>CAVWIX010000001.1:0-474628 GCA_963755295.1 Vulcanimicrobiota bacterium
GGATTTGAAGTCACGCTTCGGACCACGGCGTCGCCCACTACCGAATAGCGCTATTTTTTTAAGGCTTTTCCGCCCCAAGCTCCCGACCGACACCGGTCGTTCCGTTTTGCAATGTTCATCTGCGAGCGCCTAGAACGCAGAGAGCATCGATCGGTCCGATTTACGATTTGGTTAGAATTATGCGGTTTCATAACAGCTGAGAGATTCGGATAAGCGGATAAGCGGTGGGGCGTGACCTGTAGGCGCAATTCAGGCGGCTGATAACTGTGAAGGTTGGTTGATTTTTAGGCTTTCGGCAAACTCCTTTGGGGTTTGATATCCGAGGGCGGAGTGCGGTCGATTCTCGTTGTAGTCGGCGCGCCAAGCCTCGGCGATCTCTCGAGCTTCGAAGATGTTCGTAAAGCTGTACAGATTCAAGAGTTCGTCCCGGATCCGCCCATTGAGTGATTCGGCATTCGCATTCTGCGTTGGCTTGCCGGGTTGGATGAAGTGCAGCTGCACGCGGCGCTCTGCGGCCCAGCGCAGCATCGCATGGCTCGTAAACTCGGAGCCGTTGTCAAAACGGATCGTCTGCGGCAGGCCTCGCTCGAAGGCGATGGCTTCGAACGCGCGGATGACGGCCGCGCTGCCGAGCGAGTGCGCCAACTCCAAGCCGAGGCATTCCTTGGTGAAATCGTCGCCGATCGTGAGGGCCCGGAAGCTTCGGTTATTGGCCAGCCGATCGTGCATGAAGTCAATCGACCAGCGCTCATTTCGAGCCGTTACCGGCGCTACGAGCACTCCACGGACGTAGGTAACCTTTCGTTTCTTGCGAGCCCGCACTTGCAGCTTGAGTTCTCGATAGAGCCGCAAAAAGCGCGTCTCGCCGATATCATAGCCTTCCCGCCGGCGCATCACGATGAAGAGCCGTCTCCATCCCCAGCGAGGTCGCTCTTGTGCAAGCTCGTGCATACGTGCCTTAACGGCATCGTCGACTTTGGCGATGCGGCGATAATAGAGATTGCTGCGGTTGTAACCCGCCAGGCAACACGCTCGAACCAACGAGATGCCGCGCTGTTCCAACGCCCTCACCGCTTCTTTGCGCTGCGAGATACCGTCTTGAAAATCAAGTCGCAAGGGCTGCGTTGAAGGGCACGCCGCTCTTCAGGACACCGTAACAAAGCACCAGCAGTTTACGCATCAGGGCCCCCACGACGGACATCTTGGGTTTTCCCTTGGCCGCAAGACGCGTTGCGAACGCCTTAAGTGCCGGATTTCGAGTACCTCCGACGATCGCTGGGAAGAACAGACACTTTCGGACCCGCGAATTTCCAGACTTCGACAAGCCACCCTTGGTTCGCAGGGAGGTTCCAGATTGTCGAATGCGAGGAGCTAAACCGGCGTAGGCGGCGACCTGTTTAGCGCCGCTAAAGTCTGATCGCAGAAAGACTTCGGCCATTAAGACCGCCGCCGTCTTCTCGGCAATCCCAGGAATAGAGCAGAGAAGATCCGATTGCTCCCGCATCTTGTCGTTGCTTCCGATGCTCAGGCGAATCTTTCGCTCCGTTTCCTTGATTGCGCGGTCGAAGGATCGAATCAGTGCTCTTATCTCGGGTTCGCGCCTCGCGTCGGCGCAACGACTAATCTGCTGATGTCGATCACCCTTTAGCGCTTCGAGGCGCCGCACAAGGGTTTGCAGCTCTCGAACCCCGGGGCCGGGTGGCGCCCAATAACCCGGTCGGTTCGCACGGCAAAACCTGGCGATAAGTGCGGCGTCAGTACTGTCAGTTTTGACGCGCAATAGCTCGCTCGATGCAAAGGCCTTGATCTGCGACGGGTTCGTAACGCTAACGTCGTGCTTTTCGGCATGTAGAAACGCAGCCAAGTTCTCCCAATAGACACCGGTCGCTTCCATACACGCGTGAACTCCCGCTGCCTTGCTCTTACGGAGCCAGGTCGCAAGCTGCTTGAAGCCCCTCGAGTTGTTGGGGAAACTTTTTACGGTGGACAGGTCGCCGGCGAGCAATGCCGCATGGAAATCCCGTTTCGAAATGTCGATGCCGAGGAACAGTCGCAAACCACGCTCACTTTCATCGATGAGTAATGCTGGCTCGGAAATCCTGATCGACCTTGTGCATTCAAGCTCCGCCAGAAGACGGGCCTACGATACCGTCCGATCTTGAAAATCCTGCGGCTCACCGACCATCTCGCAGAGAAGCTCGAAGCTTAAGGGCCCCATCGTCGTGTGAGTCGCTGCCGTCACCCTAGTTCGCTAAGTCAGCGGACTTTCGGCGTGACCTGATCGATGATACAAGGGCCCCAGCCGTTTTTTTCGACCAGCTCTTTCATGGCGTCGACCTCAAGCGACAGCCGAGCGATGATGCGGTCTTTGCGTCGACTCTCGTCCTCGAGTTGCTTTAAGCGAACGAGATCGCTGGTTTCAAGTCCGCCGTACCGATCTTTCCAGAGTCGAATCGTGTTGGCGTGAACGCCATGACGCCGAGCGAGATCGGCCACCGGCCGTCCGGAATCTAACTCCTTGAGAATCGCGACAATCTGCGCTTCGGTAAACCGGCTCTTTCGCATGTGAGTCTCCTGACCGGGCTTTACGCCCTAAACTCACAGTCTCCGTCTGTCCGAATCGGCGCCTACAGGTCAGGCGGTTGCCTAATAGCAACCGCCCATAGTATGCGACGGCGCTTCGTGCTCTAACTTTGCGCCAGGCGAGCCGCTCTATTGAAGTCCTTCATTTGCCAACCGCGAGGAAGTGAGTGGCAGTCCCGGCGATCGACGCAGTTTCGCCTGGCGCTAGTGTGTAGCCGCCATCTGAGAGATTCGTATCGAAACCATCGACAGTTACGTGGCCAGCGCCCTTTACGTAGAACGCGATCGGCCCGAACCAACCTTGAAGAACGTTAGCCCAAGCGCTTCGATTCGTGATCGGATTCGACGGCGGCGGAATCGTGCTTTGGAGCACGGTCGCTTGGTCATTATAGCCCGGACACTCTGTCACAGCGAGATTGGTGACAGGAGCGGTTACCCCAACTGGGTTTGACAATCCAGTGAAGTCGCACTGCTTAACGAATACGTTCGAAGGAGCGCTCGAGCTGCCCGTCACGAGTACTCCGTTACTTAAATTGCCAGTAAGGTCGCAACTGAGCACGCGGACACTCGACGCGCCAAAACCCACGTACACGCCGTATACCTGAGACGTCGCCGCGGGGCCTGGCGGGGTGGTGAACAGGTTGTAGACCGAGTTGTTGCACGCGGCCCCGGTAATCCTAATCCCGGACGCAGGCCCGGAGATCACGATTCCCGATTGGGAGTATCCGAAGGGAACGTGAGCACCCGTACCATTGCAAGAGTAGTAGCCGCCTAAAACCTCGATATTGGTACCCCCAATGATGTTCATGCCCGGACCTGGCCACAGGCACGAATAACAATCTACGAACCGGATCTGATCGATCGGGCCTGTGCTGCCCGGCTGAATCGTGATGCCGCCGCCTTGGTAGTTCGTTGCTCCTCCCGCCGGCGTGAACTCGCAATGATCGAACCAGATTTGCGTCACCGCAGCCGCGGAGCTACCGGTCTGGATCAGCACCGCGGCTCCGGTCGCAGCTGCAGTACTTGTTGGGAAGCAACTAACGTTTCCGAAGTACAGATGCCTGACGTTGGCGATATTGGTGCCCGTCGTTATGAGAATGCCTTGGCCATAGCTTTCGAGGCGGGTATTGATCATTCTCAGGTGTTCGCAGCCGTAAACTTGTACTGCTACACCGTTCGGCTGATTGAACGACAAGAAGGAGCAGCCGCTCACGAAGGTTTCGATTGCCGACGTCAGCGATCCGTCATTTGTTCCTAGCTGAAGACCAACCCCGGCGTTTGTGGAGTTGTAGGTGTTGCAATCGATCATGCTGCAGGTAAGCGAGTTTGCAAACCACGCGCCGATCGGACAGTTCACGAGAGTTACGCGCAGTAGCTTCACGCTGTTGCTTCCGTTCTCGACGTGAATCGCTGCGTTAGCTCCCGACGCGCCGCTCGCGTAGCTTATCATCAGATCTTGGAATACGACGCCGCCAATGTCTTCGGACGACCCCGTATTGTTGTCGACGATAAACAAGTCGGAGCTGCCATTTTCCTGTTCGAGGATTGGCGCGGTTATATGACCTTGTCCCGTGCCCATGATGATGATCGAAGCGGGCTGCTTATTGTTTGAGAGATCGCGCCCGATCGTGATCGGACCATTAAACCGGTATTTTCCAACTGAGGGAAACTGGATCGTACCGCCATTTCCCTGCGTTGGTCCGCTGCTGTCCAAGAGCGTATTGACGAGGGTTTGAAGGTTCGTCGTGTTCATCGTTGGCGTATTGCCTGGCGAAATATTCCACGTCGGGTCAGTTACGTTAAAAACTCCCTGTTGCAGAGCCATGTTTGGGTCCTCCCTTTGGTTTTATGTGTTGATCTGGAACTGCAGGTTGGCGCGTTAGGCCCTTTCTGAAGCAGAGCGACGCCAGCACAGTACCAGGTGCGCCGCTCCGGTGCATCTGAGCCACTCGCGCGGGAAGTCCCAACGATAAAAGTGTAGCTCGACCGTCTGTGTTACACCTGGGATTAGGGCCGATGCACTCCTGATTTTTGAAGGGTTTAGGAACGATTAACCCGGCTAGATGAAATACGAACGTATCGGACAGAACAGGCTCTTCAATTGGCGCAGCATCGCGGAACGATAAACAGAAGATGTGCAGGCCATCGCTATTGCGAGTCGCGACTCCGCGATTCAATCGCGCGTCAGATGACTAGAGATCATTTTTCTGAAGGTCGGTGCTTGGTCGGGCCGTGGCGTGGCCCGGGGTGATGGGTTCGAATGGAGGCGTGGCCTACTGCGCTGCTGAACTTTAGGTTAGAATCTAGGCTCTATAACGATCGGAAATAACTTAACGGAAGGATCGAAACGTGCGCGTCCCGTCAGTGCCTGTTGTAATCTTGTCTGTGACCCTTGTTTCGATTCTGAGCGGATGCGGAGGAGTCGGAGTGCCCCAAGGGGCGCCAGTGAGACCATATGTCGATCAGGTGACGCAGTCACGCGGTCATATCGCTTGGCTAGCCGACGGTGCAAGCGCTGGTTCCCAAGAGCGATCCTGGATGCTACCCGAGGCGAAGTCGATGAGCGTTCTCTACGTGACCGATGTCAGGACCGTTACGGTTTACTCATACCCTGGTGGAAAGCTCGAGGGTACCCTGCATCACTTCTACATCGCCAACGGCGAATGTGTCGACAAAAGAGGAGACGTCTTCGTCGTCGATCTGGGCTACGGAAAAATCTTTGAATACGCGCATGGCGGTACCAAACGCATCGCTATTCTTGATAGTCCGAGTCCGGATCCATCGGGTTGCTCCATTGACCCGACAACGGGCGATCTCGCCGTCTCTACCCTCGGGTTCGGTTCGAACGCAACCGTGGCGGTTTTTCATCATGCTCGAGGCACGGCGAAAACCTATAAGAGTTCTGCCTTTGAGTCGTACTGGTTTTGCGGATACGATGACCACGGAAATCTCTTTGTTGATGGTCTTGCCTATCCGGGTGGAACCGGCGATTTTGCGTTCGCCGAGCTTCCCAAAGGGAAAGATGCCCTTAAAACCATCACGCTAGATCAGTACATCGGCTGGCCGGGCGGCGTGCAATGGGATGGCAAAGATGTCGTGGTCGGGGATCAGTACGCTCCCGTCGTCTACCAGTTTTCGATAACCGGAGGCAAGGGAACCGAGGTTGGTGCGACCACCTTGGGCGGTGACGCGTATGACGTTGCTCAGTTCTACATAAGCGGTCGGAAACTTGTGGCTCCCAATCAGCTCGGTGGCTCAAAGGCCGACGTATTGGTGTACAAGTACCCACGGGGCGGTTCGCCGACAGAGACGATTACAGATGGAGTCCGCGCCGCTCACGGTGCCGTGGTTAGCACTGCGCCATGAGGGCATCATGTTCATTCGAAGACCAGCTTTGGAGACGTTCGCCCGGCCCAGACGTCGGCCCTCACCGACTTAAATAGTCTCTTTATCATGTCGGCAAGATTGATAAGTGATTACCTCTGACCGACAGCGGGGCTTCATGGATGGCGCCTGGAGCGGTGGCGCAGGACTTACTTTACGTCGCCAACTCGACGACCGTAACCGTGTACTCGTATCCCGCCGGTGAGCACCTGGGAACGTTCCAGCACTTTTATGCCCCTCGGGGCGAGTGTGTGGACAAGAGTGGCGATGTCTTCATCACTAACTTTGGTGGGGGACAGATTTTTGAGTACGGGCACGGCGGCACGAAACGTATTGCAACGCTTAAGAGCCCAACGGGTGGCCCAATAGGCTGTTCGGTGGATCCTACAACTGGGAACTCGCCGTCTCCGCATTTGGGGGTATGGTCGGAGTCTACCAAAACGGTCGAGGAAAACGGCAATTTACACGGACCCGCAAATCGCGAAGTTTTACTGGGGCACCTACGACATTGACGGTAATCTCTTTGTCGACGGTCAAAACAGCGGCAGCGGCTTCCGCTTCGCGGAGCTGCGCAAAGGCAGCCGCGCGTTCACCGATATTACTCTAAATCAATCCATCGGCTGGCCAGCTGGCGTCCAGTGGCAGCGCGGCCGAATTGCCGTAGGCGATCAAAATAGCCCCGTTATCTATGAGTTCAAGATAAGCGGAAAAAAAGGCCGCAAAGTCGGTTCCTCTCGCCTCGGGAGCGCCGCTGAATACATTAAACAGTTCTGGATTGAGAAACTGGCGCTTATCGCGCCGAGTGAATATACGACAGGAAGCGGGAGTAAGCTGAAGATGACTTCGACGCGTTGTACTTCAAATACCCGGTAGGAGGGAAAGACACTAAGGCAATCACGGACGGGATGCGCTTCCCTGCCGCCGCAGTAGTCAGCGCCGCGAAGCCTTAGCTTCGCACCCCGGTTGGCCAGCTTCGACGCGCGCTTTCGTCGCTGACTGCCGACTTTGCTCGTTCGGCGAATGAGGTGATCGTCGAGCCGACAGCCCGCGAGTCTCACGCCGAGCAGCTGAGTGCGAGTGATCCGATCTATCACAACGAGCACGAGAAGGTTGAAGCGCTGCCGCGGAGAGATCCGAGCCAACGTCGTGTCGCCCGAGACGACGAGTCGGTCACAGGTTCAAACCGTCTCAACGGCGGGTCTTACGCCACAGCAGGCAACCCGAGCGCAGCTCGAATCGGCGGTGCAGTGGGCGCGACCGACCAAACCGCTCTCGGACGGACCCCGTGATCCCAGGCTAGCTGCGTCAATGTCGGGGAAGTTGCAGTTAAGCACGGCCGATTCCGTCGTTCGGCCGCACGTTGCGAACCCGACGGCAATCACGCTGAGAATACCGGCCACAATGTGACTGAGTTACCCTCTTCGCGACACCTTCGAGAGGTTACGACGCGAGTCGAGCTTAGAGCCTTACGTCGGCTCCTCCGAGGACCGCGATTGGTGGAAAGAATCGAGAAGGCTCGGAACTCGTTCGCGCACGGCGCGACTCGCTCGATTTCTGCCCGCTAAAGTGGACCCGCAGCGGAAGATCAGGGCTGCGAGGAAGCGCGTTGGAGTGTCAGTCTCTGCGCTTTCTGCTGCGTCGCGCGGAGCGAAGCCATCTCGTTTGCGGCTTTCGCTGCGAGCTGAGCGGGCGCGAGCCCGCGACCTCGCCGGCCCGTTCCGGTTGTGCGGCGTTGCCGGCACAACCACCGGCTTGCGTTTTGAAAATCCCTCAACCGAAGCAACGCACCGCAACGACTCCTGGCATGGAAAGTATAGCGGCAAACTTGCGTTCGTGATATACTTGGCCTAAGAGAACATACCCGACTTACGCCCGCATAATAATGCGGGTGTAATCATGAGTCCCGATGCGATCGTTCGCGCGGGGCTTTTTCTTTTCCCGAGGTGACGTCATGATCTCCAAGTCGGTGCCGGCGCGCTCCCGCACCCGCAGCTTCGGAACCGGCATCGACTACATCACCGAGCATGCCCACGAGCGCGCCTGCGTACAAGCGAAGCGTTCGTTCGAAGACGGTATCGGATACGCAAGTGCACCGAAAAAGGCAGCCTGGGTGCAGCTGCGCGGGGTGACGTCGGTCGAGACGGCTGCACTCGAGATGGAGGCAGTCGCGGCACTCTCACGACGGTGCAAGGATCCAGTCTATCACCTCATCGTCGCCTATGCGAAAGGCGAGCGTCCGACGCGCGAGCAGGTCGTCAGCGACGCGGAACGGCTGCTGAAATCGATCGGCATGGAGCGCAACCAGTACGTGCTGGCGGCGCATCAGGATACCGACAACTACCACGCCCACGTCATCGCCAATCGCATCGGCCCGGACGGCAAAGCGAATGACCTGTGGCACGAGCGGATCAAACGCGAACGGACCTGCGCCGAGATCGCGGCAGAGCGTGGCTGGGAGATCGTCGTCGGCCATCACAACCGCGACATCGTGCAGCGCGTGTGCGGCATCTGTATGCGCCGCCGCCGGATCCGGAGCGGCGTCTGAGCGATGGTGCGTATCGGCAGCTGCGCGAGCGGGGTGAGCTGCCGTGGCAGGAGAGTGCGCGCCCCTACGTGCTCGATGCCGTCGATCGCGCCAAGGACTGGAAAGACCTGCATGAGCGCCTGGCTGCCCACGGCGTCGTCGCGAAGCTGGTTCGGCGCAGCGAGCGGATACGGGGTCTGGCATTCGCCGAGGGGCTCGAGCGCAGCGCGCCGGGCTGTGCCGCGTCACGCATCGATGCGCGGTGCGCGCTGCCGGCGCTCGAACGGCGCTTTGGGGCATTCATGCCGTCGCGCGAGCTCGCGAAGGAGACGATCGATGCGACGCGATGGGTGCAAAAGGCGCGAGCAACGATTCTCGCCGCAGTCGACGGTGCGCGATCGTGGGGAGATCTCACACAGCGACTCGACCGCGACGGGATCGTCGTCAAGCTGATTGCGCGCGGAACGCGCGTTCAAGGACTTGCCTTCGCTCAGGGGCGCGATCCTGGCGCACCAGGCTGCGGCGCGTCGCGCATCCATCCGCGCTGCAAGAAAGCCGCACTCGAGCAGCGCTTCGGAGCCTGCCCGTTCACGCCGGAGCAACCGCCGAAGCTGGACGCCGAGCAGCGTTCGCGATCGGGCCGAGCGCGAGGCAAACACTGATCCGCGTTGGGCGCTACGTGACGCGCAACGCATCGTTGATCATGCCCGGACGCGCTCGGAGTACGCTCAGTATCGCGACCGTTTCTTCGGCGAGCGCCACGTGGCAGCGGCAACGCGCCGTGAGGCAGCATGGGAGCGCGAGCGAGTACAGCGCCAGTGCGAGGCCAAGCGGCGCCGCGAAGCGCGCCTGCTCTTGCGCGCAGTGGCGCGGCTGGCCGCGCGCGGCGCGATCGCGCGTCAACTCGCGTACTGGTCGGTCGATGCGGTTATCAACCGCCGGCGCACGCACGAGTACGACGCCGGGCGGGTGCGCTGGGAGGCAACGAAGATCGTGCTGGCATCAGAACGGAAGCTGATCCGCGAGGAGAAGCCGATGGACTATCGTTCGTACGTGGCGGAGCGATCTCACGCCGGCGATCTGGCAGCGCAGAGAGTCTTGGACGCACTCGAGTCTCCAGCGCGTAGCCGGCATGAGCGGACCGCGGAGGCCACATCGCAGCCCGTAACCCTCGACCAGGTGCGCGAGCGTTTGCACGTCATTCGCGCAGAAGTAGAGGCCCGCTACGAGTACGCTCGCATCGAGCGGCGGGGCTTGACCCGCGTCGAGCGGCCGCCCGCGATCGAGCAGGCGCTCGCGTCGGCGCGCACAGAGATCCAGGCGCGCGTCAGTGAGGCAACACAGTTCACGCCGGCCGAGCGCGTAACAGCTCGCGCGGCTGGCGAAGGAGCAGCAATCCTGGAACCCGTTTGTGCGCAACGCGGCCAAGAAGGAAGCCCTGAAACTGCATACCGCGCAACAGGCTCGCTATGAAGAGGAGCTCACCAAAGCCACGCGCGACTTTGAAAGTGGCGACGCCCAGCGAGTTCAAGAACGCATTCGCAGCGATGAACGCACCTACCGCGACTACGTCAGCGCGTCGCTCGGTCTCGAAGACCAAATGCGCAAAGCGCGGGCTGCGCTGCGTGAAGACCTACCGAAGATCGAAAAACAGCTGAAGGTGTTGGAACGTACCGGTGTTGCGCAACTCGAATGCGAAGGCGCGGCGTGGGGCGCTGGCCTCGACAAGCTCGCAGCGGCCGTCGATCGCGGATACCAGGCGTTGCCGCAGGAGCGTCGGCGGGATGTCGAGTTCGCGATCCGCCGAGAACAGCGCGCGCTCAATCGCTCGCGCGAATCGATTTCGATGGACCGTTAGCAGCGCTCAGCTCCATCCGTGCATTCACCAAACCCGAGCTCCGTTGCCGACCGAATCATCGTGCCAGCGATGTGCCCGACGTGCGGCTCCTTGTAGCGTGTCGGCAGTCGATCGGTCCTTGCGTTGCTAGCGTTTTCGTTCGTCTTTCCATCTTCCTGGCACGACATACTAACAGAGCTAGCGCGCGAAGTGCGCCACGATACAGTGGACGTTGCCGTTGTCGAGCAGCATTGCAACTCATATTTGGCGAGTCTTACCGGGCTGGCTGAGCGCGACCGGCGTCCACGTCACCCCGCGGCCCCTGGCTGGCGTATTAAAAAATGGGCGATCGCAGACTACCTCGATGCTGGGGATCGTGTTGTGTGCGATTACTGCTTCGAACGGAAAAGAACTCCCGCGAGCGCTCCATGCCTTCTTGCGGCACTGCTAACGTTGCGCGTCGAATTTGATGTAGGCGGGGACGGAGGAGCGGAATCTTCACCGTCGCGCGCAGAATGTGCTTCGGCAAGAGTGGGCAGGCGGTGCACGGAGTCGCGGTCGGAAGTAGTCGGAGCAGCCGGGTCCAGGGTGTGCCGTAAGGCCGAGCGCAGCTCGCCCTGGAGGCGGCTGCTATCATGCGATCGATCCGACTTCGTGCGGAGCCGGTAGGGGGCTCGAAGCGCGAGGTCGTCGGAAAAGCACTGCGATTGGTAGCGACAGGCTTGCATTTGTGGTACAATTTCGGTGACAGAGTGTAGCAGACTTTCGCCCGCATTATAATGCCGGTGAAACTATGAGTCCCGCAGCGTCAGCAGTTCGCGCGGGATTTTTTCTTTGCGGAGGTGAGGTCATGATTACGAAGGCGGTGCCGGCGTCGCGCGCATCGATTGCCGCTGCGATGGGCGCCGCACGGCTCGACGGCCTTGCTGCGGCCATCGAGCAGCAGTATCAAGCTCTGCCAACGAGATTCGGCGAGAACTTGAGTACTGCCTTCGCAAAGAACAGCGCGCACGCGACTCCATGGCGATCGACCGATAACATTCGGCCCGACCATCGAGCCGTTCCGTTCTCGGCAGCAACCCAAGGGTGCGTGACCAGACATGACCACACAATCAATCAGGTCGACGCAGTCCGGCGCGCAAGCGCACGCTTTGCGGACCTGCCGGACATCCTAACCCCACACGACGTCATCGCGTTTCTCCCGATTGGGCGGAACGCGGTCTACGATGCGATCAAGCGGCACGCGCTCAAGAGCATCCGCGTGGGCCAGAAAATCCTCATCACGAAGGCCGCCCTGCGAGAGTTTCTCGGCGGAAACGTCGTATAATATCCTCGCCTGGACCGCGGAAAGAATCCATGGCAAAACCAAAACACCTTGGGGACAAGAAGTACATGATCGTCTACGACGTGCCCCCGCAAAACGGAAAGGCCCGTCAGCAAAAGCGAGAGATCCTCCGCGGCGTGACCAAACACGAAGCGGAGTTATTTCTTGCCAAGCGCATCGAAAGCGTCGCGCGGGGCGAGTACACCGCAGACGCGGACATGACCATGTCCGACCTCTTCGAGAAGTTCATGACGCACAAGGCAAAGCGCCTCGAAGCGACGACGATCGATCGATACAAAGGCATCATCGCCACCTATCTTCGCCCGACGTTTGGAAAGATGCGTTTAACCGCACTGCGCAAGGCGCATCTCATCGAAGCGTACGAGAAGTGGCAAGCGCAGAAGCAGGCGAGGCGTTCGGGTCGGACGATTCGGCACGTGCACGATCTGCTGCGGGCGACGCTCAATTGGGCCGTTAGTCTTGACTACGTCCAAACCAACGTTGCCGGCAAGATCACGTCCGACGACCTTCCCAAGGTCTTCAAACCCGAGAGCACGGTACTCAACGAAAACGAGCTGCGCCACCTGCTGGCAGCGGCGCAGTCGCCCACCTTCCTGGCAAAAAAGCGCGGCACCGTCTCGTCGCTTCCCTGGTTCTATCCGGCGTTGGTCTTTGCGGCCTATACCGGGGCCCGGCGCGGCGAAGTCTTGGCTACGCGCTGGCCCGATCTCGACTTGGACGGCGGCACGGTTACGATCCGTGAATCGCTCGCCCAGCCGCGCTCGGGGCTTGCGTTCAAGCGGCCAAAGAACGGACAGGTCCGCACGGTTACGATCACTTCGGAGCTCGTTGCCGTCCTGCGCTCGCACAAAGCGAGGCAGGCGGCAGAGCAGGTCTACCTCGGCGAAAGGTACCACCGGGACGACCTGGTCTTCGCGATGCCCAATGGCGTGCCGGTTTCCCCCGAGGCCTTCGGGGCGGCATTCAAGCGGCTCGTCGAGCGGGCAAAGGTCGCGCGGATTCGGTTACACGACCTGCGAGACACCCACGCTTCGCTCTTGGCAAAAGCTGGCGTGCCGATCGAGGTGGTCAGTCAGCGACTCGGTCATAGCTGCATCGGCGTCACCGTCGATCGCTACGTGACCGTCTATCGGGAGCGTGATGCGGCGGCCGCCGCAGCATTCGCGGGATTAGTCGCGTGACAAAAACGAAAAGCCGACGTGACAATTCCGTGACAAGTCGGCTTTTCTAGACCGGTAAAAGCGCCGGATTCCCTCGTGAGATATGCGATTTTGTTTTTAGCGCCAACGGGAATCGAACCCGTCTTTCCGCCTTGAAAGGGCGATGTCCTAACCGATAGACGATGGCGCCGCAATCGCTCTCAACACCCTAGCGGCTGGGCCGCGTGCTGTCAACTCGTAGCGAGGAAACTCGCCACGCTCGTGGTTACCCCAGGGTACGGCTACTTCCTAGGTATTATTGCGGGGTCAGTAAGAACGCGTGAGTTTGGCCGGCGATCGTGCCTTCGCCCGCGATCTGCCCTGAGTCGTTGATGGCGTAGGCGCTATTGAGCAGCCATCCCGATTCTTGCGGAATCAGCGAGTTGAGATCGCGCATCTTTCCGCGGCTCCATACGAAAGCGTGGTCGACGTACGTACTTCCTTGCGGTTGCTCCGAGCGACCGACGACGACGCCGGCGCCGTTGACCCCCAAACCCCAGCTATAGCCGGTGCTGCCGGGGAGCACGCCAAGGTCTTTCATTTTTCCGCCGCTCCACAGGTACGCGTGCGCTTGAAGGTTTGCGCCGGTATAGGCTTGGCCGGTGATCTGCCCTTTGGCGTTGATGGCCGCCGCATCGCTCCAGTCGCCGCCGAGCGTCCCAAGGCTCTGCATCTTTCCCTTGCTCCAGAGAAAGCCCAAAAAGTTTCCCTGCGCGTCGTACGAAATTCCTACGACCTGTTGCGAATCGTTGATGCCGTAGGCGTTGTTCCAATCGTCTTGAGCGTGACCGCCGAGCGTGCCTAAATCCTTCATCTTTCCGCGCTTGTAGAGAAACGGGTCGGCGGCGTTGCCGGCGGTGTACGACGAGCCGACGACGATAGCGGAATCGTTAAGAGCGTACGCCGTTGCCGATCCGCCTCCGAGATCGCCGATGTCTTTCATCGTTCCGTTCCGGTACAGGAAGGCGCGGTACGTTCCGTCGGCTCTAGTGGAATAGCCGGCGACGTCGCCCGAACGATCGATTCCGTTGCCCACTGCCGTCGTTCCGCCGAGCGTGCCGATATCGACCATGCCGCCGGCGACGGTGTAGGTGAAAGCGTGGTAGGAACCATCGGAGCGCGACGCGATGCCGGTGACCTCGCCGCCGGCGTTGATCGCCCGCGCACCGCTGTACGGGCCGCCGAGCGTTCCGAGATCGGTGACCGCATATTTCGCAGCGTGGCGGAGCGGTCTGCCGGCCGCGGCGCTCTTCCCAGTGGACGACGGGGGAACTGCCGCTGACGGCCCGGAGCAGGCCGCAAGGCCGAGTGCCATCGTCGCGGCGATGAGACCGATCTTTGCACGCATCTTAATCGGCTACGTTAGCTTCCGGGTGTGAAAAAAGGCTGAAAGAGGTCCCCGGCCTCAGGGCGTCAAGCCGCGTCCCGATTACTTCTTCGCTACGCTGATCGTTATGCCGACGAGTTCGTTCGAGTTCTTGACGCCAAACGATTGCGTCGCCGGACCGCCCTTGGGATATGGCCAGTAACCGACCTTGCGCACCGCCCGGGGCAGCGCTCCGTACGGCATCAAAATCGCATTGCCGTCCAGCCAGAACTGCGTCAGCAGACTGGTATTGTTCCCCTTGAAGTTGACGCTTCCAACTGACGTGCCTTTAGAGCCGGCCATCTTGAATCGGTAGACGGTGCGCGTATATGTGTCTTGCACCGCAAGGTACTTACCATCCCACATCACTCCCCCCGGATAGCCGATCGTTTGATCGAGCTTGATGCTGTTCAGCTTGCTGCTGCCGTAGGCGAGTTCCGCGAACTGCGTGTTGTAGCTGCCATAGTCGGCGCCGTCGACGAAGAGATTCCCTTTGTCGTCGTAACCGCAGAAGAAATACGCGTTAAATGCCTGGTCCTGATAGGAGCTCGCAATGCCGTGCCCGCCGTGGAAGATCGAAACGCTTCCCGGCCCGAGCGAGAGTGTGCTGGCGTAATTGGCCACCGCGACGTCGCCGCTCTTCGGGTCGACGGCGCAGCCGATCGGGTAGTGTCCGAAGTCGTTGAGCTCTTGAATCGACTTCGTCCCGCCGTGCTTGAACTCGAGCACGTCGAGGTCGTTCGTGTTTACGACGAACACGTTACCCCTGTTGTCCGAACAGAGACCGGCAGGCGAGTGGAAGCCCTTGATCAGCCCTACGAGCTTTCCGGCCGGGTATGCGAACATGTAAACGCTGCCGCGCGCGTCCGATACGTAGAGCAGATCGCTGCTCTTGGCATCGGGTGAGACCCACGATCCGGCATTGTTAAACCGAGCGTGCGCTGCGGTCATCCGCGTCGCCCCCGATGGTACCGCTCCCAGGGGAGCTTGCGGCGCGAGCGAGCCTCCGGCACCGCCGCAACCGGCGAAAAGCGCTGCGCCGATAAGCATTCCGAGGACCAAACGAGCGTTTGTCATCGCCTTCATCCTTCTAAATCGCCTGAATCTTGGCCATCATCCCGGCATCTTCGTGGTCCAGGATGTGACAGTGGAAGATGAAGGTTCCCTTGATGATCGGATCGCGGAAGTCGGCGGTGATCACCATCGTCCCCGGTTTACCGTCTTTGCGCCGGTGCGGAAGAACGACGCTGTCGGCCCAGTACGGATGCACGAGCCTGACACCGTTGATCTGCTTGACCAAAAAGTGCGCCTGGTGCAGGTGGAAGTCGTGCGTTTCTTGGGTTACGTTGACGAGGCGCCACTCTTCGACCGTTCCGGTGTGCACGGTAAACATCGGCGGATCGCTCATTTTGAAGGCTTTACCGTTGATGAAAAAGTGCGACGGGCCTTCGCTGAAGATCACCACCCGCTTGGCAGCCGGCGGCGGCAGGGGCGTCGTGTAGACGTTTTGCGGCAGGGGCGCGCCGACGGTCAGCACGCCGTGGAACGACGTATCCTTACCTTTACCCTTGGGCGCGCGCAACTTGGCGAGCAGGAGTTCCGGATCGCGGTCGCCGCTAAAGCCCGTGTCGTAGCAGAGCGTACGGAACGAGCCGTATCCATTTTTCGGGCCGGTAACGACAAACTCGGCACGCGCCGCCGGCGGAATGATGATCGACTTCACGGTCTCGGTCGGCGGCGTAGCCGGCCACGTGTCGAGCGCGAACCCATCGATCGCCACGAGCACCAAGTTGCCGCCCGTCGAAAGCTTGAGCGTCTTATGGCCGGTCGCGTTGACGACGCGGAAGAACTGTTTTTCGCCCGGCGCGATGGTAATGATCGGCTCGAAGGCGCCGTTGAGCGTCGTCGTGAGTCCGAGATCCGAACCGCACGGTTCGCTGTTGACGACTTTGGGCTTGGCGGTGGGCGAGGCCATGCCGGACATCCCGCTCATGCCGGACGCGTCCGCGGAGCCGTCTTCTTCCGCATCGCCGCCGACGGGTGGTGCGTTCTCACCGACGCCGGTAGCGCGCACGACGATCATGCGTTCCTTCATCTTTGCCAAGCCCGGCAGATGATGCTCGAGACCGTTGACGATGATCGCGCCCGACATGCCGCCGGAGCCAACTTGATACGTCGTCTGGCCGTGGACGTGCGGATGGTACCAATAAAGTCCCGGCTCTTGATTCTTGGGAACGTGCACGACATAATGCAGCGTCTGTCCCGGTCGTGCCATCGTTCCGAGAACGTCGTCGCCCGGCGGTCTCGGCGAGGAACCAAAGCCATGGAAGTGGATGTTGATGTTGTCCTTCTCGCCCTTGCGCGGCAAGAGCTGATCTTCGACGGTCATCTCGATCCGATCGCCCGGATTAATGCGAATCGTCGGCGCGACGCCGCCCATTCCGTTAAAGACGAACTGCGGGAAACCGGTCGCACCGCTAAAGGTCACCTGGAGGTCGACCTTCGCGACGCCGTTGACGGACTTTACGACGGGCGGCTCGGGCAGCTCGTTGACGTTCGTCGGCGGTTTTTGCGGGCCGGTCTGCGACGAGTTCGGCGGAATCGGATTCACCGGGCCGCTCGCCCTTCCGCCGCATCCGGCAAGCCAGGCGAAAACAATTACAAAAGCGGCAAAACGGCGTAGCACGGCATCTCCTCAAGAGTAGAACGCGGCGGGCGGCGACTTCATTCGGCTCGCGGCCCCCGAGGACCCTCGACACGCTCGATGACTCGCCACGCAGCGCTTGCCTCGCCGAACCGGGCAGGTAACTTACGAGGGCTCGCTCGCAGCGCATATGCAGCCGCTGGCCAAGCTCAGCGCTTCGCTGCTGCGGTCCGGCGGAGGCGCGAGTGCGACTATTTCTTCGCTGCCACCACGCCGAGCGGCAGATCGAAGTTCCCCGTGAACGTTGCAATCGGTGCACCGCCGGCGGGGTATTTGAAAACCTCGCCGTTGTTATTGCCCGCGTCGCCGCAATAGACGAAGCCTTTAACGATCCAAGTTTGCGCGCAGTCACTCGAACCGGTGAGCTGTATCGTGTTCTTCAACGTCGCCGTCGTTCCGCTGACCGTGTACTGATAGAACTGGCTCGTAATCTGATCGAACACGCTGAGGTACGTGCCATCCCACTGCACCGAGCCGGGGAACTGCGGAGAGTTGCTCGTTTTGATCGTAACGAATTTGCTGCTGCCCTTCGGAAGCTCGACGAGTCCGAAGTCGTAGCTCAGACCAAAACCGTCGGCAAAGAGGTTGCCGTTGGGATCGTAACCGTTGAAGTACTCTCTGGCCAAAGGCGTGTCGTACACGGTACCCGAGCCGGTCGCGTTCTTAAAAATCACAATCTGACCGCCTGGCCCGTAAGAGTTACCCAGTAGAACTCCAACGGCAAGATCGCCGCTCTCATTCATGGCGCAGCTAGAAGTGAACGTGTAGCCAAGAGACAGCGTCTTGAGCACCTTATTACTCGGAACCTTGTATTCGGTTATCAGGTCGTCCGTACGCCCGGCGTTCCAAATGATCTTCTTCCCATAGCCGTACAAAACGTTGGTGCACCCTTGACCGCCGGCGCCATCGATCTGACCAACCATCTGGATGCTCTTTGGATAGTTGAACATACTCGCGTAGGTGCCGTAATAGTTTATGACGTACTCGTAGTCCCTCCCTTTCCTTTTTTTGTCGGGTACGAGCTCTGCGTAACGCGGCATCGGGTTCAGCCTCGCCGCCGTTATCGGCCTTCCTTTCACAAGCAGCGTCTTACCGATGTGGGAAGCTTGGAGCGTAGCGGCCGACGGCGCAACCGCCGAGCCACTCCCGCACGCCGAAAGTATCGCGAGTGCAACGACGGCACCGGCGCACTTGAGTAAACCAGGGGTGTTCATTAGCCTTGCTCCTTTGAAGTAGATTCAGTACGCCGAACGGCAACACTGGCGTCCCGTGGTCTTCGACCGGCCTCGGAGCCGTGCCTCCGCTATCGGGATGCGCTGCCGCGCTATTGCTCGAGTTCTTGTAGCGTGTTCGTTTCGTTATCGGTATAGAACAACACCGTGTCGCTGTCGTTCGTGCCGATCGCAAGGAGCCCGAAGACGTGGGCCGTCTTGCTCGTGTCGATCGTCTTGGTGGCCAGTACTTTTCCGGTCGGCGTCAGCTCCACGAGTTTATTCCCGCCTTTGGTATTCGCAACGATGAGGTTTCCGTTCGGTAGAAGCGCTGAAGCGACGGGCGCATTGAGCGGAGCGCCACTATAAACGAGAGTCGCGCACGTGACCTTGGGATGCGCGCACTTGAACGTCTTTCCACCCGGCTGAACGATGATCTCGTCTTTCTGAAGCAAGCTGCTTGCGGTCGAAACGGCGACGATGGTGTTATTGACCCCATCGACGATATACAGAATATCGGTGCAAAGAACGCCGATTCGCGTGCCATTGTATTGAATTCCCGATGGGCCCAAAACGCTCCAGCCCTGGCCCTTCTTGACCGCGAAACCCTTTATAACCTCGGTTTCCTGCGCCGAGCCGCTACGACTGACGGGAAGGAAGGCCAGCTTGATAATCGCACCGGTCTTGGAATCCGAAACGTAGACATCTTCGGGCGCGTAAGCGAGACCGCAAAATGCATCGGCGTCGGCGAGCGGAGCCTGGATCGGAGAGCCGTAGCTCTGGTCGAACTTGCCGTCTGGAGTGAACTGCGGGACGACGCCGCTGAGTTGTCCGGCGCCGTAGACTTGATTTGTCGCGGTGATCGCATCGCCGTCGCAGCCCTGTAGCTTAGCGTTGGTTGTAAACGTCCTCGGCTTGGAGTGCGGCGCCGGATCGAGCACCTCCATCGTAGTACCTTTGCCGGGGGTACCCGACGCGTCGGCGAAGTTGCAAACTAGAAGCTGTCCCTTCTTGAGCCCAAACGTCGACCGCGCCACAGAGATCGCACGCGGGCCCATGTCGCCATTTTTCCGATCGACCGTCGAGCCGATTTCGACGTCTTTCGTGAGCTTTTTCAGGATCGACGTCTTGTCGACGGCGGGAACCATGGAACTCGCGCCCAGTGCGGGCAGATCTTTCGCTCCGGCGGGGACTGCGGTGTTTCCGCCGCACGCCGAAGTTGCCAGAAGTACTCCGGCGACCAAGATTAATACGCGGTTATCGAACGTTGGCATCCTAAGTTTCGCTCCTAACGCAGTGATGACGAAGCCGGTTCGAAGTACTTCTTACATCGCCTGCAAGAGCGAGCGACCGCCACCCCTTGGCCCTTGAAGCCACCACCGCCCGCTCCGCCTGCGCCGCGCCTTCATAGGCCGTGTCCCGGCAAGCCATATGGCCGAGGCCGCGTACCGTCGATACCGGTGCTCTAAGATTAGAAACGCAGAATTACTTTTGTGCTGCGGTCGCCCCGAGCGGGAAGTCGAAGCTGCCGGTAAAGACTGCAATCGGCGAACCGCCGGCCGGGTACTTGAACACCTCCCCGTTATCGTTCCCCGCATCGCCGCAATAGACGAGGCCTTTAACGATCCACGTTTGCGCGCAGTCGCTCGAACCCGTGAGCTGTATCGTGTTCTTCAGCGTCGCCGTCGTTCCACTTACCGTGTATTGATAGAACTGGTTCGTTATTTGATCGAAGACGGTGACGTACGTGCCGTCCCACTGCACGGAGCCGGGGAACTGCACCGCGTTGCTCGTTTTGATGGTAACGAATTTACTGCTGCCCTTGGGAAGCTCGACGAGCGCGAAGTCCGAGCGATCGCGAGTAAAGCCGTCGGCGAAGAGATTCCCCTGGTCGTCGTAGCCGTTGAAGAACTCTTCGTCCAACGGCGTGGTGTAAACGGTAGGCGAGCCGCTCCCATTCTTGAAGATCAAGACTTGGCCGCCGCCCGAATAGTTCTGTCCATACAGGATCCCCACTGCAAGATCCCCGCTGGAATTCATGGCGCAGCTCGACGGGAACGAGTAGGTGGTCGTCAGCGTTTTGATCGGCGTGTCGGGAACCTTGTACTCCGTCATCTGCGTGGGGCCCCCGATATTCCACATGATCTTCTTCCCATAGCCGTAGAGCACGTTCGTGCACCCCTGACCACCGTCACCACTGATCGAACCGATCTGCGCGGTGCTCTTTGGATAGTCAAAAATGCTGGCGTACGTTCCGTAGTAGCTGAAGATGTACTCAAACTTTTTCTTCCGATGATGGTCCGGAACTATCGTCTGATAGTCCGGAACTATCGTCGCGTAACGGGGCATGGGCCTGAGACGCGCGGCGGTCACCGGCCTGCCGTTCACAACGAGCGTCTTACCGATGTATCGCACATCTTGGACGGTCGTCGACGGCGCGGCAGACGAGCCGCCGGCACAGGCCGATAATATCGCGAGTGCGATCGGAGCACTCGCGTATTTCATTAATCCGGTAGTATTCAAGTACGTTGCTCCTTTTTGAGTAGACAGGATCGCTTCGCTCTCTTAGGCGGCTCCAAAAGCGTGTAAATCAGATTCATCGAGGCGTTCTCGAGTGCCTTTTCGGCATTGAATCTGGCTTTCAATGTCTCTAATGCAATTCAAGCTTCCGCCGCAAACCCCGTGCATGAGACTTCTTTGGTATTTCCATCGATCGGCGCATCGTGTGGGCCCATCGGATCGCAGGGACTGGTCTTCTCACGAGGATGCGCCCGTTACGCGAGGTCATGCCCGCTGCCGCACAGCTTCACGGGGGTAGCCCCGGATGGTTCGGACCCGGTTTGCCGCGCGTCGACATGACGATAAACGAGCTGTTCGATCGGTTCATGCAAGCCAAACCAAGTCGCCTCGCCGCGACGACGTTGCAGCGCTACGAGAAGACGCCGAAGGCCGAGTCGCCAACCGCGCTGGCGGCATACAGATTCTTTTCGAAACGGTAGATCATGGATCGTACGCCTCTAGAGGTTGGACGTATAGCCAAACGTGAGCCTACAGGAGTTCGAAGCTCGAGCTTTGCTGCGCGATCGCCAGGCTCATGCTCTGACCGTTCACCGTGACGTTGGAAACGTAACGCGTGCCGTCGGGAAGCCGGCCGAAATGAGCCTGAATCGTCACGGCATCCGACGGCTCGCTGAGGTACGAGGACACGTTGTAGCCGACCAGCTCTTTCGGGGAGGACGTCCGGGTTAAAACCACCGAATCGCCCGGCTTCAAGTAGCCGGACATGACGATCTGCGCGTAGCCAGATCCTGCTGGGCGCAGCGACAAGCGGCCCTGCGCGTAGAGCTGCTTAATAACGCTCGGATTGAGCTGCGTGTAAATTTGGGCAAGGGCACCGACGCTTTGTGCGTACTGCTTGTAATCCTGTTCGACCCGGTGGCGGATACCGAACCGGCGTTGCGTTCCCCCGCCAGACGACTGCGACAGCACGCTCTTGACGGGCTTCCCGTCCGAGCCGAGCTGGACGCGATAGACCGTCGTCTGCTTGACCTCATCCTTCACGCTCACCGGAGCCGCTGTTGCTGTACGAGCCGTACGGATTGCTCCCGCTGCCCGAGTGACCATAGTTGCCGGAATAGGCGTTCCCGCTCGTCGAGCCGCTCCTGCTGCCGTATGGGCTCGAGGCGCTGGTGCTATGATAGGCGTTTCCGGTCGAGGCATTATACCCGCCGCTGCTCGTGCGGCTGTAGCCGCCATAACTCGACGTCGTCGTCCGGTTGTAGCCGTTCCCCGTATTCGTTACGCTCGTGTTGTGGGTGCCGCCGTACGGTCCGGTGCTCGAATGGGTTCCGGTGTCGCCGTGAAAGTCCCAGCCACCGCCGCGGAAACCGCCGCCGGCGTAACCACGCGCAGCGACGCCGCGGGAACCAGAGTCAAAAGCAGCGCGATCGCTGCGAAGCGTTGAGCGTTCATTTCTGTATCTCGTCTACGGTTCCGGTGAGCGATAAGTACGTTCCGGCTTTGCTCGTTATCAAAGCGAGCACGCCGTGAGGCTGAATCTGGGCCGACGAATACGGCAGCAACTGCTTCGAAGTCGTGGGGTTCAGCCACACGGTGCCGCTGCGTAGGGCGATGCGTTTCTTCTCTCCGTTCTGGAACAGCGTCGCATCGTAGGGCAAGCACTTGACCAGTACGCCCGATGCCGTGCAGGCCGCCTTGCCGATGACGACCGTGCCCACGCCGTCGCTCGTAGTCAGCGCCAACTCCTCCCGCCCAAGGCGGATCGAAACGTTGGCATAGGTCTTTCCGACCCATCCCGCTGCCAGACCATTGCCGTCGCAGCGGCACCCGCAGGCCGCGCAAGTGCGGCGGTCATCAGCAGGGCGCCCGTCATCGTCGATAAGCTCTTTCGCATCACTTCATTGTCCCTCCGGATAGGCGGGTTCTTATAGCTACCGTCCAGCGCTGCCGGCTTGGGATAATGGTTTCGGATCACGATGTTAAATCACCGCCGTGACGGCGGCGGAAGCCCGTTCGCCTCCTTGCCCTTGCCCGGCGAATCGCGCTGTATGTAGATGTCGAGGCTCCCGTCGCCGTTGAACATCACCGGCATCCGCGGAGCGCGGAGCCCTCACTTCTGCTCGGGGCTATACCAGATGGGCGACGTGTAGGCGCGGTTCGTGACTGTCATCGGGACGTTATCGCTCATCTTAACCTTGAAGCGGGTGGAGTCGTACGCGGTCCAGCGCGGCGTGGGAATTTCGATGACCCGCACGTAGTAAAAGGCGCGCAGGGCGGGATCGAAGTCGGGATCCTTCCAGAAAGCGCGCAACTCCGGCGCACCGATCGTGTTCGTCCAGCTGGCCTTTTTTACGTCGACGGTGCTGCCGATCAGCGGCACGGCACCGTCGGCATCGGGCTTGCGATCGCCGGACCACGCCACGTCGACAACCTTTTCATGCGCCGCGCCGCCAGCGTCGAGCCAGCCTTTGATAACTTGCACGCGGTCGAGGTACGCGCCGTCGGGGTCGGCTATCGCCGTGATCAGGAAGCTCGGCGGCTTGCCTTGGGGCGCTGCACTCAAGTCGCCGCCCATCGGGACGCCCCGCGCGTAGCCCTCGCGTGCGACTACCCATTCCGGATTGTCGAGATCGTCGGCGGTAAAGTCCCAGCCGCCGAAAACGCGGATAACGGGGCGCGTACCCGTTGTCGCGTACACCTCTTGGCGGTAGAGAGCGTCCCAAATGGACTCGCGGGTGTTTTCGCGCGCCCATACGGCGGTCATCCCGCCCGGCAGCGCCTCCCACATATACATGTCGAGGTTCGGCGAGATCCGGGATTTCATGAAGAGCATTTGCCAGCGGTCGGGCCTCGGCTCGTCTTGACCCGCCATGCCGAAGTAGTTCTCCGCGCGGGCAGTGCAGAGGCTGGTGTGGTTGTCGCTGCCCCCTACGAAGCCGTACTTGAACGGATCGATTCCGATCTTTTCTTCGTGTTGCAAGCCCAACTTGAGCGCGGATCGGACGTAGTTATACGGCAGCATCTCCGGCGTGGTTGCGACCATGCCGAAGATGTTGCACTTATTCCAACGCTCGAAATTCGCGAACTGATCGCCGGGCGACAGTTGCGGAGTCGTTTCGCTGTCACCCTTGCACTGCGTGGCTTCGGTAAGGCGATCGAAGCGCGAGCGAAGTTGCGCGTACTCAGCATCGATAGAGTCGCCCGCATAAGTTTTGTCGCCGAACATCAACCCGCAGGAGAGATTAGGGTTGTGGGCTACGGTCAGCACGCGACCGCCGGTCTTCTTCTCGTACTGGTCGCAGTAATGCCACAAGTCGACCGGATCCATGCTGTCGAACAACATGTAGGGTATGACTTGCTTGGCGCGCTCGGCGCCGTCGCGAAAAATGACGTTGCGATGGAGATTATTGCCGTTGGGGCTCGACGTCCATTCGAAGCCGATGAAAGCGGTGAATTCGCCGGGCTTGTTGTTCTTTTCAGCGGCAGCCGTCGATTGCGCCCAAGCACCGCGGACCAAGTACTTTATCAGCGGAAGCGGAAACGGCGGTTTGCCGCTGGCGAAGTTACTCGTTAAGTTCGCGAACATATCGTACCCGGCCTGACCGCCCTCCTCGTAGGCTTTCGCCGCTTTTCGTCCTTCGGCCGTTATCATAAGAATGGGCTTGCGGCTGCCCAAGTCTTGTGCGAGACCGAGGCATTCGGCGTGGTCGCTCACGACCAGCCAGTCGTAGGGCCGCTCCAGCTTGACGGGTTGGCCGGTCGACGACAGGAGCTGCTCGCCCCGGGCGAAGCGAAACGCTTCGTCGGGCGACAGGTGATCCCCAACGAGACCCGCGTCGGGTGAAAACGAAGTGTGCAGGTGCGTTTCACCCCACCAGGCATTCGTCGGATAACTGAGATCTGCGTAGGGAGAATATGCTTTTGGTGCCGGCTGTTGTTGCGCCGGCGCCGCCGTCTCGGTGCTGCTGGTTCCCTTGCCTTGGCGGCCGCAGCCGATCAGCGCAGTAACGGGAGCTGCGAGTAGCGCTCCGATCCCTAGAAAAAGGCGTCGAGTCACCGATGTCGGCACCTTGGTGCTCATAGTAAAGCCTCCCGCGTGCCAGCGCGCGCAAAAACCTTTGGCAATATGGCACCAATCTAATGGCTATTTACGAATATCTCGTGAACAACAATCCGTTCGGCTTCGTTGAACCTTCGCAATTTGCGGGCGCGACTCATTGAGTTTTCCCCCGCCGACTAGGCGTCACGTTCCGCTTTAGCATGGCGACGTCGCGATCTGCGAGAAACGCTGGCTGCAAGTCCTTCGGCGCGTCCGCTTTGCTTGTTACTGATCCTTTTCGTTTCTGGGACGCCGCTTCGAGCGGGGGACTGTACCGCGCCCTGGGCCGCTGGAGGTTGCGGCAGCATTTGTTGAGTTCCGCCTTTCTTACCTCGATCGTGCTCGTTGCATATCGGTACTCTCCAGATTGCGAGGACCCCGAAAGATTGCCGGCCTCCGTTCTCACTCCCATTTCCACTTGCCGTACGTTGTGTGCGAGGGCGGCAATCCGGGCGCGGACCGGGGCTTCGGCGCGATCAGCGTGAAACTAGCTACGATGAAGGATTTCCTAATTATCGTGCTCGCGATCGCCGGCTTTGCCGGTTTCTTCACGGCGGCGATTCTGTTGGCCCGCTACATGCTCAAGGAGCGCGTCCAGAAGGGGCACAATGAGGTGCTGGCAGCGATCTTCCTCGCGGCGGGGACGATCTATGCTGTATTGTTGGCCTTTGTCGTGATTGCAGTTTGGGAAGCGTACGATGCAGCCAACGCCAACGCCTCGGAGGAAGCATCCACGCTGGCGACGATGTATCGGCAGACGGCGGGCATGCCGCCAGACGAACAACGTGAAATGCGTCGTTTGTTGCGCGAGTACACCAACGCTGTCGTCACCCAGGAATGGGAAGTTCAAGCCAAAACCGGCGAGGCCAGTCCGATCGCACGTCACCTGATCGCCGGAATTTACCGCGTCTACGGCAAACTCACACCGACCGAAGCCGCTGCGCCGATCAGCGTCGAGTTTTTGCGTACGTTCTCGATCGTCGCTGCCGACAGAAATCGGCGCACGCTGGAGGCCGAAGAAAGCCTGCCCAGGATTCTTTGGTTCGTTTTGCTGCTGGGCGCGGCGATCGTGATCGCGATGACGTTTTTCCTTTACATGGAGGTATTTTCGCTGCACTACGTGTTATCGTCAGCCATGGCGCTCGTGATCGGGATGCTGCTGATCATGACGTACTTATTGGATCGGCCCTTTACCGGCCCCCTCGCAGTGGACGCCTCCTCGTTCGAGCATTCGCTCGGCGTGTACGATTCTGTCGACGCAGGGAACTGATGCCAATGTCGCGCCCCGGTCCTTTCAAAATGCTGCCATCCTAGCGACTTGAATCCCGGTCTTCGCCGCCGGAACTCCAACCTAGCGAGTTTTGCGTCATCCGTTAAGTCGATCGCAAAGCTGGATTTCCGATGCGGGCCGTCCAGGACAATCACCCGCGCGAAAGAGTCGCTTTAGCGACGCCCAGACGTCGGGTTGTCCTACATGAGGGTCGTGGGACCCGAGCATGGAAAGAAGCTCTTTGCCTTTCCGATTCTGAGCAGGCTTTTCTTAACATTGGACTTCAAATCGGTAGCCGCGAACCTGCGCGGCGGACTCGTAGGTCGAAGTCGCGAGGCCGCGCTCCTCGCAGGATATCGTCGCGAAGCAGCCGAGGGACATGGGAGTATCGCGCTGATTTGCGGTGAAGCCGGCGTCGGTAAGTCGCGCGTACTGCAAAACTTCCAAACGAATGTCGAAAGCGGTCGCGCGATCTCCGGACTTGGCCGCTGCGTCGAATTCGTTCAGACTCCCCTAGGCCCCATCCGCGAACTTCTGCAAAAGCTCGAGCGACGCTGTTCAGCACCGCTCGATGTCTCACTCCGAGCCGTCGTGCAGCGCCTGACTTTCGAACGTCACACGGATGCGACCGCGAGTTCGCTTCCGACGGGGGCACTATTCGATTCCATCGACGGCGCGTTAGGTCGCTGCGCGCTGCGCGGTACCGTCGTTCTCATGGTCGAAGACGTTCACTGGGCCGATCGGTCGACGCTGAGATTCCTGACGTACTTAGCCGACCGAATTGCTAAGCGGCGGATACTGGTCGTTGCGACCTATCGCTCCGACGAACTCGACGCGAGCCATCCCCGACTGAGCGAATTTGCGACATTGTTAACAAAACAGTCGATATCGAACGTGGTGCTGCGGCCCCTGGATGAGCGTTCGACCCTAGAGTTGATCGAACGCGCGCTTCCCCATCCCAACGCTCTTGAGCAGGCGACTCTCGCCGAGATCGCGCGACGGAGCCAGGGTAATCCTTTTTTCGCCGAGGAGCTCGTCAAGCATGCTCTCGAAGCTGGCCAGAGCGAGATGCGGGAGTTGCCGCTCTCGATTCGCGGCGCCGTTCTCGCGAGGGCCGCTCTTCTCGGTGAAGATCAACGCAAAATTCTGTCGCTCGCCGCCGTGCTGGGCGAGCGCTTCTCGATCGATCGTCTCGTGACGCTTTGCGAAGGTCGTCGCGACGACGTGCTCGCCGCACTTGAAAGGGCTCGTTCGTTGCGCCTAGTCCAGGACCGGCGGACACACCCGGGCGAACTGACTTTTCGCCACGCCCTCACACAAGAAGTGTTATACGGCGAGCTGCTTGCCGAACGAGTGCGACCGCTGCACGAAGCTATCGCCGTCGAACTGGAGCGCCGACCCAATCGCAACGCCGCAAGCGTCGAGTTGGCGCATCATTGGTTTCGAGCAGGTGATTTGCAGCGTGCCGCAACTTACGCCGAAATCGCCGGCGACCAGGCTTCTGAAATCGGCGCCGTGGCCGATGCAATCTTATATTACGGGCGCGCCCTCGCCGAGCGGAGGGTAGGCGACGCCGCCGTTGCGGGACTCACCCACAAGATCGGGGTCGCTCTCGGAGCGCTCGGTCAGATGACTGCTGGGATCGCCAAGTTGCGGCAGGCCGGTGACCTATACTGGAAGATCGGCGATCTCGAAGCTTTTGCGAAAAACGCTTCCGCGCTAGGCGCCCAACTCCACAATGCGGGCGACACCGCGGGTGCTACCGAGCTTTATCATCAAGCCGTCGATATGCTCGGCAAAAGGCTGCCGGTGGAAGCCCTGGACTTGTTGCGGGCGCGCATCGCGTATAGCTGCGTTACAGCGCTGGATGTTGACGCCGCGCTCTCCTTTCTTGCCGAAATCGGCGAGGCGATCGCGGATCCCTCAGCGGCCACGCAGGCCTATCTAACACGACTCAAGATTTCTGCAATGAGAGGCAACACCGACCGATGGCGCTCGGACGCCGAACGCGCGCTCGATGCGGCACGACAGATCGCCGACGGCGGTTCTCGCCTTCGCCATGCCTATTGCCAGATCGCGCTCGACGCCGTGGCGCTCGGTGAAGTCAAATGCGCCCGCGACTACTTTCACGCATCTTTTCCCGTCGAGCGCGCGCAATACGTACCGGGCTTCGCGCTAGCTGCAGCGGCCTCCGCACACGAGCATACTCTGCGCGGCGACTTTGCAGCGGCTGGCACGCTGCTCGCCAAAAGTGAAGCCGCGCCCGAGCAGAGCTATGCGGTCCTCGTGCATATAAAAAGTGCCAAGTACGTACTCGGAATCTGCGCGGGCGACGATGCTCTACTGCGTGGCGACGATTCCGAATCCTTTTTGCACTATGGAGTGGCACACGGGATGAAGCTCGCGATGGGCCTGCTCGGCGGCCCATATACGTGGGCTCTCGCGCTGCGCGGCGAACTCGACGCCGCTGCCGCATGGATCCATCGCATGGCCAAGGTCTTGCCCGGACCGCACCGCTTTCTCTTCGCGTATCTGGCAGCGGCGCAATTTGGGCTCAAGAGCGATCTCCTCGCGATGAGGACTCGGCTACGCGAAGCGGCATCCCGTCCCCACGACCGCGTCAACAAGGCGACACTTGGTCTCTTCGATGCGTTTGCCGCTCATCGCGGCATCGCAACCTGCAACGGGCCAGAATCTGCTCTAGCCTCCGCCGCCACGTTTAACGCCATCGGATGGCCCTGGCTCGCCGGCCGCGCTTACGAGGCTGGCGGCGACTCGAAGCGCGCGCTCGAAATTTACCGCACTCTCGGAGCGCTCCGGGATCTGCGACGGCTCGAGGTGCGCCGCACCGATGCCGCTGCGGCAATGCTCTCGCCGCGCGAGCTCGAGGTCGCGGAGCTCGTGGCCGCGGGTCACCCCAACGATGAGATCGCGCAAACTCTGCACATCAGCCTTCGGACGGTCGAAAAGCACGTTTCCGCGGCGCTCCGAAAATTGAACGTACGATCGCGCCTGCAGCTCGGGAGGTTTTTGACCGTGGAAGGCTGGGTCAAGGGCTGAGCGCCGAGCCGAGAGGCGAATCGAATTCCCTGTTTGCGATGGTCTTAAAGGGCTTGCCTCCAGCCGGATAGTGGTAGAAGCCCACGTTATAGCCTTCCATGCAACCATTTTGGCAATTGTTCGGCCCGATGACGGTCTTTCCGTCGATCGAGAATCCGTCGATGTCGCCGTATTCGTTAAATACCGTTTTGCCGACGATCTTTCCGCCGGCGCCCGTGGTTTGGTAAATCGCCGAAATCTCCGGATAATCCTGATATTCCTGGTCGCCGACCGCCACGTGCTTCCCGTCCCAGCGGATGTTGCCGGGGAACTTGATCGTACCGCCCTTCAGCTCGATATCTTTGAACGTCTGTTTGCCCCTGGCAAGTTCTGCAAATTGGAACGCCGTGCTCGGGCCAGTTTGCGTGCCGTCGACGTAGAGGTTTCCCTTAGGATCGTAACCACAGAAATACACCGTCGACATATGCGAGACCGCGATGAGCCGCGGAGCTCCTTTGGCACGTTTGAAGAGCGCGAGATTTCCCGCCGTGCTGCCATAACCCTCAAAATTTGCTACCGCGAGGTCTCCGTTAATCGGATTGACCGAGCAGTTCGTAGGGACGTAAGCTGGGTCGTACACGGTTGCAATAGGTGTCGTACCACCGTGTTTATATTCTACGATGTTTTCGCCGCTATTCGTCTCGTAGTTGTTGACGATCCAGACATCGCCTTTCTTATCGGCGCAGACGCCGTCCGGGCCATAAAAACCGGTCAGCGTCCCAACCAACTTGCCGCCCGGATACGTGTAAACAAAAACGTCGTTGCCGTCGTAGTTTGAAACGTATAGTAGGGTCTGCCCCTTTGCGCCGGGAGCCATCCACGATCGGCTGCGGTTGGTGTGAACGGCCAGGATGCCGCCGTTCGCCGCACCGCTCCTACTCCCATCCACCATGACGTCCGAGAGCTGATCAAACCGCGGCGGCCCGCTGGCCTGTCGGAAATGATCCGAAGGCATTAGTTCTGACGGTGACCCACCGCCGCAGGCCGTTAGTATTGAAACGGCCGCTAAAATACCGCCCTTGACGTATGATCGGCGAGACTCCATAACGAGCGCTCCTTCTCCGAGACATTGCCGCCCCCCGACGACCGGCGCATGGCGTGGAGCCATCGGGTCGCAGGGGCTACTCTTCTCACAAGGATGCGCCCGGTGGCACCCTAGCGTATATGGGTGGAACTACTACCTTTTGGCTCTCAGCCGTCGGCTTGACCCTCTTGCGACCCAGGCCAGCCGCACGAGCGGTTCCACGATCGAAACGCGAGAAGTCATGCCCGTCGTGCGAGGCCGGTAACGATGAGCTCCATCAGCGATTGGAGGAGCGGCGCGAGATCGTGATGGGCAAATTGTTCGAGCAACAGCGGATGAAAGAACTTTACGAGCGCGGAGTGGATGATGCCGGCGGTCTTCTCTGAATCGACTGTCGCGAATTCGCCGGAACGTTTTCCATCGTCGATAATCCGAACCAGCATCGCATTCATGTGGCGATATTATTCTTCGAATCGACCGCCGTCCGTTCGTCTCCGCCATCGAAAGCAGCTCGTGCACGCGATGGTGGGCCTGGTAGGATTCGAACCTACGCGCAACCAGTTATGAGCCGGCCGCTCTACCGCTGAGCTACAGGCCCGCACGTCAAACGGTTGCCCTGCCTTCCCTTCGCCGGTGCGCTGTTCCCGCGGCAATGTACTGCTGCCCGCAGCAGAGAAGGCTCGCCGGCAAAGGAGGCTGATGCCCATGCTGACGGTCGTCTATTTCTTGCACGTGCTCCTCGCCTTTATCGCGATCGCCTTCTTGGTCGTGCCGGGACTGATTCTCGAGATGGCGGCGCGCACCAAAGACGTGCCTTTTATCCGGCGCCTCTTTCGTTTGGCAAGTTTTCACGGTCGCGTGGGCGGCACGATCGCCTTGCTCACGGCCATCGTCGGCTTCATCGTGGCTTGGCGCGTCGGGACTCCGCTTAATGAAGGATGGCTTATTGCGGCCTACGTTGTCTTCGTCATGGTCGTCGCGCTCGGTATTGGCTACCACGGTCGCCGCGAGATGCGCATCGCGGCGCTGGCAGCAATATCGCCCGACGATGCGCCATCTCCCGAACTTGCCGCGGCAATCGACGATCCGCTCGCCGTTCCGATTTTTTGGGCCAGCGGGATCCTCTGGATCTTACTCATTTGGCTGATGGTCGCACGGCCGTTCTAGCGCCGGCGCTCCGCACGCCGCGGCTGCTTCTGCGCGCGCATTGCGCCGCGGACCTCGACGCGTGCGCTGCGATGTGGGCAAATCCGCTTGTAACCAAGCACATCGGCGGACGGCCGTCGTCGCGCGCGCAAACGTGGCAGCGAATTCTAAAGTATGCCGGCCTTTGGCGCATTCTGGGCTACGGATACTGGGCAATCGAAGAGCTCGACGGCAGCGCGTTCGTCGGCGACGTGGGCTTCGCCGATTTTCATCGCGAAATCGAACCCTCGATCGACGGAATGCCCGAGGCGGGCTGGGCCATCGACCCGCGCTTTGCCGGACGCGGCTACGCCACCGAAGCGCTGAGCGCGGCCTTGACGTGGGCCGATGCAAATCTCGCCGCGGAGCGCAGCGTGGCGATCGTCGCTCCCAAAAACGCGGCCTCGATTCGCGTTGCGGAAAAGACCGGTTATCGACAGACGGGACAAACGGAATATAAGAACGACCCGATACTGCTCTTCGCCCGTCCGCGAGCGGGCGATTACGGCAAACCGCGGTAGATTCGGGCTCCGGCATAGTGCGCCGACGCGCCGAGCTGCTTCTCGATCGCCATCAGGCGGTTGTACTTCGCCGTGCGGTCGCTGCGTGAAAGCGAACCCGTCTTGATTTGACCGGCGCTCGTCGCGACCGCTAGATCGGCGATCGTCGTGTCCTCGGTCTCGCCGGAGCGGTGCGAGATGACCGTTCCAAAGCCGGCTTCTTTCGCCATCGCGATGCAATCGAGCGTCTCCGTCAGCGTACCGATTTGATTCACCTTGATGAGGATTGCATTACCGGCTTTCTCCTCGATGCCACGCTGCAAAAACTTTACGTTGGTCACGAAGAGATCGTCGCCGACCAGTTGCACGCGCCGGCCCAAGGCGGCCGTCAGTTTCTGCCAGCCCGCCCAATCGCTTTCGGCCAGCCCGTCTTCGATCGAAACGATGGGATAGCGATCGCACAGCTCGGTGTAGAGCGCGATCATCCCCTCCGCGTCGACCGCGCGGTCGCGCGAAAGCGGAAAATACTTTCCGTCTTGGTAGAACTCGCTCGACGCCGGGTCGAGCGCGACGGCGATTTCCTTACCGGGTTTGTAGCCGGCACGCTCGATCGCTTCGACGATTAAGTCGAGCGCTTGCTGCGGCGTTTCCAGCGGCGGCGCGTAGCCGCCCTCGTCGCCGACGAGCCTCGGCAGCTTGCGTTCGTGCAGAATTTTGCCGATTGCGTGAAAGACCTCGGCGCCATACCGCACCGCTTCGGCTTCGCTGCTCGCGCCGAGAGGCACGATCATGCACTCCTGAAACTCCAGCGCCCCTTCGGCGTGCTTGCCGCCGTTGATTACGTTCATCATGGGAACCGGCAGCATCGTCGCGACGTCGCCGGCCAGCCTTCCGAGATATTTGTAGAGCGGCTCGCGCAGACTCGCCGCTGCGGCGCGCGCGACGGCAAGCGAGATACCGAGAATCGCGTTTGCACCAAAGCGCGACTTATTCGAGGTCCCGTCGCAGGCGATGAGCTTATCGTCGATGGCGCGCTGCGCGGTCACTTCCATGCCGCCAATCGCGGGCCCAAGCACTTCGTTGACCGCTTGCACCGCCTTGCGGACGCCTTTGCCGCCGTAACGCTCGTCGCCGTCGCGCAGTTCGACTGCCTCGTTTGCGCCCGTCGACGCGCCAGACGGAACCATCGCTTCGGAAATCGCTCCGTCGCTCGTCGTCGCCAGCACGGCGACGGTCGGATTCCCGCGCGAATCGAGGACCTCGCGCGCCTCGATCCCGTCGATGAGCGGGATCACTCGTTGATCCAGCGCTCGAGGTCGTGACGTCGCGAGACGAAGTCGTTGTCGTTGAAGAAAATCTTCAACTCACGAGCGGCGCTGGCCGCACTGTCGCTGCCGTGTACGAGGTTACGCCCGATCGACTGCGCCAGATCGCCGCGAATCGATCCCGGCGCGGCCGCCAGCGGATTGGTCGCGCCGATCAGCTGCCGGCATCCCTCGATCGCACCCTCGCCTTCGACGGCCAGCGCTACCAGCGGACCGCGCGTGATAAAGCCGACGAGATCGTCAAAGAAGCCCTTGCCTTTATGCTCGCCATAATGTTCGCGCGCGCGCTGGCCGTCGAGCTGCATCAGCCGCATCGCGGAGATGATATAGCCGCGCCGCTCGATGCGCGAAACGATCTCGCCGACCAACCCGCGCGAGACCGCATCGGGCTTACAGAGAATAAGCGTTCGTTCGATATTCATGAGAGCGTGCTACGCTCTCGGAGTTTCGCGCGCCTTGTCGAACGATTCAAAGGATGATTCAGGAGGATCCGGGACCCTATGCGGGGGTGGCCGCCGGACTGGCAGCGACCCCGTTTGCCTCGATCGCCTACGTCGCGGAGACCGGCAGCACCAACGCCGACTGCGCCGCATTGCTGGGCGAGGACCGCTTCGCGGGACGAACGCTCGTCGCCGAGTACCAAAGCCAAGGGGCCGGGCGTAAGGGACGCACGTGGCACGCCGCACCCGGAACCGCCTTGCTCTTCACGACTATCCTGCCGCGTGCCGTGGCGACCGAATCCTTATGGCTGGTGCCGTTCTGGGTTGCGCTGGCGGTGCGCGCCGCGCTTCACGAATGCGGGATCCCGACGACGCTGCAGTGGCCTAACGACCTGCTTCTCGACGAGCGCAAGGTTGCCGGCGTGCTGTGCCGGTCTCGCGTCACCGGAACGACGGCACACGTCGCCTGCGGCGTCGGGATAAACGTGCATCGCACTCCCGGCGCCGCCCGTATCGAACCTCCGCCGGCTTTTTGCGACGACCTCGCCCGCTTCGGTCGCGCGCTGCTTTTGCGCGCCGTACTGACGCACTACGATCGCACCCTCTTCACGCTCGACGAGCCCGACGTCGTCATCGAGCAATGGGACCTCGCGGCGCGACTGCCCGGGCGCCGCTATCGGCTGCGGTTGGATAGCGGCCCCGAGGTTTTCGAGGCCTCCGCGCAAGGTCTCGCCGAGGGCGGGGGCCTGCGCATCGTGCGCGACGACGGCGGCATGGCAACCGTTTCGCTCGCCGACGCGCGCGCCTTGCGTTAGGTTAGATTAAGAGCGCTCGTTGCGAGCCCGCGCTAGGCGCCGGTCGCAGGCCTCGCAGAAGTTCGGCATCTTGTTGTCGGTTTCGAAGACCGAGTTCGAGTAATACATCGCACAGCGCGCGTTGTAGCAGTGGCGCAGCCGGAAGGCGTGGCCGAGCGCGTGTATGGCCTCCTTGAGCGTCCGCTGGAAGAGCAGATTTCCGTCGGCGGGCTCGCCGTAGAACTCCGAGCGCAAGCGGTGTACCGAGACGGCGGCCACGCCCTGCGCCTCGTCGGCATCGCCGAAGACGAAGCGGTGCGACGTCTTGTACAGATCGAAGTCCGTGATGGCCAGCAGGGCGGCTTCGCCATCGGGATGGGCCCGCCGCACCTTGGTCGTTAAGGTCGAGAAAAAGAGCTGGCCTCGCGTCGCGTTGAGCGAGCTGCGGGGAACGACGAGGGATCGTTCGACGTGCGCCGAGGTGATGAAACGCTCTTCGAGACAGGGGGCAAGACGATTCAAGAACGCGGCATCAACGGTGTTGATCGGCACGATCCGAATCTGCGCGTCCATCTCGTCGCCGGTGGTTCGCCTTGGCTCGACCCAAAACTTGCCGGGCCGCCGAGATTTTGGAGAGAGTACAAGCAGCCCGTGCGTCGAAGTCGTTGCGGTGATCGTTGGCGTGGGTATCGATCTCGCGGATGTCGCGCGCTACCGTTTCGACGAACGCAAGCTCGCATGGTTCGCTCGTAAGGTTTACACCGAACACGAGATAGAGTACGCGATGCGCAAGCGCAACTGGCCCGAACGGCTGGCCGGATTCTTCGCGGCAAAGGAAGCGACGCGCAAAGCCTTCGGGCACGCAATCCCATGGCGCAGCGTCGGGGTCGCCCACGAGCGCTATGGCAAACCGATCATCGAGCTGCGCGACGTCGCCAAACCGCTGATGCGAGCTCGAGGTCTGCGTGCCATTCATTTGACCATCACCCACACTTCGTCGGTCGCCGCCGCAGTCGTTATCCTCGAATCGTGATCCGCGTCCTGACGCCCGATGCGATGCGCGCAGCCGATGCGGCCGCCATCGCCGATTTTGGGGAAGACGCTTTGATGGCTAATGCCGGCGCGCGCATTGCCGAGCACCTTCGCGAGATCGCGGAGCCGGGCGCGCGTATCGTGGCCTTTGCCGGTCCGGGCAACAACGGCGGCGATGCCTTCGCGGCGCTAGCCCTCCTGGCAGCGGAGCACGACTGCACGATCGCTGCCGATCCCGACGGCCGCCGTTCCGAGGCGCGTACCGCCGCCGAGCGGCGCGCCAACGAAGCCGGTGTGCGGGTCGTCCCGCTGCCCCGCGACGAGCAGCAGGCGCGCGCCGTTCTGAGGGACGCCGTAGGCGTCGACGGTCTGTTCGGCACCGGCGCGCGCCTGCCGTTACCAGAAGCCTACCGGCCGCTTTCGCGCGCACTCGACCGAAGCTACGTTCCGGTGCTCGCAATCGACATCCCCAGCGGAATCGATGCGCTGACCGGAGCGGTCGGTGAGGATGCGGTGCGCGCAAGTACGACGGTAACGCTGGCGGCGGTGAAACCCGGGTTGCTGCTGGAACCGGCAAGGCAAAACGTCGGCGAGCTCTGGTGCGAGGATATCGGCATCGGCGACGCTATCCTCGACGCCCAGGCGCAACCGTTCGCCGCACTCGACGACGAGGCGTTCGTGCGGTTGCTGCCGCAGCGCCCGCCCGACACCGAGAAGCGAACCGCGGGCGCTCCGCTGATTGTGGCGGGGTCCGCGCAGTTCCCCGGAGCGGCGGTGCTCTGCGCGCGGGGTGCGGCCCGAGCAGGAGCCGGCTACGTCACCGTTGCGACCACGGGTGCGGCCGCAAATCTGCTGCGCGCGCATCTGGTCGAGCAGGTGGTCGTCGCGCTCGACGACGACGCCGCCCCCGATGCGATCGTCGAGGAGTTGCTCGAGATATCCCAACGCAATGGCTCCGTAGCCCTCGGCCCGGGCTTAGGCTTGGACGAGCGCACCGGGCGAATCGTCGTCGGCTTTCTAACGCGCAACGAGCTGCCGGTAGTCGTCGATGCCAGCGCTCTCTTTCACCTCAGCAAACATTTGGAGTTGTTGCGCGGCAAGCCGGCCGTCGTAACGCCCCACGCCGGCGAATTCGCACGGCTCTCCGGCCGAGGCACGATAGCTTCGGGCACGCGGGTAGCGCGCATCCGCGAGTTCGTCGACCGCACCGGGGTCACGACGCTGCTCAAAGGTTCCGACACACTGATCTGCGACGGAAAAACGGTGCACATCAACCCGACCGGGAGTAACGCACTCGCGACCGCGGGCACCGGCGACGTGCTCACCGGAGTCATCGCGACGCTGCTCTCGCAAGGGCTTTCACCGGTCGATGCGGCGCGGGCCGGCGCCTATTGGCACGGCCTTGCCGGGCAGACTGCGGCCGCGGTCCGGCGCGTCGGCGTTGTAGCCGGCGACGTGGCCGAGTCGCTCGGCGAGGCGCTTCCCGATGCTTGATTCCCGACGCGGTCGATCCGGCGTTTCACGCCGGTTCTCTTCGCCCGGCGGCGATAAGCGGCACGACGAAATCGCGCACGCGTTGCGCCGCTTCGTCGCCTTTCGATCCGGCATAGGCGTCGATGAGCGCACTGCCCACCACGACGCCGTCGGCCAGCGCGGCGATCGGCGCGACGTCGGCGGCGCGGCCGATTCCAAAGCCGACCGCTAGCGGCTTGGCCGTAATCTCACGCAACATCGCGAGCTGACGCCGCAGCGGCGAAAGATCGGGCGCGGTCCCGGCGCCCGTCACGCCCAAACGCGACACAACATAGATAAAGCCGCTCGTCGCTTCGGCGATGCGGGCCGCGCGTTCGCGCGGCGTCGACGGCGCGACGAGCAGCGGCATCGCCAAACCCCGCGCGAGCAGCGCCGCGCGCAGCCGTTCGGCCTCTTCGAGCGCGACGTCGGGAACGATCGCCCCCGCGGCGCCCGCTTCGGCCGCCGCTTTTGCGAAACGTTCCACACCGAAGCGATCGACCGGATTGTAATACGTGAAGAGCACGATCGGCGGCAGATTCGCAGCCGTCCGCGCGATCAGATCCACAACGGCGGCCAATCGCGTACCGGCAGCCAGGCTGCGCTGTCCGGCTGCAGCTACCGTCGGACCGTCGGCCAACGGATCGCCATAAGGGATGCCGAGCTCGATCGCGTCCGCGCCGGCTTGGCCCAGTGCGACGAGGATTGCCTGCGTCGTCGCAAGATCGGGATCGCCCGCCATCACGTACGGAATGAACGCGACGCGCCCGGCCGCCTTAGCGCGATCGAAGACCGCTTCTAGCACGACGCCAAATCTTTATCCCCGCGTCCACTCAGGTTAACGAGAATCAGATCGCCGGCGCCGCGTTCGCGTGCCAAAATGCGCGCAAACGCAATGGCGTGCGAACTCTCCAGTGCCGGAACGATGCCCTCGCGCCGCGCGAACTCGCCAAAGGCCTCGCGCGCTTGCGCGTCGGTCACGGCGACGTAGTTCGCGCGCGCGGCATCCTTGAGAAACGCGTGCTCCGGACCAACGCCCGGATAGTCCAGGCCGGCGGCAATGGAATGCGTCTCGCGTACTTGCCCGTCGTCGTCTTGCAACAGATAGGAACGGGAACCGTGCAGCACGCCGACGCTGCCCGCACCGATCGAGGCGGCGTGACGCTCGCCCTCGAGCCCTTCGCCGCCGGCCTCGACGCCCCACAGTTTGACCTCCGAGTCGCCGAGAAAAGCGGTGAAGATGCCTAACGCGTTGCTGCCGCCGCCGACGCAGGCAACGACGTCGCTGGGCAAACGCCCGTATCGCTCGAGCACTTGGCTCCGCGCCTCGAATCCTATGATCTTCTGAAACTCGCGGACCATGTACGGATAGGGATGTGCGCCGACCACGCTTCCGATGACGTAGAACGTATCTTCGACCCGCTCGGCCCAGACGCGAAAGGCTTCGTTGGTCGCGTCTTTGAGCGTCTGGGTTCCGCTCGTCACGGAATGCACGGTGGCACCGAGCAGCTCCATCACCTTGACGTTGAGCGCTTGGCGCTCCACATCGCGCGCGCCCATGTAGACGTCGACGGGCAGCCCGAACTTCGCGCCTACCGTCGCCGTCGCGACGCCGTGCTGTCCGGCGCCCGTCTCGGCGAGCAGCCGCCGCTTGCCCATGCGAATGGCCAGCAGCGCCTGCCCGACCGTATTGTTGATTTTGTGGGCGCCGGTGTGATTGGTATCCTCGCGCTTCATCACCAGCGGCACCGCCGAGATGCCGGCAACGTAACGCTCGCACCGGTAGATCGGCGACGGGCGTCCCACGAAGTCCCGCAGCACGGCTTCGTACTCTTTCCAAAAGACCGGATCGTCGAAGGCTTCGCGCATCGACCGCTCGAGCTCGTCGAGCGCGGCGATCAGAACTTCGGGTACGAATCGCCCGCCGAACGCGCCGAAATACCCGCGTTCGTCGGGCTTCATGCGGCGCGCACCGCGCGCACGAACGCCTGCATCTTCTCCGCATCCTTGTGCCCGCCGCTCTCGACGCCGCCGCGCACGTCGACGCCGTACGGCCGCAGTTCTCGCACGCAGCCGGCAACGTTGTCGGGAGTGAGACCGCCTGCCACGATCACCGGCCGCTGTGCGGCGAGGTCTGCAACTCGCGGCCAATCGAAGACCTTGCCCGTGCCTCCGGCCCGCTCGCGGTCGTGCGTGTCGAAGAGCAGCAGCGCGCGCGGAAAGCGCGACGCGCGTTCCTCGAGCGATTCGTCGGAATCGCCAACGTGAATCGCCTTGACGGCACGCTCGCCGAAAAGCGCAACAAACTCGGGCGGCTCGTTTCCGGAGAACTGCAGCCAGGCATTGGGGAAGATGGTTCGGACGCGTTCGACGTCGTCGCGTTCGGGGTCGACGAAGACGGCGACCGGCGCGATCGCGTCGAGCCGGTGCCCGGCGATGTCGACCGCGTGCTCCCACGCGATACGCCGCGGCGAGGGAGCGAAGATCATGCCGAACGCATCGGCCCCGGCGTCGATCGCCAGCGCCACGTCGTTCCAGACCGTACAGCCGCAGAATTTGACGAGCGTGTCAGCCACCGCGCGCGATCTCGCGGGCCTTGACGAACGTGCGCCATGGTTCGCCGCTATCGAGCAGCATGCCGGCGCGTTCGAAGGCCGCCGGCAGGTTCGGCTCGGCGCCGGCGACATATAAAACGACGGCCGCATTGAGCGCGACGACGTCCGATGCGGCGCCGTGCTTGCCGCCGAGAATGTCGACGAAAGCGGTGCAGCAGGCTTCCACCGATCCGCCGGTCGGCGTCTCGCGGCGCTCGCCGATACCGAAATCTTCGGGCTCCAAGCGCTCGAGCCGCGCTCCCTTTTCGTTGAAGAAATAGATCAGCGTCGGGGCGTTGCCGACGACCTCGTCGACGCCGCCGCCCCCGTGCACGACGGCACCGCTGCGCGCACCCAAGCCGCGCAGCGCGTTGCCGACCGGTTCGACGAGTTCCTCGCGCGCGACGCCGACCACTTGGTGCGTCGCAGCTGCCGGATTGGTCAGCGGGCCGAGCAGATTGAAGATCGTGCGCACGCCCAGCTCGCGTCGCACCGGTGCGGCGCTACGCATCGCGGGATGGTACCGTGGCGCAAACATAAACGTAAAGTTGCAACGCTGCAGCATCGACGCGGCCGTCTCCGGCGGAACGTCGAGCGGAAAGCCGGCGGCCTCTAGGACGTCGGCGCTGCCGCACGCGCTCGACGCGGCGCGGTTGCCGTGTTTCGCGACCGGGATTCCCGCCGATGCAACGACCAGCGCCGCCAGCGTCGAGATATTGATCGTATCGGCGTGATCGCCCCCGGTGCCGACGACGTCGACGACCATCGGCAACCCGTGCTCGACGTGCAGGCTGCGCTCGCGCATGGCGCGCGCCGCGCCCACGATCTCGTCGACGCTCTCGCCCTTAGCGGCCAGCGCCGCCAGCAGCGCCCCGGCTTGCGCCGGCGTGTAGCTGCCGTCCATGACTTCGCCTACGAAGGCCGCGGCTTCGTCTTGACTGAGATCTTCGCCGCCGATGGCACGGCGCAGGAGCGATGAGAATTCCGTCATCTTTCGACAAGCTCAGGACGACGCGGCGATAGAGAGGAAGTTGCTGGCGAGTTGTTCGCCGTGTTCGCTCAGCACCGACTCGGGATGAAACTGCACCCCGTACACGGGGGCGCTGCGGTGAGCGACGCCTTGAACGACGCCGTCCTCGCTGCGCGCCGTCACGATCAGCGTCTCGGGAATCGTCGCCGCATCCAAGCAGAGCGAATGGTAGCGCGTGGCCGTGAGAGGCGAGGGCAAGCCGGCGAAAATGCCGCTGCCGTCGTGCTCGATGTGCGAAACCTTGCCGTGCATTTGGCGCGGCGCATGCGTGACGGTTGCACCGAGCACCTCACCGATCGCCTGCAGCCCGAGGCAGACGCCGAGAACCGGCATCTTACGATCGATGGCGGCGCGCAGCAGCGTCAGCATCGCCGGAGCGTGCTCCGGCCGCCCGGGACCCGGGCCGACTACCAGCGCCTCGTAGTCGTCGAGCAGCTCGGGCCGCAAAAGCGGATCGTCGTTCGGTATGACGTCGGGAGACGCGCCCGCCGCGGCGAGCAGGTGGACGACGTTGTAGCTGAAGCTGTCGACGTTATCGACGAAAAGAACTCGTGAAATCACGCGATGCCGAGCACCTCGCGAGCGATGCGCGTTTTGTGCAGCACTTCTTCGTACTCTGCGACGGGATCGGAATCGGCGACGATTCCCGCCGAGGCTTGCCACCAGGCCTTACCGTCCGCAACGTGGATGCTGCGCAGCGTGATGCACGAGTCGAAGTCGCCGCCGAAGGACCAACGGCCGATGCTCCCGGCGTAAAAGCCGCGCGAGACGGGTTCGAGTTCGTCGATGAGCTGCATCGCGCGAACCTTCGGCGTCCCCGTGACGGTGCCCGCCGGAAACCCGGCTTTAAAGAGATCCAACGCGTCGCAGTCCGTGCGCAGACGCCCGAGCACGTTGGACACGATGTGCATCACGTGGCTGTAGCGTTCGATCTGCAGCAGCTCGTCGACGCGCACGCTGCCGAACTCGCAGACCGAACCGAGATCGTTGCGCCCGAGATCGACGAGCATCACGTGCTCGGCGCGCTCCTTTTCGTTGGCGAGCAGCTCGAGTGCGATGCGCGCGTCTTCCTCGTCGTCGACGCCGCGCCAGCGAGTTCCGGCCAGCGGACGAATCCGAGCCCTGCGTCCTTCCAAGCGTACCAAGAACTCGGGCGAGGCGCCGAGCAGCTGGCCGAAGGCGGTATCTACGAAAAACATATACGGCGACGGATTGTGACGACGCAACGCGCGATAGCAATCCAGGCCGCTGCCCTCGAGCTCCGCACCAAAACGAATGCCGAGCTGCAGCTGATAGACGTCGCCTTCAAAGATGCGCCGCTTCACTTCCTCCGCAAGAGCGAGATAACGCTGACGATCGAGGGACGGTGCGATTTTCGCGCCGGCGCGCAATGGCTGCGGCAGCGCGGGCCTGGCGGCGAGCAGGCGTTCGAGGTAGTAGTCGATGCGGCGCTCCCGCGCGCCGGCGTCGCCGCCGCAGGTCCAAATCGTCAGCATATCGCTGAAGTGATCGAAGATGAGCCAGGTTGACGGGATGGCGACGTACGCGCCGGGCATCGCCGGCGTTGAGGCCGGCCGCGCCGGAAGACGCGCCGACGGACGCGCGGCATCGTACGAAAAGGCCAGCAGCGCGCCTCCGCGAGCCGCGTTGTCACCCTCGACGCGATTGGCGGCGATAAACTCGCGCACCCGGTCGTAAAGGCGATCGTCCGCTTCGAAATTCTCAGCGGCGAGGTAATCGAGACCGATGAACGAGTAACGCGAAATGCGCCCGCCGCTCTCGACGCTCTCCAGCAGACAGGATGCCTGCGGCGCAGAGAGCGCGCGATAAGCCCCGATGGGCGTCAAAACGTCGGCGGGAATAATCCGCTGGGACGCGTCTTTCACGCGCTCATGCTTCGACCCGGCTCGCGACGAAACCGGCCCTTTAGGAGAGGAGCGCGCGCAGCCCCTCTTCGTCGAGGACGGGGATGCCGAGTTGCTCCGCCTTCGTCAGCTTGCTTCCCGCTTCGTCGCCCGCCACCACGTAGTCGGTCTTCTTGCTGACCGACCCGGTGACTTTGCCGCCCGCCGCGACGATGAGCTCGGTCGCGGCATCGCGCGTGAGGTCGGGCAGCGTACCGGTCAGCACGAAAATCTTGCCTGCGAGCTTGCCGCCGGCCGCGCGTTCGCGCTTCGGCGCCGTCATATCGACGCCCGCGTCGCGCAAGCGCTCGACCATGGCCAGATTCGAGGGTTGCTTGAAGAAGAGTTCGACGCTTCCCGCAACCTCCGGCCCGATGCCCTCGCTGCGTTGAAGCTCGTCGGTCGAAGCCCGCGCGATTGCATCGACCGTGCCGAAGTCGCCGGCGAGAATCTGGGCGGTTTGCGTGCCGACGAAACGGATCCCCAAACCGTAAAGCAGCCGCGCAAGACCGCGGTTCTTCGAAGCGGCCAAGTTACGCAGCAAGTTTTCGATGCTCTTGTCGCCGGTGCGCGGAACCCGCCCGAGCGCCTCGGCATCGAGCGCGTAAACGTCGGCGATGTCGCGCACCAAACCCATTTCGGTAAGTTGCTGCGCCATCACGTCGCCGAGCCCTTCGATATCCATCGCGCCGCGCGACGCGAAGTGGCGCACTCGTTCGTAGACCTGCGCCGGGCACGCCGCGTTGGTGCAGCGCGACATCGCTTCACCCGGGGGGTGATCGACGTCCGATCCGCAGACCGGGCAGCGGTCGGGCATTTTGAAGCGGCGCACCCTCTTCGTGCGCTCGGAAAGAACCGGGCCGACGACTCGCGGAATCACGTCGCCGGCCCGCGTAACGAGCACGGTATCGCCGATGCGGATGTCGTTGCTCTCGATATAGTCTGCGTTGTGCAGCGTCGCGCTCTTGACCGTCACGCCGCCGATCGCGACCGGTTCCAACACGGCGTTGGGATTGAGCGTTCCGGTGCGCCCGACGCTGACTGCGATGGCGAGGAGCTTGGTACGCGCCTCGCGCGGCTTGAACTTGAAAGCGATCGCCCAACGTGGATCGCGCGAGACGACGCCAAGCCGTTCTTGCAGCGCGAGATCGTCGACCTTGACGACGACGCCGTCGATCTCGTAGTCGAGCTCGTCGCGTTTTGCTTCCCACTCCCGGCAGTACTCCACGACGTTATCCAGGGTTGCTGCGCGGGCGATGTTGGGATTCACGGGGAGCCCAAGGGCCTCGAGGCGGCGCAGCGACTCCCACTGCGTGCGCACCGGCGGCGCGGTTGCGTCTACCACGAGTTGATATGCAAAGAACGAGAGCCGCCGCCGCGCGGTGAGCGCCGGATCGAGCTGCCGCACGCCGCCCGAAGCCGCATTGCGCGGGTTGGCGAACGCCGGCAGCCCTTCGCGCTCTCGGGCGTCGTTGAGGCGCTCGAAATCGCTCTTGCGCAGGTAGACCTCGCCCCGCACCTCGACGAACGCGGGCACGCCTCTCGTCGCCCTGTCGGACAGCCGCAACGGAATCGTTTTTACCGTTCGCAGATTCGCCGTGACGTCTTCCCCGATGCGCCCGTCGCCGCGCGTTCCGCCGCGCGCCAGCGAACCGCCCTTATAATCGAGTGCGATCGCCAGACCGTCAATCTTCAGCTCGCAAACGTACTCGACCGGACCGCCGGCCAGCCGCCGCGCGCGCTCGTCGAACGCCTGCAGCTCCTCGACGGTGACCGCGTTTGCCAAACTCAGCATTGGACGCGCGTGGTCGTACGGGGCGAAGCGCTCCGATGCCACGGCACCCACGCGCTGCGTCGGCGAATCGGGGGTGCGCAGCTCGGGATGTTTCTCTTCGATCTCGACGAGCTCGCGCAGCAGCGCATCGAACTCCGCGTCCGTAATCTCCGGATCGTCGTGCACGTAGTAGCGATAGTTTGCCTCCTCGATCTGCTCGCGAAGAGACTCGACCCGCTCAGTAAGAGATTCGGCCATCCCAGTTATTCAGAAGTAGGACGACCTGCGGCGTCACGCCTCTACGGCGACGCGATCGCTTTTGGCGAGGTCGTCGAGCACGAGCAGATTCTGCTGCTCGAGACGCGACAGCTCCGCATCGTCGGGAAGGTGATGTCCCACCGCACGCTGGTCGCGCAGCACCGGAACGAGGTAGTGGCCCGTGTACGAAGCGTCGTTGGCCGCAACTTCTTCCGGCGTACCCGACGCGATCACCGTGCCCCCGCGATCGCCGCCCTCTGGTCCGAGGTCGATGAGGTAGTCGGCGGTCTTGATGACGTCGAGGTTGTGCTCGATGACCAGTACCGAGTTGCCGAGCTTCACCAAGCGCTGCAGCACTTCGAGCAGCTTGTGGATATCGGCGAAATGCAAACCCGTCGTCGGCTCGTCGAGCACGTAGAACGTGCGGCCGGTCGAACGGCGCGAAAGCTCGGTGGCGAGCTTCACGCGCTGAGCTTCGCCCCCGGAGAGCGTCGTGGCCGGCTGGCCCATCTTGATGTAACCCAAGCCGACGTCGCAAATCGTGCTGAGTTTGGTGCGAACGCGCGGAATATTGGTGAAGAACTCGGCCGCCTCGTCGACGCGCATCTCGAGAATGTCGGAAATAGTTTTGCCGCGATACTTGATCTCCAGCGTCTGCGCGTTGTAGCGCTTGCCCTTGCAGACTTCGCACGGCACGTAGACGTCGGGCAGAAAGTGCATCTCGATCTTAATGATGCCGTCGCCCTGACAGGCTTCGCAGCGTCCGCCCTTGACGTTGAACGAGAAGCGGCCCGGCGTATAACCGCGCATCCGCGCCTCGGGAACCAGCGAAAAGAGCTCGCGAATATAATCGAACGTTCCGGTATAGGTTGCCGGATTGCTGCGCGGCGTACGGCCGATCGGCGACTGGTCGATCACGACGAGCTTGTCGAGCTGTCCCGCGCCCTTGACCGTGCCGTACGTCCCGCCCGGCGGCTGGCGGTGCAGATGCTGGTTGAGCGCGCGCACCAACACCTCGTTGACCAGCGTCGACTTGCCGCTGCCGCTCACTCCGGTGACGGCGGCGAGAACCCCGACCGGAAAGCGCACGTCGATGCCGCGTAAGTTATTGGCCTTCGCGTTGCGCACTTCGAGCCAGCCGCGCGGGGCGCGCCGGCGGCGGGGAATCGGAATGAACTTGCGTCCGGAGAGATACGCGCCCGTCTCCGAAAGCGGATTCTTCATCACGTCGTCCAGCGTACCCGACGTCAGGATCTCGCCGCCTTCGGCACCCGCGCCCGGCCCGATGTCGACGACGACGTCGGCGGTGCGCATCGTGTCCTCGTCGTGCTCGATGACGATCAGCGTATTGCCGAGATCGCGCAGCGTGCGCAGGGTCGCCAGCAGCCGGTCGTTGTCGCGCTGGTGGAGCCCGATCGACGGCTCGTCCAAGATGTAGAGCACGCCGACCAGCGCGCTGCCGATTTGCGTCGCCAGGCGAATGCGCTGCGACTCGCCGCCGGCCAACGTCGTAGCCGAGCGCGAAAGCGTCAGATAGTTCAGTCCGACGTTGCTCAAGAAACCGAGCCGCGCGCGAATCTCCTTGACGATCTGGTGCGCGATCTGCTCTTGGCGCGCCGTGAGCGTGAGCCGAGCGAAAAACTCCTCCAGCTTCTCGATCGACATCCGGGTCAGCCCGTCGATGTTGCTTCCCCCGACGGTAACCGCCAGCGCCTCGGGTTTTAATCGCGCGCCTTTACAGGCGGGGCAAACCGAGGCCGACATGAATTTTTCGATTTCTTCCTTGACGTAGTCGCTCGACGTCTCGCTATAGCGGCGCTGCAGATTGTTGACCACGCCTTCGAACGACGCGCGGTACTCCCAGGTCTTGCCGCCGCGCGACGTATAGGCGAACGTCTGCTCGCGATCGGTTCCATAGAGAATCAGGTCGAGCACGTCGCCCGAAAGCTGCTCTACCGGCGTCGTCGTCTTGACGCGATGGCCGCGCAGGACGCGCTCGAGCTGCTGCATGTAGTACGGATTCATCGAGGGATAACGGCCGCCGCCCAAGTTGCGGCTCCAGGGCGCGATTGCGCCGTCGGCGATCGACTTGCTGCGATCCGGTATGACCTTCCAGGGATCGATCTCGATCTTCTCGCCCAATCCGCTGCAGGCCGGGCAGGCGCCGTACGGCGAGTTGAACGAGAAAAGACGCGGTGCCAACTCTTCAAAGGAAAGCCCGCAGTAGACGCAGGCGAACGCCTCGCTGAACGTAAGCTCGCGCTCGGGCTCCCCGGGCGAAGCGGCGATGACCGTCACGATGCCGCTGGAGAGCCGCAGCGTCGTCTCGACCGAATCGGCGAGACGGTTGCGCACTTCGGGTTTGACCACCAGGCGGTCCACGACGACTTCGATGGTATGTTTGCGTTTCTTGTCGAGCGCGATCTTCTCTCGCAGCTCTTTTATCTCGCCGTCCACGCGAACGCGCGTGAAGCCCTCCTTGGCGATCTCCTCGAACAGCTTGGCGTACTCGCCCTTGCGCCCGCGAACCATCGGTGCCAGCAGCGTCAGCCGCGTCCCATCCGGCAGATCCAAGATGGCGTCGACGATCTGCTCGCTCGACTGCGTGCTGATCTCGCGTCCGCACTGATAGCAATGCGGCGTCCCGACGCGTGCGTAAAGCAGGCGCAGGTAATCGTAAACTTCGGTGACCGTACCGACCGTCGAGCGCGGATTGCGCGAGGTCGATTTCTGATCGATTGAAATGGCCGGCGAAAGGCCCTCGATATAGTCGACGTCGGGCTTCTCCATCTGCCCCAAGAACTGCCGGGCGTAAGAGGAGAGCGACTCGACGTAACGGCGCTGCCCCTCTGCGTAGATGGTGTCGAAGGCAAGCGAGGACTTTCCCGATCCCGAGAGGCCGGTTACGACGATCAGCCGGTTGCGCGGAAGTACCAGATCGAAGTTCTTGAGATTATGCTCGCGCGCACCCTTAATAACGATAGACTCTAGAGACACCTATCTTACGATACACTCACTGGGCCCAGAAGTATGCGCCCCACCTCGGCAATCGAGCTGCAGGTCGCGTCGGGGGGAACGGCACCGGGCGGCAGCTCCTCGGAGCGGACGTTGAGCCAGATGGTGTAGAGCCCGGCATCGAGCGCACCGCGGATGTCGCGGTCGTATCGGTCGCCCACCATCGCGCCGTGCGCCGGGGCTCCGCCCAGCGTGCGGCAGGCGTGGGCAAAGAGCAGCGGGTCGGGCTTGACCATGCCGACCTCGTCGGCCAGAAATATCGCATCGAAGAAATCGCTGATCTGAAGCAGCGCGATCTTTTCGCGATGCGTCTCGGCCAGACCGTTGGTGACGATGCCGAGCTTCATGCCGCGCTCGCGCAACGCGCGCAAGAGATCGACGGCGCCGGGGAAGAGAGTGAAGTATTTTACCCGATAGGCGTTGTAACGGTCGGCGCTGCGTTGCGCCGTCTCGGGATCGCCGACGCCGACGCTTTCGAGCGCCGTCTGCCACATGCTCGCCCTTATGCCGGCGAGCTTTACGTGCAGGTCGTCGACGGAGAGGCGATGCCAGAAGCCTTCCGCTTCGGCGATGTAGGCCGCCTTGAGTGCCAGCGCGTCGATGCCGTGCTCGGCGGCCACCTCGCGCGCGACCTCCTCGGCGGCGCTGTGATAGGCAAAGGTGTCGTCGTGCAGCGTATCGTCCAAATCGAAGAGGACGATGTCGATGCGGCGCGCGGAATGGAGCGGGTACGGCCTAGGGCGCAGAGGTGAACCGGAAGCCGGTGACCTGGCCCGACGAGTCTTCGGAAAAGACGTAGTTGAGCCGGGCTCCGTTCTGGAAGGTCACGGTGTAGACGGCGTAGCTGTTGCCGCCTTGCGACATCGCTTGCTGCTGCGTGAAGGTGACCGGCGGCCCGAGGCCGCCCAACATCGATTCGACTTGCGTCACTTGAGTATCGCTGAGTGCGCCGCTCGTTGACGGCGCCAGCGTGGAGCGGTCGAGCTTCCCGGCCTGCAGCTGTGCCAGCGTCGCCTTCGCCTTGGAGAGCAACGCGGAATCGGGCGCCGGCGTCGCTGCGGCCGCCAGAATCGGCGACGTCGCGCACGCCGCCAGGATCAGCGTAAAGAGTAGTTTTTTCATCGAATGTACTGCAAACGCTCCTGTATGAAGTGCCAACCGTCATTGGAGATCATCACCGAGCCGGAAAACGGTGTGGAAAACTCGGCGATCACAACGAAGAGTATTCCAATTAGCCCGACCAAAATGGCCGTCATCATCAACTGCGCGGGGCGGTTTTCGACGCCGAAGATATAGCAGAACGCGACCATGGCGAGCGCGCCCATAATCAGAGCGAACCACAGGACCGCCGGAACCGCCGAATCGGAGTGAATCAAGCGCTTCCGCCGCGCATCGTAGAGGCGCTCCATGTTGGCGATGCTTGCCTGTTGAGCCGAAGACTCCCTGAAATTGGAAGGCGAAAAGGTATCGACGCGATAGCCCGCGTCCTCCAGTACGCGATCCGCGTCCTCGGGTACCTCTCGACCGCGCGCCATCGCCGGCCACTCGACGAGAACGACGGTCTTTGAGTACTGCATGAGGTCTTTGCGAATGTCCGAGCGCGCCGGTTGGGAGTACCCGTCCACGGAGTGGTAGAGGTTGCCGACAGCGTTAATCTCGTTCTGGACGTTCTGAACCGTTTCGTCGTACTTCTGCCAGACGACCACCACGACGAACCCCAGTACCACGGCGTAGAGCACCCCGACGGCCGAGAAGAGATAGCCGGCCACGTCGTTGTGCCGGCGCAGCACCTCGCTGCGAAGGCGACGCTGCAACAGCGCGTGCAGTCCCACGAAACAGCACACCGCCACCGCGATGACAAGCAGCTCCGCGACGACTCCCGGTATGCTGGTGATCGTATGAGTTAAGACGCCCACGCCGTTGTCTTGGCCGGGGCGCCGTGTCGTCCTCCGTCAGGTGTCGACCAGTTCTGCCAGTGCCTTATCGAAAATCTTCGGTGCCTTCCCGCCGAAGAGGAGCGATTCGGTGCCGCCGATCTGCTTGCGAAGCTCGATCAACTCGTCGCGGAGCGCCGCCGCCTTCTCGAACTCGAGGTTTACGGCCGCGTCTCGCATCTTGCGCTCGAGGTCGCGCGCCATCTTGAAGGCCACGTCGCGCGGCACCTTTTCGAGACGAAGCTTGGCGGTATTTTCCTGAGTGGCGCCGACCATGCTGAGGATGTCGTGGATCTGTTTTCGTATCGACTTCGGCTCGATGCCGTGCTCGCGATTGTAGCCGATCTGCATCTCACGGCGGCGGCGCGTCTCGCCGATCGCGCGCGCCATCGACTCGGTGACGACGTCGGCGTACATGATGACCTTCCCCTCGACGTTGCGCGAGGCTCGGCCGATCGTCTGTATCAGCGAGATGTTGTCGCGGAGGTAGCTCTCTTTGTCGGCGTCGAGAATTCCGACCAAAGAAACCTCGGGCAGGTCGAGGCCTTCGCGCAGCAGATTGATGCCGACGAGCACGTCGAAAACGCCGGCGCGCAAGTCGCGCAGAATTGCGACGCGTTCCAGCGTGTCGACCTCGCTGTGCAGGTAACGCACCCGCAGGCCGTTCTCCAGCAAGAAATCGGTGAGATCCTCGGCCATCTTCTTAGTCAGCGTCGTCACCAGCACGCGTTCCCGACGGGCCGCGCGCTGCACGATCTCTTCCATGAGATCGTCGACCTGGTTGCGGGTCGGACGCACCTCCACTTCGGGATCGACCAATCCGGTCGGACGGATAATCATCTCCACGACCTGCGTGCTCTGGTCGCGCTCGTACGGTCGAGGCGTCGCCGAAACGTAAATCGCCTGATTGATGTGCTCGTCGAACTCTTTGTTGGTTAGCGGACGATTGTCGAGAGCGCTGGGCAGCCGGAAGCCGTGCTCGACCAGGACCTCCTTGCGCGCCCGGTCGCCGGCATACATGCCGCGCACCTGCGGCAGCGTGACGTGCGACTCGTCGACGAAGAGCAGCCAGTCTTTGGGGAAGAAGTCGATGAGACACCACGGCGTCGAGCCGGGCTCGCGCCCGGTGAGGTGACGCGAGTAGTTCTCGATACCGTTGCAATAGCCGACCTCACGCAGCATGTCGAGATCGTAGCGCGTCCGCATTTCCAGCCGCTGCGCCTCGAGCAGCTTGCCGTGTCGCCGGAAATAAGCCAGCCGCTCCTCCAGTTCTTCCTCGATCGAAACGACGGCGCGACGCAGCTTCTCGTCTGGCGTAATGAAATGCTTGGCCGGAAAGATCAGGAGCTCGGTCTTCTTTTCGACGTACTCGCCGGTGAGCAGGTTCACCACGTCGATCGACTCGATCTCATCGCCGAAGAAAGCGATGCGATGTACCAGTTCTTCTTCGACGCCGACAAACTCGAGCGTATCGCCCCGTACCCGAAAGGTACCGCGCACTAAGTTGATATCGTTGCGCCGGTACTGCATATCCACCAGTTTGCGCAACAGCACGTCGCGATCGAGCGTCTCGCCGACGCGAACCCGCGCCGACATCTCCATGTAGTCGGAAGGCGAACCCAAACCGAAGATGCACGAGACCGAGGCAACGATCAGCGTATCGCGCCGCGTCAACAGCGATTGCGTGGCCGAGTGTCGAAGGCGCTCGATCTCGTCGTTGATCGAGCTGTCTTTCTCGATGTAGGTGTCGGTCGAGGGCACGTACGCTTCGGGCTGATAGTAGTCGAAGTACGATACGAAATACTCGACCGCGTTATTCGGAAAAAAGTCGCGAAACTCGGCGCAGAGCTGCGCCGCCAGCGTCTTGTTGTGGCAGAGCACCAGCGTCGGCTTTTCGACCAGCTCGATGGTGCGCGCCATCGCCATCGTCTTGCCGCTGCCGGTGACGCCGAGCAGCGTCTGGGCCCGGTCGCCGCGCAAGACGCCGTGCGCCAAAGCCTCGGTCGCCTTCGGCTGATCGCCGGCGAGCGCGAAGGGAGAGACCAGGGTAAACTTCTGAGCCACGCCTTCCTTAAACAACCCCCGAGGGCCGAACGATTCAGCCAGCGAAACGAGCGAGCATGCAACAGCCGCTGCTCTTCTGCGGAAACTCCAATCCACAGTTGGCTGAGGAGATCGCCAAGCGCCTGCGCCTTCACGTCGGGAAAGCGCTGGTCTCGGAGTTCCGTAACGAAGAGACGCGGGTCGAAATCGGCGAGAACGTCCGCGGATCCGAGGTCTTCGTCGTCCAGTCGATCTGCAAAGCGCCCAACGGCAAGGGCGTCAACGACGCGGTCATGGAGCTGCTGCTGATGGTCGACGCGCTGCGCCGCGCGTCGGCGGCGCGGATTACCGCCGTGATCCCCTACTACGGATACGCCAAACAGGATAAAAAGACCAAAGGGCGCGAGCCGATCTCCGCCAAGGTCATCGCCAACCTTCTGAAAATCACCGGCGCCCGGCGGATCGTGACGATGGATTTGCACGCCGCACAGATTCAGGGCTTCTTCGACATTCCGGTGGACAATCTGATGGCGATGCCGGTGCTGTGCAACTACCTGAAAAAAGAGGGTCTTTGCGACGACAAGATCGTCGTAGTTTCCCCCGATGCGGGCGGAGTGCATCGAGCGGAGCTTTTCGCCAAGCGGCTCAACTCGTCGCTCGCCATCGTCTTCAAGCGCCGACCCGAGCCCGACGTTTCTGAAGTTACCGACATCGTCGGCAACGTCGACGGCAAGGTCGCGGTCGTCGTCGACGACATGATCTCGACCGGCGGCACGCTCGCCAAGGCGGCCGAAGCGATCAAGGCGCGCGGTGCGACCAGCGTTTTCACGGTGGCGTCGCACGGAATCTTCGCCGGCGAAGCGGTGGACGTGCTCGAGCAGTCCGAGATCGAGAAAGTGCTGTTTACCAACACGATCCCGTTCGTAAACGGTACGTCGCATCCGAAGTTCGTGCAGCTCTCGATCGCCCAGATTTTTGCCGATGCGATCGCCCGCATCACCACCAACCGCTCGGTTTCGGAACTCTTTGCCGGCGACGATACGGCCAACGGAGTCCTTGGAACCCCCGCCGAAATGGCGCCGGTCTAAGAACCGACTAGAGAAAGGACCCCGTGGCCAAACAGGAACTGCACCTCACCGTCGAGCGCCGCGAGAAGCTCGGCACGACCGGCTCGCACGCGTTGCGCGCCGCCGGTAAGCTTCCCGCCGTCCTCTACGGCCACGGCGCGGCGGCCGAGCATATCGCGCTCGACGCGCACGCCTTTGCCGACCTCATCCATCGCAGCGGGCGAAACGCCATCATCACGCTGTCGGAGGGCGGCCGCAAGCGGCAGACCGCGATGGTTCGCGAGATCCAGTACCATCCGGTTTCGCGTCGCGTCATTCACGCCGACCTGCAGCGCGTTTCCGCCGACGAAGAAATTGCCGCGATGCTGGCGGTCGTCACCGTCGGCGTCGCCGACGGCGTGCGCAACGCCGGCGCGGTCATGGACGTGATCACGCACGAGATCGAGGTCGAAGGACCGGCCAGCCGCATCCCCGAGAACCTCGAGGTCGACGTTACGGCACTGGGCGTGCACGATCACGTCACTGCCGGCGACATCGCGCTCCCAAGCGGCTTCAAACTCGTGACGCCGGCCGATACCCTCGTCGTCACCATCGAGCCGTCGCGGACGGCGCGCGAGCTCGAAGAGGCCGCGGCCGGACCCGAAGCGGCGCCCGAACCCGAGGTCATCGGAGCGACAGAATCCGACTCGTCGTCGGCTTAGGAAATCCGGGCTCGGAATACGCCTCGACCCGTCACAACGTCGGCTTCATGGTCGTCGACGAAGTGGCGCGCCGATACGGCGTCGACTCGTGGAAGCGGCGCGACAGCGCGATGCAGGCGCGCGACGTCGCGCACGATGCCGTCTTCGTAAAGCCGACTTCGTTTATGAACCTTTCCGGTGCGCCCGTGCGCTTGATCTCGTCGTGGTATCGCACGCCGCCCGCGAACGTGCTCGTGGTGAGCGACGACATGGATCTTCGTTACGGTAAGTTACGCATGCGTCCGGCCGGCGGTCACGGCGGACACAACGGACTGCGTTCGGTGATCGCGACCATCGGCGAGGGGTTTCCACGCCTTCGCGTCGGCGTCGGGCGCCCCGAGTACGACGGCATCGACCACGTCCTGGCGCCCTTCAACGAGACGGAGCGCGACGCGCTCCCGGCAATCGTTGCGGCTGCGGCCGACGGCGTCGAAAAATGGCTGGACGAGGGCGTCGACGCAGCGATGCGCTACGTCAACACCTGGGAGCCTGCCGCCTCCTAGGGGCAGCCGCTGGGAACGTGGTTGATGGCGGCGATGCGCTCGCCGATGCCGGGCTCGGTATAAAGGAACAGCGTAGCCGCCTTTTCGGGGCAGACTTCTTCCATCTGCTGGTCCGTCGAGCGCACCAGGGCGCGCACGGCCGCTGCGGAATTGCCGGTTAGGGCGACGGCGTAACGGTTCGCTCCGAGATCGTAAGAACGCAGCGCCGCATTTCGCACCGGAACCGCGACGATATAAACCAGCGCAAAGAGTGCGCCGACGAGGGCCAGGCGCGAGAGCGGATCGTCGTCGCGGCGGAATCGAATCCGATCGGCGAGCACGACGGCCAGCGCGGCGAAGACGATCACGACACCGCCCTGAATTAGCGCGATCTCGAAGAGGTCGTGACGCGCCATCTTGCTGAGGTCGTAAGCGACTTCGTACTCGATTTCTTCCGGGGTGCCGCCGGCGATCAGGGTATCGGTCAGTTGAATGCGCCGCGACGCGCCCAAACCCAGGACTTCCGCTTCACCCAACGGCGTGTTGCCGGCGCTGGCAACGTAGATCGCGACGTTGGGAAGCTTGGCTCGTTCGACCAGCGCGTGCAGCCGCGGCCCAAGCGGGCCGGAGATCGGATGCACGGCGAAGGGCGATTGAATGTACGGCGCGGCGTACGACCAGCCGGCGCTCACCGCCAGAATGCCGACGATCGTATAGACGTACCATTGGTGCGTCCGCGAAGCCAGCCAGAGAACCGTCGCGGCAATGAGACCGGCGGCGATCATGGCCAACAGCGTGTGGTAAATCCAGAAGACAAACCAGAAGCGCGTTAGCTCGAACGTAACGTCGAGCGCGCGGTCGACGCGGTAGAGATAGAAGGCAGGAACGAACGACGCGAGCCGCGCGACCAGCGCCAGCGACGCGCCAAAAAGAAAGCGCACCAGCCACTCCGAGCGGATGCGGCGGCGCAGCCAGTCCCGCAGCGACGCGGCGCCGCCGGTCGTCCACAGATAAAAGAGCGCCAGCGCCTGGGCGATCGGGATGAGCAGCCAGCCGACGAGCGTCCAGTGAGCGCGCCGCACCGCCGCCCCTTGGCGCGCCGGGTCAACCAGCGCGGTCGCCGGTTCGCTCAGCAAGGTCTGTGGGGTTAGCGAATCGACGCGGCGGTCGAGGGCATTGGGACGTACCATCCCAGCCGATGCAACGCCTCCGAGCAGCAGCACCAACGCCGCCAATGGAATTACCAGGCAAAGGCACCTGAGCGCTCGCGACGCCATGGGAGCCGGACTTCGCGGCGGGACCGGGGAGTCCGTCGGCGTGCGGTAGGCTCCGGCTACTTTTTCGGAAGCGAGCGTGCCGGATTTCCCGCGACGCGCTCGCCTTCGGGAACGTCCTTCGTAACGACCGAGCCGGCGCCGGTGAGTGCGTCGTCGCCGACGGTGACCGGCGCAACTAGCGACGTGTTCGAACCGATCGAAACCCGCCGTCCGATCGTCGTCGGATTTTTCTTGGTGCCGTCGTAGTTGCAGGTAATCGTGCCGGCTCCCACATTCGTGTCTTCGCCGACGGTCGCGTCTCCCAGATAGGATAGATGGCTCACCTTGACGCCTGGCGCGAGCTTCGACTTCTTGATCTCCACGAAATTGCCGACGTGCACGCGATCGGCGAGGACCGTCTCGCCGCGCAGATGAGCGAAGGGGCCGATGGTCACGTCGCCGCCGGTTTCCGAGTCGATGACGACGCTTTCCCGGAGCGTAACGCGATTGCCCAGGCGCGCATTGGAGAGACGCGCGTTCGGCCCGATCGTGCAGGACTTTCCGATACGGGAGAGGCGCGAGATCGTGGTATTGGGATAGATCACCGTGTCGTTGCCGATCTCCAGCTCGGGCTCGAGATAGGTCGCTTGCGGATCGATGATGGTAACGCCGTCGCGCATGTGCTGGGCGCAGATGCGCGCATTCATCTCGCGACGTGCCTGCGCGAGCTCGACGCGGTCGTTAATCCCGAGCACCTCAAGGTGGTCCGTCGCGACGACCGGCGCAACGCGCCGTCCGGAGTTGACGAAGTCGGCGACGGTATCGGTCAAATAGTATTCCGCTTGAGCGTTGTCGGGACGCAACCGCGTCACGGCCTCGCGCAGCGAGGCCTCGTCGAAGGCGTAGATGCCGGCGTTCATCTCGTCGATTTCGAGCTCGTCCGGCGTTGCGTCGCGCACTTCGACGATGCGTTCGACGCTCGTACCGCGGCGGACGATGCGCCCGAAGTTCGAAGGCAACGGCATCATCACCGTGACGAGAGCCATCGAGGCGTCCGTCGCGTCCGGCGCGTCGAGCGTTTCGATCGTTGCGCGCAGCAGCTCTTGCGTTACCAGCGGCATGTCGCCGCAGGTCACGACGATCCGCCCGCCCTCGTGCGGATCGAGGTGGTCGAGCGCGACTTTGACGGCGTGGCCGGTACCCAACTGCTCGGCTTGCAGGACGGTCGCGACGTTGAAACCCGCGATCTCCCCTTCGAGCTCGGCGTTGACGACGACGAGAATCTCTCCCACGCCGGCGCCGCGCAGTGCGCGGATCACGTACCAAAGCATCGGCCGGCCGCAGACCTCGTGAAGCACCTTGGAGCGCGCGCTCTTCATGCGCGTCCCCCTGCCTGCCGCCAAGACGACGGCGCGGATCATGCGGTCACCGCCTGTCGCTTGAGCAGCGCGAGCGCGTCGCGCAGCCGCTCGCGCACCAGATCGCGTCCGAGCAGCTCCATCGAGTCGTAGAGCGGAATCGAGGTCGGACTTCCCGCGATCGCGACGTAGAAGGGGCGCGCTACCTCGCGCACTTTCTTCTCGAGCCGCTCGGCGACGCTCTTGATCGCCGTTTCGACGGCGAACGCGTTCCAAGCCGGAAGAGCGTCGAACGCCTCCAGCGCCATTTCGAAGGCGCGGCGCATCTCCGTTTCGTCGAGCTTGACGCCGCGAAAGTCTTGCGGCTGCAGCGCCAAACGCCCCGAAAAAAGAAAGGCCAGCAGCGGACCCAAATCGCTGAGCCGCTCGACGCGCGGCGCGGCGAGCTCCGCCATCCGGGTCAAACGCTCGGGCGTGACGGCCCACTCCGTTGCGCGCCGCGCGAACGATTCGGGGTCGAGGCGCTCGCGCAGATAGCGGCCGTTGAGCCAATCGAGCTTGGCGAAGTCGAAGACCGGACCGCCGATCGGTACGTGCTCCACCTCGAATCGGCGCACGATGGCGCAAAGATCCATCAGCTCGTCTTCACCGTCGCGCGCGGCGTTTGCGAGCAGCGCCAAAAAATTGAGCAGCGCTTCGGGCAGATAGCCCATCGCGCGAAAGAATAGGATCCCCGTCGGATTGCGGCGTTTGCTCAGCTTGCTCTTATCGGGATTGCGCAGCAGCGGCAGATGCATCATCTTCGGCGGCGTCCAGCCGAAGTAACGGTAGAGCAGCAGGTGCTTGGGCGCGCTCGAGACCCACTCTTCGCCGCGAAAAACGTGGGTAATCTCCATCAAGTGATCGTCGACGACGTTGGCGAGGTGATAGGTCGGCAGGCCGTCGGACTTCATCAGGACCTGCATGTCGACGCTGCGCCATTCGAACTCGATCGGTCCGCGCCGCATATCCTCGACGATGCAGACGCCCTCGTCGGGAACCCGTAGCCGTATGACGTACGGTTCCCCGGCAGCCTCGCGCCGCGCGATCTCTTGCGGCGAGTAACTCAGGCACAACCCGTCGTAGCGTGAAGGCCGGCCGGCCGCTCGCTGCGCGACGCGCATCTCCTCGAGTCGCTCTTGCGTGCAGAAACATTTGAAGGCATGACCGCCTGCCAGCAGCTTGCCGGCATATTCGCGGTAGATGCTCGAGCGTTCGCTTTGACGGTACGGTCCGTGCGGACCGCCGACGTCTGGGCCTTCGTCCCACTCCAGTCCGCACCAGCGCAGCGCCTCGAGGATGACCCGCTCGCTCTCGGCCGTGCTGCGGGCGCGATCGGTGTCTTCGATGCGCAGCACAAACTCGCCGCCGTGCCGGCGCGCGAAACAATAGTTGACCAGTGCGACGTACGCCGTGCCAACGTGCGGATCGCCGGTCGGCGACGGCGCGACGCGGGTGCGAACCTTATCCAACCAGAGCTCTTCGCTTACCGCATTCGCGCTGTACGAAGTCGATGATATCCTGCAGCGGGGCGCCGGGCGTAAAGATTTCGCGCACTCCGAGTTCTTTGAGCCGCTGCGCGTCTTCCGCCGGAATCGTTCCACCGCCGAAAAAAACGATGTCGCCGGCGTTCTGCGCCCGCAATTGCTCGACGACCAGCGGGAAGAGCGTCATGTGCGCGCCCGAGAGAATCGAGAGGCCTATGCCGTCGGCATCCTCTTGGATCGCGGTCTGGACGATCTGCTCGGGAGTTTGGAAGAGGCCGGTGTAGATGACCTCCATTCCCGCGTCGCGCAGCGCGCGCGCGATCACCTTGGCGCCGCGGTCGTGCCCGTCGAGACCGGCTTTAGCGACGACGATGCGTAAGGGCCGCTCGTTCATTTCTTTGCTCGTTGAGATGCCGGCTGAGATGCAGCGCTTCCTCCAGTTTGACCTTCACCTCGGAAAGCGTGCGGCGCATGCGATAGAGTTCGATCTCGGTCCGGCGGCGCAGGCTGTGTTTGTGACGGCTCATCGGTGCGCTACAGTACCGCCTTCTCCGTGTACCGCCCGTAGACCGCCGCCATCGCTTCGACGATCTCACCCTCGGTGCAGTAGGCGTTGACGCAGTCGATGAGATGCGGCATCAGATTCTCTTTCGGATCGCGGCAGGCCGCTTGCAGGCGCTCCAGCGCCGGACCGACGGGAGCCGGATCGCGCGTCTCGCGCACCGACTGCACCGACCGCGCCTGTGCGCGCTCGGTCTCTGCGGTGATCTTGAGCAGGTCGGCGGGCTGCGCCTCGTCTTCGCGGACGAACGCGTTCACCCCGACGATGACGCGGTCTTTGGTCTCGATGGAGCGCTGGTAGCGATAGCTCGCCTCGGCAATCTCGCGCTGGAAAAAGCCCGCCTCGATGGCTTCGATGACGCCGCCGTATTCGGCGATCTGCGCGAAGTACGATTCGGCTTGACGCTCCATCTCGTCGGTCAGCGCCTCGACGAAATAGGAGCCGCCCAGCGGGTCGACGACGTTGGTGACGTTGGTCTCGTAGGCCAGCACTTGCTGCGTGCGCAGGGCGATCTCCACCGACTTCTCGGATGGCAGCGCCAGCACTTCGTCCATCGAGTTGGTGTGCAGCGATTGGGTTCCACCGAGTACCGCGGCCATCGCTTCGAAGGCGACGCGGACGATGTTGTTCTCGGGCTGCTGCGCGGTGGCGCTGCAGCCGGCCGTCTGCGTGTGAAAGCGTAGCTGCCACGAGCGCGGATCGCGCGCGCCGTACTTCTCGCGCATTTGGCGCGAATAGATGCGGCGCGCGGCTCGGAATTTCGCGATCTCTTCGAAGAAATCGATGTGAGAGTTGAAAAAGAACGAAAGGCGCGGCGCGAATGAGTCGACGTCCATGCCGGCGGCCATGCAGGCCTCGACGTAGGCGAAGCCGTCGGCCAGCGTAAAGGCCAGCTCCTGCGCCGCCGTCGATCCGGCTTCGCGGATATGGTAGCCGGATATCGAGATCGTATTCCACTTCGGCATCTCGCGCGTGCAGAAGTCGATCATGTCGACGATGATGCGCATGTGCGGTCGTGGTGGGAAGATCCACTCCTTTTGCGCGATATACTCTTTGAGAATGTCGGCTTGAATCGTGCCGCCGAGCTTGGCGCGCGGAATCCCCTTCTTCTCCGCGGCGGCTACGTATTGGGCCAACGCGATGCAAGCCGGGCCGTTGATCGTCATCGAGGTGGTGATGTCGCCCATATCGATGCCGTCGAAGAGCACCTCCATGTCGGCCAGCGAATCGATCGCCACGCCGCACTTGCCGACCTCGCCGCGCGATTGCGCGGCGTCGGAGTCGTAGCCCATTAGCGTCGGCATGTCGAAAGCAACCGAGAGCCCGTGCTGACCGTGCTCGAGCAGGAAGTGATACCGCTCGTTGGTCTGCGCGGCGGTGCCGAAACCGGCGAACTGACGCATCGTCCACAGGCGGTCTCGATAGCCGTTGCGATGGATGCCGCGAGTATAGGGATAGTCGCCGGGCGCCGCCGTATCGGCCGCGACCGAGTCTAGCGGTCCGTAGACGACTTTTAACGGAACGTCGGAAATCGTGCGGTCGACCGCACCGGAACCCGGACCGTGCCGCGCCCACCCGCTCGGGCGCTCGATCATCTTGGCCATAGCGGCCGAGTTTTTCGACGCCGGGGGCTATTTCTCCCTAAGACAGGCCCAGCGCCGAGAGAACGCGATCGGCCGCTTCGTAGGGATCGATGCCCGCGCGCGCGTCGTTCTGCAGCTCGCGATCGAGTCGCCGCTCCAGCCTCCCCAGCGCAAGCTGGCGTACTTGGTGCACGAACGCGTCGCGGCGCCGCCGTTCGATTTCGCCCGTTTCGTTGAGGTAGGCCATGTGACGCTCGACGGCGTTCCAGAGTTCGTCGATACCGTCTCCCGAGAGCGCTTGAGTCGCAACCAGTTCGGGAACCCAACCGGTAAACTGCAGCATCTCCATCATCGAGCGGATCTCGCGGCGCAGCTGGTCGGCCATCGGATGGTCCGACTTGTTGACGACAAAAACGTCGGCGATCTCCATGATGCCGGCTTTGAGCACCTGAATCGAATCGCCGCTGCCGGGCTGCAGCGCCACCAGCGTCGTCTGTGCCAGCTCCGCAACGGCGACCTCGCTCTGTCCGACGCCGACCGTTTCGATGACGATCACGTCCAAGCCGAACGCATCCATGAGCAGCACCGCATCTGCGGTCGCGCCCGAGAGTCCGCCGAGATGGCCGCGGCTGGCCATCGAACGGATGAAGACCGACTCGTCGGTAAAATGCTCGGAGAGGCGAATGCGATCGCCCAGTAACGCGCCGTGCGAGAACGGCGAACTGGGATCCACCGAAACGACGCCGACGCTCTTACCCAGCGTACGCGCCTTACGCACTAGTCCCGAGGCAAGCGTCGACTTGCCGACGCCGGGCGGCCCGGTGAGGCCGATGGTCGTGGCGCGGCCGGTCTTGGTGAATAACGCGCGCACCAGGTCGCGGCCGCGTCCCGATTCGGCGTGCGATATCGCGCGCGCCAGCGCGCGCGGCTTGCGCGCTTCGAAATCGCGCAGCAGATCGGCGTAGGAAGTCAAAGCCTAGGAGCCCGTGGGCCTATGGTCGTCCTAAGACTCATTCGAAATCTACCTCAGCATCGCGCACGAGAACAGCCCCACTGGCTCCTCTCTCTTAGCATTAAGCAAGAGCGGACCTTCCTAGAAGCCAACTAGTCGCGCGGTGAAGTCGTTCGCATCGCGCTGTGCGGCGCTCTTGGCGCTAGGCGCGGTCGTCGCGTTCGCAAGACCGCAGGCTGCGCCGGCCGAGACGCTCGTGGTCCCGCTGACCGGCAAGCGGGTCCGCGACATTAAGACCGAGACGCTTTTTCACACCCTGATGCGCGACTTCTTTCTGGAAGACGACGCCACCACGTACGTGCAGACGGGCGACATCCCGGCGATGTGGCTGCGCGATTCTTCGGCGCAGACGATCCCGTACATACGCTATCAGGCGGCCTATCCGGTGCTGCGCGAACGCTTCGTCGGCGTGATCCAGCGCAACGCCCGCAACGTAATCACCGACCCGTACGCCAACGCGCTGACCGCCGGCTACGGCATCTGGGAACGCAAGTGGGAAGTCGATTCGCCGGCGTGGCTCGCCGTCCTCGCTTCGGTATACTGGCGCTCCACGCGAGACCGCACCGTCTTCAGCAAAGATCTGCACCGCGCGCTGACGTCGATCGTGGCAACCTACCGGTGCGAGCAGCGCCATCGGGAGTGCAGTCACTACCGCTATCCTCAGAGGACCTACAGCGATCCGAATTTCAACGAAGCGACGGGGATGATCTGGAGCGCCTTCCGGCCATCCGACGATGCGGTTCGCTATGCGTTCAACGTTCCGGCCAACGCTTTGGCGGTGGTCGCGCTCCGCGACATCGTGCAGCTCGCGCAAGACGGCTACGGCGACGCCCATCTTGCCGGCGTGGCGCAATCGGTCGGCGCGCGCGCACAGGTCGGGATCGAACGGTACGGGCGATTCTACAATACCGATCGCCACGTCTGGATGTACGCCTACGAGACCGACGGCTACGGACACTACAACCTCATGGACGACGCCAACATTCCCAATCTCACGACGCTGCCGTATATCGACTGGTGCTCCGCATTCGATGCGACCTATTTGGCCACGCGTAAGTTCGCCCTGAGCATGGACAATCCGTACTATTTTTCCGGGCGTTACGCGCAAGGGCTCGGCAGCCCGCACACGCCGTACGGTTTCGTCTGGCCGCTCGGCATCATCGGACGCGCGCTTACCGCGACGTCCTCGGTCGAAGTTGCGACGGCGATCACGACGCTGGCCGAAACGGACGGCGAGAGCGGGTTGATCCACGAAAGCTTCTATCCCGACGGGTATTGGCGATACACGCGCGACGAGTTCGGCTGGGCCAACGCATTGGGTGCCGAGCTATTCTTTCGCAGCCTCGCAGGCGATTCGGCGACCCAGTTCGCCTGGCGCGGGCCGATTCTGCCCTTCCAAGTGCGCTCGACGACCCCGACGCTGGTTCCCAACATTACCCAGATTGAAAATGCAGCCGAGCTCGACGCGACGCTCGGGAGGCTCTTGCATTCGACGGGCGGCGTGATTCCGCGAAGACCCTAACTCGGCGAACCGCCGTTGTAAGCCCCCAAGGGAAGCCGCGTAGCCTTTCGCCAAGCTTGGCTTTATGGATCAGGGATATTATCGCTATCCGTCGATAGCGGGCGACCGCATCGTCTTTGTTTGCGAGGACGATCTTTGGACCGTCGCGGCGAGCGGCGGCGACGGCGTACGGTTGACGGTCAGTTTCGGCAGTTGTTCTTTTCCGCGGCTCTCGCCCGACGGCGCGTGGATTGCTTTCGTCTCCACCGATGAGGGAAATCCCGAGCTCTACGTGATGCCGTCGCGTGGCGGCGAGCCGCGCCGCCTCACCTTTCTTGGCGCCACCCTGGCACAGACGATCGGCTGGAGCCAAGACGGCAGCGAAATATATTTCTGCGCGAATCCGACCACTTGGTATGAGGGGGAAACGCGCCCCTTTGCGATCTCACCCGACGGCGGTACGCCGCGCGAGTTGAATCTAGGGCACGCCCGCTCGCTCGCTTTCGGGCCGGACGGGCGGATGGTTATTGGACGCAACGCCGCCGACCCGGCGCGCTGGAAGCGCTATCGCGGCGGTACCGCCGGCGAGATTTGGGTCGACGCGGCCGGCAGCGGCATCTTTTCGCGGCTTACCCTGCCCGACGGAAATCCGTGCTGGCCGATGTGGATCGGCGATCGCATTTACTTCTTGTCGGATCACGAGGGCATCGGCAACGTTTATTCGTGCGCGCTGGACGGCGGCGAGTTGCGCCGCCACACCAACGAGAACGAGTATTACGTTCGCTTTCCTTCCACCGACGGCAAGCGCATCGTCTACTCGAACGGCGGCACCATTTCGTTTTACGACATCGCTGCCGACGCGGTATCGCCGGTCGACGTACACACGCACTCGACCGCACCGCAAACGGTGCGCCGCTTTGAAAATGCCGCCGAATCGCTGGAGGGATTCGCGCCGCACCCCGACGGCACGCAACTCGCCTTCGTTTCGCGGGGACAGCAGTTCACGATGCCGCTCTTTGAAGGCGCCGTGACGCGACACGGCTCGGGAAGCGGTGCGCGCACGCGGCTAACGCAGTGGCTCGCCGACGGAGAGCATCTCGTCTACGTCACCGACGCCAACGGATACGAACAGATCGGCGTCTGCCGCGACGACGCATCGAACGAAGCGAAGCTCGTTACCAGCGCCGATATCGGACGCGTGACCGACCTGGTCTGCTCGCCTTCCGACCGCGTCGTGGCGTTCGCCAATCACCGCCACGAGCTGAGCATTCTCGATCTCGACGACGGAAACGTCCGCGTCGTCGACACTTGCCCGACGCACCGTATCGAAGAGCTGGCCTTCTCACCCGACGGACGATTTATCGCATACGTGTGGTGGCCGGCACAGGGAACGTCGATCATCCGCGTGGTGAAGGTCCGCTCGGGCAAGGTGCACGACATCACCTCGCCGCTGCGCATCGATCGCTCGCCGGTTTGGGACCCCGACGGCAAGTATCTCTACTTCATCTCGACGCGCGACTTCAACCCCGTCTACGACGCGCTTCAGTTCGATTTGAGCTTCCCGCAGGCGAGCCGCCCATTCGTCGTCACCCTGCGCGACGACGTGCCGTCGCCGTTCGTCCCCAAGCCCAAGCCGATCCATCACGAGCACACTCGCGAACGCGAACGGTCGAACCACAAGCCGGAGAAAATGCCGGACGTCTCGATCGACTTCGACGGGATCAGCGGACGCGTGCTCGGCTTTCCGGTGGACGAAGGCGAGTACGGCCAGATCGTCGCAGCACGCGAACGCGCCCTCTTCACCCGCTTCCCCGTCAAGGGAATCAAGCCGGTGCGCCGCGAGGATCTCGATAGCGAAGGCCACGGTGCGCTTCTCGCATACGATTTCGACCAGCAGCGCATGGCGACGCTCGCCACCGAAGTCGACGAGATCGAGATCGGTCGCGACGGGCGCACGCTGGTCTACCGTTCGCGCGACCGTTTGCGCGCCATCGACGCGCTCAGCGATCTGCCCGAAGAAGGCGACGAGCAGAAGCCGCCGCCCGAACCGGGACGCCGCAGCGGCTGGATCGAGCTCGAGCGGGCGAACGTGGAGATCGTTCCGCGCGACGAGTGGTCGCAGATGTATCGCGAAGCCTGGCGTCTGCAGACCGAACAGTTCTGGGTCGAGGATATGAGCGACATCGACTGGGATCGAGTCTTCGACCGCTACGCCGCCGTGCTTCCGCGCGTGCGCACGCGCGGCGAGCTCTCCGATTTGATTTGGGAGATGCAGGGCGAGCTCGGCACCTCGCACGCCTACGAGTGGGGCGGCGATTATCGCGAGCCTCCCCAGTATCAGCGCGGCTTTCTCGGGGCGGACGTACGCTGGGACGAAGATCGCGGTGGATATTGCATCGAACGCATCTATCGCGGCGATTCTTGGAACCGCGAACACGATTCGCCGCTGGCCGAACCCGGGCACGACGTGCGCGAAGGCGACTGCATCGTGGCCATCGGCGGGAAACGTCTCTCGCGCGAGGTCGCGCCCGATCGCCTGCTCGTAAACGCTGCGGGACGCAACGTCTCGGTTACGTTACGCGCACGAAAGGGCGAAGAACGTACCGTGCTCGTCCAAGCCCTCGCGAGTGAAGCGGCGCTGCGCTACCGCGCGTGGGTCGAAGCGAACCGAAAACTCGTGCACGAACGCACCGGCGAACGCGTCGGTTACTTGCACATCCCAGACATGGGACCGTGGGGTTTCTCCGAGTTTCACCGCGGCTATTTGAGTGAGTTCGACCGTAAAGGCCTCATCGTCGACGTTCGCTACAATCGCGGCGGACACGTCTCACCGCTGCTGCTCGAGAAGCTGGCGCGTAAGCGCGTCGGTTACGACACTCCCCGCTACGGTGCCCCGGTTCCATATCCGCCCGAATCGGTCGGCGGTCCGATCGTCGCCCTCACCAATCAGTTTGCCGGTTCCGACGGCGACATCTTCAGCCACTGCTTCAAGCTCTACAAGCTCGGACCGCTCGTCGGCAAACGGACCTGGGGCGGCGTCATCGGCATCGATCCCTACCATCACCTCGTCGACGGTACCCTGACGACGCAGCCCGAGTTCTCGTTCTGGTTCGTCGACGTCGGCTGGCGAGTGGAAAACTACGGTACCGATCCCGACTATGACGTGGACATCCCGCCGCACGATTATCGCGACGGCAAGGATCCGCAAATGGAGCTCGCGCTTCAGTTAATGGACCGCGCCCTCGAAGGATACGTCGAGGTGCGGCCGGATCTCTCGACGCGGCCATCGTTACCATTGCCGACGCTCGCCTAACCGCAGCGCGCTTGGCGCCGGTCGCGGCATTCGTGGTGCCCGCGGCCGTATTCGCGGTGAGCGCGTCGTGGGAACCGGCCTCGTGGGACACGGCCGAGCTGCAAGGCGTCCCATACATCCTGGGGATCACGCATCCGACGGGTTTCCCGCTCTACGTGATGCTCGGCTACGTGTGGTCGCACGCGATTGCGATTTCCACCGTCGCCTGGCGCATGAACGCGATGAGCGGCGCCGCCATCGCCGTCGCCTGCGTCGCCGCATACGGAACGGCCCGTCAGTTCGGCGCGAGCCGCACCATCGCGCTTCTGGCAACGCTATGGTTCGCTTTTTCACGCAACGTTTGGGCGCACGCCGCGCGGGCCGAAGCGCAAGATCTCGCCGTAATGTGCGCGGCGCTGTCGATCTATCTCTTCGTCCGATGGATGCGCGAAGGAAACGATCGACGTTTTCTCGGCGCCTTCGCCCTCTGCGGAGCCGGCATGGCGGCGCACCCCAATGCGTTGTGGGTTCTGCCGGGGCTGGTCGTCGGAGGGGCGATCGCGCCGCGGCGGCCTTCGCCACGCCTGATCGCCGGAGCGCTCGCGCTCTGCGTGGCCGGTCTCGCGCTCTATCTGTATCTTCCGTTGCGCTCGGCGTACGTCGTCGCAAACCATCTCGATCCCACCGCGGTGTTACCGGGCGCCGGCGGCGGAATCTTCTGGAACTACAACAATCCGAGCTCCTTTAGCGGCTTCGTGCGTGAAGTCACCGGAAGCGACACGCAGAGTGGGCAGTACTTACTCGCGGCATTCAATCCGGTGCACGTCCGCGACGCGCTGTGGACCTTCATCGTTACCATTCACGAACAATACGGCGCGATCGTCACGCTGCTGCTCGCCGGCGGTTTCATCGCTGCCTGGCGGCGCGACTGGCCGGTAACGCTCGTGGTTACCACCGCGTGTCTGGCCGGCCTACTCTTCTCGGTGGCCTATCCCAACGAAAGCGACGTCAGCCGCTACCGGCTGCTCGTCTCGTGGCTGGCCGTTCCGCTGCTCGGCGCGCTCACGCCGTCGTCGCCCCGTCGCCGCGATGCGGTCGTCACGTGGGCACTGGCTCTCTTTTTGGCGACGGGGGCCGCGCTCGCGTTCGCCGCGCAGCGCGGATTTCTGCACCACTCGCCCGGCGAGAACGGCCGCTGGGTCATCGCAGCGGTCGAGCATCGCGTGCCGGCCGGAAGCGCCGTGGTAGCGGACTGGCTCGATGCTACATCGCTGGCGTACGGCGCCTACGTCGACCGCTCGTTACCGCAAAGAATCGTCCTCTCCGACGACTCGATGCGCCTCGCCCTCTATCGGCGATGGGCCAGGCAACTGCGCGTTTTCGTGCTGGTCGATCCTCACGTCGTGACGTCACTTCCGGGCGCGCGGGACTACGCGAGCCTGGACGGCTACCACGAACTCTACGAAGTACTCCCGTAAAAACCGAGCGATCACTCCATCAAAGCCGCGGGCAACGGCCGCCGAGCCGACGGCAAAGTCGTCCCACCCCATTTGGGACTTGACTTCGGGTTCGCGTCCAGCGAACATTGGGTAAATACCTTATCGGTCCAAGAATAAATACTATACCATCCAATATCTGCCAACTGCGTTGCTTGGACCATCCAATTGCCGTCAAAGGGGGACTGATGAGCGTAAACGGACAGGTTTCTCCAAGCCGCGATCGCTGGGCCGGCGAGGCTCGCTGGAGGGGCACCGAGCGGCGCTACTCGGCCGAGGCCGTGCGCCGCTTGCAAGGAAGCGTCGTGCCGGAGCAAACGCTGGCGCGCATGGGGGCGCAGCGACTCTGGCGCGATCTGCAAGCCGACTCGCCCGTTACGGCACTCGGGACTCTGAGCGGAAATCAGGCGGTCCAAGCCGCCAGGGCCGGGCTTCGCGCGCTCTATTGCAGCGGCTGGCAAGTCGCGGCCGACGCCAACCTTGCCGGTCAAATGTATCCCGATCAAAGCCTCTATCCGGCCAACAGCGTTCCCGCCGTGGTCGCGCGCCTCAACAATGCGCTGGCGCGCCTCGACCAGATTGAGTCGCTCGAAGGCCGCGGGGGCGAGCAGTGGTATCTGCCCATCGTTGCCGACGCCGAAGCCGGCTTCGGCGGCCCCCTCAACGTTTTCGAGTTGATGAAGTCGATGATCGCCGCCGGCGCTGCCGGCGTTCACCTCGAAGACCAGCTCAGCTCCGAGAAGAAGTGCGGCCATCTCGGCGGCAAAGTGTTAATTCCGACGCAACAAGCGGTGAGACATCTCATCGCCGCGCGGCTCGCCGCCGACGTCATGGACGTTCCTACGATTCTGATCGCTCGCACCGATGCAAACGCGGCACGCCTAGTTACCAGCGACGTCGATCCGCTAGATCGCGAGTTTCTCACCGGCGAACGCACGCCCGAAGGATTCTTCGTCACCAAGCCCGGTATCGAAACGTGCATCGCCCGCGGCCTCGCCTACGCGCCGCACGCCGACCTGCTTTGGATGGAGACCTCCGAGCCGAGCATCGAAGAGGCGCGCCGCTTCGCCGAAGCGATTCACGCTCGTTATCCCGGGAAACTCCTCGCCTATAACTGCTCGCCGTCGTTCAACTGGAAGAAGAAGCTCGATGCTAATTCTATCGCGACGTTTCGCGAGCAGCTCGGCGCGATGGGCTACAAGTTCCAGTTCATCACGCTAGCCGGCTTCCACGCGCTCAACCACTCGTTCTTCGAGCTGGCGCACGACTTCAAGGCGCGCGGGATGTCGGCGTACGCCGAGTTTCAAGCGCGCGAGTTTGCCAGCGAGGCCCTCGGCTACACGGCAACGCGACATCAACGCGAGGTAGGTACCGGCTATTTCGACGAAGTGGCTAACGTGATCGGCGAAGGGAAGGCATCGACGACGGCACTGCTCGGTTCGACCGAAGCCGAGCAGTTTTACGACGCGCCCGCCGCGGCATCGGCCTAAGTTAGAGCCATGAACGTCGCGCCGGCCGGTTTCACGATCACTCGCGATCTCCCGGCCGGCTTTGCCGATTTTTATCTTCCGCTGCACAAGCGCTTCGCGCCACTTCAGCAACGGCTGCTGCAAGCGCGCAAGGATCGGCTCGCGCGCGCCCACACCGGCGAGCTGCCCGATTATCTTCCGCCGTCGGAAGCGACGCAGAATCGGTGGCGCATCGAATTGCCTAGCTGGTGCGCCGATCAACGCAATCAAATGACCGGCCCTGCCGACGATGCCGAGCTCTGCGTGAAGATGCTCAACTCGGGCGCGCCCGGCGTGATGCTCGATCTCGAAGACTCGATGGCCAACACTTGGGATCATTTGATGCTCGGCCATCGCAACATCGTCGCGGCGTTAGCCGGCGAGCTGACCTATGAGGATGCCAAGCGCGGGCGCACCGTCGCGATCGCGCCGAGCGATACGGTGATCTGGAGCCGCGTTCGCGGGCTGCACCTTTCGCAAGCCGGCGTAATCTCGCACGTTGCAACGAGCGCTTCGCTCTTCGATCTGGCGCTGCTGGCGTTCCGCGTCGGCACCTCCCGGATGCAACGCCCGCTGTGCATCTACATTCCAAAATCGGAGTCAGCCGAGGAAGCGCTCTGGTGGCGCGACGTTTTCGACGCGCTGGTCGAAGGCATGGAGTGGGAGCCGGGCGCGATTAAGGCGATGGGCTTGGTGGAGTCGCATCCGCTCGCTTATCAGATGGAAGAGTTCGTCTTTAACCTGCGCGACTATCTCGTCGGGCTCAACCTCGGGCGCTGGGATTATATGGCCAGCCTCGTTCACTACAACCTCGAGGACCCGCAGTGGCTGCTGCCCGATAGAAACACGATTCCAATCGACGTCCCGTTCTTCCAGAGGTTGCGCACGCTGCTGCCGGAAATCTGTCACAAGCACGGCATTTTAGCCATCGGCGGAATGACCGCGCTCTACCCGAGCCGCGAAGATCCCGAACTTAACGCGCGCGCCCTCGACGTGCTGGAGCGGGACAAGCGTAACGAGGCCCAGTGCCTGATGGACGGCGCCTGGACCGGCCATCCCGATCAAAACGCCATCGCGGTAGCGCAGTTCCCCGCTCCAAATCAGCTTGGCGAGCGTCCCGCGCTCGAAACGCCGCACCCCGATTTGCGCCCGGCGCCGCGCGGCATCGGCAGCACCACACTGGAAGGCACGCGCGCAGCGGTCCGTACCGTGATTCGTTACCGCCACGGCGTCTTGGACGGGCGCGGCGCGAGCCTTCTCGATGGTTACATGGAAGATCTGGCCACCGACCGAATCTATCGTTTGATGATCGCCCAACGACTGCGCTATCCCGGGCAACATACTCCGGCATCGATCGGCGCGATGTTCGACGAAGAGCTCGCGCGCATTCTACGCGAGCTGCCTGCCGAGGCGGAAGAGGCAACGCTGAGCCGCTATCGCCGGGCGCGCGAACTCTCCGAGCGTATGATTCTCACCGGCGCCTTCGACCCTACCTGAGTTGAGCCGGCGCGTTCCTGCGCTCGCCGCGCTCTTCACGCTCGTGCTGCATCTCGCGGCTAATCCGCACTACGGATTCTTCCGCGACGAGCTCTACTTTATTATTTGCGGTTTTCATCCGGCGTGGGGATACGTCGATCAGCCGCCGGTCGTTCCGCTCCTCGCCGCCGCGTCGCAGCTCTTCGGGCACTCGCTCTTTGCCTTACGCGCGCTGCCGGCAATATTCGCTGCGGCAGGCGCTTACGTCACCTGTCTCTTAGCGATCGAAATGGGCGGCGGCATCTTCGCCCAAGTGCTCGGCGCGCTCGCGTTTCTTGCTGCCGGCGTCCTGGAGAGCTTCGGCGCCAAGGTTGGGCCCGACATGGTCGGACTTTGGCTCTGGCCGCTGGCGGCGTTGTACGTCTTGCGTGTGGCCAAGGGCGGTGACGCGCGGTTATGGCTGGCGGCCGGCGCGGCAATCGGCGTTTCGTTGGAGAGTAAGTACAGCGTACTCTTCTTCGCCGTTGCGCTCGTTATCGGACTGCTGCTGACGCCGCAGCGCCGCATCCTCGCAACCCCCTGGTTTCTAGCGGGGAGCGCGCTGGCGTTGCTGGTGGCGCTGCCGAACTTTCTGTGGCAAGCGCTGCATGGTTTTCCGATGTGGGAGCTGCTGCGAAACGGCCAGCAGGGAAAGAACGTAGCCGTAAGCCCGGCGCTGTTTCTCTTCCAGCAGCTATTGCTGACCAATCTCTTCGCCTGGCCGATTTGGGTCGTTGGCCTCATCGCGCTGCTGCGCGCCGGCGCGGCACGGTTTCTCGGTTACGCGTATATCCTTCTGATCGCGATGATGATCGCGCTGCACGCCAAGCATTATTATCCCGCCGACGTCTATCCGATCCTGATGGCCGCCGGCGGCGTCGCCGTCGAACGCTGGGTAAGGTTGCCCGCCCTGCGCGTCGCGATCGCGACGGTCGTCGTCGCAGCCTGGATCTTCTTCGCGCCCTTCTCGCTGCCGGTGCTCTCCGAGCCTGCAATGGTGCGCTACTCGGCGTTCGTCGGTCAACTGTTGCATATTCAGCGTTCGGCGATGGCGACGGAGCATCATCGCTCCTCGGTACTGCCGGAGGATTGGGCCGACATGCACGGCTGGCCCGAACTGACGGCGACTATTGCGAGCGTCTACCGTTCGCTGCCGCCGGCGCAGCGGGCGCAAGCCGTCGTGGTGGCCAGCAACTACGGAGAAGCGGCTGCGGTCGACTTCTTCGGCGGCGCCTACGGACTGCCGCCGGCAATCTCGGGCCACAACAACTATTGGCTCTGGGGCACGCACGGTTACAGCGGCAACGTCATCATCGACGTCAACGGCGATTGCGGCGCGACGAGTTATCCGGGCTTGTTCCGCGTCGCGCGTCTGGCGGCGCGATCGAATCCACCGTGGGTAATCTCCTACGAGCAGAACATCCCGATCTCCGTCTGCACGGGAATTCGCGTGCCGCTCTCGCAGCTCTGGCCAAAGCTGCGCGATTATATCTAACGCTAGACGCCGAGTGCCTCGATAAAGCGCGGGTATACGAGATCGGTTCGGGCCAGCGGCTGCTCCGGGTCGACGATGTCGTGATGGCGCGGGAGGTTCTCCAGCTCGACGTAGCTTACGCCCAGCGGGTTCCAGCGTCGCCAGCTCGCCACAACTTGCGCCGTCACGCCGTTGCTCACCGCGGGATCGTTGCGATTGACGATGGTGACGATGCGCTTGCTAAGCGGCGGCTGCCTTCGCGCGGCATCGTAGACGGAGTCGGCAATCGACATCGTTGCGCCGAGAACGCGAGTCGGAAAGCGCGGATAGGCGGCAAAGGGCCGGCGCGTGTCGCGCACTCGCGGATCCCACCATACGAAGCGGTTGGGAAAGGCGCGCAGGCCCCACGACAAAAGCCGGCCGGCAAATCTGGGAAGACCTAAGAGCCCAAAGTTTGGCGCGACAAGCACCGCCACGTCGAGACGGCGAAACTGCGCGCAGTAGGCGGCCAGCAGAGCGCCCATCGAAATACCTAACACGCCGGTGCGCTCGCCCAGCCCGCAGGCAATGTCCACCGCTTCGTTAGCCGTGCCGATTAGCGCCTCGGGTGTGAGTTCGGCGATTCGGGTCGTCATGCGGTCGCGGTTTCCGTGCTCGGGCATGCGCGGAACGAGCACGTTAACGCCGCGCTCGAAGAGCATCGGCGCGAACGCCGAGTACTGCGCCGGGCTATTCGTCAGCCCGTGAAAGAGCACCACGGAGAGCTTCGAGCGCCGTCCGGTAGTGAGGAGTGCGGTGCGCGCCTGCGGCAAGATTCTCGCACCGTCGCGCGCCGCCAGCGCCGTCGCGCGCTCGACCGCGTCGTCGTACGAAGGCGCCGGCGAAGCGTTAAACGCGAAGCCGCCAGGCGCAGGCGAGGAGATGATCGTTTACCATGCCCGTCGCCTGCATGAACGCGTAGCAGATCGTCGGGCCGACGAAGCGGAAACCGCGGCGGGCGAGCTCGCGGCTCATCGCCAGCGAGCGCGGCGTCGAGGCCGGCACGTCTTTGGCACGGCGCGGCTTGTTGAGAATCGGAGCGCCGTCGACGAACCGCCACAGATACGCATCCAAACTCCCAAACTCTTTTTGCAAGTCGAGTGCCGCCCGCGCATTGGTAATCGTCGACTCGATCTTGGCGCGATTGCGGATAATGCCGGGATCGAGCATCAGGCGCTCGACGCGTGCCCGAGTCATGCGCGCGACGGCGGCCGGATCGAACGCGCGGAATACCTCGCGATAGCGCGCGCGCTTGCGTAAGACCGTTTCCCAGCTCAGGCCGGCTTGGGCTCCCTCGAGAACCAGCATCTCAAAGAGCCTTTGGTCGTCGTGCAGGGGAACGCCCCACTCCTCATCGTGGTAGGCGCGCATCTCGGGCGTCGTTGCCCAAGAACATCTTTTCTCCGGTGGCAACGGCGCGTTTCTCTAGGGGTTAGGCGAGAACCACTTCGCGCTGCGGGTCGATCGCCTGCAGCAGGTGCGGGTGAACGCGGTCCGCGAGCCGCCACGGCCGAATCGGCGTCACGATGTCGTGCGAAAGCGGCAAGCCGCGAATTACGGCAAGTTCGACGTTCTCCGGGCGATGGTCGTGCCACATGCGATAGAGGCGTCGAATTGCATAGTTGTTGACCGCGACTTCGGTTGCATTGGCGACGATCGTTACCTGCTCGGCGGCGGGACGCTTCTCTCGCGCCTCGTCGAACAGCACGCGGGCGATGCGGTGCGCGTGTCCGATCGCGTGCGTCGCGTAGCGCGGGTATCCGTGCGACGACGTATGACGCTCGCGCAGAATGGGATTCCACCAGTGAAAGCGGTTGGGCACGCGCAAGAGATGCTCGGCGACCGGACCCATCAAACGATTCGGAATCAGGGAGACGCCGAAGAACGGAGCGATGGGCACGGACCGCTGCACGGGATAGCGCTGTGCGATCCATGCGGCGAGCAGTCCGCCAAGCGAAAAGCCGGCAACGGTAATCCGCTCGCCAAGCTCTTGCGCGACGTCGACGTACTCGGCAACGGCGTCGTAAAGCTCCTCGGCGCGCAGACGCTCGAGTGCGGGCGACAATCGATCGGCGTGCCCGTGGTGAGGAAGCCGCGGAACCAGGACGTTGTGACCTCGCTCGTGGAGATCGTAGGCGACGCGTTCGAACTGCGCGGGCGTCGTGCTCATGCCGTGGAGCAACAGGAAGACGCGCTCCGCACGGTGCGGATGGACGTGAGCGATCGTACGTCCCGCGGGGGCGACGCCGGGGTGGTCGCGAGCCATTAGGCGCTCGAGACGCGAAAAAGAGGTTGCCAAGTAAAAGTCCTTAAGAGCAGGGGCGTGCATCTCCTCTCGGGGCGCTCGCGCGAGCTCATCGCCGGCGAGGATCGCTACGTCGCGCATACCTATGCACCGCTCGATCTGGTCGTCGAGCGGGGCGAGGGGGTTTGGCTCTGGGACGTTGACGGCAGGCGCTATCTCGATTGCGTTAGCGCGTACTCCGCCGTCAATCAGGGACACTGTCATCCGCGCATACTCGCCGCGCTCGTCGAGCAGGCGTCGCGCATCACGCTTACGTCGCGTTCGATGCGCAACAGTCGTCTCGCCGGTTTCCTCGAACAATTGACGCGGCTCTGCGGTTACGACAAGGCCGTGCCGATGAATACCGGCGTCGAGGCGGTCGAGACCGCGGTGAAGCTGGCACGCCGCTGGGGTTACGCGGTCAAGGGCATCGCCGACGATCGCGCCGAGATCGTCGTGTTCGCCAACAACTTTCACGGGCGCACGATAACCGCGGTCAGCGCCAGCTCGACGCCGGAGTATCGGGCCGGCTTCGGGCCGTTCGTCCCGGGATTTGTCATCATACCGTTCGGCGATGCCGGCGCGCTCGAGGCCGCGATCAACGCCAACACCTGCGCCGTGCTGATCGAGCCGATCCAAGGTGAAGGCGGCGTCAACGTTCCGCCCGACGGTTTCTTGAAACGCGTCTGGGCGCTCTGCCGCGAGCACGACGTCTTAATGATGGCCGACGAGGTGCAGACGGGATTCGGTCGCACTGGCGATCTCTTCGCCTGCGATTACGATGAAGTCAAACCGGACGTTCTGATCGTCGGTAAAGCCCTTGGCGGCGGCTACTACCCGGTCTCGGCCGCACTCGCCGACGACGCACTGATGGACCTCTTCGAGCCCGGCGATCACGGGAGCACGTTTGGCGGGAACCCGCTTGCCTGTGCGGTTGCACAAGCCGCGCTCGACGTCACGGTGACCGAACATCTCCCGGCCCGCGCGCGCGACGCCGGCGCCAAACTGACCGCCGGCTTGCGCGCCATCGACTCGCCTGCGATCGCCGAGATCCGCGGCCGCGGACTGCTCGTCGGCGTCGAGCTGAAGTTCCCCGCCAAATATCTGAGCTCGGCGCTGCTGGAGCGCGGGGTTGCGGCCAAGGACTGCCGTCCTAACGTCCTGCGAATCGCCCCGCCGCTGGTCATCGACGACGCTGCCATCGCCTACTTTTTGGATCGCTTCGCCGAGGCGTTGACGGCCGCTGGTAAGATCTAGTGTGGCGCGATTCGCGGCCTTGACACTCCCCCAGACCGGCGTGATATGGTAGCCGAGCCGAAGCAGCGGCTCGTTCCGCTCACCGGATGCCTGCGGGCGATCCGGTCTTCACTCGAAGGAACTCACGGCTGGTTCCACGGTGGGGCTGCTCCGGCGGTGCCTTTTTCATTTATGGAGATGACCTCATAGCAAGACCTCTACGCGTCAACGATCAGATACGCATTCGTGCGGTCCGGGTGATCGATGAAAACGGAAATCAACTCGGGATTCTGCAGACCGAAGACGCGTTGGCACGCGCGCGAAGCGCCGGACTCGATTTAATCGAGGTTTCGCCGACCGCGCAGCCGCCCGTCTGCAAGATTGCAGATTACGGACGGCTCAAATACGAGCAGTCCAAAAAAGACAAGGACGCCCGTAAGAAGCAGCGTCACTTCGAACTGAAAGAAGTAAAGCTGCGGCCGAAGATCGAGACGCACGACTACGAGACGAAGGCGCGGATGGCGGAGCGGCTGTTGCTGGACGGGAGCAAGATCAAGGTGACGATCATGTTCCGCGGGCGGGAGATTACGTACACCTCGTTCGGGCGCCGGCTGCTCGATCGGATGGCGCAAGACTTGGCGCCGCTGGCGGCGGTCGAACGCGAACCGAGACTTGAAGGAAAGAATATGTTCATGATCATGGCGCCGCGCGCCAATCCGACGGGGCCGCCGAAATTCTCGGTGGTTCGCGAGCGCGAGGCTAAAGAGATCGTGGACGAAACGGAAACTAAAGAGATCGTGGACGAAACGCAAGCGAAGGAGCCAACCAGTGCCTAAGATTCGAACCCACCGCGGGACCGCCAAACGCGTCAAAGTGACTGCAACCGGCAAGGTGATGCACCGTCACCAGTTCGACGGATGCGGACACATTCTGAGCAAGAAGTCGCGCAAGCGCAAGCGCAAGTTCCGCAAGGATCAGCCCACCTTCAAGGGCGATCTGAAGCGCCTGGCTCCGACGATTCCGTATCTGGTTTAAGGAGGGGCTGCATCAATGGCACGCATCAAGCGGGGAGTACACGGCCTAAAGCACCGCCGCCGGGTAATGAAGCTCGTCAAGGGCTTCCGGGCCGCGCGGCGCCGCAATTACCGGGTAGCAAACGAAGCGCTCCTCAAATCGCTCGCCTATGCCTATCGCGACCGGCGCGTCCGCAAGCGCGACTTTCGTTCCCTGTGGATAAGCCGGATCAACGCCGCCGCCCGGCGCGAGGGGCTCTCCTACTCGACTTTTATGCACGGATTGAAGAAGTCGGGCGTCAGCCTCAACCGCAAGGCCCTCGCCGATCTGGCGGTCTCCGACGCTAAAACGTTCGGCAGGCTACTAAGTATGGCGCGGGAGGCCGCCCAAAAGTAGTATAATCGTCGCGTCATGAGGGGTTGGCGCGCCGTCTTTTCGACGGCTGTGGTCTTTGGCGTCGCGGCGTTCTTGCCGCGGCCCACATCGGCCGAGGTCGGGCTCACGCTCGCACCGGCGGTCGCCGGGCAGATCGAGCGGCTCGGAAAAAACGAGGTCCACTCGGGACGCACCCCGGGCATTGCCATCGGGGTGGTCGAGGACGGGCGGCTGGTTTACGCGCGCGGCTTCGGCTTCGCCAACGTCGCGAGGCACGTTCCAATGGCGATCGAGACCGAGTTCTACGTCGGCACGATGACGATGCAGTTCACTGCGTCTGCGGTTTTGATGCTCTCGCAGGCCGGCAAGCTCGGTCTCGACGACAAAGTCTCCAAGTTCGTCCCCGATTTCAAAGCCGCCCGCGACGTCACCATTACCCAACTGCTGACGCAGACTTCGGGATTACCCGATCCGCGTCGCTTACGCGGCCCCGCGTTCGACCAGACGCGCCCCCTCAAGTTCGCCGACCTCTTTGCGGCGATCGATAAGATGAACCTCACGGTGACGCCGGGCGCAACGTATGCGGACAATCCGCTCAACTATTTGCTGGCCGGATTGATCGTCGAGCGAGCCGCCGGAGTACCGCTTTCGGACTATCTCGAGCAGCACGTCTTCATCCCGCTGATCATGGATCACACTTTCCTCGCCGGCGACAGCGGAATCTCATCCAACCACGCCGTCGGATACACCTGGACGCACCGCGGTTTTACGCCGGCGTCTTCTTCGGATCCGACGTGGATGGGCGGATACGCCGGGCTCGTCTCCACCATCGAAGATCTCGCCAAGTGGGACATCGAGATGCCGATTCTGCTGCGCGTCGACGCGCTGCGCACGATGACCGCACCGAGCGCGCAGAAAGGGCCGACGCACTACGGCATGGGTTGGGTCGTGGATCGGCGTGGCGGCAAGGAGTTCGTCTGGTCGAACGGCGAGACGTCGGGTTATCACTCGATGAACGCGCTGCTGCCGGCCTCCCACGTCGCCGTCATCGTGCTCTCCAACGCCGATTCCGTTCATGGCGGCGGCGTAACGATTCCCGAAGAGATCGGATCCCACATCCTCGACATCCTCGTTCCGCCGACGACGGCGCGCCTCGACAATGCGATAATTGCACGCGCTAAGGAGTGCTTGCAGCGGTTGGCTTCCGGCCATCTCGATCGATCCGAGCTGACGCCGTCTTTCGACAAGTATCTCTCCGACGATCTCATCGCCCGGGAGAATTTTGCAGCATTGGGCACGCTGCAAACGATGGTGCCGATCTCGAGCAGTACCGAGGCAAATGGGGATACGCTCTACGAGTTCTTAGTGCGCTATCCGCGCGGGCAGTACCACTACGAGTTCGAGCTTGCCCCCGACGGAAAGATCGACGGGATCGCGCTCGTAGCATAACCCGTCCCTTGGGCTACTCGTCGCCCTCGGCGAGACGCCGGCCGGTCGCTTCGACGACCTTCCCGAGCATCGTTACGGCTTCGGCGCGCGTCGCATTGCTAAACATATAGCGCAGACGCTCGTCGAGATCTTCGACGATCAAGACCGCGCGGCGTCCCGCGCGTACGGAGTCGATCAGCGAGTTGAGGTAGGCTTCGTCTTCGGGTGCTAAGACCGATTGCTGCGCACCGTCACGCCTGGGCTCCAACAATCGCCGGAGCACGTTATCCATGTCGCTAGGTATCTCCACTTCGTTACCTCCAAGACCGATTCTGCCGCGTCGGTTAGCAACGGCAACGCAGATCCTTACACTAACTATCGACCAAAAGCACTTCCGAATTCATCTTCGCCGCCCTGCAGCCAAAATAGGGCCAGCAAGGTTTTTGCATCCGCGATTCCCCGGGCTACCAGGCTCCAAGCTGCCTCCCAAGTGAAGCTCGCCGTTTCTATTCGTTCGTCATCATCGAAGGCGGGTTCTCCCTCTAGGAGCCCGTCTGCGTGAAAAAAGTGCATGACCTCGGAGCAGAAGCCCGGCGTCATCCAGGTCGCGCCGATCGGTCGAATGCGTCCGGCGCGGTATCCCGTCTCCTCCCGCAGTTCGCGCCGTGCACCTTCCAGCAGCGTTTCACCCGGTTCGGCCGTCCCTGCCGGAATCTCCCACAAGGGCAGGCCGGCCGGATGACGGTATTGGCGCACGAGGATTAGCCTGCCGGACGACGGCGTTGCGACGATCGCCAGCGACGCGCCATGCTCGACGACGTCGACGCGGTGCTCGCTTCCATCGCCGTAGCGCAGGTCGTCGACGCGCACGTTGAAGACGCGCCCTTCGAAAATCCGGTGCGAACGCAGTACTTGCGGAACTTCCTCCATCGGCCTTGGCTTGGCGGAACGGACGCATCACGCCTCGTAACCAGAGCGCACTGCTCGTGCCTTCCAGACCATCGTCCATCGCCACCGAAATCGGCTGGCTAGCTTACTTCCTGACGGTCTTCGTGGCCGCCGTCTATGTTTTGGTGCGCACGTTGGTGCCCCATCATTTCAACGACAAGATCGCGATCGCACTGGCCGCGCTCTTCTCCGGCCTGATCATGATAGCGACGCGCGCCTGGTTCACCCGCCGAAAGCAGGGGCGTTAGGGCCGTGCCGACGCACCTAGGAAGCCGCGCCGAGCGACTTACCCGCGTCCGCGCCCTGCGGACGGTAAAAGGGCGGCGCGAGCAGCGACGCTATGCTTTTGAGGGCGCCACGCTCCTGGCGGACGCGCGCGCCGCAAAGCTGCCGATCGAGGAACTCTACGCAACCCAGGCAGCATACGACGCGACGCCGCTGGTGCGCGAGCTCGATCTCGCCGGCACCCCCTGTTTCCTGGTCGATCCGCGCGCTGCCGAGAGCGTCTCCGACGTCGAGTCCCCAAGCGGCATACTCGCGGTGACGCCCATCCGGCCGGCCGAGGTCGGTGAAGTCTTGCAACTCCCTGGACCGCTGCTGCTGCTGGCCGACCTCAACGATCCTGCCAACGCCGGAGGACTGATGCGCTCGGCCGATGCCTTCGGCTGCCCCGGCGTCCTCTTCGGGACGCTCGGGGTCGACCCGTACCATCCCAAGGTCGTCCGCGGCTCCATGGGAGCCGTCTTTAGGCTAGCGCTGGCCTGGGTCGAGCCCGAAGACCTGGCTGCGGGCTTGCGTTCGACCGGGCGCCGCCTGCTGGGCTTGGCCGCCGGCGGCGAAGATATCGCCGGCGAGCGGTTCGAGCCCGGCTCGGTGCTGGGGGTAGGCAACGAACGGCACGGTTTGGGTCGCTGGCAACCGCTCTGCAACCGCTTGCTCGCCATTCCGATGAGCGGTCGAACGGAGAGCTTGAGCGCGGCCGTAGCGGGATCGATCGGGCTCTTCCTTGCATGCCGGCAAACGCCGGAGCGGGCGCCGTAGCAATCGTTGTCAAGAGAGTACTCTTAAGGCAAAAAGTCAAGACTACCGGCGTCCCACGACGCATGTTATACTCTGCCCATTCCCAGCGTAGGGCCGCCTGGAGCCGACGGCTTAGAAGGAGACTCAAGCGATATGGCAAGGTCCAATCTCTTCTGGAGGCTTTTCGCCCAAACGGGTTCCATCGACGCCTACCTAGCATATCGAAGGCTATACGCGACACCGGCAACAAGCTAAAAGATTTGGAACGATCCGGCCTTAAGCGAAAGACTCGCCGCCGGTTTCTGGAAGCGCCCGGTAACGTACTACTAACCGGGCGTTTTGCTTTGAAATAGCGATGACGGAACTGGCAAAGCAGCTCACCGATTTGAAGCGCCGTTTGATCGCGTCGGCCGATGCCGCGCCCGACGAACCGGCGCTCGAGAACGTGCGCATCGTCTACCTCGGCCGAAACGGTGAGGTAACCAGGGTGCGGCGGACGATCGGCTCGCTTCCGCCGCGCGAACGTCCCGACGCCGGTAAGGAAATCAACGACGCGGTCGCGGCCATGGAATCGCACTTGAGCGAAGCTGCAGCGCGGCTGCAGGCGCGGCGGTTCGACGCCGAGCTAGCGACGTCGATCGACGTAACCTTCCCCGCTATTACCCCCGCCACCGGTTCGATTCACCCGGTGCGGCGAATCATCGACGACAGCGCTGCATATTTCGCGCGCCACGGCTTCGCCATCGTGGTGGGACCCGAAGCGGAGCCCGACTACTATAACTTCGACGCGCTCAACATCCCGGCCGACCATCCGACGCGCGAGAGTTTCGATTCGTTCTGGCTGACCGATTCGGTGCTGCTGCGTCCGCATACGTCGCCGATGCAGGTCCGCACGATGCAGCAACATCGTCCGCCCGTCGCGATTTTCGCTCCGGGGCGCTGCTTCCGGCGCGACGCCGTCGATGCGCGCCATCTCTTCCAGTTCCACCAGATGGAGGGACTGCTCGTCGCGCGGGGCATTCACTTCGGCCACCTCAAGGGAATGCTCGCCGGCCTCTGCCAAGAACTTTTCGGACCAGAACAACGCGTCCGTTTCCGGCCGTCGTTCTTTCCCTTCACCGAACCGAGCGCCGAGGTCGACACGACCTGTCCGAAGTGCAAGGGCCGCGGCGTACTGGCCGAAGCGGCGTCGTGCAACATGTGCGGCGGCTCGGGTTGGATCGAGTTGGGCGGCTCCGGAATGGTTCATACCAACGTGCTGCGCGAAGTCGGATACGACCCTGCGGAGTATTCCGGGTGGGCCTTTGGTTTCGGAGTCGAGCGGCTGGGCTTGGCGCGTTACCAGGTCGACGACATCCGCCGCTTCATCGCGAGCGAACCGGACTTTCTCGAGCAACTGTGCGAGTTCCGATAAGCTGGCTGCGCGAATTCGTCGCGCTGCCGACCGATGACGAGGCGATCGCCGATCGCTTGGCGATGCTCGGTTTTCCGGTCGACGCCGTCGATCGGCGCCCGGCAATCTCCGGCGTCGTGATCGGTCGCATCGCCGCGCTCGAGCGCCATCCCAACGCCGACCGCCTGCACGTCGCGCAGGTTAACGTCGGCGGCGAGCAGCCACTAACCATCGCCACCGCCGCCACCAACGTCGCGGCGGGTCAAACGATCGCCGTCGCCACGATCGGCGCGCGGCTTCCCGAACTAGTGATCGCGCCACGCACGATGCGCGGCATCGCTTCTGCGGGCATGATGATCTCCGCCGAAGAGCTGGCATTGCCCGCCGAGTGGTTCGAAGACGGCATCATGCAGATGGACGAATCGCTCGCGCTGGGAAGCGACGTCGTGGAAGTCTTCGGTCTCGACACGGCCGTGCTGGAAGTCGAGATCACTGCAAACCGCCCCGACGCGATGTCGGTGCTCGGACTCGCGCGGGAGCTGGCCGCGTCGTACGACGTGCCCTTGCGCGTCCCGTCGTTCGAAAACCCCGGCACCGACCGCGAACCGCCCGGCGCGGAGCCTCACGTGACGATCGAATCCCAAGACTGCCGTCGCTTCGTCGCGCAGCGCTTCGACGGCGTGCAGGTCCGCACGGCGCCGGCGTGGATGCGCGTCCGGCTGGCGCTTGCCGGACAGCGCCCGATCAACAACCTCGTCGACGTCTCGAACTACGTGATGCTCGAGACGGGTCAGCCCTTGCACTTCTACGATGCGGCGGCGGTGGCCGATTCGCAGCTGATCGTTCGCAGCGCGCGCAAAGGCGAGCGCCTAGTGACGCTCGACGGCGTCGAGCGATCGCTCGACCCGCAAGCGCTGGTGATTGCCGGCACGGATCGCGTGCTCGGTCTGGCCGGCGTAATGGGCGGCGCCGACAGCGAAGTCACGGCGCAGACTACGGCAATCGTCTTGGAGTCGGCCAACTTTCACGGCCCGCGCGTCCGGCGCACCGCAAACTCGCTGGGCTTACGGACCGAAGCATCGGCGCGCCACGAGAAATCGCTCGCGCCGGCCTTGGCAGATGCCGGCGCCGCGCGCGCGGCGCAGTTGCTCTGCGACCTTGGCGCAAAGGCGTACCGGCCCCACATCGCCGGCGACGCGCTCGCCGCACTCGTCCCGATCGTCCTCCAGGCCGGTGACGTAGAACGCGTGCTGGGTTTGGCGATCCCACGCGACCGCGTCGAGCATCATCTGGCCGCACTGGGATGCGTCGTCGCAGCGCGGGGCGACGCGCTTGAGGTCACCCCGCCGGCATGGCGGCGCGACCTCAACATCGCTGCCGATCTGATCGAAGAAATTGCGCGTATCGAAGGATACGACGCAATCCCGGCCGTCGTGCCTTCGGTTGCCGCCCACGAGATTTCGAGCGACGCATACGCGCTCGAGAATCGCATCGCGCGAGCGCTCTGCGCGCTGGGGTATCGCGAGATACTCACGCATTCGTTGCAAGGGTCGTCGTTCGTGCAGCGCGCGCGGCGCGCCGGTATCGAGTTCGGCGCCTCGCCGATCGAAGTGCGCAACCCGCTCTCAGAGGAGCAACGCTACCTTCGCTTCTCACTGCTGCCCGGCATCGTCGAGTATCTCGCCGCGCGCGACGCACCGATGCGCGTTTTCGAGCTCGGTGAAATCTTCGCCGGCGACGGCGAGAGCATCGTCGAAAGCAGCGCCGCGGCCTTTGGCTTCACCGTCGACCGCGGCGACGGGCCGCCGTGGCGGGACTCGTGTTTTCTGCAGCTCAAAGGCGACTGCGAAACCCTCTTGCGCGAAATTACCGGACGAGCGATCGAAGTCTCCGCAAGCGCGCCGCCGGGCTTGCATCCCGGTAAGAGCGCTCGGGTAACGGTCGGCGGGCGCGACGCCGGCATCATCGGGGCTCTCGACCCGCGCCTGGCACAGGTTAACGATCTCGGTCGCGACGCCTACATCTGTTTGCTCGACGTCGGCGCTCTGGCGCCGCCGCAAACGCCGCTGTACGTGCCGCCGTCGAAGTTTCCGTCGACCTATCGCGACGTCGCGCTCGTCGTCGGCGTCGAAGTTGCCGCGCGCGATTTGGAGCGCGCGATTGCCGTCGCGCTCGGACCGGTCTGCACGCGCGTTCGCGTTTTCGACGAGTTCCGCGGCGCGCAGTTAGGAGAGGGTCGAAAGAGCCTGGCCGTACGCGTTACGTTGCAGCGTTTTGATGCGACGATTACCGATCGAGAGGCCGACGCGGCGATCGCCAAGCTGCTCGACGCGGTGCGCGAGCGTTTTGGAGCCGCTCTTCGAACGTGATGGGCGGCTTCGTCTGGCCGGATATCGTCATCTTCATCGTCCTGGCAATCGCAACGTACAAGGGTTACCGGCGCGGCTTCGTCTCCGAGCTCGCGGGCGCAGTTGCCGTGACCGCGGCCCTGATCACGCCGTGGTTCTATAACGGCAGCCTCGACGGACAGATCGCAACGCTGACCAAGCTCGGCCCGGGCTCCGCACACGTCGTCGGCATGTTTGCCACCGGACTCTTGACCTACATCGTGTTACTAATCGTCGCGCGGCTGCTCGGCGGCGTCGCAAGGCTTCCGCTGCTCGGCCTGGGCAACGCGCTTGGCGGCGCCGGCGTGGGATTCGCTAAAGGCGCGATCCTTTTGTGGCTGGTGCTCTTTATCGCGCTCTTTTTTCCGCTCTCGCCCGACATTCGCGCCGACCTTCATCGGTCGCGTTTGGCACCGTATCTCGTGTCGTACGACGCACCGCTCGACGACGCGATACTCTCAACGATCCCGTGGTTCGCGCGTCCGTTCGCGATGCCGTACTTTAGGCGACACCACTTGTAGCCCGCTCGGCCAGCGCTTCGAGTGCGCCGGCGCTGCCCGCGCCCAAATCGGCCGGCACGCCCGACGCAACCAGCTCGAGCTCGATCGCGGCGACGGCTCCCAACAGATCGACTTCGCAGACGTCCCCCATCGTGCCGAAGCGAACGATCTTTCCGGAGAGCTCCTCGAGCCCGCCGGCCAGCACCACGCCGTGACGCAATCTCAGACGGTCGAGCAGGGTGCGCGCGTCGACGCCGGGCGGAGGGTACGCGGCCACGACCGTGGGTGAGTGCGCGCCGGGCGCAGAGAAGAGCGTGAAGCCCAAGCGTTCTAGCGCCGCTCGAACCGCATTGGCAAAACGCGCGATTCGCGCCTGAACGGCGGCGGCTCCCTCGGCGTGATAGCGCTGCAACGCGACGTCGAGCGCGTAGATTATCGAGATCGGCGGCGTCCAAGGCATCTGCCCCCGTGCGGCGGATTTGCGCGCACGAGAGACGTCGAAGTAGAAGCGCGGCGAGCGGGTATTTTGCGCGCGCTTCCAGGCGCGGTCGCTCGCGGCGATCATGGCGGCGCCGGGCGGGGCGGCGAAACCCTTCTGTGAGGCGCTGACGACGACGTCGTAGCCCCATTCGTCCATGCGAAACGCCGATGCGCCCAAACCGCTGATCGAGTCGACGAACGTGAGCGCGCCGTGCTCGCGCAGCGGCGGTGCGAGCGCCGCCATGTCGCACGCGACGCCGGTCGACGTTTCGTTGTGCGTCAGCAACACGCCGGCGATTTCGCGACGCGAATCGGCCTCTAGACGCGCTCGAAGGGCGGCCGGGTCGACGGCGGCGCCGGCCGACGTTTCGAGCGGCTCCACGACGCAACCGTACGTTTTGGCAATGTCGGCGAAGCGCTTTCCAAACGAACCAACGGCACACGAAAGCAGCCGCTCGCCAGGCGAAAGGAAGTTGGCTACCGCGGCCTCGAGCGCGCCGGTACCCGAGCTTCCGAGCAGCAGCACCTCGCCGCCCGTCCCGAAGGCCGGGCGCAGCGCCGCGTCGATGCGCGCGAGCATCGCCGCAAACTCTTGGTCGCGGTGATTGATCAGTGGGCGTGCGGCCGCCTCGAGCACTGCTTGCGCGCAGGTCACGGGGCCGGGAAGGAATAGCAGTTGTCTCGGCACGGAATACCATTTCGATGGACGTGGCGAGCATCCGTCTGACGGAACTCTCGGCGTGCGCGGGGTGCGCCGCAAAACTCGGGGCGGCGGAGCTTGCGAGCGTGATGGAGCGCGTTTCGCCGGCAACCGACGATCGCGTCCTGGTCGGCTACGGCACCGGGGACGACGCCGGAGTCTATCTCCTGCGCGACGACCTCGCCGTCGTCCAGACCGTGGATTTTTTCACGCCGATCGTCGACGACCCGTTCGACTTCGGACGAATCGCCGCAACCAACGCGCTCTCCGACGTCTACGCGATGGGCGGCAGCCCGCGCACCGCGCTCAACATCGTCGCCTTTCCCGAAGATCTCGACCTCGCTATTCTCGCCCGCATACTGGAGGGTGGAGCGACCGTTGCTCGCAGCGCCGGCGTGGCAATCCTTGGCGGCCACACCATCAAGGACGCCGAGCCGAAGTATGGGATGGCCGTCACCGGCGTGATCGACCCAAAACGCATCGTAACCAACTCGGGCGCCCGGCCCGGCGATCTGCTCGTGCTTACCAAACCGCTGGGCACCGGCATTCTCACCACGGCGCTCAAACGCCGCGCTATTCCCGCACGCGCGCTCGATGAAGCGGTAGCGGTGATGACGACGCTCAACGATGCCGCTTCGGAAGCAATGCTCGCCGCAGGTGCGCGCGCTGCGACCGACATTACGGGATTTGGATTGCTTGGCCACGGCGGCGGCATGGCTCGCGCTTCGAGCGTCCGCTTGATCGTCGCGTCGCAGGCCGTTCCGTTTATGGCCGGCGTCCTCGATCTCATCGAAGCGGGCGTCGTGCCTAGTGGTACGCGGCACAACGCCCAAACGCATGCCGCTTTTACCGAGTTCGACGATTCGGTACTGCCGGCGCTTCGCATCGGCCTCTCGGACGCCCAGACTTCCGGTGGGCTGCTGATAAGCATCGCCCGCGCTAGCGCCGGCGCGCTAACCCGCGAACTAGCGATGCGCGAGGTAACGTTCGCGTTCGTCGGCGAGGTAGTCGCCGGAGAGGGCGTCCTGGTCCGCTAACGGTCGCTAGCGCTTGACGCGGCTCTTACGCTCGGTGCGACGGCGCACGGTTCCGTTGCGCCTAATCGGCACGACGTTGCTGGTCTTGCCGTCGCCGCCGAGCGGCACCGGCGAAATGATCCGCTTGCCAAGCGCCTGATGTAGAACCTCGGAGAGCTCGTCGACCGGAACGAACGTCATGCTGTCGCGCACTTCTTTGGGAATGTCGTCGAGATCCATCTCGTTGCGCCGCGGCAGCAGAACCTTGCTGATGCTCGCGCGTCTCGCGCCCAGAACCTTCTCTTTGAGCCCGCCGATCGGCAGCACTTGTCCGGTCAAGGTGATCTCGCCGGTCATCGCCAGATTCGGATCCACCTTGATGCCGCTAAGCATCGATGCGATCGACGTTGCCAGCGCGATTCCGGCCGACGGACCGTCCTTCGGCGTTGCGCCGGCGGGGACGTGAATGTGGATGTCGTGTTTCGAGAAATAATCGGCGGGCAAACCGAGCTCGCTGGAGCGCGAGCGCAGGAAGGAAACTGCAGCCTGCGCGCTCTCCTTCATCACGTCGCCGAGCTGACCGGTCAATACTAGCTTTCCGGTGCCGGGCATACCCTGCGTCTCGATGAACAGTATGTCGCCGCCGACCGGCGTGTAGGCCATTCCCGTTGCGACGCCGACCGAAGCGACGCGCTTGCGCACCTCGTTGAAGAAGCGCGGCTTGCTGAGATACTCGCTGAGATTCTCCGGCTTGACCCTCGCCTTGAAGCGCGGATTCTCCGCCACCTTACGGGCGATCTTACGGAAGACCGTACCGATCTCGCGTTCCAGGTTGCGCACGCCCGCCTCGCGCGTGTAGTCGTTGATGATCGCGCGGATCGCCGTGTCGCCGATTTGTGCCTGCGTTTCCTTTAGGCCGTTATTGGTGCGCTGCTTCTTGAGGAGGTACCGCTTGGCGATCTGCAGTTTCTCCAGCTCGGTGTAACCGGCCAGCGTGATGATCTCCATACGGTCGCGCAGCGGCGGGGAGATCGTGTCCAAGCTATTGGCCGTGCAAATAAAGAGCACTTGCGACAGGTCGAAGGGCAGATCGAGATAGTGATCGCGGAAGTTGTTGTTTTGTTCCGGATCGAGGACTTCGAGCAGCGCCGACTGGGGATCGCCGCGGAAGTCGGAGCCGACTTTGTCGATCTCGTCGATCATCATCACCGGATTCTTCGTTCCGGCATCGCGAATCGCGCGCACGATCGATCCCGGCATCGCGCCGATGTAGGTGCGCCGGTGGCCGCGGATCTCGGCTTCGTCGTGCACGCCGCCCACCGAGAGGCGAACGAACTTTCGTCCCATCGCTCGGGCGATCGACTGGCCTAACGACGTCTTACCGACGCCCGGAGGTCCGACGAAACAGAGGATCGGACCGGTCAGCTTCTTCTTGAGCTTCCCGACGGCCAGATACTCGATAATGCGATCTTTGATCTTGTCGAGGTCGTAGTGATCCTCGTCGAGGATCACGCGCGCCGCCTTGATGTCGATGTGATCGGCGGTCTCGGAATTCCACGGAAGAGTTACGAGCCAATCGAGATAGGTGCGAATGACGCTGTACTCGGGGCTCGCCTGCGGCACTTTGGAGAGACGGTCCAGCTCGCGGTCGGCGGCTTTCTTAACGTCGGCGGGCATCGCCGCCGCGTCGATCTTGGTCCGCAACTCGTTGGTCTCGGCTTGCTGGGGATCGACTTCCCCGAGTTCTTCTTGAATCGCGCGCAGCTGCTGTCGCAGATAAAACTCGCGCTGATTCTTCTCCATCTCGCGCTGGATGTCGCTCTGAATCTTGTGGCCGAGCTCGACGACCTCCAGCTCTTTGGTGAGCAGCAAGGTGAGCTTGCGCATGCGCTTGGCCGTATCGCGCTCTTCGAGGAGGGCTTGCCGATCCGAGGTCTCTAACCGCATCGTCGAGGCGACGAAGTAGGTGAGCACGATCGGGTCGGTGATGTTCGCCACTTCCATCTCCATCTCGCGCGGCGCTTGCGGAAGATAGGAGAGCAGCTTCTGAAAGAGTCCGGCGAGATTGCGCTGCATGGCGACGAGCTCTTCGTTCTCGACGGTTACGTCGGGCAGCTCGGTATACGCCGCCACCATGTAGGGAGAGACTTGCGTGAACTGCTCGATCCGGAAGACCTGCTGCCCTGCAACGATGCAGCGCAACGTGCCGTCGGGCACCTTGAGCATCTTCTGAATGATGCCGATCGTCCCGACGCGCTGTATGTCGTCCGGGCCGGGCTCCTCGATCTCGCGATCCTTGAGCACCGTCAAGCCGATCGGCTTGCCCTCGCGCAGTGCCTCCTCGACCAACTGGATTCCGGGCTTCTTCACAACCGCCAACGGAATCACCGTGTGCGGGAAAAGCACCGCTTCCTGAAGCGGCAGAATGCCGATCAGATTAGCGGGGACTATTTGTGCCTGTTTGGCGGGCATTACTTACGGTTGAATCCTTTTTACGATGACGTGCATTTCGGTGCGAGCGGTCGGCAAATATGCGGTTGCGGCGATGGGCGCGACGACAACCAGAAATCCGTCGGCATAACTTGCCGTGATGCTCTCCGGTTCGATCGGGAGCGGGAGTGCGATGCGCTTGACGAACTCGCCGTGCGCGATCTCTTTCCGAGCAAAGGACCCGTGGCGAAACCGTACCGCCTCGCGACGGCATCCGGCGATCGTCAGATTTCTCCCGTCAAACTCGATGCGCAGCGCCTGCGGATCTGCCCCGGCGATCTCGATCACGGCGACGACGCGCCTTTCCTCCTCGTCGACGACGACGTCGGCGTTGGGCGAAAACGCACCCAGGCGGGTTCGGACGACGAACTCCATGCTCTCGTAGAACACCCGAGGCTAGCACTCGGATGCGCCGGCTGCTACCTTACGTTGCCGGGTCGGGCAGCTGCCGCGCCGAGGGCCAGATCACGCAGGGAACCAAGGCAATCCGCAGCGTCGCGTACTCGCTCGGCAGCTGGACGCGGAAGAGCTGCGGACGCTTGGTCGGGACTCCGTACAGGGTCGTGGGGGGAAACTCGGTGACGTCGTAGCCTGCCACGTGGGCTGCGGCCAGCACGCGGTTGATGGCCGTGGCATCGGCCGCCGACTGATAATCCTTGGTGCGCTGACCGAGCCACGTGGACCCGTCCTCGGTCGTGTAGAGGAAGCCGATGACCTCGCCCGGCAGCATCGTCGCCGTCGAAACGACTTGGTCGATGCGAACGATCTGCATCCCGCGTGAGGGCGGCCCCGCCAGCACGTTGGGCACCCCGCGGATCGAATCCAAACATGCGCCGTTCTCCAGCGGCGGTTGAAACCGCACCCCGGGTGGCGGCGGCATGGCTGCGGACGGTGCGGGGGCACCTTCCGCCTCCGGCGCGGGCGAAGCTTGGGGCGCCGGCGCGGGGGACGCCTGAGCAACGAGCGTGCTCGACAGCGCGACAACGAACGCAGCTATTGCAAACATCGCAGCAATCTTCGCACAACCGTGCCTCGCATCATTCGGAGAAAGGGGTTAGGCTCGGCGTAACCAAGCCTGCGCCCATAACGTTGCACGACTCGAAGCTTCTGCGCCGCTTAGGAAGTCGCGACGCGGCCCTCATAGTGATGGGCGGTATCGTCGGCTCGGGTATCTTCATGAACCCGTCGGTCGTCGCGCGCTTCGTCGGCAGCGGATGGCTCGTAATGGGCGCTTGGATTGCCGGCGGCGTCATCGCGTTGCTGGGCGCGGGCATCTTCGCCGAACTCGCCGCTCGCCGCCCCGACGACGGCGGACTCTACGCGTATCTGCGCGACGCATTTCATCCGGCTCTGGCATTCGTCTTCGGCTGGACGCTGCTCTTGGTTTCGCAGAGCGGCGGAATGGCCGCTGCGGCGGTCACTTTCGCGCGTTACTTCGATACGCTCAGCGGCTCGCATTCGTCGAGCGCGGCCGTTGCGGTCATCGCCATTGCGGCGTTCACGGCAATCAACGCGTTCGGCGTGCGCACCGGCACGACCACTCAGAACGCATTTATGGCGCTCAAGATTCTGGCAATCTCGGCGTTTGCCGCGATCGGCCTCTTCTTCGTCCATGCCGTCGCACCGGGAACGGCGGCGCCGGCAATGCCCGCTGGAATCGGCGCCATCGGGCTCGCGATGGTGCCGGTGCTCTTTGCCTATAGCGGCTGGCAGACGTCGAGTTTTATGTCGGCCGAGCTGCGCGATCCGCAAGCAACGCTGCCGCGCGGATTGATCGTCGGCGTGCTCGGCGTCGTGCTGCTCTATCTGGCAGTCAACGCCGCCTGTCTGCGCGCACTCGGTATCGGCGCACTTGCCGCGACGACCACGCCGGCCTCCGATATTGCGGCCATCGCCTTCGGCCCAATCGGCAAATGGATCATGGCCGGCGTGATCGCGGTTTCGACGCTCGGCTTTTTGAGCAACCAGATCCTCACCTCGCCGCGCGTTTACTTCCAAATGGCTTCCGACGGCACGTTCTTCAAGCAGCTCGCCTGGGTCAACGCCCGCACTCACGCACCGGTACTGGCAATCGTGCTGCAGGGCATCGTCGCCATCGTCATCGCGCTCTCCGGGCGTTACGATCAAATTCTCAACTACGTCACCTGCAACGATTACATTTTCTTCGGGCTCGCCGCCATCGCGCTGATCGTTTTTAGACGGCGCGACGCGCACGACCCCGGCGCACCGAAGCCGGTCTTCCAAATGCCCGGTCATCCCTTTACGACGGTGCTCTTTCTCGCTGCCGCCTGGTTCATCGTTGGCGATACGGTCGTGAAGTCGCCGCTCGACACCGGGATCGGGATCGGCATCCTCCTCACCGGACTTCCAGTCTACGCGCTCTTCCTTTGGCGACGGCGCGCCGCAAGCGCCGATGCGGCATGAGCAAAGCGTTGCGCGTTACCATCGTGACGCTGCTCGGACTCCTTGAGATCGCCGGCGCGGCGGCATCTATCGCCGCCTATCGCACGCCCTCGGGCATCTACGGATTTCTCGCCGATAAGAACTCGCTCGCCGTAACGTCGGTCACACCAGGCTCGCCCGCCGCTTCCGCAGGCATCCGTGCCGGCGACCGGCTGAACTACGCAACCCTTTCGCTGCGCGCGCGAAAGTACGCGCTGCTGCAGGAGGAGGTGCCGGCGTTCGCGCCCGTTTCGTTCCAAGCCGCACGCGGCAATTTGTCGCAGCGCGTGACGCTGCGCGCCTCGTACGTGCTCGCCGTCGCGCCGATCGTGCGGCTGACGGCGGCGTTGGCCGGCTTGGCGCTGGGAATCGTCGGTCTGCTGCTGGTGCTCTCCAGGCCCAGCCGCATGACGTGGGGATTTGCTCTTGCAGCGCCGCCGCTGCTCGTGCCAATGAGCGTCGTCTTCTGGTCGCAGCAGGCTCAAAGCGCCGCGGCTTTTGCTTGGGATGTGGGCGTCTCGCTGCTCTATGCCGCACAAGTGACCGGTGCGATGATCTTTGCCGCGCGCTTTCCCGCCGACCGGCCGCGCGGCGTCGCACAAGCCATCGATCGTCTCGCCCTGCCCGTCGGCTTCGTCCTCGCGGCGATCTATCTTTACGTCGTCCTTGCGCTGCGCCTCTCCGAGGCGCCGCCCGCAGGCTGGATCGCGATCGCATACTACGGCATCATCGCCCCCGCAATCGCGGCCCTGGCCGCATTGATCTCGACCTTCGCTACGACGCCGGGAGACGTGCGCTCGCGACTCGCGCCGCTGATGGGCGCATTCGTCGTTTTGATCCTGACCGGCGTATTCCATCAGCTCGATACGGGACTGACGACGAACCCGGCAACGCTAATCGTTATAAGCATGGCTTTCTACGCGTCGCCGGCGCTAGTCGCCGCAGCCGTTGCGTACGGGGTCGTGCGTCATCGCGTTATGGACGTCAACTTCATCGTCAGCCGCACGCTCGTCTATACGATCTTGACCGTCGGTGCGGCGGCGCTATTTACATCGATCGAGTACGTCTTCGGAAAGCTCCTATCGAGCCGCGGCGTCGCGGTCGTCTTGGAGATCGGCGCCGCCATCGGTATCGGGCTCTCGCTCGACGCGTTTCACAAAAAGCTCGATGGATTCATCGATCGAGTGCTCTTTCGCCGCCGACACCTCGCCGAACGCAGGCTCGGCGAGGCGGCGCGCGCGCTGCCTTATGCTGCGGCGGCGCAGACGGTCGACGACACGCTCGTCGAGGACGCTTCCGAGGCGCTCGAGCTGGCCTCGGCGGCGCTCTTCCGTCGCGACGGCGACCTCTATCGCCGAGTGCGCGCGCGAGGATGGCACGACGGCGAGTTGGCCGAGCTCGGAGCAGACGATCGCCTCGTGCTGCGCCTGCGCGGCGATTTGGAACCACTCGATCCCGAAGCGATCGGCTGGCGTGCTGCCGGCGCACCCGGCAACGCGCGCGCGCCAATCTATGCCGTTCCGGTCGTCGCCGAACGCCGCCTCGAAGCGATCGCGCTTTATGGGGGACACGCGCGCGGCGAAGGGCTCGATCCCGACGAGCGGCGCTGCCTGCGCAAGCTCGTGCAAGCAGCGGGCGCCGCATACGAACACCTCGATTCCAGCGAGTTGCGCCGGCGGCTAGCGACCCTGGAAACCGAAAACGCGTCGCTGCGTAGTCTCGAGCGTAAGCTTACCGAGCTGCTCGGCGGGCGGCTTCAAGAAGGCTGACGGCGCGCGGCGGCGTCTGCGCCGGACCGCTCACACCCGTCACAAGGTGTTGGCCCAGCACTTTGTATTTACAGAGTACGATTGGTCGGGAGCGACGTTACCTCCAGTGCCCGCGGCGTAGACGCGCACGTAATGCCGGCCGCCCGATCCCGTAGCCGTTACCGGCCCATCGAATACGTAAAGCTTGCCGGCCGCGTCGATGGCTACTGCTTGGGGCGCGACGAGTTCAGTCGCATCGCCGGCAATCGTCCGGGCGGGCGCGACGTTGCCCGAAGAGCCGCGCGGAAACACGAGAATGCTCTTGCCCGATGTGTTGGCAACATACAAAGATCCGTCGCTGCCGACGGCGAGTCCGATCGGGTGGTCCAACGTGGTTCTGCTACCCGCAATTATTGCTTGGTGCCCCTTTTTGCTAACGGTTACGATGGCGTTGTTCGAAGCAGACGAAAGATAGAAGTACCCTGCTGAATCCGCTGCAAAAGCGTCCATGTCACGACCGAACGTGGTGGCGAATGGCGTGGCGGCTCCGGCCGCGCCGCTCCCCCGCCCTGGAAGGGCCGTAATCACGCCGTCGGTCGATGCAACGTAAATGCGGCCGTCCTGATCGGTTGCAACGAACTGCGGATCGTGCAAGTTTAGCGAGCGCGGCTGCGACGCGGTTGCGCTCGCTTTATTCGCTTTCTCATGCCGTCCCGTCCCTACAGGCGTGCCAAATTCATCTGCGACGAAGAGCTCGGAGTTCCCAAAAGCTACGCTCCATCCGCGCATCGGCCTTCGAACCTCGGCCGGCCAATCCTTGGGCGACCTGTTGCCTGCCTTCGCAAAAAGTGCGATCCCGTCCGAACCTAAGATCGCGACGTTCCCGGTCTTGCGATCGAGCGCCATTCTAAAAGGATGCGTCACCCTGGCCGCCGGCGTTCGCGCCGCAAAAGGCGCGACGTTACCGCTTTGATTGGGCGCAAACGCTAGGAGCTCTCCGGACTCTTGTTGCAACACGAGGATGTTGCCCGCGTTGTCTACAGCCAGGCTATACGGTGTAAACAACCTCGTGCTTGGCCCGGAAATCGTTCTAATGACGCGCGGCTTGGCGGACGAAATATCGATGACGGCGAGAATGAAGCCACCAACTCCGTTAGGGTCGCTCGTCCCGCTGACGACTACGCGCTCGCCACGATCGAACGTAATTCCGTCAACCTGGGCATAACCGAGCAGCGTTTTAAGATTGAGCACGTTCGTCGGCGCGACGTTACCTTTGGCGCTCGGCGCGTAACACAGCAGAAGCAGCGTCTCACTGTCGAGTACGCATAGGCGGCCATTTGAATCGACGCCGACATCAAGCGGGGCTCGTAGCAGCGTTTTCTCGCCATAAATGAATTTCTCTAAAGGGCCGCTTCCCCCCGAGATGCCCATCCGGCTGATCTGCGGGTCCGTCTGATCGACTGAATAAACATAGTGGTCGTCTGCGGCGATCGACGTCTCCTTGGATCGCGTCATTGCCGAAGGCACATTCTCAGATTTTCCGGGGCTGTCAATCGTCGTCGCCTCGCCGGAGCCGAGATTGATGCGGTAAACGAGGTTCGGGTGATATGCAGTATTCTCCAGCACGTACATGCCGCCGTCGCGGGTCAATACGTACCCTTGGGAAAACGCAAAGTTTTGTTCTTCTGAAGGTGGCTGCGGCCAATCCCGTACGTTTCGCAGCACGGTCGAATTGGGGCTGATAAAACCGTTCGCGCCCTTTACCACGATGTTGCCGCCGCCGTCGACGCTTACGCCCGCGTTATCGCAGTTGTAGGTGCAGCCCGCTGCACCCGAAAGCGTCAACAGTAGGGCCATCGTCCTCGACCAGATCAACCCGGATCTCCTTTGCCGCCTTGGCGATGCGATGCCTGATAAGAATTCACGATTACGGGCAATGCTTCGGCGGCGTTCGCCCGAACGACGGCGTCTACGCGACGGCTGATGGCCGTTTCCTCCGGATTAATTTCGGCTACGAACGCGGACGTATTGTAGTGCGTCGCTAAAGCAGCAGCAGGATACACGACGGCGCTAGTACCCACGACTAGGATTACGTCCGCTTCCGACGCGGCCGCCGCGGCCCGGCGCCAAACGTCTGCGGGAAGAGGTTCGCCGAACCATACGATATTGGGCCTCATACGGCCGCCACACCTATGCTCGATCGCGTCGAGAGGAAGGCCCCGGCTACCCAACGGTCGACGCGCATCGCATTGCGAGCAACGCGCCTCGCGAAGGTCACCGTGCAGCTCGGCCACGTTACGCGAGCCGGCCCGCAAGTGCAGCGAGTCGACGTTCTGCGTCGCCAGCGTGAAATAGGGAACGAGATTCTCCAACTGAGCGAGCGCGATGTGTCCGGCGTTGGGGACGGCGCGCGAATGCGCGGCCTTGCGCTCGTTGTACCACGTCCACACCAGAACCGGATCGCGCTCGAAACCTGCGGGCGAGGCCAGTTCTTCGACGCGGTGCGTCCGCCACAAACCGCCCACGCCGCGAAAGGTCGGCAAGCCGCTCTCCGCCGAGATCCCCGATCCGGTCAACACTAGAACCGACGACGCGTCCCGCAGCGCCGCGATCAGGGCTTCCACGTTATGCGTTAACGCCGGCGCAGGGTGAGGGCGGCGGGCTTATTCCGGCTGCATGAGCCGCTGCCATTCCTCGCGGCCGATGCGCAGATCTTCTTCGTCGAGCTGCGCCAGCGGCGTGCGGGTGAGGCGTTCGCGCTCGCAAAGATCCTGTTCTTTGGTATCCACGTAGAGCAGGCCGGTGACGAACTCGCCGCGCGAGCGTGACTCGTGGATGGTGCGCAGCGCGCCGATGCCGTCCGTCGGATCGTAATCCACGTCGACTTTGCGAAGCAGCACGTGAGCGCCGTCTTCCAGTTCTACGTCGCGAACGGTGCCGGGCTCGTAATCGACGGTAATCTCGCGGCCGCCAGCGATATAGTCGGCGGTGTGCAAGACCACGTCGTGCTCCTTGACGTAGGCATAGCTCTTCGTCGAGCCTTCGTGATCGTTGAACGTTACGCAGGGACTGATGACGTCGAGGATTGCAGTGCCGCGATGCGAGAACGCCGCTTGAAGCAGCGGAACGAGCTGCTTACCGTCGCCGGAGAACGAGCGGGCTACGAACGTTGCGCCCAGTTCGATGGCCAAGCCGCAGATGTCGATGGTGGCGTACTCGTTGACTTTTCCGCCCTTCTGGGTCGAGCCGACGTCCGCCGTCGCCGAAAACTGGCCCTTGGTCAATCCATAGCAGCCGTTGTTCTCGACGATGTAGGTGCAGTCGACGTTACGCCGGATCATGTGACAGTACTGACCGAGCCCGATGCTTGCCGTGTCGCCGTCCCCGCTAATACCGAGCACGAGTAACTCGCGATTGGCAAGCTTCGCGCCGGTCGCCGCCGACGGCATGCGTCCGTGCAGCCCGTTGAAACCGTGCGCCTGTTCGACGAAGTAGGCCGGCGTCTTGGAGGAACAGCCGATCCCGCTCATCTTCGCCAGCCGGTGCGGCTCGACGCCGTATTCGTAGAGCGCCTTGATCAAATGGTTGGTGATCGAGTTGTGGCCGCATCCGGCGCAGAGCGTCGTCGGAAGCCCCTTGTAGACCTCGCGCGCCAAACCAATAATGTTCAAATTTGCTGTCATGCTGTTATTTCTGTCATCCCGAGCCTGTCGAAGAATTACTCTGCGATCACCGCGGGCCGCCGCTCTTCTTCGAGCAGCGGATCGATGATCGCATGGGCGTCGATGGGGACGCCGTTGTAGTGGCGGATCGACTCCAAGCGGCCGATTAGGTGAGTTGGGAGCTCCGTACGAATGATGCCGTAGAGCTGTCCGTCGCGATTTTGTTCGACGACGTAGACGCGGTCGTGACGCTTTACGAACGTCGCGACCTCGGGCGAGAGCGGCAGGGCGCGCACGCGCATGTAGTTGAGCTCGACGCCCGCGTCGCGCAAGAAGTCGCGCGCTTCGACGACGGCGTGGTGGGTCGTCCCGTACGCGAGGATCGCCACTTTTACGCCTTTCTTCTCCTCGACGACCGGTGCCGGAACGACGTTGCGTGCCGTGTCGTGCTTGCGAACGAGCCGGTCGAGATTGCGCTGCCAAACGTCGGGCATCTCCGAATAGCGGGCCTCTTCGTCGTGCCCGGTACCGCGCGTAAAGAAGCCGGCGTTGGGGTGCTTCGTCCCCGGCAGCGTGCGGTACGGAATGCCGTCCTTGTCGACGTCGCGATAGCGCCCCCACGACTTCATGGACGAGAGATCGTCGGCGCCTAAAACTTTGCCGCGATCGAACGGCTTCTCGGGGTAAGTAAGCGGTGGCGTGAGCCACGCGTTCATCCCCAGGTCGAGATCGCTAAGCACGAAGACCGGCGTCTGAAACCGCTCGGCCAGATCGAACGATTCCATCGCGAACTCGTACGCTTCGGCGACGGTTGACGGCATCAATACGAGGTGCTTGGTGTCGCCGTGCGAGAGCGTATAGGCAAAAGAGAGATCGCCTTGCATCGTTCGCGTCGGCAAGCCGGTCGACGGCCCGGCGCGCTGCACGTCGAAGATTACGCCCGGCACCTCGGCAAAGTAGCCATAACCGGCGTACTCGGCCATCAGCGAGACTCCCGGACCCGAGGTAGACGTCATGGCCCGCGCGCCGCCCCAACCCGCACCGAAAACAATGCCGGCTGCGGCAAGTTCGTCTTCGGCTTGCACGATGGCGACGTTACGCTCGCCGGTCTTCTGATCGACGCGGTACTTGTCGCTGTATTGAATGAAATACTCGCAGAGCGATGACGACGGCGTGATCGGATACCATGCGGCGACCGTGCAGCCGCCCATCACGCAGCCCAGCGCCGCGGCGCGATTGCCCTCCATGAACAGCAAGCCTTCGGTCTTACCGGTCATCGGCACCAAACGCCACGGATCGTGCTTTTCGAGGTGCTCGCGCGCGTACTCGAACCCGACGTTGATGGCCGTCATATTTAACTCGACCGCTTTGGGCTTGCTGCGGAACTGCCCGCGCAGGCTCTCCTCAATCGTCGCCGGCGAAATTTCGAGCAGCTGCGCGAGAACGCCGACGTAGATCATGTTCATCAAGTACTTGCGAAGATCGCCCTTGTCGCCGAAGTGCTCTTTCGCCAGCGTCGCGAACGGAACGGGGTAATACGTCAGATCTTCGCGCATCGTGTCGCCCTTGACCGGGTAACCCTCCTCGTGCACGACGGCGCCGCCGGGCTTTACGCCGGCGACGTCCTGCTGCCACGTCGCTGCGTTGAGCGCGACCAGCACGTCGAAGTCGCGCGCCCGGCACTGATAACCCAGCGCCGAGACCCGGACGTCGAACCACGTCGGCAGTCCCTCGATATTTGATGGAAAAACGTTCTTGGGGGCGACCGGTATTCCGAGACGCGCGATGGCGTTTGTGAGCACGAGATTCGAGGATTGACTTCCCGAGCCGTTGACCGTGGCCACCCGAATGGTGAAATCGTTGACGTTGCGCGCAGGCATCAGCCCTGACCTATTCAGGGATTCCGGCTCGCTTCCTATGAGCCCGGGGCTCCACGGTCGAAAGCATCGGCGATGCTACCGCTCGCTCACGTCGTCCTGCACGTCGGCTTCTGCAACGCAATCGGCCGCACGCCTTCCGGAACGCCGATCGCGCTGCGCGTCCATCTGGCCGACCGCATCGGCCGACCTCAAGTGGACCGCACGTTTCGCGTCGAGCGCGGCGACGATCCCGAGGCCATCGTCGAATTCGACAGCGCGTTCGGAATCTACCGGCTAGACGTAGCGGCGCCGAAGTATGGCTGCGGCACGACCGATTATTTATTCTTCATCGCCGGGCACAACCGCAGCGTCGGCGAGAAGCTTGCCGATCCTCCGCTGCCGTCGCCGCCGCGCCCGGTACTGCTATCCGGAACGGCGCCGCAATCGTTCCTCTACGTGCAGCCGACATTCGTCGTCTTCGACAAGAGCGCGGTCGATTGCGGAAAACCGATCCCGCAACCGCTGCAATCGGACATCACCGTCGAGAACGATCAGGACGCATACTACGCCACCTTTACGTCGGTCTCCGGGGGCGGCGGCCCGCAGCTGCTGGCGCTGCGCCTGCGGACGACGACGCACCAATATCACTACGTCCGCCTGCCGATACCGTTTCCCGTTCCGTGGAGCGGGTGGCCGACGAGCATCACCTTCAACGTAACCGAAGATATGGTCGACGGGCTCGCCGGCGAGAAGACCGGCACGCTGCTCTGTCCCAAACTCTGGCAAACCTCGGCGGGCTAGTGAGGCTCGCCCGCGCACGGAAGGTCTTAGCAACTCGAGAGAAAGGCGCGCCTCGCGGCGCGCCTTTCCATTTTGACGTTCGACTCCGAGGGAGATCTACATCATGTCGTAGCCGCCCATGCCGCCGCCGGGCATGCCCGCCGGCTCCTTCTTGGGCTCGGGCTTGTCGGCGATGAGCGTTTCGGTGGTGAGGATCAGCGCACCGATCGAAGCCGCGTTTTGCAGCGCCGCGCGCGTTACCTTGAGCGGGTCGATGATACCCGCTTCGAACATGTCGACGAGTTCGCCGTTCATTGCATTGAAGCCGATCGGCGCGTTCTTCGTACGCACGTTGTTGACCTGAACCGAACCCTCGAAGCCGGCGTTCTCGGCGATCTGACGCAAGGGCTCTTCGAGCGCCTTGCGCACGATGTTGATGCCGATCTTCTCGTCGGCCCACGTCGCGCCGCGACCGTTGCTCTTGGGAGGCTCGTACTTGTCGATTGCCTTAACCGCGTGCACGAGCGAAGCGCCGCCGCCGGGGATCATACCCTCTTGAACCGCAGCGCGCGTTGCCGAAAGGGCGTCCTCGATGCGATGCTTCTTCTCTTTGAGCTCGGTCTCGGTAGCCGCACCGACTTGAATGACGGCTACGCCGCCCGAGAGTTTGGCGAGACGCTCTTGCAGCTTCTCGCGATCGAAGTCCGAATCGGTCTCCTCGATCTGTTTTTTGATCATCTCGATGCGGCCCTTGATTGCGTCACTCTTGCCGCCGCCGTCGACGATCGTAGTTTCGTCCTTATCGACGGTCACGCGCTTGGCGCGGCCCAGCTGATCCGGCGTTACCTTGTCGAGCTTGAGTCCCAGCTCTTCGGAAATAACCGTCGCGCCCGTAAGCGTGGCGATGTCCTTGAGCATCTCCTTGCGACGGTCGCCAAAGCCGGGGGCCTTGACCGCAACTGACGTAAACGTGCCGCGCAGTTTGTTCACGACGAGCGTCGCGAGCGCTTCGCCTTCGACGTCCTCGGAGATAATGAGCAACGGCTTCTGCATCTGCACGACCTTCTCGAGGATCGGCAGGATGTCGGCGATGGCCGAGATCTTCCGCTCGGTCACCAGAATGTACGGATCGTCGAGTACGGCCTCCATGCGCTCGGAATCGGTAACCATGTACGGCGAGATGTAGCCCTTGTCGAACTGCATGCCGTCTTTGGTCTCGACTTCGGTCTTGAGCGTGCGCGACTCCTCGACGGTAATGACGCCGTCTTTGCCGACCTTCTCCATCGCATCCGAGATCAGCTCGCCGATCTCCGGATCGTTGGCCGAGATCGATGCGACCTGGGCGATCTTCTCCTTGGTATCGACGTTCTTCTTGAACTTCTCCATCTCGCCGACCGCGATCTCGACGGCCTTCTCGATGCCGTGCTTGATCTGCAGCGGATCGCTTCCGGCGGTCACGTTGCGCAGGCCTTCGCGGATGATCGCCTGCGCGAGAACGGTCGCGGTCGTCGTTCCGTCGCCGGCGACGTCGTTGGTCTTGGACGCGACTTCCTTAACGAGCTGCGCGCCCATGTTTTCGAACACGTCGGAGAGCTCGATCTCCTTGGCAATGGTCACGCCGTCGTTGGTGATCGTCGGCGAGCCGAACTTCTTGTCGAGCACGACGTTGCGGCCCCTCGGGCCAAGCGTGACCTTCACGGCATCGGCGAGGACGTTCGCACCGCGCTCGAGCGCGCGTCGCGCGCTTTCATCGAATACGAGTTGCTTTGCAGACATAGTAAAGTTTTGAACTCCTTAGACGCCGGCCGGCACTTTGTCGACGATGGCGAGAATGTCTTTTTCGGGAATGATGAGGTACTCGGTACCGTCAACCTTGACTTCGCTTCCCGAGTACTTGCGGTAGAGCACGCGATCGCCGACTTTGACATGCATCTCGACAACGGTACCCTTGTCGGTCACGCGGCCGCTTCCGACGGCGCGGATGACGCCCTCTTGGGGCTTCTCTTTGGCCGTGTCCGGAAGGAAGACGCCGCCGGTCGTCTTGTCGTCCTGTTCTACGTGCTCGACAACGACGTTATCGAACAGGGGCTTGAGATTCACGAAAAACCTCCACTGCTTGGTTTGGCTTGGTGAGGGACAGTTTTAGCACTCTCAGCGCGAGAGCGCTAGCCGTGCCATATTAGCAGACTCTCGGGGAGAGTGCAACCCCGATTGGCCGAGGCGCCCGGAAGCCGGAGCGGCGGCTAGAATGGAGCCCGGAATGAGGGGATTAGCAGTGATCGGCGGCTTGGAGATCTCCCTGGAGGCGCTTCGCCACAACGCGGCCCTGCTGCGCGACTTGGTCGGGGCTCGCCGAACGGCCTTCGTCCTCAAGGGGAACGCCTACGGACACGGACTGGCCGCGGTCGCAAAAGCCGTTGCCCCATTTGCCTCGCTGCTCTGCGTCTACCGGTTGGAAGAGGCGATCGCGCTGCGCGAGGCCGGCATCGCAGTGCCCGTCTTGATCCTCGGACCGGTTCCCCCGGAAGGGCTCGAGGACGCGCTGGCCGCCAAGGCCGAGCTCGCCCTGTGGAGCACCGGCGAGTTCGCCCGGCGCCTCTGCAACGCGGCGCGGAACCGCCAATGCGCGGCGGCGGTGCACGTCAAGGTCAACACCGACCTCAACCGGCTCGGATTCGAGCCGCACGAGCTCGCCGACGCCGTCGAAGAGTTCTTGCGGCTACCCGAACTTTCGATCGCCGGAATTTTCTCGCATCTCGCCTCGGCCGAAGAGCTCAACGCCGGCTACACGATGCACCAACTCGGTACGTTCGAACGCGCGCTGGCCGGCGTCAAGCCGTTGCTCGAGCGACGCGAGATGAACGCCCTCGCGCACATCGCCGCTTCGGCAGCGGCCATGCTGTGGCCGCAGACGCGCCTCGACCTGGCGCGCTTCGGCATCGCGCTTTACGGCCTGTGGCCCTCGCCGCAAACGCGCGAAGCGCTGACGCCGCCGCTCGATCTGCGCCCGGCGCTCTCGTATCGCTCGAAAATCGTCGTGGTGCGCACGATTGCCGCCGGCGCGTCGATCGGTTACGGCGGAAGCTTTCACGCTCCTCGCGATATGCGTATCGGCGTCGTGCCCGCGGGCTACGCCGACGGCATTCCGCGCGCGCTCTCCAACCGGGGCGCCTTCGTCGTCGACGGTGCGCTCTGTCCCATCGTCGGGCGCGTCGCGATGAACATGACCGAGATCGATCTCACCCAAGCACCCAACGCCCACGTCGGCTCGAGCGTAACGATGATCGGCAGCGAGGGGCATGCGGCGGTCACCGCCGACGATTGGGCGCAGTGGAGCGAGACGATCAACTACGAGATCGTCACGCGTCTGCCGGCCGAACTTCCTCGGAGCTACGTCGAAGCGGCCGGCGACAGCCGCTCTTAAGCCACCGCCGCGATTGCCGCAGCGAGATCGAGCGTGCCGTTGTAGAGCGCGCTCCCCACTATGCACGAGTCGACGTTTGCCGGAACCGAGCGTTTGAGCAGCTTCAAGTCGTCGATGTTGCGCGCGCCGCCGCTGGCCGTCACCTTGATCTCGGCCGCGCGCGCGACCGCATCGAGCGCCTCGATGTCGTAGCCTTCGCCCATTCCGTCGCGACGGATCTCGGTGAAGATAATGCGCGGAACGCCCCATTGCGCGACGCGGCGCACCAGCGCATCGCGGTCGATGGGAGTGCTCTCTTGCCATCCGTGCGTCGCCACGCGCGAGCCGCGCGCATCGATGGCGGCGATGACCCGCTCGGAGAAATGGCTGATGACGTGACGCGCGAGCCGTTCGTCGTCGACCAGCAGGGTTCCGAGGATGATTTCCGTCGCGCCCGCCGCGAACGCCGCTTCGGCGTGCTTGACGTTGCGCAGACCCCCACCGGTCTGCACCGGGACGCCCGCAGCCTTGCAGATGCGCTCGATCGCCGTGAGGTTCTCGCCCGAGCCGAAGGCGCCGTCCAAATCGATGACGTGAAGACGGCGCGCTCCCGCGGCGACGAAGGCTTTCGCACGTTCCGCCGGATCGCCGTCGAACGTTTTCTCGGTCGACGGATCGCCTTGCCTCATGCGCACGCACTTACCGCCGCGCAGGTCGATCGCCGGTACGACGAGCATCGCGCGCGCTTCTCTAGCCGCGGTGGCCGTTCGCCGATCGCTGCTCGAGCGGCACGTACGGACCGGCAGGCGGGCCGTCGTAAGCGGCTTGCGGGCGAATGAGCCGATTGTCGGCCATCTGCTCGAGCACGTGCGCGGTCCATCCCGCGATGCGGCCGCACGCGAAGAGGCAAGTAAACTCGTCGCCCGGGATCCCGAGATCGGCTAACACCGGCGCCGTATAGAAATCGACGTTGGCGTAAATCGTGTTGCCCGGCTTTTTCTCTTGCAACACTTTGCGGCTCGCCTCCTCGACCGCGCGCGCGGTCTCGTACCAGCGGTCGCCGCCGCCGACGTGCACGGAGAGCTCTTGAGCCATCTCTTCTAGATGACGAGCCCGAGGATCGCGCACTTTATACTCACGGTGCCCCATGCCCATGATCCGCTTTCCGCTGTCGAGGATGTTACGCACGTACGGCTCGGCGTTCTCGGGCGACTTCACCTGGCCGAACGTCGCGAAGGCGGCGGTGGCCGCGCCGCCGTGCAGATCGCCTTGCAGCGTTGCGAGCGCCGCGGTAATCGAAGCGTAGATGTCGGCTCGCGTCGAAGCCGCGACGCGCGCGGCAAAGGTCGACGCGTTGAACGAGTGATCGGCCAGAAGCACGAAATACGTGTCGAGCGCGTCTTCTTCGATCGCGTGCGGCTGCTTGCCGGTGCGCATATAGATGAAGTTCCCAGCCTGCGAGAGATCCGGGCGCGGGTCGATGGGGTCGAGCCCGCGGCGGATCCGATCCCACGCGGCGACGATCGTCGGCATTTTGGCGATGAGTTCGATCGCAGTGTGGACGTCGGAGAGATGCTCGCCTTGGGCGTTGACCGGCGAGAAGAGGCCGAGACCGCTGACGATGGTGCGCAGAACCTCCATCGGCCACGCCGTTTTGGGGACGTTCTGCATGGCATTGACCAGCGGCTCGGGCAGCGAACGGCTGGCGCCGATCTCGCGCTTCAGCGTTTCGAGCTGGTGACGGTTGGGCAGCGAGCCGTAGAGCAACAGGTGGACGATCTCCTCGAACGTCGCATTCGGCGCGAGGTCGTCGATGTCGTAACCGCGATAGGATAGGCGCCCGATGGCTCCTTCGACATTACTGAGTTCCGTGGATCCGACGACGACGCCCTCGAGACCACGATCGACAACGGTAGGCAAGGGTTTCCTCCATAAACGGTGAGTATAAGCCCCCGACCTTTCGACGGCAGTGAAGGTTCGACTCCTCCAGCCGCCTCGAAGGCCTTGGCGGAGCGCCTGGTTGAAAAGGCGCTCCGATGGAGCCTCTCGATCTTACCCAGCGACCCCCGCGGGGCCCGCGTGACCTCCTGCCCGGCCTCGATCTGCTGATGGTCGCTCGCACGGTAGACAAGTTGCGGGCTACGCTGCCCGGCGGAAATCTAGGCGAGTATCAGATTACAGGCTTTAGTTCGCGGATGTTGGAGGCGATCGGCATCGGCGAAGCCGCCTTGCGCGCGGCCATCGCCGCCGCCGGCGACGACGACGAAGTCGCGAAATGGATCAGCAAGCACTCGGAACCTGCACTCTATGGCGAGTTCAATCGAAAGCTCGAGGCGCTCACGGTCGCCGAACGCTTAAACGAGCCCGAGTTTATCGCGCGTTACCCGCTGGCCGCGACCGTAGCGCCCGAAACGCCCCGAATCGACCTGCTCGTGGCCGACGATCGCGCGATGTTTCCGAACGCTTAGAGGGTTCTACGCGACCGCGTCGCGCATTTCGGCGCGCGCGCGTGCGTAACCGACGAGACGTTCGATCAGCGCTTCGAAACCGATGCCGATCGAGGCGCATGCGTCGGGAACGAGACTCACCGGCGTCAACCCCGGAAGTGCGTTGATCTCCAGCAAGTATGGCCGGTTGTCGCGCGTTACGATGAAGTCGCTGCGCGAGTAATCGCGCAAGCCCAGCAGCCGGTGCGCCGAGAGACCAAGCATTTGCAGACGCGCGCTCAAACCTTCGTCGATCGGCGCCGGGACCAGGTGCGTGCTTCCGCCGGGCTCGTATTTGGCGCCGTAACTATAGAAGCCGTCGCGATTGGCCACGATCTCGATGATGGGCAACGCCTCCTCGCCCAGCACCGCACACGTAAACTCGCGCCCCTCGACGTACTCCTCGGCCAAAACCTGCCCGTAGGACTTCGAAGCCTCCAACATGGCGCTGGTCCACTCTTCGTGCGTGCGAACGATGGCGATTCCGGCCGACGAACCTTCGAAGCGCGGTTTGATCACCAGCGGAAGATCGAGCGAACCGGGAAGCAGCGGCAGCGTACCTCCGGTGAGATCGAAAAGATCCCAAACCGGCGTCGGCAGCCCTTCGGCTGCGAGAAGCTTCTTGGTCAGATGTTTGTCCATCGAAAGCGCGGCCGCTTCCAATCCGCTGCCGGTGTAGGGAATCTGCAGATACTCGAGCAGCGCTTGAACGTGTCCGTCCTCGCCGCCGGGACCGTGCAGTGCGATGAATACGACGTCGGGCTTGATCTGGGGCAGCGCGTCGAGAAAGCGTTCGTCGAAGTCGAGCGATCGCGCGTCGTATCCCAACGACTGCAGCGCGCGCATCACCTCGGAGCCCGTTTTGATCGAGATCTCGCGCTCGAGGCTGCTGCCGCCCATTACGACGGCGACGATTCCCCGGCTTCCGGCGTTACGTTGCATCGACGAAGACTCCAACTAAGTGCACTTCGAGTTGCAGCTCGACGCCGCAGCGGTCGGACACCGCACGGCGTACGCGCGCGAGCAGCGTGGCAACGTCCTTTGCCGTCGCGCCGCCCAGGTTGTTGATGAAGTTTGCGTGGAGCGGCGAGACTTCTGCCTGGCCTTCGCGCCATCCCTTGGCCCCGACGCTTTCGATCAATCGCGCGGCTTTGTCGCCGGCCGGATTGCGGAAGCACGAGCCGGCGTTAGGGAGCGCGATCGGCTGCGTATTCTTCCGTCTGACCAGCCGCGACTGCATTTCGTCACGAACGCTGCGCGCGCTGGACCGTTCGAACGCCAGGCTCACTTTGGAGACCACGACGTCGCGCGCGAGCGTCGAGTGACGGTAGAGGTAGCGCACGTCGACGGCATGGGGCTCGGGCCGGCTCGGCGATTGGACCCAGACCTGTCGAACGAACTCCCCGATCTCGCGATCGGTGCCGGCGTTCATGCGCAGCGAGCCGCCGATCGTTCCCGGTATGCCGGCCAGCGAGCCGATTCCCACGGCACCTGCCGACGCGGCCTTGGCCGTCACCAGTGCCATCGCCGCCGATCCGCCGGCTTCTACCAAGACCGCGTCGCCCTCGGCGCGGACCCGAGCTGCCGCGAAGTCACCGGTCAAACGCACCACGACTCCCCGTACGCCGCCGTCGCCGACGAGCACGTTGCTTCCGCCGCCGATAATCCACCACGCCATTCGGCGACGCAGGCAAAGACGCAGCAAGCGCGCGAGCTGGGCTGCGTCGGAAATGGTGACCATCGCATCGGCCGGGCCGCCGATTTTCCACGACGTGTACGGCGCAAGCGGTTCGTCGAAGCGAACCTGTTCGCCGAAGTCGGCGCGCAGCGACTCGACGTCACGAAGCTCGAGCAGGCTATGCAGCGCGGAGGCCGTGGTGAGGCTCACGCGCGTACCGCCGCCGCGGCGGCGGCTTCGGAGAGGCGGCCGGCCAGCCGCGCGGCGACGTCGGTGATGTCGCCGGCGCCGAGCATCAGCAGCATCGCCCCTTGCGGCAGCTCTTCTAAGAGCTTGCCTTCCAAATCGTCGACTCGCTCGACGTAACGCACGTCCGCGCCGGTCGCGGCCAGCGGGTCGCCGATGGAGCGTTCGCTCACGCCGGGAATCGCAGGCTCGGACGCTGCGTAGACGGGCGCGAGATAGACGCGGTCGGCGCCGCGCAACGCGTCGGCGAAATCGCGCGCGAGAAAGGCGGTGCGCGTATAGCGATGCGGCTGGAAGGCCACCACCAGCGGGCCGCAGTGGTATCGTCGGGCGGCGGCGATCGTCGCGCGTACCGCCGTTGGGTGGTGCGCGTAATCGTCGACCACGGTGGCGCGCTCGCCCGAAGCCAGCACGTCGAAGCGGCGGCGAACGCCGCGGAAAGCGCGCAGGGCGGAGGCGATGGCGGCGAACGAACAGCCTAGGCGATGTGCGATTCCGATCGCGCCCAGCGCGTTCGCGACGTTCATCGCTCCGGGCACTCGCAGCTCGATTCGTCCGAGGTCCCGGTCGCCCGAATAGACGTCGAAACTCGAACCGATTCCCGCGTACGTAACGTCGACCGCGCGCAGCGAGGCGCGCTCGTCCAGACCGAACGTTTCGACCGCGGCCGCGAGCTCGTGCCCGGTCAGCGATGCCGATAGCGGATTGTCGATGCCGATGAGCGCGTAACCATCGTCGGGAAGCTTGCCGAGAAACTCTCCAAACGCGCGGGCCAGCGCCGGAAGCTCGTCGTCGCTCGTTAGATGATCGTTTTCGAGGTTCGTAACGATCGCCATGACCGGTTCGAGCAGGGCGAAGGAGCCGTCCGACTCGTCGGCCTCGGTAACGAACCACGGCGCGCTTCCTTCGTGTGCGTTACTCTGCAGCGTAAGATCGATGCCGCCGAGGACGAGGCCCGCATCGATGCCGCCCGCCCGTAAGGCGGCGTGCACCATCGCCGTGGTCGTCGTCTTTCCGTGCGTGCCGCAGACGGCAATACCGCGACGGCCGTCCAAGAGGCGCGCCAGCATCTCGCCGCGACGCATCACCGCGATCCCGCCGCGTAACGCCGCAACGTACTCCGGGTTGCGGCGGTCGATGGCCGAGCTTACGACCACCGTCTTCGCGCCGCGCACGTTCTCGGCGTGATGTCCGATATAGACGTGGACGCCTTCGTCGCGCAGCTGCCGCACGAGTGCCGTCTCGGCGATATCCGAGCCGGAGACCGTTTCGTTGCGGGCCAGCAAAATGCGAGCGATCGCGCTCATCCCGATTCCCCCGACGCCGACGAGGTGGTAGTTCACCGCTCGCTGTTTCTAGAGACCAAGCGATCTATCCGTGCCAGAATCGCCGCCACCGCATCGCTTCCGCGCGAAGCCTGCGCCGCCCGCGTCAACGCCTCGAGACGTGGCGATTCGAGCGTCTGCGCTAGCAGCGCCGGTAAAGCGCCGTCCTGCAGCTGCCGGTCGGTCACTACGACGGCAGCACCGCAAGCCTGGATGCGAGCCGCGTTGACCGCTTGATGCCCTTCGGCAGCGTGCGGATAGGGAACGAGAATCGCGGGCTTGCCGAGTGCCGACAACTCGGCCAGCGTCGAGGCGCCGGCTCGAGTGAGCAGCAGGTCCGCGACGGCATACGCGTCGGCCATTTCGTCGAGATAGGGACGCGCGACGTACCGCGCGCCGGTGATTGAGCGTGCTGCATCGCGCACGCTGTCGTATTCGCCCTCGCCGGTCAGATGGAGGAGTTGCCAGCCGTCGGGCAGTGCGCCGAATCGTACGAGATCGACGACCGCATCGTTGATGCGCCGCGCACCTTGGCTGCCGCCCATCGCGACCAGCGTCCGCAGCGAAGGCGAAAGACCGAGCCGCGCCGCGGCCGCTTCGCGCGACGGGAGGCGCGCTAGCGACGCGCGGATCGGCACGCCGGTCGTCTGCGCGCCCCAGACTTCGTCGACGATCGGCGCGAGAAGCCGGTTCGTCAACCCCGGCGCGGCGTTGGGTTCGAGCAGAACGATGGCCGGCGTCCGGCGCGTCATGCGGAGGATGCGCGCCGCCAATGCAACCGGGAAGCTTACGTAGCCGCCGGTAGCAACGACGATATCCGGCCGCTCGCGTCCGAGCAGCTTGAGGCTCTGCAGCGTGCCCGCGACGTTGGCGGCGAACGTGCGAAAAAGCTCCAGCGAAAACCGGCGCGGCAGCGCCCGCGCAGCGATCGTTCGCAGATCGTAACCGGCCTGCGGCACGATGCGCGCCTCGAGCCGGTCGGCCGTGCCGATGAACGTAATTCTGGCCGCGCGCCGGCGCAATGCGTCGGCAATCGCGATGGCAGGATAGAGATGTCCGCCGGTGCCCCCGCCGGCGAAGACGACGGTCACGTACGCCCGCCGGCTCGGCGATGGCGTCCTACGTTGGCGATAATGGCGACGGCAAACAGATTGACGACGAGCGAACTGCCGCCGAACGAAATGAACGGGAGGGGTACGCCGGTTACCGGCCACGATGACGACACCACGCCGATATTGACGAACGCCTGAATCGTAATCATCGCCGCGCAGCCGATGGCGAGGAAGAAGCCAAAGCGATCCGGTGCGACAAGCGCGATCCGAACCGACCGATAGGCCAGCGTCACGAAGAGCGCGATGACCACGAGCGTTCCGATGAGTCCCAGCTCTTCACCCAGCACCGAGAAGATGAAATCGGTATATTGCTCGGGTAGATAAAAGAACTTCGCTCGCGAGGCGCCGAGACCGACGCCGAAGATGCCCCCGCTGCCCAGCGCGAGCAGCGATTGCACGATGTGAAAACCGGTGTTGAGCGGGTCGCGCCAGGGATCGACGAAGGCAAAGACGCGGGCGCGCCGGTACGGACTGGCGAGAACCGTCAGCGCCGCGAACGGCAACGTCGCCAAAACGACGGCGGCCAAATGAACCAAACGCGCTCCGGCGGCAAAGAAGAGCGCGAAAGCCACAAAGATCAGCAGGCTCGCCGTTCCCATGTCGGGTTCTTTGAGCACGAGCACCGCCATGATAGCCACGGGCACGCAGAGCGGTACGAGTCCGCGCGAGAGCGACGTGATGCGATCGCCGCGGGTTGACAGCACCGCCGAAAGATAAATCACGAGGGCGAGCTTGGCAAACTCCGAGGGCTGCAGGCTCAATCCACCCGTGCCGATCCAGCGCCGCCCGCCGTTTACGCCGAGTCCGACGTGCGGAACGAAGACGAGCAAGAGGCCGATGACGGCCGCGACGAGCAAGTACGGAGCGATCCCGCGCAGGCGGCGGTAATCGAACCGGTAGAGTGCGTACGCGCCGGCCAAGCCGATCGCCAACCAGACGAGCTGACGCTTCAAGTAATAGGCGATGTCGCCGTGCTGCGCGTAAGCGGTTGCGCTGGACGCGGAGAAGACCATCACCAGACCGATGCCGACGAGCCCCGCGACGGCGGTGAAGAGAGGGACGTCCAGCGGCGCCGATACGTACGACCGAGGAGGTGCCGTCCGGGCTCGCTCTTGCGGCCCGCCCAGCAGCGTTGCGTTACGCACCGGCCGGTTCCGCCAGTTCCGCCAGCACGGCGGCGAACCGTTGGCCGCGCTCTTCGGCCGAGGCAAACATATCGAACGACGCACATCCTGGTGAGAGCAAGACGACGTCGCCGGGCGAAGCGATGCTGCGCGCGCGGTGAACCGCCTCTTCCATCGAGTACGCCTCGACCGACTCGACGTCGGGCGCGGCGCGCGCGATTTCCGGCCCCGCTTCACCGATTGCAACCAAAGCCTTCACCCGCCGGCGCATGGCCGCGGCCATCGCACGGAAGGTGCTGCGTTTGGAGCGACCGCCGGCGATCAGCACGATCGGCCGATCGAAGCTGCGCAGCGCGGCGATGACCGAAGCGGGATTGGTCGCCTTCGAATCGTCGACGTAGAGCACGCCCTCGATCTCCGCGATGCTCTCGAGGCGGTGCGGCATCGGGCGAAACGTACGCATCGCTTCGCGCAGCGCGGAGACGTCGCACCCAACCGCGATGCATGCCAGCAACGCCGCCATAGCGTTCTGCACGTTGTGGTCTCCCGGCAGCGGAATATCGTTGCGCGACATGACGGCGACGGGGCGCGGATCGCCCGAAACCGGCGCGTAGATCAGCCGGCCGTCGCGAACGTGCATCGTCGCGTGCTCGCGGTGGTTCAGCGAATACCACAACTGTCTCGCCTGCACGCGCGTGCCGCGCTGCCAGTGCAGCGAGCGAATGCGCGGATCGTCGAGGTTACCGACGAACCAGTCGCTCATCGACTGGTTGGCGAAGATGCGATACTTGGCTTCGCCGTACTCCTCCATCGAATGATATCGGTCGAGATGATCGGGCGCGATGTTGAGCAGCACTGCGACGCGCGGCTTGAACGACCGAATCGTTTCCAGCTGGAACGACGAAACCTCGGCGACGACCCAACCGTCGGCATCCATCCCGCGCACCTCTTTGATCAGCGGGTTGCCGATGTTTCCGCCGACGCGAACCTCGATGCCGCAGCCGCGCAAGAGATGGCCGATCAGCGCCGTCGTCGTCGATTTTCCCTTCGTTCCGGTTACGGCAACGATCGGCGCTTTGCACAAGCGATAGGCCAGCTCGATCTCGCCGATTACCGGCACGTCGAACGCGTGGACCCGCCGCACGACGGGCGAGGTCGGCGGTACGCCCGGAGAAAGCACGGCGCAGGTCAGCGCCGGCACGATCGCGTCGATTTCGTCAGGCGCGATGAAACGCGCGCCGAAGTCTTGCGCGGCGGCGATCGCCGGCGCTATCTTTTCCGGGTGGTCGTCGGTCGCGTAGAGTTGCACGCCGTACTCTTGCAGCACTTCCAGGCTGGCGAGACCGCTGCGCCCCAAACCGATGACCAGCGCCCGGGATTCCCGGTCGAAAGAGAAGATCTCGCTCATCGAACGATCGCCCAGCCGAGCAGCGAGCAGAGCAGTGACGCAATCCAGAAGCGCAGCGTGACCTTGGTCTCGGGCCAACCGCCCAGCTCGAAGTGATGATGCAGCGGGCTCATGCGCAAGATGCGCTTACCCTTCGTGGCCTTGAAGTAGCCGACTTGCACCATCACCGATAGCGCTTCGGCGACGAAGACGCCGCCGACGAGGATGAGCAGCAGCATCTCTCCGGTGAGAATCGCCGTTCCCGCGAGCAGCGCACCCAAGGCCAACGAACCCGTGTCTCCCATGAACAGCTTGGCCGGATGGCGGTTGAAAACCAAAAATCCCAGACACGCCCCGGCGCCTGCGCTAGCGGCGATCCACGCCGCCGGCAGATGCATGCTCCAGGCGATAAACGCAAACGCGACGAGGGGTGAAATCATCGTCCCCGCCGCCAAGCCGTCGAGGCCGTCGGTGAGATTGACCGCGTGAATCGTCCCGGTTATTGCGAGGATTCCCACGAGCAGCCAAAGCCAATGCGGCACCGCAAGCCATAAGCTTCCAGCGTGAAAGAGCACGTCCCTCGCAATTAGAGCCGGCGAGTCGCCGATCTCACGCAGGAATATCACGCCCGCGAGTGCGGTTGCGAGAAATTTCGTGCGCGCGCGCAATCCCCGATTCTTGCCGCGGCGGATTCCCATGACGTCGTCGACGGCACCGACGGCGGCGGCAATGAGGACGAGCAGCACGAGCTGCCACAGCAACGGCGGCCGAACGGCCGCCAACGCGGCGAGCAAGGCAGCCACGAAGGCAATCCCGCCCATCGTCGGCGTACCGGTCTTCTGCCGATGCGTCTCGGGCGCGTCCTCGTAGGCATGAGCGCGAAGATCGAGGCGCCCCAACAAGACCAGCAGCAGCAGCGCGCAGATCGTACCTGCCACGAAGCCGAAGAGCAACCAGAAACCCATTGGCGCATACGATATCACGTGGCGCCGGCCTCCAGCAGCGGATTCGGTCCGGTGCCGCGCCATTTCAAGACTACTAAGGGGGTCTGCTCGTCGCTGTTGCCGTGGGGATTCTCCAGCAGCGCTTTCTCGAGAACGGCGCGATCGATCGATGGCGACGCGCCCAATACTTTGGCTCGCTTGAGGTCGTTGGCATCCACGACGGCGCTTTCGACGCCGATACGATCGCGCAGCGCGACCGCGAACCCATCGGGATCGCGCGGCGCAAAGACGATGGCGCGCTCGTAAGGCGGCATCGTTCCCGTATATCCGTCGAAGGCCGCGACCGCCTCGCCCATGATCTCGTAGAAGAGACCGCGTTTGCCGAAAATGCGGCCCATCGCGCCAAGGAACGTCGCCGTCCCCACTTTCCACGCACCGGCGCGATCGATGACGAGTTGAATCGATTCCGGCTGGCTGATCGTCGCCATCGGATCGGCGCGCCGGGCGATTGCGTAGGCTAGGCGCGAGGGACGGACGTACTCGGCTGCCAGCAGCTCGCCTTGAGCGATCGCGAGGGCACTCTCGGCGACCGCGACCACGTCGCCGGGACGCGCGATGCCCCCAACGGCCTGCTCGATCAATGCGATCGCGTCGTCGCCCGGCCGGATCAGCCGCGTGCGCAGCGGAATGGCCGTCAAGCCTGCCGGCATCTCGGCATTGGTGACGAGAAGGCTTTTTGGCGAGCTCATGCGCGCAGTTCCTCGACGATCTCTTCCAATTGATATTTGCGCGAACCCTTGAGAAGGACGACGTCGTCCGCGCGCGCGTGCTCGCGCAGCCAGCGCGCGGCCGCGACGTTGGTTTCTACCGCAACGATAGCCGCGGATTGGAGTCCGGCGCGCCGAGCGCCCAGCGCGAGCGCGGCGGCGAAATCGCCCGCGACGAGCAGCACGTCGACGCGGCCCGCGGCGTGGCCGCCGACGCGCTCGTGGAGCGCTTGCGACTCCTCGCCGAGCTCGGCCATGCTCGCCAGCACGGCGATTCGACGCGAGCCCTTTTCGGCGGCGAAGGCATCGAGCGCCGCGATCATTCCGCTGGCGTTGGCATTGTAGGCGTCGTAGATAACGCGCAAGCCGTGGATCTCGATGCGTTGGTAACGCCCCGGCGGCAGTTCCACGTCGCCAATGGCCCCGGCGATGGCCTCGAACGGAACGTCCAAGCATTTCGCGCCGGCAACCGCGGCGGCGAGGTTCGAACGATTGTGCAGGCCGGGGACGCGCACCGCTACGCCGCGCTCGATTTCTCCGCGGTCGTCGCGATAGAGGAGGCGCACCTCGCCGAGAATCGCCGTATACGGACGCAGCGCGGCGTCTTCGGCGGGAGGCGCGACTTCGTCGAACGCGGCGAACCAATCCGGGGGTTCCGATAGCGATGGTGCGCGCCGCCGGCTGACCTCGTCCCGGCTATTGAGAATGGCGCGCGCGCCGCGCGAGAAGAGCGCCCACTTCGTTTCTTCGAGCCGGTCTCGCGAGCCCATGATCTCGAGATGCGCCTCGCCGACATTGGTCAGGATGCCGATGTGCGGCTGCGCGACCTCGACCAAAGCAGCGATGTCGCCGCTGCGCCGCGCGCCCATCTCCACGACGGCGACGTCGTGCGTTTCGGGAGAAAGGCTCAGCATGAGTTTGCTCACGCCGATCTCGTTGTTCTCGTTGGCGGGCGGCGCGGCGACCCGGTCGCCGTATCGCGCCGCCAGTAACTGAACCAGGAACGACTTTGTGGTCGTCTTTCCCGCGCTGCCGGTAATCGCGACGACCCGACCCTCGAAGCTTTGGCGGGCGAGGGCGCCGAGCGCCATGTAGGCCTCGAGCCCGTCGGCAACGATCATCGTCGCCACGCCGTCGACTCGCGCGTCCGGGCGTTCCAGAATCAGTAGCGACGCGCCGCGGGCGACCGCTTCGGCGGCAAAAACGTGACCGTCGAATCGCTCGCCGCGAAGCGCCAAAAAGGCGTCGCCCGGCTCGATGGTTCGCGTATCGGTGCTCACGCGCAGGGTTTGCGGCGCTGCCGTGGCGTCCACGAGCGTGGCGCCGGTGGCCGCGATCGCGGCTCGAAGCGAGACTCTCATCGCCGCGAGAGCGCCTCGCGAACGACGGCGACGTCGTCGAACGGCACGACGCGATTACCGACGATCTGGTACGCTTCGTGGCCCTTTCCCGCTACCAGCACGACGTCGCCGGAGCTCGCCTCGCGAATCGCGCGCTCGATGGCCAAGCGCCGGTCGAGCTCGACGACGTGTTCGCGCGTGCCGATGCCGCTTGCGATCGCGTCGACGATGGCGCGCGGCTCCTCGCCGCGCGGATTGTCGCTGGTGAGATAGATGCGGTCGGCCAGTTCGGCCGCGACCGCACCCATTTGCGGGCGCTTGCCGCGATCGCGATCTCCGCCGCATCCGAAGACCACGGCCAACGATCCGCCTTTGGTTTCGCGCAGCGCTCGCAGCGCGTGCTCGAGCGCGTCGGGTGTGTGCGCGTAGTCGACGATCACGTCGACGCCGTGCGAGCTCAGCCGCTCCATGCGGCCGGGCACCCCGCCCATCTCGGCCAGTCCGCGCGCCGACGTCGCGTCGTCGACGCCGAGGAAACGCGCGACGCCGATTGCCGCCAATGCGTTGTGAACGTTGAAGCGCCCCGGCAGATGCAGCACGTAGCGCCGGCCGTCGACGGAGAAGGTGCATCCGTTCATCGTGACCTCGATACCCCTCGGAACGAGCGTCGCTTCGCTCTGCCCGTAGGTGATCGCGGTTCGGCCTTCGGCCGCCAGCTCGCGCGCCCACCGTGCCCCCCAGCGATCGTCGACGTTGAGCACGCAGCGCCGCGCCAACGAGAAGAGCCGGCGCTTCGCCGCCGCATAGCTCTCCTCGTCGCCGTGAAAATCGAGATGGTCGCGCGTGACGTTGGTGAGGGCTGCGATGCTGAAGCGAACGTCGGCGACGCGGTCGAGCGCCAATGCGTGCGAGCTCACCTCCATCGCCACCGCCGCCGCGCCGAGCGCGCGCATCGAAGCCATAAGCCGGTGCAGTTCGGGTGGAAGCGGCGTCGTGTTCTCGAGCTGCCAATGCCGCGCGCCGAACTCCGCTCCGACCGTTCCGACGATTCCGCACGGCACGCCGGCTCGAGCACAGATTGCTGCGATCATTCGCGTGGTGGTCGTCTTGCCGTTGGTTCCGGTGACGCCGATAACGTCGAGCCCGTGCGAGGGATCGCCGTAAAACGACGCCGCCAGCGCCGAAAGCGCAAGCCGCGTGTCGGGCACGCCGATCACCGCGACCGTTTCGTCGGGCATGGCGAGTGCGGCCTCGTGCGTTTGCTCGACGACGACGGCCGCCGCTCCGCGCGCCACGGCATCGGAGAGATAGCGATGGCCGTCGGTCTGCGTTCCGCGCAGCGCCACGAAGAGCGAACCGGGACCAACGGCGCCGGAAGCGGTCGCGATGTCCGCAATCCTCCGCTGCGTGTCGCCCCGGACGTGCGCACAAGGCAAAGATTGCAATAAGGCCGCCAGCGCGACCCTTCGTTCAGCCTCCATTGCGCGCGGCACTAGGCAGCACGCCGGCGTGCAGCATGGCCTCGCGCGCGATCTCCGCGAATGCGGGCGCGGCAACGACGCTTCCGTAGTACGATCCCAGCGGCCGCTCGACTTTCACGTAGATGACGTAGCGCGGGCGCGGGTACGGGACCATTCCGATGAACGATGCGGCATAAAACCCCGACCGGTATTCGCCGTTCACGACCATTTGCGCGGTTCCGGTCTTGCCGGCCGTGGCGTAGCCGGGAATCTGCGCCGTCGGATCGCCGGTGCCGCGCAACACGACCGAGCGAAGGAACTTGCGCAAGTCGGCCGCGGTCTCACGCGAGAAGACGCGGCGAGTAACCTTGGCGGGGTATCGCTGCAAGAGCTTTCCTTGCTGGTCGTAGACGGCGCTGACGATACGCGGCACGACGAGCAATCCACCATTCGCAATCGCACAGTAGTAGCGCGCCATCGCTAGCGGCGTCACCGAAACGCCTTGCCCGAAGGACATCGTGGCCAGCGAGGAGCCGCTCCATTGCGAGGGCGGCGGCACGATCCCGGGATTCTCTCCCGGCAAACCGAGGCCGCTGACTTCTCCGAAGCCGGCTCTACGTTCCATCGCGTAGAGCGTCTTCGCGCCGATCGAGAGGCCGACTTCCGCCGCGCCGACGTTATGCGAGTACTCCACGATTTGCTCGAGCGTTTCGCTCGCGCCCGTTCCCGCCATAAATCCATCTTCCGCGTTGTGAATCGTCTGACCGCCTACTTCCAGCCGGTCGTGAGCGGGAAAACGCGTGGCGAGCGTTACCTTGTGCGACTCGAGCGCCGCGGCGGCGGTGAGCAGCTTGTACGTCGAGCCGGGCTCGTACGCGTCCATCACGGCGCGATTGCGGCGCGCCTCGGTGCCGAACTTCCAGAAACGATTCGGATCGAAATTCGGCAGATTTGCCATCGCGAGTATTTCGCCGGTCCAAGGATCCATGACGATCGCCGTGCCGTCGAGCGCGTGGAATGCGTTGACTTGTTTGGCAAGCGCACGCTCGGTCACGAATTGAAGATAAGGATCGATGGTCAGCTGAACGCTGGCGCCCGGCTGTGCCGGCGATACGACTTGTTCGCGGCCGAAGGGAATCGGGCGGCCGAACTCGTCCGCTTCGAGCGTTACTCGTCCGGAGTGGCCGCGCAGCAAATTGTCGTAGGCGTACTCGACGCCGTCGAGTCCGTTTTCATCGGTCCCGACGAAGCCCAGCACGGTCGACGCGAGGCGCTGCGCCGAATCGACGCGCAACCCCGTATCTTCCTCTTTGAGATCGATTCCGAGCAGGCCTAACGAACGGACGCGCGTGGCCGTTTCGTGCGGCACTTTGCGCGCGATCCAAACGAACCACATGTGCCGGTCGTGCAACGCGCTGACGACCGCCGGGTCGAGCTTGCCGACGATCTTCGAAAGCTTGGCCACGGTCGCGTCGGCGTCGACGATTTCGCGCGGTACGGCATAAATGCTCTCCGACGGCAGCGAACGCACCAGCACGTTTCCCGCACGGTCGAGAATGCTGCCGCGCCGCGCGAAGACCTCGACGGTATCGGAGCGCTGTGCCAGCGCCCGCTTCGCGTAGGCCGCGCCGTTACGCGCTTGCACGTCGAAGAGCCGCCACGATAAGAAGAGCGCGACGACCATGCAAGCGTAGAAGAAGAGCCTCGCTCGCATTGGTGCGACGCGAGCGAAGGTTCTTTCGTGCATGAGGTGCCGCGCCGCTACGGTTGGGCGGCTACGGCCGGCGCGAAGAAACCGGCCAGCGACGATAGCACCGGGAACGGCGGCTTTACCTTAGCGACGCGCGGCGGCGCGAGTCTGACGACGGCAAGTCGCTGCGGTTCGCGCATTCCCAGTTTTGCCGCCAGCGCGGCGAGGCGGTCGTCGGAGCGCAGCGCCGCGATCCGGTCGTCGAGCCGCATCGTTTCTTCCTGCAGCGCCTCGCGCTTGGCGGACTCGTGCCCGACGGCGTAGCTCAAACCGGTCAAGCTCGAAGTAAGCACGACGTAGCCCATGAGCAGCGCCAGGGCGCAGAAGAGCACGGCCGAGACGCGCGCCACGCCGGCATAACGAGCGCGCGACTTGCGGACGATCCGGCGATGGGTTGCGGTGCGCGCGGCGCGCGGATTGGGAATGCGCGAGCGCTGTTCGATATAGCGCGGCTGGATCATCAGCTGACCTTCCGTTCTGCGGCCCGAAGCTTGGCACTGCGCGCGCGAGGATTCTCGGCGACTTCGCGCTCGTCGGGAAGGATCGGCCGCTTCGTCAAGACGTGTAGCCGAGAATCGTCTCGGAAGGTCTGTTTTACGATGCGATCCTCGAGCGAGTGAAAGCTGATCGCGACGACGCGCCCCGCGGCGCGCAACCGGCCGATCGCGGCACGCAAGCCCGCCGACACCGTGTCGAGCTCGTCGTTGACGGCAATGCGCAGCGCTTGAAAGACGCGCGTCGCCGGATGAATCCGTTCGCGCCGCCCCGCCCGCTGCACCACGCCGGCAACCAAACGGGCAAACTCGGAGGTAGTATTCGGCAGCTCGCCGCCGGCACGGCGGTGTACGATGGCGCGCGCGATTCGGCGCGCCGCACGCTCTTCGCCGTAATAAAAGAAGATATCGGCGAGCTCGCGCTCGCTGGCGGTAGCCAAGATGTCGTAGGCGCTTCGCCCGACGTAGGGGTTCATACGCATGTCCAGCGCCGCGGGCTTTCCGATCGAGAAGCCGCGTTCGGGGTCGTCAAGTTGCATCGACGAAACTCCAAAGTCGAAGAGAACGCCGTCGACTGCTGCGACTCCGCAGCCATCGAGGACGTCGTTGAGATCGCGGAAGTTGGCATGAACGAAGGAAAAATGCGGATCGGAAATCGCCGAGGCAAACTCGGCCGCCGCGGGATCGGCATCCAGGGCAATCAAGTGCCCCGACGCCAATCGCGAGAGAATCGCGCGTGAGTGGCCGCCCGCTCCAAAGGTAGCATCGACGTAGACGCCATCCGGGCGTATCGCCAAATACTCCACAGCCGGTTCCGGCAGCACCGCAACGTGCGTCATGCAGCACCCACATGACTAGAGTCCGAGCTCGGCCATGAACGCGGGCACCTCGCCCTGCGGCGGCAACTGGAACTCGTAGCGCTCTTGGGCCCAGATCTCGATGCGCGTGAGCAGGCCGACCGAAACCACCTGACGATCGATGCCGGCGTAGGCTCGCAGGCGCGCGGGAACTACGACGCGGCCCTGGTTGTCGCTCCCAACCTCTTCCGTGTTGGCAAAGAGATAGCGGACGAAGCGGCGATAGCGTTCGTCCTTTTTCGGCACCGCCTCAAGCCGCTCGCAATGCTCGACCCAGGTGGCGCTCGGATAGAGGGCGAGGCATCCATCCGGCGGCGCGATGGTCAGAACAAATTCGGATCCGAGGCGCTCGCGAAAGCGCGCGGGCACGATGAGCCTGCCCTTGTGGTCAAGGGCGTGCTGCTCCGAGCCGGCGAAGCGCGGCAAGTTCGCGTGCACGAGAAACCTCCAGAAGCCACCACTAGGCGCTACTTTCCACCACTATACGCCCCCAATGTGGGTAAGGCAAGGTTCCGGCATGTTGGATCCCAACCGCATTTAATGATGCGGCTGACTTGCGACGGGGCTACCGTATCGAACGTTTGTTTGGGCGAAATGGCTAGCCGACGAGGAACTCCATATCGGACGACGCCGTCGGATAGCCGAAGAGCGTGTCGATAAGGCTGCGCGCCGGAATCCCGGTTCGGATAGCCAGCGAGAGAACGTTGATTAGCTCCTCGGTGTGTTGCCCGAGCACGGAGGCGCCCAGAATCTTTCCGCTGCCCTCTTCAACCAGAACCTTATAAGCAGAAGCGCGCGTCTGGATCCGGCGCGACGAATACCATGTAGTCGAATCGCCTTGATGCACCGCAAAGCGTAGACCACGCGCCGTGGCCTGATCCGCCGTCAGACCTGCGGTGCCCAGCGAGGGAATCGTGTAGACGATGCTGGCGAGCCCGCTGAAGTCGACGGTGTATCGATTGCCCTCGAGCAAATTACGAGCCGCCGTCTCGCCTTCCACCGCCGCCGTCGGCGTCAAGGGCAGCCCGCCGCCGTCCGCGCAATCGCCCACCGCGTAGACCGCGGGATTACTGCGGCTTTGCAAAAACTCGTTGACGGCCACGCCTTTGACGGTGCGCTCTACGCCGCCGTCCTCGAGCGCGAGATCGTCCAGATCCGGGACGCGCCCCGCCGCATGCACGACCAAATCGCATTCGATCGAGAACTCGCGGCCGTCCTGCGCGACGGCGATGGCAAAGACGTCTCCCTTTTTCTCAACCGCGCCGACTTTAGCATTGACGCGCACGTCGACTCCGATCTCGCGGCTGACTTCGACGACGCGGTCGACGAGATCCGGATCGAAACCGGTGAGCGCGCGCGGGCCGCGCTGCAGAATCGTTACCGCGGCCCCGGCTCGCGTCGCCACGTGCGCGAACTCGAACGCGATATATCCTCCGCCGACGAACGCAATGCGCGCCGGCAACTGCTCCAAGTCGAGAAACTCGGTGCTGGTGATAAGGTGTTCCTCGCCCTCCAGGTGCAGGGTCGCCGGACGCGCGCCGGCCGCCAGCACGATCTGTCGCGCCGCGACGGCTTCGCCGGAGATGTCGAGCGCCGACGAGCCCGTAAAACGCGCCATCCCGTGATACGTCGCGACCCCTAGCCGGCGGAAATCGGCTTCCCGTTCCTGCGGAACGGGCAGCGTGAAGGTGCGTTTAAAACGCATGAGCTCCGGCCAGTCGATCCGCGAATCGCCGGCGATGCCGCTGCCCTGCATGCGTTGCGTCCAGTCGATGACTTCGGCCGCGCCGACGAGTACTTTCTTCGGATCGCAACCACGCAGCGCGCACGTTCCACCGTAAGGAACCTTGTCGACGATGGCGACTCGCCGTCCGGCTTTGGCACAACGCAGCGCGACGGCGTTCCCGGAGCTTCCGGTGCCGATCACGACGAGATCGAAATCGCTCATCCGCGCTGCGTTCGTGCTCGCTGTGCGCGTTCTCTCTCGATGAGCGCCCGCTTTCGTCCGAGGCCCCAGCGATAGCCGCCCAGCTCTCCGCTGCCGCGAATGACGCGGTGGCACGGTATAAGCACCGCTGCCGGATTGCGCGCGCAGGCTTGCGCGACGGCGCGGGCCGCCGCGGGCTGCCCGAGCGCCGCAGCAACCTCGCCGTACGAGCGCACTTCACCCGATGGAATGCCTGCGAGATAGTTCCAGACGCGCAATTCGAAGGCAGTAGCACGAATGTCGAGCGGCAGCTCCGGCTTTGCTACGTCGTCGCTGAGATAACCAACGAGCGAATCGACCCAGGCGCGAAACTGAGGACTGTAGGGTTGCGTCATCGGTTCGACGCTCGCGTTGCCGTACTCGGCGCGCAGTCGGGCAAGCAGTTCCTCGGCCTCGTCGCCGAAGCCGATGAAACAGATGCCGCGATCGGTGGCGCCGATCATCATCAGGCCGAACGGCGTCGGCGCACATGCGTACGATATCGAGACGCCTTCGCCGGCGCGGCGGTATCGTGCGGGCGTCATTCCGAGCCGCGACGCGGCCATCTCGTAGACGCGGCTCGTCGACCCGTAACCGGCGTCGTAGGCGGCGGTGTCTACCGATTTGCTGCGCTCCAATCCGCCCTTGAGCTTGCGCAGGCGTACCGTCGCCAGGTACTGCTTGGGCGTGACGCCCACGATGGTTTTGAACGTGCGAGCGAAGTGAAAGCGGCTCATAGAGGCCCTCGAGGCAAGCTCAGCGAGCGTCAAGGCTTCGTCGCTATGATCCTCGACGTACCGGCAGACGTCGCTTATCACTTCTGCGTTTGAACGCGGCTTCATCATGGCTACCATGCTAGTGATGGCGGAGCCTAAAAACCATCGGAAAGTTGCGGGGTCATTCTTGGACGAACCACGCCTTGCTCGCTGCCGAGCCGGCAGCCTGCCTGCCAGGCCTCATTATGACGCGGGCAGAATGGCGCCGGTGCGATGAATCGGCTGCTCGGAGTCTGCTCGCTGCTCGCCCTGCTCTACGGATGCAGTGGCGGGGGCTACCTGCCTTACGCTCCGCATGCGCTCGACCCCGCGACGCTGGACTCACTAGTCTCGGGCGTCGCACAATCCGACGGCGTTCCCCCCGGGTTGGTGCGCGCCGTCCTGATGGCGGAGTCGGCCGGGGATCCCTCGGCCGTCAGCGTGGTGGGAGCGCAGGGTCTCATGCAGTTGATGCCCGGCACGTCGGCGGGCTGCGGAATCTCCAACCCCTTTGATCCGCTCCAAAACGTGCAGTGCGGGACCGGTTACTTACGCGGCTTGCTCCATCGTTATCACGGCGATGTATCGCTTGCCGTAGCCGCGTACAACGCCGGGCCCGGTGCGGTCGATCGCTATCACGGCGTGCCGCCGTACGCAGAAACACGAGCGTACGTCGTGCGCGTCTTGAACGCGTACCGCAACTACTGACCTTGGCCACGCTGACGCATCGTCAGCCGCTGCCGCGCATCGGCGCAGGGCTGTTACGCTTACCGATTCTCGACAGCTACCTCTTGCGCGAGATGGTCGGCCCGTTCGGGTTTGCGCTCGGCGCGTTCTTGCTCTTTTGGGCGCTCAACATCTTTTTTCTCGCGGCCGACTACATCATCAACCAGCACGCGCCGTTCTTCTTGGTCCTTCGCTTCGTAATCTTTAGAATACCGCAGGCTACGCCGATGGCGTTTCCGTTCGCATCGCTCTTCGCGGCACTGCTCGCGATGGGCCGCGTCATGGGCGACAACGAGGTAACGGCCATGCGCACTGCCGGCATCCCGGTAATGCGCATCGCCCTATCCCCGCTTATATTCGGCGTTGCGATGTTCGCTTTCTCGTACGCGATCAACGAATGGATCGCGCCGCCGTCGGTCGACTTGTCTACGCGGACCTTCTATCAGATCATCTATCACACGAGCGCACTTCCCGTGGAACCGCAATTCTTTCGCAAGGACCCCGATACCGGAAACACCTTCTACGTAGGTGAGGTCGCGCCCGACAATAAGACGATGCTGAACGTCCAGATCTTCAAGCCCGGCAAGTACGGGCCGTGGAACGAGACTCTGCAGGCCCGCAGCGCCACGGTGCAAGACACCGCACTCGTGCTGCACGACGTGATCGACACGCGTTATAACAACGACGGATTCCTCACCAACCAGCAGCACGTCAAGAGCGTGACGGTAGGACTGCCGCTGGGTGAGACGTCGTCGCAGTTCGTTAGCCAAGTCAACAACGACCCGTGGACGATGAGCAGCAAATCGCTGCGGAAGCAAGTCAACGCTTTGTCGTCGCAAGGCATCGGCGGCACCGCGATGGGCAATCTGCAGATGAACCTCGCCGACAAGCTGGCCTGGCCGTTCTCCTGCATCATCGGCGTGGTCGTCGCGGTACCTCTTGCCCTGCGCTTCGGCAAGCGCGGCCGCACGCTTGGCATCGCGCTCTCGATCATCGCGTTCTTCATCTATTACCTGATGGTGTCGGCCGCTTCGGCGTTCGGGCGTAACGGAGCTTTGAACCCCTTTTTGGCGGCGTGGCTGCCGAATATGATCATGGGAACGGCCGGTGCGGCGCTGCTTTGGTTGGAAGAGCGCTGAGGCGGTGCCCCTCGGAAAGCGATCGCGCCGCGGCCTAGCCGCGACCGTGACCCTCGCTACACTTTTGGGCGGCTTCTATCCGCTGGTCGCGCAAGCGTCGGCGAACGATGCGCAGCGCGTGGCGCTCGACATGATCAACCGGCAGAGCTGCACCCAGCGCCCTTCCTCCGGTGACGGTCCGGAAATGGTCGCACAGGCGACGTCCGCGCCGGAGTCCCCTGCGCCGGAAGAGTCGCCCGCTCCAGTCACGACGCCCGGCCTCCCGCAGGCGCCGCAAGGCGTGAGCAACGGAACCTATCAGCTCAATCCGACGCCACGGCCGTTCCCCGGGCAGACGCCGCCCGTGACGCCGCCGCCGATCCCGCGGGGCACGCCGAATCCCACGCCCTCGTACGGGCCGATCTTCCTCGTACGCGGAGGCGAAACTCCACCGCCCATTCCACCCGCCGGACAGGCGACACCGACGCCGAGTCCGGCGCCGAGCGGAGCGCCCACGCTGGCGCCCGGATACGTCGCCGTCATCTCGGACAAGTGGACGGGCAACCGCGCGCGAGGGCAGCCGAGCGACGCCATCGGCAACGTGCACGTCTTTTACGGTGACGAAGAGATCGTCGGCGAGCACGCGCACTTCGACGGCGAGCGCACCATCACCATTACGGGCCATCCCTTCCTCGTCAACCACGAGCACAGGGACGTGTTGACCGCCGACGTCATTACCTTCGACACCGTCAGCGAGACGGCGAAGCTGACCAACGGCCAAGGTGCGAGCGACGAAGGCGTGCAGCGGGGCCTCGTTCACTTTTCCGCGGCCGATCTTCACACCGATCCCGACGGCGTCGCGCACGGCAGCAAGCCGTACGTGACGACGTGCGAAAACCCGCGCGGCGGTTATCACATTACCGGCAGCGAGCTGGAGGTCTATCCCGGCGATCGGATCGTGATTCATAAGGCCACGCTCTGGTTGGGCGCGGCGGCGGTCTTCTTTCTGCCGATACTGATCATTCCGCTGCGAACGGTCGGCAACGAGCGCGCCCGCACCCACTGGTTCCCCGAGGTCGGGTACAACTCGTACGAAGGCGCCTGGATCAAGATCCAAATTCCGTTCGGAAAAGACCAGTATTACTACGGTTATTACATCGTCAACTATTACACGAAGGAAGGGCTGGGGCTGGGCTACGTCGGCTTCTATGCCAGCCGGCGCGGACGCCGCAGCGTCAGCGTCAATCTCTACACGATCAACAGCCAGCTTGCCGGCGAGCGGCAGACGAATGCGTCGATTACCGAGCAGGAGAACTTCTCACCGCACTTGCGCGGCAACGTACAGTTCTCGTATCAGTCGAACTACGGGCCGTTGGTCAGCATCCCGCCCAACGAGAGCGTCACCGCCGCGATCGTTCACCAAACGACGCAGACCTCGCAGAACTATAGCCTGAGCCATAGTTCGGTCGGCGGACAATCGAGCAGCGGCAGCTTCACCTTTACGGATACGCGTCAGTTCAACGAGAACTGGAATCAGACGATTACCTACGACATCAGCAATAGTAGTGCGACCTTCGGAGGGATCAACGATTTCAACAATCAGTCGGAGTTCGACTACATCATGCAGTACACGACGGCGGGGGCAGACTATCAAGGGGAGTTTGACAAAACGTACTCGCAAACGGCGACGGGCATAAACAAGATTCCCGAATTCGAGGTGCGTCCGAACGACTTCTTTCCGCACTTTATCTTTCCGCTATCGTCGCAGCTGACCGTCGGAGAGTATAGCGAGCCGGCCGGCGACGGCGAGCCGCAGAGTCTCGCTACGTGGCGCGGGGATGCCAACGTCGTCGCCGGGCCGATCGAAGCCAAGCTTCTCGGCAGCGATTTCCAAGGCACCGTAACGGTCGATCAGTACGCATACGGCACCGGCGACCTCAAGGCCGCAATCGAGCAAGACTTGAGTTTGACGACGCCGATCGGCAAGCACGTGGTCAACACGATTACTTACAACGAGTCGAACTATAACGGGCCCGCACTCGTTCCGTTCCAATATCTCGACCAGCAACCGACGGAGAACACAAAGAACGCGCAAGATCTAATTCGCTTATTTAACGACGACGTCTATGCGCTCTCGGTCGGCTGGGCGACGAACTTTGACGGTATCGCACAACCGGTCAGTTACCAGTTCTCGATGAAACCCTCGACGCGATCGCTCTTACTGCTCAGCGGGTCGTTCATTCCCGGACCGGGCCAAGGTTTTGAAACGACCAGTTTGCAGCTCTCTACGCCGTTTGGCCGCGATGCATCGCTGCAGTTCGTTACCAACATCAACTGGAAGGGCTCTACCACCTCGGGCGCGGGTACCGGCGAATTTTTCGCCGACAAAATCATCTATTACACGCGAACGATCGGAAACTGCTACCAACTGATGGTGCTCTACAACGAGTCGCAGCAGGCCGTCAACGTCGGCCTCAATCTCCTCGCCTTCCCGACCCAAACGGCGGTATTTAACCTCGCCGCCCCACAACCCGTCGTTCCCTCGACATTTAATTTCTGACCGTGCTTTTTTACTCAACGTCGCGCAGTGTAAGCTACGGTTCGTCGCACGGCGGATGGCCGCACGAGCAAAAGTCCGATTCGAGGAACTGGTCCGAAGCATCGCTGCAGAAGCGGCTGCAATAGGCTTCTCCGCCTTCCACCGGTCCGACGACCGAGCAGTTGCACGGTTCGTAGCTGCACTCGACCGGCGCTTCGTGCATCACTTCCCGCAGGGCTTCGGCGCAATGGGATTGTTGGAGATTTCGACGCTGACGATCTCCGCAGCCGGATCGTTGGTCATATAGTACGCGTAGTACGTGTTGTCGAACGGTTCCGTCATACAGATCTTCGGCGACACGAACTGCGGATCGACCGGACCCCCGGGCCCGAGCGAGTCAAAGAAGACGAACTGGCCGCCGCTGCTGGCCTGGGTGGTGAAGGCGTTGAAGGTCCAAACGTTCGGCATCGGCGTGGGAGACGGACCGGGCGAAGCACCCTGAAAAACTCTTTTTGCGACGATCAGCGAGAACTCGTTGCCCCCGCCGTTGCTGTTGGCATTGAAGGTAAACGTATTGGGCGTCGTGCCGAGAGGGAGCCACGCCGGCGGAATGTGGGGGTTTTGGTTCGTCAGGAACTGCACGGGTTCCGCATATGCCGCGCCGCCGCGGCCCAACGCGATCAGTGCAAACGAATAACCGGCCCAGTTCGTTTGCAAGGTATCGGTCGACGGCGTTATGCCCGTGCCGTCCGTGTTGAACACGATCATATATTGATAGTTTTGGAAGTTGAACGTCGACGTGGTGTCAAAGTGTATCGCAATAAAGCCTGGAGGAGCGCCGCCCGGTCCCAAGCCCGGAGGGTTCGGCGTAACTTGACGCCCGCACGCCACAACGATGAACGCCGTTACTAGTACGATTATAAAGCCGAAACTCGATTTGCGAATCATGCTCTCCTCGATGCCCGTGCGCGACGCAGGTATCGCAGCGGGCGCAGCCGTCGCATTAGCGGCGGCTTTCCCAAGGGTCGGTGCCGCGTGGCTCGTGCCGTTCGGGGCTGCTGCGCTTTTCTGGTTGTGGCAGGGGGCCTCCTGGAAGCACGCAGCGCTCCTCGGATGGTTCGCGGGTATCGTTTTCTTCACGCTCGACTTCGCCTGGGTAGGCCATACCGTAGGACATTACATCGGCATCTTTGGACCTTTCTTAGCGTTGGGGCCCGCGCTCATCGAAGCGCCGTTCTTTGCACTGGCCGGCGCACTCGCCGCGGCGGCATACGCTCGCATGCATCCCAACGTGGCCCCGCTCGGCGCCGCGGCGGCCTTCACGATCTGCGAGTGGTTGCGCTCCATCGGCGTGCTCGCAGCTCCCTTCGATCAGCTGGGTTACACGCAGGCCGAGTCGCCGCTGCGCGCGGTGGCTGCGTATGCCGGCACTTATGGCGTCACCTTCGTTCTCTGCGTCTTCGGCGCGTATCTCGCCGACGCGCTGCGGCGCCGCACGTTCGTCCCGCTTGCAGTCGCCACCGCTTCCGTCGGACTCGCGGTTGGTGCGGCGTGGTATGCGTGGCCGGCACGAACGCTCCCGCCGCCGACGATTCGGGTCGCAGCCATCCAAGGCAACATCGCGCAATCGTTCAAGTGGAGCTCGCTGAATTTAGCGGTCAAACGTTACACGTCGATGACGAAGGCCGCGAGTGCCGGGCATCCGCAGCTCATCGTTTGGCCCGAGACGGTGATCACGACGCAGCTCGACGTATATCCGTCACTGCTCCAACGCTTCAGGACTTTGGCACGCACGGTCCGCGCGACGATCGTTGCCGGAAGCCTCGCGGGCGGTCCCGCCGCACTCTACAACGCGCTGTACGTAATCTCGCCCGACGGCACGTTCTCGATCTACAACAAGCGCCAGCTCGTGCCGTTCGCCGAATGGTTCCCCGGGCGCGCCTTTCTCTCGTGGTTGCCGTACGTCGGCACGCTCAACGGCGGGCTGACGCCCGGACGGTTCGACGGCGTCTATAAGGCGGGACCGCTGACGATTGCGCCCCTTATCTGCTGGGAATCGGCGTTCGCCGATTTGGCCTACGCGCAGGTGCAAAAAGGCGCGGACCTTTTGGTGGTAAGCACCGACGACGCCTGGTTCGGAAAGACGTCCGGACCGTACATGCACGCGCAGATCGCGCAACTGCGCGCCGTCGAGAGCGGCGCATACGTCGTTCGCGCCGCGGCCACCGGCATCAGCGGAGTGATCGCTCCCGACGGCTCGTGGCAAACTCGCAGTGCGCTGGACCGCCGTACCATTGTCTCCGGACGCGTCGGTCCGCGGGTTCCGACCTTTTTCTCCAAGATCGGCCCCACGCGGGTCGCGGCGGCGTTCGTCGCCCTCTACGCGTTCTTCTTTCTGACCGCGAGCACGACGCGGCGGATCATACGCCGCCGTGCGTAACAGGCGCCTCTGGAAGCGCGTCGGGATCGGCGCCGCGGTGCTGGCCGGAATTTACGTTATCGTCGAGGTCATTTTGGCCGGCGGAGGTGCGCCGGCGCCGCCCCCGAGTCAGATTCCGATCGACTTACGCGGCGGACACGTAATGAACAATCATATTGCGACGAAGTCGTGGAGCTTCGACTACGACCACGCGCGGCTCGCATCGGATGGAATGAGCGGCACGGTCGATGGAGTGCGAAACGGCATCGTCTTTCGCAAGGGCAAACCGTACCTGCGCGTGTCGGCGCAGCACGTCAAGCTGAACGTTCAAACGCTCGACTTTACCGCCATCGGAAAGGTGCACATCGAAAGGATCGATGACCCGCAACATCGATCCTTCGATACCGACCTCGTGACTTGGACCAACGATGCGAAGATGCTCCGTATGGATCACCCCAGCTACATCCATACGGGCGGGCAGACGCTGCGCATCGATGGCATTTCCGTCAACTTCGACGACGAAACGATCCACTTGGGAAAGGTTAGCGGAAGGGTCGACGTGCACCGCTGACGCGGCAGCGTCTCAGGTCTTTTCGCTGAGCTTTTTCTTCGCCTCGGCGATCAGTTTCTTTACTTTCTGGCCGCCCTTGTGGCCGATCTCTTCGTAAAAGTCCGAACCGTACTTTTCCTTGACGACTTTGCCGCCTTTTTGGCCGATGGACTCGTAGAATTCGACGCCATGGCGATCGCGGGTCGCCTTTCCGCCTTTGCGCCCGATGTCTTCGTAAAAGGTCGAGCCATAGCGATCGCGCACGGTGTCGCCACCTTTTTTACCCGCCTCGCGCACGGACATCTCGCGCTTGGTTTGCTCTGGTTTGTCAGCCATCGGCCGTGTTATGCCCGACTTGCCGACTTACGATGCCGTCGCCTTGCGCTTCGGACGCTGCCCGCCTTTTTGGCCGATGACTTCGTAGAACGAAGGGCCGTACTTACTCTTCGTCGCTTCCCCGCCTTTGCGACCGATCTCTTCGTAAAACTCCGAGCCGTACTTCGCTTTGACGCGCTCGCCGCCGCGGCGCCCCGCTTCGCGAACGCTCATGCCGCCGGCTTGTCCTGACTCCTGTGCCATGTTAAGTAATACTCTCCTTGCACGTCTTGAGTGCCGATAGTGGTCTATTCCCATACAAGCGCTCGGTAAACTCAGGATTTGCTGAGAATGAGCGTGGCAGGGTTACGCGAGCGCCTCGTAGACGGCGCGGGCCCGAGCCTCGAGCTGCTCGAGCGTCCCATCGTTTTCGATCACGTAATCGGCGCGCGTTCGCGCAGCCTCGGGAGCGATCTGCGCGGCCGCCCGCGCGCGGGCCTCGCTCCCACTCAGGCCGTCGCGCTCCACGATACGTGCGATACGCTCTTCCAAAGGAGCTGCGACCAGCACCGACTTGTCGACCAAACTGTCGTACCCGGTTTCGAAGAGCAGCGGCACCACGTGGACGATCGGCTGACCGGGCTTGGCGCCCGACTCGCGCTGGGCGGCCAGCTTTCGGATGCGAGGATGGAGCAGGCCGTTGAGGCGCTCGCGCTCGGCGGGCCGGCCAAAGACGATCGCGGCCAGAGCGTTGCGGTCCAGCGCTCCGTCTTTGACGGCCGAGGGCCAAAGAACGGCGATCTCACTCAAAGCCGCACTGCCGGGGGCAACGACCTCACGGGCTAAAGAATCGGTATCGATGATAAAGGCGCCGAGGCGGGCGAAGATCGCGGCGACCGCGCTCTTGCCCGCTCCGATACCGCCGGTTAAGCCAACGCGCACCGCGCCGGCTCGCTACTCGGCCGCCTTCTCCTCCGCCAAATCCACGGGAGGCGCGATCGCACCGATCTCCTCGTCGACGGCGTACAGCTCGATCTCTTCGGGCGGAACGTCCGCGACGTGCTGGATCGAGGCGGTGATGCGGCGGGTAGCGTGATTGATGGTGAGCAGCGTAACTTCGACTTCTTGTCCGGCGCTAAACTGGGCGGCCGCGTCGAACTCGCCCTTCGGAACCATCGCCAGAATTCCGGGGATGACTTCCACGAGCAGATAGTTCGGCGTGACCTTAACGATCTGCGCCGCGAGCTTGTTGGTTTCGTACAAACGGTCGGCGTATTGATCCCACGGATCCGGAAGCGCGTGCTTCAGCGAGAGGCTGACCTTCTTGGCGTCCGGGTCGAACTTCATGATTTCGACCTGCACCACGTCGCCGATCTTTACGACTTCCGACGGATGCTTGATGCGCGCGTACGAGAGCTCGCTGTTGTGGATCAAACCATCGATGCCGCCGAGATCCACGAAAGCGCCGAAATCTGCAAGCCGCACCACGACGCCTTCGCGTATCTGTCCGACTTCGAGGGTATCGAGCAGCTCTTGCTTCTTCGCCTGAAGCTCTTCCTCGAGAACCAAACGCTGCGACAACACGACGCGATGGCGCTTGTGATCGAGATCGATGACTTTGAGGCGTAAGTGCTGACCGACGAGCTCGTCGAGATTGCCGACCGGCTGGCGCCGGATCTGCGAAGCGGGCACGAAGCCGCGCATTCCCAGATCGACCAGCACGCCGCCTTTGACCACTTGCGTTACGGTGGCTTCGATGACTTCGTCGCGGTCGTGCGCTTCGATCACCTTCTCCCACGTCTTGAGCGCACGCGCGCGCCGCTCGGAGAGAAAGAGCGTTCCATCCATCTCGTCGATGCGGTGAACCATGACTTCGAGCGTGTCGCCGACCCGCAGCAGTTTGGGATCGACGGCGAGCGATAGCTCGCGGAAGGGAAGGACGCCTTCGGACTTACCGCCGACGTCGACGAGCACTTCGTCCTTATCTTTCTGAACGATGGTGCCGGTGAGTACTTGACCTTCGTCGAGAACCTTGAGCGATTCTTCGTAAAGGCGCTGCTCGAACGCTAACTGATCTTCCTCGTAATTTGACGGAGCGACTTCAGTTGTAGTGATGTGTATGTCCCACTTTCGTAATTTTTATTTATCTGTCTTAACGTTGGCACCGCCGGCACCACCACGTTCCGCGGCCTGCCAGCACGGTTCGCACGATCGGGCTGTCGCAGCGCGGGCAACGTCCCCCGAGTCTTCCGTAGACCGCTAAGTCGTTTTGAAAACTTCCCTGCAGTCCACCGCCGTCGACGTAATCGTCGACGCTCGATCCGCGCCTCGCGATGGCGCGCCGTAAGACGTCGGCGATGGCGTGACGCAAGCGGCTTATGGCCGATTTCGTCAGCGCCCGAGCGGGACGGCTCGGACGGATCCGGGCCTCCCAGAGTGCCTCGCAGGCGTAGATATTGCCGATGCCTGCGATGCGACGCTGGTCGAGGAGCAATACCTTGACCGGCGTCGTCCGCCCCGCCAGCATACCGATAAAGCCTTCTTGTGTAAAGCCTGAAGAGAGCGGCTCGACACCCAGTTCGCGGTCCCACTGGTCCCCGGCCTCGACCAGCCGCATGCGGCCGAACGTCCGCACGTCGGCGAAGCGCAGCTCGTCACCGTCGGAAAAACGCAGGACGACGTGCGTCCCGGGATCCTCGGCCCGATCGGGGCAAGCGAGCACCAGACGCCCGGTCATTCGCAGACTCGTCACCAGCCGCCGCCCCGAAGCGAGCTCGATAACCGCGTATTTTCCGCGCCGCCCGATGGCGCCGATTCGTTCGCCCGCTACCTCGCGCCGAAACTCCAGACCGGCCGGCGCGACCGCCATTTTCGACAGCCGTACGTCGGCGGTTTCGATGGTCTTACCGAGAATGGAGCGCGCCAGATCGCGCACGATCGTTTCGACTTCCGGCAGTTCGGGCATCGCGTTATTGCGGCGAGAGTACGCCGCTCAAATCCAGCTTCGTGCCCGTAACGATGCCGTCTTTTGCCGCCTCGCCTGCAGCCAACTCGATCACGTATTTCGCCGTGCCGTCTTCGCGCGGAATCGCCTCGTCACCGATGCCTGCGGCGACGACGGGCACGTTGGCATAGATGCGGCGAACCTTCCCGTCGGAACCGACGAAGATCATATCGAGCGGCTCGCGCGTATCTTTCATCCAAAACTCGACCGGCCCGTCGCCGTCGAAAACGAAAATCATGCCGGTATGCGGGGCAACGGATTTGCGATCCATCAGCCCGCGCTCGCGCTGCGGTCCGGTTCGCGCGACTTCGAGCGTCAGGTCGGCGCGCGGCGCGCGCACGGTGACCGCCGGTAACGCTGCGGCGATCGCGAATGCAAGGCTAAACACGCTCGAGGCCTTTCATCGGCTCGACGTCGTACCAACTGCCGCCCGATTTCAACGTGACCTCGAGCGGCACGGAAAGCGTTACGGCGTTTTCCATGTGACGGCGCACCAAGCTCGCGGTCTCCAGCAAGTCTCTCTTCGGCACCTCGAAGATCAGCTCGTCGTGAATCTGCAGCAGCATCGCCGCATTCGAGCCGCTCTCCTCGAGCGCTCGATCGATCCGCACCATCGCCAGCTTCATCAAATCGGCGGCGCTGCCTTGGAGCGGCGCGTTGGTCGCTTCGCGCTCGGCGGCGGCGCGCAGCATGTAGTTACCGGAGATTAATCCGGGCATATAGCGGCGCCTACCGAGAATCGTCGCTACGTAGCCGTTGCGCCGGCCCTCTTCGAGCGTCCGCTCGATGTACTCGCGTACCGAGGGAAAGCGCGCGAAATATGCGGTGGTAATTGCTTTAGCCTCGGCCCTTCCAATCTCCAGGCGCTGCGCGAGTCCGAAATCCGACATTCCGTAGAAAAGGCCGAAGTTGACGCTTTTGGCCATGCGGCGCTGGTTGGCGTCGACCGCATCTTCCGGTCCGACGGCGAAGATCTGCCGCGCCGTGAAGTCGTGAATGTCGTCGCCGCGCGCGAAGGCATCGCGCATTGCTCGGTCGCCGGAGAGGTGCGCCATCAATCGCAGTTCGATCTGGCTGTAATCGGCGGCTAAAAGGGCGTAGTCGTCGCTGCGCGCCACGAACGCGCGGCGTATTCGCCGGCCGAGCTCGCCGCGAACCGGAATATTCTGTAAGTTCGGGTTGGTCGAGGAGAGCCGCCCGGTAGCGGTCGCCGTTTGGTTGAACTCGGTGCGCAAGCGTCCGTCGCGCGCGTCGACGAGGCGTGGAATGACGTCCACGTACGTATTCTTGAGTTTGGTAACTTCCCGCCAATCCAGCACCAGCGCGCAAATCGGATAGTCGCGTGCCAGACCTTGCAAGACCTCGACGCCGGTCGCCCAGCCCGTCTTGGTCTTTTTTCCGCCGGGTATCTGCAGCTTGCCGAAGAGCACGTTGCCGAGCTGCTGGGGAGATCCGATATTGAACTCTTCACCGGCAAAATCGTAGATTTGCTTCTGCAGCCGCGACGCCGCCGCCCCGACCTCGCTGCCAACGAGATCGAGCTCGCCGAGATCGATCGTGACGCCGGCGGTTTCCATCTTGGCCAACACCGGCGCTAGCGGAACCTCGACGTCGTCGTAGAGCTGCAACTGATCGCGCGCTTCGAGCTCCTCGCGCGTTTGAATCACGAGCTGGAAGGCGGCGTCGGCAGCGGCGGCGGCGTCGCCGGTCACGGTGACGTTGAGAAAGCGCGATGCGGCATCTTCGATGTCGGCGAAACCGCGCGACGGGTCGAGGAGATGCGCGCCGATCATGGCGTCGTCGGCGAAACGTGCGTTCGTTACTCCGCCCTCGCGCATCGCGCGCAATGCCTTTTTCGCGTCGTAAGCCCCGACGCGCGCCGGTCCGGCGAAGAGTCTCTCGAGCGCGTCGCGAACCGCGTCGTGCGCTAAAGCCCCGCGTGCGAAGGCAAGACCTTCGCCGTTTCGTCCCGTTACGCCGATCGCATCGCCCTGCAGCGCGAAGGCAACTCGCTCGTGCGCGGCAATCGCCTCGATCTCGCCGGCGAGCCGCGCGAACTCGGGCGGATCGACCGAGGCAACGTAACTGCGGTACTTGCCGCTGAGCCGTTTGGAGTCTTCGAAGAGCGGCAGATCCGGCGGCGGCTCGAGCTTCGCCAGCAGCGTCTTGAACTCGAGCTCGCTGTAGAGGCGATAGAGATCGTGCGCGGGCGGCATCGCGTAGCGGCTGCTCTCCCAGTCGATCGCCAGGGGCAAGTCGCGGCGCACCAGCGAGACGGCGCGGCAAAGCTGCGCTTGTTCGCCGTACTGGCGAATCAAATTCTCGAGCTTCGGATTTCCCGCCAGGGACGGATCGGCCACGAGTGCGTCGAGCGACCCCGCTGCTTGCAGCAGTCGCGTCGCGGTCTTCTCTCCAACGCCGGGAATGCCGGGAAGGTTATCCGACGGATCGCCTTTGAGGCCGCGATAATCGGGCAGCCGCTCGGGATCGAGGCCGAAGCGCTCGCGAACCGCCATCGGATCGTAACGGCCGAGCTCGCTGATGCCGCGTCGCGTCGTCAACACGGTCGTGCGCTCGTCGACGATCTGCAACAAATCGAGATCGCCGGTGACGACCAGCGTCTGCTCGCCGCTCTCTTCGGCCTGTCGCGCCAGCGTGGCGATTACGTCGTCGGCCTCTTGTCCTTCGATTTCCACGATCGGAATGCGGTACGTGTCGAGAATCCGGCGGACCAGCGCGAACTGGCCGCGCAACTCGTCGGGCATCACGCGGCGCTGCGCCTTGTATTCGGAATAGAGCGCCACGCGCTCGGCCGGCATTCCTTTGTCGAATGCCGCCAGTACGTGCGTCGGTTTTTCATCGGCAATGAGCTTGTTGAGCATCATCGTGAAACCGTAGGCGGCGTTGATCGGCATTCCGCTGCGCGTGTTGAGCGCCGGCAGCGCGAAAAAGGCCCGGTAGACTAAGCCGTAGGTGTCGAGCAGCATCAGCGCCATCGCACGCCTCGCCTCAACGCACCGAAATTGCCGACGATCCGGCGCTCACGCTGCCGTCGTCGGCGATCTCGAGAATGGATATCGTATAGCGTCCGCTGGTCTGCGGCATGGCGATACCGACGCCGCTCGCGGTTCCGTGCACGACGCTCCACAAAACGGCTTCGGTATCGGCTTGCGCGAGCGAAACGTCCGGCGGCGGCTGCGAGCGGCGCACGAAGCCGAGAATCTGGGCGTGATTGCCGGTCGAATCGACCCACGGATGCCAGGTTACGCTCTCGGGCGAGCTGTTCTGCGTCGTCGTGACGCCGATTGCCAAGAGCGCCGGTGCCGAGCCGAAGCGCGCGCTCCCCGAAGGCGCGCCTCTACTGATTCTCACGACGAACGTGCCGGGACCGTTGGGCGCGTCGTCGAGCCCGGCGTGCACCGACTCGCCGGGCGAAAACGCCTCGCCGGAGAGCCGCACGGTCGACAAATGCGGCCGTCCCGGGGCGAGGAGCGACAGCGGAACGCTGCTCCACGCGATCGTGCCGTCGCGTACGAACGCCGCGCCGATGCGCAACTCTCCGGCCGCGTCGGTCGCGCGGAGCCGCGCCGTAGCGGTTCCACCCGAGCTTCGGGCGATGCGCGCGTCGATTCCGAGTGCGCTCTCGGAAGTGATCAGCGCCACGCCTTGCGATCCCGAAACCGCCGCTTGCACGACGACGTTCTCCCCGGCGCGGTAGGCGCTGCGGTCCAGAGCAATGCGCACGTTGGGACTCGCGCCGTCGACGCCCGCCGAAGACGCTTGCGGATCGATCTGCACTTGCGCCGCGTCGACGGCGCGGCCGCCGTGATCGACCGAGGCAAAGACCATATCGGTTCCCAAGGGCGGCGAACTGAAACTGCCGCGCGCGTGGCCGTCGCGATCCAGCGTTAACTGCTGCTCCTGCACCGAAGGACCGTGCACGAGCCGCACCGCTACCGTCGCACCGGCGAGCGGACTGCCGTCGAGGCGAGCCGCATCGACCGAGAAGCCCAACGGTGCGCCCAGACTCTGCTCGGTACGATCGAGCGTCAACATGACGGCCGCGCGTGCCGTCGGAACCACGATTCGCGTGTCGGCCGTCGCGCCGCTCGCTTCAACGTGAACTCCGTACGTCGACGGAAGATCGTCGTTGGGGTGAGGGATGGCCACGACGGCGTTCCCGCCGGCGTCGGTTTGAACCGAGGTCTGCAGCCACCGCGTCGTCGCCCAGGGCGTGCTTTCGGGCGGATCGCCGACGTACACGTGAGGCGATCGGACGACCGTTACCGTTACGACCACGCCGCCACGCGACGCGTGCACGTGAAGCGGAACGTCGGCGTTGGGCTCACACGAGCCGCCGCAATCGGCAGTCGCTTGCAACGACAGATCGCCGCTGTTGGCATCGACGTGAACGGTCGCTCCGCCGACCCCGCCTGCCGCTTGGGCGAGCACCGCATAATCGCCGGCCGGTGCGTTGGCCGGCAGAACGAACGACGCCTTGAACGCGCCGGCACCGTCGAGGGGCGCCGAGATCTCGGCAATCGCACGGGCACCCGAACGAATGGAAACTTGTGCCGTTCCGGTGCTGGCGCGCAACACGCCGCGCACTCGCGTTCGCGCAAATCCGATCACGCGCACGGTACCGCCGGCGTGAACGACGGCCGATTCGGTGCGCACACCGACGATTGCCGAGGGAAACGGCGCCTGCGGCAATGGGCTCAGGAAGGCGTAGCTGTTCCCCCACTGCGCGAGCGCAAAGACCGGTCGCGGCGTGCGGTTCCAGCGCAGCAGTCCGTCGCCGTCGGTCATCGCGCTCGCAAACGTACCGCCGACCACCAACTGCACGCGCATGCGCGCGAGAGGCATTCCGGTTCCGAGATCGACGCCCCAGAACAGGAGACTTCCAGGCGTGGCCTTGGCGAGCAACCCAACGCGCGACCGGTTTATCCAAACTTGTTCGCCGACGTCGCCGCGTCGCGCTTCGACCACGAAGAAGCCTTCGCGCGTGCCGAGCGGCACGTCCACGACGTTGGATTGAAATTGATAGCCGCCGGGCGGCGTGAAGTTGAAGGTCGCCACCGGACGGCGGTGCGCCGTTGAGATCGCCCGCGGACGCGCGTTCGAGCCCGCCGTGAGCACGTCGGCCGGATCGACCCGATACACGGAGAAGGCGACGGGTGCGCTTGAGTAGGTATCCAATCGTACCGTCGTTCGTTTCCACGGCACGCTCGAGTCCCCGGCGAAGAGCGCAAAATATGCATCCAGCCGGTGAAGATCGACGATCGGGCGCTCGGCGCGAACCGGCGCGATAGTGACCGAAACCGTAACGAGAACGGCCGCAAGGAAACGAGCTATTGCCATGCGTCGGCCGTGATTTCGGCAGGTCGAAGTGCGAGGCCCGCGTAAAGCGCAGCAGCGTGGACGAACACGCCGCCGGAGAACGGCCAACCTCGACGAGATGCCGTTTCTGCGGCTTTGAAGAGGGCGCGAGCGATGCGCGCGCGGTACGAGAGAAATCGCACTTCCAAGTCGTGGTCGCGTGCGGTTCCTGCGGGCATCCGTTCGCGGTCCTGTCGCGAAACTGATGCGTAAAATTTTAACGGTCGCGGCGCTGGCCGCAGCCATCCTCGCCTGCGCTGCAGCGCGCTCGTTCGCCGCGACTCCCGCGCCGGGCGGCTCGCACGGCGCCCCGCCGGGCGTCGCGCCGGCAGGCTCGCACGGGCTGCCGAGCGCGCATCTGCCGACCGTCCCGCTTCACACCGAAGTTGTCGTCGAAGTCAACAAGAAGGGTCAGGTCGTGCGCGTGAAGTCGACCAAGCCCAGCAAAATGCAAGGCTTCAACCTCGAGACGTACGGCAACGCGCTGCAGATGTGGATCCGCAAGCCGGACGGCACTGCGGAAGTCGGCCTTTACCGCGTCATCTACGACTACGACCCTAAGACGAAGAAGGTGACGCGCCGCATCGCACTCGTTTCGCTGGGCGGGAACTGGGGTGACGACCCGGGTGCGGCCAACGTGATGATGGACATGGCGAAAAAGCAGGCCGCGGAAGCGGAAAAACAGGCGAAGCAGCATAACACGCAGTTGCCTTCGCTCAACGAGATTCGCGGCGCGCCCACGCCGAGCCCCGTGCATAACGCGACGCTTCCGCCGTAAGGAGTTTCGGTGCGTTTCGTAACGTACCGGATCGCCGGCGAGCGCGCGCGCCCCGGAGTGATCGAAGGCGACTCGGTCCGGACGATCGCGACCGCCACCCTGCGCGAATACATCGCGCTTGCGCCGCACGAACGTATCGCCTGGCACGCGCCCGACGAGCTAATTCCGCTGGGTAGCGTCGAGCTCGACGCACCGGTTCGCCCGTCGCGCAACGTCTTCTGCGTCGGGCGCAACTACCTCGAGCACGCCAAGGAAGGCGCGCGCGCCGCAGGTCGCGAGCTCAAGCTCCCGAGCCGTCCGACCTTCTTTACGAAAGCCCCTACGGCCATCGCCGCTCCCGGCGCAACCCTGCGTTTGAGTGCGCGCGTATCGCGTGAGTACGACTACGAGGCCGAGCTGGCCGTCGTCATCGGCGCGCGCTGCAAAGACCTCGACGAGAGCGACGCGCCGCACGTTATCTTCGGATATACCGCACTCAACGACGTCACCGCGCGCGATCTGCAGCGCGAACACGGTCAGTGGTTCAAAGGAAAGAGCCTCGATCAATCGTGCCCCATCGGTCCGTGGATCGTGACGCCCGAGGAGCTTGGAGATTCCGGGAACCTCGAACTGCGCTTGCGCCATAACGGCGTGGAAAAGCAGCGCGCCAACACGTCGAAGATGATCTTTCCGGTAGCGCGCATCATCGCCGAGCTCTCGCAAGGGATGACGCTCTTGCCGGGAGACGTGATCGCCACGGGAACGCCGGAAGGCGTCGGCTTTGCCCGCAATCCCCCCGAGTTTCTCACCGACGGCGACGTGCTCGAAGTGGAGATCGAACGCATCGGCATCCTGCACAATATCGTTTCGATTACGTAGGCTGAAAGTTACGCAGGCTGCAAGACGGAGGGCGCGGTAGGTTCGAGGCCGTAAGCCCCGGGCTATGATCGTCGCCGTTCCCCGCGAAGCAGCGGTAAGGGAGCGCAGGGTAGCGCTCGTGCCCGAAACCGTTGCGAGATTTGCCAAATCGGGCGTCAACGTTTGCCTCCAGCGCGGTGCCGGCGAGGCGGCGGCGTTCCCGGACGAGCTCTACGCTGCGACCGGTGCGACCTTCGCCGACGATGCGGCGTCACTCGCCGCCGGGGCGGATGCCGTCGTAACGGTCGGGCGCCCGAGCGACGAGGTGCTGGCTGCCGTACGGCCGGGCACGACGGTGGTCGGCTTCTTCAATGCGCTCGGCGACCCGGCGTATCTCGCGCGCTTGGCCGGCGCCAAGGTCACCGCGCTGGCGATGGAGATGATCCCGCGCATTACGCGCGCGCAATCGATGGACGCGCTCTCGTCGCAGAGCAACATCGCCGGATATAAAGCCGTCCTGCTGGGCGCGAGCTCGCTCTCGAAGTTCTTTCCGATGCTCACTACGGCCGCGGGCACGATTCCACCGGCCAAAGTTTTGGTGCTCGGCGCGGGCGTTGCCGGGCTGCAGGCAATCGCAACGGCCCGCCGCTTGGGTGCGGTCGTCAGCGCGTACGACGTGCGTGCGGCGGTGAAGGAGCAAGTGCAGTCGCTGGGCGCGCACTTCCTGGAGTTCGACCTCGGCGCAGACGCCGAAGGCGCCGGCGGTTACGCCAAAGAGCTCACCCCCGAGCAGCAAGAGCGCCAGAGAGCCTGGATGGTCGAGCAGATCGGCGCCAACGACGTCGTCATAACGACCGCGCTGGTTCCCGGACGCAAAGCGCCGATGCTCGTCAGCGAAGCGGCGGTCGCGGCGATGAAGCCCGGAAGCGTTATCGTAGACATTGCCGCCGAGGCCGGCGGAAACTGCGCGCTCACCGTCGCCGACCAAATCGTTACCACTCCGGGCGGCGTCACGATCGTCGGCACGACGAACCTTCCGAGCACGATGCCGGCCGATGCGAGCCGGCTCTATTCGCGCAACGTTTACGCGCTGCTCTCGCCCTGGGTTAAAGACGGCGTCTTTACCGTCGATCCGGAGGACGACGTCGCCAAGGGCGCCGTCGTCGTTCGTGACGGCAAGGTGCTCTTGGGAGGAAACGCCTCGTGACGGAACTGGCCGGTCTCATCGCACCGCTCACCGTTTTAGTACTCGCGGTCTTCGTCGGCTTCGAGGTGATATCGAAGGTGCCGACGACGCTGCACACGCCGTTGATGTCGGCGACCAACGCGATTCACGGCATCGTGCTGGCCGGCGCAATCGTCATCGTCGCCGGGCTCTTCGGGGTCGAGCACGGCACCGGCATGGTCGTGCTCGCCGTGGCCGCGGTCACGCTGGGAGCGATCAACGTCTTCGGCGGCTTTGCGGTCACCGAACGCATGTTGCAGATGTTCCGCCGCAAGGACGACGCGAAATGAAGGTTTGGATCGACCTTGCCGATCTCGTCGCGATTGCGTTCTTCATCTACGGCCTGCACGAGCTGAACTCGCCCGCCACCGCGCGACGCGGCAACCGTTTCGCGATGGCCGGCATGGCCATCGCTTTAATTGGAATCGTCGTGCGCACCGGCGGGGTCGGCTGGGAAGCGGTCGCGATCGGCGTCGCCATCGGCGGCGCCGTCGGCATTTACGCAGCCCTCAAAGTTAAGATGACCGCGATGCCGCAGATGGTCGCACTCTACAACGGCGCGGGCGGCGGCGCGGCGGCGCTCATCTCGACCGTCGAGCACTACGTCGTCCACGCAAGCGCGATGAACGACGTCATCGCCGTATCGCTGGTTCTCTCCGCGATCATCGGCGCGGTCAGTTTCTCCGGGTCGATCGTGGCTTTTCTGAAGCTTCAGGAAGTGATGACCGGGCGTCCGATCACCTATCCGGGCCAGCAGTTCGTCAACGCGCTGGTGCTCCTCGGAATAGTCGGCCTTGCGGCATGGTTCGTCGTCTCGCTCGGAACGCTGCCCGCATGGGGCTACGCGGCGCTGCTGCTCGGCGCGCTGCTGCTCGGCGTGCTCTTCGTTCTGCCGATCGGCGGTGCGGATATGCCGGTCGTCATCTCGCTGCTCAACTCGTTCACCGGCGTCGCCGTAGCCATCACCGGGTTCGAGATCGACTCGAAGCTGCTGATCATCTGCGGCGCCTTAGTCGGCGCGAGCGGCACCATCCTCACCGTGGCAATGAGCCGAGCGATGAACCGGCCGCTGACCAACGTGCTTTTCGGCGCGTTCGGTTCGGCCGGCGGCACCGAAGTCGCCTCGGCGAGCGGCGGCCCGCAGCAGATTCGCAGCGCCAGCGCCGACGACGTTGCGGTGATGCTGGCCTACGCTGCGAAGGTCGTCTTCGTTCCCGGATACGGCATGGCGGTGGCGCAGGCGCAGCACAGCGTTAGAGCGCTTGCCGATCAACTGGAAAAACGCGGCGTCAAAGTACTCTACGCGATTCACCCCGTTGCCGGGCGCATGCCGGGGCACATGAACGTGCTGCTCGCCGAGGCGAACGTGCCGTACAATCAGCTTCTCGACATGGACGATGCCAATCCCGAATTTCCGACCGCGGACGTCGCGCTCGTCATCGGCGCCAACGACGTCACCAACCCGGCGGCGCGCAACGTGAAGAGCTCGCCGATCTACGGCATGCCGATCCTCGACGTCGACCGCGCCGGCAACGTCGTCGTGCTCAAGCGTTCGATGCGCTCCGGTTTCGCCGGCATCGAAAACCCGCTCTACGAAATGCCCAACTGCTCGATGCTCTTCGGCGACGCCAAGGCCTCGGTAGACGCCCTCACCTCCGCCGTCAAGGCCCTATAAGGCCAGCAGGCGAACGCCTACCCAACACGCATCCGGCGCCGTCGTCGGCGCCGTCAACGGAGGTTGGAGCATGCCTCTCTATAAACGGCTCTTCGCCGAACTCTTCGGAACGTTTTGGCTCGTGCTCGGCGGTTGCGGAAGCGCCGTGCTCGCGGCCGCATTCCCCAAGCTCGGCATCGGATTTCTCGGCGTCGCCATCGCATTCGGATTGACGCTGCTGACGATGGCCTTCGCAATCGGCGGAATCTCCGGTTGCCACATCAATCCCGCTGTGACGGTCGGACTCTGGGCGGCACGCAGGTTCCCCGCGCGCGACGTGATTCCGTACATCGTAGCGCAGGTCATCGGAGGCATCATCGCCGGCGGCGTGCTCTACGCGATCGCTAGCGGACAGGCCGGCTTCTCGACGGCGGGCGGATTCGCTTCCAACGGCTACGGCGCACATTCGCCGGGACAGTTTTCGCTGGCCGCGTGCGCGATCACCGAAGTGGTGATGACGCTCGTGTTCATATTCATCATCGCCGCCTCGACGGATAAGCGCGCGATCGCGGGCTTCGCGCCGATTCCCATCGGCCTGTCGCTAACGCTGATTCACTTGATCAGCATTCCCGTGACCAATACGTCGGTCAATCCGGCTCGATCGACGGGCGTTGCGGTCTACGTGGGCGGTTGGGCGGTCGCGCAACTCTGGCTCTTCTGGGTTGCACCGATCGTCGGCGGCGCCATCGGCGGAAAGGTCTACGACTGGCTCTTCGCGCCGGCGACTCCCCAAGCCGAGGCCGAGGTCGCAACCGTTACCTAGGGCTGCACAGGCTAAGAGGGAACGGGCGTCGGCCCGCCCGGCAACGATGGGGGCGGCAGATCTTCGGGAGCGGTCGTCGAACCGCGCTTGCGCTTTTTGCGCTCGGTGATTTCGATGACGACGATGTAGAGGACCGGAACGATCGCCAAGTTCATGATCGTTGAAACGACCATGCCGCCCAGCACCGCCGTCCCCAGCGAGATGCGCGACTGTGCGCCGTCGCCGTGTGCGAAAGCCAGCGGCAGGATGCCGAGGATGAACGCGATCGACGTCATTAGGATCGGACGGAGACGCGTCGCCGCCGCTTGCGCTACGGCAGCGACCGGCTCGAGGCCCTGCTCGCGCAGTTGATTGGCGAACTCCACGATAAGGATTGCATTCTTCGCCGCCAATCCGATCAGCATGACGTAGCCGATCTGCGCGTAAACGTCCGACGACGTGATCGGAATCGGTACCGGGTGGCCGGCCAGCACCGAGTGTACGATCTGGCTGGCGAGTTCGGCGAGCCTCCGAATATAGATCGCGCTGATGGCGCCGAGCAACGCGACCGGCACGGCGAGCATGATGACGAACGGCGTAGACAAGCTCTCGTATTGAGCGACGAGCACGAGGAAGACGAAGAGCAATCCCATTGCGAAGACGGCGACGGTCTGCGGTCCGCTCTGCACTTGCTGGCGGGCGATACCGCTCCAATCGTAACCCATGCCCTTGGGAAGATTTGCCTCAACGTGCTTCTGAATGGCGGTCAGCGCCTGCCCCGAACTCGCCCCCAGTCCCGGGTTGCCATCGACCTCGATGGCGTTGTACTCGTTGAAACGCATGATCGCGACGTTGTTGGTGGTCTGCTTCGTCTGCAAGAACTGGCTTACGGGCATCATCGATCCGGCCGAGTTCGCGACGTAGATGCGCGAGTAGTCGCTGGGCGTGGTGCGCTGCTTGGCATTGGCTTGAACGATGACTTGATACGAGCGCGTGCCGTAGTCGAAGAAGTTCACGAACGTCGAGCCCGTCGTCGCGTTGATAGTATCGAAGAAGGCCGACGGCGATATTCCGAATGCCAGTGCCTTGGAACGATTGAACTCGGTGGTTAGATACGTTCCGGTGAAGATCGTGGGGAAACGTACCTGCGACAGCGCGTTATCCTGTTTCGCCTGTGCGAGCACGGCGTTGCCGACCTTGTTGAGCGCCGGCAACCCCAGGTTGTTGATGTCTTCGATCTCGATCGCGAAACCGCCGGTCGATCCGAGACCCGGGATGGCCGGGGGATTAGCCGGATACGCGGTAAGGTTTGGAATCTTGGAAAACTGCGTGTACAGGCCGTACTGCATCGCCAACGACGAGTTCTGCACGCCTTTGCGCTCGGAGAGCGGCTTTAGCTGCAGGAACATGGTGGCTTGATTCGAGCTGTTATTGGCGAAGCCGAAACCGATACCGGAGGTGACCGCCTCGACCTGCGGCATCTTCAGCATCATCCCTTCGAGCCGCTTCACCATCGCCGTGGTCTGATCGATCGACGACTGAATCGGCAGCGAGACGATCACGTAAAGCAGGCTCTGATCTTCGTTGGGCAAGAACCCGGTCGGCGTTATTTTGAACATGATCCCCAGGCCGGCGATCGCCGCCAGGAAGATCGCGATCATCAATCGCTGCCGGGCGATTAGTTTGGGAACCAGCTGCCGGTACCACTCGGTCAGCGCATGCAGCCGCAGGTTGAACCAGACCATGAACCGGTTCGTCGGCGGATCGGCGCCGTGTACGAGCACGTAGGTCAGCACCGGAGCCAGCGTCATCGCGGTGAAGAGCGAGATGCCTATTGCGGCAGCCATCGTCAGCGCGAACTGCTGGAAGAGCAGGCCGGTGGTGCCAGGCAAGAACGCGACCGGAACGAATACCGACATCAGCACCAGCGACGTGGCGACGACGGCGCCGCCGATCTCGCGCATCGCTCGCGCCGTTGCCTGGAACGGATTGGTCTTGTCGTCGACGATGTGACGAACGATATTTTCCAAGACGACGATTGCGTCGTCGACGACCAAACCGGTCGCCAAAGTCAATCCGAAGAGCGTCAGCGTGTTGATCGAAAACCCGAGCAGCTTCATCGCCGCGAAGGTCCCGATCAGCGACACCGGAATCGTGATCGACGGAATCAGCGTGCTGTGCCAGTTCTGTAAGAAAATGAAGATAACGAGCACTACCAAGGCGATGGCGATGAGCAGGGTAACGAAAACTTCTTTGATCGAGGCGCGCACGAAGTCGGACGTGTCGAAGGCAATCTTGTAGGCATAGCCGGTCGGCATCGTCTCGGCGATCTGGGCCATGGTCGCGCGCACGTTCTTGGAGATCTGCAGTGAGTTAGCCGTCGGTTCGCCTTCGACGGCCAGCACCACCGAGGTTTCGCCGTTGTAGCGCGCCGACGTGATATAGTTCTGCGCTCCCAGCTCGACTCGCGCTACGTCGCCCAGACGCAAGTATCCGCCGTTCGGCTGCGCCTGTACGACGATCTGCTTGAACTCCTCGGGCGTCTGCAATCGCCCGTTGATCGATATAGGGATCTGAAACGGCTGCGAACCCGTCGTCGGCGGCTGGCCGATGGCCCCGGGGGCGACGTCGGCGTTGTTCTGCTTGATGACGTTGATGATCGTGTCGAGCGAGATGTTGTTGGATTGGAGCTTGTGCGGATCGACCCATACGCGCATGCCGTAGGTGCGGTCGCCCAAGACCTCGACTTGGCCGACGCCGGGAACGCGCTTGAGATTCTCGATGACGTTGAGGTCGGCGTAGTTGCTGACCGCGACGTCCGAGACGGCGGAACTGGTGGAGAGCATGGCCACGGCGATGGTGATGTTTCCCGAGCTCTTCTGAACGCTGACGCCTTGGTTTTGCACCGCTTGCGGCAACTGTGAGAGCGTCAAATCGACGCCGTGCTGGACGTTGGTCTGGTCGGTCGTGGGGTCGGTTCCGAGCGCGAAGGTGCAGGTGATCACGCTGGTGCCGTTAGCGCTCGAGTAGGACTGCATGTACTGCAGACCGTCGGCGCCGTTGATGTTGATCTCCAGCGGCGTCGTCACCGAACGCATCACCATTTCGGCGGTGGCGCCGGGATATTGCGACGTCACGGTGACGGTCGGCGGCGAGATCTGCGGATACTGTGCGACCGGAAGCGCGGGGATAGTGATGAGGCCGGCGAGCAGGACGATAAAACTCATGACCCCCGCGAAAAGCGGACGTCTAAGAAAGAACTCGATCACGAGGCGGCGCCACGGTCCGTCGCGTTCATTCGGAAACGAGCGTTCGCACGCCGGACCACCAAATTCCTGGCGGCATTAGCGCACGCGCCATGCGTAGGCATTCCAGGTCGGTAGGAATGCGTTGGGCGAGAAACCCTGCAGACGCTTGCGATACGCGTAAACGTAGTCCGCGTTGAAGAGGTAGACGATCGGAACCTGTTCGGCTACGATTCGCGCGATTTGGCCGTAGATTCGCTTGCGCGCGCTCTGGTCGGTCGAGCTCAACGCCGCCGCCTCGAGCCGCTGCACCTGCGGCGAACACCATCGCATGTAATTGGACGGCGCTCCGCAGCTCAATACGGCGGAGTCGTCGGGGTCGGCCCCCATCGTCCACGGCACGTATGCCAGGTCGAAGAGGCCGGCGGCGAGCACGCCGGTGTGCGGCAGAAAGAGCTGCGCGTTGCTCACCGACTTGACGCTCACGTCGATGCCGCGCTGGCGCAGGGCCGCTTGCACGGTCGTCGCCACGCGCACGCCCGTCGCGGTCTCTGGAAACTGCACGTACGTTAAATGAAGCGCCGCGCCGTCGCGCCGGCGCATGCCGTCAGGACCTCGGCGCCACCCGGCGTCGTCCAGGAGACGATCCGCCCGCGCCGGATCGTAGCCCGGCTCGCGCACCGACGGATCGAACGCCCACGAAAACCGCGGCTGTATCATGTCCGTGACCGGATAATAGCCCAGCGTAACCTTGCGCGAGATTGCCGCGCGATCGACCGAAGCTGCCAGCGCCTGGCGGACTCGCACGTCGGTTAGCGGCGGGTGCGACGTATTGAGCGCCAGACCCGCAACGACGGCGGTCGGCACGGTGAGCAACGCCATGCCTTTCCCGCGGACAATGACCGTCTGTGCCGGAGCAACGAGGTTCCAGTCGAGCTCGCCGGATTGGAGAAGGAGCAAGTTCGTCGATGGATCGGGCACCGATCGCACCACCAGCTCGCGCACCGCGGGAGGTCCGCGCCAGTAGCGCGGATTAGCGGCGTAGCGCAAACTCTCGCCGCGGCGCCAAGAGAGAAACCGATACGGCCCGTCGCCGACCAGCGGTGCTGCATTAAAGGAGGCGCGGATCAGCGGCGCGCGGCCGGCAAGAACGTGCTCGGGCAAAACGAACTGCGGCGTGAAACCATACGAGAAGTAGGTCATAACGGCCGGCGCCCAGGCGCGCTTTAGATGAAAGACGACGGTGTGAGCGTCGGGCGCTTCGGCGCGGTCGATCAGGTCGTAGCCCTCGTGCGTCCGCACCGGATTGCGAGGGTCCAAAATTGCGCGCAGCGTGAAGATGACGTCGCGCGACGTCACCGGCTTGCCGTCGCTCCACAGCACGCTCCGGCGCAATCGGTAACGGATCGTTCGCCCGTCGATCGAGAGACCGCCGTTGGCAACCGTCGGAATCTCGCGAAGGAGCGCCGGCTGGGGGCGCCCTCGCGGATCCAGATCGATAAAAGGCTCGAAGACCAAACGAGCAAGCTGCTGCTCGACCGAGGCAGCGTCGGGGGTCAGAAAAAGCGGGTTGAGGTTGCGAGGATCGGCGGCGATATCGAAGCTTACCGAGGAGGCCGGGCGCCCCGAACCCGCCCTGGCGCAGGCCCCGCAAAGGCTCAAGGAGACAAGCATTATCGCCCACCATCGGGGGCGGCTTGCGCCGAATGGATTGCCGGTGTTATTGTTAGACAGCCGAAAATCTTTCGGCATTATTGCCTCTATGTCGAACATGGTGCTGATGACAGAAGAGCTCGACGAGCTCGATCTCCGGCTTCTCGACGCGTTGCAGCGCAACGCGCGATCTACCTTTACCGAACTGGGCGCGGTCGTCGGTCTCAAGCCCCCGGCCGTGCACGATCGCGTCAAGCGTCTCGAGCAACGCGGATATATCCGCGGCTACTCCGCTCAACTCGATCCCAATCGCCTCGGACTGCACTTGACCGCCTTTGTCAGCTGCTACACCTCGCCCGATTGCGCCTATGACGAGTTCACGCGGCGCCTGAGCGAGATGCCGGAAATTTGCGAAGTGCATTCGGTCGCCGGGGAAGAGACCTTCCTTTGCAAAGTAATGACTCGCTCGACGCAGCACCTCGACGAGCTGCTCGCTCGCCTCAAGGCGACGCCGGGCATGGCGCGGACGCGAACCACCGTCGTGCTCAGCGTCCCGTTCGAGCGGGTCGGAGTAACCGTACAGTGAGCTCGAAGACCGGCCTGCGCGCACCGGGACATCCGCTGGGCATCCATCGCGTCGTCGAACCCGAGGGTGCGATGCCGCAGCAGGCGTGGCGTCTCGACAACACGCCGGCCGCGGCTGCCAACGAAATTCTATGCGCGGTCGAAGCCCTCAACATCGATTCGGCCTCCTTCAAGCAAATTGCGCAAGAGTGCGGCTTCGACCCGCAGCGCATCGGCGATCACATCGTGAAGACCGTCGGCGAGCGCGGAAAGCAGCACAATCCGATAACGGGCAGCGGTGGAATGTTCGTCGGGCGCGTGCTGGAGGTCGGCGAGGCCCTGCGCGAACGCATCGACTTGCGTGCGGGCGAGCGCATCGCTTCGCTCGTATCGCTGACGCTCACGCCGCTTTACATCGAGTCGATCGAGGGCGTCGACGTCGCGACCGGCCGAGTCTGGCTCAGCGCCAAAGCGATCCTCTTTGAGAGCGCGCTGTGGGCTCGAATGCCCGAAGACGTCGACGAGGGTGTTGCCTTAGCCGTCTTCGACGTAGCGGGCGCCCCGGCGCAGACCCGCCGGCTCTGCTCGCCGGGGCAGACCGTCGTCGTCATCGGCGCCGATGGTAAGAGCGGCATGCTGGTCTGCGCGCAAGCCAAGGCTCGCACCGGCGCACTGGGTCGCGTGATCGGCGTCGTGCCCGACGCGTCCTCGCCGTCGGCCGCGGTGCTGCAGCGTTGCGGCGTGGTTGACGAGCTGATCGTCGCCGACGCGCGCGACGCGCTGCAAACGAGTTCGCGCGTCACCGGCGCCGCGCCGCAGCTGGCCGATCTGGTGATCAACTGCGTCAACGTACCCGGCACGGAGCTCGCATCGATTCTTTGCGCCCGCCATGACGGCACGATCTACTTCTTTTCCATGGCGACGTCGTTCACGACCGCCGCGCTCGGCGCCGAGGGCGTCGGCCGCGACGTCACCATGATCATCGGCAACGGTTACACCAAGGGTCATGCCGAGATCGCGCTCCAGACGTTGCGCGAGCATCCCGAGATACACGCCCACTTCAATCGTACGTACGCGAGAAAGAGCCCATGATGGAAACGATCAACGCTCCCCGTCACCTCAAGCCGCCCGCTCCGCCCGAGCAGTTCGAATACAAGAATCTTCGGCAGGGCGAGTTTTGGCGCCACATTCCAGCCTACGCCGACGTCGACGAGGCGACGTTCCTCGACCACCTCTGGCAGCAGCGTCAATCGGTCAAGACGGCCGAAGAGCTGCTGCAGACGATTCGCGAGGTCTGCTCGCCGGAGTTCTATCGCGACGCCGAAGAGGGCTTTCGCCGCGCGCCGATGGCCGTGCGCGTCTCGCCGTACGCGATCGCCCTAATCGACTGGAACGATCCGGCCAACGATCCGATCCGCCGCCAGTTCATTCCGCTCGCCTCGACGTCGCTGCCCGATCATCCGCGGCTGACCCTCGATTCGCTGCACGAGCAGGAGGACTCGCCGGTGCCCGGTCTGGTGCATCGCTACGTCGACAAGGCGCTCTTCCTTCCGCTCAACGTCTGTCCGGTCTATTGCCGCTTCTGCACGCGCAGTTACGCGATCGGACCCGACACCGAAAACGTGGACAAAGTCGCGCTGGCCAAAACGCCCAAACAATGGCAGGACGCCTTCCAATATATCTCCGAGCGCCCCGAGCTCGAGGACATCGTTATCTCGGGCGGTGACGTCTACCAGCTGCCGCCCAAGAACGTAGAGTTCATTGGTAACGCGCTGCTGGATATTCCGCACGTGCGCCGGATGCGCTTCGCGACCAAAGGCCCGGCGATCATGCCGATGAAAATTATCACCCACGTCGAGTGGCTCGACGCCATCGCGTCGATCGTCGACCGCGGACGCACGTTAGGCAAAGAGGTCGTGCTCCACACGCACTTCAACGCGCCCGAAGAGATCACGTGGATTACCGAGAAGGCGATGCGCATGCTCTTCGAGCGGGGCATCTTCACGCGCAACCAGTCGGTGCTCATCCGCGGCGTGAACGATACCCGGGAGCGCATGCAGCTGTTGGTCAAGCGGCTCGGCCACGTCAACGTTCATCCCTACTACGTCTACATGCACGACATGGTAAAGGGTGTCGAAGAGCTCCGGACGACCATCGCCACCGCGGTGGACACCGAGAAGTTCGTCCGCGGCAGCACCGCCGGATTCAACACCCCAACCTTCGTCTGCGACGCTCCCGGCGGCGGCGGTAAACGCGACGTACACTCCTACGAGTACTACGATCGTGAGAACGGAATCGCGGTCTACGCGGCGCCCAGCGTCAAGCCCGGGAAAGCGTTTCTCTACTTCGATCCGATCGACCGGCTCGCGCCGGCCGCGCAGGCGCGCTGGGCCGTGCGCGAGATTCAAGAAGAGATGATCCACGACGCCATTCGCAGCGCGGGCGTCGGCGACGAAGCGTTCGTTCTCGCGTGAGAAGCGATCGGCCGTTTCGGCTCGATCTCGTCGTCGCGCTCGGGGCGCTGCTCATCAGCACCGTCGCGGCGATCGCAACCGTCTATCAGACGCGCGTTATCGCGCGGCAGTTTAGCGCGGCCGTCTGGCCGTACGTCAGCTTCGATTCGACGAACTCGCCCTATTTCACCGAGGTCGACATCCGAAATGACGGCCTCGGACCGGCCATCATCCGTGCGGTCAAGCTTACCTGGGACGGAAAGCCGCAGCCATCGATCGAAGCGGTCGTGGCTTCGCTGCGATCCTCGGATCCGCAAATGACGAACGCGATCCGCGCCGCGTTTCGATCGGGAGCGAGCATGAAGCTGACGATCAGTACGCCCAACGCGGGTATGGTCGTTCCTGCGAACGCGCAGCACACCGTACTGAGAATCGAGGGCGCCGTGCTGGTTTCCCGGCTTCGCCCGGAGTTGCAGAAGCGACTGGGGCTTTCTATCTGCTACTGCTCGCTGACCGGAAACTGTTGGACGCAGAGCTACGGGAACCGTGCCGGCGAACCTACCGGCGTGCGATCGTGCACCTAACCGTCATCGCCAGAATATAAGGAGAGGAACCCCGATGCATTACTCGCCAGTCCGCGCCGCCTATTTGGCGATGAGCGTTGCCGTTCTGTTCGCCTCCGCGCCGCCGGCCGCACGCGCCGGCCTCCCGCCGCTCATTCCGCGGTCCGTTCTCTTCGGCAACCCGCAGAAAGCCTCGCCGGCGATCTCGCCAAACGGAACGATGCTCGCCTATCTCGCGCCGTCGAACGGCGTGCTCTCGATCTGGGTTCGCACGATCGGCAAAGATGACGACCGCGTGGTTGCCACCGATCCGGCGCGGCCGATTCGCAACGTCGTATGGCAACCCGACTCGCAACACGTGCTCTACGAGCAGGACAAGGGTGGAAACGAAAACTTCAGCGTCTATCAGACCGACGTCACGACGAAATCGACTCGAGATCTGACTCCATTCGGCGACAAGGTGCGTTCCGACATCGAAAACGTCGACGCTCGCTTTCCCAACGAAATTCTCGTCACCTCGAACAAGCGCGATCCCGACGTCTTCGACGTCTACCGAGTGAATCTGCAGACGGGCGTCGCCACGCTCGACACGCAAAATCCTGGAAGCGTCTCCGGCTGGGCCGAGGACAACCGCCTCGTGGTGCGCGCGGCGTTGCAGAATAACCCCGACGGGTCGACGCAGATCCTCGTGCGCCCCAACGCGTCGGCGCCCTGGCAAACGCTGCTAAAGGCCGCGCCCGAAGATCAAATCACGCCCGTCGCTTTCAGCGCCGACAACCACTCGCTCTACGTCGCATCGAGCGTCGACGCAAACTCGGCGCGACTGCTCCGTTACGATTTGAGCGACGGTCGGTTCGTAGTGGTCGCTTCCGATCCGACCTACGACGTCGGCAGTCCGCTAATCGACGCTAAGAGCCGGCGGATCGCCGCCGTTTCGTTTGCGCGTGACCGGACCGAATGGGACGTCCTCGATCCCGCCTACCGGCGCGATTTCGACGCGCTTCGCATGCTGCACGCCGGCGACATCAGCTTTCTCGGCAGCACCGCCAACGGCCGGCGGCTCATCGTAGCCTACCTCGTCGATAACGGCCCGATCTCGTACTACTCGTACGACCGCAAGACGCAGCACGGCACGTTCCTCTTCGTGTCTCGCCCCGCGCTGCTGAACTATCAGCTCGCTTCGATGCGGCCGGTCTCGTACAAGGCCTCCGACGGGCTCACGATTCACGGATACCTCACCCTGCCCGCCGGCGTCGCGCCCAAGAATCTTCCGACGATCCTCTTCGTGCACGGCGGTCCGTGGGCGCGCGATACGTGGGGATACAACGGTTACGTTCAGTGGCTGGCAAACCGCGGTTATGCCGTGCTGCAAGTGAACTTCCGCGGCTCGACCGGTTACGGCAAGGCTTTCCTCAATGCGGGGAACCGGCAGTGGGCCGGTGCGATGCATCAAGACCTCATCGACGCCAAGAACTGGGTCGTCGCGCAAGGCTACGCCGATCCCGCGAAGGTGGCGATCATGGGCGGCAGCTACGGCGGCTATGCCGTTCTCGCCGGCGTCGCATTTTCACCCGATGCATTCGCCGCGGGCGTCGACATCGTCGGCCCCTCAAACCTCAACACCCTGCTGCAGTCGATCCCGCCCTATTGGTCGACGGGCCGCGCCCAGTTCGCCATGCGCATGGGCGATTCAGTCGATTTCCTCAACTCGCAATCGCCGCTCTTCAAAGCCGATCAGATCAAAGTTCCGCTGCTCATCGGACAAGGCGCCAACGATCCGCGAGTCAATAAACGCGAGAGCGATCAAATCGTCGCGGCGATGCGCAAGAACGACGAGCCGGTCGAGTACGTCGTCTTCCCCGACGAGGGACACGGTTTCGCGCGTCCGGAGAACAACCGCCGCTTCAACGCTGCGGTCGAGGCTTTTCTAGGGAAGTATCTTGGCGGACGCGTCGAGCCGGCCGGGCCCGACGAGAGCGTCAGCGCGTTCGAGCAATAACCCGTACCGGCCCGGCCGGGCGCAGCGTCACTAGCGGCGCGGTCTCGACGCGCGCCCCCGGCGCCGTTTCGAACCGGTAGCGCCGCAGCAGAGTCTCCAGCACGATCCCCATTTCGTGAAGGGCAAACTCTTCGCCGATGCAGCGGCGCGCGCCGCCGCCGAACGGTACGTACGCGAACGGGGGAGGTTCCGGGCCTAACCATCGCTCGGGATCGAACCGATTCGGATCGGCAAAGAGATCGGCGCGACGATGCAGCAGCAGCGGCGAGGCAAAAACCGTAGTTCCGCCTGGAACGAGCGAACCGTCGCTCAGCATTACTTCGCGCACGCTCTCGCGCCCGATGATCCAGGCCGGCGGGTAGAGCCGCAGGACCTCCTTAACGACGCGCGCGATATACTCGCGATCGCCGGTGCGCGCCGCGGCCGCCGCCCGTTCGTCCACTCGCGGGTGCTGCGCCAAGAGGTAGATGGCCCACGTCAGCGCGTTGGCGGTCGTTTCGTGACCGGCCATGAAAAGCGTCATGATCTCGTCGCGGATTTGCTCGTCGTTCGCCCCGTCGACGGGGCTCGGGGCGACACGCGAGGCTAGGAGCATCGAGAGCGCGTCGCCGCGGTCGCCGCCGTCCCGACGCCGCCGCGCAATCAGCGCGTAGATGATCGCATCGAGCATGCTGCGCGCCCGCCAAAAGCGCCGCGTATTGCGCAGCGGGAGGCGTTGGCGCAGCGCCCCGATCGGCGTGAGCATCGCCGGAAACTCGTTCATCATGAGCCGAAGCGCATCGGCGACGGCGGCGGCCGAATCGCTCTCGTCGCTGCCGAAGAGCGTCTCGGTTGCGATCCGCAGCGTGAGCTCGGTCATGGCGGCGTGCGCGTCGAACGTTTCGCCCGGACGCAGCCGCGCGGCAAAGTCGGCCCCGTCTCGCTCCATCACGCGCGCGTATTCGGCGATTCGCTCTCGGTGGAAGGCCGGTTGGACGACTCGCCGCATCCGGCGGTGCAGCGGATCTTCGCTGGTGAGCAAGCCTTCGCCGAGCAGAAGGCGCAACACGCGCGTGCCCAGCGACTTCACGAACGCGTGCTGTTGCGTGACGAGCATCTCCTTGATCAGCGCGGGCTCGTTGATGAAGACGTACGATCGCCACGGCAGTGCAAAGGCAAAGACGTTTCCGTAACGCTCGGTCGTGGTTCGCAGAAATGTCGGAAACCGGCGAAACGGCACGGGGACCAGCGAACGCAGGGTCGTCCAGCGGCTCGGCCCTCCGATCGCACGGCTAGCGGGCACCGGTTGCCTCGTACGCCTCGACGTTGCCGAAGCGGCAGACGACGCGGTACTCTCCGCGCGCGACGGCCGCCGCAACGGCCGGTGCCAAACGCGCTTGATCGCTATTGGTCGTGAAGTCGGTCGCGTAAACGAGATATTGCAGGCCGCTCGTGCGGTCGATCGTCGCATTCGGCCGCTGCGCGGCGACGGCCGAGAACCATTCGTCGTAGGTGGCCAGCGGCGCGTCTTTCGGTACGCAGTCGAGCGCCCGGCGCGCGTTTGCGAGGTCGTGATAGTACGGATGAAGATAGTGGAGCGGATGCATAGGATCGAAAGCAATCAAGAAGATAGCGCAGAGCACCGCGGCGGCGGCGATCCATCGCGACGCGACGCGCGCTCCGGCGCGACGCTGAATTTTCGTTACGCCTGCGACGGTCGCCACCAGCAGCCACGGGATCCAAAGCGCGGCATAGTGATCGCCCATTCGCCACACGTACCCCGAGTTGGCCAGTAGAACGACCGCCGCGCCGGGCAGTGCGACCAACGACCAGCGCGACCGCAACGGCAAGAACGCCAACGGCACGAGCGCTTCGAGCACGTAGGTCAAACGGCCGAAGGTAAAGATCGAGCGCGCGAACTCCAGCGGATGCGTCAGCGGCGCGACGATCAGCGCGGCCGGTCCGCTTGCGAACGGGTAAACGTAGAAATGGCTGGGCCTCCATCCGCCCAGACGCGGCGCGACGATCGCGTAGTAGACCACCAGCGAGGCCGCCGCGGCCAGCGTCAAGGCGGCGCCGGCAACGCGGAGCGTACCGGGCGCGCGAACGCCGCCGTCGAGCAAACCATTTGCGCCGCCGATTGGGCGCGATCCGATTGCCAGCAACGCGATGCCGAAGAATCCCAGGGTCAACGCCGCATCCTCGCGCAGTCCCAGCGCGACGGCGGCACAGATGGCAAAAGAAGTCCAGCGTCCCCGATCCGCAAAGGCGAAAAGCGCCAGCACCAGCGGCGTGAAGAGACCCAGCTCGTGGAACTCGTCGAATCCCAACGCCAGCAGCGGCGGATAGAGGAGCGTCAACACGCCGAGCCCGAACGCGGCGCGTTCGCCGGCATAGGGTCGCGCGATCGAGGTTATCAGCGGACCGCAGGCGGCCGTTGCCGCGGCCTGCAGCAGTTGCAGCCCGAGCGCGCTGCCGGTCGCCGCTACCAGCGGCCAAAGCAAGACCAGCGACGGCGACCAATGATAGCGAAAGTGCGATCCCGACTCCACGCCGTTGCGCATTCCCCCAAGTGCGTCGGCGACGATCTGCGCGAACGTTCCGGTATCCGATCCATACGTCCAAAGTTTCGCGCGCGCGACCGCGAGCGCGGCTAGAACCGCAAACTCTATCGCGGCCCAGATCCAGATCGTCACCGGCAGGCGCTCGCGAACGCGCCGACCAAGCGCATACGGAAATGAAACGGATCTGCGTCTTCTGCGGCTCGCATTTGGGAAACGGCCCGTCCTACGCGCACGTGGCGCGCGACGTCGCCGAGCGCTTGGTACGCGCCGGCTACGGAATCGTTTACGGGGGCGGCAGCATCGGCTTGATGGGCGTCGTCGCCGATGCGGCGCTCGGCGCCGGCGGCGAAGTCGTCGGCGTGATTCCGCAAGCGCTGGCGCGGACGGAGGTGGCGCATCCAAACTTGAGCGCCCTTCACGTCGTTACCACGATGCACGAACGCAAAGCGTTGATGGCCGAGCTCAGCGACGGTTTCATCGCACTCCCGGGCGGCTTTGGAACGATGGACGAATTTTGCGAGGTTCTGACCTGGCAGCAGCTTCGAATTCACGATAAGCCGATCGGCCTGCTGAACTACCGCGGCTACTACGACGCACTCTTGAAGCTCTTCGACACTATGGTTCGCGAAGGCTTCATCGGTCCCCACACGCGAGGGCTCTTCGTGGATGCCGAAACCATCGAGGAACTGCTCGAGCGAATGTTCGCGGAGAAGAACCTGGTCTAGACTTATTCGGAAAGCGCGGCGGCCAGAATTCGTTCCTGCTCGACGGCGTGCTGGCCCGCGTATCCCTCGCTGGGGCTGGCGCGGTAACCGCGGCCGATATACTCGATATCGAAGCCGTCGCGCTTGCCTTCGAGCAGCCGCCGGCGCACAAAGGCGCGCGCTCCCATATTTTTCGGCTCTTCTTGCACCCACAGAATCTTCTTGAGCTTGGGATAGCCGGCGATCGTGCGATTGATCTCACCGACCGGCAGCGGCGCGAGCAGCTCGATACGCACGATTGCCGTGCGCCCGAGCGAACCGTACGACGCGTGCGCTACCAGATCGTGATAGATCTTGCCGCTGCACAGGATCAAGCGCTCGACGCGCGCGCGATCGGAGACTCGCGGGTCGTCGATCACCGGCGCAAACGAACCCCTGGCCATCTCGTCGAGGCGCCCGGCAGCGCTCTCGGCGCGCAGCAACGACTTCGGGGTCAAGACGACCAGCGGCACGGCGATGGGCGAGCGCGCCTGCGTCCGCAGCAAGTGATAGTAGTTACTCGCTATCGAAGGCGCGGCGACGCGCAGGTTGCCTTCCGCGACGAGCTGCAGAAAACGCTCCGGACGCGCGCTGGAGTGCTCCGGGCCGGCACCCTCGTAGGCGTGGGGGAGGAGCAGCGTTAACCGGGAGGTCTGTCCCCATTTTGCTTGCCCCGCGGCGATGAACTGATCGACGATTACCTGCGCGCCGTTGAAGAAGTCGCCGTACTGCGCTTCCCACAGAACGAGCGCTTCCGATTGCGCGGTGGAGTATCCGTACTCGAATCCCACGCAGGCGTACTCGGAAAGCGGGCTATTTCGGATTTCGAAGGACGCCTGGCGGTCGGCGATGTGCTGAAGCGGAATCCAGACGTTGCGCGAGCCGACGTCGTGATAGACGGCGTGGCGATGGCTGAACGTCCCGCGCTCGGTATCTTGGCCGGTGAGACGGATCGGGGTTCCGGTCGCCAACAGCGACGCAAACGCCAGCGCTTCGGCCGTTCCCCAGTCGACGATTCCTTTCTCGGCAACGGTTGCGGCACGGCGATCGAACTGGGCGCGAAGCTTGCGATTGAGCGCGAAGCCCTGCGGAACGGCGACGAGATCGTCGCTCCACGCCACCAGACGCGCGCGGTCGACTTGCGGCAGGACGGTTCCGTCGAAGGTGTTGCTGCCGGAAAGCTTGCGGCCGGTGATGTGCGACGCCAACGCGCCTTTGACCGCGCGGCGCGCTTCTTGCAGACGCTCCGCCGCCTCGTCGATCATCGCCTGCGACTGCTCGGGCGCGATGATGCCTTGATTGACCAGCTTGTTGGCGAAGAGCTCGCGGACGGTCGGGTGATTCTTGATTCGCTCGGCCATCTGCGGTTGGGTGTACGCCGGCTCGTCCTGTTCGTTGTGACCGAAGCGGCGGTAACCGATGAGGTCGATGAGCGTGTCGCGTCCAAAGGCGCGGCGGAAGTCCACCGCCAGGTGCACGGCTGCGATGCACGCGTCGACGTCGTCGGCGTTGACGTGAACGATCGGAACGTCGAAACCTTTGGCCAGGTCCGAGGCGTAGCGGGTCGAGCGCGCGTCGTTGGGATCGGTCGTGAACCCAACTTGATTGTTGGCGATGAGATGCAGGGTGCCGCCGGTTTCGTAACCGGGCAGCGATTGCATGTTGAAGACTTCAGAAACGATGCCCTGGCCGGTGAAGGCCGCGTCGCCGTGAATCAAAATCGGAACGGCGCGTTTGCCGTCGCGTTCCGGAACGCCGTGCGAATGATCGGTCTGCAGCGCCCGCGCGCTGCCCTCGACGACCGGATCGACGGCTTCCAGATGGCTTGGGTTGTGCGCCAGCGTCACGTCGATCGTCTTGCCCTTGGACGTGGTGAACGTCCCCGTCGAGCCGTGGTGGTACTTTACGTCGCCCATCACGTCGTCGTCGCCGAGCCGGCCGCGATACTGCGCCGCCTCGAATTCAGTCATCACCTCTTCGTAGGGCGCGTTGACGACGTGAGCGATGACGTTGAGGCGCCCGCGATGCGCCATTCCCAGCACGGCGTGCGCGACGCCGTCGTCGGCGAGCATGTCGAGCATCTCTTCGAGCATCGGAACCATGACGTCGAGCCCCTCGCCCGAGAAGGTCTTCTGCCCTAAGAACGCCTTGCGCACGTAGCGGTCGAAGGCTTCGACCCGCGTCAGCCGCGAGAGGAACTCGATCTGGCGTTGCGGTGAATGCTTGACCTTATTTCGGCCCGATTCGATGTAGTCGCGCAGCCAGACGCGCTCGTTGGCATTGGAGATATGCTCGATCTCGTACGCGATGGTCGAGCTGTACGTCTCGCGCAGCCGCGGCAGCACTTCGGCCAGCGTCGTGCCGGGAACTTTGACGCGCAAGACCGATGCGGGTATTGCGCTTTGGAGCGCCGGCGTCAAACCGTAGGTTTGCGGCTCGAGCGAGGGATCGCCGACCGGCTCGGCGCCGAGCGGATCGAGGTTGGCCGCCAAGTGGCCGTGGCGCCGGTACGCGGAGACGATTGCCATGCCGGCGGCGACGGCCCGCAGCATCTCGTCGGAAGGCTTGGTTTCGCCGGTGCCGACCGTCGCCAGCGCGACTTGCGGAACCGGTGCGGCCTGCAACCCCAGCGACGAGAAAACCGTTTCGTAGAAAGCGTCCGCGCCTTGTAGAAGCTCGTCGACGCGGCGCAGGTACTCGCCGGATTGTGCGCCCTGGATCACGCGATGGTCGTAGGTGCTCGTGATTTGCATCACTCGCGAAACGCCGAGCAGCCGCAACGACTGTTCGTTGGCTCCGCCGAACCCGGCCGGATATCCGATTGCGCCGGTCGCAACGATCGCGCCCTGTCCGGCCATCAACCGCGGCACCGAGGCCGCGGTGCCGATGCCTCCCGGATTGGTCAGCGTAAACGACGCACCTTGCAAATCGTCGGCCGTCAGCCGGTTCTCGCGCGCCGCGGCAACGAGCTCTTCGTACTTCGTGCGGAACGCGGCGAAGTCTAAGGAGCCGGCGTCGCGGATGACGGGCACGACGAGAAATCGCGAGCCGTCCTTGCGTTCGCTGTCGACGGCGAGACCGAGGTGAATGCCCGGCTCGAGGCGAGCCGGCTTGCCGTCTTCGTCGCGGCGAAACGAATAGGTGATGAACGGCATCTCGCGCGCGGCAAGCACGAGCGCGTAGGCGATGATATGCGTGAAGGAGATCCGCTCGTTGCGCCCGGCGGCCTTTACCGCCCCGTTGAGCTCCTTGCGGCGCGCATCGAGCACGTCGACGGCGATGCCTCGGAAGCTCGTCGCCGTCGGGATGCTCAAGCTTTGCTCCATGTAGCCGGTGAGCGCAGCCGCCGGACCGCGCAGCGGCGTTAGCGTCGCTCCCGGCGGAACCGGAGGAGCCGGCGCCGCCGGGCCTGCGGGACGGCGACGCGCGGTCTCAGCCGCAGCCAGCACGTCCGAGCGTAAGATGAGCCCGTTTGGACCCGAGCCGCGCACCCGGGCGAGATCGACGTCGAGCCGCTGGGCCGCGCGTTCGGCCTGATAGTCGGCAACCGGCTCGCCGCGCTCCGGGGGCGGCTGCGGCGCTTGCGGCTTTGGTGCCGCGGCTTTCGCCGCGCCGTTGCCGGCCGAAGGCACGGCGACGCCCGCACCGACCTTTTTCGAAGTGTCGATTTCGGCGAGAACGGCACCAACCGCGACGGTCTCGCCTTCGTGCGCGAGGATTTGCGTCAGGACGCCCGATGCCGTGGCGGGCACCTCAACGTCGACCTTGTCGGTGGTAACTTCAACGAGCGGGTCGCCTTCGGCGACAAAATCGCCGGGCTTACGCCGCCATTCGACGATGGAGCCTTCGGTGACGGATTCTCCCATCTCCGGAAGCGTTACGCTGATCGTGCTCGTTCCCAAAACAGAGTTCATCTTATCTTTTAGCGGGCTGGGGGCCTACGACTACCGGCGGCGGTGGGCAGTCGCGGCCCGAGCGAGAGGAGGCTCGCTACGCCGCAAACAGACGTTCGAGGATTCGTCGTTCGCCACGGGCAAGATTTGCGACGATATGTCTGCGCCGGAGATCGACCCGACACAAGCGGCCTCCGAACGATTCAGCCGCCGTTTCTTCGTCGGCATCTCGGCTGCAGCGACGGTGGCGGCAACGAGCGCCGCAGGCGCCGGCGACGCTCCTCGGAGTTCCATGCCGGACGTGCCGGAAGACGATCCGGCGATCGAGGTCGAGCGCCTTACGCTGCAAGCCGGTCAGACGAACGTTCCGGCGTACGCCGCGTGGCCGTCGCGCGCCGGGGCGCCCGCCGGGTCGGTCGTCGTCATCATGCACGTCTGGGGCGTCGACAAGTCGATCCGCAGCGTCGTCCGCCGGCTGGCGGCAACGGGCTTCGCCGCGATCGCACCGGATTTATATGCCGGCATGGGCGCGCCCGGCGGCGACGGTGCTTCCGATTTTTCAATCTTCAGTCCGTTCGCGAAGCGCTTGAATCGCACGCAAGTGCACGCCGAGATCGCCGCTGCCGCCGATTGGCTCAAAGACAAGTTCGCCGGGACCAAATTGGGAATCGTGGGATTCTGCATGGGCGGGAGGATCGTCCTCAACGAGATCGCGCAAGACGGTACGCTCTTTGCCGCCGCCGCACCGTTCTACGGCGCGGTCGAGAACGTCGACCCGAAGACCATCGCGACGCCCGTCTGCGGCAGTTACGGCGGGCGCGACAAGGGAATCCCGGCCGACTCGGTTCGTGCTTTCGCCGCGGCGCTGACCGTACCGCACGATTTTCGCATCTACGACGATGCGGGACACGCCTTCTTCGACCAATACCGCCCGTCGTACGTTCCCGCGGCCGCGGCCGACGCGTGGGCGCGCACGATTGCGTTCTTCAACGAGTATCTAGCGAGTACCGGCACGTGATCGTTTGGGACGTCGTCGGCGTCTTTCTTCTCGGCGGCGCGCTCGGCGCGCTCATCGTGTGGCTCGTGGCTCGCTCGGAGAGCGCATCGCTGCGTGCCAGGCTCGAGCAGACGCAGATGGCCGGCGAAAAGAGCGTCGAAGCGTTGCTCGAACGCGCTAAGAACGAGCTGCGCGAAGCCACCGCTGCGCGCGCGAGCGAACGCGTCGGCGAGCTCGTCTCACCGATGACTCAGAAACTCGGCGAGTTCGACCGCCTGCTGGCCGATCTCGAATCTGCCCGTCAACGCGATGCGGGCAGCCTGCGCGAACAGATAGATCAACTCTTGGGCCGCGCCGAAAAGCTCGAAAGCGCTGCTGCCGGACTAACCACGCAGACGTCGACGCTGGTTACGGCCCTGCGCAACCCAACCTCGCGCGGGCGCTGGGGCGAGATGCAGCTCCGAAACGTCGTGGAGAAGGCCGGCATGCTCCCGCACTGCGACTTCGTCGAACAGCAGTCGGTCGCCCTCGATCATGCCCGCGTGCGCCCCGATATGACGATCAATCTTCCCGGCGACCGCCGCGTCTTCGTCGATGCCAAAGCGCCGACCGATTCGCTGCAAGCGGCGTTGGAGGCTGCCGACGATCAGGCACGCGCCGCACTGGTGAAGCAGCACGCGCGGGCGTTGCGCGATCACGTCGACGCGCTGGCCCGGCGCGGTTACCAAAGCGCAAAGGGTTCGGCCGACTACGTCGTGATGTTCGTAGCCGGCGAAGCTTTCCTTAGTTACGCCTGCAGCGAAGACCCGGCGCTCATCGAGTACGCGCTCGACAAGAGCGTGCTGATCAGCGGCCCGCTGACGCTGGTAACGCTGCTGCGAAGCTTCGCCATGGGTTGGCAAGCGCTGCGTCAGGAAGAAAACGCCAAGCGCATCGCCGACATGGGACGCGTGCTCTACGAGCGGGCCTGCAAGTTCTCCGAGCATCTGGCAGAGGTGCGCAAGCACCTCGAACGTTCGGTCAACGCGTTCAACGCCGCGGTCGGCTCGTACGAAACCAAGCTGCTTCCACAAGGCCGCCGGCTCAAGGATGAAGCTTCGCTCGGGAGCGACGCACTGGCCGAGATTCCTCCGATCGACGTCGTGCCTCGCGGCATTACCGCGCTCGACACCGGAGCGCAGACGAAACGGCTGCCGCGCTCGCAACAGCTTTTCGCCAACGACGACGCCGTTTAAGCCGACGCCTCTAGTGCGCTTGGTCCGCCTTCCAGGCGCGCAGCGCGGTCAGCGTATTGGAGACGTGCGCCGTCGGATCGAGGCTGGTGTATTCGTAGATTATCGTACCGTCGGGTGCGATGACGTACGACGTGCGGTTGGCGTACTGCGGATGCTGCGGTAAGACCGCGTCGTACTCTTTCATGACCGTTTGATCGGTATCGGCCGCAACGGCGAACTTGCTGCGGCACTCGCTGACGGAGAACTTTTGCAGTTTGTCGATAGGATCGTGCGAGACGCCGATCACCGTCGCGCCGAGCGCGTGGTACTGATCGATCGCGTCCGCGAACTCGTGCGCTTCGATCGTGCACCCCGTGGTAAACGCGGCGGGATAAAAGTACAGCACGACCGGGCCTTGTTTGAGAGCGTCGGCGAGGCTGAAGGTGAAGATCTTACCGCCCTCGCTGGCCTGCAGGGTAAATGCCGGCGCCTTGCTGCCGGTCGAGAGCGCTGCCAGTGCCGGAGCGGTGAGGGCAGCCGCGGCAACGGCGGCCAGGGCCAAAAAACGCATCCTCATGACGCTCTTGCTTTGCTATCATGGTTCCGTGGAGCCTGCTGCGCCGCGGCCCCGAATCGAGCCGCGCCTGGTTTGGATTCTCGTCGCCCTTGGCGTCGCCGTCGTTTTATCCGCCGTCGCGATGGTCGCGGTATTGGCTTTGACCCTGGTTCACGTCATGGATCGTGTCGACGGCCACGTTTGCGGCCTCGCCGCCGTCCGCCGCAGCCCGGCCGCAGCCCGCATGCTTGGCACTCCGATCGAACAGCAAGGGCTCACCGCCGGCTCGACCTCTACGGACAACGGCGAAGAGACCGAGCGCATCACCTTCACCGTCAAAGGGCCGCGCGGAACCGCCTTCGTGCTGGCGCAGGGATTCCGGTCGCCGCTCACCTCGCATTTGGTGGTCACGATCGGGCGCAACCAACGCAGCACGGTGATCTACACCGGGCCGCTAGACTGCGCCGAGCTCCACCAAAAAGAAGCCGGCGGCGGGCTCACACCTTGAACTTGACGCCGCCGAACTGGCCGGGGGCGTAGTTCCGGTCGCCGCGCGGCCGAGGCGTGTCCTTCCACCACGTGCTGTACGTCGCCAACCACTCGAAGTTTTCGAAGAGATACTCGTTTCCGCGAACGCGGCGCAGGCGCTCGACGAACGGAAGGATCGAATTCCAGCGCGTGCGCAGCATAAATCCTACTGCGTCGACGAGCAGCGAGGCATCGAGAACGCGGCGCCGCGCCAAACACGCGACCGTCTCGACGTACTGGGCTACGAGCACGAGGGCGCGATCGTCGTCCGAGCCGTCGAAGTCGCGGCGTACGATGTCGTCGTTGGGGTAGCGATCGCCGATCGACTCGAGCTGCGCAAATGCCGCGACGATCTCCGGGGCGGTGAGTCTTCCGATCGCATCCAAAATCGCATTCGCATTGCGCTCGTGTTCGATCTGCTTATTTTGACGCGTCAGCAGCAAGGTCGAGAGTCCGAGCGCCAGCAGCGAAACGGCGATCGACGAACCGGCGAAGAGCTGGTCGGCATTCACGCGCGGGCGTCGCCCCGTTAGAGACCCATCAGGCGGGCCAGAATCAGACGCTGAACCTCGTTGGTTCCCTCGCCGATCTCGTTGATCTTCTGATCGCGGTACATGCGCGAGATCGGATATTCGTCCATGAAACCGTAGCCGCCATGAATTTGCAGCGCGTCGTTGACGACGCGATGTGAGAGCTCGCCGGCGAAGAGCTTGGCGAAGCTAGCCGCGGCGACGTAATCGCGCCCGCGATCCTTTTCCCACGCGGCGCGCAGCATCATCAGCTTAGCGTGCTCGATTTGCGTGAGCATATCGACGAGCTTGAACGATATCGCCTGAAACTTACTGATCGGCTTGCCGAAGGCGTGACGTTCTTTCGAGTAGGCTAGGGCCTCGTCGTAGGCTCCCAAGGCAAGCCCGATGGAGAGCGCGGCCACGGAGATGCGTCCCCCGTCGAGGATCGAGAGAAACTGGCGATAACCCTCGCCCCGGGCGCCGAGCAAGTTCTCTTCCGGAACGGGGGCGTCCACGAACGAAAGCTCGCGCGTGTCGGAGGCCCGCCATCCCATCTTGCGATACTTGCGGCTGCGCGAGAACCCGGCCGTCTCTTGAGGAACGATGATGTTCGATATCTCGCGCGAACCGTCGGGCCGCTTCCCGGTGACGGCGGTTATGGTGGTGCCGCCGGTGATTTCGGTGCCGGAGTTAGTAATGAAGGCCTTGGTCCCATTGACGACCCACTTGCCGTCGCGCAGATCCGCCCTAGTCTGCACGTTGCCGGCGTCGCTGCCGGCGTTGGGTTCGGTTAAGCCGAAGCCCCAGAGCTTCTCACCGCGTGCGAGCGGCACGAGGTACTTCTGCTTCTGCTCCTCCGTTCCGAAAAGATGGAACGGCGTGGCGCCCAACGAGACGTGCGCGGCCATCGTAATCGCCGTGGACGCATCGGCGCGTGCGATCTCCATCACGGCAAGCGCGTAGCTGACCGTGTCGGCGCCCGCGCCGCCGTACTCTTCCGGAAACGGAAGGCCCATGAACCCGAGCTCGGCCATCTTCGCGACGAGCTCGTACGGAAAGCGCTCCTCGCGGTCCATCTCCTCGGCGCGCGGCTTAACCTCTTCTTGTGCAAACTCGCGCGCGAGGTTCTGGATGGCCCGCTGCTCGTCCGTTAAATCGAAGTCCATGGAAAGGTATAGGCCGGACCTTTCGGAAAACCCCTCTGCCAGCGATGATCTCCCTCCGCGGTGTTTCGCTCGTATATCCTAACGGAGTCCGCGCCCTCGACAACGTCAGCCTCGAAATCGCTAAGGGCGAGTTCGTCTTCCTCGTTGGCGATTCAGGCACCGGAAAGTCGAGTCTGCTTCGCCTGCTCTACCGGGAAGTACGATCCACCAACGGAGAGATCGTGGTCGACGGAATCCGCGTCGACCGTCTGCGGCGCGGTCGCGTCCCGGCCCTACGACGCCATCTCGGGGTCGTCTTTCAAGACTTCAAACTGCTCGTCGATAAGACCGTCTGGGAGAACGTCGCCTTCGCCATGCAGGTGACGGGCGCTCATACCCGTGACGTGATGCGTCAAGTGCCGCGCGTGCTCGACCTGGTCGGACTCTCGCACAAGAGCCGGATGTACCCGGGGGAGCTCTCCGGAGGCGAGCAGCAGCGCACCGCGATCGCTCGCGCGCTCGTCAACAATCCGAAGCTCTTGCTCTGCGACGAGCCCACGGGAAACTTGGACCCGGCCAACACGACCGAGATCACCGCACTACTGCTGCGCATCAATCTCAAAGGAACGACCGTGGTCGTCGCCACGCACAATCAAGCCGTCGTCGACCGCATGCGGCGACGCGTAGTGCGCTTGGACGACGGCCGCATTACTGCCGACGAGGAACGGGGCTACTACTATCTTGGACTGGGGCAAACTCAAGTTCTTTCTGGGTGAGGTGCTGCGCAACTTTTCGCGCAACGCCGGCATGCAGATGACCGCGATCGGCACGGTCGCCATCACCATCGTCCTGCTCGGACTCTTTCTTTTTGTCCGCGCGGCGGTCGCCGATCTCGGCGAACGCCTGCTCGATCAAATCCAGATCTCCGCCTATCTTCGGTCCGACGTAACGCAGGCGCAAGTCTCCTCGGTCGCGCGTTATTTGGCGCAAGACTCGCGCGTCGCATCGGCACGATTCATTCCCCGCGCGCAGGCGCTCGCCGAGCTGCGGGCGCGCACCAAAGGCACGATCGACACCGCTCTGCTCACCGAGAATCCGCTGCCCGACAAGTTTCGCATCAAGGTCCGTCGGACCGACGACGTTCCGGCGGTTGCCGCCGGCGTCCGCCGGCTCGGCGGCGTCGACAACGTCGTGTACGGACAGAAGATCGTCGCGCGCCTCTTGCAGTTGGGTGCGGTGCTTCGGCGCGTCGGAATCGGCGTGATCGTCGTCTTTTTTGCCGTAGCCGGCATCATCATCTCGAATACGATCCGTCTGACGGTCTTCGCGCGCCGGCGTGAGATCGCAATCATGCAGCTCGTCGGCGCGACCAACACCTACATTCGGCTGCCGTTCATCTGCGAAGGCATGCTCGCCGGCGCATTTGGAGCGTTGGTGGCGATCGGACTGCTCGCCGGCGCGCGCGCCACGCTCTGGCCTCGGCTGCTCGAAGCGCTTCCGTGGGCGCAGCTCGCTGCCGCTCCGCTCGACGTCCGCATTCTCGCGGCGCAGCTCGTTGCCGTCGGCGCAGCCATCGGAATCGTGGCCTCGTGGATCTCCGTCGGGCGCCACCTGCGAACGTGATGCGGCGGCGGATCTATGCCGCGGTCGTCGCCCTATCGCTCGTTCCGGCACTGGGCGGCGCGAGCGGCACGACGCTCGAACAGCGCATCCAGTCGGAGCGCGCTAAAGCGCAGCAGATCCACACTCGCCTGCACGTCAAGCGGGCCGAGCTCAATACGGCGACGCTGCACTATCAAGACCTACAGCACCAGCTCGACCAGACCGAAGCGGCCATCGGCAGGATCAACGCGCACATCGGCTCCCTCCAGGGAGAGGCCGAGTGGACGCAGCGGAAGATCGCCTGGAATACCGTTGTGCTCGACGCGGCGCGCCGTTCGCTGCGCCTTCACGACGAGGCGCTCAAGCGGCGGCTGGTCGATATCTACGAGTACGGCAACCTAAGTTACGTCGACGCATTGATTGCCGCGCGTTCGTTCAGCGAGTTCGTGGAGCGCTGGGAAGATCTGCGGCTTCTAATCGCCGCCAACCAGCGCGCCGTTCGCGCCCGCAAGGCTGCGGAAGCGCGCGTGGCCCTCGTGGAAGCGGATTTGGAGCGCACGCGCATGCAGCTGCAGCAGGAAGAACAGGCGCAAGAAGAGGCGCGCAGCCAGCTCGACTCGCTGGATAACGAGCGCCGCAACTTGGTGCAGCTGGCCGCGGTTCGCCGGCGCAGCGTTGCCGACGAAGTCGCCGAGATCGAAAATCTTTCGGCCGCCGAAGAAGCGCAACTCGAAGCGCTGATCGTGCAGCGCGAACGCGAGATTGCTGCGGCGCGGCGCGCTGCCGGAATCGTCGGCGACTCGGGGGCGGCAGGCATCTTCTCCTGGCCGGTCACCGGGACGATCACCTCGCCTTTTGGCTGGCGCTCCAACCCCTTCGGAGGCTCACCCGAGTTCCACCCCGGCCTCGACATCGCCGCTCCCACCGGCACGACGGTCACCGCCGCCGCTGCCGGGACGGTCATCGTGGCCCAATGGTACGGCGGGTACGGAAACTATATTTTGATCGATCACGGCGGCGGCTACTCGACCGGCTACGGCCATCTCTCGGCCATTTACGTCTCCAACGGCCAGAGCGTTGCGCGGGGCCAGGCCATCGGCGCGGTCGGTTCGACCGGGCAGTCGACCGGCCCCCACCTCCACTTCGAGGTGCGAATTGCGGGTAAACCCGTTGACCCGGCCCCCCGCATTCATTAAGACTTAGCGAGTACGCTGCCGGCGAGAAACTAATCGCCGGCCAAGCCGGGTATTTGATACGAGAGGATAAGATTGACCCGTCCGATGCGCTTTCTTCTTACCGTCTTAGTCGCCGTCGCTATCGCGGCTGCCGCGGCACTTTATCTTGGATACCGTCCGGGAACGATCGGGGGTCAGTCGGTCATGGAAGTGGCGACGACGGGAGATCTGAGCGATCTCTTCGCCACGCACGACGCTCCGGGCTCCGCGATGGCCGACCTCGCACTTCGCCGGCTCGAGAACGCGTTCTATAAGCCGATCACCCCTCAGACGCCGATTGCCGGAGAGGTGGCCGGGCTGCGCAGCCTTCTCGATGCCAAGAAGGTCGGGAACGCGACGCTGCCCACGGCGATGGCCAGCGGCAACCCGCGCTCCGACGGCGAGCGCGCCGCCGAGATTCTCGCCTTCGCGCAGCAGCACTACGCCTCGGATGTCGGGCCGAACGGCCGCGACGATCTCGCCGACGCGGCGCTGCGCGGCATCATGAGCTCGGTGCGCGATCCGTACACGGTCTATCTTTCGCCACGCGAGATTCGCGGGCTCAACGAATCGCTCTCCGGCGGAAACTTCGGCGGCATCGGCGTTTACATCTATCAACTCAAAGACGGGCGCATCGTCGTGCAGCCGATCGAGGCCCTGCCCGCCGCGCGCGTCGGCATGAAGCCCGGCGAGGTCGTCGATTCGGTCGACGGCAAGCCGGTGCGCGGCGTGCCGATCGACCGCGTCGAGCAGATGATTCGCGGCGAAGCCGGTACGACGGTTCGCTTGCGCGCCCACCCGTACAACGCACCTGCGAAAGAACGTTCCTACGCGATCGTGCGCGAGATCATCCACGTTCCGACGGTCCGTGCCAAAATGGAGGACGGCATCGATTACGTGCGTCTCTCCGATTTCGGCACGACGTCCGGCGACGAAGTGCGCGCCGCGCTTCTGGACGGCCACGCGAAGGGTGCGAAGGCCTACATTCTCGATCTGCGCGACAACGGCGGCGGACTGCTCGACGCGGCGGTCGCCATCTCCAGCCTCTTCATCCCGCAGGGGACGATCGTCTCCACCATTCGCCGCGACGGCCAGCGCACCAGTGAGGAAGCGCTCGGCGATGCCATCGGCGGCCTGCATCCCCTCGTGATTCTGGTCAATAAGTACACCGCCAGCGCCTCGGAGATTACCGCCGGCGCGCTGCAAGATTATCACCTCGCGACGCTCGTCGGCACGCGCACCTTCGGCAAGGGCGTCGTCCAGAGCATCTTCCCGCTTCCCGACCAGGGCGCGCTGAAAATTACGACGGCGCGCTACCTCACGCCGGCCGGACGCGATATCCAGCACCACGGCATCCAACCCGACGTCGTCGTCGAACAAGACCCTAACCCGTCGCTGATGGACACCCCGGCCGATAAACAGCTGGCCGCGGCCAAGGCACGTTTACGCACCGCCATACGTTGATTTGTAAGGTATGAAACGCTCTTTTTCGCTTCTCCTGACCGGCGCATTCGCGCTGCTTCTGCTGCAGTTCCCGGCCGCGGCGGCCCAGGGCCGGCTATCGGCCACGGATGCCGGTGAAATCGCGACCAGCTACACCTATCTCACCGACAACTTTTACCAAAAGGTCGAACCGCAGATCGTCCTGGATTCGGTACGAACGCAACTGCTCGCGGCGATGCGCACGGCGGGCGCCAAGCACGCTTCGCTCCCGGCTATGCACGCCGGACCATCGGCGAACAACGTGCACGCCATCGACCACGAGATCGAAGTTGCCGCCGCGGGTTCGAACCACAAGCTGTCGCTGCACGATCTAAGTTACGTCGCGCTCGGCGGCATCATGCACAGCGTCAACGACCGTTATACGGTCTTCTTGACGCCAAAAGAGTATGCCGCGCTCAACGCCGGTCTCGACGGCTCCGATTTCGGTGGAACCGGTATCGTCATTCAAGTCGACGACAAAACGAAATACATCTCCGTCGAGAACGTCGTGCCCGGCGGTCCGGCCGATAAAGCGGGCGTCGAACAAGACGACCTGATCACCACCATCGACGGCCTATCGACTAAAGGAATGAGCCTGCCGCAAGCCAGCGGCAAACTGCGCGGCAAGGAAGGGACTCGCGTAACCCTCACGCTCAGCCGTGACGGCGCGGGGCTGACCGCACCGATCACCATCACCCGCGCGAAAATTCATCAGCTCAGCGTCTACGAGAAGATGCTTCCGAACAAGATCGGTTACGTCGCGCTCACCGTCTTCGGTAAAGAGACCGGAAACGAGTTGGCTGCGGCCCTCGACCGCTTGCAGCGCCAGGGCGCCAGAGCGATCGTCCTCGACCTACGCGACAATGGCGGCGGCTATCTGGAAGCGGCCGTCGCGGTGAGCTCGAAGTTCATTCCGAGCGGGACGATCGTTTCGGTCGAGTCGCGTGCTTCGAACATCACTACGCTCGACGCCGACAATACTGCGATCGCGCCGCTGCCGCTGGCCGTGCTCGTCAACGGTTACACGGCCTCGGCCTCGGAGATTACCTCGGGGGCGATTCAAGACAGCAGCGTCGGCGCGATCGTCGGAACCAAGACCTTCGGCAAAGGCGTCGTGCAGACGATCTATCCGCTTCCCGATGGGAGCGCGGTCAAAGTAACGACGGCGCGTTATCTCACACCGCGCAATCGCGACATCAACCACCTCGGCATTACGCCCGACATCGTCGTCTCCGAGAACAAGCACCCGCAGTTCGGGACGCCGGCGAAGGACGACCAGCTAACGCGCGCGATCCAATATCTCGACGACCGGCTGGCGCACGCGACGCAAGAGAACGGCGGCTAACGCCGCAGCGTTAGCCCGATTTCTTCCGAGAAGCCGTCGTGCGTTTGCGCGCCGGCTTTTTCGTTTCTCCGTCGGTCGCGGCCGCAGCGCTACGCGAGACGCGAGTGCGTTTGGGTTTCGGCTCAGCCGGAGCTTTAGCGTCGCCGGCCGCCTCCGTCTTGCGCGTCCGCCGGCGCTTGGTTTCGTCGGCCGGAAGCGCGATCGGACTGGCGGTGCCCTCCAGCTCGGCGGCGTCGCTGCGAGCGGCGCGCCTGCGCCGCGCGGGTTTCGTCCGTTTCGTCTCTTCGGGCGGTGCGGATAAGCTCGGCGGCGGCGGCCCGACCGCCGGCGGCGCAGCGCTGCGGGTGACGATGGCCCGCGAAGGTTCGGGTGGCGCGGTTACGCCGGTGGAATGAGTCTCGCCGTTCGGCCCCACCTCGAAGATGTTCCGGTCGGGCACCGCTCCGGGACGCTGGCCGCGGCCGCCCCGTCCGCGCCGGCGGCGCCGGCGGCGGCGTTGCTGGCCCGTGCCGTCGCCGGCCGCAGCTGCGGCCTCCGCCGGGGGCGGCACGGCAACGCTTATCACGGTCTCTTCGGCTCGCTCTCTTACGCTGCGTCCGCGACGGCGGCGACGCCGTTTGCGGCGCCCGTCACCCTCGCCGTGCTGAACCGCACCCTCGGCGATGATGATCGCGTCGGGCTGGGCCTCACCCTTGCGCTCGGCGCGCAGCGCCTTGTCCTGCGCTTCCTCTTCCTCGCTAACCGGCGAGATGCCGATCGGCGGACGCGACGCCGACTGGCGTGCTGCGTCCTCGGCCAACTCGCGCAGCTGCCGCGTCTGTTCCGCAGCCGAAAGCTTCTCGCGCCGGCCGTGGCGTTTGCGCCGCGATTTGACGGCGGCCGTAACCAGCTCGGCGAGCACGTAATCGTCTTCGTCGTCTACGTCGATGATGCGAATGCGCGCGAAGTTTCCCGCATTGTTGATGGCGTTTTCCACTTCGGCGATGCGCCCGTCGACGACCGCGGCGGCCGACGACGGATTGGGAAGCCGCCCGGGCAGCAGGTCGACGTCGTGCTCGTCGCCGACGCGCAGCGCGTGGCGCTTCTCTGTGAAGCCGGCGACGGTTTCGATGCGCGCCTTCTCCGGATGAATCATCGGATCGACGCGGACGCGAATCGGACGCTCGATCGAGCGCGCCAGCTCCTTGCACTCTTCTTCGTACCAGAACTCCATTTGCGTGGCGACGGTCGGAGCGACGTGCACGACCACGTCGCCGGCCGCACCGCCGGCAGCCTCGCCGCGAATACGGCGGAAGGTTTCGATCGCGACCGATTGCGGCGACATCACGCTTCCCAGGCCGATGCAAGTCGGACAGGTGCCGCGCAGCTGAGCGCCCAGGTCTTTTCCGACGCGTTTGCGCGTAAACTCGAGCAGTCCGAGATTGGAGAAGGATTGAATCGTGGCGCGCGTGCGATCGCGGCGCAGATTGTCCTCCATCACCTTGACGACGCGCTCGCGCGACGCTTCCGACGCCATGTCGATAAAATCGACGACGATGATGCCGCCGATGTCGCGTAAGCGCACTTGCCGCGCAATTTCCTCGGCCGCTTCGATGTTCGTCTTGAGGATCGTATCCTCGAGGTTGCGCCCCCCGGTGAACTTGCCGGAGTTGACGTCGATAACGGTGAGCGCTTCGGTCGACTCGATGACGATCGACGCGCCCGACGGCAGATTGATCTTCGGCCGCATCAGCTTCTGCAGCTCTTCGCTGACCTTGTAGTCGTCGAAGAGCGAACGGCCGGAGTTGTAGTATTCGAGGCGCGCGATGTACTGCGGGCCGAGCAACTGGAGGAAGTCGCGCACCTTGCGGTACTCTTCCTCGTCGTCGATCAAGACGCGATCCACGTCGGCGGTGACGAAGTCGCGCGCCGCCTTGTAGATCAGGTTCATATCCTTGTGAAGCAGCGCCGGCGAGTTGGCGCGCTTATAGGTTTCCAGAATCCCGTGCCACATTCGAATCAGCACGCCGAGGTCGGCAATCAGCTCGGCTTCGCTCGCTCCCGCGGCCGCCGTACGCACGACCGTGGCCATGCCCTCGGGCCGGATCCGCTTCATCACGCTCTTGAGCCGGTTGCGCTCGTCGGCCGAGTCGATCTTTCGTGAGACGCCCGAGTACTTGCCGGTGGGCATCAAGATCAGATAGCGGCCGGGCAGCGAGATGTTCGTCGAGATGCGTGCCCCTTTGAGGCCGCGCGGCTCCTTGACGATCTGCACCAGGACGTCGTCGCCCCGCTTGACCTTCTCGCTGATCGTGAAGCCGCTATGGCCTTGCGTGATTTCGACGTCGCCGATATTGAGGGGCTGCTTGTTGATGTCGTCGACGTAAAGGAAGGCGTTTCGGCCGAGGCCGATGTCGACGAAGGCGGCTCCCATGCCTGGGAGCACGTTTTGCACCTTCCCTTTGAAGATCGAGCCGATTACTTTCTCTTCGCGCTCGATGTAGAGTTCGGCTAAATCGCCGTCCTCGAGTATGGCGACCCGATTCTCCCACGGGTCGCTCGAGATCAGTATCTCGCTCGGCAAATTGTCCTCAATTAACGAGCTTACCTCGACGCCGCGCTTCCCTTGACGGGTGCGCTAGGGCGGGCGGCGTTCTTGCGCCGCCTCGGCTTGCTCTTTGGAAAAACTTTGAAAGAAAAAACCTCTGGGCGGCGGACAGCGTCCGAACGACGGAGCCTCTGCGGCCCGGGCTTGGGGTTCCCGAGCCGCAGAGAGCAGACCTGCCTAGCTGCGGCGAGCCGCCTACTGTGCGTCGGGGATGCGCGGGTCGGGGGGCTGCGCTTCGAAGTCGCGCACCGTCATCGGCGAGCCGATCGGTTGGAAGGGGCGCGGCGATTGCCCGAAATCGAAGCAGTCGGCCTGGGGCGAGGCCGCGCGGGCATCGCTCGCCGAGAGCGCGGCGAGACCGAATCGGTCCTCGACGAATCGCAGCAGGCTGCCGTGCTCGTAACGAACGTGCGACACATAGCCCTTTTTCGCGTACGGCGAGATGACCAAGAGCGGCACGCGGAAACCAAGCCCGTCGTAGTCGACGAGCTTCGGACCGACGTGGTCGTACCATCCGCCGTAGTCGTCCCAAAAAACGAAGATCGCGCTCGACTTCCAGTACGAGGACTCGCCGATCGCGTTCACCAGCGAGGCTACCCACGCCGGTCCGGTCTTCGAGTCGCAGGCGGAGTGATCGGAGTTCTCGCAGGTCGGCGTAACCCACGCCACCGCCGGAAGTTTGCCCGCGTTCACGTCGTCGAAAAAGCGCGTCTGCGGGCTTACGACGTTCTTTTTCCAATCTTTGCCGTAACGGATGTGCTTGATGGCCTGGTAAGCGCTCCACAAGTCGCCGTCGCCGCCCAAATTCGCCGTGTAATATTTCCACGATATTCCGGCGGCGTCGAGCTCGTCGCCGAGAGTCTGATTGTCGAAGCACGGCGAGATGGGCGGCCCCATCGTCCGCTCCTGCGTAACGGTGTTGACCTGGTCGCCGCCGCCTCCGCCGCAGCCCCACGGTCCGCCGAACGGAACGTCGACCGAGGCGCTGGCCTGAGCCGCGATGATGTACTGGTGCGACACGAAACTGCTGCCGTCGAAGTTCGACGTAAACATCCTGTCGGCGAGCACGTACTGGCCGGCCATGTCGAAGTACGGTTTCGTCTCGCTGCGTGGGACGTAAGCGTACTGCGGATGCTTGTTGGGACAGCGCGGCTCTCCGTGGATATGGCAGGTCACGCTCTCCTTGTCGAACCCGTCCATCTTGCACTTCGTGCCGGGAAACTGGCCCTGGCCGTCGCAGGCTTCGAAGTACGCCGCCGACGAGTGCGCGAGATCCCACTTCGCCGCTAGGCCGACCGGTACGAGCTTGACTTTCGCGCCGTTGCTCGCGTAGCCGTACGATCGCGTATCCGCGCCCTTTGCACCCTGGAAGAGGTTATCGAAGCTGCGGTTCTCTTGGACGACGATCACGATATGCGAGATCTTGCTGGCGCCGAGCCCTTCGACCAGCGATCGGGCGCGCGCAACCTCGGGGGAGGGAAGGCTCGCCGGGCCGCCTGCTGCCCCGGCACATCCGGCGAAGAACGCCGCCGCCCCCACGAGGCTTAGCACGACTCGAAGCAGATTCATGTGAATGCGGGCACTACGACGGCGCCCGCCCAAAATCCCCGAGATGCAAGGGCAGGGCCTTCACGCGTTGCCTAAGACGTCGCGGTCCTTCTGGGAGTAGATGTTGAGCAGGATTCCGAGCGCGGCGAAATCGGTGAGCATCGCCGAGCCGCCGTACGACATGAAGGGCAGCGGAATTCCCGTAATCGGCATAATGCCGATCGTCATGCCGACGTTAACGAGAACGTGAAAGAAGAGCATGCCGACGAGCCCGCTCGCCAGCAGCAAGCCGAAGCGGTCGCGGGCGACGAGCATCGTGCGGATTCCGCCATAGAGGGCAGCAGCGTATAGGAAGAGCAAGAGCATCGCGCCGGCAAAACCCCACTCTTCGGCGAGCACCGTGAAGATAAAATCGCGCGAATGCTCGGGGACGAAATTGAGTTGCGTCTGCGTGCCGTGGTAGAGACCGCGGCCCAGCCACTCGCCGTTACCGACGGCAATCTTCGACTGCGCGAGATTGTAGCCGGCCCCCTGTGGGTCGGCCTTCGGATTGAGGAATACGAAGAGACGCGCGCGTTGGAAGGGTTTGAGCACGGCGTTGGTTCCGATCGCGGCGGCCGCCGCGACCAGCACCGCGAGTGCGTAGATCCCGAAATCGCCGAGCTTGGGCAGCGCGAAGAAGAGCTCGACGCTCAAGATCGCGAGAACGGCCAGCGTCGTCCCGAGGTCGGGCTGCTTGAGAATCAGCAGCGCCGGCACTGCCGCGGTGAGCAACGGCTTCCAAATGTCCTGAAAGTTCTGATACGTGCCGCGACAAAGCACCGCCGCCAGCGCGATCGCGACCACCAGCTTGGCGGGCTCCGAAGGCTGAAACGTGCCCAGCGGTCCCAGCGAGATCCATCGTTGCGCGCCTAAAGCGCTGTGCCCGCCGCGCAAGATAAATGCAAGCAGCAGCAGGTTGGTGATATAGAGGGCCGGAGCCCAGCGCTGCCAACTGCGATAATCGACCAACGATAGCGCGATCATGATCGGAACGCCTAACAGCAAGTAGAGAAGCTGCTTGGAAAACTCCCCCGTCGGCTGCGGCGCGTGAAGGCCGGCCGAGCGGATGCAGACCAAGCCGAGCGCGGCGATCAATACTCCGGCGCACGGTAAAGGCCAGTTGAAGTTGCGCAGGTAGCGCTTCGCGCCGCTGCCCAGTGCGAGGACCGCCATGACGTCGCTTACGCGCTACTGCGCCGCGGCGCCCGCCGAAGCGACCGCCTTGGCTTGCGCCTTCTTCTTCCGCCGGCGCTTGCGCACGGGAGGCGTGGCGGCCGCGGTGCCGGGCGTCCCCGGCGCCGATGCGGTCGCGGCTACCGGCGCGGCGGCCTCCTCTTTGACGGCGGCCGCAGTGCCGTTGCCGTTGGTGCCGCTGCCGTTGGGCCGGTTGACCGAGACGATGGGGATGTTGGCGAGCATCGCCAGCGTACGGTCCTGGCGTTCGAAACTAACTTCGATGCGCTCGCGATCGACTTCGACGAAACGCGAGATGACGTCGACGAGGTCGCGTTTCATTTTTTCGATCATTTCCGGAGCGAGCTCGAGATGATCGGTCATCAAGACTAAACGAAGGCGCTCTTTCGCGGTCGCACTCGAGCTTTGCTGACCGAAGAGGCGCTTGAGGAACTCGATCACGCCCGCTTTCCTCCAAAGATGGAGCCGAGCCGTTCGAGGATCGAGACCTTCGCGACGGGCGGCAGCGGGGCGGGCACGTCTTCACCGGCGACGCGCGCCGCAATGGCATGATATGCGGCGCCGGTGGACGTCTCTTTCTGCAGGGCGAGCGGTTCGCCGCGATTGGTCGTTACGATGATCTGCGGTTCGTCGGCGATTACCCCAAGCAGCGGCAGGCGCAAGATCGCGTTGACGTCCTCAACCGAAAGCATCTTCCCTTTTCGCACCAGAGCGGGACGCAGGCGATTGACGATGAGCTGGGGACGGAAACGGTTGCCGAGCAATCCGACGACGCGGTCGACGTCGCGCACCGCCGATACTTCCGGGGTGCAGATCACGATCGCTTCGTCGGCACCGGCGACGGCGTTGCGGAATCCGAGTTCGATGCCCGCGGGACAGTCGATCAGAACGTAGTCGAAGCGCTCGCGCAGCGCGGCGATCAGCGCTTGCATCTTCTCGGTTTCGACTTCGTCTTTTTCACGCGACTGCGCCGCCGCGAGCAGGAAGAGATTGTCGCTGTGTTTGTCGGAGACGAGCGCGTCGTCGAGGCCGGCGCGCTCTTCGAGGACGTCGAGCAAGTGGTGCTTGACGCGGCTCTCCAGTCCGAGCACGATGTCGAGGTTCCGCAAACCGATGTCGGCGTCGACGAGAACGACGCGCGCGCCGCGTGCGGCTAACGCCGTACCGAGGTTGGCGGTCGTCGTCGTTTTGCCGACGCCGCCCTTTCCCGACGTCAAGACGATGGCGCGTCCCGCTTTGGCGGCCGGCGCGCTGGGCGCAGGCTCGGCTTGAACGGACTGCACTTGATGCACGCGTTACCCCGCTTTCAATGCGCCGATGAGGCGCCCCAAGAGACCTTGTCCGTCGAAGGACGTGAACGGCACGAGTTCGCCTTCGAGCCGACGCGCGATCTTGTCGTAAATCGCGCGTAAACGGTTGGCGTCGTTGAGGACGATCGGTTCGCCGCGATTGGTCGTGTCGATGATCTCCTCGTCGTCCGGCACGATACCCAGCAGCTCGATCGAGAGCACGTCGCAGACGTCTTCGACCGAGAGCATGTCGCCGCTGCGCACCATCTCGGGGCGCAGCCGGTTGAGGATCAAGCGAATCGGCTTGCCTTGCGCGGCGATCTTACCGACGACGCGGTCCGCGTCGCGAATCGCGCTGACCTCGGGCGTGGTGACGACGATGGCCTCGACCGCTCCGGCGACCGCGTTCCGAAAACCGGTCTCGATGCCGGCCGGCGAGTCTATCAAGACGTAGTCGGCGGTTTCGGCGGCGCTCTCGGCAATCGCCGCAAACTGCTGCGGAGTGATCGCCTCTTTCTCGCGCGTCTGGGCTGCCGGCAAAATCGCCAGCGAATCGAAACGCTTGTCCTTGATCAGCGCCTGGCGCAGCTGGCAGCGCCCTTCCGCGACCTCGACGAGGTCGAAGACGATGCGCTTCTCGAGACCCAGGACCAAATCGAGATTTCGCAATCCAATATCGGCGTCGATGAGAATGACGCTCTTTCCGCGTTTGGCCAGCGCGGCGCCTAGGTTCGCGGTCGTGGTCGTCTTACCGACGCCGCCCTTGCCCGACGTGATGACGATGCGACGCCCGCTCATGCCGTCGGCGCTCCGGCTTGCGCGACGTCGCCAAGCCGCTCGAGTGAAAGTATGACGATGCGCCCGCCCTGCGCGAGGGCCGCTTCGGGCTTGGTGCGGCCGCGTCGCACGCCGCCTTCGTCCGCACCGATGAATGCGGCGATGCGCAACTGCGTCGCCGCCAGCTCGAGCGCGTAGATGCGAGCGTTCTCGTCGCCGCCGGCACCGGCGTGCGCGATCCCGGCCAGTCGGCCGAAGACGAGGATGTCGCCGGTAGCGACCAGCTCGGCACCTGGATTGACGTCGCCGACGACGACGATGTTCCCGGTGTGATGCAGCACCTGCCCGCCGCGCAGCGTCGCAGCATGGTAGAGCGTCGCCGGCCCCGAGTCGACCGCGTGCAAAGGCGGAGGCACGCCGCGCTTACGGGGCGATTCGGGCAAGCGCGGTACGCTGGCTTCGCCGCGCCGGCGACGTTGGGCGATGTCGCCGCGCGCGCCGGCGAAGTCGGCGACCAGCGAACGCGCCGCATCGGAAAGGGTGGTTTCGCCGTCAGCGCGGAGCGCGCGACGTTGCGCCAGCTCTTCGCCGGGGGGCGGCGCTTCGAACTCCAAACCCTCGCGCCGCGCGATCGCTTCGAGCTCGGCGTGCCCCCCGCGCAATGCACGCAGTTCGATTCCCGCCTCGGCGAGAAGCGCGTGAAGACGGCCCAGGTCCTCGGGCTCCGGCAGGCCGGCTCCGAAGTTGGCGACGGCCACGGCTCCACGGTAAAAGCTCGGCCGTTCGGTAAGGCGAGCCTCGAGCTCGTCGAGTGCTTCTCTCAGCTCGCGCCCAGCAAAGGCAAGCTCGAGGCCTTCTCGTCTGCCCCGTAAGAGTGTCACGCTAGGCTTTGCTCGAAGTATTCATCTAATATCCTTTACCATCCACACATGACTCGCAACTTCTTGGCGTTGTCCACATATAATACACAGGGGAACTAAAAACGCATGTTGCGTCGCGCCATTCCGTTTTTTATCATCGTCTCGCTGCTTTCCGGCGCCGCTCCGGCACCAACTTCGGCAATGTCGACGGCGGCCGAGATTCAGCTTGGCCAGCAAGAGGACCAGCAGATCGTCGCCAGCAGCGTGATCGAAACCGATCCACTGCTCAACGCCTACGTGCAAGGCATCGCCGGGAACCTTTGGAATCAGGTCGCGCGTAAGGACGTCCCCTATTCGGTCAAGATCATCAAAGACAGTCAAATCAACTCATTCGCGACGATGGGCGGTTTCGTCTACGTCTACGAAGGTTTGATCGACTTCGTTCAGTCGGACGACGAGCTAGCGAGCGTCATCGGCCACGAGACCGGCCACATCGAGCGCCGCCACCTCATCACCACCAACTCGAAGGCCGAGATACTCAACATCCTCTTCGGAATTGCTTCGATTTTCTCGCCGATCATCTACGAGTTCGGCGGCCTGGCCGAGGCCGGACTGATGGCTAAGGTTTCGCGTGACGACGAGCTGCAGGCCGACCGCTACGGGCTGCAGCTGATGTCGCGCGCCGGCTACGATCCGGAGTCGATGGTAACGATGATGGCGCATCTCGCGGTGCTGCAGAACGAGCACAGCGACGCCGTCAGCAAGTATCTAGAAGACCATCCCGATCCGCAGAGCCGAGTCGCGCACCTGATGGGCTATCCGGAGCTCGACCCCACGGTCGTGACCCCGGCGCAGAAGCTCGTCCAAGCGTCGGGCGACGAAGAGCGCGCCCGCTACGATTTCGCGCGGCTGCGTCTCGATCAGGTGTTGAGCGGCGACCCGCGCAGCTCCGAGGCGCTGCTGGATCTCGGCCAGGCCGAGCTGGCACTGGGATTACCGAATAAGAGCGAGCAGACGCTGGCGGAGGCGTCGCAGAACGGTTCGGCGGCAACCCGCGCCACCGCTAACGCCCGAATTACCGCGTTGCGCCAGATGGAAGCCCAGCAAGTCACGCTCACCAAGCCGAACCTGCCCAAGCTGCAGGCCGCGATCCTCGCCGCGCAAACCGCGCAGGCCCAGGATGCCACCGAGATTTCGGCGCGCGCGGCGCAGGGCAAGGATCAGGTCAAGGCGGTGCAGAGCCGGCTCGAAACGCTGCAATACGAGGTTCCCGACTTGAGCCGCATCAACATCAAGCGCGGCTCTCGCATCGAGGCGATCGTCAAGAATCTGAACTCGATGTCCCGCTCGATCAACAGCGCGCTGCAGGACGCCGGCGGCGATTCGGGTCCGCTCGGCGGCGTCGGGTCGCTGGAAAAGAACAAAGAGAGCGGCCTCCTCAAAGACAGCGCCGACATCTATCACGAGATGCTGGCGCCGTTTGCGATGGCTCCGATCCCAACGCAGTCGCTGGCCATCCTACCCTCGTATCCGCAAATGACCTCGGAGCTGACCATCGCCGACAGCGAGATGCTTCGCGCGGTCGATGCGGCTCGCGCCTCGCTTACCATGCTCGATCAGTCGCTGGGCGATCTCGACGAGTTCCTCAAGCAGCTCGATCACGAGCAGCTGAGCTTCAACGGCGACATCACCCAGAGCGAGTACGATCAGATCTCGCAGGCCATGACCAAAACCGTCGACGACTTCAACAGCGCCGCGACGGCCGCCTCACAGTCAGCCCAGCTCTTCAATCTGGCACGGTCGCGCCAGCTTTCGGTGCGCATCACCCTGCTCGGCGTGGGAACCTCGCCGGCGATCTATTCGACCTTGCGTTATGCCCTGCAGCAGCGCTTCGGCAGCGCCGGCGTCGACTATCGCACGATGCTGCGCGGCGGCCTGACGCCGGGCGACGTCACGGCGGCAACGATCATCGCCGCCGACATCAAGAGCACGCCCGAGAGCGTCATCGCCGAAGCGAAGAGCTCGGGCAAGACGGTCATCGATGTCGCCAACGCGCATAAGATGCACGCCTGGCCGTTAGAAATCTTTATGGGTCTGGTGTATCTCGACTACACCGACGACCCGTCCAAGGAGCTGCGCAAGGCCGACGGCACGCTGGCCGTCGATCTCGACAAGCTCGGACTGTAGGAGGGAATCCAGATGGCAATTGCCGGCGACGCCCGTAACCTTTTCACGCTCGTCCGCAAGGGACTCGACGTGCGCGCGATTCAGGCACACGTGCGCAAGCCGTTCCGCTTCCTGCTTTGCGGCGATCCCGCGCTGGTTGCCGAGCTCCGCGGACTCTTGCTCTTCGGACACGGCGACGGCGTCGTTCCGCTCGAAGCGGCCGCCTGTCTCGAGACCTTTCCCGTCGACGCGCCGCTGGTGACTAACCCCGCCGAGGTGCGCGCCATCGTCTTCCTCGGCCGGCGCGGCGACGCCGCCGCGGCCGACCTCAGCGCGCTGGCCGCTTTGCGCGCGCCGCTGCTGACGGTCACGGTCGATTCCGACGCTGCACCTTCGAGCCCGTCGGCGCCGCCGGCCGCGGGTGCTTCGTGCGAGTACGTCGTACCCGCCCTTTCTTGCGAAGCGTTGCGGGGGCGTTTCTTTCCGCATCTCGTCGAATGCGCCGGCGGCGTTGAGATCGCGGTCGGCCGCCATCTTCCGGCGCTGCGCGAAACCGTCGCTGCCAAACTAACGCGCGACGCGGCGAACAACGCGCTTAAGATTGCGCTGGCCAGCGCCGTGGTCGATCACATTCCAGTCGTCGGTTTGGTTCTGGGCGCCTTCGCTTCCGCCGGCGACATCGTGGCGATCACCGGCATCCAAGTGATGTTGATGCTGCACATCGAGGCGGCGTACGGCCGCGACCCCGACATGCACCGTACCTGGCAGCTCTTGCCGATCATCGGCGGCGGATTCGGCTGGCGCACGCTCGCGCGCGAACTCTCCGGCTTCGTTCCGGTGGCGGGAATCGCGATCAAGGGCGCTATCGCCTATGCCGGCACGATCGTCGTCGGTGAGGGCGTTACGTTCTTCATGGAGCAGGGACGCCACATGACCAAGGGTCAGGCGGCCACGCTTTACGAGCGCACCAAAGACGACGCGTTGCGCTTCACGCGCGACCTGCTGCAAAAGCTCCGCAAATAGCGCCGTGCTTCTGGGGAGGCTGGACGCAATGCGCCGCTTTTCCGTCAAGAGCCTGCGCGGCGAAGCGCTCGAAGAGATTGCGGTCGATTCGAACGGCCTGCACGGCGACCGGCGGCGCGCGCTGGTGGTGCGTGACGGCCCGACCCGTGCCGGCAGCACGTATCGCGGCAAAGAACACGACCGTCTGCACCTGATCGCCGACCCCGTAGCCGCAACGGCGGCTGCTGCCGAGCGCGGCGTCGACGTCTCGCTGGAGGGCGACGGTCCGTTCTTCGACGACGCACCGATCTCAATAATCGTCGATCGCTGGCTCGACGCGTTGAGCGCGCACGTCGGTTATCGCGTCGAGTGGCAGCGCTTCAGGCCGAACTTCTTCGTCAGCGCGGCGCCCGAGTTCGGTTTCGACGAGCAGCACTTGACCGGAAGAGAGCTCCGCCTCGGAGAGGTTCGAATGCGGGTGCGCGCGCCCATCGAGCGCTGCGTCGTCATTACCTATAATCCCACAGGCGGGACGAGCGATCCCGAAATTCTGCGCTACGTCGCGCAGCAGCGCGACAACACGATGGGAATCTACTGCGACGTCGTCACCGCGGGCATCGTCCGCGTAGGCGACGCGCTGACCCTTCTATCCGACCCTGGAATATGAGGTGAGGCGCCGCGGAACTGCACTCGCGGCGCCTCTTGCACCCCCACCCGGTGCGCGAATCATAGCCCGCCGGCAAAAACTACGCCCTAATCAAACGCGATTAGACCATTCGTCAGCGCCGAACGGTCGTGCCGCTGGGAACGATCGGACGGTTAAAGCGCGCGCCGGCCTTCCAAGGCTTTGGCGATCGTCATCTCGTCGGCGTAATCGAGATCGCCGCCGATCGGCAGCCCGTACGCTAGTCGCGTGACGATGAGGCCAAGCGGTAAGAGCAACCGCGACAGATAGAGTGCGGTAGCTTCGCCCTCCGCATTGGGATTGGTTGCCAAAATTATCTCGCGCGGATCTTCACGCCCGACGCGCTCGATCAGTTCCTTCGTATGGAGCTGCCCGGGACCGATGCCGTCCATGGGCGAGATCAAACCGCCGAGCACGTGATAGCGTCCTTTGAACGCGCCGGTGCGCTCGATCGCGTACACGTCCTTCGCTTCGGCAACCACGCAGATCACGCCGGCGTCGCGCCGGTCGTCGCTGCAGAACTCGCACGGATCCGACTCGGCAAGCGAGTAACAGATCGAACAGAATCGGACGTTGTCTTTAACGGCCAGGATCGCTTCGGCAAGACTCTGCGCTTCGTGGCGCGGGCGATTCAATAGGTAGAAGACGAGGCGCGCCGCGGTCTTGGGGCCGATCGTGGGAAGTTTGCTGAGTTCGTTGATTAAAGCGGAGATCGGACCCGCGACGCTCTTCACATCAATCCGGGAACGCGCATACCGCCGGTAACCGACGCCATTCGTTTTTCCGCCGTTTCGCCGGCCTTGCGCAATGCCTCGTTGACGGCGGCCGCGACCAGATCCTCGAGCGTCTCGACGTCTTCGGGGTCGACGGCTTCCTTGCCGATCCGCACGCGCTTGATGCGCCGATCGCAGGTCGCATCGACGGTTACCGCACCGCCCGCCGCGCTGCCGCTCACGATCGTTTCGGCGAGCTCTTCTTGAGCTTTGGCCATCTCCGCTTGCATCTTCTTGACCTGAGCCAGCAACTGCGCCTGATTCATCGTACTCCTCTAATGTCTAGCGGATTCGTTCGTTGGCGTATTCGAAAAGCGCGTCGGCATCGTCGCCCTCTTTTGCCGGCGCCGCCGGCTCGCCGCCGCGCGACGCGCTCTTCGTGCGACCCGGGCTTCCGTCGACACGCAGCACGACTTTGAGTTCGACGCCCAAAACGTCGGCCACGGCCTTTTCGATCAGCGGCGCGTGGTCGCGGAGCGCGCCGGCGCTCCACGTGTCCGGCAACTTCAAAACGATCGCGTTGCTCTCCAGCGATTCGACCGTCGCGCGCGACAGCGGCGCGCGCAGCGATTGGCGCTCGCCTTCGACCTTGCCGCGAATGCTTTGCCAGGCGGCGCGAACCTTCTGCAGCGACAGAGCCGGCGCGCCCGCTTTTGCTGGTGCCGGCGCGCTGCTGGGCGGAGCTTTCTTGGCTTCCTCCTCGGCGGGTGCTGCACGAGCAGGCGCGGGCGATGGGGAGGGGGCAGCGACGGGCGAGCCTTCCTCCAAGGCGGCGAGGCGCGCCGAGAGCGCGTCGAGCGTCGCGTCCTCGCCGGTGAGAATAAAACGCAGCAGCGCGGTCTCCAACTCCAGGCGCGCGTTGCCGCCGGAGCGCGCCAGCGCGAGCGCTTCGGTAAAAGTTCGTAGGGCTCGTACAAGCATCGCCTGCGAGAGCGAGCTCGCCTGTTCGCCGGCACGGGCGGCGTCCTCGGGGGCCAAGTCGCGCGCCAGCAGTTGCGGGTCGATTCGAGCCACCAGCAGATTGCGCAGGGCGGCGATCAGCGAGCGGATCAGCACCTGTAGGTCGGTTCCCGAGTCGCTGGCCTCCTCCACGACGGCCAAAGCTCTGGTGGCGTCTGCTCGCACGCACGCGTCCAGCAGGGCCGCAGCGAACTGCCGTCCGGTGGCACCGAAAGCGAGGTCCAGCGTCGCCTCCGTCGCCGGAGCCCCGCCGGCAAAGGCTGCGATCTGCTCGAGCATCGTGAGCGCGTCGCGCAAGCCGCCGTCCGCACGGTAGGCGATGGCGGTCAACGCCTCGTCGTTAATGACGATCCCTTCGCCTTTGGCGATCTCGCGCAGTTTTTCGATGATGACCGGCACCGAAATGCGGCGAAACGTATAGCGCTGACAGCGCGATAGAATCGTGACCGGAAGCTTGTCCGGCTCGGTCGTCGCGAGGATAAAAACGGCATGCGGAGGCGGCTCTTCGAGCGTTTTGAGAAAGGCGTTTGCGCCTTCCTTGGTAAGCATGTGCGCTTCATCGATGATGTAGACTTTCATGCGCATCGTTGCCGGCGCGAACTTTACCGCTTCGCGCAAGGCGCGGACCTCGTCGATTCCGCGGTTGCTCGCCGCGTCGATCTCCAGGACGTCGAGCGCCGTGCCGGCCAGCATGGCCAGGCAATTGTCGCAGGTATTGTCGGGTTTGGCCGTCGGTCCATTGACGCAGTTGATGCATCGTGCGAGAATTTTCGCGGCGGATGTCTTGCCGGAGCCGCGGGGACCCGAGAATAGATAGGCGTGGGCCAGCCGACCGCTTTCGATTGCCGCCGTCAGCGTACGAACGACCGCGTCTTGGCCGACGAGGTCGGCGAACGTCAGGGGGCGCCAGGTGCGGTACAGGGACACAGGCGCTCACACTTTAGCAGGTCGTTTCATGGCGCCTGCCGGAGGGTATGGGCTGCAACGAACCACCCTGCCGAGCGGTTATGCGTTTTGGTTCCCACGCAGCGGTGCTAGGGTATTTTCGGGGATCGGATCACTAGACGATGTCGATCGATTTGCGCGCAGCGCTTCAAGCGAAGTTCAGTTTTGCCGGATTCTATCCAGGGCAGGAAGAGGTCGTTTCGCGCGTCCTCGCGGGCCAAGACACGCTCGCGATACTCGCAACGGGGGCAGGCAAGAGCTTGACCTATCAGTTGCCTGCGCTTTTGATGGAAGGCACGACCGTGGTCGTGAGCCCGCTGATCGCGCTCATGAAGGATCAGCTCGACATGCTGCGCGAGCGTGGCATCACCGACGTCGTCGCGCTCAACTCGACGCTCTCCGAAGATCAAGAAGAACGCGCCCGGCAGCGCATCGCGTCGGGAACGCTGCGGATCGTTTACACGACGCCGGAAAAACTCGAGGACGAAGGCTTCCTGCGTCTGCTGCAGGCGATCAAAGTGCCGCTCTTCGTCGTCGACGAGGCGCACTGCATCAGCCAGTGGGGACACGACTTCCGGCCCGCTTACCTGGCACTCGGCGGCGTCATCAACAAGCTCGGACATCCGACCGTTCTCGCCCTGACGGCAACCGCGACCCCCTCGGTCCGCGAAGACATCTTGCACCAGCTCGGCATCGACCAGGTAAAGCCGATCGTCCGCGGATTCGACCGGCCGAGCCTCATCTATGAAGCGCGTAAGGCCGACAAAGAGGCCGACAAGCTCAAGATCCTAACCGCGCTATTCACCGGGGATGACGCGCTCGAGGGCACGGGCATCATCTACACCGCGACGATCAAAAACGCGCTCGAAGTTCAGGGGTACTTATCGCGGGAGCTCTCGATTCCGGCCGCCGTTTACCATTCGAAACTTCATAAGGAGGACCGCACCTCCGTTCACAACTTGTTCATGGATGAGGCGATCCGCGCCGTGGTCGCAACCAACGCCTTCGGGCTGGGCATCGACAAGCCGAACATTCGTTTCGTCGTGCACTACGATCTGCCCGGGTCGCTGGAGGCCTACACGCAAGAGGCCGGACGCGCCGGCCGCGACGGATTGCCGTCGCGCTGCATCTTGATCTACCGCATGAGCGACACGCGAGTGCAGAACTACTTCCTAACCGGCAAATATCCCGACGTCGAGGAAGTGCAGCGCGTCTTCGGCACGATCGAGGTCTTCTGCGATCAAGCCGGCGGCGTTTCGATGGTCGACCTGCGCAAAATCCTTCAGTTGCCGTTAACGAAGCTCAAAGTTATTCTGGCGCTGCTCAAGAAGTCCGGCTACATCGAGCACGTCGGAAAGTCGGCATACGGTTTGACCGAGGCGGTGCGCAAACACCGCGGTTTGATGCTGAATCTCGCCAACTACGAGACGAAGAAATCTTACGACCAGAGTAAGCTCGCGATGATGCTGCAGTACGCCGAAACGACGTCCTGCCGCCGGCGCTTCATCCTGAACTATTTCGGCGAGGATTTCAATCGCCCTAACTGCGGGGCGTGCGATAATTGCCTGCGGGCGTTTCGGCGAGGCGTGGACGAACGCGCCGCAACCGGCGGCTTCAAGATCGCCGACGTCGTGCGCCACGCTAAGTTCGGTACGGGAACCGTCGAACGAGCCGAGCGCGATCTGGTAACCGTGCTCTTTCCCAGCGTCGGGTATAAGACGCTGCTCGCCTCGGCCGTTAGCCACGCCGAAGCACAAATTGCTTAAGAGCCAGACTCTCGTACTGCTCCTTACCGGCATGGCCGGAATCTGCGCCGTCGCAGCCCAGCCCGACGCAGCGCCGACTCCGCTGCCGTCGCCCTCGCCCGCAATATCTTCCAGCCCTACGTCGCCCTTAACGCCGGCGCCGGCAGCGACCGCGACGCCGACGATGCCGCCCATCGGCGTCGCGCCGGCCTCGGCGTCGGTACCGGTCGGGGCGCCGGCAACGGTCGTCGTCACTTCGGCTTTGAGTCCGCTCACGGTAACCGTACGCGACCCGAACATCGCCGACGCCGGCGTCGATCAGGTAACGCAGCGCATTACCATTGCGGGCAAGGCGCCTGGAACGACCGTAATTACGCTGCGCGACGCCCGCGGCGTGACCCGCGACATCCCGGTCCGCGTCGCCTACTACGCCGGCGCGATTGCGCCGCATGTGACGCTGCCGATCACCGGCGACCCGGCATCGGGCGAGTTCGTGCGCGAGCAGGTTGCGCGTGCCGTTCGCGACGCCGCGCAGCTGCGACCCGGCGGGCAGATCATCGTCAGCTCCGACGACGTTCCGTTTCACGGCACGCTGCGCCAGGATAACGTCGCCGGCTTTGACGTGCCGGTGCTGATTCAAGGCGTGAACCTCATCGAAGTCGACGGTACCACCCACGTCGACGTGCAGAACGTCGCCGTGCCGCGCATCTCGCCCAACTCGCTGATGGTCAGCGACTATCCCGAGCGTTTGACCGAGAACGGCACGCTCTTCACCGCAGACCTCCGCTCCGAGCAGCCGTCGCGTTTTCTCTACTTCCATTACAATCCGCGCGGGCAGCCCGATCGCCGCATCGTTTTGCGCGCGGAGAACGCTTCGCGCGAACCTTCGATCGTGCAGTTCATCAGCGGCCGAAGCGGTCCGTCGGCCAACGAGATGGAGGTCGGACACGCGGCGACCAAACGTTTCTTGGTCGACGTCGTCCAAAATCAAGGCCGGCTGATCACCATCCCGGCGAACAGCAGCATCGTTATCGTCCAGCAGGATCTGCCCGCTGGAAGCATCGTCTGCAATCTCCTGCAACTGCGCGTGCTCTCCGGCGGCAACGTTCACCTAACGCTGGTCGCCCAGAATGCCGATCAAAACGCCGACGCCGCGGTCCCGGCCGGGTTGCTCGAAGGCGAGCACAAGCATGCGCGCGGCATCTATCCGATCGCCGAGTTTCATTTCGCCACGCAGTGGAAGGTCAACGACGACTATCTCGAGCTTCCCATCGGCCAGCTTCCGCTTCCCAACGATCTGCAGGGTGAGGCGCTGGCGGGGGATTACGGCGTGCTGCAGTCGTTCGTCGTCAACGTCGAGAACCCGATGGCCTCGCCGCAGAATATCGCGATCTATGAGAACCCGCGCGGCGGACGGTCGACGGCGACGTACCTGATCGACGGCGTGCTGGTGCAATCGCACCAAGTTCCGCCGTTCTCGCGGTATAAAGTCCGCCAATACGTCGTCCCCGCGCACGGGTTCGTGCGCATAACCATCGTGACGATGCCCGAAGCGGGTTCGAGCCTTCCGCTGCGCTTGGTCTTCGCGCCCGATGACGGCAGCGTGGCGCCGGGCGCACCCGGCTCGCCGGTTTACTAGCGGACTCCGGAGTTCAGCGAGCTCGCATAAACCGCGAGCATTCGATCGGCGGCGGCGTTCCAGGAAAAACGCTCGGCGGAACGCGCGCGCACCCTTGCGGCACTTGCATCCAAATCGCCGCGCAACGCCGCGGCCAGCTGCGCGCACCAGGCGTCGGGATCGTCGAGCTCGACGACCGGCGCGTCGCCGCCGCTGACTTCCGGTAACGATGTCCGGTCGGAAACGACGCACGGCACGCCGGCGCAGAGCGCCTGCGCCGCAGCATAACCAAAGCCTTCGTACGACGACGGCACGGCGACGACCGCGCAACTCGCGTGCAGCGCCAATAGGTCTACGCGGGAAACGTAGCCCGGCATCTCCAGACGATCGGCGACGTTTAGGCGCTGCGCCAACGCGGCGCATTCTTGCGCGTACGGCGTATGCGGGCCGACCGCGACGAGCCGCGCGCCGGGCAGTTGTGCCAGCGCACGCACGAGCAGCTCGAGATTCTTGCGCGGTTCGATCGTGCCGACCGAGAGTATCGTGCGGCCGTCACCCCTTTCACGCGCGAGATTGACGAACTCGGCAGCTACTCCCGGGTAGACGACGCTCACCCGCTGCGGATCGAAAGCGCCCAGGCGCGCGAGCAGCGCACCGCGCGAGAACTCCGAATCGACGACGATGCGTTCGGCTCGCCCGTACCCGTGGAGCGAGAACTTGCCGAAGTAATATCGGGCGTACGAAGGAGCGTGCGTCTGCACGTCGAGCCAAGCGACGTCGTGCACGGTAACGACGACCGGCAGAGACACCATGCGCGGCACCGTTGCCGAAGCGCAGTGCAGTAAGTCCGCACCGCTTTTGCGGGCGCGGCGCGGCAGGACGAACTGGTCCCAGAGAACGCGGCGGTCGAAGCGCCACGGATTCAATCTTTCTTCGCGAAGCTCGACGAGGTCGAGCTCCCGGCCGCGCAATGCGCCCGCGAGACCTCGAACGTATTCGCCGATTCCGGTGGCCGTGCCGACGGTGAGTTGCGCGTCGAGCGCAACCTTCACTTCAGATCGCGTTCCAGGGCGCGAACCATTAACGCCGCGGGGTCGATCGCGCGGGCGCGAAGGAGATACGCGACGGCGGCGTTGCGGTCGCCGTTTTCGAACGCCACGACGCCGAGTCCGGCAATCGCTTCGGCGCTGGCCGGATCGATGGCGACGGCCTGCGCGAAGAGGGTTCGCGCGCGTTCGCGTTCGCCGAGCAGATCGGCTTGATTGGCGTCGGCGATGACGTAACGCTCCGATAGCGGCGCCAGCCCCACGGCCGCTTCGTAGTCGCGCAGTCCGCGCTTTAACCAATCGCGCTGCACTACGCTGCCGGGAACTTGACGCCACGCCTTTCGATTCGCCAGGCCTCCCATCTCCCAACGCGCTTCGGCGACGGCGTCGGGATGCGTTCCGAGCATTGCTAACCGTATCTGCAAGAGGCGTACGAGATCGTAGGCGGCAGCTGGATCCCGCTCCGCCATGGCTTCGGCTGCCGCGGTGATTGCGCCGGGGTCGGGCGCGGCGAGAAGGTATTCGAGCGCCAGACGTTTCTGCCCACGCGCGAGAGCGATGCGCGCGAGAAGCTCGTCGCGCACCGGCGAGGCGGGCAGGCGCGTTGCGTATCGTTCGGCCGCGCCGGTGTCGCCCTGGTCGAGCGCGTGGCCTGCCAGCGTCTCCTCGACGTATGGGGCCGGTGCGATGCGGTCCAGCGCGCGATACACCGCCAGCGCGGCGGTTTCGGGTATTGCGCGCGGCAGCGTTCCGGGCGCAGCGGCGTTACGGTGCAGCGCGTCGGAGGCTAATTGCACCGCCGCGAGGCCGAGCAAAAGCGCGGCCGTCGCCGCGCCTAAGATCGTCAATACGGGTGCGTACCGCCGCGCGGCGCTAGAACTTAACGGTAAAGTTGACGTCCTCACGCGTTTGCGTGGTGCCGTTGAGCGGGAGGAGACCGTCGGCAAAGCGATCTTGATAGGCCGAGATGGAGAGCGTGCCCGTCGTACGGGGGATGTCGAACGAGAGCTTGCCCCCATAAGTATTGCTCACCGAGTCGAGATTGACCAGGCCCGGCAACCCATAACCGCCGTAGAGGCGCTGCGCGTCGTAGTTGAGATTCAGCGTCAGGCCGTGCAGAACGGGAACCGCGAGGCCCGCGCCGAGGGAGAGCCGATTGAGGTCGGCATAGTTCGGTACGACGACCGGCGCGCCGGGCTGCGGCAAGTGCCAGGTGTTGGAATCGAGCGTCGAGGCGGTGAAGTTGCTTCCGTCTCTTCGCGCCAGGTGTTCGTACGCGCTCGAAAGATTGACTCGCAGATTGCGCTTGCCGGCGTGCACGTCAAAGTCGGCGCCCGCGTTATACGCGGTATCGTCGAGCGAGAGCTGCGGCGTTTGCGTGGATGCGCCCGCCACGTGACCTTCGAAGCCCACGCGACCCAGTTGCAGGTTGCGATCGCCGGAATAGGTCGAAGAGGAAAGCGGCGCGCCAAAGGCCAGCGTTCCGGGGGCGGGTGAGATGTTCGGCCACGGCACGGCCGGCTGGTAGGCAGCGGTTAACAGCGCGCTCGCGGCAGCCGGCGCGGTCCCCGTCGTACTGGGAGTCGCCGGTGCGGCGAAGTGCGCGTCGCTACGCAGCAAACCGGCGTTCGCAGCTTGCGCCAAATACGAAACGTCGTTGGCCGAGAGATCGTGCAGGGCGACTTGCGCCGGGGCGAAGGACGGCGCCGAGCCGTTGTAAGCAACTTTGCTAGGCGAGGAGCCGACGTGCAGCGCCATCTCGCGTAGCGGCGATTCGCTGGTGCGATCGCCAAAAGCGGCGGCGAAGGACGCGCTGGAGTCGGAAATCTCGCCGAAGAGGCGCAGCATGAGCGCCGGCCCGAGATCGGCGTGCCCAGAATTTGGTGAGAGCAATTCGGCGCGAAGCACGCCAGAAGACAGCACTACCGCTAGCGCTGCACTTGCCACGACGCCAACGACCCGAACCACCAAATCCTCCGCTCTGAGTGCCACCCGCGCATTGCCATCGAAATCTAACCTTTCGCGCGGGGATTCTTACCTTGGAGGCCGAGGGTCGACTCCCCTTGCAAGTACCTGCGGGCAATCAAAATGGCGGCGTAGTCGTCGACCGGGCGGTTGGGGAGTTGGAGCCCGATGGGGACCAGTCGCCGCCAGCCGCGGGGTGGGTTCGCTTCGAAAAAGAGCGCCCGGGCGGCCCTGCTCGTCTCGTACTCGTCGACCCAATGGACGGGCGGACCAAGCTCGGCCAGCGCCGCTTTGACCGGCCGGGCGTTGGTGCCGCCGCCCAGGGCAATGGCAGCGATGCGGTAAGCGGAGAGAAGCTCGCGGACGCAAACTTGCAAGCGCTCGATCGGTACGATGCCGGCGGTTACGGCGGTGCCCGACGCGTCGACGACGGCGTAGCCCGCCTTGCTGCGGCCCGGGTCGATTCCCAATACGGCGCCGTCGTCCCCCGTCACGGCTCTCGAGTCAGGACGATGACGATCGGGATGCTACCCATATGCGGATAGAAGTCCGCTGCCGAGAAGGCCGTCAGGACGTACGTCCCCGGCTTGGAAATGCGCTGCTGCATCTGTTGGGCGTCCGGGATCAACTGCATTGCTGCAAACGTACTGGCTAGAAACGACGGTAAGTGCAGCCGGCGCGCGGTGATCGAAACGTAGTTCTCGAGCTGGGCGAGCGCGATGCTGACGCTCGCGCCGCTGTGACCCGGTATCACCAGTTGGGCGATGACCTGGCCCTTGTCGAAGTATTTAATGTCCGGCGTCACGTTGATCGCAAAGTGGATCTCGTCGTTTTCGAAGAGATTCTGATCCGACGTGACGGTCAACATCGCGTTCGCTTGCGAGAGCTTCGCCGCCGTCGTTAGGTCGTTGGCGAGCCCGCGGAGTTTCTTGTCGGCATCGGGCGGAATCGCGTAAGGCCGCAGACCGAGCCTCGGGTAGGTCGCATTGACGTACTTGACGGCGAAGAAGTAGTAGTCGCGTATGGTGGAAAGGCGCTGCGACGCCGTAGCCGACTGCGCGATGTTTCGATAGAACGGAACCATGAGCGTGTCCACCGGAAAGACGAGGCGGCCGCTGTTTACCTTCGTTTCGAGATCGCGCTGCCGCGTTTGCAGCTCGGAAATTTGCGCGTTCAGTGAGTTGAGTTTAAAGAAAGCCGTCTTGACCTGCTCCGACGCAAAGATCGCTCCAAGCGTAACGACCAGCGCGATGATCATGCCGGTTGCGATGGCGACGATCGTCGACGTGTAACGCGGACGTATTCCGAACAGACTGAGCCGCCGCCGCCCGACCTGATGGCCGACCCGATCTCCGACGTAGGCGACCGTTCCGGCCAGCACCATCACCAGCGCGACGTTGCCGATGCCGCGAACCATTTCCACCAGGTTCATACCGAGGCCGCGCGTCGCAGCCGGCCGAGGCCGATGGCCGTAAAGAGAAGATTCGGCATCCACGCCCACAGCCACGCCAGCGAGAGCAGCGCTTCGCTGGCAAACGAGCAGATCGTCATCACGACGTAATAGACGAAGACGATGGCCAGCGACAAACCGAAGCCGAGACTGGTGCTGCCGCTGGTACGAATGGAGCGAAGTCCGAATGGAATCGCGATCAAGATGAAGACGAAGCAAGCGAAAGGCCGGGCGAGCTTCTCCTGATAGACCGTCACGTACTTGCGGCGCTCGTTCTGAGTGAGCTGACCCGAGCGGACGACGTCGGCGATCTGGGAGCGGCTCATGTTTTCGGGATCGTCGTTGCTCATGCGCTTGACGAGACCGGTTGGATTCTCGCCGATTTCGACCTCCTGTTGCGGGATTTTCGGCTCGGCGAGCGTCGTGCCGTCGGGGTTGAAGCGGTAGACGCTGGAGTTTTCCAGCGTCCACTTATCCGCGGTGAACTCGGCCCGGTCGGCGAAGGCGATCTGACGCGGCTCGTTGTGGTTGTCGTACTGAATCAGCGTTACGTGAAGCAGTGCGCGCGAGTTCGGATCGTATGCGGTGGCGATCGTCACTTGCCGGCCGCCGCCCGGGAGCGGTGCCGATACCGTCAGATCGCGGTTGAAAGCGCTGACGTGCTTGATGACGTCGTACTCGATCTCGCTGAGCTGGCCGTTGGCATACGGTACGACGCCCTCTTGCAACAGATACGTGACGAACGACATCAGAATGCCGACCGCCAGAAGCGGCGCGACCATGCGCGCGAAAGTGATCCCCGCGGCTTTCATCGCCGTCATTTCGCTCTCACCCGAGAGCCGCTGCACCGCAAGCAGCGTGCCCAGAAGAAGGGCCATCGGAATTACGAGCACGACCTCGCCCGGCAGCGACCACAAGAAGACGAGAAGCGCCGCCCAAACCGGCGCGTGTTCGTTGCTGATCAGCTTGCCGATATTGAGGAGCTCGGTCGCGGCAAAGATCAGGGTGAAGGCGGAGAGACCGAAGACGAACGGACCGGCAAGCTCCGTCAGCATGTACCGGTCGAGAATCGTCAGTCTTATAGCCGAAATCCCTCGCCGAGATAAAACTGGCGCGCGATCGGCGAGTCCAACACTTCTTGCGCCGAACCCGAGACTTCGATGCGCCCGTTGTTGAGGATGTAGGCGCGATCCACGATGGCCAGCGTCTCGCGAACCTGGTGGTCGGTGATCAGGATGCCGAGCCCGCGATCGCGCAACTGCCGAATCATTGCCTGAATGTCGGCGACGGCGATCGGATCGATTCCGGTAAACGGCTCGTCGAGCAAGAGAAAGGACGGCGCAATCGCCAGAGCCCGCGCGATTTCGACGCGCCGCCGTTCGCCGCCCGAGAGACTGTCGCCGCGTGCGTCGATAAAGGCTCGCAAGCCGAACTCTTCGAGCAGCGCCGGCAGCCGCCGCTCGCGCTCGTCGTGCGGCACGCCGTTCTGTTCCCAGATCAATCGAATATTATCGCCTACCGAGAGCTTTCTAAAGATCGAGTTCTCTTGCGCCAGGTAACCGATACCGTTGCGGGCCCGCGCGTACATCGGCGCCGACGTCAGCTCGATCACGCCCTCGCCGTTTTCCAAGGCGACGCTGCCTCCGTCGGGCTTGACCAGCCCCACGACCATGTAAAACGTCGTCGTCTTGCCGGCGCCGTTGGGCCCGAGCAGACCGACCACCTCACCGGTTTCGACCTCGGCGGTGACCCCGTTGACGACGGTGCGCTCGCCGTAGCGTTTGACCAGTCCGCGCAGTTTAATCGCTGATTTTTCGCTCATCGCATTCGCATGTGTGTCAGTGAAATATCCGAGTCGAAGCTCGAGCCGGTCGCACGAAAGCCTTTGGGATCGGTAACGATGACGTTGCCGTCCCCGTGCAGCATTCCGAGGTCCCTCAAGTACTCGAGGCGATCGCATTGCAGGGTCGTCCCCGACGACGTATGCGCGACGACGCCGCCGAGCAAAGTCACCGTTTTGGTCGTCTGGTCGACCACCGCTTGCGGCGCGGTCGCCGCAACCTTGGCTCCCTTGGGGTCGACGAAGGTCACGCGCGCGTCATGGAAGATCGCGCGGGCGCTGCCTTGCGGGCCTCGGCTCTCGTACGAGCTGGCGAGCAAATCGTAATCTACGCGGTTGTGGACTTGCTGAATGAGATGAACGGGCCGCTTGGCGGTGCCCCTGCCGGTGATCTTCAGCACGAGCGGCGTGGACGCCGGGCGCGCGGCCGCTCCCGGCGGCGCCGGGGTGGCCTTGGGCGCCTGCGGATTGCACCCGGCCAGCACCCAGAGGCCGGCGGCCGCTACCGCGCCGAGACGTCGCATTGCCCCTCGATCGTCGGGCCGTTCTCACCGCCGGCGGCCGCGGCTAACGCGAGTCCCATCGTCGGCATCCACAATCCGAAAATCACCACGCTCACGGTATCGATCAGCCCTTGCACGGCGACGCCGATCAGTCCCGCCGTTACGCCGAGCGCGAGGAACGCCGCCGGCGCCGGCGCTCGCGCGAGCCTCCCGCGCAGCTCCGAAACAAAGCGCCATATCGTCCAGGCTATCGTGCAGATCCCGACCATGCCGAACTCGGCAAGAAACGTGAGATAGAGGGAATGCGCGTGGAACGCGGTTGCGTCGGCATCCGGGCCGCGCACGACGGCGTAAAGATGCGAGAAGTTGAACGGCCCCACGCCCGTCAGCGGAAAACGATCGATGATGCCCTGCGCCGCCTTCCAAATCGCAAGACGCGTATAATCTTCGCTTGGATTGTGGTGCGCGTTGAAGAGCGCGAGAACTGCCAGGACTCCCGCCGCGACGACGGCGGCCGCACCGGCGGCGCCGTGACGCGTTCGCGTCGCGACCAAAAAGGCCGCTGCAGCGGCAAAACCCATCCAGCCGGCGCGTGAGTAGGTCATCACCAGTGCGACCATGCCGATGGCGAGCACGATCCAGCTTGCGGTTCGCAGTGCTCGCGTACGTCCGACCTGTCCGAGCACGTATGCCACCGGCAATAGCACGATCAAATAACCGGCCAGCTCGCCGGGAAGGACGAACGTCCCAGTGGCGCGGCCGTGCGTGATAGCGTACTGCAGGGGGGGATATCGCAGCGCGACCATCGCGATAGCGGCCGCCGCGGCGACACCGCCCGAGACCAGATAGCCCCAAAAGAGCGTCGTTGCCACGTTGCGGTCGCCGTAGAATCGTGCGATCGACGCCTGCCAGACGATCGGCATTCCGCCAATGAATGTAAAGAGCAGTCCCGAGCTCGGGTCGAATCCGACGGCGTCGGCGAGAAGTCCGGCGCCGAATACGGACAGGAACGGCAGCAGCAGCGGCTGCGTGCCGGGTGCGCGATAGCGCACGAGCAGCGAAATGGCGTAGACGGCCAGCAACGCGCAGAGCGCGAGGACCGCATAGGTCAGCGGTCGCGGAACGAGCGATACTCCGGGAAACGCCACGCCGGTGAGCGCGATGAAGCTCGGAAGCAGCGGAACGATCGCGTACATCAATGCGAGCGCCGCCGGCATCAAGCGCCGCATGGCACCATGCCGATCGACGATGCAATGCGGCGCGCGATACGCGACGCCGCGCCCGGTTCGCCCATACGCTCGCGCCCCGTCGCGCCCATCTGTCGCCGCAGCGCCGGATCGGAAAGGATACGTTCGACGCCGGCAACCGCATCGTCGAGCCGTCCGGAAAACACGGCGAGCGCATCGCCGAGCAAACCGCGCTGCCGCCGGCGGTACCACCGCATCTTGCGTCCGCCGTCACGCTCGAACGCTACCACCGGCACGCCGGCTGCGGCGGCCGCTTCGTTTGCCGTCCCCGCTTGACCGAGCACGAGCCCAACGCGGCGAAGCACCGGGCCTAGCGAGCCGGTCCACGCGCGGACTATCTCACGCGAGTCACGCGACAATATAAACGGAATCGTTTGGTCGGGCTGCGGGCTCACCCGCCAACCCGCGCGCTCCGCGAGGTCGGCAAAGCGTTCCCAGCTCAACCCGCGCGCGACCGATAGCACCGCTCCCAGCGCGGGATGTCTCGCGGCGAGCGCCGCGGTAACTTCCAACAAGAAGGCCGCATCTGCGTACGCGCTCTCGCGGCTTCCCGGAAAGATCGCCAGCGCGGGATCGAATCCGCTTACGGCGCCCAGCACCTCCGGTTCGTCGGGAACGTCGAACAGGTCGACGATCGCGTTGGCCGCCGGCTCCACCGTCAGGCCGTGTTCGCGCAGAGCCGAGGCCGTCGGCTCGTCGCGTACGAATCGCGCCGCCGCACGGCCGAGAATGCGTTCTTCCACCGGACCGTACGCTGCCACGCGGACGCTTTTGGCCGTACCGACGAAAATGGTACGCGCGCGCGCCAACAGGGCCATAGTCAAGACGTAGGTGTCGCCTACCGCGATGACGGCGTCGTACGATCCTCGCGCGTGCCGTAGAAAGCGCGCCTGCGCCCACGTCAGCGCCGGCAGCCCGGCGGCCAAGTCGCGCGCCAGATTGCGCAAGTTGCCCATCGCGACGAGACCGCCGCTCGGCATGCCGCGCCGCGGGCCGACCTCGTTCATCGTTTCGTGTCGCGTCCGTCCGACCAAACCCAGATGATCGGACTGCACGCTGGGAACCAACGAGCGCAGCTCGCGGGCGATTCGCTCGGCGATAGCCGCCTCACCGTGACCGTTGGTGACGAAGAGTACGCGGTTCACGCGGCATTCAATAGCGGAACGAGGGCGAAATCGGCGAGCGTAAAGCGCCGGCGCCGCGCGTCGTAGCCGAGCTCGTTGCGCGACACGAAGCGGCCGTACGGCCCGGCGTGAACGATCGGTACGTCGCCGACATAGCGCGGCGCTTCCAGCGTGTCGTGACTGTGGCCGCCGAGCAGCAGGTCGATGCGCGGAACGCGCCTGGCCAGCTCGATATCCAGGGAAAGGCCGACGTGCGAGAGGACGACCAGCATTTCACCGTCGGTTAAACCTCGCGCATAGGGTTCGACTGCGTCCCACGGATCGATAAAACGCCATCCAAAGACTCGTTCCCACGGGCTGCCCTGCGGATACTGCATGATCAACAAGCCGAGCACGTGGATTTTAGCCGGTCCGGCCGGATCGCCGGCCGTGAACTGCAGCGAACGCGCGAACGGCAGCGGACGGCCCTTTACGTCCTGCAAATTCGTGCAGACCAGCGGGTGGTGCATCTTGGCCGCGCGCGCCCGCAAGAGCCCGAAGAGGTAGTGAAACTCGCGATTACCGATCGCTTGGGCGTCGTAGCCGGCCGCATCGAGCTCCGCGATCATGGGCTCGTTGCGCAAGTAGAGGCTCTGACTTCCGCGCAACGAGTCACCGCAGTCGAAGAGCAGGCCCGGGCGCTCCTCGCGCAAGCGCCGCAGCGGTGCCGCAATGCCGCGGTGGTCGTGCAGATCCGACGTGTGATAGATGCGTATCACGACGTTCGTGCAACCTCGACGGCATATTGCGCGCAGCGTTGGAGTGCGTCGTCCGGCCCGAGCGCGGCGCGCAGCTCGACGAAATCGGCATACTGCCGGGCGGGGTCGCGCATCAACGCGTCGAGCGTCTCGGCCAGCCGCTGCGGCGTCGCCGCTTCCTGCAACAGCTCGGGAACGGCCTCGCGCCCCAAGACGAGATTGGGCAGGGTGATGTAACGATGCCTGATCATTCGGTGCCCGTACCAGATCAGCGCTTTTGGAATCACGTAGATCGCCACGGTACAAACACCAAGCAGCGCCGTCTCCAGCACGGCGGTTCCCGACGCAACCCAGGCGCCGTCGGCATGTTCAACGGCGGCACTCACCCCGCGCGCGACGCTCGCGCCGCTCAATCCTTCGCTTGCGATAGCGGCGGCGATCCTGCCCTGCGCGCGATCGTCGGCGGCACCGAAGACGCCGCGCAGCTGCGGACGCATTTCGCGCAGCGCGCGAAACGCCGCGATCATCACCGGTACGTGGCGGCGCAGCTCGCCGCTGCGGCTGCCGGGAAGCATCGCCACGAGACCGCCGTCGGGCGGCGGCGACGCTCGCAACGGACGCAACGGATAGCGGCTCGCGAGCGGATGTCCGAAATAGGCGATGCGGCAACCTAAACTCCGATAGAACTCGTACTGATGCTCGAATGCCGTGACGGGATAGGTGACGCTGCTGACGGTCCGCGCCTTCTCGGCGTTGTCGAGCCACGTTCCGGGAGGAAAGACGTCGACGATCGGGCCGGTGTAACCGATGCGGCGCAGCTGCTTCGCAAGCCTCAGGTTGAAGACGCCGAAGTCGACCATCACGACCAAATCCGGCTTCGTCTTGGCGATGTGCGATGCCGTCAACAACATCGCTGCAAGCAGCTTCGGAATGCGGGGAATGGCCGCCGCGGGTCCCATGCTCGCCCACCCCGTGTTATCGCGCCACAGCGTAAAGCCGGAGGCGCGCATCCGCTGCGAACCAATGCCCTCAAACTTCGCCTCGGGATCGACCCCGTGGATCGCCTCGGCTAGCAGAATGGCAATCGCTTCGCCCGAGGGTTCGCCGGTCGAGAAGAAATATCTCACGCTTCGACGGGCTTCGGCGCTACGTTGGGATTTTGAGAACGCCGCGTTCTGATGGGCCTTCGAGGAAGGCGATGATCTCGCGGCCTGGCGCGGTTTCCACTTGCTCCTTCATCGCTTCTATGGCTTGCGATACGTTGTTCTTGGGGTTGTATAAGTGCTTGTAGAAGCGTTTCATCTCGTTGCGCTCTTCGACGGTGAAGCCGCCGCGGCGCAGGCCGACGCTGTTGAGGCCGTAGGGCTGGCACGGATTGCCTTCGACCAGGAAGAATGGCGGCACGTCTTTGATCACCTTGCTCATTCCGCCGATCATCGCGTGACGCCCGATGCGGGTGAACTGATGAACGCCGGTCTGCCCGCCGATGGTCACGTAGTCGCCCACGGTGACGTGGCCGGCCAGCTGCGCTAAGTTGCTCATCGTCACGCCGTTGCCGAGAACGCAGTTGTGGGCGATGTGAACGTATGCCAAAAGCAGGCACTCGCTGCCGACGGCCGTGACCTCGTCGTGGCCGGTTGCACGCTGGATACTGACGTACTCGCGCAGAACGGTTCGGTCGCCGATGCGCGTATAGGCGCGTTCGCCGCTGTACTTACGGTCCTGCGAGGCCGCGCCGATGGTCGAGAACGGATAGAGTAGGCAGTCTTCGCCGATCTCCGTCCATCCGTTGACGACGACGTGTGCCTGAAGCACCGAGCGCGCGCCGATCGATACGTGCTCTCCGACGATGCAGTAAGGACCGATCTCGGAGTCTTTCCCGAGCTCCGCGCCGGGATGGACGATCGCGGTAGGATGTAGCATCGGGTGCCGATCCTATACGTGCAGCACGCTGGCGTCGGTGCCGAACATTCGCGGATCCGAAGCGATCGAGAACATCAACTCGGCCGAGCACGCGAACTGCCCTTCGACTTTCGCCTCGGCTGCGACCCATCCGATGTTCCGCTTGTGGCGCAACATGGTCACTTCCATGTCCAAACGATCGCCGGGAACGACCGGGCGCCGGAACTTCGCCTTGTCGATGCCGGCCAGATAGGGCGTCTTGCGGGAGAACTCGCCGGGCTCCAATATCATGGCGCCGCCGAGTTGGGCGAGCGCCTCGATCATGTAGACGCCCGGCAGCACCGGATTTCCGGGAAAGTGACCGGCGAAAATTTGCTCGTTGTAGGTGACGTTTTTGTATCCCCTCACGCGCACCATCGGTTCGAACTCGAGAATTCTGTCGACCAACAGCATCGGATAGCGATGCGGTAGTCTTTCGAAGATTGCTCGGATATCGAGTACGGTCACACCTTTCTCCTATGCGGACTCGACGGGCAGCAGAGCGCGCAGCTCACGCGCGAGCGCCGCGTGAAGCTCGTGCCCGCTCTTGATGGCGACGATCTCGCATTTCGGCCACGCGCCGAGCAGCGCAAGATCGCCGATCAAATCCAGTACCTTATGCCGCACCGCTTCGTCGGGCCAGCGCAAGGGCTGCAGCGGTCCGTCGGGACCGAAGACTAATGCGTTCTCCAAGGTTCCTCCGCGCGCCAGTCCGCGAGCGCGCAGCGCTTCGATCTCGTGCAGGTAGCCGAACGTGCGCGCTGCCGCAATCTCGCTGCGGTAGCGCTCCGGCTCGACCGTACTGCAATAATATTGCGCTCCGACCGGTGCCGGAAAGTCCGCTACGAAACGCACGCCGAACTCGCCGGCGGGAAACGCGGCGATCATTCGGTCTCCGGACCGCACGTAAGCCGGCCGCTCGAGTTCCAAGACCACGCGCGGCCGCGACTGCGGCGCCACGCCGCAAGCATCGATGGCGGCGGTGAAGTAGGCCGCGCTGCCGTCGCAGGCGGGAATCTCGGGTCCCTCGACGTGGATCTCCGCATTGCTTACGCCCATTGCAAAGAGCGCCGAGAGCAAATGTTCGGTCGTCGACACGCGGACGCCGTCACTCCCGAGGACGGTTGCGCGCGCGGTGTCGACGACGCGGTCGGCGGTCGCTTCGAAGCGTCTGCCTTCGATGACGAACGAAAGCCCGCTATCGGGCTGCGCCGGGCGAACTTCCACGGTTGCGGGCTCACCGGTGTGAAGGCCGATGCCTTCGAAGTGCAAGCTATCGCGGAGCGTCGCCTGCATCATCGGGCGTTACTCCCCCTGGCGCGAGCGCGAGCGCAAACGCTCCAGAGCTTCAACACGATCGAACAGCTTTGGCAGCCTGCGAATCATGACCTCTCGACGAAGATCGTCGCGATGGTCGAGTGCCGGATTTCCGGAGATGGTTGCACCGTCGGGGACGTTTCCCCGAACGCCCGCACGACCCCCGATCGTAACCCGCGAACCCACCGTGATGTGTCCGCGAAAGCCGGCCTGTCCGGCCACTTTCACGTAGTCGCCTAGTACCGTCGTGCCGGCGAGTCCGGTCAGCGACGCAATCACGCAATGCTTGCCGATGCGGCAGTTGTGTCCGATCTGCACCAGATTGTCGATCTTGGTGCCCGCGCCGACGTGCGTACTTCCCGTCTGCGCGCGATCGACGCACGTATTTGAGCCGATCTCGACGTCGTCTTCCAAGACGACGTTGCCGACCTGCGGGATCCGTTCCGTTCGGCCGTCGATGAAAATCCAGCCGAAGCCGTCGCTGCCGATCGTGCACCCGGGATGCAGAACGACGCGATCGCCGATGCGGCAGCCCGCCATCAAACGCGCGCCCGGATGGATCCACGCCGACTCACCGACGACGGCGTCCTCGCCGACGAACGCACCGGCGCCAATAACGCTTCCCGATCCAATCGCGGCACGGCTTCCGACGTAAGCATTTGCGTCGACGTAAACGTCGGCGGCAAGAACGGCATCCTCGGCAACGGCGGCACTTGGGTGGCGGAACGGACCGCGCGGTCTGGGCCGCTGCAAAGCCCGCAACGCTTCGGCCAACGCGTAACGAACGTTGTCGACGACCAGCAGCGGTTTCGCCGGCGCTTCGGTTGCGAGCTCGCCCTCGACCAAGACCGCAGCCGCATCTCCTCTCAAAGCCGCGGCGAGATACGCTTCGCTGGTTGCGAAAGTTAGGGCGTCGCCGCCCGCGTCTTCGACCGCGGCGACGCGCTCGATCTTAACGCTGCCGTCGCCGACGACCCGCCCGCCAAGGCGTTTGGCCAATTCTTGCAGCGTACCGAGCATAACGTAACGTCGTGCCCGCTAGGTGCCGGGCGTGGGCGTCGCCTTCTCCGTAATGTTGAGCGCCTTCTCGACGTCGGCGGTGATGTCGACGCCGCCGTAGCCGATGCCTTCGCGCGTCAAAACGAGCTTCAGATTGCGCTGCTGCGCGATCTTACCGGCGGCGTCGCGAATCTGCTGCGACAGCTTATCGGTCACTTTAGAGTACTTCTGCTGCAATGCGGTCGCGTCGAGCGTCTTGCGCGCGCTGCTCTCCCGCCTCGACGAGATCGACTTCTCTTCCGAAACCAGCTGATTCTGATAGCCTTGGTATTCCGGCCAGTTGTTGACGATGCGCTGCACGTCCACCAGGCCGATGGAGCTCTGCGCCGCGCAGCCGGTCAGCATCGCCGCGATCGCGAGCAGTAGTAGGTGCTTGTATTTTTTCACTCGTGTTGGCTTTCCACGTCCTTAATCACTTGGTTGGTCATGTCGTAGCCGCCTACGGCGGCGCGTACGTTAACGAAGACGACGGCGAAGCCGCCGTCTTTGGCGATCCGCGCGGCGTCGCGCTGAACCTGAGCGACGATTTGCTGGTAGAGATCGGCGCGCCGCTTCTGCAGCGAGTCGAGTTCCTTCGCGGCCGCGCCGGTTGCGCCTACGTCGGCCCCGTGCAGCGCCGCGAATTGCCGGTCGAGGTCGGTCTTGGTGGCGTTATAATCGGCGATGGTCTTGTTCGCCTCGGCTTGAAACTGTCCGACGAACTGCTTGTGAATCTGAGCGATTTGGGCGGAGACCGCGGGCGGTAGGTTCGTTGGAGCCGGCGCCGGGGCCAGGCTGCGCAGCTGTGCCGACACCTCGTTGCGATGTTCGGCCAGCTTTGCCTGCGTCTGCGCTTGAATCGCGCCGACTTGCGAACGAATCTGGCTGGAGGCCTGCGCGTCCAGCTGGGCGTGGTAGGCGCGAAGCGTTGCGGCGTCGGCGTTGCGCTGAGCGGCGACTGCGGCAGTCTCCCTTTCGTTGATCGCGGCGAGTTGCGACTCGGCCTGCTTGCGCGCGCCAGGGTCCATGGCCAGATTCGAGAGGCGCATCTTGATTGCCAGGCGCGCCGACGCATCTTGCTGCGTCAAGCGCAGCGCGAGGTCCGTCTCGTTTTGCTGCAGTTGCTCGGCTTTGGCGTGGTATTTCGCCGCCGCCTGAGTTTGCAGCTCTCTGGCAATCGACGAACTGGCCGCATTGTCTTGCGCGATGACGTTTTGCTGGTAGGCCATGTAATCGGCATTGGCGGCGCGCGTCGCGTCCTTCGCTTGCCGGGCCGATTCGCCGCTCATCTGCTGGGCCGACAGCGCACCGTTGCCGTGAATGCCGGCAGCCGCCAGCGCCTCGCGTACGGCACGGCTCTCGCGATCGGCATAATCCCGCTCTTTTTCGGCCAGGATCTTATTAGTGCGAATCTGCGCGGCGCGGAGCTCCTTGTTCAGTTCCGCCGTCTGCGCCGCGATCTGCCGCGCGCCGAGCGGAACCTTATGCGCCGTGGACTGAAGGTCGATCGCGGCGATCGCATCGTCGATCTGGGACAGCTGCGGATAGAGCGGGTGGTGCTTCACGACTTCGTCGATCCGCACGTACCCGGTTCCGCGAATGGCGCTGGAGTGGACGTTCGGTCCGCAGCCGCCGAGGATTAGCGCCGCCGCCAGGCTTGCGAGCGCCGCCGTCGCAGCGCGCCGTACCTTCCGGTCGTTATTTATTGAGCGCACTTTGGACATCCGCGGTGATGTCCATGCCTCCGTAAATCACGTCGGCCTTGTCCAGAACGAGCATCAGGTTCTTTTTGCGCGCGACGTCCGATGTGGCGGCGCGAGTCTGGTCGACCAGCGGCTTGAGCAGTTGGTCCTGCTTGTCGGCAATTAGCTTGTTGTACTCGGTGAGGATCTGACGCTTGTCGCTGTCGTTCTTGGCCTGCGCGACTTTGGCTGAGTAGAGTTGGCGCTGCGTCGCTTCGTATTGGCTCATCGCCGTATTGGCCGACTGGACTTTGGGAATACCGTCGAGGGCCTGTTGATCTACGTAGCCGATCTCGGAAGGCGGCGGCGTTGCCGCGGGCGCTTGAATCGCCTGCGGGCTGGAGAAAATCGTTTCGACGTCCTTGGTGATGTCCTGACCGCCGTAGATGACCACTCTCTTGTCGACGACGACGGAGAGATTGCGCGTGGCCGACACCGCGGCGATGGCCAACTGTGCGCGTTGAAAGAGCGGTCCGACCACGTCGCGCTGTCTGTCGGTGAGCCGTTGCTGAAACTGCAGCGCGATCTGCTGGCGCTCCGCGTCGGTGCGGGCTTTGCGCAGCTGCCCGTTGTACTGCGCGTCGAGCTGCGACTTATACGACGACAGCTGCCGGTTCGCGTTGACGAAGACCGGCAAATTGGCGACGTCGGCCTGATCGATGTAGCCGACGTCGGTCAGGTCCGCGGCGATCGCACCGGGGGTCGTCGTAATTGCGAGCAGCGCGGCGGCGCCCACGAGGGCCGCTGATCGAAAGTTCATGGTTGCCCTCTTCGGCGATGGCATCAGAAACTCTGTCCGATTCCGAAGCTCGTGTGCGTGCCGTAGAGACCTTTGGCGAAGTCGATGCGGACGGTGCGCAGTCCAAGCTGCGGCACGTCGAAGCGCACTCCGAACCCGGCATCGCCGTAGAGCGCCCAGTTAGCAGGATATCCGGTTATCCGGTTGGTGTACGGATCCAGCAGCGGGTAGGCTCCTCGAATGTGGTAGTCTAGCTCGTCCACGAAGACGGCCAGCGTTATTCGGCGGTCCAGCGCGACCGGCTGGCGCAGCTCGATTTGGCCCAGATATGCGTTGGTAGCGTAGAAGACGGTATTATAGCCGCGCATCTGCTGGTCGGAGAACGTGAAGAGGGAGCTCGGCGGAATTATGCCCGACGAGAAATACCCGACCGCGTGCACGCCGATCGTCCCGTCTTTGAGCACCGGGAAGAACTTCGCCAAATCCAGCGTGCTCTGCGTGTACGAGAAGTTCGAACCGAGCGCCGGGGCGGAGAGCGTCGAGTTCAACAGCGCCTTGACGCCTTCGCGCGGATTGAAGGGGTCGTCCAGCGTGATCGATTGCACGCTCACTCCGGCCGTATTCAAGTTGTACGGCGATCCGGTATTGACGTTGGCGATCGACGAGGCCGCGATACCGAAGGAACCGCCGTAACTCGTGGTCTGGGAGTTGATCGGGCCCGGCGTCGGCCCCGTAACGATGTTCGGTGCGTTGCCTTGGAAGTAGAACGGCGACGGCACGGTCGTGTTGTAGCGAATCTTTTCGCCGGTAAGCGCCAGCGTCAGGATCGTGTAGTCGCTCAACCGGCGGCCGATGTTGCCGGTGGCGCCGGTCGTGCTCGAGGTGCTGGTCGCGACGATGTTGGGAACTTGCGACGAGTTGGAGCCCGAGTAAAGCGTGACCGGAATCGGGACGTTTGGATTGCTGACAACCGAGCTTCCGCCGACGCTGTAGACCGGATAGTAGTAGGTTGAATGGTTGGTGAAGATCGATCCGCCGGCGCTATATTTCATACCCTGCGGCGTGTTCGAAAGGTAGGGAATCGAGAGGGTGAGTTGAGCGATGCCGGTGCGCGCGCCTTCCTCGAACTGAATGCCGGCCGAGTTGCCCGTTCCGTGAAGGTTATTGTCGGAGAAGCCCAGCGTCGCGTACAGCCCTTGACCGGTGATCCCGCCCGAGTATCCGAAGCCCAGCGAAGCCGTCGCCGTGCGCTGTTCGGTCACGTGCCAGACCAGGGTGACGTCCTGCGGCTTCTTGGGGTCGGGGCCGGGGCGAACGTCCGGCTCGACCTTGGAGAAAAAGTTCAGCGCGTTGAGGCGCTCGTAGTCGCGTTTGATTGCGTCGGTGTTGAGGACCATGCCCGGACGCTCGCGCAGCTCTCGGCGGATCACCTGGTCCTTGGTGCGCGTGTTACCGGTGACTTCGACAACCGCGATGCGGGCGACGTAAATGTCGTACTTGACGTCGGCGGTACCGGCCTTGAGATCGATCGACGACGGGACGATGCCGCCCTCGAAGTTACCGATCTCGAGGTGGAAGCGATTCTCGTAGACCTTCTGAAGCGCCTTATAATCGGCGTCGCGGACGGCGTCGGAATAGACGCTTCCGCTCTTGAGCGTGAGGTACTGAAGGATGATTGGCGGCGGAAAGAGGGGATCGCCGCCGATGATGATGTTCCGGACGACCAAGCCTTCTTGAACCGTCAGCGTCAGAACGCCGGTCTTCGGATTGAGGTCGATGTCCTTGACGTGCGTCGGCAGCTGACCGCCGTATCCGATGCGCTCGTAATAGTTATTGATCTTCAGAACGTCCTGACGGAACGTGCTCGTGTTAAAGACTTGACCGACGGAGGTATCCATCAGCGCGAGCAAGGTATCGCTGGGCACCTTGGCATCGCCGGTGAAGTCGATTTTGGTGATCACCGGGTTCTCGACGACGCGATACGTGATCGCGATGCCGTTCGGGCGCTGCCGAACCAGCGGCGGCGCGATGTCGGAAAAGAAGCCCAAGGCGTTGATCCGAGCTAAGTCGGCCTGAACGACCTTCGGGTCGTACTCCTGGCCCGGCCGCGCCGCGACCACCGACATAATCGTTTGCGTCGGTACGTGGAGATTGCCGGTCACGTCGACTGAGACGATCTTCTGTGCCGTCGCTGCGGCTGCGGGCATGGGGCCGAAAGCGGCCACCGCGAGCAGGGCCAGCGCAACGGCGACGTACCATTTCATCGCGCCGAAGCGCCGCGCGAGGTCGAAGCTCATCCGATAAAAGTCAATCCTCAAAATGCCAAGGGGGACCGATGCTAAGCGAGGTGCGCCGCGCGCAGGAAATCGCCCGCGGTCCGGGACGCCCTGTTCCGCCCGCCTTCGCCGGGGTCCTTGCTCGTTCGAGAAGCCTGAATCTGCGCTTAACCTTAATGCTTTCACGGGAAATAATGTTGAACGGTGAGGCTGAAGCCGCTATTAGAGATGAGCGGCTGGCCGAGCAGATATCCGACGTTGTACCCAACCGGCGAAGCGGGCGACTGCAGCAGCTTCGTCGGCCCGCTCTGGTAGAAGAAGTTGAGCAGCGCCGACGTTGTGGCGTTGGGCTTGGTGATGAGGCCGAACGATTGGACTTGGGGCACGCCGAACGTCACGGCGTAGACGGCGCTCACCGACTTGCCCAGGATGCGGGTCGCGCTGACCCCGACGTTGCCGTAATAGCCGAGCGTGAGGTTGACGCTCGAAAGCCCGAGCCCTTGACCCAGCGAGCTCTCCAGCGGCGCCAGCAAGCCGGCGGTGAACTGCGCGTTGAGAATATTGAAGGCTTCCTGCCCGACGGTGATCGAGCTGTTCTGCGCGACGCTGACGTCGGGAATGGGCGAGAGCGTCCCCAGCGGAGTGATACCGTTGGGGTTTTGCCGCGCCAGCATTGACTGACGGCTATAGCCGATGCCGCTGACGAAGCCGCCCAGGGGCGCGATCAGCGCCAAGATCTGATCCTGTGTATAACCCGTAGGATTGCTAGTGAAGCCCACGCGCAGCCCTTGGATCGGACCGTCGACGGTGATGGTAATCTCGGCACTTCCGTAGGGATTGCGCACCCGGTCGGGATCGGGATTGACCACCGTCGTCGTCGCGACGGCATGGAGCGTCGGCAGGACGCCGTCGGCCTTTTCGAATTTCACGAGGCCCTCACGCACGCGAAACGCGCGGTCGAAATAGGTCAGCGACCCGCCGGTCGATGCGACGCTGCCGTTGAGGGTCGGCGCGGAGAGCGTTCCGCCCAACGTTACCGCCCCGGTCGCTCCAATATCCAGACCGGCGCCGTAGCCGCTGCCCCGAACGCGCACGTTCTTTGCGGCCGTCGCGCGCAAGTCGAAGGCGAGCGGCAGCGGCGGCAGCGATGCGCCTTGCGCGCCTTGCGCCGCTTTGATGAAGGCCGCGAATGCCAGCGTCGCGTTGCTCAAGGTCACGTCGCCGGAGAGCAATGCGTTGGCCCCCGCCCGCTTTTGCAGGGCGAGCGTGGCGTCGACCGTTCCGCTACCGTAAGCCGGCAAGTCCAGCGAAGCGCCCCGCGCGCTGCCTTTGAAGTCGAGCGACGCCCCGCTCGCCCCAAAGCCGTTGGGAAAGTCGATGCGGCCCGCGGCTTGCACGACTCCGTTTCCGACGCGCGCCGAAAGGCGGTCGATGGTCGCCGTCGTGTGATTGAAGGCCAGCGCCGCGGCCATCTGCGTGATCGGCGCGCGCTCCAAATCGCTGACGTACGATCCGTTTGCCAGAGTGAATCGCCCGACGATGGCCGGGCGGCGAATCGTCCCCGAGAGCCCGATATGGCCGTCAATCGATCCGGCGAGCTTCGTGTTATTGCGCAACGTGTCGCTAAAGATTCCCGGATCGAGACCCACGATGCCGACGTCGAAGCTGACCGGCTGGTCGGGATCGCCGACGCGCAGCGGATTGAGCCGCAGCGGCACCGAGCCGGCTAACGTCGCTTCACCGCGAGTGAAGGTTAGGCCGGCGTTTGAAAGCACCAGCGCGTTGTGCTGCAGACGCACTTCGCCGAACAGCGACGCGACCGGAATTCCGTACGCGCTAACCCCGGTAGCGTCGAAGCCGGCAACGAAGCTCGGAGACGCATACGTGCCGCCGATCTGCAGCGTCGATTCGAACGAACCGCTCACCGGTACGCGGACTCGAGAAACGGCATAGCTGAGTTGCGCGAGACGATCGCTCGTGGCGTGCACGCGCACGTCGAGCGGCGCGTCGGCGCCGAGGCCGAGCGTACCGGACGCAGTTGCGGTCAGATCCGGCGTCGCCATCGCGGCGTTATCGATCACGAAACGTCTGCCCGCAGAATGCAGCGAGAGCTCGGCGCGATCGAGCGTCAGCGGCCCGAGCGTTCCGCCGGTGACGCGCGCGTTGGCCCGCAGATCCAGAGTTGGATAACGCCCGCGAACCGTCGCGTCTCCCGACGCCCGCCCGGTGATCGGTACGCTCTGCATTCCCAGCGCCGGCATCCACAGCGAGAGATCGAGATTCTCGACGCTTGCTCCGAGGTCGAACCGCGTGTCGGTCAGCATGGTTTGCCAGTCGCGGCTGGGGGTTAGCCCGATCGATCCGCGTGCCCGCAGCATCCCTTGCGCGCCGCCGACGGCCAAATCGCCGTCGATGGCGTTTTTCGCGCTCGCCCACATCGCCCGCGTATCGCCGATCGGTAAGTTGCGATAGCGGAATCCGCGCACGTCGATGTTGCCGCTCGAAACAACGCGCGACCCCTTTGCATCGGCGGCGATTTTAACGCTGCCGTTCCCGTCGAGCGTGTCGCCCGTATCGAAGAAGTTGTTGAAATCGGAGAGGTCCGCGTGCGGCGCATTGACGTCGATCTCGGTTTCGCCCGGCTGCGCCACCGCCGTGAAGCGCGCCGCGGTGGTTCCGACGACGACCGAACCTTGGTGGATGCTGACTCCGCGGTTACCGGCGGCGATCTGCGCGCTCGCGTCGACGAACGGCAACCCGTTGACGTCTCCGGCCGGCACCTCGACGTGACCGACGATCGTCGGCGCGAGACTGCGCCCGCCGACGCGCAAGCGCGCGTTGAACGATCCGTCGGTCATATAGTTGGGGAAGCCGAAGGCGTGGAGCGTTTTGGCGACTCGCGCCGCCGGGACGTCGGCGTCCAGCGCGTAGACGGGCGAACCCGACGTCAGCGAACCGATGCTCCCGTCGACGTGCGCGTAGGTTCCACCGACCGAACCGAGCATGCGGCGTAAGGCTACGGCATCGCCGGCGAGATGCACTTCGCCCGCGCCGGCGAGCCCGAAGTTCGCAATGCGCCCCGACTCGACGACCACGCCGCCGTCGAAGGTCGGCGTCGGCGAGCCGGCGGCTAAGTTCCCGGTTGCAGAAAGACTGCCGGTCGTGAGCGGCAATCCGATTCCTCGCAACTCCGCCGCATGAAGCCGATCGGCGATCAGGGCGACGGCGGGTCCGCCGGCGCGATTCGCCGACGCAAGCGAGAAGCTTCCCGCGGCGACGATGCGGCCGCCCGCGGCGCGCGCGTTCGCCGAGTAGATCTGCAAGCGATCTTTTTCAACCGCAAGCGTCAAGCTCGCGCCTTCGATCGGAACGCCCCGCAGGGTGGCGTGACGCATCGCCAGGTTCGAGCCTTGAACGACGATGCGATCTCCCGCGACGGCGATGCCGACGGAGCCGGCGATACCGCCGTGCCCGGCGATCGCGCTGCCGAGAAACGGCTGCAAGCCCTCGAAGGTCCCGGCGTAATGCCCCAGCGCCACGAACTCCTTCGTTGAGAAACTGCCGCGGCCGCCAAACGTTCCCCACGGACCGGTGGCGTGCAGCGAGTTGATCGCCGCTTGCGAGAGCGTGCCGCCGAAACCGGCCTCGAGGCGGTCGAACTTCACGCCGGCGATCGTCGCGTCGTCGCCGGTAACCTTGCCGGCGAGGAAAATTTTCGCGCCGGCGCCCCCGCCGGCCAAACTGGCGGCGAGGCGACGCGACGATATAGGAGGCATTTGCGGAAGCTCGAGTCCGGGGAAAACGGGATACGGCGGCGGCGGGCGCATGCGCAAGTTATCGGCTTGCAGCCATAAGGCGCTCGTCTGACGCGGACGGTCCAGGATGTAGCCGCCGTCGAGGTCTCCGCGCTCGGTGTGAAACCAGAACGGCTCGATGCGCGCGGTGCCGTTGGGATTCATCGAGACGAGCGCGGCAAGACGCTCCACGCCGCGCGCAGACGCGGCGCTTCCGGCAACGTGAAAGAGCAAGTCGCTGCCCGTTGCCGCGGCGTCGACCTCGACCGGCTCGTCGCCCAGCATCTCGTCGAGATACGGAAGGCGGCGCGCCGATCCGGTAACGTGCACGGCGAAGTCGGAGCGCAGCGGCGTCCCCGTTATCAGCGTTCCACGAACCATTACCTCGACGCCCGCGTAGGAGGCGTGCAGCGGCGCGAGCGCGACGACGCCTGAATGATAGATGACGCTGGCCGACAGTGCGTCGAACGGCAGCGCGCGATACTGCGCGTGCGGTGCAGTGGCCAGCGCCACGATGACCGGATCGTCGACCGGTCCGGCAACGAGCACGCCGAGACGCGTCGCGCCCGAGACCGGCTGGTCGCGCATGAAGCCGAAGGCTCCGCGCAGCGCTCGCAGGTCGCCGGTTCCGGAGACGCCGACGCGCAACTGCTGTCGCCCGGTCAGGCCGCCGGTCAGATCGAAAACGCCGCCCTCGATGCTCAGCGGGATTCCGGTAAGCGTGGCGGTGGCGTGGCGCACGTAAAAAACGTTGTCTATCACGTGCAGCCGCGCGCGCACCGAGTCGATCGGAGCGGCCAGCGGCTGCAGCGCGATGCGGCCGCCGTCCATGTCGAGGCTCAAGCTGACGTGGTACTCCGGCGCGACGTTGGGAGCGACGTCGAGCGCGTAGATCTCGGCGTCGAAGTTTCGCGCCTCGCCACGAAGGACGCGTACCTCGGCCGTATCGGCGAAATAATTCGCCAGCGCGCGCAGCGGAAACACGCGGGCACGCGCGCGGTGGTCGGCATAGCCGCGAACTGCGTCGACGCGCCCGTCGACGGTGAACGGATCGGAATGACGGCGGGTTTCGAACGCCCCGCTCGCGTGATACTCGGTGACCGCTGCCGTGTCGATCTTGCCATCGACGTCGATGCCGCCGATGCGTACGCTGCGCGCGCTCTCGTCATAGGCCGCCGGCTCGCGCAGCTCGAGCCGCAAACCGCGCACGCGAACCGCAAAGGCAATCGGAACGGGGTTGACGCGCGCCGGAGTCACGGCGGGCGGCGGGCCCTGCGGGATGCTGACGTTGAAACTTCCGTCGCGGTAGCGCGTGAGCGTCACCGTGGCGTCGCTTACCTCGATGCCAAGCAAGCCGAAGCGGTGGCGGCTTCCCGGCAGAAGCTCGCGCAGCGAATAGCGGATCGCTATTCGCCGCGCGCGTAAAACGGGCGTCGAGCCGCGGTCGACGGCAACGGCCTGCAGCACGGCGGTGCCGCCGCCGATGCTGACCGCGCCGGCGTTTACGGAATAACCCGCGACGCGTGGAACGACTTGGATTGCAAAGCGCAGCAGCTCGTGGCGCTGCGCGACCACGATCCCAACTACGGCTGCGGCGGCCAACAGGCCGATTGCATTGCGCTTGCGCACGAGACCTTGAAGACTCTATACCGCCCGAGCCCTCTAGGGCCCCGCCGAGTTAAGGAGGTTCTAAAGCAAGCGCATCGGCAGGCGACTTTTCCGAAGCCTGCTACGAACGGCTAGAGATCGAGGTTCTTCACGCTCTTGGCGTAGTCGAAGATGTACTGCTTGCGAGGCTCGACTTTGTCGCCCATCAAATCGGTGAAAATCTGCTCGGCTTCGACCGCGTCCTCGACCGTGATCTGTTTGAGGCGGCGATGGCCGACCTCCATCGTCGTCTCCGCCAGCTGATCGGCGTCCATCTCGCCGAGACCCTTGTATTGCTGGATGGTGAAGTCTTTGCCGTCCTCGCCGACGATCGACTTGTACTCCGCCTCGTTGAAGGCCCACCACTGCTTCTTCCCTTTGCGGATTCCGTAAAGAGGCGGCTGAGCGATGAAAACGTGGCCTTCTTCGACCAGCGGCTTCATCTGCCGGTAGAAGAAAGTCAAGAGGAGCGTGCGGATGTGCGAGCCGTCGACGTCGGCGTCGGTCATGATGATGATCTTGTGATAGCGTAGCTTCTGCACGTTGAACTCGTCGCCGAAACCGGTCCCCAGCGCGGTGATCATGGTGCGAATTTCTTCGTTGGCCAGCACCTTGTCGAGGCGCGCCTTTTCGACGTTGATAATTTTACCGCGCAGCGGCAGGATGGCTTGCGTGTTGGGGTCGCGCCCGCCCTTGGCCGTGCCTCCCGCCGAGTCGCCCTCGACGAGAAAGAGCTCGCTTTCGGCGGGATTGCTGTTCTTGCAATCGACGAGCTTTCCGGGCAGGCCGGAGCCTTCGAGCGCGTTCTTGCGGCGCGAGAGATCGCGCGCCTTCTTGGCGGCGTCGCGCGCCCGCTGCGCCTGCATGCACTTTTCGATGATGGTGCGCGCGTATTTGGGGTTCTCTTCCAAAAAGAAATCGAGACGCTCGGAGACCAAGCCTGCCACGATGCTGCGAACGCGGGCGTTGCCCAGCTTGGTCTTGGTCTGTCCTTCGAACTGGGGATCCTGAAGCTTAACCGAGACGACCGCGGTCAGACCTTCGACGATATCGTCGGTCGAGAGCGAGTTGTCCGACTCCTTGAGCATGCCGCGTTTGCGCGCGTATCCGTTGATCGTCGTGGTCACCGCCTGACGGAAGCCTTGGAGGTGCATGCCGCCTTCGATCGTGCCGATGTTGTTGGCGTACGAGAAGATCTGGTCGGCGTAAGTGCCGGTGTACTGCATGGCGACCTCGACGTCGACGCCGTCGCGTTCGGCATGCGTGGAGATGATCGGGTGCAGCGGGTCCTTCTTCTCGTTGAGCCACTCGACGAACGAAACGATGCCGCCCTCGAACTTATAGTTGCGCTCGCGGACCGTCTCGCCGCGCTCGTCGCGCAGCGTGATCGAGAGCCCGCGATTGAGAAACGCCAGCTCGCGAAGGCGCTTCTGCAGTATGTCCCAGTGGAACTCGGTGACTTCGAACATCTCGGTATCCGGTTTAAACCACTGCAGCGTTCCGTTACCGTCGGCTTTCCCGAGCTTCTTGAGCTTTTGCACCGTTAGGCCGCGCTCGAACTTCATCTCCCAGAGATATCCGTCGCGCTTGACCTGCGTGACCATCCGCTCGGAGAGCGCGTTGACGACCGAGATGCCGACTCCGTGCAGGCCGCCCGAAACCTTGTAGCCGCCCTTGCCGAACTTCCCGCCGGCGTGCAGCATCGTCATGACGACCTCCACGGCGGGCAGCTTTTCCTCGGCGTGCACGTCGATCGGAATGCCGCGCCCGTCGTCTTCGACCGAACACGAGCCGTCGGCGTGCAGCACGACGCGAACGTTGTGCGCGTAGCCCGCCAGCGCTTCGTCGACGGCGTTATCGACGGCCTCGTACACGAGCTGGTGCAGGCCGCGCTCGGCGGTATTTCCGATGTACATGCCGGGGCGCTTGCGCACCGCCTCTAGGCCGCGTAGAACTTCAATTTGCTCGCCGGTATAGTTTGTGGACATTTATCCTTTCGTCGTTCCGTACAAGAGCTCAGCAAGCTCGTCGCCCAACACGTTGCGTATCGTTGCCGGCATGATCTCTCCGGGCGATAGTTTGCTCTTGAGCAGGACGTACGAGCTCGCTACCAAGCGTTCGCGCCCGTCGCGCGAGAGGCGCCCTCCGGCCCGGGCTTGGGCGAGCGTTGCCCACCAGCGCGTAAGCAGCCGGTTTCGCACGCGTTCGTACTCCCTTTTACTTAACCCATCGATGAGTGCCGCCGTTCCAGCGAAACCGAGCCACGGCGCCTCGGAGATCAGCCGCGCCACCGCCGCCGAGCGCTCGTCCTCCAGCGCGGCCTGACAAGACGCGCAAAGAGGCCCCGAGCGCGGGCGTACGAGCGCCGCGCAGACGGAGCACTCTTTCCACCCGGCGCGACGCTTGGCCCGCCCTTGCCGCTCGACGTCCTGGCGGAAGCGCTCGAGCGCCTCGCCCGGGCTCGAGGCCTCGGTGCGAGGTGACGGCGCGGAGGGGGCGGGCTGCGGCTTCGGCGACGCTGCGGCCCGCCCTCGTGTCGGCTGAGGACCGACGCGAAAACGCAGACGCTCGATTCGGGCGTTGGGCGCGCGAGCGGCTACTAGACGCAAAATCTCTTCGGCCAGAAAACTCAACTGGTGGCTCCAGGCACTCGAACGGGTGACGACGAGCAGCGTTTGGTCGGCGATGCGCGCCGGATACGAGTGCTGCGCGACACCCGCCCCGACGATCTCGCTCCAAGCGGCCTCGATCGATCCCAGCGGCCCGTCGCCGCGCGCGTCGGGTGCCCACTCCGCCATGGCGCGGGAGAGCTTCAGCAAAGCGCACCGGCGTGTACGACGGCGTCGCGCACTCGCGCCAAGCGTGCTCCCGCCGGGAGTCCCGGCGGCGGATGCGTCGCCGTAACGAAGGCTTGCTCGTAGCCGGAGATCTCGGCGAGAAACGCGCTCCCGCGCTCTTCGTCGAGCTCCGAGAGCACGTCGTCGAGCAGCAACAACGGCGCCTCGTCCGCGCGTTCCTTCATAACGTGGTATTCGGCAATCTTGAGCGCGAGTACCGCCGTTCGCTGCTGTCCTTGCGATCCGTAAGCGCCCAGTGCGACGCCGTTGACGTTCAGCGCGAGATCGTCCCGATGCGGCCCGGCCACCGCGCCTTTACGCAGGCGTTCGGTCTCGGCGACGCTGCGCAAGCGTTGCGCGAATGCGGCCTCGATTGCTTCGAGCGCCGGCGACTCGGAAACGACGTCGGGATCGTAAGCAACGTCGAGTTGTTCGGCCGGCGCGAAACGCGCGTGCGCGCGCGCGGCGCGCTCCGCCAGCTCCGCAACGAATCGCAAGCGCGACGAGATGACGCGCGTACCGGCGTCGATCAGCGTGGCGTCGTAAACCTCGAGAAGCTCGGCGTCGGGAGCTACCGCGCCTCGCAAGAGCGCGTTCTTTTGCTGTAGCGCTTTGCGATAGCGCGCGAGTTCGTGATAGTAACCGGGCTCGCTCTGCGAAAGCGCGCTGTTGAGAAAGGCGCGCCGCGCGCCGGGCGGTCCGCCGGCGAGTTGCAGATCGATGGGCACGAACGGCACTACGCGTATCCGTCCGAGATAACTCGCATAACGCACCGCGCTTCCATTCACCGTGTAGGTTTTCTGCGTGCCGCGGCCGCTGCGTTCGATCGTGCAGGTAAGATCGACGCTGCCGGCGCGCATCCCCGCTTCGCCGTAGAGAACGGCGCGCGGGCAACCTTGGCGAACGGTGTCGGCGTCGCGCGACGTGCGAAACGACTTGCCGGTGCCTAGCATCGCGATCCCCTCGAGGAGGTTGCTCTTACCCTGCGCGTTGTCGCCGACGAAAACGTTCAGTCCTGGTGCGGGCTCGATCTCCAATTCGGCGTAGTTGCGAAAATCCGCGAGCGTCAGGCGCCGAAGGAACACATCATTGCCGCAACGGCATGAGTACGTAGAGCTGCTGTCCGCTCTCGAGCGGCTCGAGCGGACGAATCGCTGCCGGGGAAAGCGGCCCGAGGAACTCGATCACCGCCTTATCGGCCTTGATGTGGTTTAGGATCTCCACCAAGTAGCGCGCGTTGAACGCAATCGTGAGGTCTTCGCCGGTCTGCTCGATCTCGAGCTCCTCGTAAGCGTTTCCCGAAACGTCGGAGCTGGCGGTAACGATCAGCGTTTGATTGGCGATGGCCAGCTTCACCATGCTTGCGCGGTCGCCGGCGACCAGTTCGGCGCGACGCAGACTCCCGACGAGCTGCTGGGTGCTTACGGTGACGGAACGATCGAACTTCGCCGGAATGACCTGCTGATAGTTCGGATACTGTCCGTCGACCAGACGAACGGTGATTGAAATTCCGGCGCTTGTCATCTGCAGCTGATTGCTCTGCGCGCCGAGTGCCGCCAAAGCGATCGGCTCGCCGCCGCCGAGATTGCGTGCCGCTTCGGCCAGGGCGCGCGACGGCACGATGAACTTCTCGCTCTCGCCGATCCCCTCGTCGAGGGTCGTCGCGAATTTGGCCAGCCGGTAGCCGTCGGTCGCGACCATCGTTATCGATTCGCCCTCGACCTCGAGCAGCGTGCCCATCAGGACCGCGCCGCGTGCTTCCTCGCTCGAGGCGGCAAAGATCGTCGCGTCGATGCCGTCACGGAAGCGCTTGCCGGCGATGCTGAAATGCGAGCCGCGCGCTGCCGCCGGAAGCGGTGGGTACTCTTCGGCCGGCAGCGCGTGAAAATCGTAGTTGCTGCGCTCGCACTTTACGCTCGCGCGGGTCGCCGTTCCGGTCAGCTCGAGCGTGCCCGGACCGAGATTTCCGAGGTAGCTCGCAAAGAGCTTCGCCGGCACGGTGATCGAGCCGCCTTCGGCGATCTCGGCCGGGAACGCGTGCTCGAGCGTCATTTCCAGGTCCGTCGCGCGAACGGCTATTTTATCGCCCTCACCCTGAAGCAGGACGTTGGAAAGAACCGGCACGGTCGTGTGCGCGTTGACGACTTTGCTGGCGGCGCCGACGGCGGCCGCGATGTCCTTCGTGCTGCAGGTGAATCTCATCGATTCCACCGTTGGTCGCGGCCCGTCGTTTTCCTAGGAGAATTACTAAGAAGCCGTAGCAGCAGTAAGGCGGTGGATTCTGGGGAGAAGTCGGCATTGCTCAATGCCGGCGCGGGTTTTCGCGCGGGATAACCGTGTGGACGGAATATTACAGTCATACACCTTCTCCACGCCGGGCCTAGCGAAGCCGGACTATCCTCAGGGATTCTGGCACATGGCGATAAGTTGGCGAATCTTATTACGGTACGCCTCGTCGCGCTGCATTTGGTCTTTGATCTTATCGCGCGCGTACATGACCGTCGTGTGATCCTTCTTCCCGAACTCGCGCGCGATCTGCGGCAGCGAGTAGTTTGTGAGCTCGGTCGCGATATACATGGCGATCTGTCGCGGGGCGGCCAGCCGTTGATCGCGGCGCCCGTTATCCATCTCTTTGACGGTCAGCCCGTGCGCGCTGGAGACGGTCTCCTTAATCTTGCCGATGGTGATGCGATAGATGGGCGCTTGCGCGACGGCGCTCTTGAGGACGTCGGCGGCCAGGTCGGTAGTAATCGGCGCCTTCGTCAGCGAGGCGTAAGCGATCACGCGAATAAGCGCGCCCTCGAGCTCGCGGATATTCGAGGGAATGACCTTGGCGATGAACGACGTCACCTCGTCGGGCACCGGAATATTCTCGCTGCCGGCTTTTTTCCGCAGAATGGCTTCGCGCGTCTCGAGATCGGGCGCTTGGATATCGGTGAGCAATCCCCACTCGAATCGCGAACGCAAGCGCGCTTCCAGCGTTTGGATCTCCTTTGGCGGACGGTCGGAGGAGATGATGAGCTGGCGCCCGGATTCGTGCAGCGCGTTGAATGTATGGAAGAATTCTTCCTGAGTCGTCTCCTTACCGGCGAGAAACTGAATGTCGTCGATCAGCAACACGTCGACTTGGCGATAGCGATTGCGAAACTCCGGCGTGCGATTGTTCTGCAGCGCGATGATGAACTCGTTGGTGAACTTCTCGCACGTGACGTAGACGACGTTGGCCGCTAAGTTGTCTTGAACGACGCGATGGCCGATCGCGTGCATCAGGTGGGTCTTTCCCAAACCGACGCCGCCGTACAGAAAGAGCGGATTGTAGGCGTGCGCCGGGGCGCCGGCAACGGCTTGCGCCGCGGCATGTGCGAACCGGTTGGAGTTGCCGACGACGAACTCCTCAAAAGTATAACGTGTATTAAGATTGGCTATACGGAACTCTTCAAACGGTCGCGACGCTGCGACCGCCCCGCCGCTGCGGCCGGCTTCGGTCGGTTCGGCTACCGAAAGCCGCAACTCAACGCTGGTGCCGAAGAGCTCGCTCAAAACTCCGATCATCTGGCCGCGAAGCTTGCTCCCCACCCAATCTTGCGCGAACTTGCTATGCACCGCGAGGTGCAGTTCGTTGCCGTGAAACGAAATAAAACGGATGGGCTTAATCCACATCTCGAAAACAGGTTTCGAGAAGGTGCGTTCTAAGGTGTCGAGTGCGGTCTGCCAAAGCTCGTTGGAGATGTCGGAGTTGATCGCAAGCGCCATACTCTGCGTCCTCGTTGCCAGTTGTCTAGAAATAGCACGCAGCCGGCTCCCGTGCACCAGGAAACCGACTACGCCACCCCCGTGAGGGCGCAACCACTTGGCTTAATCAAGCCTTGCTCCTGCGGAACCTATGCACGACTTTATACACTTATCCACAGGTCGCTCGGAACGAGTTTTCGCGGGTTTTTCCGGTTTATGAACGGCGCATGTCGGGGTCGGGACCTAACCCGAATCGTGCGGCAAAATAAGGCCTAAACGGCCTCGGGAGGGGCTTGAAAACCCGGCTTCTCCACAAGCCTGTCCACAGGTGTGGAAGAAAGGGTAGTGGTCCCTTTTAAATCTAGCGAGCGCTGGTGCTTGGTATATCTACCGCCGATCGCCAGAGGTGAGACTTTTATCGGTGGGCTCGGTAGTAACCGCCATGAGCTTACCCTCTGCGATCGTCGTGGCAGCCGCCATGCTTTGCGCCACGCAGCTAGCAACCGTCATAATAGCCCTGGCCTGGGTCGCGGCGCGCCACCATCCATAACCCGGCTCCTGCCTTTGTGGGCGACAGGACTCGGGACTCGGTACTATCCGGCGAAACCCGATGGTAAGGACCCCGCAGCGGTCGCTCTAGGCCGTAAGGGTGGCCTTAAGGGTGGCCCGGCGAGGAAGGCCGAGATAGCGCCGGAGCAACGGAAAGAGGCTGCCAAGAAAGCCGCGGAAGCGCGGTGGTCCAAAAGAACAGCGTTGCTTTTTCGGCCCGCTTTGCTACAATAGCCCGGCTATGTTCGACTTCGATCTTCAGCTCTTCGCCTCTAAGAAGGGCGCCGGCTCGACTCGCAACGGGCGGGATTCGAATGCCCAACGCCTGGGCGTAAAGCGCTTTGGCGGCGAGCGGGTGATCGCCGGAAACATCATCGTGCGGCAGCGCGGCACGCGCTTCTATCCCGGCACCAACGTCGGCATCGGCCGCGACCACACGCTCTTTGCTCTGATCGACGGCACCGTCGAGTTCGACAGCCGGACCGACCGCAAGCGCGTTTCAATTATTCCGGCGGCGTAACGCGCCGGCCGGTTCGCGTGAAGATGGGGCGACGCACGGCCCCCTTTTGCGTTTCTAAGGCACGCTAGTCGCGTGCAATTCATCGACGAGGCCGAGATAACGGTTGCTGCCGGCGACGGCGGCGACGGATTGGTCGCGTGGCGCCGCGAGAAGTACGTTCCCAAAGGCGGTCCCGCCGGCGGCGACGGCGGACACGGGGGAAGCATCTATCTCGAAGCCGATCCGGAGCTCTCGACGTTGGTCGAGTTTCGCTTTCGGCGCAACTTTAAAGCCGAATCCGGTAAGCCCGGCGGTCCGTCGAACAAGTCGGGACGCAGCGGTCACGACCTGACGATCGCGCTGCCCGTCGGCACGATGGTCTATCGCATCGCCGATGACGGGCACGAAGTACTCTTCGCGGATTTAACCGACCCCGGCGAGCGCGTCATGGCGGCGAAAGGCGGCCGCGGCGGTTTGGGAAACCAGCATTTCGCAACCAGCGTTCGTCAAGCGCCGCATTTTGCCGAGCGCGGCGCGCCGGGAGAGCACGCCAAGCTGCGTCTCGAGTTGCGATTGCTCGCCGATTGCGGCATCGTCGGCGTTCCCAACGCGGGGAAATCCACGCTGCTCTCGGTCGTTTCGGCGGCGCGTCCGAAGATCGCCGATTATCCGTTCACGACGCTGGAGCCGCAACTCGGCGTCGTGCGCGTATCCGACGAAGAGTCGTTCGTCATGGTTGACGTTCCGGGACTCGTCGCCGGCGCGCACACCGGCGCCGGACTCGGCGACCAGTTTTTGCGTCACGTCGAACGGACGCGCGCGCTGTTGCACCTGCTGGACGGCGCAAAACCTCTCGATGAAATTCTCGAAGACAAAGCGACGATCGAGGCGGAGCTCGCCGCTTGGAACGGCGATCTGCCGAAGAAACCAACGCTCTTGGTTCTCAACAAGATCGATCTGCCAAATGCTCGCACCTCGCTCGAGGAGCTGCGCGCGCGCTTTCCCGAGATCGTGGCGATCAGCGCGGCGACGCACGAAGGCGTGCGCGACGTCACGCTGGCGGCGTGGCGCGCGGTGCAATCGGCTCCGGTACCGCAACCGGTCGTGGCACCATTTCATATACTGCTCGAGCCGAAGGATGCTTTCGTCGTCGAGCGCGGCGACGACGGCGCGTTCGTCATCTCCGGCGAGCGGGTCGAACGCCTTGCCGCGATGACGAACTTCGAATCCGACGAAGCGCTGGCGCGCTTCGAGCGGGTGCTGGCGAAGATGGGTGTGGAGAAGCGTTTGCAGGAACTCGGCGTCGTGCCGGGCGACACCGTGCGCATCGGACCGCACGAATTTACGTATTCATGAGACTGGGGATCTTCGGAGGCACCTTCGACCCGATCCACAACGCGCATTGCTTTGTGGCCGAGTCGGCGCGCATTTTAGAAAAACTCGATCGAGTTCTCTTCGTGCCGACCGGCAACCACCATTATCGCACCAAGCCTCAAGCCGGTGCCGCGCACCGCTGCGCGATGATTCTCGGCGCCATCGAAAGCAATCCCGGATTCGCGCTCGACGAGACGGATCTGCGGGAAGATGCCAGCGGCTACACCGCCGATCTTCTCCCGCGCCTCGCGGTAAAGTATCCCGATGCGAGCTTCACTTTCATCATCGGCGCCGATTCGCTCGTCAACGCCGACTGGGTTCGATTCGACGAAGTCCTCGGCGCACTCGAGCGTTTTGCAATCGCACCCCGTCCCGGCGTCCGTGCCGACGCGCTGGCGCGAGTTATTGCCGCGGTTCCGCCGCAGCTGCGCGAGCGCATCGCGCCGCTCAACCTTCCCGAGATTCCGGAGTCGGCCAGCTTGGTGCGCACGCTCATCGCGCAGCGGCGCAGCATCCGGTACCTGGTTCCGGAGCCGGTGTGGCATTATATCGCCGCGCATCGTCTGTACGGACTCAGCGACGATGCGTAGTGCTTTTGCGGTCGCCGCGGCCGTTACGGCGCTCGCCGCGTGCGCCGCGAGCAACGCGCCCGACGATCGCGCCGTCTGCGATGCGTACTCGGCCGGCCGGTCGCACGTCGAGGTCGTCGCCGACGGCACCGTCGCTCGCGTCTTAGGGGTGCGTCCCGGCGTCGAGAGTCCGCACGAGGGATTTTTATTACGGCTCGGATCCGGCTGCACGGTCGTCGTCCGCGTCGAGGTCAACACCGACTTCACGGGAACGATACCGCTGCGCGAGGGCGACCACGTCGCCGTCAAGGGCGAATACGAATACTATTCCCGCGGCGGCGTGATTCACTGGACCCATCACGATCCCCGCGGCCGCCACGAAAACGGCTACGTCGAGGCCGGCGGCCGCAGCTACTACTAGGCTATTCATGACGCCCAACGGCCGTATCGTGCTGGCCAGCGCCTCGCCGCGCCGGCTGGAACTGCTCCGCTCGCTCGGCCTGGCCGTTGACGTGCTGCCGAGCGGCTACCATGAGCCGGAGATGCCGGGGCTCTTACCGGTAGAACTCGCCGGCAGCCATGCCGCAGCGAAGCTGAAGAGCGCGATCGCGCTTCTCGGCGAGCGGTATAACGTGCCGGTGCTGGCGGCCGATACGGTCGTCGACCGTGACGGCGCGGCTCTCGGTAAGCCGCGCGACGCGGCCGAGGCCGCCGGGATGCTCGAACTGCTTTCGGGGCGGGAGCATTTAGTTCACACGGCGTTCGCGCTCGGCGTTCCCGGCCGGCCGCCGCACGTCGAGTGCGCCACCACGCGAGTTTGGTTCTATCGACTCGAGCCCAGCGAGATCGCGGAATACGTCGCTACCGGCGAGCCCATGGATAAAGCGGGTGCCTACGGCATCCAAGGTCGCGCCGCTGCGCTGGTCGAGCGGATCGACGGCGATTTCTATACAGTCATGGGCTTGCCGCTGAGCCGCGTAGTTCGGGCGATGCGGCGGTTGGGATTTACGCTTCCCAAAACGAAGTGACCACGCCCCGGGAGGCCTCCCGAGGCAGCACGTTGTAGCGGGGCGACCATCTTTACGTATCGAGACGAACGCAGACTCTTTGTCCTAATTGCCGTTATTATCGTGGCCGCGTCACTCGCGCTGCTGCAAATCGCCGCGCAACGGAGTGGATCGGTAAGCCCGGTTTCGATCGCTGCGAACACGCTTTTTGCCGCGGGCGAGCGCGTCGTTGCCGCCACTGCCGGCGGCACGCGCGCCTTGTTCGCGACGATTGTCTCGCTGCCGCAGCTGCAAGGTGAGAACGGGCGGCTGCGCGACGAGAATCGCCGCTTGATCGAAGAGAACGCGCGCTTGCACGAACTCGCCGCCGCATACGCTGCCGAAGCCGGCGTGCGACAGGTCGTCAGTCTCTACAATGGCGTCGAAGCGCGCGTCATCGGCTTCCCGCCCGAGAACGAATCGCGAGCCGTTACCATCGACAAAGGCTCGCGCGCCGGCGTGCATCGCAACGACGGCGTCTTGGGCGCCGACGGCGCCGTGGGACGCGTTTCCTCCGTCGCGCCGTTCTCCAGCACCGTCGTTTTGGCGACCGACTACACCAGCCGCATTCCGGCAGTGATGCAGCGCGGGCGTTGGTGGGGAATCGCCCGCGGCAACCTCTCCAGCATCGTCGTCGAGTACATTCCGCAAGACGCGCAGGTGCGCGTCGGCGACGTCGTCGTCACCGGCGAGGGGCGTTCGTTTCACTCCGGCGTTCCGATCGGAACGATTACGGCCGTCGAGCGCGGCAACTCCTCGCTCTATCAAACCGCCGTCTTGAAGACCGCCGCCGACTTCGGCGCGCTCGATCGCGTTGTCGTCGTCACGCGATAAGCCGCACGTCGCGCCCTTCGTCGGACCGGCATGGAGCGTCGCCGCGGCATGGCTGGGTCTCGCCCTGCTGGCGCAGGCGACGGTCGTGCACTATCTGGCTATTCGTAACGTCGTGCCGAGCTTCGTCTTGGTGGTCGTCGTCTGGTACGCGATTCGAGTCGACGCGCGCCGCGCCGCCACGTATGGTCTGGTGGCCGGGCTGTGCGAAGACGCGCTCTCGGCACAGACCGGCGCTGCCTGGACGATTGCCACGACGGCCGTCGCGCTGGTGGCCAGCGTGCTCTCGCGCGGTTTCTTTGCCGACTCGATTCCGCTCGTTTCGGCGATCGTGCTGGTGGTGACGCTGTTGCGAGCGGTGTTGTTTTGGACGGTTATGGCGCTCGGCGGATACCCCAGCGGCCTCGGCGGGATGCATTTTCACGAAGCGCTCTTGCAGGCCGCCCTCAACGTTGTCGTGGTCGTCGCCGCGATGCTGGTCGTGCGCCGCCTCGACGTCGCTGCCTGATGCGTCCGCCCGGTGCTCCGCGGCCGCCGGCCTGGCGCCTCCCCGGGTGGCGCGTCGCCGCCTTCGCCGGAGTCGTCGCGCTGGCATTTGCCGCCCTGACGGCGCGGCTGATTTTCGTCCAACTTATCGACGGCGCGCGTTATCGCGCCGCCGCGCAAACCAATCAAATCCGGTTGATTCCGGTTGCGGCGCCGCGCGGCATGATTTACGACGATCACGGTAAGGTGATGGCGCGCAGCCGCCCGTCTTTCGTCGTGGCACTCATCCCCTCCGAGGTCACCGACGTCAAGACCGAGCTCGATACGCTCGCGGAAATGATCGGAGCAGATCGCGGCAAGCTGTGGTACCGCCTGCTGCACCATCGCGGTATTACTTACGCCGGTTTCGACGAGGTCGTTGCGAGCGAACCGTACGGTCCGGTAGTGCTCGCCAGCGATCTCCCGGTTGCGGCGGTCGCGCGAGTCTCGGAAGTGCTGACGGCGCTGCCCGGAGTCGACCTCGAAGTCCAGCCGACACGCGACTATCCGCACGGGCAAATCGGTTCGCATCTCGTCGGCTACGTCGGTGCGATAAACGAGGAAGAGTACGAGCGCCTTAAGTCGCGCGGCTATTCTCCGAACGACGTCATCGGGAAAGACGGGCTGGAGCTTGCCTACGACGCGTACTTGCGCGGCAAACCCGGCGGCCAGCGCGTCGTCGTCGACGCTACCGGCGCGGTGGTTGCCGGTTCGAGGCTGCCGGCGCAGGCTGCCGTGCCCGGCGATACGCTCTTTACCAATATCGACTGGCGCTTGCAGCGCATCGCCGACGAAGCGCTGCAGCACGGCATTCGCTCCTGGGGGCGTGGCCGTGCGCTGGGGGGAGCGGTGGTCGCCGAGGACCCGTGGACGGGTGGAATTCTCGCCGTAGCGAGCTACCCCAACTTCGATCCCAACGATTTTGTGGCGAATCGCTGGAAGCGCATCGCCTTCGATCTCACCGATCCGGCCGAGCCGCTCTTCGACCGCGCCATCGCGGCGGCGACGCCGACCGGCTCGACGTTCAAGATGGTTACCGGATCGGCGGCGCTCACCGAAGGCGTCGTCAAGGTGAATCAAGTCGTCAACGACACCGGCGGCTGGAACTGCGGCGGATATTACGCGCGCGACATTGCCGCGGGTGGTCTTGGCGACACGACTTTCGTCCCGGCGCTGGCCGCGTCGAGCGACGGCTACTTCTTCCGGCTGGCGTGGTGGCTGGGAAACCAACGTTTACGGCGCTACGCCCTGGCCTTCGGACTCAACGCCAAAACCGGCATCGACCTTCCCGGTGAAAACGAGGGCAACTGGCCGACCAACGCGTGGGAGATGCGCAACTTCGGCGTCCCGATGGAGCCGAGCGACGCCTGCTTCTTGGGCATCGGGCAGGGTGCGATGCAAGCGACGCCGCTGCAAATGGCCAACGTTGCGTCGGCGGTCATCAACGGCGGCACGCTTTATAAACCGCAGATCGTGCGCGAGATTCGCAACGCCGCCGGCGTTACCGTCAAGCGCTTCGCGCCGCAGGTCATCCGCCGAGTGCCGGTAACGCAGAGCGCGCTCGCGGCCGTGCGCGAAGGCATGGCGCGGGTTACCGATCCGGGCGGAACGGCGTACGGATTGGCGATCGACGGCCTGCCGTTCTCGGGAAAGACCGGAACCGTGGAAACGGCCGGCGGAAACGGTCCGAACACGACCTGGTTTATCGCGTGGGCGCCGACGCGCCACCCGCGCGTGGCGCTCGCCGTCTTCGTCGATCGAAGCGGCGGGTACGGCGCGACGGTTGCCGCGCCGATCGCGCGCGAAATTCTCGTAAAGTATTTCAACGTAAAAGGCTGAGCGCGGATCCGTCCAGGTTCCCTATCGCGCTCGGGCGAAGCGACAAGAGCTTCCAAAGCACGCGCTTTTCCGGAGAGGGTAACGATAGCATGCTTGCAGTTCACGAAGATCGCCTGGCGGCTGCGGTAGAGCGCCTGGGCTCCGAGAACGCATTCGAGATTTTGGCGCGGGCGCGCGAGCTCGAAGCGCAAGGAAGGCGCGTAGTTCACATGGAGATCGGCGAGCCCGACTTCGACACGCCGGCCGAGATCAAGAAGGCTGCGGTCGACGCACTCTACGATAACCAGACGCACTACACGCCGTCGTCGGGGATCTTATCGCTGCGGGCGACGATCGCCGAGTATGCCAGCCGCTTCCGCCGCGTAACGCCGGAGTGGGGGCCGGCAAACGTCGTCATCGGTCCCGGCGCAAAGCCGATCATCTGGAACACGCTGAGCGCCCTTCTCAACCCCGGCGACGAGTTCGTCTACTTCGATCCAGCTTATCCGGCGTATGCGTCGTGCGCGAGCTACCATCAAGCGAAGGTTCACGCCATACCGCTGCTCGAGTCGCGCAACTGGCGCATGGATTTGGACGAGTTGGAGCGGCGCGTTTCGGAGAAAACCAAAGTCGTAGTCGTCAACTCGCCGCACAACCCGACCGGCGGCGTGCTCACGCGCGCCGATCTCGAGCGTATCGCCGAGCTGGCGCAGCGTTTCGACTTCCTAGTCTTAGCCGACGAAATCTACAGCCGAAACTTCTATCTCAACGAAGAGTATTTTTCGATCTCGTCGCTGCCGGGAATGCGCGACCGCACGATCGTCGTGGACGGATTTTCGAAAGCGTATGCAATGACGGGCTGGCGTCTGGGTTACGCGATTGCACCCGAGCAGCTGGCGCGCACGATCACGCTCTTCAACAACAACACGTTTAGCTGCGTCGCGACGTTCGTGCAGATGGCCGGCATCGCCGCGCTGACCGGTTCCGACGAGCCGGTCTCGCGCATGAACGAGATCTTCCGCCAGCGCCGCGACCGTTTGGTTAACGGACTCAACGAGATTCCCGGCATCTCGTGTCTGCTGCCGGAGGGCGCGTTCTACGCCTTCCCCAACGTCAGCTCGATTACGCAAGACGATCGCGCGTTGGCGAAGTTTCTTTTGGAAGAAGGCGGCGTAGCGTGCGGCGGCGGCTCGTCGTTCGGTGCCGCGGGCAAAGGCTATCTGCGCTTCTCGTACGCCGCGTCGCTCGAAGACATCGACTGGGCGCTCCAGTCGATCGCCAAGCACTTACCGCACTTCAAGGGCTAGCTCTTCGCTCGGTTCGTCGTAGCCGCTTTCTCCGCGGAGACGCTCGTCGGGGCACGTCCTGTGCCCCTCCTGCTGCGCCGCTCGCGCGGGCGAGCAAGGTCGGAACGATGTGCGCATCCTGCGCTGGCCCGCGCGAGTCGGAGCCTCCGCACGAGAGAGCGCCCACGGCGAACCGAGCTAGAAAAGCTCGATTCCAAGCGCGTAGGCGCCCGCGTCAAAGTCTACGGCGACCGATCCAATACTCGCAGGTTCTGCCACGGCATATGGAGTTGTCTCTGCATTGGGATAGGCCCCGGGCTTTAGCAACGATCTTGTAAAGCTCGGTAATCGTAAGCTGCATCGCGTTCCTCAGTTGGTTACGTTAGCCGCAGTGCGCGCTTGACGTCGCCAAGGACTCCGGCGGCGATTTCGCGCGTGCGGGCCGTGCCTTCGTCGATGATGCGTCGTACTTCACTCGGATCGCTGCGGTAGGCGGCGTAACGTTCGCGAACCGGGCGCAGATAGGCGTTGAGCTGTTCGGCGAAGTCGCCCTTGTCTTGCACGCAGCCTAGTGCGCCGGAACGGCATTCGGCGGCGATGCCGTCGAGGCGCAACGGATTGACGAAACGCCAGAGCGCGAAGACCGGACAGATTTCCGGGCGGCCGGGATCGCCGCGGCGGACTTTCAGCGGATCGGTAATCATCGAACGCACTTTGCGCGTCGTCGTGTCTTCGTCGTCGGCGATGAGAATCGCGTTGTCGTACGACTTGCTCATCTTGCGTCCGTCGGTGCCGGGAACTTCGGGAAACTCCGAGAGCGTCGGCTGCGGCTCCACGAGAATATCGCTGCCGTCGCCGTAGAGAGAGTTGAAACGGCGAACGATCTCGCGGCCGAGCTCGAGGTGCGCCACTTGATCGCGCCCGACCGGAACGTATTGTCCGCGCACGATAGCGATGTCGCAGAGCTGCAGCAGCGGATAGCCGAGAAAACCGTACGTTGCGATCTGCTGGCCAAGCGCTTCGATCTGTCCCTTATAGGTCGGCACTCGTTCGAGCCACGAAACCGGCGCGATCATCGAAAGCAGCACGAAGAGTTCGCCGATCTCCGGCACGGCCGATTGCAGAAAGATCGTCGCGCGGTTCGGATCGACGCCGGCGGCGAGCCAGACTGCTACCATCTCTTCGCGCGCAGCGCGAATCTTGCTGGGATCGTGGAAATCCGTCGTGTACGCGTGAAGGTCGGCGATCTCGAAGAACGCGTCGGCGGTATCGCAAAAGTTCGCCCACTGCGTCAAAACTCCAACGAGATGGCCGAGGTGCAGATCGCCGGTCGGGCGCATTCCCGACATGACGCGCGGCCGTGCCGCAACGGTAGAAGTCATCCGCGCCTCAATGTTACAGCGAAGCCGTGGAACCTGCGCTGCGGCGTCAGTGGCGCGCGAGCTCGGCACGAACGTAGGCGCGCGCCGATCGAACCGCATCGAGCAGCGGTAACCCGGCGGCGAGGGCACAGGCCAATGCCATTGCCAGCGTGCATCCCGCGCCCGGCATCGAACCGCCGATGCGCGATTCTCCGAGCAGCGTAACGCCCTCGGCCGTCGCCAAGGCGTCGGTCGGCTCTCCGGCGAGATGGCCGCCTTTGAGCAAAACCGCGGCCGGACCGCGCGCGCGAAGCGCTTGCGCCGCCTCGGAAATTCCCGACCGCTCGACCTGCGGTATGCCGAGTAGCCATGCCGCTTCACCGAGATTGGGCGTAAGAATTACGTTTGGAAGGCTGCCCAGTTCGTCGCGAGTTGCCGCTCGGGCGGACTCGTCCCCAAGCTCGCCGCCCCGGCTGGCGGCAAAGACCGGATCGACGACCGCCGGGAGCCAGGGCCGGCTCTTGAGTTGAGCGGCGACTGCGCGAACCGCAGACTCGTTTGGAAGCGCGCCGACTCGGGCCGCTCCGGCCGAGTCCCAGGGCAATGCGGCAAGCTGCGCGGTCAGTACCGCGTCGGGCACGGCGTGAAGAGCGATCACGCCGCGGCGATCTTGCGCGCTGACTGCGGCGACGGCGCTGAATACACGCGTCTCCAGCGACGTCCCGACCACGATGTCGCGCCCGACGCCGGCCACGTTCCACGGGTGGGTCGTCCCGATCGAGCAGACCGAGGCGGTCACGACTCGCCGCCCAATCCGCCTCCCCACGCGGCTACGAGGTCGCCCGCGGCACCGCGCGGATCGGGTGCCGCGGCAATAGCCGATATGACGGCTCCCATGGCGACGCCGGTAGCCCGCACTTCCGCCACATTCTGCAACGTCAGGCCGCCGATCGCCGCTACCGGAAGACGCGTCCGCGCGGCGAGCGCGCGCAGCCCGTCGATGCCGATCGGTGCGCCGGCATCGGCTTTCGACGCTGTTGGAAAGACGCTGCCGATGCCCAAATAATCGACGTCGGCCGCGTTGGCGCGCGTTACTTCTTCGATCGTTCCGCAGGATAGACCGATCAGTGCGTCGGGCAAGTTGAAGCGAACCTCGTCCGCGCGGCTAAACCCGCTATCGCCGGGACCGAGATGCACGCCGTCGCAGTCGAAGGTTTTTGCCGCGCGCCAATCGTCGTTTACGATCAGAATAGCATCGCGTTCGCGGACCAGCAGACGCAGCGCTCGCAGATGCTCCGGCACGATGCCGAGCTTCGCGCGATATTGCAGCACCGAAACGCCCGCGTCGAGTGCCGCCTTCGCAATATTCAGCATTTCGAGCCGCTCGTTAAGAATCACGTAAACGCCGTGCAACGAGCGTGCCCGGCGCGCACGCGTCAGCGTCGCGTCCGCATGCGTTGCCATAAGACGATATTGCCGGCGAGATACGCCAAGAAAACCAGGGCAATAAAGATTGCCAGCCCTGGGTTGTGCCGCGACAGCGCCATCGGCACCAGCAGCAAGAAACAGAGCACGGCGGCCATGGCGAGCGCAATGATGCGCGAGAGCGGAAAGAACATTAGTCGAGCAGCAGATCGCCGATGCGCGCGAGCTCTTCGTCGCTGGCAAAGCGGAGTTCGATGCGGCCGCCGCGGCGATCGCGCACCAACTCTACAGGCGTACCGAAGCGCTCGCGCAGACGCGTCACAAACATCGTCTCATCGGGTGAGAGTTCTTGCGACGCCGGTGTCGCTTTGGGGCGCGCCGTGCGAGGAGGCCCGGCGGTAGCCGCCAGCTCCTCGAGGGCGCGGACGGTTAGCCCGCTGCTCACGGCACGCTGGGCAAGCACGAGTCGTCGATCTTCGGGGACGGTGAGAAGGGCCCGCGCATGCCCCGCCGAGAGGGCGCCCCCGGCCAGCATGGCCTTGATTGCATCCGAAAGCGCCAGCAGCCGCAGCGTGTTGGCAATGACCGGGCGGCTCTTGCCGAGTCGCCGCGCCACCTCTTCTTGGGTTAGGCCGTGCTCTTCGATGAGATATGCGAAGCCGGCCGCCTCTTCGAGCGGATTGAGGTCCTCCCGCTGCAGGTTCTCGACGATAGCGAACTCGAGCGTCTGGCGATCGTCGCTGGCGCGGACGATCGCGGGAATCGTCCCTCTTCCCAATGCCGCGCAGGCGCGCCAGCGCCGTTCCCCCGCGACCAGCTCGAACTTGTCGCCTTGGCGGCGCACGATGATCGGCACGAGCACGCCGTACTCGGCAATCGACGACTTTAGATCGTCGAGTGCGCCCGGATCGAACGTCTTGCGCGGCTGAAACGGATTGGGCGTGATGTCCGCGACGGCGATCTCGCGCACGAACTCTTGCGAGGTCGACGTCGGAACCGCGGATTCGCCGAGCAGCGCTCCCAGCCCGCGACCCAACCCGCGCCGCTGCGCGCTCATGCGAATCGCTGCGCCGGCTCGAGCATCTCGCGCGCGACTGCGAGATAGGCCTGCGCGCCGCGGCTCTTGAGATCGAAGAGAATGGCCGGTTTCCCGTAGGACGGCGCTTCGGAGAGCCGCACGTTACGCGGAATCTGCGTCTTGAATATCTGCTCGGGAAAGTAGCGTTCCAATTCCTTGATGACTTCCATCGCCAATCGCGTGCGTCCGTCGAACATCGTCACGAGCACGCCGCTGACGTGCAACGTCGGATTGAGCGCGTCGCGTACGCGCCAAATGACCCCCGTCAGTTGCGCGAGGCCTTCGAGCGCATAAAACTCGGCCTGCACCGGAATGATACATTCCGCCGCGGCCGTTAGGGCGTTGATCGTTAGTAAACCGAGCGACGGCGGTGAATCGATGAGAACGAAATCGTAGCGTCCCGCAATCGGTGCGAGTGCTTGACGGAGCCGCGTCTCTCGCGACAGTGCGGCGACGAGTTCGACATCGGCACCGGCGAGATTGATCGTGGCCGGAGCGCAGGAAAGATTTTCGATTTCGGTTGGAACGATGACGCTATCGAGCGGCAACTCTCCAACGAGGGCGTGATAAACGTCGTGCTCTAAGCGCGCTTTTTCGATGCCGAGGCCGGTCGTCGTATTTCCCTGCGGGTCCGCGTCGACGATAAGTACGCGACGTCCAAACAGCGCAAGCGCCGCGCCGAGATTGACGGTCGTCGTGCTTTTTCCAACGCCGCCCTTCTGATTGACCAGTGCGATGATGCGAGCCAGCGCCGTTACCCCGCGGAGTCCAAATACTGCTCGAGCAATGTCAGCAGCAAGGTCCGCTCGTTACGTTCGGGCTCATCGGTGACCTGCTCGAATAACCAGCGCAACGCGGCACCGACACGCTCGTCGCCGGCAAAACCAGCGCGCGCTTCGCCGCGAGCGACGAGCGCTGCGATAACGTCGCCGCCGCCAATCTTCAGCTCGCGAACGGAAAACGCAGGCTTTCGGGCGAGCTCGGCGCGCACGCGTGCCTCGAAGGCCTCGTTGCTCCCGTCGCGCTTGGGCAGGCCGCTGCCGGCGATATCGGCATGGCGTAGATCGAACAAACGTTCGATATTCGGCGGCTCAACGCGTCGCAAAAAGCGTCGCAGCGCGGCGTCGCTGAGCTGGGGGTCGGCCGAATACATGTGCTGCCGCACTAAATGCTGCGCCGTTTCGACGATGTCGCCGGGAAAGCGGAATCGCGCCAGCATTTCGCGCGCCAGATCGGCGCCGACCAGCTCGTGCCGGTAGAAGTGCGGGCCGTCTTTCGTCCTGGGCTTACCGATATCGTGAAATAAAGCAGCCAAGCGCAAGATTAAGTCGCCAGGCGGTGAAGCGTCGACCGTGGCCAGGCTGTGGTTCCACACGTCGAACGCATGCCACTCGTTCTGCTCGACGCCCACCCCCTCGAGAAGCTCCGGCCAGAGGTGTTCCAGCACGCCGGTCTCGCGCAGCAGCTCCAGCCCGATCGAGGGCCGGCGAGCCTGGACGAAGAGCTTGCCCAGTTCCTCGCTGATGCGCTCCGCGGAGACCGAGCGAACGAGCGGGGCCGCTTCGGCCATGGCCGCCTTCGTCTCCGCCGACACGTCGTACTCGAAGCGCGCCGAGAACTGCGCCGCTCGCAGCATGCGCAGAGGGTCCTCGCGAAAGCTTTCGGGCGTCAGAATGTCGATCCGGTGCGCCCGGATGTCCGCCTCGCCGCCGTAAGGATCGACGAGCTCACCCGACGGAATGGCCCGAGCCAGCATATTCATGCGGAAATCGCGCCGGCCGAGGTCCTGCTCGAGCGTCACGTCCGGGCCGCTATGCACCTCGAAATCGCGATGGCCGACCCCGATCGATCGCTCGCGGCGGGGAAGTGCGATATCGACGGTCTCGCCTTCGAAGGTCAGTTTGAGCACGGAAAATGAGGCGCCGACCACGTCGATCCGCCCGATCGGCCCGAGCCGGCGAGCGATTTCTTCGAGCGAAAGGCCGATTACGACGTAATCGAGGTCCTTCGTAGGAGCGGGCGAGCGCTCCAAATCGGCCCGCAACTCGTCACGGACTCGGCCGCCGACGGCGTACAGGCTGCCGGCGGGAAGCACCGCGGCAAGCCGAAGGTCGGGTGGGAGCAGCCGGTGCATGCGGTTTTATCCTACCGCAGAGTTTGGGCGACCAAAATGTTTCACGTTGAACAAAGGGGGCGTTTCTGCGGGATCCCGGTTCGCCGGGGGAAACGCACCGGCGTGGGGCCCTCTTTCCGCACCAAAACCAGCCGCCGCTCGCCCTCGACGATCCGTTCGGCTTCCAGCCGGCCGCCGAGCACCAGCGCCGCGTCTTCCAGCGCCTGCCGCTCGGTCGCGTCGAGGCGGCCCTGCTGAAGAATAGCCACGCCGCCCGGCGCGATGAATGGGAGCAGCAGTTCGGCCGCGGCCGGTGCCGAGGCGACGGCCCTCGCCGTTCCGCTGGCAAAGCGGTCGCGGAGATCTTCGCGCCGCCCCGCGGCCTCGGCTCGCTCTGAGACGACCGCGGCCGTCATGCCGAGCCGCTGTATGGCCGATTCCAAGAAGTGGGCCTTCTTGCGGTTCGACTCGATTAGCGTCGTCGGGACGCCGGTAGCGATGAGGACGGGAATCGCCGGAAGTCCGGCGCCCGAGCCCACGTCGACGTATGGCCCGGCAACGAACGGGACGACGCTGAGGCTGTCCAGGAGATGGCCGAGCAGCTCCGCGGCGCCCTTTGCGCCGGTAAGGTTGAAGCGGCGATTCTCGGCCAGCACCAGCTCGCCGTAGAGCCCTAAGCGCTCGGCGAAGGGCTCGGCGACGCCGGCTCGTCTGAGCTCGTGTTCAAGCTCGGTCACACCGAGGCGAGTTCGGGGTCGAGCTGTCTCTGCCGGTACTTATGGACGAAGACGGCTAAGATCGCGATGTCCGACGGCGTCGCGCCCGGGATCCGCCCGGCTGCACCGAGCGTCCGGGGGCGCTGCCGTCCGAACTTCTCGCGCGCTTCGCGTGAGAGCTGCGGAATCGAAGCGTAGTCGAGGTCTTCGGGAATGCCGACCGTTTCGGTGCGCGCCGCCTTTTCGATGGCCAGGAGCTCGCGTCGAACGTACCCCTCGACCTTGATCTCGATGGCCAGCCGTTCGCCGATTTCCTCTTCAAGGGGCTCCGCCAGATGGGGCGCGACCTCGACGAATCCCAGATTTGGGCGGCGCAACGCATCGGCGACGGTGGCGCCGGCCTCGAAGCGCTCACCGCCGATGGCGGTTAGGCCCAAACGAGCCGTTCCGGCGCGCTTCCGAGCGAATTCCAGCGCCGCTCGGCGCTCGCGGAACGCCTCCCAAGCTGCATCGTCAACCAAGCCTGCCGCCCGCCCCACGGGGGTAAGCCGCAGATCGGCGTTATCGTGACGCAGGATGACCCGATGCTCGGCCCGCGAGGTGAGCATTCGATAGGGCTCGTCCACGCCTTTGGTGACCAGATCGTCCACGAGCACGCCGATGTATGCCTCGGAGCGGCTCAGCCGGATGGGATCGTCGCCGCGCGCCGCGCGGGCGGCGTTGAGCCCGGCGATGAGGCCTTGCGCGGCGGCTTCTTCGTACCCGGAGGTACCGTTGAGCTGGCCGCAGTGGTAGAGGCCGGCGATCCGCCGGGTCTCGAGCGTGTCGCGCAGCTCGGTGGGCGAGACCATGTCGTATTCGACCGCATATCCGGCCCTCAACATCCCAACGGACTCAAGTCCCGGAAGCGTTCGCAGCATTTCCAACTGTACTTCGGCCGGCAGCGAGGTCGAAAAGCCGCCGACGTAGAGCGTGGGCTCGTCCCATCCCTCAGGCTCGATGAAGATCTGATGCGTCGGATTATGGGCGAATTTCACGACTTTATCTTCGATCGACGGGCAGTAGCGGGGCCCCACCCCACGGATGAGATCGAGTCCGTAGAGCGGCGAGCGGTGCAAATTTTCTCGAACCAGCGCGTGCGTACGATCGTTGGTTTGCGTCACGTAACACGGAAGCTGCTCGCCGGCAAATCGCGGTTCGCTCGCGTATGAAAAGAGCAGCGGATGTGAGCTGGGCGGCTGTTCGAGCATGGCGGTGAAATCGACGGTCGTACGGTCGATGCGCGGCGGCGTGCCGGTTTTGAGCCGCTGCGTGGGAAATCCGAGCCGGCGCAGCGTCGCCGCCAGCCCGATCGCCGGGGCCTCGCCGAAGCGCCCCTCGTCGAGCACGACGTCCCCCCGGAAGGACTTCCCTCCTAGGAACGTTCCGGTGGCTAAGACCACGCGATTGGCGTAGTACCGGCGTCCGTCGCTGCAGGCAACGCCTCGAACCGCGCCCGATTCGACGAGCAGATCCTCGGCCAGGCCGGCGACGATCGTGAGATTCGGCTCTTGGGAGAGCAGGGCGATGGCCAGCGCGGCATACGACGGCTTATCCATCTGCTGGCGCAGTGCGCGTACCGCCGGACCCTTGCTTTCGTTGAGAAATCGCGCGTGCAGGCTGCAGCGATCGGCGATGCGGCCCATCGCGCCGCCTAGCGCGTCGATTTCACGGACCAGCTGTCCTTTGGCGCTGCCGCCGATCGAAGGATTGCACGGCAGCGTGCAGATCTTATGCGGCTCGCCCGTGATCAACAGCGTCGGAACGCCGAGGCGTGCCGACGCCCGCGCTGCTTCGACGCCGGCATGACCGCCGCCGACGACGATCGTACCGGCGTCTTGAGGCATCGCTACACGTTAACTCGTCGTGGCCGCCTTCGGCAAGTCCGCGTGGCTGCGCAACCGCAACGAGAACGCGATCATCAGTATTCCGAAGACGATGGCGTAAGCGGCAATCAACCAAATGATTGCCAGAAAGCCTGCAATCGGAAAATAGATCATCAAGGCGGCGAAGACGATCGAGGCAATTCCGCCGAGAATCAACCAAAACTCGTTGGCAATATGCTTGCGCAACTGAAACGCGGCGACGATCTCGAAGATGCCGGTTAAGAACGCCCACGCCGCGATCGTCCAATAGAGCGCGAGCAGCGTGATGCGAACGTCGTAGAAGGTGATCCCGGCAATCACGATGCCGACGATCCCTTCGAGCAGAAGCGGCCACCAGCGCAGGTGCGCTTCGGCGGCGCGCACGGCGGCGACGAGCGCGAAGATGCCGTCCACGAGCGCGTAGGCTCCGAACAGAATCGCGATCGCATACCACGTCGCGCCGGGCCAAACCCAGGCGAGAATTCCGAAAATTACCGCGGCGATGCCGCGAATCAGCAGGGCCCACCAGTTGCGAGCAATGGTGTGCAGCAGGGTAGTCTGTACGGCGCTACTGGAGGACACTGCCGTCCGCCAAATAGACGCGCTGAACGCCGCAGTGTTTGGGCGTCGCCCCGTTCCACGCCTGACCGGTCAGCGCGTTGGTCAAGTTGTGATTGATCTGCGAGCCGCGCGTGAAGTTACCCTTATCGATCAGCACGTATTTGTGACCGTCGTAATTTACTAGGAAATCGACTTCGGTTGCGGCGCTGTCGTTGGAGTTGTAGTAGACGACGTTGATGCCGTTGGTCGTGTTGTTGCCGTTCGAGTTGACCGCGCAGCTGACGATGGTCACGCCGAAGGCCGAGCCGTTCTTCTTATTTTTCGCCGAAGCGGTTAGGGGTAAGAGAATTGCGCAGAGCACCGCAAGTGCGGAGAGGGTCAGCTTCATCCGGATTCGTCCTCACTTTCCAATGCAGAAGCGGGAGAATATCCCGTCGAGGACCTCTTCGGCAGCTACCTGTTCGCTTACATGCCCAAGCGCGCAAAAGGCCCGCTGGATCTCGGTCGCTGCAAAGTCGATCGGTTCGCCGGCGTCGAGCGCATCGCACGCAGCGCCGAGAGACGACAGCGCCTCGCCGGCCGCTTCGAACTCGGTCAGCGAGACGAGATGCGGTCGCGAGACGTCCGGGCTCTCGCCCCCCCATCCGGCAGCGGCGATCGCGTCCCGAAGGCGCGCGACGGTTTGCGGGTCGCGCACGCTTCCGAAAATCGCCCCGGTTTCGTGCACCTCGCGCGCGCCACGGTCGCCCAAATCGGCCTTGTTGAAAAACAGCACGCGTTCGCGGTCGCGCGTCGACGCAATCAGCGCTGCGGCATCGGGTGCTAGGGGCTGCGAGCCGTCGACGACCAGCAGGGCGACGCGGGCGCCTTCCAGGGCGCGGCGCGTCCTTTCGATGCCCTCCGATTCCAGACGGTCGGCATGAGTGCGAATTCCGGCGGTGTCGACCAGCCGTACCGGCACGCCGTCGATGCCGAGCGTCTCCTCGATAGTGTCGCGAGTGGTCCCCGGGATATCCGAGACGATGGCACGCTCGACACCCAGCAAGGCGTTGAGCAGCGACGACTTTCCGGCGTTTGGAGGTCCGACGATGGCCACGCTGACGCCTTCGCGCAGCAGCCGTCCACGCTCGCCGTCGCGCACCAGGCTTTGCACCCGGTCGCGTACGCTAGCGAGGCGGGTCGCGAGCACCTTTCGGTCGGGTTCGGGCACTTCGTCGGGAAAATCGATCGCGCCGGCAAGCTCTTCGAGCGGCGGCGCCAGCTCGGCCCGAAGCGCCGCTACCTCGTGGGCTAGACTGCCCTCGAGATTAGCCAGCGCAGCGCGGGCGGCGGCCCGAGTCTCGGCGTCGATCACCTCGGCCACGGCTGCGGCTTCGTGAAGGCCGAGCTTTCCGTTCAGATAAGCGCGCCGGGTGAACTCCCCGGGTTCGGCCAGCCGTGCGCCGCAGCCCAGAAAGGCGCGGACGACCTCGCGCACGACGATGGGTGAGCCGTGCAGGTGCAGCTCGAGCATGTCCTCGCCGGTATAGCTGTGGGGAGCGGCAAAGCGGATCGCCAAGCTGCGATCGAGCCGCTCGCCGCGATCGTCGAGAATGCGGGCGTAGGTTGCGACGCGCGGCTGCAGCGGCTCGCGCGTTTTCACCAGTCGGGCCGTCAACGAGTCGACGGCGGGTCCGCTGACGCGCACGATGGCAACGGCGCCTTTGCCCGGCGGCGTCGCGACCGCGACGATCGTCACGCCAAGCCGGCTAGCGTCGTCTCAGCGCGGGAAGACGACGACGCAGCGCTCCGGCTCTTCGCCCTCCGACTCGGTACGCACGAGCGGCGAGTCGGCGAGCGCGAGATGCACGATCTTGCGCTCCGAAGGAAGCATCGGCTCGAGCTTCTGCGGCTTGTGATCGCGTATCGTACGCTCGAGCGTCGCCAGCGCCAAGTTCTTGAGCTGATCGGCGCGATGCGCGCGATAGCCCTCGGCATCGATCGTAAAGTAGTGACGATTATTGCGCACGCCCGCGTTGAAGGCGTTGTTGAAGATCAAGTTGATTGCTTCCAGCGTATTGCCGTGACGTCCGATGAGCATGCCTAGATTCGGACCGGCGATCTCGAGATACTCGCCCTCGGCGCGCGGAATGTAATGAATATCGCACGGCCCGACGCCCATGCGCTCGAGAATTTCCTTGAGCAGGTCGCGTGCCGGCTTCGCTTCCTCAGGGAACTCGTGGTGCTGGGCCGGCTGGCTCGGCCGGTCGCGACGCGTCTCGCGCGGCTGTCGCGTGCGCCCGCCGCGCCCCCCTCCCGATTTCCCGGGGATCGGGCGATCGCGAACGTCGGCGGGCTGTTCTTCGAACTCGAAATCGTCTTCGTAAAGCATTACGTGCCTCGTTTGTTCTTTCTCTTAGATCGCGCCGACCGCGCCGGCCTGGGAGAGTTGGCTTTGGCGACGCCGTTGCCTCCGCCGGCCTTGGGAAGCGCTTTCCCCGACGACGATGCGGCGACACCCTCGGTGATGACGTGCTCGCTGTCGATCATTGCCAGCGGCTGATGATAGCGGCGCAGCATATAGAACTGCTGGCCCATCGTGAAGATGTTGTACGAGAACCAGTAAAGCACCATCGCCGACGGCCACTGGTATTTCCAGCCGAGAAAGCCCAGCATGATCGGCGAGATCAGGGCCATGTTGCGCTGCATCTGCGCCTGTTGGGGGTCGGCCGCGGGCATGCTGACGTAACGCACGCTGAGGTACATCGAAAAGGCGTAGAGCAAGACCAGCACGAGATCGGCGTGTGCCAAGCTGACGGCGAGAATCGGCACTCCGAAGAGCTTGGGCGCGGCCTGCGACAAAAAGCTGCCGATCCAGAACCAGGTCTGGTTTTCGAAGAGCGCCTTGTGATTCATGACGACGTAGTAGACGCCGATGATCACGGGATATTGCACCAGCATCGGCCAGCAGCCGGCGAACGGATTGACGCGGTGCTCCTTATAAAGCGCCATCGTCTCTTGTTGCTGCTTCTGACGGTCGTCCTTATACTTTTCCTGAACGCGCTTGAGCAACGGCGCGATCTTCTGCATGTTCAGCATCGCTTTGAACTGCGCGGTGTTGAGGGGCCAGAAGACCAGCCGGATAAACGCCGCCAGAATGACCAAGCTCCAACCTAAATTGTTGATCGGCTTGTCGATCGTCTGTACGACCCACCATAGCCCGTCGACGATTGGATCGAGCCACGAGGCTGCCAGCAGCAGGTGCAAGATATCTTTCCTTATCTCAAGCCGGACGCTGCCGCGGACGAGGGATCGGGCGCGCGTGACGGTACGAAGTCGACGCCGCCGGGATGCCACGGGTTACAACGGGCGAGCCGGGCAATCGCGAGCCACGTGCCGTAAAGGGCGCCGTACTCGGCGATGGCGTGCATGGCGTAGTGCGAACAGGTCGGGTAGAAGCGGCAAGCGCGAGGGAGCAGCGGGGAAATTGCGATTTGATAGAGCCGGATTGCGTAAAGAAGCACGAGCCGCACGCCCGGTCCTACCCGGCGGTAAGCGCCGAGGTTACCTCGGCCTGCAGATCGTCGTATGCAAGCTCGGCCGCGGCTGGCCGCGGCACTATGAGCAGGCGCATCGGCCGGCGCTCGCCGAGCGCTTCGTGGACGATCGCCGTTAAGCGTCGGCGCAACTTGTTTCGGAGCACGGCCTTTCCCAGCAGCTTGCTTACGGTGATGCCGACGACCGGCACGGAGTCGCCGGTCTGTGCATCGCTACGATAAATGGTGAGACTCTTGGTGGATAGGCGGCTTCCGAACCGCCGTAACCGTGCGAAATCCGCTCGCCGGCGCAGGCTGACGAAGCGGCGCATCAGACGGTAAGACGATGGCGCCCCTTCTTGCGGCGGCGAGCCAGGACCCTACGGCCTTGTTTCGTGCTCATGCGCTCCATAAATCCGTGCACGCGTTTGCGGCGGCGATTGTGCGGCTGATACGTCCGCTTCATAACGTCCCTTCAGGCGAAAAAGTATTGCCCCACACCCTTGGTGGCAGACAGCCCCTGATTATATCCACCCCCAGGCGGGAGCGCAAGCAGACCGTTGGGCATCTGCGCTTGCTCCTGGTGCTGCTCTGGACCCTCATGTTTGCCGGCGGAGCGCTTCCCGCGGCGGCAAGCCAAGGCGAGCTATGGCTGGTCGCCGGCGACATTCATCTCGACCCGTTCGACCGATCGCCCGAGCCCAACGGCTACGGGCACGATGCCGACGGGGCGCTGCTCGACGCCGCGGTGGAGCGGATGCGCCGGATGGCGCCCGATCCGGCCGTCGTGGTGCTGACCGGTGACTTTTTGGCCCATCGCTTTCCCTCGCTGGCGGCTCGCTACGAGCCCGGGACCGCCCCACAACGCCAAGCCCTAAAGGCGATGCGCCGCATGGCGGGCGCGTTCGGGCGCGCCTTTCCGCAGGCGCGGTTTGTCGTAACCCTGGGTAACAACGACGCACCCTGCGGCGACTACCGCGCTCCGCTTAAGGGTCCTTATCTCGCCGCCGTCGCGCGCATCTGGGCGCCGCTGGTCGCGCGCGGCCGCGATTCCGCCGAGTTCGTGAGGGATTTCGCGCGCGGCGGCTATTATTCGCTGGCGCTGACGGGACGGCGGCGCGTCGTCGTGGTGAACTCCGTGATGTTCTCGCTCGTTTTCGCCGGCGATTGCCAGGGCGACGAGCGCGACGCCGGGCTTGACGAGCTTGCCTGGCTCAGGCAAACCCTAACGCGTCCGCACGACGGCAAAACGATCCTCGTAATGCACATTCCGCCGGGATACGACGCGCAGACGACGACCTACGTCCGCGGTCTGGTGGCCTGGCCGTTTCTCGACGCGGATGCCAGCGCCGCGCTCGATGCGCTCGTCGCTTCACCGCGCAATCGCATCGCTTTCGTGCTGAGCGGCCACACGCATCGCTTCGATTTCAGGCTTGCCGGCAATGTCCCGATCCTGACGCTCGGATCGCTCTCACCCATCTACGGCAATAATCCGGCCTTTTACACGCTGCGCGTCGCGAAGAACGGCGCTCTCTCCGACATCGTCGAGTTTACGTACGACGTGAAATCGCAGCGGTGGAACGCGCCGCGAAGCTTCGACCGGACCTGGGGAGCCGGCGGGGTCGTCGATGCTGCGTCGCTTGCGAGGATCCACGCCCGGCTCGGAAGCGACGCGGCGATGCGGCAGCGCTGGCAGCAGCAGGCCGACGGCTGGCCGTCGCATCCTTCGGCGGCCGGGATCTGGCTTGGCTGGTGGCGCCCGGCGTACTGCGCGCAAGCCTTTCTCGACGACGGCTTCACGCGGTGTGCTCGCGTGGGTGCTCGCCGGGTGGCGCTGATCGTTGCCGCGGCGCTCCTGTTCGTCGTGGCGTTGCCGCTCCCGCTGCTGCTGCAATTTGCGCGAGGGGGAACGACCTTGAAGCCGCCGTAACTTGGTGAAGCTTTGAGCGCTTCCAGTATGCAACCGCCTGCCCGGCGGCGGGTAGTCGTCACCGGCTTGGGCGCCGTCACCCCGGTCGGCAACACCCGCGACGAGTTTTGGAGACGTCTGATCGCCGGCGAGTCCGGCATTGCCCCCATCACCGCTTTCGACGCGGCCCTTTTCGACACGCGAATCGCCGGCGAGGTCAAAGACTGGTATCCCGAGCAACTGATCGGCCGCAAAGAGGCCCGCCGGATGGACCGATTCACGCAGTTCGCTCTGGTCGCCGCGCGCGAAGCGATCGAAGACGCCAAGCTGCCCGACGACCCCGAGTTCAAGGAGCGCGTCGGAGGCGTCGTCGGCACGGGCATCGGCGGAATCATCACCTTCTGGCTCAACTCCGATAAGGCCAACGAGAACGGCACCTGGTCGAAGGTGACGCCCTTCTTTATCCCGATGCTGATGGCCAACGCCGCGCCCGCGCACATCTCGATGGCCTTCGGCTACCGCGGGCCGTTCTTTGCGGCGGCCAGCGCCTGCGCCAGCGCCAACGACGCGATCTGCACCGCCTACAACGCCATCGCGTACGGCGACGCGATCGCGATGATTACCGGCGGCAGCGAGGCAACGGTTTCGCCGCTTGCCATCGGCGGTTTCTGCTCGATGCGCGCGATGTCTACCCGCAACGACGAACCGACGCGCGCCAGCCGGCCGTTCGACCGCGAGCGCGACGGTTTCGTGCTCGGTGAGGGTGCCGGGATTCTGGTGCTCGAGGATTACGAGCACGCTAAGGCGCGCGGCGCTTCGATCTACTGTGAAGTCTTAGGCTACGGGCAGTCGTCGGATGCCTACGACCTCGTCGCGCCCGATCCGGAGGGCAACGGCGTCCGGCTGGCCTTCGCGCGCGCCTTGGCCAGCGCCGGCATCGAGCCGAGCGACGTCGATTACATCAACGCGCACGGCACCTCTACCCCGGTCGGCGATCCGGCCGAATCGAAGGCAATTGAAAAGACCTTCGGCGAGGACGCCTATCGCATCGGCGTCAGCTCGACGAAGTCGATGCACGGGCACGCGCTCGGTGCGGCCGGCGGGATCGAGGGCGTTGCGACGGTGTTAGCCGTTCGTCACGATCTCATGCCGCCGACGACGAACTACGAGTACCCGGATCCGGAGTGCCGCCTCGATTACGTACCGAACGTGGCGCGAAGCGCACCGATACGGGTAGCGCTCTCCAACTCGTTTGGATTCGGCGGGCACAACAGCGTCATCGTCTTCGCCAAAGTTCGCCCGGAGTAACGCGGTCGAGCGTTATGAGCGGCGAAGCGTACCGGCGGCGCTTGCGGGACCTGCTGCGTCTCGCGGGCATCCGTCGAGTGGGCGATCCCAGCTTCTTCGAGAAGGCGTTCGTCCATCAGAGTCATGCAAGAGAACGCGGCGGCGGTTCCAACGAGCGAATGGAGTTTCTCGGCGACTCGATTCTCGGATGCATCACCGCGGCCTGGCTGTACGAACAGTTCGAGGAAGAACCGGAAGGCGCGCTGACCTTGCGCAAGGCCGCCATCGTCAACGACGCCACGCTCGCGCAATCGGCGCGGCGCCTCGGCTTTTCGGGACTGCTTCGCCTCGGAGCCGGAATGCGCAGCGCCGGCGGCACCGAAAACACGTCGGTGCTTGCCGATGCATTTGAAGCCTTCGTCGGAGCCCTCTATCTGCGATACGGCCTGGATAAGGCGCGCGATTTCGTGCTGACCCATCACGTCGCCGAACTCGACCATGCGTTCGATTCGCTGCTCGATCCTAAGACGCGCTTGCAGCACTACGCCCAGGAGCATCTGTCGGCAACACCGGTCTATCGCGAAACCAGCCGCGGCACGCCGCAGCGACCGGCCTTCAGCTCTCGCGTTAGCGTTGCCGGCAAAGTCTTGGGAAAGGGGAACGGTCCGTCGAAGAAGTCGGCGCAGCAAGCCGCGGCTCAAGCGGCGCTGGAGTCTATCTTGGGTTCTGACGCATGAGGCTCGAACGCATTCGCGCCTTCGGCTTCAAGACGTTTGCCGAGCCGACGACGCTGGAGTTCGGCGATGGCGTCACTGCCATCGTCGGTCCCAATGGATCGGGCAAATCGAATCTCGTCGACGCGTTCCGCTGGGTCTTGGGTGAGGCGGCGCGCAGTCTGCGCTCGGCGCTGCTCGAAGACGTCATCTTTAAAGGCACCGATTCGCGCAAACCGCTAGGCTTGGCCGAGGTATCGGTCGTCTTTGACAACTCAGATCGCCGGCTGCCGGTCGATTTCGCGCAAGTGGAGATCACGCGGCGTGCCTATCGCGTCGGCGAGAGCGAGTACTTCATCAACCAGACGCCGGTGCGTCTGCGCGACGTCGTCGATTTGTTGATGGGAACGGGGCTCGGGCCCGGATCGTACGCGATCGTATCGCAAGGTCAGATCGACGCGATTCTCACCAGCAAACCGGTCGACCGCCGCGCGCTCTTCGAAGAGACTTCGGGCATCGGCAAGTTCCTGGCGCGCCGTCAGGAATCGATGCGCCGGCTAGAGCGAACCGAACAGAACGCGATACGCATCAACGACCTGCTCGCCGAGCTGGAGCGGCGCATTCCCGAACTCGACACGCAGTTACGGCGAGCCAAGCGGTATCGCCGCGTTGGAACTCGCGTGCGCGATTTAGAGATACTCTCCTATCTGCGGGCGGGTGCCTCGCGCCGGGCGGAGCGCGACGCGTTGCGCGTGGAGCTGGAGCGCGACGAGGCGTTGCGCGCCGCCGCCGCCGGGAAAGCCGCGGTGTGCGGAGCCGATGCCGCCAAGCTGCGCACGCAACTCTACCGTAGCGAGTTGCAGCTAGAAGAGCTTCGTTCGCAGGCGCAGCACGCGCGCGGCGAGCTGGCCGCCCTCGAGGCCGAGTACGCCGCGGCGCTGGCGCGGCGCGAAGCGCTGGAGCGCCAATCGACGCAGACGACCCAAGACGCGCAGCGGGTGGATCAGGAACGCGCCACGCTGGCTGAAAATGTCGCCGGGCTCGACGCTCGCATCGCCCCGCTCACGGTCGACGTCGACACGGCGCGCGAGCGCGAGTTGGCCGCGCACGCGGCCCTGGCGCAGGCGCGCGCGAAGCTCGATACGGTCTTGACGCGATTGCGCGAAGTCGAAGCGGCAGCGACCGAACTGGCCGAGCGCAAAACCGAGCAGCGCGTGCGCGCCGAGTCTCTGCGCGCCGAGGCCGATCGCCTCGAACGCGAGGGGCGCGCCGCGCGGGAGCGCGCCGAGCAAACCGAAATCGCCGCCGGCGGTGCCGCGCACCGGTACGGCGAGCGCCGGCGGAAACTCGAATCGTTGGACGAGGAGCTGCTCGAAGCACGCGGACGCGCCGAGGATGCGGAGCGCGACGCGTCGTCGGCACAAGAAGCCGTCGCGCATGCCGTCGCAACCCACCGCGATCTCTCGGGCGAGGTCACCGCCGCGCAATCGCGCCTGCACACCATCGAAGAGCTCGAGAATTCGCTCGAAGGGCACGTTCCCGGAACGCGCGCCGTCGTCGAAGCGTGGCAGAAAAACGAGCTCCGCGGCATCGAAGGTATCGTCTCGAATCTGATCTCCACCGACGAGCGGTATGCGCGTGCCTTGGACGTGGCCTTCGGTGCGCGACTCTCCAACGTCGTCACCACGACCTCCGAAGACGCCGAGCGTGCCGTCGCGTTTCTCAATCGCTTGCAGGCCGGGCGCGCGACGTTCTTACCGCTCGACACGCTCTCCGATCGCGTCGGACGGCAGATCGACGCCGAACTCGCCGGCGTCTCCGGCGTCGTCGGATACGCGCATACCCTGATTCGTACCGATCCGCGATTTTCGGGCATCGTCAATTTCTTGGTCGGATACGTTCTGATCGTCACGACGCTGGAGACCGGAATAGAACTGGTCCGCTCGCGCGGCCTTCGCGACACGATCGTGACGCTCAACGGCGAGCAGATCACCGGCGGCGGCGCGATTACCGGCGGCCGCTTCCAGCGCGAGCGTTCGATTCTCTCGCGACGTTTTGCCGCTCAGAGCCTGCGTGAAGCCTTGATCGAGCTGCGTGCCAAACTGGAAGAGGCGGACCAGGCATTGCGCGACGCGCACGGTAAGGCCGAGCGGGCGATCGCGCAGCGCGATGCCGCACGCGAGTCGCGGGCGCGAACCGAATCCCAGCTCGTCGGATTGCGCGCCGAAGCCACGGCGCTGCAGGCCGAGGTCGAGCGTACCGCAGGCGAACTCGAAGCGGCGCGCGCCGCAGCTTCCGAGCTGCGCGCGGGCGCAGAACGGGCGCGTGCGATGGAGAGCGAATGCAGCCGCGTCGAGCCGGAAGTAGCGGCGAGCGAAGAAGACCGTGCCGCTCTCGAGCGCGAGCTCGAGACGACGCGCGAAGAGATCGCCGTAGCGCAAGCCGCGGCGCTTGCCGCCAGCGCGCTCGTTGCCGATCTACGCGAACGGGCCGCCGGGCTCTCGGCCGAACGCGATGCCGCCAAGGCGCGGTTGGGAATGCTCGATCGGGACACGCAGCGTGCCGGGTCGGCGCGCGAAGCGATGCTCGCCGAGGTCGCATCGCTGATGGGAGAGACGCGCACCAAACACGCCCGCGTGGAAGGTCTGCAGCGCGGCGTCCACGAGCTCGACGCAAAGGTCGAAGCGGCCCGGCGCGAGCGTGAGGCTCTGATGCAGCAACAGGCACAGACCGAAGCCGATTTCCGCGGTGCCGAACAGGAGGAGCGCGATACGCTGGCTGCGGGCGAGAGCCGCCGCACGCGTTTGACGCAAGTCGAAGCCGAGCTCGGCATGCTCGTCTCGCAGTTCGCGCAGAATCCCGCGACGGCCGAAGAGTGCGCCGACGTCGAGCAGCGCTACCAAAAGGAGCCCGATTCGGTGGTCGACGAGCTGCCGCGCCTGCGTGACGAGCTGGCCCGGCTGCAGGCAAACGTCAACCTCAACGCCGAGGCCGAGCGCGCCGAACTGGGGGAGCGTGACGCGTTCTTGCGCGCCCAGATGCAAGATCTCACCAAAGCCCGCGAGACGCTGCTCGAGTCGATACGCGAAATCGAACGCGAAACGCAAGTGCAGTTCAACGAAACGTTCGAGCGCGTGGCGGAAGCTTTCACGGAGATGTACCGGCGGCTCTTTACCGGTGGCGAAGCCAAGATGTGGCAGACGCAGCCCGACAACCTCTCCGAAACCGGCATCGAGATCGCCGTGCAGCCGCCGGGTAAGAAGCAGATGGCGCTGACGGCGCTCTCCGGCGGGGAGCGCGCGATGACCGCAGCGGCCCTGATCTTTGCCTTGATTGCGACGCGCCCCGCGCCGTTCTACTTCCTCGACGAAGTCGACGCCGCGCTCGACGACGCAAACATCGATAAGTTCTGCGAAACCGTCAAGTCTTTCGCCAAAGACTCGCAAGTGCTGGTCGTAACGCACAACAAGAAGACGATGGAGATGGCCGATCGCATCTACGGCGTGACGTCGCGCGACGCCGGCGTCAGCTCGATCGTCTCGGTCGAGTTGGCACGCGAGGCGGAGATGCTCCTTGCCTGAGGAGGCCCCGGGGCGGCATCGCGCGGCCCTCTTTTCGCTTTCAGATAAGACCGGCGCGCGCGAGCTCGCTGCGGCGCTTCACCAACGCGGCGTCGAGATCTATGCGACCGGAGGAACGCGAGCTTTCTTGGACCAGGGCGGGATACCGGCCCGCGACGTCGAGGATCTGACCGGCTTCCCGGCGCTCTTCGGCGGGCGCGTCAAAACGCTGCACCCCAAGGTGTTCGGCGGGATACTCTACGATCGCGACGACGGCGAACACCGCTCGGCGGCGCAAACGTACGCCGTCCCCGAGATCGTCGCCGTGGCCGTCAATCTCTATCCCTTCGAAGCGACGGTGGCGCGCAACGGCGTGGCGCTGGAAGAAGCGATCGAGCAAATCGACGTCGGCGGCGTCGCACTCTTGCGCGCGGCGGCGAAGAACTTCGAGCACGTCGACGTGTTGACGCATCCCTCGCAGTACAAGGAATATCTCGCCGCGCTTTCGGAGGGCGGCACGCCGGCGCCGCTGCGGCGCAAGCTCGCGATCGCGGCTTTCGAGCGTACGGCCGAGTACGACGCCGCGATCGCGCACTACCTTGCGACTGCGGGCGAGGTGTTGCCGACCGATCTTCCAGGAGCGCTCGCGCTGACGCTTCCGCTGGCCAAGCGCTTGCGTTACGGGACCAATCCGCAGGAACGTGCCGCGTTCTATTTGGACCGCGCCGACCGCTTACCGCGACAGCTGCACGGCAAAGGGCTCTCCTACAACAATCTGCTCGACTTGGACGCGACTCTGCGCCTGCTATCGCGCGCTCCGCTCGGCGCCGAGTTCGGCAGCGATGCGGGTCGCTTCGTGCGGGCCGCAGTCGTAAAGCACGCCGTTCCTTGCGGCGTGGCCCAGCGCTCGAACGTGGGACTGGCAGTTCGCGAGGCGTTGCGCGCCGATCCGGTTTCGGCCTATGGCGGCATCGTCGCGACCGACGCGCCGCTCGACCGCGCGGCCGCGCAGACGTTGAACGAGTTTTTCCTCGAGATCGTCGCCGCCCCCGCGTTCGAAGCCGAAGGGCTGGAGCTTTTACGCCGGCGTAAGAACCTGCGAGTCATGGAGTTTGAAGCGGGGCTTCCCGACGCGCTGGCCCGCGAGCTGCGCCTGCGCAGCGCGCTCGGCGGCGTTCTCGCGGAAGACGACGACCCGGCGGCGCCGGCCGAAACCTGGCGCGTCGTAAGCCGGCGCGAACCCAGCGCGCAAGAGTGGCACGATCTGGCCTTTGCGTGGGACGTCGTGCGCCACGTCAAGAGCAACGGCATCGTCATCGTCAAGGAGGGCACGACGCGCGGCATCTGTGCCGGACAGACCAATCGCGTCAGCGCGGTGCAAATCGCCGCACAACGCGCCGGCTCGGCAGCGCGTGGAGCGGCCTGCGCGAGCGACGGGTTCTTTCCCTTCGCCGATGGCTTGGAAGCCGCCGTCGAAGGCGGCTGCGCCGCGATCATCGCGCCGGGCGGTTCCATCCGCGACGACGAAGTCGTTGCGGCCGCCGACCGGTTCGGAGCCGCGCTCGTTTTCTCGACCTATCGCTATTTCGCACACTGACGTAAAGGAACGACAATGCCGCGCTTCTTGCACACCTCGATCTTCGTCAACGACATGAACGAGTCGATCGAATTCTATCGCGACAAACTCGGACTCGAACTGCTGGGGGGCCCGCACCACTATCCGGGCAACGCCGACATGGCGTTCGTCGGGCGGGATTGGGGCGCGTACATCGAGCTGGTCTTCGACCTCGAGGAGCACGCGCCATATGCGCTTGGCAACCGCTACGAACACCTCGCGATCGAATCCGACGGCGATCTCGAAGAGTACGTTGCCTCGCTTAAAGCCAAGGGCGTCAAAGTGCTCAAAGACGTCTATCGCTCACCGAGCGGCACCCGCGCGATCGCATTCGTGGAAGATCCCAACGGCATCCCCGTCGAGCTGCTCGAGCCGCGCGTCGAGTCCTAGCGATAGATAAACGGATCGGGCGGCGGCCCGATGCGCGCGATGCTTTCCGGAACGAGCCGCAAGTTGCCGGCGACGCTTTCGACGCGACCCTCAACGCGTAACCAAGCGCCGTCGGAGTCGCGAGGCGCCGGATCGACGCGAACTGCGATTGGTGCCGCGTCGGCGCGGCAGCAGGTGATGGCATAACGCACCAGCGCCGCCCGTGCACCTTCGCGGGTGAGCCTCCCAGTGAACGAAAGATGCTCGCCGGCAAAAAGATCCGCGAGGGTAGTTTCGGTGGCGTGATACGAGGGTGGAGGCGCGCCGACGAGCACGCCGGCCAGCATCAGCGCGGGCGCGATGCGCGAACGCCACGACTGCTGCCGGCGATATATCGTAGCGTAGACGATCGCGACGGCCGCACACGCTCCGACCGGGACGGCGATCGACGGCGCGATCAACGAACCGCCGTGCCGCCACGCCACTAATGCGAGCGCGAGGGCGAGCAGAGCGTATGCCAGCGCATCGTGCTCTTCGCTAAGGTGAGCGACGCGATGAAGCGCGCGAAGATCGGCGATGCCTGCGACGCAAAGGAATGCCGCCGCCGCGAGCGGCGCGCGCGCACGCAGCACCGCTGCAACTGCGACCGCTCCCAGTCCGCAGGGTGCGGCGCAGAAGCCGAGGGTGCCGCCTAACGCGATTTCGCCGAGCGGCGACAGCGCTGCGGGATCGAACGTCGAGAAACATACGAACGCCGCGCCCGCGAGCAGTGACGAGGGAAGAAGTGCCGCGAGCTCCGCCAATGGGTGCAACGCGGGCAGATGATTCGCGCACGACCGACGCGCGTGTAAGAGCCGAGCGCAGAGCAGAGCCGCAGCGAAGCGCGCCGCGGCGACGAGCGGTCCGAAGAGCAGCCACGTTGCAGCGCCGGCCGGAAGAGAGCGCGCCGACGGCCCGGATCCGCAACCGCACCCTACGAAGTCGACGACGTGGCGATATTTACCGAGCAGTCGCGCCGCTACGAGCCCGGCAAAGAGAAACGGAACCGATTCGAAGAGCGAACCCGCGGCTGCCGCGAGCGCCGATCGAAGCGAATCGGGTGAGAACGTAGCCGCTGCGGCGAGCGTTCCCGCGGCTAAGAGTGCAATCCGCATGGCGAGCCATCACGCAGCACGCTCGCAATGGCTAGCCAAATGATGCGGCGAACGAGGGGGCGGTCATGGCCGAGAAGCTGGGTGCACCGCGCGGCACGCAAGACATACTTCCGCCCGAGTCGGGCCGCTGGAGCTCGCTCGAAGCGCACATTCGTGCGTTGGCGTCGCGCTACGGCTATGGCGAGATTCGCACGCCGCTCTTTGAGTCGACCGAGCTCTTCGTCCGAGGCGTCGGCGAAACGACCGACATCGTCGAGAAGGAGATGTACACGTTCGCCGATCGCGGCGACCGCAGCCTCACGCTGCGCCCCGAGTTTACGGCACCGGTCGTGCGCGCGGTGCTCGAACACGGCCTGCTGACGGCCGGCCCGCAGCGTTTATATTATCTCGGACCGATTTTCCGCTACGAGCGTCCGCAAAAGGGGCGCTACCGGCAATCACACCAGTTCGGTGTGGAGTGCTTCGGGTTTGCCGGACCGGAGGCCGATTGCGAAGTGATTTCGCTTGCCTGGGACCTCGTTCGCGGATACCGCATCGGCGACGCGGCACTCAACATCAACTCCATTGGGGACGAGGTCTGCCGGCCGCGGTACCGCCAGGCGCTCTTGGAACACGTGCGCCCGCACCTGGCGGAGATGAGCGAAGACGCCCGCCGCCGCGTCGAGCGCAATCCGCTACGCCTGCTCGACAGTAAGGATCCTGCCGACGCGCCGTACGTCGAGAGCGCGCCGACGTTTGAGTCCTACCTTTGCACGGCGTGCCGAGAGCACTTCGACGCGGTGCGATCCTTTTTGGAACTGACCGGAGTTCCGTTCACCGTCAATCCGCGCATCGTGCGCGGTCTCGATTATTACGGACGCACGGTTTTTGAGATTACGTCTGGATTGCTGGGCTCGCAGAGCAGCCTCTGCGGCGGAGGCCGCTACGATGGCCTCGTGCGCTCGCTCGGCGGACCCGACGTGCCGGCGGTCGGTTTCGCCCTGGGACTCGAGCGCTTCTTGATGGTCCTTTCCGCAAGCGAGCCCGTCGGCGAGCCGCCGCGCCGCGGAATCTCGGCCATTGCGCTCGGCGCGCAAGCGCGCGCGGTGCTCGTTCCGATCGTGACCGAGCTGCGCCGCCGATTTGAGTTTCCCACCTACATGGACTACGAGGAGCGTAAGCTGCTCGCGCATCTGAAGAACGCGGATCGCAATCGGGCCCGCTATGCGATTATTGTCGGGTCGGAGGAACTCGCCGCCGGCGAGCTCGTCCTGCGCGACCTCGAGAACCGCACCGAACGGCGCTTGCCCTTGGCCGCTCCGAGAGTCGTTGCCGAGCTTCTCGTAGAAGCGGGCATTTGATGGAAGACCGCTTTGCCGAGGAGACGCAGACGCTGCGCGAGCTGCTCGCGCTGATGCACGAGCACGGTCTCGAGACGATCAAGATAAAGCTCGGCGATGCCGTCTACGAGCTCTCGCGCCGCGCCGCGGCACCGGTTGCGGCCGCCACGCCCGAAGCGCCCGTGCCGGCCGCGGCACCGGTTGCCGATGCCAACTTCATCAAAGTCATGGCGCCGCTCACCGGCGTCTTCTATCGCTCGGCATCGCCCGACGTTCCGCCGTTCGTTGAGTCCGGCGATCGCGTCAAACCCGGCGACGTCCTCTGCGTGCTCGAAGCGATGAAGCTTTTCAACGAAATCCAAAGCGACGATGCAGGAACGATCGTGCGCATCGTGCCCGGCAACGGCGAGCTCGTATCGCAAGGGGAGGAGCTCTTTTGGATCGAGCCGTGATGCCCAAGGAGCACGGTCGCCGCAGCTTCGACGAGCTGCTCTCAGAGCGCCGAGGATTGCTCGAGGCCCCGCATTATCGCGATCAAGTCGAGGCAATCGCCGAGGCGCTCGTGCGGGCGCTGCGCGACGGCAAGAAGGTTCTCTGGTGCGGTAACGGTGGAAGCGCCGCCGAAGCGCAGCACATGGCCGCCGAGCTTTCGGGACGCTATCTTCGCGAGCGGCCCGGTCTGCACAGCGAAGCGCTCTCGGTAAACTCCTCGACGCTTACCTGCGTCGGCAACGACTATGGTTACGATCAGGTCTTCTCGCGGCAGGTCGAAGCGTTCGCGCACCCCGGCGACGTCGTCATCGGAATGACGACGAGCGGCACGTCGCGCAACGTCGTGCTGGCACTCGAAGCGGCGAAGCGCCGCGGCGCCGTTACGGTTGCTTTTACGGGCAATGGCGGCGGCAAAGTCGCCGAGCTAGCCGACCACGTCCTGTTGGGTCCCGACGGTTACGCCGCGATCGTTCAAGAGGTCCATCAAGTGATGGCGCACATCGTTTGCGATTTGGTCGAGCAGCGGCTGATCTTCGACGGAGGCATTCGTTGAGACCGACGCTCATGGCACCCGACGCGCGCACGGTCTTCGAGCGCGCCGGCGGGCGGCAGATCCTCGTCGTCGGCGATTTGATGGTCGACGAATGGATCTGGGGCGCGGTGACGCGCATCTCACCCGAAGCGCCGGTTCCGGTGGTCGCAGTCGCCGACCACTCGTTCACTCTAGGCGGCGCCGGTAACGTTGCAAACAACCTGCGTGCCCTGCGAGCCGCAGTCGTCTTCGCCGGAACCGTGGGCGACGACGCCTTTGCCGAGCAGATTCGCGACTTGCTGCGCGCCGAACAGGTCGACGATTCGGGCGTCTTTACGATGCTCGACCGCCCGACGACGCGCAAGACGCGAATCGTCGCGCATAACCAGCAGGTCGTCCGAGCCGACTGGGAATCGCGTTCCGCACTCTCCGAGACCGATCGCCGCCGGGTTGCCGATTTCGTGCGCGAGCGCGCCCCGCAATGCGATGCCGTCATTCTCAGCGACTATGCCAAGGGACTGCTCTGTCGCGAGATCGTCGAAGCCGCCCGTACCTGTGCGCTCGTCCTAGCCGATCCCAAGCCGCAGAACATCGAACTCTTCAGGGGCATCACGTGCGTTGCGCCCAACGTTGCCGAGGCCGTTACCATCACCGGCATTCCGATCGTGGACGACGCGAGCTTGGAGCGAGCCGGGATGCGGCTGATCGAAATGCTCGACTGCCGCTACGCGGTAGTGACGCGCGGCGAGCACGGCATGTCGCTCTTCGGGCGCAGTGGAGAACGCCTGCAGATTCCCTCGGTGGCGCGCACCGTCTACGACGTCAGCGGCGCCGGAGACACGGTCGTCGCCGTTCTGGCGCTGGCCTTGGCGGCCGGCGCGCCGATCGAACAGGCGATGCAACTGGCGAACTTTGCTGCGGGCGTCGTCGTCGAGAAGCTCGGTACCGCGACGGCGTCGCCGGAGGAAATTCTCGCGCTGGTCGATCCGGCACAATCGGGATGAGCCCGCTCTTCGTACCGCTCCTGGACGTGGCCGAAGCGGTGGCGTGGCGCGAAGAGCTCCGCGCCGAGCATCGTACGGTGGTCTTTACCAACGGCGTCTTCGATCTGCTGCACGCCGGGCACGTCGAGTATTTGGCCTGGGCTCGTTCGCAGGGCGACGCACTCATCGTCGGCCTCAATCACGATGAATCGGTGCGGCGCCTCAAAGGACCGGCGCGCCCGCTCGTTCCATTCGCGGCTCGCGCGCGGGTACTACGCGCGCTGCGAAGCGTCGACGCGGTGGTCGGCTTCGAGGAATTAACGCCGGAAGTCTTGCTCGACCGCATTCGTCCCGACGTTCACGTGAAGAGCGATCAATATCGCGAAGACGACCTGCCCGAGAAAACGGTCGTCCTGCAGCACGGCGGACGAATCGCGCTCGCGCCGCACCTGGCCGGCTCGAGCACGACGGATTTAATCGGCCGCATCATCAATGCATATTGCCGTAACGGCTAATGGGCCGGGTGAAGTCGCCGGTTGGCTTCGACCGCTGCTTCGAGCACTCTACGCGCGCTGCCCCGATCTCGGGGTGCTGGTCTTTCTCGTGCCCGACGATTACGCTAGCGGTTTTGAGGGGGAGATGGTTCGTGAGGCCTTTCCGCAAGCCCGAGTCTACGAGCCAAAGAGTTACGTGAAGTTCGCGCTCGGCGGAAAGCTCGATGGTGCTCCGTCGCGCGTCGACCTGGTCCAGTATATCGGCGGCGATCTGCTGCACGCCGCCATCGTGCACCGCCGCTTGAAAGGAAGAACCGCGACGTATAAGTTCTCGCGGCGAGCCTATCGCAAGCTCTTCGAACGAGCCTTCGCCGTGGACGAGCGTAACGCCGAGCAACTTGCCGACTGGGGAATACCGCGCGAGCGCATCGCCTGCGTCGGAAACCTGGCGATCGACGGAGCGCTCTTCGAGGCGAGCCTGCCGGCCGAAGCCCAAGCGCCGCGCGACGGCATCCTCATCATGCCCGGGTCGCGCGCCTACGAGGTCGAGAGCCTGGTTCCGTTTTATTTTTCGGTCGCGCTGCAGCTGCAGCGGGAGCGCCCCGAAATTCCCGTCGCCTTGGCGCTCTCACCGTTCACCGCGCGCGAGAGCGTGCGGACCGCGATTGAGAGCGGCGGCCACCCGCGCATGTTCGGAAAACGCGGACGGCTCGTCAGTGAGGACGGATGCGATTATCTCACCACCGGCGAGGGGAATCGCCGCATACCCGTATTGCGCAACGCGCTCGCCGCGGCCAAGACGGCTCGCATGGTGCTGACGATCCCCGGCACGAAGACGATCGAGCTGGCGATCTTAGGCAAACCGACGGTCGCCATTACGCCGCTCAACGCGCCCGAAGTCGTGACGATCAACGGTCCCCTAACCTACCTCGACCGCGTTCCCTTCGTCGGGCTGCCGCTCAAACGCGCGGCCGTCACGGCGGTATCGCACCGTTTCAAGTATCACACGCAGCCGAACATGGACGCCGGACGTGCGGTGGTGAGGGAAATTCACAGTACCATCACGCCGGGGCGTATGGCGCGCATCGCCTTGGAGAGTTACGACGATGCAGCCTGGCTCGCGGAGGTTTCACCGCAGCTCGCGGCGCTCTATGAGGATCACGTCGGCGCGTCCGGCCGGATGGCCGAATCGCTGCTCGAACTGGCGGCATAGCAGAGGTTCCCTAATGCACTATTCGGTCGTTATCGCGACCAAAGATCGCGAGCGCTACGTAGACGGCGCGCTATCCGCGCTCGCCGCGCAGACCGGCGCACCGCCGTTCGAGGTCGTGGTCGCAGACAACGGGTCGACCGATTCGACGCGTGAGGTCGTGGAGCGGCACGTGCGCGATGGTTTGTCGGTGACCTACGTGTTCGAACCAAAACCCAATCGGGGAAAGGCGCGCAATCGTGGCGTAGACGCCGCGCGCGGCGACTACCTCGTCTTCTGCGACGACGACGTAGCGTTGCCTCCGGGCTGGCTGGCCGCGCACGCTGCGGCGCACGGCGGCAGCGACCCGTGCGTAGTCAACGGGCCTATCCTCAACGTGCCTTCGGCGGCGGAGCGTCCCAAGCCACGGCCGGCCAACTACTCGCGCGCCTTCCTGTGCACGTGCAACGCCTCGCTTCCGGCCAAAGCCTTCCACGCCGTGGGTGGTTTCGACGAAAACTTCGAGCTGTACGGGTGGGAGGACACCGAACTGGGGCTTCGTCTGCGTGCGGCGGGCTTATCCTGGCGATTCGCGTGGGACGCCTTTTTGTGGCATCTCAAGCTTCCCGCGGAAGAGACGCTCGAGGTGCAGAGCCGCAAGGCCGTCGAGCGCGCGCGAATGGCGCGCCGCTTTCTTGCCAAACATCCATCGAGCCGCGCCCGCATGGCGACCGGCGCGCATCCCCTCAACGTGCTGCGGGCGCGCTTCCTCTTGCCCGACGCGCTGCTTGCCGTCTATGCCGGGCTGGCGACGAGCCCGCGTGGGCCGCAATGGCTGGGCGGAGTCGCGCGCGCGGCTTTTCTCGACGGTATTTACTCGCGCGAGCTAGTGCGCGCGCTCGATGCAAGCGATGAGTGATCGGGCGCTGCTCTACTGCGCGGGCGGCGGCATCGGCGATTCGCTCGTCGCTTCGATCGTCGCCCGCGCCTTGCACCGGCGGTTCGAACGCGTCGACGCGTTGACGCTGCCCGCTCACGCGCCTCTACTCGAACGCGTCCCCGACGTGGACGATGTGTTTCTGGATGACGGCGGCGACGACGGCGCGTTGGCACGGCGTCTCGCCGGTTCGAAGTACGACGCCTGCGTCGTCACCTGGGCGACGCGGCGAACCGCGCGCGTCCCGCAGCGCGCCGCCATCCCGGTCCGCGTCGGCCAGGCGCGGCGCTTTTACTCGTTCCGCTTCACCGATCGCGTGGTGGTCCGCAGCGAACGCGGCGACGTCACGTCGCATTGGTCGCAGATTCTGCTCGATTTTGCGCGCGCCATCAATTGCGACACCGACGAGCCGTTCTATCGCTTCGTTCCAACTCAACGAGACGAGCTAGAGGCCGGCGCGTTGTTGCCCGACGCGGAGCCCTTCATCCTATTGAACCCATGTAACGCCGTGGCATCGTCGCGCGGGCTCTGGCCGCTCGACGGCTGGGCGGCGTTGGCGCGTGCGCTGCGCGAACGCTTCGGGGCGCAGATCCTAGTGAGCGGCTCGCCGGCGGATGCACCAATGGCCGAAGGCATCGCCCGGCGAGCCGGCAACGACGTTGCCTCGATTGCGGGCAGAACCAGCGTCGGAACCTTTGGAGCGCTGGCGAAGCGCGCCTCCGCGTTCGTCGGAATCACGACCGGCTCGATGCACGTCGCCGCCGCGGTCGATTGTCCGACGGTCGGCGTATTCCCGTTTCAGTCCGACTATCCCGATCGCTGGGCGCCCCTCGGTCGCCGCACCGAAGTCGTGCGTGCGTCGTATCCCTGTCATCGCGGCGACACCAAGGAGCGTTGCCGGGATTATGCCTGCATCGCCCACCTTGACGTTCTGCGAATCGTCTCCGCGCTCGAGACGCTGATATCGTGAAAGCGACGCTTCAGTTCTGCACCTACAACCGCGCCGCGCTGCTCGAGCGGGTTCTCGAAGCCTGCTTCGACCAGAACGTTCCGGAAGGCGATTACGAGGTCGTGCTCGTTGACGACGGCTCCAGCGACGCGACGCCGGCGGCGATCGAGCGGGCGCGCGGCCGCGCGACCTGTCCCTTCGTCGTCCTGACTCAGAGCAATGCGGGTTTGGCCGCCGCGCGCAACGCCGGCATCGCACGAGCGAGCGGCGAGCGAATCATCTTCATCGACGACGACGTGCTTCCGCTGCCGAACTTCGTCGAGGAGCACTTGCGAGCTCATGCGAGCCATCCGAACGACATCGTGCGCGGCGGCGCTATCGAAGTAAATTCGCCGGACGAGCTGCCGACGCCGTTGTGGAGCATCCGCAACTACAGCGGTAATTATTTCTGGACGACCAACGTCTCGGTGCCGCTGGCGACCATACGCGGCATCGGCGGCTTCGACGAGTCGTTCGGCGAGTACGGATGGGAGGACATCGACGTCGGGCTGCGCCTGCGTTTCGCCGGCGTTCGCGCCGTCTTCCGGCCGCAGGCGCTCGTCTATCACGTCAAACCGCCGCGCCGGTCGGGCAGCATCGAGCGCATGTTCGAGCAGGCGCGCGCTCAGGCGCGAACGGCGGTACGGCTCGTGCACCTGCATCCGCATTGGCGCGCCTATCTCGCGACGGGAATCAATCCGATACAGCGCCGCTTCCACGCCGCCATTCGAGCGACGGGTGCGCGAGAGCGTCTTCGCCGGCGCTTGCCGCCGCCGGGTGTGGATCGCGAGTTGCGGCCGGACGAGCTGCGTGCCGCCAGAGCACTGGCAAACGAAGTCTATTTCGACGAGCTGGAACGCGCGCTGCATCTCGGCTCGCCCCCGGCGTGAAGATTCTCCTCTCGCGTACCGATCGCATCGGCGACCTCGTGCTTTCCACGCCGGCGATCGCAACGGTCCGCCGGTCCTTTCCCGACGCGCACGTGACGATGGTGACGAGCGAATACAATCGCGAGGTGATGGATCGTAACGACGACGTCGACGAGATCGCCGTCTTGCCGCACGGCATCTCTCCGAGACGCTTCGGTTCGCGCTACGCCGGATACGACGTCGCCGTCGCCCTCGCCCCGCGCGCGGTCGATCTCCAAATCGTAGGAGGCACCCGCGCCGCACTGCGCGTAGGCTATACGTACGAGCGACGCTGGTTCGCTCGATTGACCGCGAGGCTCTATCTCGATCGCGTGATGGTCTCCGAGGCCGACCCCGATCTCTGCGATCGAGAGCCCGGACGCGCCGTTCGCCACGAAGTCGACCAGCTGCTCGACCTCGTCGCCCTGGCCGGCGCGCGCGAACGCGTCACCAAGCTGCGCCTCGACGTAACCGACGAGGATCGCGACGTGGCAAAAACGCTTCCGGCAGACCCGATCGTGATGCATCTCGGTCAGCGGTGGTTCGGCGAAGGCAGCACGCTCGAAGGCACGCTGGCCATCGTCGAGGATCTGGCCAAGTTGGCGCCGGTCGTGATCACCTGTGCGAGCGATTGCGAGTCAAAGGCATCGTATTTCGAAAAGAATGCCGGCGTGGCGCGGCTGATCCATGGTCTTCCATTTCACGAGTGGGCGGCGGTGCTGGAGCGCGGCCGGATCGTCGTCACGGTCGATACCGGCGCGACTCACGTCGCCAGCGCCGTCGGCCGCCCGACGGTCGTTGCCTTCGAGCATCGCTACTTCCGACTAAACTCGCAGGAGTGGTCGCCGTACGGCGTGCCCCACGTGCTCGTCCGCAAACCGGCAACCGAAGACGAGGCATCGCTTACGCGCTTCCGGCAGGAAATCGTCGGCGGAGTCGCGCGTCTCATGACGCAATCGTGAATTCGCCGCTGCCCGACGTTTCGGTCGTCATTCCGACCTACAATCGCCTCGAGACGCTCGAACTGGTGATGCCGACGCTGCTCGCGCAGAGTCTGGCGCCGTCGCACTACGAACTGCTCGTCTGCGATTCTAACTCCACCGACGGAACGGCAGAGTATCTCGCCGGCGTGAGTCGCGGGCGAGAGGGCGTGCGTCATATTGCCGGGCCTTTTAGCGGTCGCGCGGCGGCACGCAATGCCGGCATCGCCGCGGCGCGCGGCGAGATCGTGCTCTTCAACGACGCCGACATTCTCGCCTCACCCGATCTGCTGGCCGTTCATCTGCAGCACCATCGCGAACGAGGCGGCATCGCCGTCGTCGGTCTCGAGGTTCAAGTCAAGGATTTTAACGATTACCAATACAAGCGCGACCATCCCGAATCGCGTGGGCATCTCCATCCGCCCTCGCGAAAAAAACTTTCGTGGCTGTACTTCCTGACCGGCAACGCATCGGTCCGGCGCGGTGACCTCTTGCGCGCCGGTTGCTTCGACGAAAGCTTTACCGGCTACGGCCATGAGGATTTGGAGCTGGGTTACCGGCTCGAGCGTCTCGGCATCGAGATTCTCTACGAACCGCGCGCGGTGAACTATCACTGCCAAGACGTGCCGTATCGGGACCAGAAGGAGAAGATGCGGCTCGCCGGGCGCTCGACGGCGCGCTTCTATCGCAAGCATCCGCACCTTGGCGTGATGGTGAACCTCGGCATGACGCCGGTCTCTCTGGGTCTTCACACGGTGCTCGGGCGCATGCCGCTGCTGCTCGGCTACCTCGATCGGCAATCCGCGCGGTCCCGGCTGGCGCGGGAGCTGCTCTTGCAATATTATTACGTTTCCGGAGTTAAGGAAGGATAGGCACCAGTAACAATGCCCGACAAGATCTCGTGCGGAGCGCTGCGCGCCGGCGATGCCGGCCGGACCGTGGAGCTCGCAGGCTGGGTGAATCGGCGCCGAGACCACGGCGGGCTGATCTTCGTCGATCTGCGCGATCGCGAAGGCGTCACCCAAGTCGTCTTCGATCCGCAGAGCGCGACGTTTGCCCAAGCCGAGCACTTGCGCAACGAAGACGTGCTGCGCGTCGCCGGGGCCGTGCGCCGGAGGCCGGGGGGAACCGAGAACCCGCGGCTGGCGACCGGCGACGTCGAGATACCCGTAGACTCGCTCGAGATCCTCAACCGCTCGCAGGTTCCGCCCTTTGCCGTCAACGGCGACGAAGCCGTCGACGAAAATCTGCGCCTGGAGTACCGCTATCTCGACTTGCGGCGCTCGCGCATGCAGAACAATCTCCGCGCCCGCCACCAAATCATCAAGGCACTGCGCGATTTCTTCGACTCGCGGGATTTCCTCGAGATCGAGACGCCGATGATGATCAAGTCGACGCCCGAGGGCGCGCGAGACTATCTCGTTCCCAGCCGCCTGCACCCCGGCTCGTTCTACGCGCTGCCGCAGTCGCCGCAGATGCTCAAGCAAATTCTGATGATCGCAGGTTTCGGGCGCTACATGCAGATCGCGCGCTGCATGCGCGACGAAGATTTGCGTGCCGACCGGCAACCGGAGTTCACGCAGCTCGACGTAGAGCTGGCCTTCTGCACGCAAGAAGACGTGCTCGAGACGATGGAGTCGGCGATGCGCTACGTCTGGGCGAAAGTGATGGAGACCGATCTGCCGCCCTTCCCGCGCTTGAGCCACCGCGAGGCGATCGCGCGCTACGGCTTGGACAAGCCCGACCTGCGTTTTGGCCTCGAGCTGGCCGACGCCGGCGCCGCGTTCGCGCAGAGCGAGTTCGCCGTCTTCCGTGGAGCGCTCGATGCCGGCGGCGCCGTCGTCGGTTTGCGCTATCCCGGCGGGGCCGCGCTATCGCGCCGCGAGTTCGACGCGCTCACCGAGACCGCCAAGCAATTCGGCGCTAGAGGCATGGTCTGGATCGCCCTCGCCGCCGACGGCATCAAATCGCCGGCGTCGAAGTTCCTCAACGACGAAAACGTCGCCGCCGTAAAGGCTGCGCTCGATGCGGAGAATGGCGACGCAGTGCTGCTGTTTGCCGGCGAGCGCGCGTTGGCGTATGCGGTTGCCGGAAAAATGCGCAACGAAATCGGCGACCGCTGCAATCTGCGCGATCCGCAGCGCTTTGCCTTCGCTTGGGTTACCGACTTTCCGTATTTGGAGATCGACGAAGAGACCGGCCAGCCGGCTCCGGCGCACCACCCGTTCACCGCACCGGCGCCCGGCGACTGGGATCTGATCGATCGCTCGCCGCTCGAGATGCGGGCGCAGCACTACGATCTCGTGCTCAACGGTTACGAGCTGGGCTCGGGCTCGATCCGCATTCACAAGCCCGGCGAGCAGCGGAAGATCTTCGAGATGCTGGGACTAACGTCGAAGCAAATCGAGGAGCGATTCGGTTTCTTCGTGCGAGCGCTCGAGTACGGAGCGCCGCCGCACGGCGGAATGGCGCTCGGAATCGACCGCATCGCGATGATCGCGTGCGGCGAGACGAGCATTCGCGAGGTCATCGCTTTCCCGAAGAATCAGCTGGGGCGCGATTTGATGATGGACGCGCCGAGCGGCGTGCCGGAGCAGTTGCTGCGCGACTTGCACGTTCGCTTGGCCCCAGAAGCTCGTTCGCCCGAGTAAAGATCGTGTCGAACATCGGCACGGTAAGCTTGCCGGTGTTCGTGTTTTGCCGGCTGGGGTGATAAGAGGCGATCGCAACGACCGTACGCTTACCCGATCGCGCCCTAACCTCGGCGCCGTGGGCGAAGGCCCAGTCCGCCGGCTCGAGCGTGAAGTCGAGCTCCCGCATCACGCGCACGATAGCGGCAAATCCGATCGCGCCCAGGCCGACGGCGACGCGCAAGCGCGAGAGCGCCTCGAACTCTTCCACTAAATAAGGAAAGCAGTTGCGCAGCTCTTGCGGCGTCGGTTTGTTTTGCGGCGGCGCGCAGCGCGCGGCCGCGGTGATCAGGCAATCGCGTAAGACGAGCCCGTCCTCGCGACTCGTCGCCTTTGGCTGGGAAGCGAATCCGGCACGGTACAGCGCGGGGTAGAGAAAGTCTCCCGATGCGTCGCCGGTAAATGGGCGCCCGGTGCGATTGCTGCCGTGCGCGCCGGGCGCGAGTCCAACCAGCATCAATCGCGCGCGAGGGTCGCCGAAGGCCGGCACCGGCCGCCCCCAGTACTCGCACTCGCGATGCGCGCGCTTTTTTTCCCGCGCCACCCGGGCGATGTAAGCGCGCAACTCGGGGCAGCGCGTGCAGCGAACGACCGCCCTAGAAATTTCGTCGAGACTTCGCACGCTAAGGCGCAGCCGAGGCAAGGACGTCGGCATACGCGACGCCGGCCGGTGCGACCACGTACGCGATCCCGTCGTTACGCTGCCAGATGCGTTCGAGCGCCGAGCGCGGATAAACCACGCGTACGTTGGGCGAGGCCGGGTCGTTGACCGCGCAATCGCCGCTGCCGGTGAATCCGCAGAGCACGACGAGGTGGCCGTCGGACTGCTCGAGCGGCGCGCCCGGCAACTCGCCGCCGTGCCACGAATAGGAGAGTGCGACCGGCAGATTCCGCTCGATTAGGCGCGCCGCGTGGTCGAGGTTGCGCAAGTGCGCGACGACGCCGCGCAGTCCGAGACGGCCGCTATACGCGACGTTGAACGACCAGTTTCCCGTGCCGTTATAGGCGCGGTCGAAGACCTCACGGGCCGTTTCCGGGACGCCGGCGTCGATGCCGTGATAGGCGTGAATCATCGACAGGCTTGCCGGACTGCACCATCCGCGCTCGTCGATTCCCTCGACGTACTGCGAGCGCACCGGCACGTCCAGGATCATCGCGTCGCGGCGATAGGGAAGCGAAGGGCGGCAGCGCACCGGCGACGAGAAGGCCAGCAGCTCGAAATGCACGTCGCGCGCTCGCGCCTCGATTCCGTCGAAGGGCTGCATCGTTTGAATGACTTCCACCTCGACGCGCGTGCCCTCGTGTTCCGGGCTGAAGGACTTCGCGCCGGTCGGCTGCCATTGCGCGTAATCCATCCACTCCGAGGCCGGCTGTCCCGCGCGCAGCAGACGAAACGAAAGCCGTCCGCTCGGCGCGTGGGTGTTCCAGCTCAGCACGCCGCTGCGTGCCGGCTCGAACGTCAGACGAGCCGATTCGCTCGCTCCCAGCAGCTGGGCAAACGTGGAAGGGCTTAGATGGTCCACTGCCACGAGTTCCAGCTGTCGCCGATAAAGGCTGCGGGCACGTAGTTGCGCACGTCCGCGTTGATCGCGGTCACGTTGGCGCGCCAACTGAAGAAGACGGCCGGGACGAGCTCGCGCAAGCGTTCTTCCTCGCGCTGATAGAGCGCTTTGCGCCTTGCCTGATCGAACGTGCTCGCCGCGGCCTCGCTCGTTTGATTGACGATCGGGTCGTCGAGCCACGACGTATTCGCTCCACGCGGCGGGATGAAGGCACCGTTCCAGTTGCCGGAGTTATCCGGGTCGGGACCGTTGGTCTCGATCGACCACTCGAGATCGTACTTTCCCGTATAGAGCGGCCCGTCGCCGGCAAAGAGATAGCTGCCCGGATAGTTTCGCACGGCGACGTCGATGCCGACCTCGCGCAACATCGACTGGATCAAGACTTGGGATTCGGTATTCTCTTGATGCCCGGTCGTCGCATAGATGGAAAGGTTCATCGCCAGCGCGCCTTTATGCAGCACGCCGTCGGAGCCGGCGCGCCAACCGGCCTCGGCGAGCAGCTTCTTCGCATCGTTAACGTCGTAACGGTACGGAGGAAGGCGCGGTGCGGCCCACGACTCCGGAAAGATGTCGGAGACGGCTTGCCGGTCGATGCCGTGATAGATGGTATCGTTGAGGCGCTTCCAATCGACGGCTTCGGCGATGGCGCGGCGCACGCGCACGTCGGCAAGCTGCGGGCGGCTCATATTGATGCCGAGGTGACGCCAGCTGGCGATCAGATTGCGAGCCACGCGAATTCCCGAGATTTCCGAAAGGCGGCCGATCGAGTTTTCGTTGACGTTGGGGTAAACGTCGACCTCGTGCGTCGCGAGCTGGTTGAAGAGCGTGTTCACGTCGGGGATGACCTTCCAGACGACCTCTTTGAGTTTCGGAGCGCCGCGGAAGTAACGCGGATTTGGAACGAACACGAGCGAGCTCCCGTGGTTCCACGCTTTGAGCAGATAGGGGCCGCTAGAAAGCGGTTCCTGATTGAATGCTGCCCGATTGAGATCGGGCAGCCGTGCCAGAAGATGGGCGGGCAGCGGCGGATAGGCCGCACCGCCCATCCCTAAGATGCCGAGCACCGCGACGTTGGGGCGGCGCAAGCGGATGACGATCGTATGCGGGTCGGGCGCCGATGCGCTCGCGATCTGGTCCCAGCCGTAGCGCGTCTTAACCGAGTTTGCCGGATTCATGACTGCGCGATAGGTGAAGAGCCAATCGGCCGCGGTCAGCGGCGCGCCGTCGGCCCAGACGGCGTCGCGGCGCAAGTGCACGACGATCCGCTTGCCGTCCGCGCTGATGCCGCCGTTGCTCGGCGTCGGCACTGCGGTGGCAAGATCGGGCACGTAGTTCCCGCGCGCGTCGTAGCGCAGGATAAACGAAAAGAGCATCCCGGCGATCGTATCGGCAGCCGCAGTGTGGGCGTACATGAGGTTGAGTCCGTCGGGCTCCTCGTCTTCGCCCAGCCGCAGCACGCCGGGCACCGTCCACGCGTTGTGAAGTCCGCCGCGCGCCGGCTGGGCCGGGCGCGAGCAGCCGAAGAGCGCGGCGGCGCAGAGCGCCGCGGCGCCGAGACGATGCGCCGTCACTCCGGCGCGCTGCGCGTTCGTGGAGCGCGCTTGACGATGCGCGGACAAATCTCGTCATAGAGCCGCGCGCCGCCGAAGCGCACGACGTCGTCGGCCGGGAGCCCGGTCGCGCTGCGTGCGCCATCGATCGTCTCGCGCGCCCGTGCTTCGGTCATGCCCCGGGTGTTGAGGGCGATGCCGATTACGGGCGCCGGCTTGACGCCGGCGATAAGGGCCTCATGCAGCGCGATCAACTCGGCATAATCGAGGATCGGCGTCGGATACGACTCGATCGTCGAGCGCTGCGGGTCGCATACCAGGATCAATCCGTCCGGGGCGCATCCGGTCATCAACGCCAGCGTCACCGGTGCGTATGCCGGATGATTGATCGCGCCTTGACCCTCGACCACGATCAGCTCCGCGCCTTCGTGCGCGGCGTAAAGGACGAGTTGCTCGGCCGCCCCAGGTGCGAAATCGGCGATGACGCGATCGACGGAAATGCCCCAACCGGCGATGAGAATTCCGGTCTGGCCGGTGGGAACGAAACGCGCGCGCCTTCCCGAATCGCATGCGGCGGCGACGAGTTCGAGCGAAACGCTCATCTTGCCGACGGCGCAGTCGTTGCCGACCGTCAGGAGAATCGGGGCGCTCACGTCGTACGCGTCGCCGGAGAAAAGCGGTACCTCGGGAGGCTCGCGCACGTCCCAAATGGTCGTTCCGGCGGCGCCGGCCGCCCTGCGAAACTGCCGATCGTCGGCGAGTATTTCGTGCAAGCCGCTGACGATCTCGAGCTTCGCGGCTATCGCTTCCAAAATCGCCGCGCGCCATGCCGGCGGCAATCCACCGCCCTTCGGTGCCGTCCCAATCAGCAAGGCAGTCGGTGAAAAGGCCAGCGCTTCGGCGACGCTGGCAACCACCGGCGCATCGCTATCGAGATGCGCGACGACGTCGCGAACGCGACGCCCCGCAGCGGACGGATCGACGACGGCGACGATTTCATCGGCTCCGTAACGAATGACGCCGTGCGCGGTCTTCGCATCCTCGACGAAGCGGTCCGGCGCGAGGATGACGTAGCGTCTCATACCGGCGTGACTTCGCGCACGCCCAGTCCCGGCGCGTCGGGCAGGACGAGCTTTCCGTTGTCGTAAGTGACGCCGGCGAACGGATCGTGCGAAACCAGAAACGGCCCGTCGATGTCGGCCCAATCCGCCAGCGGCGAGAGATGTGCGGCGGCCGTCGCGGCGACCGCACTCTCGACCATGCAGCCGATCATCACTTTGAAGCCCAACGCGCGCGCCGTGTGGATCATTGCGACCGCGCCTCGAATTCCGCCGGTCTTCGCCAGCTTGACGTTGACGCCGTCGACGCAACCGTAGAGTGCCGGCAGGTCGGCAGCCGTCAGCGAGTCTTCGTCGGTAACGATCGGAATCCGAACCTTTTCGCGGACGGCTCGCAGCTGCTCGGGATGGCCGGCTGGAATTGGTTGTTCGCAAAACTCCACGTCGAAAGGTTCAAGCGCCCGCAAAATCGCGATTGCTTCGTCGACGTCCCAGCCTTCGTTGGCGTCGATTCGTATCGCGCCGGTGTAGCGCCGGCGAATCGCGCCGATCGTCTCGACCTGCTCCGATGCCGGACCGATGCCGAGCTTGACCTTGAGAATCGGATGATTGCCGACTTCGGCGAGTTTGCGCAGCGTCGTCTGCGGATCGGCGATCCCGATCGTAAACGACGTCGCCGGCGCGAGCGACGGATCGAGACCGAGCAGCGCATAAAGTGGTTTACCCAAGTCCTTGCCGATGAGATCGTGCAACGCCAGATCGAAGCCTGCGCGTGCGGCGGCGGGTATGCCCGCGTGTAAGAGCGCCTCCAAGTGATATGGGTCGTCCGACGCCGGCTGGTGCGAGGCGAAGTACGCGGCGACGCTCTCGACCGATTCGCCGTAGCGCTCGATCGGGGCCGCTTCGCCGATACCTTCGAGCTCGCCGCAGCGAACGCGCACGATCGCCGTGCTCGCGACGAGCTCTTCGCCTCGCGCGATCTTGAAGGGATGAACGAGCGGGAGCTCGAGGGGCGTTACGCTTACCGAAAGCTTTTCCATCGTGCAGTCGCTACCGCATTTCAACCGGACAGCACGCCTTCCTCGGGCTGCTCGGTTGCCGCTTGACCGGCAGTGGTACGGTAGAGAGGCTCGACTGCGATCCGCGCGCAGTGCATGTTGGTACCGAGCCGACTTATATGACCTAGGGAGCATCAGCTCCGGTAACGACGGACCGGTGAGTTAAATACCTGCCGGACGGCGCCCGGGCCGCACCCACCTGCGAGAATGCAGGTTCGTACCGCGTGTACCAGACGCTATCTGCGGTCGAGCGCTTCGCGCCAAGCGCGCATCGCGCTCGTGATTCCCTCTACGCTTGCTTCGCCGGTCCGATCGTCCAGCGCGAGATGTCCGCGAAAATCGTCGAATGCCGCTGCCGTCGTCGCGATCGAGCGCTCGGTATCGGCGCTCGCATCGCTCCACAGCAATACCGTACCGGTGCGCAGCGCCGCAGGGTCGCTGGCGGCGTCGAATCGTCCCGGCTCGGGGCCGTAGCGTAACCATGCGGAGTCGGCCTCTTTGGCAACGCGTTTGCAATCGTGGGTACCGGCCGCAAACGTCGCCGGCGCGTTGCGCAGCGCGAGCGTCACATTGACGGTCTTGGCGAGGCCCGTCGCGACGCCCAGCCGTTCGAGCTGGTCGCTCCACGAACAATCCGTTTCGCGCGCCAGCGGTGCCGCGACCAAAGGCGCACCCAATGAAGCCGCTCGCTCCAGGATCGATCGCATGCGCTCGCCGTCCGATAGAAAGAAGGCAGCGTCGGCGACGGCTGCCAGGCAAAGCCCGCGGTCGGTTGCCATCTTCTTGACCTGTGCGAGGTAGTCGTCGTCGGTCCGCGGAAAGTGCCGAACGTCCAAGACGACGCCATCGCAAGCCAACTCGCGCGCGCACAGGTCGAGGAACTCGAGTTGCGTGAGCTCCCCGTGCTCGATCGCGCGGTGGAGCAGACCGCTCGCGCAGGCCAGCTTCATCGGCGTCGGACGTTCGACCGCCCGTCCTAGCCCACCCTCGCCTTTGATATCCGAGAGACCATGAGAATTGCCGTCGGCGCCGACCACGCAGGCTACGAATACAAAGACCGCATCGCAGAGATTTTGCGCCGGCGCGGACACGACGTGCTCGACTTTGGGACGCACGATGCGACGCCGGTCGATTATCCGCAGTACGGCTATGCCGTAGGCGAGGCCGTCGCCAGCGGGCAGGCCGAGCGCGGCATCGTCGTTTGTGGTTCGAGCCTGGGCATCGCGATGGCCGCCAACAAGGTTCCCGGCATTCGTTGCGCGCCGGTCGCCGAGCCCTATTCCGCGGAGTTGGCGCGCCGTCACAACGACGCAAACGTCATCGCCTTCTCGGAGCGGTTGACCGGCTGGGAGATGATCGAACGAATGCTCGACATCTTTTTGGAGACGCCGTTCGACGGTGGCCGGCACGCGTACCGCACCGAGCAGCTCTTCGAGTTCGGCGAGGCGCAGCGAGCGCGAACGTTGCGCGATCTCGAACGGGGCGCCGTGACGGACGCCCAGACGCCGCCGGCGATCGTGCACGAAGCAACGGCGTCGGGAGAGTGACGTAGTCATGGACATTCTGCAAACCACCTGCGTCGAAGCACAAGATCCCGAACTCTATGCGACAATCGCCGGCGAGGAGCTGCGGCAGCGCGAGAACCTCGAGCTGATCGCTTCGGAAAACTACGCCAGCCGCGCGGTCCGCGAAGCGATGGCGTGCGTGATGACCAACAAATACGCCGAAGGCTATCCCGGAAAGCGGTACTACGGCGGCTGCGAATGGGTCGACCGGGCCGAGATACTTGCGCTCGAACGCCTCAAGCAGATCTTCGGCGCGGACCGCGCCAACGTACAGCCGCACTCCGGCGCGCAGGCCAACATGGCCGTCTTCATGACCGCGTTGCAGCCCGGCGAGACCGTGCTCGGCATGTCCCTCGCCCATGGCGGCCACCTCACGCACGGGACGAAGGTCAGTTTCTCGGGCAAGCTCTACAACGCCGTCGCGTACGGCGTAAAGCGCGACACCGAGCTCATCGACTTCGACGAAGTGCGCGCGCTGGCGCTGGAGCACCGGCCCAAGTTGATCGTCGCCGGCGCCAGCGCCTATCCGCGCATTATGGAGTACGAGCCGTTCCGCGCCATCGCCGACGAGGTCGGTGCGGCGTTGCTGGTCGATTTCGCGCACGTCGCCGGACTCGTTGCCGCCGACTTGCATCCATCGCCGGTTCCGCTTGCCGATTTCGTCACGTCGACCACGCACAAGACGCTGCGCGGTCCGCGCGGCGGCTTCATTCTTTCCACCGAGAAGTGGGGAACGCCGGTCGACAAGATGGTTTTCCCCGGAATCCAAGGCGGCCCGCTGATGCACACCATTGCCGCCAAGGCGGTCGCGTTCGGCGAAGCGCTGCGCCCGGAGTTTCGATCGTATCAACGTCAGGTCGTAGAAAACGCGCGGGCGATGGCCGAGGAGTTTTCGCGTGCCGGTCTGCGGCTCGTCGCCGGCGGCACCGACACGCATCTGATGCTGGTCGACGTTTCGGTCAAAGGGCTGACCGGTAAGGCCGTCGAGGCGTACCTCGACGAAGTCGGCATCACCGTCAACAAGAATGCGATTCCGTTCGATCGGCAGAAGCCGATGGTGGCAAGCGGCATCCGCATCGGCACGCCGGCGATCACGTCGCGCGGCATGGGCGAAGATGCTTGCCGCGAGGTCGCGCGCATTATCTGCGCCGCTTTCGACGACATCGAGGAGCGCGCGCAGACCGATCTGCTGCGCGGACGCGTCCGCGAGCTGACCTCGCGCTACGACGTCCCCTAGAGGCTTGCGAGAATAAACGTGCGGCCGGGTTGGGACGAGTATTTCATGCAGATCGCGCATACCGTGAGCACGCGCGCGACCTGCCCTCGCGCCTCCGTCGGCTGCGTTCTGATGCGCGAACATCGCATTCTAACGACGGGCTATAATGGCGCCCCGCGCGGCGTCGCGCACTGCACCGAGGTCGGCTGCACGCTGGTTAACGAACATTGCCTGCGTGCGACCCACGCCGAGGCCAACGCCGTCGTTCAGGGGGCGCTCCACGGGGTGAGCCTCCATCGCGCCGTCGCCTACTGTACCCACCAGCCGTGCGTCAACTGCTCGAAGCTGCTCATCAGCGCGGGCGTGACCAAGATCGTCTATGACGAGGCGTATCCCGATGCGGTTGCCGGCCAGCTGCTGGCCGAAGCCGGCGTCGCGCTGGTCCAGTACTCGACGCTGGAGGGCGCGCGCGGGTGATTCTTTTCTCGCCTTCGGCCGGCGCGGTGTACGCGGCGGCATTCGCGATCGCCGTCGCGGTGAGCGCGCTGGGCACGCCCCTGATCATGCGCCTCGCGCTGCGTCTCGGCATCGTCGACAACGGCGGCGAAGATCGCCGCATGCACGTGCTTCCCAAGCCGCGCATCGGCGGCATCGCGGTCTTCTTCGGTTTTGCTTTCGCCCTCTTCGCCGTGCTGGGCGTCTCGCTGGCACCGCCCTTTGCCCTCGTACCGGCGGCGGAACAGTTCGACGCGGTACACAAACTCGTCGGCCTGCTCTTCGGCGGCTTGCTGATTCTGGGCGTCGGAATTTGGGACGACGTGATGCAGATGCGTCCGCGCAATAAGCTGATCGCGCAGATCGTGGTTGCGCTGATTTCGATGCTTTACGGTTTCGTGATCCCCGGCATCAACAATCCCTTCGACCGCAATGCAGGCACGAACTGGATCGACTTTCCGCTTTGGCTCGGCGTGCCGCTGACGCTGCTCTGGTACGTCGGCATGATGAACGCGATAAACTTTCTCGACGGGCTCGACGGGTTGCTCGCCGGCGTCGCCGCGATCTCGAGCGTCTTTCTCTTCGTAATCTCGGTGCTGCACGGCAGCCCGGTCGTCGGGCTCGTAGTCATCGCCCTGGCCGGCGCCGCGCTCGGCTTTCTTCCATATAATTTTAATCCGGCCCGCATAATTTTGGGCGACGCCGGGTCGCTCTTCATCGGTTACGTCTTTGCGACCGTCTCGATCATCGGCGCGAGCAAGACCGCGATCGCGATCAGCGTCGTGGTCCCCCTATTGGTTCTTGCGCTTCCGGTGCTCGATACCGCGGCCGCGATCGTTCGCCGCGCGACGTCGGGAAAGCGTATCACCGAAGCCGACCGCGGTCACTTTCACCATCAGCTGATCTTCCGCTTTGGGCTCAACGTACGCCAGGCCGTGCTGCTGCTCTACGCGGTCTGTTTCGTTCTCGGTGCGGTCGCACTGGCGTTTTCCGGCCAGTTCACGCACGTATTCCGTCACGCATAGGAGCCGCATGCCCGCTACCCCCGACAAGCTTCGCGTTCTCAGCGTCTTTGGAACGCGCCCCGACACGATCAAGATGGCCCCCGTCGTTCACGCGCTGGGACGGCACGACGCGATAGACCATCGCGTCTGCGTCACGGCGCAGCATCGCAAGATGCTCGACGATCTTTTAGTGCTCTTCGGCATCAAGCCCGACTACGATCTCGACATCATGACGGAAGATCAGACGCTTACCGAGATAACGACCCGCGTGCTGACGCGCATGGAGGGCGCGCTGGCAGAAGCGAAGCCGGAAGTCGTGCTGGTGCACGGCGACACGACGACGAGCTCGGCGGCGGCGCTCGCCTCATTTTATGCCGGCGTTCCGGTCGGCCATGTCGAGGCCGGCCTTCGGACGCGCAATCCGTGGCTGCCGTATCCCGAAGAGATGAACCGGAGACTAACCGGCACGATCGCATCGTTCCACTTCTCGCCGACGTCGCTCGCCCGCGAGCACTTGCTGTTGGAGAACGTCCCCGCCGATGACGTGTTCGTCACCGGGAACACCGTCATCGATGCATTCGCCGAGGCGGCGGGGCGCGACGATCTACCCCTTCCGCCGCGCTGGGAGGAGATCGATCCGAGCCGGCCGACGATTTTGGTGACCGCTCACCGCCGCGAAAATCATCCGCACATGCGCGACATCGCCGAGGCGTTACGCGACATCGCGATGCTCCCGCAGGCGCCCCAGCTTTACTGGCCGGTGCATCCCTCGCCGCGCGTTGCGCCGGTCGCCCGCGAGGTCTTGACCGGAGTTCCCGGCGTGATCTTGGTCGATCCGATCGACTACGCGGAAATGGTCGCGGCGGTCCGCGCCAGCCGCTTTATTCTGACCGACTCCGGCGGTCTTCAGGAAGAGGCGCCCTGTATCGGTAAGCCGGTGCTGGTGATGCGCGACGAAACCGAGCGGCCCGAGGGTCTGCTCGCCGGAACGCTCGAGCTCATCGGACACCGGCGCGAGCGGATCGTCGCGTCGGCACGGCGCCTGCTCGAGGATTCGAGAACGTACGAGCGCATGGCGCATGCGGTCAATCCTTACGGTGACGGGCGGGCCGCCGAACGAATTGCCGATTGGCTGTTGGCGCGGCTTCGCGGGGGTGTCTACCCCGAGCCATTTCACGTTTTAACCGCAAGCGCGGAAGCGGCGCGGTGAAGACGCTTCTCCCGCTGGTCGCGGCGGGAGGAACCTTTGCCGGTGCCGCGGTCCTCGGGCTGCTTGCCGGGATTCTCGTCGCCGACCGCCGCGGCGATCCGCTGCTGGCCCCGGCCGGCCTGATCCTCGGCGCCTTGATCGGCGGCTACTCGGCCTTCCGTCTCCTGGCGCGGGCGATGCGGTGAAACCGTACGGGGCTGCCGACTCGGCGGCCGACCTCGCGACCTACTATCGCCTCAAGTGGGCGGTGGCGGGAAGGTCTCTCCTGCTGATACTGGGGTTTGCGGTGTTGCTTGCCCCCTTTTCCCGCTGGGGGGCGGCCGCGCTGGCCATCGGAGGGGCCTGCGGCGTAGGCAATATGCTGGGCATCATGCGGGGAAGCGAGCGCCTGGTCCAGACGGGAAGCCGGCTCTTCTTCAGGCTAAGTAGTTTACTGCGGCTGGCCGCGTTTAGTATAGTAGCCGCGGCGTTAGCGGTTCGGGGGCCCTGGTGGTCGCTCGGCCCGTTTCTCGCCGGTTTCTTTTTCCCGCTTGCAACCTATGCGCTTGGAGCGCTGCGAGCTTTCCGACGGAAGCCTTAACGGATAACGCGTGCAGGAACATATCGGCGAACATATTCTTTGGCATCTGCCGGTGCTTGGGCCGGTCCATGCCGATACGATCATGACCACTTGGCTGGTCATGGCGGTGTCGCTGGTTTTCTTTGGCTGGATCGGCGCGAGCTATCGTTCGCCCTACGTCAGCAGGCGTCAGGCCGTTTTGGAGTCGGTCTTCAACTATATCGCCGACTTGGTGACGAGCGTGCTGGGGAAAGAGGGCGAAGCCTTCGTGCCCTTTTTCGTAGCGCTCTTCATCTTTATTTTTCTGCTCAATCAGTTCGGCATGCTCCCCTTCAAGGCGCTCGGTCTACCCTTCGGCGGTTCGCCGACCGCCGACCTCAACACCGTGGTGCCGCTCGCGCTGGTCGTTTTCTGCATGATTCAGACGGTGGCGTTTCGCAAGAAGGGCCTTTCGTACTTCGGACACGTATTCAAGCCGTTTGCGGCGCTCCTGCCGATCAACATCCTCGACGAAATTCTGCGGCCGATTACGCTAGCCGCTCGTCTCTTTTTCAACATCTTCGTCGGCGAACTGCTCTTCGTCATCATTACCTCGATCATTTTGGCGCGCATCAACATCGGCTTCTTCAACCTCTCGCTGGGCGTCGCCGTCGTCCCCATCCTGATCCAGTTCTTCAACTTTTTCGTCGGAACGATCCAAGCGTTCGTGTTCACGCTATTGGCAATAGTCTACCTCTCGTTGGCGCTCGCCGACGACCATTAGGAAAGGAACGTCGTTGAATCCTGAATCGTTAATCGCGGCATCCGCGCTGATCTGCTTCGGCATCATCATCTCGGGCGTCGCCTTCGGCTCCGCAGTGGGCGACGGCACCGTCGCCGCCAAGGCGGTCGAGTCGATCGCGCGCCAACCCGAGGCGCGGCCCAATATCTTCCTGTTCATGTTCTTGGGCGTCGGCGTCCTGGAGGCGGTACCGTTCATCGCGATCGCGTTGGCCTTCTATATTCTCCTCGTCGTGGCGAAGGTGCCCGCGATCATTACCGCGCTGGTGAAGTAGGAACGGATGTTCCTCTCGATCGATGGGACGCTCGTCGTGCAGCTCCTCAACTTCGCGATCTTTTTCGCGCTGCTTAACGTCGTCTTCTTGCGGCCGGTCGCGGCCGCAATCCGCAGGCGGCGGCAGTACATAGACAGCCTCGTATCCGACTACGATCGCTATCAGGCCGAAGCGCACAGCTTGCGCGCTGCGGCCGAGGAGGTGCGCGCCGCGGCACGGCAACGGGCCGAACAGCGCGTCGCCGCCGCGCGGGCGCAGGCGTCGAACGAATCCGCGCAGTTGTCGACCGATTATGCAGAGCGCGCGCAGCGCATCGTCGAGGAGGCGCAGCAGAAGGCGCAAGCCGAGCTCGACGCGGCGCGGAGCGAGGAGGGCGAGGCGGTGCGAAAACTCGCCGGCTTCATGATCGACCGAGTCATCCCGGAGGCTGCGAAGTGAGCCAAGACCAGCTCTATCTGCAAATCGCGGTCTGGAGCCAGGTGGTCTCGTCGATCGTGTTCGTCGCGGCCTTGGTCTACGTATGGTTTCGGTTCCTCTTGCCGGTTTTTCTCGCCGCGCAAGAGCGCAGCAACGCGCAGATCGCCGAGGCCGAGCGCCATCGCGACGAGGTGAAGGCCGCGCTGCAGGCTTTGCAAGAAGAAATCCAGAGCGCCCAGCGCGATGCCGGTCTGATCGAGCAGCGTGCCGGCGAGCACGCCGACCACGAGCGCTTAGCGCTCCTTCGCGACGCGCGAGAAGCCGGCGAGCGCGCGTTGGCCGACGCAGGCAAGGAGTTGCAGCGCGCGCGCGCCGCCGCCCGATCGCGTTTTCGGGACGAGATCTTGGGTCGCGCGCTAGCGCTCGCGCGCCAAGACGCGCAACGGCGCGCCGGCCCGGCGCTCGATGCGGCAATGGTCGACCGATTCGTAAACTCCGTGGAGCACGGCTCGAGTGGTTAATCGTACGCTGGCACGCCGCTACGCGACCGCCGTTGCCGAACTCGCCCGCGAGCAAAGTGCGACCGACCGCGTGAGCGCCGATCTGCAGACGATCGCGCGAGCTATCGGCGAGAGCAATCCGGTCGCCGACTTCTTCGCGGCCCCCGTCATCGGCCGGCCCGACAAGGAGCGCGTGCTCGGCGAGGCATTCGGGCAGCTCCATCCCATCGCGCTGCACGCGCTGCTCCTGCTCGTCCGCAAGCGCCGCGAGACGCTGCTTGCGGCGATCGTTTCGGAGTATCTCGCGCTCGAGCGAGCAGCCCGCGGCCGCGAGCTCCTGACGCTTACCTCGGCGCGCGCTCTCGACCGAAAAGAGTACGCCGGCGTCATTTCGAGCCTCGAGCGAAGATACGGCAAGAAGTTTGAAGTCACCGAAGTCGTCAATCCTTCGGTAATCGGCGGATTGCGCATCATGATGGGCGATCGCCGCATCGACGCGACGATCTCCGGCCGCCTCGACGCCCTCACCCGCGAACTGGCTCAAGCCACGTGACGGCGCACCTGAAGATCCAACAAACCCTACATCCCACACGTGAAGAAAGTTACGAATGATCAACGCTGACGAAATTGCCGGCATCTTAAAACAACAAATCGAGCAGTTCAAGACCGAGATCCAAGAAGACGAAGTCGGTACGGTGATCTCGGTCGGCGCGAACCTCGCCCGCGTCTACGGATTGCGCGGCGTGCGGTCGTCCGAGCTCGTCGAGTTTGCCAACGGATTGCACGGAGTCGCCCTCAACCTCGAAGAGGACAACGTCGGCGTCGTCATCATGGGGCCGGACGCGGAGATCAAAGAGGGCGACAGCGTGCGGCGCACCGGTCGCATCGCCTCCGTGCCGGTCGGCGAAGTCATGCTCGGACGCGTCGTGAATCCCCTCGGCGAGGCGATCGACGGCAAGGGTGAGATCGAGGCGACGCGTTTTCGAACGATCGAGAACGTCGCTCCGACGGTCGTGCAGCGTCAGCCCGTCAAGCAGCCGCTGCAGACCGGCATCCGCGCGATCGACGCGCTCATCCCGATCGGCAAAGGGCAGCGCGAGCTGATTATCGGCGATCGCTCGACCGGCAAGACCGCCATCGCCATCGACACGATCATCAATCAAAAAGGCCGCGACGTTTACTGTATTTACGTCGCGATCGGTCAGAAGAACTCGACGGTCGCCGCACTGGCACAGATCCTCGAGCAGAAAGGCGCGATGGCCTACACGACCATCGTCGCCGTCAGCCCGTCGGAAGCGGCCGCGCTGCGCTGGATAGCCCCGTTCGCCGGCTGCGCGATGGCCGAAGAGCTGATGTATTCGGGCAAAGACGTGCTGATTATTTACGACGACCTCACCAAGCACGCCCAATCGTATCGCGAGATGTCGCTGCTGCTGCGCCGTCCGCCGGGCCGCGAAGCCTACCCGGGCGACGTCTTCTACCTGCACTCGCGTCTGCTCGAGCGCGCCGCAAAACTCTCCGACGAGATGGGCGGCGGCTCGCTCACCGCACTTCCCGTCATCGAGACGCAAGCCGGAGACTTCTCGGCGTACATTCCCACCAACGTCATCTCGATTACCGACGGCCAGATCTATCTGACGCCGCAACTATTCTTCCAGGGCATTCGTCCGGCGGTCGACGTCGGTCTCTCCGTTTCGCGCGTCGGCGGCGCCGCGCAGACCAAGGCGATGAAATCGGTCGCCGGTCAGCTCAAACTCGAGTTGGCACAGTACCGCGATCTCGCCGCGTTCGCCAAACTCTCGAGCGATCTCGATAAAGCGACGCAAAACCAGTTAATGCGCGGCGAGAAGCTGACCGAACTGCTCAAGCAGCCGCAGTATCAGCCGCAGGCAATGGAAGATCAAGTCGCCCTCATCTACGCGGCGAGCAGCGGTTTCGTCAACGACGTCCCGACCGCGCGCCTCCAAAGCTGGGCCTCGGCGCTGGTCGACTTTCTTCACGCGCAGCATCCGGAGATTCCGGAGGCGATCGCCAAGAGCGGGCAGCTCTCGGACGAGGTCAAGAAGCAGCTCGACGCCGCGCTCGCCGAATTCAACAAGAGCTTCTAGAGAAACCGGAAGCTCGTGCCGTCCGTACGCGATTTACGCGACCGCATCCGGTCGCTGAAGAACACGCAGCAGATCACCAAAGCGATGAAGCAGGTGGCTGCGGCGAAAATTCGCCGTGCCGAAGCCGCTCGGAAGCGCGCCCGCCCTTATGCCGATGCGCTCGGCGAGATGCTGCGCGATCTGATAGCGGCGGTTTCGTCGATCGATCATCCGTTCATGAAGCCCGGCAAAGAGGGCGCCTCAGCGGGCATCGTGCTCGTGACCTCCGACAAAGGACTTGCCGGCGCATTCAACGCCAACGTCATACACGCCGCCGAGCTCTTCGCTCGCGGGCAGAGCAGCGTGCGTTACTACACCGTCGGCGCCAAAGCCCGGAATGCAGTTCGCCGATTGGGGCTCGCCGACGCGCCGAGCTGGCCGCTGGGCGGCGAGTCGAAGCTCGACACCGCGCGCGAGGTCGCGCAGCGCGTCACCGAGGACTTCACCAAGGGCACGATCGGCGAGGTCGTCTTGGTCTCGCAACAGCTCGTTTCGATGATGTCGCAGCGGCCGCAGACGCGTAAGCTCGTCCCCATCCTCGCCGAAGATCTCGGCGCCCTCACCGGCGGCGAGAAGCACGTCTCGAAGCGACCCGGCGGCGCAATCGAATTCGCCCCGTCACCTGAGTTCGTTCTCACGAGACTGCTCCCCAAGTACCTCGAGTTCACCATCTACTCGGCGATGCTCGAAACCGACGCTGCCTTCTTCGCGGCCCAACTCGTCGCGATGACCAACGCCACCGACAACGCGTCAAAGCTGATCGACGAACTCACGATCGCCATGAACAACGCCCGCCAAGCCGCCATCACGAAAGAGCTCCTCGAGATCGTCGGCGGGGCAGAAGCTCTGGGAGTCGAGTGACGATGCGACGCGACGTTGCGTCTCGGAGACGCGGCGCCGAGCACGTCCTGTGCTCGGCTTGCTCGACTCGATTTTCGGAAGAGCGAGCTCTGAAGAAAACATCCTGTTTTGTCCGAAAATCGAGACGCTCCTCAACGCAACGTCGCCTCGCATCGTCACTCGGCCGTGCCGTAAGAAATAACAGAAACCGATAAAGAAAGTATAGAGAAAATGGCAGACTCCACCGGTAAAGTCGTGCAGATCCTGGGCAACGTCGTGGACGTCGAGTTCACGCCCGAAACGCTCCCGAACATCAACGACGCGCTGCGCGTCGGCGTCAACGAGGGTGCGGTCGGCGCAAACGGCGCCGCGTCGAATGGCGACGCGCGTTTGGGCGGTACCGCGATGCAGGCGCGCGAGCTGACGCTCGAAGTGCAGGACGAGCTGGGCGACAACCAAGTTCGATGTCTGGCGCTGGGCTCGACCGACGGTTTGGTGCGCGGTGCGGCGGTGCGCAGTCTCGGCGGACCGATTACCGTGCCGGTGGGCGAAGGTACGCTGGGACGAATCTTCAACGTGCTCGGCGAGACGATCGACAGCAACGAACCGGTGAAAGCTGCGGCGTACTGGCCGATCCATCGCCCGGCGCCGGAACTCAAGTATCAGGACCCGACGGCGCGCATCTTCGAGACGGGCATTAAAGTCGTCGATCTAATGGCGCCGTATACGCGCGGCGGAAAGGTTGGACTCTTCGGCGGCGCCGGCGTCGGCAAGACGGTGCTCATTCAAGAGCTCATTCGCAACATCGCATACGTCCACAAAGGCTTCTCGGTCTTCACCGGCGTGGGCGAGCGCACGCGCGAAGGCAACGACCTCTGGATCGAGATGAAAGAGTCGGGGGTCCTGGCGCAGACGACGCTCGTCTTCGGACAGATGGACGAGCCGCCGGGCGTGCGTTTCCGCGTCGCGCAGACCGGCGTCACGATGGCGGAATACTTCCGCGACGAACTCGGCGCCGACGTCTTGCTCTTTATCGACAACATTTTCCGCTACATGCAGGCCGGCTCCGAAGTTTCGGCGCTGATGGGCCGCATGCCGTCGGCGGTCGGTTATCAACCGACGCTCGGCACGGACATGGGCGTGCTGGAAGAGCGCATCACCTCGACGCGCAAAGGCTCGATCACCTCGGTGCAGGCCGTCTATGTTCCGGCCGACGATTACACCGACCCGGCCGTTGCGACGACCTTCGCGCACCTCGACGCCACGACGGCGCTCTCGCGGCCGATCTCCGAGCTCGGCATCTATCCGGCCGTCGACCCGTTGGCCTCGACGTCGCGCATTTTGGATCCGCAGATCATCGGCCAAGAGCATTACGACGTCGCGCGCGGCGTGCAAGAAGTTCTGCAGCGCTATCGCGACTTACAGGACATCATCGCCATTCTCGGCGTCGAAGAGCTCTCCGAAGACGACAAGATCGCGGTCGCTCGGGCGCGCCGCATTCAGCGCTTCTTCTCGCAGCCGTTCTTCGTCGCCGAACAGTTCACCGGACGCGAGGGCAAGTACGTCAAGCTCTCGGAGACGGTCGCGTCGTTCAAGGAGATTCTCGAAGGCAAGGTCGACGATCTGCCGGAAGGCGCGTTCTTTTACGCCGGCACGATAGACGAAGTGCGCGCCAACGCCGATCGGATGGCCCGTGCCTAATACAATTCCGTTTCGCCTCGTCACGCCCAAGGAAGTTGCGTTCGAGGGCGAAGCCGAGCTGGTCATTGCCGTCACGACCGAAGGCGAGGAAGGCATTCTTCCGAGCCACGCGCCGTTTTTGGCGGCGCTAAAGCCGGGCGTGCTGCGCGCGAACGTCCTTCGACAAGCTCAGGACCACGAGGGGCAAAGCGCGCGGCTAGAGCTGGCAACCAGCGAGGGCTTCATGCAGGCGCTGCCCGATCGAGTCACCGTGCTGGTGGACGAGGCCGTTCGCTTTGAAGACGTCGTCGTCGCCAAAACCCGCGAGGATCTGGCCGGGGCGACGGAGCGCCAGAAGGCCGCCTCGCCGGGCAGCGAGCCTTACGCGCGCGAGCAGGCTATCATCGACTTCGCCAACGCGAAACTGCGGCTCACCGGCCACTAAAGGCTTGCGGCTCCTGCCTTGGGCGGGGCGAGCCGCTGCATCGCGCGAAGCGTAAGAACGTCATCATGCTCGATCGGCTCGAAACTACGCTGCGGATTCGTGGCGGCGCGCGGCTGGAGGGCTCCGTTGCAACGCACGGAGCAAAGAATGCCGCATTGCCGATTATGGCGGCCGCCTTGCTGGCAAAAGGCACGGTTACGCTCCATCGCATTCCGCGTATCACCGACGTCTCGGTCATGTGGTCGCTGCTCGAAGCGCTGGGTGCCCGCATCCGTTCGCAGGGCGACAACAGCGTCACGATCGACGCGAGCAACGTCGCCTCGTATCGCGCGCCGTACGCGCTGGTGCGTAAACTCGCCGCTTCGTTCGACGTCGTCGGTCCGCTGCTGGGACGATTCGGGCAAGCCGAGGTTCCCTTGCCGGGCGGATGCGTGCTCGGCACGCGCGCGACCGACATGCACGAGCAAGCGTTCGTGGCGCTGGGATGCGACGTGCACAACGCTCACGGCTACCTCATCGCGCGAGCTCGCGGATCGCGTCTAAGCGGTGCGGCCATCGAGTTTCGCATGCCCAGCGTCGGCGCGACCAAGAACGCGATGCTCGCTGCCGTCCTAGCCGAAGGAACGACGACGCTCAAGAACGTGGCGATGGAGCCCGAGGTCGTCGACCTGGCCGACTTTCTCGTCGCGATGGGTGCGAGGATCGCCGGCCAGGGAACCGACACGGTAATGATCGAGGGCGTCGAGGAACTCCACGGCGTCGAATATGAGATCATCCCCGATCGCATCGTGACGGGCACCTTGCTCCTGGCGGGAGCCGTGACGCGCGGCGACGTGACCGTGACCGATTGCCGGCCGCAGCACTGCCGGGCACTTCTCGACAAACTGGTCGAATGCGGCGTGGTCACGATGACGGGTGAGGACTGGATTCGCGTCAAGGCCGACAGCATTACCGGCGGCACCGACATTTTAACCGCGCCCTATCCAGGCTTTCCGACCGATCTGCAGCCGCAGATGGTCGGCTTTCTCTGTACGTGCCCGGGCACGAGCGTCGTCGAGGAGTCGATCTTCAACGCGCGCTTCTCTTACGTCAACGAGCTGGCGCGCATGGGCGCCGACGTCAAGGTAACGATGGAGAGCAACGCGGCGGTCATCAAGGGTCCCAAGACGCTCTCCGGCGCGCCGGTCGAGGCACCCGACATACGCGCCGGCGCGGGGCTGGTCGTTGCCGGGCTGGCGGCCGCCGGTGAAACGGAGATTATCGGGCTCGAGTACATCGACCGCGGCTACGAGCGTCTGGAGGAGCTGCTCTCGGAACTCGGCGGACAGGTGCAGCGCAGCAGCGGCGTGACGCCTTTGGTCGAACCGACAGGGTTTTTCGAAACGAGCGAATATCCGCGCATTTCGGCGACCGGATAACGCCCCCAGATTTGAGTTAGGAGTTACCGCTTGGATATCGGGATCGACCTGGGCACGGCCAACGTGCTCGTCCACGTCAAGGGGAAAGGCATCGTTTTGCGCGAGCCGTCCGTCGTGGCGAAGGACATGAACACCGGCCGCGTGTTGGCCGTCGGTGAAGAGGCGCGACAGATGCTCGGCAAGACGCCGGCGCATATCCAAGCGATTCGTCCGTTGCGCGACGGCGTGATCGCCGACTTCGAAGTGACCGAAGCGATGCTTTCCTACTTCATCAAAAAGGTGATGAAAGATCGTTCGTGGTGGTCGTCGATCGTCAAGCCCAAACCGCACGTCACGATCTGCGTACCGGCCGAGATCACGAGCGTAGAAGAGCGCGCCGTGAAGGATGCGGCGAAGCTCGCCGGGGCACGCGACGTCGGCATCGTCGAAGAGCCGATGGCCGCCGCGATCGGGGCCGGCCTGCCGATCGACGGTCCTTCCGGAAGCATGGTCGTCGACATCGGCGGCGGCACGACGGACGTCGCGGTCATCTCGCTGGGCGGCATCGTCGTCTCGCAGTCGCTTCGCGTGGCCGGAAACAAGATGGACGAAGCAATCGTGCGCTATATTCGCCGCGTCTACAATCTCATGATCGGCGAACGCACGGCAGAGGAGATCAAGATCAAGATTGGCTCGTCGTATAAGCTCGAACAGGAGCTGGCGATGGAGATTCGCGGTCGCGATCTGATCAACGGTCTGCCGAAAACCGTGAAGATCACCAGCGAAGAAATTCGCGAAGCGCTCTCCGAGCCGATCGGCGCGATCGTCGAAGCGGTGAAGTCCGTGCTCGAAAAAACGCCGCCCGAACTCGCGGCCGACATCATAGATCGGGGCATCATCCTGACCGGCGGCGGGGCGCTGTTGCGCGGGCTCGAGAAACTGCTCTCCGACGTTACGGGCGTCCCGGTCATCGTGGCGGATGACCCGCTCTCGTGCGTCGCGATCGGTACCGGAGCGCGACTACGCGTGTAATCGAGGCGAGCGGGGCGCCGGTCGACCAAGTCGCCGAAGAAGTAGCGCGACGCGTCTTTGCCGGCGGAACGGTCGTCCTTCCGAACGACACGAGCTATCTCATCGGTTGCGATCCGTACGACTCTCAAGCGATCGATCGCATCTATGCAGCCAAGGGAAGACCGGACAACCGGCCGCTCACGATGCACCTTGCCAGCGTTGCCGAGTTTCTGGAGTACGCCGGCGACAATCCGCTGGCGGTGCAAGCCGCAAAACGGCTGCTTCCCGCACCGGTCATCATTTTGATCCGCAAGCCGGCGTTCATTAGCGACGAACTCGCAGCCGGATTGCAGACGTTAGCCTTTCGCGTTCCCGACGACCCTTTCGCGCGGGCGCTGCTCGAGCGATGCGGTCCGATCGCCGGAACGACGGCGAATCCGCCCGGCGGCCCGCGCTATCTCGGCGAGGAAGATCTCACCATGCTGCCTTCGGCAGATCTGCTCGTCGCGCACGGACCGACGCGCTACGACGGCGAATCAACCATCGTCGATCTCTCCGGAGTGCACGCCCGCTTACTGCGTGAAGGGGTCGTTTCTGAAAAACGGCTGAGCGAGTTGCTCGGGCCGATAGAACGTCCGACGGTAAAGGTACGTACGCAACGACAATGATCCGCTCCATCTCCGCGTTCGCATTGATCCTCGCGGTGCTCGAGGCGACGCTCGCCGCGTCGCCGCCGGCGCCGCAAGCACGTCCGAGCACGCAATCACGCACGGCGCCGCAACCGCGAGCGTCGGGCGGCGCTCGTCCGTCGCCGGGAGCCGGAACGCCGCCCAACGGGGCCGCGACTCAATTCGACCTCGGCGTGTGGACCGTGCACGCCAGCTCGCTCGACGCCAACTTCAAGACCGGCGACTTCAGCACGCCTTCGAAGGTCGTGATGACGCGCGTCGGTGGCGACGTTACCGCGGATCGTGCCAACGGCAACTACAAAAAGAAGATGCTTTACCTGAACGGGCACGTCGTGATGCACGATTCGCAGGGCAGCGGAGTCGGCAGTCTCGAGGGCGGCCCCCAGCAACCGGCGCAGTCGCCGTCGACTTTGACCGCTGACAAAGCGCAGATCGACGGCGAAGCGAAAGTCTATCAGGCCATCGGCAGCGTCCACTACGTTCAGGGCGACACGGTCGTCACGGCCGATAAGGGAACGCTCAACGAGGAAACGCACCAACTCCAGCTCGAGGGTTCGGTACACATCGTCGAGGGAACGCGCAGCATGAAGGCGCAGCGCGTAGTTTATAACACGACCAGCGGAACGGCTCACGCGCAGGGCGACGTCACCATGCAGTTCCCGGGCGAGCTGCATCGCCATTTGGCGACGCCCAAGCCGCTCAGGGCGCCAAAGAACCCCATTACCCAGCCGGTTGAGGCGCCTAGCTCCTCACCTTGACGCCCGGCCTCTTCGATTCCGGCCCCGAAGAGACGCCGCTCGCCGCGCGCATGCGGCCGCTAACGTTGGACGAGTTCGTCGGACAGCAAGCCGTATTAGGACCCGGCCGCGCGCTTCGCGTTGCCATCGAACGCGACGCCGTTCCCTCTATGATTCTATGGGGACCGCCCGGCAGCGGGAAGACGACGCTGGCCGAGGTCGTGGCCCACTCGACGGGCGCGCACTTCGAACGCATCTCGGCGGTGAGTGCCGGCGTCGCCGATCTGCGTCGCGTCGTCGCTGAGGCGCGAACACGCCGGCGCATCGGACGGCGCACCGTGCTCTTCATCGACGAGATCCATCGCTTCAATAAAGGGCAGCAAGACGCCGTACTGCCCTACGTCGAGGACGGTACGGTGACGCTGATCGGGGCGACGACGGAGAACCCGTCATTCGAAGTCAACTCCGCGCTCTTGTCGCGCGCTCGGGTCTTCGTGCTTCAAGCGCTCTCGGATGACGAGGTTGCGACGATCGTGGACCGCGCGCTTCACGATCGCGAGCGCGGCCTGGGTGCCAAAGAACTCGAGCTTGAATCCGTTGCGAAGCGGCTGCTCGTAGGATTTGCCAACGGCGACGCGCGCGCCGCGCTGAGCGCGCTCGAGTTCGCGGCCTCGTCGCTGCCCGAGGGAAGCCGGAAGATCGACGCGACGCTCGTGCGCGAGGCGATGCAACGGCGCAACTCGCCCTACGACAAGGGCGGCGAGATGCACTACGACGTCGTCAGCGCCTTCATCAAGTCGATTCGCGCCAGCGATCCGAATGCGTCACTTTATTGGCTGGCGCGCATGATCGAGGGCGGCGAAGACCCGCTTTTTATCGCACGCCGGCTGGTTATCTTAGCTTCCGAAGACGTCGGATTGGCCGATTCCAATGGGCTGCAAGTGGCCGTGGCGGCTCAGCAGGCAGTGCACTTCGTGGGTATGCCCGAAGGATTCTTTCCGCTGGCGCACGCGACGCTCTACTTGGCTACGGCACCGAAAAGCAACGCGGTCGGGCGTTCGTACGGCGCCGCAAGGGAAGACGTATTGGAGACGCGTAACGAGCCCGTTCCCCTGCACTTGCGCAACGCTCCGACTCGTTTGATGCGCGAGCTCGGTTACGGGCGCGACTACCATTACGCGCACGACGACTACGACGTCGTGCAAGTAAATTTGCCGCCCGGATTGAGCGAGCGGCGCTATTTTCAACAAGACTCAATAAAAAGGCGGTCCGAGTGATACTCGGACCGCCAGTTTCCCGTTGCTACTTCTCGGAGTGTGCGTTGGAGCTTCGCACAAGCAGATAATAGACGGGCATACTGTGAGCGACCTGTGAGAGCGCAACGAATTTATCTCGATCATTCTGCGACTACGCCGCTGCGTGCCGAGGCGGCCGAAGCGATGCGCGCAACGCTTGCAGAAAACGACTTTAATCCTAGTTCGTTACACGCCGAGGGGCGTAGAGCGCGGGCGCTGCTCGACGACGCCCGCCAGCGCGTCGCCAACTCTCTCGGCGTTGCGGCCAACGAGATCGCGTTCACGTCGGGTGGTACGGAATCCGACAACCTGGCGATTGCCGGGATAATGGAATCGGCTTCCCGTCCGGCGCACGTAGTTTCCAGCGCGATCGAGCACTCGGCCGTCTTGGGCTCGCTCGACCGGCTCGAAGAAGCCGGGATCGAGACGACGCGACTTTCCGTAGACGGCGACGGGCTCGTAGACGTTGGGCGATTCGAAGCTGCCCTCAAGCCGGTGACGCGGCTGGCTTCGATAGCGTACGTCAATAATGAAATCGGCACGATCCAGCCGATCCGCGAACTGGCGGGCGTCGCTCGCCGGCGCGGCGTGCTTTTCCACTGCGACGCCGTGGCCGCGGCCGGGTGGCTCCCGATGGACGTCACCGCTCTGGGGGTCGACCTGCTGTCGCTCTCGGCTCATAAGTTCGGTGGACCCAAGGGTGCCGGTCTCCTGTACGTGCGATGGGGCGTCCCGATCGCCCCGCAGTTCCGCGGCGGCGGTCAAGAGTTCGGGCGGCGAGCCGGAACCGAGAACCTGCTCGGTATCGTGGGGCTGGCGGCCGCATTAGAGTTCGCGATCCGGGATCAGGCGATGGAAGCCGTGCGCGTGGCCGCCTTGCGGGATCGCCTCGAGGGGGCCATCACCACCTCGATACCCGGAGTGCGGGTTGCCGGCGGCGGCGCTCTGCGGGTAGCAAACATCCTGAACGTCGGTTTTGCCGGGGTGGAGTCGGCGGCGCTGCTGATTGCCCTGGATCTTGCCGGCGTTGCCGTCTCTGCCGGGAGCGCCTGCGCTTCGGGAACACCCGAGCCCAGCCACGTGCTGGCCGCACTGCAGATCGGCCCCGAGTGGCAGCGGGGAGCGATTCGCTTCTCGCTCGGGCACGTCACTTCGGCGACGGAGGTAGAGCGCACGATCGGGCTGCTCCCGGATATCGTCGCCGGGCTGCGGGGCGCTCTGCGGACGCCTACAGGGGGATGGGTAGACTGAGAAAACGAACGGCGCGCGGCTGGAGGCAACTACCTTGAGCAGTACGGAGTGGGGCCCTGTGGTTCTCGATGTCCTAGGCGGCATCGCCGCCCTTTTGGTCGGAACGGGAGTCTTCGTTGCCTGTCTGGCGCTGTCGAAGACGCTCGGACGGCTTCGTGTGACGCTGGACGAGGTAGATCGCCAACTCGCCGGGATCGGAGCGCCCGTCACCAGCACCCTATCTCGCGTTGACGAGCTTACCAAGTCCCTCGAGCAGACTGCCGGAACCGTTTCTCGGACGGTCGACCTGACTCGAAGCGCCGTCGTACCGGGCATCGTCAACGTCGGCGCGGCAATTGCCGGGGTCACAGCGGGTTTACGGCGCTTGGTTACGGGAAAAGACTCGAACGATCAGAGAGTAGGTTAAACATGGGCAAAGGTAATGGCGGGGGTGGATTCTTCGCCGGCTTTTTAATAGGTGCCGTCGTTGGAGGCGCCGCGGCGGTCTTGCTTACGCAAGAGGACGCGCGCGACCGGCTTGCCGGAAAGGCGCGCGAAGCGGGCGGCATGGCGATGGATGCGACCGGCGATCTTCGAGGCCGGGTCGGCGACGTGACGTCGCAGTGGCAATCGAGCGTCTCGGAACTCTACGAACGTGGACGCCAAGTGGTGGAGAACGCCCGCGCCAATCTCGACGCTGCGGTAGCGGAAGGGCGAAGTTCGGCGCAAGAGATTCACGAAGAGCTGGAACGGAAAGCCGAGGGCTGATTTGGATATCAAGGTAAACGTACGCGAAGCGCCGGGCGACTGTTACGTCGTCGATTTGAGCGGCGAAATCGACGTATATACGTCGCCCAAAGTAAAGGACGCGGTCGGAGAGCTTATCGATCGCGGCGTTTACCACTTAGTCATCAATCTCGAGAAGGTGCGGTACATCGATTCGACCGGCCTGGGCGTATTGATCGGCGGGCTCAAACGCGTCCGCGAGCACGGTGGGTCGGTCAATCTCGTCTGCACTAATCCGCAGATCAAGAAGATCTTCGACATTACGGGGTTAGTCAAAATCTTCGGAATCTTCGAGAGCGAAGATTCGGCGATGAAAGCGCTGGTATGAATCAGGCGGTGGAACACGCCGCCCCGGACCTGGTCGAGCTTCGCATTCCGGCTCGCGCCGAATGGGTCGCGCTGGCGCGGCTGGCCGCGGCGACCGTTGCGAACCGCCTTCGGTTCTCGATCGAAGAGATCGAAGACGTCAAGCTCGCCGTGACCGAGGCGTGTACCGCCGCCATCCAACACGAAGGTCGCGGTGAGTTTATTTTGCTCACGTGCGAAGCGCTGGCCGATGCACTTCGCGTGCGGGTTAGCGACAACGGCCGTCCCAGCGTTCGAGTCGAGCGCGAAACGATGAACTTCGACGAGGCGCGCATCGCCGGCCTCGGAATCTTCCTGATCAGAACGCTCATGGACGAAGTCAGCTACGACGTGCATCCGCAGCACGGAACGGAGCTGCTCATGGTCAAGAGGCTCGGCGCCCAGGCCGGATAGTGACCGAACGGGACGAAACGCGTCCGGACCGCAAGCGGACCCGTGAGCTTTTCGCGCAATTTATTCAAGCGCGGCGCCGCCACGAAGTGGCTCCGGACGAACCAGATTCGCAGCACGAGCATCTGCGCGACGAGCTCGTCGTCGTGCACCTCAACCTCGTTCGTTTTCTTGCGGTGCGTTTTGCCAATCGCGGCGAACCCCTCGACGATCTCGTTCAGGTTGGAACGGTAGGGCTGCTCAAGGCCATCGACCGGTTCGAGCTGGAGCGCGGCGTGGAGTTCACGACGTACGCCACGCCCACGATCGTCGGCGAGATCAAACGGTATTTCCGCGATAAGGGTTGGGCCGTCAAGGTGCCGCGCCGGCTTCAGGAGCTCAACCTGGCCGTCAACCGCGCGGGCGACAAGTTGGCGATCGCGCTGGGGCGCAGCCCGACCGTCGCCGAGCTTGCCGAACATCTCAACGCCGGTGAAGACGAGATCCTCGAGGCGCAGGAGCTCGGGCAAGCCTACAACCTGCTCTCGCTCGACAGCGAAGTCTCGGGCGAGAACGACAAGAAATCGCAAACGCTCGCCGATACCGTGGGCGTTGCCGACGCCGGGCTCGCGTTGCTCGAAGATCGCGCGAATTTGGATCGCGCCTTCGCCGTGCTCAGCGGCCGCGAACGCGTGATCATCTATTTACGCTTCTACGAATCGGTCTCGCAGACCGAAATAGCCAAGCGCCTCAACGTCTCGCAAATGCACGTCTCCCGCCTGCAGGCAAAGGCGCTCGATAAACTGCGCTCGGTTTTAGCCGAATAACTCCGAGCCCGACGCGTCCCACAGGATGCCGGGGACGGGGCTGCCATCGTTCGGGCGCGGCGGCCCGGCGCGATCCCGAGGAGGCTCGGGACGACGAGAGCGCCCTTCGGGCGCCGCGCTCGGGATGACAAGGGCGGGAAAATGCATCGACAGGTTTTGCCGGCGCCGGTATAGTGTGGTGTGATGAAGAGCCAGGAACTACGTCAGGCGTGGATCGATTTCTTCGTCGGAAAGCAGCACAAGCTGCTTCCGCCGGCGAGCCTGGTTCCCCACGAGATGTCGACCACGCTCTTCACGATCGCCGGGATGGAGCCGTTCGTCCCCGTGTTTTTAGGCGAGCAGCCCGCTCCGGCGCCGCGCGTGGTGACGGTGCAGCGCTGCCTGCGGGTGGCCGGCGCCAAGAGCGACATCGAGAGCGTCGGCCGTACCGGACGCCACGGTACGTTCCTCGAGATGCTCGGCAACTTCAGCTTCGGCGACTACTACAAACGCGAAGCGATTGCGTGGGCGTGGGAGTTCGTCACGCAGATCCTAAAGCTGGATCCGGCTCGGCTCTACGTTACCGTGCACGTCGGCGACGACGAAGCCGAGCGCATCTGGATCGACGAAATCGGAATCGAGCCGTCGCGTATCAGCCGCTTCGACGAAGAGAATTTTTGGACGATGGGCGCGACCGGTCCGTGCGGCCCGTGCACCGAGCTGTTCTACGACACGGGTCCGGAGCACGCCGCCGGTTCCGACGACGCCGGTCCGAACCTCGGCAACCGCTACGTCGAGATCTGGAACGTCGTCTTCCAGCAATACAATCGCGCGGCCGATGGAGCGCTGACCGAGCTTCCTCGCAAGTCTATCGACACCGGCGCGGGACTCGAACGCATGCTGGCCGTGTGCAACGGCGTGGCGTCGATGTATCAGACCGACCTGTTCACCGATCTGGTTGCCGCCCAGCCGCCGATCGGGCGCACGACGCTCTCGCCGAGCGAGCAGGTCGCGCGACAGAACATTATCGCCGATCATATGCGCGCTGCGACGTTTTTGATCAACGACGGCGTCTATCCGTCGAATACCGATCGCGGTTTCGTTTTGCGCTTTTTGATACGCCGCGCCATCCGCAACGGCAGGCTGCTCGGCTATCCCGACGGTTTCCTGGCCGAGCTCGTTCCGGCGGTGGTCCGTTCGCTGGAAACGGGCTATCCGGAGTTGCGCCGGAGCATCGGACGCATCACCGCGGCGCTACGCAACGAAGAGCAAACGTTCGATCGCACGTTGGAGCGCGGGATGGCCATGCTCGACCGTATCGTCGACGAATTGCTCGCGCGCGGCGAGCACGTGATCGGCGGCGAGGAAGCCTTCCTGCTGCACGATACCTACGGATTTCCGGTCGAACTGACTCGCGAGATTGCGGGCGAGCGCGGCGCCGTGGTCGATACGGTCGCGTTCGACCGGCTCATGGAAGAACAACGCGAACGTGCCCGCCGCGATGCTGCCGCAAAGCGCGAAGTCGTGGAGCTGGCCGACCTTCCCGCGATGCGCAGCCGGTTCACCGGATACGACGAAGGACTGGAAGCGAACGGCACCGTCGTCGCGTTGCTCAAGGAGGGCAAGCCGGTCGACGTGCTCGATGAAGGCGATGCCGGAACGATCGTGCTCGATCGCACCTCGTTCTATGCCGAGCGCGGGGGGCAGATCGGCGACCGCGGCCGCATCGACGGCAACGAAGCTGCATTCGACGTGCGCGACACGCAGTATATGGGTGAAGCCATCGCGCATTCCGGCGTGGTGCTCTCGGGCAGCATAACGCTGGGACAGTCGCTTCATGCCGGCGTCGATCCGCGCTGGCGTCGCGAGATCCGGCGCCATCACACGTCGGCGCACTTGTTGCAGCGCGCCCTCAAGGACGTGCTCGGCGAAGAGGTCAATCAGGCCGGCTCGTGGGTCGGCATCGATCGCATGCGCTTCGATTTTCGTTGGCCGCAAGGGGCGCTCACGCCCGAACAGAAGCGCGAGATCGCTCACCGCGTCAACGAGATGATTCGCGACGACTCGCACCTCGTTACCCGCGTGTTGCCGCTCGAAGAAGCCAAGCAAACCGGCGCGATTTGGATGGCGGGCGAAAAGTACGGCGAGCTGATTCGCGTCGTGCAGGCCGGTCCGTCGGTCGAGTTCTGCGGCGGGACGCACTCGCATTCGACCGGCGAGCTCGGGATGTTCGTCATGCTCTCCGAGTTTTCGATCGGCAGCGGCATCCGGCGCATCGAGTCGTGCGTATCCGATGCGGCCGAAGAGCATCTCGGCAAGCAGAGCGAGCTAATCGCGAGCCTTTCGACGTCGCTGGCAGCTGCGCCCGACGAGCTGCGCGACCGCGTCGACAAGCTGCAGCGCGAAGTCAAAGATTTGCAGGCGGCGCTGGGGCAGTTCAAGGCCAAGTTTGCCGGCATTGAAGCCCAATCGTACGTCGAGCGCGCCGAGCGTCGCGGGGATCGCACCTTCGTGGGCGCGGTCGTCCCGGAAGCCGGCGGCGAGGCATTGCGCCACTTGGGCTCGGCGATTCGCAACCGGCTGCCGAGCGGCGTCGTCGCACTGGCGGGAATCGACGACGGCAGCGTCAGCCTGCTGGTCAGCGCCACCGACGATTTGGTCAAGGCCGGAGTGCATGCCGGCAACCTCGTCAAACTTGCGGCGCCGCTGGTATCCGGTAAAGGCGGCGGCCAAGCCGCACAGGCACAAGGCGGCGGCAGCAACGTCGCCGGCGCCGAGGCGGCCGTGCGCGCGATTCGCGACGCCGTCTTGGTATGATCGCACGCGCCGCCGGCGCCGTTCTGGCTATTGTGGCGCTCGCGGGCGCGCGCCCGGCGCAACTCGATTCGCAGTACGTGCTCGAGCGCTATTCGGAGGCCGTGCAGGCGCTGACCGTTCCGAAAGTAGCCGTCTATGCCTACACGGTTTCGCAAGTCGGCCCCAGCAACATCGAGCAATATCACCGAATCTACCGCAGCGGCGTATCGGTGCGCGACGAAACGCTGGCGGTGGATGGTATCGCGCTGCACCGCAAGATCGTAAAGTTCTCGCGTCGCGAAGATCCCTACGCCGTCGTCCGTTTTTCACCGCGGGCGGACGCCTACCAACTGCTCTTTCTTGGGACGGTCAAAGACGCGCATCATATCGACTACGTTTACGAGGCGACGCCGCTGAGCCGGCCATCCGGCGCCTGGGTCGATCGCATCACGATCGATGGAATGCGATTTCTTCCCCGCGTCGTTCACTTTCATAGCAGCGGTTTGGGCGTGCACGGTACCGGCCAGATTGAGTTCGCCGGCTTCGGCAGGTACTGGATGCCGGTCGCGGCCCAAGCGACGGCGAGCATCAAAGGCAAGCCGGCACGCGAACACATCGTGTGGAGCGACTACCGCTTCCCGGAGAATCTGCCGCCGTCGACGTTCTTGCAGCCCGCACCGCTGCCGCACGCAACGCTTCCGCCCGGGTGAGCGCGCGAGGCATCAAGCCGGCGATTATCGCCGGCCTCGCAGCGTTTGTCGTTACCGCCTTCGTTTCGCGCCTTCACGCGACGCCGTATAACAACTACGTTCTGCTCGCCCAAGCGCTTGCGCACGGGCACGCGTGGATCGACTGGCCGGGCGCCTACATCGACGCGTTGCGATATGGCGGGCGTTACTACGTAATCGAAGCGCCGCTGCCGGCGTTGCTCTTGCTTCCGTTTGTCCCCATCTTCGGCGCGCAGACGAATCAAACGCTTCTCGCCGCCGTCCTGGCCGCCGTTGCGATCGGTGCCGCCTGGGAGCTGGGCGAGCGCCTCGCCCTCAAGCGCGCTAGCATCGCCTGGATCTGCGCTTTTTTGCTCGCCGGTACCGACCTCTTGTGGTGCGCGATGCTTGGCGACGTCTGGTTTATCGCGCACGTTTCCGCGGTCTGCTTTACCGTGCTGGCGCTGGTCGAGCTCGCCGGAAAGCGGCGCGGGTGGCTGGTTGCGGTCTTTGCCGCTTGTGCGGTCGAATCGCGTTTCACGATGATTGCCGCCTTTCCGGTCTACGCATACTTGCTTGCAATTCGGCCTGGAAGTCGGCCGTCGTGGAGCGCGCTGCACTCGTTCGCTGCGACGCTGGTACCCTTCGTCGTGCTGTGGGTTCTCTATAACGAAGTGCGTTGGGGTACGTGGACCGACGTCGGCTACACGACCTGGTACCATCAAGATCAGGCCGGCATGCCGACCGGCTCGCCCTTCCGTTTGATGTATCTCCCCCATCAGCTGTGGTCGTTCTTCGTGCAGGCGCCGACGCAACTGGCCGCGTTTCCGGGGCTGCGGCCGGAGTTCTCGGGCGTCGCCCTTACCTGGACGTCGCCGGCTCTAGTCCTTGCCGTTCTTGCGCGTAGGCCGGTGCGTTGCACCGTCGCGCTCTGGATCGCCACGCTGTTGGTGGCGGTGCCGAACCTGCTCTATTACGTCAACGGTTTCGCGCAGTTCGGCATGCGCCACGCACTCGACTTCGAGCCGTTCTTAGTTGCGTTAATGATGCTTGGGGTACGGCGCAACTTCCCGATGTGGGGGCGGGCGCTAATCGTATATTCGGTCGGTGCCGGCCTGTGGGGCTGTTGGTACTGGCTGCACTTTGTACGCATCTAAAGCTGCACGCAACTCGGCAGCGTCGCGCACGGGCGCGCCGCACGCCGAATCGCTGCATACGTACGCTGCGGGTTGCGGATCGGCGGGTAACCGTGCGCCGGCAGCGTCCTGCGGCGGCAGGGTGCGAATCGCACCGACCGGGGCCGGCAGGCGCAACGCCGCCTCACGAAATGCGTCCGTCTGCGCTGGGTCGCCGACGATCTTGACCGTGAGTTCCGGCGTCAGAAAGCGGCGCAGCGCGCGCGCATACGTTGCGGCAAACGGACCGGATGCGGCAGCGGATTTGCGATAGCGCCGCAAAATGTCCTTCGCGCGGTCGCGATACGCGTTCTCGCCCAAAAGCGCGGCTAGGCGCAGAAGCGTCTCGGCAAAGAGTCCGTTGTCGACGATCGGCCGGTCGGCAACGGCGAGCCGCCCGAAATCTTCGTCGCCCGCAAGACGGTCGTAGAATCCGCCCTCGCGCGCCGCGAAGTTTTCGAGGATGGTTTCGACGACGCTGCGAGCCCGCCCGAGAAAGCGCGGCTCGCCGGAAATCTCGTGCGCGTCGAGCAACGCACGCGCGTAAGCGACGTGGTCGGTCAGCAGGCCGCGCACCCGGTGCGTGCCGTCCGGCAGAAAGACGTGATAGAGCAACCCGTCCTTCCCCAGCAGTCGCGCGTCGACGGCGTCGAGCGTTTGCAACGCTTGCGCGAGCAGCGCGTCGTCGTCGAGGGCGCGCGCCGCCCAGCAGAGCGATCCAGCCAGCGCGCAGGTCCAGTTCGTGTACGACGTTCGATCGACGTACGGCGCGGTAAGCTTGCGCCGGTCCTCGAGCGGCAGCTCGTAGTACTCTTCATCGGCGTCCTGGCTCCCGGCAAAAAATCCGCTTGCGGGATCGCGCAACACCGCCCGAACGTATCCGACCGCCGAGACGAGGGTTTCACGCAGTTGTTCGCTCGGCGCAAAGAGCGCGAGATTGGCGAGCACGCGGATGAGGCCGGCGTGGTCTTCAGCCATCTTCTCGAAGTGGGGGACGCTCCAATCGCGCGTCGTCGAGTAGCGAAAGAAGCCGCCCTCGACGTGGTCGTAGGTTCCACCGCGCGCCATTGCCAGTAGCGTTCGCGCCGTCATGTCGTGCAGGTCCTGGCCGCCGCCGTGGCGCCATTCGTCGATCAAAAACTCGTGAACTTCGGGTTGCGGAAACTTGGGCTCGTTCCCGAAGCCGCCGTATTCGGGGTCGAACCCGGCGCGGAGGTCTTCGACGAGCCGGCCGATGGGGGCGGCGTTTAAATCGATATCTTCAGGCGTCGTTGTAACGTTGCCGCGCGCTTCGGTTGCCTTGACGATGCGTTCGGCGATTTCGCGTTTGTGGTCGCGAAAGAAATCGGCGACCTCGTCGAGGGCGCGCCGCATCTGCTGCGGCGGCAGGTAGGTCGCACCGGTGATGGTCGTTCCGTCGGGAGCCAAAAACGCCGTCGTCGGCCATCCGCCCATATTGTAGCGAGCGTTGACGTCGGGCCGGTGATCGTTGTCCACGCGCACCGGAACGAAACGCCGGTTGATCGTCTCGATCACTCCCGCGTCGGAGTATGTGGTTTCGTCCATCACGTGGCACCAATGACACCACACCGCTGAGATCGCGAGAAGAATCGGCTTGTCTTCCTGCGTGGCGCGAGCGAATGCGCCGCGCCCCCACGGCTGCCACGCTATTTCGCTTGCGCGGTTGGCGCGCGGGGAGAATCGAAAGTCACTCATCGCGGTCCGGAGCGCCTCGTAGAAACGACGTAAGATAAAACACGGCAATCAACGCATACAGCGCCAGACCGGCAATTCCCGCCGCGCCCAGACCGTACGCGTACGCGACGGCAAAGAAGGCAGCGAACGCCAGGCTCACCGCCGCGTAACGCCGGTGCGCGCCCGAGCTCATCCCGTACCATTCGCCGGCGTAGAATCCACCGGCCGAGCGGCTGCGCAAGGCTGCCGCGACGGTAATCCCCAGTGCGAGAACCAGGCCGGCGATCGTGTATGCCATGCCGTCTAAGAGTAGCGCGCGAGAGCGTCGAAGGCCACCCGCAATGCCTTCAAAGAAGACGAAGCCGCAGACGGCGCGTCCGGGCTCGCTGGCGACGTATCATAAGAAACGAGATTTCGCGCAGACGCCCGAGCCGAGCGGGCGAACGGCGTCTGCGCCGCGTTCGTCGAAAGGCCGCTTGCGATTTGTGGTGCAGATGCATCGCGCCACGCGACTGCACTACGATTTCCGCCTCGAGTCCGACGGCGTGCTGGCTTCCTGGGCCGTGCCTAAGGGTCCGACGCTCGCGCCCGGCGACCGCCGCTTGGCGATGCACGTCGAGGATCATCCGCTCGACTACCGCGACTTCGAGGGAAACATTCCCGCCGGGCAATACGGCGCGGGGAGCGTGATCGTTTGGGACCGCGGCACGTACGCGCTCGCAGAAGGCGACGATCCGGGCGACGAAATCGCCGGCGGAAAGATCAAGTTCGTTCTGCACGGTAAGAAACTCAACGGAGAGTTTACGCTGGTCAAGATCAAGGCGCGCGAAGGCGAAAGCGGCGAGCCGTGGCTGCTCATCAAAGATCGCGACCGGTACGACGATCCCAACTACGATCCGGCCGACCATCCCGAATCCGTCACCAGCGGAAAGACGTTAGCCGATGTAGCGAAAGATCCGCGCGCTCGCACGTGGCAGTCGAAGCCGAGCGGTCGCGCGAAAATCCCGAAGCCGCGTGCCCGCGCCAGGCGCGACCCAATTCCGCATCCCAAAATGCTGATGCTCGCCACCCTGGTGGACGAGCCGTTCGACGATCCCGACTGGCTCTTCGAAATCAAGTGGGACGGGTATCGCGCCCTTTGTACCATCGAAGACAACTCGTTCTCGCTGGTCTCGCGAAATGGGCTCGATATGTTGCGGCGCTTCCCAGACCTCGAGGATCTCGCCGGGGCCTTCGCCAGCGTGCCGATCGTCGTCGACGGCGAAATCTGCAGCCTCGATGCCAAAGGGCGATCGTCGTTTGGGCGGCTGCAAGAGGCGATGCGAAAGCCGGTCGGACTAACCTACGTGGCCTTCGATCTGCTCTATGCCGACGGCGCCGACCTGCGCTCGAAGCCGCTGGAGGAACGCAAGGCACTGCTCGAACGAATGATTCGCGACGATGGTTTGGTGCTCTACTCGGGGCACGTTCTCGAAAAAGGCAAGGCGCTCTACGCCAGCGCGCGCAAAAGTAAACTCGAGGGCATCGTCGGCAAGAAGCGCGATTCGACCTATCAAGAGCGGCGCAGCCGCGATTGGGTGAAGATCAAGACCGGATACGAGCAAGAGTTCGTGGTCGGTGGTTGGACCGAGCCGAAGGGTAGCCGCAAAGGCTTTGGAGCCCTGCTTCTGGGCGTCTACCAGGGCAAGTCCCTGCGTTTCGTCGGATCGGTAGGAACCGGATTCAGCGCCAAACTTCTGGCGGAGCTGTACGAACGGCTGCGCAAGCTCGAGCGGAAGTCATCGCCGTTCTCCAATGAAGTCATCGCCAACTCGCCCACGCATTGGGTTAAGCCCGAGCTCGTCGTCGAGGCGCGATTCTCCGAATGGACGCGCGACGGCTATCTGCGTCAGCCGGCCTATCTTGGGCTGCGGCCCGACAAGGCGGCCATCGAGGTGGTGGCCGAGATTCCGGAGCAATCGTGAGCGCCTCCCAGCGCGTCGAGGTGCGCGTCGGAAGTCGCAATCTCTCGCTCTCCAATCTCGACAAAGTCCTGTGGCCTCGCGACGGTTACACCAAAGGCGATCTCATCAACTACTATCAAAGCGTCGCGGCATATGCGGTGCCGCATCTGGAGGGCCGGCCGCTGACGCTGCAGCGCTATCCCAACGGAATCGATGGCGAGACGTTCTTCGAAAAGCAGATGCCGCGCGGCCTCCCCGACTGGATCGAGCGCGTCACCGTTCCGACACCTGGCGGGACGCGCAGCCACGTGACGTTCATGCTCTGTAACGATGCGGCGTCGTTGGCCTACGTGGCGAACCTGGCGGCCATCGTTTTGCACGTCTGGACGTCGCGCGTCGAAGCTCTCGACGAGCCCGACTTCGTGATATTCGATCTCGACCCGGGCGAGAAGTGTACACTCAAGACTCTAGCAACCGTGGCGCTCGGATTTCGATCGCTCCTTGGCGACATCGGGCTGAAGCCGCTGGTGAAAACGACCGGCGGTTACGGCGTGCACGTCGTGCTGCCGCTGGCGTCGGGGTACTCGTACGATACGGCCAAAGCATTTGCCGAGGTGGTCGCGCGCCGGGCGGCCACGACGCTCGGTTCGCTGGCGACGCTGCAGCGCACGATCGCCAAACGTCCGGACGATGCCGTCTACCTCGATTTCGTTCAGGTCGGCCAAGGCAAGACTATCGTGGCACCTTATTCGGTGCGGGCGCGCGACGGAGCGCCGGTCTCCACGCCCCTGCATTGGGATGAGGTCGAAGCCCTGGCGCGCCGCCGGACGGCGGCCGCCCCGGCCGACGAGTTCGCCAAGCATACGATGCGAACGACCCCTAAGCGGCTCGAGCGCGAAGGCGACCTATGGGGCGGGAAAAACTGGAAAAAACAGCGGCTGGAAGCGGCAATTCGCAAGGCGGCGCGACTTTGGAACGAGGGGGGCTAGCGAGCCGGCGGGCGCGTTGGGTAGAATAGTCGGGCTATGGCGCACGCAATATGGTCCGGCTCGATCAACTTCGGGCTCGTAACGATCCCCGTAAAGCTCTTCACCGCGGTAAAGACCGACGACCTCTCCTTCAATATGCTGCACAAGAAGGACGAAGGGCGCATCAAGTACGAGCGCGTCTGCAGCGTCGACGGTAAGCCCGTCCCGTGGGACGAGATCGTCAAAGGCTACGAGTATGATAAGGGTGAGTACGTCGTGCTCACGGACGAGGATTTTGCCAAGGTCAACCCCGAGGCGACGCAATCGGTCGACATTCTCGAGTTCGTCGAGCTCGACAAGATCAATCCGATGTTCTTCGACAAGCCGTACTATCTCGAGCCGACCAAACAAGGCAAGCACGCATACGCGCTGCTGCGCGAGGCGCTCGCCGACAGCAATCGCGTCGCCATCGCGCGCGTAGTGATTCGAACGAAGGAATATATCGCTGCCGTCAAGCCCATCGACGGTGCGCTCGTGCTCGAGCTCATGCACTGGGCGAGCGAGATCGTTCCCGCCGACACGTTGGAAATTCCGGGTCGCGAGGCGTTACCGGAAAAAGAGATGCAAATGGCACGGATGCTCATCGACACGATGAGCGTCGAGGATTTCGACGCTGCGAAGTTTACCAACAAATATCACGACGAGTTGCTGGCGATGATCGATGCACGAGTTAACGGCAAGGAGCTGCCCAAGGCGAAGAAAGCACCGGTACGCGCCAAAGTTGTCAACCTGATGGACGTCCTCGCGCAGAGCCTCGAAGCGAGCAAGAAGCGCCGCGCGGGCGAGAACGGCAAAGCCACGACGACGAAGCGGCGTAAGAAAACCGCCGCTTAAAGAGCTCGGCGCTCTCAAGCGGCATGATGGCAACGCGCGCCGGCCAAGATCTTCCGCTTTATCGGCTCTACCTGCTGCGAGCCACGTATCTGCTCATCGCGCTGGCGCAGGGGAGCCAGACCTGGCCGGCCATCGTCCGCGACACCCATCACTGGGACATGTGGCAAGATGCTGCCGCTTCTCATTTTCGAGTTTGCATGGAAGCTGCTGTGGGTGCCGGCGATCTGGCTTCCGCTATGGCTCGGCCATCGGGTCGACGCGGATAACGGCGACATCGCGTTCTCGATATTCGTTGGCGTCGTTCTCGTGCCGCTCGTTCTTCCGTGGGGCTACGTTTGGAAGAACTATGTCGCCGAGCCGGGCGACCGCTGGAGATAACCGCTTAGCCGTCGGCGATTTGTGCGGCCTCGGTTTCACGCAACAAATCGAGCGTGGCGTCGTCCTTTACGACGCCGGCAGATTCACTGCGCGCGTTGGCCAAGCCCATGATTAGCGCAACGCTCGCCATCGTCAAAGACTCGACGCCGGCGTACGCCGGACCATAGCTCGCAAGCAGCGTCGTCGAAACCGGCGGTGCGAGGATGCCCGAGAGCGAGTCGAGCGAAGAACTCGTCCCGAGCACCATGCCCTGCTCGCGATCCGATGCCGCGTTGCTGATTAACGCGGTGATGCCCGTATTGGCCAGCGCCATTCCGAACGAAAACAAAAGCATGGTAAAGGCCAAGAAGAAGGCGTCGTGGACGAACGGCAGCGAGGCAAATCCGCAGACCAGCGACGCCAATCCGAGGTTCGACATCCAGCGGTCGCCCAGCCGTGCCGAGATCCGTCCGACGATCGCCACGTTCATCACCACGTTGAAGATGGCAAAGATCGAGAAGAAGTAATCGGTTTGCGTGAGCGTATAGCCGAGCTGGCGCTGGAAGTAGAGCGAAAATACCGCAAACCATCCGTAGAGTGCCAACGCGATTGCGAGTTTCTGCCACAACAAGCGCGAGAGCCGCGGCTTGCGGAAACTCTCGAACAGCGCCCGAATTGAGAAACGGGGCTCGTCTTCGCGGTGCGTGTGGGACTCGGGCAGCATGACGATCGTGACGATCAAGGTGGCAAACTGCAGCCCCGCGGCAACCAAGAACGGGGTCGCGAATCCGTACCTCGCATAGAGCAAACCACCCCCCAGCGGCCCGAAGACCATGCCGGCAGCGAACATAGCGCCGATCAGGCCGAAGGCGCGCGCGCGATCCTTTGCTTCCACCAAATCGGCGACGTAGGCTTGCGTGATGCTAATGTTTCCGCCCGAGACGCCCTCGACGACGCGAGCGGCAAAGACGACTGCAATCGGCGCGAGCGCTAGCGATGCCGCGATGTTTGGCGCCAGTCCGAGCATAGCCCAGCCGATGGTCGCGCCGATTTGGCTGATGATGAGCACCGCCTTGCGCCCGATGCGGTCGGAGATGCTTCCCCAGACCGGCGCAGAGACGAACTGGGACAGCGAGAACGTCGCCATCAACAGACCGACGACCGAAGCCGAAACGCCGAAATGCGTTACGAAGTACGGCAGCATCGGAATCAGCATGCTGAATCCGACGATGTCGATGAACGTGACGCCGAGGATCGGCAAAAGCTTGCGGATCATGACCGGGCTCTCTTCGACGCTTAAGCGGCCGACTCTACCGGCAAAACGATGCGCGAGAAGCGATCGCTCTTGCGGAGGACGTCGATTTTATACGGGCGGGTCAGATCTATGCTCGTCAAGATCTTGTGCAGGGCGTCGACGCTCGAGAGCAGTTCGTCCTCGAAAGCGAGCAAAACGTCGCCGGCTTTGAGCTTGGCCGTATCGGCCGGACTGCCCGGCTCTACCGAGTCGACCAAAATCGACCGCCCGTCCTGCAATCCTAGCCGCCGGGCGACGCCCTGAGGCAGCACCACGTCCTGCGCGGCGATACCGAGGTAGCCGCGCCGTACGCGTCCGTCGCGCATGAGCAACGCGGCCACGTGCTTGGCTGTATTGATTGCAATCGCAAAGCAGAGCCCTTGTCCTGGGAGCACCGCCGTGTTGACGCCGATGACCTCGCCGTCGGCAGTGACGAGTGGGCCGCCGGAGTTGCCGGGATTGAGCGCCGCATCGGTTTGAATGATGTTGTCCATCAGTCGGCCCGACTGCGAACGCAGCGAGCGGCCAAGTGCGCTGACGACGCCGGCCGTTACCGTATAGGCGAGGCCGAACGGATTGCCGACTGCGACGACCAACTGTCCCGGGCGCAGCGTGGACGAATCGCCCAGCGACGCGTGGGCGATATCCGGCGCGTCGACGCGCACTACGGCAAGGTCGGAGTGCGGGTCGTCGCCGACGAGCACCGCGGGAAGCTCGCGGCCGTCTAGCAGGGTGATCCGAATCCGTTGCGCGTCGTGAACCACGTGGCTGTTGGTGAGAACGAAGCCGTCCGGCGTAAAAACGAAGCCGCTGCCGTTGCCGCCGCGGTGTCCGTTACGGACCTCGACGCTAACGACCGCCGGGCTGACGCGCTCGGCCGCCGCCGTAACCGCTTGCGAATATGGATCGAGAGGCCGGACCTCGCCGGCTGAAACGAGAGAAAGAACCATTCCGGTCCCTCCAAAACCGCGCGCGACTTCCGGGTTTCGCGAAGGGGGCGGCCGCCGGCCGCCCCGAAACGGAGTCGCTTCGCGCCCAGATGGCGGAATTGGTAGACGCGCTGGTTTCAGGTATCAGTGGTGGCAACACCGTGGGGGTTCGAGTCCCTTTCTGGGCAGTTGGACGATCGCGCGAGCGCAAGAAGAGAGATTCTTGCGAAAAGCGGCGCAACGTGAGAGAATCGGTAGCACGACTCGGACGCGTAATCCTTATGGACGGCGTCGATATATCAATTAACGCTCCGTTTACATCTTTTTAACTTTCAAAGGAGTGACATGCACCAAATCTCACGCACGTCTCGTCGGTTAATCGTCATCGCAGCAGCCGGACTCAGCGCCGCATGCGCCAACTCTGCAGCGACCCCAAGCCTTCCGAATATCGCGACTCTCCCGGCGTCGCTCGCCGAGCCGGCAGCAAACGTACAGTACGCGAGCCTCGACTATCAGAACCAAGCCGGCCGGCAGATTACGACCTTCCTTACCGGCATTCGCGGCGACAACGTCAGTGGAATGTATATGAAGGGTAATGGACGCGAACGCGGATTCATGTACCATCCGAGTACCCAGCAGTTCGATCCGATCGACTATCCCGGTGCCTATAATACGACCCCTTACGGCCCGTCGTTCGGACCCAACGGCTCGTATCGCGCGGTTGGGAGTTACACGCTCCCAAACGAGAAGCTCAATTACGGATTCTTCTACGACGGCTCCAAGCCGAAGAGCGACCGATTCGTAAGAATTGACTACCCCGGTGCGACCAACACCATCCCGCACAGCACGTATCGCAATTTGATCGTGGGCAATTGGGACAAAATGAGAACGGGCAACTCGGATTTCCTGAACTATCCGACGGTTGGGCGCGGCTTTACCTACGATCTTCGCAAGCAGACCTACGCCATCTTCAGCGTTCCAAAGTCGAAGAGTACGACGTGCTACGGCGTTATCGACGGGGCAATCGCCGGCGGATACACCAATCCGCGCGGCATTCACGTCACGCACGCATACGTCTACGACACGTCCTCGAGCGTGGTTTACCCGTACGACCATCCGGGCTCGGTGATAACGCATTTCGAAGGCATCGCCATCAACGGAAAGCGTGGTAACTATTCGCTGACCGGTGACTGGGTCGCGTTAAACGGCACCGTGCACGCATTCTACATCGCGATGAAGGGGTGGAAGTACCAGCTACCGGTCGATATCGCGTATCCGGCCGGACAGACGTCGGGTAACTCGGTCTATTCGCAAGACGGACTGACGCAAGTAATCGGGGTCTATAACACGGGAAGCGGTCCCACAGGCACCAACGGGTTCATCGCATACCTGCATTAGACGGGGGGCGACACGTCCGCCTACGATGTCTTCGTAGCAAAGCGCGTCAGCGCATCGCGAACCCCATCTTCGGTGCCGGCCATACGTTCGCTCTACCCCGTCGACGACGTCCTTGGCGCGGGATACGTGGAAATCCGGCGTCGCGCGCTTGGTGCGGCCCATCGCGCGTTCTTGTCGGGAGCTTCCATCAGCGACGGATTTTCCGTGCCATCTTCAAAGCCGGTCGTGGGCGCAACGGCCAGCCATAATTCCGGCCGGGATCCGGTGACCAGATTCATCCCGCCGCTTGGACCAGCGCGTTCTCCGAGGTGCCGGGAAGCTTCGCGAGCCGAACCCGCCCTATCTGTCGGGAATCCGAACAACTCTTGCCGAATGACTCCCATAGGCGGGTAACTATTTCTATCGCGCTTTGCGAGGAGACGACATGTCTGTTAACCTTCGGGGTTTTCTTATTCTATCGCTGGCTGCAATGCTCGGCGCGTGCTCGACGGCGGCTGGAGGAGGCGCGACGCCTGCGGCCGCAGCAGATCGCGGCTTTTCGGCCGGCACGACCCTCGACGCGGTTCTCGATTCGGCGCCCGACGCCGGCGGAGGGCATTTCGTATTCCAAAAGACGTCCATCCTTCCGAATGCAAACAACCCGGCGTTTCTCATCAACTTCGTTACGGACGGCCCGAATCAAGGTGGAGTTCCGTGCATCAACTGCGTCAACGGAGCGTCGACCTCTGATAACGTCGGCTTGACCGGACCATCGAGCTACGTCTTATCGAACTTCGTCTGGCAATACGAAATATCGTTTACAGACATCAGCTACAAGGGAAGTTGCAAGCTCGCATGGGCCATTACTGCGGGGAAGAAAACCGTCGACAGTTTTTCCCGCACCCTAAACATTCCCAGCGCAGGAGGCTTCGTGCTCTATGGCGTCGCCAGGAACCGACCGAAATACTCGGGCCCCGCGACGCTAACCGGAAAGGTTACGTGCGGAAAGAACTCGCAATCGCTTCAGGTTCCCTTACAGTTCCAATAGCGAGGCCGCTTAGTCGCTTGGTAGCGCTTCGGGCGTTGCCGGAGGCGCGCATGTCTCGAATCGCCAAGGTTGTCTTCACCACGGAAAGATGGCGCCCGCCACCCTTCAGCCCCTCTGGGTAAGGCCTCCCGACCCGAGGGAGGACGAAAAGGTAAATCATGATGCGATCCAACTCCCGAGCACTTTCTCCAGACCTGTCCCCCAACATCGGCGACCCTGACAATGCCGAGCGAATAACGGCCAATCTCTCCGCAGAGATCAGCGAACAGCTGCACCGCGTAGCCGAGCGCTGCCGGGTTAGCGAGAGCGCGTTGGTCGAAATCGCGTTACGGGATTTGTTCCGCCGCGTTGGGCCCGACGCCCTCGCCACATTCCTGCACGAACGCGGCGGCTGCTTAAGACGTCGCAGATCGTGACCGAGAATCGAGCGGTCAAGGATCTCGCGGCCTTGCTCGCCGCCATCGACGATGCGGCTGCCGATCCATCGACCCTCGACCGACTCCTTGACGTGCTCGTTGGAATCACCAGCGTATTCTCCAGCGCCGTCTTAGTCAAAGGATACGCCGGAGGCGCGCTGGTCATCACGTCTTCGCGAATGGGTGCTAGCCAGGCTCGTTCGTGGATGCGTTGGCCGCTTCGTAGACTCTTTATCCGCATGCGACCGTGCCGGCTTCTAGACCCGGCAGATTCTCAGAGGCAAGCGCTCGCGATCCCATTTGCCCAGGCCGATAGGCGCTGGATCGTAGTAGCCCTGCTCCATAGTTCGAAACTCCCCGCCGAATACGAAGATTTTCTTCGCGCGGTCGAAAGCATTACGGTTCCCTCGGACGCTTCGGCGCGCCCGGCCGCCTCCTTCGTCCCCACGAATACCTTCGAGCCTGCAATCGTCAACTTCGCCCTTGCAGACGACCTCGATCGCCGAGTCGTCGACGCACTTTCCTCGAGGGGATGGCCGCACGAGCGAGTCGCAAGCTTTGCAATGCTGAGCCGCCGGCTGCGCAAGTCGGTTCCCGACGTCGTCGTCGTCGACGTCGCGCGGCTGCAAGACCCTATGTCCGCAATCACCAGCATTCACCGGATCGCCGATTGCGGCGCATTGCTCGTCCTGGCGTTTTATCCCGCGGGTTTCGAGCGCCAATGCTTCCAAGCCGTGGTCGACCGATTCTTACCGTCCGATGCTCCGCCGGCATCGATATTCAAAACGATCAAGGGGCTTGCCGGCGAAGCGGCGATTTTGCAAAGAAACTTCGCACGTGACAAAAGCACGGTGATGAGAAGGCATGCTGCGGGAAAGCTCGGGTATCGGGAACTCGCAGAATTTGCTGCGAAGGAGGGCGCTGCGATCATGCGTGGATGGGCGTCTTGTTCTTTGATTAACGACAATGGCGTCGTTTATCGAGCCGAATACCCAGGCTCTGGAGAACCGGTCATGCGTTCCATTCCAAAAACGTTTCTTAGCGGCACGGACCTCTTCGAAGGAGCGTGCAGTCCCGGTTTTGTCGAGGATCTGACCGACGATCCCGCGGAACGCACGGCACTCCTGGCCATGCAACCCGTTTCTTGCGCGGCCATAACGTTAATCTCCGACGACGGGCGGCATCGCGGCGTATTAATTGCGTGCTCGACCGAGGAACGAGCAAAGTCGCATTCGTTCGAGGTGCTACAGAGCCTGGCGGAAATCGTCGTTCAGCGGGCGTTGGAACTGCAGTATGCGCTACAGCCAATTCCGGAATTTCGAACCGGGAAGCGTTGGGAAAGCTTAAAGGACCACCGGCTCACCATAGAGGTGTATCGATCGAAGGGCTGTGCCGTACCGTGGCGTTACCGGCAGTTCACCGAGGCGCACGGTTTGCTGACACTCAATATTGACAAGGACGAGCCGCTTCTTCGAAAGGCCGATAGGCCGCTCGGGCGCGCATCGCTCGCGGAGATCTCGCGAAACCGCGCCGAGAGCTCGCCGTTCTTCGCCGCGAGCATCGACTTCGCTTCGCAGTCGATGAACTTCGCGACGCAGGGGTTTTCTGCTCCGATCTTCTTGAATCGCCCAGGTCCGACGTCGGCTCTCGTTGCGGCCGGGCGCGTTACAACGGGAACCGCGACGCTGCACTCCGGTTCGGACGTGGTGGTTTGCGATAGCGCGTTGTGGGGTTGGCTTAGCGACCGCCACGGCGCGATGGAAAATCTGCACTCCGCTCTCGATCGAGAGTTGCCGCAGGGTCTAGCTTCGATTATTACCCTGGATTAGACGCGGGCGCCGAACAAACTGGCTAGCGCCGAACGCACGCATTGGATATCGATTTCCGCTTCCCTTAACCGCCGTTCGAATCGGCGGCCGGTCGTGCTGTCGCCACTCCTGCGCGAGCGTGCCATCAGACGCGCGAGCAGCTCGCGGCGTTCCTCGAGCGCGCGAATCGCAGCCCGTAATGCGGACTCGAGATGTCGTTCGTCCATGCAAGGCATCGAGCGACCGCTACGTGCATCGCCGGTGCGGAACTGAAACCGTAGTAGGCCTTCTTCATCGAGCTCCCAAATCGTTCCGCCGCAGTCGGGACAAGTAAAAACCGAGGGCACTCCCTCGCGCCGCTCGTCTCGCGGCGTAACTTGGGACGGCGCGATGGAAAGCGGGCGAGATGCCCATCGTGCAATCGCCTCAACGAGTCGTTCGGGAGAAAAGACGCCGTCGACGACCCCGGTTTTGATCGCGTTGATCGGCATGCCGGCGTATTGAGCATCGTCGGGATCCTGAACGAACGTGGCCCCTCCCGCTTCGTGAATCGATATAAGACCGGCAACGCCGTCGTCGAGGGTTCCGGAGAGCAGCACCCCGCAAGCGCGCGAGCCAAAACTCATCGACGCGCTTCTAAATAACACGTCGATCGAAGGCCGATGATTGTTTTCGGCCGGCCCGACGAGCACTCGCATCACATCGCTCTGCAATACGAGGTGATGATTCGGAGGTGCGACGATGATTCGGCCGGGGGCTATCGGAGCGCCGTCGATCGCGTGAGTCGCGAACAGCTTACTTGCTCGATTTAGGATGTGCGGTAGCGCCGAGACGCTTGTCGGCGGGACGTGAGTCGTTATGAAGACGGCTGCAGGGAAATCTTCAGGGAACGCCCCGACAATCTTTAACAGGGGATCTAGAGCGCCGGCGGATCCCCCGATGCAGACGGCGCGCAATTTGGGAGCGCCTTCATTATCCACGTCAAAGGCGTTGTTCCCGGGTTGGATAAAAACACCCCATGGCCGCCGCCCAAAATAATCCGGACGAGCCCTATCTCGTCGTGATCGGGGCCTCGGCCGGCGGCATCGAGGCGCTAGAGCGCCTAGCGGGAGCACTACCCGAAGATTTTCGCGCACCCGTGGTTATCGCGCAACATGCGGATCCCAACTTTCAGAGCCATCTCGGCGACATACTTCGCCGCCAAACGCGCTTGCAAGTCGTTAGCGTTTCGGAGCGCGGCGAAGAGCTCGTGCCGGCGACGATCTACCTCGCTCCCGCAGGCGAAAATGTAACCGTGCGCGGCACGCGCGTGAGCGCGAGCGGCCGGCTGCGCGGGCATCCGATTCCGTCGATCGACGCGCTCTTCGTGAGCGCCGCGCAAAGCTATAGCGACCGCGTCATAGCGCTGATCCTCACGGGAATGGGTACCGACGGTGTGGCCGGCGTCCGCGCCGTTAAGGAAGGCGGAGGCACCGTGTTGGTGCAAGAGCCCGAATCCGCTGCGTTTCCCGCCTTGCCGGCCGCAATTCCGCTTAGCCATATCGACTACACGGCGAATCTCGACGCGCTCGCGCCGCTGATTACGACGCTGACCTCCGGGCCGGGCGACGCCGAAATAACCAATCCAGAAGTTCTAAACGCGTTCCTCGGTCAGCTTCGAGGACGCACCGGCATCGATTTTAGGCAATATAAAACTCCCACGATCGTGCGACGGCTTTCCCGGCTCATGGCGACGGCGGGGTGCGACACGCTCAAAGATTACCTGCGGCACCTGACGTCGCACCCCGAAGCATACCAGCGCCTCATCAGCACGTTCTTGATCAAAGTGACCGAGTTCTTTCGGGATCCGGCTCTTTTCGCTCAGCTCGGCGATCGCATCTTGCCGGACATCATCGATCACGCTCGCCACGATCGCGGCGAGCTCAGGCTCTGGTCCGCCGGTTGTGCCACCGGCGAGGAAGCGTACTCGCTCGCGATAGCGCTGGCGGAGCTCCTCGGCGACGAAGTCGAAACGATGCCCGTTCGGATTTTCGCGACGGATCTCGATGCCGACGCCATTGCATTTGCGCGACGCGGCATCTATCCCGCAAGCGCGCTGAAGGAAATGCCGCCGGCGTTACTAGCGAAGTACTTCATGCGGATAGACGACGCTTTCCAAATCAAGAAACGCATACGGAACCTGACCGTGTTCGGCGAATACGATCTCGGCCAGCGGGCGCCGTTTCCACGCATCGACCTCGTTCTCTGCAGAAACGTGCTGATTTATTTCACTAAGGAGTTGCAGCAGCGCACGCTTCAACTCTTTGCCTTTTCGCTGCGGCCCGGCGGTTATTTGGTGCTGGGAAAGTCTGAAACCACCAGCCCCCTGCCGCAATATTTCACGACGCTCCAGCCTGCACTAAAGATATTCCAGAGGCAGGGAGACCGGCTCCTCATACCTGCCCCGGCCGCTACGGACGGCACGGCCGGGCGGGAACGCCCGCTTCCTCGCAGGGTTTCGATGTCGCTGGTTTCGTCGAGGCGCTCTCTATCGGAGTCCGCCGCTCCGCGGTGGTCGCTCGTCGACCGCTTGGGCGCCTTTCTATTCGACTCGCACATCGGCGTCGTGGTCGTCGATCGTAATTACGACATCTTGACGATAAATCACGCCGCGAGGTCGATGCTGGGAATTCACGGACAGGGCATCGGTGAAGACCTGGTACATCTGGCGGACATGCCGTCGAGCCAGCTGAAAACGGCACTAGACGCGGCGTTTCGCAGTGAAATGCCCGAAACGTCGTGGGACGTTGAGATCAAGGACCTCGCAGCGGACGCCATGCGGCATCTACAAATCTCGTGTTTTCCCGATCGCACCCTAAACAAGGACGGCCGCATCGAGGGTGTCTTCGTAATGGTAACGGACGTTACCGAAAGTACCACGCGCCTACGTGCGCTCGAAACCAGCAACCGCAGCAACGAAGAATCGGCGATTAAGGTGGCGGCGCAAAATGTGGAACTGCAGAAGCGTCAAAAGGCGCTGATCGAAGCCAACGAAGAGCTGACCTGCGCCAACGCCGACCTCCGCAGCGCCAACGAGCATCTGCTGATCTCCGCCGAGGAGGCCGAAGCCGCCGCCGAGGAGGTCGAGACGCTCAACGAAGAGATGCAGGCGACTAGCGAAGAGTTGGAAACGCTCAACGAAGAGCTGCAGGCAACGGTCGAAGAGCTCAACACCACCAACGAAGAGCTGGCGGCCCGCAGCCACGAACTCGAGCGCGTCGCCGGGGAGCGCGAGACCGAGCTTACTACGGCCCGCGAAACCTTGACTACGTTGCGTGCCGTGGTCGGGCGTACGCCGCTGGCCTTATGCGTGCTCGATAAGGCCGGGAGAGTCCTGATCGCCTCTGAGGAGTACGTCGCTCTTGCCGAGCGAAACGGTCAAACCATTCCCGCTGTCGGCGAAGTATGGAAAAAGCTGCGCCAATCGGTGCAGGCGCAGGAGGCAGACGGGCGGCTCGAGACGTTCACCGTGGAGAAGTTGGTGCTGGCGGAAGACGGCGCCGAAGTTTTGCTGCTTCTCACCGCCCAGCAATAGTTCGGTCGCGAGCCGCCGCCGTAGAAGCTGCGCGAAGCAAAAATCGAATGAACGCTGCTTGGGGTAAAAACGTCGCCGATGTGGGCGGCCTCGTCAAACAGACCGTCGTCGAGTTTCAGCGGCATAAAGCGCAGTGGCTCGCCGCCGCCATCGCCTACTTCACGCTCTTTGCCGTAGCGCCGCTCGTGATCGTGGTCGCGGAGATCGCCGGATTCTTCTTGGGTTCGCACCGGGCGATACTCGACGAGATCTACGGATATATCTTGCAAACCGCCGGGGTGGATGCGGCACGCGGAATCGACTCAATCGTGACGTCGACGCTTTCCCGGCAGCGTTCGGGATTCGTTGCCCAGGCCGCGGGCTGGGCAGCGTTCGTCCTCGGGGCGATCGGCCTTTTTGCTTCGTTGCAAGAAGCGCTCAATACGATCTGGGACGTGAAGCCGGCAAAGACCGGATTTCTAGAACTCGTTAGGCAGCGAATCCTCGCTTTTGGAATGGTTCTCGGGGTTGCATTCGTCTTGCTCGCGTCGCTCGCGTTGAGCTCGATCGTAAGCGCGGCTGCAGCCGCGACGGCGAGAATCTTTCCCTCTTTACCGCTTACGGTTCGAATCGCAGATATCGGCATCTCGATGGTGTTGGTGACCTTGGTCTTCGCGCTGCTTTACGAATATCTGCCGGATTGCCGCATCGCCTGGCGAGACGTTTGGCTAGGCGCCGCGGCCTCGGCGATTCTGTTCGTTGCCGGCCAGACCTTACTCGCATGGTATATCGGACGCACCGCAATAGCGTCGTCATACGGAGCCTTCGGCGGCGTCGTCGTATTTCTCGTGTGGGCCTTTTACTCGGCCCAAATACTCTTACTTGGAGCCGAATTTACGCACGTCTACGCCGTTAAATTTGGTTCGTTGCGCCCGGCGCTAGGGGTCGAGGTCGATACCTAGATCCGAGTGATCTGAGATCCGCTTACCCTCGCAAACGGGCGCTTGGCGAGAGCCTATTTTGCAGGATATACGCCGTGCCGCACCAGTAATCGTGAGCATGACAGCAGAGTACGGTAGACGTTTGGTAGCTGCCGCGGTCGCGGCGCTCGTTCTGGCTGGCTGCAACGGCGGCTCGAAGCAGTCTTCCGGGCAAAGAGCTCCCGCCAAAATATATACCGTCATTCTCGATACTACCCAAGGCCCCGTCACCGTCGAGGTGGACCCGAGTCTTGCCCCTAACGGCGCGAAGCGCTTTTACGAGCTGGTACGTGCGAAGTACTTCGACGGCGCTCGCTTTTATCGCGTGGTGCCGAACTTCGTGGTGCAGTGGGGCGCTGCGGCCGACCCCGCCGTCACGAAGAAGTGGGACGTTAACATCGTGGACGATCCGGTAAAGGCATCGAATACGCGCGGGACGGTGACGTTTGCCGCGACCGGGCAGCCGAACAGCCGCTCGACGCATCTCTTCATCAATCTTGGCGATAACGCTCGCCTCGATGCGATGGGTTTTGCGCCGATCGGCCACGTGACCAGCGGCATGGACGCCGTCGACCGCATCTATTCCGGTTATGGGGAAGAGCCCGACCAAACGCAGATCGGAGCTCGCGGCAACGCCTACTTGGAAAAATCGTTCCCGAAGCTCGACTATATTAAAACTGCGAGGATCGAGGAGTCGAAGTAGCCGGGTAAGCCCTAGTCGCCGGTCGACACGACGCCGGCCGACTCGACCATCAGCACGACCGATCGCCTCGCGGATCGCGGCCGGTGCATGTCGACGATGCGCATTGAAGTTAGGCCTGCGCGACAGCGCAAGCGAACGGCCGGAAGGAACGAGCCGGCTTCAACCAGGAGAGGGCGTTTGGCCCCCGGGCGTTGTGGAGTACGATGGCGCGTTTATCGGTCTTTCTCTTTTGCGGCGTCGCTTTGACGAACTGCGCGCACGCGACTGCGCCCCTTCTACCGGCAGCAAACGGTGTTTCGGCGATCGCGCGCGACGCCAACGGATACGAGCAGCTCTACAGCTTTAGCGGAAATTCCCGCGGATCGGCGCCGATGAGCTCGTTGACGTCTTTCTCGGGCGGGCTCTACGGCACGACGACGGGCGGCGGCACGAAAACGTTCGGAACCATCTTCGTTCGCCGACCGTCGGGTAACGTTCGCGTTCTCTACAGCTTTAAAGGCGGGAGCGACGGCGCCACGCCCGACGGGAAGCTTCTCGTGCTTGGCGGCGCGCTCTACGGAACGACCGAGTACGGCGGTTCGGCCGGTGACGGCACCGTCTTTCGTTCGAGCAGCACTGGGAGCGAGAGCGTCGTGCATAGCTTCAAAGGCGGAAGCGATGGGGCCACGCCGCTGCTCGGCGGTCTGGTTGCGGCCGGCGGTAGACTCTACGGCACGACCAATGCCGGCGGCGACGGCAAATGCCACGTCGCCCACTCGACGGGATGCGGCGTCGTCTTCCAGCTCACGACGAAAGGCACGGAACGCATCCTCCATCGTTTCGGCGGCAAGCCCGACGGCGCGGGACCGTCGGGGCCGCTCGTCGCCGACGGCACGACGCTTTATGGAACGACAACCTTCGGCGGCGTGCACGATAGCGGGACGGTCTACTCGATCGACACCGCCGGTCGCGAACGCTTGCTCTACAGCTTCAAGGGCTATCCCGACGGAGCGCAGCCATACGGCGGCGTCACGCTTCTCGACGGCACGATTTATGGAACGACGGCTTTCGGCGGCGCCTACAGCTACTCCGGAACGGTCTTCAGCCTAAGCACGTCCGGCGTCGAGCACGTCCTTCACAGCTTTGCCGGCTATCCGGACGGCGCGATATCGTATGCGAGCCTGACGCCGGTCGACGGGGTCCTGTACGGTGCGACGGCGTACGGCGGCAACGACGGTCCCGGCTGCAGCGGTAATGGAATCGTCGGCTGCGGCACGCTCTTTTCGATCGATGCATCGGCGCACGAGCGCGTGATCTATCGCTTCAAAGGCGAGCCCGACGGCGCCGGTCCTTGGATGAGTCCTACCTTTACGAAAAATGCGTTGTACGGGACGACGCTGGCCGGCGGAGCGAGCGGCGACGGCACGATCTTCCGACTTTTCGGCCTGCCGTGAGGTTCGCGCGCTATCCGCTTATCGCCGCACTCGCTCTCGGCGGCTGTTCCGCAGGAATGGTGAGCGGTTTGCCAAGCGATTCGTTCGCGAATCCGCGAATCGCGCCGCCACCCGCGGGGCAACGCGCAAAAATCCGTCACGTTGTGATCGTCTTTCAAGAGAATCGCACCGTCGATAACTTGTTCAACGGATTCCCCGGCGCCGACACGGTGCGCAGCGGCTTGAACTCGCACGGACAAAGCGTTGCGCTCCGGCCGATCGGGCTAACCGCTCACTACGACATCAGTCACGAACACGGCGCGTTTGCCGTCGAACGCGCTAACGGCAAGCTCGACGGCTTCAATGAGGTTGATTCGAACTGTCAGATCGGTAGAACGTGTCCGCCCAAATTTCTGCGCGCCTACGGATACGTTCCCAAGAACGAGGTTCGGCCTTATTTTACGATGGCGCAACGATATGCGTTTGCCGATCGCATGTTCCAAACCAACGAGGGTCCGAGCTTTCCGGCGCATCAATACATCTTGAGCGGCACGTCGACGACGGGCGACGGGGCGCCGCTGCGCGCGGCCGGCAATCCCTTTTCACCGTTCGGCGGCTTTACCGGCGGCTGCGATTCGCCCGGCGGTTCTTGGGTCTGGCTGATCGATCCGATGGGAAACGAGAATCAGGCAACGTATCCATGTTTCGATCGCCTTGCGCTCAGCGATCTGCTCGAACGTACGTCGCATACGTGGCGCTACTACCAAGCACATCTGGGGGCCGGGTTGTGGGAAGGACCCGATGCGATCGCGCACATTCGCAACGATAAGAGCTTTGCGGCGCACGTGGTGGCGCCCCCCAAGCGGGTGCTCGACGATATCGATGCCGGTCGTTTGGCCGACGTGGTTTGGGTGACGCCGACGGCCGCCGCGTCGGACCATTCCGGGACGACCGACGGCTCGGGGCCCTCGTGGGTTGCCTCCGTCGTCAACGCGATCGGATCGAGCAAGTATTGGAACGACACGGCGATCTTCGTGACGTGGGACGACTGGGGCGGCTGGTACGATCACGTTTCTCCGCCGCAATACAATACGTACGAGCTCGGCTTCCGCGTCCCGCTGATCGTTATCTCGCCCTACGCGAAGCGCCACTACGTCTCGCATCGGCGTCACGAGTTCGGCAGCATCTTGAAGTTTACCGAAGAAACGTTCGACTTAGGGTCGATGAATACAACCGACGTACGCTCCGACGATCTTTACGACTGCTTCGATTTCTCCCAAAGCCCCTCACGCTTTCAAAAGATCGACGCACCGCTGCCGCGCTCGTACTTCGAGCGCCGGCCCATTTCACAAGAGAACCCCGACTAGTTCTCCGGCTTCGCATCGGACCTAAGTCGGCGAGGGCGCGGCAAAGCGGCGGCTCGCCAGCAACGCCGGCACGACCCCGGCTAATTGAAAGAGCGCCAACGCGCGCCAGGCGTACGCGAAGCCGTGGGTTTCGACCAGCGCGCCAAAGAGCGTCGGCGTAACGAACGCGGCGAGCAGCGTCCAGGTTAAGCCGACGCCGAGCGCGCTGCCCGAATGCTCCTCGCCGCCGACCTCAGCCATGCCGATAACGCCCAAACCGAGCCAACCCTCGGCGGTGAATCCCAGCGCCACCGAGAGCAACGCGGTGGCCAAAAAGGGCGTCGCGGGGGTGATCGCGGCAAAGCCGAAGGCGACCAGCGCCACCAAGATACAGACCAGCGCGAGCGGTAACGTGCGGCTGCCGCCGAACCAACGGTCGCTCACCCAGCCCCACGAGAGGCGCCCGGCGACGGCGCCCACCTGCGAGAGCGCGAAGAGCGCAACGGCGACGGGCACCATATAGGCGGCTTGGTGCGTCAGGGTGATCGTAAGAAATCCCAGCAGCGTAAACTGGCCGCAAATCAAAACCATTGACGTAAGGGTTAGCAGAATGAGACGCGATTCGCGAGCGATCTGCACCATCTCCAGCAGCATCTCTCGGACGGAGACTCGTTCGCCTTGCAGCTCGCGCGGCTCGCGGTAGAGCTTCGAGGCGATCGTGCCCGCGAGCAGCGTCACGACGCCGGCCGCGGCGAGTGCGGCGCGGTAGTCGTAACGCGCCGCGATCGCCGGCAGCAAGAGCGAGCCGATGACTCCGGCCAGCGGCACGCCGCATTGACGCACGCCCATGGCTAGGCCGCGGTCGCCCTTCTTGAAAAAGAAGATGATGGCGTGACTGCCGGCCGGGGTAACGGCCGCGTAGCCGACGCCGTAGATTGCAAGCCAAACGATGAGCCAAGAAAAGCTGTGCAGCAGCGACGCGGTGATCGAGGCCAGCCCCATGAGGGCGCCGCTCCAAAGCACGACCGCTTTGTCCCCAAACCGATCGGTCAGCAGTCCCGCAACCGAGGTCATCGCTACCGAGCCGAGCATTTGAATCGAAAGAACGAGCCCCAGCTGCGTCTGACTGAGGTGCAGCGCGGCGTTGAAGAAGGGCATCAGCGCGCCGGTCGCCGTGATCAGCAGCGACGCGCCGACCATGGCACCGGTGAAGAGCGCGAGCACTTCATAGGGCGATTCCGGCATGGGGTTATGCGGTCGCGGACGGCGCTTGTGATGCTTCATCGCGCAGGGTTTCTCCGTCGCCGTGAGGAGAAGCTGCCGTCATGAACCGTCGCGACGAGCTCCGCCGTAACGGTGCGGTCGCCGCTCTCTCGCTGTTGGGCGCGTTGGTGCTTTGGCTGATCTTCCGTTCGGTGTACGAGAATCTGAGCGTTTCCGAACGCGCCGTCGGCTACGTCGATCCAACGACGCAAAGCGGCATCTACTTCGGATACTTCGCGATGCTCGCCGGCATCGTGGTTCTCGCGGCGATCGGCATTAGGGCGGCGGTCAAATGCGTGCTTCTGCTCGCACGCCGCCCCTGAGAATTCGTGCGCGTCCTGCTGGCGGTCAATCCCAACTCGCGCCGGGGGCGGCGCTTCGGCGAGGCCGCGCGCGAGGAACTCCGCCGGTTGGGAATCGAGGCGGTTGCGCATCACGACCACGGGCCCATCGACGCGATCGTTGCGGCCGGCGGCGACGGCACGTTCGCTCGCCAGATCGGTCGCGCGCTGCATATGAAGGTGCCGATGGGCTTGATTCCGCTCGGCACCTTCAACGATCTCGCGCGCACCCTGGGCGTTCCGCAAGACGTTGCCGAAGCGTGCGCCGTAATTGCGGCCGGGCGCACTCGCACCATCGACGTGGCCCGCGTCAACGATGCCTACTACGTCAACGAAGCGAGCATAGGAATCTCGAGCCGGATCGCGCGCCTGCAAACACCCGAAGATAAGCAGCGCTTCGGCGTGCTGGCGATAGCGGCAACGGCGTTCGCAGCCTTGCGCGTGTGGACTCCCTTTCACGCCGAGATAGCGTTCGACGGCCGCCGCGAACGCGTGCGCGCCGTACAGCTTACCGTGGCCAACAGCCACCGCTTCGGGGGCGTGATCTCGGTCGAGACCGCGGCCATCGACGATGGCCGGCTCGACCTCTACGCCGTTGACATCGAAACTCTCGGTCAGGCTCTGGCGGTTGTGATGGCGATCGTGGCCGGCCGCGGCAGGCCCGCGGCCGGGTTGCGAACGTACCGCTCCGCGTACTTCGAAGTCTCGACCCATCGCCCGCACCGAATTACCGCCGATGGCGAGCCGGCGGGGATGACTCCAGCCCGTTTCGAGCTCCTTCCCCAGGCCCTGCGCATCTTCGTCCCGTAAACCTTTCCCTAAGGAGTCCAGGAGCGCCACAATGAGCCTGTATGAATTTGGCCCTTTCCACCTCGATGCCGAGCGTCTGCTCTTGTCGCAGCGAGGCGTGCCGATCGCAGTCGGACCGAAGGTCGTAGAAACGCTGCTCGCCCTGATCGAACATCCGGGCGACGTATTTGCGAAAGCCGCGTTGATCGAACGGATCTGGCCAGAGGGTTACGTCGACGAGGCGAATCTCGCGCAGAACGTCTACGTCTTGCGCAAGATTCTGCGCGACCGCTGGAACGTCGAAGCGATCGAAACCATTCCGCGCCGCGGATACCGTTTCGTTGCGCCCGTCTCCCGCCGTGACGACGTCGCGCGTTCCGAACCCGTGCCCGCGCCGGCGCCCGCGAAGCGGCCGCGCTTCGCCGCGTTCGCCGCAGCCATCGTCGTTGCCGTCATCGGCGTCTTAGCGCTGACGATGGCGCTCTCGCGAGGTAACTCGCGACCGCCGACGCTTTCGATGGAAGGCGCGCGGCTCTACGAGATCGGCCGTTACTATTGGAATCTTCGGACCCGCGACGCCGTCAACAAAAGCGTCGCCTACTTCGAACGCGTCGTAGCGATCGATCCTCGCGACCCGCGCGGTTACGCCGCGCTCGCTTCGGCCAACGCCATCGTCGCGGACTATAACTACGGTCCGTCGCCCATCAAAGTGTACATCGCGCGCGCCCGGGCCTACGCCCGCGAAGCGCTGGCCATCGATCCCAATTGCGGCGAGGCTTACGCCGTGCTCGGGATGATTGCGTCAAAGAAATGGTACGGCGTCCCGGCGCGTCCGGGGGAAGCGCTGAGCGATCTACGCCGCGCGATCGCGCTCGATCCCTCGAGCGGGCCGGCCCACGAATGGTACGGCATCGCGCTGCTGGAGCTCAATCGCGTCCACGAGGCTTCCGCCGAGCTTGCCAAAGCCGCGGAGCTCGATCCCCTCTCGGTTGCGACCACCGCCTGGCTGGGAACCACGGCGTACCTCCAGGGACGTTATGCCGACGCGGTTGCCTACTCGCGCGAGACCCTCGATCTCTCACCGCAGCGCCAGGACGCCTACGAGACGCTTGGCCTTGCCTACGAAGCCTTGGGCAATCAAAAGGCGGCTGCGGGCGCCTTTCATAAGCTCGCCGAGGTCTGCAGCATGTGCCGGCCCCAAGCCGCCGCGCTGCTGGCCCCAATCTCCGCTCGCACCCATCAGATGGCCCTGGCGAAGGTCGCAGCTTCAGATGGCTGCCGACCATTCTACCGACGTAGCGCCCCAGGATCTCGCGGCCGCCCTAGAGGCCGTGGGGCGGCACCGCGCCGCGCTCGGCTGGCTGCGCCGCATGCACGGCGAGTACCTCGAGGCGCAGATCGCCAACGACCCGCGCTTCGCGGGACTGCGGCGCGAGCTGGCCGGTACGCTGGCGCAGAAGGCGGGCTAGGGGAAAGAATTTTAGGGACGCCCTTGACAGCGCCGTACTAGGGAGCTATTGTACTAGTGTACTAGTAAAATAGTTTACCAGTACGAATCCAAAGGAGAAGTCCCAATGACCATCACGACCGTATCCGGTTCCGAAATCGCCCGCGAGGCCCGCACGCCCGTTCGCTTACCCGACCGCCTTCCGGCCGGGCTGTTTCCCGGCTGGGGCCCGAAGTTCTAAGGCTGTCGTCATGCCGGCCGTTCTCACGGTCGATCCGCGCAGCGGCGTGCCGATCTACCTGCAAATCATCGAGCAAGTAAAGCGCTCGGTAGCCCTCGGGGTCTTGCAGGCGGGCGAGCAGCTTCCCACAGTCAAGCAGCTCGCGATCGACCTCACCGTCAATCCGAACACCGTAGCAAGGGCTTATCGCGAGCTCGAGCGCGAGGACGTGATCGAGACCTCCCCCGGGAGGGGCTCGTTCGTCCGCTCAAACGGCCTCACCGATTCGCCCAAAGTAGCCGCCGATATCGGCGCCGACGCCTTCGACGTCGCATTACGCGAGGCCAAGTCGGTTGGACTGCGACGGGATGAGATTACGGAGATTTTCGAGGCGGCACTGGCACGATGGTTTGGAGAGCTTGAGTAAATGATGACGATTTCGATTTCCAACCTGCGCAAACGCTATCGCGAGGTCGCGGCCGTCGACGGCCTTTCGCTGGAGATCCCCGGCGGGAGCGTTTTCGGTCTGCTCGGCCCCAACGGCGCAGGAAAGACGACCACGTTCAAATGCATGCTCGGCCTAGCCCGGGCGACCGGCGGTACGGTTCTGTATGACGGCCGGCCGCTGGTGCCGGCGATGTACGAAAAAATCGCCTACGTTCCCGAGCGCAGCGTCCTCTACGACTGGATGACGGTCGCCGAGCACGTCGAGATGTACCGCCGCGCGTATGCAAACTTCGACGTGAAGCGCGCTCACGATTTACTCGCTCAGTTTAATATCGATCTGCGCCGCCGCGCGCGCGCCCTCTCAAAGGGCATGCGCACCGCGGTGATGGCTGCGATCGCCTTCGCGCGCAAAGCCGAGCTGTTGGTTCTCGACGAGCCGACGGCAGGTTTAGACCCGGTTAATCAGCGCGTAGTCTTAAGCCTGATAATTAACGAGGCCGCCATGGGTAACACGGTCGTCTTCTCATCGCATCAAATCGGGCAGGTCGAACGCGCCGCCGAGCAAATCGCGGTTATCGACCGTGGGCGCCTGGTGCTCGAAGGTACCATCGACGACCTCAAGGCCGACCGTAAGATCGTCGAAGGCATCTTCCCCGACGTCAACTACACGCTCGACGGCATCGCCAACGATCCGAGCGTCGCTCGCGTCGACCGCACCGAGCGAATCGTGAGGTTGCTGGTCACGAGTCACGCCGACGATATTGCCGCGCGCCTTACGCGCGCCGGTGCGATGGGCGTCCGAGTGGTCGATCTCAATCTTGAAGATATCTTTCTCTACGCGGTGGCGCCGGCGACGGCGACCGCCGACATCGTCGTAAAGGAAAGCGCGTCATGAACTACGTCGAATGGCTTCGCGTTCGCAATCTGTTACGCTGCGTCGTCATCGTCTTGGCCGTCCTCGTCGTACTGGCGGTAGTCCTACGAGTCTCCGTTTCGCGCTACATGTCGCCCGACGCTTGGATAGGTCACTTCGAATCTCACCCGGGCGTCAAGGTCAGCCAGTCGACGCTGCCCGATGGAACGAAGCGTACCGTCATCGACGATCCCGCCGAGCAAACGCGAGCGGTCATCGACGACCACGGATATACCGGCAAGCACATCGTCGTTACCCAGCCGAGCAAGCACTCGATGAAAGAGAAGACTCGCGTCAGCGTCGGAAGCATGCACGTCTACGAGACCCACAACGGCACTATGGAGACGACGGTCATCGACACCAATGGTGCGGTACCGATGCTTTACTACATGGCGCTAGCCGACGTCATCGCCCTGATCGTCGCGACCATTCTGGCCGCTCCTTTCGCGCGCGAAGTCGACGGCCACTTGGAGATCGCGTTGATGAAGCCGGTTTCACGCGAACTCTACGCCTTCGGGACGATCGTTGCCGACGTGGCGGGGATTATCGGCGCTTCCGTGCTCACGATCGTGGCGTTCTATCTTTGCCAGTTGCTCTTTGAGTCGGCCCGGCTCGACTTCAGCGGCATCAACGCGGAAGCGATTGCCATGGGCGTTGCCGCTCCGTTGGCCTGGTACGCGCTGCTGTGCGCGGCGACGACGTGGATGAGCCGCTCTTACGGAGCCGTTCTCGGCTTTGCCTGGCCCGTGTCGCTTCTTATCGGCGGGCTAACCTTTATTCATCCTAACAACGTCGTGGCGCTCTTTATCCACGACGTCGCCTGGGTGATTTCGCGGATCAATCCGCTCAGTTACGTTTCCCTGACGATGCCCGACTCCGTTGGTGTAACGGACGCGCCGGGCACCGCGACGTTTGGACCGCGGCTTGCGGTCGTCGTACTCTTCTTCGTCGTTTACGCCGCGGCTGCGATCTGGCAGTGGCGGCGGGTGGAGGCTTGATCGTGGAAATCCTCGGAACTAGTTTCACCATCTCTTTGGGGAGCTGGCGTTTCCGGCTGGCCGTGGCAATCGAGGACACCGAGGACGTGCCCAAGCAAAAGGCGCGTCCGCCACACCGGCTGCGCGTCGTTCACGAAGACGAGTACGTACGCTGAGCTGCCGGTTAGAGTACGAAGCCGGTGCGAATCGCCGGACGCTCGTACTTGAAACCGCTGCTGTCGACGCTATACAGAAAGATGTTCGGAATCAGCGGATCGCCGCTGACGTTGAAAGAGAACTGGCCGACCAGCGTGGTGAACGTCCCGCCCTGCTGCAGCGTGTGCAGCAGGGTCGTCCGCGTGGTCGCGTTCGCGCGTTGCGAGGCGTTGATGATGACCTGGGCCGCAGCGTAGGCATAGGCAGAAAAGATCGTGACCTGCGTGACCTCGCGTTCGAAATCCGTAATGAGTCCGACTGCGCTGGGAATGCGGTCGAGCGGCGGCATCGGCGTCGCGACCAGCATCCCGGAAAGAACCTTGCCGTAATCGGCGATCGTCTCGCTGTTGTAAAAGCCGTCGGCCGCGCCGAAATCCCCACGATATCCGGCTAGACGCAAGGCTTGCGCGACCGGCCCAAGCTGCGACGTCTTTCCGCTGAGAAAAACGTAACCGGGATTGCGGTCGAGAATCGTGTGCGCGGCCGCCGCCGGGTCGATTCCGCTCTGCGGAAAGAGCAGGATGTCGGATGGGTGGCGGTCGTTGCGCGCCTGCTGCACGAAGCCGCTGGCGACGTCGTAGCCGTAGTCGCCGTCGAAGGCGACGGCCAACGCGAAGACGCCCTTGTGCCCCTCCAGCCCAACGCCGGCAAAGAGCCGTCCCGACGTGCTGTCCTTTGCCGGAAGCCGATAAACGTTGTGATAGCCGCGCTTGGTGACGGCGTCGGCCGTCACGGTCGGAGTGATCACGGCAAAACCGGTGTTGGCGTAACGCGATAGCGCGGCGACCGTCATCGGGCCGGTGAGATTGCCGACTATGCCGATGACGGTCGAGTCGGCCGCGGCGACGTTGGCGTTGGAAGCGGCGAGTCCCGGATCGTTGCGATCGTCGAGCGCGCGGTATCCCCAAACGTGGGAGACCGACGGCGTGAACCGGTTCTGCTCGTCGACGGCAGCCTGCACGCCTTTGACGACTTCGCGCCCGTACTTCTCCAAATCGCCCGAAAGGGTCACGTTGACCGCGATGGTGAGCTGGGGCAAGAACTGCTGGTTGGGAAAGCCGGGCTGCTGGATAATCTGCGCGCGCGCCGGCACGACGATGCCCCCGGCGGCGGCCGCGGAGGCTGCGGCAATAAAGCGGGCGCGCTTCACAGATACCCGCCGATCGTCGCGATCAAGAAAACCACCGAAAACGTCATGTTCGAGATAAAGACCCGTTCGTTGATCACGAAGAGATTGACGTCGCTGCGCAAGAGATGCTCTTCGTAGATGATGAGCGCGGCGACTGAGAGCACGCCGAGAAAGTAGATCGGGCCGGCCGCCGCAAGAATGCCGGCGCCGGCCAAGAGCACCAGCACCACGGCGTGGAGGACGACCGGCAGCACGCGCCCGCTGGCTTCGCCGAAGCGGGACGGCAGCGATCCGATTCCTTGATCGCGATCGATGCCGACGTCCATGAGGGCATAGATGATGTCGAAGCCGGCGACCCAAATAGCCACCGCGGCAAAGAGCAGCAGGGCCGCGAGGCTGACTTTGCCGGCGACGCCGATGTATGCGCCCAGCGGAGCGAGCCCGTCGACGGCGCCCAGCACGAAGTGTCCGGTCCACGTGAAGCGTTTGCATAGCGGATAGGTCAGCAAGAGCAGCAACGCAATCGGCATGAGCTTGACGCAGAGCGGGTTGAGCATCCACGCCGCCCAGAAGAGCACGGCGATTCCGGCGGCGGCGGCCCACAACATCGCCGAAGGCGCAAGCGTGCCGCTGGCAAGCGCGCGCCGCGCCGTGCGCGGATTGCGCGCGTCGATCTCGCGGTCGAGATAGCGGTTCGCCGCCATCGCCGCGGTTCGAGCCCCCAAGACTGCGAGCGTAATCCATCCGATGGCTGCGGGCTGCGGTATGCCGCGCGCCGCCAGGATCGCGCCGACGTATGCGAACGGCAACGCAAAGAGCGTATGCTCGATGCGGATCTCGCGCAAAAAAAGCGCTAGCCGTTTCATTGCCGCGCTATTCGGGCGGCGTGCGCAGCAAAGACTCGTAGGCGCGTTGCCCTTGGCCCGACCACTCGTCGGGCGAAAGCGCGCGCGCGATTTTGTCCAGGCCGTACGACTTCCAGCGCTCGTTCACGCGTTGCCTGGTCGCGCCGTCCATCACCAGCTCCGAGGGCCACTCCCGCGTGTATCCCTCCGAAGCATCTTTGCGCGTTGCGTCGATACCCAGCTTGGTGCCGTAGGCGATGCTGTACGAACCGTGATCGAGGTCGTCGACCGGACCGGGCATCGTAACGACGTCGCGCTCCGGCGCGAGATTGTTGAGGACGAACCACGCGACGGCGCGCGTGTCCTGCACGTCGACGTCGGCGTCAACGACGATGAGAACTCGCGTGAGCATCATCATGTGCCCGAGTCCCCACAAGGCGTTCATGACTTTCTTGGCCTGGCCGGGATACGACTTGCGAATCGAAACGATGGCCAGGTTATGGAAGCCGCCCTCGACCGGAAGATTCATATCGACGACTTCCGGCAGCAGCGCCTGAAGCAGCGGCAAGAAGATGCGCTCGGTGGCCTTCCCCAGCCACGCGTCTTCCATCGGCGGCTTGCCGACGACCGTCGCGGGATAAATCGGCTCGCGCCGGTGCGTGATGCACTCGATGTGAAACGTCGGAAATCGCTCGGCCGGCGTGTAGACGCCGGTGTGATCGCCGAACGGGCCTTCAAGACGGAGATCTTCGTTGTCGACGTAACCTTCGAGCACGAATTCGGCGCCGGCGGGGACCATGAGGTCGAGCGTTTTGGCGCGCATCAATTCGACCGGCTTGCCGCGCAGCAGTCCGGCAAAGGCGAACTCGTCGACGACCGGCGGAAGCGGCGCGGTCGCGGCGTAGGTGAGCGCCGGATCGGTTCCGATCGCGACGGCGACGGGAACGCGGCGTCCCCAGGCGCTCGCGTGCGCGCGGCCGTGCTTGTGCCGCTGCCAATGCATTGCGGTTTCACGCGGGCCCAAGACTTGCATGCGATACATGCCGACGTTGTAGCGATTGGACCGTGGATCTTTGGTGATGACCAGGGGCAGCGTGATGAACGGACCGGCGTCGCCCGGCCAGGTCGTCAGCACCGGCAGCCGCGTAACGTCGGGGTCGTCCTCGATTACGTCCTGGGAGCTTCCGCTGCGAACGGTGCGCGGAATCGCATTATTCAGCGCGGCGAAGCGCAAACCGCCGCGAAGCTTTTCTAGAAACGAGCCCGACGGTGGGGCCAGGTCGATGAGATCGCGCACGCGACCGGCGACGTCGTTGAGGCTGCGCGCCCCCAGCGCCATGGCCATGCGTCGCTGCGTGCCGAACTGATTGGTCAAGACCGGGAAACGCGAGCCCTGGACGTCGGTAAAGAGCAGCGCCGGTCCACCCGCCTTTACGACGCGGTCGGTAATCGCACTGATCTCGAGACGCGGATCGACGCAGGCGTCGACCTCGTGGAGCTCGCCGGCCTTGCGTAACGCCTCGACGAACTCCCCCAGGGAGGCAAAAGGCATGGCCTCGTCAGTTACGCGCTGCGGCGCCTAACGCCTACGGAACCTCGTCGGCGGAGCGTTGCGCGTGCGCCGGGATCGCGGCCACAAAACGCGCGCCGCCGGCAGCCGCGGCACCGACCGTCACGGTACCGTCGTGGGCGAGCGCGATCCAGCGCACGATTGCCAAACCCAGTCCGGTTCCGGCGCCATCGTCGCTGCCGCGATAAAATCGCTCGAAGACGCGCTCGCGTTCTTCGGGCGGGATGCCTTCACCGTCGTCTTCGACGACGATTTCGCAGTAACGGCCATTGCGCCGCGAAGCGATGCCGACGCGATGCCGGGCGTGACGCAGTGCGTTGTCGAGCAGGTTGCGCGCCAACTCCCCCAAGCGGCGCTCGTCGCCATCGACGATTGCGCTGCCCGGCGAGGCTTCGAGCGTAACGCCGCGCGACGTTGCGATCGCATGCGCGTCGCGAGAGGAGCGCGCCACAATCGCACCCAGATCGACGGGTTCCGTATGCAGGGCGAGCCGCGCCGGGTCGCGTGCCAGCGTCAGCAGATCGGTGACGACGTTCGAGGCCTCCAGCGCGTTGTCGACGATCGACTCGAACGCGTCGCGGCTCTGTCCTGACGCGTTGGGTCGCGCCGCCTGCGCGATCGCGGCGATTGCCGCCAGCGGCGAGCGAAGCTGGTGCGCGGCATCGGCGGCAAAGCGGCGCTCGCGTGCGCGGGCGGCTTCGAGCGGCGCGATGGTCGCACGAGCCAGAGCGTACGACGCGACCGCGACGACGGCAACCAGGGGCGCGTCGATGGCGGCCAGCGTCAGCAGAACGCGGCGCATCGCCGTTGCCAGCGCGGCCGCGCCTTCGGGCGTGCCGAGCGCGGGAGCGAGCAGCGACGCATATTCGCGCGCCATAAAGGCGTAGGCCCCCGCGCTAAGGGCGGCGAGGACCGCAATGAAGACGACGAGATAGAGCGCGGTCGCGCGAACGATCAACGACTTCGCAGCCGGTAGCCGATACCCCATACGGTTTCGATAATGGAAGCCGCTCCGAGGCTTTTGAGCTTGCGCCGAAGCTGGCTTACGTAGACGTCGACGATGTTGCTCGAGCCGTCGAAGTCGTAATCCCAAATGCGTTCGACGATCTGGGCCCGCGACAGCGCGATTCCGGCGTTGCGCGCCAAGAACTCCAACAGCCGAAACTCCGTCGTACCGAGCGAAACCGGCTTGCCGTCGTAGGTAACGACGCGCGCCCCCAGATCGACCCGCAGCGCTCCGGCTTCGACGACGCCGAGCATCGGCCGGTCGCCGCGGCGCAGAATTGCGGCGATGCGCGCGAGCAGCTCCTCTTCGACGAACGGTTTGACGAGATAGTCGTCGGCCCCGCAATTAAGCCCCGCGACGCGGTCCTCCACCGCATCGCGTGCGGTGAGCATGAGAATCGGCGTCTGAACGCCCTCGGCGCGCGCGCCGCGGGCTACCTCAAAGCCGTCGATTCCCGGAAGGCCGACGTCGACGATAGCGGCATCGTAGGACCGTTCCAACAGGTGCTCGAGCCCGGTGGGCCCGTCGGGCACCACGCTCGCGGCGAACTGGCGCGCCTCCAGCATCGTCCGGATCGACTCCGCAACCGCGGCATTGTCTTCTACGACCAGTACTCGCACGGCGTTTTAGTACTTCAACGGTCCCGGGAAAGCTACCGTTATCGCGCCGCTAAAGAACGGATGCTGCCCGGGCGGCTGCACCTCTTGCGCCAGGATTCTAAACGGCGCGATCTGCACGGCTCCGTAGTAGACGAAGTCCCGAGTGATAAAAGGATTGGCGTAGGCGTCGTAGCGCAGGCCGAAGTACGCGTGCGGTATTGGATAGTACTTGAGCCGCACGTAACCGCCGTACGAATGCTGGTTGGTCAAGAATCCGTCGGCGTCGTGGTCGTCGCCGTACCATTGTTCGGCCTGGAGATCGAGATCGCCATAGGTCGCGTGGCCGAGCAATCCGTACCGTTGGTAGAGATCGGCGAAGGGAAGTCGTCCGGTCGGCGCGATGCCGAGCGTACCGCCCAGCGCCGTTCCGCCGACGTCGGCCTCGGCGTGATTGGTCTGCACCAGCGTCTGTCGCAGCCATAAGCCGAACTCGGGCGTGGAGAGCCAGGTGTTCTCGCCCGTCGCCACCGGCTTGCCGCCGTATGCGGCACCTTGATAGGAGCTCACCGCGATCGTCCCGTCGACGCGCAGGTTTCCGAACGTGCGCTCCATCATAGCGCCCCAGCGCGGCGACGAGAGCGGAAGATTGTTCAAGCCGACGTGCGCGCCGTAGTAGCCGTACTGCTGCAGGTCGTCGAGGCGCTGTCCGGGCGACTGCGCCAGCGGCAACTCGAAGAGTCCGCCGCGATAGAGCGTTTGAGTGTGTTGGTTGTAGCCCGCGCCGAACAGCAGATACGTCGCCGCCGGCCCCCCGCCCGCACCGAAGTTGTAGTGAAGGAACGCCGTGATTGGCCCGATGTTACCGCTTCCGAGCAAGACGCCGCCCGGCGTCCAGCGTCGCGCGCCTTCGGACGGCTCCTTGTCGTATTCCATTTGATAGCGAATGGCGAAAATGGTCGTGCCGTGCTCGGGCAGCGGTAGACGATAGCCGTGGTTACGGAAATAGTTCCCGAACGCGTTGAGCTCCGGCAGCACGCTGTGGCACTGCCCGCACTTCAGATGGTAGCGCTGGGCGAAAATCGGAATGGCTCGTGCCGGGGCTGCGGCGGACGCGAAATAGAGAATCGCGCCCGCTATCAGTGCGTATTTACTGCGCGACAATGGCCGCTCGCATCGGGGCGCCGTAGTGGAAGAAACAGCCGAATAGGTAGGTTCCGGCGCGATCGGCGGTGATCGTTTGCGACGAGCCGTTGGGCTGAAGCGCGCCGCTGGTGAATCCGCCCGAGAGCGTCGTTCCGTGCTGCTGCAAAGCGCTCAATCCAAAGGGCGACCCGCTCGGGAAGGACGACGCGTTCGGAATCAAGGTTGCCGTGTGCGCGAAGCTGTCGTTGTTGACAAAGTGAATCTGCGTTCCGACGGCAACGGTAGTGACGGCCGGCGAGTATCCGCCGCTCTGACCGTACGGCGTCTTGGCCGGCTGGTAGTTTGTGAGACTGATGTTGATGGTAACTCCGCCGCTTCCGCCGGAAGGCGTGGCAATGCCGCCGTTGGTGCAGCCGGCGAGCAGCAGCGCGACGGCGACCCAAAGCCGTCGCGTCATTTACTCGCCGCCACTCGGTGATCGCGCAGCGCGTCGAGGAGGTCGTCGTCGAGCGCCGACGAGGCCAACATCGTCTGCGTCATGTGCCCCGCCGCGTTGAAGATGTAAACGAACGTGGTATGACGGTCGCGGTAGCCGCGTTCGCCTTCCACCGAGATGACGCCGAAAGCGTGCATGATTGCGCGAACGTCGCCGGGCTTTCCACCGGCAACGAGCCAGTAGCGCGGATCGGCTTCGAAGCGCTTAGCCAGCTTGCGCATCGTCGCGGGAGAGTCGTGATCGGGGTCGAGCGTGATGGTCACGAGCTGCGCCGGAATGCGTGCTTTGGCGACGGCACGCGCCGCGGCCGAAAACTGCGCGTTGATCAACGGGCAGGCGTCGTCGCAATGAGCGGCGACGAACGTTATCGCCAGCGCTTTCCCGCCCAGCGATTGGAGCGTAAAGCGGCGTCCCGTCTGATCGATAAGGTGCGGCTGGGAGGCGTCGTCGCTTGTCTCGTGCCGTGCCGCGAGCGGAGTGTGCCGCGGCACCGCGTAGCCGCCCGGCCCCGGCGATGCCGTTGGTCCCGGGGTAGCGCTGGCGCTGACTTGGATGACGTCGCGCATTGCCAGCTCCGCGTAGTGAAACGCGCATCCGAGCAAATATATTCCGGGGTCGTTCAGCTTCACCGTAACCGAGGCGCCGGGATTGAGCGTTCCGCTTGCATAGCCGTTACCCAACACGCCGTTTCCGCTGGGATAGAACGAGAGGCTGGGGCTGCGCGGCCACACGGCCGGCGGCCCGCTGCTCTGCTCGATAACGTTGAGCGTGTGAGGATCGGAAGAAGAGAGATTCTTGATCGTGATCTTGGAGCCCGGCGCAAACGCGAGTACTTGCGACGTTTGATTCTGCGTGTAGCCGCTGACGGTTCCCCACGCCGGATCGTTCTCGACACCGATTTTACCGGTCGGAATGCCGACCCCGATCGAGGTGGGAGGCAGCGGCGAAGGCGTGGGAGTTGGCCCACCGCCACCGCCGCCGGTACTACCCAAACCGCCGCCGTTGGTGCACGCTGCGAGCGCACAAGCGGCAACTACGGGCGCGTAAAGCGCCGGGCTCCTTAGGTTCATAGGGCTGGTGCAGTTGCTTGCGGACCGGGCGTGGCGCCCGGCTTGATCACGATGACGTCCTGCATTCCCGAGTGATAGTGGAACGCGCAGCCGAACAAATAGATGCCGGCCTTCTTGGCGACGACGCTAACCGACGAACCGGGGTTGATAGATCCGCTTGCATAGCCGACCTTGAGCGGTCCGCCGCTAGGCGTGGTCGGAAGGCTCGGGCTCGCCGGGAACTGCGCCGGCGGTCCTTTGATCTTCTTCACGACGTTGAACGTGTGATGGATGCTGCCGGAGATGTTCTTGATCGTGATCTTGGTCTTCGGCGGGAATCCGAGCGCTTGCGAAAACTGCTGCTGCGTGTATCCGCCGAGCGTCGCCTGCCAGAACGAGTCGTCGATTTTTCCGAGTCCTTCGGACGGGAGTTCTTCGCTAACCGTGCCGGTCTTCGCATCCGGCCGTGCATCGCGCGGTACGGTTGCCGTGATTCGCAGATCCTTCATTGAAGGAAGGACGTAGGTCGTGCCGTTGGTGCTCCCTCCGCCGTATCGGCCGGCGCATGCCGCGAGCGCGACTGAGGCGAGCGCAACCGAAAGTGCTGCCAGTTTTGTAGACATGAACCCTCCAAGAGAAGCTTGCTAGGTTGTTGAGCGTAACGAGCCGATATGAAGAAAGTCTAAAAAAACTACGGGGTCTTGATCGAGTCGCGCATCGCAGCTGCGATGGTCGCGAGCGCCGGATCGCCGGCAGCGTCAACGGTCGCTTGGGCAAAGGCATTGCGTGCGGCCGTATGCTCCCCCTCCCGCAAGAGCACGACGCCGAGAGCAAAGCGGGCGCGCGCGTACGAGGGAGCGAGCGCGAGCGCGCTGCGCAGCTCGCGTTCCGCCGCGTCGAAGCGCCCTAGCCGTTCTTCGGCCAGCGCGAGGTCGTAGTGCGCCACCGCGTACGACGGATTGAGGTGCAGAAGCTTCCCGAAGTCGTCGCGCGCCGTCACTGCGTCGCCGGATTGCAGCGCGAGGAGGCCGCGCGAGTAGAGCGCTCTCGCCGAAGCCGGGTCGAGCGCAACGTAACGGTCGGCAATTTTCCGCGCTTCGCGCAAGTCGCCTCGCGCCGAATCCACCGCGATCAAATTAGCCATCGCGGCAAGGAACTGCGGATCGAGCGCGAGCGCCGCGCGCAACTGCCGCGCAGCGTCGTCATAACGGCGCAAATTCGCATATGCTATCGATAGATCGTAACGGGCCGTCGACCCCTTGGGTTCGGGCGGATCGAGCGCGACGATGCGTTCGAACTCGCTCGCCGCGCCTTTCCAATCGGCCCGCGCCAGCGCGTCGAGCCCAATGGTGAAGCGCTCCTCAATTTCGCGTTGCACGGCCATGCCGCGCAGGACCGGCACGGAGGTCGTGCGCGGGACGGGGGTCGCCGGCGGATAGGTTTGCGCTACGGCCGAGGTCATCGTTGCAAATCCGATAAGAGCGGCGACGAGCAGAGCGCGCATCGCTTCACGGACTGGACGGATCGGTCGGAAGCTCGGCTTCACGCCAACCCGGGGAGGAAGCGGCCCGCTCCGGCTTGCACTGCCATCCGAGCCGGCCGGCCGACGTAATCGGACCGAGCAAGGGTGCGCTGGCCGATGGGATCAGCGCTCCGGCGAGCATATCTTCCAGCGAGGCAGCGCCCGCAATGGCGAACCGCCCGCAAAGCATGATAACGGCGAGGAAAGCGACGGCAAGCAGGCGGGGGACGAGGGTTGACACTCCTCTCATCATAGCTGAAAGTCTAAAGAATCCGTGAACCGCAGGCTCTATTGCGCGACGGCGCTGCTCGTCTTTATGCTCGTGGCGCTGCCGGCCCACGGACAGGTCGCGCTGGTCGCCGGTTCCGTGCGCGATCAGCACGGAGCCCCGGTGGAAGGGGCGATCGCGGCCGCTACGACGCCGAGCGGGGCCGAGGTCGCCGCCGTCACCGATGCCGCGGGCACGTTCGTGATGCGCGCCGAGGTCGAGAGCATCTCCATTACCTGCCGTTTCTGCCGTCCCGCTTCCCTCAGAGTCCAAACCGGGCAGCCGGTCGTGGCGATCGTCTGGCGCTACGACGCTCTGGCGCAAACGACGCCCACGCGCGGGGATCTCGAGAATCTGCCCTACGCGCACGTCGAGTCGTCGATCGCGCTGCGGCCGTTCACGCTGCTGGCGCAGAGCAGCCTGCCGTACGTCGGATCGCGCCTGAGCGACCGCGGCCTTTCTTCGGGCGGCGGCCTGCTCGTCGATAACGGCGTCCCGAACTACGACATCGTTTCCGGCACCTCGCCCTACACGCTCGTGCCCGCGACCTACGAACAAGGCGTCGTCGTGTTAAGCGCGGCCAACGCTTTTCTCTACGGCGATCGAGCCGCCGGCGGCATCGTGAATCTCGATCCATTCGCGAGCGGCTCGAACGAAGAGGTCGCACTGCTTGGAAGCGACGTAATAGCGCGTGCCCAAGTGGGGTCGCAAGAAGCGGCAATTGCCGCGGGAACCTACAGCAATAGCGAAGAGTCGCGTCAGCGTACCGATCTTTCGGGTAACGTTTCGCTGGGCGACGGCAAGACGATCTCCGTCAGCGGCGGTACCGAACAGGGCCGCGTCTACGAATCGCCGGCGACGGCTTTTGCCGGAAGCTTCTCGTTCGGCAACGCGACGTTCACCGATCCGTCGCTGCTCAATCTCTCGGTCTCGGCGCTGGCCGATCGCGGCACGTATGCCAATCGGCTCGCTACCGGCTACGGTGCGTGGCCGATCTCCGAAGCGTGGTCGGACACGGGTTTGAGCGCCGGCGTGCACACGACGGGTGCGGTGTCGGGGTTTGCCGATCTCGCGACCCGCTCGTCGACCGGACTCTACGATGCGCAGGCCTTGCCCTTCGATCTCCCACGCGTCGGCGCGATGACGGCGCTGACGCGCGCCGACGCCGGCGTATCGGCGCGAGGGACCGATTATCTCGTGCTGGCCGGCTTGGGCACCTATTGGATCGACTATTCCGGAGGAACGTACGGCGTTTCGCAGCCGGCAAAGGTAACGCTGACCGAGCCGTCAATTCAAGTGACGCTCTTTCCGAACGGCAAGTGGAGCCTCAATCTCGAGGACGCAGGATCGTTTACTTTGCCGACCTACTTCCAGCAGTATCAGTACTCGGAGGCCGAGCCCATGCCGTTGCAATATCAGCGCAACGCGCTCGTCGGCGGATCGCTCTCGTATACCGACGACTCGCGTCTTCGCGTCGCCTTCGAAGCCGCACGGCAGACGGTGCGCGGCGCGTCCTCGGGAACGGTGAGCTCGGTCGGCTTTTCCGCCGCGTGGCAGGTTTCTCCCGACATCGCCTTACGCGCGTGGACGATGCACGTTACCGATACGGTGCCTGCCTATGGCTACGGCGTCCCATACGAAGGCGCCGCCCCTACGGTCGACGCCTTGTGGCTAACCTACGATGCGTCCAGCGCTCTGCGCGTCGACGCGATTTATCGCCGCGACTTGCTCGACGCCGCGCCGTTTTACCATTTCGACGGCGCGATCTCTGGACCGATCGCCGACCGTCTGCGCTGGTACGCCGGCGCCGAGGACCGCATGCACCGAACGTTCGTCGACGTGGGCGTGCGGTACTCGGGCAACTAGTTTTCGCTAGCGCGCTTTAGTCGTCGTCGCGGCGTCCTTGCGGCCGGCGCCGGCGACGCATCGGCGGTGCGCCCGGCGCTCCCGCGCTCGGTAGACCGGCGCTCGGTACTCCCGCGCTAGGCGCGCCGTCACGCGGCGGACGCGGGCCGCGATTACCCTGCTCTCCGTTACCGGAGACGCCGCCCAAGAGCGCCTTTCGCGACAGATTGACGCGGCCTTGTCCGTCGATCTCGACGACCTTGACCATTATTTCGTCGCCGACTTTGACGACGTCCTCGACTTTGTCGACGCGCGTCGGAGCGAGCTGACTGATGTGCACCAGCCCTTCTTTGCCGGGAAGGATCTGGACGAACGCGCCGATCGCGATGATGCGCGTGACCGTTCCGAGGTAGCTCTCGCCGACGACGATTTCCTTGGTGAGGTTTTCGACGATCTGCTTGGCCTTGTCGCCCGACGCGCCGTCGAGCGAGGTGATGAAGACGCTGCCGTCGTCCTCGATGTCGATCTTCTCGACGCCCGTATCGGCGATGATCTTGTTGATCACCTTGCCGCCGGGGCCGATGACGTCCTTGATCTTGGCCGGGTCGATCTTGATCACGATCATGCGCGGCGCAAAGTCAGAGAGTTGCTCGCGCGGCTCGGAGATCGCTTCGCTCAGCTTGTCGATGATCGCGTAACGCGATTTGCGTGCCTGCTCCATCGCCTCGCGCATGATGTCGATCGTGATGCCTTGCACCTTGATGTCCATCTGAATCGCGGTGATGCCTTTCTTGGTGCCCGCAACCTTGAAGTCCATCTCGCCGAGTGCATCTTCGAGTCCCTGAATGTCGGTGAGCACCGTGTACTTATCGCCTTTGAGAATCAATCCCATGGCGACGCCGGCAACGTGCTCGCGAATCGGCACGCCGGCATCCATCAGCGCGAGCGACGATCCGCAGACCGAGGCCATCGATGAGGAGCCGTTCGATTCCAGCACCTCGCTCATGAGGCGGAGCGTGTACGGAAACTCTTCCTTCGGCGGTAAGACCGGAAGCAGCGCGCGTTCGGCGAGATAGCCGTGACCGATCTCGCGGCGCCCCGGTCCGCGCATCGGGCGCGTCTCTCCGACCGAGTAGGGTGGGAAGTTGTAGAAATGCATGTAGCGCTTGTTTTCGAGGGCGACGATGCCGTCGAGCCGCTGCGCGTCGCTAGTCGAGCCAAGCGTTGCGGCGGTGAAGACCTGCGTCTGCCCGCGCGTGAACACTCCCGAGCCGTGAACGCGCGGCACGTAATGCACCTTGCACCAGATCGGACGAACTTCGTTGGGCTTACGGCCGTCGGGGCGGACTTTTTCGTCCACGACCATGGTGCGCAGCTCTTCTTCCTGCATCGCCTTGACGATTTTGTAAAACTCCTTGGCCGTGGCCGGCGCTTCGAGGAGCACCTTGACCGCTTCGTCTTTCTTGCCGCAGCGCTTGAGCGCTTCGTCGATGCCGATCGCTCCGAAGGCCTCTTCGCGCGCGTGCTTCTCGACGACGCGCATCGCCTTGGCCAAGTCCTTGGCGAACGTCTTGCGAACCCAGCGATCCAAATCCGAATCGACGCTCGAAACCGGATACTCGCGCTTGGTCTTGCCGGCCTTTTTGGCGAGCTCCTCGATTGCGGCGACGATCTTGCGGATCTCGCCGTGCGCGAACTCGGCGGCACCCAAGAAATCCTCTTCGGAGATCTCGTCGCCGCCGCCCTCGACCATCATGACCGCATCGGCGGTGCCGGCGATGACGATGTCCATGCCGTTTTCGTATTGCGGCAGTGACGGATTGCAAATATACCGGCCGTCCTCGTCGCGTCCGACGCGAACCGCCGCAATCGTTTTGTCGAACGGAATGTCGCTTAGCGCTAACGCGGCGCCGGCCGCGCAGACGCCGAGCACGTCGGCGTCGAGTTCCGGATCGATCGAGAGCACGGTTGCAACGATTTGCACGTCGTTGCGAAAGCCGTCGGGGAAGAGGGGCCGGATCGGACGATCGATTTGGCGCGAGCTGATCACCGCGTGCTCGGACGGACGCCCTTCGCGCTTGATGAAGCCGCCGGGAATTTTTCCGGCTGCATACATCTTTTCTTCGAAGTCGCAGGTGAGGGGGAAGAAGTCGATGCCTTCGCGAGGTTTCTCGGAGGCAGTTACGGCGCAGAGCACGACGTTTTGGTCGCCATAACGAATCAACGCGGAGCCGTTAGCTTGCTTCGCTAGTTCGCCGGTCTCGATGACCATCGTGCGCCCGCCGACCGTTAACGTTACGGATTCGGGCACAATATCTCCTAATTTTTTAAAATTGTTCTTCTTTTTGATTAACCGCCTGGAATTCGAGCCGTCCCAAGCTCCGACCTGCCGCAGGCGCGCCGGCGCTGAAAATCGGGTAGGTTCCGGCCCGGCGCGGCTGGTATTACGGCTCCCATGCAAACGCTCAGCTCCGAGGGCTTGACCCAACTCAAGCTCAAGGCCAACGACGTGCGTCAGGGGATAATTCGTTCTCTGCTCGCGGCCGGGTCGGGCCATTCTGCCGGCCCCTTGGATATGTCCGACGTGTTCGCCGCGCTCTACGGCCACCTCATGCGCCACGATCCCGCGCGTCCCGACTGGGAAGACCGCGATCGGCTGCTCCTCTCGTGCGGGCACATCGCGCCGGTGCGCTACTCGGCGATGGCAAACTTCGGGTACTTTCCCGTCGAGGAGCTGCTGACGCTGCGTAAGTTCGGTACGCGACTGCAAGGGCATCCGGAGCGCGTGCGTCTCCCCTCGGTCGAAACCACGTCGGGCCCGCTCGGCGAGGGCCTCGCCCAAGGCGTCGGGATGGCGCTCGGAGCCAAGATGGACCGCAAAGATTTTCACGTTTGGGTCGTCACGTCGGACGCGGAGCACCAGTGCGGATTGCATTGGGAAGCGGTAATGACCGGCGCGAAGTTTCATCTCGATAATCTGACCGCGATCGTCGATCGCAACTTCATTCAGATCGACGGCAGCACCGAAGACGTGATGCCGCTCGAGCCGCTCGCCGACAAATATCGCGCCTTCAACTGGGAAGTCTTCGAGTGCGACGGTAACGACATCGCCGAGTTTATCGCGACCGCCGAGCGCGCGAAATCTTTGCGCGGCAAACCGCACGTCATCATCGCCAATACCGTGCCCGGTAAGGGCGTTTCCTACATGGAAGGCGACTACACGTGGCACGGAAAGCCTCCCAATGCCGCGCAGGCCGAAGAAGCGCTGCGCGAGCTGGCCGAGCAACGCGAAAGGATTGTAGCCGATGCCTAGTGGGGCTTCCGCGCTGGACGGCGCTGCCGAAGGGATGCATTTAGCCGATTATCGCGCCGCCGATCTCAAAATGGTTCCGACCCGCAACGGTTTCGGTGAGGGACTGATCGAAGCGGGCGCGCGCAATCCCAACGTTCTGGGCATCTGCGCCGATCTTTCCGAGTCGACGCGTTTCGAAGGTTTTCGCAAGGCGCATCCGTCGCAATACATCGAGATCGGCGTCTCCGAGCAGATGCTGGTCGCGATGGCCGGCGGCCTGGCGGCAGTCGGCAAGATTCCGTGGATCGCCAGCTACGCGATGTTCAATCCCGGACGCTCGTGGGAACAAGTGCGCACCATCATGGCGCTCAACGAGACCAACGTAAAGATCGCCGGAGCGCACGCCGGAGTATCGGTGGGACCCGACGGTGCGACGCACCAAGCGATCGAGGATATAGCGATTATGCGCGTGATTCCGCACATGACCGTCGTCGTGCCGTGCGATTCGGTGCAGACCAAGAAGGCCGCGCTGGCGCTTTCGGAAATGTGGGGGCCGGTCTATCTACGCTTCGGCCGCGAGAAATCGGCGGTCGTCACCACCGACCAGACGCCGTTCGAAATCGGCAAGGCGCAGACGTTCCGCGAAGGCGGCGACGTTGCGATCGTGGCCTGCGGAATTCTCGTTTACAATGCGCTGATTGCGGCCGACCGGCTCGGCCGCGACGGCATCGAGTGCCGCGTCGTCAACAATCATACCGTCAAACCGATGGACGAAGCCGCCATCCTGGATGCGGCCGCGAGCTGCGGTGCGGTCGTAACCGTGGAAGAGCACCAGAAGCACGCCGGAATGGGTTCGCGCGTCGCCGAGATTCTCGCCCAAAAAGCCCCGACGCCGATCGAGTTCGTCGGCGTCGAGGATACGTTCGGTCAATCGGGAGATCCGTTCGAGCTGGTCGAGTTCTACGGCATGGGTGTCGACGCCATCGAAGCCGCCGCGCGGCGCGCGTACGCGCGCAAGAAGCGGGCCTGATCCGCGACTAGCGGCGGAGTCCGAGTTCTCCGATCAGCGAGCGGTAACGCTCCAAGTTTTTGGCGTGCAGATAGTTGAGCAGCCGGCGGCGCTGACCGACTTGCAGCAGCAATCCGCGCCTGCTGTGATGATCTTTTTTGTGAATCTTGAGGTGCTCGGTGAGGTGATTGATCGAGGCGGTCAGCATCGCGACCTGCACTTCGGCCGATCCGGTATCGTTGGTTCCGCGGCCGTACTTGCCGGCGATCTCCGCTTTTTGCTCTTTGGTGAGCGGCACGTCGTAATCTCCTTAGTCAGGATGGTCTCGCTCGGGTACAGATGCGCGCATCCGTCCCGGCGACCGGGCTAGGATACCAGAGGCCAGGAGCCCGCGCAAGGTCAATGAGCCCTCGATGGATCTGGGCATTGCCGGTCGCACGGCCCTGGTTACCGGAGGCAGCAGCGGAATCGGCGCGGCCATTGCGCTCGGGCTGGCGCGCGAAGGCGTCAGGCTGGCTCTGGCCTCACGCGACGCCGAGCGTTTGGAAGTGGTTGCCGCACAGGCGAGAGCGGCCGGAGCGCAAGAGGCTCGCGGCTTTACGCTCGATCTCTCCGATCCCGAGTCGATCGGCTCGGCACTGCGGGCGATACGGAAGGCGTACGGCAGCGTCGACATCGCCGTACTCAACGGCGGCGGCCCCAAGCCGGGCCGCTTTACCGAGGTCGGTCTCGACGATTGGGACGGCGCCTATCGCCTGCTGCTGCGGTCGATGCTCAGTCTGCTTCACGAGGTTGTCCCGCCGATGCGGGCCGCTCGCTGGGGCCGGATCGTCGCCTTGGCCTCGACCTCCGTCAAACAGCCGATTGACACGCTGGTACTCTCCAACGCCTTCCGCACCGCGCTCGTCTCGGCACTCCGAACGCTGGCAACCGAGGTTGCCGCCGACGGGGTGACGGTCAATTCCATCGCTACCGGACGGGTCGATACGGCCCGGCTCCGCAGCCTGTACGGCGACGACGCGACGAAAATGCGGGCCGCCGGCGCCGAGGTACCGATCGGCCGGGTCGCCTCGCCGCAGGAGTTTGCCCCGATGGCCGTCTTCCTCTGCGGGGAGCCCGCCGGCTACGTTACCGGGCAAACCATCTCGGTCGACGGGGGCCTGACACGCGGCCTATTCGGCTAGGGGTTCCACCCGGCGGCGCGAATCTACGGGGCCGATATGCAGGGAGTGGATGGAAAGCGCGTCGCCGCTCTAATTGGCGACGGGTTCGAAGAAATTGATCTAACGGAACCGCGCCGGGCCCTCGAAGAGGCCGGCGCGATCGTAACTATCGTCGGCGTAGACGAGCGGGCGCGCCAGCGCATCCGCGGGAAGCGCGGCCTCGACGACGGCGCGAGCCTTCGGGCCGAGGAACTGGTCGCCGATTGCACGGCCGAGGATTTCGACGCCGTGCTCATCCCCGGCGGAAGTTCCCCCGACCGCATCCGCACCGACCGCGAGGTGCATCGCTTCGTACGAGAGTTCGACACCCTCAAGAAGCCGATGTTCGCGATAGGCCATGGCGCGCAAGTGCTTATCTCCTCGCAACTGGTGCGAGGACGGCAAGTCACCGGAGCTCCTTCGATCGCCGACGACATCCGAAACGCCGGTGGGCTCTATCGCGATCAGCCGACCGTCACCGACTCGAACTGGGTCTCCACGCGCGGAGGCGACGATCTCTCGCAGTTCGACCGCGCGATGCTGGAAAAGCTCGCCGCCGCCACTCCGGCGCAGACGGTCATCTAGCACCGCCTTATAAGTCTTCAACGGGATCGTAGCGCGCGAGGGCTTCGCCGTACTGGCGGAGTGCTAAGAACGTAGCGAGTGCGGCGAATGCGAAACCCGCTAGGAGCGCGTGTGCGGTAACGGCGAGTGCATACGTCATCGCTCCCGCGGCGAATGCTAAAAAAATGTAGAGTATGCGGGGCCAGCCGCCGCGGATAGAAGCGCAAAGCGCGGTCGAGGTGCTTGCCGCGACTGCCGCCAGCGCAATAAGCAGATCGAACGCGGCGTCGTGCGAGCCGCGCACCGTTTGCGCGCCGGCGTAGGATAGCGCTGCCAGAGACGCTCCAAGGTAAGGGACGAGTCCTTTCGCGCGGGCGAGCTCGCGGCCGAAGAGCGGCGCGCCCTGTTCGCAACGGTCGAGATGCGGATGGCGGCCGGGGCTCTGCGAAAGCGCCATCGCAATGCCGAGCAGCGAGCAGAAGACGACCGGGCCGATCGCACCCTCCGGCTGAAGGATGCCGACGACAAAGGCTGCGGCGCAAGCATAAAGCAAGACCCGCCGTTGCACGTAGAGGCGGGCGATACCGATTCCCGCGAGCGCGCGCAGCGTCACGCCGGCGTCTTGCCCCGGCCGCTCGCCGCGAACGGCGAGGTCAAAAAGGCGCGCGCTTCGGACTCGCTGGCGTGCGTGGAGAAAACTGCGCGCCCTTCGAGCACCGCGAGAATTTGCGGCGCGTAGGCCGCCGCGGGCCGATCGAGCACGACGAGCTTCGGCATGCCGACCAGCGCGCCGATCAATGGAAAGGCGAAGGCTTCGTGCATGTCGCCCAAACGCTTTCGCAGCAACTGAGCGTGTGCCAGCGCGCGTCGCGGTTCGATCTTCCACAGTGCGGCGCGATAGACCACGTAAGCGGCGAACTCCGATTCGTTCAGGCCGCACGGTTCGTGCGGAACGAGTGCTGCCACGCGCTTGCAGTTGATAGACTGGATGCGCGGGTCGAAATCGTCGATCAGCACCGAACCATGCGACGGCTTGACGACTCCACTCGCCATTAGGGCAACGATCGACGCTTCGCGGGCCGAGCCGAACGCGAGCGCGGTGCGCTCGCCGGGGTATACGTCCAGGGTTACCGGACCGGTCGAAGCGCCGCCGCCCTCGAACGACGCATTTCGCATGCGCAGAAGGGGCATCGCAGCAGTAGCCTTCGACGGGAGCGGCCAAACGTACTAGGCCGCCGTGTTAACCAATTCCGAAGTCGCGCAAAAGCTGCTCGAAATCCGCACGCTCATGGAGATGGCGGGCGAGACCTTCTATAAGTACTCGGCCTACGAGAAGGCTGCCGCCTCGGTCGAGAACGCGCCGCCTTTGGCCGATTTGGTCGCGACGGGCGAGCATCTCAAGCTCCCGGGGATCGGAAAGTCGATCGGTGCGGCCGTCGAGCAGCTCGTCCGCACCGGCAGCTCCGAGCAGCTGGCCGAGCTGCACCAGCGCTTTCCGCCGACGCTCTTGGAAGTTCTCGGGGTGAGCGGCATCGGCACCAAGACCGCCGCGATGCTCTTCAGCGACTACGGCATCGCGTCGCTGGCCGATCTCGAAGCGGCCATCGGCGCGGGACGCCTCGACGGCGTTCCGCGCCTGGGAAGCAAGACGATCGAAAACTGGCGGCGCGGCATTCTCGCGTATAAGGGCCGGCTGCGGCGCACGCCGCTTCCGCAAGCGCTGGAGATCGCGAAAGAGGCGGTCGCCTACGTCAGGCTCGGGCCGGCGATCGAACGGCTCGATCTCGCCGGCAGCCTGCGGCGCTGCGAAGTCACCGTCGGCGACGTCGACATCGTCTGCACGTCGCACGACGCCGCCGGCGTGGTCGCGCACTTTACCGCATGGGAGCGTGCCGAAGCGGTGCTCGCCGAGGGGCCGACCAAGGCCAGCATCTGGCTGCCCGGCGGATTGCAGATCGATCTGCGCGTCTTGCCCGACCACCTCTACGGAAATCTGCTGCAGCACTTCACCGGTTCGCGCGAGCACAACATCAAGCTGCGCGAGTACGCCGTCCGGCGCAGCCTGCGCGTGAGTGAGAACGGCATCCTCAACCTAGAAACCGGCGACGTAACGACCTGCACCGACGAAACCGGAGTCTACGCGGCGCTGGCGATGCAATACATTCCCCCCGAGCTGCGCAGCGGTCTCGACGAGATCGATCTCGCCCTGGCCGGAAAGATTCCGGAACTGGTCGATTCGGGCGACGTGCGCGGGGATTTCCACATGCATACCGATTGGAGTGACGGACGCGATTCGCTCGAGGCAATGATCGCCGCGGCCGCGTCGCGCGGATACCAATATCACGCGATTAGCGATCACTCGCGCGGCCAAGCGCGGCGCTACGGCATGGACGCACTGAAGCTGCGCGAGCAGCGTGACGAAATTACGGCGCTAGGAGAACGCTACGGAATTCGGACGCTCTGCGCCAGCGAAGTGGACATCCTGCCCGATGGATCTCTCGATCTCGACGACGCGACGCTCGCCGAACTCGACGTGGTGATCGCATCGGTTCACGTCGCCACGCACCAATCGCGCGACGAAATGACGGCACGCCTGATTCGCGCGTGCGAGAATCCTTACGTTACCATCATCGGCCATCCGACCGGACGGCGGTTCGACTCCTCGAGCGGTTACGAGTTCGACTACGATGCCGTCTTTGCCGCCGCCGCGCGAACGGGAACCGCACTCGAAATCGACGGCCAGGCGGCGCGTCTCGATCTTCCCGCCCCGCTGGCGCGCAGAGCCAAATCGTTCGGCGTGACGTTCGCCCTCGACAGCGACGCGCACCGCACCCAAAATCTTAGCGCGATCGACTTTGCCGTCGGGCAGGCGCGCCGCGCCGGCCTCGGCACGCCGGACGTCCTCAACGCGCAGCCCCTCGAATTCGTGCGCGAGTTTGTCGCGCGCAAACGCGGGGCCGCGTGATTGCCGGCGCGCGCGTAGCGCCCGATCGTTCCGGAGGCGGGCGCCCGCCGCTGATCTTCGTGCACGGCGTCGGCTCGACCGCCGCAATTTGGGATTACCAGCTCGAGCCGTTCTCGGAGTACGCGCTCTGCGCGGCGATCGAGCTGCGCGGGAACGGTTCGCAGAAACCCGATCCCGATCCGTCGACGATCGCGCGAGAAGGGTTCGCCGACGACGTTTTAACCGTGGCCGATGCGCTGGGTGCGCAGCGCTTTACGATCGTTGGCTGCAGCCTCGGCGGAGTGGTTGCGTTCGAGTTGTGGCGGCGAGCGCGGCGGCGCATCGCCGCAATGGTGTTGCTGGGAACCTTTGCCCGCTATCCCGACGGCGAGGCTAACGCGCGTCAGATCTCGGCCGCCGTGCGCGAGGCCGGCGACATGCGCGCCTTCGGGCGGCTTCGAGCCGAAAAGCTCGGCCTGCCGCCCGACCGTCTGCGTGAAACGGTGGAGCAGTTCGCCTGCAAATCCGTAGAGTGTTTTCTTGCCTCGACGCAAGCAACGTGGACCGGAGATTATCGCGACGTGCTGCCCACCATTAACGTGCCGGTGTTGGTCGCCTACGGCGAGCACGACGTGGTCGCGCCGCGGCCGCTTTCCGAAGAGATCGCCGCCGGCATTAAAGGCGCGCGCTTGGAGATGGTCGAGGCAGCAGGGCACGTTGCCAACGCCGACAATCCCGAGGCCTTCAATCGGCTATTGCGCGAGTATCTCGCAACTACGGCGTAACGCGTTGCGGCGCGCTGTAAATATTGGCGTGCGTTCCGCGTAAAAACCCGACGAGCGTGACGTTGAACTCGCGCGCGAGTTCGACCGCCAGGCTGCTCGGCGCCGAAACGGAACAGACGACGGGTATCCGAGCCATCACGCTCTTCTGAACGATCTCGTAGCCCGCGCGGCCGCTGACCATCAGGATGCAGCCACCGAGCGGAAGGCGCGAGCCGAGCAGAGCCCAGCCGGCGATCTTGTCGACGGCGTTGTGGCGCCCGACGTCTTCGCGCACCGCCAGCAAGGCGGCGCGTTCGTCGAAGAGCGCCGCTGCGTGAAGCCCCCCGGTCGATTCGAAGACGCGTTGTCCTTCGCGCATTCTCTGAGGAAGCTTGTAGAGCAGGTCCGGCGCAACGCGGAGGCCGTCGTCGAGCGGCGTAACGCCCAGATCGCGCAGCGAGTCGATTTGCGCGCGTCCACAGACGCCGCACGCGCTGCTGGTCACGAAGTGGCGCTCGAACCGCGATGCGTCGACCTTTTCGGCTGCGCTAGACAACTCGACGTTGACGATATTGTAACGCTGCTCGGGATCGATTATGGGATCGATGCAGTAATCCATCGCGACGACGTCCTCGCGCCGGCGAACGATTGCCTCGCCGTAGACGAAGCCGGCCGCCAGCTCGAAGTCGTTCCCCGGCGTGCGCATGGTAATCGCCAGCGTGTTCGTAGCCCCGCCGGAAACGAGGCGAATCTCCAGCGGCTCTTCGCCGGCGACCTCGTCGCGTTTGGAAGCACGCCGCGCGCCGTCGAGCGCAATCGCCTCGACCTCGACGCTGCGCCCCGGCCGAACGGTTTCCATCACTCCTCCGGGCGGTTCTGCACGTAGGTGTAGCCGAAGCGGCCCTTGATGCAGAGGTGGCCGCGCGTCACCTCGTTTTCGATCGGCGACGTTACTTTAACGATGGAGTTGTCCTGAACGTGCAGCGTTAGCGTGCAGCCGACGCCGCAGTACGAACAGATCGTATCGGTGCGTGTTTGGCGCCCTTCGTCCCACTCGCCGCGTTCGCGCAAGTCGTGCTCCGACGAAAACATCAACGCGCCGGTCGGACAGACGCCGATGCAGTTGCCGCAATAAACGCAGGCCGAATCGGGCAGCGGAACGTCGAACTCGGTGGCGATGTGCGCGTCGAAGCCGCGCCCGGCGACGGCAATGGCGAAGGTGTTTTGCGCGTCGGGTCCGCAGGCTTCGACGCACTTGTAGCAGAGAATGCACTTGGCATAATCGCGCACGTAAAGCGCGTTGTCCACTTTTACCGGCTGCGCGACGGTCGCGCGCTCGTCCCCGTAGCGGCTAGGATCGGCGCCATATTGCTCGCAGTAACGCCGTGCATCGGGCGCCGTCGAGAGATCGACCGACGAGCCGAGGAATTCGAGCACCATCTTGCGGCTATGGCGCACGCGCTCGGTATCGGTGCGCACCGCCATCCCGGCCTCGGCACGGCGCGCGCAGGCCGGAACCAGCACGCGCGAACCTTCGAGCTCGACGACGCAGACGCGGCAGGCGTTGACCGGCGTCAGCGATTCGAGATAACAGAGCGTCGGCGTATCGGTTCCCACGCTCTTGCAGGCGTCGAGAATCGTCGAGCCTTCAGCTACGCTTACCGCCGTGCCGTCGATGGTGAGCTCGATCACGACGGCGACTCCGCGAAGCAGCCGAGACGCTTGCGCGCCGAGTCGATCGCGTTGGCGGCCGTTTGACCGAGGCCGCAGATCGAAGCGTCGCGCATCGCCGCGCCGATCTCGTCGAGCAGCGTCAAGTCGAGCGTGCGCCGCGCACCGGCTCCGTCGTGCGAGAGTCGCTCGAGCGCCTCTTCCTGCCGCACGGTGCCGACGCGACAGGGAACGCACTGCCCGCACGACTCGTCGCGGAAGAATCGCGCGATCCGTCGCAGGATTGCCGTCAAGTCGACGCTCTCGTCGTAGAGCATGACGACGCCCGAACCGAGCGTCGCGCCGGCGGCGCGCGCGTCTTCGAACGTCAGCGGCATCTCCAAAAGTTCCGTGACCTCCCATCGTGCCGGCGGCGCCGCCGAGCAGCATTCCCTGCAGCCGCCTGCCCTCGGGCACGCCCCCGGCCATCTCGATGAGTGCGCCGAGCGCGGTGCCGTGCGGCACTTCGTAGACGCCGGGGCGCTCGATTGCACCCGAAAGGCAGAAGAGGCGCGTGCCCGTCGAGCCGGGCGTTCCGATCTTGGCGAACGCCGCGCCGCCTTCGCGTAAAATCCACGGCAGGTTGGCCAGCGTCTCGACGTTATTGACGACCGTCGGCTTGCCGAAGAGTCCGGCCTCGACCGGAAACGGCGGCTTGTTACGCGGCTCGCCGCGCATGCCTTCGATGGAGTTAAAGAGCGCCGTCTCTTCACCGCAGATGTACGCGCCGGCACCGCGCCGGATTTCGATGTCGAAGCGCACGTTTGCGCCCATCACGTCGTCACCCAGCAGCCCCGCCGCGCGCGCTGCCGCGATGGCGCCCTCGAGGCGCCGTGCTGCCAGCGGATACTCGCCGCGCACGTAGATGAAACCGCGCTCGCATCCGGCGGCGTATGCCGAGATCGTCATGGCTTCCACGATGGCGAACGGGTCGCACTCCATCAGGACGCGATCTTTAAACGTTCCGGGTTCCGATTCGTCGGCATTGCAGACGAGATAGTGCGGCCGCGCCGGCTGCGCGCGCGACGGCGTCCATCTTGCGTCCGGTCGGAAACGCCGCGCCGCCGCGGCCGAGCAGATTCGAGGCGGTGATCTCGGCGATGACGCGTTCGGGCCCCATTTCCAGCGCGGCCCGCAACCCTTCGTAACCGCCGTCTTCGCGATAGGCGTCGAGGCTCGTCGGATCCACGCGGCCAACGCGACGCAGCAAGCGCAGCGGCGATCCTCCGATTTGCGGAGGGCCGTCGTCGTGCGGCGTTTCACCCGCAAACGCTGCGGCAAGCAGCGCCGCACTTGCCGGAGCGATGCGTCCGAACGACGGCGTCGTTCCCGCTTGGCGAATCATCGCCGCAGGCGCGCGATCGCAGAGCCCCAAGCACGGACTGCGCAGCCACGTGACGCCGTTGCCCGACGTAACGCCGGGCGGTCCGGCCGTCGCTTCGAGCGTCTTACAAAGCTCCGCAGCGCCGGCGCATAAGCAGGCGATATCGTCGCAGACTTCGATCGCGCGCGGCGCGCGCGGCGTCGTCGAGAAGAACGCGTAGAAGGTCGCAACGCCGTAGACGTCGGCCGGAGCGACGCCGAGCCGCTCGCCGGCGTAGTTCACGCCGCCCGGACTAATCCAACCGATGCGATCGTGCAGGGCGTGGAGCATCGGCAGCAGCAGCGCCCGTCCGATGTCGCCCCGCCCGCGCAGCGCGTCGTCGATTGCGGCACGCTCGCCGGCGTTGGCCGTCGCCGAAGTAAAATGAAGATCAGCCACTAATCTCGATCCGCACGGCGGCAGCCTTAAACTCGGCGGTTCCGGACTTCGGATCCGTCGCGTCGATCGTCAGAAGGTTGGTGGCGATCTCGTCGTTGTGATGGAACGTCGTGAAGACCAGGCCGGCGCGCAGCCCGGCATCGATGTGCACGGGGATGACTACCGATCCCCGCCGCGACGTCACGCGTACGCGATCGCCTTCGTCGACGCGATAGCGCGCGGCATCGTCGGGTGAGATGTCGAGACGTTCGCCGCGGCGCAGCGGCGATGAATAGCCGCCGCTTTGCACGCCGGTGTTGAACGAATCGAGCCGCCGGCCGGTCGTCAAGCGAACCGGATACTCGGCATCGAGCGCCTCGACGGGCGGATCGTGTTCGACGGCGGCAAATGGAGCCCGCGCGCCGCGCACGGGACGTTCCCAGAGGCGCGCGTGCAAGAACTGCTCGCCGGGATGCGTCTCGTCGTAGCAGGGCCACGGGATTCCGTCGAGCTGTTCCAGCCGCGCGTAGCTCATGCCGGCGTGCCATGGTGAAAGCGAACGGCATTCGTCCCAGGCAGCGATCGGCGTGTAGTCCGGCCACTCGCGTCCGAGACGCCGCGCGAGCTCGCAGAGTATCAAAATGTCGTCGCGGGCTTCGCCGGGCGGCTCGAGCGCCTTACGACAGCGCTGCACGCGGCGCTCGCTGCTCGTGACCGTGCCTTCAGCTTCGCACCAGCTCGCGCTCGCCGGAAAGACGACTTCGGCGAGCTCGCCGGTCTTGGTCAGGAAAATATCTTGCACGATGAGATGGCGCAGGCTGCGGAGCAGGTGCAGCGCCTTCGTTTGGTCGGCCTCGGATTGTGCCGGATTCTCGCCGATGACGTAGAGCGTGTCGAGCTTGCCGCGATCGATGCCCTCGAACATCTCGGTGAGGTTCCAGCCGCGTTTACGCGGCAGCGTCGCGTGCCAGGCCGACTCGAACTTGGCGATGCTCGCGGGGTCTTCGACGTCTTGACCTCCGGGAAACTTATTCGGGATCGCGCCCATATCGCCGCCGCCCTGAACGTTGTTCTGACCGCGCAGCGGATTGAGCCCCGACGCATAACGCCCGACGTGACCGCAGAGCAGCGCCAAGTTGATCAGCGCCCGGACGTTGTCGACGGCGTTGTGGTGCTCGGTGATGCCCAGCGTCCAGCAGAGTTCGGCGCCGGGAGCGCTTGCATAGACGCAAGCGAGCTCCGCAATGAGCTCGGCCGGTACGCCGGTCGTCGCTTGCGCGTACTCCAGCGTGTAGGGTTGGACCGCCTTGCGATACTCGTCGAAGCCGCTGGTCGCGGCCTCGATAAACTCGCGGTTCTCCAATCCCTGGGCGAGGATCTCGCGTCCGACGGCGTTGGCCAGCGCGATGTCCGAACCGACGTCGAGGCCGAGCCATCCGTCGGCCCAGCGCGCGCTCGACGTGCGGCGCGGATCGACCACGTAGAGTTTGGCCCCGTTGCGCACCCCGCGCAGGACGTGATGAAAGAAGATGGGGTGCGTTTCGCGCGCGTTGGAACCCCATAGCACGATCACGTTGGTTCGCTCGATCTCCTCGTAGGAGCTCGTTCCACCGCCCGCACCGAAGACCGCCGTCAGACCGACGACGCTAGGTGCGTGTCAAGTCCGGTTGCAGCTGTCGACGTTGTTGCTGCCCATGACCGAACGAGCGAACTTTTGCGCGACGTAGTTCATCTCGTTGGTGGCTTTCGAGCAGCTGAACATTCCGAAGCTGCGGGTCGAACCACGATCGCGCGCGCCGGCCAAGGCCGACGCGGCACGGTCGAGCGCCTCGTCCCACGTTCCGGGTCGAAGCTGCCCGCCGTCGCGGACGAGCGGGTGGGTTAAGCGAAGATAGGGCATACTCACGAGGGAGTAATTTCGAGCGCCGCGCAGGGGCTCCCACCAGCGGCCAAAGGAGTTCCAGGCGACAGAGGCAACAACACCGGCCCGGACAGGAGGCATGTAGGTGGATCTTTCGTCGATAACCGTATACGCCGGCGGCGATTTCGCCCGTTACGAAGATGCCAAGGTCGGACTGCTGACGCACGGCTTACAATACGGAACCGGTTGCTTCGAGGGAATTCGCGGCTACTGGGTGCCCGAAGAGGAAGAGCTCTTCCTCATTCTCGTCCGCGACCATTACGAGCGGCTGATGACCTCGGCGAAGATCCTCACGATGACCATTCCCAAGAGCGTTGACGAGCTGATCGACATCACCGTCGAGCTCTGCATTCGCAACGGCTATCGGCGCGACGTGTACGTGCGGCCTTTCGCCTATAAAGCGGCCGAAGACGTCGGCGTCCGGCTGCACAACGTTCCCGACGCATTCGCCATCGTCCCGATACCGTTTACGCACTACCTCGAACCGGGGCGCGGGCTCGACGTCTGCGTCAGCAGCTGGCGCCGGGCCGACGACACGATCGCTCCGCCGCGGGCGAAAATTACCGGCATCTACGTCAACTCGGCGCTTGCCAAGAGCGAAGCCGTCGGCAACGGTTACGACGAAGCGATTCTGCTTTCGCACGACGGGCACGTCTCCGAAGGCTCGGCGGAGAACATTTTCTTGGTGCGCCGCGGCGTGCTCTATACGCCCGATCCCTCGCAGAACGTGCTCGAAGGCGTTACCCGGCGCGCCATCATGGAAATCGCGCGCAACGAACTCGGAATGGAGGTCGTGGAGCGGTCGATCGATCGCGGCGAGCTCTATTCCGCCGACGAAGTCTTCTTTACCGGGACGGCGGCCGGCATCGCCTACGTCTCCTCAATCGATCGGCGCTCCGTCGGTACGGGCCTGCGCGGACCGGTTACCGAGCGTCTCGCCGAGATCTACGAGCGCATCGTCACCGGGACGCGAGCCGCGCTACGCGGATTGGCTGACCCGCACCTACGCTTTCAAAAACGTCGGGGTTAAGGTGTAGGCGGGGGCGTCGGCGCGCCGTCGTCGACGCTTTGCACCACAGGCGTATCGCCGTGCGCCGCCGACGCGTCGCTCCAGTAATGCACGTCGGGTAAGCCGCCGTTCGTCGTTGCGCCGGACTGTTGCGAGAAGCCCGGCGCGATTCCCATCGCCGCACGCCAGCGCGCGACGCTCAGCTCGTCGACGTACGCCAGGTGCGAGATCGAATGGATGAAGCTGCGTCCGGCGTTCTTCGAGTGCAGCGCCGTCGTCATCACGGCGATCACGTAGGGCGAGTCGCTGGCGAAAACGATGCCGGCATCGTTGAGCGTATCGAAGAACGAGCCGGTCTTATGCGCGATTGCCACGTCATCCGGCAGCGGAGCGGGCAGAAGCGTGTTGATGCGATCCGCCTCTAGGATCGAGATCATCTCTTTCGACGACCAGCTGTCGACCAGCTCGCCGCGAGCCATCATGCTGAGAAGGCGGACGAGATCGGCCGGCGACGTTCGCAACGTTCGGCGAATCTCCCAAGCGTCGGTGCGGACGTCGCCGGCGAGATGGGTCTGCGCCAAGCCCAGCTCGTTCATCTCGCGATTGATGTTATGGCGCCCGACTACTCGGATCAGCATGTTGGTCGCGGTGTTGTCGCTGATGTCGATCATCTTCTCGAGCAGCGTCGAGACGGGATAGCTCGACCCTATCGGAGCGTCGCAGAGCACGCCCGACCCGTAGTCGCGGTCCGATCGCCGAAGCGAAACGCGGTGGTTGAGATCGAAGCGCCCGGCCTCGAGCTGGTTGAAAACCTCCACCATCACCGGAACCTTGATCGTCGATGCTGCGGGCATGCTGCGTGCCGCATTGAAGCCGGCGTGGTAGCCGGTGTTGAGGTCCAGCATTTCGAGCGCGATTGCACCTGGGACGTGACGCGCGAGCCGAACGGCGTCGTGGTGAAAGCTTGCAAGCGGCGGCGGAAGATACGCCCGCGCCGGTTGCATCGACGTAATATTGGCCCACAGAGCAAACGCCAGAAGTAACGCTGCGCGTCGCACCATGGCGGTCGTTTCTATTCGGGCCGCTCGGTGCCTGCTTCTCGAAACGGCTTCGGCTACGGGGCTTGCTCGCTCCTACGGTGAAGGCATTCGGCGCATGAAGACCGACCGCTCGAATCCGTGGCGATGGATGACCGAGGCGCGCGTCACCTACGCGCTCAAGGTCTTGATGCTGCTCGTCCTGGCCTTTTTCGCCGGACGAGTTTATCTTCGGGATGCTGGTGCGGATCCGCGCCGTGGTCTACATCCTCGTCGCGGCGGTCTTTTTTGCCTATTTGATCTACCCGGCCGTGCAGTGGCTGCGCGCGCGCATGCCGCTCGTGCTCGGCCATCGTCGTCGTCTACGTGGGTATCGCCGCGACGTTGGCACTCGCGGCACTGTTCATCGTTCCGCACGTGCTCGACGACGTTACGATGCTCGTCAAGCACTACCCGATGCTCGCAGATCGGCTGCACTCGGTGATCTACAATCCGAACGATCCTTTGACGTCTCGCCTGCCGGCATGGGCGCGCGACGAGTTGGCCGACGCTCCGACGGCGGTCGTGAATTGGGTCGAAACCCGCGGCTTGCAGACCTTCGGTGAATTCGCGGCGCTCTTGGCCGGGACGCTGGCGGCCGTCGCCGTCTTCGTCGTCGTGCCGATCGTGACGGCATATCTGCTGCTCGATCTAGATCATCTCAAAGCGGGTTTGGCGGCGTTGGTCCCTAACGAGCGCTGGCACGCGACGCTCGGGCTGCTCGCCGAGTTCGACGGCGTCATCGGCGGCTTCGTTCGGGGACAGCTGCTGGTCGCGGCAATCGTCGGAGTATTGATCACCGCTGCATTGATGCTGCTGCACGTACCCTACCCGTATCTGTTCGGACTGCTCGCCGCCGTCGGCGACTTGATACCTTACGTCGGTGCGGTGCTGGCATTCATTCCGGCGTTCACCTCGGCGGTGTTGACCAACGGATGGATCAACGCATTGCTGGTTACGATTGCCTTCGTCGCCATCTTCGAAGTCGAGGGCCACGTCATCGCTCCCAACGTCGTCGGCCGGCAGGTTCGACTGAGTGCCTTCGTCGTGATCATCGCGCTCTTGATCGGCGGCGAAGTGGGCGGCCTCTTCGGCATGCTGGTCGCCGTGCCGGTCGCCGGCGTGCTGCGCGTCATCGTGCTGCGGGTCCTGAGTACCGCCAAAACGAAAGAAGGCCGCCCGTGAAAAGCATCGCTTTCTGCCGTTAAGCGCGTGGATATCGTCGGCGTACCGATGGACCTCGGCGCTAGCCGGCGCGGCGTCGACATGGGACCGTCGGCGATACGCTATGCCAAGCTGCACGACGCGCTGCTGCGCCTCGGCATTCCCTCGATCGTCGACCACGGTAACCTCGAGGTTCCAATTCGCGAATCGGCCGACGCCAACGACGCGGCGGCGAAATACCTCGACGTCATCAAGGACGTCTGCGAACGATTGGCTCTCCTGGTCGAGCAAGCCGTCAAAGAGGGCGGCTTCCCGATCGTGCTAGGCGGCGATCATTCGATCGCGATGGGCACGCTCGACGGGTTAACCCGCGGGCGCGGCGAGCCGCCGGGCCTCATCTGGGTGGACGCGCACGCCGACATCAACAGCCCCGACAGCTCCTCGAGCGGGAACGTTCACGGCATGCCGCTCTACTACGCGCTGCGCAAGGGTTTCGCGCAAGCCGACCGTACCGTGCAGATCGGGTTGCGCGACGTCGATCCGGGCGAGAAGCGAATGCTGCGCGAGTTCGGCGTGAAGACGTTCACGATGAGCGACGTCGACAAGCTCGGCATGATGCGCGTGATGGAAGAGGCGAAATCCATCGCCGGTGCGGGAGGCCGCTCGATCCACGTTTCATTTGATATGGACGCGATCGACCCGAGCGAAGCGCCCGGGACGGGAACGCCGGTGAAGGGTGGCTTGAGTTATCGCGAGGCGCATCTGGTGATGGAGATGCTCTACGAAAGCGGCCAACTGCGGATCGATCGAAATGGTCGAGATCAACCCGATCTTCGATTATCGCAATCAAACGGCATCGCTCGCCGTCGGCCTGATCTGTTCGGGCCTCGGTAAGTCGATACTCTAAACATGTCATCCTGAGCCGCGCCGAAGTGTCAACCCTGAGCCTGTCGAAGGGTGCGCCTTACGGATTACTTCGCCGGCGTCCAGCTCGTGCCGTCGGCGTAATCGACGCGTTTGACCTCGTACGTCACGGTGTGCGCCGATAGCAGCGGAAGTGCGGCGAGGTTGCTGTTCAACACCTTGCAGTTGTCGCCGTAGCCGCGATGACCGACGCCGCCTTGCCAGGCGCTCAGCGACGGCCAGCCGTCAATGGTGACGCCCGGCGAGAAGGTGCCGCTGCGATCGAGCTCGAGGTCGCCGAGGTCGTTGCCGTTACGGCCGAGGATCGTAAACGCAAAGACGACGCGCGTCGCGGCAACCGCCGCTTCGTTCTTAAACGACACGCAGACGACCGCGCCGTGACCGTCGCGCTTGACCGCCGCCCAACCGCCCATGAGGCCGATCTTGCCCTGCGGCCGATTTTCAAGGCTCGGCGACGCGAGACGAAGCTCGCGGTACGGATTGGGCGTCGGACTCGCAGTCGGTTCCGTCCTGCCGCCGGCGCGGGCCCAGAAGGTTCCATTGCTCCAGCGGATGGTTTCCAAGTCGCTCGAGATGCGCCCGGTGACCGTGGTTCCGGCTCCGAACCGGCCCCATCGCGTCGTAATCTCGCTTGGGTTGACGAAGCTGCCGGTAGCGGTCCACCCGTCTTCGTTGCGCAGCGTGAGCGAGGTTCCGCTCTGGTCGATTCGGCACCGCTTGGACCGATCGCCCTGCGCGTACCACGTGCCGGTGATATCGGGAAGCGTGCCGGCATGCGATGGCGCCGGCGGCAAAAGCGATAATGCGCTCACCGCGACAAAAGCAAAAACCCAGAGCTTCACACGACGCCTCCTTTAGCGCGGATAGTGCCCGCGCTTGCATCCATGTTCTCGCGGGTCGCCGATGTGCCTGTCTTTCGCGCGGCGCTAAACCGCTCGCAACGGCGAGCAGCAGCGCTTGTATTTCTTTCCGCTCCCGCAGGGACACGGGGCGTTGGCCGAGATCTTCGGGCTCGACCGGCGGATCGTCCGCGGCGTTCGCCACCAGTCGTAAATGTCAAGCGCGGACGCCGGCAAGGCCTGCATGATCGCGGCATACTCTTGCGGCTGATCGAACGGATCGGGTGTCGCCTCGCGGTCGGGGCTGGCGAGCATAAAAATCGGTGCAAACGCGCTTTCGAGCTCCGGCGCGGAGGTTGCCTGTTCCCACTCCTCGTCGCGAAGCAACATGCCGGCGACGTATCCTTTGCACCAATCGTCGGCGAGGTCGACGGTGTCGGGCGGATCCCCGAGTCGATCGAAGAGAATGCCATACCGCTTTGATTCGCGGGCGAGATCGGCCACGATCTCGTTATAGAATCGCATCAGAAGCGTGAGCGCGCGCTTCGCTTCGCGCATCGTTTTCCAACCGTCGGGTTCGTCGTGCCGAAAGACGATGGGGATCCACTCCGACGTGCGAACGAGCGGCCCCGACACGATGGCGGTCAAAAAGCCGTGAAGCCGAGTCGCCGATGCCTGAATCGGGCCCTCGAGGTGTGGATCGCGCAGCTCCATCAGATCCTCGAGCCGCTTGCGCTCCTTTTGCGACAAGCGGCGCGGCGCTTTGCCCAAATCCATGACGACCTGAAGCGCCGCGGCGGGGCTAAACCCCTTCCGGCGCAGAACGCGCGGTCATGATTCGCGCGACGATCACGTGCCCGTCGAGAACGACGCCGATCGATGCATGGGCTAGCGCCACTCGATGGCGTCCGGCGTTGCAAGAGCGGCGCAGCGAAGCCACCGCGCAACCTCGGATTCAGGATCGTCGAGCGTGATGGCGAGTGTCGAAGCGGCGCGCGTCAGCGCCATCAGCAGCCATCGCTTCGCGACCTGTTCGGGCATGCTGCGATCGTCGGGGCGAAGGTTCGGGTGCGCGAGGCGATGCTTGTAGAACGCATCCAGCCCAACCAGCAGCGTGCACCAGCCCTCGAGCCCGCGCATGGAGTCGTATTGAACGACGCGGATTTCCTCAAGCGCCGCGACTTCGGTTCGGCGGACGAACTCGTCGCAGCCGTTCCACACTTGATATCCGAGCGATCGCAGCATCGCGGCGATTTGCGAGTCACGGCGCGAGCCGGCGGCGACGACCTCGGCAGGCGGAACGCAGACGAGCAGATCCTTATGCGGAACACGTGCCTCGTCGAGCGGCGCGACTAGCTCGGCCAGTAGACCCGCATCGTAAGGCGCTGATTGGACGACGATGCGGCCTCCCGAGAGCTGCGGATGCGGCGTGACGCGCCACCCCGCAATCCCATCTCGCGCGCGAACGCGGTGGTGAACTGAGCGACGTTGCGCGACATGCGCAGGCTTTGCGGCAGGTCGACGTGCAGCCGCGCGCTCGGCGCCACGCCGGTCGTCCAGTCGCAGGGCGTCTGCCGGCGCACGAGCTGTTCCATTCCGTCGGCGAGCACGATGCGGCTCGAGGGATAGAGCGAGCGCAGCAGGTCGCGCTCCGAATCGAAGCAGTCCTGCGCTTCGTCCACGCAGACGTAATCGAAGGCGAAGCGCTCCGGCTCCAGCTGCTGCAATATCTCGGCATCCTCGCGCCGTCGATCGGCGGGCTCCGCGGCGACGAAGGCTCGAAACGCGTCTTCGATACGGGAATAGTCGAGATGCCCGTCAACGTGCGGAATGTGGCCGCCGAGCTCGGTGCACGCATCGGCCAGAAAGTCGACGAGCGTAGCAACGCGCACGTAGCGATCGACCAGCGCGTCGTCACCGACGACCGAGCGTATGAGACGCTCGATCTCGTGGCAGAGCGCGTGGTGGTAGGTGAGCACGAGCAGCCGCTCTTGGCGGCCGCGGGCGACGTGTTCGGCGAGCAGCGCGAGCGTCGTCGACTTGCCGCTTCCGGCCCTGCCGGCGATCCTAATGTGCCGCGATCCCAAGTGGGTTAGGATTTCGTCGAGCTTGCCGTCGGCGATGGTCGCGTTCGTCAGGCGATCGACGGCCGCCCGATCGCGCGGGGCGACGCTGCGCCGCCGGTTCAAGACGTCGCCGATCGTCGCGACCGCCGTGCGATATTGCGGCGTGGGCTCGGAGAAGAGCGATTGCGAACGCGTTGCTGCCGCTTGAAGCAACGAAGACCACGTCGCCTCGCGGCCGATAATGTAGGCCGGTGCCGCGAGAAGCTCGCGCTCCGGCATGTCGGTCAGCCAGCCGAGCCCGTAGACGAAGATGCGCTCGTCGGTGTAGCGGCGCGCGAAATCGACGACGGCGACGGTAGCGTCGGAAACCTGCTTTGCTACCGAGCGTTTCGAAGCCGTGCGGCCGTAGAGCGGAAAGATCTCCGTTCCCTCGACGGCAAAGCGCTCGCGGCTTTGCTGCTTGACTTCGATCGCGATGAGGGCGCAAGTCGTTGAATCCGCGGGCGCTTCTACTCCGTCGCGCATCCGAGCCGCCGCGACGGGGCGAGGACGCGCGAGCGAAATTTCGACCAGCAAATCGACGTCGAAAAGCATGCACGCCCCGACGAAGATCCGCACCCGGTCGGTCGCCGGAGCCGAAGCAAGGTCGGGCCACTCGCTCACGATCAGCTGCGCCAGCCGCTGCGCCGCGAGCATTTCGTTTTCCGGCGCCAGAGGGACCAGTTCGATCACGAAAGGATCGTTAGCGCGGTAGCGCGTTCGTTGAGCGGAACAAGCCGATCTTGGTCCCGCGCGATGAAGGCAATGCCGTTCTCTTGGAGGATGGTCGTGATCCAACCGCTAGTGCGATCGGGCGGTGCTCCGAAGGCAAGGACCGGTTCTGCGTCAGCGACTTCGGCCTTGTAGCGAACGCGGTAGTCAAAGAGCTGCCCCATGCCGTAGCGCATGCGATCGACGGACTGGCGGGCGTCGTTGAGGCTCCTGGCTTCAACTAAGAGCGCTTGATCGCCGCAGCGCACGAACAGGTCAATATTGTTGTTGTACCAGCAGCGGCCGCCGAGGCGCTCGGCATGCTGGCGGATCAGTTCGAGCGTCGCGTTATGATCCTTGCGCGCACGCTCTTGCAGCGCGGCGGACTCATAAACGCTTGGCAATGCCTTGCCGGATGGCACATATCCGGTGCCCTCCGGGATGGTCAGCGCTTCCCGCAAGGCGTCCCGCGGAGCTTCGGCGATAAGTGGGGAGTATCCGGTGGTCAGCACCGTCTCAGTGGTCACCGGTGGCGCGAACTCCCGCCCCGCCGAAACCCCGCCGAGCATCAAGATTCGGTAATACGCCGTTTCGCGGATCGGTCTCGCGGCACTCTGAAACTGCGGCGAAGTCAGACTCTCGGTTTCCACGAAGGCGTCGTTCTCGCGCAGAGGCACCGGTCGCGCGAATGGTTCGTACCATGCGATGTCGACGAAGTAGTGGTCGGGCTTGGCCCAGTCCACGATCGAAATGCCGAGAACGCCATGGCCAATGTAGGTTGATCGCTCATGTTCGGCAGCTCCCTGCGCGGGGCGATAATAAATGAAGCGCTCGAAATCGTTGATTCGACCGCGATACTGGCGAGGGTAGTGGTAGATTACTCCCTCGCGATCGAGATATTTTGGATCATCATGCCAAGTGCGCTGGCTAAGAACTACTGGCATGTTTGCTTAACCTTCGGCGCTCAGATTTCGGCCAAGCGCGCCCATGCGCGATTGCATGTCGCTTAGGAATTTCTTCAAAGCGCGCGCCTTCGCCCTCAGTGAGACTCCACTGCCGGATCGCCGGAACATCTATTGTGCTGCCCCGAGCCACGGCGACCGCCGCAGCGAGGGCGCTGCGATCGCTAAAAAAATAGAAGGCTGCGAGACGATCCCGAACGCAGTCCGTCCGGGATAGGACGAAGAGGACCTCGTCGGCGCGGCGCACGGTTTCGTAAGAGCGAATCAGCTCGCTGCCGATTGCGAGTGGCCCTGGCGGGAATTCGACCGTAAAGACATTGTCGGCATGATGGTACGTGCCGCCACTCTCGCGGTAGCCCAGTTTGCGGATTGCAGCGCCCGCGCCATGCGGGTCCGTTGAAAAGGTAATGATGAAGTCAGCGTCGCCCGACTGGTAGGATGCCGAGGCATAGTAGGTCGCGGCGCTTCCACCCGTGAGCACGGCAGTTGTGCCCACATTATTCAGCGCGGTGCATACGGCAAAACAGACGTCCTCAAGCGAGGAGTTTTGGTTTATGAGCGGCATCTCACAAAGCTTTGCCAGCGCGGCGGGGACGTCTGCGCAACTTTGAAACCTGGTTCTCGAGATCGGGGTCGCGTTTGGCGTACTTCAGCAATAACGTGCGGAGCTCGGCGGCGCCGTAAAACCGCGGATTGAGGCGTACCTGCCGATTGGCGCCGACGATGCGGCTCGCCAGTACGCCCTCGCGTTCGAGGTCGTTGACCATTCGCTGAACGCTTGCCAGAGGTACGCCGATAAGCCGGGCAAGCTCCCGGGGATAGGTCTCATCGAGCACGGCGACCAGCGTCAGTACCTTGCTGCGAGATGGGCTGCCGAAGAGCTTCATCGTAACCATGCCCGGATATAGTATCAAAAATGTGGTCAACTGACCACATTTTTGATCTGATTGAGTCGCAAAGGAACTTGGAAAATGCCTCTCGTTACGTGTCGGACATCAGGCGGTAAGCTCGGTGCTCGATCTCCTCTCGCCACGCCAGCTTCTCGAGCCATTGCGCGGGGATGTCGCTTAGACCCCAGAGGGCGCCGGCAATCCGGCCGGCAACCGCGGCAACTGTATCGGCGTCGCCGGCAAGGTTTGCGGCGAGAACGACGGCCTCGCGGAAATCCTCGGCGCGGTAAACCGACCAAAGCGCGGCATGCAGCGTCTCGACGACGTAACCGCCGGAGCTGATCTCGTCGCGCTCCTTCGATCGCCACAGACCTTGCGCAACCGGCCCGAGCGCGTCAGTCTCGGCCAAGCGCGGGCGTAGCGCGAACTCTTTATCACCGCTCTGGATCGCGTCCACCAGAATCGCCGTGAGCAGCGACGACGCTTCGATCGCTTTGAGAACCGCGTGCGTGGTGCGGCTCTGTGCCCGGGCATTCTCACACGCCACGGCGGCGTCGTGATGCCAGCGCAGCGCGACGGGAGCGAGCCGCATGATCGAGCCGTTTCCGGCGGAGTGCGGATCGCTCGAGCCGCTTACCGGGTCGCCGGATTCACGAAAGCGTTCGAGAGCGGCGCGAGTGGTGTTGCCGACGTCGAACAATCTGCCATTCACTGAATTCTCGCCGTGGTCGAGCCAGCGCAAGAATCGCTCCATGAGGTCGCGGTTGTTCAGTTCCCCGCATGCGAGGAGACTATCCGCAAGGCATAAAGCCATGCTCGTATCGTCGGTCCACTCGCCGGGTTTCAGTTGGAACGGGCCTCCACCAACGAGGTCGGCCACCGGCGGGTGCGTGTCGCGGGCGCTAAACTCCAATGTCGTGCCGAGTGCGTCGCCGACGGCGAGGCCGATGAAGCAGCCGAGACCGCGATCGAGGATCGCCTCGCGCCGAGAAGTACCCGTCAAGGCGACGCCTCCAACTCCGCGACCACAGGGTCGAGCTCGGCGGCGATGGCCCGCACGCGCGGATCATCGGACTTCGCATAGATCGCGAGGAGCACCTGATAGTTCCAGATCGCGCCTTCACGACCACCTTTGAAACGCTTCCAGACGGCTGGTCCATCGCGTTTTAGATCCGCAGCCGTAGCAGTGGCGTTGTGCAGTTTATCGGCGGCGCTTACGAGGAGGACCGAAGTGTCGGCCGTTTGGCGCACGTGATCGTGGTAGCGCTGCTTACGTATTTGCCACGGATCTTTGGCAAGCGGATCGGTCACCAGTGAATCCGAGCAGCCCGCGACGATGTCGGCGACGCTATCGCCGAACTGCACCCGTATCTCGTCTAACCGCGGTTGTCCGCCGCAATCCTCCGGAGCATCGTGCAAGAGCGCCGCGATCGCCTCCTCTTCCGTCCCGCCATGATCCAAGACGATGCTCGCCACGGTGAGCAGGTGGCTGACGTAGGGGATTGCCGTGCCCTTTCGGTGCTGATGGCGATGCGCACGATTGGCGTAGGTCAGAGCGTCGGCGAAGCGGTCAGAGAGCGCGGCCATCAGCCGGCAGTAACCAGTTTACGGGCCCGATCGAGCGCCTCGACGCCGTAATGCGCCGCTAGTGATTTTTCGCTGCCGTGCTCATTGGGGTGCGGTAGAAAAAAGACGTGGCGATTCTTTCCGCCGAGCTGCATCTCTACCGGAGCATCCGGCAATCCGGCGCCTTTTCCGAGCATTACTTCTCTCGTGACCTTGCCAAGGACGACCACGACTTCGGCCGGCGACACGGCAAATATGTTGCCCATATGAAGTTCGTAACATGTGCTCACCGCTTCATGCACGCCGATTTCGTGTTCCGACTTACAATGCACGACTTCGGTGATCGCATAATCCTCGCCAGGCACCGCGTCGGGAAGCAGCTCGCGCGCCCGAGAGCGAATCGCCGACCAGTACGGAACGGCCTTATCGGCCGATCCATCGGACTTCGTCTTGTGAATGCCATCGAGAATGTATGGCCGGCTGCCGCCGCCGAAGGCGAGGTGCTGCGATTCCCAAATCTGTTGCTCGGGCAAGATCCCAGTGCGTAACGGTCTTCGCCGATCGACGGATTGGAGCCGACGAAGACGATCCGTGCCTTGTCGATCTGCCCACGCCATGGCTCCGGGAGTTGAAAATCTGCTATCATCGCAGCATGCTGCGATAGGACGATCCTGCTGCACGGATGCGAGGTATCCCCGCCGAGGCAACGATCCACGTTTGGACAGCGCGCGATCGAGTCGAAAACTTGCCGAGTATTGGCCATCGATGCAACTCCCTTCTCGCCCAACGGCGCAGTGCTTCACATTTCAGGCCGTGAGATTTTGGAAGCGTCGCGGGAGATACCTGGGAGCAATCCGTAGACCTTGCCCCATATGAAAACTTTCGACGAGCTCGAGCGCCAACTAGACGCTCTCGAACGAGAGCAGTTTGAGCGCCTTCGGGCGCACTTCCACTGGGCTCCGGAACTCCGAGAATGCATCAGCGGGACAGTGCAGTTTTTCGCTTTGGACCGGCACCGCGGCTCCGGGCCGCTGCCCGTGATTTGCGCGCTCGGCATCAACTACACGCAGGGGCCAAAAACCAATTCCGGGCAGCTGATTCACTATAGTGGCAAGCGGGATCCGTTTGTCAGCCGCTCCACCGGAACGCGGCGCCAGCCACGGTTCGTCATCGCAGCCTATAACCGTAATAGAGTCGCCTGGACCTCGGTGGCCGCGGTCAATCCTCCGAGCCCCCTGGGCGTATACGGGTCGCCCAACGCGCTGGATCGGTTACGTGTGACGGCAACTGATCCGGGCGAGATCGCGCCCTGCCATCTCATCATGACGAACGTTAGCCCGTTCATCACGCTACACCAATGGCAGGAGCAAACGCGAAGGACGCCCCAGGCTTGCAGGACCCTGGTCAACGACTACTCTGCGCAGCACTTGGATGAGCTGTTCGCGCTTTGGGAGATTCGATCGATTTATGGATGGGACACAGCGCGATCGCCGGAACGCAGTGGGTCTGGCCGACATTCGCAGAGTTCATCAAGCGCAATCGAATTGCCGAATGGCTACTGTGCGGCAACCTCAACCCCCAAGCCCACCTCTGGCACGACGGAGCCTTCCGAAAGCCGACTCACCGACTCTACAACTGGTATAAGTAAGGCGCGAGCCAGGCCTCATCGCTGGCGGTTGAACGGAACGCCCGGCGACGCATTGCCCCTCGCTAATGCCGTGTTGGCATAGTAATAAACATGCGATCCTTTCCGCGGACGTGGCCTGGGCATCGCATAGCGGAAGGAAGGCAACCGAGCGACACGAAGAAACGTGGTGCGGGTGAATGCCTAGAGAAAGGGCTTCAAATGGGTGCCGGCTTTTTCGCAAATCCCACAGCTTAAGCAGAAGCATCGAACCGATGCGCCGACCGAACATTCGGAGATCCCATAGCTAACGGCAGCACCACATCCTGGGAGCAGTTGGCATGAAGCTGACTTGGCGGTCGCGCATGTCCACGTCGCCAAATACTCGCTCTTCTGTTCGAAAGGATTCAACATTGCAGACTGGCTTTTCTGAGGCACGGATTGACACTAAACTCCGCTGCAGAAAACATCCAAGGTACATGGCGTTACGGAGACCGCAGGCGGACTGCCAACCATGCCGCGATATGTACGCCGATGCGGAAAAGACCCGGCGTCCGCACCGGTCGCCGGCTCGTGCGGCTGCGGCGGCAAATAGCTCCTCCGCACCAGAGAAGCTCTCCTGAGCAGCATGGTCCTCTACCTCACGCCATACCAAGTAGCGAGCGCTTCAAAGAACCCTGAAGGTGGGGGGTTCAAAATCCACGTGACCGATCAGAACTGTTCGTTCTGGTCAGAATTCGGCGGTCGCGGTCGACAGAAACCGGCTAACGGTTTGGCGCGGCAGAGATCCAAAGGTTACGACACGCTCGAAGAGGCGTGGGATTTTGTACGCGCCGTGCTGACTGATAACCCGAACGTCTGCGAACATCCCGAAGCATACCACCGCCTTTACTCGATCAAGCAAATACCGCCAACCGGCGTTTTTCTTGGGGCGCAGCAGAGGCGATTTTCGGCAATATGCGGAGCACTATGATGGTCGCCCGAACGGTACTTAACGATAAGGCGAGACCTTCGGACCCCACCCTTAGGCACAACGATAGCTCAGACCAGTTGGCACTGCGAGGCCGCTTCCGTTAGAAGACTTTGCCTTGATCGAAAGGCGAAATCGCCTCGACATCCGGCGCGACCTCAGATTCATATCAACTTACGCTCTCTTCTTCTCTGCGGCGCAGCCTCGCTGTTTCCGAACGAGCATTAAGCACCCGATATTTGTTTTTCGTAAACTGCCATCGGCGCTCGCCTGTGCTTCTTCTTAGCTCTTTAGCGCACGCTCCAATCTGCACATGCTTGGCTGCGGCGGGGCCAAGCGCCGCCGCAGCACCCAAGGGGAGCGAGCGGCAGCCGTCTTGAATGTACTACTACGAGGGAGCGGGCAGCGACCAACAAGCGTTGGGCGGCGCCCGTCGCCAGACAGAGGGTCAGAATATATGGGCGCCGTGATTTCTTATAGAACAAAACGCGCTGGCCGTTCCTATGCTACGGTGGATTCAAGTCGCCGTGGCACGCGAACGTGACGTCCTTCGCCCCTATACCGAGCGTTGGAGTAGTTGTCATGGAAAGCGCCGATGTGTCCCGCCACGTACCCAATGGCTGGGAGATGATAGACTATTGTAACGCGTCCGATTCGACGCTGATCGTTTTGGTGCGCGACCGGCTTCACCGGTACGGCTTGATGAGCCTAAATTTGTTTGGCCTCGGCACGACGTTAAGTTCCGTGATTCCATTTTCGGAGTCCCATTTCCAAGAGCTCTCGCGTGTCTTCGGGAAGCTGCCCTTTTGCCGCATAGCGGCGGCCCCGCAGCCGGATGAGCCGCCCTCCGAGGCTATCCTAGAGAATCTATCGCGGCAGGTGTTCACCGTGGAGGGCTTTCGGGTTCGGCTAACCGTAAGGAGTGGAAACACTCTTACGTCTTCCATGGCGTCGTACGATTACAACAAGTGCGCCAGAAGTACGTGGTCTGTCTCGGACTGGAAGCAGAAGCGGCTATCTGGGCGGTATTCAGCTCTTTGTGTGGAGGTGCTCGATGCAACAGGAATTGCGGTGCACGGTCGCACGCTATTGTCGACCGTTCGGAAGACTTATGAATTATCGACAATTGGCCGAAGCTGAGGCGATTTGTTGTGAATGAAATGGACTTCTTTAAATTGCGGTATGGGCCCGTAGTTGACTTTGGTCCGTGTGTGGTTGGGAAGAATCTTAACGTGCTGTCGCTGCGCGGCTTCGGACGGCTTGATCAACTAGCGTGCATTTCGGACGCTGATGTATACGACCAGGTCGACAATCCTACTGGTACCCAGCGGGCCCTAAATAAGAAGCATGCTGAAGAGTGCTTTAGGTACGCTGAGGACGCCGCCGTGCAGCCCGCCGAGGACGGCCCAAAGGCGTTTCCGGAGATCCTCTTAAACGCACGAAGGCCAGAAGCTATTGAGATTTATGATTTAAAAGACCCAGACGAAGTACTGTCGATCACGTCATTTACCGACGCCGCTGAGCTCGACCAGCACGTTTACGGTGTCCGCGTGCGACTAGAAGGTGCGTTGATCCCTAAGACTAACAAAAACCCCAGAATAAGTCGCGTCGACGGGAATCACCGCCTGGCTGGAGCCGACTCGAAGCTCCTTGAGATGCTTAACTCCGATGAATCGGATCTTGAACTTGAATTCCCAGAGGTGCCATTCGCCTTCTTTGTTGGCTTGGATACGCTAGAGGAAGGAAGCCTTTTCAAGGACATCAACGACGAGCATCAGGGAATGGAGACTGCGCACCTCGCCAGTCTCACGGCGTCTTTGCACACTCCCGAAGAAATGAAAAAGGATCCGGAACTACTACCGCTATGGCTTGCCATGGAGCTGTCCACACCCGGCCGGCCGTTTGATGGGATTGTGTTTCGCGGCGGCTCGAAGAAAGGGCTGAAGGCAGCGGGCATGAAGCCTCTGCTAAAAATTAGCTCCCTTCGATCGGCGGTCAAGCAGCAGCTGGCGTATGCGCCAATGGCATCAGCGAATTTAAGTGATCGTCCCGAGGAGTTGCTGGCGCTGATCGGAAATTTTTGGAGCGCCGTCCAAGCCGTCTTTCCTGAAGAGTGGTCGAATAAACGCGAGTACATACTAATGAACACCATCGGTCTTAACGGTTTTGCGGAGTTTGGAGGCCAGTTGGTCGACCAGTGCGTCAAAGAGGGCCTTGTAGGTGTCGAGCACTTCAAGCTCCATGTTGAGTCGCTGCGCGGAAAGGTGTCACTCAGGCGGTCGGATTTCAGGGGCATAGCAGGCGGCGGGGGAGCAAAAGAGGTGGCGCGCCGACTAAATAGAGCGGTGACTCCGGATGCAGTAAACATGCAGAGGGTCCTTAGGCAACTATCGCAGGAAAGAGCACTGGGTGAAAAGCTCGACGTAGAGTCATAAAGTGCGTCTGTCAGGTATATTCCTCGTAAGGTGTACATGCTTTCTGACTCTGACATAGCGAAGCTGTTCAATAGAATAAACTTCTTGATGGAGTCAGCGGACTTTGATCTGCCGCTAGCAAGCGAAAAGGAACCCGCGTTCGTAGCGAGGTGCGTAACGCCGATCGTACTTCAATTCGTAAGCGCTCTGAAAGAACGAGACCTGTTCGTCGCGGGAGAAGGCGCCGGTCCAATTCGGCCCGTGAATTTCTTGGGCCTAGACTTTTATCCAGATGTTGCGCTGCTTTATCGCGGCAAACCCGTTCTTGCCTACGAGGTGAAATATCTGCGAGGCCATCAGCGTCAGGCACTAGTCGCCTCGGCGGTCGGGCAAGCGATGGTCTATGCCGAATGCGGCTATCAACGGGCTGGCGTGGTATTCTTCGACCTGGATCCGCGTGCGCATTACGTCGACGTAGGCGAACGGTTCCGAAATGGTTACGTTGACCGGGTATCGATGACGGTTCGCCGGAAAATGGGCGCGGGGTTTTTAAGGCATGCGAAGCCTTTGCTCCTGAAGCATGACGGATCTTCTTAAAGCGAGGTGATGCGGCTGGGTCGAGAGCTGCCAAGAGACAGGGGAACTGGGGCGATAGAACGTTGACGTGAGGTACCGCAGACCATGCGACATATCATTGTCTGCCTCCGAAAGCGGCGCCCTCAACAGCCCGGAAGCGGGTCTAGCCCACCGCTCGGGCAAAGAGCGTCGGCCCCAGGTCTAAGCAGCCAGGAAGCCGATGAAGGCGCCATGCCGAAACCCCGTGGCATCCTAGTGGTGAGGACACGCACGTCACATATAGAAAGGCGCAGTATTGAAGACGCAGGGTCGAAGAAGCAAATTCGCCCAGGCCGCAGAATTGTGGCTTAGGAATAATGCGCAGGGAAGCATCGTCTCAACGGACCAGCTTTGGGATGGTCTTTCGCGGGATAACCCCGAGCTAACAACGCCCACGCCGACTCGGAAAACGCCGCGTACGACTTGCATGCGAGATCTTCGCAAGGATGCAGCCTTCGTGGTTGGCGAGCGGAAGGTCCGTCTTGCTGATGTAAGTCGTTAAGGGCCGCCACTATCTAGCGCTCAGCTGGGTCTATGTGAACGTATGCAAGTAGCCAGTAAAACGCGTCGCCATGATCTAGCCGTCGCGTGGTCATCACCAGGCGGAGAGAGTCGCCTCTATCGGGGCGACGCATTTGACTATTTTGAGACTTTGCAGGAAAACTCGGTAGACTGCGTATGGACGGATCCCCCGTACCTCCTTTCGAACGATGGCGTCACTTGCGTCGCTGGGCGGATGGTGCCGGTCAATAAAGGGGAGTGGGACCGCAGCCAGGGCCTTGAGATGGATCACGTTTTTAATCGCAAGTGGATAGAACAGTGCTTCCGCGTCCTTAAGCCAAATGGAACTATATGGGTGACGGGAACACTGCACGTTTATCTTAGCGTAGGCATGGCGATGCTCCAAGAGGGGTTCAGAATACTCAACGACATTATTTGGGAAAAGCCAAACCCGCCGCCAAACCTAGCGTGCCGGTGCTTTACCCACTCAACAGAGACCGTTTTATGGGCCACAAAAGCATCAAAAAAATCAAAAGTGCGCTATACCTTTAATTACGACGCCATGCGGCGGGAGGCCGGAGGCAAGCAGATGAAAAACGTGTGGCGGCTTCCGGCGCCCGGCGCTGACGAAAAGAGCTTTGGCAAGCACCCAACACAAAAGCCAGTGGCTCTGATTGATCGGTGCCTGAAGGCTTCGACGAAAAAAGGCGACATTGTTTTGGACCCTTTTGCTGGCTCGGCGACTACAGGGGTTTCCTGCCTCAGCCTTTCAAGGATCTTTATAGGCTGCGAACAAGATGCCGCGTACGCCCGGTTGGCGGCGCGCCGGCTAGAGGATGCACTGGGACGAGCGAACCAGCCGAAGCTCATTGTAAACGCGTAGCAGATCAGTGGACCGTGCCGAAGCAATATCGCGTTTGTCGAAGCTAATCGGTTGTGACCTTCGCGCAAGGGCGGAACAGCTTGGAATTACTGTATTTCGGGACGGTAAGATGAACAAAGGCTGGGCCGGCCATGTCATTGAGCGAATCCTCGGCTTGCCGCTCAACTCCGCGCAGTCCCCAAATTTTGGATCGTGGGAATTGAAGGTAATCCCTTTGCGCGATCGAGCCGGCACTCTGTACGTCAAGGAGACGATGGCCATCACGATGCTCGATCCCTATGAGGTCACCAATAAGACCTTCCGGGAAAGTCACCTTTTCAACAAGCTATGCAAAATCGTTATATGCGCCCGAATATTTGAGTCGACTGCTGAAACCCACTCGGTTCTTTACTCGGTTAATGAGTTTGATCTTGAAAACGAAGAGATCTATAAGCAAGTCGAAGACGACTACAACCTTATTCGCGACACTATAAAGGCCAAAGGTTTTGCCGCGTTGTCGGGGAGAATGGGGGTACTCATTCAGCCGCGCACGAAGGGGCCGGGACATGGTAGTACCTCGCGCGCTTTTTACGCGCGAACTTGTTTCGTGCGCGACATCGTGACGCTCGACCAGCCTTCAGATGCATGGGTACGCGATGAGAATGGTATGTGGAGTTTTCTCAGAGCCGATTCCGCTGGTCTTTCCTAAGCGTTTCGTAAAAACTGCGACTGTCTATCGCATTCCTGGGTAGTGAGCTCGCATTAGTACGGATAAACGACAGCTTCCTCAAAAGGTAAAGCCGCCCCTAGCCGACTAGAATTTCGGCATAGTTGACGCACGGCAACAACGAGAGGCGCCCATGGAATAACGCCCGATGCACCGCGAGCTGAAGGCCTCGCATGGCGTCAGACTGCCCCATCGCTGCATAATGAATTGTTTCGAAGTACACGAGCAGCGGGCGCTTTAGGCCGTCGAACTTAGGCTGGGGATAGTTGATCTCCTCTTGTAGGGCAATCCACGACGTGGCAAACGAAAGCTCCTCGAAGTCCATCTCAATCTCATTGGCGCGCGGGTCGTAGAATTTTGCCTTTAAGTTTCGCACCTCCGGCGCTATTGCCTCAGCTTGATATTTTATTCCGCTCGCGCCGATAGGACCGTCCGTAAAAAGGCTCAGCAACCATGCTTCTAGCTGGGCTGGCGTAATGTAATCTCTTCGGAATTGAGCCTTCCAGTAGAGGTCAACGATTATATTTACGTGCGACAGCACGTGCGATCGTGCTCCTCGCTCAAGCGTGACCCTATAGTCGAGAGTGCCCTTGTATCCGGGATAGTCGATTCGTAATTGCGCGCCACTTGCAAAGCTTGCGACCACCGCGCTGTTTCCCCAACGTTCGCCGCGCTGAGCCTGTCGGGAGCGCCGTTCCATTTCAAGCGCGCGCTCTCGGAACCAAGCCGGAAGTAGAATTGCTGTGGGAGTCATCACGTTCCTTTCGGTATCACATAGGGCCGGCTAGAATGAAGACGATTGTCGGCTTAAGTGCAGCGCACAGACTCCTCTCCGGGGGAGAGCCATGTTGAGCGTAAGGGCCGCTGAACGCAGACAGAGCTGGCTGACTTCGGCGTTAAATGTGTGTGCAGGATCGCATACTGACCACGTTGCATGGAGAATCATACGTTTTACGATAGAGAGCGGCCGTCGTGACTTTCGGCGAAAGGTTGTCTTTTTCTAAAATACCGTCGAAACGACACGGTGACCAAGACGAGTATCGCACTTACGGAGTTCGCTGAAAAGAGTCCGGCGTCGACCTCGAGAGCGACAAAGTATCTAGCCACGGCAGAAGCTCACAGCGATCGACCCGGAGGCGCCGCCTACGGCAAGTGCGCGGCTTCCAGCGTGAACAGCCGCCGCTTCTAAGCGCTATTACGGCGGGGCCGCCTGCGTCTGCCGGGTTAGTACGTCGCAAGACGCGGCCGGTAGCGTCTTATCGGAACGCGGGCCGTTGTGGTTCCGGTCTTTAACGCAAGCGGACCCAGCGATCCTCCACTTGAAAGCGTGGTCGCGGGGCCTTCCCTACGGGCAAGGAGCGCTCGCTCATAGTGTGAGCCTAAAGTTTTATCGTTGCCCGCCCCTCACACGCAACGCCGCCGCCGCACACTGCTGGATCCCAACTGGCATCGGCAAGCAGTTCGCGGATCCGCGCTTCGAGTTGCGGATCGATCGACGGCTGAAAGACGACGTTCTGCGTCCGCCCATCCTCGTCAACCGTCACGAGCAGCGTCACGTGCGCGCCGAGCGCGCCGAGCTGCTTGAGCACGCCGGAGGAGAGCACCGGATCGGGCTGCTGCGCACCAAACGGTAGATATCCGCCGTCGCGATGCGTGCCGATGCTGGAGACGGCGCGAACCGCGGGCGACGGCGTCGCATCGGGAACGCCGGCGGCGGGAGCGGCGCCGGTCCCGGCCTGCGTTACGGCACCGACCGCCGGTGCGGCGGGCGCGTTGGTTGCGACGACGGGCGTGCGGGGCGCGTGACGTCGCGGCGCCGCGGCAACCATATGAATGTGGTTCGCAAAGCTGATCGTCGGCTTGACGTCGTGGTGCGGCGCGACCGCCCGCGGCGCCGGTGCCGGAGGCCGCGGCCGCGGAACGACCTGAATGCGCATGATATGCATGAAGCTCACCGTCTCGACCGGCGTCGACGTCGAAGCAGTCCAGGCAAGTGCCGGAATGGCGAGCGCCACCAGCAGGTGGACCCCGACCGAGGCCAGCGATGCCCGCTCCATGCGCCGGCGCGCGCCGGCCGCTTCAGCCATATCGTGAACTCCCTTCGGTTTTCAGCGCGCGAGCGCCCGCGGGCGTGACGGCCTCGGCGCCCCAGGAGTCCCAGCCGGCCGCTTGCGAGCGGGCGAAGAGCTCGATGCGCGATCGCCGCCCGCAGAGGCGCTCGATGAGCGTGCGGAAGAGCGCGGGCTTCTCGCTGTGCGCGGCGCGCGGATGCAAGACGACCTGCGCCTGCGCGAGGTCGAGAATCGGAAACGGCCGGCCGGTCGCGTTCGTCGTCGCGACGAGCAGCAGCTCCGACGTCGGCTTGGTGAAGGTCGGCACGATGCCTTGCCCCACGATGATCTCGCCGCGCTTGTTCACCTTCACCCACACGTACGCAACGCCGCGGTAGTGCAGCTTCCACGCCTCGATCAGCTGCAGCGCGAAGTGCAGCCGCGGGCACGTCGCCCACAGAAACACGGCAGCGCGCGGATTGAGCATGCGGCGCACGTCAATTGCCGCGAGCTCCTCGAGCGGCATGAGCGGATAGTGCTTTGCCGCCGCGGCGTCTTTGACGGCGCTTCCGTAATACTGCCACGGCGGATCCACGTACGCGATGTCGTAGCGCTTATCGGGCAGCGGCGGCAGCACCAGATGCGGCGCGGCCGCGCGGCGCCGTTCGAGCCGGCGCGCGTGCTCGTTCTTCACGCCGCTAGAGATTCGACGCGAGCCCCGCAATCGTTGCGCCCACGAGCGTCGCGGCGAGATTGACGCCGTCGTTCTCGAGCCACGTCGCGCCGCGGCGCAGCACGGTGGCCGTGCCGCAATCGTGGCGGCGGGTTTCGCATTCGCACCCGCAGGCCGGACACCACCGCAGCGCCTGAAGGCTCGCGCCGAGCACCGAATCGGCGAGCGCGCCCGCGATGCCGCCCGCGGCGACGGCGCCGATCGGCGCGAGGCCCACCTTTGCGGCGACGACGGCGACGACGAGCGCGCCGCCCACGGTCGCCGCTAAGCCGAGCGCGGTGATGCCGCCCGACGTTCCGGCGCGCAGCGGGCGCAGCGTAAGGATCGAAACGGGCGGCCACGGCGAGAGCGTGCCGATCTCGGTGCCCCACGTGTCGGCGGCCGCCGCGGCGAAGGCGCCGGCGAACGCGGCCGGCCAGAAGGCGCTGCCGTGCATGGCGGCGAGCGCGCAGAGCGCCGCGACGCCGCCGTTGGCGAGCACTTGAAATACGCTGCGCGGGCCTTCGTGGCCGCCGGTGGCCGCGGCTTTGCGGCGGCGCCCCATGCGCGTGAGCAGCGTGGCGGGGATGAAGAAGGCGAAGAGCACCGCCGCCGCCGGCCAGCCGCCGCCGCCGAAAACGAGCGCGCCGATTGCGAATGCGGCGATCGCGCCGCCGAGCGTGAGCGCGTGCGCGCGATAGGCGAGCGCGGCAACGACGCGGCAAAAGCGGCGCCGAGCGCGGCTTGCATCACGGCGTGGCGAGCATCACCGGCGCGGTTTGCATCACGGTAGGCGCGAGAAGTGCTGCTCGAGCGCGTCAACGAGCGCGAGCGTGGTGTAGCGCTCGGCGGATCACGTCCACCGAGATGCCCGCGTCGGTTGCGGCGCGCCGCGGTGATCGGGCCGATGCAGGCGACGCACTTTCCCGCTGCAGCCTGCGCCGCCGCGGTTTCGCCGCCGAGAAGCGTGACGAAGCCGCGCACCGTCGATGCGCTGGTGAACGTCAGCACGTCGGCGCGCTGCGACTTTGGCGGCGAAGTCCGGATCGGCGGGCGTGACGGTTTTATACGCCGGAACGAGCGTGACCGCGCGTCCCGATTCTTCGAGCATGCGCGGCAGAACGTCGCGCGCTTCTTGCGCGCGGTAGACGAGGATGCGATCGCCGCGGATTCGAGCCCTCGATGACGACGCGCGCGACCTCTTCGCCGACGTAGGTTTCCGGCACGAGCGTCGGCGCGCAAGCCGTAGGTTGCGAGGCGCTCCGCGGTCGCTTCCCCGATGGCCGCGATCTTTGCGGCGTGGAGTGCGCGAGCGTCGCGACCGAGCGCGCTCAGGCGGGCGAAGAACGCGTCCACGCCGTTGCGCGACGTGAAGACGATCCACGCAAACGATGCGAGCTCGGCGAGGGCGCGATCGGCGCGCGCCGGAGTCGTCGGGCGGTTCGAGCGCGATCGTCGGTGCGACGATCGGCTCGCGCGCCGCGTTCGAGAAGCGCGCGGGCGAAGGCCTCGGCCTGTTCGCCGGTGCGCGTGACCAGCACGCGTTTGCCGAAGAGCGGCGCGTTTTCGAACCAGCGCAGCCGTTCGCGCAGCGCTGCCACTCCGCCGACGATGACGACGGCCGGCGCTCGAAGCCCGGCCGCCGCCGCCTCGCACGGCGATCGTCGAGAGCGTTGCGGTGACGGCGCGCTGCGTTGGGCGCGTTCCGTCTTGTACGACCGCGGCCGGCGTTTGCGGCGAGAGCCCGTGCGCGACCAGCTCAGCGGCGATCTCGTCGAGGTTGCCCATCGCCATCAGCATGACGAGCGTGCGGTTGGGGTCGGCGAGTTTCGCGCCAGTCGAGGGTGGATTCAGGTTTGGTCGGATCTTCGTGCCCGGTCACGCACGGTGAACGCCGCGGCGTAGTCGCGATGCGTCACCGGAATGCCGGCATAGGCGGGCGCGGCGATCGCCGACGTGATACCGGGGACGATTTCGAACGCAATGCCCGAGTCGCGCAGCGCTTCGGCCTCTTCGCCGCCGCGCCCGAAGACGAACGGATCGCCGCCCTTCAAACGCACGACGCTGCGACCGGCGCGCGCGCGCGCCAGCATCAGCTCGTGAATCTCGGCTTGCGGCATGGCGTGGTTGCCGCCGCGTTTACCGACGAAAATGCGCTCGCACTCGGCGGGCGCCAGGGCCACGATCGCATCGGCGGCCAGTGCGTCGTAGAGCAACACTTCGGCGCTGGCGCAAGATTTCGGCGCCCCGTAAAGTCAGCAGGCCCGGATCGCCCGGGCCTGCGCCGACCAAGTAAACTCGTCCGGCCTTATCGCTCGCCATCGGCCAGGGCTTCGAGCTCGAAGAGCTCGTCGAGCACCCGCGCGTGCGACAGCGCCTCGCTGCGATCCAGCGTCGCTTTCTCGCGAATCTTCAGTATCGCCGAATGCAGGAGCTTCGAGACGATCGTCAGCGTCATGCCGGTGACGAGCATGCGCTCGCGCTCGTCCATCTCCGGGCAGCGCGCCAGCAGACGCTTGAGTTCGGCCGCGCGGATCGCTTCGGCCTTCTGCGTCAGACGCGAGATCACGGGAACCGCAACGCGCGAGCGGTACCAAATGTCGAAACGCTCGGCGTATTCGTCGATGATCTCCTCGACGTGCGGAATTGCTTCTCGGCGCGTTTCGAGACGTTCGTCAACCACCGACTTGAGATCGTCGATGTCCATCAGCGTTACGTTTGGTAATTCCGCGACGTCGGGATCGACGTCGCGCGGCACGGCGATGTCCACGACGAACATCGGACGGTCGGGACGGCGCTCCATCGCAGCGCCGAGGCGTTGCGCGTCGATGACGAAATTGGCGGCGCCGGTTGAGGCGACGACGACGTCGGCGGTGGCCAGCGCTTCGGTGAGATCGGGTAACTCGACGACCTCGCCGAAGCCCGCTTCATCCACCAGATCGCGCGAGCGCGAGGCGGTGCGATTGACGACGACGACGCGGGCCGCACCCTCGGCGCGCAAGCGCTTCACCGCGGTGCGCCCCATCTTACCGGCTCCGACGACGAGAATCGACTTCGCTTCCAGCGTTCCCAAGCGGGCTCTTCGCGGCTTCGACCGCTGCGGTTGCAATCGAAACCGACTCGCCGCCGATACTCGTCTGCGCGCGCGCCGCTTTGCCGGCGGCCAGCGCTTCGCGAAAGAGATGGTGCAGCGTGCGGCCGAGCGATTTCACTTTGGTCGCCGCGACGTACGCATCTTTGACCTGCCCGAGAATCTCGGCTTCGCCGATCAGCATCGAATCGAGTCCGGTGCAGACGCGGAAGAGATGCTCGACGGCTTGATGGCCGAGCCGCGTATAGAGATACGACTCGAGGTCGTAGCCGGTCGTTCCGTGGCGGAAGTTCGCCAGAAACGATTTTACCTGCGCGACGCCCAGCTCGTAATCGTCGAGCTCGGCGTAAATCTCCAGGCGCCCGCACGTTTGCAGCATCACGGCCTCGCGCACCGCTTCGTAGTCGCGTAAAGCAATCAGTGCCTCGCTCATCCGCGAGGCGGGGAACGCGTGCCGCTCCCGCACCTCCACCGGCGCGGTGTGGTGGGAGAGCCCGATGCACGTGATCGGCATTATGGTTCCATCCTAGAGGCCCGGCGGGTCTTCGACAAGCGATTCCATCGCAGCCGGGGCAGCTTGCGGCCGGTCATGCCCTGGCCAGGAGGTCCGCCAGCGCGCCTTCGGCCGCGGCGACCGTGCGATCGACGTCCCGCGCGGTGTGCGCCGTCGAGAGGAAGTCGGTTTCGAAAGGCGAGGGTGCGAGATAGACGTTGCGCTCGAGCATGGCGCGGAAATACCGGCCGAAAAGCGACGTGTCGGAGGCGCGCACGTCGTCCAAGTTCCAGACGCGTTCGGAGGTGAAGAAGATCGAAAACATCGAGGCGACTTGGTTGCAGGTGTGCGGAATCTCGTAACGGTTCATCAATCCGTCGAGTGCGTCGGTGAGCTCGCGCGTCCGCGTCTCCAAGCGCTCGTAGATGCCCGGGTCTTCGGCGAGGATGCCGAGCGTCGCCAAGCCTGCTGCCATGGCGAGCGGATTGCCGGAGAGCGTGCCGGCCTGGTAGACCGGACCCTCCGGCGAGAGATACGCCATGACGTCGGCTCGGCCGCCGAACGCGCCGACGGGCAAACCGCCGCCGACGATCTTACCTAGCGTCGTTAGATCCGGCTGGATGCCTTCGCGCCCTTGGGCTCCGCCGCGGCCGACGCGAAAACCGGTGATTACTTCGTCGAAAATCAGCAGCGCGCCATGTTGCGTGCAGAGATCCCGCAGGCGCTGCAAGTATCCCTCGCGCGGCATCACCAGGCCCATGTTGGCGGGATACGGCTCGACGATCGCGCAGGCAATCGCGTCGGGATTCTCGGCAAAAGCGCGTTCTACCGAAGCGAGGTCGTTGAACGGCAACACGATGGTATCGCGCGCCGTGCCGTCGGTAACGCCTGGTGAGTTTGGCGTGCCGTGCGTGAGCGCTCCGGAGCCGGCCGCGATCAAGAACGAGTCGCCGTGACCGTGATAGCACCCGGCGAACTTCACGATCTTCGAGCGCCGCGTAAAGCCGCGCGCCAGCCGCACCGCCGACATCGCCGCTTCGGTGCCGCTGGAGACGAATCGTATTCGCGAGATCGACGGCATCATCGAAATCACCAGCTCCGCCAGCTCGCTCTCGAGCTCGGTCGGCGTTCCGAACGACGTGCCGCGCATCGCGGTTGCGGCGATGGCTCGCGTTACGGCAGGATGGGCGTGCCCGAGGATCAGTGCGCCCCACGACATCACGTAATCCACGTACTCGTGCCCGTCGAGATCGTAGATCATCGCAGCAGACCCGCTCTTCATGAAGATGGGCGAGAGTCCGACGGCGCCCAGCGCGCGCACCGGCGAGTTAACGCCTCCGGCGATCACGCGCCGCGAACGCGCGAAAGCGGCAATCGAACGCTCAAGCCTCACGCGGTGGCACTCCCTTCGAGATCGGCTTCCCGATTGACGTTGTGAAAATAGAACTTATCGAGCGGAACGAAACGCGCGGTTATGCGTTCGACGAGATCGTGCATCGCGCCGCGCCCACCCCGCAGCAGTTTGGGGGCTTCGCGAAGTATTGCGCGCCGGTCGTAAAGGGCCGCCAGCGGTTCGATCACACCGTCGTGTTGCGGCACCACGCCTTCGTCTCCCTCGCGATGCGCGAAGGCGAGCGCATGTAGGATGTGTGCGTCGAAATGCGGCATGTCGGCAGCGATCGCAAAGATCCAGGGTGACGCGATCGGCGAACAGGCCGAAAGCAGCGCCGCGAGCGGGCCGCCTTCCGGGCGGCGGTCGATCAGCAGCGGCGCGTCGAGCGCGGCATCGATCGGCGCGGGAAACGTACCCTTGGCGGCGACGTAGACGGGCCAAGGTGAGCCGCGCAGCCGGCGATAGATGCGTAGGATCATCGGCTCGCCTTCGACGTCGCGTTCGAGCTTGCCGGGGAAGCGGCGCGCCTTGCCTCCGGCCAGCAGCAGTATCGCGGCATCATCCATGACGTTGCGCGTACTCCTTGGCAAAGTAGGTGATGACGATGTCGGCGCCGGCGCGCGCGAACGAGATCAGCAGCTCGTCGACCGAGCGGTCGGCCTCGAGCCATCCGGCGGCAAACGCGGCCTGCATCATCGCATACTCGCCGCTTACGTTGTAAACGGCAATCGGCACGTCGAAGCGATCGCGCGCGGCGCGCACGACGTCGAGGTAGGGCAGCCCCGGCTTGATCATCACGATGTCGGCACCTTCGGCAATGTCGAGCGCGATCTCGCGCATCGCCTCGCGAACGTTGGGAGGATCCATTTGATAGCCGCGACGGTCGCCGGACTGCGGTGCCGAACCGGCCGCCTCGCGAAACGGCCCGTAGAAAGCCGACGCGTACTTGGCGCTATAGGCCATGATCGCTACGTCGATGTGTCCCTGCCGATCGAGCGCCGCGCGAATCGCAGCGACGCGACCGTCCATCATGTCCGACGGCGCGACGACGTCGACGCCCGCCTCGGCATACGTAACCGCGATGCGCGACAGGAGCTCGAGCGTTGCGTCGTTGTCGACGTCGCCGCCGGCGTCGAGGATTCCGCAATGGCCGTGGCTGGTGTACTCGCAGCCGCAAAGGTCGGCCGCGACCACCATTTCCGGCAACGCGCCCTTTATCGCGGCGATCGAGCGCTGCACGATTCCTCGCGGATCGTACGCGGACGATGCGACGGCGTCTTTGTGCGCCGGAATGCCGAAGAGCAGAATGCAGCGGATCCCGAGCGCGAAGAGCTCGCGGGCCTCGGCGACCGCTCCGTCGAGATCGAAGCGGGCGATGCCCGGCATCGACTCTATCGCGCCCGCATCGGCGGCATTCTCGACGACGAAGATCGGCTGCACCAGGCGATCGAGCGTGACGCGATGCTCGCGCACCAGCGCGCGGACGACCTCGGTGCGGCGCAGCCGGCGCGGACGCAGCGCGATCACCGGCGCGCCCCTGCCGTCATCGCGGCCGGCCGCAGCGCGGCCGCAACGGCGACTCCCAAAGATTCGGCTTCTTCGAGCGTTTCGACCGGGCGTTCGAGCTTGACTCGGCGCGGCGCTTCGGAGTCGGGCGCGTAGAACGCGGCGACGCGCATCGTCGCGCCGTCCAGCCGCGCGTGGACGCCGAGCGGCGCGCTGCATCCGGCACGCAGCGCGCGCAGCGTAGCGCGCTCGCAAACGATGCAGAGCTCGCTCCGAGCATCGTTGACCGCCTCGCGCAGAAGCGCGGCAAGAGCGTCGTCTTCCGACGCGTACTTCGACCGCCAGCGCGCCTTGGCCGACGGCCGGCACGAGTCGATCCTCGGCGAACGCCGCGACGTGTGCGGCGCGCAACACCCAGTCGTTGCAATCCCGCCATCGCCAAAACGATGGCGTCGTACTCTCCGCGCGCCAGTTTCTTTAATCGCGTGTCAACGTTGCCGCGCAGGTTCTCGTAGCGCAGGTCCGGGCGGAGCGCCGCCAGCTGCGCTCGCCGGCGCGGGCTCGAAGTTCCGACGACGGCACCCGCCGGAAGCGACTCCAGCGATTCGTAGCGTTCGCTGCAGAACGCGTCCCGCGCGTCGGCGCGTGCCGAAATCGCGGCGATTCGCATGTCGTCGGGCAGCGTCCCGGCAAGGTCCTTACACGAGTGAACGGCATAGCCGGCGCGGTGCTCGCGCAGCGCGTTCTCCAACTCTTTGACGAAAACGTTGACGTCGTCGAAGCGATCGAGCGGACGCGTGCGATCGCGGTCGCCGCTCGTCGTCACACCCAGCATCGTCGTCACGACGCCGCGCCGCGCGAGGCGCGCGGCAACGCTACGCGACTGCACCATGGCGAGCGCGCTCTCACGCGTCGCGCAGACGAGCTTTGCTTTCGGCAGGCTCGCGAGCTCGGCGACCGGCCGCTCCGCCAGCGCGCGAAGAATCGCACCGCGCTCCCCTGCCGGGAACGCCTCCTTGACGTAGGCGCGCATTTGCGCGAGACCGGCGACGGCTTCGGCCGACGCCGGGTCGAGATGGGCGGCGAGTTCTGAGGCGACCCGGCGCGCGAAAGCCGGAGAGGCTCCGCCCGAGTCGACGGAGATCGCGAGATCGCCCGCGCGCCGCGTCGCCGTCATCGTGAAGTCGCCGCGATCGGGATCGGCCGCGTCGCAGACCATCACGTGCGACGCGCGAGCGTCGGCCACGACGCGGGCGTTTGCCTCGGCGTCGTCGGTTGCTGCGATGGCCAGCGCGGCATCGTCGAGGTCGCCCGGCGCGTAGGAGCGCTCGGCAAACGAGCCCCCGGAGGCGCGAACGAGCGCGCGCAAAGCCTCGCCGATCCGCTCGGAAACGACAAAAATCGGAAAGCCGGCAGAAACGAGCGACTCGGCTTTACGCGCGGCAACGCTGCCTCCGCCGACGATTACGGCTCGACGACCGTTCGGCCGCAAAGAAATGGGGAGCATACGCAGTCAAAAAGAGTTCCGCGACCGGTGGGCAAAAACCGCCTAACGTGCTGCGCTCGCCGCTCCTTTCAGCTCCAGCCCGCGCGGCCTTGGTCGGCGCGCTTGCCGCGGCCCTCACCACGCTGCCGGGGCTTGGCGGCGGCACGCTGTGGGATAACAGCGAAACGGCCTATGGCGAGGTCGCCCGCGAGATTCTGCTCACCCACGACTGGGTGGTGATGCACCTGAACGGCGTACCGTACTTCGTCCAGCCGCCGCTCTATTTTTGGCTCGGCGCGGCCTTCTCGTTCCTTTTCGGCGCGACGCCGCTGGCGATGCGGCTTCCCTCGGCGCTGGCCACGATCGCGCTGGGCGGCTTTACCGGCTACGCCGTCGCCCGCCAGGCCGGAGCGCGCGTCGGCATGTATGCGGGCGTGATTCTTTCCACCGCGCTGATGCAGGCGGTCATCGGGCGCCTCGCAATCATGGACGCGCTGCTCGATTTGGCCGTTGCAATGACCGTCTTCTGGTGGTTTCGCGCACTCGAAACCGGACGAGACCGCTACGCCATCTTCGGCTGGATTGCCGCGGGCGGCGGTTTTTTGGCAAAAGGACCGGTCGCACCGGTGGTCGCGCTGCTGGTCGTGATTCCGTTCTATTTTTGGAACCGCCGCTGCGAGCCGACGCACGCTCCGTCGTTGCGCGCGTGGATCGTCGGCCTGCTCTGCTTCGTCGCCATTGCCGCACCCTGGCCGATCGCGCTGGTCGCGCACTACCGGCTCTTTCCGCTGCAAAAGCTCATCGGCGAGTACACCATCGGCCGCTATATGGGCGTCGTTGAGAATCAGGCCGGCCCCTTTTGGTACTACCTGCCGGTCATCATTCTGGGTTTCTTGCCGTGGATCGCGTTCTTACCGATGGCGGTCGCATACGGCGTTCGCGCCGCGCGCGAGCGCGCGACCGAGCCGGCGGCGCGACTCGTGCGACTCGGCTTCTGCTGGATCGTGATGCCGCTGATCTTTTTTAGCTTCGCCCGTACCAAGCTGCCGAACTACGTCGCCCTCGAGTTTCCGGCGCTGGCGCTGATTACCGCGCTGTATTTCGAAGCGGTCGTGCGCAAGGGCGGCACGCGCTCGGCTATCGTTTCGGCCGCGACCGTGCCGGTGACGATGGGGATGCTGGCTATCGCGATTTGGGTCTTCACGCGCAACAACCGCCTGACGGCCGAGGTCGCGGCTGCGGTCCCGCCGCTGTTGGGAATGGCGCTGGCAATTTTTGTGGGCTCGTTGGTAACGGCGGTATTGGTCGGGCGCGCGAAAAGCGTTCGGCTGGCGCCGTTTGCGCTGGCCATCGCTTCGATCGTCGCCGTCGACCTCGTTGCGGCGCGCGTCTTGCCGCAGGCCGAAGCGTTTAAGCCCGTTCCGCGGCTCGCCGCCGTCATCGAACGCGAACGCCGCCCCGGCGACGTCGTCGCGATTCAAGGCGTGTCGGGCGGCAACGCGTTGCTCTTTTATACGAGCCCCGTCGTGCGCGTGCTCGCGCCGCCCGGCGACGGCGATCCGCAATCCGACGGAATGGAGCCCCGTAGCGTTATCTGCGCGGCGCCGCGCGTGTGGGTCGTCGTTCCGGCTGCAAGCGTCGCACAGGCTCCGACCTACGGTCGAATCCGCGAGCTCGTGGCCGTCGACCGCAAGGCGGCGCTGGTGCTTTACACCGGGCGCCCCTGCGCGGTTCCTAGCTCCTAGGGTTTAAAGCCGGCGACCTGCGCCTCGGTAACCGCCGAAGCTTTATTGCTTCCGAGCGACCCGCGAATGTAGGTGACTACGTCGGCAACGTCTTTATTTGAAAGCGTGCCCTTCCACGCCGGCATCATGCCGTTGTACGTCTGGCCGTCCGACGCTGATCGAGCCGTGCAATCCGTCTAGCACGATACCGATGACCTTATTGGCGTCGCCGGTGACGACCGCGTTGCCGGCCAGCGGCGGGAACGTGCCGGGAACGCCGGTCCCCTGCGCGCCGTGGCAGCTGGCGCAGTTCGTCGCGAAGACTTTCGCGCCCGCGTCGCGCCGGCCGGGCTCGCCGCTCGATCCGGAAGATCCGGCCGGAACGGTCGCCGCTTCAGCCTGACTGAGTACCACCGACTCCGGCGGTGAAGGCGGTGCGGCCGCCTGTTTGATCATCGTCGTTACTTGTCCGAAAATCGTCAGACCGATGATGCCCAAGATTACGACGGTCGTCGCCCACAGCAAGCCGGCTCGCGAAGCGAAGCTGCGGCTGCGGCTGCGGTCCAGCCACGGCAGCAGGAGCACGACGAGCAGGAAGAGCGTGGGTACGATGATCGTGGCGATCAGCTCCAAGCTGATCGTCAGCGGCCCTACGTGAATCTCCGGCGGGACGAGCCCCAGCAGGCCGAAGAGCGAGAGAAAATACCAGGCCGGGTAGGGCACGAAGAACTTGGTGGGATCGGCCTTCGCATCCAGATACGGCGGCGCAACGAGCGCCAAGAAAACGATGATGATAAAGACGATGAACGAGAACGCACCGTCCATGAACATCTGATCCGGCCAGAAGCGTCCGGGCTTGAGCGTGCGCGGGTCCTCGACTACCGGACCCGCCGGTCCGTTGTGGCGGAAGATCGTCAAATGTGCGCCGACCAGCGCGAGCAGTGCGGCCGGCATCAGCCAAACGTGAAGGCCGAAGAAACGATTGATCGTCTCCGTCCCCATTCCGCCGCCGCCCTGCGCGACGTGCTGTATGAACGGTCCCGCAATCGGCGCCAGGCCGGTGATGTTGAGCGAGACTTGCGAGGCGAAGTACGCATCCATGTCCCACGGCAGCAGATAGCCGGTGAGACCGAGGACGAGCGTAACGAGCAGTAAGAGCACGCCGACGACCCATTGCAGCTCGCGCGGCGACTTATAGGCGCCGAAGATCAGCACTTGCAGCAAGTGCAGGAAGACCAGCGCGATCATCGCCGACGCGCCCCAGTAATGCACCGATAAGAGGAAGTGCGTGTACGGGTTCAAGTAAATGGCGCGCGTCGATTCCCACGCCGTCGCTGCCGAGGGCGCGTAGAAGAACGTGAGGAAGATGCCCGTGACGATCTGGACGATCATCGCGAAGAGCGTGGCGCTTCCGAAGACGTACCAATAGCTCGCGCCGCCAGGAACGTCCTCGGTGAGGAAGTCCTTGGTCATCGAGACGAAGCCGGTGCGTTTTTCGATCCAATTCAGCATCGCGATTCCCTCTACGCCTGGTACGACACGACGATGCGATTCGGCGTGTTCGACTGATAGACGATCCACGTTACTTCGGCCGAGCCGCTCTGCTCGCGGAACGGCAAGGGATCCAGACCGCGCGGCGCCGGTCCGGCGACGTGCGTTCCGTCGAAGGTGTATTGCGAACCGTGGCACGGGCACATGAAGCGATTCTGCGCGTCGCTCCAGTTGTAATAGCAGCCGAGATGCGGGCAGATCGGGCTGAAGATTACGAAGCCCATGTTCACCACCGAATAGTCGACGTCGGCCTTACCGCCCGGCTGATTGAAGATGTCGGGCCGCGCGGCGCGGAACTTTTCGGGATCGACCTTGATGCCCCAGCAGTACTGCTCGGCCGATTGCTCCGGCAGATATGCGTCGCTGTATTTGAGCGTAAACGTCAGCTTCACCGGCTTCGAGGTCGCCTTTTGCAGCTCGTCGAGCTCTTGCGCCGAGAGCGGAGCCCAGCTTCCGGCCGCAGCGTTCTTCGGCGGGATCAGCGATCCGACGATCGGAACGGCAAGCACGAGCCCGACGACGCCGCCGATGGTGAGGGTGGCGTTGGCCATGAAGGTGCGGCGGCTTACCGTCTCGTCCTGGTCGCCGTCTTGGGGATTCAATGCGTTACCGTGGACGCCCTCAGAAGCGTCGGCATTACTATCGGACAAGGTTCTTCTCCCGGAAGAGCGTGGTGACGGGTCGCAGGCTCATTTGGCGGTACCGCAAGTCATACCTTGTAGCTGTGCAGTCCCGAAATCCAGATATTCACTCCGAGATAGCAGAAGATAATCGACAGGAAGCCGATTACGCTGACCCAGTTCGTGCGCAAGCCGCGCCACGCGTGACGCGTATGGAGATGCATGTACGCGAGGTAGAGGATCCACGAGAAGAGCGCCGCCGTCTCCTTGGGGTCCCACTGCCAGTACGCGCCCCACGCTTCTTTGGCCCACATCGCGCCGGTGATAATTCCGATCGAAATGAGCGGCAGGCCGATCGCCACGGCGCGATAGACGATGACGTCGAGCAGCGACAGCGACGGAAGCGCGTCGAGCCAGCGCGCAACCGGATTCCCGGCCGCAGCGGCGGCCGACAGCGCCGGCGTATCGCGCCGTATCGTCGCGGCATCGCTCGAGGCGAACGCTTGCGCCGGGATCGTGGCACCGGCGTCGGTCGCGAGCCGCGCGGCCGGGGCGGGGCGCTCGAAGGCTCGCTCGGCGTAATACTTCAACAGATATAAGAGCGAAAAGACGAAGGCGACCAAAAATGCGGCGTACGACGACACGACGATGGGCACGTGAATCTTCGCCCAATACGATTGCAGCGAGGGGACCGGCGGCATCGTGCCTTCGTTCCACGTTACGCCGTAGGCGAGAAAAATCGCCGCGAGCGCGAGCACGAATCCGCCCACCAGCCAGAGGCGATAACGAAAAGCGAAGCCGATATAGATCGCCACCGACATCGCGGCAAAGAGCGAGAGCGAACCGTAGAGGTTGAGCAGCGGCCAAACGTGCGTCATCTGCCAGCGCGCGCCGAGTTGTGCGAACTGGGCAACGCAGCCCAGGATCGCCAACGGCGCGCCGACGTCGCGCAGCCACGCCTCGCGCGAAAAGAAATAGGCGATCAGCGCGAGCGCACCGAGCGCGTACGACGCCAGCGCGACGGCAAGAAGCATTTCGTCTAAAGGCATTTTCACGTTTGCGCTACCGTCCGATCTCCATCGAGTGTCCGCCCCAATGCTACCACCAACCGTTCGAACTCGTTGGCGAAAACGTCGTAACCCTTCACGGTGGTGGCGGCCGCGCCAACGCGGGATCGCCCCGGTCCGGCCGAGTCGACGCGCACGTACAGGCGGGCAGGCAAGAAGTAGAACGAGATGACCAACCCGGCAAGCAGGACGAAGGCGCCGATTCCGACCAGCGCCACGCCCGGGTCGTAACGGTACTGCAAGCCGGTGTAGAGCACGTATTTTCGAGGCGTTACGCGCCAGCCGCCCCCGAGATCGATGCCGCCCCCGACGGGAACGAGCGCCTCGCCCAGCTGGTTGCCGGCTTGCGAGACGGATATGACGACGGCCGGGTCGTTGACCCGCGGATCCGGCGCGGGTAACCCGCTCTGCTTGTCGACGGTCGGAACGAAACGCTCGTAGGTGACGCTGCGCTGCGCGCCGGGAATCTCGAAGGTATCGCCCTCCAGGAAAGTGCGGCCCGAAAGGTTCGGGTCGCGACTGCCGTCGTGCGTAACGAGAAACTTCATCCCGAAGCCGTAGCTGGCTTGGTAGTAGAGCGTGCCGTCAACGTCGATCGGATGATTGACTCGCAGCGTCATTTCCTTAGGGGTTCCGTCGCGTCCGGCGACGGTAACGTGCGACACGTAATCGATCGGCTGATAGACCATTCCGCTCTTCGTCATGATCGGCGAGATGCGGTACGAGAAATCGTCGAGACGGATCACCGCTTTCGTTCGTTCGACCTGCACCGTCTGCCCGGTGAGGACGGCGAGCTCGCCCGAGAATCCGCGCGCCCAGTAGAGCGTCGTTCCCGCCGCGACGATGACGAAGCCGGCGTGCGCGACCAGTACGCCGCGGCGCGCCCAGTTGTGCTTGTCGGCGAAACTCCACTCCACCCCACCGAAGAGCCGCTCGCGCACTTGCCATCCGCGCTTACCGAAGAACTCGGCCAAGCGTTGGCGCACCGTTTCCGGATCGCCCGGCGCCTCGAACGAGGCGTGGAGCGGAATGTGCTCGATTCGCATCGGACGCAGCGGCGGAAGCCGCGCGGGAATCACCCGCTTGAACGTGCAGACTGCCAGCGAGAGTAGGATCAAGCCGATGATGGCGACGTACCACGGCGAGTGATAGATGTTGTCGAAGCTCAGCCGCAGGATCGCGCGGGCGATCGGCGCCGCGTAGCTCTGAAAATAGGCGCTGGGATCTTGACCCTGTTCGACGATGACGCCGACCAGCGTCAGCAGGCCCCAAACGACGAAGAGCGAGACGGCAAAAAGCACGCTGCCGAACGTGCGGACGAAATCGCCGTAGAGGACGCGCGCCATGGCGCTCATGCGGAGTCGCTTCGCAACGATCCCGCCGCCGACGATCGCCAGCGTTTCTCCAACGGGTAAATGATCCAGATCGAGAGCTCGTATAGGGCGTACATCGGCAGGGCCAGGAGCGCCATCGTCAGCGGGTTGCCGTCGGGTGCTGCCAACCCGCCGGCGATGAAGAAAGCGAAGATTGCGTGACGCCGGTATTGGATCAGCGAACGCGCGCTCACGATGCCGAGGCGCGCCAATCCGATGAGGACGATCGGCGTTTGAAAGATTACCGCGAAGAGCGCGAGCAAGACCATCACGAAGTTGAGCGTCGCCGCGACTCCGAAGGTCGGCGTGGCGACCGCATCGGTGATGCGCAGCAGCGCCGAGACGACGCGCGGGATCACCACGAAGTGGGCGAAAGCCAGCCCCAGCGCGGCCAGCAGCAGCGACGGAACGATGAAGGCATAGACCATGCGCCGCGTGCGCGGGTGAACCGCCGGCACGACGAACAGCCAGAGCTGCTGGAGCAGGAGCGGGAGTCCGATCACGATGCCGCCGATTACCGAGAACTTCAACTCCGTGAAGATGACGTCGGCCGGACCGAACGCGTGCAGCTCGATGCCGCCGAAATACTCGTGCATCATCCAGCGAATGGCGTACTGCGAGGGCCAAAAGAGGACGACCGCTATCGCGCCCACCGTGACGATAGAGATCAAAAGACGGTTACGGAGCTCCCGCAGGTGCTCCGTGAACGGCATCTCCTTTTGGTCCCACGTCGCCTCGTCGCTTTCCGGCGCGGGTCGCTGCGCCAGCATTACGAGTTACGAACTTTGGGTACCGCGCCCGGGTGTGGGCGGCGGTATTGCTTCGCCCGACATCGAGCCGGCCTCGACGTTGTCCATGATATCGGCGTGTTGCGTGGCGTTGCGCTGGCGCGCCTCTTCGCGCGCCTTGGCTACCGCCTCGTCGGCCTCGGCCTGTCCGACGAGAAACTCTCGTTTGGCCTGGCCGGCGCTGCGCGCAAGCTTCGGAAGTTTATCCGCGCCGAAGAGCAAGGCGCCGACGACCAAAATGCCGATGATGATCGGCGCGTCGATGATAGCGAGAAGCGGATGAGCGGTCATGCTATTGGATCCTTTTTATCGCCCTAGTGCAGAAGGGCATCGGTAATAATTGCCAGCTCCTCTTTCGCCGGACCGGGTGCAATCGGCTCCAGAGCGGCCTTGGCCCGTTCCCCGAAGCGAGCGATCTGCTCTCGAGTGGCGCTCAATCCGCCCTCGCGCGCGATGGCGGCGACGATCGCGGCGATGCCGTCGTTGGCCGGCTCGTCGTAGAATCGGCTCACCTGCGCGCGGAAGCTTCCATTGCCCGACGACAGAGCGGCGATCAGCGGAATCGTCGTCTTGCGCTCGGTCAAATCGTTGGCGGCCGGCTTGCCGAGCGAGCGTTCGTCGGCGGTAACGTCGAGCAGATCGTCCTTCATTTGAAATGCGATGCCGAAGGCTTCTCCGAAGGCGTGCAGCGCCTCGACGTCGCGCGGGCCGCCTCCGCCCATGATCGCCCCGCATTGCGCGGATGCGGCAAAGAGCGAGGCGGTCTTCTTGCGGGCGATCTCGACGTACGTTTCCATCGGAAGGTCCAGGTTGCCCAGCGCCTGCAGCTGCAAGACCTCGCCGTCGCAGATATCCGCCAGCGTCGCCGAGAGCACGTTGGGGATCGGGTGCGGATAGTTGGTCGTGACGTTCTTGAATATCCAGGCGAAGAGATAGTCGCCGGCCAGCACGCTGACGCGGTTGCCGAAGTCGACCGCCGTTGCGTTGACGCCGCGGCGCGTCTGCGCGTTGTCGACCACGTCGTCGTGGATGAGCGTCGCCACGTGGATCAGCTCCATGTAGGCGGCAAGAGGAAGATGATCGACGGAATCGCCGCCGCAGGCTTCGGCGGCGAGCAAGGTGATGCGCGGGCGCAACCGTTTGCCGCCGGCGGCGAGCATGCGTTTCACCGCCTCGGTGATGATCGCGTTGTCGGTGGTGAAGCCCGCGCGGAAGAACTCTTCGACCAGTGCGTGCAGGTCGGCGTACCTGCCGCGCGCCGAATCGACCGCGCTCATGCTTTGACGCCGTAGTGCACGGCGATCGATCCGCCCATCAACGGCAGGAATCCGGCACCGGCAAAGCCGGCGCGCGTGAAGCGGTCGCGCAGCTCGGGTGCGTCGGGATGGTGCGTGAGCGAGTTCGGCAGATACGTGTAGGCGCGCCGCGAACCGCCGACGATTCCTCCGAGCATCGGCACGATGCCGTAGAAATAATAGTCGAAGAGGCGCTTGAAGGTGCGGTTCGGCGCCTTGCTCACATCGAGATTCACGAAGCGTCCGCCGGGCCGAAGCACGCGGCGAATCTCACGTAAGGTTCCGTCGAGGTCGACCACGTTGCGGAGCGAGAAGCCCATCGTGGCTCCGTCGAACGCGTCTTCGGCGAACGGCATTGCCATCACGTCGCCTTCTATGAAGTCGACGCCGCTCTGGTGCGACCGGCGGGCGCGTTCGCGGGCGCGTTCGAGCATCGGCGCGCAGAAATCGATGCCGGTGACGTGCAGCGTGCGATCCGCACGCAGCAAGCCGAAGACCAGATCGCCGGTACCGCAGCAGCAGTCGAGGATGCGGGCGTCGGGTCGCGGGTCCAAAATAGCGATCGCTCGACGGCGCCAGCGCTCGTCGAGGCCGGCGGTCAGAACCCGGTTCGCGAGATCGTATCGCGGTGCGATATCCGCAAACATCTCGCGCACGTAGGCGCCCCTCTCGGTATTCATGCTCATTGGCCTGCTTCCAAGTATCGTTTCCCTCTCCCCCTCCTAGGTACTCGCAGGCGCCGGTAGCGGTCGCCTCCCTTTGTCGTGATGGCAGCGCCGATGCTCCAACTTACCTCTACCGGCGCGGTCGTCGACCAGATCGCGCATGCCCGCAGCATCGCCGCCGAAGCCTATACGCTCCACGGCCCGGTCCTGTTCGCGCTCGAGGACGCGGCGAGGCGAGGCGCTTGCGTGCGCGTGCGCCTCGGGGGCCGGCCGTTCGACGATCCAAAAGGGCGGCTCGCTGCCGAGAATGCCCGGCTCGCCCGCGAACTGCGGGCCTGCGGTGCGAAAGCCTCGCTGTCGCACCAACTCCACGCCAAAGCGCTCGATCTTGACGGCGTTCTCTACCTCGATGAGAAGAACTGGCAGCGCGACGATCTGGTGTTGCGCGAAAGCGATGCGGCCGAAGCGCGAGCCGTTGCGACGATCAAACACGAGGCGCTCGCGCGCGAGGCGCAGCTGCTGGCCGATTCGGGCCGCAACGACGCCGTCGTGGAGAGCGAGTCGTTCGGATGCTGCAACGCCGTCTACGGAGCTTTGACCAGGTTGGCGCGCAGCGGCGCTTCGCCGCGTCTTTTGGTCGCGCAGAACGAATTGCGCGGCAATAAACGCGAAGCCGAAGTTCTCGAAAGGCTGGTAAACGACGGCGTGCGAGTGCGCGTCTGCAAAGACTCCGAGAAACTCGCCGTCGCCGGCGGCGGCGCGTGGCTCGGTTCGGCCAACGCCACGGCGGCCTTCGGCGATTCAGACCTGATCGACTGGGGGCTGTGCACGCGCGATCCGGCAATCGTGTCGGCGGTTCGCACCCGTTTGGAAGCGGCGTGGGACGGCGCCGCGGAGTTCAAAGGCCGAAGAGTTTGACCGCGTTGGCGTCGGTGCGCGCCGTCACGTCGGCCGTCGAAACGCCGAGCAGCTCGGCGACGCGCGCGGCCGTGTGGGCAACGAAGGCCGGCTCGTTGCGCTTCCCGCGTTTAGGAACCGGCGCGAGATAGGGGCAGTCGGTCTCCAAAACGATCCACTCGAGTCCGACCTCGCAGACGGCGTCGCGCAGGCTCTGCGCGTTGGGAAAGGTCAGCACGCCGCCGATTCCCAGCAAGAGTCCGAACTCGTCGATATAGGTGCGAGCCTGCTCGGGGGTTCCGGTAAAGCAATGCACGACGCCGCGCATCTCGCGTTTCCAGCGCCGGCGCAGGATGCCGGTGAAATCTTCGAACGCGTCGCGCTGATGAAAGACGACCGGCAGTCCCGTTTCGACGGCGACGTCGAGCTGCGCTCGCAAGACGTCGGCCTGCACGTCGCGCGGACTGAAATCGTAGTAATAGTCGAGCCCGGTCTCGCCGATCGCGACGACGTTGTCTTCGTTCAAAATCGGAAGCAGCTCGGCAGCGAGGCCGCGCGGAGCGTTGCGCGCTTCGTGCGGATGAACGCCCGCGGCAACGCGGAGATCGTACTCCCGCGCGATTTCGGCGGCACGCCGGCTGTCGTCGAGATCTTCGCCGACGGTAATCATCGCGGTGACGCCAGCGTGACGGGCGCGGGCGATTACTGCGTCGCGGTCGTCGTCGAACTTCTTGTCGTGGACGTGACAGTGCGTGTCGATCACGAGTCGAGCCGCGGGAAGAGCGACGCCGAGGGCGCCGTCTGCGTGAGCGGCGCGAGACCGCCCCAGGCGCGCAGCGACGCCGTCCAATCTTCGTCGATTCGTCCCGGCGTGCCGAGTTGCCGCCACATCTCGCTCATCCGCTCGGGCATGAACGGATGCAGCAGAATCGCCAGCCAGCGCAATCCCTCGCAGAGATCGTAGAGGAGCGCGTCGAGCTCGCCGTTTTGACCGGCGGCGTGCAGCGTCCATGGTTTTCGTTCGTCGATCGTCCGGTTGAGCGTCGTTACAAGCTCCCAGACGCCCTCGAGCGCTTCGCGAAAGCGAAGATCCATGATGCGCTCGCGCACCGTTACCGGCAGCGCCGAAAAACGCGCGCCCAACGCGCTGCCGGGAGCCGGCGGCGGGACGACGCCCTCACGATAGCGCTGCAGCATCGAGAGCGTGCGCTGCAGCAGGTTGCCGAGATCGTTGGCGAGATCGCTGTTGCGGCGCAGCGCGATCTTCTCTTCCGAGTATGAGAAGTCGCTGCCGAACGGCGCTTCGCGCAGCAAGAAATAACGCATCGCGTCGGCGCCGAAACGATCGGCAAGAACGAACGGATCGACGGTGTTGCCCAGGCTCTTGCCCATCTTCTGCCCGTCGACGGTAATCCAGCCGTGCGCGAAGACCAGCTCCGGAGCGGCTTCGCCCAGCGCCCACAGAATCGCCGGCCAAATAATGGTGTGAAAGCGAGCGATTTCCTTACCGATGAGCTGCGTACTGGCCGGCCAGAGCGATTTAAAACGAGCCTCGTCCTCGCTCCATCCGATCGCGGTAATGTAATTCAGCAGCGCGTCCAACCAGACGTAGATCACGCCGCCGCCCGGAATCGGGATGCCCCAGTCGAAGGTGGCGCGCGAGATCGAAAGATCCTCGAGGCCTTCTTGAAGCAGCGTCATCATCTCGTTGTAGACGCTGCGCGGCTGCACCCAGTTCGGGTTGCGCGTGTAGTATTCGAGGAGCCGGTCGCGATAGGCCGATAGGCGGAAGAACCAATCTTCTTCCGAGATCCATTGAACTTCGCGCCCGCAGGTCGGGCAGCGGCCGTCGACGAGTTTGGATTCGAGCCAGAAGGTCTCGTCGCTGACGCAGTACCAGCCTTCGTACTTGCCGCGATAAACGTCGCCGGCCTCGCGCAGCCGCTCGAAGACGCGCTCGACCTTGGTCACGTGCCGCGGCTGCGTCGTGCGAATGAAGTCGTCGTACGAAACGTGGTAGGCGGCAAAAAGCGCCTGCCAGCGCGGCACCAGCTCGTCGCACCACTCTTGCGGACTCTTACCGGCCGCTGCGGCGGCGTTGGCAACTTTCTGTCCGTGCTCGTCGGTGCCGGTCAGAAAGAAGGTCGGACCCATCGTTCGTGCCGTGCGTGCCAAGACGTCGGCCACGACGGTCGTGTACGCGTGGCCGATATGCGGATTGCCGCTGATGTAATAGATCGGCGTGGTGACGTAGTAGGCGCGCTCCATTTTCGTTACCGGTGGTTACCCGGACTTTTGCGGCGCGCCTTCCGCGCCGCGGCGGCGGCGTAGAGTTCCCGGCGGTCGCCGTAGCCGCGCTCGGCGAGAAGCTTGGCCACTTCGCTGACGCGGCGCCCGCCGGCCAGGAGCTCGTCCATCGCATCTTCAGGCGAAGCCGCGGGCGCCGATCCTTCCGATAGATACGGCGCAATTGCAAACGCAATCTCACCGCGAATCGGCTCGACCAGTTCCTCGAGCAATGCAGCCGGGGTTCCCAAATAATGCTGTTCGTGCAGCTTGGTAAATTCGCGAACGACGAAGACGCGCGCTCCGGCGGCGACCGCGCCGAGGTCGGCGAGGCTGGCCCGGATGCGTCGCGGCGATTCGTACCAAATCGTCGTCGCTTCGCTCGCCAGCGCGGCGGCAAACCGCTCGCGCCGCGCGCCGCTCGTGCGCGGGGGAAAGCCCTCGAAAATAAAACGCCGCAGTGCAAAACCGGAGAGCAGCGCGACGCCCGTTGCGGCGCTCGGTCCGGGCAAAACCTCAACCGGCACGCCCGCAGCGCGCGCCGCCGCCATCAACTCGCTGCCCGGGTCGGAGATTCCCGGCATGCCGGCATCGGAGGTTACCGCAACCAGCTCGGTGCGCGCGCGTTCCAGAATGCCGGGCGTTACTGCCGCGGCGTTGGCTTCGCGATAACTCCAAATCTCACGCCCGGGCAAGCCGAGGGCCCGTAAGAGCCGGCGCGCGACCCGCGTGTCCTCGGCGACGATCAAGGCCGCGTCGCGCAGCGCATCGGCCGCGCGCATCGTTACGTCGCGCAGGTTTCCCAGCGGCGTCGGTACGAAGAGCAGCGGCATGGCGCGAGGCTTCGACGTCGAGCACATTCCTCCGGGCGCAAAGCTCGAACTGTATATCTCTCCCGACTGCCCGTACTGCCGCCGCGCGATGGCGTATTACGACGCGGCGGGTACGCCGTACGCGCGATACGACGCGCAGAACGATCTCCGCGCGCGCGAGCGGATGTTCGGATACAGTGACGGCGACCCGACCGTGCCCTGCATCGTCGTCGACGGACGATACGTTCAATCGGGGTGGGGCTCGCCGCCGCGCGGTTGAACGATCCACTGACGCGCCGGTCGGCGCGGTCGAAATGATGCGAGGCGGCGACGGAGAAAGGAACCGCCGACCGGTACGTTGCTACCGGAGTGGAGGCATCACCTATGGATGACCGTACGAGCTCCGCGGCCGCCGCAAGCGTTGTGGCCGGACTGGTGTTCGTCTACGTTATCGTAATCGTCGCGCTCGTCGCGTTTACGGTATGGGTTTACTGGCGCATCTTTGCTAAAGCGGGGTATAACGGCGCGCTCTCGCTGCTCAACTTTATTCCCGGCGTCGGGCCGTTGATCTGCGTCCTCATCTTGGCCTTCGGACGCTGGCCGATTGAGGATCAGCTCGCCGCGTTGCAAGGCGTTCGGCCGATGCCGCCCCCGCCCGGTCCCCCTCCGCCGCCTCCGGGCAGCTCGGTTATGCCGACGTAGCCTAAGAGCTACGCCAAAGCGACGCGATCCAGGCTTCGACGTCGCCGGCGCGTGACGGCAGGGCCGCCGAGAGGTTCTCGGGCCCCTGCGCGGTGACGGCGACGTCGTCTTCGATGCGCACGCCGATTCCGCGGAATCGTTCGGGAACCGTGGCGTCGTCGGGCTGGAAGTAGAGTCCGGGCTCGACCGTCAGCACCATTCCTTCGCGGAGCTTGCCGTAGCGATACTCTTGCTCTCGGGCGTTGGCGCAGTCGTGAACGTCGAGCCCGAGCATGTGGCTCGTTCCGTGCAGCGTGTAACGGCGGTGAAGCAGCTTGTCGCGATCCAAGGCGTCCTCGACGGAAACGTTGAGGATTCCCAGATCGACCAATCCTTCGGCGAGCACCCGCATCGCGCGGCGGTGAGGCTCGAGGAAATCGTTGCCCGCGACCGCAGCTTCGATGCCCGCTTTTTGCGCCTTCCAGACGAGATCGTAGACGGTCCGTTGTTCGTCGGAAAAACGGCCCGAGACCGGCAGCGTTCGCGTGATGTCGGCGGTATAGAGCGAGTTGCATTCCACGCCGGCGTCGATCAGCAAGAGCGCTCCGCGCTCGACCGCACCATCGTTGCGCGTCCAGTGCAGCGTGCAGGCGTGTTCGCCCGCGGCGGCAATGGTGAGATAACCGGTGTCGTTGGCGTCGATGCGACTGCGGCTCCAGAACGCCGCTTCGATCTCGCGCTCGCTGCGCGCGGTACGCATCGCTCGGATCGCGTCTTCGAATGCGAGTTTGGAAACGGCGCAAGCGCGGCGCAGCTCGTCGAGCTCGTAATCGTCTTTGACGAGGCGCATCTCCGAGAGGCGCTGGGCCAGTTCGTCGTCGCCGTCGCCGGCAGCGAGACGCCCGTCGACTTCGCTATCGTGTCCGCGCAGCACGCGCCGGGCGTGACCGCCGTCGCGCAGCTCTTCCAAATAGGTTTCGACGGCTTGCAACGGACGGCAGTCATCGACGCCGAAGTAGGCGCGGCTCTCGTCGACGCCGCGATGCCGTCCCACCCAGAGTTCGCCGTAAACGCGATCGGTGAAAAACTCGGCCGTGCCGCGGTTGTGCGCCGGGACGAAGAGCAGCGAGCGGTGCGAAGACCCCTCGGGCTCGAGGACGAGCAGCGCACCGGGTTCTCCGTCGCCGTTCAGGTACGCGAAGTCGCTGCTCGGGCGGAAGCGGAAGGACGTGTCGTTAGCGCGCACGCGCTCCCGGCCGGCCGGGATGACGACGTAGATTCCGGGGTAGGCGCGCGAGAGCGCCTCGCGCCGCTGCGCGAAGCGCGACGCCTGCGGATGAGCGGTGGAGTCGACCGGCCGGTCGATCCACCCCGTGGCCATGAAGTCGACGAGTGCCTTAGGCGGCTCGAAGTCGTGGCTGGCTTTCCCGGGTTCGGCCTTTTGTTCGGCTTGCGATTGCGCTGACATGGTTCGGCCAGGATTCGCCTAACGCTCGTTGGGTCATGCCATCGGACCCCGGGCCGCTTCAGGTGGAGGTTCGCGCCAACGATACGCTGGCAAACGAGCGTACGTACTTAGCCTACGTCCGTACGGCGCTGGCCTTTATCGCCTTCGGGTTCGTCATCGCCCGTTTCTCGCTCTTCGAGCGCGAGTTTGCGGTGCTCGTGCATCGTCCCGGCGAGGCCATGGGCCTTTCGACGACGTTCGGCACGGTGATGGCGTTCTTCGGCATCTTCATGGCGCTGCTGGGAGCGTGGCGTTACGCGGCGACCGACAACGGTCTGCGCCGCGGCCGAGTCGTTACGCTCTCGGGAGTTCTTGGCTACGCGATCTCGCTCTTCGTCGTCGCGATCGGCGCCATCGTCGCATTCGCCCTGACGTTGTACAAGTAGTGCTACAGGGTTACGTCCAGTCCTAAATCGAGCGCCGGAGCGCTATGCGTGAGCCAACCCGCGCTGATGAGATCGACGCCCGTCGCGGCGATCTCGCCGACGTTTTGCGGATTCACGCCACCGCTCGCTTCGGTTAAAACTCGCCCTCCCGCCAACGCCACGGCTTGCGCGAGTTGCGCGGGCGTCATATTGTCGAGGAGCACGGCGTCGATCGGTTCGGCCAGCGCTTCACGCAGCTGCGCGATCGTGTCGACCTCGATTTCGACCTTCACCATATGCCCCAGGCGCGACCGCACCGCCTCGACCGCCGCGTGAATCGAACCGGCCAGCGCGAGATGGTTATCTTTAATCAGCACGCCGTCGTCCAAGCCGAAGCGATGCTGAAAGCCGCCGCCGCATCCCACGGCGTACCGCTCCAGCGCGCGCAATCCCGGCGTCGTTTTGCGCGTGTCGACGATTCGCGCTTTCGTGCCCGCGACTGCATCCACCATCGCACGCGTCGCGGTCGCAATGCCGGAGAGGCGCGAAAGCAGATTCAGCGCCGTGCGCTCCCCGGTGAGAATCGCGCGGGCGCTCCCCGAGATTTCGGCGACTATTCCTCCGGGCTCGACACGCTCGCCGTCGTTCGTCTGGACGGCGATCTCTACGTCGTGGTCGAGTAGACGAAAAGCCAGCGCGGCGGCAGGCATTCCGGCGACGATACCCTCTCGGCGTGCGACGATTTGCCCTCGCGCCTGACGCTGCGCGCCGACGATCGAATCGGTGGTGAGATCGCCTCCGCGGCCGACGTCCTCGAGCAGCGCCGAGCGAACGACCTGCTCGGCGACGAGCTCAAGCGACGCTGCGGAGTCGCGTAAACGAACGCTTGGCGAGCGCTTCATCGCTCTCCGGATAATCGCTGCGATAGTGACCCCCGCGGCTTTCGTGACGGGCCAGCGCGGCTTCGGCAATCAAACGCCCGACGACCAGCAGATTGCGCAGATCGCCCGTGCCGCCGTGCAACCCGTTCTCAAAATCTTCGATACGCCGCAGTGCCTCGCGCAGACCGGCGTCGTTGCGGATCAATCCGACGTTGGAGTACATCACGTTACGCAAGTCGCTCAACGCCTGCGCCTGATTGATGCCGGCGGCGCTTAACGCCGCGCCCGCACTGCCGGAGCGTTTGAGAGAGGCCGGCTGGCGGGCCGGGCGCGCGTTGGCGATATCGGTAGCGACGCGGCTGCCGTAAACGAGTGCCTCCAGCAAAGAGTTGCTGGCCAGGCGGTTTGCCCCGTGCACGCCCGTGGCACTCGTCTCCCCGCACGCCCAGAGCGCTTCGAGCGACGTGCGCCCCCACTCGTCGACGGCGATTCCGCCCATGAGGTAGTGCGCCGCGGGTGCGACCGGGATGTTTTGCACGCGCGGATCGATGCCGGCGGCGATGCAGAAACCGAAGACCGTCGGAAAGGCTTGGGGAAAACGCGCGCCGATTGCCGTACGCGCATCGAGGCCGACCGTGCGCCCGCGCTGCTGCTGCTCGAAGATTGCCCGCGCCACGATATCGCGCGGCGCCAGCTCGGCGTCGGGATGAATGGCGAGCATGAAGCGCTCGCCCAAATCGTTGACCAGCGTCGCGCCTTCGCCGCGCACGGCTTCCGTCACGAGCGGCATCGGATCGCGCCCGATGTCGAGCGCGGTGGGATGAAACTGAACGAACTCCATATCGGCTAGGAGCGCACCGGCGCGCGCCGCCATGGCGATTCCGTCGCCCGTAGCCTGAATCGGATTGGTCGTGTAGCGGTAAAGCCGTCCGACCCCGCCCGTCGCCAAAACGACGGCATCGGAAAGAAAGGCGACGCGGTTTCCGGCCGCGTCGCGCGCGTAAACGCCATAGACGCGGTCGTCTTCGACGATCAAATCGTCGGCGGTGACTTCCTCGACGACGGCGATCGACGGGTGCGTGCGAACCGCGTGAATCAACGTCTTGAGAATCTCGTGACCGGTCGCATCGCCGCCGGCTTTGACGATGCGCCGGCGCTGGTGGGCCGCCTCGCGTCCGAGAGCCAGTTCGCCGCCCTTGGTGCGATCGAAGGCCGCACCGAGCTCGAGAAGATCTTCGATGCGGGCCGGGGCGTCTTGCGTTAGGATCTCGACGATCTTCTCGTCGCTGATACCGGCGCCGGCCCGCTGGGTGTCGATGGCGTGCAGGCGCGGCGAGTCGTCCTTGCCGATGGCCGCGGCAATGCCGCCCTGCGCCCAATCGGTCGCTGCGCCGATGCCCAACCGCGTCTTGCAGAGCACGGTAACTTTAGCCGGTTGTAACTTCAGAGCGGCGACTAGGCCGGCGATGCCGGCCCCGACGACGAGCGCGCCGCTGCGATCGGTCTGCAAAACGCTTTTAGTCTCGCAGCGCGCGGCTATACTCGAGCATGCGTTCGACGGAGCGACGCGCGCGCTCCGCGATCTCCGGCGGCACCGTAACCTCGTACTCCATCGATTCCAGCGAGTGCAGCACTTTCGGCAGCGTGTTGCGCTTCATGTGCGGACAGAGATTGCACGGGCGAACGAATTCGACGTTTGGATAGCGGCCCGAAACGTTGTCGGCCATCGAGCACTCCGTCATCATCAGCACTCGCGCGTGATGCTTGGCGGGCTCGCGGTCCCGTTCGGAGAGCGTTCCGACGTACTCCGACATGCCTTGCGTCGAACCGACGTAGTCGGCTTCTGCCAAAACGTCGGGCGGGCATTCCGGATGGGCCAGCACGATCAGCGAGGGATCGTCGCGCCGGAAGCGGCGCACGTCTTCGCCCGTAAAACGCTCGTGGACTTCGCAGTGCCCCTTCCAAGCGATGATTTCGACGTTCGTTTTCGAGGCCACGTACTTAGCGAGGTATTCGTCGGGAAGGAAGATGACGCGCGGGGCACCCAGCGCTTCCACGATTTGCAAGGCGTTGCCGCTGGTGACGCAGACGTCGGACTCGGCCTTTACTTCGGCCGACGTGTTAACGTACGTGACGATCGGAGTATCGGGATATCGCTCGCGCAGCAGCCGCACGTCGGCAGCGGTAATCGACTCGGCGAGCGAACAGCCCGCTTTGAGATCGGGAACCAGCACCGTCTTAGCCGGATTGACGAGTTTGGCCGTCTCGGCCATGAAATGCACGCCGCAGAGAACGATGACGTCGGCCTCGGTCTCGGCCGCTTTCATAGCCAGCGCCAGCGAGTCTCCAACGATATCGGCGACCGTATAGAAAATTTCCGGCACCTGATAGTTATGGGCCAGTACGACCGCGTTGCGCTCTGCTTTGAGGCGGTTGATTGCCGCCACGTAGGGAGCGTGAAGCGGCCACTCGACGCGTGGAATGACATGCTCGACGCGCGAGAAGATCGGATCGGTTTCCGCGGCTACGCTGTCGGTGTAGGGTAGTTCGATGACGCTCATCAGTCTGCAGGGGAATGTTGCGGGCCCAGGCGCCCCTTCTCCCCTTAGTTACTACCCGCCGCCCTCACGTTGGTTTGCGCCGCGCCCGCTCCGGCACGAGGAGGGCGGCGTTAGGGGCTGGCGCTAAGTGGGTAGGAGGCGCTACGATCGATCACACGCTAGCGCAAGGAGGATCTCCGTGAACCGATGGTTTGTCGGCATCGTTCTGGCCGGAAGCTTCATCGCGGGCGGGGCCACGCTCGCCGCTTCCGCACAGCCGGTGCCCACCGCTTCACCAATGGAATCGATGGGGCCGATGGCATCACCCATGGCTCCGACCGCGCCGCCGATGACGGCGCCGACGGTACCCGCGATGCCCTCGGCGATGCCGTCGGCGATGACGTCGCCGATGACGACGATGCGGCCCTAACGGTCGATAAATTGTGGGTAACCACAATTTCTTGTGGAGCTCTTGTGGACTCGTCTGCAATTGCCTTGAAAGCCTTGGTCGGCTTTGATAGCATGCAGTCACTTCGCCCAATGACGAAGCGCGGAACGTATCGAGCCGCGATCGGAGCACGTAGACGATCTGTCGCGTAAGCGACATCCGAGTGAACCGGCCGAAGACCCGGATCGAGACGTCGGTGGGAGTCCTGCAAGGGTCTCAAACAGGCGAAAATGACCGGAGATACATCAAAGCCCGCGGCGTTTACGCCGCGGGCTTTGTCCATCGTCTGAAGGCAACCCCGCGCGCTGGGGCGCAAGAGAGGCCGATGGAGCGGCGAGCCGAGCTGACCCTGCGCGGATTCGTTCTCGGCGCGGCGATTACGCTCGTCTTCACGGCCGCCAACGTCTACCTCGGACTGAAGGTTGGGCTCACCTTCGCCTCCTCGATTCCGGCCGCCGTGATCTCGATGGCCGTCCTGCGGATGGTGCGCAACGCGACGATCTACGAGAACAACATCGTTCAGACGCTGGCTTCGGCGGCGGGAACGCTCTCGTCGGTAATCTTCGTGTTGCCGGGCTTAGTGATGATCGGCTGGTGGAGCGGCTTCCCGTTTGCGCAGTCGTTCGGAATCTGCGCCGTCGGCGGAATCCTCGGCGTCATGTACAGCGTTCCGCTGCGGCGCGCGCTGGTGACGCAGTCCGACCTTCCCTACCCCGAGGGTGTCGCCGCCGCCGAGGTTCTTAAAGTGGGGAGCTCGGGGGCCGGCGCCGTCGAGGGCAATCGCGCCGGCCTGCTGGCACTCGTCGCCGGGAGCATTGCCTCGGCCGGATTCGCGGCGATCGTAGCCACGCGCGTCTTTGCCGGCGCGATCGCCGGCTATTTTCGGGCCGGAAACGTTACGACCGGCATGGGATTCTCGTTTTCGCTGGCGCTGGTGGGTGCCGGTCAGCTCATCGGGCTCACGGTCGGCATGGCGATACTCGCGGGCGTGGTGATCGCGTGGGGTATTGCGACGCCGATCCTTACCGCGCTCCATCCGGCACCGGGTGCGCCGGCCGATGTGGCGACCGCAGTCTGGTCGCATCAGGTGCGCTTCATCGGCGCCGGCGCGATCGGCACAGCGGCAATCTGGGCGCTTGGGCGCTTGATGCGCCCGGTCGCGGCCGGCGTCGCTTCGGCGCTGGCCGCATCTCGACGCCGGGCGGCGGCCGAACGGCTGCCGCGCACCGAGCGCGATCTTCCGATAACCATCGTCGGCGCGATCGGCGCGCTGACGTTGATTCCGCTCGCGATGCTGCTGTGGAACTTCCTCTCTTCGGGCCCGCTCGCGCCGTTGTCGGTACCGATGACCGTCGCGGCGCTGATCTACATCGCGATCGCCGGCTTCTTCGTTGCCGCGGCCTGCGGGTATATGGCCGGTCTGATCGGTTCTTCGAACAGTCCGGTCTCGGGCTTGGCGATACTCTCGGTGCTCGGCGCTTCGTTAATGGTGCTCGCGATTGCAAAAGCCTTCGGCAGTACGGCGGCGTTGCAAATGATTGCTTACGCGCTCTTCGTTACCGCGGTCTTGCTCTGCGTCGCGACGATCTCCAACGACAACCTGCAAGATTTAAAAACCGGGCAACTCGTCGATGCGACGCCGTGGGCGCAACAAGTCGCTTTGCTTGCCGGCGTGGTCGTCGGGGCGGTCGTAATTCCCCCGATTCTCGACCTTCTCAATCGCGCGTACGGCTTTGCCGGCGCGCCGAATCTGCACGGCTTCGCGCAACCCCTTCCGGCGCCGCAAGCGACGCTGATCTCGGCGCTCGCTAAAGGCGTGATCGGCGGCGAGATCGACTGGCATCTGATCGGCATCGGAGCGATCGTCGGCGCTCTCGTCGTTGCGGCCGACGAAGTTCTGCGCGCGAGGCGCATCTTTGCGTTGCCGCCCCTCGCGGTTGGGCTCGGCATCTATCTGCCCGCCTCGACCACCGCTCCGGTCGTCGTCGGTGCCGTCGCGGGATGGGCCTACAATCGCTGGGCCGGGCGCAGCGCCGATCCTGCACGCGCCAAACAGTTGGGCGTTCTCGTCGCTTCGGGGCTGATCGTCGGCGAGAGTCTCTTCGGCGTCGCGCTCGCCGCCGTCATCGTCTTCAGCGGAAAAGCCGAGCCCTTGGCGCTGGCCGGCGACGGCTTCGCTGCCGCGGCCAACGTCCTGGGGACGATCGCCTTTATTGTGGCGATAGCCGGCCTTTACCGATGGACGGGCCGCCTATCGGAACGTCGAGCATAATCACCGGCGCGCCGCGCGGATCGCGCCGGTAGGCCATGTAGGCGATGGGGACGACGAACAGCGTGAGCAGCAGCGAGCTGGAGAGGCCGCCGATCACCACGATGCCCAGCGCTTGACGGTACTGCGCGCCGATCGTATCGCCCAAGGCTAGCGGCAACATGCCGGCGATCATCGCTGCCGTCGTCATCACGATCGGCCGAAAGCGCCGCCGTGCCGCAGCCAACATCGCGCCGCGCACCGCAGTACCGCGGCGGACTTCGCGCTCGGCATATTCGACCAGGAGGATTCCGTTTTTCGCGACTAAGCCGACGAGCATTACGATGCCGAGCATCGAGTAAAGATTCAGCGGCTGACTCGTTAGGAAGAGCGCGCCGAATGCGCCGATCGACGCCAGCGGTACCGACAGCATGATCGCAAACGGCAACGTGTAGCTGCGATAGAGCACGGCCAAGATTGCGTAGACGATAACCACCGAGAGGCCCAGAGTCGTGCCGATCTTGCTCGCGGTGTCGAGAAACTGTTCGACATCGCCGCGCGCCTCGACGCGCGAACCGCTCGGCAGAAAGTTCGGATCGCGCAGCTTGCGAGAGATGGGGCCCGTCACCAGGCCGATCGGAGCCGAACCCAGCGCGTTGGCCGTAACGGTAACGACGCGCTCGCCGCTTTCGCGTTCGACGATGCGCGGCTCGGTGCGCTGGGCGATCGTGGCGACATCGGCGACGGGAACGAGCCCCGAACCGCTCGAGCGCACCGGTAATCGCAGCGCGCTTTCCAGGTCGCCCTCGGCTTTGGCGCGCACGACCACGTTGGTGATTCCCAGCGGCGTGCGAACTTTTGCGGCGATCTCGCCGCCCGTCGCGATCCGCGCGGTGCGCGCTGCGTCGTCGGCCGAGATGCCGAGCAGCATCGCTTTCTGCGGATCGATCGCAACGTCCAAACGCGGGCCGACGCCGGCATCGCTGCTGCGTACGTCGGCGGCATAGGGATTAGCGCGCAGTCCCGCGGCGAGCAGCGCGGCGGCAGCGTCGATCGCACCGGGGTCGCCCGCGATCGTATAACTCACCGGCGCCGTGCCTCCCATGCCACGTCCGGCACCGGCGATGGTTGCCTCCGGCGCCAGCGGCTGCATCGCGCGTATGCGATCGGTCACGGCATCGCCCGACGCCGATGCGTCCTCCAGCATCGCGTCGATCTGCGCGACGTTACCGGCGAAAACGTCGGTAACGCCGTTGAAAGCTCGACCGGCGGTGACGACGACGTGTCGAACGCCTCGGTCGTCGAGCAGGCGCTGGGCAAAGCGCTGCGCGCGCGCCCGCGTGCGCTCGAGCGGAGTCCCGGGAGGAAACGTTAGCGATACCGACGCGCGGCCGTCGCTGACCGGGGGTGAAAACTCCGTGGCGATGCGGCCCGAGGCGAGCAGCGCGAGCGCGCCGATGCAACCGGCGGTCGTCGTTACAGCGATGAGACGGCGACGGTTCCACGCTGCCGCAAGCCAGCGCTGCGCGTAGGCTTCGGCGAGTTGCGCTTCCCAGCGCCACAGCGTCTCGATCGCCCGGTGCGCGTCCGCGGCGAGCGCCCGGGCAATTTTCGCGCGCAGCATCCACGGCAGGATGCGAGTCCGGCGCGCGCCGCGTTTGCGAAATCGCCACCGCGCCGCCAAGAGCGGCGTCAGCGTAAACGAGACGAGCAGCGAGAACGAGGTCGCGAAAACGATCGTCAAGCCGAACTCGCGCATGAACTCGCCGACGACGCCGCCCATGAAAGCGATCGGCGCAAAGACGGCGACGTCGACCAGGGTGATGGCAAAGGCGGCGCCGCCCAGCTCGTTGCGTCCGGCAACGGCTGCCTCGTCGCCATCGCGCCCTTGGCCGGCATTGCTCTCGATTGCCTCGAGAATCACGATCGAGTCGTCGACGAGAATACCGATTGTGAGCGATAGTCCCATCAACGAGAGCACGTCGATGGTAAATCCGGCGGCCCACATAGCCGCGAGTGCCGCACAGAGCGAGGCCGGGATTGCGATGGCAGCGATCAGGGCGCTGCGCCAAACACGCAGAAAAAAGAGGGTCACCAGTACGGTCAGCGCCACCCCCTCGGCAATGGTCTGAAAAACGCCGTCCGTTGCCTGCACCGTCGACGGGGCGTCGCTACGCAGCGGCGTAAATCGCACTAAGGGAAAGCGAGCCGCAAGGCGGTCGAGGGTTCGATCGATTGCCGAGATCGTTCGCAACGAATCGGCGCCCGGCGCGCGCCCGACGGAAAGCACGATGCCGGGCGAACCGTCGACATCGACGAGCTCGTCTGGATCTTCATAGCCGTCGCGCACGTTGGCTACATCGTTGACGCGAACGGACCCGCCGGGCAACCCGACCGGCAAGAGCGCCAGCGACGTGACCGTATCGGCTGACGAACGAACGCCGACGGTCGACTCGCTCAGCGCCGAGCGCAGCCGTCCCCCCGGGAAAATGTCGTTGGCGGATTGCACGGCACGCAGCAGATCGAGTGGCGTGCCGCCGAGTTCGTAGAGTGCGCCGATGCGCGGCTCGATGGTGAGTTGCGGCGTAAACTCGCCCGAAATGCGAACCGTTCCGACGCCGGCGGTCGCGCGCAGAGCCGGCGCGATGCGATCGTCGACGATCTCGGTGATGGCGCGCGGACCGAGCACCGCCGAACTCACCGACGCTTCGAGAATCGGCGCCTGCGACGGATCGGCATCGAGCACCGCCGGCGGCACGAGATCGGCCGGCATGTTGGGTCGCGCGGCGTCGACGGCCTGCTGCACGTCGACGCGATCGCCGTCGAGGTTGCTGCCGAATCGGAAGCGGATCTGTATCGACCCCAAGCCTTCTTGCGCCGTCGAGAAGACGCGATCGATTTGCGGTACCGCATCGAGCCGGTCTTCGATCGGCCCGAGCACCAAACGCTCGATCTCGGCCGGCGCCGCTCCGGGATAGGGTGCCGCGATTGCCACGACCGGGAACGCGACCGGCGGTAAGATGCTGCGGCCCATCCGCGCAAAGGCGAACGTTCCGAGCAGTCCGACGAGCACGTAGAAGAGCGTGACGGCAACTGGGTTACGCAGCGAAAAGCGCGTCAGGAACATCGTACGATCTCTTACCGGTTGCGCCCGGCCGTTGCTGCGCGCCGGGTCTTCGAATTACTGCACGCGGAAGTAATATCGCCGGCCCACGGTCTTACGGCGACGGCATCTGCCGCCTATGCTGAAACCATGAAATATTTGATGCATTGGCTTCTAACGCTGCTGATGGCTTCGATGGCGGCTCCGGCGGGGGCGCAGATGGGACCGCCGGCGACGCTGACGGCACGACAGTTCGCCGCAACGGCAACCGGTCAAAACGTCGAGTTAGCCGTCCGCATAACCGCTCGATCGCGCACGACGCTCGAGGCCGAGCTGCTCGATCGTCTCGACGACGAGCGCTATCGTGCTACCGGAAAACGCGTGACGCTTTATCTACCGGCCGAGACGCCCTTCGTCATGGGGTCGGCAGCCGACGTAAAATCGGGCGCGGTGCTCGTCGTCTACGCGGTAACGACGACGGCGAATCACGCCGACGTCAAGAGAGTCGTCGTTATCACGCCCTACGCCTCGGTGACGTGACGCTCGCCCTCGGCCCCGCCAGCGGCTGGACCGCGTTTGCACTGATCCCCGTTGCGGCCGTCGCGGGTTTGGTTACGCGCCGTTTCTTGCGGGGCCGGCTTGCGGTGCGAATGCGGCCGCATTACGCGATTGGCTATGCTGCGCTGGGGCTTGCGCTCGTGCACTTTAGCGCTTCAATGGGCGGGATGAGCGGAGCCGACGCGACCGGGATCTGGATGGCTTCGGCGGCACTCCTCGGCTTAGGCTGGCAGGCCGTGCTCGGCAGCAACCTTCAATCGCCCGGCGACTTTCGCCGGCCGTTGCGGCGCTGGCATCTCGTGACGTTTGGCGCCGTCGTCATTCTCATCGCCGGTCACGTAATTCTCGACCGCTAGGGCGCTGCGATCGGGTTCACATCTTCCGGGAGGCATCGACGACCGGGCCGTCGTCGAGCACCCACGTTGGTTCCCAGCGCGGGTCCTCCAAAAGCGCGATGGCCTTGCCGAGATAGGTCCGCTCGGAGCGCAGGCGGTGCAGCGCGTACGACGCGCTGAGGTAGGCTGCGCCCGCGCGATCCTTGATGTCGCCGCGCAAGCGGGAGAGCCTGCGCTCGTGCGCGGCGACGTTTTCGGCGCGTTGAGTCAGAAGCGCGCCGGCGCGGTCGCGCGAGAGTTGCCCGAGAAGCACGAGCGCCGTTTCCAACGCCGCGTGCTCCGCTTGCACGTCGAGCATGATGGCGGAGAGCAGCTCCACGAATCGGCGTTCGCCTGACGCCGAAAGACGGTAAACGCTCTTGGAGCGATGCGGACCTCGCTTAGCCGCGGCGTCTTCGAACTCCAACAACCCCGCCGCCGCAAGCCGCTCGACGAGAGCGTAGAGATTGCCGCGCTTGAAGCTTCGATAGAGTGGCGAGTGTTCGCGCATCGCTTTGTCGAGCGCGTATGCCGACGCGGGCTTGCGCCGCAACAAACCCAGGACGAAGAGTTCCCGTTGCGGCTCGGCTGCGTTCATCGGCGGGGCGGATCGAACTCGGTCACCACGCCCGGCTTCTTGACGGGCGGCGCAACGAGATGGGTCGCCAGGTGCGTCGCGCTCACGCGATACCGCTTACCATTAACTCATGGTGCGCTGGCGAGCGGTGACGTACCTGCGCTACTCGAGCGTGCTGTCCATCTCTGCCATCTCCTCGCCGATCCGTAGAGCCGGGGTTATGCGACGTTACGGAGCGAGCATCGCCGAAAGGCTCGACCGCTCTCCATCGGTAACGATCGTAACTGCCCCGTCTTGGTCCGTCCGATAAATCCGAGAGCCGAAGCGGTGCAGCGTCGAGAGCGTCGAAGGCGCCGGATGGCCGAAGAGATTGTGGCGGCCCACCGAGACGATCGCGTAGCGCGGCGATGCGGCGGCGATGAACGCCGGTGACGAGCCGTAAGCCGAGCCGTGATGTCCGACCTTGAGAACGTCGGCGTGTAAGTCGATGCCTTCGCCCAGGAAACGTTCCTCCGATTCGCTTCCCGCGTCACCGGTGAAGAGCATCCGAAATCGGCGGTACACCAACAAAAACGCCACAGAGTTGCTGTTGATCGCATTGCGGCCCCCGATGAACGGCAGCGACGGACCGATGAAGTGGAACGTGACGCCGTCGTTCGTTCGCCACTGGACGCCGGCGCGAGGGTAGACGATCGGTACGCCCTCGTCTCGTGCCGTAACCAACGCGTCTTGGTAGGCGTGACCCCCGTAGCGCTGGCCTCCGTCGGCGATTTCGGCAACGCGCAGATGGCGCAGCACCGGCGCGAGGCCGCCGGCGTGGTCGCCGTGCGGATGCGAGAGTACGACGGCGTCAACCGCGTGAATACCGTGGCGTAATAGAAACGGCACGACGGTGCGTTCGCCGACGCGCTCGGCGACGGAGTCGTCGCCCTGCCTCCCGCGTTCCAGCCGCCCACCGGCATCGACGAGAAACGCGTGACCCGCCGGCGTTTGAATGACGATGGCATCGGCCTGCCCGACGTCGAGCACGGTGATGCGAAGACGCGAGTCGATGCTGCGCGGCGGTAACAACACGAGCGCCGCTCCCAGAACGACTGCTGCGACGGCGAGCGTTCGAGCCCAGCTGATGCCGGCTGTTTTTGCATCGCCGCGCCAGAGAAACGGTGCCGCAAGCAGCGCCGCGTCGTATGCTGCAATGCACCACGCCGGTGCCGGCGTCATGGGAATCGCGGCAGCCGGCAGCGCGCTCAACGTATCCACCACGCCCAGCATCCAGGCCAAGAGCCACGAGTTGAGATTGGCGGTCGCTTGCGCTAGCGGTTCGCACCAGGACAGGGCGAGCTGCGCGGCCGCGAGCGCCATGGTCAACGCTACGCAGGGAACCACGGCAACGTTCGCCGCGACGGCATATGGTGCGAACTGCAGAAAGATCGCCGCGCCCAGGGGCCAGGTTCCCAGTTGCGTCGCGACGGAAAGCACGAGCGCCTCGCGTAGCCGATCGGGTATTGCGAGGGCGCCTTCGAGCCACCGCTCCAACGGCGCCGCGCAAGCAAAGATTGCGCCGACGCACGAGAACGAGAGCGCAAACGACGCCGACGCGACGCTCGACGGCCGCGCTAGGGCAACGACTATCGCAGCAATCGCCAGCGCATTCCACGAAAAGGTGGCGCGTCCGCAAGCGCGCGCCGCCAGCGCCGCCGTGGCCATCGTCGCGGCGCGTACCGCCGGCAGCTGCGCGCCGCTCCACCAAACGAAGAGCCAAACGATGGCGATCGCGACGGCACACGACAGCGCGCGCGGCATCGCCAGGGCGCCGAGAAGCAACGCCGCGAACGCCGTGACCGCGCCTAGGTGTAAACCTGCGGTCACCAGAACGTGCACCGTTCCCGTCTCTTGGAACTCCGCGCGCAGTGACGGCGGTATCGCGGCGCGCTCGCCCCACAACTCTCCCGACACCACCGAAGCAGCGGGTTCGCCCAGTCGCCGGCGCAGTTGCTCGTGCGCCCAGGCGTGGGCGCGTGCAAGCCACGTTCGCACGTCGCTCGTCGCGTTGGGATCGACCTCGAGAATCGTCGCACCCTCGAGCCGGCCGTTCACGCCGCGCTCGGCCTCGATTGCCCGTTCGCTCGGTTCGCCGGGATTGCGCGCTTCGTCGAACGCCTCCAAACGACCGCGAACCAAAACGCGCGCACCCGCTACCACGCTTTCGCGCACGCGAGCGGAGGCCGTCGCGCCGTTGTCGAGGGCGAGAGTCACCTCGCTCGTGCCGTCGGGCCGTTCGACTTTATCGAGCAGCGTCGCGGTATAGCGCGCCGTTCGCCCTCGCACGATTTCCGGATCGGAATGCGTGCGAATGCCGGCGTTGAGAGTCGCGACGGCGAGGGTGACGAGCAGGAGGTCGCGAAGGCGCGCCGGCCGGCAGCGCCCGCTAACGAGAAAGAGGACGAACGCAGCGTCGGCGGCAACGACGACGGTGCGTACGTCGGCAGGTGCCGGCGAAACGGCGAGCGTTGCGAGCACCGAAGCGACCGCGCAAAGAAGAATCGCATACGGCGGCACGCTGCTGCACTAACGACGAAGTGCGGCGGCGTCTAGAGAAGAGCAGGAGGAAGCGTCATCCGCATCATCATTACCGGCGGCGCCGGATTCATCGGGTCGCACGTCGCGGATGCGTACCTCGCGGCGGGGCACGAGATTCTCATCGTGGACTCGCTCTGGGAGCACGGCGGCGGGCAGCGCATCAACGTCCCCAGCAACGTCACGCTGGTGCACATGGACGTGCGTGACGAAGGCCTCGCCCGCATCTTCGCCGAGTTCAAGCCCGACGTCGTGAACCACCACGCCGCCCAGCATTCGGTCGCGATCTCGGCGCGCGACCCGATCTACGACGCGCAAGTCAACATCGTCGGCCTGCTCAACGTCCTGGAGAACGCTCAGCGCAGCGGCGCGCGAAAGGTGATCTTTGCCTCGAGCGGTGCCACCTTTGGAACGCCCGACCATTTCCCCATTAACGACGACACGCCGCAGCGGCCGACTTCGCCGTACGGCATCTCGAAAATGGTTTCCGAGCATTATCTGCGCTTCTATCGCGCCTCAAAGGATCTGGATTTCACCGCGCTGCGCTATGGCAACGTCTACGGGCCGCGCCAAGACCCCAACGGCGAGGCGGGCGTCATCGCCATCTTCATCGGAAAGTTCCTGCGCCAAGAAGGCGTGCGCATCGACTGGGACGGCGAACAGACGCGCGACTACGTTTACGTCGCCGACGTCGCGCGCGCCAACCTCGAAGCGCTCGAACGCGGCTCGGGCGAGTGCTACGTCATCGGCACCGGCCTGCGCACCAGCGTCAACGACATCTACCGCGCGCTCGTAAGCCTCACCGGATACGAGGCGCCAATCACTCACGCGCCGCAGCGTACGGGCGATGCGCGCGACGCCCAGTTCGATTCTTCGCGCGCAGCGGCGGAACTCGGATGGCGGCCGTCCACCGCGCTCGCCGACGGAATCCGTCAAACCTACGACTACTTTCAGAAGAATCCGCCCGCGCGCGTCGCGTAGTCTTCGGCGATGGAACGCTTCGCGGAGACGGCTGCGCGAATCGCCTCGCATCCCGGTAAACTCGAGAAGGTCGAGCTTCTCGCCCAATACTTTCGTACGCTCGACGACGCCGATTTGCCGGCGGCCGCGCGTTTTTTCACCGGCTCGCCCTTTGCGGCGAGGGATTCGCGCACGCTCTCGGTGGGCGAACGAACGATCGTCGAGGCGGCGCGCCGCGTATGGGAGTTCGACGACGCCGCATTGGGCGGCGCCTATCGCGCGACCGGCGATCTCGGCGCGGCGCTGGCTGCGCTGGTCCGGCCGCCGCGCGCGGCAACGCTCTTCGCCGAGCGTCTCACCCCGGCGATACTCGAAAGGCACTTCGGCGAAATCGCCGCGGCTTCGGGGAAGCAGTCGAGCCGGCGACGCGAAGCGGTGCTCGAACGGATCTTTCGCGCCTGCACCGATCCACTCGTCGCAACCTACGTCGTCAAGATCGTAACCGGCGATCTTCGAGTAGGCCTTCGCGAGGGGCTGGTGCTCGACGCGATCGCCCGCGCCTTCGATGCCGATCCCGATGCCGTGCGTCGCGGCGCGATGGCTGCCGGCGACGCCGGCGCCGTCGCGCTGGCGGCGAAGCACGCCACGCTGGCCGAGCTGCGCGTCGAGTACGGCGCAGCGATCGGCTTCATGCTGGCGACGCCGGTTACGTACGCGACGGAATATCCGCAACTCGACGGTGCCGTTTGGATCGTCGAGGACAAATACGACGGGATTCGCGCGCAAGCCCACGTGCGCGAGGGAAACGTGCGCCTCTTCTCGCGCCGCCTCAACGACGTCACCGCATCCTACCCGGAGGTCGCCGCCGCTCTGGCCGCGATCCCAAGCGACGCCATCTTCGACGGCGAGATCGTCGCCATGCGCGGTGACGCCGTGCTGCCGTTTCGGACGCTGCAGGCGCGTTTGCAGCGCAAGACGCCCGACGACGAGCTCTTGCGCGAGGTGCCGCTGGCATACGTCATCTTCGATTTATTGGCAGTCGGCGACGATCTGCTGCTCGACGAGCCGCTGACGGCGCGCCGCGAGCGCCTGGCGGAGCTCGCGTTGCCGGGCCCGCCGTTGCGGCTCGCGCCCTTCGAACGCGTCGCCGAGTTTCCGGCGCTCGAAATCAACGACCGTTTTGAGGCCGCACGCGCGCGCGGCAACGAAGGCTTGATGCTCAAACGCGACGACTCTCCGTACGCGCCCGGCCGGCGTGGAAAGTGGTGGCTCAAGCTCAAGCGCGAGCTCTCGACGCTCGACGTCGTCGTGGTGGCAGTCGAATGGGGCCACGGCAAGCGCGCCGGCGTGCTCTCCGACTACACCTTCGCCGTGCGCGGTGACGGTGGACGGCTCGAAACGATCGGCAAAGCCTACTCGGGTCTAAGCGACGCCGAGATCGCGCAGCTTACGCCGTGGTTTCTCGCGCATCGGCTGCCTCAGGAGCGGCAGCGGGAGAAGGCGCGTTCCTACGAGATCCCGGTCGAGCCGAAGATCGTACTGGAGGTCGCCTTCGACGTGATTCAGGAGAGCGATCTGCACGAAAGCGGCTTCAGCCTGCGCTTCCCGCGGATCGCGCGCATCCGCGACGACAAGCCGCCGCAAGAGATCGATACGATCGAGCGCGTGCGCGAGATCTATGCCGAGATGCTGGCGCGCGAGGCGGGTTAGTTCTGCGCTTCCCTCGCGCGGTCGGTCAGCACGTCCAGCGCGGCTCGTTCGCGAGCACCTGGGGGCAGCCAAGCTCTTGGCGGCAGGCCGAGCAGCGCTTCGGCGTAGGCATTACGTTTGAAGGACCCTAGCCCGGGCATGAAAGAGCGCAGCGACGGATGGCCCACGAAACAGCGGAGCGTTTTGGGGTCGAGGTGCGGTACTCCGGCCGTCAGCCGTTCGAGCGCCGGCGCTTCCGATAAGGGCTGCAGATCGCGCAGGCCTTTCATCGTCTCGAGATAGACGCTCCTCAGGCGCCTTAAATCGCGAAAAGACGGTAGAGCCGTTACGTTCCGAAGCGCCTGAAGGTGCAGCGTTTCCAAGGAGTGGAGCTTGCCGATTACCGATAGATCCGCTAAGCCTCTTATCCATGTAAGCTCCAAGTGGCGCAAACCGGTAAGCCGTGCCAGTGCGTCGAGATCCGTCGTTCCGCCAAGCACCAGCTTGAGCCGGCGTAACTTCGGCAAATCAGTTAGAAGGTCGAGATTCGGCAACGTGATGCATCGAAGCGTCAGGTCTTCCAAGTCTCTGAGTTCGCTCAGTACGTCGATGCCTTTGCGATGACCGTCGATGTAGAGTTTGCGCAGCGTAGGGAACTTCCCCAGGAAGCCGAGAGAGTGTCGCTTGGTTCTCGTTTCGCCGAAGGAGAAGGCGTCGAGTTCGCGCACGGCGCGAATGCCGCCCAGATTCATGAGAGACCAAAGACCTATGGATAAATTGCGCACGTTCGGGAAGTGATAGAGAAAATCTAAGTCCGTATACGACTTTGGAGGCGCGTGCCCGTACGCCCGAACGGACACTTCGGGGCGATCGCGCAGCTCGCCGCCAAGTATTGCAAGATCGCTTTCGCTCAACCGTTCCTCGAATTGAATCCACCGGACGCTGCTCGGGACCCTAAAGTTCTCGGGCAGGCCCGGCCCGATCTGCAAAAAGACGGGAGGTTTAACGCTCACGGCTCACGCGGCAACGACGTTAAGAAGCTTGCCGGGCACGTAGACGCGTTTGCAGATTTCTTTGCCGTCGAGGTGCGCCCGAACGTTGGAGTCGGCCATCGCCAGGGCCACGGCCTCATCTTCCGTCACGCCCGTTGGGGCTGAGATTCTCGCGCGAACTTTGCCGTTGACTTGAACGACCAGCGTGATTTCGTCGACCGCTAAAACGCCTTCATCCGGCTCGACGTAACGCTCCAAATGAACCGACGCCGCGTGCCCCAGACGCGCCCACAACTCTTCGGCGATGTGCGGCGCCAACGGCGCGACCAGAACCGGCAGCGCGTTCGCGGCATATTTCATAGCGTGGGAACCGCGCGTCGCGTCGTCGGCCGCCGTCATCACGTTGACGAGTTCGTCGATTCTGGCGATCGTCGCGTTGTAGTGGAAGCGGTGGGAGCCGGTCTCGTCGATCGCCGACTTCGCCACGAGGTGCACCGCGCGAAGCAAGGTTTTTTCGGCCGGGGTGTTCGCCGAAGGCGTCGCCGGTCGTCTTTCGACGGGCTCGGGATGGCCGAAGAACGGCTCGCACGCGCGCCACATTCGATTGAGCAGGCGTACGCGTCCGCTGATGCCGTCGTCGGTCCAGTTGCTCGTATCCTCGGGCGGCGTCACGTAGAGCAAGAACAGACGCATCGCGTCGACGCCGAAGCGCTCGGCGGTCTCGTCCACACCTACCACGTTGCCGCGCGATTTCGACATCTTGTCGCCGTCGCGCAGGACGAGACCCTGATGAAAGAGGTGCTCGAAGGGTTCGTCGCGGCCGGTCACCCAGCCACGGTCGATGAAGAACTTGTAGAAGAAGCGCGCGTAAAGCAGATGAAGCACGGTGTGCTCGGCGCCCCCGATATACTGGTCGACGTTCATCCAGTGCGCGGCGCTCGCTGCGTCCCACGGCGCCTTATCGTCGTGCGGGCTGAGGTAGCGCAAGTAATACCACGACGAATCAAAAAACGTGTCCATCGTGTCGGTCTCGCGCCGGGCCGGGCCGCCGCACGCCGGACACGTGGTTTCCACGAACTCCGGAATCGATGCGAGCGGTGAGCCCTCGCCGGCCGCGAGCGCGCGAGGCGGGAGCGTCACCGGAAGCTGGGCGTCGGGTACGGGGACCTCGCCGCAGCGTTGGCAATAAACGATTGGAATCGGCGTGCCCCAGTAGCGCTGGCGCGAGACGAGCCAGTCGCGTAAGCGATAGTTGACGCTCTTGCCTCCGATGCCCAAGCTGCGCAGCCGCTCGGCGATGGCGTCCCTGGCGTGCGCGCTCGACATGCCGCTGAAGTCGCCGCTCGCGACGAGTTTTCCGTCCTCCAGGTAGGGCTCGCCGAAAGCCTCGGCTCCGGCGGCCGACGGCGGTACGACGACCTGCGCTACCGGCAAGCCGTGGCGCGTCGCAAACTCGTAGTCGCGCGCGTCGTGAGCCGGAACGCCCATCACTGCGCCGCTTCCGTAGTCGGCCAGCACGTAGTTCGTCACCCAGATCGGCACGCGCTCGTGCGACAGCGGATGGATGGCGTAGGCGCCGGTGAAGATGCCTTCCTTTTCCATCAGACTCGTGCGTTCGAGCTCCGACTTCGATTTGAGCGATGCTGCGAAGGCCGCCATCGCCGCTGCGTGCTCGGACGAAACGATTGCCTTCAATGCATCGGCAACCGGGTGCTCCGGCGCCACCGCTAGAAACGTGACGCCGAAAACCGTATCGATCCGCGTCGTAAAGACTTCGATGCGTTCGTCGAGCCCGTCGACGGCGAATGAGAAGCCGACGCCCTCGCTGCGTCCGATCCAGTTGCGCTGCATCGTTTTCGTGCGCTCCGGCCAGCCCGGCAGCGTCGCGAGGCCGTCGAGCAGCCGATCGGCATAGTCGGTAATTTTTAGAAACCACTGCGAGAGATTGCGCCGCTCGACCAGCGTTCCGCAGCGCCAGCAGCGTCCGTCCTCGACTTGTTCGTTAGCCAGCACGGTCCGATCGCGCGGACACCAATTCACCGGCGCTTCGCGCTTGTAGGCTAAACCCTGCTCGTAGAGCCTGATGAAGAGCCATTGATTCCAGCGATAGTACTCGGGCTCGCAGGTCGCAATCTCGCGCGACCAGTCGTAGCTCGTTCCCATCAGCCGGATCTGGCCGCGCATCTTGAGGATGCTCTCCGTGGTCCAAACGGCGGGATCGATGTTACGGTCGATGGCCGCGTTTTCGGCCGGCAGGCCGAAGGCGTCCCAGCCGATCGGATGCAGCACCTCGTATCCCATCATGCGGTGCATGCGCGCCACCGCATCGCCGAGGGTGTAGTTCTTGGCGTGACCGATGTGCAGATCGCCCGACGGATAGGGCAGCATGTCCATCGCGTAATACTTCGGCTTGGCGCTGGCGTCGTCGGCACGGTAGATCCCGTCGCGTTCCCACCGCTCCTGCCAGCTTCGCTCGAACGAGCGAAAATCGTATGAGTCGGCCATCAAGCAGCATGGTACACGGCCTTCGCATTCGGTGCTACCCTTTGCGTGGTACCCCGGCTGCGTGATGGATGGGCATGATCCCGCGAATTGCAGCGATTGGCGCGGTGCTGGCCCTGTCGGTATTTTTCGTACTGCACCATCCGCCGTCGCGTCCCCCCATCGAAACGCGCTCCTTACCCCTGGGGGCCGGACCCTCGGGCGGCGATCCGTCCCGTGCCGGCTTCGGTCGGGCCAAGCGACGAACGCACGACGAGCCGATGGTCGTTTACGTTACCGGTGCGGTCAAGCGGCCGGGACTCTATCAGCTTCGCGCCGGCGACCGTTATGCGCGGGCCGTCGAGCTGGCGGGCGGGCTCGGGGCATCGGCCGACTCCGCCGGCGTGAATCTCGCGCAGCGCGCCTCCGACGGCGACGAAATCGACGTGCCGGACGCCGGCGAGCGCGCGCGATCTTCGGCGGTGCATCGCGCCCGAGCAAATCATCACCGCGGCCGGCGGCGGTCGGCGACGCCGCCGCCCGACGCCGGCATCGATCTCAACGCCGCCGGCGAGGCCGAGTTGGCTGCAGTCCCGGGAATCGGGCGCGCCGTCGCGGGCCGCATCGTCGAACTGCGGCAGCGCGAAGGCAACTTCACGTCGCTCGACGAGCTGCTCGACGTCGCCGGCATGACCGCGTCGCGGCTGGAGCGCGCGCGACCCTACCTCCGCGACCTCTAGTCGCGCCGGAGCGAGCCTCAAAGGGGACGGCACCGCGCGGCGCGCATTGGGCAGCGTCGTGACAACCGCGGAGCTTCCTACTCGGGAGGCGCTTCCGGCCTTGATTCGCCGGACGCTTGCGGCGCCGCGCGACGAGGTCTTGCTGGAGCGCGTCAATGGTGTCTGGACGCCAACCTCGAGCGCTCGGCTGCTGTCGCGAGTCGAGAGCGTCGCCTGCGCGATTCGCGACGCGGGATTGGTTGCCGGCGATCGCGTCGCGCTGATCTCCCACAACTGCATCGACTGGATCGTCTGCGACTTCGCCACCTTCTTTGCCGGGTGCGTCGTCGTCCCGATCTATCCCACGCAGGCGCTCGACCACACGACCTTCATCTTAGAGCACAGCGGGGCGCGGCTGCTCTTCGTCGACTCGCACGCAACCTTGGAGCGACTGCAGTCGTCGGGCGCGACGCTTCCGCGCGCGATCCGATTCGACTCCGAGGGCGGCGACGGGCTCGCGCACTTCGAACGGCGCGGTGCCGAGGTGCGCGCGTCACGTCCCGAGTTGCCCGGCGCCTACGAAGCGACGCTCGTGCCCGACGATCTCGCCGTGCTCATCTATACTTCGGGAACCACGGGACAACCCAAGGGCGTCATGCTTTCCCACGACAACCTAAGCTTTGACGCGCAAGTTTCGTTGGCGTGCGGATTCGAAGGCATCCGTGCCGGTCTCAACGTGATCTCGGTGCTGCCGTATTCCCACATCTACGAGCACGTGCTGATCTACATTTATTTACTGGCCGCCGCGCGCTACTACATCTGCCACGACCCCAACGAGCTTCTCGTGGATCTGCGCGACGTGCGTCCGGCCGAAATGACGGCCGTGCCGCGCATTTTCGATCGCGTGCTTGCCGGTATCAAAGGACAGGCGCTGCACGCCGGCGGCTTGCAGCGGCGCCTCATTCCGTGGGCCCTGGCCACCGGCCGGCGATACTCGCGGGCGACCGAACTGGAGGGCGGCGCGTCGCCGTGGCTTGCGATGCAATACCGGCTTGCAAAGCGTCTCGTGCTCGACAAGATTCGGCACCGCCTCGGCCTCGACAACGTTCTGTTCCTAACCAGCGGCAGCGCTCCGCTGCACGTGGATACCGCGATGACGTTCCTGGGGCTCGGGGTTCCGATCATGCAGGGTTACGGCCTTACCGAGACCTCGCCGGTCGTCTCGGTGAGCCGGAACTCGGCTAACGAGTGGGGCGCCGTCGGCCGTCCGCTCACCGGTGTCGACGTGCGCCTCGCCGAGGACGGCGAGGTGCTCGTGCGCGGTCGCAACGTAATGCAAGGCTACTATCGCGACGCCGCGGCGACGGCTGCCGCGATCCCCGACGGCTGGCTTCATACCGGCGACGTCGGCGAAATCGACGGTCGCGGCTTTCTTCGGATCACCGACCGCAAGCGCGAGATATTTAAAACCAGCACCGGCAAGTGGATCTCGCCGGCGCGAATCGAGGCCGGCATCCGGCGCTCCGCGTTCGTCGCCCAGGCCATGGTTACCGGAAGCGGGCACGCACATCCCATCGCGTTGATCTGCCCGAACTGGTCGCTGCTGCGCTTGGAACTCGGCCTCCCCAGCGACGCTCCGCAGGAGCTGCTGGCCACGCGTAAGGACGTGCGAGATTTTCTGACGCACGACGTGCACAACCACACGCGGTCCTTGGCTAGCTACGAGCAGGTGCGCCAGATCGTCGTCATCGCGCACGACTTCAGCGTCGAGAGCGGCGAGCTTTCGCCGGCGATGAAGATCAAGCGGCGCCTGGTCGAGCAGCACTACGCGCGGGAGATCGAGCAGGCTTACGAGCCGGAAAATCCGGCGCATGCCGTCGTTTGAAAGAATTTTGAGCGCCGGAATCGGTTCGAGCGGCAGGACCGCGGCATCGCGAAGCGCGATAATCGCGTTCGCCTTGAAGATCCCAAGAATGTTTGCCACGCTCTCGCGCGCGCTGCTGGCCGGCGCGATATTTATTGCCTTCGCACCGCCCGCCATAGCCGCGAAGCCGCCTCCGATTCCGCCGCTGACCCCCGATGCCGTAACGCATCATACGATCGGCGTAGGCGGTCGTACGCTCGCTTACACGGCGCGCGCCGGTACGATCACGTTGCGCAACGGCCAGGACCAACCGACTGCCCGCGTCTTTTACACGGCCTACACGTTAGACGGCGCCAATCCGTCGCGGCGAGCCGTGACCTTTCTCTACAACGGCGGTCCGGGAAGCTCGACGATGTGGCTGCGCATGGGCTCCTTCGGGCCGGTCCGCGTCGCGACCGCCGACGGCACGCTGACCGGGCCGCCCCCCTACCGCGTGATCGACAACCAATACACGCTGCTCGATAAGACGGACCTCGTCTTCATCGACATGCCGGGAAGCGGCTTCGGGCGGATCATCGGGGCCGGAACGCGCAAGGATTTTTGGGGCATCGACGAAGACGCGACCGCCTTCGCACAGTTCATTCAGCGCTACATCACCAATTTCAACCGGTGGAACTCGCCGCGTTTTCTCTTCGGCGAATCGTACGGGACGATGCGCAGTTCGGTGCTCGCCAAGGACCTGCAGGATGAAGGCATCGGTCTCAACGGGGTGGTGCTGCTCTCCTCATTCCTGAACTCGAGCATCGACTACAACGACGGCGCGCCGATCGGCGGCGGCGATTGGGCCTATCCGCTCTATCTGCCCACCGAGACGGCCACGGCGTGGTATCATCACGCGCTCCCGGGCGCCCCGCCGCTCAACGTGCTTCTTCCTCAAGTCGAGAGCTTCGCGCTCGGCGAGTACGTCGACGCGCTGGCGCAGGGCGCGCGGCTGGCTCCCGATCGCTATAACGACGTCGTTGCCAAGCTGCGCCGCTACACCGGACTCTCCGAGCAGTACATCCGCAACTCCAATCTGCGCATTCCCTACGATCGCTTCCAGAGCGAGCTGATGCGCCAGAGCGGCACCATCGTCGGGCGAATTGATTCGCGCTTCAAGACGTACTCGCTCGACCGCCCGGAGGTCGCGCCCGATTGGGATCCGACCGACGCGGCGATCGACTCGGCGTTCGTCTCGAGCAGCAACTATTATCTGCGCCAGGTGCTCGACTACCGTCCGGCGGTGCTCTACCGCAGCGAGATCTACGACCTCATCTTTGCCGACGGCGAGACTTGGGACTTCAAACACGGGGAGAACGCGCAGGTCGTCAACGTCACGCCCGACCTCGCACAGGCGATGACGTACAATCCGAGTCTCAAAGTCTTTTCGGCGAACGGTTACTTCGATTTCGCCACGCCGTTCTTCGCGACGGTCTACGCGCTCCGCCACCTCTATCTGTCGCCTTCGATACAGCGCAACATCACTTACGGTTTCTACGAATCGGGGCACATGGTCTATCTTCATCCCGCCGCGTTGGCGCGCTTTCACGCCGACCTGGAACGCTGGTACGCGGGAGCGTTGAACCATGCGTGAGCTGCTCGTTGCGCTCGCTGCGGCGTTTCTGATTGCCGCAGCGCCCGCGCCCTCGCCGTCCCCTGCTGCCGGCGAAGCCGTAACGCCCGACGCGGTCACGCGACACACCATTGCGCTGGGCGGAAAGTCGATTGCCTACACCGCTCGCGCCGGTACGATCGCCCTCGAAAACGATAAGGGCGAAGTTACCTGCCGGATGTTCTACACCGCCTTTAGCGCTGACGGCGTCGACCCGCGCACGCGCCCGGTGACGTTTTTCTACAATGGCGGCCCGGGAAGTTCGACCATTTGGCTGCGGATGGGATCGTTCGGTCCGATGCGCGTGGTGGTCGGCGATGCGGCTCCGACGCCCGACGCCCCATTCAATCTCGTCGAGAATCAGTACTCGCTGCTCGACCGCACCGATCTCGTCTTCGTCGACGCGCCCGATACCGGTTTCAGCCGAATCACCGCCGCCGGAAAGCCGAGCGATTTCTTCGGCGTCGACCCCGACGTACGCGCCTTCTCGCAGTTCGTCTCGCGCTACGTTTCGACGTTCAACCGCTGGAACTCACCGAAGTTTCTCTTCGGTGAATCGTACGGCACGCCGCGCTCGGCGATGCTGGTGCGCGCGCTCCAGCGGCAGGGCATCGGCGTAAACGGCGTCGTGCTGCTTTCGTCCGTTCTGGACTTTTCGCTCGACTGGGACGTCAATTTCAACGCTGCGTCAATTGGCGGTGGCGATTGGGGCTTTCCACTCTACCTGCCGACGGAAGCGGCTGCGGCGTGGTACCATCACGTCCTGCCGGGACCGCAGCAGCCGCTGCCGTCACTTCTATCGCAGGTCGAAGACTTCTCGATGCACGAGTACCTCAACGCGCTCGCACAGGGCTCGAGCCTACCGGCGTCCACCTTTAACGATGTGGTTGCCAAGCTTCACGCTTACACCGGGCTCTCTGCCGGCTACATCCGGCAGTCGAACCTGCGCGTCCCCTATTGGCGTTTCGAGACCGAGCTGTTCCGCAACAGCGGCGTGATGCTCGGGCGGTACGATGCGCGGTATACGTCGTTCATGCTCGATCGCATCGACGACCGGCCTAACTTCGATCCGGTCGACTCCGCCATCGATACGGCGTTTGTGGGGGCCGGCAACTACTTCATGCGACAGGTCCTGGCCTATCACACCTCCCTTATCTACCGGCCGACCGTCAACGTCTTCCGGCAGTGGGATTGGAAGCACAACGGCAGCATTCCAACCAACACGGCTCAAGATCTTGCCGAGGCAATGACGTTCGATCCTAAGTTGCAGATTTTCTCGGGTAACGGCTACTACGATTTCGCGACGCCGTTCTGGGCGACGGTCTATACCCTCAATCATCTCAACCTAGCGCCCGAGCTGCAGAAGAACATCAGCTACGGCTTCTATGAGTCGGGCCACATGGTCTATCTGCACCAGCAAGCGCTGGCGCAGTTCCACGACGACCTAGAGCGCTGGTACGCGCAAACGCTCAACCAGCGCTAGGAACTCTCCGCTACTTTTTCATCGCGTCGAAACGCGCCAGCGTTTGGCGATAGACGCCTAGCAGCGCATCGTAACCGCTCTGCATGCCCGTCGTCGGCACGGCATCCGCAGATTCGACCTCGCCTTGCAGAACGTCGAGCGAGTTCTCGATGAAGAGGAAACTGCTCGTGTCTTGCGAGTAGGCGCCCATCGAATCGTCGGGATTCTGCTGCGGCGGCTCGCCGATAATCTCGCGGCGGAACGACGCGGCGCCCTCTGCGCTCAAGCTCTTGGCATACTCTTGGGCCTTGGTGCGTGACGCGACCACTTCGGCGTGAAGTGCATCAATGCGCTGCGATAGCTCGTATTGCGCGACGAGATCGGCGTTGGTCGCCTTCAACCGGGGATCTCGCAGAACTTCGGCGCTGCGCGTGTAGGTTTGGCCGTTCACGCTCATCCGCACGACGTACTTTCCGGGCGGCACGAGCGGTCCGTCGGGCGTGCCTTGGTGGAAGTCCCAAACAAAACGGTGCGCGCCGGCAGTAGCATCCGGCACCGGATGTTTTTCGACCCAATACGGCGTGTAGGCGAGGTTGTTCGGATCGACCGGCTTGGGCGGCTGCGCGCTCGACCAGCGGCGAACCACCTTTCCGCCGGCGTCCGAGAATCTCGACGACGACCGGCGTGCGCGGGACGTCGGCCAGATAATAGTCGATGTAGAGTCCGGTGGCGGGATTTTGCGCTTGCGGCTCGTCGAGCGGGAGCGGCGTGCCTTCCTGATTTCCCGGGCGCAAGCGATAGGCGGCCGCCGGCGCAAAGAGATACGTCGTGCCGCTCGCGGCCGCTTCCGCAGCTTGGCGCAGGGGTTCGATGTCGTCCATGATCCAGAACGCACGCCCGTGCGTGGCGACCGCTAGATCGTCGCCGTGCACCGCGAGGTCGCGAACCGAGGTGACCGGCAGATTGAGCTGCAGCGGCTGCCACGATGCGCCGTCGTCGAACGAGACGTAGACGCCGCGTTCCGTGCCGGCATAGAGCATTCCGCGACGGCGCGGATCCTCGCGAACGGCGTTGACGAACGAGCCTTGCGGAATGCCGCTGACGACGAGGCTCCACGTCGCTCCGCCGTCGTGCGTCTTATAAATATATGGCGCGTAATCGTCGAGGCGGTGGCGGTCCACGGCCGCATATGCCGTTTGAGGATCGAAGTGGGACGCCTCGATAATTCCGACTTTGCTCCACGGCGTCAATGCCTTGGGCGTGACGTTCTGCCAGGTGCGCGAGTCATCGCGCGTCACCCAAATATAACCGTCGTCGGTGCCCGCCCAAACCAATGCGGCACGCAGCGGCGACGGCGCGATCGCATAGACGACGCCATGACGGTGCAAGCCGTTGTCGTCGGCCAGCGTCGGCGCGTCGAGATTTGCCGGCGTTCCTTCGTTGGGACGCGACAGATCGGGGCTGACCATCTGCCACGACTTGCCGCCATCGCGCGAGCGGAAGACGTTTTGGTGCGAAAAGTAGAGCGAGGTGCGGTCGGCCGGCGAGAAGGCCAGCGGCAGCGTCCAGGTGTTGCGCCAGACCGTCTTGGGCCGCGACGCGACCGGATCGAGCGTCTCTTCCCAACCCGTAGCCGGAATCTCGCGCGTCACCGTCGGTCCGCCTTGGCCGCTCGAATCGCCGTAAACTAAACCCGGATGCCGCGGATCGGGCGCCAGCATGCCGTTCTCGCCGCCGGCGTCGATCGGACGGAAATCTTGTTGCGAGATGGTGGCGTACTTGCTGCGGCTCACTTGCATCACCGCGCCGGAGTCTTGCTGGGCTCCGTAGAGCGAATACGGAAACCCGTCATCGGTCGCGACGTGGTAGAACTGCGCCGTCGGCTGGTTGTACCAGGAGCTCCACGTCTTCGCGCCATTGACGCTGACGATCGTGCCCTGGTCGGTGCCCAAGATCATGCGGTTGGAATCGTCGGGATCGATCCACAGGATGTGATGGTCTTGACCGCTTGGGTCGCCGAGTATGGCGGCGAACGTTTTTCCGCCATCGGTCGAACGATACGACGCGGTATCCATTACATACACGATGTCGGCGTTGTGTGGATCGGCGGTAATGCCGCCGAAGTACCACCCGCGTTGCCATAGGCGCTGCTCGCCGTTCGTGCGCGTCCACGTCGCACCGGCATCGTCGGAACGGTAGATGCCGCCTTTGCCTGCGGTGCTGTCGACGTTGGCGTAGACTCGCTGCGGCGCCGCTGCCGAGATGCTCAAACCGATGCGTCCGACGTGCGCCGGCAGTCCGGTCGTGACTTGCGTCCAATTCGCGCCGCCGTCCGACGTCTTATAGAGTCCGCTGCCCGGGCCGTTCGACGGCGGGTAGACGTTCCACGGCGGGCGGCGAGTCTGCCACAACGCGGCGTATAGCACGTTAGGATTTCCCGGCTGCATGGCCAGCGATATCGCGCCCGTGTCGGCGTCTTTATAAAGAACCTTCGCCCAACTCTTGCCGCCGTCGGTCGTTTTGAAAACGCCGCGCTCGCTATTGGGCCCGTACGGGTGTCCCAGTGCGGCCACGTAAACGACGTTGGGATCGTGCGGATCGACGACGATGGCACCGATCTGTTTCGTGTCGGTTAAGCCGATATGCGACCAGGTCGTGCCGCCGTCGCTGCTTTTGTACATGCCGTTACCGTAGGCGATGTCGGAGCGCATGTCGGCCTCACCGGTTCCGACGTAGATCGTGTGCGGATCGCTGGGGGCTACCGCAATCGCACCGATCGATGCGATATCCTGCGCGTCGAAGACCGGCCGCCAAGTTCTGCCGGCATCGAGGCTCTCCCACACGCCCCCGTCGACGGCGCCGAAATAAAAGTGATTAGGCTGTCCCGGAACGCCCGTTACGGCGAGAACGCGTCCGCCGCGAAACGGACCGACGAGCCGCCATTTCAGCGCGCCGAAGTACGGACCGTAGCCGGAACTCGAAGCCGCAAAAACAGGCGCCGGTGCCATGAAGGCACCGGCGAGTACGAGGATGAGCAGGCGTCGCATAAGCGGCTACCATCCGCCGCCGCTGTCGCCTCCGCCTCCCCCGCTGAAGTCGCCGCCGCCGCCCATATCGCCGCCGCCAAAGCCGCCGCCGCTCCAATCGCCACCGCTGGAGCCGCTCATATCCGCTTGTCCGGCATCGCTCTGCCATCCGCCGCCGTCGGCTGCATTACCCCAGCCGCCGCCGGAATCGGACGCGATCTGACCGGCTTGCGTCGGTGCGATGCCGCCGCCCGCCGCGGAAGAGCTCGTTGCCGAGCCACGCGCCGCCAAGACCGCCGAGCAGACCGCTCCAGAAGCTGCCGCCGCCACCGCCCCAGCCGCCGTAACCGTAACCAGGGCCGTATCCGCCGCCGCCCGGCGGTGCGCCGCCCGGCGGTACGGGGCCGCCGCCGTAGTAACGCGGCGCCGACATTGCGCGCAGAATCGATCGCAGAACCAAAAATCCGATGATTGCGATGATGATCCACCAGAACATCGAGATGTGAAACCCTCCTGAGTTTACGTTGCGCGCTGCCGGCAGCGTTGCCCCGCCGGAGGTGCGCCCAAGACTGTTGAGGTGCGCGCGATAGATATTGAGAATGCCGTCGACGGCGCCGGTGACGCCGGCGTCGTAGTTCTCGCTGCGGAACTGCGACTCCATCCCGGTGCGAATCGAGCGCAGCACGTCGGGCGTGAACCAGCCGGCTTGCGCGGCCGAGCGGCCGGGCACGATGATGTCTTTCCGATCGTCGCGCGCGATGAAGATCAGCACGCCGTTGACGCTGCGCTGCTCGAAGGCCGTGGCGGCCGCCGACTGCAGACTCGCTCCTCCCAGCGACGGCGTCGTCACGACGACGACCTCCTTGCCGGTCTGGGCGTTGAAGTTGCCGATCCGGTCGTTAAGCCGCGCGACCGTCGAGGCCGAGAACATGCCGGCCTGGTCCTGCACGAAATCGCGCGCGGCTGCCGGCAGGGCCGGGCCGAAGGCCACTAACCCGAGCGCGGCGGCAGCTGCGGCACGGCTTGCCCACGAGTTTTTCATGCGGGGTGCTACCCCGGCGTCCGCGGCGAAGTTTCGCGCGCACGCGGGAACTCGGCAGCCGGGCGGCCGATTCAGGGCCCTCATGGCCCAGACCGAACGGTCGCGCGCGCTGCGCAGCGGCTCGTTGAGCTTCATCGAAGTTCTCGCGACCTCCATCGCGCTAATCGGTCCGAGCATGACGCCCATCCTGATCGCGCCCTACATGTTCGCCCTGGCCGGAAACGCCACGTGGATCGCCTACGTATTCGGCGGCGCGATGCTGACCTTCGTCGCGCTCTGCATCAATCGGTTTGCGCGGCGCTCCAGCGCTGCCGGATCGATGTATGGGTACGTCGCCGAGAACCTCGGCCCGCAGGTTGGAGTGATCGGCGGCTGGACGTTGCTGTGGGCCTACGGCTTCGTCGCGACCGCGGTGCTGGGAGCGATGGCGCTTTTCGTCAGCCGCTTGCTGATGGATATCGGCCTGCACGCGCCGTCGATCGTCATCGTCGCCGTCTTGGCCTTCGTCGCTTGGCAGGCAGCCTATCGCGGCGTGCAGATTTCGGCGATCGTTATGCTGGCGCTCGAGATAGTTTCGGTTGCGATCATTTGCTTGGTAGTCGCCATCGTGCTGCATTCGCAAGGCCCTTCGCTAGACCGCGCGCAGTTGACGCTGCAAGGGGGGTTCCCCGGCGGCATCGGGCCGGCCATTGCCTTTGCGATCTTCAGCTTCGTCGGCTTCGAGAGCGCGACCGCATTCGGAGCCGAAGCGAAGCAGCCGCTCGTCACGATTCCGCGAGCGGTCGTCGGCAGCGTTATCTTCGCCGGACTTTTTTTCGTCATCGCAACGTACGCGGAGATCGTCGGCTTCGCTCACATTCACAAGTCGCTGGCGCAAGAGTCTTTTCCGCTCGGTACGCTGGTTCAGGCGTACGGCATCGGCGAACTGGGCATCCCGCTCACCGTCGGTGCGCTCTGCAGCGCCTTTTCCGTCTGTCTCGCTTGCATTACGACCGCCGGCCGCATCGCCTATGCGATGGCGCTCAGCGGTGCGCTGCCGCCCGTCTTTGGGCGCATCGAGCCGCACCACGACACGCCCAACGTCGCCGTGACCGTGGTAACGGCCGTGACGCTCGCGGTTGCCGTGATCGCGTTGGCGTTCGGCGTCGCACCCATCGACGTATTCAATAACTGTGGAACGCTGAGCTCGTTCGGCTTCCTGTTGATCTACATGCTGATATCGGTTGCGGCCTTGGTATATTGCCGGCAGCTGGGAAAAGTGCGCGGCGCGGATATCGCCATAACCGTCATCGCGCTGCTGCTGCTGATCGTTCCGGCGGTGACGCTCTTCTATCCGGTGCCGGCTCCGCCGCAACGCTGGTTCGGCTACTTCTTCCTGGTGTTTATCGTGGCGGGGTGGGCGAGCTTCCGGGTTAGGAAGGCCACCGGCTAACCACGACGCGCTGCTGCGTGTAGAACGCGACGGCATCCTTACCGTGGCAGCGCAGGTCGCCGAAGATCGAATCCTTTACGCCGCCGAAAGGGAAAAACGCCATCGGCGCGGCGACGCCGACGTTGATGCCGACCATCCCAACTTCGATTTGGGAAGCGTAGGTGCGGGCCGCTCCGCCGTCGCGAGTGAAAATCGACGAAGCGTTGCCGTAGCGAGAGGCGTTGGCGATAGAGATGGCGTGCGCTAACGATTCGGCGCGCACGACGGCCAGCACGGGGCCGAAAATCTCTTCGCGCGCAAGCTCGCCGGCGGGATCGACGCGGTCGAAAATTACCGGTGCGAAGAAACTTCCCGGACCCGGCGCATTGCCGGCGTCGAGCAGCACGTCGATCCCTTCGGCCCGCGCGCGCTCGACGTATCCGCGAATGCGCGCGATCGCCTCGTCGCTGACGACGGGCCCCATGTCGCTATCGGATGCCGTTCCCGGCCCCAGCCGCAGCGACTGCGCAGCCTCGACCACGCGCGGGATCAGCCAGTCCGCAGCTTTGCCGACGGCGATTAGCACCGAGCCGGCCAGACAGCGCTGGCCGGCGCCGCCGAACGCGGCACCGATAACCGCGTCGCACGTTGCGTTCTGCGCCGCGTCGGGCATCACGATCAGATAGTTCTTCGCACCGCCCAGCGCTTGAACGCGTTTGTGCGCTCGCACCGCTCGCTCTTGTACGCGTCGCGCGGCGCTCGACGAGCCGACGAACGAAACGGCGGCGATGCCGGGATGGTCGATTAGCGACTCGGCCGTTTCAACGCCGCCATGCACGACCGTCAGCACGCCGTCGGGAAAGCCTGACTCGCGCGCGATGGATTCGAGCATCTGCGAGGTGAGCGGCGTCTGCGGCGACGGCTTGAGCACGAAGGTGTTTCCGGCGGCGATAGCCAGCGGAAACATCCACAGCGGGATCATAGCCGGGAAATTGAACGGAGTGATTCCCGCGCAGACACCGAGCGGATAGCGCATGGAGACCGAGTCGACGCCGCGCGCGACGTCGGCCAGTGCGTCGCCCATCATCAGTGACGGCATGCCGCAGGCAAACTCGACCGCTTCGATGCCGCGCCGCACCTCGGCGCGCGCATCGTTTAGCGTCTTGCCGTTTTCGCGCGAGACGGAGAGCGCGAGATCGTGGTGCCGGCGCTCGAGCGCATCGGCGTAGCGGAAGAGCAGGCGAGCACGCTCGACGACGGGCACGTTCGACCACGATGCGAAGGCCGCCGAGGCGGCGCTGACGGCAGCGTCGATCTCGGCGTGCCGCGCGACCGGAACGTCGCCGATGACCTCGCGCGTGGCTTTGTCTTCGACCGTCAGTCGCGCTGCGCTCACTTCAGCCGTCCGAGTGCCCCATCGAGAATTGCCACGGCTTCGTCAATCTCGGCGACCGAGATCGTCAGCGGCGGCGAGACGATGGCAACGTTGTAGCGCCCAAAAATATAGAGACCGTGCTGGAGTAAGTCGCCGAAGAACGCATTCAGCGTCGCGTCGCCCTGCCACGGCACCAGCGGCGTTCGTTTGCGCCGATCGGAGACGAGCTCCAATCCGAAAAACGCTCCGACGCCGCGAACCTCGCCGAGGACGTCGTGGTGCCGCATCAGCTCCTCCAGCCGCGAGCGCAGGTGCGACTCCAGCTCGCGGGCCCGTTCGAACAGACGTTCCTCGCGATAGGCGCGCAGCGTTGCGTTGCCGGCAGCCATCGCCAGCGGATGTCCGCTGAAGGTGTGGCCGCTGGGCAGCGCGCGTTCGTCGAAGTGCGCCGCGAGCGACTCGCGCAGCGCGACGCCTCCTAATGGGACGTACGCGGACGTCACGCCCTTGGCGAAGGTGAATATATCCGGCACGACGTCGAAGCGCTGCGCCGCAAAGGCGTCACCCGTGCGGCCGAATCCCGTCATCACTTCGTCGAAGATCAGCAAGATGCCGTAACGATCGCACAGCTCGCGCAGCCGCGCGAGATAGCCCGGCGGGTAGACGATGACGCCGTTGCTCCCAACGACCGGCTCGATCAGTAATGCCGCGATGCGATCGGCACCCTCGTATCGCACGATCTCCTCAAGGTGAGCGATGGCCCGCTCCGTCTCTTCCGCGGCGTCGCGAGTATGGAACGGGCTGCGATACGGAAACGGCGCGAAGAAACGAACGATGCCGGGAATGCCGGGTTCGTTGGGCCAGCGCCGGTTCTCGCCGGTGAGCGTTCCCGCACCCGGTGCCGATCCATGGAACGAGCGATAGGCTGCCAGAATCTTGTGCCGCCCGCGCAGCGTGCGCGCAAGTTTGATGGCGTCTTCGTTGGCTTCGCCGCCGCCGGTGGTGAAGAAGACCCGCCCGCCTTCGCTCCACGGCGCGAGCTCGATAATCGCATCGGCCAGCGCACTGCGCCGATCGTTGCCGAACGTCGGCGCGACGTACGCTAAGCGGTGCGCCTGTTCGGCGATGGCCGCCGCTACGCCGGAGTGTCCGTGTCCGAGGTTGACGGCCACGAGTCCCGCTGAAAAATCGAGGTAACGTTTGCCGCGATCGTCGTAGAGCCACGAGCCCTCGCCGCGAACGATCACCGGCGGCGTGCGGCCGCCCTGCGCCACCCACGGCGTCAGGACGCGATCGCTGCGCACGAGTTCTTTCACGTTAGTGCGGCGCGGTCAGTTCCGACCCGACGATGATCAATCCGCCGGCCACGCTGAGCGCGAAGAACACGATGAAGACCCAAACGCCGAAGCGCTTCCAAAACTCGCGGCGGGCGCGGGCAGCGCGCGTGTGATGCGTCGACCGCTGCGTCTTCACGATCCGTGCGCCCGTTGTTCGGCGGCCTCCGGCCGCGACCATAGCCGTTCCAGGTTGTAGAACGAGCGCTGCTCGGGGGTGAAGACGTGCGCGATGACGTTGCCGAGATCGATGAGGATCCACGAGCCTTCGGCATAGCCCTCGACGCGCGCGACGTGGTAGCCCTCGGCGCGCGCGGCTTCAATTATGGAATCGGCAATCGCCCGCGTCTGTATCTTCGAGCGGCCGGTCACGATGGCAAAGGAGTCGGCTAAAATCGTTCGCTCGCCCACGTCGAGGGCCGTGAAGTTCTCACCTTTTTTATCGAGTGCGCTGTCGCGCACGACGTCTATCAGCTCGCTGATGCGCTTACCTCCGGTGCGACCCAGTTCGGCGAAGGAAGGTCGAGCGCCCGTGCCGCCGCAATCGTCGGCGGCGCCGGATAGCGCCCTTTTTCGGCGTGGTGGGCGATCGCCAACCGAACCGTTTCACGCATCGCCGTCGCCAGGTCGCGGTTCGCGAGTTCCCACAGTTCGGCGCGCTCGGGAAAACTGCGCCCCGGCTCGACGGTATCGGCGAGATAGACCACGCAATCGAGGTCCGACATCTCCGCAGCGCCGGTGGTGTGCTTTTCGATCGCCGAAAGCACGGCGGCGTCGCCGATGCCGAAACGCTCTTTGGCGAGTGCGGCGCCGATCCGCGCGTGCAGCAGCGTCGGATGCGCGCGTTCGAATGGTTCGATACTAAAACCGCGCGCTTCGGACTCCGCGATCAGCCGCTCCGGCGAATAGAGGCGCGCCAGATCGTGCAGCAGGCCGGCGACGCGCGCTTTTCCAGCGTCGACTCCGTGGCGTCGCGCCAGCCGTCCGGCGCAGCGCGCGACCCGCACGCTGTGCGCGTAACGATGGTCCTGGCCGATCTGCTCCTTGACGGCACGCGCCATGCGCGCGAACTCGATGCCCGTCACGCAGGCGCAACCCGCTCCCGCAAGACGCGCAGGCGGTTGCGATAGAGGTCGCTGCGAAGACTGCCGGCCCACATGATCAGGGCGCTTTCGTTGTCGTCGCTGTAATACCCGGCGCGCATGGTTACGGTCGTGAAACCGTACTTGCGGTAGAGGCGATGCGCCACCGTGTTGCTCTCCCGCACCTCCAGCGTCATCCAGGATGCGCCGCGCTCCATCGCCTCGTCGATCAGGCGCAAGAGCAGCAGCTCGCCGAACCGGCGGCCGCGGTATTGCGGATCGACCGCCAGCGTCGTGACGTGCGAATCCTCGAGAATCACCCAGATGCCGCCGTAGGCGACGATGCGGCCGTCCAGCCGTCCGACGAAATAGTGCGCGAGCTTGTTGGTGCGCAGCTCGTTATAGAAGGCGTCGGATGGCCACACCGTAGTGAACGAGGAACGCTCGATGCGCGTTACGTCGCCGATGTCCGATGGCATCATCGGAGCGACCGATAGCGGCTTGGGCCGTTCTGCCGGCCGTTCCAGTTCCATCTTCATGCGAGCGGTCGATTCCCTAGCGCTTCTTGGCGATCGTTACCGCGGGAAGCTCGCCGTAATCGGCCCGCACCTCGTGCAGGCTTCGCGCCGGCTCGCGTGACGGCGCCGCCAAAGCAGCGGCCGCAGCGGGCGGGGAGACGAACGGTTCGATCGGGCACACGATAATGGCGCGTTCGGCAAGCGCGTGGAGCACGTCCTCCGGGGCCCCTACCACGTCGAGCGGCGCCGTTCGCGCCGGCACCAGCTCGCCGAGCACGTCGGCCGTTCGGCCCGACGCGCGTCGCGTTTGGCCGGCGAAACGGTAACGTGCCGAGATCACCCCCGGCCGGCCAACGACGACGGTGAGAACGTCGCCGAAAGTCCCCCCAAACTCGAGAATATCGAAGGAATCGATGGGCACGAGCGGGCGCCCCCAGACGGCGGCCAGCGCCTTGGCGTAGGCAATTGCGATGCGAAGCCCGGTGAAGGTGCCGGGACCGATGCCCACCGCCAGGCGGTCGATCTCAGCCGGCAGTCGCCCGGCGTCGCGCAAAGCCGCCGAAACGGCGGAAAGCCCACGTTCGAGCGCAACGTTTCCGGATTCGAAGCTTTGCCCCGCGACGGCGCCGTCACGGGCGACTGCAGCGGAGAAGCCGCCGAGCGCACCGTCAACGGCAAGAACGTTCATACCGGTTCGCGAACGACGAGCGTACGCGGTTGGTCGCCCGCGCCTTCGATGTGGATTTCGTAGCGACGCGGCGGCAGAGCTTCGGGCGCGTTGCCCCACCACTCGACGAGCACGATCGACTCTCCGTCGAGCGCTTCTTCGAGACCGAGTTCGACCGATTCGCGCGGATCCTCGATGCGAAAGAGGTCGATGTGATCGATGGGCGGGTCGCCGTCGTAACGATGCCAGAATGTGAACGTCGGGCTGCAGCTCTGATCCGAGCCGTGAAGTTCTCGGACGACGGCGCGCACGAACGTGGTCTTGCCGGAGCCCAGTGGTCCGGAGAGCGCAACGACGTCGCCGGGGCGGAGACGTCGGGCGAAACGGGCCGCAAACGCACCGAGCTGCTCTTCCGAGCGCAGCGTCAGTTGCGAAGTATTGTAAAACGCGTGATTCATGAGTGCAGGTAACTATTGAACAACGATATCATAGCGCAGGTCAACGTCGAAGATGAGATGCGAGAGAGCTATCTCTCGTACGCGATGTCCGTCATTGCCTCGCGCGCCCTTCCCGACGTGCGCGACGGCCTCAAGCCGGTGCAGCGGCGCATTCTCTACGCGATGCGCGAAATGGGGATGGACCCCACCAAGCAACATCGCAAGTGCGCCGGTATCATCGGCGAAGTGCTCAAGAGTTACCATCCGCACGGCGACACGTCGGTGTACGACGCGCTCGTGCGCATGGCGCAAGACTTCACCCTGCGCTATCCGCTCGTCGACGGCCATGGGAACTTCGGATCGATCGACCCCGATCCGCCGGCCGCCTATCGGTACACCGAGGCGCGTTTGGCACGCACCGCACTCGATCTCTTGGCCGACATCGACAAAGAGACGGTGCCGTTCGTCAACAACTTCGACAATCAAGGCGTCGAACCGAGCGTGCTGCCCGGACGCCTGCCGCAGCTGCTGGTCAACGGCTCGAGCGGCATCGCGGTCGGCATGGCGACCAACATACCGCCGCACAACCTCGGTGAGATCGCCGACGCCATCGCGGCGATGATCGACGATCCCGAAATCTCCGACGACGGGCTCTGCGACATCGTCAAAGGACCCGACTTTCCGACCGGCGGCACGATCATGGGGCACGAAGCGATTCGCGAGGCCTATAAGACCGGTCGGGGCTCGATCACCATTCGCGGTAAAGCCGAGATCGTCGAAGAGCGCGGCAAGCACAAGATCGTTATCACCGAGATTCCGTACCAGGTTTATAAGGGCCGCATCCTGGAGGCCGTCTCCGAGGCGTATTCCGAGAAACGCATCGTCGGCATCGCCCGCATGGACGACGAGTCCAACCGCAAGGGCATGCGCGTCGTCATCGAGCTGCAGCGCAACGCAACGCCGAAGATCGTGCTCAACCAGCTCTTCAAGCATACGCCGCTGCAGGCCACGTTCGGCTTCAACATGCTGGCACTCGTTCCGGTGGGTCAGCCGCGACGCGACGGCTCCATCGCGATCGAGCCGCAGGTTCTTACGCTGCGCCAGCTCCTGCAGCACTTTATCGATCACCGTAAAGACGTCATCACCCGCCGCACCACCTACGATCTGCGCAAAGCCGAAGAGCGCGCACACCTGCTCGAAGGCTACCGCATCGCGCTCGACAACATCGACGAAGTCATCGAGATCGTTCGCGGCAGCCAGACGACCGACGAAGCCAAAACGCGTCTCTCCGAGCGCTTTTCGCTCTCCGACGTGCAGGCACAGGCGATCGTGGATATGCGCCTGCGCACCCTGGTCGGGCTCGAGCGGCAGAAAATCGAGCAAGAGTACGCCGAGCTGATCAAGACCATCGCCGAACTGCAGGACATTCTGCGCAGCCCGCGGCGTATCGCCCAAATCGTCAAGAGCGAGACGCTCGATCTGCGCAAGCGCTTCGCCGACGAGCGGCGCACTAGTGTCGAGCCGGCAGAGGACGAGATCTCGATCGAGCAGATCACGCCCAACATCGACGTTGTGGTTACCTACACCGTCGGCGGATATATCAAGCGAGTCTCGGCCGATACGTTCCGCACCCAGAGCCGCGGCGGCCGGGGAGTGACCGGCATCTCGAATCTCAAACGCGAGGACGTCGTCCGGAACTTCTTCATGACCAAGACGCACGACCACGTGCTCTTCTTCACGAATAAGGGTCGCGTTTATCGTCTGCGTGGTTACGAGATTCCCGATACTACGCGGCAAGCGCGCGGAACGGCGCTCGTCAACCTCCTAACGCTGCCGCCGGGCGAAGAGGTCACTGCCGTGTTCCCGGTCGACAAGTTCGAGGGAGAGAAGTATCTCGTGATGGTGACCAAACGCGGCGTCATCAAGAAGACCAAGCTGGAAGGGTTCGCCAACGTGCGGCGCAACGGTCTGATCGCCATCAATCTCGACGAGGGCGACGACCTCTTGGCCGTCGACCTCTCCGACGGCTCGCGCGACATTATCCTCGCGTCGACGCACGGCATGGCGGTACACTTCAACGAGAAAAACGTGCGCCCGATGGGGCGCGTCGCTCGCGGCGTCAAGGCAATGACGCTGGAAGCGGGCGATACCGTTATCGCAATGGACGTCATCGAGGACGAGCGGCGGGAAGTGCTCCTCGTTACGTCGTTGGCCTTCGGCAAGCGCACGCCCATCGCCGAATATCGCCATACGTCGCGTGGCGGAAAGGGCGTCAAAGCCTTCGCGCGCCAGCGCGACGACATCGGCCAGGTCGTCGACCAGATTCTCGTTGCTCCCGAAGACCAGATCCTGATGATCACCTCGGGCAACCAAGTCATACGCCTCAAGGTAGGCGACATCCGTAAGACCGGGCGCGACGCCAAAGGCGTCCGCCTCCAGCGCCTTGGGCAGGGCGACGAAGTCATCGCCATCACCAACCTCGGCAAACAGGCCAAGCAGATCACCGAGATCACCGGCGAGCCGCAACAAACCGAACTGTAGGAGTGTTATAGGGCGTATGAGCGCATTACCTGAGGTGACGTCCGCGACGTTCGAAACTGAGGTGCTGAAGAGCACGCAGCCCGTCCTGGTGGATTTCTGGGCCCCGTGGTGCGGCCCGTGCCGCATGCTCGCCCCGATTGTCGAAAAGGTCGCAGCCGCCAACTCCGGCAAGGCCAAGTTCGTCAAACTCAATACCGACGACAATCCGGCCGTAGCCGGCCAGTATCAGGTCTCCGGGATCCCGTGCCTCATCCTCTTCAAGGATGGTCAGCCGGTCGATCGCATCGTCGGCTACGTTCCCGAGAACACCGTGACGTCGATGCTCGGCAAGCACGTGGCGTAACGCCGTGCGCCACCTTCCGGCGATGCATCGCATCCTGAGCGCGCCGGAAGTTGCACGATACGAGGCTAGTTTGGGAAGAGAAACGGTCAAAGGCGCGGTCGAGCAGATGCTCGACCGCGTCCGTGCTTCCGGCGAGGAGCCGTCGTTCGAGACGATCGTCGCCGGCGCGGCCGGCGAACTCGAGCAGCTGCAGCGACGCCGCCTGCAGCCCGCAATCAACGCCACCGGCATCATCGTCCACACCAATCTCGGGCGCGCGCCGCTGGCGCCGGAAGCGCTCGATGCGATCGCTCGTCTCGGCCGTGGTTACTCCAACCTTGAATACGACCTCGAAAGCGGCGATCGCGGTTCGCGCTACGCTCGACTCGCCGGCGCGATCGGTGAGGCGACCGGTGCGCAAGATGCGCTGGTCGTTAATAACGGCGCCGCGGCGGTGCTGCTCGTCCTCGACACGTTCGCTAAGGGGCGCGAAGTGATCGTCGCGCGCAGCCAGTTAGTCGAAATCGGCGGCGGCTTTCGGGTGCCCGAGGTCCTCGAGCGCAGCGGTGCGACGCTGGTCGAAGTCGGGACGACCAATCGCGTCTACATCGAAGACTTCGAACGCGCGCTCTCGCCGCGCACGGCGTTGATCCTGCGAACGCACCCGTCGAACTACCGCATCGAGGGCTTTACCCACGAGGCCGGCCCCAAGGAACTGGTGGGGCTCGGACGCCGCGCCGGAGTTTTGATCGCCGAAGACTTGGGCACCGGTGCGCTGGACTCGCTGTCTTCCTACGGCGTGGAGTCGGAGCGAACGGTGCGCGACGCGCTCGACGACGGCATCGGCCTCGTAACGTTTTCCGGTGACAAGCTTCTGGGCGGCCCGCAGGCCGGCATCATCGCGGGGCGAGCGCAACTGCTTGCGCGGCTGCGATCCAATCCGCTGCTGCGGGCGCTGCGCGTCGATAAGCTGACGCTGGCGGCCCTCGATGCGACGCTGACGCTGCATCGCGACGGCCGCGAGCGAATCCCCATCTATCGCATGTTGGCGGCAACGCTCGATCGACTGCGCGAGCGCGCCGATGGGTATGCTGCTGCGATTCCTGGGAGTGCGATCGTGGAGAGCCACGGGTATCTCGGTGGCGGAACTCTGCCCGGGCGCGAGATCGCGTCCATCGCCGTCGCGTTGGAAACCGGCGATGCCGACGAACTCGCCGCCGCTTTGCGCCATGGCGATCCTCCGATCGTGGCGCGCATCGAAGACGGCCGCGTGCTGCTCGACCTGCGCACGATCGCGCCCGGCGAGGACGAGATCGTGATTGCCGCCGTTCGCACCGTGATGCTATTCCCGCGGTAGCCGGCAATGCCCGAACTTCCCGACGTCGCCGCTTATATCGCCGCGCTCGAACCGCGCATCGTAGGCCGGAAACTCGAACGGGCTCGCATCACCAGCGTTGCGCTGCTGCGCACCTCGTCGCCGCCGCTGAATGCGGTGGAGGGGCGCACCGTCCGCGAAATACGCCGTGTCGGGAAGCGGATAGCAATTGGCTTCGAGGACGATCTCTGGCTGGTGCTGCACCTCATGATCGCCGGGCGGCTGCATTGGCGTCCGCGCGACGCAAAACTCGGCGGCCGTAACGCACTCGCCTCGTTCGATTTTGCCAATGGCTCACTGGTGCTCACAGAGGCCGGCAGCAAACGCCGGGCCTCGCTGCACGTCGTTTCGGGGAGTAAAGCGGTGGATGCAATCGATCGCGGCGGCATCGACGTCTTTGCGAGCACCGTGGATGAATTCGTCGCGGCGCTAAGCGCGGAGAATCGTACGCTCAAGCGCGCGCTGACCGATCCGCGTACGATTGACGGTATCGGCAACGCGTACTCCGATGAGATTCTGCATGCCGCCCAGCTCTCGCCGCTGGCACAAACGCGGAAGCTGAAACCCGATGAGTGGGAGCGACTCTTTAAGGCAACGCGCGAAACGTTGCAGGCGTGGATCGACCGGTTGAGTGCCGGCGTGGATCGCGACTTTCCGGAAAAGGTGACCGCCTTTCGCGACGACATGGCGGTGCATGGCCGATACGGCAAGCCGTGCCCGCAATGCGGCGAGACGATCCGACGCATCCGCTACGCCGATAACGAAACGAACTATTGCCCGACCTGCCAGACCGGCGGCAAGGTGCTTGCCGATCGGGCGCTCTCGAGACTTGGCATCAATCCGCTCCGAAGCAATCCCGCCGCGCGTGAGTAAGGCCGGAATGGCGCCCGGAGTTACACGCCGCGCCGCGGCGATTCCACTCGCGGCAGCACGAATATGCCAAGGATGCCCGCGATAACCATCGCCGCAGGCGACCAATGGGAGAGTTCGCCGCCGCGAAGATCAGCACGACGGCTGCGTCCATACCGAACGGCGTCGAGTCATGCTACGGCGAGAGGCGTCGCTACTCGCTGAACCAGCCCGACGGTTCGACGTCGAGGTTGACGTTGATCTGCTTGACTTCCGTGTATGCATCGTAGCCGTAGGTGCCCAGCTCGCGGCCGATGCCGGATTGCTTGTAACCGCCCCAGGGCGCTTCGTTATACGTCGGATGGTACGTGTTGATCCACGTGATGCCGGCGCGCATCTTGCGAATCACGCGATGCGCCTTGGCGACATCTTGCGTAAAGACCGCACCGGCCAGACCGTAGATCGTGTCGTTGGCCAAGCGGATCGCCTCGGTTTCGCTGTCGAAGGTTTGCACGACCAGCACCGGGCCGAAGATCTCCTCTTGAACGACGCGCATGTCGGGCGTCGTATCGTCGAAGATGGTCGGCGCGATGTAGTTGCCCTCGGCAAGCGGGCCGCCCAAGCGGTTGCCGCCGCAGAGAAGCGTCGCACCCTCGCCGACGCCCGTCGCGATATAGTTTTCGATGCGCTCGCGGTGCACCGGCGATATGATCGGCCCCATCTCCGTTTGCGGGTCGAAGCCGTCGCCGACGCGGATTTTCTTTGCCCGCTCGACGAGCCGCTCCACAAACCGGTCGTGGAGCGACCGTTCGAGTATCAGTCGCGAACCCGCCGAACAAACTTGTCCGGCGTTGGCAAAAATACCGAAGAGCGCGTAGTCGATCGCCGTATCGAAGTCGGCGTCGGCAAAGACGACGTTGGGCGACTTCCCTCCGAGCTCGAGCGAAATCTTTTTTAAATTCCCCGCCGCGTCGTGCATGATGCTGCGCCCCGTCTTGGTGCCGCCGGTAAAGGCGACTTTGTCCACGAGGTGGCTCGCCGCAATCGTATGCCCGACCGTCGCGCCCGCGCCGGGAACAACGTTTACCACTCCGGCCGGAAAGCCGACGTCGTGCATCAGCATCGCTAAACGAATCGTCGAGAGCGGCGTCAGCTCCGACGGCTTGATCACGCAGACGTTGCCGGCGGCTAAGGCCGGGGCGAGCTTCCACGTCGCCATTAGCAGGGGATAGTTCCAGGGCACGATCTGCCCGCAGACGCCGATCGGCTCGCGAACGGTGAACGTTTGCGACGGCGCGGGTACGTCGAAGGTTTGGCCGTGCGGCTTGGTCGCGAGCCCCGCGTAATAGCGGAAGCAGTTGGCTGCGTCCACAGCATCGTACTCGGTCTCGCGCAGCGGCTTGCCGTTGTTGAGCGTGTCGATGCGCATGAACTCGTCGCGATGCGCGTCGATCGCATCGGCCAGCTTAAAGAGCAGCGTCGCTCGGTCGGCCGCGCCGGTCCTGCCCCACGTTCCTTCGTCGAAGGCCTTGCGTGCGGCCAAGATGGCTGCCTGCGTGTCTGCGACGGTCGCTTCCGCAATCGTCGCAGTGACGCGACCATTCGAGGGATTGACGATCTCGCGGGTGCCGCCGTCCGACGCGAGCTTCCACTCGCCGCCGGCGTACATCGGAATCACGCCGTCGATGCGCGGAAGGTGCTTGAGGATCTCTTCGGAGTTTACTGCGGGTTGCGCCGCGGTCTGCATTATGAACGTACTCCTTCAACAACTTTTACGGACATGTCGTCTAAGCTTTCAGCCATCGCTTGGCACACGTAATCGGCCTCTTCCTCCGTTATCGTCAGCGGCGGTTCGACCCGAATGACGCGCGCGTTGACCAGCGTACCCGAAACCAGGACGCCGCGGTCGAGCATCCGCTTGCCGAGCTCAAAGCCCGTTTCGTGATCGCGGAATTCGAGCGCCATCAGCAGTCCTTTTCCGCGTACGCCGACGACCAAATCGTCGTGGCCTTCGACCGCGCGGCGGATGCCGGCCAGCATGCGTTCGCCCATGCGCGCGGCACGTTCGGGCAAACGTTCCTCGATCAGCACGTTGATCGTTGCGAGCGCCGCCGCGCAAGCCAGCGGATTTCCGCCGAAGGTTGACGTGTGCAGGAATGGATTGTCGAAGAGACGCGCAAAAATCTCGCGCCGCCCGACGACCGCGCCGGCCGGCATGACGCCGCCCCCAAAGGCTTTGGCCAGGCAGAGCAAGTCGGGTGCGACGCCATAGTGCTCGCAGCAGAACATCTTCCCGGTACGCCCCATTCCGGTTTGAACTTCGTCTAAGATCAGCAGCGAGCCAAACTCGTTGCAGAGCGCGCGGACACCGGGAAGATAGTCGTCGTCGGGAATGTTGACGCCGCCTTCGCCTTGGATCGGCTCGAGCAAAACCGCGCCGACGTCTTCGCCGACGGCCTTGCACGAGGTCATCATGTCGCGCAGCGCGGGCAGATCGTTAAAGGGAACGTGTTCGATGTTCGGCAGCATCGGTCCGAAGGGGCGCCGGAACTCGGCTTTGGCGCTAGCCGAGAGCGCGCCGTAACTCTTGCCGTGAAAGCCTTTAGTGGCGGCCACGATCGTTTGTTTGAACGGATCGTAAGCGCGAGCCAGCTTTAGCGCGCCTTCGACGGCCTCGGTGCCGCTATTGCAGAAGAAGCTGAATTCGAGCCCCTCGGGCGTCAGCATCGCCAGCGCTTTAGCGAGCATGGCGCGCAGCGGATCGAGTAGATCTTGACTGTGAAGCGGCTGGCGGCGCAGCTGATTCTGCACCGCGGCGACGACTTTGGGATGGCGGTGACCGACGTTGAAGATGCCGAAGCCGCCGAGACAGTCGATATAAGAGCGCCCGTTGAGATCTCGGTAAGAGTTGGGTCCGGCGTCGGCCCACTCGACGACCGCGCCGGCCTCGCGAACGTCGCCGGCCTTGCGGTACTCCAAAAAACCTGGATTTATGTGGTCGCGAAACGACTCGACCGTCTCTTTGGTGATCCAGCGCGCCTCTTCAGGGCTGGGATCGGGGCCTTCGATGAGCGCTAGAACGCGCTGCGTGTAATCGTATACTTCACGATTTCGGTCATCACTAATTTTCGGTCACCTCGTTATAGACTTCTTTCAAACTGGCCCGCAGTATCGCAAGGCCTTCCTCGAGCTCGTCGTTGCTGACGACGAGCGGAACGAGAATGCGAACGACGTCGCGTTTTCCGGCCAGCAGTAAGAGCAGGCCGCGCCGGTATGCCGCATCGAGAACCGCGCCGGCGTCGGACGAAAGCTCCATCCCAACCATCGCGCCAAGGCCGCGCACGTCTTCGATCTGCGGAAACTCTTCCTGCATGGCGCGCAGCGCTTCGAAGATGCGTTCGCCGACTTCGCGAGCCCGCGCTAAAAACGTATCGTCCATGATTTCGAAGACGGCTAGCGCGGCAGCGCAGGCGATCGGATTGCCGGCAAACGTGCCGCCGAGTCCGCCGGGCTCGGGCGCGTCCATGATCGCCGCCTTGCCGACCACCGCGGCCAGCGGAAGTCCGCCGCCCAGCGACTTCGCCACGGCGATGAGGTCCGGCTCGACGCCGTAATGCTCGCAGGCAAAAAACTTTCCGGTGCGTCCGAATCCAGTTTGTATCTCGTCGGCGATGAGGACGATGCCGTGCGCGTCGCAGATTCGCCGCAGTTCCGGCAAGAAATCGGCCGGCGCGGGAACGAAGCCGCCCTCACCAAGCACCGGTTCGATGATGATGGCGGCGACGCGATCGGGCGCGACGACACCGTCGAAGAGCTCGTTGAGGCCCTCGAGCGCTTCACGCGTCCCGACCCCGTGGTGCTCGTAAGGAAACGGCGCGTGATAGATCTCGCTGCAGAACGGCCCGAAGTGCTGTTTGTAGGGCACGTTTTTGCCGGTCATCGAGAGCGCCAGGAGCGTACGGCCATGGTAGCCGTGGGTAAATGCGATCACCGCTGGGCGGCGCGTGTACTCCCGCGCGATTTTTACCGCATTCTCCGTCGCCTCGGCGCCGGTCGAGAGCAGCAGCGTCTTTTTGGCCGAGCTTCCGGGCGCGCGGGCGTTGAGGGCCTCGGCGACGGCTACGTACGGCTCGTAGGCGGTCACCTGGAAACACGCGTGCGTCAGCGCCGCCGCCTGCTCGGCGATGGCGTTTACGACCTTCGGATGCGCGTGCCCGGCGTTGAGGGTGCCGATTCCACCCGTAAAATCGAGGTATCGGCGACCGTCGGCGTCCCAGAGCAGGGCTCCGCTGGCGCGGGCCGCCCAGATTGGATGGGCCGTCGCCACGCCGCGCGCAACGCTCGCATCGCGGCGCCGCGAGAGCGAGGTTTGGACGGAGCTTTTGGATTCTTCTACTTTGACGGCCATGATGCGGCGAGGAGGTTCTATTCGGCGAGTTTAAAGGCGCTCTTCTTTATGAAACAAGCAACGGCCGCACTCGTCGTCGCGCTCGTCATCGCCGCGTCATCCGTAGCGAGGGCCGGCACGACCGGCACGCTGCGCGGCCGCGTCGTCGACGCGGGGACGCAAGCGCCGCTGGCCGGGGCGACCGTAACCGCGGCGTCGCCGTCGCAGACGGCGCAGAGCACGACCGATGCATCCGGCTCGTTTTCGTTCATCTCGCTCGCGCCCGACACATATACGGTTAGCGCCACAAAGGCCGGATACGAACCGCAGTCGCAGCCCGGCATCTCGGTATTAGCCGATCAATCGGCAAGTACTACCATCGCCATGCAGCCCGCGTTGCGGACCATCGCGCGCACGACGTCGCGAACGTCGCAGTCACTCGTGCATTCGGGCGTTACCAGCGACGTCTTTTCGATCAACTCCGCAGGGCAGAAGGCGGCCTCGACGCTCTCCGGCTCGGGCTCGCTCAGTCAGGCCTACGGCGCGATCGCCAGCGCGCCCGGCGTTACCGTTCCGTCGAATCAGCAAGGCTGGTACCAGAGCGTCTACATTCGCGGCGGCGACGTCGATCAGGTCGCGTACGAGTTCGACGGCCTGCCGACGACGCGCCAGTCGGATCTCGCGCCCATCGCCACGCTCACCTCGCTGGGCAACCAAGAGGTACAGGTTTATACCGGCGGCACGCCGGCGACTTCGAACTCCTCGGGCCTTGCCGGCTACATCAATCAGGTGATCAAGACCGGAACTTATCCGGGCTATGCCAACGCCGATCTGGGGATCGGCGGCCCAGCCTTCTACCACCAGGCGACGATCGAAGCGGGCGGAGCTACGCCCGATCGCATGTTCTCGTACTACATCGGCCTCTCGGGGACGAATCAGACCTTCCGCTACGGCGACAACTTCGGCGGCGTGAGCGATCCGCTGTACTTCTATCCGCTCAACGTTCCGACGCACAACAACGTCTACAACATTCTCGACGGCGCGGGCGGCAAGGGGCCCAACTACGGCTTCATACCGGCTCCTGGGTTCGCCTATACGCAAGCTGCCGATTTCGACCGCGAGAACGTCGTGAACTTTCACATCGGCATTCCGCATCGCGACTCGCCGCTGCGCGACGACGTGCAGCTGCTTTACGTGACGGGCGGCATCGCAGCGCAGTTCTACAGTTCCGCGCCCGACGTTTGGTATACGCCGGCCGTAGGCCGCAAGAGCGGCATCGGTTATCCGATGCCCTATCTCGACTCGCTCTACTACGGCGGACCGCTGATGAAGTCGCCCAATCCGAACGACCTCGTCACCGGTTTCTTCCCGAGCAGCCCGATGCCCCGCGCTCCCGGCTCGCCCGTCGATCCCAACGATCGCGACGGAAACTGGAACGGGTATTCGATCGAGAAGATGCAGTACCAACGGAACTTCGACCAGCGTTCTTATCTTCGCGCTCTGGTCTTTGGCGAGTACTCCGACTGGTTCATCAACGGCCCGCAGAGCTCGCAGCTGGTCTTTGGCTCGGATCCGGCCGATTACGAGGTTCTCGAGCACGGCTACGGAGCGGGGCTCGTTTACGCCAATCAACTCTCGTCAAAGAATTTATTGACGGGCGAGGCATCGTTCACGACGCAGAAGCTGCAGACGTACAATGCCATGTACAGCTCCACCGATCCGACGACTTCGAGCCGGGGACCGACCGGCCTCGGTACCGTTTTGAGCAATTACGGAACGCCCAACGGCCACTGTTATAACTACCGTACCGGACAGCCGTGGAGCTGTTTCGACGCCGGCAGCCAAGGCGGTTGCCTCGACTCGGGCGGTTGCTATTACGGCTACGGCGGCTACAACTTCAACCTTACGCCGGGCGTCGCTCCCCCTGGTTCTCCCGCCGCGAAGGCGGGCGCGAGGTGGATGGTCACCGAGAACGGCGCCAGCGCGCAGGTCGATAATGTCACGCCCTACTTTACCTCGTTTGCGTTAACCGATTTGTGGCAGCCCAACGACCGCATCGTCGTGAACGTCGGCGCCCGCTTCGATCACTTTGCCTACGGTACGAACGACCTCGAGTCCGGCTACCCGGCGCGGCAGTTCTGGTTCGATGCCTACAACCGCGAACATTGCGGCGCGTCCGGCTCCAACCCGCAGTGGACTTGGAATGCCACGAGCGGCTCCTTCGGTACGTGCGCGCCCGGACTGTCGCCGCTGACCGATCCCGGCAATGGGCTCTACAACGTCGGCGCCGGATTCAACGCGTCGAACGTCTTCGAGCCGCGCTTTGCCTTCACGTATACGATAAATCCCGACACCGTGATTCGCGGTTCCGCCGGCACGTACGCGCGAGCCGAAGGCTCGTCGTACTACCAGTACAATACCTTCCAGCAGAATCTCGCATCGTTCATCGCGCAGTTCTATCCTTACGGCTACCACACGCCGGATCACGCAATCTATCCCGATACGTCGGATAACTTCGACTTATCGCTTGAGAAACACGTCAAAGGAACGCAGCTGTCGTACAAAATCACGCCGTTCTATCGAAATACCAGCAACGAGCTGCAGTTCCAAGCCATCAATCCGGTCCAGGGAACGCTGGCCGGACTCAACGTCGGCACGCAGGAATCCTATGGCGCCGAGTTCTCGGTGCAGTACGGTGACTTCAGCCGCAACGGTCTTTCGGGCATGCTCTCCTACACGCACACCGAGAACCGCATCAAATATAGTCCGATCAACGGCGTGAGCGTGATCGACGCGCTCAATCAGCAGATCGAGCTCTACAACTCATACACCGCGGCTTGTGCGAACGTAACGAAGAGCTCGTCGAACTGGCAAGCCTGCGGCAGCGGCGCCTATCCCGGGAACGCGCTGGCGATCTTACCCAACAGCCAAACCGGAACGCGCAACCAGGGGAAGCTCAAGATTCCCAATCCGTATTTTCACGATACGCTGCAGCCGCTATTCGATACCAACGGCTGGTACGCGCCGTACGACGTGATTCCGAGTCCGTTCAATGCCGCCAACGGCTATACGGTGCCCGACGTTGCATCGTTGATTCTGAACTACCGCCGCAACCGGTTTGCGATCACGCCTTCGGTGCGGTACATGAACGGCTCCAACTACGGTTCGCCGCTAGTTTGGCCGGGCTACGTGCCGCAATCGTGCCGGGCGCAACCGTCAAATACGCCCGCGACCCCCGGCGTGAGCTGCGCCGGCGGCTCGATCGGCGCAGTCTTTCTGCCCGACCCGTACAGTAACCGCTTCGATAATCTAGGTGCGTTCATCCAGCCGTCTCAGTTCTCGCTGAACTTGCAGACGAGTTACGATCTAACGCCGCGCGCCACGCTGACCTTCCAGGCGGTCAACATCGTCAATCAGTGCTATCAGCGCGGTTACGCCTGGGACAATTCGGTGACGTGCGTGTACTCGAACCTTCCGTCGAATATCCTCGCGCCGGCGGGCAACTTCATTCGGAATCCACCGGCGCAGGTGCGCTATCCGTACGGAACCTTCTTCAATATTACCGAAGTCGGCATCTCGTCGGTGCGCCAGCCCTTCGGTTTCTTCGCTAATCTCAGCTTGAAACTCTAATGCGGCGCGCGGATTTCGTCCGCGGTATTGGGACGGCCGCGCTCGCCGCGGGAAGCATCCCGGAACTCGTCGCGCGGAGCAGTTCGCAGGCTCGCGGACGCGAACGAATCGTCATCGTCGGGGCCGGTATTGCCGGGCTAACGACGGCCTTGCGGCTGCACGACGCGGGCATCGCCGCGACGATTTACGAGTCGTCGTCGCGCGTCGGCGGACGGATGCATTCGGAGCGGTCCTATTGGAACGAGCGCCAGCATACCGAATGGTGCGGCGCCATGGTCGACTCGACGCACCTGACCATTCGCGGACTGGCGAAGCGTTTTCGGCTCGCGTTGCTCGACACGTATTCCGGCCGCCCCCCGCAATCTCGCGATACCTGCTTTCTCGACGGCAGCTACTATTCGATGGCCGACGCGGATCGCGACTTCGCAAAAATCTACCCCATCCTGCAGGCGCAGCTCGCCGAAATCGATTCAACGACGACGTACAAGACCGCGACGCCGGCGGCGCGCCGCATCGATGCGACGAGCATGCGCGATTGGATCGAGCGTTACGTTCCCGGAGGAATCGACTCGCGTCTCGGACGGCTGATCGAGGTTTCGTACGCCAACGAGTATGGGCGCGACGTTGAAGAGCTGAGCGCGCTGAATCTGGTGATGCAGCTCGGGGAACAGCGCCACTATGCGCAAGACCACGAGATGAACGTGCTCGGCTACTCCGACCAGCGGTACATCTTGGCCAACGGGAGCCAGTCGCTTCCCGATGCTATCGCGCAGTGGCTGCCGGCCGGCAGCGTGATACGCAATTACCGCTTGTTGGCGATTCGGCGTATGCCGAAAGGCACGTACGAACTGCACTTCGATGCCGGCGGAACGCGACGGACGGTCTACGCCGACCGCGTCGTGCTGACCATACCGTTCATCGCCTTGCGTGGACTGGATTATTCCAGCGCCGGCTTCGATTCGGCGAAGATCAACGCGATCGAGAGCCTTGGTTATGGTTATCACACCAAGCTGCACTTGCAGTTCGATCGCCGAGCCTGGATGCGCGCCAAACATCCGTGGCCGCAGCCGGCGTCGGGACAAATCTGGACGACGTTGCCGTCGCAGAGCGCGCTCGACTTCTCGCTGGGCCAGCCCGGGAAGGATGGTTTGATCGAGGTCTTTACCGCCGGTGCGGCCGGAATGCTCGACACGCCGCCGATGCCGTACGCGCGCGCCGATCAATCGGCCGCCGTCAAAGCGCACGCGACGGCGTTCTTCGAGCAGCTCGATCGCATCTGGCCGGGCGTCTCGCCGGCCTGGAACGGTAAGGCGACGTTCGGAAACGCGCAGGCCGATCCCAATATTCTAGCGAGCTACTCGTGCTGGCTGGTCGGCCAGTGTACGACGATTGCAGGTCACGAAGCGACGCCTCAAGGGCGCGTCCACTTCGCCGGCGAGCACACGTCGGTCGAGTATCAAGGCTTCATGGAGGGCGGCGCCGAGTCGGGCTTGCGCGCCGCCGGTGAGATTCTCACCGCCTACCACGTGGCGCCGCGTCGCGCCGCCGGCTAGCGTGCACGTCGTCGGAACGGCGGGTCACGTCGATCACGGAAAGTCCGCGCTCGTTGCCGCACTGACCGGAACGAATCCGGATCGCTGGGTTGAGGAACGGGAGCGCGGCATGACCCTCGATTTGGGCTTCGCGCATCTGCGCTTCGACGACGGAGTCGAGGGCGGCATCGTCGACGTTCCCGGGCACGAACGATTTCTGCACAACATGCTGGCCGGAGCGGCGGGCATGGAGTTGCTGCTGCTCATCGTCGATGCGGTCGAGGGCGTCATGCCGCAGACGCTCGAGCATCTGCAGATCCTGCAGTTCCTCAACGTCCGGCGCATCATCGTCGTGGCCAGCAAGATCGATTTGGTCGAAGCCGTCGAACGACACGACGCATTGCAGCGCATCGCCGAGCACTTGCAAGGAACGATCGCCGCCTCGGCGCCCATCCATCCCGTCTCGGTCGTCACCGGCGAGAATCTCGACACGTTACGGAGCGCGCTGCACGACGAGCTTGCGGCGCTCCCAGCGCGCAACGTCGACGCACCGGTCTATCTGCCGGTCGATCGAGTCTTTTCGCTTCCCGGCTTAGGCACCGTCGTCACCGGCACGCTGATGCAGGGCCGCATCGAAACCGGCGAGACGCTAATGGTCGAGCCGGGCGGCAAGGCGGCGCACGTGCGCAGCATCGGCGTTTTCGGCTCGACGCGGCCGAGCGTCGAAGCCGGAACGCGCGTGGCACTCAACCTTCCCGGCATCGACCGGCACGAAATCGAGCGCGGCCACGCCATCGTTGGACGCGAGCTCGGCGCGCGGACGAGTTTCGCGGTGCGCTTCGTGCCGTTGCAGAGCGCGCTGTCGCTAATCGGGCGCCGCACGGCGGTCCGCGCGTACGTCGGTTCGAGCGAAGTTCTGGGAACGCTCGTCGCGCAGAACGGATCGGCCAGGGCCAACGAAATGCGGGCGAACCTGCATTTGCGCGAGCCGGTCGTCGCCTTTTCGGGGTTGCGCTTCGTGCTGCGCAGGCCGTCGCCGATGACGCTGCTGGGCGGCGGACGCGTCGAAACGCTCGACGTACCCGACGACGCCGACGGTGAGGGCGCCGCCGAGCGCGCGGTTGCGGCGCTCTTACGCGAGCGTGGTTTGCAGCCGGTCGATCTCGCCGCCGTTGCGGTGGCGGTCAACTTACGCGAGCAGGCCGCTCGCGAAACGTTGCAGCGGCTGGTCGAACGAGAAGAAGCGTTGCCGATCGAGCGGCCTGCCGAATACGTTGACGGTTCGGCAGCCCGCATGTTGCTGGGTCGCGTGATCGAAGGGCTGCGTGACGCGCAAGAGCGCGAGTCGTGGGCGATGGGCGTGACCTCGCTCGCGCTGTCGCGTTCGCTGGGCATCGGCGAACCGCTGCTCGTTCGCGTCATCGAGCGCTTCGTCTCGGAGGGACGCCTGCTGCATCGCAGCGGCTATTATTGCACGGTCGATCACGAGCCGTCGCTTACGCCGGAGCAGCGTGTATTCTTCGATCACCTCGTCCCCCTCGACGAAGAACAGCCGTTTCTCCCGATACCATTTGCCGGCGCGGCGGCGGCGGTTAAGCTCGCCAAGCTTGCCGGCGCGGTCAAAGCCTTCGACACGCTGCTCGCGCGAGGCGCCCTCGTCAAAGTCGGCGACGATCTCTATCGCGACTCGCAGGTCGCGGAGATCCGCGCGCGGGTCGAAACGCTGCTCGGCGAGCGGGACCGCATGACTGCCGCGGAGTTCCGCGACCTCTTAGGGACGTCGCGCAAATATGCCGTGCCGATGCTGGAGTGGCTCGACGCCCACGGCGTCACCATCCGCAACGGCGATTACCGCACCCTGCGCAGACCGGCCGCCTCCCGCTCGTAGCTTACCCGCCCCTTGCGCTTCCCTTTACTTTGTGCTACAAAGTAAGTGACTTTGCATTGCAAAGTGTAAACGCGCAGCTCTCTACGAGGTAGGCATGCTCAAGCGCCTGATCGCCATTACCGTCATTTTTATCGGCGCGGGGATCGCCTGGATGATCCTGGGTGGGACGCTGGTGCAGCGTACCGGGGACTCCGACTCCACGCAGCGCGCCAAGCTGGCCGCGCAGTGGGGCGGCCCGCAGGCGCAGACCGCGCCGTCCGTCCAGGCGCGCGTCGCTCGAGAAACCTACAACCCAGACAAGAAACGCGCCGAAAAAGCCTACCAGACCGTTGCCGTTCCGTTGCGCAGCAGCCGCATCAACGTGAAGCTCGATCTCGAGCAGCGCCGCGTTGGGCTGCTTTGGTACAACCTTTACTCGGTTCGCTTTGCCGCCCGCTACCGCGTGCGTAACGATACGCCTTCGTCGCAACTCTCCGTGCATTTCGCCTTTCCATCGAGCCTGGCCACCTACGCGGATTTCACCGCAACGGTGGGCGGCAGGCGCGTCGCCGATCCGGCAGCACTCGATAGCGGATACGTCGGCTTCGATCTCCCGCCGGGCCGGGAGACAACGATCGATATCGGGTATTCCTCTCGCGGCATGGAGGCGTGGAGCTACTGCTTCGGTAGCGGCGTGCAGTCCGTTAACGATTTCGCGCTCGCGATGACGACTAACTTCGATGCGATCGACTTTCCGTCGCAAACGCTGCTTCCGGTGGACGAAACTCGCTTCGGCAAGGGCTGGCGGCTCGGCTGGCACTACACGTCGCTGGTGACCGGCAACGGCATCGGGATGACCTTCCCCTATCCGCTCCAGCCGGGCCCGCTCGCGCAGCGAATCACGCTCTGGGCGCCGGTCGCGCTGTTCTTTTACTTCTTCGTGATGCTGGTGATTACGACGCTGCGCAACGTCGATCTGCACCCCGTTAACTACTTTTTCTTGGCCGCCTCGTTCTTTGCGTTCCACTTGCTTTTCGCGTATCTGGTCGACCGCATTGCGCTCGAGGCTGCCTTCGCGATCTGCTCGGCCGTCACGCTCTTCTTGACGATCTCGTATCTGCGGCTCGTCGTCGGGTGGCGCTTTGCCGCCGTCGAAAGCGCGCTCGCTCAGCTCGTCTATCTGATCCTCTTCTCGTACGCATTGTTCAACGAGGGATGGAGCGGCCTGACGATAACCATCGGCGCCATCATCACGCTCTTCGTCGCGATGCAGGCAACGGGCCGGATCGAGTGGAGCGAGCGGCTCGCGAGCGAAACTACCTAGGCGCTAGGGTCCGTCGGCGCAGGCGTGGTACGCATTCGAGTACATCGGCTGAATGCTGTACGTCACGCCGTTCAAAGGAATCTTCCACTGGAACGTCTCGCACAGGTCGGCGACCTCCGAGAAGAAGGTGAAGTTGAACCAGGCAAACGCCGGTCCCGGATCGGTAATCGCCTCGAAGGTTTCGTGCCCCAGCGTCGAGACGGTCGAGTTGGTGAGCGCACTCGCTCCCGAAGAGGCGCGCGAGGCGCAGAAGTCGATTTTTTGATAGGGTTCGATCGAAACGATTACTACGTCGCGGACGTCCTCGAACGCAACGCTTTCATGGTAGGCGCAGAAGTTGAAAGTATTGCGATGGTCGGGCGAATAGCACGAGCGCGAGCGGTCGAAGCACGTGTCGGTTCCTTTAGGAAGGAAGACGTGGTACATACTGGCGTACCCGGCCTTCTTGCCGTTCTTCATCAGCGCGGCGTGCACGATGGCGAGCAGATCGTTTTGGTAGAGGAGGTTCGTGTACGTCTCGTACTTCAGCGAGAACGAGCCGCCGAAGGTGTAGCCGTCGGGCGAAGTGTGGGTGTACTGCGTGAGCAGGCCGGCAAAGCTGCTGCCGGTCAGGTTCTTTTGGAATCCTTCGGGATCGCCCCAGCAGCTCTCGTCGCCGGCCTTGCAGTTGACGTAGATGTTGTACGAGGCCGCAGTCTTCATGACCGCCCCCTTCCTGCGAACCAAGTCGGCCGGATATTTCTTACGCACGCTCGAGCCGTCGGCGCCGCGCCGGTGCTGCGCGCGAAGCGGCATCAGGTGGTAGTAGAGTATCTTCGCATTGCGCCCGCTCTCGGCGTCGCCGGTCGTGACGCCGAGCGTAGCCGGCGCGCTCGCGGCGGAGGTTTGGCTTTGAAGCACGGGCGGCGGCATCGTGCGCGGCGGTCCCGCACAGGCGGTGAGTAAAGAAAGAGCACCCAGGCCGGGCAGCAGAGCGGAGAGCGATTTCACGGCATGTTCCTCCAAGCGCGAAGCGAAACTGGATTGCCGGTTCGCCTTCTGCTCGGAAGATAACTACGCGACCGGTGGCCGCGCCGGTTAGAAGTGCAACAGCGTTAGAATGCCGAGCACGACTTCAACCGCGACCAGCACGACGATGGTGAGCTCCAGAAACTGGTCGCGCCCACTGCGCGACTGATCGCTGAAGAAGCGATACATTTCGCCTACGGAGGCGAGCTTGGTGTCGATCTGTCGCTGCCAATCCGATAAACCGAGGCGCGCCGCAGCCGCGCGATAGATGCGCGCGTAATACGCATCGCCGACCAGCTTGAGCGCGTTGGTGGAGCGATCGGTGAGCTCGAGAATATCGACGATTAGGTAGCGCAGCGTCGCCGCCTGTTCGGCTTCGCGCCGGCCGCTGAGCGAACGCGACGGACCGGCCGGCTGCATCTTATAGATTGCGTCGAGCTCGCTGTCGAGCTGCGCGTCGTACGTGCGCAGTTCCAGCAGTTGGGAGTTCGCGAATTCGAGGATGTCCTCGATGGCTCGCGCGCTTTCGCGCCGGTCGTAAACGAAGGCCGTGTCCCACTGCACGATGGTCAGATCGTCTTCGAAATACGAGAAGCGCACTCGCAGCGCTTCCTCGGCTTCACTCGCCGCTAGACGCTTACGCTCGCCGATCAAGAGTGCGGCCAGCTCCGCGGAATGATCGTCGAGCAGGGTCTCGGCATCGATGGCTTCCGAGAAGCGATCGACCTCCACGATCACGTAATCTTCCACCAGCGCTTCGTGCCGGTCGTCGAGCGCGTGGGCGTACTCGTCGCAGATGCGCTCCACCGTTGCTTGAGCAAAGTTAAGGATGCGTTCGTCACTGCGCGCGCGCTCGGTCAGCGCGATAAGGTCGTTCCACGTACCTATCGCCGGAAAACTCAATCGCAGCGAAATGACTCCGTAGTCGTAGAGCTTCAATCGCACGGAGCAGCGCGAATCTCCAACGACCGCGTCGGGAAGTGCCGCAACCAGCGGCGGAACGGGAAACTGCAGATATGGCTGAGCGTGCGGCCGGAGCGGCAACGCGGCGGGCGCGCGATTGTCGCCGCCCAGCGCGCTCATCTTCGCCAGATCGATGGTATCGGCGACGTCGAACAGATAGTACGCCCGTACCGCACCGGCGACGATTCCAAGCATCGCCGCGCCCTTCCGACTTCGCCCGCGGGACCCTGCTCGCGACAGGCTGCTTCGCTGCCGTAGCGTAAAGAAGCGACGATGCCGTTGCGACTGCTTTTTCTCGGTTTATTCCTCGCGGCGCTCGCCGCGCCGGCCCACGCGCAAAGCCAGGCCGACCCCTTCGCCGGGCTTTCCTATCGGCAGATCGGCCCCGCGATTAGCGGCGGACGCAGCAGCGCCGTTGCCGGGAGCAACCGCGATCCCGCGCTCTATTACGCCGGTGGCGCCGGCGGCGGCGTATTCAAGTCGACCGACGGCGGGGCGTCATGGGTTCCCGTTTTCGACAAACAGCCCGTGGCGCCGATCGGTGCGATCGCCGTCGCGCCGCAGGACGATCGCGACGTCTGGGTCGGAACAGGCGAATCCAACCCGCGCAACACTGTCGAATCCGGCGGCGGCGTCTTTCACAGCACCGACGGCGGGAAGCACTGGCAACGTGTCGGTCTCGAAGGTTCGGCGCACGTGTCGGCAATCAACGTCGATCCGCGCGACCGGCGCATCGTCCTCGTCGGCGTGCTGGGGCGCGTTTCGAGCGACTCCACCGAGCGCGGCGTCTTCATGACGCGCGACGGCGGCGCGCATTGGCAGCGAACGCTCTATGCCGGTCCATCGAGCGGCGTGTCGTCGCTCGTGCGCGTGCCCGATCGACCCTCGACGCTCTTTGCCGGCGTGTGGCAGATTCGCCGCTTGCCGTGGCGGCTCGACAGCGGCGGTCCGGCGGGCGGCATCTATCGCTCCGACGACGGCGGGGCGACGTGGCGCAAGCTGACCGGAAACGGATTGCCGTCGGGTTTGACCGGACGGATCGGCATGGCCGCAGGGCCGCGCCACCGCGTCTACGCGTTGGTACAATCGCGTGAAGGCGATCTGTGGCGCTCCGACAACGGCGGCGTGAGGTGGCAAAAGATGCCGCACAGCCCGTTCTTAGGCGCGCGTTCTTTTTACTTTAGCAGCGTCTTCGTCGACCCGGCCAACGCGGACCGGCTGATCAACGTTTCGCTCGTCATGTCGATGAGCACCAACGGCGGCCGCTCCTTCCACGCAATTGCGACGGGCGCGGGCTGGGACTACCACGCGATCTGGTGGTCGGCCGACGGCAGGCGCATCATCAACGGCAATGACGAAGGCGTCATCCTCTCGTCGGATGGCGGCGCAAACTTTTGGCAGCCCTACGACGTACCGTTCTCGCAGCCGTATCACGTCGGCTTCGATCGCGGCGTTCCGTACTATCGCGTCTGCGTTGGCCTGCAAGACGATAACAGTTGGTGCGGACCATCGACGAGCGGCAATAACGTCGGCGTGATGAACCGCGACTGGTACACGGTCGGCCCCGGCGACGGCATGTGGGCGCTCTTCGATCCGCGCGACGCTGCCTATATCTGGTCGACGTCGACGGACTCCGACACGGGGCAGGTCTATCTTTTCAACGAGGCGACCAAACAGGTGTACGACGTCTCGCCCGACGCCGAGTCCAACGGCGAAACGGCCGCGCGTGACCAGCATTATCGGTTCAACTGGGATACGCCGCTCGCGTTCACCAACGACGGGAAGGCGCTGGTCGGCGGGAACGTCGTTTTCGAAAGCGCCGATCGTGGGCAGACTTGGCAGGCAATCAGCGGCGATCTCACGCGAAACGACGCGAACAAGCAAGGCAATACCGGGGGGCCGATCGGCAACGACGAGTCGGGTGCCGAAACGTACGATACGATACTCTATCTCGCTACGACGCCGCTCGACGACGGAATCGTCTGGGCGACGACCGACGACGGCCTCGTGCAGCTGACGCGCGATCGCGGCGGCCATTGGCAGAACGTCTCGCCGCCCGAGTCGCTCGTTCCGCCGTGGGGGCGAGTTATGGGACTCGACGTCGGACGCGCCGCGGCGGGGACCGCCTTCATCGCCGTCGAGCGCCATCTGCTCGGCGACGACCGGCCGTACGTCTTGCGAACCGACGATTACGGCGGGCACTGGCACTCCATTTCCGGCAATCTGCCGCCGAGTCAGTTCGCGCGCACGATCCGTCAGGATCCGCGTAACGGCAACGTGCTCTACGTCGGAACCAATCGCGGCATTTGGATAACGATGGACGGCGGCGCGCACTGGCAATCGCTGCGCCTCAACGCGCCGGCCACGGCGATCTACGACCTCGAGATTCAGCCCGACGACAACGACCTGGTGGTTGCTTCGCACGGGCGCGGCGTTTGGGTGCTCGACGATCTGACGCCGCTGCAGCAGTGGGCGCGCACGCAATCCTCGAGCTCGACGCTCTTCGCCCCGCGCGACGCCTACCGCATGTGGCAATGGGGAGTCGTCAATACCTTTACCGATCCGCTCGTACCGCCCAACGAGTTCGTCGGTCCCAACGCTCCAAACGGGGCAATCTTCAACTACTATCTGGCCACAGTGCCTAAGAGCGCGGCGATCGAGATTCTCGATGCCCGCGGTAGCGTCGTGCGCCGCCTGGAAAGTAAGGAAGTCACCAAACACGCCGGACTTAATCGCGCTTCGTGGGACCTTCACGAAAACGGTCCGGCCAAGTGGACCGGTACCTTCGTCCAAAACCGAGGTCCCGACGAAGGTGCCGAGGTTGTGCCCGGCTCGTACTCGGTTCGGCTTACGGTCGACGGCATTGCGACGACGCAACCGCTCACCGTCAAAGCCGATCCCCGCGATCCTGCGGCGTCGCGCTACCAAGAGCGCTACGATTTTTTGTCGGCGCTTTATCGCGATCTCGGGACGATCGACACGATCCTCGATCAAATCGACGCGCGCTTCAAAGCCGGCGCCGGGCGTCAAGGGCCGCAGCTGCGCGTGGTACGGCGACAGCTGACCTACGATCCACGCAATATCGAAGACCTCAGCGGTCCGGCGGCGCTGCGCGAGCGCCTGCTCGACCTGATCGTCCGGATGTCGACCTCGTTCCAGGCGCCGACCGCGGTGCAGCGGGCTCAGGGAGCGATCTACCAGGCGGAAGTCGACCGCATCAGCGCGGAATACCGGTCGATGGCAGTTAGAAAATGAACGTAGATAAGATGACCGAGCGCGTTGCCGACGGGCTCAACGCCGCCTATTCTCGCGCGCTGCACGAACACAACACGCAAACGGCTCCCGAACATATGCTGGCCGCATTGCTCGACCAGGAGCGCGGCATCGCGCCCGACGTTCTCGCCGCGGCGGGCGCCGATCCCAAGGCGATCGGGCAACGTGCCGAGGAGGCCATCGGCAAGCTCCCGCGTTTGAGCGGCGCCGGCGCCGATTCGGCGCAAGTCACGCTTTCGCCCGAGCTGGCGCGGATTATGAGCGTGTCCGAGAACGAAGCCAACGCGCTGCAAGACGACTACACGTCGGTGGAGCACGTGCTGCTGGCGATGGCGCAGTCGTCGGGCGAAGTCGGGCGCCTCTTTCGCGATGCGGGTCTAACCAAGGACAAGCTGCTCCAGGCCCTGCGCCAAGTACGCGGCAACCAGCGCGTCACGACCAAAGATCCCGAGGGCACGTACAAGTCGCTCGAGCGCTACGGCCGCGATCTGACCGTGGAGGCCGAACGCGGCAAGCTCGATCCGGTGATCGGCCGCGACGAGGAGATCCGCCGGATCGTTCAAGTCTTGTCGCGCCGCACGAAAAACAATCCGGTGCTCATCGGCGATCCGGGCGTCGGCAAGACGGCGATCGTCGAGGGTTTGGCGCAGCGCATCGTTCGCGGCGACGTGCCTGAAGGTTTGAAGAATAAGCGCATCGTTTCGCTCGATATGGGCGCACTGATCGCTGGCGCGAAATATCGCGGCGAGTTCGAAGAGCGGCTGAAAGCCGTGCTCAAGGACGTTGCCTCTTCGGAAGGGCAGATCGTTCTCTTCGTCGACGAGCTGCATACCGTCGTCGGCGCCGGCAAAGCCGAAGGGGCGATGGACGCCGGCAATCTGCTCAAGCCGATGCTGGCGCGCGGCGAGCTGCACATGATCGGCGCGACCACCTTGGACGAATACCGCAAATATATCGAGAAGGACGCCGCTTTGGAGCGGCGCTTCCAGCCGGTCAACGTCGACCAGCCCAGCGTGGAGGATACTATCTCGATTCTGCGCGGCCTCAAGGAAAAATACGAGGCCCATCACGGCGTGCGCATCAAGGATGCGGCGCTGGTTGCGGCAGCGACGATGAGCAACCGCTATATCACCGATCGCTTTTTGCCCGACAAAGCCATAGACTTGGTCGACGAGTCGGCGGCGAAGCTGCGGACCGAGATCGACTCGATGCCGCAGGAGCTCGACGAGGTTTCACGACGCGTGCTGCAGCTCGAGATCGAGCGCGAAGCGCTGCGCAAGGAAGACGACAGCGCCAGCCGGCGCCGCCTCGAAGAGCTGGAGAAAGAGCTTGCCCGGCTGCGCGAAGATCAGGCGCGCCTGCGCGTGCGATGGGAAGCGGAGAAGAACGCCGCCGTAAAGCTTCGCCGGTTGCGTGAAGAGATCGAAGCAACGAAACTTGCAATCGAACAGGCCGAGCGCCAGTACGATCTCAATAAGGTCGCCGAGCTTCGCTACGGCAAGCTGCCGCAGCTCGAGAAGCAGCTCGAATCCGAGGAGCAGCAGCTCGCGCACAACGACGGCGCGCGTCTCTCCAAGGAAGAGGTTGACGAGGACGACATTGCCGGCGTGATCGCACGTTGGACCGGCATTCCGGTCTCCAAGCTGCTCGAAGGCGAGAAGCAGAAGCTGCTCCACCTGGAAGACGAGCTGCATCGGCGAGTCGTCGGCCAGAACGAAGCGGTCGACGCAGTCGCCGAAGCCGTGCTGCGCTCGCGTTCTGGTTTAGCCGATCCCAATCGCCCCATCGGTTCGTTCATCTTCCTGGGGCCGACCGGCGTCGGCAAGACCGAGCTGGCTCGCGCCCTCGCCGAGTATCTTTTCGACGACGAACGCGCGCTGATACGCATCGATATGTCGGAGTATCAAGAGAAGCACACCGTCGCGCGTTTGATCGGAGCGCCGCCGGGATACATCGGTTTCGAAGAGGGCGGCCAGCTCACCGAAGCGGTGCGGCGCCGGCCGTATTCGGTGATTCTCTTCGACGAAGTCGAAAAGGCGCACCCCGACGTCTTCAACGTCTTCTTGCAGATTCTCGACGATGGCCGGCTGACCGACGGTCAGGGCCACACCGTCGATTTCAAGAACACGATCGTTATCATGACGTCGAATATCGGCAGCCACCGCATCCTCGATTATAAGGGCTCCCTCGATGGCGCCGATTACGCGATAATGCGCGCGACGGTCCTCGACGAGCTGCGCCAGCACTTCCGTCCGGAGTTCCTCAACCGCGTCGACGAGATCATCGTTTTCCACGCGCTTACCGAAGACGAGTTGCTGACGATCGTCGACCTGCAGCTGCAGCGGCTGCGCAAGCGGCTGGCCGAACGCCGCATCAAGCTGGATCTTTCCGATGCGGCGAAGCGCCACATCGTCAAGACCGGCTACGACCCGCACTACGGCGCGCGTCCGCTCAAGCGTACGATTCAGCGCGAGCTGGAGACGCCGCTGGGACGCAAGATCCTCGCCGGCGACGTCGACGACGGGGATACCGTGGACGTCGGCTTCGACGAGAACAAGGGCGAGCTGACCTTTAGTATCGGGGAACGGGTCGCCGCAACGGCGTAAAGGGCGTCGATGCTGGCTGCATTGACGCTCACCGGTCTTCTCGGTTATCCGTTTCCCGCCGCGCTCGCCGGCAACGACCGCGGCACCGCGATCGCCTACGCGCTGGTTACGCGCGGAGTGCGTACGATCTGGTTCGCTCGGGCGCCCGATTACGCGCCGCAGCAGCTCTTCTCCTCGGGCAGCGACGACGGCCAAGAGCTCACCGACCTCGTCGTTTCCAACGACGGCGCGCACGTCGTGTACGTGCGCGGCGGCGATCACGACGCCAACTGGCCGGAGCCGCTCCAGCCCAATGCCGCGTCGAGCACGACGCAGCCGCAGATGCAGGTATGGTCGGCAGCCACGGCCGGCGGCGCCCCGAAGCTGATCGGCGAGGGCGACGCCCCGGCCATCTCGCCCGACGGCTCGCGCGTGGTCTACACCAACGGCGGCGCGGTGATGACTGCACCGATCGATGCGAGCACGGCTCCGAGGCGGCTTTTCTTCGATAGCGGGCAAGACTCGGATCTGCAATGGTCGCCCAACGGAACGGCGCTTGCCTTCGTTTCGGCGCGCACCGATCACAGCTTCATCGGCGTCTATCGCAACGATGCGACCGCGCTCACTTTTGTGGCGCCGACCACCTCGCAAGATTTGATGCCGCGCTGGTCGCCCGACGGCGCGCAGATTGCCTTCGTACGGCTGCACGGCGATGGCGGTCCGCCGCGCGATCCGCTCACCTGGGAGCCGGTTCCGTGGGAGATCTGGGCCGGCGATCCGAGCAGCGGCGCCGCGCATGTCGTCTGGGCGAGTCCGAACACGCCGCGCGGCTCGCTACCGCAGTCGGCCGGCGGCCCGTTCGTGGAGTGGGCGGCGGGAAACAATCTCGTTTTTAAGAGCTCGCAAGACAACTGGCCGCATCTGTATGCGGTCTCCGCCGGCGGCGGTGCGGCGCGCCTCCTGACGCCCGGTTCGTTCATGGTTGAAGACGTCGCCATGTCGCCCGACCGCGCATCGGTGGTCTACAGCGCTAACAGCGGATCGACGGCGGGGGATGACGACCGCCGCCACATCTTCCGCGCCGACGTGTCGAGCGGCAGCGTGACGCAGTTAACGCATGGAGCCAGCAGCGAGACGAATCCCGTTCCGCTGGAGAACGGTGCGCTCGCGTTCAATCGCGCCACCGCGCAGCAGCCCTTGCTCGTGACGCTGCAGACCGGCGAGGCGCAGCGCGCGCTCGACGCCAATCTCGTCGCGAGCGACTTTCCCGCATCCGAACTGGTGACGCCGAAAGAAGTCTCGTTTCGCGCGCCCGACGGCTTGCTGATTCACGGCCAACTCTTCGAACCGGCCGGCGGCGGCAAGCATCCGGGAATAATTTTCGTGCACGGCGGTCCGCCGCGCCAGATGATGCTGACCTGGCACTACATGGATTATTATTCGAACGCTTACGCCGTCAATCAGGCGCTGGCGAGCCGCGGCTTCGTGGTTTTGTCGGTAAATTATCGGCTGGGCATCGGTTACGGACACGACTTCAACTTCCCGGCACGTTGGGGACCAACGGGCGCGTCGGAGTACCAAGACGTCGTGGCCGGAGCGCAGTTTCTGCAGAAGCAGCCGTCGGTCGATCCAACTCGCATCGGAATTTGGGGCGGTTCGTACGGCGGCTATCTCACCGCGCTGGCGCTGGCGCGCAATTCGAACATCTTCAAAGCCGGCGTCGATTTTCACGGCGTCCACGACTGGTCGCTCGACATCGACAATCCGGTCTGGGGCTTCACCCAGCTCAAGCGCTATCAGCGCTACAATACCAAGGCGCTGATGAAGGTCGCTTGGGAGTCGTCACCCGACTCCGCTATCGCGACCTGGAAATCGCCCGTGCTGCTGATTCAAGGCGACGACGACCGCAACGTGGAGTTTCACCAGATGGTGGATTTGGTCGAGCGCCTCCGAATCGCGAGGGTGCCCTACGAGCAGATCGTCATTCCTAATGAGATCCACGGCTTTCTACGCTACGAGGCTTGGCTGTCGGCCGATACGGCGACCGTGGAATACTTGACCCGGCGGCTAGGTTCCCACTAGGGGAGGCTAGCACGACCAGTTAGCGAGGGCCGCCCCGCGGCCTGCGTTGAAGGCAGGCCAGGTGTCCACTGTCGCACGAGCCCTGCTCGTTGTCGCCGTCACGCTCCTCAAGGTTTCGGAGACTCGTGCTATGGCGGCGGCTCAGCCGATGACGCTTCGCCAAGCGGTTGCGTACGCGTTAGTGCGCGATACTGCTATCGCCGAGAAAAAGAGCGAGTTGGCGCTGGCGGAATCTAACTACACCAGGCAGCGCGCCACGGAATATCCTCCGGTGGTAGCCAGCCTCCAAAACGTTCTCGCCAAGCAAAACAATTATGCGGGGAGCCTCGCCCAGTACGGAATCTCCCCGGTTTCGGCCTTTTCGCAGAATACCGCTCAGGTTGGGACACAGTGGACGCTGTATAACGGTTCGCTCAATCAGATCTTGACCCAGCAGTCTCGGCGAAAGGTCGAAGCGGCCCGAGCCGACCTGCGGCAAGCACAAACGCAGACGACCGAAAAACTCGTCGAGATGTTCTTCGCCATCGCGAAGGCACAGGATCTGTACGTACTGGCACAGACCAACCTCGCCTATCAGCAGGCCCTCCTCGCGGTTGCGCAAGCCAAAGAGAAGTCGGGCCTGGCCGCCGGGGTTGACGTTTTGCGTGCGGAGGTTGGGGTCGAAGAGACTCAAGCCGCTCTGCTCACTACCGCATCGGATCGAGAAACCGCTCGCGAATCGCTCGCTCAAACGATCGGCACGCACCTCGACACCCAGTTTGCGGTACCCTCGGTTCTCCCCGAGCCCCCGCTGCCGCCGGGCTCTCCGGCGACGCTGGTGGAAATCGCGGAAAAAAATCGTCCGGAGATTGCGGCCGCGGCGGCGGTCGTCTCGATCGCCGAACTTTCACGGGCGAGCATCGACACCGACCTTCTGCCGCAGATCAGCGTTTACGCGGCTTTTGGAAACCAGACTTCGCCGACCACGTATGTCGATCAGCAGACGCAAGTAAACTTGCTCAACCAAGAGTGCGCGCCCAATCCCAATCAAATCTCTTGCATCGGCTTTCCGTTCTCCAACGTAACCCGCGGGACGCCGGGATTCTGGAATATCGGCGCCACGTCCACGCTGTCTCTGCCGATCGTCGATTACGGAACGCGCGCTGCCGCACACCGGTCGGCTAACGTGGCGCTCGACGCGGCGCGTCTCGAGTTCGACTCGGCGAAGAGCGCGACCGAGGAGGACGTTCTGCAGTCGCTTCGTCAAGCCCAAACCGCGCATCAGACGTTATCGTATCAGCGGCGAGCAGTCGACTTGGGAACCGAAGCCGCGCGAATCGCCCAGCTGCAATACGATCATGGGCTCATCTCGCTGACCGATACCAAGGCGGCTCAGCAGACGTCGCTCCTGACCCAGGCCAACCTTTTCAGCGCCCAGATTACCTACGTTAATGCGGTCGTCAAGCTGCGATCGGCTCTTGGCACATACGATCCGATTGAGACCGTGGCGGACCTCTGATGGACGCAACGCGTACGAAATACTTGCTGGTCGCCGCGGGAGGGCTGGCGCTCGCCGTTATCGTCGCGATCGTCCACGCGCGCAGCGCCGCTCAGCCGGTTCCCACGATTACGGTCGGCTACGCGCCGTTCGTCGTGCTCCTTCCCGAGAGCGGCGTGGTACAATATCCGCAAATTCAAACGCTCTCGAGCGAGATCTCGGGCCGGCTTGGACGCATCTACGTGAAGGCGGGCGATCGAGTGCGAGCCGGTCACCTCATCGCGACGATCGATAACCCGGAGATCGTCGCGAATGCGGCCGGCGCCGCGGCGGCATTTCGTTCGGCAACTGCGCGAGCTCAGAGCACTGTTGTAACGGGAAGCTCCAACGTCGTTCAAGCCGAAGCCAACGTCGAAGCCGCGCGCGCGCGCTTGGCCGCGGCCGGGCAGGACCTCGCCAATGGCGTGCAATCGGGACTTGGCTATGGGGAAACGACCGCAGCCGAGCAGCGGGCGCGCGCGGATGCGGAGTTGGAGACCGCCGCTACGGCTCTTCGTGAGGCGCACCGGCTCGCCGCCGCCTATCGCTACCTCTACGTTAACAAAGCGATCTCGCGCGATCAATTAGACCAAGCCGAAGCCAAGTTGGAACAGGCGCAGGCGGCTTACGAACAGGCGCGCGTACAGCGGGCCTCGTTGGCCGCACAACTAAGCCGCTCCCGAACGGTGCTCGAGGAGAATCTCGGCTCTGCCCGCCAAGGTCTCGCGCAAGCGCGCGCCGCCCTCGCCGCGGCGCAAGTGGAAGCCGGTAGCGGTGACGTCGCGGCGGCGCAAGCCGAAGCCGCCCGCGCCGCCGCTGCATATTCGTTCGCGCGCGAGCAAGCCGAGGCGATGGAAATCCGAGCGCCCTACGACGCGACCGTGTTGAGCGTTGCCACGGAAAAGGGTGATCCCCTGAGGCCGCTCCAGCCGGGCGACGCGATCGACATGGCGGAACCGATTGTGATCTTGGCCTCGCAAGGCGCCTTCGTCGTACGCACGCGCATCGACGAGCAAGACGTCATCAACGTGCGCCTAGGGCAGCGCGTCACGATTACCGGGGAGGACTTCCCAGGGCACGTCTTGACCGGTCACGTCGTCGAGGTCGCGCCGCTCGCGCGCGCGAGCAGCTCGGCAGGCGGCGCGCATACCGTCGCAGCCACCATCGCCATCGATAGTCATCCAGCGTTTCTGCGCGACGGAATGAGCGCCCAGGCGAACATCCATTCCACCGACCTTCCGCGCGCGCTCGTAGTGCGCAACGACGCCATCGGGCGCGACGCAAACGGGTCGTACGTATACGTCGTTCGCGACGGCAGAGCGCATCGCCAAGCCGTGAACGTTGCGGCGTCTAACGAGACCAGCAGCGCGATCCGGGCGGGTCTTCGCCCGGGCGACGTGATCGTGGCGCGCGAACCCAGTGGGTTAAGTGAAGGCGCGGCGGTTTGGGCCTCGCCCGTGACGGCAAGCAAAGAATGAATCCATCGCAACATCCGGAGAGCGAAGGCCTCTTTCGTGAAGAGGCAATCGCGGCGATCGATTCCGTAGAACGCTTCGACGAGGCGATCGAGGTCGTCTCGTCGCGGAGCGTATTCGTTCTCGTCGCCATCGGCGGGCTACTGCTGCTTGCGATGACGTGGGCGATCTTCGGATCGGTGCCGGTCGGTCTTCAAGGACGCGGCGTAATCGTCGCCGGCAGCGGGGTGCAGCCCGTTACGGCCCCGAGCGACGGCACGCTAATCGCATTACCCGGGCGAGTCGGCGACCTCGTTCCGCAAGGAGCGGCAATCGCGCGCATGCGAACGACCGGCGGTGACATCGTCGCGCTCCGAGCTCCGGCGGCCGGACGCCTCGCGCAGCGCTCGGCGTTGTCCGGAAGCTTCGTTCGCAGCGGCGATGCGGTAGCAACAATCGAACCGGCAGGCGCCGTTCCCGCAGCCATTATCTTCGTCCCGGTCGAAACCGATCGCCGCGTCGGCGAGGGCATGCCCGTGCGGCTGTCGCCGGCCGACTCGCGCCCCGACGTTTTCGGCTTCCTCCGCGGCCACGTTGTATATGCGGCGCCGTTTCCGGCTAACGCGGATCGGATCAAAGCGGCGCTGCAGAACGATGCCGTTGCCGCAGGCTTCTCGTCCGACGTGCCGGTGCGCGAGGTTCACGTATCGCTCGACGTCGACGCTAGCGGCAACCTCGTCTGGTCGGGCTTTAGCAACGCGGGTCGTATGCTGTCGCCAGGCACGCCGTGCTACGGTACTATCGTCGTTGAAGAGCGCCGCCCTATTTCTTTCGTACTACCGCAGAGCCGCTGATGAAGCTGTTGGAGCGCAACTCTAGCCGACATAACGGCCCGCACGCTCCGGTGCGAACGCCGACGATGTTGCAGATGGAGGCGGTAGAGTGCGGCGCGGCAGCGCTGGGCATGATCCTTGGTTACTACGGACGCCACGTTACCCTCGAAGAGTTGCGCGTATCCTGCGGGGTAACCCGTGACGGAAGCTCGGCCGGGAACATCCTTCGCGCGGCGCGCTCGTACGATCTCGACGCTCACGGATATAAGTACGATATCGAGCAGTTGAAAAAGCTGGCGCCCCCGTTCATCGTCTTTTGGCAGTTCTATCACTTCGTCGTCGTTGAAGGTTTTACAAAAGAGGGCGCGGTTCTCAACGACCCGGCCGGCGGCCGCCGGACCTGCGACTGGGAGGAGTTCAACCGAGCGTACACCGGCGTTTGTTTGACGTTCGCGCCGCAGGCGGGTTTCAAGCCGAGCAACGACGTTCCGGCGACGGCCAGTATCTTGCGCGCCCAACTGACCGGATCGTGGGGTGCGGTGCTGTTCGTAGCGCTCGCGGGTCTCGCCCTCGTCATTCCGAACATCGCCTTACCGACGTTTACAAAAACGTTCATCGACGAAGTCCTCGTAGACAAGAGTTATGGTTGGACGGCATGGATCGCCGTCGGAATAGCCGCCAGCATCGCGGTGCAAATTACCTTGCTGGAACTACAGCAGCTCGCAATTCTGCGCTTGCAGGCCAAGCTCGCTCTCGCTAACGCCAGCCGTATGCTTTGGCACGTGCTGCACCTGCCGATGATCTTTTTCGCGCAGCGTTCGCCGGCAGAAATCGCCAACCGCGTCGCGATCTGCGATCGGGTCGCCGATCTACTGTCCAGCCGGCTGGCGGCGAGTGCGATCGGGGTGGTCGCCGCGCTTTTCTATCTCGCGGTCATGGCGCGATACGATCGGGTGTTGGCCGTCGTGTCCCTCGGGATTGCTGCGCTGAACATCCTAGCACTTCGGTTCGTCGCGCGGCGCCGCTCCGATGCTAATGCCGCCTTGCTGCAAGAGGAAGCGATGCTGCTGGGGAGCTCCGTGGCAGGGCTCGAGCGAATCGAGACGTTGAAATCGGGCGGCGCAGAGGGCACGTATTTCATCAAATGGCTGGGGCACCAAGCGAGGGTCATCAACGCGCGTCAGCGCTTCGCAGTGCTTTCGCAACTGCTCAACGCCGTGCCTCGGCTACTCGTAACGATCAACGTCACCGCTATCTTGGCGCTGGGTGGCCTTCGCGTGATCGACGGGGCGATTTCGATCGGTACGCTCTTTGCTTATTTGCTCCTAACGCAGCTCTTCATCGCGCCATTTACGACGTTCGTCGAGCTCGGGGCGGAGTTGCAGGAGATGGACGGCGACGTCCGGCGCATCGAGGACGTGCTACGCTATCCCGCCGACGCGGTGCGTGGCGCGGCGCGCGTCGAGCGCATTCGCTTGGCGGGAGAGCTCGAGCTTCGCGACGTCTCGTTCGGATATAACAAGCACGCGCCGCCGGTGGTAAGCGGTATATCCTTCGCCATCTCTCCAGGCCGGCGCATCGCGCTCGTCGGGCCATCGGGCAGCGGCAAATCGACGATCGCCAAGATCGTCTCCGGCCTGTACGTTCCGTGGTCTGGAGCGGTTCTTTTTGATGAGATCGAACGCGATGCAATCGATCCCGCGCTCATCGCCAGCGACATCGCGTTCGTCGATCAGGAAATCTCGCTCTATCCGGGAACGGTCCGCAGCAACCTCACGCTTTGGGACCCGGCGCTCTCCGATGCGGCCATCGAGCGGGCAGCGCGCGATGCGTGCATCCATGCCGATATCGTCGCCCGCCCTGAAGGTTACGATGCCGCGATGGCGGAGGGCGGGGTTAACTTCAGCGGGGGGCAGCGACAGCGCTTGGAGATCGCCCGCGGTTTGGTGCGCGATCCGGCGCTGGTCGTTCTCGATGAGGCTACGAGCGCGCTCGATCCGTTGACCGAGCATCTCATCGATCAAGGCCTCCGGCGACGGGGTTGCGCGTGCTTGATAATCGCGCACCGTTTGAGCGCCGTCCGGGATGCCGATGAAATTCTCGTACTCGATAAGGGGCGAATCGTAGAGCGGGGCAGTCACGAGCAGCTGGTTTCCCGAAACGGACGGTACCTCGCGCTGGTGAGATCCCAATGACGCCTTCATCGGAGCTGCGAATTGCCGGCGACGAGGTTCTCGTTCTCGATAGGCCGTCGCAAGCGTACCGCGTACGCGCCGGCGAGGCGGCGCTCTTCGTCGTCGCCCTCGATTCGGCCGGACGGCCGACGGGCCGCCGCGCGTTCTTGGGTGGTTTAGTTCCAGGTGACGTCGTTATCGGCACATCTTCCAAGGTGCGTGACAAACGGCGGAGCCTGATCGCGGTCGGAGTAGTACCCACACTTTTTGAGAGTTGGGATATGGCCGCGGCAGACCCGGTGGAACGTGATGAGGCGCTTCACCGCTATCTAGCGACGCTAGTAGGCGTCGATCCGGCCGGGCTTGACCTCCAGCGCGCGCGACCGGTCCAACCTCCCCATTCGCTCGAACTGGCGCCGGGCGAGCACGCGCATTCGTCGCGTCGCTTGGCCTACGTTCGCGTGGCCCGCGGACGAGGTTTGCTCTTGGATTCCCATCCGTGCGATCCCGAGAGCGGCCACGTGCCCCTGGGCGGAAATCTCACCCTTCGCGCGCAGGAACCCTCGCGCATTCAGGTATTCGGCGCCGGCGAAGTGCGGCCCAAAGATGTAGCCCGAAGCATCGATGCGGCGCATGCCGCGTTTTGGAAGCGTTGGGAACGAGAAGCGGCCGAGGAAAACGAGCGCCGCGAAACGATGCGCCGGGCAACCCAGGCTTTCGACGAGCGCGCGCTCAGCGGCGGCCTCGAAGAGGCGACCCATCTCTTCGAGCGGCATCGCATCGCTACGGAGCCGGGTGACGATCCGATCGTCGCTGCTGCGCGCATCGTGGCCCAGGGCGACCGCATACCGATCGTCGCGCCGCACGAATCGCACACCGAGCCGCAGGCGGCGGTACAGGCAATCGCCATAGCGTCCCGCATCTCGATCCGCCGAGTGCGGTTAAAAGCAGGCTGGTTTAACCGCGAGCACGGGCCGCTCTTGGCTTTCCGCGGCCTCAAGCAGAGGCCGGTGGCGCTGTTGCCCCGTCGCGGCCGAACGCGCTACGTCTTGATCGATCCATCGCGCGGCTTGGAGAGCGTCGGAGTCGGTCCGGAGCTCGCCGCCGAGATCGACGTATTTGCCTATGTATTTCTGCGCCCGTTTCCCGAAGGGCCGATCGGCGTATTGGACCTGTTGCGCTTTGGGTTACGTCACAGTGGAGTGACGGGCACCCAAATCCTCGTCATGGGTCTAATCGGCGGCATCCTCGCCGGAATGGTTCCGCTGGCGATCGCGATTCTTTACGGAACGATCATTCCCGGCGCAATGCGTCCGCAGCTGCTGACGATGGCCTCGGCGCTGCTGGCGGTCGCGTTGACCGCGGCCGTTGCGGAGGTCGTGCGGGGTCTGGCGATCGTACGTCTCCAAGCTCAAGTCGGCTCGACCTTGCAATCCGGCGTCATGCAGCGACTGCTGGCACTGCCGGCATCGTTCTTTCGCCGCTACGAAATCGGCGATTTAGCCGACCGGCTGATGGGGATCGACCGGATCGAGCAATACGTCAGCGACATCACCATTGCAGCGGCATTGAGCGGCGTCTTCTCCCTGGTCAGTTTCGCGCTGCTTTTTATCTACGACGTCGGTTTAGCGTGGCTGTGCTTGCTACTGGCCTTGATCGCGATTGCCGCCGCCGCCGCGGAAGCCCTAGCGACTTTGCAGCTGAGGCGCAAAATTTTCAATCGGTCGGGGGGCATCGCCGGATTCGTTCTCCAGATCTTCAACGGCATCTCCAAACTTCGCGTCGCCGGAGCGGAGACGCGGGCCTTTGTGGGTTGGCTTCATCGTTTCGTCGTTATGCGGCGAACCGCGACGCGGGCCGACACGATCGTCTATCGATTCGGAATATTCAACGCGATCTGGCCCGCAGCCACGACCCTGGCGATCATCGGCTACGTTTTCATTATCCGGCACGGCGCCTTCGCGACGAGCATCTTCATCGCGGCAAGCGCCGCCTTCGGGCAGCTGCTGGCCTCGTTGCTCGGGCTCGGCGACGCCTTCGTCCAAGTGATCCGGATCATTCCGTTGTACGAACGCGCGCGTCCTCTGCTGCGCGAGCTCCCCGAGATCCTCGAGGCGCACGGCGATCCGGGGACGCTAACGGGCGGGATCGAGTTGCGAAACTTGAGCTTTCAGTACGAGGGCGCGCCGACCGTCACGCTCGATCGCATAGACCTCAAGATCGAACCGGGCTCATTTGTTGCGATCGTCGGACCGTCGGGGTCGGGAAAGTCCACGCTGTTTCGCCTGCTTCTGGGGTTCGAACGGCCGGGCCACGGATCGGTTATTTACGGCGCCCACGATCTGGCGTCGGTGGACCTTGCGGCGGTTCGACGACAAATCGGTTCGGTTCTTCAATCGAGCGGCGTGCTTCAAGGAACGATCTTTGAAAACATCGCGGGCGCGCGGTACATTACCCACGATCAAGCGTGGGATGTCGCACGGCGGGTCGGCCTAGCCGAAGACGTCGCCGCCCTTCCGATGCAGATGGAAACGTATCTGGGATCAGACGGAGGCGGACTCTCGGTCGGACAGCGTCAGCGGATCTCGATTGCCAGAGCGATCGTGACGACGCCGCGCATCGTGCTGTTCGACGAGGCGACCAGCGCCCTCGATAATGAGACTCAGGCGGTGGTGATGAAATCGCTGGAGCAGCTTCGCGCCACTCGTCTGATAATCGCGCACCGCCTCTCCACTATTGAGAATGCGGATCGAATCGTAGTACTAGAAAGGGGTCGGATCGTTCAGGATGGCAGGTATGCCGACCTGGTAGCAGTCCCCGGCCCCTTTGCTGCCCTCGCGCAACGACAGGCACTCTAACGTCGTTGCTGTGGGCTTCACTACATGGGTTTCGCGCGCGGGCGAGGATCCGGCGGAGGCTGTTGTCCCGGTCCCGGGGGGATCGGGTGAGGGTCGTGGCCTCTGTCGATCGGGTTGTGGACGATGATATAGTCGCTGCCGGCGCCGCCGCTCACTTTGTCCAGGGTCTCATCCTGAATCGGCTTCTGCTCGTCGGCCTTCTTTTGATCGCTCATTTTTGCATCCTTTGGGGGATCGCGTGACTCAATCACCACGCTTGACTTACGGTAACAGTCAAGTAAGAAGCGCCTAGGAAGAGCTTGCGAACGAAGCCTCGGTCTTTGGAAATACCGAAGAAGGGCGCCACCGCTCCCTTCAGGGGGCAGCGGCGGCGGCTCGCTTTCGCAGCTTCAGGCGGTCGCCTTCGTTGAGAATGCGCTTGCGCAGGCGAATCGACACCGGGGTCACTTCGACGAGTTCGTCGTCTTCGATGAATTCGATGGCTCGCTCGAGCGAGAGTTCCTCGGGAGGCGAGAGCTTGACGTTCTCGTCCGAGCCGGCGGCGCGCATATTGGTGAGCTTTTTCTCGCGCACGACGTTGAGCGCGACGTCGTAGTTGTCGTTGGCACGCCCGACGATCATGCCCTCGTACACGTCCACGCCCGGCCCGACGAAGAAGCGGCCGCGCTGCTCGAGGCCCATCAGCGCGTAACCGGTCGTTCGTCCGGTGTCGCTGGCGACGAGCGTGCCAATGCTGCGTCCGGGCAGTTCGCCCAGCCACGGGCGGTGATCGTAGTAGGTGTGCGAGAGCATCGCCGTACCGCGCGTCAGCGTCAGAAGTTCGCCGCGCAGCCCGAAGATCGCGCGCGTCGGCATGGTGTATTCGAAACGACGCGAGTCGCCCACGGCCAGCATGTTCGACATCGTCGCCTTACGCCGTCCGAGCGCCTCGATGACCGGGCCGCTATACTCTTCGGGAACGTCGACCACGACGTACTCGATCGGCTCGAAGCGCTGCCCGTCTCGCTCGCGCAGGATGACTTGCGGCTTGGAAACAGCCAGCTCGTAACCTTCGCGCCGCATCGTCTCGATCAGAATCGCCAGATGCAGCTCGCCGCGGCCGCGCACTTCGAGCGTATCGGGCGAGCCGGTATCTTCAACCCGCAGCGCCACGTTCGACTCGAGCTCGCGCAGCAAGCGCTCGCGAATCTGGCGCGACGTAAGGAACTTTCCTTCGCGCCCGGCGAACGGCGAGTTGTTGACGCTGAAGAACATCGAGACCGTGGGCTCGTCGACGGCGACCGCGGTGATGCTCTCGGGAGCGTTGGCATCGGCGAGCGTGTCGCCGATGTTGAGATCGTCGATTCCGGAAATGCAGACGATGTCGCCGGCGGCGGCCTCCTCGACGTCGATGCGCTCGAGCCCGGCAAACGTCAGCAGCGTCGTAAGGCGCAAGCCGGTTGCGATTTGACCTTCGCGTGCGATCTTGACGATCGGATCGTTAAGCCGCGCGCTGCCGCGGAAGATGCGGCCGATGCCCACGCGCCCGACGTAGCGATTGTGGTCGATGGCCGAGATCAGCAGCTGGAACGGGCCGTCCTCGGCGGGTGCCTCGGGGATGCGCGCGACGATCGTTTCGAAAAGGGGCTCCAGCGTGTCGCCCGGCTCCTCGAGCGAACGCTTGGCGATGCCGGCCTTGGCGTTGGTGAAGATCACCGGGAAATCGGCCTGTTCGTCGTTGGCGCCCAGCTCGACGAAGAGATCGAAGGTTTCGTTGACGACCTCTTGCGGCCGCGCGTCCTTGCGGTCGATCTTGTTGACGACCACGATCGCGCGCAGATCCAGTTCGAGCGCCTTGCGCAGGACGAAGCGCGTCTGCGGCATCACGCCTTCGGCGGCGTCGACCAGCAACAGCACGCCCTGCACCATCTGCAGCACGCGTTCGACCTCTCCACCGAAGTCGGAGTGTCCCGGCGTATCGACGATATTAAACTTTACGTCGCCGTGGCGGACGGCAGTGTTCTTCGACAGGATCGTTATTCCGCGTTCGCGCTCGAGCGGATTGGAATCCATGACGCGCGTCGCCACCTGCTGGCCCTCGCGGAATACGCCGCTCTGCCGCAGCATGGCGTCGACGAGGGTGGTCTTGCCGTGATCGACGTGAGCGACGATGGCGACGTTGCGTATATCGGAGCGAGTATTCACCGACGCTCTCTTTCGCTATCTAACGGCGTCACGCCCGCGGGAGCCAAGACGCGCAAGATGAGTTTCCCTCGCGTGCAGGAACCAAACCGGCATGCGCGCAGCCCTCTTTGCCGTCGCTTGGTTGGCTCTCGCCGGTGCCGCCGTCGCGCGGGCGCCGAGTCCGTCTCCGCCTGCGTCACCGAGCCCAAGCCCCTCCGCGTCCGCGTCGCCGACGCCGCTAGCAACGCCGACGATCTTAATGCTCGCGCCCGACGCAGCACCACAGATTATCTACGTGCATTTGAGCTCGAACAGTCCGCGCGCCGGGGATACGCTCAACGTCGTCGTTCTCACGTCGTCTAACGTTGCCAGCGTCGAGATTCGCATCGCCGGCTTTGGCGCGAATCTGCCGAAAACCGACGTCGGGCATTTCGAAGGCAGCAATCCGGTGCCGAAGATCCCGTTCTTTATGAGTCATAGCTTTACGCTCGACGTCATTGCGCGCAACACGGCCGGGGCTACGGCCTTACAAAGCTTTCCCTTTCAGATTAAATAGCGCGCGAGGTCGAAGACGCTATCTTTGTGGAAGCCCAGGTCTGCGTAAAACTCCGCAAGGTGCGGCTCGCGATGCGGCAGCTCGACCATCACGCTCGATGCAGCGGTCTCTTTTGCGTGTTCGACGGCGCGCTCGACGAGACGCCGGCCGATTCCGCGCTCGCGGCGCGCGAGCGTAACGTACAGATCGCTCAGGAACCAGATGCGGCGGCAATACCACGACGACCAGAGCGGATAGAGTTGAACGAACCCGGCCGCCTGACCGCCGGCGCGAGCGAGAAAGACAACCGATTCGTTCGCACCTAGCCGCTCTCTCAAAAAGGGGCCCGACTCCGCCGCATCGTGCTCGCCGGCGAAAAACGCTCGATAGGCGTCGAACAGAGGCGTTAGTTCGGCGACGTCATCGAGGGTGGCGCGAGCGAGGGCGACGTCCGTGGATTCCATCCCCTATTAAGGTTTGATCGAATAGACGGTTCCTGCCAAAGTTTCGCTCGTGGACCCAACGGCGTGGCACTGCCGTCCGGACGCCTTAACGCGAAGTGCGGACAGCGCGATTTACCTCCAGAAATTGAGCCATTGGACCCATGGGCCAAGCGATAATGCAAGCGCGCGTGCATGCTAAACTTGACTAGGTAGGAGTGCTGTCTTGTATTTACGGGCTTTAGTTTTTGCATTGGCCGGCGCGGCGTTCTTAACGGCTTGTGGTTCCAACAGTCGTTTGTATGCGCCGGCGACGGTCGAGCTATCGGGCACCGGCCGCGGCGGCTCGTCGTTGCACCGTTCGGAAGCCAGCGGATATACGACGCTCTATAGCTTTCGCAGCGGCAGTGACGGCCAGGGGCCGGTGGGCGATCTCGTCGCCACGAACGGTGCTCTCTTCGGTACGACGCAGTACGGTGGGGGAGCCTGTGCCGATTACCTCGGCGGATGCGGAACCGTTTTTGAATTGAGTTCGGCCAGCGGCGAAAGCATCGTTTATGCATTTCACGGTCAGTCTACCGGTGACGGTGCATTACCATTAGCCGGGCTCGTGCACTTCGAGGGCGCTCTCTATGGCACGACCTCTTCAGGCGGTCGCCCCAGTCAGTCGGGATGCGACTGCGGCACCGTATTTCGCCTGCATCCGAACGGAAGCGAAGAGGTGATCCACAGTTTTAGCGCCGGCTCCGGCGACGGTATGATTCCAGCCGCCCCATTGATTGAAGCGAGGGGCAGGCTCTTCGGAACGACCGTCCTGGGCGGCAAAGGTCCATCCGGCACGGGAAGCGTTTTCGAAGTGAACGCTTCAGGCCACGAACGCGTCGTCTACTCGTTCTTGGGCGGCACGGCGAGTGGCATGTCGATTGACGGCGGCTACCCCGACGCAGGCCTTACCAACGTAAGCGGCACGGTGTACGGCACGACGTCTGCCGGGGGAGGCACGGGCTGCAGCCTCGGTTTCAACGAGAACGGATGCGGTACGATTTTCGCAATCGCTCCGCCGCACGCGGAGAGCCTGCTTTATAGATTTCGAGGTAAGGGCGAAACGGGCGGCAAGCACGGGTCCTATCCTCAATCGGCGCTCATCCTCGTAGGCGGTAAGCTATACGGCACGACCTCCGGCGGCGGTGTCAAAGGATCGATCTGCAACGGTACGGGTTGCGGCACGATCTTCAGAATCGACCCGTCCGGCAACGGATATCGCGTTCTCCACAGATTTACCGGAGGCTCCGGCGGCTCGAATCCGTTCGCCGGTCTCGTTGAAGTCAGCGGGATGCTGTACGGGACGACGACCACCGGCGGCGACGATAACGACGGCACCATTTTCAAGATCGGCTTGTCGGGCAGGCGATACCAAGTGCTGCACAGTTTTCAAGGCCATGCTGCCGGCGACGGATCGACGCCCGAGGCCGCGCTGATTCAGATGAACGGCGCGCTTTATGGCACGACGTCGATGGGCGGCACCTCGACCAACTGCAGCACCAGCGGCTGCGGAACGATCTTCAAGATAAATCCGTAAGCTCGCCTTCGCCTCAAACCGTCTCGAATCGCAGCGCGACTCCCTCAACGGCACCAAGGTGCGGCTCCTAGCCCCCACGTCGGGGCGAAATACCTTCTGGTCCGCTATGCGCCGCCGCATCCGTGCTCGGTGTTCTTTCCGTAGTACTGCGCCTGTTGCTTGAAGTCGTAGACGCGAAAGACGCGCCCTCGAACGTCTAAGTCGGGGTTGCAATCCACCGTCGGCGCGGGCCGAGAAATAAAGCACACCTGCACGCGATCTCCGGCGCGTTCTTTCATCATGACCTCGGTACCCGGGACGCCTCCGTACAGAGTGACCGACGCGAGCAGACCGGGATGCGCGGGATCGCTCCCCAAGTGTGTATCGTAGACGACCTCCACGCCGTTTTCGAAATCCTGCGCGGTGAACGTCGTCTGGCCTTCTGCCGTGAGGCGCGGCCGCACCGACTTCACGGTCGTGTCCACGCACGCAACCGAACGGTAATGCCAGACGCCCGGCGCGTATTGCTCCTGGGCCAGCGCAATGTGAGTTTGTGCGACGATTAGGCAGAATCCGCAAACGATGGCTAACGCACTTGGCGTCGGAAAACGTCCGGGGCTTGCCTGGCGGCATCTGGGCGGTGCATCGGTCACTGGGGGCGTATCGCGTACTCCTGATCCGTGTCGTACTCCCCCTCCAGCCCGGCAGACCGCAGGTCGTACCCGCCCAGCGGCGTCTTAACGATCCGGATATCCATCTTCGGTCTGATCGGAGCCTTCGCAACGTAATCCCTGCGCACGATCTTTATCAAGGGATAGGCCTTGACGGGCACGGCGACGAGAAACGTCTCCTCCGCAGCGCTGCGCGCCGGAACGAAGAAGTCCGTTTTCTGATTTCCGCCTACCGCGCCGCTGCGCAGCTTCGCCATGGAGAAGAGCAACGCGCTAGGCAGCCGCGGGACGTCGGCCCTAACCGTTGCGCTCGTGGACGTCTCGATTCGCTTATAACGCCTCGACCGACTCACGATCACTTCGCCGTAGACGCTAAGTGCCTCAGCTGCGATGTCTACAGGTATGTTGCCGTTGTTCTGGAGCCGTTTGTGGACCGTAAGAAAAGCAACGCCATTTACGGTCGAGCCTTGGTCGATGGTCGTCGGTAGGGAGAACGAGGGTGCCTCTGAAAGCGGTTTGATGCGCTGCTCGTATACGAACGTGTAGAGTGCCCACAATCCGGCAGCGATTATGGCGACGACTTCGACGCCCGTTCGGAGGTTCTCGCCGAAGCTTGGAACGGAGTGCACCCGCAGCACTCGACCGCTGCGATCGCCCTTTTCGCTATGGTTCACGACCTCGAATTCGGAGTCGCCCATGGTTTTACCCCGGGCCGCAAGCCTCCCTAAGGAGTAAAAAGCGGCTCCGTCTACTAACTAGCGCGAGTCGAGAATACGGGAGCGTACGGGTCTGGTGGCTCGCACGGTCTTCAAAATCGCTGAGGTCGTCGCAAGGCGACTGGTAGGT
>CAVWIX010000002.1:0-1470645 GCA_963755295.1 Vulcanimicrobiota bacterium
CGATTCCTACACGCTCCCGCCAGTTCAAGGGCTTCTTCCACTTATGCTCCGCCTGTATTTTGCGCAGGTTTGCGGCGAACCGCGCCTTTCGCTATACCGTTTGCTACACATCCCATCGAGGTTCCCGGACGAGGGCGGTGCCAACGGCGGGTTATTCACGGTAACCGTCGTTGACCCGGTTTGGTCGTAGTATTCGGCGCTTCCGCCCCGCATTGAATGGCAACGCAAGCGGAGTCGCGGCCGTCGCCGTAACGGTTCTGTTGCTGCGGCGGATTGACGGCGTCCTAATCGAACATCCTTTTCGCAAAGGGCCCCGATCGTCGTAGTGGCGAAGGGGGCAAGCAATCTCGTTGTATCTCTAGAGACATTCGATGAAAGGATAGTCTATGAAAGCCTTCTCGTGGCTCGTTTTGGGGTTGCTCGTGACTGCCGGCGCTACGCTCGCCGCGACGCAGTCAGCTCCGCTCGTTTTTACCTCCGATGGCCTCCATTGGGTGGCCGCCACCGGTCCTGGGAAGGGCTCTTGGAATGCGGTGATGGTCGGCAATCCGAACTCATCCGGCACGGCAATCATCCGCGTCAAAATGCCAGACGGCTACACAAACAAGCCCCATTACCATTCGCACGCCGAATATATCACCGTGATCCAAGGAACGCTTTTGTTCGGGACGGGTGATACCATCAACAAGTCTAACGCGCGTGTGCTACCGGCGGGGTCGTTCATTGCAGTTCCACCAGGCGCCCATCATTGGTCGGTCGCACAGGGCGTTACCATCGAGCAGGTCGGCGGAGAAGGGCCACTGACGAACATTCCAGTCAAGCAAAGTATGCAGTAGGCGGGGTTTCACCGGAATGGCGGCTTAAGTGATTCGAACGATCTTCGTCGTGCCGCAAACCCAAAGATTGCCGTCGGGTCCAACCGCAATGTCTCCCGGAGAATCTCCAAACGTCGTCGAAAACCTTGAAACGGTTCCTCGCGGCGTAATACGCTGGATAAGGTTGGCCTGCCGATTGACAAACCACAAATTGCCATCAGGCGCTTCAGTCATCGACGTGGGCGCATAGAGCGGCTTGAACAAGCGCATCTTGCCGAACGCGTCGACGTATCCGATGTGTCCTCCGGCGGAAAACCATGCGAGGCCATCGGACGCAACCGAGACACCCGCCCGACCGTTGCACCCACCCTCGACCAGATAGTCCCGAACCGCATGCGACCGAGTTAACCTGCCAACGCCGTCGCAGCCGGCGTACCATAACGATCCGCTCGAGTCGTACGCGATCGACTTGATATCGATGTCAGTCTTAAAATGGATCGCGGAAACCTTACCCTTGTAACTGATGAGCCCCAACGTCGCAGTGGGATGACCGACGAAAGCAATCCCATCGGGTCCTGCGGCCAAGGCAAGGGGATTGCTTTCGGGCGGCAGCACGTACTCCGTCAGCCTGCCGGTTGGCGTAATCCGTCCGATGCGAGCGACGCCATGGGCGTCTTCGGCGAACCAAATATTGCCATCGCGACCCGCGACGATTGCATCCGCGACGTCAGCCGCATGTGGCGTCGCAACTGCGCCAGCGGGCCTACCCGCGGTCGTCATGCGCACGATGTAGCCCATCGACGCCACCCATAAATAGCCGTCGCGCCCGGACGTGAGGTGGACCGGCAGGATGCCCTGCTGAAGTGAGAACGGCGTCATGGTTCCGTGGTAGCTCGTCGCCGCGAAGAGCACGATGGCCGCGAAAAGCGTTCCGACACGGTAGAGACTCATGAGCGTATTCTGACACAGACGCGCTCGCGTACCTTCTTAATTCGACCCCGCCGAATGGCAGTCACGTCGGGACGGCCGGCGCCTGGGATCGAGACCGACAGACGAAGCAAACTGGGGAATCCGAGGCTTGGCTGAACCGAAAGTGCGCGACGACTATAACCTGCCGATGCCCTTCATGAGGATGAGCACGCCGAAGACGAATAAGATGACGGTACTCACCGTCGCGTAGTTTCTTTCCAACCATTGCTTTGAAGCGAGCAATGCAGACGCGACCGACTTACCCGCAATGAGATAAAGGACGACCGGCAGGATAACGAGACCCGATGCGATCGCCGTGAAGGTCAGCACGTCGAAGGCGTCTTTAGCGGCGGACTGACTCGCGGTACCGATGGTCAGTCCCGCACCGATCAAAAACACCGGTGACGAAACGATCGAAACCAAGAACCCCAGGCCGAACGCTTTCGCCGGCGATGCCGTCTCAAGTGCGGTCATCCAGCCTGGCAGAGGTTTGGGTTTATGGCGGACGCTCCATCTTTGGATGGCTAGCAGCAACAACGCAATGCCTAGCGGGATGACGGCCCACGACAACCAACGGGGCGTCGATTCGATGGTCGTAATAAATACGGAAATCAGAACGAAAATTTCGGTGAAGAACGCGATTCCGCAACACCATCCAACGGCATATCCTATGGAGGACGAGCGCGGTCGAGGCCCGAGCAATATGAACAAGACGGGGATGACCGGAAGCGGCGACAGCAATATGCCCAAAGCGTAGGGAAGCGTCTGGCCGAGCATGGGAGGTCTTTCGCACGAGAGGCGCGTTGTTCCCCGGCCGCCTCGCGGCAGGGCCACCGCGCGACGAGCGGCGGGCTCGTATTAGGTTACAAACAATAGCCCTACAATGAGAGCCGTAGTGATCACCTTGAGCGACCGAAGCTTCTGCGCGGCCCGCGAATTCGCCAATCTGGCGGTGAAATTTTGAGCGATGAACTTTGGCGGCTCGTGATGTGCTTCCAAATCGGCGATAAAAGCGATGGTCTCCTCAGCAGCTCGAATCCGATTCGCGCACTCCAAGCAGATTCGGACGTGGCGCTCGACGACGGTCCGTTCGCCGGGGTCAAGAGATCCTAGGGCGTAGAGCTCGGCCAATTCGTCGATGTGGCGCGTCATGACTGAACTCTCGCTTTGAGCGCCCTGCCCAGCTTTCGTAATCCAAGCGATATCCGGCTCTTCGTCGTCCCAAGCGGCAAGCAAAGCTCCTGCGAGATCTCGACATGCGTCTTGCCGAGAAAGTACGAGAGCATCAGTGGGATCCGCTGCTCCGCGGGAAGATCCATGAACGCTGCGTACAAGCGGCGACTCTCGACGTAATCGTCGATACGGAATTGCTCCGGGGCCATCGCTTCGTGCCGAACTCGTGCCGGGAGCCTCGCGTTACGAACCGCCGTCCGTTGATACGAGACCGCCTGATTACGGACGCAGACCACGAGAAAACTCCGTAACGCGCCGCGTGCGGCGTCGTAGACGACGCGCTTCGTCCAGATGCCGATTAACGCATCATGCAGGCAATCTTGCGCGTCGTCGGCGTTGCGGAGCACGTTATAGGCGACCGAATAGAGCAGCGAGTGATAACGCGCGTAGACCGCCCCCAGCGCCCATCGTTCGCGCCGGGCAAAGGCTTGCTCGAGCGCCGCATCCTCGGCAGTCGCCGGCAGTAGTTCCGCTGCCTGGGCCCGGCTCGGGTCGGCGAGCGTCCCCGTCGTGGTCACGCGCCTAATACGCTCGAGCGGGCAGTTCGGATTGGGGAGGGGACTCTTCTGGCAATCCGCGGGCCTGCCCGGAGCGTACGAGTCGCGCCGGTGTCCCAGACCTCGGGGCAGTAGTTGATTAAGGAGAAACGACATGCGACTGGTCCTCGTGCTCACTTCCAACGATCGCTTTGCTGGCCGCGTGCTCCGGTGGCGGAGCGGCGGCTCAGGATCTCCGCGGTGCCGATCACGTTCGATACGTCACCCTTTTTACCCTGAGCAACGCTTAATTTGAGCACAGGAGACCCCACCATGAAGATGCGTGAATCGCCCCTGTACCGCATCGGTCTCGCTTTTGGACTTGCGGCGCTAACCGCATGCGGCGGCAGCGCTTCCGGCGCCCAACTCAAGCCTTCATCGTCCGCGGCGCTTGCCTCTGTCGGGGACGCCCCCGTGGCGACGAGCTTCAGCGGTAACTGGCCGCTGACGGTGACCCATTCGCTCCATTTCAATGGTACGCACTGTCTAACGCTGACCGACGATGGCAGCTACGGCTGGCCGCACAGCGGCCCGGCGCGTCTCGGCAGCAATAGCGGCTTATTCGAAGTCATCGGCCGGCTCATCTTAGTGTCTATCGACGACGGAGGCTTTTATCAGAACGCCGGTTCCGTGTACGCTGCTGCCGTCCGCAACGCCCACATCGGCGCGGGCGGCTTCGAGGAGATCTACGGCGGCGAGACGGCCGACTCGGGAAAGGTAGTGTTCGGCATGAAGGGCGGCTGTTGAACGACGACGCATCGCGCGTTCTCGCTGCATAATGCGGGTCGGGACGCCGTTACGGGGCTCAAGACGAGGTGCGAACGGATCTCTCGGCAGCTGATTCGCGATAGAACGCATTGTCGAAGACGCCGCCGACCTTCGATAGCTGTCCGCCATATTTTGAGGACTTCTTGGCGACGACATAGCACGCCCGTGCGGATCGGGAGCAGCGCGCGAGCTCTGCCGCGAGCGCGAAACACGGTCGAGAAGCATCTGGCGTCCAGCCTACGCGATTAAGTGAACGTCGCCGAATTCGTGGCAGGTGTATTCGTGCTCGGCGGCCTCCGCATACGCATCGCGCAGGAGCTCGGCGCTCGTGAAGGCGCGTAACATCGAAACGTGCGTGGCGTTGGAGTCGTGGAAACCCGAGAGCAGGGCGTCGACGGCGTTGAGTCTATAGCCTTCGTCGATAAACAGGTCGGTCCAACCGGCCGCCGCGACGACGCCGTCCGGAGTCGCCGCGGTTTCGAGGGCGCGCACGACGGTCGTGCCGACGGCGACGATGCGGCGTCCGTCGCGGTGCGCGACGTTGACGCGATCGGCAGTCTGACGCGAGACGATGAAACGTTCGATCCCCGGGCGCTCCGGAGCTTCGAAGCTGGCCACTCCGCAGTGCAGCGTAATGGCGGCGATCTCGACGCCTCGATCGCGCAGCCGCCGGACGACCTCTTCGGTAAAAGGGCGCCCGGCCGACGGCATCTCCGACGAACCGATGGTGCGCGCAAAGAACGTCTGATACTCGCGCAAGGGAAACCTGCCATGCAGGTAGCCGTACGCAATAGGTTCGCCGAAGCGCGCGAGAAACGCATACATCGGCGCGGGGAGTTCAAACGACGCATACCAAAGCCGCGGCCGTTCCGGGTCGACCGGCACGAGAAGCGTCACCGACGCGCCGCCGGGCAGGACTAACGTCTCGCCGGCGACGACGGGGGCGCGCGGCTCGACCGTCCACAGACCCGCGTCGATCATCGTGCTCACGTGTAAGCGGACCTCGCCACCGTTGGTTCGCCGTGCGGCGAGTGCTGCGGGCAGCGTTGCCGAGTCGTTGACGACCAACAGATCGTTCGCACGCAGTAGATCGGGTAATTCGTAAAAGTGCGCGTGCGCGTGCGAACCCGCGCAACGATCGGTGACGAGCATTCGCACGCCGTCACGCGCGATGCCGCGGTACTCGGGAGGGGCGGTGGCCTCGATCAGGCCGCGAGGTAAGGCCGCAGCAGTCAAGCCGGCACCAAATCCGACGCGCGCACGCGCTGGAAGGAGCCCTTCATCTCGGTAATCGCGCGAACCAGCGCTCGAGCCGATTCGGCCGGGTCGCGCAGTTCCGACGGATCGGCATCGGGGATGGCGTCGCGATGCATCGCGGTGTTCATGTCGCCCGGATCGAAGACCAGGACGCGCGTCGAGGTGCCTTCCAGCTCGGCGGCGAGCACGCGCGAAAAATGTTCGAGTGCGGCTTTCGTTGCGCCGTAGCCGCCCCAGGTGGGATAAGCTTCGACGCCCGCGTCCGACGTGACGTTTACGATCGTCGCAACGTCGGCCGAGGTCATCAACTTCAGCGCATGCTGGGCGAGGTGAATCGGTGCGAAGACGTTGACGGCGAAGAGCGAGTCGAAAGTCGGCCGGTCGAGATCGGCAACGGCCGGCAGCGGCACGATGCCCAACGTCGACGCGTTATTGACGAGCAAGTCGAGCCGGCCGGCGCGCCGGGCGGCGGCGATCAAGGCGTGGGCGTGGCCCGGGTCGGAGACGTCGCCGGCAATGGCGACCACGTTGCCGAGCTCGGCTAGCTCCTTGCGCGCGCGTTCGAGCTCGACCGCATCGCGGCCGTCGACGATTACCAGCAGTCCTTTGGCGAGCAACACCCGAGCGAGGGCCTTGCCCAAACCGCGCGACCCGCCGGTGACGATCGCCACGTGTCCTTCTTGAAACCATTCCATAACGCCACCGAGTCTACAACCTCAACTATACTTGAGGTCAAGGGCCATCGTGGAACTTCTTACCGTCGGCGAGGTGGCCGAACGCAGCGGACTCCCCGTCTCGACGCTGCACTTCTGGGAAACCAAGGGTCTAATCCGCAGCGTCCGCACCGAGGGCAATCAGCGACGCTATGCGCGACCCGAGTTACGGCGCATTGCCGTGATCAAAATCGGGCAGCGCGCGGGAGTTCCGCTCGCCGAGATCCGCGAGCTTCTCGATACGCTGCCCGCCGACCGCGCCGTCTCGGTCAGAAATTGGGCGGCGCTTTCGCGTCGTTGGAAACAGAGCCTCGACGACCGCATCGCCCGGCTCACCGCCTTGCGCGATCGGCTTGGCCAATGCATCGGCTGCGGCTGCCTCTCGCTCGACAAGTGCTGGTTACGCAACCCAAACGACGAGTTGGCGGCGGAAGGGCCGGGGCCGCGCCTTCTGAACTTCGAGGAGTAGCTGCCGGCCGGGAGGCTCGCCCGTGAAGCGGCGCTAGCTACACGATGTCGTCGGGCTCACCATGATGTTCGTCCCATTGATCGCCGCGGTTCTCGTCGGCGCTGCTCTCGCCATACTTTTCTTGCTCGCGGCGAACGGCGTCCGCGGGAGAGATCGGGAGGTCGCTGCGCGGGGCGACGTCGGGCGCGATGACGTCGTCGTCGTCATCGCGGTACGGTAGTCCGTCTCGTTCAGTCATAACTCACTATACCTTCAGGCCACTCGCTTTCGGGAACGGCAAGTCGGTCCCTCGGGGCCTTCCCGCTTAGGAGCCGAGGCGTGGCAGGGAGCAGTGCCGCAGCTAAGGAAGGCCACCTCCTGCTTACTTCGTCTTCGCACGGGAGAGTCAAAACCGCATGAAATCCTTGGGTCGCCTACTTGCCGTCACGCTGGTCGGACTGGCAGCGGCAACCGCAACAGTCGGATCGGCGCAGGCAGCTGCGCCAATCCTCATTAAGAGTTGCACCATTGCTAAGCCGAAGCCGCTGAGCCACGTAGCGGGCGGCACGACGATTGAGTACGTCAATTTAGGCAAGAAGACTGCCGCGAGCGTGACCTTCCTGGTCGGCTATCGTAATGCACAGCAGAGCTACCTGCGCCGCGTCAGCGACGTCGGCAGCTTTGCACCTGGGGCGACGATCACCCACACGCTCCAGTTGTATAATGACGTAACCTATGCCGGTGCACAGACGAGCTCGTGCGTTCCAGTCGAAGTGAAGTGGGCGGGCGGCACCGTCTGGATGGCGCCGTCGTCTCATTAGCGATCTAGCGGGGAGAAACACGGGGGCCGGTTGCTTGACCGGCCCCCGTTCTTTTTATTTAGGAATAGGACGAGGCGGCGGAGCGTCGAAGCGCCTCCGCGTGCGCGTCGGCTTTCGGACGCTCTTTTCCTTGGTGCTTTGCGCGGCTGCCGCAGGCGCAGCGCTGGCGCACGTCGCCATCGACTACGCCGGCGACTTTCTGTTGCCCCAGGATACCTACGACCACCTCGCGCACGGCTCGCGCGGCCTAATCAGCGGCGTCGCCCTCGTTGTCGCCGCCGTCTTGGCGGCGCGCGGTCTACGCATTTGTTGTGAGATCGGCGCCGCTAACCGCACGCGGCTCCTGCCCACGGCTCGCCTGCCGTACGAGCTCGCCGGCTTCTCGCTCGGCGCGGTCGTCATCAGTTGCGCGCTCGTTCCCGCGATGGAGTTGTTCGACGCACGACTCGACGGCGTCGCGCTGCAGCAAATCGGCGATGCCTTCGGCGGATCGCTTCTATTGGGTCTCGTGACGACTGCGGCGTGCGCCACGCTCGTCGCGTTACTCATCCATGCCGTCGTCGGATGGTTGATTTCTCATCGCGATACCATCGCCACCGTTATCGAGGCGCTCTGCCGACGAACCGTCGGGGAGCGGCCGAGCCGGCACGATCTCGTTCGTCAGCTCGCAACTCCGCGCCGTCGCCGCACCGGACACGCGCTGTGCCTCACCAGGCGCGGACCTCCTGAGACGATCTTCGCTTAGTTCTTTCTAGCAACTAGCCCGTCTCCAGGAGTTAACCATGGAATTCCTTCGTGCAAGCGCGCGCGCGTGCGTGCATGTCTTGCTTGCCGCAGCCTTCTTGGCAGGCACTTTTGCCGCCGCGCCGGCGCAAACGCAGACCATCGACGTGACCGGAACCGTGACGGCCGCCGACGGTTCGCGCATCGCCGGAGCCACGATAACGCTCGAGGCGCGCGACCGGGAGCATAAGGCAACCAGTGACGTTTCGGGCGCGTTCATCTTCAAGAGCATCGCCGCCGGAACGTACACGCTCTACGCCGTTGCTCCCGGCTATCAAGCGATTTCGGAGCGTACGGTAACGGTCGATTCTTCGAATCCGACGTTAACGGTCGTGTTATCCGCGGCGACGACGAACTCGCTCACCGTGATCGGGACGGTTCGTTCGTCGGCGAGCGAAACGGTTTCGACCTCGTCGGCACCGACCGTTACCCTCAACGCCCAGGACGCGGCGGCGGCGGCGGTGACTTCGGTGGGCCCGATGATCTGGAGTCAGCTCTCAACGACGCCGGTGCTGCCGCTCGGCGGCGGCAGCAACGCGACGCAGACATTCGCGGTTCGCGGCCCTGACCCGACCGAGACCTTGGTCGACATCGACGGGCACTACGTCAACAACGGCAACACCGGTGACTTCGATCTCTCGCTGATCGACCCGGCGGCCCTTCAAGACGTACAGATCGTATACGGCATCTCGCCGTCGTCCCTAATCGGGCCGAACACGATTGGCGGCGGCATCAATATCGTTACGTTGCAACCAACGGTCACGCCGCACGCGCTCGTGCGGCTGTTCGGCGGTTCCTACGGCACCTACGGCGGGACGGTACAGGCCACCGGCACGGCCGACGGGCTCGGCTATGCGGTCTCGCTGCACGGAACCAGTTCGGACGGTTCGGTTAATCAGAACATTCTCGCGCCGTCCGTAAACCCGCCGTCCGACGACCTCACGACGCAGAGCGTCGGCAGCGCGGCATTCGGAAACTCGATCCTAACGAAGTTGCGCTATCAGCTTGGCGGCCCTAACGGCTACGGCTACCTGCAGTTCAACTTCCGCAACCAAAACATCACCAAGGACGAATCGGCTCTGCTGACCACCTATACGCCGCCGGGGTTTTCCGGCAGCGGCGGTGACGACGCGCGTTCGACCGGCCTCTCGCCGCAAGATGACGACGAGCCGACGAGCCCGTATCAAAGCTTCGCCGGTACGTTTCTCCAAGCCCATAACGCCAACTACGGGTTCGACGCGCAAGTGCCGCTCGGAAACCAACTGGAGGACGGCGCACCCGCGACAATCGCGCTCTTCAGTCATATGACGACGCTGTCGGCTCAATCGGTCGACGGTCCGGGCGAAGCAGCGTTACCCTATCTCTACAATCAGCGCGACCTGCTGGGCGACGATTGGCTCGAGATCGACCATCACTTCACCAACGGAACGCTCTCGTTTAAATACGACCTCGGTACGGAGACGCTCGATACCAACTACGTGCAGGGACAAGTGACCGCCGAGGCTCGTGGCGGCGTAGGTTTGCCGTTCGCACAAGTCGCGCCCAATGCCGCCGAGCCGCCGGTGCAGACGCTGGCGCTCTCGCAGGTCCAGCGCTACGCCGTCCTGCGCTATAACGGGGAGCCGTCCAGCGAGCTGCATTTTTCGCTCGCGGCTTACTACAGCAACGACAGCAGCTTCGGAACGAGCTTCGATCCGCGCGCCGGCATCGTCTGGACGCCGACCGGCAATACTGCGGTGCGTGCCTCGGTTGGAACGACGTTTCAAACGCCGCAGCTGTCGGAGCTCGTCGTCCCGCCTCCGGAAGATCGCGTGCCGATCGGCGGTATCATATTCATCGGAAATCCGAATTTGCAGCCGGATCATGCGACCGACTACGATCTCGGCGCCGAGCAAATCTTCGGCTCGCGGAAACATCCGTTCAAGATCTCGGGCGATCTCTATCAAAGCAACCTCCGCCAGCCCGCAAACCAACTCGAAGTCGACCCGGAACCGCACTGCCAGACTAAACGTAATCCAACAGCCTGCCCGCTCAGCTATCCGGTAAACGCCGGCAATGCCGTCTATCGCGGCATCGAACTGAGCGGCGATTATTTACTCTCTTCGTTCGCTCATCTGCGCGCGGGATGGAGCGTCGACAGCTCTTATCTAACGGCGGTTCCCGAGAACATCCAAGACGGCACGCTCGTGATCGGCGAGCAGACGCTCGGGCAGCCGCTGCACAAAGCCTACTTTGCCTACGAGCAATCGCCGCCGGCCGGTTTGGCCTACGGCGCGCGCCTGAACTGGGAAGGCTTTTATAACGAGCTCAATCGCTCGCCCTATGCCACGCTCGATGCCCACGTCTCGTACAGGTATAACGGATACGAGTTTGGGCTGTACGGCACGAATCTCACCAACGTTTACGCCAATCCGTTTACGATTGTCGGTGGGGGCGTTCCGTACGGAACGCTGCCCGGCGAACCGATGATTACGCCTAATGCCTACGTACTGCAAGGTGCGGCGGTGACGTTCGTCCTGACGCGCGCGATCTAAGGCGGGCGAACCTCGATCGTGCGAATCGGGAGGCGAACGGCGGCGTATCTCGTCCCGTGTGCTGCTGCGGCTGCCGCCGCAGTGGCGCACGTGGCGATCGACCTCGTCGGCGACTACGCGCTTCCCCACGACACCTACGACAATCTCGCCCATTCCTCGCGCGAGATCGTCAGCGCCTTTGCCGCCGTCGTCGCGCTCTTTCTACTGGCGCGCGGCCTGCGGCTCTGCTGCGAGATCGGTGCCGTCAACCGTACGCGCGTGCGCATTGCAACGGACTGGCTGCGCGAATTTTGGGCGTTCGCCGGGGGCGTCGTGGCCGCTAGCGTCTGCGTCGTACCGGCAATGGAGTGGCTCGACGGCCGTTTCTGCGGCGTCGCGGTTGACGACCTCGACGATGCGTTCGGCGGATCGCTGCTGCTCGGCATCGGCACGACGGTGTTCTGCGCGTTTCTGATCGCCGTAGCCGTTTACGCTTTTGCCGCCTGGTTGACGTCGCACCGCGACGCCATTGCCACGATCATCGAAACCTTGCTCGGCCGCAGCACCGGGGCGATTCGGCCCCGGCGCGCGGACCTGGCACGTTACCTCACCGTTCCCCGGCGCCGGCGCACCGCGCATGCGCTGCGGCTCTGCAAACGCGGACCTCCTGCCGATGGCCGTCTCCCGTGCCATCACATGCAATTGCTAACTGAAGGAGATTCGCGTGAACTTCGTTCATCGTCGCGTGTCGCGCGCGCTCGTTGCGCTCGCGCTCACGCTGGGGTCTGCCGCGCCGCTTTGCGCGGAACCCACGCCTCCACCCCCGATCGCGCCGCAAGGTAGCATCGTGGGCACCGTCGTCGACGCCGCCAACGGCATCGCCTTGCCCGGTGTCGACGTCGAAATGGTTGGAACCACTTCAAAAACTACCACCGACGCCTCGGGCCGTTTCAAATTCGATTCGGTCTCCGTTGGACGCCACGTCCTATCGCTGCGCAAGTCCGGCTATCAACCGGCGGTTTCGGAACCGATCGAAGTCGGAGCGGTCACCATTCTTGCCACGCTGTCGATGCAGCGAGGCACGAACAACCTCACGGTCATTGCGGTGACGTCGGCGCGTGCCAGCGATTCGCTGCAGCAATCGAGTACCTTTACCAAGACCGTCAACACCGAGCAACTGGAGCGCCAGGGTTTTGCCCGCGTCGCGGACGCTTTGCGCACGCTCCCGGGCGTCAACAACGGCATCACGGGCGATACCGCGGCGCTCGCCGACGACGTCAACCTCAACATCCGCGGCATCGGGACGCTGGAGACCGAAGCGGCGATCGACGGCCACCCGATCGGCTACGGCGTGAAGGGCGGCTATAACTACAACCTGTCGCCGGCGTACGGCCTGCGAAATGCAACAGTCCTGTACGGGTCGGCTAGCGACCTGGTCGGGGTCGGAGCCATCGGCGGCGTCATCAACTTTCAAACGCTCGATCCGACGCCGACCTTCCAGACCGCACTGACGCAAGGCTACGGCACGTTTCAACAGCTCTCCACGAGCTTGCGCGCTACCGGCCAAATCGGACACCTCGGATTTGCCACGGCGTACGGTGTGGGATATCTCGACGGACCATTTCGTAACGCGACGTTCTATCAACCCGGCGCAGCCTTCGATCAGTCCGCACTTACCGGTCCGGTCCATCAGCTCGGCATTTACACCGACGACGGCGCCACCTCGACGCGAGCCGGCCTAGTAAAGCTGCGCTACAACTTTAGCGACGCCGACAACCTTCAGTACACGATGTATACGGCGTCGCGTTGGTTTGACAAGACGACCAACGGCGACGGCGACTTCCTCCCCTATAATACGGCGCTCGCCCGCGGGCAGAAGCAGCTCGCGTCGTACGATCCTTCGGATCCTGGCTCGTACAAATGCCCGCAGGGGACGTTCCCCGCGACCAACGCGCTGGGATTGCTCAACGGCTTCGGACCAAACGGCCAGCCCGACGGCGGCACGACCTGTCAGACTCCCAAACAGTACGCCGCCTTCAACACCGGCTGGCAAGGCGCCGGTCCGGCCTGGGGAGCTTTTCACCTCTACGACAACGACCTGACCTACACGCACCAAAGCACCAACTCGATCGTCAAGGCAAACTTTTTTACCAGCCTCTACGACATCCCGTGGGACCGTACGTTTCAGCTGCCGTTTTATAGCTATCCCGGGTCCAACGCATCGTGGCGCGATACCGGCGTGAACGAATCGGGCTGGCTTATCGGCGACGAGTTCCCCGGTCCGAACAGCGACTTCGAGATCGGCACGTCCTACCTGAACAATGCCTACTTCCTAACGACCAACGCCAACCACAACGGTACGATTACGAGCACGGCGTCGAATCCGTACGCTTGGGAGCAGGGCTATTACGCGCGGTACGTCTACCACTCGCCGAACTCACCGCTGGCCGGTTACGCTAACCTGTGGCAGAAGCATGCCAGCGCCACCAACTCGACCTACATAGACTCGCGTTTCTCGGTCGTGGATCGCGCGACGTCGCACGACGTCGTGCGCTTCTCGGTCGGCAACACGACGACGCAGCCCAGTCAAGATATGCTCAATAAGGCTTACGTCCCGAACAACGACATCATCGGTGCGGGCGGCGGTGCGGCCATCACCTGCGATGGCCTCAACTCCGTAGGCACGGCACCTTCGTCGCTGCTGCAGCCCGAACAGGGCGTGGACGAAGAGGTCTCCTACACGCACCGCTGGTGGAGCGATTCCACGACGCAGCTCCTCGTCTACAACACGAATATCTACAACAAGCTCTACTCGACCATCGTGCCGCTCAGTCAGACCGGAACCCAGTTCATCCCACCCTCGTTGCTCGAACAGTTCGTCCAGGCCGTGGGCGCCAAGTGCGGTCCGGCCATCGCTCCGTCGCTGCTCGGCTCGACCGGTAATTTCAACGTCGGCACGATGCGCGCGACGGGTTTCGACTTCAGCGGCCGGATGCGGGCGACGCGGAGCCTCTACTTCGATTACGACTGGGCCCTGACGTCTACCGCGCTGCTCGGTGCGAACATCCAGCTAATTCAAGCCAACACCACGCTCATTCCCGGCTCGCAGTTGGCTCGCGTTCCACTGCACACGGCTAACGTGGCGGCGGACTATACGTTCAATCGCGGACTCGATCTGCGCTACGCGCTCTACTGGGTATCGGCCGGTAACACCAAGTCCTTGCCGGCGTACGACTACAGCGTCTTCACCGCGGCCTATCCCGTGCGAAACGGGGTGCTCACCGGTACGGTCTTCAACGTCTGGAATCAGTGGGCGTCGATTGCCGGATTGATCGGCAACGGCGTTCCGCTGCCGCTCAACCAGTACGCGACGCAATCGAGATACGAGCCGTACATCGGTACGGCGGCAACCGAGCAGTTCGGTTTACCGTTCCGCTCGATCTACTTCAGCTATCAAATACTGCTCGGAAATCATTGAGGACAGCGGCTCCGATGCCGGCGGTTACTGGTGCCTAGGGCCGCCGGCATCGTCCGCGTTTTAAGCAGGGAAGGACCGTTTTTATAATGCTTAAATTAGCCGCACTCGTCGCCTTCATCGCCACGCCGTTGGCGGCCGCGGACGCCGCCGGGCCCATCTCGTGGGAGCCCGATCTCGCCCACTGCCGCGCCGAGTTTACCGTATCGCACATGGTGGTCTCGAAGGTCTGGGGCCACGTTCCAATTCGGCAGCTGACCATCGTCAACACGGGACACACCGCGGTTCCGCAGCGCATCGACGCCGTGCTCGACGTCACCCACGAGGACACAGACAACCACATTCGCGACGCCGACCTGCGCTCGCCGACCTACTTCGACATCGAGAAATATCCAACGATGACGTTCCGTTCCACGTCGATCGTTCCCAAGGATCGCTCGACCTTCGTCGTTAACGGCGATCTTACGATCAAGAACGTCACCAAGCCGGTAACGTTTCCGGTGACGGTCGTCGGAATTATCCCCGAGGGTAAGGGGTGGCGCGTCGGCTACAACGGCGAGCTGACCATCGACCGCCGCGATTGGGGCATCGTCGACAATCGTCTAACGCCCGCGGGCGTGCTGCTCGTCGGTTATTCGGTACAGATCGTGCTCACCGTCGAAGCCGTCACCCCCAACGACCCGTGGCTCGACGGGCAGACCTGAGCGTCGTGGCGGCGCTAAAAGAGCAGCGTTTGAAAGTCGGCGACGTGCTCGAAACCGACGCGGCGGTAGAGCGCGGTGGCGGGCTCGTTGAAATCGTTGACGTAGAGCGAGAGCGTCGGCGAGATTTCCAGCAAGCGATCGCAGATCGCCGCCAGCGAGACGGTCGCTAAGCCGCGACCGCGCATCGCCGGCGGCGTCCAGATCCCTTGCAGCTGAAGCGTATGCTCGGACCACGGGCCGATGTTGCAGAAGAAGCACGGCTCGCCGCTCTCCGTGCCGATCCACCACAGGTTTCGCTCGATCATTTGCCGCACGCCCGCCGAAAAATCGGGTGACGACGCACGTGGGTCGTAACCGAGTTCGTGGCGGATCATTTCTGCCGATGCTCCGGCCACGTCGCGTAAGTCGCCGCCCCCTGCGTTGCGCACGACGACACCGTCGTGCTGCCTCCGAAGGCGGCCACGGTCGATCATCATCACCAGCTGGCGCTCGCGAACGAGCCGCGGCGGTTCGTGCCAGTCGCGAACGATCTCCCAATAGGCGGACACGATTTCACGCGGACCGACGATCATCCGTTCGCCGCGCCGGCGCTGCGCGTAGTGCGCCAATGGCTCGAGCGCTTCAGGCTCGGCCGCAAGCGTGATCTGCCGGCCGAAGTACGCGACGCCGCGGATTGCGTCACCTTCGCGGGCGACGACGACGTTGCGGCGCGTCGCCGAGAGCGATCCGTGCAGGATGAGATGGGCTAAAAACACGTTGCAGATCGGCGCGCGTGACAGATAGCCGAGCGCCGCTGCGCCGTTGGACTGCGATATCGGTTCGACGCGCACGCCGGTCTCGAGGGTCACCGCAACTATCTTCCCAGAGCACCGCCGAGGCCCTTGCCGCGCAGGCGTCGTAAGCAGCAAGCCATGGATCCCTTGGACGTGCTGCGCGCGCACATTGACGCCTTCCCCGGATACGACGGCGTGAACAACCAGCGCCTCGCCGACGAGTTCGTTCGTTCCTATCTGGGCGAAGCGTTGGTCAATATCGGCGGTCGTAACGTCGAGCTTCCGGCCGACGTGCAATCGCGCGTCGACGGACTGCTCTTGCGAGTCGGCTTCGCCGATCCCAAGTCGTTCGCCGCCCACGGCGTCCTCACGGCGTCCAGATCCGCCGACGGCGGCGAGGTCGCAATGCTCGACGCCGCAACCGTCGAGATTGCCGATCGCGCGCGTCAAGCCGACCCGGCGTCGCTGAACGGACTGCTCGACGAGGTGACGCAGACGCTCGACCGGCGCGAAGCGGCGATGCGCGCGGCGGCATCGCCCGCCCACACGCCGTAGTTTCCGTTGCTCGCCGTCGTTGCCGCGGCCGCGCTTCATCTGATACCGCAGCCCGCCCACGTTTCGAGCCACACCTGCGCCGGGCAGAACGCGTCGATTCCCCAGACGGTATCGCCGGACTTCGATCCGGCGGCACGCGAGGAGATCGACGATCGATGGGGTCCGCTTGGCATCGGCCGCCTGCGCGTAGCGCAGACAAATGCGGCGATCGCCGTGCGGCACGATGCCTCGCTCGGCCCGCAAGCGTACCGTCTAACCGTTAACGGCGGACGGGCGACGGTCGAAAGCGGCGATGCGGCGGGCGCTTTCTACGGCGCCATGACGCTGGCACAACTGCCCCAGCGCGAGGGCGTCGGCGGTTCGTGGACGATGCCGTGCGTGAGCATCGAAGATCGTCCGGCGTTGCGTTGGCGCGTGCTCTCCGACGACGTCTCGCGCGGCCCGTTGCCCACGATGCATTACTTCGAGGAGCGCATCCGCACGATTGCCGCCTTCAAGATGAACGGCTATTCACCGTATATGGAGCACGTCTTCGTTAGTCCGACCGATCCGCTGCCCGCACCGCTCGACGGAATCACGCCGGCGCAGCTGCGCGATTTAACCGCCTACGCCGAGCGCTTTCACGTCGCGCTGATTCCCGAGCAGCAAACCTTCGCGCACATGCACAACACGCTCAAGCTCGAGCGCTATGCCCCCGCGGCCGAGCTCCCGCACGGCTTTCTCCTCGCGCCGAACGTGCCGCTCTCGTCGGAGTACTTGTCGCGCATCATCGAACAGGAGCTCGCTGCGGTCGGCCGTCCGCCGTTCTTCCATATCGGGTCGGACGAAACGGCGACGCTCGGCTTAGGACAGACGCAGCAATACGTCGCGCAGCGTGGCCGGTCGCAGGCTTACGCCGATCACATCGTGGCGATGAATCGCCTCATCGCGCCGTCGGGCGCGCGCGTGATGCTGTGGGACGATGGAATCGAGAACGACCCGGCGATCATGAAGCTGATCCCGGGCAATGCCGTCATCGTCAACTGGCATTACGGCGACGAGGCGAGCTTCGAGCCGTACATCAAGACGATCGCCGGCGGCGGCTTCGAGCAGATGGTCGCTCCGGGTGCGAGCAACTGGAACGAGATCTACCCGAACGTTTATCGTGCATGGCACAACGCGTCGCGCTTCATCGATCAAGGAAAGGCCGCCGGCGTGCTCGGGCTCTTCCAAACGGTCTGGCACGACGACGGCGAAACGCTCTACGAAGCGACGTGGGTACCGGTGATCTATGCCGCCGCAGCGGCATGGCAATCGGGCCAGGTTCAAGAGGGCATATTTCTCAACGACTTTCCCAGCGCGTTCTTCGGCGTGGCCGACGCGAGCTATAGCCAGGACGTCACCGAGCTCGCCGGAGCGTTACGTGAGCTCGAGCCGGCGCACGGTGGTTACGGCCAAACCGACGCGCTCTTCTGGGCCGACCCCTTCGATCCGTCCGCCGAGTCGCTGGCCTCGAGCGTCGACGTTTCGCTGGTGCGGCGCGTGGCGGAAGAGGTGCAGCAGAACCTGTATTTCACTACGCCGCCGCTGCACGCCAACGCTGCATTCGTGATGTTCCTAGCGGCGCGCCGTTACGACGCGCTCGGACGCAAGCTGCAGATGCCGGGGGAGATTCGGGCGATGTACGCCGACGCGCTGGCGCACGCAGCGAGCGATAAAGACCGAACGGTTCGCGATCTCTACTGGTGCAAATACTGGATGTGGGAGCTCCGCGATGCCTACGAAGATATAGCGCCGCTCTACGCCCGTGCGTGGCGCTACGAGAGTCGCGACGGGCATTTGGCGAGCAATCTCGAGCGTTATCATCTGGCCGCGCAAAACGCCATTCGCTACGCCGATGCGTTTTATCGCGTAACCGAAGCGTATGGGCGCACCGGTAAGCTGCCGCCGTTCGACGAGGTGATCCACTCCTGAGCGCAGCGCTGGTACTGCTCGTCTTTGCCGTCTTCGCGGTGCTCATGTATCTGCGCTGGGTGCCGGCGTTGGTGGCGGTGCCGGCGATGGCGATCTCGATGGCGCTCGTCGCCGGCGTTCCGGTCGCGAAGCTCGGCGAGATCGTCAGCAGCGGCGCCATCAAGCTCGCGCCCTTCTATGTGGCGGTGATCTTCGGCGCGCTGCTCGGGCGCGTGACCATCGAGACGGGAATCGCGCGAGCGATCGTGGATCTGGCGGCCGAGTACGGCGGCGAGAAACCCTTTGCGCTCGCACTGGGCTTCTCGGCGATCGTCGCCGTGCTCTTTACCTCGCTTTCCGGGCTGGGTGGAATCATCATGGTTGGATCGATCGTTCTGCCGATCATGATGACGGCCGGAATCCCGCGAACGGTTGCTGCCACGCTGTTTTTGATGAGCTTTGCGCTCGGGTTCATCTTCAACATCGCCAACTGGACGTTCTACACGACCTATTTCGGCATCGCGCGGTCGCAGCTGATCCACTATGCCGTCGCGCTGGCGGTCATCGACGCGGTGGCGCTGGTCATTTACGCGATCGTCGCGTTCCGGCGCGAGCGCGGCTACGCCGCCTGGGCGGTTCGTCCCGAACCGCAAGCGCGGCGCGGCGTTCCGGCCATCGCCCTGATCACGCCGCTGGTGCCGCTGGTGCTCTACTACGTGCTCAAGATCGAGGCCGCACCGGCATTCTTGATCTCGGCGCTCTACGGCGTGCTGACGACGCGGCCGAGCCTCGCCGTGCAGCGGCTCGTTTCGTCGGCCATTCGCGGCGTCGAAGACGTCGCCGCGGCGGTCGTGCTCTTCATGGGCATCGGAATGCTGCTGGTGGCGACGCAACAGCCCCAATTTGCCGGGGCGCTGCAGCCGATCGTCGGGGGCGCCTGGCTGCGCAATCCGGTCGCCTACGTGCTGCTCTTCGGCGTGGCAAGTCCGCTGGTGCTCTATCGCGGTCCGCTCAATCCCTTCGGTGTCGGCATCGCCATCTTCACGGCCATGCTGGCGGCACACGTGCTGCCGCCAGTCGTGCTGGTCGCGGCGATCATGGCGGTGGTGCAAGTGCAGAACGTTTGCGACCCCACCAACACGGCCAACGTGTGGATCGCCAACTTCACGGGCGTTCCGATCGACACGATCACCAAACGAACGTTGCCGTTCCAGGTGGGTGTCGCGATCGCCGCAACGCTAATAGTGGTGCTGGCAGCGCCGGCGCTCTTCGGCCAACGCGTTTTTTCCTCGGTAGCCTCGGTTGCGCGCGCCGGCGAGCTTTGGCCGGGACTCTACGCGCCGGCCGAAGCGCGCGGTCGCGTCGCAGTTGACGACGATGGTTCGCCGCTGGGACGCGTTGCCGCCGACGCGGTCGCGCAAGCGTTATCCGGATCGCTCGTGCAGACGCTGCGCCTGCGCGACGATCCCAACGCGAGCGACTGTACGAACAAGAAGTATGCTGCGTACGTGCTGGTCACGACGTCCACGTTTGCGCTGACCGAGGGCGACGATCTCGACGTCGGCCTGCGCCTGCAGGACTGCGGAGGATGGATCGTCGGTGAATGGCACGACCACCAAATCGTCGCGCCGCCGCCGCAACCCGCCACGGCACGCGAACTGGCCCTCCAAGGTGTGTCGCGTCTGCAGCTCTGGGCGCGCAACGAACCCGTGCGCAGCGGCTCGCTCTTCGAGCGCGGCATCGCGGCGGCGCCGGGCGATAAACCGACGTACTTTTATTCGTTTTTCAAGACGCCGGACGGCAACATGCGCGCCTACGTTCGCGCGGGCGGTCCGGCGTATGCGGCCGGAGTGCGCTCGGGCGAAATTGTCGAGAAGATCGATGGGATGGATTGGTGGCAGTACGGAACGTTTCGAACCCAGCAAATGGCCTACGACGGTAAACCGCACACACTGGAACTGTTGGTTTCGGGTAAACCCGTCGAAGTAAGTCTCGGCGCACCATACGTCGTGGAGTCCCAAGAGCGTGAACCCGACCGGTAGATTCGGCTCGCGCGCCGGCGCGTACGCCGTCTTTCGTCCGTCTTATCCGCCCGAAGCCGTCGATGCGGCGCTCGCCGGGCTCGGCGATCCCCACGCGCTCGTCGTCGCCGACGTCGGCGCGGGCACGGGGATTTCGGCCAGGCTCCTGGCCGACCGTTGCGCGCGAGTAATCGCGGTCGAGCCTAACGCGCGCATGCGTGAGGCGGCCCAGCCGCACGAACGCGTGCGCTGGGTGGACGGCAGGGCCGAGAGCACCGGATTGGCCGACGGGAGCGTCGATGTCGTCACCACGTGTCAAGCCTTCCATTGGTTTGCCAACGACGATGCGATGCACGAGTTTCGCCGCATCGCGCGCCGGCGGGCGGCGCTGCTGCAGTACGAGCGCGACGAATCCGACCCGTTCACCAAAGCCTACGGCGACGTGGTGCGTTCCTATGCGACCGACGACACGGAAGGGTTGCGCGAAAAGGGGCTGGCCGTCTTTTCCACGTTCCCCGGCGCGCGCGTCGCGCGGCACGTCGTGCCCTTGCGCCAGCCCCTCGATTGCGAGGGTTTACTCGGACGAGCCGCTTCTTCGTCGTACTTGCCGGCGTCGGGCGACGCCGGCGCGGCTCTGCAGCGCGATTTGGTCGCCGTTTTCGAGCGTTTTGCGCGCGACGGCAGAGTGGACCTCGCGATGTGCACCTACGTGCTTACCGCGGATTGGTAGCGATGGCTTCGCCGGAGCGCAAGCTTCGCGTGGGCATCGACGTCGGCGGAACGTTCACCGACGTCGTTGCGATCGATGCGGCTACGCGCCGGCTCGTCGCGGCGGTTAAAGTGCCCACGACGCATTCGGCGATCGAAGGCGTTGCCGCAGGAATCGTCGCCGCCGTCGAACGTCTGTTGCGCGACTCGGAGATCGACGCGACCGAGATCGCATTTATCGCGCACTCCACCACGCAGGCTACGAACGCGCTGCTCGAGGGAGATTTGGCGCGCGTGGGCGTCGTCGGGCTCACCGACGGTCCGCCGTGGCTTTCGCGCCGGGCGATGCACTTTGCTCCGCTGCCGCTCGGTTCGGGGGCGCAATTCGAACCGGTCTTTACGTTTGCATCGGCTCGCGACGAAATTGGGATGCGCGCTTGCGTCGACCGCCTCGTGGCCGGCAAAGTCGAGGCGATTGCCGCAAGCCGCAGCTTCGGCGTCGACCGCCCGGAGCGCGAGTCGTACGTCGTCGATTACGCGCGCGCGCTGCAGGTCGATGCGACCAGCGGCCACGACGTCAGCACGGCGTACGGCCTGCGCGCGCGGACGCGAACGGCCGCGCTTAACGCGGCGATCCTCCCAAAGATGGTACGCACGGCACGCATGACTGCGGCAGCGGTCGAGCGGGCCGCGATTCCCGCGCCGCTGATGGTGATGCGCAGCGACGGGGGCGTGATGGACGTGCGCGAGATCGAGCGCCGCCCGATTTTGACGCTGCTCTCCGGCCCCGCCGCCGGCGTTGCCGGCGCGCTGCTCTACGAACGGCTCGGCGAAGGCATCTTCGTCGAAGTCGGCGGTACGAGCTCGGATTGTTCGGCGATTCGCGACGGCCGCCCACAGATGCATCCGGCGCGTATCGGCGGTTACCGCACGATGCTGCGTACGCTCGACGTTCGAACGCTGGGCATCGGCGGCGGGAGCATGCTGCGCGTTGACGGGAATAGCATCGTTGACGTCGGTCCCCGCAGCGCGCACATTGCCGGATGCGCCTATGCGGCGTTCGTTGCGCCCGGTGCGCTCGACGTCGCCGGCGTCGAGCGGATCGCGCCGACGCCGCGCGACCGCGCCGACTACGCCGTTCTCGTGACGCCGGGCGGCGAGCGCATCGCGCCGACGACAACCTGTGCCGCCAATGCTCTGGGATTGATTCCCTCGGGTGCTTTTGCGAGAGGAGACGCCGCCGCGGCAATGCGAGCATTTGAGCTGTTGGCGGGGGATCTTGGAGGCGATGCCGCGGCGCTGGCGCGACGCGTGCTGGAAATTGCCTCGGCTAAACTGCGCGAGACGGTCGAAGCGCTGATCGCGGACTACGGCCTCGATCCGCAGCGAGCGGTCGTCGTCGGCGGCGGGGGCGGCGCCGGGGCGCTGATTCCACACCTTGCGGAGACGATGTCGCTGCCGCACCGCATCGCTCGCGACGCCGAAGTGATCGCGCCGATCGGCGTGGCCCTGGCGCTGGTGCGCGACGTCGTAGAGCGAACGATTCTCGCGCCCACACCGCAAGAGATCGCCGGCATTCGACGCGAGGCGGCGGATCGCGTCGTCGCCGCGGGCGCCGCACCGGATCGCGTCGAGGTTGCCGTCGAGATCGATACGCAGCGCAATCGCGTCACCGCGACGGCCTCGGGCGCTACGGCGTTGGTCGAGTCGGCGGCGGATACCGCTTGCGATGCTTCCGAGCGCCGGTCCGCGGCCGCATCTTCCCTGAACTGCGAGCCCGGCGTTCTCGAAGAACGTGCCCTAACGCCGTCGCTGACTGCGTACGTGCGAAGCCGAAACGTCTCGGGCGCCTTTGGCCGCACGCGTGAGCTGCGCGACCTGCGGATCGTTGACGAACGCGGCGCCGTACGGCTAGCAGTACGCGATGCCACGATAACGCAAACGAACGTGGGCGAACTGGAGTCGAGCGTGCGCGATTGCGTCGAAGCCGCGACGCGCTTCGGTGACGTCGGACGCGCGCTTCCCGCCCTCTACTTGCTGCGCGGCGCGCGCATCGCTGCCTTTGAGGGTTTATCGAGCGCCGATCAAGCCGTCGCACTCACCGCTGAAGAGACCGACGGTTGCGCCGCCGACGAGTGCGTTGCGTTGCTCGTCGTGCCGCGCAGCGCCTGAGTCTTTAGTTTACCGGCGGCTGTTGAACCGCGAGGCCGTCGGCTTCGGACAATGCGACGGTGCTCTTATGCCGGCCATACCCGAAGTAGAAAATCAAGCCGACGGCCATCCAGATGAGGAACCACAGCCAGACGATCGGGAAGAAGCCCCACGCGACGGGATTGCCGACCTTCAGATAATAGATTAGTCCGAGAGCCGTTACTGCCGAGAGGATGGGAATAACGTACGGTCCCAACGGTAGCTGAAACTGCCCTTTGAGTTCGGGATGCCGCGTCCGCAAGATCGGCACCGCGATCGATACCAAGATGAACGCCACCAGGGTACCCATGTTGGTAAGCGATCCGACGATGTTGATAGGCGTCAGCGCCGCGATGACTGCGATGCAGATACCGAAGAAAACCGTAGAGAAGATCGGCGTGCGCCAAGTCGGATGAACGCGCGTGAACGACGGCGGAATCAGGCCGTCACGGGACATCGCGTAGAACACGCGGCTCTGGCCGAACATCATCACCAACAACACGGTGGTGAGGCCGGCAATCGCGCCAATCGAAATGATTACGCCGGCCCAGCCCAATCCTACGTAGTTCATCGCAAAGGCGACGGGGTAAGCGACGTTCAGCTTGAAGAATGGAACCATTCCGTTGAGAATCGCCACCACGATGATGTACAGAACGGTACAAATCACCAAACTCATGATTATGCCGAACGGAAGATCTTTGCCGGGGTTGCGCGCCTCTTCGGCCGTCGTCGATACGGCATCGAAGCCGATGTAGGCAAAGAAGATAAACGCCGCGCCGCCGAGCATTCCAGTCCAGCCGAACGGGAAGTAACCGCCGAGACCGGCCGGACCGCCTCCCGGAAGGCTGTAGTTGGCTCCGTTGATATGGCCGACGCCGATCGCGATAAAGAAAAGCACGATCAAGAGTTTGATCCCGACGATGACGGCGTTTACCGAACCCGACTCTCGCGTGCCGCGGGCGAGTAGTGCCGTGATCACCAAGATGATGGCGGCTGCCGGAAGATTCGCATAGCCCGAGACTCCGGCTTGACCCGCGAGGCCCCAGTGCGGTCCGTTCGCCCATTCGGGGGGAATGGTAAGCCAGCCGATTCCCGTTTGGTGCAGGATGTTCTCGAAGTAACCGGACCAGCCGATGCTGACCGTGGCCGCGCCGAGCGCGTATTCGAGAACTAAGTCCCACCCGATGATCCAAGCCAAAAACTCGCCCAGCGTTGCATAGGTGTAGGTGTAGGCACTTCCCGAGATCGGAATCTTGCTCGACACTTCCGCGTAACAGAGTGCCGCGAGCGCGCTCACAAAGCCGGCGACGACGAACGAGAACGTCAGAGCCGGTCCCGCACGAGTCGCCGACGCGACGCCCGTGAGAACGAAGATACCCGTGCCGATGATGGCGCCGATGCCCATGGCGGTGAGCGCCCACGGCCCTAGCGAACGCTTGAGCCCGTGTTCTTCGTCGCCCCCTTCGGCTAGGATGCGTGCGAGCGGCTTGACTCGTTGAAGCAGCATAAACCTCCCTTGGCTTCCGCTAACGCAGGAAGCGGATGGCGAACGGGTAGGTGTACGGACGTCCCTCGGATGCGGCGATCGTTCCCATAATAATGAAGATCAGCGTTGCCAGCACGACGCCCAAACAGCCGGCGGCAAAGGCTATCCAGAGCGTGGCGACGCTGAATCCAATGGTTGAGTCGGATTCCCAGTGCATCGGAATGATGAAGCCAAAGGTTGCCGCGACGCCGGCGATGGCGGCGACGAGGAACATAATCGTTAGGGTGAGTTGATAGTTGAGCGACGCGCGGGCATGGCTCGCCACGAAATCCGATTCGTGGCCCTGCGCGAGGTAGACGACCAACGGTCCCACGACGTGTCCGAACGGCACACCCACCAGTCCCACCAGCGCGCTCAAGTGTGCGGCCATCGCCCAATTGCGCTGGACCGCCGGAGTCTCTACCTGCATGATCCGATATTAAGGAAGCTGCGGAAATGGCCTCCCGTGCGAGGCGACGAATCGCGGCGCATGCACGACGTTCTCGTCGTCGGCGGCGGCAACGCAGGATGCGCGGCGGCAATAGCCGCGGCGCGTCACGGCGCCGCCACACTGCTAGTCGAACGCTACGGCTTCCTAGGGGGCACGGCGACCGCCTCGATGGTCGGCCCTTGGATGACCTTCCACTCCGGCGAGGATCGGATCGTCGGCGGCATTGCGCAAGAGATCGTCGAGCGCCTGATGCGCCGGGGTGCGTCACCCGGTCACCTTCACGACTCGTCGGATTACGTGCCGACCATTACGCCGTTCGATCCCGAAGTTCATAAGGCGCTGCTCTTCGAGATGATGCGCGAGGCCGGCGTCACGCTGCTGCTGCACGCGTATTTTCTCTCCACCGAAATGAATGGCGAACGCGTCGACGGCGCGACCTTCGCGACCATCGGCGGTCAGCGGTCGTACCGCGGGCGGATCGTGATCGACGCAACGGCCGACGCGTTGGTCGCCGCCTCGGCCGGCGTTCCGACGCAACAGGGCGACGAACGCGGACGGGTACAGCCGGCAACGCTGATCTTCCGGCTAAGCCACGTCGACCTGGACAAACTCGCCGAGTACGTGCGCGCCCATCCGGGCGAGATTCGCAGCTCGTTGCCCGCCGAGGGTCGCAACGCCGAAGCGCTGACCGCCGTCGCCGGGCTTCACGCGCTCTGGAGTCAAGCGCGCGCCGACGGCATCGTCGACATTCCGCGCGAGGTCGTCTCGTTCTTCATTTCGCCCTATCCCGACGAAGTGACGGTCAACATGACGCGAGTCGTCGACGTCGATCCGCTCGATCCCGACGACCTCACCAGGGCTGAAGTCGAGGCGAGGCTGCAGGTGATGCAGCTGCTCGCGTTCTTCCGCGAGCGCGTGCCTGGATTTAAGAACGCGCGTTTGGCGGCGACCGGAACGCAGATAGGCATCCGCGAATCGCGCCGCATCGTGGGACGCTACACGCTGACGCGGGACGACGTGCTGCAGGGGCGGCAGTTCGACGATGCCGTCGCACGCAGCGCGTATCCCATCGACGTGCACAATCCAAGCGGCAGCGGGACGACGACGATGCGGCTCGCTCCCGGCGCCGCCTACGAGATTCCCTACCGCTGTCTCGTGCCGGTCAACGTCGAACGGCTGCTCGTCGCCGGGCGCTGCATCTCGACGACGCACGAAGCGCTGGCTTCGACGCGCTTGACGCCGACCGTGATGACGCTCGGCCAAGCCGCCGGCACGGCCGCGGCATTGGCTTGCGCGCAGAGCGTCGACGTAGGAAGCGTCGATACGCACGCATTGCGCGAACAGCTGATCGCTGACGGCGTCGACCTACGGCGCCAACCGGCATGACGGCGCTCGAACTCGCGCGCACCTACGGCATCGACGTCCGCTTTGCCGATTTGGGCGACTGGGGCGATGCCGAGCTGCGCTCGGAGTACGATCCAGCGACTCCCGAGATTCGCCTTAACCTACGCTACGCCGCCGCGCTTTCGCCGGCCGAGCTGGGCGAGTTCGTCGCCTTGGCCGTCGGCCACGAACTTTACCACCATCGAGAGGCCATCGCCGAGATCCCCGTGCTGCGCGACCGTTGGGCCCGCGAGGACGCCGCCGCCGACTTCGCTCGCGAACTGGTGCGAGGGTCGTCGTGAGCCTGCTGGTCGCGGGAATCGACGGAGGTCAAAGCTCGACCGTTGCGCTCGTCGCCGACGAAACCGGGCGCATTCTGGGGCGCGGCGCGGCCGGGCCGGCGGACGAGATCGGCACCGGGCCCGAATCGACGCGGCTGCGCGACGCGCTGCACGGCGCCCTCGCCGATGCAGTTGCCGGCGCCGGTATCGGAGCGGATGCGACGTTCGCGGCGATCGTCGCCGGTATCAGCGGCTACAACGGGACGCAGCGCGGCCGCCCGCCGCGGCTACCGTCGGAGCGCGTGAAACTCATGCACGACGCGCCGATCGCCCACGCCGGTGCGCTGGCCGGCCGGCCCGGCATCGTGATTATCGCCGGAACCGGCTCGGTGATCTACGCGCGTGACGAGGCGGGCCACGACTGCACGCTGGGCGGCTGGGGATTTCTTTTCGGCGACGAGGGCAGCGCCTTTCGCATTGCTGCCGACGCGCTTGCGGCGTTGATGCGCGCCCAAGACGGAGGCGACGCATCGCTCGCCGACGAGAGGGCAGCGGCGTTGGCCTTCTTTCATAAAGAGTCGCTGCGCGCAATTGGGCGCGGCTTTTACGCCGGCGACCCGTCGCGCGACCGCGTCGCGGCGTTCGCTCCGGTGGCGATGCGCTCGAAGGCATTGCGCGACCTCGCTTACGCCGGTGCCGACCGGCTTGCGGTGCTGGCCTGCGCGGCGGTGGAGCGGGGATTTGCGCCGGAGATCGCGCTGGCCGGCGGTGTCTTCGACGACGACGGATTTCGCCGACGCGTGCGCGCCGCAATTCTCGAGCGCACGCCGGGCGCGCGAGTCGTTGCGGCGCGATACTCGCCGGCTGCAGGCGCGTTGCTGCTGGCCTATCGCGCGCTTGGCCTAGACATCGGAGAGCTGCGGGAGTGAGTACGCTCGATGCACTGCGTGGCGGCTTGATCGTCTCCGTTCAGGCTTGGCGCGGCTCGGCGATCGACGACCCGGCCTTCATTGCGGCGATGGCCCAGGCCGCGCAAGAGGGCGGGGCGGTCGGCGTGCGCGTCGAGGGCGCGGCCGATCTGCGCGCCGTCCGGGGCCGCGTGCGCCTTCCTATAGTAGGCCTCATCAAGCGCGAGTACCCCGGCTTCGACCCGTACATCACGCCGGGACTCGCCGAGATTCGCGAGGTTCTCGAAACGGGTGCCGAGATCGTCGCCTTCGACGCGACCGGACGGCCGCGCCCCGACGGCAGCAGCGTTGCCGGCGCAATCGAGCTGATTCACCAAGCGGGGCGCCTCGCGCTCGCCGATTGCGCGACTGCCGGGGATGCCGCGTCCGCAGCAGCGGCGGGGGCCGATGCCGTGGCCACGACGCTCTGCGGCTACACGCCCGGCACCCGGGCCCACACGCTCCCGGCCCTCGACGTCGTCGCCGAGATTGCGCGCCTACCCGCCTTCTGCATCTGCGAAGGCGGTATCCGCTTCCCGCCCCAAGTTCGTGCCGCGCTCGAGGCGGGGGCCGACGCCGTCGTCGTCGGAACGGCGATTACCAACGTCGATTGGCTGGTTCGCGAGTTTGCAGGGTACGCCGACGGATGCTCTTAACAGCCCGTTTAGTCGGTGCGAGTGCCCGTACTCGGAGCGTATAGTAACGGTGGGGAGAGAGCATTTCATTGGTTGAGAACAGAGCGCAGCCGGTCCGCCTCGACCTCGGATTTTGGCTGGCAACGGCGGTCTTGTTCGTTCTGGCGGCGGCTTCGATCGTCTTCTGGTACGTTTTCCCGCTCGACCACTACTTGCCCGAAGCCATCGTCACCGCGCGTCAAGTCGACACGCTCTTCCGCTTCATGGCGGCGACCGGCAGCGCGCTGTGGATTTTCGTCGCCGGTTATCTGCTCTATTTCGCCATCGCGTTTCGCGCCAAGGCCAGCGATCCGCCGGATGCCATCGGCGTTCAGATCCACGATAATCCCAAGCTCGAGTTCTGGTGGACGGTCATCCCCACGCTCTTCGTAGTGCTGCTCTCGATCGTAAGCGTGCGGATCTGGTACGAAATCATGCTCGAACCGGAGAACGGCTTGGTCGTCGAGGCGATCGGTCATCAGTTTTACTTCTCGTTCCGCTATCCGCAGATCAACGGCGAGGTGACGAACGAGATGCACCTGCCGCTCGGCGTTCCGGTCACGCTAAATCTCACCTCCGCCGACGTGATCCACGGATTTTGGGTGCCGGCGATGCGCCTCAAGAACGACACCGTGCCGGGTTTGGTCACGACGATTCGCTTCACGCCGCGCTTGCCGGGGCGTTATCCGATCATCTGCACGCAGTTCTGCGGCGTGCTCCATAGCGAGATGAACAAGCAGACCCTCGTCATCGAAGACAAATCGGCTTTCGATAAGTGGTTCAAAATGGAGCAGCAGAAGAACGCCCACGCGAGCAACGCATTGCCCGCCGCAGGGAGCGGTGCGATCGCGCTGCAGGGCGGCAGCGCGACCGCCGGCAAGGCGCTCTTCGCGCAAAAGTGCACGGCCTGTCACAAGCTCGCCCCGTACGACCAGACGCTCGTCGGTCCCGGCTTGGCCAACGTTCTCCACGACTCGTCGCATCCGAACTTGGTCAATGGCCAAGCGGCCACGCCGCAGAACGTCGCCGCGATCCTGCAGGCCGGCTATACCGGCAGCATGGGAACGATGCCTAATGCGAGCGCGAACGGACTCTCAACGCAAGACATCGCCGACCTCGTGGCATTTCTCAACTCTCAAAAATGATGGAATATAACGAAGCATGGCAGTAGCAGCGGTACACGCGGGCGGCATCGCCGACCACATACATCCGGAGCCTCAAGGCTTCGTCAAGCGATACGTCTTTTCGCTCGACCATAAGATCATCGGCATCCAGTATCTGATCACCGGATTCGTTTTCTTCATGCTCTCGGGGCTGCTGGCCGAGGCGATTCGTACGCAGCTGCTCAATCCCAACGGCGGCTTTGTCGCCGCCGGAACGTATAATGAAGTCTACAGCGTCCACGGCAGCGCCATGGTTTGGCTGGTGGTGATTCCGCTGCTAACCGGCGGATTCGGCAATCTCGTCTTCCCGGTGCAGATCGGTGCGCGCGACGTCGCCTTCCCGTGGCTCAACATGTTGAGCTTCTGGATCTTCCCGGTCGCCGGCTTGATGCTCTTCGCGTCGTTTCTGATGGGCGCTCCGACGGCCGGCTGGATGGAGTATCCGCCGGTGTCCTTACAGGGAGCTGCCGGTACGTCGATGTGGGCCGCGGCGATCTTCTTGGTCGGCGTCAGCTCGACGATGACCGGCATAAACTTCGTCGTGACCATTTTGAAGATGCGGGCGCCGGGCATGACCTTCACGCGCATGCCGCTCTTCGTTTGGGGACAGTTCGCGACCGCACCGCTGCTGATGATCGCGACGACCGCACTGGCGGCCGCGCTCGCCGCGCTCTTTATCGAGCGCCAGTTCGGCGTGCCCTTCTACGACCCGACCAAAGGCGGCAGCCCGGTCATGTGGCAGCACATGTTCTGGTTCTACTCCCATCCGGCCGTCTACATCATGATTCTGCCGGCCTTCGGCATCATCTCCGAAGTGCTGCCTACCTTCGCCCGCAAACCCGTGTTCGGCTATAAGCTGATCGCGTTTTCGTCGATGGCGATCGCGCTGGCCGGCTTCATGGTCTGGGCGCACCATATGTTCACGTCGGGCCTCGCGCCGTTCTTGCAGCTGCCCTTCATGATCATCACCTTCGTGATCGGCGTTCCGACGGGCATCAAGATCTTTTCGTGGACGGCCACGCTGTGGGGCGGCAAGATCCACTACTCAACCGCGATGCTCTTTGCCATCGGTTTCGTCGCGCTCTTCACGCTGGGAGGAATCACCGGCATCTTCCTGGCGGCGATTCCGTTCGATCTGCACGTGCACGGCACGTACTTCGTGGTAGCGCACCTGCACTACGTGCTCGTCGGCGGAAGCTTGATGGCGATCTTCGCCGGCATGTACTACTGGTTCCCCAAGATGTCGGGGCGGTTGCTCAACGAAACGCTGGGCAAGATTCACTTTTGGCTGTTCTTTATCGGTTTCAACGGAACGTTCATTCCGATGCACTGGCTGGGCATGCTCGGCATGCCGCGCGAGGTGGCGACTTACGACCCGCAGTTCACGTTCTGGAACCGCTTCGAGTCGTTCTCGTCGTACCTGATGACGATCGGCATCCTGATCTTTTTCGTGAACGTAATCTGGAGCGTGCGTAACGGCAAGCGCTCGGGTCCAAATCCGTGGGGCGCGCGCACGCTGGAGTGGCAGATCCCGTCGCCGCCGCACTACTACAACTTCAAGCACATCCCGACGGTCTACGGCCTGCCGTACGATTTCAGCCAGCCCCTGCCGTATAAGGGGTTAGAAGAAGAGCTTACCGATTCGCCGCCGCCGGTAGCGGCGGGGGTGCACTGATGGCCGTCGCAACGCTGCCGCACGACGCCCACGGAGATGTAGACCAGCTCTACGTCGAGGTACGCGAGCTGCGGCTGCAGGGCTTTCTGCTCTTCCTCGTCAGCGACTGCGTGCTGTTCGCGTCGTTCATCTTCGCCTATCTCTATCTGCGCAATAGCGGGCAGGGATGGCCGCCGCCGGGAATTCAGCGACTCGACGTGGCGTTTGCCGCGTGGAACTCGGTCGTGCTCTTCGGTTCGGGCGCAACGATGCACTACGCGCTCGAAAACTTCAAGCGCGGTAACTTCATCAAGTATATGTGGCTTCTGCTGGCGACGATCGTTCTGGGAGCGGGCTTTCTCGGGGGCCAGGCCTACGAGTACAACCACCTAATCTTTGGCGAGCACGTGACCTGGTCGGGGAGCGGCATCTTTGGGGCGTCCTTCTTTACGCTGACCGGCATGCACGGATTCCACGTGTTCGTCGGCGTCTGCTATCTCACGGTGCTCGTCTTACAGTCGGCGGCGGGCGTTTACACGCGTGGCAAGTACTTCGGGATCACGGCCGGCACGCTCTACTGGCACTTCGTCGACGTGATCTGGGTCGCTCTGTTCTCGATCTTCTACTTAATCTGAGGAGCCGAACGTGAATCTGGTCTTAGCCGAACGTTTGGGAGCCGTCATCGCCGGGATCATCGTCGCGGCCGTCTCATTCTATTCGCTCTATCAGGAGCGCAATCACCACGGCGTCGAGAGCAACGTCTTCAAAATCATGCTGCTGCTGCTGGGCGTCGGCGCCGTTCTCGCGCTGCTCGCCGGCCTCAACGTTATCGGATTCACCCCACCGAAGGGAGCCTAACCGTGATCGTCCGCGACGACGAGTATCTCGATTTTAGCAAGGTCCCCGAAAGTAAGGGCGTTCCAGCGGGCATCTATCGCCTCGTCGCCGTTGCGCTCGTCGTCATCTTCGCGATCGGCGCCGCGGTTTGCTTGATGTCCGGTTATGGGCACCACTGGCCGGCGATCACGACGGAACGAGTCAATCTAAGCCATCCGGATCAGTAGGACTGAGTAGCGGCGCGCGACTAAGGGGCGAACTCGAAGACGGTGCCTTGTCCGGCAGCGCCGATGCCGCCCCAAACCGTGGTGCCATAGAGGGCTCCGTCAATCACGGTAAGGTCGGCATAGGGAACCCGACCACCGGGTCCGCGGGCGAAATCGTGGAGCACGGTGTCTTGCCCCGACGGCGTTATCGTGTAAATCGAGCCTTCCTTTTTTTTGCCGCCGTAAGCCGTTGTTCCGTAGAGCTGGCCATTCAGGACGGCAACCCCCGCATACGGTTCTGCGCCGTCCTTACCTGACCCGAAGCTGTGGATCACGCTCTCCGAACCCGATGCCGTGATGGTGTAAACCGTTCCCTTGTTGTATTTCCCGCCCTTTTGCGTGGTTCCGTAGAACGTACCGTTCATCTCCGCCACACCTGCAAAGGGTAACGCGCCATCGGCTCCGCCGGTGAAGGTATGGAGAATCGTGTAATTGGAACCGTCGGGATTGATCGAGAAGACGATCCCGTCGTTGTTTGCGCCGCCCGCTGAGGCCGTGCCGTAAATCACATTGTTCACTTCGATCAGCCTGCCGAGCGGGAGATCGCCGTCCGTCCCGCCGGTAAAGCTGTGGAGCACTTTCTCGGTGCCGGAAGTGGTGATTGTGAAGAGCGTGCCGACTCCCGCCGAACCGCCATAGTAGGTCGTGCCGTAGAGCACGCCATTAACGTCGGTCATAGCCACGCGCGGGTCGAACCCATCTTTTCCGCTGAAGCTGTGGAGCACGCTTTCCGAGCCCGACGTCGTGATGGAGAAAACCGTCCCTTTGTTTTTCTTTCCGCCCTGTTGCGTCGTTCCATACAGCGTGCCGTCGATCTCAGTCAGCCCTCCGTACGGCCGCGCGCCGTCCTTGCCGCTCTTGAACTTGTACAGAACGCTCTCCTTACCCGCCTGCGAGATAACGTAAACGGTGCCGCATCCATGTCCCGGACTGCAATCTTTGTTTGGCGTACCGCCGAAGTTCGTAGCGCCGTAGAGCGCACCGTTTAGACTGACTACACCGCCGGCTGGGATTACTCCAGTTTGACCGTTCTTGAACGCAAACAGCGTCTGAAAGCTCGAACTGCTCGCCCTCGACTGACCGCTCGCCGGCTGGCCCGTTGCCGGAAGCGACGAAGTAACGGCCGATCTCGAGCAGCCAACCAGAATAATGATACCCAGAGCCGAATAAACTCGCCGCATAACGCTTGCCCCCCATCGTACTGGCGTTTCGGGCGGTACTGCGATACGGTACGGGATCCTTCCTGCACCGTTCCGGCCCCGCGGCGGGAGCGATTCGGCGCAGGTACTCGGTGTTTTTCGTAAAAGTTAGGGAGCCTTCTCGGCACTATCGGTCGACAACAGTCGTGCTAAGAGCTGGTTCGGCTTTATGCATCATCGTCAATCGCACACTATGGAGGCTTAAACATGACCGTTCGCTCTTATGGATCAGTAATGGTAGCAGCGGTGATACTTTTGGCGGCGTCGGGCTGTGAGACACACGCAGTCCCCTCGAGCGGCGGGGTCAACCCGGCAGCGCAGATCTCGAACGCCTCCGCGAACCGCAGCCGGCCGGCCGACACGACGTCGATTCTGAAGCAGCTAACGAAGAACGTGACCATCGGATCGACCGTGGATGGCGCAAACGGCGACCAGGGGCCGCGCGCGCTCTCAATTGCGCCGGGCAGTCGCAAGGGAGTATTGTCCAAAGGAACGCTGCTCGTCTGTAACTTTGCCGATTCGTCCGGCGTCGCCGGTAACGGAACGACCATGGAGTACCTTAGCCCAAAGCCGGGGTCTACTCCAAAGCGCTTTTTCCAAAACGCATCGATTAAGGGCTGCGATGGAACCGCAATCCAACCGCATAACGGTTACGTGTACGGATCGGGACTTACCAGCGGTAAACTGATCGAGATATCCACCAATCTTAAGGTGACGAAAACCTACAAAGGCAAGCTGGTCGACGCCCCGCTGGGGGACACCGCCGCCGATCACACGCAAGACTTTTCGCCGTTCTTTATCTATGCCGGTACTACCGCGTCCGGTGGGCTCCTAAGCATCAGCGTCGGCTTCTACGGTAACGGGCTGGCAACGCAAGTAGCCAAGGGTTTTGCGGTCAGTAAGCAGAGCGGGCAAGAGCTAGGCCCATCCGGAATGCAATACGACCTTGACCTCGACACCCTCTACATCGTCGACGGCGCGAGCAATACGGTCGTGGCGTTTTCCAACGCAAGCAAACTTTTGGACAAGGATGAGATCATCGTCAAGCCCGGCGGAAAGACGTTCAAATGCAAATACCCCAAGACCACCTGCGGTAGCCTGGTCTACAGTGGGTCACCGCTGCACGCACCGGTCGCTCTAACGCTGCTTCCCAACGGCAATCTCATCGTTGCCAATAGCCAGGGAACGGCCAACACGCTGGTCGAGCTGACGCCTGACGGTCAGGTACTCGACACCGAGGTCGTCGACAGCAGCTCGACGCAAGGCGTCTCCGGGCTCGCTGCCGGCGGGACGAACGATAACAACACCGTTCTTTTCTACACCGACACGAATTCGAACACCGTTCAAGAGCTGACGCGGTGAAAACCGTCTAACGACGTCCGCTACGGTAAAACGTCCGTAGCAATAACGGAGTGCCGCTTTATTCCGGCACTCCGTTATCGTTTTCAATGATTGCCCTCACCTGCTTTGGATTCGTTACCTGATCTTTGCAGCTCAGGGCCCGAGGGAGTTTGGCCGGCTTGAACGTCAGCGGGGTCTGCGTGAAGTCGAAGACGTCGTCCATCGACGGCGCGGATGCATCGGTCGTGCCGAGCGAGCCGAGATCGAAGGTCTGTTCCGTGAACTTCAGGATGCTCCCGAAGTTATATGGTGAATGTGCGACGTAGCCCGGCTTTGCATACGGCGAGATGACGATCATCGGCACGCGAAAGCCAAGGGCCGAAGGGTTCAGTATCTTTGGCGGCGCGTTGTCGTACCAGCCGCCCCAGTCGTCCCATAGCAGAATGACCGCGGTATTCTCCCAGTATTTGCTCGTGCCAATTGCGTTGACGACCTTGGTTACCCACCACGGGCCGCCGTTGCAGCCGCTGGCGGGATGGTCGGAATCGGCGAGCGATGGGGTAACCCACGAGACCGACGGGAGCTTGCCCGTCTTTAGATCCGCAAAGATATTGGTATTCGGCGAGCTGATGTTGCTCTTCCAATCGGGGCCGTAATATATCGCGTGGATGGCGGCAAAACCGTTCCAGACCGCGCCGGAGAAATCGCCCGTCGGGTCGGGATTTTGATCGACGTAATCGAGCCACGAAACTTTCTTGGCATCGAGCAAATCGGCGATCGTTGCCCACTTAAAGCACGGGAATACACCCGGCCGGTAGCTTACCTTGCCGTTCTTGTCAAGGGTCGGCGCATTGTCTCCCGGACTTGAAAAGCATCCCCACGGCGCAACGTTGGGCTGATCGGTGACCCATTGGCGATCGTTGAGGCGCGCGGTGCCGGAGATCAGCATTTGATGCGCGAGGAAGCTAGAGGACGTCTCCGTGAAGAACATCTCGTCGGCTAACGTGTATTGACGTGCTAGGTCCCAGTAGGGCTTGGTTTCAGAGCGATCGACGTACGCGTACGGCAAGAGCTTGGCCGGTCTCCCCTTGCTGGTTTCACCAATCGCAATGAGATCGAAGCCGTCCATCTGACAGACGTTGGAAGCGTTGGCATCGCACTCGATCTCGAAGCATCCGTGGCTGTGACAGATGTCCGTTCCCCTGAATACGCCGGAGCCTTTTTCGAGGGTAACGCTGCTCAGCGGCACCTCGCGCTTGGTTTTGCACCAGGGAGTATGCCGGCCCGGCTTGCAGAGCCCTTTCATCGCCGAATCCGCTCCAGGAAAGCCGGCAAAGAGATTGTTGAAGCTGCGATTCTCTTGCACTAAGACGACGACGTGCTGGATTGGATTCGGCGGGAGCGGCGTGGCCGTCGGGCCGGGTGCCGGCGCCGAGCCTACCGTACCGCTGCATCCGGCCACCGCGCCAAACAGGCACATGCACAATACGTAGCCTTTTAATTTGGCAATGCTCATCAGCCTCTGCTCCTAAATGCATGAATGGATCGACGGCTGAGCATGTTCGGTCCCAGACCCCGAAACTTCCTACCGTACAATTCGCATCGTCGGGCCGCGCGGCGTCCGCCTATAAATCGGCTTGGCGGCCGTGGCGCGTTGCGATACCGAGCGCAAGCGGCGGCAGATCGTCGTCGGGCAGCAGTCCCGTCGGCTTACCGTCGATTTTGTGGATGCCCGCGTAGAGCGAGAACTCGACAAGCGCGGGAATCGTAAGGTTGGGCAACGGCTTTGTGCCAAGCCACTCCCATTCGCAGGCCGCGGCTCGATCGTGGAAGAGGGCTGCAGCATAACCGCATGCGTCGACGCGCGAGCATTCGTCGGGTTCCCGGTAGCGAACGTAGCCATCAAGAACGTAAATCGGCGCGAACGTCTGTAGATATGCTGCAACCGGTGCAACGAGCACCGCGACGAAATAGCCGGCAAAAGCGACTGCGCCGACGGCAAAGATCCACGCGATTTTGCCGAGCGTTGCATCGTCGGGCACGTGGTTGGCGCGATAGACGATGCCCCACGTCAGCAGCGCCATGAAGATCGTCCCGATGAACGGCTCGATGGCGAGCGCTAAGCGCCCGCTCAACCCGCGCCACACGACGGCTCGCTCCCGGCTCGTCCACGGACGGCGCGCGATCAAACGCTTGCGCTTGTCGAACGCCTTGAACGTCACGCCGTCACCTCCGTGCGCTCGCTCGCTTCACCGGCTCCATCTCTTCGCGGCAGGCGGCCGGTTCTCGGGACGTGCGTCGCCATGAGCGGAGATTCGCCGAGGGCGCTTAGGCCGCTTCTTCGATAGGGTGCGTACGCTCGTCGCGCTGCGACTTCAGCGTCGACGCCAGCACGAGCGCCACAAAGGCAACGGCACAGAATGCGAGATATGCATTTCGGTATCCGACGACGTCGTTTTGCGCGGTAAAGAAAAATCCGGCTAGCGAACTTCCGAGGATCTGCCCGACGATCAGCGCTTGGCTCAAGAAGCCGACAGCCGTCGCGCGGGCGGGCTGCGGCGTTTCGTTGGTCACGATGTAGCGCGTCGGCGCGCCAAGCAGCGCGCCGAATCCGGCGCCCGCTACGATCATCGCAAGCAGCGCGAGCCAAAGCGAACCAAAGCCCAGCGCGAAGATCGCCAGCCCGATTTCGGTGAGCACGGTCCCGGCCAGGAGCACGTCGCGGCTCCCTCTTCGATCGAGCGCTGCTCCCGATATCGGGATCACCACGACGAACGTCAGCGCGCCCAAAGCGGCGATGGCGCCTGCCGCAAAGTAGGAGAGCCCCAACGCACCGACCAGCACGGTCGGAATGAAGAAGAGCGAACCTTCCAAAATTCCGATCAGAATCTCTAACGAGTACGTTTTTGCCAACTGTCGCGAACGCAGCAGTTCGAGCGGCACGATCGGCGCGCGCGCGTCGCTCTCCCATAACACGAATCCCACGAGAATGCCGACGCCGAGCAAGCCGATCAGCAGTCGCGAGGCGATCAAACCGTCCATCACGCCCAAGAGCCCGGCGCAGAGCAGCGCGAGCCCCAAAACGTCGAGCGGGGGCCGGCGGCGAGGCGCTTGCGCGGGAACGTCGACGAGCGCCATCGCCAAAACGATCGCTGCGAGCGGAACGTTGGCGGCAAAAATCCATCGCCACGAAATAAAGTGCGTGATCACGCCGCCGAAGAGGGGGCCGATAACCGCGGCCAACCCCCACATGGCGGCGACGATTCCCAGCGCCGCTCCGCGCCGCCCGACGGGCACGACGTCGCCGATGGTGGCGGTGGCGACCGGAAAGATCCCGCCGGCTCCAAGCGCCTGAATCGCGCGTGCCGCCAAGAAAACGGCGTAGTTCGGGGCGGTAATCGCAACGATGCTGCCCACGGCAAAGAGTACGAGGCACGCAACGTATACCGGGCGCCGTCCGTAACGGTCAGCCGCAGTAGAGGCCAGTGCAATCGAAAGCACCGTGACCAGCAAGTAAAGCGTGAAGACCCACGCCAGATTGCCCGTGGCTACCGAGAATTCGCGGCCCAAGGCCGGTAGTGCCGGCGAGAGCACTCCGAGATCCAGAGCACCCGCGAAAACTCCGAGCGCCAGCGTCCAGAGGAGGCGGTTCACGAAACGATCCGGTCGATCACCATGACCGCGCACATCAGCGCGAGATAGAGCAGCGAGTAGCGAAAGAGTTTGCGCGCCTGGAGCGTCCCGCTCTGCTCGCGCCACGTGCGCAGCGCGTCGAGCAGGAAGATGCCGCCGAGAACGGCCGCTGCCGCAAAGTAGAACGCGCCCATGACGTGCAGCGGATAGAGCGCCAGCGACGCTCCGACGAGAAGCAAGCTGTAATAGACGATCTCGCGCTTGGTGCGTTCGGTACCGCAGACGTTGGGAAGCATCGGAATCTTGGCCTTGCCGTAGTCGGTTTCGGTGATCAGCGAGAGCGCCCAAAAGTGCGGCGGCGTCCAAAGGAAGATCAAGGCGAAGAGCCCCAGCGCCGGCCCACCGATTGCGTGGGTAACCGCCGCCCACCCGACCAGTGGCGGAACCGATCCGGCCGCACCGCCCACGACGATGTTGAGCGGCGTCACGCGTTTGAGCCACATCGTGTAGACGACGACGTAATAAACGTTGCCTGCGAGAGAGAGCCACGCCGCTAGCGGCCCGACGAAGAGGTAGAAGAGTGCAAACGAGATTATGCCGGTGGCAAACGCGTAGATCGTCGCGTTGCGCACCGAAATTCGGCCCTGCGGAATCGGGCGTTGCTGCGTTCGCTTCATGATGCGGTCGATGTCGGCGTCCCAGGCGCAGTTGAAGGCGCCGGCCGACGCCGATGCGAGCGCCCCGGCGAACAACGTCCAGAAGAGCAGGGCGGCGGGCGGTACGCCGCGCGCGGCCATCACCATCGCCGCCGCGGTCGTGATCAGCAACAGCGCCGCAATGCGCGGCTTGGAAAGTTCGTAGTAGTCGCCGACCCTCGCCAGCATCTTAGTGCGGCGCACCGCTACGGCTCAAAGCGCCCGCGCCGCCGCGCGAGACGTCGAGCGCCGCAAAAGCGCCGGCGACAAAGAAGGCCAGAAAGACGAGAGCGGCATTGACGGCGTGCGCTTCGCGCAGCTCCGTCGGAAGGCGTAATGCCACGTTGAGCAATCCCAACAGAATCTGCAGCGTCACGAGCGCGCAGCCGACCGCCACCGGTATGCGCACCCTCGTCGAAGCGGGGAGCGACCAGGAAAGAGCCAGAGCCCCGGCAGCGCAGAGCAGCGTAATGGCAGCGGCGATGCGGTGTAGCATTTGAACGTACTGTCCGGGCGTAAATACGACGACGTTCCCGGCACATCCCGGAATCGAAAGACAGGCCAGCCCGGCGCCGCTCGAGCTGACGTACGCACCGATGCACATCGTGACGAACGTTGCAACTGCGGTAACGGCAAGTCCGATCGCGAGTACCGACGGCGCCCGCGACGCAGCGCGCGCGTCGTGCGGCGTTTGTTCCGCGGCGGCAAAAACGGCCATCGCCGAGAGCGCCGCGATCAAAGCCATCGCCGTTCCCCAATGCAGTACCACGGAAAGCGGCGTGTTGGCGAGGCGAACGGTTTCCGCACCGAGTCCGAGCTGCACGAAAAAGAGCAGCACGATGACGCTCAGCGTCGGGGTGACGAACGGCGAACTGCGGCGCTCCCGCCACGCGACTACTACGAGCCAGATGACGAGCGGCGCGACCGCTGACGCAAGCAAGCGATGCATCCACTCCCAGAGCGTTCCATCGCTCAGATTGGGAATTAGCCGGCCATGGCAGAGGGGCCAGTCGGGGCAGGTGAGTCCGGCGCCGTTGATGCGGGTCCAGCTCCCCAACACGACCGTCAGCAATGCGATCGCGTCGGCAGCCAACGCCAGCCGCAGGAGCCGTTTCATCAGGCTCCCAGCGTAGCGCCGCAGGCACCCGCGCGGCAACGACAATTGAGAGATAAAATTTTCTGAAGAGGGGGAGGCCGTCGGGTAGGACGGGCGAAGCGGTCGGCCGTGAAGCGCTGGTTGGCCCCGGCGGGTCTAGCCCTGGGGCTCATCTTGCTGGTCGGATGTCGCGAAGTCCGCGTCAAGACGCTGTCCGTGGGCACAACCACCGTGTTGGGAGGGAACCAAATCCTAATAGTACGGGATGCCGAGGCGCTGGGCAAGCTGGGAATCCATGCCCCGGTTCACTATAAGGGAGAGTTTGGCGCTGTGTTATTGATGGGTCCACACCAGCGGACGGGGTACAAGCAAATCGTCGAATCGATCCGCGCCGACGCGCAACGCGTCCGCGTCGTAGCTTTCGAGCAAGAGCCGGCCGACGGCGGCGAGCCGTCGGCCCCTTATCGCACGTATACGTTGTGGATCGTTCCCAATAGCGTCTACCGGCGCGGAGTCCGCGTCGAGGTCGTCACTCCCAGCAACGAACCGATTGCGTCGACCTATCTGCCCTAGACCAAGCCCTTGATTTCGCCACGCAGACAGACTCAAGAGATGCCGACGATCGCCGACCTCGACGTTCGCTTGCAGCGCCTGGGCCCGGTGATGGAGCCCGATGGTTCGCCCGAGCAGAGCGGCGGCATTCTGAATCCCGCCGCTGCGCGAGCGCCCGGCGGCGAGCTCCTGCTCTATCCGCGCTGCGTTGCGGCAAAAAATATTTCGCGCGTCGCCACGGTCCGGACGAGCTTAGACGGCGATCGCTTTAACCTCGACCGGTTGGGGTTTGCACTCGAGCCCGCGATGCCGTACGAACTGCGGCCGCGCCCGGGTTACGGATGTGAAGATCCGCGCGTCACCTATGTCGCGGCGATCGAAGCGTACGTCATGAGCTACACCGCGTACGGTCCCGAGGGCCCGCGCATCGCGCTCGCTATTTCAACCGACGCCTATCGTTGGGAGCGTTTGGGTTTGGTGCGCTTCCCAGGCGGCGCAAACGCCGGCGAAGATAAGGATGCCGCCTTCTTTCCCGAGCCGGTGATCTCGCCGAAGGGCCGTAAGTGTTTGGCGTTTTACCACCGGCCGATGTTGCATCTCTCGAGCGTCGACGGACACGCAGCGATTCCGATGATCGAGCGCATGCCGTTCGAAGATCGCGAGTCTATCCGCATCGCCTACGTTCCGCTTGCGCCGGTACTCAAAGATCGCAGCAAGCTCTGTCAGGTCGCCGAAAGCCTCCAAGTGCTCTGGCCAATCGCGGAGTGGGGTTCCATAAAAATTGGTGCGGGTACGCCGCCCGTCCGTATGAAACTGAACGACGGCGACGTCTGGATGTCAATGTTCCACGGCGTCGACGTTCATAACGGAGGCGCTCGCAAACCCAAGCTCCGCTATAGCGCGGGCATCCTCGTCCACGACCTCGAGCGCCCCGACCGCATTCTCTACCGCTCGCCCGAACCGGTCATGTCGCCGGAAACGCCCTACGAACGCCGCGGCGTCGTCGACAACGTCGTCTTCCCGACGGGAATCGATCCGCGCGAGGACCTCGGCGAACGCACCTACGACATCTACTACGGCGCCGGCGACTACTCGATCGCAGCAGCACGCCTGAGCATCGAGCCGCCTCGCTCGTAAAGCGCTCGATGCTGAGGTATCTGCTGATATCGACGGCGATCGTGCTCGCGGTAGCCGTCGTCGTCGCAGGCTGGGTGAATCGCGACCTAATCCGAATTAAGATTGCGTCGGCGTACGCGCGGGTCGCTCCGAAGCCGGGGCCGTCGAACGCGCCGGAGCGGGCGAAGGAGGCCGGGCTTGCAGGCGACGCGCCCTGGGCGCTCTCGGCGCTTCCGGAGTGCCTGACGCAAACGTCGGAGTCGCGGGGTCCGGTGCATTACGTGCTGGCGCGCCTGCCCAAGGGGGCGGTGCCGATTGTGCCGCCGGCAAGCTTGGTGTATGGTGATTGCACCATACGGATCGTCGGAGACCAAGCGTACGTGAGCCGGGGGCAAGACCGGCTGCGGATTCCGCCGCGCGTGCGATTCTACCGGACGGCCGATTCCATCGTGTTGATGCGCGACGACCAGGAGAGTGCGGAACTGCGGGTCTACGAGCCCGCGACCGCTCGATAGAAAAAACGTGACGATACAAGAAGAGATACGAAAGCGCCGGACCTTCGCGATTATCTCGCATCCAGACGCCGGCAAGACGACGCTGACCGAAAAGTTGCTGCTTTACGGCGGGGCGATCCACGTCGCCGGGCAGGTCTCGGCACGCAAACGTCAGCGACAGGCGACCAGCGACTGGATGGCGCTGGAGCGCGAGCGCGGCATTTCCATAACCACGACGGTGCTGCAGTTTCCCTATCGCGATCATACGATCAACTTGCTCGATACGCCGGGCCACCAAGACTTCGGTGAAGATACGTATCGCACGCTGCTCGCCGCCGACAGCGCGGTAATGCTGATCGACGCAGCCAAAGGCGTAGAACCGCAGACGAAAAAGCTGTTCGCCATTTGTCGCGAGCGCGGCATTCCGCTCTTCACGTTCGTGAACAAGATGGACCGGCCGAGCCGCGACCCGCTCGAGCTGCTCGACGAACTGGAGAGCGTTCTCGGCATCGGCGCCTTTCCGATGAACTGGCCGCTGGGCAGCGGCGACGAGTTCCGCGGCGTCTACGATCGCCAAAGCCGAACGGTACATCGCTTCGAGCGCGCCGCACACGGCGCGACGCGGGCGACGGTGTCCGTTTCCGACCCGTCCGACCCGCAGCTGCGCGCCCTCGTCAGCGAGCCGGTCTACGATCAGTTCCGCGAGGGCATCGAGCTTCTCGATGGAGCGGGGGAGCGTTTCGACCGTGCGTCTATGCTGCAAGGCAAGGTCTCGCCGGTCTTCTTCGGCAGCGCCGTTACCAACTTCGGCGTGCAGCTCTTCTTGGACGAGTTCGTCGAGATGGCGCCGCCGCCGTCGCGGCGCGCCGGCGTCGAACCCGGTGATGAAGCCTTTAGTGGTTTCGTCTTCAAGATTCAGGCCAACATGGATCCGCGTCATCGCGATCGCGTCGCCTTCGTGCGGGTCTGTTCCGGCGAGTTCTCCCGCGACATGACGGTGCGTAACGCTCGCACCGGTTCCGACGTACGGCTCTCGCGCGCCATGCGGCTCTTTGCCGACGACCGCGAATCGCTCGACTTCGCCTACGCCGGCGACGTCGTCGGGCTAGCCAACCCCGGCGCGTTCGCCATCGGCGACACGCTGTACGAAGGACGGCCCGTCAGCTTCCCCCCTATTCCCGCCTTTGCTCCGGAACATTTCGCATCGGTGCGGAGTATCGACGTTTCGGGTTACAAGTCGTTCGGTAAAGGAATCGCGCAGCTGCGCGAAGAGGGAGCCGTGCAAGTCTTCTATCCATGGGGTATGCCGCGAACCGAACCGATCCTGGGAGCCGTCGGCGAGCTGCAGTTCGAAGTCGCGAAATATCGTCTCGAGTCGGAATATAATGTAAAGACCGTTCTTCACACGCTGCCGTACGCGCTCGCTCGCCACGTCGAAGGCGATCGCGATGGCGTAGCGCGCGCGCAGCTGCCGTCGAACGCTAAGCTGGTCGAGGACTGGTCGGGACGGCCCACCGCGCTCTTCGAGAGCGAGTGGAGCGTCCGGCTGGCCGAAGAGTGGAATCCGCAACTTCGCTTCGTGCCGTTTGCGGTTCGCGAAGATGACGAGGCGCTGGCATCGTGAATTGCAGCACGAAAATCCTGCTCGTCGCCGCGCTGGCGCTCTGCGCCGGCTGCTTCGAAAACCACGACGAACGCGAGGCCGATCGCATTACGCGAGCGGTAATCGACAACGACCTCAAGCCGGTAGAAGGCGACGTTGCCAAAGGCATCTCGATCACGCGCGTCAAGGTGGCCCAGTGGTCGGACGAGCTCAACGCTCAGGGCAAGCTGATCTCGGTCAAGGAGACCACCGAAGGCTGCGCGCCCGGGTGGCACTGCTTCAACGTCAAGTTCCAAAAGCACGCCTACGTCGAGCGCATGCGTTTCGACGAGCACGGTAGGGTCGTGGACTGGAACTTCCACATGGCACCGGAGTAGCTTGACGCACCCGACGCTGGCCGACGTCCGCGCAGCGGCAAAGCGTCTGGAGGGCGTCGCGCATCGCACGCCGGTCATGCGCTCGCGGACGCTCGACGCGCGCGGCGGGGTGGCGGCGGTCGTCAAATGCGAGAACCTCCAGCGAATGGGGGCCTTCAAGTTTCGCGGCGCCTACAATTTCCTCGTTTCGCTGCCCGAACCGGAGCGACGGCGCGGCGTCGTCGCATTCTCCAGCGGCAACCACGCTCAAGGCGTCGCTCTGGCGGCACGACTGCTGGGCATTCCCGCCACGATCGTCATGCCGCTCGACGCACCCGCGGTTAAGGTCGCGGCGACGCGCGAGTACGGCGCGGAGATCGTTCACTACGAGCGCGAACGCTCGCATCGCGAGTCGATCGCGCAAGCCGTCGCACTCGAGCGCGACGCGACGCTGGTTCCACCTTTCGACGACCCGCGCATCGTTGCCGGCGCCGGCACGGTCGCGCTCGAGATGCTGGAAGATGCCGGCCCGCTCGATGCGATCGTGTCGCCGGTGGGCGGCGGCGGATTGATCTGCGGCACGGCGATCGCCGCGCACGGACTCGATCCCTCGATCGCGATTTACGGCGTGGAGCCGCAAGCCGGCGACGATTTCGTCCGGTCGCTAAAAAAAGGCGAGCGCGTTACGATCGGCGTGCCCAAGACCATCGCCGACGGTCTGCAGACGACCGCGCCCGGCGAGCTTACCTTTGCGGTAGCACGCGAGCACGTCAGCGGTGTCGTTACGGTGAGCGACGACGAGTTGCGCGACGCCATGCGCTTTGCCTTCGAACGCATGAAGCTCGTGATCGAGCCGAGCGGCGCGGCCGCGCTCGCGGCGCTGCTGCAGCGCCGCATTCCCGAGATTGCCGGAAAGCGCGTCGGGATTATCGTGAGCGGCGGAAATATCGACCCGGCGCGCTACGCCGACCTGCTTCGCTAAGTCTACATCGAGCTCGGCGCGGTGATGTCGCCGCACGAGACATATTTGCCTAGGTTCGACGCACTCTCGTGAACGTTGATCGCGAAGGCGCCTTTGAGCCATTTTGCGAGGCTCGCGCTCTTGATCATCGTCGTCGACGATCCTGACGTAACGCTGGTTAGCGGATAGGCGATCCCCTTGAGGTCCGAACACGTGCCGTCGTGAATGTGCGCCGGCTGCTCGGTTGAGGGCGCGCCCTTCAGCGAGATGACGACCTTTACGTCGCCGCCTTCCTGCGACAGGGTGGCGGTTCCATCCTCGCCCGACCCGTTTTGAGCGTGCAGCGGAACGGTGAGCTCGGGCGATGGCGTGGCGCCGATTGCCGTCGTTCCGGCAAAGCTGACTACGGCGAGCAAGCTGAGAAGTGCACTGGCGATTTTCATTATGGTTCCTTTCCGGAACGCAGTGTTTCGAAGTGCGACTCGAGCGTGCCTACCGCTCGAGTCGCCTGCTGCGTCGCCGGGGCGTCGGCGCCCTCGATATCGTCCAGCAACGCGGCCGCCGAGGCGTTGAGCGGCCTGAAGCCCGCGGCATAACTGCGATTCATCAGCGATGCGAGACGCTGCGCGAGCGCGAACTGCTCGGCCAGCGCCGCGGCCGAAATGGTGACGCGCGGATCCATGACGACGGTCAGGTCCTGTGTCCTAGTACGGCCGTCCACCGTCAACCGGACCGTATAACGCCCGGGAACGACTAACGGACCCTCCGGTACGCGCGGCGTGTCGTGCGGGTTAGCCGAAATCGGTAAGGCCTGCTCGAACGCGCGCGGAGGCGGCTCGCGAAGATCCCAAACGAAACGGTGCATGCCCGCCGCGGTCCCCGGCCGCCGGAAAGGCCTTTCCCAGTACGCCGGCTTGTCGAGATTTGGAATCGGCGCCGGCACGGCGTCGCCGCTCGAAAAGCGACGCACCTCGCGGCCGGCGGCGTCCAGGATCGAAATCTCGACGTGTTGAGCGGGCGAAGCCAAAAGATAGTCGACGATCGCGCCGTCGGGCGGATTCTCGCCGCGCGGCTCTTCGGGCGGCAGCGGCGTATCGGTGTTGGTGCTGCGGCGCACGCGATAGGCCGTCTCGGGGGTAAAGAGGTGCACGCCGCCGGCGTTACCGCGCGCCAGTTCGCGCAGAGGTTCGACGTCGTCGAGAATCCAGAAGCCGCGCCCGTGCGTCGCGACGACGACGTCGTTCTGATGGACGATGAGATCTCGCACCGAGGTGCGCGGCAGGTCGAGCTGCAGCGATTGCCAGTTCGCGCCGAAGTCGAACGAAACGTAAACGCCGTTCTCCGTCGCCGCGTAGAGAAGGCGCGGTTCGAGAGGATCCTGGCGCACCGCGTTGACCGGCGCGTCGGGCAGTCCGCGAACGGCGAACGTCCAATGCTCCCCGCCGTCGCGCGTTATGTATACGTACGGCCGGAGATCGTCGAGGCGAAACCGCGTTACGGCGACGAACGCGGTGTTGTCGTCTTGGCGCGACGCATCGATCTGCGCGATCTTGCTCCACGGCGTCAGTTCCGGCGGGGTGACGTTCTGCCACTTGGCCACGCTCGCGATGCTCGTTGCGTTTCGCGCGATCCAGACTCGACCGTCGTCGGTTCCCGCCCAGATCGTTCCGGAGCGAACGTAGGAGGGTGCCAGCGCGTAGACGACGCCGCGATGCGTGCCCTTCGCCGGGTCGTCGTTTTCGAAGTTTCCAAGGACTGCCGGCACGCCGGGATGCGAGCGCGTCAGGTCGGGGCTGATGGCCCGCCAGCTCTGACCGCCGTTCTCGGTGGCGAAGACGACGTTCGATCCGAAATAGAGCCGCTTGCGGTCGAAGTGATCGAAGGCGAGCGGCTCGGTCCGAACCGTTCGATATTGCTTCGACGGCAGCGCGATCGGCGAAACCTCTTGCTGTTGACCGGTAAGCTCGGTGAATTTCTGAACTTTACCACCGTAGAAGAGTCCGGGGTGAAGCGGATCGGGAACGACGTAACCGTACTCCTCCGCGCCCGCGGTGTGCCAGTCGCGTTCGGTGATCGCGCCCCAGTTGCCGCGGCTCGCCACGCAGGCCGAGCCGCTCTCCTGTTGCCCGCCGCAAACCCAATACGGGAAGCGGTCGTCGGCGTTGACGTGGAACATCTGCGCCGTCGGCTGGTTGTACCACGAGCTCCACGTTGCTCCGCCGTCGACGGATATCGTCGCGCCTTGGTCGCTAGCTAAAGCGATGATTCGCGGATCGTTGGGATTGATCCAAACGTTGTGGTAGTCGTCGCCGCCCGGCGCACCTTTGATCGGCACCATGGTGGCGCCGCCGTCGGTCGACCGGTACGTGGACGTGTTGGTTAGATAGACGGTCCGTGGATCGCGCGGATCGACCCCCAGCGAGACGAGATCGTCGCCGCGTTCCGCAATTTCGTCAGCGTCGTTGACCTTGCGAAAATGCGCGCCGGCGTCGTCGCTGCGATAGAGCGCACCGGCGTCCTGACCTTTCGCGGCGACGTCGGCGTAGGCATAGACGATCTGAGAGTTGCTCGGCGCGACGGCGACTTCGGCGCGGCCGATGCGCGGCGGCAGCCCGTCGGTCAACGCCTTCCACGTCGTTCCGCCGTCGGTCGATTTGAAGACACCGCTGCCCGGCATCTCGAACGAGCTGCCGATTTCCCACGGTGCTTGCCGCGCCGCCCACAGCGTCGCATAGACCGTTGCCGGATCGTGCGGGTCGATCGCAACCGCAAACCCGCCGACGTCGTCGCTGGCGAAGAGCACCCGCTGGAACGTCGCGCCGCCGTCGAGCGAGCGATAGATGCCGCGTTCGGGGTTCGGTCCGTACGGGTGGCCCAGCACGGCAACGAAAAGATGCTGCGCATCATTCGGATCGACGGCCATCCCCGCGATCTGCTGCCCGTCGCGCAGACCGAGATGCGTCCACGTCTTGCCGCCGTCAGTTGACTTATAGACGCCGTCGCCGACGGCGAGATCGGGGCGCTGCAATCCCTCGCCGCTGCCGGCATAAATAATCCGCGGATCGCTCGGCGCTACGGCGAGCGCGCCGATCGAACCCGTCGGCTGCCCGTCGAAGATCGGCACCCAGGTGCGTCCGGCATCTTCGGTCTTCCAAATCCCGCCATTGACGGCCCCGATATAAAACAAATTCGGCCGCCCCGCCACACCCGACAGCGCGACCGTCCGTCCGCCCCGCAACGGCCCCACAAACCTCCAGTGCAACGCCGAATACGACGACGGCTCCACCGTCTGCGCACCGACGGCGGCGGTCGACGCGATCGACGCCGCAACCGCGACGAGCGTCCGAGTCGCGAGGCGTACGAGCCGTGCCAAACACGGCATTAGGTAAGTCTCTTGCCGTTGCGACCCTTCCGGCGCTTGGGCTGAAACGCCGGACCGACTTTCCACGACACGTTTCGCGGCAACTCGACATCGACGTCGACGCACCCTATGGGCGTGAAGTCGCGGCAGTCGTGCGGACGTCCTTCGTAGATTCCGCAATAGTGGCGTCCGCTGCGCGATCCCATAAGGAAGATGCATTGATCGGCGAGCTCGTCGCCGACTTTGCGCAGCCAGCCGACGTGATAGCCGTCGGCCGAAGGGCGTTCGACGACGTAGCGGCGCAGCGTCTCATCGTAGCTCATGCCGAGATGGTCGGCGATGCGCTGTACGTCGGCTTTGCTGACGAACGGCTCGTAGCCGCTGCAGCATTCGGCGCAGCCCGGCGGGCAGGCGACGTTCTCGGGCAGATCTTTGAGATGCTTGCGCGCCATGTCGATGACGCGCCCAATCGCGCTGACGAACGCCGGGTCGTCGTTATATTTGTAGACCCATTCGCGATGATTGATCTCGTTGACGTTGTAATACCGCGTCGTCTTTTCGTCGAAGGTAATCGTGATATGCTCTTCGTCGATCTCGATCTTATTGACGTGTTCGAGCGGGCGTGCGTCGAGCAGCTCGGGGTGCGTCGGCTGGCCCGTCCGGCGCGCGTAGTTTTTAAGGTTTGTAAGGTCGATGGTCTCCATAACGGCTCTTCGATTCCGCGTCTTGCGGGTACCGCCTGTGCAGAGAGCAAAAGAAGGCGGCCATGCAAACGGCCATCGGCGTCGATCTCGGCGGCTCTCACGTTACCGCGGCGGTCATCACGGAGGACGGCGCGATCCACCGGCAGCACGAGCAGGACCTGGAAGACTTGCGTTTTGAGGCCGTAATCGCTGCGATCGACGCGCAAGTGGGTCTCGCGCTGCGCGACGCCGGCAACGTCGTCGGCATCGGCATCGGTTCGCCCGGCAACATCGACGCTTCTAGCGGCGCCGTCCTATACAGCCCGAACTTCGGCTGGCAGAACGCGCCGCTGGGGGAGGCCCTGCGTAAGAAGTTCTCCGTGCCGGTCTTCGTCGCCAACGACGCGCGCTGCGCGACGCTGGGTGAGTACAGCTTCGGCATGGGCAGGAACACGAAAGACTTCGTGCTGCTCACGCTCGGCACGGGAATCGGCGGCGGCATCGTCGCTAACGGCGAGTTGCTCCTCGGCAACCGCTGGGGCGCCGGCGAGATCGGGCACCACCAAATTCGACCGACCGACGGTTTCATTTGCACCTGCGGAAAGATCGGATGCTTCGAGGCCCAGGCTTCGGGTACGGGGCTGATCCGCCACGCCTTCGCGGTCGAACCCTCTTTCCCGCGCAGCTCGCTGCTCGACGTGGCTCGCGACAAGCTCAGCTCGAAAAAGATTCGCAAGGCGGCGCAGGCGGGCGACCGGCACGCACTTGCCGCGTGGAAGAACTTTATCGGCGACCTCTCGATTGGGTTGGCCAATATCATCGCCTTTACCAATCCGCGAATGATCGCCCTTGGCGGCGGCGTCTCGTCCGCCGAGAGTTTTATGCTCGATGGCCTGCGGCCGCGCGTGGACGAGCTTACGACGATGGTTCCCAAGGGTACGACCGAGATCGTGGTGGCGGCGCTGGGGAACGACGCCGGACAGGTCGGCGCGGCGACGATGGCCTTCCGCGGCGGATTGGCGGCGGCGACCGGTGCGCGTTAGGACGCTGATTGCGGCGGCCTTTTTAACGCTGGCGGCGACGCCGGCGCAGTCGCAGTCGTCCGACCCGATTCATAAGATCCGCCACGTCATCATCATCATGCAGGAGAACCGGTCGTTCGATACTTATTTCGGCACGTTTCCCGGCGCCGACGGCATACCGATGCGCAACGGCGTGCCGGCCGTCTGCGTGCCCGATCCGAGCGCGAACAACTGCGTGCGCCCCTACTACGATTCCAACGACCGCAATCGCGGCGGCCCGCATAGCGCCGAGGCGGCCGTCGCTGCCATTGACGGCGGCAAGATGGACGGATTCATCAGCGTCGCCGAGCGTGGCCGGCGCCGCTGCCGCAACGTCAACGCGCCGAGTTGCGGGGGCGGCACCGAGGTCATGGGATACCACGACGGACGCGATCTCGCCAACTACTGGCGATACGCGCGCGACTTCGTGCTGCAAGATCGCATGTTCGAGCCCAACGCGTCGTGGAGTTTGCCGCAGCACCTCTTCATGGTTTCGGAGTGGTCCGCCTGGTGCAAGCGCGTCGGCGACCCGATGAGCTGCGAGAACGAGCTGCAGTCGCCCGACTATCCACCCGATTTCCGCTCCAGCAGTCCGCGTTTCCAAGCGCCCGGAACGGGACGCCCCGATTATGGCTGGACCGATTTGACCTATTTACTGCACGCGCAGCACGTGAGCTGGGCCTACTACGTGATGGCCGGGACCGAACCTGATTGTGCCAACGATCGCGACGATTGCGGCCCGGTCCAGCAAAAAGCCAAGACGCCGGGCATATGGAATCCGCTGCCGTTCTTCGACACGGTCAAGCGCGATAACGAGCTCGGCAACATCCGCGACCTTCGCGATTTCTACAAAGCAGCCGCCGCCGGCACGCTGCCCAGCGTCGCGTGGATCTGTCCGGCCGGTCCGTATAGCGAGCACCCGCCGGGGCTGGTAACCCGCGGACAAGCCTACGTTACCGGCTTGGTCAACGCCGTTATGCGCGGTCCGCAGTGGAGCAGCACCGCGATCTTCTTGACTTGGGACGACTGGGGCGGATTCTACGACCACGTCGTGCCGCCGCGCGTCGACGAAAATGGATATGGCTTGCGCGTTCCGGGGATCGTGATTAGCCCGTACGCTCGACGCGGCTATATCGATCACCAAACGCTCAGCCACGACGCTTACGTTAAGTTCATCGAAGACGACTTTCTCGGTTCGCGGCGCATCGACCCGAGAACCGATGGACGGCCCGACCGCCGTCCGACGGTCCGCGAGACCGTGCCGGCGCTCGGCAATTTACGCGCCGACTTCGATTTCTATCAGACGCCGCGCCGCCCCGAAGTTCTTCCCGGCGCCATCATCTGGAACGGTACGACCGCGCAATAAGCGCTCGCCTTCAGACTTTCTTAATTCAGAGTTTCTTCATCCGGAGGCGGCACCATGACCGCAACCCGGACTCATTTTATTTTGGGGAGCTTCGATGTTCACTATTCAAACGAAAATCGCGCAATCGGCCACCGGGATGGTGGCGGTGGCCCTGATTGCGAGCGGATGCAGCGGCGGGTCGAACGTGCCGTCGTCCGGTTCGCAATCGGCAATTGCGCAAATGAAAACGCTCGGCGGCGTCGTGTCGCCCGACGTGTCCTTCCTGAAAAAACTCAAGAAGCAAGTCGTGATCGGCTCGACGATCGATCCGATGAACGGCGCGCAAAATCCCTACGGTTTGACCGTCGCGCCGAGCACCGACGGTGCGTTTACCGCAGGTGACCTCGTCGTTTGCAACTTCAACGCGAAGTCCAACGTGCAAGGAACCGGTAAATCCATTGTCGCCCTGCATCCCGCGCCGGGTTCCAACCCGACGCACGTTTCCTCCGATGCGACGCTCAAAGGCTGCGACGCGTTGGCGCTCGGCCCCGACGACACGATCTGGGCGGCCTCGATGGTCGCTAACGACAATCCCGTCCTCGACGCTTCCGGCGGCTTGATCGAGAACATCAAAGGAAAACCGTTTAAGCAGCCGTGGGGACAGGTCTTCGCGCAGCCGACGTCCGGTTCGCCGGCCTTCTATGCGACGAATGCCGGAACCGGAACGGTCGTGCGCATCAACCTCGGCTCGAAGTTCACCTACGACGTGATCGGTAAAGGTTTCCCGGTCAACCACGGCAAGCCCGGCACCGCACTGGCGCCGTCGGGCCTCGCCTACGATCCGAGCGTCGACACGCTCTATTTTGCCGACGGTAAGAACGACACGGTCGTCGCCTTCAAGAACGTTACCAGCATCCCAGACGGCGGCATCACCGCACAGAGCAACGGCATGAAGTTCACCGGCCCGTCTGCCAAGGATGCGCGGATCGTGTACTCGGGTAACCCGCTCAACGGGCCGATCAGCACGGCGCTGCTGCCCAACGGCAACCTCGTCGTCGGCAATACGCTCGATCCCGACGGTCAGAACCTGATGGTCGAGATCTCCGCCGCCGGAAAAGTGCTCGACGTTCGCAACGTCGACACGGGGCCGGCGGGATCGATCTTCGGCATCGTGGCAACCGGCACCAGTCTATCGGATACCAAGATATACTTCAACGACGACAACGACGCAAACGTCCAGGTGCTCGAACAGTAGACTCCCTCCCGGAGAGCGCCTGGGAAGAATCGCTCCATGCCGTAACGACATGGAGCGATTCACTTAATTGCAGCCGGCGGCTTACTCAAACCGCGGTTGCGGTACGCAGCGCGCGCAGCGAGAACTCGTCGTGCGCCAGAATCGTTCCGTCGTCCGTAATGCGCGAGATCAGAGCGGCAATGCGGCGCGAGCTGCGGCGCGGCGCGACGATCTCTTGCTGAAGGCGGATTGCCGCCAGACGATCGGGCGCATAAATGAGAGTTCGCACTGCCGAAACGACGCCGGCGGCTCCGCGCAGCGCGATTATGCCGAGACCGTTGTGGCGGACGAAGTCGACGTTGCCGCGTTCTTGACCGGGAACGTAGTCGTAAACGATGACCGGCAGCTGCGCGGCGTTGGCTTCGGCCAGCGTTCCGGGGCCGGCCTTGGTGACCAGCAGATCCACGGCGCGAAAATACTCGGGAATCTTGTCGGTGAATCCGAGAACGTGCATCCGCGTCGGCAGCGATGCCGAGAGCTCGGTCAGCTTCTGCTCCAGTGGTTCGTTGCGGCCGCAGACCACGACCATCTCGATCGGAAGCTTGGCGCGCGCCAAGGCAAGCGCAGTCGAGAGCAGCTTTCCCCCGCCCTCACCGCCGGCCATCAGCATGACGATGGGCGTTTCGGCGGGCAGGCCGAGCTGCGCGCGCAGGGCCGCTTTGCTCCCCGTGACGTCGTCGAACTTCGGATGGATCGGGTGGCCAAGCAGGCGCAGCCGCGCGGGCGGCACGCCGCGCGAGAGGGCGCGCTGATAGACCTCGCGAGCCGGGACGACTACCGCGTCGGCGTCGCGGACCAGCCAGGATTCGTGCACCTTGCCGAGGTCGGTGATGACGGTGACCACCGGAACGTGCTCCATGTGCGCGTCGTCGCGGGCGCGCAGCGCCGCGTGATTGAGTAGAGGATGGACCGAGACGATGACGTCGGGCCGATATCCGATAAAGAGGTCGCGGAGGCGCTCGCGGTAGAGGGGCTCGCAGAACTTGACCAGGGCCCGGTAGCGGCGCCGCCCGTTGGTGGCGTAATAGAGCGCGCCGTAGACCGGGGGCGCGTAGCGTAGGGCCATACTGTAGCCCAGACCGAGCTGAGTGAGTGGGAAGGCGCAGTGGGCGGCGACGTCCTCGATGCGCGTTTCGAAGGTGTCCGGCGACTTGATCTCTTCCAAAGCGGAGGCAATTGCGTTGGCCGCACTGCGGTGCCCACCGCCAGTGTCGGAGATCAACAGAAGCGCTCGCTTGGTCAAGGGGCCTCCCGAATCAGGCTCTGGCCGGCACCCTCCTCGGGCTTCGCCGGCCGGCGTTGCGCGCTCGTCGGCTCGTTGGACCAAACCAAGCTAACAGCGCTCGAGCCGGCGCATCGTAGAAGCGAAAAATGTCGCCGAACTCGATATCAGGGTTTCGGTGATGGCCGTCGTGGTCCTCGGGAAGCACGATTCCGAGGGGGCGCAGGACCGCTCGCAGAGGGCTTGGCGTGCGCCAGCCGAGATCGGTGGTGTGGCGCCACCAGACGTGGAGCTGACCCAGCGCCAAGCCTGCCAGTGCGCCGGGCCACGAGAGTCGGCAGAGGACCGCCGCGACGATCAGGTACGGGACGGCACCTAGAAAGCCGTCGAGCAAGACGGCCGGATTGGTCGACAGTACGGCGTGATCGAAATAGGACCGGCGCCGATCGTGGTGGGTGCGCAAGTGCAGCGTGAACCAAAGATGCTGAGGAACGTGATAGAAGAACGTCGAGGCGAAGTCTCCGGCGACGAGCGTGAACGCGAGGGCCAAGAAGAAGAACATGCGAGGCGTCTCCCTACGCGGCGTGCTGCAAGGTCATAAGATCTGGTTCGCGGTTGCTTTGATCTCGCTAAACGGATGCACCGTAAATAGCATATACCATAGAAACGCACGCGTGAAATCGCCCGTGAACCTCGAGCGCGCCCTTAATATCGCTTTAAGCTGGCCCTCGCCCGCGGGCGTCGATGCCATCAAGGGTGCAGTCTTAATTCGCGACGGACCGCCGGTCGCGCAACCGGAACTCGCCGTCGCGCGCGCCATTCTGCGCACCAATCCGCGCCTCGCGCAAGCGGCCGCTTTACTCTTTGCTGCGAGCACGTCGCGGGCGGCCGGCGAGCGTTGCCTGCCGCCGGAGTTCTTAGGCGCGACGCTCTTACAAGAATCAGCGTACGATCCGCGTGCGTTTTCGTCCGCCGGGGCGATCGGCATCGCGCAGTTCATGCCCGAGACCGCGGCCGGCATCGGCATCGATCCGCACGACCCGTTCGAAGCCATCGACGGCGCAGCGGCGCTCCTTGGCGATTATGTGGCGGCCTATCGCGGACGTTATGCCGACCCGTATGCGTCAGCGCTGGCGGCGTACAATGCCGGACCGCTGGCGGTGGCTCGCTACCGCGGCGTGCCGCCGTATCCCGAGACGCGCGAATACGTCGCCCTCGTCTACGATCGCTGGGCCCGCATCGTCTCCTACGAGCGCTTCGGCGGAGTTTCTTCCGCAGCGTGGAAGCGTTCCGTTCGTTAGGAGGGTCGTCGTCATCGGATTAGCCGCACGCATTTCGATCGCCGCGCTCCTTGCCGTTATCGCGGCGGGATGTTCCTTCACCGCGAGCCCGGCCGACGGGCTTACGTTTAAAGCGCCGCCTGGCTGGCGCTCCTCGCCCGGCATCATGGGGTTCATGCAGTTCTGGCGTCCGCCGTCGAACGATCGCGAAGTGCTGATGCTCTTCAAGTCGCCGCGGCCGATCGGAACTCAGGATTTCTTTCATAGCGATGCCGTCAAGAAGTCGCTCAACGACGTCTCGGTCGAAGACCAGCGGACGATAACGATCTGCAAGAACCAGCAGGCCACCTACGTGCGTGCTCGCGGCTCGTCGTCGCGCGGCGGCGACGAATCCGTCGAGATGGTCGGCACCAACGCCGGCGGCAACAGTTACTTCGCGATGTACGTCCGCCCGCTGGGCGCGGCGCCGAATGCCGCCGCGCAAGCGGCGCTGCGCGAAGTTTGCACCAAACCCTAACCGCTTGCCCCGCCGAGTAATAAGGCAGCTACTCGCCTGCCAGCCGTTAGGCTGGACGCCGGCGGGCGCGACGGGCCCGACGCTGCGTCGCGTGCTGGGCTGGCCGGCGCTCACCGCAATCGGCCTGGGGACGATGCTCGGCGGCATCTTCCCGACGATCGGCGCGGGCGCCCACGCCGCCGGGCCGAGCGTCATTTTGGCCTACGCGCTGTCGGGGCTGGTGAGTCTCTGCGTCGCGTTGTGTTATGCCGAGTTCGCCTCGATGGTGCCGGTGGCCGGAAGCGCCTATACCTACGCCTACGCGACGCTCGGCGAGCTCGTGGCCTGGATCATCGGCTGGGACCTAATTCTCGAGTACGGGCTTTCGCTCGCGCCGACGGCGTCGTCGCTTTCCGATTACTTTCAGCACCTCATCGGTAACGTCGGATTCGTCTTGCCGGCGTGGGCGCAAACGGCCAACGTTCACGCGCTGCATCCGCAGATCGATCTGGCTGCCGCGGTCGTAACGCTCGTGGTGACGCTGCTCGTTGCCGTGGGCATTCGCGAATCGGCGAGCGTAAACGGCGCGCTGGTGGTCCTGCAGATCGTCGCGATGATCGTATTCATCGTCGCGGTCGCGCACGCCATTGCGCCGTCGAACTTGCACCCGTTCGCACCGTTTGGTTACCATGGCGTTCTAGCGAGCACGGCGCTCGTATTTTTTGCGTACATCGGATTCGATACGGTTACCGTTGCGTCTGAGGAAGCAAAGCGCCCCGAGCGGGACGTGCCGATCGGCATCATCTTGGCGCTGGCGCTCGGCGGAATACTCTACGTTGGGCTGACGCTCTGCACGGTCGGCGTCCTGCGCTTCGACCGGCTCTCCGACGGCGCCGCGATGCTCGATGCGCTGAGTGCGGTGACCAAAAATCACGCGCTCTACTGGATCGTCGCAATCGGCGGTCTGGCGGGAAATACGACCGTCATGTTGACGTCGCTGCTCGGTCAGGTGCGCATCTTTTACGTGATGGCGCGCGACCGGATGCTGCCGCCGGGCGTCGCACGGATCCATCGGGTCTTCCGTACCCCCGCGCGCATGACGGTCGTTACGGGCATCATCGTCGCGATCTTCGCAGCGGTCTTTCCGCTCACCGAGCTGCTGACGCTCGTCAATATCGGTACTCTCGCGGCTTTTGCCATCGTCTGTGCCGGCGTGCTGGTCTTGCGGATCGTGAACCCAACGGCGCCCCGCCCTTTCCGGGCCCCTCTGCTGCCCGTATTTTCCGTCGTCGGGGCGGCGACGTGCCTCTATCTCATCACGGGGCTGCAGGTCGCGACTTGGATTCGCTATGGAATTTGGTTCATAGTGGGAATAGTCATCTACGCCCTCTACGGTTTCCGGAACTCAAGGCTCAAAGTCAGGCTCATCGAACCGTAGCTGCAACCTTCCTGTCCTGGGCGCTTTATAGGGGGTTTTGAGGCACAAGTGACGACTATTACCGCGCTCTCCGACCGCTTCGAACTCGTGACCGTGCCCCGCCGCCGCGGGGTGCCCTCGTTCGCCCAGGACGTCGCCAAAGGGCTGCAGTCCAAGCCGAAGCGCCTCTCCTCGAAGTATCTCTACGATGCCGTGGGGTCGGCGCTGTTCGACGCAATCACGTGTTTGCCCGAATACTATCTGACGCGGGCCGAGACCGAGATTCTTTCGGAGTGGGGCTGGCAGATGGTTCGCTTGCTCGATGCCCCGGTCGATTTTCTCGAGCTCGGCAGCGGAAGCGCCATCAAAACGCGGTTGCTGATCGGCGAGGCGCTGCGCGTGCAAGACGATTTACGCTACAGCCCGATCGATATTTCGACCGAAGCGATCCGCGCGTCGTCGATGGCCTTGGTCGAAGCGTTTCCGACGCTGTGGGTGCGCGCCTACGCGGGCGATTACTTCGACGTCTTGGAGACGGTTCGGGTGCGTTCGGAGCGCAAGATGCTGGCGATGCTGATGGGCTCGAATATCGGAAACTACGAGCCCGATGCCGCGAACGCGCTGCTCGGATTGCTCGGCGGCGCGCTGCGGCCCGGAGACGGACTCTTGCTCGGAGCCGATTTGAAGAAGGATCGGGCGACGCTCGAGCTGGCTTACGACGATCCTGCAGGCGTAACGGCGGCATTCGATCGCAACCTCATCGCGCGGATCAACCGCGAGCTCGACGCCGATTTCGATCCGCGGCAGTTCGTTCACGTCGCCCAGTACGACGAAGTCCGCGGCGCGGTCGATTCGTTCTTAGAGGCGCGTCAGGAAATCGCCGCATCGCTGCGTGCCGCCGACGTTCGCGTCACCTTCAGCGCCGGCGAACGGCTTCATACGGAGTCGGCCTATAAGTTCGACGATGCCGACATCGTGCGGCTCGGCGAAGGTGCCGGCTTCCGTTCCGAAGCGGCCTGGCACGACCGCGCCCGGCGCTTCAGCGTGCACCTCCTCGTTCGCCGCTAATACGTTCCGCCAAGCGCAGCAATCCGTCCACCGCCACGGCCAGCGCCGACGCGGCTACACTCCCCGCCACGATCATCTGCGGCTGATGCAGCGTTAGGCCGTTAAAGATCAGCACGCCCAGGCCGCCGCCGCCGACGTAACCGCCGAGCGTGGCGATGGCGATCATGGCAATCGCCGCGATGCGCACGCCACCGAGGAGGACCGGCAACGCCTGCGGGAACTCGACGCGAATCAGAATCTGTGACGGCGACATACCCAGTCCGCGTGCCGCATCGACCTGCGCGCGGTCGACGCCATGGATTGCCGCGACGACGTTGCGCGCCAGCATGAACTGTGCGTAGACGACCAGTGCCACGAAGATCGGCGCGAAGCCTAATCCCAAGAGCTGCACCAAAACCGCGAGCAGCGCCAAACTCGGAATCGTGTAAATTGCGCCGAGCGTTCCGATCAGCCATGGCTCGACCCGGGCGCGGCGCGCGGCGAAAATGCCGATCGGCACGGCCAGCAGCAGCGCGGCGATTAACGCGACGCCGACGATTTCGACGTGAATCGCGGTGAGTGCGACGACGCGCATCGGATGCGTGGTGAAGTAGTTCACGGCGACGATTGCCGCAGCAGGTCGCGCGCGTGCAGGTAGTAGCGCCGGTAGACGTCGTCGCCGGCATGCACTATGTCGCGCACGTACTCGGTAGCCGGGTTGTCGAAGAGCCCTTCGGGTGCGGCGACCTGCTCGACGCAACCGGCACGCATCACTACCACGCGGTCGGCGAGACGGAAGGCTTCGTCGACGTCGTGCGTGACGAAGATCGTCGTCGTTTTCAGCTCGCGTACGATCCGGACGAGTTCGCGCTGCAGCGTAGCGCGCACGACCGCGTCGACCGCGCCAAACGGCTCGTCCATCAACAGCGCACGCGGCCGCGCCGCGATCGCTCGCGCCACGCCGATGCGCTGCGCCTCGCCGCCGGAGAGCCGGCTGGGATAGCGCGTGCGATAGAGCGACGGATCCAGGCCGACCATTCGCAGCAGCTCGTCGACGCGTTGGTCGATGTCGGCGCGGCTCCATCCGAGCAGCGACGGCACGACGGCGACGTTCTGCGCGACGGTCATGTGAGAGAAGAGTCCGATCGCCTGAATCACGTAACCGATGCCGCGCCGCAGTTCGACGGCATCGAGCTCGGCGACGTCGGTTCCGTCGACGACGACCTTGCCGGACTCGAGCGGCACGAGGCGGTTGACGGTGCGAAGCAGCGTCGACTTTCCGCATCCCGACGGGCCGAGCAGCACGACGAGCTCTGCGGCGCCGACGTCGAACGAGATATCGTCGACGGCGTTGCGCGACGATCCGGGATATCGGGCGGTGACGTGCTGGAAAGAAATCATCGCAGCTTCGTTAGGAATGCCGACGCTACGTCGGCCGGGTCCTGCTGCGCCCCCTCGACGGCGGCATTCATTTCTCGCGCGGCCCGGTCGGTGATTGCGGCGGAGACGCGATTGAGGACCCCGGCGATTTCGGGGCGTTTTTCGAGCGTCGCTTTGCGTACGACCGGCGCGATGTTGTAGGCCGGCCAGAAGTGGCGGTCGTCGTCGAGGAGTACCAAGTCGCTGGTGGCTATGGTCCCGTCGGTCGAGAAGGCGGTAGCCACATCGGCCTTTCCTTCGAGCAACGCACGGTACTTGAGCGCGATGTCGTACGTCCGAACTGCGGCAAACTGAAATCCGCCGTAGAAACGCTGCAGTCCGGGCAGACCGTCGGGGCGGGCGAGAAACTCTTGAATCGTCGCCAGCCGCAACTGCGGGGCTTGGCGCGCGCACTGCGACAGCGTTTTGAGATTGCGTTTGGCGGAGATCGCCGGGGTGGTTGCCAGGGCCTGCGAGTCGTTCATCGGTGATGGGTCGAGCCAGACGAGACCGTAGCGCCGTGCGAACTCGCGCGCAACGACGTCGTAGGCCCGGCGCGGATTCGATATAGGCGGGAAGTGCAGCACGTCGATCAGCGCCGTACCCGTGTACTCGGGGTAGCAGTCGATGTTGCCGCGCTCCATCGCGGCGATGGCAATCTGCGTCGATCCGAGATTGAAGAGGCGCTCGACGTGCATTCCGGACGCCTCGAGCGCCTGTGCGTAGATCTCCGCAATCAAGAAGGACTCGGTGAAGTTCTTCGAACCAACACGAACGGCAGACGGGTCGAAGGCGCAGCGCGCGAGCATCGGCGCCGCGGCGAGTACGGCGAGCGCGCGCCCGCGCGAGAGCGTCACGCGATCGCCGCGCCGCGCCGCCCGGCGAGACCCAAGAGTAAGTCCGCGCCGAGTGCGAGTGCGGCTACGATCGCCGCAGCCGCGAGCAGCAACGCGGGGTCGTCGGTTTGCAAGCCGCGCACGATCTCGTCGCCCAGCCCGCCCGCGCCGATGAACGTTGCCAGCGTCGCGCTCGCGATCGTCTCGGTTGTCGCCGTGCGCAGGCCGGCAAACGAAACGGGGAAGGCCAGCGGCGCAACGACGCGAGCGAAACGCTGCACCCGCGTCATGCCCATTCCGGTAGCCGCATCGAGTGCCGCCGGCGAGACCCCGCGAATTCCAAGGTCCACGGCGATGACGATCGGCGGAATAGCCAGCAGTGCCAGCGCGATCACGGCAGGGGCCGCTCCCACGCCGAGCCACGGAAGGAGCAGCATCAAAACGGCGAGGCTCGGCACCGTCCGCCCGATTCCCGCCAAGGCCAGGACCGCGCTGCGCAAGGCCGGCGATTCGGCGGCGAGAATCCCGACCGGCAACCCTACACCGAGCGCCAATGCGAGCGCGGAGAACGCGAGCGCGAGATGTTGGACGACGTGCGCGGGCAGCTCGGCCATGCGGGCAAAGTTTTTGCCGCCCGGGTGGCGAAACCCGGCCCAACACACCAAACCAAGAAATTTGCAGTGATAACCCAGCCTCAAACGGCGACGACGCCCGCGAAGACTCCCGTCGTATTACTCGACGATCCGTCCCTGTTCATCAGCCGCGAGCTGTCGTGGCTTGAGTTTAACGACCGCGTCCTCGAAGAGGCCTTGGACGCGCGCACCCCATTGCTCGAGCGCTTGAAGTTCGTCGCCATTTATGGAACTAATCTCGACGAGTTCTTCATGATTCGCGTGGCGGCGATGAAGCAGCAGATCGAAGCTCAGGTCGTGCGCCGTTCGGAAGACGGCCGCACGCCGACCGAGCACCTCGCCGCCATCTCACAACGGCTGCGCACGTCGCTTCCCCGGCAGATGCACGTCCTCAACGACGAGCTGCTTCCGGCGCTGGAGCGTGAAGGCGTCCGGCTGTTGCGCGTCTCCGAGCTCGACGACGAAACGCAGAATGCGCTGGAGCGCACCTTCGACGAGAGCGTCTTCCCTGTGCTCACCCCGCTGGCGGTCGATAGCGGCCACCCCTTCCCGTACATCTCGAACTTGTCGCTCTCGCTGGCCGTCGAGCTCGAAGAGGCGACGCGCGACGGCATCGAGCTCCATTTCGCGCGGGTGAAGATTCCGCCGACGCTGCCGCGCTTCGTTCCCGTCGGCGAAGCGGCCAACGGCGATCGCCGCTTCGTGCTGCTCGAGGATCTCATCGCGCACCACCTCGACGTGCTCTTTCCCGGCATGCACGTGCGCGACTCCTACCTTTTCCGGGTGACGCGCGACGCCGACCTCGACCTGCAAGAGGACGAGGCCGACGATCTGCTGCGGGCGATCGAGTCGGAGCTGCGGCGCCGCCGCTTCGGCGAACCGGTGCGCTTGGAGATCGAGCGCGGCATGCCCGAGTACATGCGCGATTTTCTCTGCACGTCGCTCGAGCTCGGCGCCGTCGACTGCTATGAAATCGACGGATTGATGGCGCTCAGCGACCTGTGGCAGATCGTCAACCTCCCCGGCTACAACGCTCTGCGCGACAAGCCGTACCAGCCGGCGATTCCCAAACGTTTGATCGGCGCCACCGACATCTTCGCGCAGATTCGCGAAGGCGACATTCTGCTGCACCATCCTTACGAGTCGTTCGATCCGGTCGTTCAGTTCGTAACGCAAGCAGCCGAGGATCCGAAAGTCCTCGCCATCAAGGCTACGCTCTACCGAACGTCGGGAAAGAACTCGCCGATCGTTCGCGCGCTGCTCACGGCCGCCGAGAACGAGAAACAAGTCGCAGTCATCATCGAACTCAAGGCGCGTTTCGACGAAGAGAACAACATCGAGTGGGCGAAGCGCTTGGAGCGTGCGGGCGCGCACGTCGTCTACGGCTTTGCCAACCAGAAGGTGCACGCTAAAACCATGCTCGTCGTTCGCGAAGACGAGGACGGGCTGCGGCGCTACATGCACTTCGGCACGGGAAACTACAACGAGAAGACGGCGCGCCTCTACACCGACATCAGCCTCTTCACGTGCCGTCCCGAGCTCGGCGCCGACGACACGCAGCTGTTCAACGCCCTCACGGGTTTTTCGAAGGTTACCGATTACGAGGAGTTGTGGGTCGCGCCCGTCACGCTGCATCGCGAGCTGATCGCGCGCATCGAACGCGAGACCGAGCACGCGCGAGCCGGTCGTCCCGCCGGCATTCGCGCCAAGATCAACGCGATCACCGAGGTCGACGTCGTGCGCGCGCTCTACCGCGCCTCGCAAGCGGGCGTGCCAATCGAGCTGCTGGTGCGCGGCATGTGCATCCTGCGGCCCGGGGTGCCCGGCGTCAGCGAAAACATCCGCGTGCGCAGCATCGTCGGACGTTTCCTAGAGCACTCGCGCATCTTTGTTTTCGAGAATGGCGGCGAGCAAGAGACGCATATTGCCAGCGCCGACTGGATGGGCCGGAACCTCGATCGCCGCGTCGAGCTCGCCGTTCCGGTTCTCGATCCGGTAATGGGCGAGACGATCACGTCGCACATCATGGCCGTGCTGCTTTCGGATAACGTCAAGAGCCGCGAGCTCCAGGAGGACGGAACCTATCGCCGTCTTGCGCCGGGGCCGGGCGAGATGCCGATCGACGCGCAGCGCGTATTCCTGACGCAAGCGCAGGGGCTGGACTAGCCTTCCGCGGGAGCGCGCGCCGCGAGTTCCAGCACGATCTTCCATTCGTGGGGCATGACGGGTTGCACGGAAAGGCGTTGACCTCGACGTAAGAGGGGCATCGCGACCAGGCGCGGCTCGGCGCGCATCGTCGCGAGCGTCACGGGGTTCGCAAAGCGCTCGACGTACGCGACGTCGACCATGAACCACAGTGGCTTCTCCGGTTTCGCCCTTCCGTCGAAATACTCGCTGTTTCGATCGAACTGAGTGAAGTCGGGATAGGCGGTGCGCACGACTTTGCAGATGCCGACCGCGGCCGGCTGCGCGACGCTGGAATGGTAGAAGAGGGCGAGATCGTCCAGTCCCATCTCCATCATGTTGTTGCGAGCCTGGAAGTTGCGCACGCCCGTCCATGACGTCGTCCCGTCCTTTTCGAGCCGCTCGAACGAGTAGGCATCCGGCTCCGTCTTCATCAGCCAGTAGCGCATCGGAAGGTCGCGTTCCGCCGGTCCGCCATGAGTCCTGGTCGGCACCCCACCGGTGTGCTATCGTAGTCCGGCAATGCCAGCAAAGATCGTACGAGCCAATCGCGAGGGATGGGACGGCATCGAGCCGGTCGGCTACACCCCCGACGACCCCGGTACCGGAGTTGCGCGCCACACCATCGTCGGCTCCCGTAAGCAAGAGCCCTCCGATCCGGGGCCGCAACTGGAGCTGCGCTACTTCGAGGTTCGGCCCGGCGCGGCGTCCCGCTTGGAGCGACACGAACACGAACACTACGTTATCGTGAAGCGCGGCTTTGGTTACGCCGTCATCGGCGATAGCGCCACCGAGATCGGACCCGACGACGTAATCTACGTCGCTCCTCTCGAACTGCATCAGTTCGTCAATCGCAGCGACGAGCCGTTCGGCTTCTACTGCATCGTCGATAGTTGCCGCGATTTCTCGCAGGCACCGACACCGGAAGATCTTACGCGACTCGAAGCGTCACCGGCAGGCGCGGTCGCCAAGCCATTCGCGATCCCCCCCGTAAAACGATAGCTAAAGAGTCAGCCCCGTTCGATGGGGCGCGAAGGGTCGGCGATCCACTCGCTCCACGAACCGTTATAGACTCGAGAGCCTTCCAGGCCGGCGTGATGCATCGCAAAGAGTTGCGCGGCAGCCGACACGCCCGAGCCGCACTGATGGACGACGCGCTTTGGATCGAGGCCGGTGGCTTCGAACTCGGCACGAAGCGTATCGGGCGACTTGAAGCGGCCGCTCTCGTCGAAATTATCTTTAAAGAATCGGTTGTGCGCGCCGGGAATCCGGCCTGCGACGGGATCGACCGTTTCCGAGTCGCCGGTGTAGCGTTCGCGCGCGCGCGCGTCGAGCAGCTGCATCGCATCGCTGCCGAGATGGGCGAGCACGTAGTCGGCGTCGACGATATACTCGGGATGCAGACGAACCGCAAGCGTACCTGGCCGCGGCTTGGGGAGCTCCGCAGTGACCGGATAACCGAGTGCGGTCCACGCGGCAAAGCCCCCGTCGAGCACGGCGACGCCGTCGTGGCCGATCCAACGCGAGAGAAACCAAAAGCGCGCGGCGAACATATCGCCGCCGGCATCGTAGGCGACGAGTTGCGACGCGTCGGTGGCGCCGCAGCCGCGCAGAAATCGCGCAAAGCGCTCCGGGTCGGGAAGCGGGTGACGCCCGTTCTTGCCGGTCTTGGTGCCGGCCAGCTCGTCTTCGACCGATGCGAAAAATGCGCCGGGCAGATGCGACTCTTCGTAAAGCCGCAGTCCCATGCCGAAATCGGCTAGCGCGTGCCGGCAATCGACGGCGACGAGACTCTCGTCGCCGAGTCTCTCGAAGAGTTGCTCGGGCGAAACGAGCGTGCGGTACGCCACTAGCGCAGGTTGATGGTTTGCTTGGGCTCCGCCGGCGCGCCGCCGAAGGCATCGCTCAACGTCGTTTGGAGCTCGCCGCTCTGCGCCATCGGTCCCAGAACGTCGGTATCGCCGTAAAATTTGCCGCCGATGAAGACCTTCGGCAACGTCGGCCAGTCGGTCATCTCAGAGAGCGCTTCGCGCTTGGGCATATTCTCCAGCACGTCGATCACTTCGAACGGATAGCCGAAGTTGCTGAAGAACTCGACGGTTTCCAGAGTGAAGCCGCAGCGCGGCGCGTCCTTCGTGCCTTTCCCGTAGACGAGAATTGTGTTGCTCGCAATCTCGCGAGCGATCTCTTCCTTCAGTTCGTCGGACATGTGGCTCTCCTAATTCTCGGCGACGATGGTTTTGAGCTCGACGGCGTGAACGCGGCCATCCTTGAGCGCGGGCTTGAGCGCACCGTAGACCAGCTGGTGTTGTTCGATGAGCGTCTTCCCTTTGAAGGCCTCCGAGCGAACGACCAAGTTGAAATGGTCCATTGTTCCGGTGCGGTCGTAAACTGAAACCTCCGCATCGGGGATTTGGGTGCGAATCAGCTCGGCGAGTGCGGCATTTCCGATCACGACTTCAGCCGTGGGTTGCGCGCGTTGAGGGAATCGGCGAGTCCGCGGGCCTCCCCAAGCGTTTCAGGCAAGCGGCTAGCCGATTTCGCAAGCGCCGCGGTCACGCCGCCGGCCACGATGATACCGGTCACGCCGACGAGAATCGCCGGCACGCCGGTAGCGCGCAGCGGTCCGACTTCGAGCGTAAAGGAACGCTGCAGGCGTGCGATGCCGCGAAAGAGCGCGCGTAAGGTTCGGGCTCGTTTATTCATCTCGCACCGTTCTACGTCGCTATGTCGAGGAAGGCCTGGGGCCGCGCGCATCGCGAAGGCCCGGCCGCATGCTCGGAGTGCTCGTTGCCGCATGCTGCCTTATCGGCGGCACGATTCATACGCCCACCGGCGCGCCGATCGCGCGGGCCCAGGTTTCCATTAGTGGGCCGCAGCGCGCCGCGGCCACCAGCGACGCAAAGGGACAGTTTAGCCTCTCGATTCCTCCGGGACGCTATGCGCTCACCGTCGTCGCGCACGGATTTGCCACCGTCACCGTCAACACGGGCGATGTCGTCGAAGGGTCGCATTTCGACGTCGTGCTAGAACCGACCGACACGCCGAAGCTGCGAACGATCGGTCAAGTGACTGCCAACGGCGGGTTTACGCTCGACCGGAACGTGATCCCGGAGATGGACGTTTCGCGCTCGCAGATGGACGCGTTGGGCTACGGACAGACGCTCCAGGCGCTGCAAGAAGTCCCGTCGGTTATCGTGACGCGTCCGGATGCCGGCGCGCCGACCACACCGGCCGTCGTTTCGCTGCGCGGCCCCGATCCGTCGGAGGCGATGGTAACCCTCGACGGCCAGCTGCTCAACGACGGCAACACCGGCGACGTCGATCTCTCGCAGTTTGCCGTGCCGGCGTTCAATAGCGTCAGCGTCACCGAGGGGCTCGGTCCGACCGATTTGGAAGGGAGCAACACTTTCGGCGGCGCGGTAAACTTCGTTTCGTTGCGCCCGACGCTCGACGATCGTCTAAATCTTTCCACGTCGGTCGGTTCGTACGGAATGTCGCAGAGCTGGATCAACGCGACCGGAACGATCGGAAAGCTCGGCTACGCCTTTGCCGGCGACAGTTACCATCAAGGCGGCCAGGTCAATGAGAACGACTGGGTGGTCCCGGCGAACAACCTGCCGATTTACTGCGGACCGCAGACCAAGACGAAGACGCCCAACTGCCCGTTTTTCACGCACCTGGGATCGACGATATCGGCGATGCTGGGCTTGGTGAACCTCGACTACTTCTTCTCGCAGCGTTCCGACGTGGGCTTCCGCCTCTTCACCCTAGGAGACAATCGCGACGAATCGAGCGCGCTCAACGGAATCGCCGGCAACTCGTCGTGCGTTTTTAGCGGACCCGGCCCTGCCTGCGGCTTCGGCCCGAGCGGCTCGAGCGATGCGACGCAAGCCCCCAATCCCGTGTATGGCGACCACATCGGTCAGGGAAGTGCGACCTTCGCGCAGAGCATCCGGGCCTACGACGCCTATTCGCGCACGCCGCTGGGCTCGGGCACGCTGACCTCCGACTTTTACGCGGGCGACAACAACATCGACTTCCGAGGCGGCGGCGTCTCGCCGTACGACGTGGCGCACCTCGACACGCGATACAACGAAGGCCTATCGTGGGGCCGCAGCTTCGATGCCGGCGAGTTTTCGTTCGGGGCCTACCTGCGTCAGGAAGCGCTCTCGGGCTTGGGAATCGATCAGTCGCTCTCGCAAAGCATCGGTTCGTATTACGTTCGCGGCGCGCAGCAGATCGGCGGCAATACGCGAATTTCGGGCGGACTCTTCGACGCGAACTACACCACCTTCGGAAACTCGCTGAACTGGCGGCTCGGCCTGAGCCAGGATATCGGAACGACGAGCGTCGCCCGGTTCTCGGTCGGTACCGGGTTCCGGCCGCCGCTGCTCGCCGAGCTCCTTTTCTTCCCGCCGGTGCTGGTGGACGGCAAGCTCCAGCCCAATCCGGCGGCGGGGCCGGTGGACTCCAACTGCGTAGCGCCCAATGGCAATCCCAACGAGAATCCCGAACACGCCACCGAGTACGAGCTAGGCTTTTCGCACCTGTTTTCGAGCACGTCCAACCTCGACGTCTCGATTTATCGCTCGAACCTGCGCGACACCATTGAGAATTATTATCCCGGCGGCGGCGCGGAGACGTTCTGCAACTCGAAGCTAGGATTTGCGTACGAGATTCCGATCAACATCGGCAACGCCGTCTACGAAGGCGCCGAAGCGCGCTACAAACAGCGCTTTCCACGTCAGAACGTGACTATGACGCTCTCGTACGGCCTCAACGTTGCCTATCCGTACGCGCTCGGACCGTGGGTCTCGAACCCGACGTCGGGCGGCACGCTGGTCGACAACCAGCAGTTTCTGGGCGTTCCGCAGCAGCAGGGTTCGGCGGTCTTTACCTGGGCGCAGCACGACTGGCATGCCTCGACGGCGTTTACGTTCGCGGGCAATAACAACACGCTCAACCAGCCGCCCTACACGCTCTTCGACCTGGCGGTCGGCAAGAATCTAGATCGCGTCGATATTACGATTGCCGGGACGAACATTTTCAACTCGGCGGCCGGTCCGTTTACCCGCTACGATGCCGGCACGCCCTATCCCGGGCTCTACTCGACCTCGAATAACGGACAGTACCTCGCCAACTATCCCACCGACGCGCTTTACGTACAGCCCGCGTCGGTGAAGTTCATCGTCACCCTTCACGTTTAAATGGTTCTATGAAAGCTGCGCGCTTACTGGCTATCGGCGGCCCGGAAAATCTTCACGTTGAGGAAGTTGCGGTACCGTCGTTTCGCGCGAACGAGGTGCTGGTACGCGTTCAGGCGGCGGCCCTCAACCATCGCGACGTCTATATCACGCAAGGGCTCTATCCAAACGTTCACGTTCCGGTAACGCTGGGAAGCGACGGCGCCGGAGAAATTGCCGCGCTCGGCGCAGTTTTTGACGATCTGACCGTCGGTGACGCGGTCGTGATCGACCCGATGCTCGGCTGGGGGGACGATCCGCACGTATGGGACGCGGAGCATTCGCGACTCTTGGGGATGCCGTCCGACGGAACGTGGGCCGAATACGTCGTCGTTCCGGCGGCAAACGTTTATCCCAAGCCGCCGAAGCTTTCGATGGAAGAGGCGGCGGCAGTTCCGCTCGCCGGTTTGACCGCCTACCGTGCGGTCTTTACGCGCGGCAGGTTGCAGCGCGGCGAGACGGTCTTGATTCCGGGAATCGGCGGCGGCGTGCAGACCTTCGTGCTGCTCTTTGCCAAGCATGCCGGAGCGCGAGTCGTCGTAACGTCGAGCAGTGACGAGAAGCTCGTGCGCGCGAAAGAACTTGGTGCGGATCTGGCGATCAACTACGCCTCGACGCCCCAGTGGGCGAAGGACCTCCGCAAGGCCGGTCCGTTCGACTTGGTCGTAGATTCTTCGGGCGGCGACACCTTGCGAGCGGCGATCGATCTCGTTCGGCCCGGCGGTCGCATCGTCGTCTACGGCGGCTCGCGCGGCGAGGCGACGATCAAACTCTTCCCGCTCTTTTGGAAGCACGTTACCGTGATGGGAACGTCGATGGGCAGCCCGCAAGACTTCGCCGCAATGCTGGAGCTCTTCGAAAACGGTTTGAGGCCGGTAGTGGATCGCGTCTTCGCGCTCGACGAGGTCGCAGCGGCCGCGCGACGCCTCGATGAGGCGCGTCAGTTCGGGAAGGTCGTTCTGAAGATCGGCTAGCCTTCGGGCTTGCCGTAACAACTGCCGTCGGGTGCGGGCTTGTTACGGTAGATCGGCCCGGGATGCGCGACCGGCAGGCCGTCCTTGGGATAGAGGATCGCGTCGACCTGACCGTCGGGCGTAAGATGGCGCTCGCACCAGACCACGGCGTGTTTCTTGGACGCGCCGTTGCCGCCGATCCACAGGTCGAACCAAAGCTGGTAGCAGCCGTTGCTTCCGCTGCCCGTCGGAGGTCCCGACGTCGTGCATAAGTCTTCACGCACGAAATACTGCTTGAGAAACGGAACGTAGATCTTCGTGCCGTACGGAATCCGTTTGTTGTTGGCGCGCTCGGTGGCAAAGGTCGTCGGGTTGCAATACGTTCCATCGCCGCCGGCATGTTTGTGCACGACTCCGTGGGCGATCTTGTTACCCGGCGGCGCGTTGTCGGGCCAGCCGTAAAAGGTGATCGTGGCCTTCACCGTCGTCGGATCGATCTTAGCCACGTAGCACGACGTCTTTGAAGAAGGGGCGAGCGGGGGAAGCGCCGGGTTCGCCGATTGCGAACACGACGTCAGCGCGGCAGCGACGGTAAGCAGCAGCGCGCGCCGCATCACGTCAGGCGATATTCGTGGAGCGTTTCGAGACGCATCTCGGTGCCGAGTTCGGCGACGATAACCTCGGCCTCCTCGGGCCCGACGAAATCGGTGATGCGGGGATTGAGCATCGCCGCTTCGTCTGCCGTGAAGGGACGGTCGAGGCGCCTCGCCGCGACGCGTCCTTCACCCTCGAGTGCGACCAGGTGCGCCAAGACCTGACGGGCCATCGCCGGCCACAGAACTTGGCGCTGCGTTCCGTAAATGCGGCGCACCAGATCGGGGATCGTCATCGGCCGCTCCCTCAGCGCCGTCAGCACCTGGTCCTCGCGCATCTGCCGGTGCGCGATGTATTCGGCGATTTTTGCGGCCGGATCGGTGACGAGCGGACCGTGTCCGGGATAGATCAGGGCCGCCTCCGGAAACTCGTCGGCAAGGCGCTGCAAGGTGTGCTGATAGGGGCGCAGCGCGCCGCCCGGTGGTGCGATTACGGTCGTGCCTTCGCCGAGGATCGTATCGCCGGTAAAGAGCGCGGCCTGCGCCTCGAGATAGAAGATGGCATGGTCGTCGCTGTGGCCGGGCGCATCGATGCACTGCAGCGCCTGCGCTCCGGCGCGCAGATCCGATTCCAGCGGCAAATCGAGATCGTGCGGCGCGCGGCTGCGGGGGTGCGCGTAAACCGGGGCGCCGGTCACGGCCGAAAGGCGCGGGGCGCCCATCGCATGATCGGGATGCGCGTGGCTCAGCACGATCGCCGCAATCTTGAGTTCGCGTGAGGCCGCAGCGTCGATGAGGGCCTGGAGATGGTCGTCGAACGGTGGGCCGGGGTCGATAACCAGCGCGTCGCCGTCGCCGCAGTCGATGACGTACGAGTTGGTGCCGGTCAGCGTCATCGCCGACGGATTGTCGGCACGGACGAGCGTTACCACGCACCCTCGAGCGGCGGAGGTATCGCGAAATCTTCGCCCTCATCGGCCGGCATGATGGTTACGATCGGTTTCGATTTGGCGTAAGCGAGCGCCGCTTCGATCGAGTCGAAATTTGCCAGACGCTCCAAATGTTTGATCGTCGGATAGACCAAGTGGAGCGCGCCGTTGCCGTACTGCTCCAGCGCTTGCGTGGGGCCGATCCAGATTCCATCGTGCATCTCGTAGGCATCGGCTAACGCGGCTTGATCGGCCGGCGCGGCGGCAAAGAAGAAGTGCGTGTTGTAGCGGCGCGGTTCGCTGGGCGGCGTGATCCAATGGGAGAAGAGCGTCAGCGCGCCGGCGTCGGCGTACCAATCGTGCGCGGCGAGAAAATCCGCGAATGCGAAACTACCGTTGAGAATGCGGATGCGCTGGGAGGGCACGCTGCGTTCTTCGAGCATAGCGGCATCCACAGGACGTCCATCGGGCGTGCGCGCGAAAAGGACGCCGGCCTCTTCAAAAAGCTCGCGCAAAGCCGCAACGAGCAGGGCGCGAGCATCGGTGCGCGCGATCGCCGGTTCGCTGGATCGCAACTCGTCGGAAGCGGCGGCGCGGAACTCGGCGTCGACGCGCGCATCGTCGAGGGCGAGAACGCGCGATTGCAACTGGGGCGAGGCGTCGGCGGCGTCGATGGTGCCGCCCGGAAAGACGAAGGCGTCGGGTGCGAACGCGCTGCGCGCGCTGCGACGCGCCAGGTACACCTCGAACGGAGGGCGGCCAAGTATGACCGTCGCCGCCAAACGCACCGCTGACATGATCGCCTAGGTCCACCCGCGTTTTGGCGAAAACCTTTCGTTATGTCGGACGGGCAGTAGCTCGGCCGGCAGCCGGCGGCGACGCCCGGAAGAGATGCTCGACGCTTGGTTTGCTTCCAGCCCGACAAACGATCCGCCGTACCGCGCGACGATCGACTCCGTCCGCCCGCTCTAAGCAGAGGGGTGAGGCACTCGCCCCACCCCAAATAATCTGCCGTTCACCGGATCGTAGAACAAACGCTGCGAATCCGGCCCTCTCCCCCGGTGGTATCGGCGACAGGCGCGCCGTCCTGACCAGAGAGGCCGATTCTACCAAAATCATAGCCCTCGACTCAAGACATCCGGCAAGAATATCCAGCACAAAATTATGAGGATGGCCCAGTTGACCGCGTGAGATGTCATGCAGAACGGGCATTTTCGCCGGGTTATAAAGAGTAGCGAGTAGGCCAGCACGGCCGACGTAACTGCGGCAAACAATGCGATTGCAAGCAAAGCCGTCATGGGGACCGGCGTCTTTACCCACCAAACGGAGAGTCCCACGATGAGGTAGTACATCGTACCTAGCGCGGCGTTAGGTATGCCAAAGAGACTTGCCCTCGGCGTCTCGACGATGCTGGGCTCGGTCAGCTCGCCGCGCGCGGCCCGCCGACTCTTATCAAGCATGAAAAGCGAGGTGTAGAGACCAACACCGCAGAGCAAAGTGATAACTATCCGCACAACGACCACCGGTTGAAGGTCCTCCTCCGTAAAGTCGGCGCTTTCGGCCTGCTCGCCGCGTCCTTCGCCGTCGCCGCTCTGGTCATTCGGTACCAGCCGCAGGTCGCCCACACGATCCGCACGATCGGGCCGCTGGCGTACCCGCTGGCGGTGGCCGTTTTTGTAGTCGTCGCCTCGGCGCCGTTCTCGGTGACCGACGCGCTGGCAATCATGAACGGCGCGATCTTCGGTCCGATCACCGGTACCCTCGTCGACGTCTTCGGACTGGTTGGAGCGGCGCTGCTCGGCTATTGGATCAATCTGCACGCCTCGTCGCTCTTGCAGCTCGACGAGTACCTGCATCGCCTGCCGCGCTGGGTCAAGCGCTTCCCCGTGGGTTCGCCGGCATTTCTGCTGGCGGTCCGCGTCATTCCAGGATTCGGCGGAACGGTTGCCACCGCGACGGCCGCCGCCTTTCGAATCCCGGTCTGGGTTCACGTCTGGACGATGTGCGCGATTGCAATTCCGATCTGTTCGCTGCTGACGATCTTCGGCGATGGGCTGACGATTGCGTTACACGGCTACGAAGCACGCGCTCGTCACTACGCCAGTCATTACTGTCAGACGCATCGCTGTCCGCACTTTCACTTCCGGCGCAGGCAGGAGCCGGCCCGGTCGCCCGAGCCGGCGCGATCGTCATGATCGCCACGCCGATCGTCGGTACGCCGGCAGAGCTCGCGCAACTCGTCGCGCGCGTGCGCGACGCCGGACGCGTGGCAATCGATACCGAATTTCACGCCGAGCGAACCTATTCGCCGCGTTTGATGATCGTGCAGATCGCCTTCGACGACGGGGCGGCAATCGTCGACGCTCTAGCCCTGCCCGACCTTCGTTCCCTGGCCGACGCGCTGACGCAGACCACGGTGGTCGGTCACGCACTCTCGGCAGATTTGAAGATCTTTGCCGATCGTTTCGAGCGCGTGCCGCCGCGCGTTTTCGACACGCAGGTCGCGGCGGCGTTTCTCGGTTACGGAATGCAAGTCTCGTTGGCCGATCTAGTTCGCGCCGTTTGCAACGTACGTTTGACTAAATCGCAGACGGTCAGCGATTGGTCGGCGCGGCCTCTCTCCGAACGCCAGGTCGACTATCTCATCGGCGACGTCGCGCACCTCTTACCGCTCTACGACGCGCTTCGCGACCGGCTCGAAGCCAAGGGACGCTATACGTGGGTCTACGAGGAGTGTGCCGAGCTCGGCGACATCGAGCGGTACCGCATCGACGAGCGGCGCGCTTACTTGCGCATCCCCGGCGCAACGCGCATGAGCCGCCGCGAGCTCGGGATTCTCAACGAACTCGTGAAGTTGCGCGACGGAGTTGCACGGGAACGCGATCTTCCCGTTCGTTACGTTCTACCCGACGACGTCGTCGCGGGGCTGGCTACGCTCAAGCCGGCACATTTAGAAGACCTCGGACAGCTGCGCCGCCTCGACGCCGGCATGAAACGACAGCTTGGACCTGCGATACTGCAAGCCGTCGCACGCGGACAAGCGCTCGACGAAGCCGATCTTCCCCAACGCCCGGCGCGTCCGTCGGCACCGGCACGCGACGCGCTCGTTGCGCTGCTCGGATCCGCCGTCGCCGAGATCGCGCGTGCCTCCGAGCTGCCCCCCAGCTTGCTCGTTCCGCGCGCCGCACTGGAGCGGCTCACGCGCGAGATTCCGAACGAGCGCGGCGAGTTCGAACGCGCGCTCGATTTGCAGCCGTGGCGTTTGGCATTGGTCGCCGAGCCGCTCTGGCGCCTCTGCACCGGCCGGGCGGCGCTTCAGATCGAAGGCTACGCGCAGGGCGACCCCAAAGTACGGCTGTCCGATGAAATCACAGCCCAATAGTTTCGGATCGCTCGACACGCTGCGCGTCGGCGATCGATCTTACGCGTACTACCGGCTCAGCGCCCTGGAACGATCGGGCGTTGCGTCGCTCGAGCGGATGCCGTTTTCGCTCAAGATTCTCTTGGAGAATCTGCTGCGCTTCGAAGACGGGAGCTCGGTCACCAAAGAGGACATCGAGGCGCTGGCGCGCTGGAACGGCGAACGCAGCGAACGCGAGATTGCCTTCACGCCGGCGCGAGTGCTGCTGCAAGATTTCACCGGCGTTCCGTGTATCGTCGACCTGGCCGCAATGCGAGACGCAATGGCGGCGATGGGTGGCCAAGCCAGAGCAATCAATCCGCTGCAGCCGGTGGAGCTGGTGATCGACCATTCGGTGCAAGTCGATTACTTCGGCAGCAACGACGCGCTGGCGAAGAATACCGACCTAGAGTTCGAGCGCAATCGCGAACGCTACGCCTTTTTGAAATGGGGTCAGGAGGCGCTGCGCGGGCTGCGCGTCGTGCCGCCGGGAACCGGCATCGTGCATCAGGTCAACATCGAATATCTTTCACGCGTCATTTTCGGTGCGGGCGAATCGGGCGAGATGCCGCTGGCCTATCCCGACACCGCCGTCGGCACCGACTCCCACACCACGATGGTCAACGGTTTGGGCGTTTTGGCGTGGGGCGTCGGCGGCATCGAGGCCGAGGCCGCGATGCTCGGGCAGCCGGTGACGATGCTCGTTCCCGACGTCGTCGGATTCCGTTTGGAAGGCGAGTTGCGCGAAGGCGTGACGGCAACAGACCTCGTGCTGACCGTGGCCGAGATGCTGCGCCGCAAAGGCGTGGTCGGAAAGTTCGTCGAGTTCTACGGGCGCGGCGTAGCCGCGCTTCCGGTCGTCGACCGAACGACGATCAGCAACATGTCGCCGGAGTTCGGTTCGACCGTCGCGATCTTCCCGATCGACGATCGCACGCTCGAGTACCTGCGCCTGACCGGCCGCGCCGGCGAGCAAGTGGCCTTGGTGGAGGCCTACGCCAAAGCGCAAGGACTCTTCCGAAGCGACGCGTCGCCCGATCCGCAGTTTGCCGACACGCTCTCGCTCGATCTTTCGACCGTAGTGCCGAGCCTCGCCGGGCCGCGCCGGCCGCAAGATCGCGTGGCGTTGAGCGACGTGAAGAGTTCGTTCGACACGGCGCTGCGCGAATGGGTCGCGGCGCGCGAACAGAGCAGCCGCGCCGTGGCGCGCTTCGAAGACGAAGGCGGCGGGGGCACCGCGACGCTTTCGCGCACTACGGAGGATCTTTACGACGGTGCCGTGGTTATCGCGGCGATCACCAGTTGTACCAATACGTCGAATCCGTCGGTGCTGATCGGCGCCGGCCTGCTGGCCCGCAACGCCGTCGAACGTGGCTTGCAGACCAAACCGTGGGTCAAAACGTCGCTCGCGCCTGGTTCGAAGGTCGTTACCGACTATCTCGCCGCCGCCGGATTGCAGACGTATCTCGATACGCTCGGATTCGAGCTGGTCGGTTACGGATGTACGACCTGCATCGGGAATTCGGGTCCGCTGCCGGCCGACGTCGCCGAGAGCGTCGCCGACCAAGACATGATCGTTGCCGCAGTGCTTTCGGGCAATCGCAACTTCGAAGGACGCATTCACCCGCAAGTCCGCGCCAATTATCTCGCCTCGCCGCCGCTGGTCGTCGCCTACGCGCTAGCCGGACGGATGGACGTCGATTTGACCAGAGAGCCGCTCGGCACCGGTAACGACGGCAAACCCGTCTACCTGCACGACCTTTGGCCGAGCAACGACGAGATCGCGGAAACGATGGCGCGCTGCATCAGCGAAGAGATGTTCCGTCGCCAGTATGCCGACGTCTTCAGTGGCGACGTCAACTGGACGCGGCTCGAAGTCGACGCCAGCGAACGCTATGAGTGGGATCCCAAATCCGAGTACGTCAAGCGACCGCCCTTTTTCGACGGCATGCCCGTCGAGCCGCCGCCGCTACGCGACGTCGTCGGCGCGCGGGTCGTCGCGTTGCTCGGAGACTCGGTCACGACCGATCATATCTCGCCCGCCGGCGCGATTTCGAAGAGCAGCCCGGCGGCGAAATATCTGATGGCGCACGGAATCGAACCGCACGAGTTCAACTCCTACGGTGCGCGTCGCGGCAATCACGAGGTGATGATGCGGGGAACCTTCGCCAACGTTCGGCTGCGCAACGCGCTGGTGCCCGGGGTCGAAGGCGGCGAGACGCGGTATCTGCCGGCCAACGAGCGCATGTCGATCTTCGAGGCGGCGATGAAGTATCGTGCGGACGGGACGCCGCTCATCGTTTTGGCGGGTAAAGAGTACGGCTCGGGTTCGTCACGCGACTGGGCGGCCAAGGGTCCGTATCTGCTCGGCGTCAGGGCCGTACTCGCCGAGTCGTTCGAGCGGATTCACCGCAGCAATCTGATCGGAATGGGCGTGCTGCCGCTCGAGTTTCTCGACGGCGTCGATCGGTCGACGTACGGCCTGACCGGCGAAGAGATTTACGACATCACCGGCATTAGCGGCGGAATCGAGCCGGGGATGCGCGCGCGCGTAAAGGCGATCGATGCCGAAGGGGCCGGTGCGATCGAGTTCGACGTTCGGGTGCGCATCGATACGCCGAACGAAGCCGCATACTATCGTCACGGCGGCATCTTGCAGTACGTGCTGCGCCAGCTGCGCGATCGCTCGCGCGGAGACTCGAACTAGAGCCACGCGAGATATTGAGCCGTCGCGAGTACCGCGGCTATGGCGCCGCCGACTCGACCTTTGGCGTTACTTGCGCTGGTGGATGGCGAAATTGTTCCCCTCGGGATCCTGGCACCATGCGATCCGGCAGACCGGCGTTTCCATCACTCCGTGGGTGTAAAAGCGTACGCCGGCCTCCTCGAGCCGCCCGGCCACGGCGTCGACGTCCTCCACGGCGAAAACCACGCCGCCGCACGGATACCACGTGTCGTTGGGCATCTTGAAAACGCCGAACGTGCTTCCGTCACCCAGCTCGAACTCCGTTCCGTGTTCCCACGAAGCCGTCGCGCTCGGCGTGAGCCCGAGCACGTCGCTGTAGAACGCGACGGCCCGTTGCAAATCCTTGGCCAGATAGTGGTGGGTGTCGATTCCTCGTATCCGCGTCGCCGTAAGGCTCATCGAAAAGCTCCTTTTTAGTGTCGTTGCCCCAAGGCTAGCGCACTATAGTTGACAGTCTCTGTCATGTTTGGATAGTTTGATGGAACCGTGAAGGCCGATCGCCTCGTCGCGCTCCTCCTATTGCTGCAGTCGCGCCAACGCAGCAGCGCGCGCGTGTTGGCCGAGCGGCTTGAAGTTTCGGAGCGAACCATCTACCGCGACGTCGATGCGCTCAGCGCCGCCGGCATTCCGGTCTATGCCGAACGCGGATCCGCGGGCGGCATCGTTTTAGCCGACGGTTACCGGCGGGCGCTTATGAACTTCAGCGAAGATGAGGTGCGTGCGCTCTTCGTCTCGGGCGCGAGCCCGCTGGCCGATCTCGGGCTCGAACACGGTTTGAGCCGTGCTCTGGAAAAACTGCGCGGTGGCCTCGCGGACGTTCACCGCCGCGCGGCCGACAAGTCGCGTTCGCGGATTCACGTCGATCAGCGGCGCTGGAATCAGCCCGAGCCGCCACGCGAGCTGCTTACCGCGCTGCGACGCGCCGTTTGGGACGACCGCCGCGTGCGAATTCGCTACGAAGACCGGAATCGCAAAGCGACGCTGCGCAGCGTCGATCCGTTAGGATTGGTCTCGAAGGCCGGCGTCTGGTACCTCATCGCCCGATCCGAGGGCGAGCTGCGCAGTTTCCGCGTAGAACGCATTCGGCGCGCGCAGGAACTCCCCGAGCGATTCGATCGCCCGGCAGATTTCGAGCTGGAGCGCTACTGGGCCGACTCCTCGGCCCGCTTCGCCGAAGCCTCGCGCGGTTACGACTGCGTCGTTACGCTGCGCGCGCGCAACGAGTCGCTCGAGAGCCTTACCTACTATTGGCCGGCAGAAATCGTCGAACGCGGCACGAGCGAATCGCTGATTCGCGTGACCTTTCCGGGAAAAGAAGTCGCACTGTTCCAAGCGCTGGCATGGTCCGAGATGGCTACGCTCGTGGAGCCCGCCGCACTCTGCGAGGAGATCGTGCGGCGGGCGCGGCGTGCGTTACAGCGCTACGACTTGCGCTGATGGATGATGATAGCGTTGCCTTCAGGGTCCTGTCCGAAGGCCATGAAGCATACGGGTGACTCCATCACCTCGCTGAGCTGAAGTCCGCGCCCGCGGTAGTGCTCGACCGCTTTCTTTGCGTCGTCGACCGCGAACATGACGGCCCCGCCGGTCGCGCCGTCGTCGGGCTTCCAGACGCCGAACGTCGAGCCGTCGGCAAGGGTGAACTCGGCGCCGCGCCCTTGGTCGTCGATCTCCGTCGGCTGCATACCGAGCACGTCGCGGTAGAAGGCGATTGCCGCCTGAGGATCCCGAACCAAATACGCCGCGATGTCCATACCTTTGATCATCGTCGTCTCCTAATGTCGTTTGGTGATAGCTCGAGAATACCGGACAATATATGACACAGTATGTCATGAATGGCGGGGCGGTGCCGCAGGGCGCCGCCTTAGAGCATTACGCGGCGGAAGTCGGCCAGCAGCTCGGCGACGTAGACGAGAAAGCGCGCCGCGCCGGCGCCGTCGACGACGCGATGGTCGTAGCTGACGCTGATCGGCAGGATCAGGCGCGGTACGAATGCCTTCCCGTCCCAGACGGGCTTGGTTACCGTTCGCGTCGCCCCGAGAATTGCGACTTCGGGGGCGTTGACGATCTGGGTGAAAGCGGTACCGCCGATGCCGCCGATCGACGAGATGGTAAACGTGCCGCCCTGCATGTGCGCCAACGTGAGTTTCCCTTCGCGCGCTTTACCGGCAAGCTCTTGTGCCTCGCGCGCGATCTCGATCAGACCCTTCGCTTCCGCGTTCTTGATTACCGGAACGATGAGACCGCCGGGCGTATCGGCGGCGAAGCCGATGTTGTAGTAGCGCTTGACGACTAACTCGTCGCCGTCGAGCGAAGCGTTGAACTCGGGAAAGCGCTGCAGCGCAGCAACCGACGCTCTGATTAGAAATGCCAGCATCGTCAGTTTCGGGCCGCCGGACTTGGCCTGCTGGGCGTTGACTTCGCTGCGAAGCTCTTCGATCGAGGTAACGTCGGCTTCGTCGTAGTTGGTGATGTGCGGAATCTCCAGCCAGTTGCGGTGCAGATTCGGTCCGGACAGCTTCTTGATTCGCGAGAGCGGCTTGCGCTCCACGGCGCCGTATTGCGCGAAATCTACTTTCGGCCATGGCGGCAGATTAGCGAATGGGCCGGGCGCGCCACCGCCGCCGCCTGCGCGCAACGACTGCTTGACGAACTCCTGCACGTCTTCGCGCGTGACGCGACCGTGCGGGCCGCTTCCGCGCAGCGCGCTCAGTTCGACGCCGAGTTCGCGGGCAAAACGGCGAATCGCCGGACTTGCGTGCACGGGACCGGCGCTTGCTGGGACCGGCGCGGACGCGGCTGCCGAAGGCGGCGCCGGTGCAGCCGGCGGCGGTGCCGGTGCGGCCGGCGGCGACGGTTTCGCCGTGGCCGCGTCGGCGCCGATTACCAGGATCAGCGCGCCTTGCGAGAGCTTGTCGCCGACCTTTACTTTGACGTCACGCACGACGCCATCGGTCTCAGCCGGCACTTCCATCGACGCCTTCTCGCTCTCCAGCGTGATGAGCGAATCGTTCTTTTTAACGCGATCTCCGGGCTTGACCAAAACTTCGATCACCGGGACGTCTTTGAAATCGCCGATATCGGGAACGCGAACCTCGACCATCCCGCCGGGCGCTGCAGCGGGCGCAACTGCTGCAGGAGGCGCCGCTTCCGAAGGCTGGGGCGACGCCGCGGGCTGCGCAACTGCGTCGGTGCCGAGCACGAGAAGCGGCGATCCTTTCGAGACTCTATCGCCGACCTTTACCTTGACGTCTTGCACGACTCCCTCCGCCTCGGCGGGCACCTCCATCGAGGCCTTCTCGCTTTCGAGCGTGACGAGCGAATCGTTCTTCTTGACGCGGTCTCCGTTCTTGACCAGGACTTCGATGACGGGAACGTCTTTGAAGTCGCCGATGTCGGGAACGCGTACCTCGATCTCGCTCATCTCGTCCTTCTATACGGTAATGGGGTTGGCTTTGTCGGGATCGATGCCGTATTTCGCCACCGCTTTTGCGACGGTCGCCGCGGGAACGGTGCCTTCGTCGGCCAGCGCGCGCAACGCGGCGATCGTAACGAAGTGCCGGTCGACCTCGAAAAACTCGCGCAGTTTGCGCCGGAAATCGCTGCGCCCGTAGCCGTCGGTGCCGAGCGCGACGTAGCGGCGTCCCACGAACGGCTGAATCTGCTGGGCGAAGGTACGGATGTAATCGGTCGACGCAACTCCCGGGCCCTGGCGGCCGCGCAGACATTGCTCGACGTACGACGCTTTCGGGTTTTCCTCGGGATGCAGCATGTTCCACCGCTGTGCCGCGACGCCGTCGCGCTGCAGCTCGTTGAAGCTCGTAACCGCCCAGACGTCGCTGCGTACGTTCCAGTCGTTGGCGAGAAGGTCGGCGCCGGCGACGACCTCGCGTAGAATCGCCCCCGAGCCGAAGAGCTGCACGTGCGGCGTCTTTTCGTCGCTGGTATCGGAGCCGCGCAAGAGATACATCCCGCGCAAGATCCCCTCGCGCGCATCTGCCGGCATCGCTGGATGGGGATAGTTCTCGTTCATCAGCGTGATGTAATAGAATGCATCTTCCTGATCGTCCAGCATTCGCTTGAGGCCGTCTTGAATGATGACGGCGAGCTCGTAGCCGTAAGTCGGATCGAAGCTGCGGCAGTTGGGAACGAATGATGCCGCAACTTGGCTCTGTCCGTCTTCGTGCTGCAGGCCCTCGCCGTTGAGCGTCGTGCGGCCCGACGTCGCGCCGAGCAGGAAGCCGCGCGTCCGGCTGTCGCCGGCCGCCCAGATCAGATCGCCGACGCGCTGGAAGCCGAACATCGAGTAAAAGATGTAGAACGGAATCATCGGCAGGTCGTGATTCGAGTACGAGGTGCCGGCGGCGATCCACGACGAGAGCGCCCCCGCCTCGTTGATGCCTTCCTGCAGAATTTGTCCGAGCTTGTCTTCGCGATACCACATCAGCTGCTCGGCGTCTTGCGGACGATACAGTTGGCCGACCGACGAGTAGATCCCCAACTGCCGGAACATGCCCTCCATTCCGAACGTGCGCGACTCGTCGGCAACGATCGGCACGACGCGCGCGCCGACCGCGTGGTCGCGCGCGACGGCGTTGAGAATGCGAACGAAGGCCATCGTCGTCGAGATGGCGCGATCGCCGCTGCCTTGCAGCTGCGCGTCGAACGCCGATAGCTCGGGCACGACCAACGAGGCCGACTTGCGGCGCCGCTGCGGCAGGCTGCCCAGCGCGCGGATGCGCTCCTGCAGGTAGCGCATGTCCTCGCTGTCTGCAGGCGGTTTGTAGAAGGGAACTTTCTCGCCGCCAAGCGCGGCGTCGGAGATCGGCAGAGCGAAGCGGTCGCGGAACGTGCGCATCGCTTCGACTTCCATCTTCTTGGCTTGATGCGCGATGTTCTGGGCCTCGCCGGCTTCGCCCATGCCGTAACCCTTGATCGTTTTAGCCAGCACGACCGTCGGCTCGCCGCGATGCTCGAAGGCGGCTTTATATGCGGCGTATACTTTGAGCGAATCGTGCCCGCCGCGCTGAAGCGCCCAAATCTGGTCGTCGGTCCATCCTTCAACCATCTCTTTGGTCTCGGAGTAGCGGCCGAAGAAGGCGTCGCGGACGTACTTTCCGTCGCGCGCTTTGAACGTTTGGTAGTCACCGTCGACGCACTCGTTCATCAGCTGCACGAGGCGCCCGCTCCGATCGGCGGCCAGCAACGGATCCCAGCGGCTTCCCCAGATCACCTTGATCACGTTCCAGCCCGCGCCTTTGAAGACGCCCTCGAGCTCTTGAACGATCTTTCCGTTGCCGCGAACCGGGCCGTCGAGCCGCTGCAGGTTGCAGTTGACCACCCAAATGAGGTCGTCGAGCTTCTCGCGGCCGGCGAGCGAGATCGCACCGAGCGTTTCGGGTTCGTCGGTTTCGCCGTCGCCGACGAAGGCCCAAACTTTTCGTCCGCTCGCCTCAATCAATCCGCGATCGTGCAGATAACGCATGAAGCGCGCCTGATAGATCGACATGATCGGGCCCAAGCCCATCGAGACCGTCGGGAACTGCCAGAAAGCGGGCATCAGCCACGGATGCGGGTATGACGCGAGTCCCTTGCCGTCGACTTCTTGGCGGAAGTGCTCGAGCTGCGCTTCGTCGATGCGGCCTTCGAGAAAGGCGCGCGCATAGACGCCGGGGGAGGAGTGGCCCTGGAAGAAGACGAGATCGCCGCCGAACTTCTCGCTGGGCGCGCGAAAGAAATGATTGAAGCCGACGTCATAGAGCGTCGCCGCGGACGCAAAGCTGGCGACGTGACCGCCGAGCTCCGAGCTGATCTTGTTGGCGCGAACGACCATCGCGAGCGCGTTCCAGCGAACGTAGTGACGCAAGCGCGCCTCGATGGCGCGATCGCCGGGCATCACCGGCTGACGCTCGACTGGAATGGTATTAACGTACGGGGTGGTCAAGCCCAACGAAACGTGCGAGCCGCCGCGCTGCGCTTCGTCGACGAGCCGCGCGATGAGCTGGCCGGCACGACCCGGTCCTTCTGCCGCGATCACGCCGCGAAGCGCCTCGAGCCATTCTCGGGTTTCTTGGGGATCGGGATCGGGTGCAATGAGGGCCATAGGGCTGCAGACCATTCCGCGCGACGGCGCGAACTCTTACCGGGTGGACCGGTCCATTGCGCGACCTGGTTGGTTCCATTGAATCCCGCGGCAGGCGAATGACCTTGCCGGCGCGCGTATAAGAAATACGTTCGAGGTTACAGCGGGAGCTCGCGCCGAGGCGGGCTGAGAGGGCGGGCCGCAAGGCGCTCGCCGACCGCAAAAGACCTGATCCGGGTAATGCCGGCGTAGGGAGGTACTCATGAAAGTTTACGTCGAGGGATCCCGCCCTTCAATACGCGTGCCGCGGCGCGCCGTTGCGCTGACCGATGGAACGATGCACGCGCTGTACGACACGAGCGGTCCGTATACCGACGAAACTGCATCGTTCGATTTTCGCCGCGGCTTGACGCCCCTGCGAGCGGCGTGGATCGATTCACGCGCCGACACGGTCACGCTCGAGCAGCCTTCGTCGATCTACCGCCGCGGCCGCGACGCGATGGCCGAGCTCGAGTCGCTGCGCTTCCCGCAGCCGCGCCGTCCTCGCCGCGCAAAACCCGGCGCCAACGTGTCGCAGATGCACTACGCTCGCCGCGGCGAGATAACGCCGGAGATGGAGTTCGTCGCGATTCGCGAGAACGTCGATCCGGCGTTCGTGCGCGACGAGATTGCGCGCGGCCGCGCCATCCTGCCAAATAACGTCAACCATCCCGAGAGCGAGCCGATGATCATCGGGCGGAACTTCCTAGTGAAGATCAACGCCAACATCGGCAACTCCGCGGTCAGTTCGTCCATCGACGAAGAGGTGGAGAAGATGACCTGGGCGACGCGCTGGGGCGCCGACACGGTGATGGATCTCTCGACCGGTAAGAATATTCACGAGACGCGCGAGTGGATTCTGCGTAACTCCCCGGTGCCGATCGGCACCGTTCCGATCTACCAAGCGCTCGAGAAGGTCGGCGGCAAGGCCGAAGATCTGACGTGGGAGCTGTTCCGCGACACGCTGATCGAGCAAGCCGAACAGGGCGTGGACTACTTCACTATCCACGCCGGCGTGCTGCTACGCTACGTTCCCCTGACGGCCAATCGCATCACCGGAATCGTTTCGCGCGGCGGCTCGATTCTGGCAAAGTGGTGCCTCTCGCACCACCGCGAGAACTTCCTCTACGAAAAATTTGAAGAAATCTGCGAGATCATGAAGGCGTACGACGTCGCCTTCTCGCTCGGCGACGGGCTTCGGCCGGGGTGCACCGCCGACGCCAACGACGCCGCGCAGTTCTCCGAGCTGGAAACGCTCGGCGAACTGACCGACATCGCGTGGAGGCACGACGTACAGGTAATGATCGAGGGCCCGGGCCACGTACCGATGCATCTCATCGAAGAGAACGTTCGCAAGCAGCTCGAGATCTGCAAAGAAGCGCCGTTCTATACTCTAGGGCCGCTCGTTACCGACGTCGCGCCCGGTTACGATCACATCACCAGCGCAATCGGCGCGGCGATGATCGGCTGGTTCGGCACGGCCATGCTTTGCTACGTGACGCCCAAAGAACACCTCGGTCTGCCCAACAAGAAAGACGTCAAAGACGGCGTGATCGCTTATAAGATCGCCGCGCACGCCGCCGATTTGGCGAAGGGGCATCCCACGGCCGCGCATTGGGACGACGTGCTGTCAAAGGCGCGGTTCGAGTTTCGCTGGGAGGATCAGTTCAATCTCTCGCTCGATCCCGAAACGGCGCGCGAGTTTCACGACGAAACGCTTCCCGCACCGGGCGCGAAGGTCGCGCACTTTTGCTCGATGTGCGGACCGCACTTCTGTTCGATGAAGATTACGCAAGAGGTTCGTGAGTTTGCCGAACGCGGCATGGCCGAGAAATCGCGCGAGTTCGTCGAGCAGGGCGGCGAAGTCTACGTGCCTTTGGTATCGTCCTGACCCTTCGACCTTGTGCCGTTTTATTCGACCGCGACGAAACGATCGTCGTCGACGTTCCGTTCAACGGCGACCCCGATAAGGTCGAACCGGCGCCCAACGCGCGCGCCTTGCTCGACTCCTTGCGCTCGGCGGGGCTGCCGCTGGCCGTCGTCAGCAACCAGAGCGGCATCGGCCGCGGCTTGATTACCGCCGATCAGGTCGATGCGGTAAATCGCCGCGTCGAGGACCTGCTCGGTCCCTTCGCCGGCTTTTTCGTCTGTCCGCACGCGCCGCAGGACGCATGCGAATGCCGCAAGCCCAAGCCGAAACTGATCCTGGACGCGGCGCGCGCCATTGGAGTGGATCCGGCGTGTTGCGTGGTGGTGGGCGATCGTGAAAGCGACGTCGCGGCGGCGCGCAATGCCGGCGCGATTCCGATGCGCGTCGACGGCCCGGGCGGGCTGGCTCAGGCGGTCGAGAGGATCTTGGGGCTCGTCTACTCCCCGTTGGACTCCAGCCAGTAGTCGATGTCGCGGCCGTGGGCCGGCAGCGCGGCAAGTGCGCCCGGCGGAAGATGGATCATCTTGGCGAGGTACTGCCACGTGTCGAGCACGCGCACGACGTACGTTTGCGTTTCGTCGAAGGGCGGAATCCCGCCATACTGGGTGACGGCTTTCGGGCCGGCGTTGTACGCAGCGAAAACCAACGAATAGTGGTCGGCGCCGAAGCGGCTGATCAAGCCGCGCAGGTAGCGGGCCGCTCCGGAAAGGTTCTGGGCCGGATCGTGGGGGTTGACGCCGAGATTCTCGGCGGTGCGCGGCATGAGCTGACCCAGCCCGATCGCACCCGCTCTCGAAACGGCGTGGGTGTGCCAGCGCGATTCGACGGTAACGATCGCCACCAGCATGGTCGCGTCGAGGCGCCAACGCTCGGCGCTGACCAAAACGCGTCGGGCGAGGTCCCGGCTCTGCCAGCTCGGCATCTGCGGATTGATGTGATGCAGCACCTTGGCATATACGGCAATTGCGCCGGGCGTTGCCGGAACCGCGCCGGCGGCTATCGCCGGCGCGCGCGTTGCCAGCGTGGCTCCGATAAGCACGCAAGCAACCATCGAGCAGGGGAGAATCCCTCGCATATGGAGGCCCGGCGTTCGCGCCACGGCTTTGCGGCGCCTTCCGGGAAGCGAGCGCTTCCTGAGGAAGATATCCACAGTATGCGCCGCACAGCCATATGGATTGCCATCATAGTATTCGCGATCATGTGTGGGATGATCGCGTGGTCGCAGTGGTATGCGATTCACGTGAACGTGCCGAAGTATACGACGCACTGATTTGAGAGTTCTTTGAGCGTTTGCCCGCAGGACGGCGGGCTGCATCCAACGCTTTACGTTGCTAAGGAGAAAACTTGGAGTGATACGACGCACGTTTGTTGCGGTTGGACTATTTGTGGCGACCGGTCTGTTCGCGGTAAGCGCCGCGCGAGCCGCGGAGCCGTCACCGACGCCGCCGGCTTCGCCGCTGCCGGCGGCAACGTCGACGCCGTCGGCGTCACCGTCGCCGGTGGGATCGCCGACGCCGACCCCGGGACCTCCGTTTGCCAATATGTCGTGGCGCGAAATCGGTCCCGCCGCGGCCGGCGGGCGAGTCGCGGCCGTTGCCGGCTCGGCGACCGACCCCAAGCTCTACTACGTCGGCGCCGCCGGCGGCGGCGTTTGGCGGTCGACCAACGGCGCGCAAACGTGGGATTCGGTTTTCGATAAGCAGAGCGTTGCGGCCATCGGTGCCGTTACCATCGATCCGGTCGACAATAAGATCGTCTGGGTGGGGACGGGCGAAGCCAATCCGCGCAACGACGTCAGCTACGGCGACGGCATCTATAAGACCACCGACGGCGGCGATACGTGGACGAACGTCGGCCTCAAGGGTACGCGCCACATCGCGCGCATACTCGTCGATCCGCGCAATCACAACCACGTCGTCGTTGCCGCGCTCGGCGACGTCTTCAACGACAGCCCCGACCGCGGCGTCTACGTGACCGACGACGGCGGACGAACGTGGAAGCAAACGCTCTACGTCGGCCCGCAGAGCGGTGCGGCCGATCTAGCCATGAGCGCGCAGAATCCGAGCGTGATGTACGCCGGAATTTGGGAGTTCCAACGCCGTCCGTGGACCTTCGTCAGCGGCGGGGCCGAAGACGGTCTCTATCGCTCCAGCGACGGCGGCGAAACGTGGACGAGGCTCTCGGGCCACGGACTGCCGGCCGATCCGATGGGGCGCATCGGCATTGCCGTCGCACCAAGCGACGGTAATCGCGTCTATGCCGCCATCGAGTCAAAGGAAGGCGTACTCTGGCGCTCCGACGACGGCGGCGCCAATTGGACGATGGTGAGCAAGGACTCGCTCGTAAACGCGCGCCCCTTCTACTTCACTCACGTCGAGGTCGATCCGAAAGATCCAAACCGCGTCTACGCGCTCTCGTTTCAGACCATGTTGAGCACCGACGGCGGCAAGACGTTCAAAGCCACCGCGCGTGACGTGCATCCCGACTTTCACGCGATCTGGATAGCGCCCAACGATCCGACGCGCATCATGCTCGGCGAGGACGGCGGCTACGCGCTGACGCTCGACAAGGGCGCCACGTGGTTCTTCTCGGCCAACCTGCCGATCGGGCAGATCTATCGGGTTGGCTTGGGCACCGACGATCCCTATACGGTTTGCGTCGGTCTGCAAGACAATAACGGATGGTGCGGTCCCTCGAACTCGCTCGACCAGGCCGGCATTCAAAATCGAAACTGGATCGACACGGTGGGCGGCGACGGCCAATGGGGCGTTCCGGAACCCGACGATCCGAACTGGATTTGGTCGGACGCGCAAAACGGCGCGCTGTCGATCTACAACCGCGTGACCAAAGACGGATGGAGCGGCCAGCCCTATCTTCAGACGGGCAGCGAATCTTGGCACCTGGCGACGAGCAAATATCGCTTCAACTGGGAGTCGCCGATCGCGTTTGCGCCGTGGCGGAGCTCCGACGGTAAGGTGATCGGCTGGATCGGCGGCAACGTCATATTCCAGACGACCGACCGAGGCCGCAGCTGGACCGCGATCAGCCCCGACCTCACGCGCAACATCAAGGAACATCAAATCCCGGCGGGCGGACCGATCTTCAACGACGTGTCGGGCGCCGAGTACAGCGATACCATCCTCGACATCGAGGGCTCGACGCGCGCGCGCGGCGAGATTTGGGTGGGAACCGACGATGGGCTCGTTCAGCTGACGCGCGACGGCGGCAAGCACTGGAGCAACGTCACGCCGCAAGGCGCGGCCCAGCTCGGGCGCTTCGCCACGGTGGCGCCGTCGACGCTGGTCGACGGCACCGCCTACGCCACTGAGGATGCCCATTACATGGGCGACAACGCGCCGTACGTGTTCGTTACCCACAACTTCGGACGCAGCTGGACGAAAATCGTCGGCGGCCTGCCGTCCAATCAATGGGCTCGCGCGATTCGTCCCGATATAATCTCGCGCGACCTCGTCTATCTCGGAACCGAGGAGGGCATTTGGATCTCGTTCGACGGCGGCGCGAACTGGCAGAGCTTCCAGAACGACCTGCCGCAAGTCTCGGTGCGCGACATCCGCATGCAGCCGTCCTACGACGATCTCGTCATTGCCACGCACGGCCGGTCGGCCTTCATCATGGACGACATGGCGCCGGTGCAGCAGCTGCAGCGAGCGGTCTCTCAAGGGAACTGGCTCTTCACGCCGCGGTATGCGCGCGAATGGACGCAGCATTCCGACTCCGACGGAACCCTGACCAGCTATTCGGCCGACAATCCTCCATACGGCGTAGAGATCACGTTCTATCAAAAGGAGCCGCAGAAGAGCGCGCCGTCGCTGCAGATTCTCGACTCGCGCGGCCGGGCGATTCGCTCGGTCTCGGGAACGCACAAGGTCGGCGGTAAGGACGAGCCGTACGTCCCCAACAAGGCCGGACTCAATCGCTACACGTGGGACTTCGCGGTCGACGGGCCGGTGCTATGGAAGGCCGGCAACTTCTTTTTGAAAGGCCCCGAGACCGGACCGGGCGTTCCGCCCGGGGACTATGCCGTGCGCATGACTTTGGGCGGAAAGACGTACGTTCGCCGCTTCAAGGTCGAGCCGGACCCGCGCTCGGAGTTCACGCAAGCCGACTACCAGCGCAGTTTCGATACGGCCTTGCGTCAGATGGCGCTGCTCTCGCAGGTCGACTCGATGCTCAACGACCTCGACGACCTCAAGAAGTCCATGGATACTGCTACCGACGATGCAAAGAAGGCTAATAACACGGCTTTGATGACGAAACTGGAGGATGCCGCAAAAGCGCGGAAGGCGCTCTACGATTCCCTGGCGGTCAACGTCCGCGGCGAAGGCACGATGGACGAAACGAAGGTGCACGAAGATCTACTCGGCGCGTTCTTCAACGCGCAGGGCTTGGTCACGCCGCCCGTCCTCGACTTTATCGGGCGGGTCGACGCGCTCTATCGTAACGGGGTGTCGCAATATAACGCCTTTATCAGCCGAGTTCTGCCGGGGGTCAACGACGCGCTGCACCAAGCGGGAATGAAACCGCTGACGGCGATCAAGGAGGTCGCGCCCCGGTGATCGCGTTCGCTCCGACCCTGCTGATCGCAGCCGCCGCGTACGCCAACCTTACGTGGCGGTCGATCGGGCCGGCGGTAGCCGGCGGGCGCGTTGCGGGCGTTGCGGGAACGCCGCAAAACGACCAGCTCTATTATCTCGCCACGGCCGGCGGCGGCGTGTGGAAGTCGGACAACGGCGGAGCTACGTGGAAGCCCGTCTTCGACAAGCAGTCGGTTTCGGCAATCGGGGCGGTGGCAATCGATCCGACCAACCAACGCGTCGTTTGGGCCGGATCCGGAGAAGCCAACCCGCGCAACAACGTCAGCTACGGCGACGGTCTCTACAAGACGACCGACGGAGCGAAGACCTGGACGCGCGTCGGCCTGCAAGGCGTGTGGAGCATTTCGCGAATCGCCGTCGATCCGAAGAACTCGCAGCACGTCGTCGTCGGCGCGTTCGGCGATCCGTACAAAGATTCGCCCAATCGCGGCGTCTACGTTACGTTCGACGGCGGCCGTTCCTGGAACAAGACGCTCTACTTGAGCGCGTCGAGCGGCGCGAGCGACATCGCGATGGATCCGCAGAATCCCAACGTCGTTTATGCCGGCATGTGGCACTTCCGCCGCGTTCCGTGGACGTTTACCAGCGGCGGCCCCGACGACGGGCTATTCAAATCGACCGACGGCGGAAAGACGTGGCGGCGCCTGGCCGGCAACGGTCTTCCCAGTGGAAATACCGGCCGCATCGGCTTGGCGGTCGCGCCGAGCCGTCCCGGTCGCGTCTTCGCGCTGATCGAGGCCAAGGGTGGCATCCTCTGGCGCTCCGACGATGCCGGCAGCCACTGGACGATGGTAAGCAGCGATACGCTGGTGGATCAACGGCCGTTCTACTTCACGCACATCGCCGTCGATCCGCACGACGCCGGCCACGTATACGCGGTCTCGGAGATGCTCGCCGAGAGCAAAGACGGCGGGCACAAGTTCACCGAAATCGCCAAGGACGTGCACGTCGACTACCACGCCATCTGGATCGATCCGACTAACTCCAAGCGCATCATCGTGGGCGAAGACGGCGGCTACGCGCTGACCAACGACCTGCGGAACTGGTCGTTCTCGCGCAACCTGGCCATCGGCCAGGTCTACCACGTCGGGCTCTCCGACGAGAACCCGTATCAGGCTTGCGCGGCATTTCAGGATAACGGCGGCTTCTGCGGACCCGAGAATTCGCTCGACAGCGAAGGCATTCTCGATCGGCATTGGATCGACGTGGTCGGCGGCGACGGCGTGTGGACGGTGCCCGAGCCGGGCGATCCGCGCTACGTGTGGGCCGACCTCGAAGACGGCGCGCTCACGATCTTCGATCGCAAAACCGAAGTAACGCGCTTCATCCGTCCGTACGACGCGTTCCCCGGCAGTTTCTTAGGCCCATTCGATCTCAGCAAGGTGCCCTACCGGTTCAACTGGGACGCACCAATCGCGTTCGCGCCATGGTCGCAAGGCACGGCGACGGCGTGGTTCGGCGGGAACGTCGTCTTCGCGTCGAGCGATCGCGGCGAAACGTGGACCACGATAAGCCCCGATCTCACGCGCAACATCAAGGAACACCAAGTCCCGTCGGGCGGTCCGCTGGCCAAAGACGTTTCGGGCGCAGAATACTCCGACACGATCCTTTACATCGAAGGTTCGCCGATCGATAAAGGCGAGATTTGGGTTGGGACCGACGACGGCTACGCCCAGATGACCCGCGACTCGGGCGAGCACTGGCACAACGTCACGCCGCCCGGCACGCCGGAGTACGCACGCATCGAGACGACCGCGCCGTCGCCGCTAGTGGCCGGCACTGCCTACGTGGCGGCCGACAATCATCGTCTCGGCGATTACGCGCCGTACCTTTACGTGACGCACGATTACGGCGCTACCTGGAACAAGATCGTCAACGGGTTACCCGTCAATCAGTACGTTCGCACGATACGCCCCGACATTCACAATCCGTCCTTACTCTACGCAGGAACGGAGAACGGCCTATGGGTCTCGTTCGACGGCGGCAGCCACTGGCAAGACTTCCGCATCAATCTGCCGGCCGTCTCGGTGCGCGACATTCGCATCCAGCCGCAGTTCGACGATCTCGTGATCGCAACGCACGGTCGCGACCTTTGGATACTCGACGATCTCGGCTCGCTCCAAGGGCTGGGCGGACCGCAGCGAACCGGCGCCGGGCTCTTCGCCCCGCGAACCGCCTACGAATACCACTACCATTCCAACGATTTGGGAATCTACACGCGCTTTGCGGGCGAGAATCCGCCCAAGGGCGCGATCGTCGACTTCTATCAGAGCGCGCCGCAGAAAAACGCCCCGACGCTGGAGGTCCTCGACTCGAACGGCCGCACGATCCGCACCGTTTCGGGAACGCACAAAGTCAAAGGTAAAACCGAGCCCTACGTTTCCAACAAAACCGGCATCAATCGCTACGTTTGGGATTTCACCGAGGACGCGCCGTTGAAATGGCACGGCGCGGCGCGCGAAGAGTACCAGGGACCGAAAACCGGACCGACCGTGGTGCCCGGAACCTACACCATTCGCATCGCGCTCAACGGCCAGACGTACTCCGAGCCTCTGACGGTCAAAGGCGATCCGCGCGACTCTTTGACGGCGGCGCAGTATCAGGCCGGTTACGATTTCGCACGTAAATACTCGACCTATTACGGTAAGATCGACGAGGCTCTCAACAATCTCGACTCGATCAAGAAGTCGCTGAGCTCGGCGGCGACGGCGGCGCGGGCCACCGCGGCCATAAAATCGCAGGTTGCGGCGGCACGCCAAGCGTGGACGCCGGTCTTCGGCGCCTTTACCGCCGACTACAAGAACGACGAGGACTCGATTCAACGCCCGGGTTCGCTGCGCGAGTCGGTGCCGCGCACCAGCGGGTTCGGCGGCGTTCAGCTTCCGCCCACGAAAGCGCAACTCGATTACGCTCAGCGTTTCGACACCGCGTATGAGGCGGCGATCGCCGGCTACAATCAGTACGTTTCGTCGCTGGCCGGGCTGCAGTCGGCCCTCAAGCAGACGGGAATGAAGCCGTTGGAGGGCGTCAGCCCGGTAATGCCGTGATCGTTACTCGTAATCGGGCGCGAAGTAGTCGTCGGTAAACCGGCGCATAAAGAACTTCGGCGGCAGCGGTGCCTTGATCTTTACGAAGGGCCGCGGATTCTGCGAGAAGTCGAAGCAATCGCCGGCCGGTGAGTTCGCACGCTTGTCGGCATCGGCCAGTTGACCCAGGCCGTAGAGATCCTCGGCGAAGCGCAGGACGCTGGCCGTTTCATACTGCACGTGCGAAACGTAGTTCTGCTTGGCGTACGGCGACATCACGATCAGCGGAACGCGGAAACCTAGGCCGTCCTTATCGATATACGGCGGCGGGACGTGGTCGTAGAGGCCGCCCCAGTCGTCCCACATCACGAAGATTGCCGTGGTGTTCCAGAACTTGCTCTTGCCGACGGTATTGACCAGCGCGCTCACCCATGAGGGACCGTAGCCTTTAGGGCAATTAACGTGATCGGAATCGTCGCAGACCGGAGTGATCCACGTAAAGTTTGCAAGCTTGCCGGCGCGCACGTCGGTGATGAACCTCCAGTTCGGTGAAATCACATTTTTCTTCCACTCGGGCGAGTGGTAGATGTGCTTGACCGCGCCGAAGCTCGACCATTCGGATCCGCCACCGCTCGACGGGCTTCCGTAGGAGCTTGCGTAGAAATGCCACGTCAGTCCGGCTTTGTCGAGCTCGTCGGCAAGCGTCTGATATTCGAAGCATGGACGCTCTGCCGGTCCGAATAGATTGCGCTGATCGGTGATAGTGTTAACGCTGTCGTACTTTCCGCCGTCGCAGCCCCAGGGCCCTTCGGGAAGATTGACCGCCGAGGCGGCCTGCGCCGCGATGATATATTGATGCGCGACGAAACTCTCGTCGAGCTGCGATTGGAACATGCGGTCGGCGACGACGCCCTGATGCGCCATGTCGAAGTACGGTTTCGTCTCTTTATGCGGCACGTAGACGTACTCGGGATCCTCAGAAGGGCCGCCCCACGCCTCCTCTTGGTCGAAGCCGTTCATCTTGCAGTTGGTTCCCGGAAGGCTCCCCTTTCCGTTGCACGCCGCGAACATGGCTTGCGCCGAGTGATCGATAACGTACCACGCTCCCAAAGACTCGGGCTGCAGCTTGACGGTGTGACCCTTGGAGTCTTTGCCTTCGGAGACCGTATCCGCGCCCGGATATCCCTGGAAGAGATTGTCGAAACTCCGGTTCTCCTGCACGATAAACACGATGTGATCGAGCTTACCAGCGCCCGTTGCGTTGAGAGTGCGGATCGCCGTCATGCTCTGCATGTACGGCAGCGAACTTTGCGCGCACCCGCCGAGAACGAGGCTGGCAACGAACGAAATGGCGATAGATAGAGCGCCGAAGTGTCTCATTGCCGAGCGCTTTAGGCGTGCCGGACGGGCTTCCTTCAGGGTTTCGGGGGCTTGCCGAAGAGCCGCTTTAAGAAGGCTTCGTGGCGGTACGAGTTGCTGCGTCCGAAGTGTACGACCGCCACGCTAAGCGACGGAACCAAATAGAGTCCTTGCCCCGCCGAGCCGCTTGCGTACGCGAGATCCTCTGGTCCGCCGCGAACGCCCAGCCACCAGCCGAGGCCGTATCGCGCGTTCGCCGCCGAGCCTTCGAAACAGCGTTGCAGCGATGCGCGCTCGCGGAGAACCCAGCGGCCGTAGGCCAACCAATCGCCCGCTCGCAGCGATGCCCCGGTCGGCAGCGGATTGGTTCGGTCGTCAAGCGTGCGCCAAGAGGCAACGCGCACGCCGGCCGGATCGAGGACGCGTTCGCGCAGATAGTCGTGCGGCGAAAGCTTCCGCGATTCGAGCTTGCGCGCGAGCACGGCGCCGAAGACTTGCAACGGAACGCCGCCGTAGGTGAAACGCGTACCGGGCTCGTCCTTGAGCGGCGTATCGAGCGCGCGTTCGTAGACGGGCACGCGCGCGCCCAAGCCGCCGAAACCGAATCCGGCAGTGAGCGAAAGCAGCATGCGCAGGGTGACCCGCCGCTTCCACGGATCGGCGCGCCACTGCGAAAACGTCTCCGCGACCGGCTCGTCGAGCTGCAGCAGTCCGTCGTCTTGCGCGAGGAGCGCGGCAACGCCCCAAAAACTTTTCGTTCCGCTGTAGAGCGCGTGCGGTACGTCCGGCGAGAAGCTCTCTCCGTACTCGCTCGCAACGACGCGGCCATCGCGCTCGACGACCAACGCGTGCAGCCCGTGAGCGCGCGCGTATTCGACGGCATTAACGATTGCGAGTTCGGCCACGATGAGAAGGAGCGTTGTAGCAAGTTTGGAAAAGCGCCTGCATGAGAGCGTACGTGCTGCTCGTGGCTTCGGTCGCGGCGCTTGGCGGTTTGCTCTTCGGCTACGATACCGGCGTAATTTCCGGCGCGATCCTCTTTATCACCAAGGATTTCGGGCTCGCAACGCGCTTGCAGGCCTTTACCATTAGCGTCGTCCTGATCGGCTGCATGGCCGGCGCGGCCTCGGCGGGCGCCGTTGCCGACCGAATCGGACGGCGGCTGACGCTCTTAGTTGCGGGGTTGATCTTTCTGGCGGGCGCGCTGATCTCGGCGTTCACGCCCGACGAAAACGTGCTGCTCGCCGGCCGCTTCGTCGTCGGCATTGGAATCGGTTTCAGCTCGGTCGTCGCGCCGCTCTACATCTCCGAAGTCGCGCCGGCCGACGTGCGCGGAGCGCTCGTTTCACTCTATCAGTTTGCGATTACGGTCGGCATTTTGGCCGCGTACGCCGTCGACTTCGCATTTTCGGGCGGCGGTCAATGGCGCTGGATGCTCGGCCTGGCGGTCATTCCCTCGCTGGTGCTCGTCGGCGGCATGCTTGGGATGCCCGAGAGCCCGCGTTACTTATTCAAAGCCGGTAAGCCGGCGCGAGCCCGCGACGAGTTGGCGCGCATCTACGGGGACGCCTCCGAGAGCGCGCGCGAGGAGCAATCGATCGTCGAAAGCTTGAGCGCCAAGAGCGCGGGCTGGGAGGCTTTGCGCGAGCCTTCCATTCGCCTTGCTCTCTTCATAGGCATTAGTTTGGCCGTCTTACAGCAGATAACCGGCATCAACACCGTGATCTACTACGGCCCGCAGATTTTCGAGATGGCGGGCTTCACGTCGGACTCCGCCTCGATTCTGGCGCAGACGCTGGTCGGCGCGGTCAACTGCGGCATGACGCTCATCGCCATCTTCTTTGTCGACCGGATCGGGCGCAAGCCGTTGCTCTATATCGGGTTGGCCGGAATGTTCGTTGCGCTCGCGGCGCTGGCGACCGCGTTCGCTCAGGTCAAGCTCACCGGATCGCTCGGGACGATCGCGCTGGGCAGCATGATGGTGTACGTCGGATGCTACGCGTTCAGCCTCGGGCCGATCGTGTGGCTGCTCATCTCGGAGATATTTCCGTTGCGCGTGCGCGGCATGGGCATGTCGCTCTCGACGCTCGCGAACTGGGTTGGCAACTTCGCGGTCTCGCAACTCTTCCTCACCATGGTCGAGAGGCTCGGCCGCTCGGCGACGTTCTGGATCTATGCCTCGCTCTGCATCGTGACGATTCTCTTCGTGCGAGCGATGGTTCCGGAGACCAAGCGCGAGCTGTTGGAGGACATACGCGTGGACGCTATCGGACGCGATGCGGCCGGCGCTTAGCGTCGTCATACCGGTCTACGATAACTGGTGGCTGACGGCGCGATGCTTACGCCGCCTGCGAGAGGTCGCGCGATCCGGCGCCGTTGCGTTCGAAACGATCGTCGTCGACAATGCGTCGACCGACCAGACGCCGTGCGCCGTCGCCGAGTTTCCGGAAGTGCGCTACCTGCGCCACGACGTCAATCGTAATTTCGCGGGCGCGTGCAACGCCGGCGCGCGTGAGGCCCGGGCACCGGTCACGCTGCTGCTCAACAACGACGCGTATCCGCTCGGCGATGCGCTGGCGCCGCTCGTCGCGGCCTTCGAGCGTCCCGAGGTTGCCGTTGCCGGCGGCGCGCTCTTCTTTGAAGATGGCGTAACGCAGGCGGCCGGCCTCGTCGTGCTGCCCAACGCCCACTGGCATTACTCGTGCCGCAACCTGCCCGCCGACCTCGACGGAGTCGTCGATCCGCGCGATGCACTCGCCGTGAGCGGTGCCGCGATGGCCGTTCGGACGCAATGGTTCTTAGATAGCGGCGGGTTCGACGAGTCCTACGTCAACGGGTTCGAAGACGTGGACCTCTGTCTGCGCGCACGAGAAGCGGGCAGGGCCATCGCCTACGTCGCGGCGGCGCGTTTCGCGCATTACGAAGGCGCTTCGGCGGGCCGTTTCGACCGCGAAGCGCAGAACGAGCGGCGCTTTTACGCGCGCTGGTTCTCGACGATGGGCACGCTGCCGCGTGTCGCGCGCGGCGAGCTCGGAGCGATCGCGCTGCGCAGCGCTGCCGGGTCGAACCCGCTGGTGCGCGCCGCCTCCGCCGATCTCGAAGAGGCGCTGCGGTCTTTTGGTCATCCGCTGATCCGCGGCGCGATCGCGCCGTGGCGGCGCATCGACCGCCGTTTTCGCCACGCAGCCACGCTGGGATGGTTTTGCGACGACGCTACGGCGCCGGGCATTGCCGTGACCCGGCCCGGCGGCGCGCCGCCGGTCATCCGCACGCACGGCGCGGTCAACCTGGAAGTGCCCTGGCTTCCTTGCGCGTCTGCGCGGCGCTTGCGCGATTTCCCGCTGCGTCCCTCGAGCGATTTCGCTTGTAAGACGGTTGCGATTGCCGGCGCCCCGCGAACGGTGGACGAGCTCGATCTCCACGGTCTCGACGCAGAAATCTTAGCCTTGACGCCGGCGAGCCTGTTGGGCCGCGCGTCGCGCGACGTCGCTTGCGTCGTTCATCTCGGCCTTACCGACGACGCCGCGTTCGGAAACGTACTGCTCGCCGAGGCGGGTATTCCGGCGGTCGCTTTCGATTCCGCCGAGCTGCGCGCGCTCTTTGCACCCGACGTTGCGCTGATCACCGAGCGCGGCGGCATCGCCGGTGCGGTGAAGCGATTGCTAAGCGACGCAAATGCGCGCGAGCACTACGGTAAGGTCGTCGCGGCCGATGCACGGCGTCGCTTCTCACCGCGACGCAGCGCGATCCGCATCGTCGACCTGCTCGTCGCCGCGCGTTTCGGTCTCGAACGCCCGGCGGCCGCGAGGAGCAACGCTCCCTTCTGACGCCCCGAAGCCTCCGCCGCCCGGCGTTTGCACGGTGAGAACGTCGCCCGGCTCGAAACGCAGGCTCACCTTCGCAGCGAGTTCCGTTTCGTTTCCGCCGCGCCGCAAGAGGTGCCGTCCGCAGCCGCCCGATGCGCCGCCTTGCGCGCCGGGAGCGCCTTGCGTGTGCCGGTCGGCGAGCAGCGTCGCCCGGCCCGAACCTTCGATCAGCTGCAGCGAGCGGATCAACCCGTTGCCGCCGCGATAGCGGCCGGCGCCGCCGGTGCCTTCGGCAATCTCGTACCTCGTCACTCGCAGCGGATACTCGCGCTCGATGGCTTCGATCGGCGTGTTGAGCGTGTTGGTCATGTGTACGTGGATCGCGTCGATGCCGTCACTCGCCGGACGGGCGCCCATTCCGCATCCGTTCGTCTCGTAGAACGCCCAGCTGCGTCCGTCGCCTCGCGCTCCGCCCAGCATCACGTTGCTCATGCTGCCGCCGCTGCTTGCCGGTACGCGCTGCGGCGCGGCTTTCGCCAACGCTTGCAGCACTACGTCGGCGTTGCGCATGCTGGTCTCCACGTTGCCGCCGGAGACCGGGGCCGGGCGGCGCGGGTTGAGCAGCGATCCCTCCGGAGCGTGCACCTCGACCGGTCTGAAGCAGCCTTCGTTCATCGGGATCGTCGGATCGGTCACTGCGCGCAGCGCATAGTACGCGCCGGAAAGCGTTACGCCGAAGACGGCGTTGAGGGGAAAGTCCACTTGAGCGCAGGTGCCGCCGTAGTCGAGTTTTGCCAGACCGTCGCGCAGTTCCAGGCGCAAGGCAATCGTAAGGCTCGGTCGGCCGTCGCGGTCTTCGAGGGCATCGCGGGCTTCGAAGACGCCGTCGCCGAGCGCGCGCAGCGCGGCGCGCATTCGCCGCTCGCTGTTGTCGAGCGCGCGGTCGACGGCGCCGTCCAGAGCCGGCGCGCCGTAACGATCGCAGATTTCCAAGAGCCGCCGCTCGCCGGTGTAGTTGCCGGCGACTTGGGCGCGAAGATCGCCGCTGCGTTCGTGCGGCGTGCGGGAGTTCGAGCAGAAAATCGCTACCGTTTCGTCGACGATCCGGCCGCCCGCAACGAGCCGCAGCGGCGGCACCACGATCCCTTCGGCAAAGATGTCGGGAGCGTCGGCCGGCATCGAACCGGGAACCGACCCGCCGACGTCGGCGTGATGCGCCTTGTTGGCTGCGTAACCGACCAACGCGCCGCGGTGAAAGACCGGGCGCACCAGCGTGACGTCGTTGCAGTGCGTTCCGGTGATATAGGGATCGTTGGCGACCCACATCTCGCCTTCGCGCAACTCTCCGTGCTCGCGTTCGATCTCGCGCAGCATGCGGCGAAGTCCCCACGGAAGCGAGCCGAGGTGCACGGGGATGTGCTCGGCTTGGGCGATAAGTCTTCCTTGCCGGTCGAAGAGCGCGCACGAATGATCGAGTCGCTCCTTGACGTTCGGCGAGTAGGCGCTGTTTCGCACCGCGATGCCCATCTCTTCGCCGGCATAGATCAGCGCGTGCTCGATAATCTCGGCGGCGATCGGATCCATCGTTACGGCGCCGCCTCAATCAGCAGCAAATCGTCTTGGCGGGTGACCGTCCAGCCGGGCGCGACGTAGGTCGTGCTGTCGTACTCTTCGACGACGAGCGGTCCGGGGCGGCGTACGCTCGGCGCCAGCATCGCGCGCGTCAAAACGGCGACGCGTTCGAACGTCTTTCCAGTCCAAACGTTGCGCTCGGACGCACCCGATCCTCGCGCCGCCGCGTCTGTCGCTTCCGGCGCGCCGGCGGTCTCAGGCACCGTGCCGTAAGCCGTTATTCGGGCGTTGACGATCTCGATTTCTTCGCCGGGAACGTCGTAGCCGTAGCGGGCGCGGTGCGCCTGCGCGAAGCGACGGTTAACCGTTGCCGCAGCGCGATCGTACTCGACCGGGAGCTCGAAACTTTGCCCGCGATAGCGCGCGTCGTACTCACGCTTGAATTGAATGCCGTCGGGATCTGCGCCTTGCTCGCTCAACGCCTCGCGCCCGCGCCGCTCCATCGCGGCGAAATCGCTCTCCACGGTCGCATCGTCGCTCGCGCGAAGCGAGCGAAGCACGGGGCGTAGCTCGTTGTAGTGCAGCTTGGCTGCGAGCAGCCCGAAGGCGGAAAAGAGCCCCGGGTGCGACGGCACGACGATGCGGCGCAAGCCGAGCTCTTGCGATACGGCGCACGCGTGCGTGGGGCCGCCGCCGCCGAATGCGACCAGAGTAAATTCGCGCGGGTCGAGCCCCCGTTCGATCGTGACGATGCGCAGGACGTTGGCCATCGCGTCATCGACGAGACGAACTACGCCCGCCGCGGCGCCTTCTAGCGATGCGTCGAGCTCTCGTGCCAGCGCTCCGATCGCCGACTCCGAGCGCGAGCTGTCGATGGGAAAGTCGCCGCCGAGCAGATAGTGCTGGTTAAGCCGTCCGAGCACGACGTTAGCATCGGTGACGGTCGGACGATCCGATTTTCCGTAGCAAGCTGGGCCTGGATCGGCGCCGGCCGAGAGCGGTCCGACGCGCAGCGCGCCGGCGGTGTCGGTCCACGCGATCGTTCCCCCTCCGGCGCTGATTTCGGCGAGGTCGACGAAGGGAAAGCGAACCGGATACCCGCTACCCTTAAGCGCGCGGCCGCTGTGCGTTCGTCCCGCAGCTTCGAACTCGCCGGCGACTTGCGGGACGCCGTCGACGATCGTAGCGGCTTTGGCGGTCGTTCCACCCATATCGAACGAGAGCAGCCGCGTACCGGCACGCGACGCGAGCGCCGCGGCCGCAACCGCGCCGCTCGCCGGGCCGCTTTCGATGAGCGCTGCGGGGCGCGCCAAGATGTGGCGCGCCTCGGCCATGCCGCCGTCGCTGCGCATCACGTAGAGCGGCACGCGAACGCCAGATTGCGCGAGCTCCTCGATCAGCCGCGAGAGGTACCGTTCGACTAGCGGCGCCAGCGCCGCGTTGACGACCGTCGTCGAAAAGCGTTCGTACTCGCGGTACTGCGGATCGATCACCGACGAAACCGCAACGCGTGCGTTGGGAAGGCGCCCGCGTATCGTTTGCGCGACGCGCTGCTCGTGCGCGTCGTTGGCGTACGCGTGAAGCAGACAGATCGCCACCGCCTCAGCTTCGCGATCCTGCAGCGCGTCGCAGGCGCGGGCGAGCGATGCTTCGTCGAGCGGTACGACCACGTCGCCGTTGTGGTCGAGTCGCTCGGTGACCGTCAGGCGGTCATTCCGGGCCACTAGAGGCCGCGGGCGCTCCACCAAAAGATTGTAGACCTCGCTGCGATTCTGACGCCCAATCTCGATGACGTCGCGAAAGCCTTCGGTCGTGACCAAGACGACGCGCGCGACTTCGAGGCCGACCTGCCCCAGCAGTGCGTTGGTGGCGATCGTCGTCGAGTGGGCGAGAAACTCGATCGCCGGCCGATCCGGGTAGCGTTCGAGCAGCGACCGCAACGCATTCATCGCTCCTAGCTGCGGTTCGTGGGGCGTCGTGGGCACCTTGACCGTGATGGATCGTCCGCTCCACGACTCGACCGCGACGAGATCGGTGAACGTCCCGCCGATGTCGATGCCGACGCGCAAGGTTGTGATCGGGTCGAAAGCCTAGAAGGTCAGTTTATAGATCGCGTTGCCGGGATTGCAGTTGGTGCCTTGCACCATGCGAACGCGAAACTCCAGCGTCGTCGAGTTTTGACCGGCATCGAGCGAACGATTCCAGACGTAACCGAAATGATAGGTCTGTCCGGGTTTCAGCGGCGGTATGCCGCGATCGTTGAGGCGCTCTTGCGAAGCGCCGCCGTAGATGTCGACGAATTGCAGCGTGTTGGCGGGCTGTCCCTGAGCGCCGAGATTCGTGACCGTTCCTTGGATGTGGTACTGATTCAGGTGTCCGCTGGGCACGACGCTTTCGACGACCGCCGACGTGACCGCCGGGTTCGCGCCCGCGCAGGTGCTCGCGGGAGCGGCCAGCGGCAGCAAGGCTGGGAGAAGCAGAACGGCGCTGACGATACGGATGATCACTGAGATGGTACCCCCTTTTGAAGGTTTATGCCCATGGCGCCGGCCGCGCACGCATCGGAGGCGGCCTTCTATACCCGCTTAGCACCAGATCCTTCCATATCCCTGAGGCGGGCGGAGCGCCGCGCATCGTTCGCGCAGCGCCGCTAACTCCCGCGATTGGCGCTCGGCGACCCGCTGCCACCGCGCGGCATCGCGCTCGGCGCGCCTCGACTCGAGGTGATCGTAAGCGGTTCCCGCAGCCTTCGCGAGGCCTTCGAGCGAGGCCGCTTCGTCGGGGTCGATATCCTCGCCGCCGGTGTGCGCGCCGTACAGCACGATTGCCTCGAGCCGGGCCAACGCGAAGACCGGCACCGCCAGAACCGCGTCGGCCTCGTGGAGGCGAACGGGCCGGCGGTCGCCGGCGAGCTGCAGCGCGACTGCGGAGGGTAGCGGCTTGCCGTCGCGCGCAAACTCGCCGGAGGCTACGCGTTGGTACAGCGCGGCCGAGGCCAGACCGTATGCCTGCATGGGCTCGCGCACGAGCGCGTCTTCCACCGCTGCCGTACTCTCGGCGGCGCCGAGTCCGCCGGCAATGCGGGCGAGACGGCGCTCGGCGAGATGTCGGCGCCTAAAAAGCGTGCTCTCTACGAAGCGCTCTACGTTGCCGTAAAGTGCGTCGAGTGAGAAGGCGACGCCGATTGCGGCGAGCGCGACTAAAAAAATTGCGATCCCGCTATGCTCGAGGATGCGCCCCGCGATCCATTCGATCAGCGCGAAAAAAGCAAAGATCGCGGCGCTGACGATGGTGTAGACGAGCGTGCGGCTCACCACGAACGAGAAGTCGAAGACGCGCTGCCGCACGACGCCGTACGCGATCGCAAACGGCGCGCACGCATAGAGCAGCATGGCGGTCCAAATCAACCAATCCGACGTTGCGAGCGAATAGGTCGTCTCCCAATACCGCGCCCACGAGGCAGCCGAGCTGAAAAGCGTTAGGAGTATTCCGCCGATTACCCACTGCAGTCGTTGCCGCTGCCACGCCGGAGTTCCGAGATAGGTCGCCGCCAGCGTCGCGCCGGCGACGGCGAAGAGCGCCAGCGCGCCCCACGTCGATCCGAGCGACATCCAACGCGACGGCGCCGCGCCGTAAAAAAGCGACGTCGCGTCCCAGGCGAGATTGGGAACGGCAAAGATTGCGCCGGCCGGTATTGCCAGACGGTCGAGCCACGCGCGCCAACCGGTCGGCCAGTCGTCGGGAAAACGGGCCGCGAAAACGACGAGTCCGATCGGTCCGGCGATGTCGAGAATATCGGTTGCTAACTCGGTATATGGGAAGAGCCACTCGGGAAAGCGGTAGAGCGTGACGTTCGTGGCCGAGCAAAGGTAGAGGAAGAGTCCCCACGTCATGCGGTTCGGCCGGCGCAGCAGAATGGCGAGCGCAACGATGATGTATGCAAAACCGGTCAACCGCAAGAACGAGGTTAGGAGAGAGAACCGCGCGCGTCCCGACGAAGCCGACGGAAGCGAAACGGCGTGCAGCGTAACGACGCGCGTCTTCGCCCCGCGTTCGAGCGTGAAGGTGACGCTTTCGCCGATGCGCGCCGGTTGGTATTCGAGTCCGACGATACGATCGTGCAGGGCCGACTTGGTAAAGTCGAGCCGGTCGTCGGGCAGAATCCCGGCACGCTCGGCCGGCGTTTCGCGGTCCACGGCTTTGACCCGGTGGCCGTCGGTGTAAATAAGGCGATACCCGAAGGTCGTCGGTGGTGCGAAGAGCTGGACCGTTGCCGCGACGTTCAACGCAAGCGCCATCGCGGCGGCAAGGAGAGCCGCCACGCGTTCGCCGGGGCGAAGCTGCCGCCGCCGTTCGAGCATCGTTGCTTCGGATTCTTCCGCCGCCGCGTGCGTACCCTGTGCAGGCGCTCGAACGACTTGGGAAAAGGACACCTCATGCCATCGTCGCCGTACGAGATTTTTCGCGCGCTGCACGAACGCGCGTCCGCCTTCGTGATGCCCAACGCTTGGGACGGCGGGTCGGCGGCGTTGCTGCGCCGCGCCGGTTTCGAAGCCCTGGGCAGCACTTCGCTGGGTTTTGCGCTTTCGCTCGGGCGGCAAGATGGATGCCACGCCGTCTCGCGGGAAGAGGCGATCGCTCATGCGGCGTCGCTCGCGCGTGTCTCGGGCCTGCCCGTCAACGGCGATCTGGAGGATGGCTTCGGGCCCGCACCCGAGGACTGCGCGTTGACCGTGCGCGCCTCGATCGCCGCGGGCCTCGCGGGTCTTGGCATCGAGGATACGACGGCCGATCCGCAGCGGCCGATTCACGATTTCGACGCGGCCGTGGAACGCGTGCGCGCCGCGGCGCGCGAAGCGCACGGACGCATCGTGCTGACCGGGCGCACCGACAATTACCTCCACGGCCGTACCGATCTCGACGATACTATCCGCCGCCTGACGGCATTTGCCGAAGCCGGAGCCGACGTTCTTTACGCGCCCTGCTTACCCGACATGGGCTCGATCGTTGCCGTCGTGCGCGCCGTAGCCCCCAAGCCGGTCAACGTCCTCATCGGTCCGGAAAACGGTGACGTCCTGCTGGCGCAGCTCTCCGCTGCCGGAGTGAAGCGCGTCAGCATCGGTGGCGCGCTCTACCGCCGCGCGATGACGGCGCTGGCGCAAACTGCAGAAGCCCTTTCGCGCGGCGAGCTCGCAGCCGCCCGCGGCGCAATGCCCGGCGGCGAGATCGCATCGTTCATGTCTCAATGACGTCCCTCTGGTCGCGGGTTCGCGGTTACTTCGCCGGCCTGGGCCCGGGGCTCATCACCGGAGCGGCGGACGACGATCCGTCAGGTATTTCGACCTATTCCGTGGCCGGTGCGACGACGGGATACTCCACGCTGTGGCTGGCGTTGATCTCGACGCCGATGATGTCCGTCATTCAAGGGATGTGCGCGCGCATCGCAATGGTCAACGGCGAAGGCCTTGCCGCCATCGTACGCAAGGCGCTGCCGCCATGGCTCGCCTACGGGCTCGCCGGTCTCGTCATTATGGCCAATACGTTCAACGTCGGCGCCGACATCGGCGGAATGGCCGCCGCAGCGGAGCTGGTCGTACCGATTCCCGTCGACGCGCTGGTCTTTCTCTTCGGAATCGGGTTGATCGCGGTGCAAACGTGGCTTTCGTATTCGACGATCGAGCGAATCTTCAAGTGGCTGACGCTTTCGCTCTTCGCCTATGTGGTGACCGCGTTTGTCGTGCGGCCGCCGTGGGGCGACGTCCTGCTCCACTTTGCGGTACCGCACATACATTTAGATGCCGCCTGGCTGGCGACGGTTGTCGGCGTGTTGGGCACGACGATTACCCCTTATCTCTTCTTTTGGCAGTCGGCCCTCATGGTCGAGGAAGACAAGAAGGCCGGAAAGACGACGCTTCGCAAGCGCCGCGGAACCAACGCGAAGGACCTGGCGGCGATGCATGCCGACGTCAACGCCGGCATGATCTTCTCGAACCTCGTCGCGTTCTTTATCATCGTGACGACGGCGGCAACACTGGGCGCGCACGGCAAACACGACATCCAGACCGCAAAACAGGCCGCCGAGGCGCTGCGTCCCTTGGCCGGACGATTCGCTTCGCTGCTTTTCACGCTCGGCATGGTGGGCACCGGAATATTGGCGGTGCCGGTGCTGGCGACGTCGTCGGCATACGTTGCCGCCGAGACCTTCGGTTTCCGCGAAGGTCTGAGCGAGTCGCTGCGGCGCGCGCCGCTGTTTTACGGGATTATCGCCGCCGGAATCCTCATCGGAATCGCGATGAACCTGCTGCAGGTCGATGCCATCAAGGCGCTCTTCTGGTCGGCGGTGCTCAACGGCATTGCCGCGGTTCCGCTGATCGCAGTGATCGTTTGGCTGGCGTCGAGGCGCAAGACGATGGGCGAATGGGTTAGTTCGCCCCTCGCTCGCGCCTGGGGATGGGGGACCTTCGCGCTAATGGGCGGCGCGGCGGCCGGGATGTTCTACTTTATGATTCGGCCAGGGTAGATTCTCAGGGTAGATTCTCTAGAAGGCGCCGAGGCCGTGGGGCGTTCCGTTCCCGGTTGGTCCGTCGTAACCGGGTTCCGCCGTGCAGAGGAACACGTGCTTGCAGGTTCCGTCTGCGCCCGAGGTGACGTCCCATAGCGACGCGCTGTTGGCGTAGAGCGACTGCGAATAGTTCAGCTTCCCTTCGTTGGCGGCCAGTGCGTACACGCCGGCGATGACCGGCGTAGCGACGCTCGTTCCGCCGACGGTGAACCATCCACCGCTCGGGTAAGTATCGTAAACGGCGACGCCGGTGCCCGGATCGGCCACCGCGGCGACGTCGTTCATGGCGCGTCCGCGGCAACCCTTATGCGTCTGCCACTTCGGCTTCTTGAAGCGAATCTCGCAGCCGCTTCCCGTACCGGCCCACGCCGTTTCCGACCAACCGCGGCTTCCGCCGCCCTTGGTCAGCGTCGTCCCGCCGACGGCGATCACCGTTGGGAACCCAGCCGGCAAACCGACTTTGTACCCGGTATCGCCGCCGCCCGCCGTTACGATCGTTCCCGGGTGATCGTAATGGTGCGATCCCGCCGGCGCGCGGCCGTTATAGTTTATGTAGCTGTTGCTGACGACGTTGGCGCCGAGCTTCACTGCCTCGTCGACCGATTTGCCGAGATCTTGCATCGTGGCCGAATCGCCTTCGACGAGAATGATGCTGCAGTTGGGGCATATCGCCGACGCCATGTCGACGTCGAGCGACTCTTCTACGGCCCAACCCGAATCCGGTGGCGGATAGTTGCCTTGCTCTCCCCGCTGGTTGACTTTGGTGAAGCATGGGTTCGACGCGTTGCAGGCCGGGAGGCCGAAATAGGAACGATAAACGTTGAGATCGTCGGCCGCATTGGGATCGTCGAACGCGTCGACGATCGCGATGGTTTGGCCCTTGCCTTTGGTCGATGACGGCAACGAATACGCGCTCTGCAAGTCGCTCGGACCGTAGCCGGCAACGAGGCGGCTCGCCATCTCGTCGGTCCGGATCAACGCCAGACAGCGTGCGGCGTCGGGATTACGAGTATCGGGACAGGCGCGCACGACGTTCACAGCGACGTGACCGGCGCCGGCCCCTGGCCCCGGCGGGAGAGCCGTAGAGCCCGTATTGCTCCCGCAGGCTGCGAGCGTGACGAGGGCCGCCGATGCGGCGGCCGCATGGAGAAGCGAACGCAATTTGAGATACCTCCGAAGGGCTGTGATGTTTAGCCGGAGAGGAACCATTGCCTGCATCGTCAGAGACAGCAAACGTGCAGGCTCTCTTCGCCGGGTCCGGTTCGCTGCGCGAGCCGTCCGAACGAATCTCCTTCTGGATGACGGCACTGTTGTCGCTTCCGGCCGCGCTGCTCATTGGTTACGTCTTGCACGAGTCGATCGGCGCCTCGCAGGTGGCCCTTTTTATCGTGCTCGCGATGGTCTACGTAACGCTCGCGCGAGGGCGCTTGCTCGGCTCCAGCGTGCGAGTACACGAACGTCAGTATCCGCGCGTCTTTACCATCGTCAAAGGCGCTTGCGCGGCGCTCGCAATACCGATGCCGCTGATCTTCGTCCGCGAGGACAACTACGTTCCGGTGGTCGCGCTGGGCTTTGGCGAGCCCTACGCGCTGGTGCTTTCGAGTCACTGGATCGAGCTCTTTGAAGACGACGAGCTCTCTTTCATGATCGGCCGCGAGCTCGGGCATATCGCTGCCGGTCACACGCGCTTTCATTCTCTTCTTAGCGTTAACGGAAACGAGAACCCGATCGTCGCGCTGATCTTCGGCGCGTGGCTGCGGCGCTGCGCGCTGACCTGCGACAAGGTGGGCTTGCTGTGCTGCGGTTCGCTCGACGCGGCGATTCGCGCGATGGGCATCGCGGCGTTTCACGAGTTCGGCCGGCGCGTCGATTACGAGGCCTTCGCCGAGCAGGACGCGGAAATTCAAGCCGATTCGGTGCTGCGCTGGGGATCGTGGCTCAGCAGCGAGCCGTACGCGACGCAGCGGATCGCTTCGCTGCGCCGTTTTATTGCGACCAGCATCTACGACAACGCCGAGCAATGGTTCTTGCGCGAACGCAGCGAGGAGCCGCCGGCCCTGGCCGCACCGGGCGCCTTCCGCGTGACGCGCAACGACTGCGCGGGCTGGTGGCGGCGCTTTGCCGCCTTCGGCATCGACGGCGTCATCGTCACGGCGATCATCACCTCGTTCGGCGGCAGCGTCGTGAGCTCGTCGGCCCACGGTGCGGCCGTGAGGGTTGCCGGGCAGAACGTTCCGCTCAACGTGGATGCCTTGGCGACCTATATCGGCAACGCCATCGCGCATCTCGGCGTCTTCTTCTGGCTGCCGATTTACCTCGCGGTGCTGGTGATCGTCGCCGGCCAAACGTTCGGCATGATGATCGCCGGCTTGCGCGTGGTAACGATCGACTACGGCAAACCCAGCATCCTGCGCACCATCGCGCGCTACTTCATCGTCTTCCTGCTATGGTGGGTGATCATGCCGCTGAGCTTGGTCTGGCGCCGCGAACTTTTGCACGACCGGTGGACGAAGACGCGCGTCGTGATGGTCGAGCGCGTCGTCGCCCGCGTTACCGGTACGGCGTAAAGCTTACGGCTCCGAGGTTATGGTTAGGCGTATGGCGGCATGGCCGGAGATGACGTGGCCGACCGACGCATTTTGGCTCACCGTGTCGATCTGCAGCTTGCCGACGTTTTCGTTTACCTTGAGAATTTGGTGCGTGGTCGGATCGACCAGCGACTTCACTTTGACGATGTCGAAGATCTGACCGGCTTGCACGCCGCGATTGGCGCCGATGTCGACGATCACGTTGGCGCCGTCGATGCCGGCGATATGACCGGTCAGTGACGGCGCGGCCGGACCCGAGTTGAACTTGTTCGGGTCGAGGCTTGCTGCGATCGCGTTGGCCTCGTCGTCGATGAGATGCCCCATGTCGCTGCTGACGAACTGCTGGTTGTTGTACGAACCGGCAGCGTAGCCGCTGAATCCGCCCGCGCTCCAGGACGTGCCCGAACGCGTCTTTTCGTCGGAGAAGCTCTGGACGATCTGTCCGGTTCGCGAGTCGATGACTCGAACGGCGACCTTGATCGTTACGCGATGCGTCGACACGCCTCCGGCGGCGGCCCCGAGATAGCCCGGCAGGAGGCTGCCCGCGTTCGCTCCGCTGGCACCGGTTTGATCGAACTGCAAGATGTTGCCGGATACCAAATAGCGCGCGCCGATCATGTGCCCGGCTTTGATCGCCGTTTGCGGGTCGACCTCGCCGCTCGCGCTCAGCTGATGTTCGCCGGTCACCGCGTTGAGGCGGCTGCGATCCACTACGTTGAACTGGCCGGCGTTGACGAGCCGGTCGGTGAGGAGATCGCTGAGCGCCACGCCGGGTTGAAACGAGCCGTACCAATCCGAGGTCAGCCCCTGCGTGGAAAAATCCAACACGGCCAGCGTCGGGCGCGCGGCGCCTTGGGCCGGCGCCATCGACGGCAGCGCGGCGAGCGCGAAAGCGAGACAGGCTATAAGCGAGCGATAGAACACGAGATTTCCTCCGGTTTGAAGAGAAACGGACCGTCCCATTATGCCACAAGGCGCGGGCAGGCGGTAGGCGCTGCCCGTGCAGAGCGCCGCGGGCCCGGTGCCGAACTATCGCGCCGGCATGTGCGGACGATACACGATGACCAGGCCCGAGGCGCTTCGCAACGCGTTCCCCCGTTTTCGCTGGCCGGAGTTCAGCGAAACCAAACTGCCACGCTATAACGTCGCGCCGGCGCAGCGCGTTTTAGGCGTTCGCAACGACGGTCGCGATATGGTCGAACCTATGGTGTGGGGAATCCGCGGACGCATCAACGTGCGCGCCGAGTCGCTGGCGTCGTGGCGGCGCCCGATTCGCCGGCGCTGCGTCGAGTTCGCCGACGGCTTTTACGAGTGGCGCGACCGTCGGCCCTATTACTACGCGCTGCGGTCGGGCGAGCCGTTCGCCTTCGCCGGTCTTTGGGATCTGCTCGGCGACGGCGCTTGCTGCGACATCGTGACGTGCGAGCCCAATGCGTTGGTTGCTCCGGTGCACGATCGCATGCCGGTTATTCTCGCACCCGAGAACGTCGACTTGTGGCTCGATCCCGAACCGCTGCCGCCGGAAGTTGCGGGCTCGATCTTGCGTCCGTTCGATGCGGAAAAAATGGCCGTGCGCGAGGTCTCAGCGCGCGTCAACAATGCGAACTACGATGGCGCCGACGTGCTCGCCGATGCCGAGCTGAGGCTGTTGTGACGGATCAGAATGATGCCGGTTGCCACCAGCCAAATCGCCGCCGGCAACGCGCCGAAGAACCCCGGGCCCGTCTGACCCGGCGCCATAAATCCGTCCTGGAAGAAGATCGATAACGTTGCAATGGCAGCACCAGCCGCCGCGAGATAGCCGAAGCTCGACAGCCACGACGGCGCCGATTCGTGACGGCGCATGCTGTGCGCCGCAGCCAACAGAAAGACGGAAACCGGTGCGTATCCCAGGCCGCCCTGCATGAAGACGAACGTGTCGTAAATCCCGGCCAGAGCGTTGTCTTTGAAGGTATCCGGCGAGGCGTAGAGCGCGGCCGTCGAGAGGGATGCGGCGAAAATTCCGCAGGCCATCATTACGACTCCGGCGATCAAGGCAAATGTCGGAAGCCCTTCTTGCCGTCCCTCCCGCGCGTGGCTCAGGTAGCTGCGAAGGCCGACCAAAAACCACAAGAAAAATGCCGTGGCCGGGAAGGTCAGCCACGCGCCGACGAGCAGCGAGAAGCGGTGCGCATCGAGCACTAAGGCGACGTCCGACGCTTTGATGTGCGTCGAGGGCATGCCGCCGTTGAGAAGAGTCGCCAGAATCAGGACGCCGACGTAGCAAAGGACCGACCAGCCCGCCGAGCGTTCCGCGTGCACGTTTTCCATAAGTGCTCTCTACGTCACACGCGCTCCAAAGCACTCCTTCCGAAAATATCTCGCGGAGCCTAAAGGCCGTAGTACTTGAACGCCGGCCACATTGCAGCCAGCGGCACGCGGGGCTGCGTGCAAAGATAGATCGGCAGCGGACCCTCGAGCATCCAGCGGTAGTCGTTGCGATAGACCGCAATCTGCCGGACGCTTCCGAACCAGTGGAGCAGCAGATAGTAGTCCGTGGCGCCGACGGCCAGCATCGACTTCCCGCTGTAGCCGCGGGTCCCCCAGAGATAGTAAGAATTATTCGGGCTGATGACCGTGGGCAGGCCGTAACGTGGTCCGTAGTAGTTCAGGGCTCCGGCGTACGCGTACCGATCGGCGAAGACGGCCGTAATCGCGCGCTGCCGTGGAGGCAGCGCCCAGTAGGCCCCGGCAACCATCTGCGTCATCGTCTTCCAGCCCAGCTGATCGGCGAACATCGGATTGATGAGATGGCTCTTGCCGTCCGGGGGTGCCGGACGGCTCAGACCGATGGCGCGTTCGTAGGCCATGTACGCCGGCAACGGCAGCAACGGAATCGAGAGCGGAAACATAGGAAGCCCGGCGATGACGACGGCCGCGAGTATCGCCGGACTCAGCCAGCGAGGCCGCGCGCTCAGCGCTCGTTCGATACCAACGGCGCCGGCGGCGAACAATGCCGGGTAGAGGCCTTGAATGTAGTAGCCGCGTCCGATCGTCAGGATCAGCATCCCCAAGAGTATCAGGTAGGCGACGGCCAAGAAGCGGTAGGCGCGCTCGCGCCAGAGCCAGATCAGTCCCCAAACCCAAAACAAAGCATAGAGCGGGTTTTGATAGGCGAACTGCAAGCCGAACATATAGAGCGCGTTGACCCAGCGATTTGGGGATTCGTCGGCCATGCCGTTGCGTAACGCATGCCGGTTGAGTTGGTCGTTGTGCAGAACTTCGAGCATCGGGAATCCGTGATCGATCTGCCACAGCGCGTTGGGCAGCACGAGGACGACCGTCAGCGCCACACCCAGGAGCAGCCACCAAGAGCGCAACACCCGCGTTTGTCCGGTAAGGAGCAGCCCGATGGCCAGCGCGACGGCGCACGCCGCAATCGAGTACTTCGCGTAGAGCGCGATCGTAACGACGAGTGCGATCGGAACGTAGTAGCGGAGGTCCTTCGTTTTGACCAGGCGGATCGCGAGATAGATCAGCACCGTCCACGAGGCCGGTGAAAGAAACTCGGTCGAGAGTCCGTACGCAATGCCGATTAGCCCGGGAGCGAAGAAGATCGTCAGAGCGGTGAGCGTTTGCGCGAACGCGCCGCCGCGTAACTCTTTGGCGATCGCGCAGCCGGCCAGCAGCGTAACGCCGCTGAGCACGCCGGGGAAGAAGCGGAGGCCCCAAACCGGGTAACCCAGTGGGGCCGTTAGCCACGTTACGGCTGCGACGAGCGGCGGCTGATCGACGTAGCCCCACGCTAGATGTTTTGCGCAGTCGATAAAGTACAGCTCGTCGCGGTAATAACCGAAGCGATGGGCGAGGGCGAGGTGCAGGATGACCGTCGCAAGCGCGAAGACGTACGCGCTTGGATAGAGCCTCATGCCGTGCGGGGAGTGTTGTGCGATCCCGCGAGCAGCAGCTGACTGATGCAGAGGCCGACGATTCCCGCTTCGGCGATCGATCCGAAGACGAAGCTTGGATCCCACCACGTGCCGCCGAAGAGCGGCACGGCGAAAGCAAAGTATGCCGCAAAATACGCCGCCGGAACGACGAAGCCGAGAAGCCGGAAGGCATTGGACCGGCGCGCCGACGGCCGTAGTTTGGCGACCAGCAGATCGCCGAGCAACCCGGCTGCGACGGAGGCCAGCACGACCAGAACGAGCTCGAGCAAATCGGTGGAGAGCTCGCCGCCGATCCAAAGTTTCTCGCCGACGCACAAGATCGCGACGGCGCCGAAGTGCAGCCGCTTATTTACCGCGAGATACAACACGACGGCGGCGAGCAGCAAGCTTTGCCAGATGACGATCGCGATCTCGAGTGCTTGGCGATAGTAGAGGAATACCGAAAGCGTAAACTGCTCGCTCTGATGCGCGATCTGCGAGAGCGGATGATCGCGCATTAGGATTTCGGGATAGAAGCCGTATTGCGTAACGAACTGAATGATCTCGAAGGCGAGCCCGAGCGAGATGAGCATCGGCAATTGCGCGAACAGGTTCGCCTCGTCGCGGCGCAGCAGCCCGCTGCGCACTGGCCCGGTAATTAAGAAGAAAAGTCCGGCGAGCAGAAAGAGATGGGGCGGGCTCAAAAGCAGATCGAGTTGATGCTCGAACCCGAAGACCGCGTGCCACGCAAAGTCCATGGCGCCGCCGAGCAGCAATCCCGCGACACCGAAGGCGCTTTGTATATATCCTGGCGGAAGCGCTTTCCAGAACGAGCCGGTGCGCCGATAGTTCGGCGCAGCCTCCACCGCGAGCACGACGGCGGCGAAGACCGCGCCGCTGTACATCGTCATGTGCCACGGATTGAGGAACGACTCTACTGCGAGAAATAAGTGTTGATGCGCGTCGATGAAGAGTCCCGTGACGATCCATAAGCCGGCAAGCGTGACGAGCCAGTCGAGACGGGTGGCCCTACCGGCCGGTTCGACGACGTCGAATCGAGGAACGGAAGGCTCCGCTGCTTCCCGAGCGGAAAGCAAATCCATCAACTTCATCTACCGGCAGTCATCCTTCGACTCGGCTCGAAACCCTTTTCGCTACGCCTTATTAGCTGTGCTCGCGGCGTCGTGCGGTGCTTTCCTTTCAGCGTGTTCGTCGCGGCCGGTAGCGGTTCCGTCGAATCTCATCGTTTCGGAGCGTCGGCCGCAAGCGATGCCTACGGCGCCCGTCGAGCTTCCGAACGCGCCGCCGCGGATCGTCGCGATGTGGTTCTCGACGCTCACCATCGAGCCGGGGACCTGGTTCGACGGCACGATCGTCGCCAGTACCAATGTCGCGTCGGTCGAGGTTCGTACCGCCGCATTTTCAATCAACAGCACGCACGTCGGACCAGGTATCTATCACTTCCACACGCACGTGCTGGAGCTTCCGCCGCTCTCGCGCCGGCATTGGTACGAGCTCTACATCATCGCTCGCAATACGCCGGGCGACCGCCAAGTCGAAGAAGCCCCGCTGCGCGTCGAGTAGCGAGGCTAACGGCGCAGGGAGCGGCTTCGTGGCCGGAGCGCTCCGCCTAGACCTGTGATTTGGCCTTTGGTATAAGGTAGTGTAAAGAATCGTGAGCGCCCTACTCGCCGTATTACTCGCTATTCCCGTGATACTGATGTACCACCGGGTCGACGTGTCGTCCCCGGCCGACCGCACCTCGCGGGCCCTTACCGTCTCGCCGTCGCAGTTCGAGGCGGAGCTCCGCTATCTCCACACTCAGGGTCTGCGTACCATTGGCATAGACGAGCTCGAGCGCGACGTTGCCGAAGGCCGCAGGCCCCAACGCGCCGTGCTCATCACTTTTGACGACGGCTACGGCGACCAATTCCGCTACGCGTTCCCGATCCTGCAGCGGTTCGGCGACCGCGCAATCTTCTTCGTCAATACTGGGAACGTCGGCAAGGCCCGCCACTTGACGTGGCAAGAGATCGACATCATGCACCGCGCGGGCATGTCGATCGAGTGTCACGGCGTCGATCACGTCGATCTCGCCCTGCTAAACGCAGCCGCCCAACAGTACCAAATCGACGATTGCATCCGTTCGCTGCAAGGCCACCTGCACGATGCCGTGCAGGCCTACGCCTATCCCAGCGGCGCCTTCGACGCGCAGACGATCTCGATCGAAGAGCGTGCCGGCCTGCTCTTTGGTTTCACTACCGATCCCGCGTTTCGAACGCAACCCAATTCGCCGTACGAGCTGGCGCGGTTGCGCGTTACCAGCGGGATGAGCGATGCGGGATTTGCCGCGCTGATCTCATCGTACCTAGCGCACCCGGAGGCGCTTCCGGCGCGCTCGCTTGGCCCCTTGATGGGAGTTCGGGGGGGTAGAGCCGGCCCCAAATGAAAAACGGCAGAGGCGCCACGCCGTTCGGTTCCCCCAGACTCTGCTGCCTCGTTACGACGCGGCACCTCGTACCGTTGGTACATCGTAAAAGGGGGGCATGAAGAAAGCCTGAAGGCTCCGGGGGCCGCGACCCGGCGGCCGCTTGCAAGAGGAATCTACTCGCTGGAGAACCCCCAGGCATGAATAGGCAATTTTCGTCAGGGGGTTGCGCCGCGGCGCTCTCAGTCCTGGTCGCGGTCACTGCGTCGGTCGCCTTTTCCACGGCGACGGCGCGAGCGGCGGGAACGATCACGATCGTGCAGGCCGACGGCCACACCAACGTCTACGACGACGTTGAGATCAAGGTGATCCACAACGCGCTCTACATGACTTCGGCAGACGGGAAAGGCACGCTGGTGATCAATCGCGCGGCGTGCAATCGACAGGAAAAGATTCTCGTCTGTTACGTTACGAGTGCGACGCTCGTGCAGGCTGGCGAGACCAGTCCGCTCGATTTTCAACGCGGTACGCTCTACGTCAACTCGACCGACGACCCGCAAACTCTGGTACTGTCGACCACGAAGATCGCGCCTCATAGCGTGCTTCTTTCGATGACCACCAAGAAGGGTACGTACGTCAATCTGTCCGGGCGTATCGACAAGGTGGTGAAGTAATGAAGTACTTTTGCGTAGTCATAGCGATTCTGCTGGCGTTGCAGCCGGCGATAGCCGCGGCTGGGCGCGGTGGTGGCGGTGGCGGCGGGCGCGGCGGTGGCGGCGGCGGCGGTAGCCGCGGCGGCGGTGGCATGTCATCACGGCCGTCAGGTGGTGGCGGGTCGCGTCCGTCCGGCGGGTCGCGTCCGTCCGGCGGGTCGCGTCCTTCCGGCGGGTCGCGTCCGTCCGGCGGCGCGTCTTCGGGCTCAGGATTTAACCTATCCAAGGATACCGCAAGGCCGTCGCAACCGATGGCCGGCGGCGGTAATAGAGGGAACGCCAACCGCGGCAACGGTGTTGCCAACAACGGACCAAACCGCGGCTCGAGCGGCTCCATTGGCGGTAATAACGGCAACCGCGGCAACGGCAATAACGGCAACCGCGGCAACGGCAATAACGGCAACCGCGGCAACGGTAATAACGGCAACCGCGGCAACGGTAATAACGGCAACCGCGGCAACGGTAATAACGGCAACAAGAATAACGGCAACAAGAATAACGGCAACAAAAATAACGGCAACAAGAATAACGGCAACAACAACGGCAACAAGAACACGAACATCAACAAGAACGTCAATAACAACGTCAACGTCAACCGGACGGCCATCAACAATCCGGTTTACGGCGGAGGCGGGGCCTGGGGTTGGAATGGCGGGAACGCATGGTATCCCGCATCCGGCTATTGGGGCGGCGGCTTCTGGGGCGCCATGGCGATCGGCGTTACGTCGGCTGCCGTGTATGGGTCGATCGTTGGGTCGAACGGGACTACCTACAACTCGTATCACGTCGAGCCCAACACGCCGGGCGCCACATTTCTTTCGAACTACCAGCTCGTGCAGGTCGAGTGTGGAGGCTCAAATCAAGTGGTCGTCTACGGTCCGCAAAACAGCGTCATCTGCGCGAGTCCCAACAACCTGGTTGGAGCGGGCAACTACCAGCTGGATTCTCAGACGCTCTCGCTCACGCCGATGTGACGTCGCGCTGGGCCGCCGCGTTCGTCGCGCTGCCGGCGCTAGCGGCTTGTTCGAGCGGAGTAATCGACGGCGTCGCGCCCTCGCCGGCTCAACCGGCAGCACGCGGCGCCGTTTCCGTTCGGAGCGTCTCCGCGGCCTACGATTTCCTGCGTCTGATGATGGACAAGCATGCCAAGGGCTCGACGAGACGCCTCGTTCAAAGCTTCGACGGGGGTCCTTTGGAGAAGTTCACCGATGCGGTAACCTACGATGACGCGCTCTTTGTCGAGGCCATGCTTATTTCGGGAACGCCGGGTGACGTTATGCGAGCCAAGGTTGTGGGCAGCGCGTTTCGATACGTGCAAGCCAACGATCCGGCCGGTGACGGACGTTTGCGCGCATCGTACGCACCTAAGCCGCTCCGAGCGCCGCGCGACGTCCTCATCAGAGATTCCAGCACTGACGCCGGTAACATGGCTTGGGCCGGCCAAGCATTTCTGCAGCTTTATGCCGCAACGTCCGACCGTTCGTATCTCGACGGTGCGACCGCCGTCGCGCAGTGGCTTGAGACGAACACGTACGACGAACGCGGCAATGGCGGCTATACGGGCGGCTACACCGCCAAAGGCTCGAAGATCGAATGGAAGTCGACCGAGCACAACGTTGACCTCTACGCCTTCTTTACGATGCTGGCGACGGAATCGGGCAACGGTCAATGGAGCGAAAGCGCCGCTTGGGCCAAGCAGTTCGTGGCGTCGATGTGGGATGCGCGCGACGGCCGCTTCTACGTCGGTACCGGGAACGACGGCATTACGCCCAACCGATCGTTCAAGCCCGAGGACGTGAACTCGTGGAGTTACCTGGCGTTTGAGAATCGGGCGTGGGCGGCCGCGCCGAGCTGGGACGTCGAGCATCTCAAAGTTAACCGGAGCGGCTTCGCCGGCGTGAGCTTCTGCAGCGGCGACCGCTCCGGGGTTTGGTTCGAGGGAACCGCACATCTTGCCGGCGCGCTCGAGCTGAGAGCTGCTTCCGGCGACGCAGCGCAGGCGCAGGCCTACCTCGGCGACATCGAGTACGCGCAGGCCAATGGACCAAACGGCGACGGCCGGGGCATTATCGCGGCGTCAAAAGCATTGAGCGATTGCGACGGCTCGAAGTACTATCCTTCACTGCATGTCGGCGCTACGGCGTGGTACGTCCTCGCGGCGGCGGGCGCTAACCCATTCGCCCTGCTGCAGCGGCCGCGACTAAAATAGTATGAACGACGCGATCTTCGAAGTGCGGCGCGACGGCTATGAAATCAGCACCGATCCGGCGCGTCTCGACCTCGACCGAATCGAAGCGCTGATACGCACCAGCTATTGGGCAGCGGAGCGCGCGCGGGCAAGCACGGAACTCTCGTTGCACAACTCCCGATGTTTTGGTCTCTACGATACGTCGGACGGGCGGCAGATCGGACTGACCCGCGTCGTAACCGACTATGCGACCTTCGCGTGGGTCTGCGACGTCATCGTCGACGAGGCATATCGCGGCAACGGTCTTGGGACGTGGATGTTGGAGACGGTGCTCGCCGATCCGCATCTCCGCGGCGTGCGGCGCTGGACCTTGGCGACGCGTAACGCGCACCGGCTATACGCCCGCTTTGGCTTCATTCCGCTGGCTAAACCCGGCAACTGGATGGAGATTCGCCCCAGCCCCTGAGGGGCGCACTCCACAATGCCATACAGGTGGCACGCGACCCCCATAGCCTGGCGCCATGCGCGCGGAACGTTACTGTGTGATCGACGTAGAGACCACCGGCTTCAGTCCGGCGGCCGACCGCGTCGTCGAGATTGGTTGCGCTGAAGTGGAGGGCGATCAAATCGTCGCGCGCTGGAGCACGCTGGTAAACCCCGGCCGCGCCATTCCGGCTGAGGCGACCGCGGTTCACGGCATCACCGACGCGATGGTCGCCCGCGCGCCGAGCCTCAAGCCGGCGCTCGAGTACGCGCGACGGCTCTGCCGCGGCCGCATCGTCGCCGCGCACAGCGCGCGATTCGATCTATCTTTCGTCGGTCCGTGGGTAGCGGCCGAGGCACTCTGCACGATGCGCCTGGCCCGTACCCTCTTTCCCGAAGCACCGAACCATAAGAATCAAACGCTCCGGCAGTTTCTAGACATCGACGATCGAGCCGGTGAATCGTTCTCCGCCCATCGAGCGCTGGGCGACGCGCTGGTAACGGCGCATATCCTCATCGCCTGTCGCAGCCGGTTCGCGGCTATGCGCGGCGGGAAATCGTGGAAGCAATTCGTCAAAGAGCACGCCCTGGTGGTCCGCTGCGGCCAAAGCTAGCGGACAGGGAAACGCAACTACCGTAAAAGAGGGAAATGGCCCGCAGTCCGATCGGAGCCTTCGCACAACGCGTTGCCGCGCAGGTCGAGCAGCGGCGAGCGTGTCGCCGCGACCCAGCGCGCCGCGACTTTCTTGCCGGACTCACGGCATCGCTCGCGCTGGCGGGATGTGCGGCCCCCGCGGGGTCTATTCCCTCGCCGTTAGTACCGGCAGGTCGATCCGGCGACCGATCGCGTGTCGTCATCGTCGGCGCGGGCGTCGCGGGAATAACGTGCGCCTACCGGCTCCACCAGGCAGGTCTGGACTGCGCCGTTTACGAGGCCGACACGCGCGCCGGCGGCCGCACTTGGACGCTTCGCGGATTTTTCGACGACGATCAGATCACCGAACACGGCGGCCAGCTTATTGCCTCGGCGCACCATCACGTGCGTCGTCTCGCCGCCGAACTCGGCTTGCATTTGATCGATCTCAACGCTCTCTATCCAAAAGACGCGCGCGACACCTACGTGATTTCCGGGCAGCGTTACAGCGTGCGCGAGGCCGTCGAGGATTACGACCGGTGGGTCTTCGGGCCGCTGGGGCGCGCGGCGCGCGCCGCCGGCTATCCGACGACGTTCTTCCGGCACACGGGCGAAGGGGTGGAGCTCGATCGCACGAGCGTCGACGCATGGCTCGATAAAAACGTGCCGGGCGGCTCGCGCTCGAAGATCGGTACGCTGCTGCGGCTTGCCTGCCTGAGCGAGTACGGCGGCGATACCAGCGATCAGAGCGCCCTCAACCTAATCTTTCTACTGTCGGGAATGCGCCGCGGCATCCTCAACCTCTCGGGAACCGGCGAAGACGACCGCTACACCATCGACGGCGGGAACGATCGGTTGGTCGCGCGCATGATCGCTCGCCTTCCGAACGAAACGGTGAACTTCGGAATGTCGTTGGAGGCACTGGCGCGCCGTGCCGACGGCTCGTACGAGTGCACCTTTGCTGCGAACGGTACGACCAAGAGCGTGCGTGCGGACGTCGTCGTGCTTTCCATTCCGTTTACCGTGTTACGCCTCGTTGACTGCAAGCGGGCCGGCTTCTCGCGGCGCAAACGACGAGCGATTGCCCGTCTCGATCTCGGATCGAACGCCAAAGTCCATTTACAGTTTGAGAAGAGCTATTGGTTCGAAGAGCGTTACAGCGGAACGGTCTACGCCGACGCTGCATTTCAGGATGCTTGGGACGTCAGCATCGGTCAGCGTGGGAGAGCCGGAATGCTGGTCTGCTTTCCCGGCGGATCGCAAGGCGCGCGCTATCGCGGAAAGGTTCACGGCGCCGCGCCGCCCGATACCGTGCGGGAGTATCTGGCGTCGCTCGAGCCGGTGCTTCCCGGCGCGCAGCGCGCGTTTAACGGACGCGCCTATCAGGATTTCTGGATCGGCAGCCCGTTTACGCGGGGCGCATACTCCTACTATAAGGTGGGGCAGTACACCACGCTCGCCGGCGTCGAGAGCCGTCCTGAGGGCGACGTGCACTTTTGCGGCGAGCAGACGTCCTACAACTGGCAAGGCTACATCAACGGAGCGGTTCAGAGCGGAGAACGGTCGGCTAGAGAGGTTCTCGCAAGGCGCTCCATCTGACGGCCCGTTCGTCGAACGCGCAGAGCAAATTTACTAAAGCCATCTGCTCGGCGGTGTGGCAGCGAATGTCGAGGAGCCGCGGACTGCACACCAGCACGCTAACGGCGCGCGCGCGAGAGATGGCTACGTTGAATCGGTTACGGTCGAAGAGAAAGCTCATATTCCGCGGCAGGTCTTCCCCGCTCGACGTCGCCATCGAATAGAAGACCACGGCGGCTTCCTGGCCTTGAAATTTGTCGACCGTGCCGACTCGGACGTCGAGTCCGGCCTCCCGCAGCTTGCGCAGAATCAGGCGGCGCTGTGCGTTGTACGGCGTGACCACGATAATGTCGCGATCGCTAACGCGGCGCCGTACTCCCTTCCAGTCGGGCGGCCACGAATCGGTGACGCAGCCGCTCGCGCGCAGTGCGGCGATCTGCGCCACGACGTATTCGGCTTCTTGCTCGGAGCTGGCTCCGTTGCCGGTGTGGTCGATAGAAGCGAGGTATAAACCGGCGCGCGTTTCGCCGGCGACGTCGACGCGGTGTAGCTCCGTGCCGCCCGCGGCGTGGAGGCGGCCGTCGTACATCGCATCGGAAACGAACCTGCAAATCTCCGGCTGCATGCGATACGAGGCATCGAGGAAGACGCCGCGATGGGGTGCGACGGTGTGGCGGTCGCCGAGCAGATGCTGGAGCACGGAATCGCCGGCGTGAAGCGGCTGACGTCCTTGGCCGACCTGTGCCAGTTGTGAGGGGTCGCCGAGCAGCACGACGTTGCGCGCGCAAGGCGAGATGGCGAGCGCATCGGCAAGGGCGACTTGACCCGCCTCGTCGATGAAGAGATAGTCGAACCCGCCGATTAGCTCTTTGCGCGCAAAAAGCCACGACGTACCGCCGGCCAACTGATATTCTGTACCGGCGAAGGCCCCGTTGTCGTCTACCGAAAGGATGCACGGGTCGACTAATGGCGAGACGTATTCCGACTCATCGCCACTATGCTTGTACAGGCCGCGGAATCTACGACCGCGTCCTTCCATGCACGTTTCAACTTTGCGGAGCAGGTTTTGGATGGCGGTGTGGCTCATGCTGCTGACCGCAACGCGTTGCCCGCGATCGAGCAAATCGCAGATCGCCTCCGATCCGATCGTAGTTTTTCCGCTGCCGGGTGGTCCTTGAACGAACAAGTAGCTGCCGTCCAGGTTCGAAGCCACGTGGGAGACACTTGGCGCGTCGACGGTAGTCGGCTGCAATATCTTCATCCCGGCAGCGCGCGGATCGGCGTTGGCGAGCAGGCCGAACGTTGCCGGGTGAGCGTCGCGCAGAGAACCGTCGAGTAGCGCCGTCGCGATGCGCTCCAACGCGCCGCGCTGCTCGGGCGATCCAAACGGTTTGCGGGGGATGAGTTCGGCGATCGCGCGAGCTTGATCCAGCGAGATTATCGACTTGATTTTTAACTCGTTTGCGTTGTCGTCCAAATGCGCCAGCGTGATCGCTCGCCGCGTGCGCGGGTCCTCCACCGGCCCGGGTTCCATTTTATGCTGCTGGTTGGGGTACGAATAGGTATAGATAAAGCTCCGACCGACCTTTTCGATGGGCGCGTCTTCGCGTAGGCGCAGCCCGCCCAAGGCCGCTCTGTCAAACTCGATCAACTCGTCGATGCTCTCGATGCGATCGAAATACTCCCACCAGGCGGGGCGTTCTTCGCGCCGATGATAGGCGAGCAGCGCGCCCATCAGGTAGCGCACGCGCGCCGCGGGGGACATCATTTGGTACTCATGCTCGGTCTGAGGCCGCAGTGGCGGCAGCAGCGCCCGCTCGAGGTCGCTGCGCCGCGCTTCTTCGCGGTCGTCCTGGCGCCGTTTTTGGCACTTCTTGCACGATTCGACGAACTCGGTATGGCATGGTTCGTTCGGCGCTTTCACCGGGCGCCATGGGATTTCAACGCCAAACTTCGCGGCCGCTTCGGCGCGCCGCGCCAGCAGCCACGCGCGCAGCAAATAAGTCGACAGGCAGTCGTCGCGGTTGTAGGCTTCGATGTCGTCGAGGAGCTTTGGATCGGGCTCGATCAACCAGCGCTCGAACATCAGGATCGATTCGTCGCCTTTCTTCGTTTCCGTTCGGCGCTGCAACTCATAGAAACGTTCGAGGTTTTTAAGCCCGTATTTCTCTTCCGAGATCGCCAGCGCTTGGCGCACGACGGTAAAAAGATCGACGAGAACCTCGCCGCGTAGGATATTATCGACTTCCTCTTCGCGCGTGCCGTGTTCTTGCGCCAGCCGCCGCAACGCCGACTTCTCGTAGCTCGCATAGTGGTACACGTGCATTGCCGGAAACTTACGCCGGCGCTCGGTGATAAAGTCTACGAGCTGCTCGAACGCCTGCTTCTCGGCGGCGCGCCCCTGGTTGCCCCAGAACGCACGATAGCGCTCCTCGTCGTCGGGCATCCAGCAGCCGAAGAGGTATTCGAGTCCGCGGCCCGGTTCGTATAACGGGTCGCCTTCCATGTCGAAGAAAACGTCGCCGTCGGCCGGTGCGGGAAGGAGTGCGAAGCCTAATGCCGGCTCGTTGGGCAGCAGCTCGTAGCTCGGCCCAGGCTCTTGGCTTGCGCGAGCTTGCAGCGACGCCTGGCGCCGCAGCTTGGTAAAGGTCTCGGCGCTCATCCCGAGCGGCCGTTGCGAATCGTTAGCTTGCGCGAGCTCGCTGAGGCGCGTAATGCCTGCCGTTTGCAGCTTGGCGATCTGATCGTTGCGCATCCAGGCGACCAAGCTCAGGTGATCGTCGGTTCGCCGCTGCGCTTCGCAGGCCGGGTCCCAGACGCAGTACGTGCAATGCGAAACCTTTAGCGGATATTGGCGCGCCTGCTCGATTCCGTCGAGCGCGGCCTCGGAGACGTAACGAAGAAAGGCGCGTTTGAGATGGCGGTAGTATGCCATGTAATCGCTTAGGCGGAAGTGCTCCTCCTCGCCGTTCCCCAAGATAACGTAGCCGTAGCTCGGCAAGACGCCCTGCAACCGCTCGAGATGCTCGCTGTAGTTGCAGAGCTGAAGCAAAAAGTAGCCCCTTGTCGCGAGCGCGAGCTTGGTGTCGACGACTTCGTAGCTGTAGTCGCCCAGCACCGGCGATGCAACGGCAACGCGCCGCAGAAAGTCGGCGCGCCCTAGAAACGTTCCGTCGAAGAAGGTCGCCTGATAGATGACGCGCGCGCCACGGCGCATCGCCTCGAGCGTCGCGGCCTCAGCATCGCGGTAGCTTTCCGCTCCCGCTTTCGAGCGTCCGAACTCGACGAGCTCGTCGTGGTGCTGGTTTCTCAGCCGTTCCAGATGGTTGCGTTCGTGCTCCTCGCCCTTGCGCCGAACGAGAGCCGCTTGGTCGTCTTTGGCTTCAGGCTCGACGAGCAAATGGCGCGCAACGAGCGCATCCAGCTCGGTAAGACGCCGGCACTCGAGATAGTCGTTGAGATCGCTCGCGGCGTAAACGAACCGCCCGTCGAGGAGCTGCACTCGCCGGGGATTCGTGGGGTGTTACTGACAATCCGGTCCGCGCGTCCACCAAGTGCCGCCGGGATAGTAGACGGCGGCCCCTTCGCCCCAAATCACGTGGCTGCAGCCCTGCGCATCGACCGACAGACCGAGGTAGTCCCCGAAGGGAAAGGCGTACCCCGTTACGTTCTTGTACGGCGCGCCCGAGGCGGCGTTGGAGAGGCGCACCGGCGTGCTCCACGTGACTCCGCCGTCGCTGCTTTGCGCGTACCACGTGTTCCACGACTTCGGTCCGAAGCGATTGTCTTGCCAAACCAGACGGAAATCGCCGGCGTGCGGCCCGGCTACGATCGCCGGGCTGGTGCTGTTGCCTTCGTTTGCGATAGTCTGCGGCGAACTCCACGTTACGCCATCTCGCGAGCGCGTAACGAAGAGCTGGTTCGGACCTTGGGGTACGCGGTTCTGCGCGTAGACGAATACATACGCTCCTGCCGAATCGGCGGCAACGGCATCCTGCGCGGTGTAGAAGTCGGGATAGCAGTTTTTGCCGTGGCACGGCGCGCCTTCGTGACTGACGACGAACGGAATCACGCGCCACGAGCGTCCGCCGTCCGAAGACGTCACCAGCTCGACGTGTCCGTCGCCGGTTTGATCGTGCCCCGCTTCACCGTCGACGGCGAACCACACCGAACCATCGGGCGCGACGGTGCCGCCGAGCGAGTAATACCACAGCCGTCGGGTCGTCGCTCGTTCGGGCGCCTGCCAGCTCGCTCCACCATCGTGCGAGGCCGCCACGTAGAGCGCATAGCGTGCGTTAAAGGCGACGTAGACGTCGCGGCCGGACCGTGACAGCGCGAGCGTCGGCTTGTCGCTGTAGCGCAGCGAGCCGTCGAGGCGAACCGGGAGACTCCAACTCCGTCCGCGGTCGCGCGATTGCGAGAAAACTGCGCCGGGCGAGAAGCCGTCGAGGCAGACGGCGTCGACCGTTCCGTCGGCGGCCACGGCGAGCTGCGGATCGTACTGAAACGGTACGCGCTCGGCGTGGCGGCAAATTCGCCGCGACGCGCTCCAGGTGCGCCCGCCGTCATCGGATCTGCGAAAGAGGAGACGGTCGGGGCGCTGCTCGGTCGTCATCTGGTAGACCCATCGCGAGGAAGGATCGGCGGCGACGACGGGCTCCCAACGTGTGTATCGCGGGCCGCCCCAGCGCTGCTCCGCTTGAAAACCGGAGGCAAGGGGCGTCCCTTGCTGCGCGGTAGTTCCCAGCTGCGTAAACGGCACGGCGCTCCGAAGCTGCTCGCACGACGCGAGCGCCAGCACGCCGAGTGCCATAAAAGTTACTTTCCTCATGTTATCGCTATCGCGAACGATGTAATGACCAGCTTAGCCCCAGCTTGCGTGTTATATCGAAGGAGGCCTCCTCGCAGACGGATAAATGCGATGTTGCATTACATGATTGTCGTGTGAGGTTGTGGGGCGTTGCGTTGCTAGTTCTCATTCAATTCGTACTTGCGGCCAGCGGCGGATCGGATCTCCCCGCCGCACCGGGGGCGCAGCGCCTTGCAGCCGCTAGCGGCGAGCGCCTCGGCGCGGCCGTCAGTAATAAAGACGCTCTCGCATGAATGCCTGGATTCGGGGCGCGCTGCTCTCGCTCACGTTCTTCGCCGTCTCATGTTCCGGCGGCTCGCAAAATCTCGCCGCGCCGCCGCGTTTCGTGCCGCTTTCCGGCCAATCGAGCCCGATCTCTCACGTCGTCATCGTCATTCAAGAGAATCGCAGCTTCGACAATCTTTTCGCCACGTTTCCGGGCGCTGACGGAACCACCATGGGGCGCGCGAAATACGGCAGCGGCTATCAATATATCCCTTTGAAGAAGTCGGTTCTCAAACTGCGCTGCGATCTGCGCCATTCTTACAATCGCTATCTGAGCGATTACGACGGCGGCAAGATGGACGGTTTTAACTCAGAGGGCGGCAGTGGATATTGTCCGGGCAAGACGACGGCGCCGTACCAATACGTCAATCCCGCCCGAATAAAGGCGTATTGGAACATAGCTCAGACCTACGTTCTGGCCGATCATATGTTCCAAACGCAAGGCAGCGGTAGCTTTACCGCGCACCAGGATCTCATCGCCGGCGCGACCATCATCGACAAGGCCAAGACGACGAGCATCGTCGAAAATCCGGATCGTAGCCCGTGGGGATGCGACGCGCCGAAGAAAACGGTCACGTCGCTGCTGCAATATGTCTCGGGCGAGCTCGTCTTCGAGTACCATAAGGGACCTTTTCCGTGTCTCACGTATGAGACGTTGCGCGATCTGCTCGACGCGCAAGAGGTTTCGTGGAAGTATTACTCGCCGCCGGTCTTCGGCAACGAGGGAGCCATCTGGAATGCCTTCGATGCGATCCAGGCGGTGCGTTACAGCCCCGAGTGGGGCGTCAACGTAACCGATTCCAATACGCAGTTCTTTACCGACATCTCGAATGGGGCGCTGCCCGCCGTTTCGTGGATCGTTCCCGACCGCAAGAACTCCGATCATCCCGGCGCCGGCTCCGACACCGGACCCTCGTGGGTTGCGAGCATCGTCAACGCCGTCGGGCAGAGCTCGTATTGGCCGTCCACGGCAATCGTCATCGTCTGGGACGACTGGGGAGGCTTTTACGATCACGTGCCGCCGCCGTTCCAAGACGAGTGGGGCGGACTCGGTTTTCGCGTGCCGATGCTCGTCGTGTCGCCCTACGACAAACAGGGTACGTCGAGCCAAGGCGGTTATATCTCGCACACGCAGTACGAATTCGGCAGTATCTTAAAGTTCGTCGAGGATAACTTCGGCTTGGGCAGGTTGGGCACGACCGACGTGCGCGCCAAGAGCATCGGCGACTGCTTCGACCTCCTGCAGAAGCCTCGGGCCTTCAGGGCAATCCCGGCCCAATACTCCCGGCAGTATTTCGAAACGCAGCGGCCGTCGTACCAACCCGTAGACGACGAGTAGACTCGGGCGTTAACGCGTCAACAAAGGCGCGACGTTGAGTTAGAATTGCGGCGCTGCAGCGCCGCGATTCTTGCACCCAGCCGGGCATAGCGCGATGATAGGACACGGCAGTCCTGGATGCTTCCAGGGAGGCGTTCTTATCTCATTATCTAGGGGAATTGTTGTTACTGCGACCATGGAGAGCTTCATGAAAGTCACGTCTTACTTCAAGACATTCTTCTTTGCTCCGGGTGCATCGGCGCTCGGGCTTTCCATCCTAGTCTTATCGGCGTGCAACGGGCCCTCGGGGTCGTCGAACGCCGTGCCGGCGGCTTCCCAGCACGTGGCGCACGCACAGGCGACGCCTTCGCCGATCCCTTTCAAGTTTCAAACGGTCGACGATCCGAACTCGGACACGAACGAAGTAACCGGAATCAACGAGCGCGGTAAAATCGCCGGGACCTTCGGGGTCGGCTCGGCGAGCAATATTCTCAAGAGCTACACTTCGGAACCGCCGTACACGAAGTTCCGCGGGATGTACTATTCGGGAGCCGAGGGAACCGTCGCAACGAGCCTCACCAGAAGCGGGATCGTCGCCGGCTACGTCATCAATCCCAACCAGCTCGAGGGCGTCTGGGGCTTCATCAGATCCAACGGCGTATGGGCGCTGCTCCAAGATCGCAAACAAGGCGACGGCGATAACGCGGTTACCAAGATTTTGGGAATCGGCGACTCCGAGCACGCCGTCGGCTACTACACGAACGGCTCGGGCGTAGAAATTCCCTTCGAGCTCAACATCGGCACCGAGGTCTTCAGCAACCTCCACCCACCCGGCGCGCAAAGCGCCGAGGCGACCGGCATTAGCGGGAAGGGGAACCTTTGCGGCACCGAGGTGCTCAACAACGGAAGCAGCGAGGGTTTCTATCTGCAGAACGGCACGTACTATACGTTGAAGTATCCAGGTGCAGTCAACACTTGGGCTCTGGCAATCAACGTGGACAGCCAGATCGTGGGTCAGTACCAAGACGCTAGCGGCAACTTGCACGGCTTCGTTCTGACCTATCCGACGGCGGGCTCGGGTAGCCGCATTTGGCAGACGGTCGACATACCCTACGCCGTTTCCACCAAGCTTACCGGCATCAACTCCCAGCAATGGATATCCGGTTCGTATGTCGACACGGCCGGCAGCACGCACGGGTTCGTTGGGACGCCTAAATCCTAACGAGTCCGGCATCGGCCGATAGCGGCGGCGGCCTCCGCGCTGGGCGATAGGCCGCCTTCGCTTTTTACAACGCGTCTTTGATGGACGCCGAATAGCGCGTTGATGCGTTAACGAATAATCTACGTTTAGTTAGAGTCGCGCCCCGGGCGGCCCCAATGTATTGAAAGACAGCCCATGCGGTGCGATGATAGAGGCCTAACGGAGGATACATCCTGTGCGGCCTCTTTTTTGGAAGGCGACCTTACTTAGAAGGTCGCCACTCTACGCATCAGCCGCGATCGCGCTTGGCTTATCAAGCCTAGCCTTAGCGGCGTGCGCCTCACTTGCACCCAATGGTTCGTCCCAACAGTTCGAGCCGTCCACGCGGCCGGCAACCGCCACGGCGACGCCGTCGCCAATTCCGTATAAATTCACCATTGTGGACGACCCTAACTCGCAGACCAATCAAGTAACGGGCATCAACCAGCGCGAGAAGATCGTCGGCGTCTGGGGAGGTGGGTCGGGAAGCTCGATTTGGCAGAGCTATACCTCGAAGCCACCGTTCGCCAAACGTCGTGCCATGAGCGATCCCGGCGCTCAAGCGACGTTTGCCACGAGCGTAACGAGCAACAAGTTCGTCGCGGGCTGGGTGCTGGACCCCAAGAAGCTACACGGAGTGTACGGATTCGTTCACAAGTCGCAGTGGACGCTGATGCACGACCCTAACCAAGGCAACGGAAGGCACGCCGTGACGGAGATCTTGGGAATGAACGACTCCGAGGAAGCCGTGGGATTCTACGAAAACGCCGGCGGTACGAAGATTCCGTTTGCGCTCAACGTTCCCGACGTAAGCTTCACCGATCTTCAGCCGCCAAACGCAATCGGAGACGCTGCGGCAACGGGGATCAACGGTAAGGGCGAAATCACGGGATGGGAGAGTACCTCGGCCGGCGTCAAGGGTTTCTTCTTGCAGACCGGCACGTACTATCCGTTCTACTATACGGGCGGCACTGCGACGTACGCGCTGGGCATCAACTGGTCCGATTGGGTCGTTGGCTACTACTTGGATGCAAGCGGAATGCGGCACGGATTTCTCTTGATCGGTCCGTCGAGGGGCGGAGGCCAGCAAGTCTGGCAGACGATCGACGCGCCCTACGCCACTGGGGGAACGGTCGTCACCGGGATCGACAACCACCACGACATTTGCGGCTACTACGTCGACGCGAGCGGAGTCCAGCACGGCTTCGTCGCGGAACCCGTTAAGTAACGATGCGCACGTTTATTGTAGGGATGATCGCCGTCGGATTTTTCTCGGGATGCAGCGGAGGCGATGCGCTTTCGCCGCTTGGCAAAGTTCCGTTTCAGCCTCAGGCAAAGACGTCGAGCTCGATTTCTTTCAAGTATCAAACCGTCGACAATCCGGCTTCGAGCATAAATCAGGTCAACGGCATCAATGGGTCGGGCGACATCGTCGGCACGACCGGGAGCGGGAGTGAGAGCGACCCGTACGAGAGCTACATCTCGCAGGCGCCGTACGAAACGTTTCAAGACGAGACGTACAAGAACGCGCAGGGCACGGTGGCGATGAATATCAACAATGCGGCCAGCCAAACGATCGTCGGAGGCTGGGTTATCAATCCGCCGTCGTTGCCCGGCATCTGGGCGTTCGTCCAAATCAACGGCCTGTGGACGATCTTCCGCGACCTCAAAGGCGGTAGAGGATCCGGCACCGCGACCGAAATTCTCGGCATCAACGACGAGGGGTTCGGCGTCGGCTATTTTAAGAACACGGACGGCTATCACGTACCCGTTCTCATCAACATCCCAACGGAGAAGTTCACCACGCTCAAGCCGCCCGGGTACTCGAGCGCGCAGGCGACGGGCATCAACAACTTGGGGGACATCGCCGGATGGGAGACGGGTTCGAGCGGCACGATCGGCTTTTTTGAGCGGATCGGCAGATATTACACGTTATCCTACGCGAAAGCGCAGGCGACGTACGCGCTGGGCATCAACTCGTCCGATCAGATCGTCGGATACTACACGGACTCGCGCGGCACGAACCACGGCTTTATTCTAACGAACCCTAAGTCGGGAAAGAAGTGGCAAACGATCGATGAGCCCGACGCCGCGGACGGCACGGTCGTCACCGGCATCAACGATGACGACGCGATCTGCGGCTATTATGTCGACGCAAGCGGCGTCCAGCACGGTTTCGTGGCGACGCCGACGCCTAAACGAAAAGCCACGCAAGGTTAAAGTCCCAAGCGGCGACGCGCTTACCGGACGCCGCATGCCGCGCAGCGGCCTTCGAACGTTACGCGTTCGCGTTCGATCTCGAAACCGTGCTGTGAGGTCAGCGCCCTGATGATACGCGTTGGAATCGCGTAAGCCACGTCTTCGATCTCGCCGCACTCGCTGCAGCGAAAGTGGGCGTGCCGTGGGCCTGCTGGTTCGTATGTCGCGGCGTCGACGCCCGGCACGTTGAGCTCGGAAACCAATCCGAGCTCGCGCAAGCGCTCGAGCCCTCGATAGACGGTCGAGAATCCGATGCCCGGCCGCCGCTTGAGGGCTTTCGCATAGATCTGAGACGACGTGAGATGCCGGCCGGCCCCGCTCGCTTCCACGATGTCGTAAATAAGCTGATAATTTTTCGGCAGTGCCGGTTGCTTGGGGGAGACCATATTAACCTGTCTGATCCCTATTGACGCCGGTCATAGGCAGGGATATTCTCCATGTGAGAGTGAAAATCACTTTCACACACCTTCGGCATTGAGACCCGCCCCTCAGCTTGCAGTGGTCCTCTGCGACGAAGCGCCTGCCTTTTCACCGAATCGGAGAAGTAGCACGAATGGAAAACACGATCGTAGAGCTATCGGAAGCCGACCAAGGCTGTCCGGTAAAACACGTACCCCTGCGGCCAAGAATCAACATCGATTGGTTCCCCGAACTCTTGGACCTATCGCCGCTTCACCGGCCGTCGACACTCTCCGACCCGATGGGCCCCAGCTTCAACTACGCCCGCGAGTTCAGCAGCCTCGACCTCAAGGCGGTCAAGGCCGATATTTTCGCGTTGATGACCACGTCGCAAGATTGGTGGCCGGCCGACTACGGCCACTATGGCCCCCTCTTCATTCGCATGGCGTGGCACAGTGCGGGAACCTACCGCATCGGTGACGGCCGCGGCGGCGCGGGCTCGGGCGAGCAGCGCTTCGCCCCGCTCAACAGCTGGCCCGACAATGCGAACCTCGACAAAGCGCGTCTGTTGCTGTGGCCGATCAAGCAGAAATACGGCCGTAAGATCTCGTGGGCCGACCTGATGATCCTGGCCGGAAACTGCGCCTTAGAATCGATGGGACTCAAGACGTTCGGGTTCGCCGGCGGTCGCGTCGACGCGTGGGAGCCCGACGAGAACATTTACTGGGGTCCGGAAGACGCGTGGCTCGAGGACAAGCGCTACACCGGCGAACACGATCTCGAAAAGCCGCTGGCGGCGGTGCAGATGGGCTTGATTTACGTGAATCCTGAGGGCCCCAACGGAAAGCCCGATCCGCTTGCGGCCGCCGGCGACATTCGCGAGACGTTCGGGCGCATGGCGATGAATGATGAAGAGACCGTCGCGCTCATCGCCGGCGGACATACCTTCGGCAAAGCGCACGGCGCGGCCGATCCTTCTCAGTACGTCGGGTTTGCACCGGCCGGCGCAGGCATCGAGGAGCAGAACCTCGGCTGGCGCAACTCGTTCGGCAGCGGCAGCGGTGACGACACCATCACCAGCGGACTCGAAGGCGCCTGGACCTCCACGCCGACGCGCTGGAACGGTGAATACTTCTACAACCTCTTCAACTACGAGTGGGAGCTGACGAAGAGTCCCGCCGGCGGCTGGCAGTGGACGCCGAAAGACGGCGCCGCCGCAAACACCGTGCCCGACGCGCACGACGCGTCGAAGAAGCACGCGCCGATGATGTTTACGACGGACCTCGCGCTGAAGGTCGATCCGGTCTACGCTCCGATCTCAAAGCGCTTCCACGACAACCCGCAAGAGTTCGCCGACGCCTTTGCCAAGGCGTGGTACAAGCTGACGCACCGCGATATGGGCCCCGTCTCTCGCTATCTCGGCCCCGAAGTGCCGGCCGAACAGCAGATCTGGCAAGACCCGCTCCCGGCGGTCGACCATCCGTCGATCGACGAGCAGGACATCGCTACGCTCAAGAGCCGCATTCTCGATTCGGGGCTCACGGTATCGCAGTTAGTTACGACGGCGTGGGCCTCGGCGTCGACGTTCCGCGGCACCGACATGCGCGGTGGTGCCAACGGCGCGCGCATTCGCCTCGCGCCCCAAAAGGACTGGGCCGCGAATCAGCCGGCCGGCCTGGCGAAGGTATTGCAAGTTCTCGAGAAAGTACGAGCCGACTTTAACGCATCGCTCTCGGGCGGCAAGAAGGTCTCGTTAGCCGACGTCATCGTGCTCGGCGGCTGCGCGGCGATCGAGCAGGCAGCGAAGAGCGCGGGCCAGGACGTCAAGGTGAACTTCGCCCCGGGCCGGACCGATGCGTCGCAGGAAAATACCGATGCGCACTCCTTCGCGGTGCTCGAGCCGACGTCGGACGGCTTTCGCAACTACCTCGGCCGCGGGCACTCGCGTTCGCCCGAGCAACAGCTGCTCGATCGCGCGCAGTTGCTAACCCTGACGGCCCCGGAGATGACGGCGCTCGTCGGCGGACTGCGTGCCCTTGGTGCGAACGTCGGAGGCTCGAAGCACGGCGTCTTCACGAAGCGGCCGGGTATGCTGACCAACGACTTCTTCGTGAACCTGCTCGACATGACGACGAAGTGGCAGCCGGCGGGAACTGCCTATACGTATGAAGGCCGCGACCGGCGCACGGGCGACATCACGTGGACCGCTACGAACTTCGACCTGATCTTCGGCTCGAACTCGCAGCTTCGCGCAATCGCCGAGGTCTATGCCATCGAGGGCGATCACTTCGTGCGCGACTTTGTCGCCGCGTGGGAGAAGGTCATGAACCTCGACCGGTTCGACCTCACCGTTGCCGCCTAACCGCGGCGGAGGCTAGAAAAAGCAAAAGCGGCGCGCCGAATCGGTGCGCCGCCTTTACGTTGCCGCCGTGGGCAGCCAGGCCGTCGTCCCTTGACCGAAGCGAGGGCATTCTTGCACGCTCCTACTCACCCATTGGTTCGTTCCGGGTTCCGCATACGAAGGCGTTACGCGTACTCGTCGTGGCGCTTCCACCAAAGGCCAGGTTCGTTTTCGTTGCGACCAAGCGGCGCGCGATCGAGCCACTGGTACATGCCCCACAGTCCGTCGAGGCCGCGGGCGTACGCCGAGTAGGTGTGATAGATGGCGCCATCCTTTAGCACGAAGGCGCTAACGCCGGGCGTTTCACGCCGATACGTCGGCCAGTCCGTGCCACAGCCCGCGGCGATCTCTTGCGCCCAGCCTTCGTCGAGCGTCAGAGTCCGCCGCGTGTCTTCGGGGGCGAAGTTGTACTCGATCGAACCTGATTGCTGTTGCTCTTCCGTGCAGCCGGCTTGGAAATCGAGGTTGAAGTCGCTGCCGAATGACGATGCCCATGGAAACGTCCAGCCCATGCGTTTCTTGTAGGCTTGCAGCTTTTCGACCGGCGCTCGCGAGACCGCGCAAAGGGTGACGTCGTGGTGAGCGAGGTGGATGGCGAAGCCGCTGAATCCGTCGGCGATCGACGAGCAGGATGGGCAACCCGCCGTAAAATCGGGTCCAAACATAAAATGGTACACGAGCAACTGCGAGTTGCCGCGGAAAAGATCGCGAAGCGACGCCGGTCCTTCGTCGGTATCGAAGCGATACGCCTTATCGATGCGCACCCAGGGCAGCTCTTGCCGGCGGCGCGCCAGCTCGTCGCTGCGCCGCGTCAGCTCCTTCTCGTCTTTGAGAAGCTGCAGCCGTGCTTTCAGCCACTCCTCGTGCGTTCCGATTTCGTGTTGCGGCAAAATGTTAGTGGACATCGTTCAATCTCCTGAAAGTGCGGGATGCGCTGTGGCAATACCAAGCGACTGCACGAGCGGCGCGTATTCGGCCTTCGACCTTTCGAATAGCTCGTCAATTGGTTGCGGTTCGCGGCCGTCGACGCACGCGGACATACGTTCGAGGAACGTATGCCAACCGGCACCGTGTGCCAGAATTTCGTTCTCCGGAAGCCGGGAATGCGTGAGCGTAAGTCGCACGCCACCGTTGTCTTCGGCGAGTTCCCATCGGACGAGCGCGTCGGCAACGGGACCGCAGGACGCCTCTGCTTCGTTCCACGTGTATTCAAGAAGGGTGGGCGGCTGATAGGCCGTGACGCGCCCGGTCGCGCCTATTTCGAAGCGCACTTCGCCGCCGACGCGATCGGTTACCATCCCGTCGGAAAACCACTGCGCCAAAAACTCGGGGTCTGTCAGATAGGCCCAGACGCGTTCGATCGGACCGGGAAGCCGGCGAACAAAAATCAGCGTGCTGCGGCCGGCGATGGTGGCCAGCTCGGTCATGATTCCTCGTCTCTGTCGTAAAGTGCGCGCTCGAGCGCGTCGAGGCGGGTGTTCCAGAAAGTGCGGTAACGCGAAAGCCACTCGTCGATCTGGGCTAACCCTCGACCATCGATCGAGTACATGCGGCGTTGGGCATCACGCCGTACCCGCACCAAGCCGGCGTCCCGTAACGTTCGCAGATGCTGCGAGACTGCGGGTTGGGTGAGCGTAAATCGCCGAGCGAGTTCGCCGGCCGAGCGTTCGCCGTCGGCGAGCAACTCGACGATGTGGCGCCGCGTCGGGTCGGAAAGAGCCGCAAAGGCTTCCATGTCCGGCATTATATAGATAGATGCTTATATTCGTCAAGTCTTAATAATAGAGTGAGCATCGTTGCCGGCAAGGGGGCTCGGTAGCTTGCTCGGTCATTCCGAGCGATTTTCGCGCTTCGTTAGAGTTGTCGACTCGTAGGGGGCGATGCTGCTTCGCTTAAAACCCAAGGCAACGCCGAAAGTGAGAGGTTCAAAGCAATGGCTAAGGAGTGGATACAAGTCAAAACTGGAAGGACTGGGCCACTCGCCGGCACCGTCCAGTATCTCCTTCGCGTTCACGGCTACAGTGTCACCGTTGACGATCAAGTCGGGGCGCAAACCACCGCGGCGATCAAAACGTTTCAAACCGACCGCGGTCTTATCTCCGATGGAGTCGTGGGCAACCTGACGTGGACGGCTCTCGTTGTCGAGGTTTCGCAAGGCGACCAGGGTGATGCCGTTCGCGCCGCCCAGGACCAGTTGCGATACCGGGACCTCCCCGAATGTAAAAATCTGGCGGTCGACGGAGACTTTGGCCCTTTGACGGCCGCCGCGGTTCGCGCCTTTCAAACGTACGTGCGCGACAATCAAGCCGTATGGGTCGACGAACCCGTCGTCGTCGACGGCATCGTCGGCGTAAATACGTGGTACGCAATCGTCCTCGACCTAGGGCCGCTTCCGGAGTAGCAGAGGCACCCGTCGCGACCCCTGGAAGTTTACGCGTCCGAGGAGGGACTAGAGTATGAAAACCTACACGTTGCAGGGCACGCTGCTCGAAGCGTGTTCGTGCCGGACGCTCTGCCGCTGCTGGATCGGCGAAGATCCCGATGGCGGTGCCTGCGACTCGTTCCTCGCCTACAATATCGAAAAGGGCGAGATCAACGGAGTCGACGTAAGCGGACTGACCTACGTGGAAGTCGTCAAGATTCCCGGAAACGTTCTGACGCCGCAGAGCTGGAAACGCGTAAGCTACGTGGATGCCGGTGCAACCGACGAACAACGGACCGCAATCCTCAACGCCTGGCACGGCCGCTTGGGCGGACCGCTCGCGGACCTCAACAACTTGGTCGGTGAAGACGTCGGGATCGAGACGATGCCGATCGAACACAACCTCAAGGGCGGCGAAGGTACGATTGTCGTCGGCGACAAGATTCGCGCGACCATGGCACCGTATCGCAGCGCATATGGGGCAATCACGACGCTGCGCGACAGCATCTTCAGCACCATACCCGGCGCCCCCGCGTATATTGCGAAGGCCTCCGAACACGTCGTCAACATTCCCGAACACGGAATGGTTTGGACGTTTAAGGATCGCAACGCGATTCAGGGCGACTTCCTGCTAGAGGCGTAACGCATATGGCGGTGACCGCGGCGACCCGGTTCGTGCGCTTCAACACGGTCGGCATCCTCGGCTGCGCGATCGCCGTCGCATGGGCGGTCTGCGTGTGGGCGGAGCTAAGCGGCAATGCCGCGCCGCTTCACCACGACGCACTCTATCGAAACGGCCGGCCGTACTGGCTCTCCGCCCTTGTCGTACTGGCTGCATGGCAATTCATGACCGCGGCAATGATGCTGCCGTCTTCGCTCGGCTTGATCCGCCTGTATGCGGCGACCGCTGGTCGTGCGCCGGATTTCCCGGCCGCGCTAGGCTTATTCTTAGGCGGCTACTTCGCCGTTTGGACGGCGTTTGCGCTGGCGGCATTTACCGGCGACATGCAACTGCACCGCATTGTCGACGCGCGGCCCTGGCTCGCCGCACACGCTACGCTGATTCCGGCTGCCACGCTCGGTCTCGCCGCCCTCTATCAGTTCACGCCCCTGAAGGATGCCTGCCTGAAGGCGTGCCGGCATCCGGGCATGTATCTGATGCGCCACTATCGCCGCGGCGCACTCAACGGGTTGCGCCTCGGCTTTGGTCACGCGCTTTACTGCCTTGGCTGTTGCTGGGCGCTCATGCTGGTGATGTTTGCTGCAGGCGTCGCCCATTTGGCCTGGATGGGTGTGCTCGCCACGATTATGTTCGTCGAAAAAGCGACACCGTCGGGGAATCGAATCGTCGCACCAGTCGGCGCTGCACTCGCTGCACTCGCGGTCGTCGCGCTCGCGGCTCCCGGCGCCATCCCTGGTTTGTGAGGAAGACGCGTTCGATGACGATGCACGTTGGGATTGCAGGCACTGGAAAAATGGGAACCGCAATCGCGCTCAACCTGCTCGACCGCGGCTATAAGGTTTCGGCTTGGAATATCGATCGCGGGATTATGGATCCGGTGGTCGCCGCGGGCGCAACGCCATTCGATAGCCCCGAGGCTCTGGTAGCGAGCGTGGACGCAGTGATCGCGATGCTCTGGGACGACGATGTGGCACGTGAGGTCTCTCTCGGCCGGATAGTGCCGGCCGCACGTAGAGGGCAGCTCGTTATCGAAACGACGACGCTTTCGCCGCAGATGTATGAGTCGCTGGCGGAAGCGGCGCAACAGCGAGGCGTCGAGTTTCTCGCCTGTCCGGTCTTCGGCAGCGTCGACGGCGCACGCACGGGAACGCTAACGCTTCTTCCCGGAGGCAGCAGCCAAGCGTTCGATAAAGGCCGGGAACTCTTGAGCGCGATGGGCTCTACCATTACGCTCACCGGTTCGCCGGGAGCGAGCGGGCATCTCAAACTTGCGTTCAACTCGATGCTGGCCGTGCTTGCCGATGCGATTGGAGAACTCCTAAGCATCACCGGAAAGGCCGGCGTCGATCGTGCCCTCGCCGTCGACGCGCTCGTGCAAGCGCTGGGCCGTGTCGCCACAAAGCGTCAGCAACTGATCGAGCGCGATACGCGGCCGCGCTTTTCGGCGAATGCGCTGCTCAAAGACCTTCGATTGGCTCGCGCGGCCTGGGAAAATCTAGGTGAGAACGCGCCGCTGATGGATCGCGCATTCACGACGTTCCAGGATGCGGTTGAGACGGCGCGCGCCGGTAGCGAAGACTACATCGCCGTCGGACTGGCTCTGGAGCGCAAGTTCGAAGCGTCAATCTAATAAGAGCGATCGCCGAGCATGCGGACTGCGCGCAGAGCCGCGCGGCCAAAGACGTTGGCGTAGGTTGGAAACGAGATTGGAATGCGTGCCACAAGATCGACGGTCATCGCACCGGTCATGGCGATTGCCGCCATTTGGGCAACTTCGACGGCCCGCTCACCAACGATGTGACAGCCTAGGATTTGGCGCGTGGCCCGGTCGATAACGAGCTTGCAGAATCCGCGAGTGCGTCCGTCGACGATCGGCCGCGTCGTTTCGGCGTACGATGCGCGCGAAACGATCGCATCGTACCCTCCGCGAGCCTGTTCCTCGGTCAATCCGACCTTTGCGTACTCGGGATCGGTAAAGCTGCCGATCGGTTCAACGCCGGTCTGCAGCGTAAGCGGCTCTACCCCCGCTGCATTGTTTCCGGCGATGAATCCGTCGCGAACGGCTTGTGGAACGAGCATCGAGCGGCCGATGACGTCGCCCGCTGCATAAACGTGGGGCGCGCTCGTGCGAAGCGAATCGTCGACCTCGATAAAACCGCGCGCATTGGTTTCGACGCCCGCCGCCTTTAAGTTCAACGAATCGGTATCGGCCGTCCAGCCGATGGCGCAGACAACCAGCTCGGCTTCGAGGGGCGCGTGCTGGGCGCCGGCTAGGGTCACGCTGACTCCTCTCGCCGCGGGGTCGAGTCGCTCGATCCTTCCGAAGCCTTGATAGATCGTCATGCCGTCTTCGCGAAACGCGGCGGCAACGGCATCAGAAACTTCGGCGTCTTCGCTCGCGACGATCCGAGGGCCGGCCTGACAGATCGTCACGGACGAACCGAGCGCGTGGAGGATCGACGCGACCTGCGCTCCGGTCGCGCCTGCGCCGATGACGATCGTGGATTTTGGAACGGCGGTCAAGGAGAAGGCATCTGCCGGAGTAACCGTCAGTTCCGCGCCGGGAACGTCGAGCGCACGGCTGATGCCGCCGGAACAAATGACGATTCGCTCGCCGCATAACGTCGGCGCCGACGCGCTGCGGATCGTTCGAGCGTCGGCGAATTCCGCCGTTCCCGCATGCTCGAAGAGTTCGACGCCGGCATCTTTGATTTGTTCCAGCAGCGTCGAATGGCGGCGCGCCTCGCCGACGACCGCTCGCGCGCGTTCCACCAATCGCGCGTAGTCAAGCAACGGACGTTCGCCTCTGATGCCGTACTGTTCCAACTGGCGTGCTTCGCGCGCCAGGCGCGCCGCATGCGCCAAGACGCGAACGGGGATCGGCCCTTCGTTTGCGGCCATCCCGCCGAAGGCTCCGCGCGTTATTAGCGCGGTCTTGGCGCCCAGATCGCCGGCGCGCAAGGCCGCCGTGGTCCCGGCCGGGCCGGCCCCGATCACGACGACGTCGAATTCGCGCGTCGCGGTCATCGTGCCGGAGCCTCGCTATAACCCATGAGATAACTGAAGCCGATCGTAAACGAACGGCTGTACGCCGTGCCGGCGGCGTGCGGGACGTCCTGCACGGGGTTGACGTAGTCGACCGGCGCGTTGTTGCCGCCGTAGGTTCCCTGGATTTGAAAGTTCCGTGCGATCAGCTGCGCGGCGTTCAGCGTTAGGTAAAGCGTGTTGGACGAAAAGCCGTACTGAGTTACGATTGCCAGCAGCGTCCCGCCCGGCGAGCGCCAAAAGGTCACGGCCTGCGGCGCAAAGCTCCAAGTCCGCGACCCACCGGCCTGTGCCGGCGGCGCGTTCGTGACCGGGAACGAAAGGTTCTCACCGATCGAGCGCTTCGGGTTCAATGCGATATTGAGCAGGGGATTGATTTCGTATGACGGGCCCGACGCCGTGAGCGCGGCTGAACCAGTCGGGGCCTGGTACGTCGCCAGCACGCCACCCAAGACGCCTCCCTTCGGATTCGAAAAAACGAGCTGCTTGTAGCGAAATTCCATGTCGTCCGTCCCGGCGACGGTTCCGTTCTGCGTGCTGCTGATTTGCGAGAACGACGGCAGCACTATTGTGACTTGCGAGGTTGGCGACACGCCCACGTGCAGTAACGTGCCGGGATATCCGAAAGCGTGGCTGGAGATCGTGAACGTCGTCGTTCTGCCGCCGGCCGCGTGCGAGAGGACCTCGGGAACGTTGGTGCCCGAGTACGTCATCTGAACTGCGACCTGACCGGCGACGAAGACGCACGGCGACGCGGAGAGGTACTTCTTTAGAAGCTCCTGATAGCCGCCGCAAGGATCGGAACGAACCGCGGGTTGCGAAGCCACCGGGGCAGGCGTTGGTGCAGGCAGCATTTGCCGATTATATCACCGTAGGTGAGGCTGCGCGCGGGCACGAACCTGCACCGTCCCACGACAATAAGGAGAACGCAATGGCGACGCAAGACGGCGATTGGAGCAAGCCACAGGCGATGGCAATCCCGGAGGGCGGATACTTTGAGTATAAAGAAGGCATTTCCGGCCCAGTCTTCCCCAAGACCCCAGCGTGTTACGGATTCACAATCATCGCAAAGCTAAAGCCGGGACGCGAAGCCGCGATGCGTTCGTATGCCGACACGGTTGAAAAGGCGCTAAAAGCCGATCCGAACTACTTGGCACCGCTCAAACTGCACTATCTCAAGTGGGTGCTCTTCGACATTAACGACGAAAAGTATTTCATGTATCAGGGCATCTTCGACACCGACTTCGACAAGTACACCGACGACGCGGTGGCGCTCTTCACCCAAGCCGGGCTAAACACTGCATTTGAGAATCTCGAAGGCTTCCCCGAAGACTGGAAGTCTAACGTCCCCGCATTCGTCAAGTTCGTGCGCGATCACCATCGGCCAAGTTTTATGGAGTATGGCGAATATCCGTTCGTCTCCGCCGATGAGATCAAGAGAGCTCTGCACGTAAAGCAGTCGTTGAGCGACATGCTTGACCAGATGCAATGAGTACCACCGCCCGAACCTACAACCAGCTTCACGTACCGCGAAAGTACTCTAAAGCGAACCGACGGTTCAGCGTCTACTGGACGTGGAGCTATCCCTGGGAATCGAACCGCGACGTCAGAGAGCTCGACAATCGATTTTCGACGATGACCGAAGTGCGTCGCGTGGCATGGCCCGCCTACGAGACGGAAGCATACTCGCAAAAAATGTTCCTTCAGGGCATCGAGGGCACGCTGGAGCTGTTTCATCTGTCGCTTCTGAGTTTTCAACGCGTCGTGGGCGAAGTAACGGATCGGCCCGTGGCCGTCTACCAGCGCGTCGATCAGGCTGGGCAGAAACTGCCGATCGACGAACGGATCCTCGACGACACCGATACGCTCATGGTCTTCGGTCTCGATCACATGGTTACGGAGCAGGAAGCTGCACCCGAGGAGATCGAGGCACTTCGTGTCTTTCTCGCTCGCGAAGGAACGTGCCTAATTCTCGGCCCGCACCACGACGTCGGCGCCTCCAACGACCTAAAAGAGCGCAACATGGAGTACGCGCACCATGGCGATCCGTTGGTTCCGCGCCAGCAGCGATTCGGCACGTATACCCGTTCGCTAATGAGCGGGCTGGGCGTCCCCGTCCAAAACCGCTGGGGATTGCGGCCGGCAACGCATCCCGGCACGACGCGCACCCTTCCTCTGTCGATCGCGGGTGATTTGGATGGTCGCCGATGGCTCGATGGCGTGAGCACGTTCGTCTTTCACATGCATTTGCCGCACTATGCGGTGACCACCGACGATCCGAAAGCGATCCACGTGTTGGCGCGGCAGTCGATCGACACTTCCAAGCCCCATCCGTTTACCGACGCGGGCAACCGCGAGTTCAACATGTTCCTCTGGATGCCGCCGGCAGGCGACCGCGCCGGCGATATTCTTCTCGCCGATTCGACCATCTTTACGACGCTCTTCGGTGGCGACGAAAGCCTGGAGCGATTCTGGAAGAACCTCGCAACAAAATGAGTGAGGCGCCGATGCTGGACTTAGCCGATATTCAAAGCGGCGTGCTCCGGCCGCGCCCCGTTCCGTTTGCCGCGACGTACATAATCTTACGCATCGACGATCGGTCCGCGGGTCGCGAACTGATGCGCCGCCTGAGCAACGTCGTGGCGTCGGCGGCCCATCCGGAGAGCCCGGCGCGCGATACGTGGGTCAGTGCGGCGCTCACGTTTCAAGGGCTTCGCGCGCTCGGCGTTCCGGCGGCTTCCCTCGAGACGTTCCCGGCAGCGTTTGCGCAAGGCATGGCGGCGCGAGCGAACGTCTTGGGCGACGTTGGCGAGAGCGGCCCGGAAAATTGGGAAAAGCCGCTAGGGACGCCCGACGTTCACGTGGTGATCACGGCCGTTTCCAACGACGAGGCGCAGCTTAAGACCGCCCTCCAACGTGCGGAAGGCGCGCTGCAACAATTACCTGGCGTCGAAGCAATATGGCGTCAAGATTGTCACGTGCTAAAGGACCAAAAAGAGCCGTTCGGATTCAAAGACGGCATCAGCCATCCGGCAATTGAGGGCAGCGGCACTCCGGGGACCAACCCCAAAGAAGTACCGCTTAAGGCCGGCGAGTTCGTGCTCGGCTATCCGGACGAGATGAGCGACTCGCCGGCCATTCCGCAGCCCGAGATCCTCGGCCGAAACGGCAGCTACGTCGTCTTTCGCAAACTCCATCAGCGGGTGGCGGCGTTTCGGCACTACCTGCGGGACAATGCCGCCGATGCCGCGGACGAAGAATTAGTTGCTGCGAAAATGATGGGGCGTTGGCGCAGCGGCGCGCCCCTGGCCTTATCGCCCGACGCCGACCATGCGGAGATTGGCGCCGATCCGGCGAGCAACAACAACTTCCTATTCAAAGCCGATGACGCGATCGGCTATAAGACACCGCTAGGCTCGCACATACGCCGGATGAACCCGCGCGATGCGGATATCGCGGGCGTGATGCGGATCCACCGCATGATTCGGCGCGGAAGCGGCTACGGTCCGGCGCTTCCCGAGGGCGCTCTCGAGGACGACGGCGCCGATCGAGGCTTGATGTTTGCCTTCGTCGGGGCGAACATCGCACGGCAGTTTGAATTCGTTCAAGCGGAGTGGATGAACGACGGCGCATTTTTCGGCGACGGCAACGAGCGCGATCCGGTTTCCGGCGCCGCCGACGGAGAGGGGTCGTTTAGCATACCTCGCCGGCCTATCCGGCGGCAGCTCAAGGGCTTGTCGCGGTTCGTCATCACGCGAGGAGGCGAGTACTGCTTTCTTCCAAGTCTCAGCGCATTGCGGTGGCTCGGGGACCTTCGCGAATAGGGGCTAGACCCAAATGACGCTGCAGAAAATCGTCCCGCTCGTATTCCTGGTTTCGCTGACCTTCACGGCCGGGCTGCTCATGAACCGCGCGGCTATGCTAGACACGCTTAAGCGTGTCGGGGTGCTTCTGCGCGCGTTGATCGCCAATTTTGTCGTCGTGCCGGCGTTGGCGGTGCTGGTCACGTACGCGTATCACCTGGCCGAACCAGTTGCGGCTGGGCTGCTCCTTATGGCGATGGCGCCCGGCGTTCCGTTCATCCTACTCGCGGGCGGACGCAAGAAAGGCGGTAGCATCGAACTCGCCATCGAGCTAACGTTCATCCTGTCGGCGCTTTCGACGATAACGATTCCATTCACCGCGCGACTCCTGTTGCCGGAAGGAGGCAGCGCGAGCATTCCGCTGAGCCAGCTAACCGCCTTGGCCATATTCCAGTTGCTCCCGCTCCTGCTTGGTGCGCTTCTGTCGGCGTGGCGGCCGGGAGTCGCACTGACGATTACGCCGTTCTTCAAGCGACTCACGACGATCAGCTTGATCGGGCTCTTCGTGCTCCTTACGCCGCAGATCGTACGCTCGATCGCGATGCTGTTTGGATCCTTTGGAATACTGGCGATCCTGACGATCGTGGTTCTCTCCCTGGCGACCGGTTGGCTCGCCGGTGGACCTCGGGCCGAGTATCGTCACACCCTCGCGATCGGGACTGCGCTGCGCAATCCAGGCACGGCAGCCGTTATCGCGACCACATTCAAGAGCCCGGCCGTTCAGGCGGGCATTGCCGCCTACCTCATCCTTCAGTTCGCCGTCGGCATCATTGCCGGCGAGTTTTTTAAGCGAGCCTAGGCGCGGCTCGACGGCATCGACGAAGGACGGGCCGTACTGTGGGGGCCCTCGCTGCTAATGATCTACAAAGTTGGAGACTTCGCCTAAGGTAGGCTCGAGCTTGAGATCTTCGTGGGCATATTTGCGATCTTCATGCCCTCCGGGAACTTTCACTCGCACGAGGATCTCGTGCGGGTGAACCTCTCTTACGGTGCCCTCTTCCGCGCTCCCGTCAATGCGAACGCGATCGCCGGCCTTCAACATTTCCCGTTCTCCCTCTCGTCAGTAGTTACGCCATATTAACGATGATGGTGGTCGCCGAACCCGATTTCTCCTTCCTTTGTTTTGTACTTCGAGATCTTAGTTTACGTGCGAGTTACGGTAACGTTGGTCGTTCGCCTCCAGGCGGTTGACCGCTTGGCGGGGCCCGCGCAGGCACCGCGGCGATGCGTAAACATGGAGGCTATCGGGTTTCCGTTTGGAACGGAGATCCCGCCGCAACGGAAGACCTCGTGGCCGCAGGGGCCGCTCGTTGCGACGATGTTCCTTCGCTGGTCGAGAGCGTAGAAGCAGTGATGGGGATGCTTTGGGATGACGAAGTCGCGCGCGAGATCTCGCTCGGCCGGATCGTTCCCAGCGCTCGAAAAGGCAGGTGCTCGCGAACGTCACGTCGCTCGAGACAAGCGTTCCGCGTGCCTTCTGGGCGGAACTTCGATCTGAAGGCTTGATCGAAAACGACTCCCCCGTGCCGTCAGAAGACCAGCGAGGTTAGTTCAGCACGCCGGCTGACGCAACCCCTGGCCCAAGCTCGTACGTTATAGGGTTGCTGAGTGAGGATTGAGAGTTATGGCGAAGATTTTGTTACAAACGACTATCCCGTATGCGGAGGACGACTGGAATGCTTCCCGTTTTTCGCTTCTGCGCGAGGCGCTCGTGGCTGAGGGCCATACGGTCGTTGCGCGAAATGAAGAGCTCGATGCAGATCTCAACGATCGTGTGGTCACGGGATTGCCGGACTCCGACTTCGATCAGCTGTGGTTGATGGCCGTCGATACCGGCGACGGCCTCACTGAAGCGGAAAGCGATGCGATTATTGAGTTTCGCAAACGAGGCGGCGGCGTCTTAACCGCGCGCGACCATCAGGATCTTGGGCTTTGCCTCTCTCATCTGGGTTCGCTCGCTCGAATCAATCACTTTCACACGTACAATCTCGAGCCCGGCCGCACCGAGAACGACGACCAGGATAATCCAAACATTTCATATCCCAACTACCACTCCGGCGCGAACGGCAACTACCAGAAGATCTCGGTGGTCGGTCCGGTGCATCCGCTGCTAAAGAGTGCAAAAGCAAGTGGCGGCGTGATCGAGTATTTTCCCGCTCATCCCCACGAGGGAGCCGTCGGAGTGCCCGAAGGCAGCACGTTTGCCCGCGTCGTTGCGACGGGCACGAGCACGGTAACCGGGCGGTCTTTTAATCTCGCGGTTGCCGTAGAAGGTGAACCGTTCGATGGCGGAGTCATGGGCCGCGCGGTCGCGGTTTCGACCTTCCATCATTTCGCCGATCTCAACTGGGAGACCGAGCGAGGCGCGCCGAGCTTCGTCACCGACAAACCTGGCGACGAAATTAAACGCGATCCCGCTCGGTTCGAGATCTTTAAGGACTATATCGGCAACATAGCCCGTTGGTTGGGCATGCGTTCGAAATAGAGGGCCTTTGAAACGGGATGCGGCGAACTCGATGGCCCGTCAGTCGGCACCTACCGACGCATAAAAGAGCCAGCCAACCGCTGCTAACGAAAGCAGTGTGACCAGGGCAATGATGAGACCGATCAACAGTCGTCGCCGGAGCGGCATCCTCCGAGGCTAAACCCCCAACATTGAAGCATCTGCTGCGCTGCGATAAGCGTCGAGAACGTCGCGGCGCGTCACGATTCCCGTGAAGTTTCCGGTCTTGGGATCGATCACGGGAAGCAGCGGCGTCCGTGGGTCGGCCATCGAGATTGCAGCCTTCTCCAAGCTGTCTGAAGATGAGAGCGTCACCGCGGGCGCGCGGCTGAGTTCGTCGATTCTGAGGTCACCGTACGAGCCTCGTGCGAGGCTGACGGCAATTTCGGACACCGCGACCAGTCCTACGAAATGCATTCCGTCAACCAAAGGCACGGCAAGCTCGTCGGTATCGTGAAGCCGCGCCGCAACTTCGCGTACCGTTTCACCGCATTTTGCAATCACCGGGGCCCGGCGTTCGACCGCGCTCACTCGAACGCGGGAAAAGAAGCCCGGGTTACGCGCACGCATCCAGTCGATGCCCTGGCGAACCAGCTTCATCTCATAAATCGTATATCCGAGCAGCCTTCGGCCGAGCAGTGTGGCGATGACGGTGCAAACCATCAGCGGCAGAATGATCGTGTAGTCGCTCGACATCTCGAATACGATCATGATTGAAGTGATCGGTGCCTCCGCCGCGGCGGCGAAGACCGCCGACATCGCGACGAGCCCGTAGGCGGCGGCACTGGCGGTCCAGCTCGGAAACGCCGTATGAACCACAGTTCCGAAAGCGTCGCCGAGCATCGCGCCGGTAAATAGCGAAGGCGCGAAGATGCCGCCGCTCCCGCCGGACCCCAGCGTCATGGAGGTCGCGAGCGGCTTCAGCGCCGCGAGCGCAAACGCGTGCAGCGCGGGAACGTGTTGCGAAAGGACTGCATCTACGCTCGCGTAGCCGACTCCGAAGATTTGGGGGTACCAGATGCCGATGATGCCCACGACGCCGAATCCGAGGGCGGCCTTCATCCATCCAGCGATGCGCCACGCGTCGAAGCGGTCCTCGATATAATACAGCAGCTTCACGAAACCCGTCGCCCAGAAGGCCGCAACAATGCCGAGCAGAGCATAAAGCGCGAGTTCGGCCGGCGAGACGAGATAGAACTCCGACGCGGTGAAGGAGGGATGATTACCAAAAAACGAGCGTCCCACGACGGCGGCGACCACGCTGGCGACGACGATCGACGCGAACGAGCGCGGCTCGAACCGTCCGAGAATGACTTCGGAGGCGAAGAAGACGCCGCCGATCGGCGCGTTGAACGTTGCGGAGATGCCGCTCGCCGCGCCGCACGCCACCAAGGTTCGAACGATGGGCGACGGAGCCCGGCAGAGTTGGCCGAGTACCGAACCGATTGCCGAACCGATCTGCACGATGGGGCCCTCGCGACCACAACTCCCGCCAAACCCGATGCATGTGGCCGAAGCCAAGCTCTTAACCGCGATGACGCGCGGCCGTATTATGCCGGCGCGCAGCGCGACTGCCGCCATCACCTCCGGAACGCCGTGACCCTTGGCCTCCCTCGCAAATCGCTCGACGATGAAACTGGTGATGACGCCGCCGATGATGAGAACCGGAACGACGTTTGCACGGCCGAGAAACGCTAGGGCCGGCGCGATGATACCCATCGCGAGCTGCGACTCACCGAAGATCAGGTAGCGAAACCCGACCGCACCTAAACCGCCGCCGAGTCCCACGACGATTGCGGCGAGCAGCAAGAATGTGCTTTGGCTTAAGGAGAGGCGGCCAAACTCGAAACGATAGCCGCGCGAACCTTCGACATACCGAGCAGTCGGCAACCGCAACCTGCTCGGGCCCATATTAACGGTCACACGCCCTTCTTTCCGCAAAGATTCCCGTGTTGCTCTTATCGGCGGGTAAGCCGGCTGGCGCCCGGCCGGGGTTGACCATCCGCCGTCCAAAGGTTGGCGGCATGGATCGCCTGCAGGCCTTTGCGAAAAACATTTGGGTTGCCGACGGCCCCGCCGTACGCTTTTTGGGGATTCCCTTTCCAACGCGGATGGTCGTCATCAAGCTCGATGACGGCTCACTTTGGATAAACTCCCCCGTCGCCGCAACCCGCGACCAAGCCGCGCAGCTCGAGGATATCGGTTCGGTCGCGCACCTCGTATCGCCCACGCCATTGCACGATTGGCGCTTGACCCTTTGGGCAGAGTTCTTCCCGTGCGCGCAGATCTGGAAAGCGCGTACGCTGGGCGACGTACCGCCGGCGGCTTGGAAAGGCGAGATCGATCAGATGTTATTTCGCGGCAGCGTCGTCCTCGCCGAGGCCGAGTTCTTTCATAAGCCGTCCCGTACGCTGATTATGGGTGACTTCATCCAAAATTACGGATTCGAGCGCGATCGCCCGCTTCTCAATATGCTGACGCGCCTAGGCGGTGTCTTTGAAGGCGGCGTACCACGCGATCTGCGCTTATCGTTCATCGGAAGGCGCCGCCGGCGTTTGGGCGACGAGGCCGTGCGGCAATTGCTCGCATGGGATTTCGACAAACTTATCGTCGCGCACGGCAATCTTGTAACTAGCGACGCGAGACCGTTCGTTCGGCAAGCGTTCCGGATGGCGGGTTTCTTCCGGTAGCGCATTCGATCCGTACTGCTGCCGACGGCATGCGGCGGCGACGTCCCACCCTCGTAGTTTCTCGAGCGGGGCGCAGCTCCGACGATCGTTAGGGCACGACCGCTGCCGCCGTAATCCAGCGTCTGGCCTCGACAGATTCTGCTGCAGAAAAGACCCGAACCTGACCCGGCATGAAAAAGCGAAAAGCATTCGTTGCCAGCCGAATCCACTCCACGTCGGTAACGACCGCCACCCGCTCCCAGCGCGTCAGATGCTCGATGCCGATCTTCGCGTCCTCCCAGGCTGCGCCCGCGTCGAAGCCCGTGAACTCTGGACTGAGCTCATAGTAACATCGGATCGTGCCGTTCCGCTCGAGCGCGCGCTCGACGGCTGGTATAAGCACCTCCTCGTAGTCTTGCTTGGTCACGCGCCCCTTTGCGGCCCACGCCACGACGTTGTCCGGAAATCCTTGCAGTACTTCGATCATACGTCCCTCTCTTTGCGGCTGCTCGGAGTTTTCCCAGCTCTTTCGCGACGAGGCTCATCACTCGAACGTGAGGCTTCGTGGCCCCCTCTCGGCTGGAAGGCTACCGGGCCGCCGTCCGTAGTGAAGGCGTACGTCAGAGAGCGCCTAAGCCACTGGGACAACCCATCACTGAGGTGCGACCGATGACTACCACTACCGAAATGCAGGCGTTTGGTTTCGATGCTTCTTTCTCCACGGCAGTCGTCGCGAGCGGCCAGCGTAAGGTCGCGAAGGCGCTCGACGGACCCCTGTCACCCGAGATGCTCGACCGCATGGAGCGCTATTGGATGGCCGCCAACTACCTATGCGTCGGTCAAATCTACCTGTCGGCTAATCCGCTGCTGCGCGATCCGTTGACGGCCGATTGCGTCAAGCCGCGGTTGCTGGGGCACTGGGGCACCTCAGCCGGTCAAAACTTCATCTACGTTCACTTGAATCGGCTGATCAACGAGCGCGACGCGAGCGTCATCTATGTAGCAGGCCCGGGCCACGGCGGCCCGTCGCTCAACGCGCACTCCTATCTCGAAGGCACCTATTCTGAAGTGCATCCCGACGTCACGCAGGATATCGAAGGAATGCGCTTGCTTTTTCGCCAGTTCTCGACGCCGGGGGGCGTGCCAAGTCACTGCGGGCCGCACGTACCGAACTCCATTCACGAAGGCGGAGAGCTCGGCTATTCGCTCGTGCACGCATTCGGTGCCGCGTTCGATAATCCAGACCTTATCGTTGCATGCGTCGTGGGAGATGGCGAGGCCGAAACCTGCCCGCTCGAAGGTAGTTGGAAGGGCATTGACTTTTTGAATCCCGTGCGCGACGGCGCCGTTCTGCCGATCTTGCACCTCAACGGCTACAAGATCTCCGGTCCCACCGTTCAGGCACGTCAGGCCGACGACCAGCTGTCGGCACGCTACCGCGGACACGGCTACAAACCGTATTTCGTTGAAGGCGACGATCACGCTACGGTCCATCAACTCTTCGCGCGAGCACTGGATCGATGCTACGACGAGATTCGCTCGATTCAGAACGAGGCGCGGAAGAGCGGCATTCAGGGGCGTCCCGCCTGGCCGCTGATCGTGCTGCGAACGCCCAAGGGATGGACGGGACCCAAAGAAGTCGACGGAATTCCGATTGAGGGAACCTTTCGCGCGCACCAAGTGCCGCTAGCGAATGTGCGTGACAACCCGGAGCACTTGCGGTTGCTCGAAGCGTGGATGCGCGGGTACAAGCCGGAGGAGCTCTTCGATGGCGATGGGGCACCGATCGCCGAGCTCCAAGCGTTAGCGCCGCACGGTGGGCGCCGCATGGGAGCCAACCCGAACGTCAACGGCGGCCGCGTGCTGATCGCCCTCGACGTGCCGGATTTCTCCGACTACGCGCTCGACGTTCCCGCCCCCGGACAGGTTGCCGCCGAAGCCCCGCGCAGGCTCGGGGAGTTCTTGCGCGACATCATCGAGCGCAATCCCAATAACTTCCGCCTCTTTTGCCCCGACGAAACGAACTCGAATCGACTGAACGCGGTCTTCGAAGCCACCGCGCGATGTAGTATGGAGCCGACCGTTTCGATCGACGACCGCGTCGCTCCAGACGGGCGGGTGATGGAGGTTTTGAGCGAACATTGCTGCGAGGGGTGGCTGGAAGGCTACGCGCTCACCGGGCGCCACGGCGTCTTCGCCTCTTACGAGGCGTTCGCCCAGGTCGTAGATTCGATGCTCACTCAGCATGCAAAATGGCTTGAAGAGTCGAAGCGCTTTGCGTGGCGCGAGCCGATCGCGTCGCTCAACATTTTCTTGACGAGTCACGCCTGGCGCAACGATCACAACGGCTTTAGCCATCAAGCCCCGGGTTTCGTCGATAACGCATTGGCGCGGCGCAGCGAAGTCATCCGCGTCTACTATCCGCCGGACGGCAACTGCCTCCTCAGCGTGATGGACCATTGCCTTCGCAGCCGCGATTACGTCAACGTGGTGACCTGCGGCAAACAGCTCGAGCTGCAGTGGCTCGATATGGAAGGCGCTCGCGACCATTGCTCGCGCGGCGCTTCGATGTGGAATTTCGCGAGCAACGACGCCGGCGCGCAGCCCGACGTCGTCTTAGCCTGTGCCGGCGACGTGCCGACGCTCGAGACTTGCGCGGCCTCGTGGCTGCTGCAGAAGCACGTGCCGGGGATCAAAGTGCGCGTCGTCAACGTCGTGGACCTGGGCGTGCTCATGCCCCCGGGCGCGCATCCTCACGGGATGGACGACATCTCGTTCGAGGCGCTCTTCACCAAAGATGCTCCCGTGGTCTTCGCGTTCCACGGCTACCCGTGGGTCATTCACCCAATGGTCCACGGGCGGGCGAATGAGGAACGGTTCCACGTGCGTGGGTTCCTGGATCGCGGTACGACGACCACGCCATTCGACATGGTCGTGCTCAACAAGATGAGCCGCTTCCATTTGGCAATCGATGCTCTCAAGTATCTCTCTCGGCTGCGATCCGACGTTTCTGAGGTTATCGACGCCTTCAACCTCAAGCTTTACGAGCACCACTCCTATATTCGCGAGCATCTGCAAGATATGCCCGAGATTCGAAACTGGCACTGGACGCCGGACTTCAGCGATCCTACGCAGCCGCCCGCGCTTGCCAAGGGGCATGCGGCCGGGCAACCGTTCAGCGATTCGTAGCTCGGTCTGGCGCGCCGCCGGATGAAAACTCTGATCGTCTTCGACTTGGACGGAACGCTGGCGAAAAGCAAGTCCGCGCTCGACGATGAGATGGCGGCGCTGTTGGACACTCTGCTCGGCGTGGTCAAGGTCGCGATCATCTCCGGCGGTGACCTTCCGCAGTTCGAAAAACAAGTTCTGGGGCGTCTTCCGAAATCGAGCAACCTGCGGAATTTGTCGCTACTGCCGACGTCGGGTACGAAGTTCTTCTCGTACGACGGCGATTGGCACAAGCTCTATTCGGAAGACCTGAGCGCCACGCAAAAGCAGGAGATCGAGAACGCGTTCGAACGAGCCGTGACCCAAACCGGCCTACAGCCCGCTCGAACGTGGGGAGCGCGCATCGAGGACAGAGGGACGCAGATCACATACTCAGCGCTCGGCCAGCAAGCTCCTCTCGACGAAAAGGTAAAATGGGATCCGGACTTTGCGAAACGCAAGCAGATCAAAGCGCTGCTCGATCCGATGCTGACGGAGTTCTCCGTTCGACTAGGCGGTTCGACGTCGATCGATGTCACGCGCCCCGGAATCGACAAGGCGTATGGCATCCGCAAGCTGCGCGACGTGCTGGCGATACCGATAGCCGACATGCTGTTCGTCGGCGATGCGATCTTTCCGGGAGGGAACGACTATCCTGCTCTTCAGGCGGGCACGGATTCCATCGAAGTGCGGGATCCCGACGAAACGAAGCTCGTTGTCGAAGCGATTATCGCCTGCTTGAAGTGAGTCGCAACCGGGCGGAGGGGCGAAGGCGGCTAGAGCGATTGTCCCAGGACTCGCAGGGTATGCCGCGCGATCATCAGGTTCTCGTCGGTCGGGACGACCAAGACGGTGACGCTGCTTTGCGGCGTGGATATCACGCGTTGGTTCCCGTCATTGGCCGTCACGTCGAGATGCAGCCCAAGATAGCCGAGCCGTTCGCATGCCGCGGCGCGAATCGTCGGCGCGTGCTCGCCGATCCCGCCGGTAAATACGAGGGTGTCGAGACCCCCCAGGACGGCGATCATCGAACCTAGATGCTTGATCAGCTGGTAAATGAAGAGCTCGATCGCCCCGGCGGCTGCCGAATCGGAATCCGCCGCTGAGATCAGCGTTTGCATGTCGGAACTCGTACCCGAGATGCCTAGCAAGCCCGATTTGCGGTAGAGCAAGTCGGAAAGACGTGCCGCATCGTACCGATCCGAGTCGAGCAGTCGTACGATGACGCCAGGGTCGAGGTCGCCCGGCCGCGTTCCCATCATTAGACCACCGAGCGCGCTAAAACCCATTGTCGTGTCGATCGGCCTGCCGCGTTTGAGTGCGCACAAGCTCGCGCCTGAGCCGAGGTGCGCCACAACCGTAAGTTCTGCCCGCGGATCGAGCTCCGAAGCGATGTACTCGTAGGAAAGCCCATGAAATCCGTAGCGCTGAAGCAGCGGATCGATATGCGCCGGGAGCGGGAGGCGCTTGGCGATGGCAGGCGATTGCTGATGAAAGGCCGTGTCGAAGCAGAGAACCTGCGGGACACCCGGCATCAGCCGCCTTGCCGCGTAGACCAGGTCGAGCTCGCTGCGTAAGTGCAGCGGTTCGATCGCGACCAGCGTTTCAAGATCCTTCAACACGGCATCGTCGGCGCGGGTCGGGGCCGCGTATCGAAGACCGCCGAAGACGATCCGATGGCCGACCGCGCCGACTGCGTCGTCGACCTGCGGTTTGACTTTCAATAGCGCTCGAGCGAGGTCGCCCTCGGCGTTGCCCGTCGCCGGCTCGATCCCCGCACCGAGACGCGTGAGCCGGCCGGGCGCCGCACGGTACGTTGCATATTTGAGCGAGGACGAACCCCCGTCTAGACAGAGCAATTCCACGCTACACCTCAGTCTGCTTGCCGCGAGTTGTCGTGCAAGTGATCGTACGACCGAGCCCTTCGAGAGAAGACGCTAAACGTTTCTTACGTGCGAAGCAACGAAGCGGGTCCAGCAAGATCTTACTGCATCAGGGTTTTCGGCCTGGTACGCCGCTTTCACCCCATTTTACTCCCCACCGGAGAAGGCGTTTAGAATCGCCTCCGCGCGCGGCGCACCTCACGCGTCAATTCGCATTGGAGCTTGTGAGCGGCAAGCTCCCGACGTTTCGAGATTTTAGCCGAGTTCGTCGCGGATCCGCCGTCGCTGCCGCCTAGAAGTCCTCACCCGCGACCTTCGTTCCATCGATTGCGATTCTCAGCTTGACGCGAGTCCAACTCGAACGCGCGAAGACCTCGACGATGTGGACGTTGTTCTCGTCGTCCGAAATGCTGCCTCGCATGATCGGAGCGCTCGAGAGCGCAAACGCGTCGGTATTCGTATCGACGACCTTCCCGTCGATGTACAGCCGGTTTTCGCCCGTGAAGCCCTTCATGGAGAACGTGGGTCCCCAAGAGTTGTGGGCCACGATTTGATGACCGAGGAATTCTGCCTTGCATTCCGTCACGAACATATCGCCTTCACTGTTCGGTCTTGGACGAGCCGTTCCGTCACCAGGGGTGCCCACCGGAAAACGTCTCGATCGGTATCGTCGCCCGGCCGGGCCGGGCTATCCACGGGGTCGCGGGAATGGCGAGATGCGGCGGAGTGTGATTTTTTCGCTCGCCGTAGCGAATAGCTGGGTGAAATGAGCGAACGCGGGCTGCAGGGAGTCTTCGCCGACCGGCTCGACCGGCACCGCGGCGTTCTCTTCAAAGTCGCGAATGCATACTGCCGCAACGACGCGGACCGCGAGGACCTACTGCAAGAGACGATCGCGCAGCTCTGGCGCTCGTATCCGCGCTTTGACGGCCGAGCAGCGTTCTCTACGTGGATGTACCGGATTGCGGTGAACGTCGCGATCTCATTTCATCGAAGCGAAACGCGAAAACGGCGCACGCTCGCGCGGGCAGCGGAGTCGGTTCTCGAACGGGTGCCCGCTCCGGAGCAGCCGGAAGATGACGATCGGCTAGCCTTGGTACGCGACCTCATCGAGCAACTCGGACCACTCGACCGCGCCCTAATGATGCTCTATTTGGACGACTACGCGTACGCCGAGATCGCTTCTACGCTCGGCATATCCGAGACAAACGTCGGCACCAAAATCGGCCGGATCAAAGAACGCCTCAAGCGCATCGTCGCCGTGGCAAAAGCCTAAGAATGGACAACGTTATGGAATTCGATGAAATCAAAAGCCTGTGGGCGCAGAGCAATCGCAAGCTCGAGGAAAGCCTGCGACTCAACGTCGTCTTACTGCAGCGGTGGAACCTGCGCCAGACCGACACCTCGCTCGGGCGGCTCAAACGCGGCCTGGTCTTTGAGCTCGTCACGAGCGTAATCGCCGCCGGCGCACTGGCTTACTTCGGCTACCAACATCTCCGCGAGCCGCGGTACCTGATTCCGGCGGCGTTGCTCTACGCTTACGTTCTGAGTTACCTCGTTGCCGTGGCGCGACAGCTCGCGCAAATTGCCGGCGTCGACTACGACGAGCCGGTCGTCGCGATCCAGAGAAAGCTCGGGCAGCTTCGACTCGCCCGGGTGCGCGCGGCGTTATGGACGCTGCTCTTCGCGCCGCTGATGTGGCTGCCGATCTTCGTCGTCGGACTGCGCGGGATCTTCGGCATCGACCTTTACGCGGCAGCCAGCCCTGCGTGGCTGATCGGAAACGTGCTCTTCGGACTTGCCGTTATTCCGCTAGCGATCTTCCTTGCCCGACGGTATGGACCGCGGCTCGAAGGTTCCACGGCGATGCGCCGCCTCGCCGACGCGATTGCGGGGCAGACCCTATCGGAAGCGCTGATCTCGCTCGACGCGATCCGCCGCTTCGAAGAAGCGTAGCTCCTCGGCGATTTCAAACCTAGCGAGCTCGGTGTCGGCCTAACCGGCGAGGATGTACGTATGCGAGAGATAACTAGTCGCGTCAAAGCTCGAAAGCCCTCGCAGGCCTCGTTTGATCAAGAATGGGAGCGTCGCACATGAAAATCTCGAGATTGCCCTACGGCGCCCTGGGCGCCCTGGGCGTCATGGCGGCCGTCGCGCTCTTGGCCGGGTGCAGCGGCGGTGGAGGGCAACCTTCGTCGTCGTTTGCGCCGTCGAGCGGACAAGGCTTGACGTCGGGCGGACGCGGGCTGGGACCGATGGGGCACCACCTGGCGACGTACACGTCGGTGCGCGCGCCCAAAGTCCAGCCGGACCATCACAAATCGTGGGTCTCGCCGGACGTCAAGAGAGCCCGTCGTTTGCTCTTCGTCTCAGACGCCGCCTACGAGGACGTGTTCATCTTCGCGATGCCGGCGATGCAGCTCAAGGGCACGCTGACTGGCTTCAACGGGCCGCAGGGCCTGTGCTCCGACAAGCAAGGCAATATCTGGATCGTCGCTACCGGTGCGTACCAAGCCCTCAAGTATTCGCGCGCCGGCCAATTCCTAGGCTCGGTGACCGACCCGTCCGGGTATCCGGCGGGTTGCGCCGTGAATCCGACCAACGGCGACCTGGCCCTCAGCGACCTCACCGGCCTCAGTGGCGCGGGCGGCATCGAAGTTTACCACAACGGCTCGGGGAGCCCGACCAGATATACCAACCCGTCACAATACGAGTACTTCTTCCCAGCGTACGACACCGACGGCAATCTGTACGTCGACGGCCTTACCTACCCGAGCTTCACCGCCATAATCTCGGCGCTGCCGTCTGGCAGCGGTACGATGCATACCGTCAAGTACAGCGGCGGCACGATCGGATTTCCGGGTGGCGTGAACTGGGATCGTGTGAACGGCCAGCTGCTCGTCAACGATCAGGAGTGCAACGGGCTCTACGCTTCGTGCGTGTACCGGATGACCATAGCTGGTTCGAGCGCGACGATCGTCGGATCCACTCCGCTGAACAACTTCGACGGTACTGCGTGCGACGTCGATCAGGGCACGATCGCTCCGCGCAGCAAGTATTTTGCAGGTCCGTGCATTACCTTCGCATACAGCGTAAGCTCGGCGGATCGCTGGGCATATCCGTCCGGCGGCACGCCGGGTCACCACAACGACTCGGTATTCCTCGAACCGATCGGTTCGGCAATCAGCGACAAGTAGCCTACGGATTGAGTTCGAAGGCAGTACCCAGGCCGTGCGCGCCGCCGACCTGCGTGGTTCCGTATAACGACCCGTGCGACCACACTAGGGACGTACTTAGCTGCTTGCCGTCTTGACCGTCAAACTTGTGAAGTACGCGCAGCCGTCTGCCCGGAGGCTGATCGTAAATCGTCCCATAGTCGATTCCTTTGCCGAACGTCGTACCGTAGAGCGTACCGTTGACGGCGGTTGGCGCCGCGATGGGTCTGACGCCGTCGCTGGGACGAAAACTGTGGAGTATCGTTTCTTTACCGCGCTTGGAGATCAAGTAGAGGGTGCCGTAGTCGTCGGCGCCGCCGGCAGGCGTCACGCCGTAGAGTGCGCCACCCATGACGGTGACCCCGCCTTCGGGCGCCGCTCCGTCGCGTCCGCCCTCGAAGCTGTAGAGTACGCGTTCTTCGCCGGCCGGCGTAAGGACGAAAACGGTACCTTCGTCCGCAGCTCCGCCGCGAAACGTCGTGCCGTACAAGCGCCCGTCGTCGTGCGTCAATCCCGCCAACGGATAGGCGCCGTCGGCGCCCGCGAAGCTGTGCACGACGGTTTCCGTACCGCCGGTCGTTACCGAAAAGATCGTTCCGAGGCCGTTGGCACCGCCATATCTGGTCGTGCCGTAGAGCGCACCTTTGAAATAGGTCAAGCTCGACTGCGGCAGCTTTCCTGACGAATCCGTGAAGCTGTAGACGACGTCCTCGCGCCCATTCTGTGCGATCGAATAGACCGTCCCAACGTCGTTCGCTCCGCCGTATCGCGTGGTGCCGTAGAGCGTTCCGTTAACGGCGATCAGACCCGCGCGCGGGTCTCTTCCGTCGTTGCCTTGAGTGGAAAAGCTATGCACCACTCGTTCGCTGCCCGCAGGCGTCAGCACGAATACGCTGCCGGAACCGTACGCTCCACCCCCCGAGCTCGTGCCGTAGAACTTTCCCCCCAACTCGACCAGCGTGCCCTCCGGAACCGAGGCGTCCGGTTTTCCTCGAAATGCGTGGAGCACGCGAAACGCTTCCGGCTGCTCGCTCGCTGCGGGAGCCCTCAGCGCGAACGGCACGGCATTAGACTGCGGGAGCGTGCCTTTCGAGCAAGCCGCGAGCAGCGCTAACGCCGTTACAAGAAAAAGCCTGCGGCCCATATGACAACCTCCGTAGCAACCCCTAATCGCGATTGCTTGAGTTTTTCGGGGCACGAACTACGGCCTCTTTCTTGCTCGTCCCCCGTTGGCTAGAATCCAGCTGAATTGACGACGTTGATCTCTCCAGTACGGTCAATCGTGAGACCGTACGGGCGTAACCGCGTAGCACTTCCGGCAATGGAGTAGATCGGCGCGGCGTTGCCTTTCGCGCCTTTCGCAAAGACGCGGATTGCTCCGGCGCGGCCGCTTCCTCCGTGGTCGGAGACGAAGGTGGCCCCGCTCGGGTCGACCGCGACCCCGCTCGGAGTCTCCAGCTTCGTCGCCGAACCGGCGATTACGCGACTCGGCGCGACGTCGCCGTCGGCACGCGGGTTAAAGACGAGCACGCCTGAGATGCCGTTGTCGTCCGAGTTCACGACGTAGATGGTACCGGCTCGATCGACGGCGATCGCGAAAGCCGCCGTCAGCCTCGCCCGAGTGCCGCGAATGATGCGAACCGGAGCGACGTTGCCGCTTGCGTTCCGCGCAAACACCGTAACGCTGCGATCGGCGAGGTTCGTGACGTATAGACGCTGCTCGGCGTCGACGGCGATACTCGTCGGCTGGTTGAGATCGGTCCTCGACCCCTCGATGGTGCGAACCGGCACAGCATTTCCCTTGGCACTGGGTGCGTAAACGGTGATCGCATCTCCTGACCGGTTCACGACATACACATCGCCTCGAGCGTCGAGGGCGAGCCCGGTCGGGAGGTTGAGGCCCGTGCGACCGCCGGCGATTGCCCGGAGCGGTGCGGCATTACCGCGAGCGTCGCTGCTGTAGACGGTGATGGTGTTGGCGGCGCGGTCCGCGACATACCGGTTGCCCTGCGCATCGACCGCAACGGCACTCGGGAACCGCAATCCAGTACGAGGGCCCATGATGGTGCGCACCGGAGCAATGTTGCCCATCGCAGCGTTCGCGTAGACCGTTACGCTCGTTGCCGCAGTCGGCTCGGCTGCGCCGATGACCGCACCTAAACCCGCACATCCTGCCAATAATTCCGGAACGAGGACTACAAGCGCTCGCAGCGATCTCATCGGGGATTTCCCACGTGGCCATCCTTTCGAGCCACCACCGAATAATCCGGGTGACAAGGGCATCGGGTGCCGGTCAGTCAGGAAGGAGGTCGGGCTTCCCTTCAAAATTATCCCCAACCGGCCGATGCGCACGCGGGCTTTAAGGAGCGTGAAATGGCGAAGATCGTAACTCTGACTGCATTGGTATTACTCGTCGGTTGCGGGGGCACGTCGGCGACGCCCGTTAACGTCTCACAACTGCCGGTTTGGCAAGCCGCCAATGGCGGACATGAACGGCCGCCTAAGCCAGAACGGTACATCTACTGGACCAACGAACAAAATGGCTCGGTGGGACGAGCTAAGGTCGATGGTTCCGGCGTGAACGAAACGTTCATCCATTCGACGACGCACGGCCAAGTCGGCGGAGCCGGGATGACCGAGAATAAGAAATACATCTACTGGACAAGCGCGAACGGCGGGACGGCGACGACGATTTTGCGTGCCAAACTAGATGGCTCGGGCGTAAACGAGAAGTTCGTAACGGGTGCCCAGAACCCATGCGGCGTCACCGTTAGTAGCAAATACCTGTACTGGGGCGGTGACGTCGGCAGCGCCATTGGGCGGGCCAACCTCAACGGAGGTGGCGTAAACCAGAACTTCATCACGACTGGGACCGGCGTATGCGGCGTGGTCACTACGGGCACGCATATCTACTGGGCTAATTACCAAACCAGTTGGATCGGAATCGCGAAGCTCGACGGCAGCGGCGTAAACGCTCAATTCATTCAAACGCAAGGCGCCGGTTCGCTTGCCATTTCGACCACCGGCAAATACATCTATTGGCCAAACAACGGCACCGGGATCGGCCGAGCGAACATCGATGGAAGCGGCGTGAATCAGACGTTCATTACCGGTTTAAAGGGAGAAGTCGCCTTCATCGCAGTTGACAGTGCCCACATTTATTGGGCCGATTGGGGCAGCAGGGGTACCGGCACCACCATCGGACGAGCAAACATCGATGGCACCGGTGTAGACCAACATTTTATCAAAGGCACATCGGGTGGCTTTGGGATCGCCGTAACGGGAGGCAGCCCCTAAGGACTTACAACGACGGCTGCCGCCTGCGGTGGATACCGCGAGCAGCCGGTTAATCCGGCGCCCATATAAGTAAGGGTCGGAGTCTAGGGGTAGGGCGGGCGAATCAGCCGGAACGGGCCGCTATGGCATCGAGCACGCGGCCCAGCCTGACGTTGACGTCGTCGGCGACCTTCAGCAGCGCCGGGTTCCCAACGATCGAAAGCAGCGCGCGCGTATCCACCGCCGAGACGACGGTCGCGCCGGAGACTTCTTGCACTACGACGTTGCAGGGTAACAGCAGACCGAGTTGCTCTTCCCCCTGCAGCGCTTCGAGGGCGAAATTCGGATTGCACGCTCCGAGGATGCGGTATCGACGAAAATCGGCACCGAGCTTTTCGTGCAGCGTCTTGCTCACGTCGATGTCGCACAGCACGCCGAAGCCCTCGTCGCGCAAGAGCGACCGTGCGGCCTCGATCGCCTCGTCGAACGAAAGCGAAGTTGTAACGGCCCTTCCATAATTCATACCGAGCCTCACGCCACTAAGAAACGCAGGAGCCACTCGTTTCGACGAAGACGTGACGGCCCCCACCGTCACCCGGCATTTTAACAAAATCAAATGCCCGATTGTTCCTCCTCGCGCTACGAGACCCGAACCATCCGCAGCACGGTGCTTTTAGTGAGTGGCCGAAGTCTAAGATTCACCAAGTGCGCCGTGAGGCGCGAATCGGGACAGCACTCTACGTTCCCGAATATACAGGCGCCGGCGTCCCATCGGACCAGTGCGCGACGGGAATGAAGAAGCAGGTCCACGGCTCCGGCATCTTGTCCTGCGCGTCGAAGACGACGGGCGAGAGGGGGCGATCGGCGCCCCAGCTCGCTCCTGCATTTGCGCTGTCATCAATCGGCGTGAAAATCATCACGTGCGGGTACCACGCTTTGGCGTCGTCGTTCAAGTACTGGGACTTCGACATCATATACGCCATCGAGCTGGGTGCCGGCGTCGGCAGCGCGCCGGCGGCGATCGCCGCTACGATGCGGTCCCGGATCTGCGATTTGCTCGCTCCCGCCAGGGCCATCTCCGTTCGTTTAAAGGTGTAAACAAGCACGGTACGAGCCGCCGCCGCGTTGTAGCAGATGGGGGCCCGCATCTTGATGCCCCAGAAGTCTGGGGCGCCGAACGGTTGCATCCAGCTCCTCTCGACGATGCATGTGAAGCCATTCCGGCCCGTCTGCGCGACGGCGTAGCCGCGCGCCCGGAGAACCATGATCGTTGCTGGCTTCGAAATCGCCGCCGGCGCCGCGCTGCGCGCGAGCGCGATCTCCGCCTGCGGGCTCATCAGATATTGGGAAAGCGGGGCCATCGTATCTTTTCCGGCAGTCGCCGCAAGGGCGACGAGGCCGGCCAAGAGCACGCAGACGCGAAGCGGAGTCATCTCCTAGAACCTCCACAGACCTCTTCCTGTCGTATCCCAACGCACGGACCGCCGGTTCTGTTACGAGGACGCGCATCAAAATCTCAACGCCGCGACGCGCCCGGGGCAGTTTCGTCGTTCCCGGTATCGGCACGTTTCATGGCTTTTGCGCGAACAGCCACGCGAGCGCAATCTGTGCCGGCGTTGTGTGCGGTCGGGAAGTTCCGCTATGAGGCGATGACCCTGCCCATTTCGGACTCATCGCATGCCATCGTGGTGCAGATTCCGGATGCGAGAGCCGGGCACGCCTCTTACAGCCGTAACCTATTCGGTCTTTGCCTTGCGAAGCTCAGCACTGTGAAGCACCGAAAAAATGAAGGCCGTCGAGAGCCCTATTAGGATCACGCCATTGAGCGCCTCTAATGCTCCCAGGAACTGCCAACGTGGCGTGAGGTAAACCTCAGCGTGACCGAACGTCGTCATTGCTTGAAGCGAGTATAGCATTCCACGCGCGAAGTCGGGCAAGGCGCCAATCAGATAATAAACGCCCGCCCAAACGGCTGCCTCCATGGCAAGTAAGACCGTCACGAATAGGACGACCGTGCCGATCGTCAGCGCGAACCCGAGACTAAAGCTTTCGTCGGAGTAGCAGCTTGCCAGTGCTACGACGATACGGTTGCGCGCTCCAAAGAGTGCCAGAGAGTGGCCCATAACCGTAAGAACGATTAGCGGCAGGCCGTATGCCCAGTTGTAGCTCCAATGCACTCGTCTTCGGTCCTGCGATTTAGCCGCTGGGCGCCGGCTGTTTGGTGCTTTTTGCGAATAGAAAACCAAAAACCGGCATGAACACGAACCAGCTTAACGTCCAAATCGTCAGACCGCTCCAGGAAAGCGCCGTCGCGATCAGCGCGGTGAGCGGGTTGCTCAGGTCGATCCGAGCGATTCGCTCCGCAGACGACTTTAGTCCGTCTGGCACGAGCCCCACGCCAATGGCGTAGCGCAGCGCCAAATAGCCCAGAAGACTAGCGACCAGTAGGCTTGCGGACTGCAGCAGTAGCGTTGGCCAACCGCCGACGTACGTTGGGTCGACCGCTAACGCATAGAGGAAGACGAAGAGCGCCGCTAGGCTCGTAACGGAAAACAGCGCGAACGTTCCATTTGCGGCCTGCACGACCCCGAGCAGCGCGTTCTTTCGTGACCAGTAGTAGACGATGACGATCAGGCAGAACGCAACGCGCGTAATATTTGCCGGCGAGCTCCCGATGACGCTCAAGACGCCGTGGGGAAGAGAGGAGAGCTGACTACTCCGCGCCATCGGGAGGAACTCAATCGTGCGGAAAAACGCCAGCGCAAACGAGACGTCCAGGAACCTATTTAAACTCGTCAGCGTACGGTCGCCATTCGCCATCGTCATCTAGCCGGTGGGATTTGGCTAGCGCTTTAGAGCGCACTGATTGACCCCGGTTTCGAGCTCCGCGACCCGTTGTTCGGAGGCCTCGCCGCCTAAATTCACGCGCCGAATCTCGGCGTATTCGGCCGGCTGCGAGCTTTTTGCAACGGCCGAGCTCATACGCTCGACGAACGTGGCGCGGTCCGCAGCGAGCTGCGCGATCAGAAGATCGCCCAGCGTTCTCACGCAGGCGCCGTTCGCATCGTAGTCCGAGATGGAAGCCGCGTGCGCTGGTAGGGCTGTCATCGACGGATCGCATTTTGCTAGTACGCCGGTCAGCGATTCGTAAAGGTGCTCGGTCCACTCCAGCGCGTGGTTTCCAAGGTCGGGACGCCCGACGCCGTCGGGGAGAAGCGTATCGCCGCTGACGAGATAGCGATCCCCAACACAGAACGCGGTGCTTCCGAGGGTATGACCGGGTACGGGCAACGACAGCACGCGAATCGGCATTTCACCGACTTCGATCGTCCGTGGAACGGCCTGGCGAAGCACGGTGCCGCCATCCGCATCTTCGTCGGCTAGGTAGTACGGGGAAACTCCGGAGGCGAGCTTCGCGCTTCCGGAAACGTGGTCCGCATGAAGGTGCGTGTCGGCGACGCCGATCAGCGCGATGCCGAGGCGTTCGGAAAGTTCGCGATAGGTGTCGGTGAAACGGGTGCAATCGATCGCCAGCGCTTCTTTTCCCGACACGATGAGATAAGAAAGGCATCCCTTCGCCGGACGCACGATCTGATAAATGGCGAACGCTTCGTCGGGTGCGCTCACCCGAACGACCCGATGGTAGTTTGCCCAGGCAGCCATTCCTCCGGCGACGATGCCGGCATGAATTCCGCGGCCGCGTAAGATCTCGGCAATGTCGGTTGCCGATATTCCGCGCGCGCACAACACGTGGACGTTGCTTGCATTTTCGGGCAACCGTGCCACCGCGGCGTCTTGGTCACCTTCGAACTCGTCGTAGGGAATGTTGAGATACCGCGCACCTGGGCCTTCCGGATGCCAGCGTGCCGCCGCGCCCGGATCCCGGGTGTCGAGAATAACGTCGCCGCGCGGCTCCGAAGCGGTCAGCAGGCGGTCGAGTGCCGCAACGTCAATGTCCATGCTCGCCTTCATTCGCGCCCCGAGCCTTCCGACACTCTCGAGAGCCCGAATACACATAGTGTAATGCTCGCGCATCGACCGCCACGTTTACACGAGCGTGCAGCGAAGCTAGCTAAACGCGCAGCGTCGTTTGATATCGGCGGCGGTGAAACACTCACTCCTTAGCGTTTGATCGGACAAGTTGCATTAGCGGCTCAACACGGCCCCGTACGGAATAAACAAGCCCCCGCTGATCGTCTGCAACGGCGACCCGCCCGCGGGATAGGCAAAAATGCCTGCGTTTCCGTCGCATGCGTCGGGCGCGATCACTTTGTGCTTCGACGGTAAAATGAAGAACTGCTCGACGCATCGGTTCCCGAGGGTCGTCGAGCTCACGACGGTGCCCCCTTGAGTCTGGTAGATGCTGCTCCCTGAGTCGCCGACCGCCATGTACTTGCCGTCCCACTGAACGTTTCCGACACCACCCAGCGTTTGACTCAGGGTGATGTCGGTGAAGCTGCTGCCGCCGGCAGGCAGTTCCGCGTAGTGGAAGTTATCCGACGAATCATACCCGTCCACGAATAGATTGCCCGTTTTGTCGTATCCGAGAAAGAGCGTTCCAGCAAAGTTAGGGTCGGTGACGACCGTTGCGGAACCGGCCGCGTTGTGGAAGATTTCGATCTGCCCGGCAGCCGCGTACGAAACCGCCAGATCACCGCTCGTCGGACTAGTCGCACAGCCCCAGGGGTCGGGTGCCGACAGAACGTTCACGGGCGCGGTTCCACCGTGCGCGTATTCGAGGACCTCTCCCTTTGCTTGGTCGACGATCCAGACGTAGCCGGAGGGATCGGTGCACTCTCCGCGCAGTTCGTTGAATCCGGTCAGCACGCCGGCCAGCCTGAGGTACGGATACGTGAACACTTCAACGTCCGCAGCACCGAAGTCGCTGATATAGAGCAGCTTGTGCGACCTGGCCGCCGGGTCCATCCACGACTTGCCGTGGCCGCGCCGCCGCGCGGCGCCCTGCGCACCGAGCGGCTAGCCCCCCGGAACCATGCCCGACGTCAGGGGGTTTGCCCCCGGTCGCTGCGGGGTGATGGACGTCAACTGCGAGTTCGCGCCGCAAGCTGCTAGCACCGCGGACGTGACGAAAGCGGCGATTACGCGCGCGATGCCCGCGTGCCGCGCGCTATCTGTAACGCTTGTCATACGAAAACCTCCCGTTCGAGAGCCGACAAGAAGCCTAGCAACTGCGCCGGCGTGACCGAGCGGGCGCGAACAAATCGAGGGCGCCGGCAAGCCCTTGCCTTGTTGAGTACTTCGCAACCGGTAAGGGTCTCCCTGGAGCGTTTACGAGCCCGCAAACCTTCCCAGCGCGCGTTATGGGTCTTCGCCCAATGGACGAGTGGTGCGAGTTGCCAATGGTACGCCTCGATGGAGGCCTTCGCGCAGCCTCCGATTTGTCGGATGCCCCTCCGCGGGTACGTGCCCACCAGCATGCGTGAACGTAAAGTCAAACGGAGGGATAGCCTCGTGAGATTTCGTCAGCGGGACGTAACGGAAATTACGAAAACGACGGCATCGGGCGGCGTCAGCCCGACTCCGCAGCTCGAACGACCTGCTCGATCATGCGGCCGAAGACGATGCCGTGAAATGGCATGATGCCGTACCAGTAGATATAGCCCCACACCCCGCGCGGTTCGAAGAACGCGGTCTGCACGAGCCTGCTTTTTGCCGCCGAAAGCGGCTCCGCCTCAAACTGCAGCCACGCTCGGCCGGGAAGCACCATCTCCGCGCGGAGGCGCAGCATTTCGCCGGGCCGATACTCCTCGACTCGCCAGAAGTCGACCGCGTCGCCGACGCGAAGATTCTTCATCGACCGGCGCCCTCGCCGCAGTCCCGTTCCTCCAACGGCCCGGTCGATCCAACCGCGCGCGCGCCAGAGAACATCGGCGGCGAGCCAGCCGCGTTCCCCTCCGAGAGACGAGAAAACCTCGGCCGTGCGCGCCGCACTCGCGTCGACCGTACGCTCTCGACGATCGACGAGCATGCCCTCTTCCAGACCGGTGAAAGCGCCCTGGGGAGTTTTTGCCGCAAATGCGTCAAACCACGTTGACTCGCGATCTGCGCTGCGCGACCGATCGAGCGCGAGTTCGAGCGCATCGTCGAACGACTGTGGGCGAATCGACGAAAAATCGCGAACGGCGCGCTCGTCATGGACGACGACTTCATTGTAGAGCCCCTGAATTAATGGCTGCGCCAGGGTTGCCGGTATCGGCGTGATGAGATGCACCCAGTACGACGACAGCTTAGGGGTAAAGAGCGGAATTACTACGATGTAGCGTCGCAATCCGCGTGCGGCGGCGTAACGCAACATCATTTCCCGATACGTTAGCACCGTAGCTCCGCCGATTTCATAGATGCGGTTTTCGAACGGCAACGACAAGGCCGAGATGAGGTACGACAACACATCGCGAACGCCGATTGGCTGGCAGTGCGTCTGCACCCATCGCGGCGCGATCATCACCGGAAGGCGTTCCGTTAAGTACCGAATCATTTCGAAGCTGATCGAGCCGCTTCCGATTATTTGCGCGGCGCGAAACTCGATGACCGGAACTCCGCTTTCGCGCAACACGCTGCCAACCTCGTGGCGGCTGCGTAAATGCGTCGATAACGTTTCGCGGTCGCTCCCGAGGCCGCCGAGGTAAATGATGAGTCGAAGACCGGCCTCCCTCGCTGCCCTGCCGAAGTTCCGCGCGCCCTCGCGGTCCGCCGTTGCGAACTCTTTGGTCGAACTCATCGAGTGCACGAGATAATAGGCAATGTCGCAGCCCGACAGGGCCGTCCTCAACGCGACAGAGTCGTAAATGCTGCCGTCGGCGATCTCCACGGCGGGTGGAAATCGGCCGCGCAGGCGCTGCGCCGCGCGTGCAAAGCAGCGCACCGTATATCCGTGGTCGTATAAAAGCGGGACGAGTCGTCCGCCAATGTAGCCGGTCGCGCCGGTCACCAGAACGCGCAGCGTCTCCGGCATCAGTACCCTCGAACGCGGATTCGGTGGACTGCACCGATGACGTACGGGATTTCGCCGACCGTGAAGCGCTCCAATGAGCCGACGGCCAGGACGTAACGCTGCGGCAGCGTCGCTCGGTCCATCGTGACGTTGATCGAGTAGGTTCCGGGGGAAAGGCGTAGCTCCAGACTCGGCGTCGCGAGGTACGAGATTCGCGAGAACGGTTCGTAGAACGCCTGGACGCGATCGAATGGCACCGTCGCGACGACGCGGGCGGAGGAGTCGCTGACAATCACGCGCGGCCGCCCGGGGTTGCCGGCGTCGGCCTTTTCTACCGAGACGCTCAGCGGGAGCAGGAGCGTGTCGCGTAAGACGACGTGATAGACGTCACGTTGTCTGCGAGCGAGACGCCCGTAATATGCCCAAGATTTTTGCGGGTCGGGAATCAGAACCGGATGCTGTGCGTCGCGGGGCGAGCACGGAAAACGCGGGTCGTGCGCGCAGGCGGTTTGCGCGTCAACCAGGCCAAACGCAAACCAGACGATTGCTCCAAGCGCTAACGCGCCAAGAATTCGTCTAACCCAGTACCTCAGTTCGAGCCTGTAACGTACAAGTTGTGCGTCCAATTTTATGCCGGAGCGTCGTTGCACGTTGCATGGTTCGTCCTTAAGGCCGCGAAACCTTAATCGGAGGTCGAGTGGCAGCCGTACTTATCCGTAACGTGGGTACGAATTGCGATGACGCCCTGCCCGTGTCGTGGAGCAGCTCGCCGACCCGGCGCCGATGCGCGACCTACGGCGTGGCCTGCGCGGGCCATACGAACGAGGCTTAGCGCAAGGCCGCTTCGAGGAAGGCGAGCAGCGAAGGCCACGCCACCTCGTTTGCCCGGCCGTCGGTTGCGGGCGTTCCACCGTCGACTTCGGTAAAACGGTCGAACGTGAATTCCTGATATCCGAACGTGGGATGATAAAAGGTGATGACGTCATGTCCTGCGTCCGGAAACGTGAGTTTGCGATCGGGAAAGGGATGCGCGTGTTCCTGCAGATAGGTAAGCGCCATATCGCAGCTGCGCGAGGAATTCATCAGTTGATCGTCGCCCGCACCGATGCAGAGCACGGGCCCTGCGATGCGCTCGAGCGGAAAGAACGCTTTGCGCACGGCGGCGGGATTGCGCGCGACCGATGCGTCGGCAACGAGTCCGAACGAAACCTTGCCGCCACTTGCGATTACGTCATGAAGTTGCGCGGACGTTGCCGGATCGGGCGGTACGTACGCAAGCTCGGCTCCGCTCTTCGACCAGGATCCTCTGCCGTTGCGCGACGCGCTGCTCGGATCGATGCCGTACATCGAAAAGGGCACGCCGACGACCGAGACCACGGCCCGAATCTGCGGATACGTCGAGGCAGCCAGGAGTGCCAGTTCGCCACCCTTGGAAATTCCTACGACGCCGATGCGGCGAGGATCGACGCCGGGCTGCTTCGCGAGCCAATCGAGCGCGGTGCCGACAGTTTCGACGGGAATGTCGACCAGGTGCGCCGGTAATCCCGGAAGGCCGAAATACGCGACCGACGCGGTCGCGAAACCGTGCGATGCAAAGAGCGGCGCCACGTCGGCCATCGAGTCTCCACCTTCCGAACCGCCAAGCAGAACCAGCGCGGGATGTTTCCCGGGAGCCGGCGGGAGGGCAAGCGTTCCCACAAAAGGCGCGCGAACGCTGCGAACCACGACGCCCGGCAGTTGCGGGAAGCGGCGGACGTGCGCCGTGGCGACGACTCGGCCCCCGTCCCGAAGCTCGATTGCGTACTCGATCGGCGCGCCGTGCGGCGGAGGCTCGTAGCTAGCGACGCCGGGTTCCTGGGGCTGCATCGACCACAGGAGACCGCCGGCGTCGACTCCGGTGTAACTTCCCGCTGTCGAATCACACGTCGCCGCATCGATCGAGCCGTCGGCGCCGGCCTCGCACGTGGCGATCGATCGCCAGAGCACGCCGTTGCTTTCGGTGGTCGCCACAAGTTGCGCCGAGGTTCCCGGCGCTAGCCCTGAGGCCCGAATGCGGATCGGGGTGTCGATGAGTCCCGTCGCCGGCCCGACTGCCAGGGTGGGTGGGCAGGCGGCGAGGGCCAGAGAAACGGCGAGAGAATGGCTGGACAGACGCATCGCTTTTAAAATATATTGAAAGGTGAAATGATTTCAAGCCCTTCCCCTGAGATTTCCGAAGAAATCCCGATCAGGGATTTGGCCACCCTTCGCCTACTTGCTGATGCGCGCCGTCATGCCATCGTCCAGGCACTCACGCCTCGGGCGTTGACGGCCAGGGAGCTGGCCGTCCGGCTTGGGACCAGTCCCACCAAGCTCTACTACCATTTGAAGATGCTGGAAGCGGGCGGCATCGTTCGCGTCGCCGGCGAGCGCGTCGTTTCAGGCATCATCGAGCGCTCGTATCGCGCGGTCGCGCGCGGATTCGTGGTCGAGCGCGCGCTGCTGTCGTCGGGCGGAGACGAACTCGCCGACGCGCAGGCCGTGATCCTCGATGAAACGGCCGCCGAGTATCGCCGACGCGGCCGCCGCGGCGGTGCCGAGAAAGCGTCGGTCGATCCGTTGATCGCGCGTTCTTACGTCCGATGCGCGCCGGCGCAGCTGCTCGAACTGCGACGGCGGCTGGCGGAAATCGTCGAGAGCGCCGACGATGCCGACAGTGACGATGGCGATTCCGCGTGCCTAGCCGTTGCGTTGTTTACCTTCGAATCGCCTGGGCGTTAACGATGTCTACGAACGAGGCTAATGTCGCGCTGATCCCGGTTTTTCGGTGCGAGCCTCGCAGAATGGACGCATTCACGACGACTTTGCCTTTTGAACGTCCCGTTTCGATGTAAGCTAAGGCGTTCTTCGTCGCTTCGAATGGGAAGACCCGATCGATGATCGGACGGATGATTCCGACTCTGCGGAGCTAGGGTTCTATGTGACAGGTTTATGCCATCGCCGCTCGCTACGGTGGGAGCCGCGTGCCGCAACCAAAGAATCGTACGCTCCATGAATCGCAAGCAGTTTCTTGGCGGTGTCGCCGCGCTACCGTTCGTCGTCGAACTCGGCGCGACGAGCGCGTCGAGCTTGAGCGGCGACTGGCTCGGTACGCTAACGTATGGCTCCGACTCAGAACCATTCGCATTGGCCTTTAAGAAAGGCAAGGGCGGCAAGCTCGTTGCGTACATGTGGAATCCGGCAATCGGGGTCTACGACTTGCCCGCGTCGCACGTCGACGTGCGCGCCGGCACGGTGACGCTGATCGAGGCCAAGGTGCCGATGCGCTACGACGGCTCGACGTTAAGCGGTCAGCTCTCCTCGATAGGCGATCGGTTCGAGCTCACTCGCGCAACGGCGCCGCTGCCGGCAACGCCGGCCGCACCCGCCAAGGTCACCGGCACGCTGCCCGCCCTCGCGTGGCAAAAGACGGTCGGCGCGGTCTGGGCGGCGCCTCTGGCGATGGACGGGCGCGTTTACGTCGGCGACGCCCGCGGCATACTGTTCGCGTTCGAAGGAGCAACTGGAGCGGTCGCATGGACGTACGACACCCGCTCGGCAATCTTCGGCACGCCGTCGGTCGACGGTGATGCGCTCCTGCTGCTCGACGCGCACGACGTGCTCCATCGCATCGATGCAGCGACCGGAAAGGCGATCTGGACGCGCGTGCTCGGAACAGGCAAACCGCACGACATCCCTGCGCTCAAGAGCCAACGTTGGGATTACCGATCCGCAACGCCTGTCGTGCGCGACGGCGTCGCCTATTTGGGCACGGGTTCGGGAACGTTTTACGCGCTCGATGCGCGCATGGGCGACGTCCGTTGGCGCAAAAAGGTGGGATCGGCGATTCGCTCGACGGCGGCGATAGCGGGGGGACGCGCGATCTTCGGCTCGTGGAAGGGCGAGATCGTCGCGCTCGACCTCACGAGCGGGAAACCCATCTGGAGCCGCCCAACGGGACGCCCGATCACGATGGGCGTCGTCGCATATCAGAACGTCGCGATCGTTGGGAGCCGCAACTCGTTGCTGTACGGCATCGCGATCGATAGCGGCAAACCGGTGTGGGAGCGTTACTACTTCACGTCGTGGGTAGAATCGGCACCCGAGATCGTAAACGGCATCGCCTACATCGGTTCGTCCGACATGCACGCCGTGCGTGCGTTCGATCCGCTCACCGGCACCGTGCGCTGGAATACGGTCGTGTACGGCTGGTCGTGCGGCACGCCGCTGGTGGTCGACGGCGTCGTGTACGCCGGTTTTGCCAGCGTGACGCCCTACCTGCCCGGCATGCTCTCGGGACGTTGCGCCCTCGACGCATCGACCGGCTCGCTGATCTGGCGCGACAGCAAAGCGCCATCGATCGGCATTATCACCGGCTACGCTTGCGATCCCGTGCTCTCAGGCAAACACCTCGTCTACGCCTCGGTTCGCGGCGACGTCGCTGCCTACACGCTCTGACCACTCGAGCGGAGAAGCACGATCATGCGAATCCTTATCATCGGCGGCACTCGATTCTTGGGCCGCTCGATCTGAGCAAGATTGCCGGTGAGTTCGATGCAGTCGCCGACACCTGCGGCGATCTGCCGCACGACGTCGCGGCATCATGTGATCACCTAGTCCGCGTTAGTCCCGGCACCATCTATACCTTCGTCTCGAGTGTGAGCGCGTATCGCGACGGTTTTGCACCCGATTCGGACGAGTCGGCAGCACTGTGCGACGACGGGAACCCCGACGCTGCGGAAATGACGATGGAGACCTACGGAGCGCTCAAAGCGCTGTGCGGGGTTGATCGCGGGGCGCAACGACCGCAGCGACCGTTTTACCTATTGGGTGCGCGCGTGCCGTGCAGTTCATCGAGGTGCGCGACTTCGCGGATTGGACGTGGCGTCGTTGAAAAGGCGGCACGCCGGCACGTTTAACGCGACCGGGCCCGACTACCGGCTCGCGTTTTGGCACCCTGCTCAACTCGTGTCGCGCGACCTTGCAGAGCAACGCCGAATTCGTGTGGGTTTCGCAAGCGTCTCTGAACAACCACGGTGTCGAACCGTGGACCGCGATGCCGCTGTGGATTCCCGACGACTAAGCCGGCGAATGGGGCACGATCTCGTCGGCGCGCGCGGTCGCCCACCACACCATCGCGATCGGCGGCGAAATCGCTCCGTACGCCGCCCGCGCGGGGACGATTACCTTGCGCGACGATGACGAGAAGCCCACTGCCGAAACGTTTAAGCAATTGCCGCGCAGCGCGCGAGCGCCGAGACCGCAGTTTTAAGCGCGGCGCGCCGTTCGTTCGAATCCTAGTGGTGCCCTCCGATCGGCCCGAGAAGGAGGCCCACGCCATCGATGATCCAGTGCATCGCGATGCACGGCCAAAGGTTACGCCGCCAAACGTACAGCAGCGCGAGAAATGTGCCCGTTACCGCCACGCCGATGAGACCGGGGGAGAATCCGTAGCGAACAGTATGAGCTAACGTAAAGAGCAAGATCGTGACCGGTACGCCGATCCATATCGTTCTGGTCAGCGAGGCCATCCGTTCGAGGGCGTAGCCGCGGTAGATGACCTCCTCGCAAAATCCCGCCGTGAGCACCATCGTCAGACGCAGCAGAAGCGGGAGCGCTTGAACTTCCGCGGCCTTTTCGGGCGAAAGTGCCGCACCGTTGAGTCGGAAGGCAGCCAACACGATGCTCGCGGTGGCGAACGTGGCCACGAGGGCCAACAGCGCAGCGATCGCGTCGAACCACTGCGGCTTGCGAAGGCCGACGGAAGCCGCGAACGGCAGGCGCTCCCAGTAGACGGAGATCATCACGAGTATCAGCGTCGCGGCCCACTCTGCAGCGGCCATCCAGAGGTCCTGCCGAACGTCGGCCAAGTCTTGATGGGCCATGGAGGGAACGAGCATGAGCGAGAACGGAAAGGCCAACGCAAAGATCAGTCCGGCGATACTGCCCCAGGGATAACGCGACGCCATCGGTTTCACAAGAACCACCTTTCACCAGTGCCCACTACGTAGAACCGGTTTTTAGCGAGCGAGTTTTGAGTGTGGCAGTGAATTGTCACCAGGCGGCGACTTGACAGATACCCGTCGAACCAGCTAAATCTCCTGGTGCTCGTAGCGACGTTCCTTGGCGGGATGCTACTAGGAGTTCAGGGCGCGAAATGTCGTAAGATTGTCGTAAGCTCTATCGGGACCAGCTGGCGGGCTGCGGGGCGGCTTGCTTAAAAAACTCTCCGGCAACGGTCGCGACGAGGAACCGAACGGTGACTATGCGACCACGCCGGCCTCGACGGCAGGGGACCTTAACGCAGTCGCCATGACGGCCGCTGCACCGGGATTGCGCAACGCCGGTGGCGATCGCGAGCGTGTGACGGTACTGGACGCGACGGCCGTCGGCGAGCCAGCCCGTCGCAAGCGAAAGAACTATGAGCGTAAGCATCGCGACCAATCCGAAGGATCCGAACAGGATCGCGATCGAACGGACGATCTGCGGCATGACGAGCGCGAACAGAGCGGTCAGGCTGATCAGCATGAGACGCTCTAAGAACGGGGTAATCGCTAGGGTGGCGGGTGTCGTAACCAATGCGCGCGGCTTCCTCGAGTTCGACGATTCGCGGCGCAAGCGTCCGCGGATTCTGCAAGCTGGTAATCGATCGCGCTACGCGCGACTCCTCGGCTGCCCCATCGTAGGCGAGAGGGCCGTCGAAGTGGCCCAATAGCGGCCGTTGCGGTGGCGCGTATTCCGCTTCCATTTCCGTCGTACGCCAACGTCTTCGGGCGCGCGGCGTTGCGTGCCGTCCGAAAATTTGGCACCAACGCCGACGAAGCGCCGCACGACGCTTGAACGTTTGCGTGCGAAGCCACGACGTGCGAAGGTACAGCGACTTCGCAGCGCAGTAAGGCGGTGCGGAAGATGGGAACTCTGTTGCCAGGACCTAGACCGTCAAAACTCAATCGCTGCCGACCTTTTGGGGTCGAGCCAGAAGAATCTGTGGAGATGGGGGGACTCGAACCCCCGACCCCTTACATGCGAAGCAAGTGCTCTACCAGCTGAGCTACATCTGGACCAATATTTCCGGCCCTGATTGAGTTTTAGCGTTCTTAGAAGGGATAGTCTGGCTTCCGTTGTTCCCTTACATTGGCTCCTTAGAGGGAGCCTAAAGGCTATTTCTTGCGGCCGGCCTGCGTCTCCCGCGGCCACTACGGATCGGGGCTAGACACCTAACATGGGCGAGGGCGGCGGTACCGGTCTGGGTTCCCACACCGAAGTGGGCTGTGGAATACCCGCCGGGATGAGGGTCGCGCACGCGCTTCTGTGGCACGGTACTGCTGCGAGCATGAAAGATCTTCAGCCGCCGAATTTCACGGACTCGTGCGCTCGTGCCGCCCACGGGAAAGTGCAAGTAGGATACGGGCACAGCAGCGCCTCAGGTGCGCTGCACGCGTTGCTCTGGAGGGGTAGCGCGAAAACCGTCGTCGACCTGCATCAGTACTTGCCGGCGAATTTCACGAGCTCCGAGGCGTACGCGATCGATGCCGCCGGCGACATCCTTGGCTCTGCTTTCTCGACGAGCACGGCGAGTTGGCACGCGGTGCTTTGGCACCCCTGATTTTCTTACAAGGTAAGGCGCTTCTGGAGCTAGGGAACTCGTGATGCAGTTAGCGGCCGGGTTCGATCCAGTTGATGATCATAGAAATCGGGCAGAGCAAGCCTGAGTAATCGCGCCGAATCGGCGCGAGGCTCGTGTCTTCGCACCGCGAAGCCGGATTCGGCGTCGTTACAAATTCGAATCGTCCGCACCGTCGCCGCAGCCGCGGCGTCGCCTTGCCGCGGCGTCGCCTTGCCGCGGTGCTAGTGATCTACAAAGTTGGAAACTTCGCTTAACGTAGGATCGAGCCGTAGATCTTCGTGGGCGTATTTGCGATCTTCATGGCCACCAGAAACTTTGACTCGCACCAGTATCTCGTGCGGATGCACCTCTCTTACGGTGCCTTCCTCCGCGCTCGCATCGATGCGAACGCGATCGCCAACCTTTAGCATGTTTTCCGCTCCTGCCCCAGTCAGAATCTAAATCGTAGTAAGCAGAAGGTGGGCGGTGAAGGCAATTTCTCCTTCTCGTCGCGGCGAGGTGCGCGCGTAGGGGAAGCGCGAACACCGATACGCGAGTCCGCGCACGAGAAAAACAGAGACGAGCCCTGCGGTAGATGTTCAGGATGAGCGACCCGACGTGAAGCGAATGCTCGCCGCGAGTAGGACGCCGGAGCCAAGCGCCAGCATTGCGATCACCGGGACCGCCAGGTCTGACAGGGAGGCGCCGCGCAAAATGATTCCCCGCAGAATCTCGAAGAAGTACGTAAGCGGGATCAGATATCCGACCCACTGCATGATGGGCGGCATCAGCGAGCGCTCGAAGAAGAAGCCCGATAGTAAAATCGACGGAAGCGTCATCGCCAAGACACCGAGCATCGCCTGCAGCTGATTGGCGGCAGCGCTGGAGACCAGTAATCCAAGCCCAAGCGCGGCGATCAAAAAGCCCAGCGATAGCACGATCAGGAGCGCAACGCTCCCGGCAATCGGAACGGCGAAGATCCAGTACATCGCTGTGAGGACGAGCAACATGTCCACGAAGCCAATGACTGCGTATGGCGTAATCTTCCCCAGCATCAGCCCGAGTGCGCCGATCGGAGTAACCAGCACTTGGTCCAGCGTGCCGCGTTCGCGCTCCCCGGCGATGGAAAGCGCGGTTAGAAACATGGTGATGAGCTGCATGATGATGCCGATTAGCCCCGGAACGAAGAAGTTCGCGCTGCGTAGGGCCGGATTGAACAGCACCCGCGGTCGCACGTCGACGCGTGACTGCCCCACCGACTTGCCGAAGGCGTCACCGACTTGGCCGACCGCGGCATAGACGGGTTGGGCGATCGCGGCGTCGGAGCCGTCGATCAACACTTGAACGGCCGGCACTGCTCCGGCGCGAAGGTCGGCGGTGAAGTTCGGAGGAATGTCGAACGCCACACGCGCTCGGCCGGAGACGATCGAGTCCATAAGTGCGGATCGGGATCCAACGAGTTTGCGAACCTCAAAGATGCGTGAACTGCGGAGGGCCTCGACGAATGCGACCGAGGATGGCCCCAGATCTTCGTTGAAGACCGCCGCCGGTACGTGCTCGACCTTGGTATTGATCGCGTATCCGAAGATGGTCACTTGCAAAATGGGTAGGGCGATGGCGAGTATCAGCGTGACGCGGTCGCGCATGACGTGGCGTATCTCCTTGTACACGACCGCGCCATAGCCGCGTACGTCGAACGCGCTTCGCCTCACGAGTGGTGCCGCTTTCGCGTGATCGCAACAAAGACATCCTCGAGGCTTGGTTCGATTCGTTCGATTCCGGCTTTCCCAACGTCAAGATCCGCGGCGATCTGTGCGGTCGTTACGTCTTGCGGCACCATCACGTGGAGCCGATCGCCGAAAATCGTCGCATCCAGCACGTATGGTTTCGCTCTCGCACGCGCGAGCAGGTTGACGGTGTCGTCGCCGGCGATGCTGTATCGCACGCAGTGCGCCGGCGTGACGCCCGGTTGCCGCTTCAACTCAGCGCGCGTGCCTATCGCGATTATCGCGCCCTCGTAGATGTAACCGATGCGCGCACAGCGTTCGGCTTCGTCCATGTAATGCGTGGTGACGAAGAGCGCGACGCCCTCTTCGCTTAAACTGAAGAGCAGGTCCCACAGATCGCGGCGCGCGACGGGATCGATGCCCGCCGTCGGTTCGTCGAGAAAGAGCACGCGAGGCTCATGCAGCAACGCAGCCGCAAGCGCGAGACGCTGTTTCCAACCACCGGAGAGCGAGGCAGCCAACTGCCGGCGGTACGGCTGAAGATCGGAGAACTCGACGATGCGGTCGATGCGGCGCACGCGGCGGAAGCGGTCTAGTCCGTACGCGCGCCCATAGAACTCTAAGTTCTCCTCAACCGTAAGGTCGCCATACAATGAAAACGATTGGGAGACGTACCCGATCGTGCGCCGGACGGTATCGCCCTCTGTCTCAACGGCGCTGCCGCAGATGCTGGCGTCGCCGCGCGTAGGCTCGACCAAGCCGCAGAGCATTTTTATCGTAGTGGACTTCCCGCTGCCGTTAGGACCGAGAAAGCCGAATATCTCGCCACGGCGAACCTGGAAGCTTACGTCGTTAACGACGGTGTGACTGCCGTAGGTCTTCGTAAGCCCGCGGGCTTCGATGGCGTTTTCGCTCAAGGCAGCGACACTTCGATGGTCGTACCGGGATGGAGCTCCTCCTTTGGATCTTGAACTCGCACTTTCACGCCGAAAGATAATACGGCGCGGTCGCTCTTGGTTTGCACGCTTTCGGGAGTGAACTGCGCGCGGGAGTCGATCTGCTCGACGACGCCCATGAAAGTTCCGGGCGTCGAGTCGGCCCGCGCCGTAACCCGCTCGCCGAGCTTGATGCGCCCCAGGTCTTGCTGTGAGACGAAGAGGCGAACGTAAGGATTGCCGCTCTCTTCGATCGTGGCGACCGATGAGCCCGGCGCGAGGAGGTCGCCGGCGTGCAAGTCCATGGCGGTGACGACACCGTCCGCCGGCGCGGACACCCTCATCTCGGCGAGCTTCGCGTGCGCGACGGCGAGTTCGCCGCGCGCGGCGCGCACGGCGGCCTGTGCCCGTCGAATCTGATCGGGCCGAGCGCCCGCGGCCAAGGATAGATACTGTTGTTGGGCCGCCTGATATGCTGCCTGCGCTGAGGCGACCGTTTGCGGTAATGTTACAGCCGTTGTATTTATCGTCTGCGCGCGTGCCGCGCGCACGACGGCTCGGCTGCTGGCCAAGAGGGCGTCGGCGTGGGCCTGCGCCGCTACGGCGGCATCGCGATCCCGCGCTGAGATATCGCCGGTCGAAAAGAGATTTCGCGCCCGGCTGCCGTCGGCGTCTGCCCTCTGCGCTGCGGCGCGCGCGTCGCGTTCTTGCGCAAGGGATTCTCGAAGCAGGCTTCTTGCGACGGTAACCTGATAGGGCATCGCCGATTGTGCGAGCTGTAGCTGGGCGTAGCCCTGTCGCGCGAGAGCTTTCGCACGTGCCAGATCCTGCGGGCGCGTTCCCGCCAGCAAGTCGGCGAGCGCCGCCCGGGCCTCGTTCAGCCGCCCCGCTGCGGCCATGACGGCTGCGCGCTGCTGTGCATCGTCGAACTGCACGAGCGGTGCGCCTCGGCGTACGAACGCGCCTTCTACCGTGTATACGTGCGTGATGCGGCCACCGATTGTGCTGCCGACCGCAGCGCTGGGCGCCTGCAGCGTCCCGCTATACGCGGGCGTGCTGGGCGCGCACGACGATAGCGCGACGGCCCACGCGGCCAGTGTCATTACCCTACGCACGCGGCTTAGCCCGGGCGATCTGCGAGGATCGCTGACGTATGCGTGCGTACGACGCCGCCGCGTGGACGGTGCTCATGACGCGGCGTCTTCCACGCGAGTGAAATGGTGAAAAAAGTGGAACGCGCCACGGTCGAAAATGCGATACGCGATGAGTTTGATCCGATCGTTGACCACGAACCATGCAAGGGCATAGCCCCACACAAAGAGCGCGAGTTGCCAACCAATCGGGCTCATGAAGATGCCGAAAACCGCGATAAGCGTTGCAACTAACTGTGTAACCAGAACGGCAGCCAAGAGAATATTCGCGGGACGCGTGCTCCAGAACGGCCCCCGCGTGCGCGTCACAAAGATGGTTAAATGCCCGGCCACCGACAGCTTAAGGTAGATGAGGGTCTGGAGCACTGCCCTGCTGAGATGGAGCACCTCTTCGCCGATATAGAAGAGGCCGAACGAGGCGACGACGCCGGCGATGCCAAGAACGGTAGCAATCCCGAGCGTCACCCGCATGTTCCACGCCTCGGGCTCGTTTGAATAGCGAACGCGGTCGTAAGCGATCGAGAGAATCGCGCCGTCGTTGAGGATGGCCAGAAGCACGATCATCACGGCGGTCACGGGATAAAAGTTGAAGACGAGAATTGAGAGCGTCATCAGGAGCAGCACGCGAATGGTTTCGGCGATCCGATAGGTTGCGTAACTGAGCATACGCTGGAAGATCTTGCGGCTCTCCTTGACCGCGTCGACGATAACCGAAAGACCCGCTGTCATCAGCACGATCGCGGCGGCCGCGCGAGCGGCGTCGGTCGCGCCCGAGACCGCGATTCCGGCGTTGGCCTTCTTGAGCGCCGGAGCGTCGTTGACGCCGTCACCGGTCATTCCCACGATATGCTTGCGTTTCTGCAGCTCGTCGATGATGAAGAACTTGTGCTCGGGAAAGACTTGGGCGAACCCGTCCGCGTGCTCGATGGCCTCACTAAGCTTCGCGCTCTGGTGGGTTTTGACGTCGCCGAAGAGCGATGCGTCCAGAATATCGGGTCCCAAGCCGAGGGTGCGCGCCGTCTCCTTTGCGATCGGCAGCTGATCGCCGGTCACCATCATGACCTTGACGCCCATCGCTCGCGCGGCTTCGATGGTCGTCTTCGAGTCCCGGCGTGGTGGATCGTAGAGCGAGAGAACTCCCAGCAACTGCCAGACTTCGCCATCGCTCGAGCGAGCCACGCCCAGCGACCGGTACCCGCGAGCGGCAAACGTGTCGATCGCTGCGTCGACCTCCGTGCGCACGCTTCCGAGATCGCCGCAGAGCGCCATGATGACCTGGGGCGCGCCCTTGGTCACCTTGAACTCGCCGCGTGCGCCCCGCACCGTCGCCTCGCTGCGCTTGTGCACCGGATCGAACGGCACGAAATGCTCGACGCGGGCGCCCGCATCCGGCTGCGCGCCTTTCGAGCCCGCGAGCACGGCGATGTCGATCGCATCGGCGTTAGCGGCTTGCGACGCCAGCGCCGCCATCGCGATCACCTCGTACGCGCTGACGCCTTCCATGCAGAACGGCTCGCCCAAGGTTAAGACGTTCTGGGTAAGCGTCCCGGTCTTGTCGGCGCAGAGAATGTCGATGCCCGCCATCTCTTCCATGGCCGACAGGCGCGTGACGATCGCCTGCCTCTTGGCGAGATTCCGCGCTCCCACCGCCATGGTTACCGACAGCACGGCCGGCATCGCGACGGGCACCGCCGCGATCGTGAGAATCAGCGCGAACTGCAGCGTGGTCAACATCGGGTCGCCGCGAAATAAAGCCACGAGGAGGATAAGCGAAACGAGCGCGATCGCGATGAGGATCAGGTAATCACCAATCTTGAGCACGGCCTTTTGAAAGTGGCTGACCGTGTGCGCCGATTCGACCAGTCGCGCCGTCGTGCCGAAGTAGGTGGTTGCGCCGGTACCGTAAGCCAGCGCGTCGATCTCGCCCCGTTTGACGATCGATCCGGAGTAGGCGACCTCACCGGGCTTGCGCGTAACGGGAAGCGACTCGCCGGTGAGCGCCGATTGATCCACTTCGATCGGGTCGCCGTCGAGCAGCCGCGCATCGGCCGGAACGATATCGCCGATGCGCACGTGAATCGCGTCGCCCGGTACGACCTCGCTTGCGTCGATCGTGGTCCAGGTCCCGTCACGCTTCACTCTCGCCTTGAGCGCCAGCGTCTTCTTGAGGGCTGCGACCGCGTTGCCGGCTTGGAACTCCTCCCAGAAGCCGACCCCGGCGTTCATCAAGAGGAGCGCCAAGATGATCCCCACGTCCTCCCAATGGTGCACAACTGCGGAAAGGATAACGGCCGCCTCGATCATCCACGGAATCGGGCCCCAGAAATAGGAGAGAAGGCGAAGTAGTGGGTGAACCTTTTCTTCGGGTAGTGCGTTCGGCCCGTACTGCGTCAGCCGCCGCATCGCTTCTTGACTCGTGAGGCCGCCCGGTGGTGCGTCGAGCCGGTGGCGCAGCTCTGCGACACTCAGTCCTTGAAGCGTCTTCATATCGTCGGCAGCTGGTTGAATCATGATGAGAACTCGAGCCGCCCGCGGCCAATCTCATAGTCGGCCATGCCGTAATAAATGTCGAAGGTGCGCTTGCTGCGCTCGTCGATACCCGTCGGAAAGACCACGTACCCGACCGTTCCGTGGATTTCGCCGGGAACTTCGGGGACGAACAATGGCTCTTGCGAGCGGTAGATGATGTGGTCGAGCCGCGTCGCACCGTGAACGATGACGCCTGCGCAGTACGACAATAGCGCAGCGCCGCTGGGATGGGCGAGCTCGTCCACCCCGTGAATTACCGAAAGCCAACCCTCAGCGATTCGCACGGGCGGCGTTCCGGCGCCAACTTTTATCGTGCCCCACGTTGCAGGCGGCAGCACCACCCGATGCGTTTCCGTAACCGTGCAGAGGGCGCCGACGTCGGCTTTCACCGCAGCAAGTGGTATGTAACCGATCGAGATGCCTTCATGCAGGGCCGGGGGCAAGACTTCCAACGCCGAGACTGCGCTCTCGCCACGTTGGACCGAAACTTGCAGCGTTGGGCGATGGTAAAAGGCCAGCGACGTCACGCCGGCCGGCGAGGTGACCGGCTCCGGAAAGAACGCCGCATCTTTGTCGGCAAACGGTGCATCGCTCTGCTGAAAGCGAAGCAATCCTAAACGCCGCCAATGCAAGCCGTCATCCGAAATGGCGACGGCCACCTCAGGCCCGCGGGGGCCGAACGCGACATACAGCATAACGTAGCTGTCGAGCGCGGCGACGAACGTCACGCGCGGATCTTCGCAGCCGTATCCGCCGGGCTGCGTGCGCAACTCGTAGGGAGCCTGCGGTTCGAGCGCGTAGCCGCACGGCTCAACTTCCAGCGTGTCGTCGGTACGTTCCTTGGTTCGCAGCGAGCCGACGCGCGAAATATTTCCGGGCGCCACCACCCGAGGATAGAGTTGCAACGTGCCGTCGCGCAACCTCGCGCATGCGGGATTTAAGACGCCCAAGCGTTGGTCGATCGTGGCGTTCGGCTTCAAAACGACGCCCAAACGCGAGAACTCGAGACGGGCAGATGGAGCTGGTAAGGTCACCGTGAGAAGGCGTTATACAGCCACGCGAAGACCAGGCCGGCGAAGGCGCCGTCGAGCACTGCGTAGAGCGTGCCGATGATGACGTCGCCGAACGTGTGCGACGCGTGAAAACCGGGATAGATCGAACTCATAACTTGGAGAAAGGCCTCTGCATAGCCGGTGTAAGCGAGATTGAGCAGCCCGGCCAACAGAAGCGCTCCACCCCACAAGACGCCTCCCGCCAAGGCCGCACCTTTGATCGATAGTTGCATCTTTGCTACCTCCTTAGGCAGATCGCTACCGCCGCGTGACTAACGCCTGCGCTCAACGCGGGTTAGGGCGTTCTCGGGCTTCTCCTTACATTGGACGCCGTTTGCTGGGTTTCCCCAGCCCCGAACCGGTTGCGTGTCGAGTGGCGACCCATAGTCGAACGGAGGCAAGCGGCTGGACCGCCCGCGGGAGCGAACCGAGAGGTACGTCGGCCATCGAGTCAGCGAGTTAACTGGACCTCGGCTTAAACGCCGTGCACCAGCCATTGGGGCTGATAGATCCGGTAATCACCTTGCTCGTACCGTTCGCCGTGGCGGTCTTTCCCGCAACGAAAAGCGAACATCCCGAGCAATTCTGTTTGCCCTTTGGCGTCGATTGGTATTTGAGCTGGGTTCTGCTGTCGGCCCGGGCGATGGTGGTCGCTCCGAGTGCCAGCGGCGCCCGCGAGTGCCGGAAGCACCAGCAGGCTAGCGAGTGCGTCTTTCGCGTGACGCGCTTTGAAAATCCGTTCACGTTATTCACCTCCCTACGTCGTCGGGACAGGTCGCAGCGTCACTTCGGCGGAGTCGCGCCCAGGGACACCTTTGCACCGTTCGGCACGGACGATGCATCCTTCGCGTGATTCTGCATGATCTGCAGGAACGGCTTGATGAGGTCGATCGGCATAGGAAAGACAATTGTCGAGTTCTGCTCGCCGCCGACTTCGGTGAGCGTTTGCAGGTAACGCAACTGCATGGCTGCGGGATCTTCTGCAAGGATTCGCGCCGCGTTGAGCAGTGTCTGCGCGGCTTGAAACTCAGCCTCTGCATGAATAACCTTTGCCCGCCGGTCGCGTTCTGCCTCGGCCTGCTTTGCGATGGCACGAATCATGTTTTCGGTTAGCGTCACTTCCCGAATCTCAACGCTAATGACTTTGATGCCCCAGGATTCCGTTTGGGCATCTAGCGTACTTTGAACGGAGGCGTTGAGGTCGTTACGCTTGGCAAGCATCTCGTCGAGCTCGTGCTCGCCCAGCACGGAGCGGAGCGTCGTTTGCGCCAGCATGTTGGTCGCGCGCAGGAAATCCTCGACTTGAATGATGGCCTTTTGAGCATCTACAACGCGAAAATACAGGATCGCATCAACCTTCAAAGATACGTTGTCTCGCGAGATCACGTCCTGACCGGGTACCTCCATGACCACCGTGCGCAAGTCAACGCGCACGACCTGCTGAACAAACGGAAGGATGAGGATAAGCCCCGGACCCTTGACGGCTTGGAACCGTCCTAGGCGAAAGACGACGGCGCGTTCGTATTCGCGCAGAATTTTTATGCTGGAGGCTACCAATATCAGGATGATAAGGTAGACCGGCAGAAACGCGAGCGATAATAACACTGGGCTCTCCTCTTCGCATATCTCGCGCGCGGTCAACTCGTTTGATGAGGTTCTAGCGGGGGCGAAAACTTGCGTTCCCAGCAATCGTAGCACCTGGGCGTCCTGCGGCGCTATAGTGGAATTCAAGGATAGCGGTTGATTTCGTGCCTTCTCATCGCGGGAAACAACAGGAGGTGAGACCGTAAAAGCGTGGCTATTGGCGGCAGCGATCTGACGCTTCAACGGTTGACGTTTCGAACGGCGTTGCATACGTGTGGCGAGCAACCATAGGATTCTTCTGCGCGGCGATCACGCGCACGAGGACGCAGCTGCCGTCGGCAGAGACGATTGGAGCGCCGCTCGAGCAACGCCCGGCGAGGCTCGCCCCATTGCCAAGGTGCGCCACGATCGTCCGGCCGCGCGTACCTTCTGCGCCCAGTCCGCGAACGATCGATTGGTAGGAGAGGCCGTGGAAGCCGTACCGACGCACCCCTTCGTCCCACAGTTCCCGCGGCAGCGGGAGGCGCTGCGCTACCATCGGCATATGGCGATGGAACGCGGTGTCGAAGCACGCGACTTGCGGAACCGCAGGCGACGCCGTTTCGATTCCCGGATCGCAGCGATCGCTCTGGGCAAATGGAGCGGATCGAACGGCACGAGCGCGGTTAACCCCGCTAACAGTTCTGCAGTAACACGCGCCGGTGCCCGACTCCATCAAAATGCACGCCGACCAAGTGCACTAACGCGAGAACCGTGGCAACCGGAGTTTCGTCGCCGAGCCGTCTAGACGCTTCGTGGAGGGCAGGATCGCGATAATCGCGGATCGACAATGTGGCGTTCGGCTCCCCGAGTCGATCGACGCCGCCTTCCAGAAGCCTCTTGCTCGTGGCCGGCTCCCAACTCGTACACGCCGACCTTGAGTGACGACGACCCGCGATCGATGCAAAGAATGCGCCGCCGATCTCGCTTTACGGTGGCTACGGCGTGCGATCCTCAAGCTGCTCGCGTAACGCCGAGAGATGCGCGCGCTGTTCGTCGCTGTCCACCGGATACTTTAGATTGAGCGCCTCCAGCTTTGCGACGATGATGCTCGCGATCGCTAAGCGCGCGAACCATTTGTGATTCGCGGGAATGATATACCAGGGTGCGGGCTCGGTGCTGGTGTGCGTCAGCTCCTCCTCGTACGCGCGTTGATAGCTGTCCCAAAACTCGCGCTCGCGAACGTCGGACGCCGAGAGCTTCCAGTTTTTATCTGGGGTATCGATGCGCTCGAGTAAGCGCTTTCGCTGCTCCTCCTTCGATAGATGCAGAAAAAACTTCAAGATCACGGTGCCATTTCGCGTCATATGGCGTTCGAATGCGTTGATGTCTTCGTAGCGATCCTTCCAAAAAGTCGCGCTCGTGGTAGTCCCTGGTGGAAGCCGCTCGTTTTCAAGAACCGGCGGGTGAACGCGAACGACCGTGAGCTCCTCGTAGTAGGAGCGATTGAAAATGCCGATCCGTCCCCGTTGGGGCAGCGCTTTGGTCGTACGCCAGAGGTAATCGTGCGCTAGCTGAATCGTTGACGGGACCTTGAAGGGATGGACGTCGACGCCTTGCGGGTTAACGCCGGTCATCACATGTTTGATCGCGCCGTCCTTTCCCGCAGTATCGGTCCCCTGGAGGACGATGAGGAGCGCATATTGACCCGAGGCGTAGAAGACTTCTTGGAGCGCCGATAGCTGCTTTATGTCCGCGTGAAGCTTGGCCGCAGCCTTGTGCTTGTTTTTGAAATCACCCGTCGAACGCGGATCAAAATCTGCGAGATCGACGATGCGCCCCGGTTTGACCAACAAATCGGCATGATTGATCGAGTTCACCGCTACACTCCTTGGTTGTTTGGTTGAGGCTGCGATGCCGTCAGGTGCCGCGGAAAGAGATCCATTTTATCATCCGGGAACGAATGCTGCCCGGATTGAGAACTCTCCGGGCTTCATGGGTTTCGGGCCGGTGCATGATGATGCCGGCTGACGAGCGCTCGTAAGCTGAGATTTTGATCGTTAGTGGCGGTTTCTACGGTCGTGTCTGCATGTAAATATAGGATATCGGGGCCGGCCGGGCCGCGATATACTGAATGCACACGCTCTCGACGGCTCCATCAGACGCATCCTGGGAGGAGTCGGCGGGTACTGGCCTCATCGCGGAGTGTCGATGGGCAAATCGAGTCACGCCAAGAGGATCGTCATCGTGCAAATCGGAGGCCGATATGCCTAAGGGAAAGATCAAGACTGAGACTCAGGCCAAGACCGAGTGTATGCCCGGGTCTAAGACCGACGATCTTAAGTCCCTTCCGATGCCGAAGCTGCTGGCGCAGCTGGGGTCATCGGCGGACGGCCTGAGTCAAGCTGACGCTCAGAAGCGGTTGACGCAATATGGCCCCAACGAGATCGCCGAGAAAAAATCCAATGCTTTCTTGAAGTTTCTGACGTATTTCTGGGGCCCGATCCCCTGGATGATTGAGGCAGCGGTAGTTCTCTCGGGAGTTGTCCGGCACTGGCTGGACTTTGGCGTTATTTTCCTGTTGCTGTGTTCCAACGCCGTAGTCGGATTCTGGGAAGAGCATCAAGCCGGTAATGCCATCGCCGCTCTGAAGTCCAAGCTGGCGGTTAAGGCCCACGTCGTTCGCGATGGGAAATGGATTAACCCCAATGCGTCTGAACTCGTTCCGGGTGACGTCATCCGTCTGCGGCTCGGCGCTGTCGTGCCTGCCGACGCGCGCCTGTTGGGGGGCGACCCGATCCAAGTCGATGAGTCCGCGTTGACCGGCGAATCGTTGCCGGCGAACCGTAAGCCCGGCGACGCGGTGTTTTCGGGATCGATTATGCGCCGTGGCGAGATCGATGCAATCGTGTACGCGACAGGCTCGCATACCTACTTCGGTAAAACGGCGCAACTCGTGCAGGAAGCTAAGACCGTGAGCCACTTCCAGCGCGCCGTGCTGAAGATTGGCGATTACCTCATCGTCCTTGCGGTCGCGCTCGTGCTGTTGATCGTCGTCGTCGCACTCTTCCGCCGCGACCCGCTCCTCGACACTTTGGAGTTTGCATTAGTGCTGCTGGTCGCGGCGATCCCAGTGGCGATGCCAACGGTATTGTCGGTGACGATGGCCGTCGGCGCAAAACTCCTGGCAAAAAAGCAAGCGATCGTAACGCGCTTGGCAGCGATCGAAGAGTTGGCCGGCGTCGATGTGCTATGCTCCGACAAAACGGGAACGCTGACCGAGAACAAACTGGCACTCGGCGCCCCCTTCTCCGTAGAAGGAGTTACCAGCGACCAGGTCGTTCTCGACGCAGCGCTGGCTTCGCGCGCAGAAGACAAAGACGCCATCGATCTGGCCGTGCTCGCCGGCGTAAAGGACGCGGCACTCAAAGGCTACCACGTTCTCCATTTCCAGCCGTTCGATCCGGTGCACAAGCGTACCGAAGCGACGGTCAAAGGTGCGGACGGCAAGGAGTTCCAGGTGGCAAAGGGAGCTCCGCAGGTGATATTGCAGATGTCGACGGACGCCGCGACCGTCAAACCCGACGTCGACAAAGCCGTGAACGACTTTGCAGGACGCGGCTTCCGTTCGTTAGGCGTCGCGCGAGCCGATCGGGAAGGCAAGTGGAAGTTTGTCGGCGTCCTACCGATGTCGGACCCACCGCGCCGGCAAGCCAAAGCCACAATTGCGGACGCCAAAGAGATGGGCGTGCACGTTAAGATGGTGACGGGCGATGCCATCGCCATCGCGCGAGAGATGTCCCGGGAGCTAGGAATGGGCACCAATATTCTCGACGCGAGCAGCTTGCACGATACGAAGAGAAGCGATGCGGCGAAAGAGGATAAGTCGATCGAAGAGGCAGACGGTTTCGCCCAGGTCTTTCCTAAAGAGGATAAGTCGATCGAAGAGGCAGACGGTTTCGCCCAGGTCTTTCCTGAGGACAAATTCCACATCATCGACGTCCTCCAGAAGGGCGGTCACATCGTCGGCATGACTGGTGACGGCGTCAACGACGCCCCCGCGCTCAAGAAAGCTGATTGCGGCATCGCCGTGTCCGGTGCGACCGATGCCGCGCGCGCGGCCGCCTCCATCGTGCTCCTTGCACCCGGGCTGTCCGTCATCATCGACGCAATCAAGGAAAGCCGCCGCATATTCAAGCGGATGAACAGCTATGCGATGTATCGCATTGCCGAAACGTTGCGCGTCCTGTTGTTTATGGTCCTCGCAATCCTCGTGTTCAATTTCTATCCGGTGACTGCGGTGATGATCGTGATGCTCGCGTTGCTCAACGATGGAGCAATCCTGTCAATCGCCTACGACAAGGTCCGGTACCGAGACATGCCGGAGGCCTGGAACATGCGTCAGGTACTCGGCGTCTCCACGGTGCTCGGCGTCGTCGGGGTCGTGGCGGCGTTTGGCCTGTTTTATCTCGGCGAGCGCGTCTTTCATCTCGATCGATCGCACGTGCAGACGCTGATGTACCTCAAACTTTCCGTGGCTGGGCATTTAACGATTTTTCTTACGCGGACGCGTGGTCCGTGGTGGTCCACACGCCCTGCGAACATCCTTTTGTTTGCGGTGCTCGGCACGCAAACCGTAGCGACGCTGATGGCGGTCTATGGACTGCAGATCATGACGCCCATCGGATGGCACTTGGCGGCCTTCGTCTGGGGCTACGCAATCGTCTGCGCGCTATTGACCGACCCGGTGAAACTCCTGGCCTATCGCATCTTGGACCCCACGCCGACCAAAGCGCCTTCCTCGGCCGGGAAGCCCCCCGATGGTAACCTAAAGGTAGCCGCAGCGACCTGATTCGCACTTTATTCAGAAAGAAGCGTTAATATGCGCACGAGCGATTCGGCATCATCCCATCCCACCACGGAGGAGACGAGCTTTCTCTTCGATGCGACGTTATCTACCGCGATCGCCGCGAACGGTAAACGGCAAAATCGAGAACCTACTCCGAAGGGCCCGCTTACACCGGAAATGCTCGACCGAATGAATCGCTACTGGCGCGCAGCGAACTACTTGTGTGTCGGCCAGATCTATCTCTTTGAAAACCCCTTATTGCGCGAGCCGCTCAAAGCCGAGCATATCAAGCCAACGCTGCTCGGCCACTGGGGCACCTCGCCGGGACAAAACCTAATTTACGTTCATCTGAACCGGCTGATCAAAGAACACGGCGCGAACGTCATCTACGTTTCCGGCCCAGGGCACGGTGGTCCATCGCTCAACGCGAGTTCTTACCTCGAGGGCTCGTATACGGAAGTTCACCCGGAGATCACGCCGGACGAGAACGGCCTGCGGTTGCTTTTTCGGCAGTTCTCGACGCCGGGCGGCGTCCCGAGCCATTGCGGGCCGCACGTTCCGAACTCCATGCACGAAGGCGGGGAGCTTGGCTATTCGCTGATTCACGCCTTCGGCGCGGCCTTCGACAATCCGGATCTCGTCGTTGCGTGCGTGATCGGTGACGGCGAATCCGAGACGTGCCCGCTCGAGGGAAGTTGGAAGTCCGTCAACTTCCTCAATCCGATCCGCGACGGTGCCGTTCTCCCGATCCTCCATCTCAACGGATACAAGATCTCCGCGCCGACGGTGCAAGCGCGGACGAGCGACGAGGATTTGAAGGCTCTCTACACTGGACGCGGCTACCATCCCTATTTCGTCGAGGGTTACGATCCGCACGCGGTGCACCAGCTTCTGGCGGGAACGCTCGATGCGTGCTATGCCGAGATTCGCGCGATTCAGCGTGAGGCGCGGACCAATGGCTTTAAAAAGCAGCCGGTCTGGCCGATGATTGTGCTTCGTACGTCTAAGGGTTGGACCTGTCCGAAAGAAGTCGACGGAGTCTCGCTTGAAGGTACCTTTCGCGCGCATCAGGTCCCGATCGCAACCGTCAAGGAGAACCCCGCCCATCTCAGGATCCTCGAAACGTGGATGAGAAGTTACAAGCCGGAGGAACTCTTCGATGAACGCGGAGCTTTCATTGAGGAATTAGCCAAGCTCGCGCCGACCGGCAATCGCCGAATGGGCGGAAGCCCGCATGTCAACGGCGGCCGGGTGCTCTGCGCCCTCGACCTACCCGACTTCAGCGACTATGCGCTGGAGATTCCGGGACCCGGTCAAGTGGTGGCCGAAGCTCCGCGGAAGCTCGGCGAGTTTTTCCGGGACATTTTCAAACTCAATCCGACGAACTTTCGCATTTTCTCTCCCGATGAGACAAACTCCAACCGCTTGAACGCCGTCTTCGAGACGACGAAGCGCACCTTCATGGCAGAAACGGTTTCAATCGATGACGAACTCAGCTCGGACGGGCGCGTCATGGAGGTGCTCAGCGAGCATTGCTGTCAGGGATGGCTCGAAGGATACGTGCTGACCGGCCGCCATGGCATGTGGTCTTCCTACGAAGCGTTTGCGCAGGTGGTCGATTCCATGCTCACCCAACACGCCAAATGGCTCGAACAGTGCGGCAAGTATCCCTGGCGCAGACCGCTCGCCTCCCTGAACGTTTTACTGACGAGTCATGTATGGCGACAGGACCACAATGGTTTCAGCCATCAGGCGACGGGCTTCGTCGACAACGCGCTGGCTCGCCGAAGTGAAACGATCCGGGTCTACTATCCCCCCGACGGCAACTGCCTCCTGAGCGTCTTCGATCACTGCCTGCGCAGCCGCAACTACGTCAACATCGTCACTTGCGGCAAGCAACCGCAGCTTCAGTGGTTGTCCACGGACGAGGCACGCGAACATTGTTCGCGCGGCGCCTCGACGTGGGCGTTTGCGACCAACGACGGCGGGGAAGAGCCGGACGTCGTGCTCGCTTGCGCGGGAGACATACCGACGATTGAGATCTGCGCGACCTCATGGCTTCTCCAGAAGTACGTGCCCGGCATCAAGGTTCGCGTGGTCAACGTCGTGGATTTGACCGCGCTAATGATGCCGGCGGATCACCCGCATGGAATGGACAATATGTCCTTCGACGCGCTCTTTACGAAAGAGGCGCCGGTCATCTTCGCCTTCCACAATAATCGCTGGCTGATTCATACCATGGTGCATGGGCGCTCGAATGAAGCTCGCTTTCACGTGCGCGGCTACATGGATCGCGGCACGACGACCACGCCGTTCGATATGGTCGTTTTGAATGAGATGAGCCGTTTTCACGTCGCCATCGATGCCTTGAAACACGTGCCGCGCCTGCGTTCCGAGTCTTCGGACGCCATCGACATGTTCAACCGAAAGCTCTACGAGCACCACCGCTATATTCGAGAGCATTTAGAAGACATGCCGGAGATCCGAAACTGGCGGTGGACGGCCGATTTCAGCGAGCCGCGCACTCCTGCGCCGGCGGCCAAGGGACATCCGCGCGCAAAACTGTTCACCGATAGCTAACGTGAAAGCACTGATTGACCTTGCCGGCAGCGACAGGGCCGACGGAGTCGGAAAGTTGCGAGACGTTCTCGGCAATCCGATTCGCGAGATGCTCTATCTAGGCGACGCCCTGTTCCCGGGCGGAAACGATGCCTCGGTACGTGAGACCGGCGCGCAATGTATCAAAGTCAGAGACCCGGACGAGACCAAACGCGTCGTTGAGACCGTCATTGCCGGCTCGGATACGCCTTGACTCTACGCCTGTACCTCGTTCGTCACGGCGAAACCGCGTGGACGCTCTCCGGCCAGCACACCGGCCGCACGGACATCCCACTGACCGCGCATGGGGAGGCCGAGGTGCGCGCACTGATACCACGGCTTAGGCTCATTAACTTTTCTGCCGTGCTGACGAGCCCGCTGCAGCGCGCGCAGCGAACGTGCGAATTGGCTGGGCTCGGTCCGATCGCGGAGGTTGAGCCGGACCTCGAGGAGTGGGACTACGGCGACTATGAGGGGCAGCGATCCGTGGATATTTGCAAGGACGACCGGGCTGGAACGTCTTTCGGGACGGCTGCCCTCACGGTGAAACGCCCGGGCAAATATCCGCCCGCGCGGACCGGCTCATCACGCACCTGTGCACGTTGGATGGAAACGTTGCCCTTTTCTCGCATGGCCAAATAGGTTGCGTCCTGGCCGCGCGCTGGATAGGCTTGCCGGTGGTCGAGGCGCAGCATTTCTTAGACGCTCCGGCGTCGTTAGGAATACTCAGTTACGATCCGAGCCACCCCGACGTGCGGGTGATCGCGCTCTGGAACGCCACGCCCTAGCGCGATGCCAGCGTCGTGATCCGGATGTCGATTTGATTGAGCGGCGCCTCGAGGCGGCCCAAAAGCACTATGGGGAAGTGCGCAGTCTCCAGGCCATCGTCGACCACGCAAGGCCCGCGAAAATGAAGTTCACGCCCACGGCAATACCGATGAACCACAATCCGGATACCGGCCACGACGTCCAGAGCAAAACGCCTAATGCGAGCGTGACGAGTCCGCTAAATGCGACCCATCCGTACTGCGGAAACTGCAGCCAGAGCGCCGCAACGAATCGGTATATCCCGCCGAAAACGAACAGGACCGAGAGCAAGAGCGTAAGGAATAGGGCTCCCAGTTCGGGGTGCTGGATCAGCATCGAGCCGACGATGATATCGAGCGCACCCATCAGCAGCAATAGGATGACGTGCCCCGCCCCGCGCGCCATGAAGGCGAAGATGAGTTGCGCGAAGCCGGCAACGATCAAGAGAATGCCGAGCACGCCGACGGCGACGAACGAGGCGGCTATGTCGTTGACGATCGCATAGACGCCGAGGCAAATGAGGAGAATTCCCAGCGCAAGATACCATCCCCACATCCTATGAGCCTGTTGGATGGATCCGGCGACATCCGCAGCACTTATTCTCATGACTTACTCCCTTCGCCCCCATCTTAACAGCAACGGTGAATAGAATAAAGTGATTGAAGCCCGCCACGCCGAGAATCGGCCGACAAGGAGCGCCAAGCCCGCATAATAGTCGGCCGGAATGGGTAGCGCCGCATCCGCAGCGTAAGACGTGGCGCCAACTAATTACCGCGAATTTTCGCGCTGGCCGGATCGCGCCAGTGGGCTTGGCGGACAAATTGTAATGCCTATTGAATTCGAGCATCTCACCCACGTCGCCTCGAGGTAACCTTCGTGGAATTGTTCGGTGTCAAGCTTATCGGCGTAAACTCTCAGGTCGGCGCGAAGCTGATCTTCAGCATCGTCGTACTGGTGAGTTTGGCGCTCCTGCGCCTACTCGTACGGTGGCTTACCCAACACGTTTTTGCGGGGCGGGGTCAGAGCCGCGCCCGCTTTTGGACCCGACAATCGACGAATATTCTAACGACTGTGCTGGGCCTTGTGGCGCTTCTTTCAATTTGGTTTGATAAGCCGCAAAATCTGGGCATCGCGATCGGGCTAGTTACCGCGGCCCTCGCGTTCGCTCTTCAAAAGGTGATTCTTGCCCTGGCCGGCTACTTCGTGACGCTGCGGGGAAGCATATTCCGCGTCGGCGACCGAATTACGATGGGTGGGGTGAGAGGGGACGTTATCGCGCTCGATTTTCTTTTTACGACGGTAATGGAGATGGGAGATCCCTCGCCGGCCCAAGGCGATGCAACGGCTTCTTGGGTGGCCGCCCGGCAATATACCGGCCGAATCGTGAGCATCTCCAACGCAAGCATCTTCGAGCAGCCCGTCTTTAACTATAGTCGGGACTTCCCGTACATTTGGGAAGAGATCCACGTCCCGGTCGCCTATTCGTGCGATCGGCTCCAGGCGGAGCGGATTCTCCTAGAAGCGGCAAACCGCCACACCGAGTCGGTCGCGCAAATGAGCGCCGCTTCCGTTGAAAGCATGATGGTGCAGTACGCTATTCCAATAGAGGATCTCCAGCCCAAGGTCTTTTATCGGATCACCGATAACTGGTTGGAACTGGCGTTACGTTTCTTGGCGCGGGATCGAGAAATCCGCATCCTTAAGGATGCGATAACCCGCGATATCCTCACCGCGTTCGATAAAGCGGATATACAAGTCGCTTCTTCGACGTACGATATCGTAGGTCTGCCGCCAATTCGATTCGAGCGTGGCGCCGAAGGCCCTGAATCAGTGCGCTGAGTTCGACTTAGTTCCTATCTGTCCAACGAGGGCGGAGATACCGGAGGCCAGGTGAAGGACCTGGGTTCGCTGAGATTCGAGATTTGCGGCCACGGAAATCTTCACACCCACGGCCTCGTTTTTTTCGGCTGTCACTGCGTTGCCGTCGAGCCCAGCTGCAACTGCGTCGACGCCGTTCAAGTTCGCAACAACTTTGCCAACGGCGTCATGCGCCATCCCAAAATTCCGGTTGTCTAAGGCCACGGCAGCGCGATATGCCCAAACGTTTGCGGTCAGCAGGTGGTTCACCGATTGTAAGGAGGCATTGTGCCCTTGTGCGCTTGCTAGCTGCGTTCTGACGGTCGCGCACTGCTGCTGAGCGGCGATTACATCCCGCGCGCGCGCATTACGTTCGATGAAGCCTCCGGCAAAATACGCTGCCACACCGGCGATGATTAAGACGAAGACGACGATCAGCCAGTTACGAGTTCCAGAAGAGTGCTTTTCCATACAGGTTCCCCTTCTTGGGCTAGGGCTATGTCTTATGGGTTCCGATTGCCTTTCTCCTGGGTCGCGCGCGAGACCAACTGCCCTAGCGCGGCGTGTTGCTTCGTTTACCTTGCGAAAACAAAAACGCCGGAAGACGAGACGTCCGATGTCGGCGTCAAGCATTCCGAGGCAGGGAAGATTCATAGTATGCCGGCGCGGAAGGCGTTTCGAGGTCGCCGTTCTTCTGTTTTTTGCGGTCTGCACCGGCGCGCTCGGGCTGACTATCTTCTGCGGATGTTCTGCTGCGGCGCCGTACTCGATGGGACTCGGTCAACCTAGTATTTCTGCCACAAGCGTCACCACGTTCACGTGCCTGGGCCGCGGCGCATTTACTTGGGCTTTTTTATGGACGGCTGTCGCCCTAACGTGCAGTGCTGCGCTCGGATTGGTCGCCTGGGGTCGATCGAGTCGCAAGACCGCAGCACTTCGTAGCGCCTACATCGGTGGGCGCTCTTCCTCAGCATCGGTACAACACGGCGCATTCGCGTTTCGCAACGCCTGGAAGCGAGCGACGTCGTAGTTGTATTGTTAGAGAGTCTGCGGAGCGCCCTTTCCGATTGCAAAGCCCGCACATCCAACGCTGGCATGCCGAAAACTAGACGACCGTTCGGTCAGAGGCCGGGCAACCGACTAAGGGGCCTGCATTTCTGCAAGCCCCCTTACTCCCTTGTCTCCAAGCCGATCGCAAACTAGTTGCGATTGATTTCAGTCGTTTCCCAATGTTTCAGAAGCACTACCAAGCGCTCATACACTGGCATGTTGACCGAATCAGATTTATAACCCTTTGCTTCCAAGAAGTTAAGAAGTCTTTGACCATCCGTCTTGTTGGCAAAGAGCTCTACGATCATGCACTTGATGCACATTTGTCTGTGCAACTCGATGCGAACAAGCGCAACGGCGTCGCTAGTTATCGACAAGCTTTTGCATCCTTGCATCAGATTGAGCTACCTAAAAGCTTGAGTTATATTGCTGATGCAACCGATGACAACGCTGCGCGTTCCCGATACAAAAGTGAAGCGAGTAACATGTACTTCAGTGCAAGAATAGGTGAGGTCGATGCGGACCACGTATTTCAGCGTTACGAAGGCGGATTATTGCGAAACGAGAGGTCTTCCGCGTGCACCGTGCTGCTTCGCATGACATCGATTTAACAGATATTGTAAAAGGCCGTAGTGGCCTAAGAGAACCGGCGTTTGTTGGAGTATGCGTGGCGATCCGGCGCAGTTCGCACGTGGCTTTGAGGCTTTACGACGGGCCCGAGTCATGTATCTCTAGCCGGTCAGTGGCTCGCTAAGACAGCTTCGTACCGGCCGGCCTGCTACCCAAGGCCAAGACGTACTTGTGTGTGCTCCAGGACGGTTAGCTTGCTCCGGAGGCGTTTGTCAGTTCCGGGTCAGGGATGCATTTTCCGCATTTTTTCCGCCGAGACAAAGGGACTGCCTTACTAGCGAGAGCGGCTTCGCCTAAAATGCATTACCCACCCTTCGATTGTAGGTTAGGTCATGCCGTAGAAGGGGTGTGAACGCCGAGTCCTTCGTAGGCAATCCGCACCGCATCGCAAACGATGGGTAAGACAACGCCTTCCAATCCTCGTCGTTGCGACGTGCCCGGGTTGATTCCCAGACGCAGAGTTGGAACTGATAAGGAGCGGATGTCAGCAGCCTCATAAATCAATCAGAGGAGTCGCGAGACGCGGGGATCATCGTTCATGCTGCACTTATAACTGGCCCCCATGCTTTTGTAGGCGGCCTGTTAAATCTATTGCAGCAGGTCTACCGACAAAAATGGGAATCACTATATCGAATCTCCGGGACTAGCGCGCCGATGGGCCGTTTCTAGGTCGTCAACAGTCGCGCTGGACACGTAGCGATTCGTCATGGCAAGCGTCGTATGTCCGAGTAGCCGCTGAAGGCTGAGCGCATCGCCACCTCGGCGCAGGAAGAACAATGCCGATGTGTGCCTGAGCGTATGCGGGCTGGACCGCTTCCCGGGGACGTTTGCTCGCCGACCTAACCGGACGATGGTCTGATGGGCGTGACGGCGGTTCATCGGAGTACCATCTCGGTTTACAAAAACCGCATTGGCTCGAAAACCGTGCCTATCGCAGGTCGCGAGATATCGAGTCAGTGCTCTTGCAGTCTTAGGTCCGAAAAAAACGTAACGTTGCTTGTCGCCTTTACCGTTGAGCAAAGCTTTCCCAGTTTCGATCTCGAGGCGCTCTAGGGTGAGGTCCAGGGCTTCCGAGACACGCGCCGCCGTATCGACTAAAAATCGTATCAGCGCCTCGTCCCGCCGACCTACGAAGCCATTCCCGCGGCACAATGAAAGCATTGCTTGTAGCTCACCCACTGACAATGTGCTGATAACGGGGTGTGCTTGCCGAGGCTTGCGGATATTGGCTGCGAGGTCATCGCAGATCTCGCGTTGTGCGCACCATTTGAAGAATGTCTTGAGTCGAACTGTGGCGCTGTGCAGGGTCGCCTTACCCACTTCGCCACGAAAGAGGAGGAACTCGCGCAGATGCTCCTCCGTGAGCGACAGTAGTGCCAGGCCGCGACTCTTCGTCCAAGCAGTTAGCGGTCCAAGTTGTGAGTGGTAGGCCTCTATCGAGGCGTTCGTGCATCCGCCTATCTGGCGGTCCAGGGTGAAGTCTCGCACCGCCGCATCGAGGGTTTTCGTTGACCCCTTACATTGCATCACTCATGACCCCAATCTTGTAAAAAGATGGGAACTCCGGATCCCAAGGCTGACATTGCCAAAACTCAATAGATTACGATTTGTAGCGGGGTCGGTCCAGAGAGTTGGTGGAGATGGGGGGACTCGAACCCCCGACCCCTTACATGCGAAGCAAGTGCTCTACCAGCTGAGCTACATCCCCACGGGCCTTCCGGCGAACCTGGAGGATTGTACGCGCCGAGGTGGGCACCTGTCAAAGTAATATGACGAGCCGCCCGCGAGTCGCCGGCCTTGTGCTGATCGCTTTTTCCGCGCTTGCCACGGCTATGCCGGGACGTGCGCCTGCGACGGTAATCGTCGCGGTGAACCGCTGCAACGGACAGGTGGTCGACGAGTCGTCCGCACGCGTGCGCGATTACGATCGGCATCCACCCGCCAACAATCAGACGGCGTTGCTCAAGCGATACGGAGCTCTCTCCGAGCTCGTCGGCACCCTAAACGAAGAGCGGGAGATTCTCGACAGCGTCTGCTCCAGGGATGCCCGTCAGGCCGAACTCTTCGCGCAGATCGCAGCAGTCAGTGGGACGGCGCTCGTCCTCCAGGCGGACGTCACGGCAAAACTCAACGCCGCCTGTCCGGCGGCGGCGACCGCCATCCCGCAAATGATTTTGGCCGACGCCTGGCTTGGGTTGGCGCGAGTGGTGAACGAGGAGAACGGGACGGTGCCGGCTTCCTTCAACGACGTGATCCCGAGGATCCAAAGCCACGCCCAGGCCGTAAACCTGACCCTCCCGGTATGGACCGACACCTCTGCTTACTGGCGCGACCAAGTTAAGGCGAAGGCAAAAGACGCAGTCGCAACCTGTCAGTCGCCCAGCCCTTCGCCCAGCCCAACCTAGCGATGCAGGATTATTTGCGAACAGTTCGCAAATAATTCGTAATGGCCCGAGCCGATTACGTCACCCGTCCGCGCGAGTGGATTGCGTCGATCCTACAGCGCGAGCCGCGCTTTCTATCGGCGGCGGAAATTCATCAGCGCCTCAAGCTCGCCGGCGCGCCCGTTTCGCTTTCGACCGTTTACCGCACTCTCGAGCGGCTGCGCCTCAAAGGCGACGTGACGGCGCGCACCGATGCAGAAGGCGAGGCGGCATACATGCTTTGTGAGCCGGCGCACCATCACCATCACGCGATCTGCAGCGACTGCGGTCTCGTGGAAGACGTTGACTGCGATGCGATGGAGCAGCTTACCGAATCGCTCCGCACGCTGCACGGATTCGAACTCGACGGTCACTCGATGGAGTTCTTCGGACGGTGCCGGTCGTGCCGGTAAGATGCATCGCCGTTGCCGTGTTGCTTGCAGCAACGGCCGGCTGCTCGCACACCCTTCGACCAGCTCAGGGTGACGCGGGTAAGATTCGCGTCGCAACGACCATCTCGACGCTCAACTCGTTCGTGCAAGGCGTCGGCGGCGAATATGTCACCGTTAAAAACATCGTGCCGATCGGCGCTTCGCCCGAAACCTTCGCGCCTGCGCCGCAAGACGTCGCGGCCGTTGCCGATGCGAACGTGCTGGTCGAAAATGGTGCGGGCTTGGAAACCTGGCTCGACCGCCTGCTGCACGACGCCGGATCTCACGACCTTCACGTTGTCGTCTGCACCCAAGGCCTGCCGGTGAAGAACGCCAATCCGCATCTCTGGATGGACCCGATGATGGCCAAGGCTTACGTCGGCAAGATACGCGACGCCCTGGCTGCCGTCGATCCGCAGCACGCGCAGGCCTATCGCCGCAACGCTGCTGCGTATAACCTGCGTCTCGACGAGCTAACCGCGACGATCCGCAAGAAGATCGACACGATTCCGCCGCGGCGCCGCAACATGATCGTCTTCCACAATGCCTGGCAGTATTACAACGATCGGTTCGGCATCAATACGTTGGGCTTCGTCGAGCGAAATCCGGGCCAAGAACCTAATCCGCAACAGATCGCCGAGCTGATCGATTTGGCGAAGAAGCTCGAGGTGAGCGCCGTCTTCAGCGAACCCGAGTATAGCCCCAAGATTCTCTACACCATCGCCCAAGGTGCCGGCATAAAAGTCGTCGAGAACCTCTACGACGACTCGGTCGGCAGCGACCCCCGCGTTTCGACTTACCCGGCGATGCTGCTCTACGACACTAACGTCATCGTCGCGGCGCTGAAGTGACGAATCGCGACGCGGTCGTAGCGCGCGACTTGGTCGTGCGTTACGAGGACTTCACCGCGCTGAGTCACGTTTCGCTCGCGGTGCACTACGGCGAAGCGCTGGGCATCGTCGGCCCCAACGGCTCCGGAAAGTCGACGCTGCTCAAAACCATTGCCGGCTTGCTCTCGCCCACCGGCGGCGAGCTGGAAGTGCTAGGCTCGACGCCGCGCCGCCTGCCGCCGGGCACGATCGCCTACGTTCCGCAAGTTGAAGCGGTGGATTGGTCTTTTCCGGCTACCGTATGGGATGTGATCGCGATGGGACGTTTTTCGCGCTTGCACTTCTGGCAGCGGTTTAGCGCGCGCGACCGGGCGGCGGTGCAGCGAGCGCTGGAGATGGTCAAGATGAGCGACCTGCGCGACCGGCACATCGCAAATCTCTCGGGCGGCCAGCAGCAGCGCGCCTTTGTCGCGCGCGCCATCGCTCAGGAACCGAAGCTACTGCTGCTCGACGAGCCGACGACGGGTGTCGACGCGGCGACCGAAGAGACACTCTATAAAATCGTTCGAGAGCTCGTCGCCCGGGGGATGCCGGTGCTCGTCGCGACCCACGATTTGGATCGCGTCGAAGAAGTCTTCGACCGTCTACTGGTTCTCGACCGCCGGGTCCTTGCGCTCGGCACGCCGCGCGAAGTCGTCGAGGCCGGCGCCTACAGCGCGATTAGGGAGCACACGCATACGCACGGACACCTGCGCCTCGATCACGAGCCGCACGCCACCCACACGAGCCATCCGGAGATACATAGATGATCCTTCAACAACCCTTCGACAAGCTCGGGATGACGGGTGGATAGTTTCCTGAGCCCATTCCACTACGCGTTTATGCAGCGCGCGTTCGTTGCGGCGTTGGCTGTCGGACTACTCTGCTCCACGATGGGCACGTACGTCGTCCTGCGCAAGCTCTCGTTCATCGGCGACGGCATCGCGCACGCCTCCTTCGCCGGCATCGTGATCGCCTATCTGCGCGGCGCGAACTTCTATATCGGCGCGGGAGTCGTGGCGGTAGTGACCGCGCTGGGCATCGGCTTCGTGCATCGGCGCGGACGCATCTCACTCGACACGACCATCGGCGTGCTCTTCACCGGCATGTTCGCGCTGGGCGTCTACCTGATGAGCCAGCAGCGCAGCTACGCCGTCGATCTGCAGAGTTTTCTTTTTGGCGACATCCTGGCGGTGCAGCCGCAGGACCTCCAGCTGATCGTCGCGCTCAGCGTTATCGTGGCGGTTGCGGTTGTGGTGCTCTATCGCGGCTTACTCTACACGACGTTCGACCCGATCGTGGCGCAGGCCAGCGGGATTGCCTCGCCGGCCTACGAGTACACGCTCCTGGTCATGCTGGCCCTAACGATCGTCGTGTCGCTGCAGGCGGTCGGCATCGTGCTCGTTGCGGCGCTGCTCGTAACACCGGCGGCTGCAGCATATCAGCTGACGTCCCGCTTCGCGCCGATGATGGCGCTTTCGGCGGTTATCGGCGCCGCCAGTACCGTAGGCGGGCTCTACCTCTCATATTACGTACGCGCTTCGAGCGGAGCGACGATCGTTCTCCTTGCGACGCTGCTGTTCTTTGCTGCGGTCACGGCCAAGCAGTTCGTGCGCGCTACTGCACGCGCACGGTAAACGGAGCGGTATAGAGCTTGTCGTTGGACCCGCGGAACTGAACCCACACTTTATACAGTGCCGCGGGAAGCGCTGGGAGTTCCATCTTCATATTCGGGCCGGCGGCCTGCTCGTCGGCCATATCCATATGCATTCCCGCGCTTTGTGGCATCGCCGCTGCGGGGCCCGCAGAGCTGCTGCCCGCGACGTGCGGATGCACGTGAACGTACGTCAGCGTCGGTACGCTGATGAAGACGACGTGCGCCGCGGCACCGAGATAGGTGCCAAGGTCTTGCGCCGGCTGCCCGTTCTTGGTGATGGTGAGGTCGAGCGTCTGCGCCGCGTTCGCCGGCAGGGTCGTGGCGGAGAGCGTCACGACGTACGGCCCGGCGGGAATACTTGGCGTTGAAGCCATCGACGGCACCATGCCGGTCGCGATCGGGCCGTCGCTCGGAAGCGTGAAGCGAAAGACCTGCTGACCCATTCCCTTCGGCTCGCTGTCGGCAAAAACGTAGTACCGATGGTAGCGCTCCTTGGTGAACGCCTGCGAAAAGGTGCCGGTCGCGGCATCGAAAGCGGGGTGCAGGTGTTCGAACGTCAGGAAGTCGTCGCGAACGACGATCACGTGCATCAGCATCTGCATGTCTATTTCGTAATCGACAATCGGCGTGGATCCGTCCGGCTTAAACTGACGGATTTTGAGATTCGCGGTCGTGCCGCCGCCCGGGAAAATGCGTAACTCCGAAACGAGCTTCGGCGCGCCCTCAAGCAATGCGAACGTTCCCCGCATGGCGGGCGCGTCGCCCGACGCGCGCGCGACCGCTGCGAGGCTCCCCACCGCGAGTGCGCCGGCCAGGAGCCGGCTCAATCCGCGGCGCGTACGACTCTCCAAGTTCCCTCCTCCTGCGGTTCTAGATACCCCCCGGCCGCTAGTGCATCGAGCGCTTCGCGTAACGCGGCGCGTTCGTTTTTGTTCGGCATGCCGGCCCATCGCATCGCCAGGTCTCCCAGCTCGATCCGTGCATTCGGAACCAATGCCGAGCGCAGGAACTCGGGCGGAAGCTTGACGCGCTCCATTCGCCGCGCAACGGGCTCCAACGCTCTCTGGAAGCTCGGCGCGTCACTTGCTGCGGGCACCGGCTCGAGTGGTGGTGACGCGCGCCGTTCGGGCTCGCCTGGCGCGGGTTCGTCAATCGCAGCGCGTTTTGGCGTAAAGCGCGAGATGACGACGGAATCCGCGATCGTGCCGAACCATTCTCCCAGCACCGCACCGGCCGTCTGCCACGGTACGGCGTTGACGACGGCGCGCCGTCGCGCAATGCCGCGCAGGATCGCTCGCGCCACGCGTTCGGGCGATGCCGCACGTACGCTCGACGTGCGTTCGATTCCCATCGCGCTGTGAAACTCGCTCGCGACCAATCCCGGGTCGACGTAGGTGACCGCGATTCCGAGCCCGCGCAGCTCGCGGCGCAGTTGAGTTGCGGCAGCGCGCACCGCTGCTTTGGCCGGCTGATAGGCACCGTAATGCGGTATCGGCACGCGCACGCCGCCGGTTCCGACGAAGACGAGCTGGCCGCGTCTTGCTTCGAGCTGTGCGAGGGCAGCGCGCGCCAGACGCAGCGGACCGGCAACCTCGAGCTGCCACTGCGCCTCGATTGCGGCATCGCTCTGCTCCAACAGCGCTCCATAAGTGCCTCCGCCGGCATTATTCACCACGACGTCGATGCGCCCGAAAGCGCGCAGCGCCGTCTCGACGAGTTGCGATGGCGTTGCGGCCCGGGTGATGTCACCGGCAACGACTTCGCAGCGGCCGCCGGCCTCGCGAATCGTTCGTGAAACCTCTTCGAGACGATCGGCGCGACGCGCGTTAATCACCAGCGCGTATCCGGCGCGCGCCGCCGCCAGCGAGAGCGCTCGACCGATACCGGAGCTGGCTCCGGTCACGATCATCGTCCGAATGCTATCGGCCATGCGTTTCGCAGTACGCTCCGTACTCGCGGGCGATGCTCTGTGGCAGGCCGGCGTAATGCTCGTTCTCGGTCGCAATCGCTGCAGGCGCGGGCGACGTTACCTCGCGCGCCTGCGCGGCGATCTCGGCAAGCATGTGCGCGACCGGCTTGAGGCTGCCGTCGCTGCCCACGATGCCGAAGCGCAGCTCGTGCGGTGCTTTGTCGAACGGCGGAAGCGACGCGAGCGCCGGATCGTAGTCGGCCCAACACCACCAAAACGCGCCCAGGGCGCCGCGCTCGTGCAGGCGATCCACCACGTGCCTGCCGTACTCGGCCATTTCGTTTTCGTCGAGACAGGCAAACCCGTCGACGCGATTGCTTCCCGGCGGACATTCCGGATTACCGAACTCGCTGAAGAGCACCGGTTTTCCGCTGAACGATTGCTGCAGCTGGCAGAGAAAAGGCACGACATCGGGATCGAGCCGATCGCGTGCGTATTTACTGTAGACCGAATAGCCGTGCATGGTCGGAAAGATCCACGGACGCGCCATGCTCGACGGCCGCAGGTTGCGGTCTTGCTCGAGATCCTCACCGTGCATGCCGCCGGTCGTGCCGGCGCCCGACGCTTCCAGCAGGGTCTCGCTCAGACGCTCGCTCCACAACGCCCCGTCGCGTACGCCGGCGGGCGCGCGCAGATTGGAGAACTCGTTACCGAGGTCCCAAGCAAAGAGCCCGGGATGATCGCGGAGCCGCTCGCCGACGCGCCGCGCGAAGTAGACCTGCGCGCGCAGCAGCGTGGGATCGGCGTAGAAGTCGCCGATGGAGTGGTCGACGGTGGATCCGCCCGCAATGGTTCTAAAGCGCCCGCTCGCGGTATTGCGGTCGAGCGTCCACCGAGGCAGCCAATTGACGCCGCTCATGTGCCCGCAAAAGAGCGTCGGCATTGCTTGCAGGCCGGCGCCGGCAATCCGTTCCATTACCGCATCGAATCGCCGCAACGCAGTCTCGTTCATGCGGCCCGGATCGGGCTGAAAGGCCTCCCAGATGAGGAAGAAGCGCACGACGTCGAGTCCGAGAGCTTTGATGCGCGCCATGTCCTCGGCGATCTCGTCGATATCGAAGCGGTCCCACATGTACATGGCGCTGCGACGCGGCCAATAGTTGATGCCTAAAAGAAAGCGCGCCATCGAAACGTTCCTTCGACCGGCCCTGCGAGGCTCCGCCTTACTCCGGCGAGGTTCAGGATGACACGGCACGGTTGCAGCGAAGGCCCGGAGTATGGCGCAAGCAGGCAGAGCACCGATGGTTGGGATCATCATGGGCAGCCGCTCCGATTGGGAGACGATGTCGCCCGCGCGCGATACGCTCGCCGAACTGCAGATTCCATGTGAGGTGCGCATCGTTTCCGCGCACCGCATGCCGGACGAGATGTTCGAGTATGCGTCTTCGGCGGCCGGCCGGGGTCTCGTTGCGATTATCGCCGGTGCCGGCGGTGCCGCACACCTGCCCGGCATGACGGCCGCGAAGACGCTCGTTCCGGTGATCGGCGTGCCGGTCAACTCAAAGGCAAGCGGGCTCGATTCGCTGCTCTCCATCGTGCAAATGCCGCCCGGTGTCCCGGTTGCGACGATGGCGATCGGCGGGGCAGTCAACGCAGCGCTCTTTGCCGCGCGCATCGTTGCGCTCCAAGATTCCGGTGTTGCCGAGCGGCTTGCCGCCTATATGACGCGCATGCACGACGCAGCCGCCTCCAGCGTTCTGGATTGAAACGCATCGAGACGATCGGGGTCATCGGCGGCGGCCAGCTGGGCCGCATGTTTGCGCTCGACGCCAAGCGTATGGGCTATCACGTGATCACGCTCGATCCGCAGGAGCATTCGCCTTGCGGGCAGATCGCCGACGAGCAGATAGTCGCGCCTTACGGCGACTTACGAGCCATCGAGGAGCTCGGCCGGCGCAGCGACGTCATCACCTACGAGTTCGAAAACATCGACATTGCCTCGGTGCGGCATCTCGAGCGGCTCTCGCATCGCGTTGCGCCATCCAGCAGCGTGCTCCTCGTGACCCAGAACCGTCTGCGCGAAAAGGAGTTTCTGCGCGACGCCGGCCTGGCGACGACGGATTTCGCGCGCGTCGCTAGTCTCAAAGAGCTCGAAGCGGCGGCCGAGCGGATCGGCTTCCCGGCGATCCTCAAGACCGCCGCCGGGGGTTACGACGGCAAGGGTCAGTGGCCGGCCTCGTCTCTCGCCGAGGCGCGCGCCGCGCTGACGGCGGCGAAAGGCGCGGAGTTGATCTGGGAGCGGCGCGTCGATCTGGCGTGCGAGCTCAGCGTAATCTCTACGCGCAACGCGCGCGACGAGATCGTCGCCTATCCGGTTGCTGAGAACACGCACGACCGCGGCATTTTGGCGATGACCGTCGCTCCGGCCCGGGTCGATGAACCGACGGCGCAACTGGCGGAGCGCATGGCTGCGACCGTCGGGCATCGTTTGGAAATCGTCGGAACCTATTGCGTCGAGTTCTTTCTCTCCACCGAGGGCGAGCTGCTGGTCAACGAAATCGCGCCGCGTCCACACAACAGCGGACATTACACCATCGACGTCACGCCATGCTCGCAGTACGAACAGCACGTGCGCGCCATTTGCAGCTTGCCGCTCTCCCCGCCTCGACTGTTGGCCAATGCCGTCATGCTCAACATCCTCGGCGACGGCACCGGCGATCACCTCGACGGGGTCGCAGAGTTATTGAGCGACCCGGCGATCGTTTTACACGTCTACGGTAAGCGCCACGCCGTGGAGCGGCGTAAGATGGGACACTTCACGATGCTTGTGGACGGCCCGGTCGGCGACGACGCCATTGCGCGAGCGCGGGCGGCGCACGCTAAACTACACTGGTCGGCCGCATGAGTCCCTATCTGGACGAGATCCTTTACGTCTTCGTAACGCTGCTGGCGATGCTCAATCCGGTCGAGGCCGCAGCCGCCTTTGCCACGCTGACGGAAGGACGTACGCCTCAAGCTCAGGCGGCGATTGCCAAGCGCGCCAGCATCGTTGCCGCGATTGCGCTCATCTGCTTTGCCTTTGCCGGCGAAGCGCTGCTCGGTGCGCTCGGGGTTAAGATCGGCGCGTTCAAGATCGCCGGCGGGTTGCTGCTGCTCAAGGTCGGCTTCGACATGGTCTTCGCCGAGAAGACCGATCGCGAGACGGCCGACAGCGCCAAGGCCAGCGACGGGCCTCTGACCGATCCCTCGGTTTTTCCGCTCGCCATTCCGATCATCACCGGGCCGGGCGCGCTGACGGCCAGCGTCGCGCTGGTCAATCCCACCGACACGCACCACTTTCTCAATGGAGGGATCTTTCTCTCCGTAGCGCTGGTCGTCGTCGGCATAACCTATATTTCGATGCGCGGCGCGCAGCAGTTGGTCAAAATCTTCGGCAAGACCGGAATCGACGCCGTCGGCCGCATCGTCGGCATCATCGTAGCCGCCATCGCCGTACAGCTCGTGCTCAACGGAATCAGCGGCCTGACGAACTTCACTTTCCGCTAAGGGAAGCAACCCGAAAGGGCCGGCCTTACCTTTGTTCCAACTACTGGCCCGATGATCGTACGCGCGGGAATCCTTTACGATGGCACGCTGGAGCCGCCGAAGCAGAACGTCGACGTGATAATCGCCGACGGGCGTATTTCCGAGCTTCGCGCTGCCGGCGGAGAGTGCGATCTGGAAGCGGCTTGCATCACGCCGGGGCTGGTCAACGCACACGCACACGTCGAGGGAAGCGGCGAGCCGGACCTGATGGGGATGATTGCCTCCACCACGCCCAACCAGCGTTTGCTGCGCGCCGTGGCCAACGCGCGGAAGTCGGTCAAAGCCGGCGTAACGACGATTCGCGACGTCGGCAGCTCGAACAAAATTGCGCCCGACGTTCGCGAAGCCATCGAAGAAGGACGAATTCCCGGGCCGCGCATGCGCACCGCGGGCGCCGCGCTCTGCATGACCGGGGGCCACGGCTGGCCGATCGGACGGGCGGTGGATTCGCCGTGGGACGCGCGCAAGGCGGTACGCGAGCAGATGTGGGCCGGTGCCGACTGCATCAAGCTCATCGCGACCGGCGGCGTGCTCACCAAAGGTGCGGTTCCCGGTAACGCCCAGCTGACGCCCGACGAACTGGCAGCTGCGATCGACGAAGCCCATTCGCATGGATTGCGGGTCGCCGCGCACGCCATCGGCACGAGAGGCATCAAAAATGCGCTCAACGCGGGCATCGACTCGATCGAACATGGAACGATGCTCGACGACGAGTGCATCGACATCATGAAACGACGCGGCGTCTTCTTAGTGCCGACGCTCAGCGCGCCGACCTGCATTCTGGCGCATCTCGAAGACGGCCAGCAACCGAAGTACATTATCGATAAGGCGCGCGGCCTCACCGAAGTCATGCTGGCGAATCTGCGCCGCGCCTTCGACGGCGGTGTGCGCTTTGCGGGCGGATCCGATGCCGGCACGCCGTACAACTATCACGAGGATTACGCGCAAGAGGTCGAGTTGATGTGGGCGATGCTCGGCATGACGCCGCAGCAAGCATTGCATGCCGCTACGAACGTCGCGGCCGAGCTCATCGGGCTGCATAACGGCTTGCTGGCCGTCGGGGAGCCGGCCGATTTGCTGTTGCTCTCGCGCGATGCCGGCGAAGACGTGCGGGCGCTGCGCGAACCGCAGCTGGTGTTCAAGAACGGCGCCATCCAGTAGAGGGCAATGGGCTTGGGGAACATGGGACAGCGCGACGTTAACGACGACGATCTCCGTCGTTCCCGGTAGCGTTGTGACCGATTTGCGGGGGCTGCGGCTCGCCGTACTCGGCGCGATCTCGTGGCCCGCGCCGCCGGCCGGTTATGGACCGTGGGAGCAGATGGCCTTCAACGTCGCCGACGGAATGCGCCGGCGGGGCCTGGACGTAACGCTCTTTGCCACCGGCGATTCCCATTTCGACGGCAAGCTGGTATCGGTCGTTCCGGTGGGGCTTAATGAGGACAGGGCGCTGAACGCCGACGTCTTCGGCGCGCTGCACGTCGCCGAGCTCTTCCGCCGCGCACGCGATTTCGACCTCATCAACAATCATTTCGATTGGCGTCCGCTGACCTACGCGCTGGCGACGCAGGCGCCCCCGATGGTGACGACCGTGCACGGTTTCTCGTCGCCGCAAATCCTCGCGGCGTATTACGCCGGTGCCGAACGGAGTTTCTACTGTTCGATCTCTAACGCCGACCGCGATCCCGGCCTCGAGTATCTTGCCACTACGTACAACGGGATCGATCCGGCGCAGTTCCCCTTCAGCGACCGGCCGGGCGAGTACCTATGCTTTTTGGGACGGTTCCATCCGGAGAAGGGGACGCATCTCGCGATAGAAATTGCGAAGCGCGCGGGCATACGCCTCAAGATCGCGGCGATTCCGCAAGACGAAACCTACTTTCGCGAGCAGGTCGAACCGCATATCGACGGCGACCGCGTGCAGTTCCTCGGCGCGGTCGAGCGCGAGGCGCGCAACGAGCTGCTGGTTAACGCTTTAGGGCTGGTGCATATGACGACGCGCCCCGAGCGTTTCGGACTAACGACGATCGAGGCGATGGTCTGCGGCACGCCGGTGCTGGGTGCGAACATGGGCTCGGTCCCGGAGATCGTCGTCGACGGCGTAACGGGCTTCCTTTGCGATAGCGTCAACGACGCGGTGGAGAAGGCTGGGCGGCTGGCCGGGCTCGACCGCCGAGCTTGTCGAAGCCACGTCGAAGACAAGTTCAGTTTGGAACGAATGATAGACCGTTACCTCACCGCCTACGCTCGCGCCCTCGAGCTCGAGGTACCGCCGCCGCCCAGCCAGGCGCGCTTACGCGCGCGCCGGCACGATTGGTGGGATCGCCCGATGGCCTATACCGAAATCGGACCCAAGCCCACGAGCCTGCACTTCGAATGAAACGGCAAGAACGCGATTACTCCGGACGCTCCCTCTTCGAGAAGCTCGGCATCCTGGCCGGCCATCACGTCGCGCTGGTGGGCGGTCACGACGAAGATTTCACCGTCGCTCTCAACGAGCGGCTGGCAAAAGGCGCCTCGCAGGCATTGCGCACGCAGTACGACGTGATCTTCCTGCGCATCGATTCGGTTGGGGACTTAGCCCGAATTGCGCGCGTGCGGCCGCACCTCAAGAGCAGCGGATTTCTGTGGGTCTTTCATCCCAAGGGTCGTGGCGCGTCGCCGGCCGATGCCCAAGTGCGGGAAGCCGGCATCGCCGCCGGCTTCGTCGACAATAAAATCAGCGCTTATACCGAAACGCACACCGCGACCCGCTTCGTCATCCCGGTCGCACTGCGCTAACCGACACTACGGTAAGGCCGCAGCCGCCTCCATTGCCTGATATGCTTTGCTCGTCAGCGCATGATCGACGACGCCTGCAATAAATCGTGATGCAGCGCGCACCTTAGCGAGATCGACGCCGGTCGCGATTCCCATTTTGTGCAGCATATAGAGCACGTCTTCCGTGCCGACGTTCCCGGTCGCGCCGGGCGCGTACGGACAGCCGCCCAGCCCTCCGGACGAGGCGTCGAACTTCGAAATCCCCTGCTGCAGCCCGGCGTAGACATTCGCCAGCGCCGTGCCGCGCGTATCGTGAAAGTGCAGCGCTATCGATTCCAGCGGAATCGCGCGCGCGAGCATCGGGATCAACGCGTCGACCTGACTCGGGACGCCGACGCCGATCGTATCGCCGATCGAAAGCTCGTCGCAGCCCATCGCCATCAGTTTCACGCTGACGTCGAGGACCGTCTGCGGCGTTACCTCGTCTCCGAAGGGCGAGCCGAAGGCGGTCGAGACATAGCCGCGCACCCACATGCGGTCGCGCTTAGCCGCGGCGACGACCTCGGCGAACGTCGCCAGCGACTCGTCGATCGTCATATTGATGTTGCGTTTGGTGAAACGTTCCGAGGCGGCGGTGAATACCGCGATTGCATCGGCGCCGGCGGCTTTGGCGCGGTCGTAACCCTTGATATTTGGAACCAGCACGGGGTACCGCACGCCAGGCGACCTGTGGATGCGCGCGAAGACTTCTGCCGCATCGGCAAGCTGCGGAATCGCCTTAGGGCTAACGAACGACGTCGCCTCGATCCACCTCAACCCCGTTTCCGAGAGCAAATCGATGTAGCGAACCTTATCGTCTGTCGAGATTACGGCGCTCTCGTTTTGGAGCCCATCGCGCGCACCCATCTCGAATATCGTCACTGATTTCGGAATCATGGCTTACGACACCGGTTTGCTCACGCGAGTTCCACCAGCGGGGTACCGGCGGTGACGATCTGGCCCTCTTCGACCAGTACGGCCTTGACGGTGGCCGCGGCCGAAGCCTCGATGCGGTGCTCCATCTTCATCGCCTCCAAAACGGCGAGGAGTGCGTGCTCCTCAACCTCGTCGCCGTCGCGCACGGCAACCTTAATGATTTTGCCGGGCATTGGTGCGGTGACGTGTGCCGCAGTCGCGCCATCGTGCGCGGCGCTTGCGCCGGCGGCCGAAGGCGGCGAGGCAAAACCAAACGGCCAAACGCCGCCGTCAAGATGCACGATGAAGCGATCGCCGGCATACGAGACCGCGCCGGAGAAGGAGCGCCCGCCGAAGCCGGCATGCACGAGGTCGCCGCGCCGTTGACCGTGCAGCCGGCCGTTCAGGTCGCCGGAGAGGTGCCACGCGGCGGCATCACTTCCCGCATCGGCCGTAAGCGTAACGATGCCCCGCTCGTGCTGAAGTCGCAACGGCACGCTAACGTCGCCGATTCGCCACGGCGCGCGCCCGTCGGCCAGCAATGCCGCAGCGCAAAGCAGCACCGCACCTTCGGGGGGAGCACTTGCAGCAAAGATCGACTCGTCGAGCTCGTTCAAGAAGCTCGTCGTGGTCTCGCCGCGGCTGAATCGCTCGTCGCGCGCGATCCATAGCAGCAGCGGCAGATTGGTGCGAACCCCGTCGATGCAAAAGTCTTCCAGCGCGCCCTGCAGGCGCGAAATGGCTGCGGGGCGATCGGCGCCCCAAACGATGAGCTTGGCGAGCATCGGATCGTAATAGTGCGACACCACGCTGCCGGTAGTTACGCCGGCGTCCACGCGTATGCCCGGCCCTTCAGGCGGCGTCCAGTTGGCGATCGCTCCGGTCGAGGGAAGCATGTCGTTGGCCGGATCTTCGGCGTAGATGCGTGCTTCGATCGCCCAGCCGCGTGGCCGCACGTCGGTCTGCGAAAGCGTCAAAGGCTCGCCGGCGGCGATGCGCAGCTGCCATTGCACGAGGTCGATGCCGTACACGAGCTCGGTGACGGGATGCTCCACTTGCAGGCGCGCGTTCATCTCCAAGAAGTAGTACGAACCGCCGCTATCGAGCATAAACTCGCACGTTCCGGCATTAGAGTATCCGACCGATTCGGCCGCACGAACTGCCGCGGCGCCCATTTCGGCGCGCAGCTCCGGCGTAAGTGCGACCGAGGGCGCCTCCTCGACGATCTTTTGGTGGCGCCGCTGAATCGAGCACTCGCGCTCGCCCAAGTGAATGGTCGTGCCGTGCTGGTCGGCAAGAATTTGAAACTCGATATGACGCGGATCGCGCAAGTAGCGTTCCAACAGAACGGCGTCGTCGCCGAAGGCGGCGCGCGCCTCGCGCCTTGCGGCTTCGAGCGCTTCCCCGAATGCCGCGGGCGAATCGACGACGCGCATTCCGCGGCCGCCGCCCCCTGCGCTGGCTTTGATGAGCAAAGGGAAGCCGACGCGTTCGGCCTGCTGCTGCAGCGCCGCCGGCGTTTGATCGTCGCCGTCGTAGCCGGGCACGGTTGGAACGTCAAAAGCCCGCGCCCGCCGTTTCGCTTCGATCTTGCTTCCCATGGCTGCCATCGCTTGCGGGGAAGGACCGACGAAGATCATCCCGGCATCGCCAACGGCTTGCGCGAAGGGCGCGCGTTCGGAGAGAAAACCGTAGCCCGGATGCACCGCATCGGCTTGCATGGCGCGTGCCGCGGCGACGATCGCATCGGCGTTGAGGTACGATGCCGCGGCCTCGGCCGGCCCGACGCAGCGCGCGTCGTCGACAAAACGCAAGTGATAGGCGTCGCGATCGGCTTCCGAATAAATGCCCAGCGGCACGATGCCCATTTCGCGCGCAGCGCGCGCAACGCGAACCGCGATCTCTCCGCGGTTGGCGATCAGCAGACGTTTAATCGGCGGCACGGCCGGCGATCACGATTGCGCGGGCGGTTCGGCAAACGACGCGCGGCGTTGTTCTAAGAACGCGCGCAGGCCCTCTTGTCCTTCGAGGCCGGCCCGCTGCCGCGCGATCGCTTCGGTCGTGATGATGCGCGATTCGTCGTACGAGCCGTCGAGGACGCGCCGCACGAGAAGCTTGGCAGCGGCAATCGCGGCGGGGCCGGCGGTGAAGATCTCCGCCAAGCATCGGCCGACGGCGGCGTCGAGATCGGCGGAAGGAACGACTTCGTGTACGAGCCCGATTTCCTTAGCGCGCGCGGCGTCGAAACGCTCGCCGGTGAGGAAGAGTGCACGCGCCTGCGACGCGCCGATCTTCGCCAGTACGAACGGTGAGATGACGGCCGGTATAATGCCGAGCTTGACTTCGGTGAAGCCGAAGACCGCGTCGTCGGCGGCGACGGCGATATCGCATACCGCAGCCAAACCCGACCCTCCGCCGAGCGCGGCGCCGTGAATTTTGGCGATGACCGGTTTGGGACAGTTGTCGATGGCGCGGAACATATCGCTCATACGCTCGGCGTCGGCGACGTTGGATTCAAACGTCAAATCGAGCGAGGCGCGCATCCAGTTGATATCGGCGCCGCCGCAGAAGACCTTGCCTTCGCCGGCCAGCACGACGGCCCGCACGTCGTCGGCGGCGGTAATGCGTACGAACGTATCGTGCAGCCGCTCGATCACCTCGGCGTTGAACGCATTGCGCACCTCGGGACGAGCCAGGACGACGCGCGCGATACCCCCGTCTACCGTAAGCTTGACGCTCTCAGCCATCTCCGGCCCGTTCGAGGCATCATCCGAGCGGGCCTCGCAAGCGTTATACTGCTGATATGGAGAGCGGAACGCCGCGCCTGGTCTATCGCTACGCGGTGCTGACGCGCGTGAGCCACTGGCTTTGGGTGCTCGGCTTTTTCGTGCTGGTGGGAAGCGGGCTGCAAATTTTTAACGCCTCGCCTAACCTCGACGCCTCCGACAAGAGCGACCCCTCGCGCCGCGTCGTGGCGATTACGTCCCCGGCGCAGGGTGTAGGGACCACGACCCTCTTTGGGCACACGTTCGTGACCACGGGGTGGTTGGGCTGGACCGGCGACGGGCTCGGCGCTCGCGGCGCCCACGCCTTCGGCGGGTGGCTGACGATACCGGGTTATCAAGATCTCGCCGGAGGACGGCGCTGGCACTTTTTCTTTGCCTGGGTCGCCGCGATCTGTTGGCTGGCGTGGCTCATTTCCACCGCAGTCAAAGGTAACTTGAAGGAAATGATTCTGCGCCCGGCCGACCTGCCCAAGCTCTGGCCGATGCAAGCGTACTATTTGAAGCTGCGTAAGGACCCGCCGCCGCACGGCATCTATAACCCGCTGCAAAAGGCGTCCTACACCGCCGTCGGGTTTGTCATCGCGCCGTTGGTCGTGCTGACGGGTCTGGCGCTCTCGCCGGGAATCGACGCGATCGCTAATCCGCTTACCGTGGTGCTTGGCGGGCGCCAGTTCGCCCGGCTCTGGCATTTTGCCGGCATGCTCTTGCTCTTGGGCTTCTTCGCGATTCACACGTTTCAGGTTGCCACGCAAGGCGTAGTCAACCAAATGCGTTCGATGATTACCGGCTGGTACCGGGTGCAATGAAGCGCCGGCTCTTTTTGGCCACGACCGCATTGGCCGTGGCCGGCTGCGGACCGGTGAGCTCCGCTTTGAACCAAAACGAGACCATCAGGCGCATTCTAGCGGCCGCCGAACCGCTCAACCACCGGATTATCGGCACGCGGGGCCTGGCGCGCGAGTACCGCGAGGCCGACGTCGACCGTCACTTTCGGGTCAACGGATTCGCTACTCCATCGGACCGGCATTACATGGATCTGGTAGCGGACAACTACGCGAGCTATCGCCTCGTCGTCGACGGCGCGGTCGAGCGCCGTCGCGCGTTTTCGTTAGCCGAGCTGCAAGCGATGCCGCAGCAAACGCAGATCACGCGCCACGATTGCGTCGAGGGCTGGAGCGCCATCGGCAAATGGAGCGGCGTTTCGCTGGCGGCCGTGCTCGATGCCGTCGAGCCACGCGGCGATGCGCGTTACGTAATTTTTCGCTGCATGGACGACGACGGCTCGGGAAATCTCTACTACGAAAGTCTCGACTTGCATCAGGCTCGTCACCCGCAGGCGGTGCTGGCGCTGCGCCTTAACGACTCCCCGCTCGATCCAGACCATGGTGCGCCGGTTCGCCTGCGCGTGCCCACGCAGCTCGGCTATAAGAGCGCCAAGTGGATCGCTCGCATCGAAGTCGTCGGAACGCTCGCGACGATTTATGCCGGCGGCGGCGGGTATTGGGAGGATCGAGGCTACGAATGGTACGCCGGTATCTAAACGGCGCGCTTCTTGCCGTCGCCGCCACGCTGCTGCTCGGCAGCAGCCAAAGCAGCTTGCAGACGCAGCTTCGCCAAACGGCAGCGGCCTATCTGTCCGGAATCGGCGGCATTGCAGCGGTCACGGGGCGCGACACCGCTTTCGACTACTACGAACGGCTGCGCGACGATGCCGACATGCTCGACGATCGCACCGCCGGTCGCGGCTTCAGCGCGGCGCAATGGCTCGAAACCACGCAGCGCTTTGCAACGATGGATCTCAGCCTCGCGAACCAGCTGCTGGCGCGCCGGTATGTTTCGATGGCCGGGGTTCGCGGTTGGGGCGAGACGCTGGTGCGCTCTTCGCGTGACGGCACGATGCAGCCGGCGTCGGTCTACGTTCCACCCTCGTACTCGCCGGACCACCCGGTTTCGTTGCTCGTCTTTCTCCACGGGCGTCTGCAAGCCGAGACCCAGCTGGTGGCGCCGTTCTACATCGCTCAGCTTTCCGATACGAACTCGACGGTCGTCGTCGCGCCGTGGGGGCGCGGCTATTACGATTTTCGCGGAGCGGAGAGCGATGTGTACGATGCGCTCGATGCGGCAACCGCGGCCTTTAACGTCGATCCTCGCAAGCGATATCTGGCCGGCTATTCCATGGGCGCTTTCTCGGTCTTCGAGATCGCGCCGGTTCACCCCGACCGATGGTCTGCGGTGATGTGCATCGCAGGAGCGCTGTGGGGCGAGGACGCGCAGCGCCTCGTCAGCCGGATGCGTACGTCGCGCTTCTACGTTCTTACCGGTAGCGCCGACGACAACGTCCCGACGCAATGGCCGACCTCTACGGCCAACTATCTTGCGTCGGTCGGCGTCGACGTGTCGTACTACTCTCAACATCAAGGGACGCATCGCGTCGCCACGCTGCTGCCGATTCTAACTCAGGCTTGGGGCGACATGATCCAGGGCATCGTGCGCACTCCGCCGCCGACGTTCGGGCTGGCGCAGCTGCCATCGGAAATTCCGCCGAGCGGCTACCGACCGTAACTGCAGATCAGGTTGAAAAACGAGGCGCCGCATTGCTGCAGCGCCTCGCGCGTTTCGATGTGCCCGTCGGTTTGATACCCCACGCACCCCCGACGGTAGCACACTTCTAACCGCTTCGCAACAGCGGTTGCCGTCGCGGCTGGAGCGCCCGGGAATCGAACCCGGAGCTGCGTGGGGTATCAATTCCGCAGTCGACACCATCGAAGCGCCCCAGCCACGTTCCATCCCTCGCGTCGAGCTTGCGACAAGAAGGAACGAGGCAGGTATGCCGTTCGAGTGATCGACGTGCTTGCGGCGAAAGTAAGCGCTATGATCGCTCGCACCGTCATCATCGCGTTTTTGCTAAGCACCCCCGCAGCGGCTCAGACCACGCTGACCTTCGTTCCGGTAGCTCCCGGCAGGGTCGTCGCTCGGCAGCTCGTCGCGCTGGATGGTCTCGCTCACGACCGCTGGCAAGCCGTGGCGAGCAAAAAGCTCGTCGGCAGCGGCAACGGCCGCGACTTTTATCAGTGGTATCTCTCGATCTATGCGCCGCGCGCGGGCGCGTACCGAATACGCTATCAATCGCCCCGCAACGGCGGCCCGCTGGAACGCGTCGTTCAAGCCACCGGAGCAAAGATGTGGTTCCCGGTGCAAGACCTCAAGATCGTCGGAGCAGCGCAGCTGATGCGCAAGCACTACGAGCAGCTCGTCGTTTCGTCACATGCGATGGCGGCCGACTGCGGTTCGGCGACGGTTACCATCTTTACCGCCGGTACGGCCGGACGCGCCGCTCCGGCAGTCACCGTGACGAACCCGTGCGAGCTGAGCGCGAGCATCGTCAACCAATCGGACGGCGCCGCGATCGACCTGACCGGACCGTATTACGCGACCAACGCGCCGCTCTGCTGTCCGACCAAATCCAAGGCGACGGCAGTGCTGAGTTATCGCCACGGCAAGTGGAGCGAGACGCCGAACTACTTCAAGGTCGGAGGAGGAGGGACCGCCGGACGTTAAAGCGGCTACATCCGAAAGACGCCGAACTGGGTGCGCGGTTGCGGTGCGTGCGCGGCTGCATCGAGCCCCATGGCGATGACGTGCCGCGTGTCGAGCGGATCGATGATGCCGTCGTCCCACAGCCGAGCCGTCGAATAGTAGGGACTCCCCTCATGCTCGTATTTCTCGAGAATCGGCGCCTCGAAGGCGGTTTTTTCTTGCGGCGTCATCTCGCCTTTAACGGTTGACAGGACGCTGGCGGCCTGCGGACCGCCCATCACGCTGATGCGCGCGTTGGGCCACATCCAGAGTTGGCGCGGTGCGTAGGCGCGGCCGCACATCCCGTAGTTTCCGGCACCGAAGCTTCCCCCGATGACGACCGTGAACTTCGGCACTTCGGCGCAGGCGACGGCGGTCACGAGCTTCGCGCCGTCCTTGGCGATGCCGCGATTCTCGTACTCCTTGCCGACCATGAAGCCGGTGATGTTCTGCAGGAAGAGGAGCGGCGTACCGCGCTGCGCGCAGAGCTCGATGAAGTGCGCGCCTTTTAGGGCGCTCTCGCTAAAGAGAATTCCATTGTTGGCGAGGATGCCGATCGGGTGTCCCTCGATGCGCGCGAAGCCGCAGACGAGCGTGGTGCCGTAGCGCGACTTAAACTCGTGAAACTCCGACGCGTCGATCAAGCGCGCGACGACTTCGCGCACGTCGTAGCCGGTGCGGCTGTCGGCCGGAATGATCCCGTAGATTTCGCGCGGCTCGTATTTAGGCGGCTGCGGGTCGCTGCGGTCCCACTGCTGCGGCAGCTCGAGATGCAGGTTGCTTACGATCTCGCGCACGATGCCGATGGCTTGCGCGTCGTCGGCCGCGAAGTGATCGGCGACGCCTGAGATGCGGGTGTGGACGTCGGCGCCGCCGAGCTCTTCGGCGGTCACGACCTCGCCGGTTGCTGCCTTGACCAGCGGCGGTCCGCCCAAGAAGATCGTGCCTAGGTCCTTGACGATCACCGTTTCGTCGCTCATTGCCGGCACGTACGCGCCGCCCGCGGTGCACGAGCCCATTACCGCGGCGATTTGCGCGATGCGCTTGCCGGACATACGGGCTTGGTTGTAAAAGATGCGCCCGAAGTGCTCCCGGTCGGGAAAGACGTCGGCTTGCAACGGCAAGAACGCGCCGCCCGAATCGACCAAGTAGATGCAGGGCAGATGATTCTGCTCGGCGATCTCTTGCGCGCGCAGATGCTTCTTTACCGTCATCGGATAGTAGGTGCCGCCTTTGACGGTTGCGTCGTTGGCGACGACGACGCAGTGCTGTCCTTGGACGATGCCGATGCCGGTGAGAATTCCAGCTGAGGGCGAGCCGTTGTCGTACATGTCGAAGGCCGCCAGCGGGGAGAGCTCGAGAAAGCCGGAACCCGGATCGACGAGACGCTCGACGCGCTCGCGTGCGGTCATCTTGTTGCGCCGCCGGTGTTTCTCGATGGCGTCCCGGCCGCCGCCTGCCCGCACCGAGATTAGCCGCTCGCGCAGCTCGCCGACGAGCCGCTCCATCCGCTGGGCATTCGTTGCAAAACTCTTCGAATGCCGGTCCAATCGCGATTCCAACAGCGCCATCGCGGCGGCATTCGGCGCCTCGCGCTTAGAGCCCGGTTAAAGGTCCGCATCGTGCCGAGGGCCTTCGCCCCGGCGGCGCGTAGGTAGGGAGTGATGGCCGCACAGGCTCAGGTCGACGTCGGCGGCATTCTTCGCCCGCAAGGTCCGCTCGATCCATCGACGGCGCTCCAGCCCCACTCCGAACGGCTCGGCAGCCGCGCTGCCGCACACCTGCTCCGGCGTGCCGGTTTCGGCGGCAGCGCCGAAGACGTGCGGCGCTACGGCGCCATGCATGCCGGCGAGGCGGTGAGCGCGCTGCTCGATGCCAAGGCGCGGCCCAACCCGCCGCCCGACCTGGTGAACGCGCGGGCTCCGCTGGTCCGCCGCGACGCCGGCGACGCGCGCGACGATCTGCAGTTGTGGTGGCTCAACGAGATGCTCTCATCGCGGGCACCGTTGCGCGAAAAGCTTACGCTCTACTTTCACGGACACTTTACCTCGCGCGCTACTCCGCGTTTTCCGCGCATCACCTACCAGCAGAACGCGCTCTTCCGAAGCTACGCCCTAGGGAATCTGCGCGAGCTGACGCGGGCGGTCTCCAAAGATCCGGCGATGCTGATCTATTTGAATGGGGGCGCCAACGTCGCCGCACATCCCAACGAAAACTTTGCGCGAGAGCTCATGGAGCTCTTTACGCTCGGCTTGGGCAACTTCACCGAACAGGACGTGCGCGAGTCGGCGCGCGCCTGGACGGGATGGCACGTCGACCGGCGCAGCGCGAGCGCGCAGTTCGATCCGGGGCTGCACGACGGCGGCAGCAAGCGCTTTTTGGGACGTACCGGTAACTTCAACGGCGACGACGTCGTCAACATCATCTTCGCCCAGCCACAGTGCGCGCGCTTCTTTGCCACGAGCCTATTGAACTGGTTCGTTTATAACGATCCCGAGCCGCAGCTCGTCGAAGCAGTGGCAACGATGTTGCGGGCGCGCGATTTCGAACTGCGCCCAGTAGTTGGGGCTATTCTCCAGAGCGACGTGTTTTATAGCGCGCGCGCCTATCGCGCGCTCGTCAAGAGCCCGGTTGAGTTTGTCGTCGGTACGTATAAAGTGCTCGGCCTTTCCAAGATCGACGCGGGCGTCTTGCCGGCGCTGGCCCAGATGGGACAACGTCTGTTCTTTCCTCCCAGCGTCGCCGGCTGGCCGGGCGGTCAGAACTGGCTGACCAGCGGGACGATGATTGCGCGCCAGAACTTCCTCACCCGCGTGCTCGGCGCGCAGGGCCTTTCGGCGTCGGCGTGGCTGCACGGACTGCCGATGACGCCGCAAGACGTCTCGAAGCGGCTCGCTCAAACGATTCTGCAGGACGACGCGGCGCCGGCCTCGCTGTTCGAGCTTCAGGGGTATCTCGGCGGTGCGGGTAGTGCGGCGCTGGCGGCGCTCTCAGTTGAAAACTACGACCAACGCCTGCGCGGCGCCGCCTATCTGGCGATGGCGACGCCCGCGTATCAGTTGAACTGATGCAACGACGCAACTTTTTGCTAGCGACGGCTTCCGGATTGGCCGTGGCGGCCAATCCGGATCACGTTTTTGCCCGCGCGCTGGCGCAGACGCCCCTGCCGGGGCTGCCAGGCAGTACCGATCGTTGTTTGGTGCTCGTCAATCTGCACGGAGGCAATGACGGGCTCAACTGCGTCGTGCCGCACGGGGACGATCGCTACTACCAGATGCGCCCCGGATTGGCGATCGACCGCCACGACGTGCTCGCCATCGACGCGCACGTCGGCCTCAATCCCGGGATGCGATCGTTCAAAGCTCTCTACGATAGAGGCACGGTCGCGATCGTACAGAGCGTGGGTTATCCCAACCCCGACCATTCGCACTTTCGCTCTACCGAAATCTGGCAGACCGCCGCGCCGGACCGCTACGAACACACCGGATGGCTGGGCCGCTATCTCGACGATGCCGGGCTCCCGCCTGCCAATCTCTTCAAAGGCGTCGCCGTCTCGAAGGTGCTCCCCGAAGCGATGGTTTCCAATCGTACAGACGTTCCGGCAATTCCGGGCCTGCAAGAGTACGCGATGATCGCCGACGGAAACGCGACGGCGCGGCGCGCCTTCGCGCAACAGGCACGCGACGGTCGATTGCCGTTCGACTCGCCCTACCTGGCGCACGTCATGGAGATCGAGGCCGACGCCCAACGCAGCTCGGAAGAACTGCCGAGACTGGTCTCGGGATACGTTACTAAGGCATCGTATCCGGCAACGAGTCTTGGCCGCAGCTTGGCGCTGGCGGCGCAAATCGTCGGAAGTCGCTTGGGAACCAAGGCGATTTACGTCGAGCACGGCTCGTTCGATACGCACGTCAGTCAAAAAGTGACGCAAAACCGACTGCTGACCGAATTTTCCAACGCGATCGCCGCGTTTTACGAAGATCTCGCCGCGCACGGCAACGATCGCCGCGTCCTGACGGTGACGTTCAGCGAGTTCGGCCGCCGCATCGAGGAGAACGGCAGCCGCGGGACCGATCACGGCGAGGCGTCACCCCTTTTCATGATCGGCGGCGGCGTCAAAGGCGGGATTTACGGTCGGGCGCCGGATCTCGGCGCGACGAACATGGGCAACGTGCGCTTCACGACCGATTTTCGCGGCGTCTACGCCACCGTGCTGGAACGTTGGCTCGGGCGTCCCTCCGCGCCGCTGCTAGGCGGCGAGTTCGTACAGCTTCCGGTCCTGAGTTGAATTCGTCGATTCTCTTCCTCGGAAGCGGCGGTGCGCGCTTCGTCGTGGCGCGCCAGCTGCGCTCTTCCGGCGGCATGTGGCTGCGTTTCGGCGAGATACGGATTCACGTCGATCCCGGCCCGGGCGCCCTCGTTCGTGCGCTGTCGCACGTGCCGCCCTGCAATCCCCGCGATCTCGATGCGATCGTCTTGTCGCACAAGCATCTCGATCATTCGGCCGACGTCAACGCGCTGATCGAAGCGATGACGTCGGGCGGCTTTCGCCGGCGCGGCGCGGTGTTCGCTCCCGCCGACGCGTTCGACAGCGACCCCGTCGTGCTGCCCTACGCGCGGCGTTTCGTCGAGCGCATCGAGCGACTGGAGCCCAGCAGCGGGCCGTACCGCATCGGCGACGTGGAGATGTATACGTCGATGGCGCACGTACACGCCGTGGCGACGCACGGCCTGCACTTCGTGCACGACGGCCTACGCGTGGCATATCTTCCCTGCGGCCGCTTTTTCGAAGGCTTGGCCGCCGATTACGCGGCCCACCGCCCCGACGTGCTCGTCATCAACGTCTTACGCTATCGCGACGACATCGATGCCGATCACTTGACTTGGTCGGATGCAAAACGCGTCATTTCCGAGGTTCGTCCGAAGCTCGCGGTCTTCGCGCACTTCGGCACGAAGATGCTGGAAGCCGATCCACCGCGGCTGGCGGCGGAACTCGAGGACGAACTGGGACTGCGCGCGATCGCGGCGTACGACGGCCTAACGCTGGATTTGGAGACGCTTATCGCCTACGCGGGCGGCGGCGGAGCCTGCTGCTGACGGCGGCGCGGCGCCGGAAACGTTTCCATGGGCAGGCGCATGCTGCCGCTGAGCTCTTGGCGCACCTGTGGCTGGGCTTCCATCGATCCGCTGTAGAGGTAGACCGAGCCGTTCTTTGAGGTCGCGGTGACGACCGGACCACCGCCGCCGACCGTAGCCTGTTTCGTCTCCGGGTTGCCCTGGACGAGCGCGTCGTCCTGGAAGTTCGATACGACGTGGCCCGAGCCGCTGTGCGCGCCGATCTGCGCACTGCCGCGTACGCCGAGCGCGACGTTGCCGTGATCGGATTCAAAGCGCGCGAGCCCCGCCTGGAAGTCGCCGTTATCGTAAACGATCGAACCGTAGGTGCTGCTGGCTTGAATTTGCTGCGACGAGCAGCCGCGGAAAAGCATGTTGCCGGTCGCGGTGCGCACGCGCAGCCGGTCGAACGAAGAGTTCGTCGACTCGACGCGCCCGCGCAGGGATTCGACGTATCCGGTGCCGCCGACGTTATCGAGGGCGATGTCCGCCGAGCGGCCGCGCAAGACGAAGACGCCGCGATAGTTCTGCAGGCTGAGATTGCCGGCACGTACGTGTGCGATTACCATTGCCGTCGTGCGCGGAATGGTGATCGTCACCTGACCGCGCCCGGAAGCGACGAGCGCCTGGTGGTTACCGCCGCTCAAATCGGGAACGACGAACGACTCCGCCGGCAGTTCTACGATGCCGTGCTCCGTTTCCAGCCGCTGCGACTTGAACTGCAGCTGCCGGGGAATGCGCGAGTCGACTTGCTCTGGGGGCACCTGGCGGACGTCTAGGGGCTGGTTGGAAGAGATCATGATCTGCGGACGGTCCCAGGTCTGGATCGTCAGCCTTCCGCGGGCGATGCGGACGTTGAGGACCGGCGACATGCCAACGTCATACTGATCGTCGGCGCGCGCCGGCGCCACGAAGACCAGAGAACAGAGCGAGGCGAGGAGCATGACCGTCGCTCCCCGCCCCCATCCCCCACGCACGATCACATTGTACGGGAGCGGCCGGCCCCCATCATGAGAGATCGGTGAACGGAGGCTGGATGCGAGGTAAGAAAACGCTGAAACGGGCGCCGCCGCGCGGGGCGCGCGTCGCCTCCGCCTTTCCCCCATGGACCCGGGCGATCGAACGGACGATGGCCAGGCCAAGGCCGGTCCCCGGGACGGTGCGCGACCGGGCCTTGTCGGCGCGGTAGAAGCGCTCGAACACCTGGGGCAGCTCCGCCTCGGGTATCCCCGGTCCGCTATCGGTGACGTCGATCCAAGCCCACTCCCGGTCCGAGCTCACTGCCACGTCGACGCTCCCCTGCTCGCTGAACTTGATGGCATTGTCCACCAGATTGCCGACCAGTTGCCGCAGCAGGTTGGGATCGCCGTAGACCAGCGGCGTGCCATTGTGGTGAAATCGTAGTTCGAGGTGCTTTTCGGCGGCGCGCGGCGCGGCGTTCTGCGTCACCTCACTGGCAATCTGCGCCAACGAACACGGCTCCTTGGGAATCTGGTCGCCGCGGTCGGCCTTGGCCAGCGTCAACATGCCGTTGACCATGCCGGCGAGGTCGGCGCTCTCGCGAACGATGGTCTCCAGACTCTCCTTGCGCACAGATTCGTTACGATCGCCCCAGCGCAGCAGCATCTGCGCGTTGGCGTTGATGGAAGTCAAGGGCGTTTTGAGCTCGTGTGAAGCATCGGAGATAAACTGGCGTTCCCGGGCAAAAGCTTCGGTAAGACGAGCCAGCAGATCGTTGAAGCTCTCCGCCAGGCGTCCGATCTCGTCGCGGCGGCGCAGCCTGGGCGGCGTGGGGAGCGGAGCATCGAACGAGCTGATCTCCCGCATCTCGCGCGACAGCTCGTTGATCGGCGTCGTCGCCTGCGCGGCGAGCACGATGGACAGCAGCACCACCGCGACGGCCGTCGCCCCCAGTACGACTGCGATGGCTTCCTTTGCCAGCGAGAAGGTGCGCTCCAACGCGTCGAGCGGTTCGGCGACGTGAATGATCGCCGCGCCTTTACCCTGCTGCAAGAAACGATCTTCGACCAGATAGCGCCGCGGGCCGAGCGTTAACTCGCGAAACGCCACGTCGTGCGCCGGAGAGAGATTGGAGTTGGGCGGAATGGTCAGCGAGCCGAGGTTGGCCGTCTTCGCCAAGGGATAACCTTGGCGCGAGTCGACCTGGACGAAACTGTTGGGCGTATTCCACGTCGCCAGATTGTTGCTGCTAAACAAAAACTGCAGCGATCCCGACGACGAATCTTCAATCGAGAACGGCGTAGTCGTCTGCTGCGCGAACTGCACGATCTGCCGCATCGTCGCGTTCACGCTCGTGCGCGCTTGATCGTATAAAATCTGCTGAAACCGCCAAACGATGATCCCGCTCATCGCCGTCATTGCCACGATCAGCAGCAACGAATACCCGAGCGCAATCCTCCACTTTAGCGACATCGCTGCCAAGCCGAAAACAGGAGGTGCCGCGACGAGCGTCTTCGATCCACCTGCATCCGAAGCTCCGCGCGAACCAACCGCCTCAGTCCTTGATCGTATAGCCGACGCCCCGGACCGTCGTGATGAGCTTATCATCGAAGCCGTCGTCTATTTTACCGCGCAAGTAGCGGATGTAGACGTCGATGAGGTTGGAATCGCCGAGGAAGTCGCTGCCCCAGACCCCGTTGAAGAGCTCGTCGCGCGTGTGCACTTTGTTGCGATGGAGCAACAGGTATTCGAGTAGCGCGTACTCTTTGGCCGTGAGCTGGATCTGCTTGCCGCCGCGATGCACTTCGTGGCGGTCGCGATCCATGACGACGTCGCGATATTCAATGACGTTGCCTTGCGGAGAGCGCTCGCGCAGGCGCGCCCGCACGCGGGCGAGCAGCTCCTCAGTAGCAAAGGGCTTGGTAATATAATCGTCGGCACCGACGTCGAGACCGGCGACGCGATCGGGAACGCGGTCGCGCGCGGTCAGCATAATGATCGGTACGTTGCTCTTGGCGCGTATGCGCTTGCAAACTTCGACGCCGTCCAAGCGTGGCAGCATCAGGTCTAAAATCACCAAGTCGGGTTCTTTGAGCGCTTTTTCGAGGCCGGCGAGACCGTCGCGAGCGACGTCTACTTCGTAGCCTTCGTGCTCGAGTTCTAGCTGTAGGACGCGACTGATGGCTGCGTCGTCTTCGACGACGAGGACCCTATAGGCGCGCCGCTCCAGGGGTGGGCGTTTGTCCATGCATAGGGATTATCGTTCAGCCCTTCGTCGAGACCTGTTCGACAGAAGTCCGGCCGGTTGCGGGCTGGTAAAGAGCGAGAGCCAGATTGCCGTCGCGCCGCCTGCGGCTAGCCACGCGAGGGTGGTCGCGTTCGAGAAGAAGCGCGAAGCAAAGGAACCGATCAAACCCAGCGTGTGAACGAAGAGCGATCCGCCGCCGAGAACGAGCAGAGCGACCAGCCAAATCGCGACCGCACCGGTAACGCCGAGCGCGGCGAGATCCCACAGCGAGAAGACGGGCGCGGGACGGTATGCCGTTGCGAGCAGAATCGAAGAACGCAAGCCCGCCGGCGGCTCCTCGAGGGGTAACGCGAAGATCGCGCGTTCCAGTTCGCTGTCGTCCATGTTCACGATTCGGTTACCTCCATGCCGCTCAGAAGCCTGCGTAGCTGCTCCTTCGCGCGAAACAAATGTGTCTTTACCGTACCCATCGGTAGACCAAGTACCGTCGAAATCTCCTCGTACTGCCGCCCCTGCAGGTGGAAGAGCGTGATCACCGTGCGGTATTTCTCAGGCAGCGCGTCGATCGCAGTGCGCAGACGCGAGGCATCATCGAGGGCAATCACCTGCTGCTCCGGGCCCGGCCCCGAGTCGGCCCGATCCGGCAGCTCGTCGCTGACGTAGTGTTTGCGCCGGCCGAGCCGGTCGCAGCACGCATGGTAGGCGATTGCGAAAATCCAGGTCGAAAACTTGGCGCCCGTCTTGAAGGTTCGAAGGCTGCGAAACGCTTTGAAAAAGGCCTCCTGGGTCGCATCGCGAGCCTCCTCGCCGTCGTGTAGCGTTCGGTACGCTAGGTGGTAGACGGCACGGTCGTATCGTTCGACGAGGGTGGCGAAGGCCTCCGAGTTGCCCCGAAGCGTCATCGCTACCAGCTCGCCGTCCTCCGGGAGGGCTTTTACGGCCACCGGTGGGGCCTCGGCCAAACATGCCGACACGCCCGTCGTACGATACGGACGGGGCGATTGTTTCGCCGGCAGCCCTCAATCACAGGGCTTGGCCCACGAAACATGGCGGGACGGCTGCCGTACCTAGGGCAGGAACTTTCACGGAGGCTCAACCCGCAACATGACCACGATTCCCAAGAAAACTCTTCCCGGCTGCGGCCGGACCGATGGTACGCCATCTACGCTGCCCGATGACCGGAACTCCGCGCAATCGCTGCGCCCCACCTTCGACGGCTGGGGGCCGAGGCTCTAAATGTCCCGCGCGTCGGTCGTCGGCATGCTCATCGCAGCCGAAATCCTGATCGTCGGGATGGCGATCTTTGCCCTGGGCCGCAGCGGCACCAGTTTCGCCGCCGGCCTTCATCACGTCGCTTTTACGCCCAGCGCGATCGCGCCGGTGGCCGCCGGCTCCGAGCCGCACGTCGTCATCGACGATCGGTCGTCGCGCGTTCGCGTCGCGGTTTCTAACGATAACCTCGTTCACGTCCGCGACCTCACCAGCATTCGCGGCGCCGTCTATTCGACCGGAAGCTACGCGCAGCTGCACGTTACGCGTACCGCGGACGGCGTGCGCGTCGAACGGCCCCGCACGGGCGCGCTTTCCTTCGAGATCTTCGGTTTCAGCAGACAGGCCATCGAGGTCGACGTGCCAAGCGGCTCGCACCTCGAGATCGCCGGCTGCGGCGGCGCCGACGTATCCGGGATCGCCGGCGGAACGACGGTCCATTCTCTTGACGGGCACGTGACGCTGACCGATCTGCAAGGCACGGTCGACGTGCGAAGCGACGACGGATACGTTTCGGCGACCAACGTTCGCGGCGACCGCCTGGCCCTCGCGTCGAATGACGGGCACCTCGCCCTCAAGAACGTTACGGTCGATACGCTGCAGGCACGAACGCTCGACGGCAGCATCAAAGCAGACGCCTTGAGCGTAACAAACGATGCAAATCTTCAAACCTCGGATGGCTCGATTCATATCGCGCTCGCTCCCAGCGCCAACCTCGCAATCGACGCTTCGACGCGCAATGGAAGAATTACCGTCGATGGCGCTGCGCTCGATCGCGACTCCCAGCGCACTATTCGCCTCGGGTCGGCTACGGGCAAGATGCGGCTAGCCACATCCGATGGATCGATTCACATACTTACCAACGGAGAAGCTCTACAGTGACGGACCTTAGCGATCTCGTGCCGATGGTGGCAATCCTATGTATCTTCGGCGCACCCATTGCAGCATTCATCGTCTCTCGGGTGTTGGCGCATCAGGAGCGCATGGAGATGATACGCCGCGGCATCGTGCCGCCGCCGAACCCGCGCGACCTGCGCCGCGCCATGAAATACGGATGGGTTCCCGGCCAGACGATGCAAGCGCCGTCGGAACAATACGGCTACCAGCCCGACTTCTACGCGCAGCAACAGCTGCGGCGCGGCATGCAGGTGGCCTTCATCGGACTCGCCCTGCTCATCGGGTTGGGATTCATCGGTTACCACGGTGATGGGACTTTTTTCCCGGGTCCGTGGCTGCTCGGCGGACTGATACCGCTCTTCGTCGGCATCGCGCAGATTATCGGCGCGGTTCTCAGCGGCGCGAGCTTCGGACCTGCGTTGAGCGGGCGGCGCTACGGAATGACCGGCGGAAGTTCGAACGCGCCTCCTCCGAGCAACGCGGCCTCGAGCGCGATGCCGCCTGGCCCCACCTACGGCGGCTGGCGGCCCGGATCGACGCCGGAAATCGAGAAGCCCGCATCGCCGCCCGATTATCGCTCCTAAAATCGAGCACGGCTGAATAAAGAGCAACGCCGCCGGACGCTTGCCGGCGGCGTTGCGCTACTTATAAAGACGGGCTTACTTACAGGAGACCAAGGCCATGGCCCAGCCGGCGGCCGTGCGAGTCCTGACCAGATATCCATCCGCAGTCCGATCGTAAACCTGATAACCCGCTCTGAGTGCGTCGGCTAACGATTTGAAGACGATAAGACCTGCCATCTGCGGACCCTCCTTTCCAGTTATTTACGCTCTCTATACAGTATAACGGCTCGACTCGCAAGGGTGTGCACCCCATTCCGGAGATTTTTCTGAGAATTTGCAGAAAATACCCTAAAGAAGATGGCGACGCTTAATCGGCACTCCCGCGTACACGCGACCACCGTCGTCGAGCGCCGCGAAGCGGCGACCGGCGTCATTTTGCTGGCACTCGATGCTCCGGAGCTGGCACGTGCCGCGCGTCCCGGGCAATACGTGATGGCGATTCCACCGAGCGCACAATCGGCAGCGACGGCGCTCGCCATCTATGAAGCAGAAGGCAAGCTCGCAAGCCTTCTCTTCTTTCTCACCGGCAGGCGCACGCACGAGCTCGCGGAGTTGCGCCCGGGCGATCGACTCGACGTCGTGGGACCGCTCGGCAACGGATTCGACTGCACCGGAGGCGAGCGCGACGTTGCAATAGTTGCGGGCGGAGTCGGCATCGCATCGGTGTTGCTCTGCGCCAACGAACTGCTCGCCCGCGGTGCACGCGTGCGACTCTTCTACGGCGCGCGCAGCGCCGCACTCTTAGTCGAAGCGAAACGTTTTGCCGACGCCGGCTGCGAGTTGATTGTGACGACCGATGACGGTTCGCTGGGACGTCGTGGATTCGTTACCGAAGCACTGGCCGAAGCAACGAAGCCCGACATGATTTTTGCCTGCGGTCCGACGCCGATGCTTCGCGCCGTCGCACGCGTGGCGGCTGCATTTGACGTGCCGGCTCAGCTGGCGCTGGAGGAGACGTTCGGCTGCGGCGTCGGAGGATGCTGGGGATGCGTCGTCCCGCTCGATGCGGGCAGCGCGCAGGCGCCGAGCTTTCCACCCGCCGACCGCGGCGGCAGCGACGTCGTCTACGCGCGGGTCTGCCGGGAAGGACCGGTCTTTTGGGCCGGCGAGTTACGATGGTAAGCGTGAAGCCAAGCTTGGCGGTCAAGATCGGGAAGCTAAGGCTGCCTTATCCAACGCTGATGGGCAGCGGGTGCTATGGTTCGGGCGAGGAGTACGCCCCCTTCGTCGACCTTTCGAAGGTCGGCGCGATCGTGCTCAAGAGCGTCACGCGGCTGCCGCGACTCGGCAATCCGACGCCGCGGCTCGTTCACACGCCCGCGGGCATGCTCAACGCGATCGGGTTGCAGAATCCCGGCATCGACTGGTACCTCGAGCGCGAGCTGCAGAAGTACGCGGGCCGCCCCTGCAAGCTAATCGGCAGCGTCGCGGGTTTTTCGATCGACGACTATGCCTACATCTGCGAACGTCTGGCCGCGCGCGACGAGATCGCCGCCGTCGAGCTCAACGTTTCGTGTCCAAACGTGGCCAGCGAGGGCGAGACCTTCGGCTGCGACGCCGGGCTGACCGCGCGGGTCGTGCGCGCTGCCCGGAGCACCACCGATAAGACGCTCATCGTCAAGCTCTCGCCGAACGTCACCTCGATAGCCGAGGTCGCGTGCGAGGCCGAAGCTGCGGGCGCCGACGCGCTGGCGGTAATCAACACCGTCCGCGGGATGGCGATCGACGTCGAAAACTGGCAACCGCGCCTTGGGAACATCACCGGCGGTCTCTCGGGGCCGGCGATTCGCCCCATCGCCGTGCTCGCCGTCTACGAAGTCGCTCGGAAAGTAAAGATTCCGATCGTCGGTCAGGGCGGCATCGAGAACGTCACCGATGCGCTCGAGTTCTTCCTGGCCGGGGCCACGGCGATCTCGATCGGCACGGCAAACTTCACCGACCCCCGCATCCCCGAGCGCATCGTAGCCGAGCTGGAGGAATATCTCACGCGGCGCAACCTTTCGGCGATCGACGAGATCGTCGGTCGCGCTAACGTCGCACTTGCAACGCCGGATCAATACGAAGGAGATGAAGGTTAACGCATGGCCCAGCTGATCGTCGCGCTCGACGTCCCCAGCGCCGAAGAGGCGGAACGGCTCGTCGACCAGCTCTACGAACTCGACGTGCTCGTGAAGGTCGGCCTCGAGGCGCTCAGTGCTTATCCCCAACGCATTCTGTCGTACTGCGAGGCGCGCGACGTGCGCACGTTCGTCGACGCGAAGCTGCACGACATTCCGCGAACGGTGGCGGCAGCGATCGCACACCTCGTCCGTCCGAACGTGCATCTGATCAACGTTCACGCGCTCGGCGGCCTCGAGATGATGCGCGCCGCGGTGGATGCGGCGCAGGAACGCGCGAGCGAGCTGGGCATCACCGCGCCGCACATCTTTGCCGTGACGTTGCTCACCAGCATCGCTCCCGAAGATCTCAACGAGCTGGGGTTGAGCGGAGGCCCCGGCGAGAACGCGATTCGCTTGGCCGCGCTGGCCCGCGATGCCGGGTGTGCCGGCGTCGTCTGCAGCGCGCACGAGGTGCGCGATCTCAAGCGGTTCTTCGGCGACGATTTCCTGACGCTGACGCCGGGGATTCGACCCACGGGCAGCGCGCACGGCGATCAAAAGCGCGTCACCACTCCGGCGCAAGCCGTTGCAGAGGGTGCCGACTACTTGGTGGTCGGGCGTCCGATCGTCGAGGCCGCCGATCCCGTTGCGGCGACGCGCGCGATACTCGACGAGATGTCCGTACGGGCGTGAGCGATCGAGGGCTTAATCTGCCCGCGGCCCTGGCGCAGCGTGGAGCGCTCCTCGAGGGGCATTTTCGACTTAGCTCGGGCCGGCACAGCGACCGCTTCGTGCAAAAGTTCCGCGTTCTCGAGGATCCGATGCTGCTCGAGCCGGTCGCGCGCGCCATCGCCGACCGGTTTCGCACCTTTGCGCCGACCATCGTCGTCGGTGCCGCCGTCGGCGGCATTCTGCTGGCATACGAAGTGGCGCGGCAGTTGGGAACCAAAGCGATTTTCGTCGAGAAAGAGAACGGCGTTCCCGCCTTGCGCCGTGGCTTCACCTTGTCGCCGAGCGATCGCGCGTTGATCGTGGAAGACGTCGTGACTACCGGACTCTCGGTGCGCGAGGTCATCGAAGTCGTGCGCGGGAGTGGCGCGGAGATCGTCGGAGTCGGCGTCATCATTCTGCGCGGCACGAGCGACTTCGGGCTGACGACGCACGCGCTGCTCGAGTTGCCGCTGGAATCGTACGACGAGCGCGAGTGCCCGCAGTGCCGCGACGGCGAGCCGGTGACCGATCCAGGGTCCCGGCGTGCCTGATGGTGACAGTTCGCCCGAGCGGTAGGGGAGACGAGGCCGCCGCCGACCGTGCCTTCATCCTCGCGCTCGGGCGGCGCTGCGTCATGTCGAGCGTCGCCTCGACGCGACGCGCCCCCGAGGCGATGGTGCGCGTTGCATTCGAGCGGCTCTGCGAGATCGTCGAAACGCAATCGCACGTCACGCTCATCGCGCAGCGCAAAGGTACGCGCGCCGGCTTTTTGCTGCTTCTCGACGAGCTTCCCGACGAGGTCACCACGCTGCCGCAAGGCTTCGTCGCCTATATGGCCGTCGATCCCGAGCATCGCCGTTCCGGCGTTGGCTCGGCACTGCTGGCCGCGGCCGAGGATGAGGCAAGGAGGCGCGGTCTGCCGTATATGGCGTTAATGGTTACCGAAGAGAACGAGGCCGCGCGCCGGCTCTACCGCCGCCGTGGCTACCGCACGGAGCGGCGGTTACTGTGCAAGCCGCTTTAGGGAGCGAGTTTTGGCGGCGAATCGCCTGGATCGTCGCGACCGTCGTCATCGCCGTCGGACTGCTCTGGTTTGCCGCACACATCCCCAAAACCATATCGATTTTTATAATCGCTGCGTTCATCGCATTCGGGGTTCAGCCGGTCGCCCGGCGCTTGGAACGGCGCATGCCCAAACCGCTGGCGGTCGGAATCGTTTTTCTGGGTCTGCTGCTAGCGGTCGCCATCCTCATCGTCATCGTCGTGCCGTTGACGATCAACCAAGTTCAGCTCCTGGCGACCAACATTCCGGGTTACGCGACGACCGCGCAGACCTGGGTGATCGGGGCGGAAACCTCGCTGGAGCGGTACTTCCCGACGCTCAAGCTCCCCGAGAACGGACTCAACGTCGGAAAGATCGGAGCGACGCAGATGACGGCGTTTATCAGCGGCGCGATCTCCTCGCTGGGCGCGATTGCCGTCAATACCGCAACCGGCTTCTTCATGATCTTCTCGGCGATTATTCTCTCGATATTTTTTCTGCTCAACGACACGCAGATCTCGGACTGGTTCGCTTCGCTCTTCCCGCCGCGCCGGCAACAAACGGCGCGCCAGCTTGCTGCCGAGGTCACCGAGGTCTTCGGCAGCTACATCTCCGGCCAGGTGATCGTCAGCGCGATCACCGGCACGGTCATCGCAATCGCTTCGGCGATTATCGGCTTCAAGTTTTCGCTGATCGTCGGCATCATCTCGGCCGTCGCTTACGCGATACCGGTGATCGGCATGCTGATCGCGCAGATTATCGCGATACCGATGAGTGCGCCGCAGGGCGTTTGGATGATCGTCTGGGTCCAGGTCATCATGTTCGGCATGGCGCGCATCAGCGACAACGTGCTCGTTCCCAAGATCATGGGGCAGTCGGCCGGGGTCTCGCCGATCGGTTCGATGTTCGCCGTCTTTGCCGGCGGCGAGCTCTTCGGCATCCCGGGACTCATCTTAGGCATTCCCGCAGCGGCGCTGATCAAAATCCTGTGGCGCTACTTCGTGGCGCCGTGGATCACGGCTCAGCTCGAGAAGACGTAGCCGCACCGGCGGGGCGCGCCACCACCGCAATCGGATCTTCGTAAGCAATGGCACCGCAGTTACGCGCGACCGCCAGCCGTCGCGCGTTGAGCTGCGGCGCCAGATCGTTCTGCGCGACGGCCGTTAGGAGCACGCCGTAGCGCCGCGCGGTCGCGCAGGGCGCGGCGTCCGGTAAGTCCATCGTCTGCGTTGCCGGTGAGAGAACGTTGACGACGCCCAACCGCAACCCCCAACCACCGATCCGCGGCGGGTGCTGCATCGAGACCCAGCGATACAGGCCCGGCTGCGCTTGCCCAACGCGCAGCGAGTCGGCGTAATAGTCGATTGGGTGGCGCCCGGCGAGGTGCGTTGCAGCTACGACGGCGACGCCGAATGCCGTTGCCGGCACCCAGGCCGCACGACGGTTGCGAACCACGGCGGCAATAGCGACGGCGGCAGCGGCTACCGGTAACGCGGCGTGCGTAGAACCGTCGTTCCAAAAGATACCGAGAACGTATGCGATTCCGTAAATCGCCGCCGCCCAGAGCAACGCGATCGCGAAGTAGGAAAAGCGCGCGGCAACGGGCGCGAGCGCCAGCGCGCCGGCAGCGACGGCCGGCGCGGCGAAACGCAGCGAGGCTCCGGTAGCGAGTTGCGCCACCGACGTGTCGTAGCCAAACGGAAGCACGAAAAAGAGCAGCGCCGCAGCGAGCGCGCTCCATCCCAGGGGGCGATGCTTCGTCAGAATCGCCGGTGCGAGCAGTGCCGCCGCCAGTGCAATCAGCGCGAAGGGCGAGATCGAGGCTCCGACGCGCAGCAGCAGCAACAACGCCGCCGGGCCGTGTGCGACGATCGTCGATCCAGCGATATCCCCGTATGCAGTGCTCGCCGGTGCGAGGATCGCCGCATTCCAGAGCAGCGCGTCGCGCGCGATCCAGAGCCCGAGCGCTGCCGCAACGGCAAGCCAGACTTGGCGCGGCGCGCGACCGGCGACCAGCGCGATACCGGAAAAGATCCAACCCTGCGGCTTGATCAGTGCGGTTAGCGCCAGCGTGCGCATCGCAACGGCGTGGCCGCCCGTCGCACCGAGCGCGGCGAAGCTCTCGAGAAAGAAGGCGGCGAGCCAGACGTCGTTTTGCAGCGTTCCTCCCTGAATCGCCAACGGATATGCGGCGATGGTTGCGGCGGCGAGCGCGTCGGCGAGTAGTGGGGGCGCGTCCAGCCACTCGCGCGCAATGGCGGCAATACGGAAGCCGAGCAGCGCGAGGGCGACGAAGCCGCACCACGGCAGCGCGAACGGGCTTGCAACGCCATAGAGGCCCGCGACGAAAAGCTCCGATGCCGGTGGATACCACCAGTAGTGCGTCGCGGTCGTCCACAGAGAGTGGGATTGCACCCACGACGCCGCGTTAGGAAGGTGGTACGAGAGCGAGTCGCCGTCGAGCAGCGGGCGCATAAGTTGCGGCCACGCTACGGAGATCAGCGTACCGAGGGTAACGTACGGAACGGGATCGGCCGCTGCGGAGGGGAGGAGCACTTCGCGCCATCCGCGACGCCGAACGGCAACCGCGATGCAGAGCGCCAGCACGATCCAGCACGTCGCGGGATAGAGCGCGTGCACGAAGGCGAGAACGAATGGAATTCCGACGCCCACGATCAGCGCGTCGCGCCACCGGTCGGCCAGGCCGTAGCGTTCGCCCGAGCGTAGGGCCGGGGCCGCGGCATAGAGGCCGAGCAGCCAGAGGGCGGCCGCTAAGCCGGGCAACTACATCGAATCCGGCGCGCTCACGCCCACGAGGGAAAGCGCGCGCGAGAGAACGCTCTTGGCGGCCAGAGAGAGCGCCAAACGCGCCAGACGCGTCTCGCGGTCGTCGGCCAAGATCTTGCACTCGGTGTAGAACTGGTGGAAGTCGGCGGCAACGTCGCGTGCGTAGCGCGCGAGACGATGCGCCGCCAGGTGCTCGGCTACGCCGGCGACGACGGTTGGAAACTCGGCCAGACGGCGGGCCAGCGCCAACTCCGAGCGATGCACCAGCGGGGCGAGCGAGGCCGACCGCGCGTCGCGCACGTCCTCCGGCAACGCCCGCCGCAGCACCGACGCGATGCGGGCATGTCCGTACTGCACGTAATAGACTGGGTTCTCGCTGTCTTTTTCGGTGGCCAGCTTGAGATCGAAGGTGAGCGGCGATTCAATTGCCGGAACGATGAAGAAGAATCGCGCCGCATCGAGCCCCACTTCGTCGATGATCTCGTCGAGCGTTACGATCTCGCCGGCTCGTTTGCTCATCGCAACTTGCTCGTTGCCGCGCATCAACGCGATCTGCTGCGCGATGATGACCTCTAATCGCCCCGGATAGCCGAGCGCCGACGCCATTCCCTTGAGCCGCTCGATGTATCCGTGATGATCGGGACCGAGGATGTCGACGACGCGATCGCTGCTCTTAAGCTTCTGATAGTGATAGGCTACGTCCATGCAAAAGTAAGTCGGCCGTCCGTCGCTTCGCAACAGCACCCGATCCTTGTCGTCGCCGAAGTTTGTCGCGCGGAAGAAGAGCGCGCCGTCCAGTTCGTAGGTCAAGCCGAGCTCGGTCAAGCGATCGATCCCCTCGCGCACCTTGCCGCTCTCGTGCAGCTCGCGTTCGCTCTGCCAGCAGTCGTAGACGACGCCGAAGCGATCCGCGGTGCGGCGTTGCTCGGCCACCAGTTCGTCGCGGCCGAAGGCCGAGAAATAGGGAAGCCACTCCGATTCCGGCGCGTCGATCCAGCGCGCTCCGTCGCGGCTTTCGATGCGCCGGGCGATTGGAATCAAATACTCGCCGGGATAGCCGTCTTCCGGAAATGGATAGCCCGCATCGAAGAGTGCGCGGTAGCGAGCGTAGACCGAACGCCCAAGCGCGTCGAGCTGACCGCCCGCATCGTTGATGATCCATTCGACGTAGACGTCGTATCCGCAAAAGCGCATGGCGTCGGCGAGCGTCGCACCAATTGACATCGAACGGCCCTGCACGACGACTAACGGTCCGGTCGGATTGGCACTGCCGAACTCTAGCGAAATGCGCACGCCGCGCCGCGCCATCTTGCCGTAGTCCTCACCTTTTTGGAGGATCTCGGCGACGACGCTCTGCCAGACGGCTGGAGCCAGGCGCAGGTTTATGAAGCCGCCGACGGCCTCGATGCTGCTAAAACGTTCGGCCAGCTCGGGATTGCGCGCGTCGATTACGCCGACGATGGTTTTTGCGATCTCTTGCGGCGCGTTGCGCGCGCGCTTGGCCAGCGAGAACGCGACGTTGGTCGAGAAGTCGCCAAACTCGGGACGGCGTGGTGCCTCGAACGCAACGGCCGCAGGCTCTCCCGGATACGTCTCGGCGACGGCCGCCGCAGCGGCGTCGGAAAAGGCACGCAGCGCGCCGTCCAAACTCATGCACTAGGCTTTTTCGCCGCCGCATGGCGGTGCGACCCGCGAATAGCGCGATGCTCCTGCAGATTCCAGCGTACCGTCGAGCTCCAAGAGTGCCAGCGCGGCGAGGGCGGCGGCCGGCGCGATGCCGCTCTTGCCGGCGATCTCGTCAAACGTTGCAGCGCCCGCGTCGATCGCTTCGAGCAATGCGCGAGCCGTCGGATCGCGCGCGGAAGGCGCCGCGCGTGCGAGGGTCGGAAGCGGCAGGCGTCCCAACGCCTCGAGTACGTCGTCCGCGCTGCGCGCCAGCGTAGCCCCGTCGCGGATCAGCGCCAAACAGCCGGCGACGTGCTTGCGATCGACGTCGCCCGGAACCGCGAGAACCGGAATCCGCCCCGCGGCCCAACCGGCGGTGTTGAGCGCCCCGCTGCGAAGCGGAGCTTCGACGACCAGCACGGCATCGGCAAGCGCTGCGACGATGCCGTTGCGTTCGAGAAACTGGCTCGGAAAGGCGAGATGGTCGGGTGGATAGGGCGAGAGGACGGCCCCGCCCGCCGCAACCATTTTACCGGCGAGCGCCAGGTTGTACTTGGGAAAAAAGCGCCGGTGGCCGCCGCCGAGGACTCCAACCGTGGCGGCGCCGGCGGCTAGCGCGCCCTCATGCGCCGCCCGGTCGATGCCCAAAGCAAGGCCGGAGACGATCGTACAGCCCGCGCCGCCCAGTTCGGCGGCGAACCGATGGGCAAGCCGCGTGCCGTAAGGCGTGGCCGCCCGGGTCCCCACGATGGCGACGCACGGCCGCCCCAGGCCATCCAGCTCGCCGCAACGCCAGAGGCCGGCGGCTGCAACCTCGAAGGGTCTACCCCGGGCAGCCTCGATTCGGCTGCGACTTTCGTAGATCGGATCGTGCACGCGCGCTCCATCACGCGGTCCCAGCGAGCGCGCAAGGAGCGGCTGCAGGGGGAATCGGGTGCGCCCAACGGAATAGCGTGGCCCCACGGAGGAAGCAGAGTTGGCAGCAGAAGCGTACTGCGTCAAGTGCAAGGCTAAGCGCGAGATCAAAGACGCCGTCCAGATCACAATGAAAAACGGCCGTCCCGCGACTGAGGGCAAATGCCCGGTCTGCGGTACGAAGATGTTCAAGATCGGCGCCGCATAGCACAGAGCGCAAATTTGGCGGAAAGGCCCCGCACGCGCACGACGCGTCGGGGCTTTTTTGCGTTAACTACCCGTAGTGACGTATAATACGTGCACCCACTATATGTGCCGTGGGGGAGAGAGTTACCGCTGACTTGCCCAACTTGTCGCACGAGTGAAACGCGTGTCGTGGACTCGCGCGACGACGAGACCGTGGTTCGGCGGCGGCGCGAATGTCTGGATCCGCGCTGCAAGCACCGGTTTACCACCTACGAGCGCATGGAAGTTCCGCGCCTTTTCGTCGTAAAGAAGGACGGCCGGCGCGAGCAGTACAGCCGCGAAAAGATTCTCACCGGTCTGCGCAAGGCGTGTGAAAAGCGTCCGATTTCGGAGAGCCGCATGGAAGCGGTGGCTGCCGACCTGGAGCGCGAGTTATTCGCGCGCGGAGAGAGCGAGGTGGCTTCGTCATTGGTAGGTGAGAAGCTCATGGAAGCGCTGCGCAGCCTCGACCCCGTTGCCTACATTCGGTTCGCCAGCGTCTATCGGTCGTTCCGGGATATAGAGAGCTTCCGCGAAGAGCTGGCCCAGTTATAAGTGTTCGTCTAACGTGGAAAGCGTGCGCGTTGCATTGCAGCGCCTGCCGCAAGGCGAAGGGTTGCCGGTACCCGGCTATATGAGCGAGCACGCCGCGGGCGCCGATCTCTGCGCGGCGATTCGCGAAGAGTTGACGTTATTGCCCGGCGCCCGCGCGTTGGTTCCAACCGGCTTTTCGATCGCGCTTCCCGTCGGGTACGAAGCGCAAGTCCGTCCGCGCAGCGGTCTGGCGATACGCCGCGGCGTTACCTGTTTGAACTCGCCGGGAACGATCGACGCCGATTATCGCGGCGAGGTGGCGATCGTGCTCGCCAATCTCGGCAGCGAGCCGGTCGTCATTCGCCGCGGCGATCGCATCGCGCAACTCGTCGTATCGCCCGTTTCGCGCGCGTCTTTCGACGAGGTGGCCGAGCTGCCGCCGACGCCGCGGGGCGATGGCGGTTTTGGCTCGACGGGATTTTCATCGTGAAGGTTTACATCGTCGGCAAGGGCGCCATGGGAACGTATGCCGGCGATCTGCTGCGCGGCGCCGGCGTGGAAGTGGCTTATGCGCCGCGCGCCTTGGAAGACGTGACGCCTTACGATGCGGACGTGGCACTAGTCGCGACCAAAGCATACGACACCGATGCGGCGATCGAGACGCTGCGCCGCGCTATCGTGGCTCCGGAGAAATGCGTCTTCGTTTCACCCCAGAACGGCGTTGGGAACGAGGAACGGCTGGCGGCGGCGTTCGGCGCCGACAATATCGTTGCCGCCGCTTTGACCACGCCGATCGATCGCGATCGCGACGGCAACGCCCGCCCGGCGAAGGAGGGCGGATTGGCGCTGGCTCCGGTCGGGGCCAACGCATACAATTGGCTCGGTGCGACCTTTGCTTCCACCGGCCTCACGGTGAAGATCGTCGAAGACTGGCGCGCGTTGAAGTGGAGCAAGCTCGCCCTCAACGTAGTCGCCAATGCAAGCTGCGCGATCCTCAACGTGCTGCCGAACCGGTTCGTGCATTTCGATAAGATCTTCACGCTGGAGATTCGCATGATTCGCGAGGTTCGCGCCGTCATGCAGGCGCTGGACGTCGAGGCGATCGATCTGCCGCGCTACCCGGTACGGGCGCTCTTCGGGGTGGCTTCGCTGCCTAGCCCGCTCTCGCGCGGCATGCTGGCGCACACCATCGCCGGGGCGCGAGGGACCAAGCCTCCCTCGCTGCTGCTCGATCTCCGCCGCGCGAAGCCGCAGACCGAGGTGGACGTGCTCAACGGCGCCGTTGCGGCGGCCGGTCGCGAGCGCGGCGTGCCGACTCCGGTCAACGCCGTGTACGCGCGCGTGCTTAACGACATCGCGCATACGCCGCCGCTCTGGGCGAAGTATCGGGAGCACCCCGAGCGTCTGGAGGCCGAAGTCGAAGCCGAGGTGAAACGCGTCAAGGCCTTAGCTCGCGGCTAATAATCACAAAGTCACTACGTAAGCAGACGAGATGCGCGATCCGAACGTTCCCGAATCGCTCGAAGGTTGGTGGATTCTCCATCGCATGTTTGCGCTAGACCGGCGCGGATGGGACGCCCTGCCCGAAAAGCGGCGCAATAAGTACACCGGCCATGCCATCGACCTCGTCGAGCACCTCAAAGGCAGCGACGACGGCGACGTCGGCCTCACCCAAATCGTCGGACATAAGGGCGACCTGATGCTTACCCATTACGCCCGCACGTTCGACGGGCTGGGGTACGCCCAAACGCTCGTCGACAAGCTCGAACTGCGCGAGTTTCTCGTCCCGCATGGTTCCTACGTTTCGGTGTTGGAGCTGGGCCTGTACGACGCGACGGCCAAGATTCACGCCGAGCTGACGCAGCGCGAACTGCCGCCGCAGTCGCCCGAATGGATCGCAGCTTTCGACGACCTGATTCGCAAACAAGCCGAGAGTCCGTACGTCGGGCCGCGTTTGTGGGCTAAAATTCCGGCGCGACGCTACCAGTGCTTCTATCCGATGAGCAAGCGGCGCGGTGAAGTTCAGAACTGGTATATCCTCGGATACGAGGCCCGGGCAAAGATGATGAGCCAGCATGGCGTCGTCGGTCGCACCTATCACGGACGCGTGACGCAGGTGATCTCGGGATCGGTCGGGTTCGACGACTTCGAATGGGGCGTCGACCTCTATGCCGACGATCCATTGGTCTTCAAAAAGCTCGTCTACGAGATGCGCTTCGACGAAGCCAGCGCGCGTTACGGCGAGTTCGGCGCATTCTGGGCAGGGCTGCAGTTCTCGCCACGCGAGCTCGCCGTCTTTCTCGACGGCGACGCCATTCCGCAGTTCGACGCTCCCAAGGAAGACGACGCGCCCTACGGCGCGACGACCGTATAGGGTCCGTTCCCCAGCGGAATTGCGGCGCTCACGCTGCCCCTCGCGACGTCGATCACAACGCAGGCGTTGTCGCGGCGCACGACCACCACGGCGCTGCGGCCGTCGCTGGTGAAAGCGATACCGTAGGGCGCTCCCCCGACTTCGATCGGTGCCAGCGCGCGATTCGAGTGCAAGTCGATCGGCGTGACGAACGAGTTGGCGTAGTTGCTGACGTAGGCGAGCCGCCCGTCGGGTGAGATCGCGATCACTTGCGGATCGACGCCGGCCGGAATCGGAGCAGACGCCGTGCCGGTGCCTGAGAGGTCGACCGTCCAGACGTCGTTCGAGGCACTGTTCGCAACGTAGAGCCGCTTACCGTCGGGCGTTATCGCGATGCCGGCGGGGCGCGATCCTACGCCGATCGGCTTGCCCGCGGTGCCGCTGCGAAGGTCGACGGGAGTAACGGTATTCGAATCGGAGTTGCTGACGTAGAGCATCGAACCATCCGGAGCGATGGCGATGGCGCGCGGCGCCGAGCCGACTCGTATCGGTCGTCCCGCGTGGAGCGTCGCCGTATCGACGGCCTGAATCGTGCCGTCGTCGGCGTTGGCGACCCAGAGTTGTTTGTCGTCGGGAGTCAGCGCGATTCCGTTTGGCGACGAACCAACTTTGACGGTGGCGATCGCGCGGCGCTCGCCGGTGTCGACGATGCTGATCGACGCGGCCCCGCGATTGGCGACGTAGAGGCGGCGGCCGTCGCGGCTCAAGGCGGCGTCGCGCGGCTCTTCACCGACGGTGATTTCGGGGCCGGTCGCGCCGGTCGCTAAGTCGACCGGCGTAATGGTATTGCCGAAGCGGTTCTCGGCGTAGGCAAGTGCCGGTTGCCGTCCGCCGTTGCTCACGCGTACGGCGATGGTCGCGTGCGCGAGGCGCGCGTTACTATCGGCAGCGACGGCGTCGATGCGAAGGGCGCGATAGCCGGCCGCCAGCGATGCATCGGCCGAAAGCCGCAGATGCACTTCTTCCACGGCATGCGCGGCAAGCGCAACGCGACCGCGATCGGGTTCCAGATGGATACCTCGCGGCGCCGTCGCGCTCCACGTTATCGCTACCGGCGCACCGCCGTCCCGATTCGATACGGTAAACGATGCGCTCGAGGATCGTGCTGCGGAAATGCTCGCGCTGCCGGCGGCCAGCTCGGCGGTCGTTGCCGGCGGAAGTGCGATTCGCGTCGTTGCGTAAGAGGGCGGCGAGTCGTTAGGGCTGCTGCCCCAGCGGCGATTCGGCGTCGGCGCGAGTTGGAAATCGAGTCGTTGCGTTCCCTGCATCGGCAGAGCCAGCCAGGATGCGTTGGTGGCCCGTCCATCGACTCTCAACGACTGCACGTAAGGCCGGTCGGTTGCCGCCTGCGGAGCGCGAATGACGATCGTCGGACCGTTGGGCGCGCGCAGCGTTACCGACGTAAAGAGGGGCGCGCCGACGTCAAGAAAGCGCACGGCGGGGTTCTGCGGATAGAGGCCGATTGCGCACCACAGATACCATGCGCTCATCGTGCCGAGATCGTCGTTGCCCGGGAGACCGTCGGGCGTGTCACCATAAAGCGTGGTAAGCGCGCGCCGCACGATGTCCTGAGCGCGCCAGGGCGCTCCGGCGGTGAGGTAAACCCACGGCGCCCCGAGGCTCGGCTCGTTACCGAGCCACGCGTAGGGATGGTCCTGTCCGGCGTCGAGTTGGGTAAAGAATTCGTCGAGTTTGGCCGAGCCTGCGGCGCGCCCGCCCATGGCCGCGATCAAGTCACGCAGATCTTGTGGAACCATCCACGTATACTGCGCGGCGTTGCCTTCTTGAAAGCCGCTCTGTCCGTTTTCGGTGATCGGCGTCTGCATGAAGGCGCCGTCTGCATCGCGCGGCGCGATCCATCCGCTTGCGCTATCGAAAAGCGTCGCCCAGTTCGACGAGCGCCGCATGAAGTCGTCGTAGGTGTGGGTGGAATGCAAGGCGTAGGCGAGGCGCGCGATCGAGAAATCGTCGAGCGCATACTCCAGCGTTTCCGAGGCACCGTTGGGAACCGGCGAGACCGACGTCGTATGCGTGTTGACGATGAATCCTCTGCGCAGGTAGTCGTCGTCGAGCTCCCAGCGTGGAACGTACCAGCCCTGTCCCGGGAGGCCGGACGTTCTCGAAGCGCCCTGGACCATTGCGGCCAGCGCTCCGCGCGCATCGAAGTCTCGTGCCCCGAAGGCATAGCCGCCCGCAATCACCGGATCGATCGAGTCGCCGCCCATGACGCTGGTCGGTCCGTTCACCAGCGCCCAGCGCGGGAGCCAGCCGTTCTCTTGACGTGCCGCGTCGACCAGCGACTGCATCATATCGCTCGTCTCTCGCGGAGCGACGAGCGCGAGCAGCGGGATCTCGGTGCGATAGACGTCCCAATCGGAGTAGTTAGCGTATTCGTCGTGTCCGCGCGTAACGCGATGGACTTGTTGGTCGAAGCCGCGATACCGGCCGGTGACGTCGCTGATCACGTTGGGATGCAGCAGCGTGTGATAGAAGGCCGTGTAGAACGTGCGGCGCTGCGGCGTCGTACCGCCGGTAACGGCGATGCGCGCGAGCATGCCGCTCCACATTTCGTTGGCGTGATTGCGTACGGCGATCGGATTCCAGCTCGTCGCTTCGGCGGCGAGATTCGCTCGCGCGCCGGCATCGTCGACGAACGAGAGTGCCACTTTCATAACGACCTGCGGCTTGCTCGTCGCGTCGAAGCGCACCCAAGCGCTGCGCCCGTCGTTCCAAACGCCCTCGGCGGTAAACGGGCGATCGAAGCGGGCTACGAAATGCACGGTGTAGCGGTCGGGCATGCCGCAGAAGAAACCGCTCGACGCGGTTCCGGAGATCTCGTTCGGCCAGGTGACCTTCACTGCTGCGTCGGTGACGCCGGCTTGATTCGAGGCGGCGTTGAGCAACAGATTCGCTTCCGACGTCGCCGGGAAGGTGAAGCGAGCGAGTCCCGTTCGGCGGGTTACCGTCAACTCGGTGCGTATCGCCGGATTGCCGAGCGAGACGGCATACCATCCGGGGGCGCTCTCCTCGTTGGCGTGTGAGAAAGGCTGGCGCATCGTCGAAGGGTCGCTTGGAAGCGTGCCGATCACCGGCAAGACGGCAAAGTCGCCAAAGACGCTGCATCCGGGGCCGCTGAGGTGGGTCAGGCTAAAGCCGGTGATGTCGCGGTCGCCGTAGTCGTAGCCGCCCCCGGCGTTCTGCGACGGCGTGTCGGGACTCCACTGAACCATCCCGAACGGCAGGTCGGCGCCGGGGAAGGTGTCGATCGGTCCGCCGATCGTCGTGCCGGAAGTTCCGACGAACGTATCGACCAACCCGGCCGGGCCTATCGAAGCGCCCAGCGCAACGGCGGGAAGCGCTAACGCAAGACATGTCGCGCCGATAATAGCAGCGTATCGCACGCTGCGTTTTTGCCTGCGCGTGCCGTCGCGGCCTTCAGGCTGCCGCGCCGAGCCGCTCCAGACTGCGATACTGAAGCGCCTCTGCGACGTGGTGGGCGGCGATGGCGTCGTCGCCGGCGAGATCCGCGATGGTGCGGGCGACGCGGGCGATGCGGTCGAGAGCGCGGGCCGAGAACTGACGCTTGGCGCTGGCATGCGCCAGCAGGCGAAGCGCGGCGTCGTCGAGTGCGCAGTAACGCTGCATCGCATTGGCCGGAATATCGGCGTTTGAGAGCGGCGCCGCTCCGGCAAAGCGGTTGTGCTGCCGGGCTCGCGCCGCGACGACGCGGCCGCGGATTTTTGCGGAACGCTCGGCACCCTCGTAACGCACCATGTCGTCGAACGGCACGCGGGCTATTTCTATCTGCAAGTCGATCCTATCGAGCAGCGGTCCGGACAGCTTGCCGACGTACTTGGCGACCACCGCATCGTCGCACCGGCACTCCACGCTGCGCGTGCCGCGATAGCCGCAGGGACACGGATTCATCGAAGCGACTAGCTGAAAACGCGCGGGGTAGGTAAAAGTCCCGGAAGCGCGCGCAATAGTAACCGTTCCCTCTTCGAGCGGCTGGCGCATGACCTCGATCGCGCTGCGGTTAAACTCCGGAAGCTCGTCGAGAAAGAGCACCCCATGATGCGCGAGCGAGATCTCACCGGGCTTGACGAGCGCGCCGCCGCCGACCAAGGCCGTCTGACTTATCGTGTGGTGCGGAAAGCGAAAGGGCCGGGCGCGTACTACGCCGGCGCGGCCGACGAGCAATCCCGCTACGCTGTAAATCTTCGTCACGTCGAGCGCTTCGTGCAGCGACATCGCCGGAAGAATCGAGGGAAGGCGCCGGGCCAGCATCGTCTTGCCGCAACCGGGCGGCCCGACGAGCAACAGATTATGGCCACCGGCTGCGGCGATTTCCAGCGCACGCTTGGCGGCGAGTTGACCGCGCACGTCGGCCAAGTCGCCGTGAACGAGATCGTCGGCAGGTTCCAGCACCGGCTCGGCGCAGCGGCGGCGCCATTTCGCGCCGTGTCCGGCGATCACCGCGATGGCCGCCTGCAGTGAATCGACGGCGTAGAGCTCGATGCCCGCCACGAGCGCGGCCTCGTCGGCGTTGAGCGACGGTACGATGAGTTTGGTAAAGCCCGCGTCGCGCGCCCCGAGCACCATCGGGAGAATGCCGCTAACGGGGCGCAGCTTGCCGTCCAATGCCAGTTCGCCCAGTGCGATGAACTGCTGCAAGGCGAGGCGGTCGATCTGCTCGTCGATGCCGATCAGCGCCAGGGCGATTGCCAGATCGAATGCCGGGCCGCCTTTGCGTACGTCGGCCGGCGCTAGATTGACCAGCAGCTTACCCGCTGGATAGGCGAAGCCGGAGTTGACGATCGCCGCGCGCACGCGTTCGCGGGCCTCCCCGAGCGCCCGGTCCGGAAGCCCGATGATCAAAAAGTGCGGCGTTCCGGCGGCACTATCTGCTTCGACGCGTACGACGTAGCCCTCGATGCCGAGCATCGCGGCGCAATAGGCAAGCGAGAGCATTGCGTAGCTCCTCTGCGCGCCCGAGGCCGAGTGTCTAGGGGCAGAACTGAGCCGCGCCGCCGCTGCGTCCAAACGCCGGCGCCACGATGCCGAAATAGTCTAGCCTCTAAATCGCTCGCGTTAACGAACCGTCCATTTGCGGAAGTGACTGACTGCAGGGTCGTCCACCACGAGCCGCCGCAAGCGCGCGTTTCGTCGGCTGCGAAGCGGACGAGTTGGTCTTGTCGCGCAAAAAGTTCGTCAAAGCGTTGCGAGACGCGGAACTGTAACGCATAGGAGTTGGATGCGAAGCCGCCTTCGCTGAGGCCCAGGATCGCGTTGAGGCCCGCGCCGGGGATCCGAGCCCGCCGTCTGAGCCGCGAAGGCGAGCGTTGCGTAAACGAGTGCGACGATCGGCGGGCACTTCAGTGACCCAGGATGCGGCTTTAACGGGCGGGGTGGGCAGCGGCGTCTAGGGGAGGAGCGAGCGAGCCAAGAAAGCGCCTTCGATGGGCGCTGATGCAATCTCCGCCTGGGCGCAAGTTGGGACGCTCGTCATCGTCGTCGCCAGCGTTTGGGCTGCGCTCGTTCAGTTACGCCACATTCGCGCCGGCAATCAGCTGCAGGCATTGCTGTCCCTCGAGCGTGACTTTCGCGCGCCGGAGCTCCAAGCCACGCTAACCTACATTCAAGAAGCACTTCCCAAGCGGTTGGAAGACCCCGAGTATCGCCGCGAGCTCGAAGCGCTCGGCTTTGTCGATCCGGTAGCGCATCCCGAGATGATCGCATGCAACTGGCTCAACGAGATGGGAACGCTCGTGAAGCGCGGTCTGGTATCTGAAGATACGTTTATGGATCTGTTTGCAAAGCTTATCGTGCACTGCTGGAAGCAGGTCTCTCCGGCCATTGCCATCATGCGACGTCAGCGGGGTCCCGGGCAGTATCACGACTTCGAATACCTCGCAATGCGAGCGGTTGGGTGGCTCGAGCGCAATCCGTATGGCGTGTCGCCGCACGCCTTTGCCCGCACGCCGTTGGCCGATTATTGGCTGGAAACTGACCGCGAATTAACCAAAAAATAGCCTTTTGACCCGTAAAACGGCCGTTTTTCCACAGATTGCACAAGACAAATGTCCTAGGCTGTGGACAGCAGGGACAGGCCAGGCTTCGTTCCGCGCCCAAACCCCCGCCAATCGATAGCCCTGACGGAGGAGATTTGGATTGAAAAAAGCGCTCGCTCGCATCGGTTGGATTGCCGCTTCCATCGGGTTGGCGGCGTGTTCGCGCGGGGGTTCGCAATCGAGCGCGTCTCCGGGAGCGAGCGGGGCGCCTTCGGGTCAGAAGACGATCGGCGTATCGATCCAAAATCGCGAAGCGCAGTTCTATCAGGAGATGGAATCGGGCATGCGTTCCGAAGCCGCGAAATACGGCTACGCGCTGACCGTCGTCGATGCCAGCCGCGACAATGCGAGGCAGCAGAGTCAAGTCGAGGATTTTATCTCCAAGCACGTCGATGCCATAGTTCTAACGCCTTACGACTCGCAGGCCATCGGCAGCGCCATCGCCGAGGCAAATAACGCCAACATCCCCGTCTTTACCGCCGACATCGCGAGCGCCAGCAAGCAAGGCAACGTCGTCGCCCATATCGCCAGCGACAACGTGCAGGGCGGCTTCGCGGCGGGTAAGCTGATCTGCGCGGCCGTGCACGATGAGGGCAGCATCGCCATTATCGACGAGCCGGAAGTGACCAGCGTGCAAGACCGAATCAAAGGTTTCAAAGATGCCATCGCTCAGATTTGTCCGTCGGTAAAGATCGTCGCCGACGTCGATTCGGGCGGAACGCGCGACAAAGCCAATAGCGATACCGGCGACATCTTGCAGGCGCATCGCGATCTGAAGGGCATCTTTGGGATCAACGACGATTCGGCGCTCGGAGCGCTTGCGGCGGTAAAGGCTGCCGGCATGACCGGCAAAGTTGCGATCGTCGGATACGACGCGACGCCGGAAGCGCGCAAGGCGATCGCCGCAGGTGAGATGTACGGCGACGCGATTCAGTACCCGGCCAAGATCGGCGCGACTACGGTCGACGTGATCCACGCCTATTTCGATGGCCGTAAACCGCAGGCGATGGTGAAGATTCCGGTCGGCACCTACACCTCCGCCGACGCCAAGCGAGAACCGTAATTTCGCTGCTGGAAATGCGCGGCATCGGGAAGAGCTTTCCCGGTGTGCGCGCCCTCTCCGACGTATCGCTGACGCTCGATGCCGGCGAGGTGCTCGTGCTGGTCGGAGAAAACGGCGCCGGCAAATCGACGCTCATGAAGATCCTGGCCGGCGCGCAGCCGGCCGACGAAGGGCAGATTCTGATCGACGGCACGCCGGTGCAGATTTCGTCGCCGCAAGAAGCGCAGCGACTCGGCATCGGCATGATTTACCAAGAGTTCACGCTGGTTCCGCAGCTGACCGCGCCGGCCAATTTCGCGCTGGGATCCGAGCCGACTCGCGCGGGCTTGATCGACGATGCCGCGGTGCGCGCGCGTGCCGACGCGGCGCTGCGCGAGCTTGGTGTAGACTTGCCGCTCGACGTTTCGGTCTCGCATCTTTCGGTCGGACAACAGCAATCGGTCGAGATCGCCAAGGCGCTGGGGCGCGCGGCGCGGATCATCGTGATGGACGAACCGACGGCCGCGCTCTCGGATCGTGAGATAGAACGACTCTTCGCGATCATCGGACGGCTGCGCGAAGCCAAGACCGGCATCATCTACATCTCGCATCGCATGGAGGAACTCGCGCGCATCGCCGACCGCGTCACGGTAATGCGCGACGGCAAGGTCGTCGAAACGCGCAAAGCGAGCGACTTCCCGCCCGACGAGATCGTCGCAGCGATGGTGGGGCGCCGTCTCGAATCGCACTTCCCGCAGATTCCGGTGGTGCCGCCCGGCGCGCCCGTACGGCTCGACGTGCGCGGCCTGCTGCGACCGCCGGCGGTCAACGGCGTCTCGTTCGCGGTGCGCGCTGGGGAGATCGTCGGTTTGGCGGGTTTAATCGGGGCCGGGCGCACCGAGATCGTGCGAATGATCGCCGCCGCGGACGTGCCGCGCAGCGGCGAGGTGAGCGTCGACGGCAAGACCATTTCACCGGGGCGCATCGGCGAGGCAATCGAGGCGGGCATCGCCTTCATCACCGAAGACCGCAAGACGCAGGGCCTGGTACTGGGGATGGCGGTTCGCGAGAACGTCACGCTCGCGCATCTCCCCGACTTTGTCGACCGCGACCTTCTGATCGACGTAGCGCGCGAGAAGACGGCGACGGTACGAATGATCGACGAGCTGGCGATTCGAACGCCGGGCACCGAGCAGCTGGTTCGCAATCTCTCCGGCGGGACGCAGCAGAAGGTGGTCTTGGCGAAATGGCTGCTCGGGAACGCCCGCGTCTTTCTCTTCGACGAGCCGACGCGCGGGATCGACGTCGGGGCGAAGGCGGAGATTTATCGGATTATGTGCGATTTGGCGGGGCGTGGAGCGGCGATCGTGATGGTGTCGAGCGATTTGCCCGAGGTGCTTGGGATGTCGCACCGCGTCCTGGTCGTGCGCGGCGGACGAATCGCGGCCGAGTTCGATCGCGCCGAGGCGACGCCGGATAAGGTTATTGCGGTAGCGACCGGAGCGGCGGCATGAGCAAGAACGACCGGCTCGGTTACGTCCTGCGCATCGCCGGTGCCGCGGCGGTATTCATCGCTTTGGTCGTTATCGTCGACGTCGCGTCGCACGGGGCGTTTCTCCAGCCCAGCAATATCGTGCGCGTGCTGCGCCAGATCACCTACAACTGCATTCTCGGCGTCGGGCAGACGTTCGTTATTATCACGTCGGGCATCGATCTGTCGGTCGGCTCGCTGGTCGCTCTGACCGGGGTCGTCGCCGCGCTGTTTGCCAACTCGATGCACCTTAGCGGTTTCCCGCTCATCGCCGCAACGCTGCTGGTCGCCGTGGCCGTGGGCGCGCTCGCCGGGTGGGTCAACGCGCTGCCGGTCGTCAAGCTCAACCTGCCGCCGTTCATTACCACGCTGGCGATGCTGGAGATGGCGCTGGGTGCGTCGTTCATCTTGTCGCACGGTCGCCCGGTAGCTCTGCAGAGTACCGACTTTCAGAATACGGGAATCGGATCGTTCCTGGGCTCGGTTACCGCGGTGGCGCATCTCCCGAGCATTCCGATTCCGGTGATTTGGATGCTGGTCGTTATTCTGGCGGCTTCCGTGTTGCTGCAGCGGACGCGGTTCGGGCGCTACGTCTTTGCGATCGGCGGCAACGAAGAAGCGGCGCGACTCGCCGGCATCAACGTCGGCCGCGTCAAAACGCTGGTCTACGTAATCAGCGGCGTCTGCGCGGCGATCGTCGGATTTCTCTATATGGCGCTCTTTTCGTCGGGCTCTCCGCAAACCGGGACCGGCGACGAGTTGCTCGAGTCGATCGCGGCGGTCGTCGTCGGCGGCACGAGCCTCGCGGGCGGGCGCGGCAGCATCGTCGGCACGTTCTTCGGCGCGCTCCTCATCGGCGTTCTGTACAACGCGATGAACTTACTCAACGTCGATTCGTATTTGCAGAAAGTGCTGCTCGGCGCCGTAATTCTGGCCGCCGTCGTCCTCGACGAACTGCGAAAGCGCTACTTGGCGCGATAAATTTACGTGCGAAGCGTTAGAACGGGAAGTCTTTTTGCGTTAACCCGGTGTTGGTTTTGACGTCGTTAATCGTTTCGTCGAGGACGATTTGCGTGCTCGAATACATGACCTGGCGGACCGGCCAATGCGTTTCTTTAGAAAGATAGAGAATTTGGTCGGTGATGCCGTTGTTGGCGTTGGGGTCGGATGCTTTGAGCTCGAGGCGATCGGTTTCGACGCCGTTGACTTTGCCGCCGTCGGTCTGCGTGAGCTTGCCGGGGGTCGAACCGTACTCGTCGACGATGCGCTGCATCAAACCATCGGGAATCGTTACGCCGCGCAGCGAGACGGCGCGCGGATCGTGAATGCTCACTTTCAGGTGAATGCCTGAGAAAAGGCCGCCTTGGTGTCCGCTGACTTGGTCGCCGCCCACCCAGACGCCGCCCGAACCCTTGCCGTCGCCTTCGAGGATCAACGTCTTGACGTAATGGGGTTTCATGAATTGGTACTGATAAACGCGGTCCTGCGATTGCGTTCCCTTCGCTTCGTGGACGTGCAAGATGGCGGTGTAGTCGTTGACCCCGGCAAACATTTTGTCGAACGCGACGATCGCCGGCGCGGGGTTGTCGGCGCTTACCGGTGCCGGCGAAACGGCAGCCATTAAAGCGGCGGCGAGCAGCGGCACGCCAAACGACGACGGGCTTTTGAAGATCACGCGGTCTCTCCTCGATTTAAACCGGTTGCGAACTCGTAGGCACGCTCTCGTCGGCGAGCAGCGTGCCGTGCTTGCCTTCGACGCCGATAAGGACATCGCATTTTGCATCGGCAGCGATCTCCTCGATGGTGCGCCCGAGGGGCGCACCGCTGTACTTGCCCTCGCGGAACGAGCCGAGAATAATGAGGTGAGCCTTCACCCGCTTGGCTACGTCGAGGACCGCCTGTTTGGTCGAACGCGTTTTTATGATTTCCGTTCGGATCGTAACGTTACTCTTATTTGCGATTGTCTCGGCGGCGCCCAGCGCGTCGAGCGCGGAGCGTTCTTCGAGCGGCATCTCCGCGTCCGGCGGCAGCGTGAACGGGACTTCGATGACGTACACCGCCAACAGCTCCGAACGCTCGCCGCGGGCCAGACGTGCGGCCAGCGCCATCATGTGCGCCGATGCAATCTCCGGTGAGAATACGACCACCAAGCTTCCGACCATACGCTCCAGGTCGCTCTCCGCGCGCTCGGCAATGCGTTCGACGTACGACGGCGCCGGATGCAGCATCCAGTAGAGCGTGTAGCCGATCGTGGCGGCGATGAGCAGAGCGATGATCGCTCCGGCCACCGTGACTTGAACCGGATTGGTGGCTTCGATCACGGCATTCTCCGCACGCGCAGAATCAGCAACAGGCGGTGAGTGCCGAGCGCCACCATCGCCGCACCGAGGACGACGCCGGGGAGAATCGCGAAACCTCCGGTCGCCGCCGCGCGCAGCATCTGCGACAATATCATGCAGCCCAAGGCGATCATCGCAGCCGCTATGAGCGCGCGAACTAAGAGCACGGTTATGCGCTCGTTCCGGCGCGACGCGCCTCACTGGCCTTGATGTTGGCGACGTATTCATCCATGAGCTCGAGCTCGCCGGCGCGCTGCAAGATCTCTTTCTGCGCCTTTCGCCAGTTGCGCGGCTGCGAGCGGAGCAGCGGCAAACGGCGATGGCGGCGATATAGCAGATACAGGATGAAGCCTACCACCAGCCAGCTCGGGCCAAAAATGCGCCCGAGTGCGTGCGTTCGGATGGTGAACATCAAAATCGAGAAGATGCCGAAGAAGCCGATGACCGCGATGACTGGGAATTCGACGCGTTCGCCGCGAAACTGCAGCGGAAAGTTGAGCGGTATCTTGAATTTCCGAGGGCTCAGCGGATCGTTGAAGCGCAACCCGATCAACGCGAGAAAGACGAACGAGTAGCTCGTCGCCGCGCCGAAAGCGTAGAGATCGGCTAGAAATTCGAGCCCGTTCTCACCGTGAAAGAATTGCGAATAGAGGCTGGCGACGGCTGGAAAGAGCGCCGGTGCGGCGGCGAAGACCAACTCGACGACGGCAATGCTGGAGAAGAAGACGATCGAAATCGCCGGCGTCCGGAACTTGGCGTGGACCCGCTGGAAGATCGAAGGCAGGAGGTTGCTGCTGCTCATCGCGTAGGCGATGCGCGAGCTGCCGAAGACTCCCGAGTTCGAGGAAATCAGCAGCAGCACGGCACCGAGTATCGGCACGTAGAGCGCGGCGAAGGCGCCGTAATAAGGCACCTGCGCGGCAAGCAGCGCCACGGCTTTACCTTGATTGTCGGCGTTGTTCGGAAAGATCTGCCAGAACTGCATCGGATGCCCGGCCGCGTTGACGATCGGGTGCCACGGCTGCAGTCCAAGCGCCAAGTTCGAGTAGGCCAGTGCGAAGATGAGGATCGTCAGAATCAACGCTACCGACGTGCGCGGGATGATCGACGCGGGCCGCTGCGTCTCTTGCGCGGCTTGCGAGATCGACTCCAACCCGACGAACGAAATGATCGCCAGCGACGTGCCGAGCATCAGCTGATAAGGTGAGGGCCAGCTGAACTGCATCGTGTGGATCAGCAGCTGCGGATGGAAGGCGAATAAAAATCCCAGACAGAGAATGGCCGACTCGCTGATGACGTCGAGCGCCGCTACGATGCCGTTGAACGTGGTGCTCTCGCGCACGCCGATGACGTTGAGCAAGCAGAGTCCGATGACCAGCCCCAAAACTACGATGAAATGCAGCCACGGATGGGACGAGTTGGTGAGCGCCGGAACGAGCTGGCTGGTGTAGTCGACCGACGTCCACGCAAAAAGCGTGACGTCGATGGTGAAGTCGAGCAGGACGGCCCATCCGGCAAGAAATCCGAAGACGTCGCCGAGGCCCCGCATCACGAAGTACTGGCCGCCGCCGGCAACGGGATAGGTGGCGGCGAGCTCGGTATAGGCCAGACCGATGCAGACGTACACGACGCCGGCAAAGAGGAAGGCCACGTTGGAGGCGCCGGCCGCCGCTCCCAGCACCAAGCCCAGTCCGACGAAGATATCCGCGCCGACGTCCGAGTAACCCCACGAGAAGGAGCCCCACGGCGTGACGGTCCTGCGGAGTTCCGGATTGGCGCCGGAGGTTTGCGCGGGCACTACGTTCGGCGCACCGTTAGAAGGCGTTTCGATGCAAAGTTACGCGCCCGCCGTCGAGAGTAACGACGTCGAAGCGAATGTTCGCGCCGGGCGCCACGATTTGCGCGTAATCGGCCGCGGCGCGGCGTAGCGTCGCGCGCTTGCGCGCGTCGACGGAGCGTAGCGCCGAGCCGAATGCTCGGGAATCACGTGATTTGACTTCGACGATCACCAGGGTCGGCCCGTCGAGACAGACGGCATCCATCTCGCCGCCCGGAACGCGCACGTTGCGGGCCAGCACGCGGTAACCGCGTTCGGTAAGAAACGCGGCCGCGGCATCCTCTCCCCGCCGCCCTTTAGCGCCGTTATCCGGCAAACTCTTCCAGCGCCTCGGCGGATTCGAGCCCTAATGCGAGCTGTGCGTCGCGCACGCGCGCCCAGTTGGCCCGGTGGTGCGTGCTCGGGCCGTGAAGCCGCAACGCTTCGATGTGGTGCGGCGTCGAGTAGCCTTTGTGCATCCCAAAGCCATAGCGCGAATCTTCACGATCGAGCTCGACCATCAAAGCATCGCGGTGCACTTTGGCTACGATCGACGCGGCGGCAACGACGGCGCAGCGCGCGTCGCCGTGTATCAGCGGTTCTTGCGGTCCGGCGAAGGAGCGGATGCGCACGGCGTCGGTGATCAGATACTCCGGCGCCGACGCGAGCGACGCAATCGCCCGCTCCATCGCCAGCACGCTGGCCCAGTAGATGTTGAGGCGATCGATCTCCGCCACGCACGCGCTGCCGACGGCCCACGCGGCCACGCGCGTCTTGATAATTTCGGCGATGGTGACGCGCGCCTCGGGACGAACTTGCTTGGAGTCGTTCAAGCCTTTTATGAAGAGCGGTTCGGCAGCCACCACGCAGGCTGCTACGACCGGCCCGGCGAGCGGTCCGCGCCCAACCTCGTCGACGCCGCCGATCAGATAAAAGCCTTGCGCCCGCGCCGCATTCTCGAAGCGGTGCATCCGGTGCAGCCGGCGGCGCTCGCGCTCGTACGCGTTCTTAGCCTTACGCTGCTTCGGCGTCATCGGGAGCCTCGAGCGAAATTCGTCCGAACACGCCGTCGTTGAAGGCGCCGATGTAGGCGTGGGCGGCGTTGTCGTAATCGATGCGTCCGCCGCGGCTCAGAAAGCCGCGCCGTTGCGCGAAGTCATCGAGCCCGGGGACCTCGGTCGTGGGGAAGCGCCCAATCAGCCAGCGGTGGAAGGCGCCGACGACTTCCTGGGGGTCGTAAAGGTCGCGCGGAATTGCCCGGCAGAGCGCAAGCTTCCATTGGCTCGCGATGCTCGAAATCTTTGGCGGAAGGACTCCCGGCGTATCCATCAGTTCTACGTTCGCGCTGAGGCGGAACCACTGCAAGTGCCGTGTCACGCCGGCTCGGTCCTCCGTCTTTGCTGCGGCCCGCCGCAAGAGCGAGTTGACGATGGTGGATTTCCCCGAGTTTGGGACGCCGACGATCATCGCCCGCGCCGTGCCCGGGCCGGCTCCCTTGGGCGAGGAACTCGCGATTGCCGCGGCAATCCGCGCCACGCTGCGCTGCGCGCGCGAGTCTACGGCGAGGCTCTGCCGCCCCGCCTCCGCGAAATACTTGAGCCACTGCTTGGTCGTGGCCCGATCGGTTAAATCCTCGCGCGTGAGCGCGATCACGCGCGGCCGGTTCCCAGCCAGCTCGTCGAGCAAGGCATTGCGACCGCTGCGCGGTATTCTTGCGTCGACCACTTCGACGACGACGTCGATCGCGCGCAGATACTCGCGCATGCGCCGCGTCGCCTTGACCATGTGGCCTGGATACCAGCCAATCTGGCGCTCCAATTCACGCACTACTGCCCTCGATCTAGCGCCGGTTCACAAGCCGCCAAGCATGCGCGGCGGCCAGAGTCCGGCGACGGCGCGGCCGATGAGGCGATCGTCGGATACCGGGCCGAAGACTCGCGAGTCCTCGCTGTTCGCGCGGTTGTCGCCCAGCACGTAGACCGAGGCCGGCGGCACGATGACTTCCGGAAAGCTGCGGTCGTCGCCGCTGCGCACGTACGGCTCGTCGAGTGCCCGGCCGTCGACGTAGACGCGCCCGCGATCGATGCGAATATGCTCGCCGGGCAAGCCGACCACGCGTTTGATGAAGACCTCGCGGGCGCCGCCGTCGTGGTGGAATGCGACGATCTCACCGCGATGCGGCGCGCCGATCCGATATGCGAAGGTATTGATCAGGACGTATTCGCCGGAGCGGATGTGGGGTTCCATCGAAAGTCCGGAGACCTGCGGAAATCGGACGAAGAAGGCTGCCAGGAGCAGTGCGAGTACGGCGAGCTGCACGGCCAGGTTCGCTACCGATCGCCATCGCAAGAAGCGGACCACGCTGGCGGCTTTCGCTGCGCGCCTTAAAGAATCTTGGCTTGTGAAGGTGGCCAGAAGATGAGAAATGCGCGTCCGGTAAATCCTCCGCGTTCGCCGGCGCGCTGACCGGCCGCGAATCGTCCGCTATCTTGCGCGAAACCCCAGATGTGTGAGTCCTCGGAATCGTTGCGATTATCGCCGAGCATGATATAGCAGTGCGGCGGAATGCGATCCGGGGCAGTCCAGCTCGAAGCCGGGGGAACGTTTGCCGATTTGGGGTCGAGCCGTTGCCAGCCGTCGCCGTAGCTTACGTAGATGCCGTAGTCGCGAATCTGAAGCGCGTAGTCCGGACGCTCCGCAACGTAGTGCTCGACCAACGGAACGTCGTTTACATAGACGGTTCCGCCGGCGATGCGAAGGCGATCGCCCGGGCGGCCGATGACGCGCTTTATGAAATCGTCGGGCGTCGGCACGGGGGGCGGAAAGACGACGATGTCGCCTTCGTTAGGCGCGTGGAAGCGGTACTCGAACTTATCGACGAGCAGGACGTCGTGAATCTGAAGCGTCGGCAGCATCGAGCCCGACGGGATGTAGTAGGTGCGTGCGACGAACGTGATCAAAACCCACGCTGCGAGACCGGCGATGATGAACGGGTCGAGGAACTCGCGCGCGATGGCGGTGCTGCGTCCCGACGAACCCGCGACGACCGGGCGCAGCGAGAGCACGGCGCGCGCCGCAGCGATGGCGGCGACGATGGCCAGCAGCTCGACGGGCGTCACGGCTACTTTTCCAACACGTGCAGCCGGCGCAACGGCCAGAGCACCATGAAGGCGCGGCCGACAAAGCTCCCACGATCCACAAATCCCCATACGTGCGAATCGTCGGAATAGTTACGATTATCGCCGAGAACGAAATAATAGCGGCTCGGGATGCGGTTGGGCGCCTGCCACTGCGGCCGCGGAGGGACGTTGGCGGCGCGCGCATCGAGGGGACGGCCGTTTACGTAGATGCCGTAATCGCGAATCGCCAGCGTATAGGACGGCTGCTGATTTTCATAGGACTCGCCGACTGCCGCGCCGTTGCGGTATAAAACGCCGTTCGAGATCACGAGCCGATCGCCGGGAACGCCGATCACGCGTTTGACGAAGTCGTTGCCGCCCGACGCAAACGGCGGCTTAAAGATTGCAACGTCCCCGTCGGCGGGACCGGCCAAGCGATACGCGATCTCGTCGACCAGCACGACGTCGCCCACCTTCAAAGCGGGCACCATCGAAACCGACGGAATGTAGAACGTTCCGATGACGAACGTGATGAGGAAGAGCGCGACGAGACCGGCGATGATGAGCGCGTCGAGATACCCGCGCGCCGTTGCCGCAATCGTCGATCCGCTCGCTGTAAAGGGTCTGGTCGATAGCGCGATGCGCGCCACGCCGAAAATGCAGAGGAGCCCCAGAAGCTGCAGCGGTGTCAGAGCGGCGTATTAGGTCCCTTTGGCTTTCTTTTCCTTGATGCGCGCGGCCTTACCGACCTTCTCGCTCAGATAGTAGAGACGACTGCGCTTGACGATGCCGCGCTTGCCGACCTCGATGCGCTCGACGCGAGGACTGTGCAGAAGAAACGTCTTCTCGACGCCGACGCCGTGGGCGATGCGTCGGACCGTGATCGATTCCGCCGTGCCGCCGCCTTTACGGACGGTCACGACGCCTTCGAACATTTGGGTCCGTTCCTTACCGCCTTCAACGACTTTCGAATAGACTTTTACGGTATCCCCGGGTCGGAAGAGCGGGATGCCGTCCTTGAGCTGATCTCGGTTGAGGACATCGATGGCGTTCATAAACTTTCGTCCGTCGAAACAGGTGCGCAACGAATAGCCGGGCACGGAGCCCGGCAGACAAGGTATCCTATCACGGCCATTCGACGGGTTGCAAGGCGTCTTACCGCAGGGCGAGGCCCTCGGGTACGTTTCAGGGCTCGTCGGCTTTGCTGTTCGCCCCCGAGTCGTGCTCCGTGAAGAGGTCGCTGCGGCGGTCGGCCGTCCGCTGCCGCGACTGTTCCCGGCGCCATTGGGCGATCTTGGCATGATCCCCGGAGAGGAGGACCGGCGGGACGTCCACGCCGCGGAAGGTGGCCGGACGCGTGAAGCTCGGGTAGTCGAGCAGACCGGCGGCAAAGGACTCGTTTTCGACCGATTCGCGACGGAGCGCGCCGGCGACCAGCCGGATCGTTGCATCCATGAAGGCTAGGGCCGGCAGCTCGCCGCCGGTGACGACGAAGTCGCCCAGCGACCACTCTTCGAGGTCGTACAGCGATGCGAGCCGGTCGTCGATGCCCTCGTAGTGTCCGCAGATCAGCACCAGCCGGTCGAGCTTCGACCAGCGCTCCGCCTCGCGTTGCGTAAAGCGCCGGCCGCTGGGACTGGGAACGACGACGAGCCGCCGCTCGTCGCTGGGAGCATCGCGCAAGACGCGATCGAGCGCTCGAGCGATCGGCTCGATGCGCAGCACCATGCCGGCGCCGCCGCCGAACGGGGCGTCGTCGGCCCGCTCGCCGTCGACCAGCTCGTCGAGCAAATGATGGTAGCGCACCGCCACGAGATTTCGCTCGACGGCGCGCCCCACGATCGAGAGGCCCACAAAGGGCGCGAAGATCTCGGGAAAGAGCGTGACGACGTCGACCGTGAACATTGCAGCAGAGTGTTCCGGAAAGACGACCGTTTTGCTTTCGCGCTCAAGGCGCTGCGCCGGCGCGATTATGCCGGTGCCGAGGCCGCCTTCTCGGCGCTGCTCGAGGCGGAATCGCTCGGCGCCCCCGAGCGCGCCTTTCTTCTGAACAAGCGAGGAGTGGCGCGCATCTCGACGCAGCGGCGGGAGCTGGCCGCCCGAGATTTCGAAGCCGCGCTCGAAGCGCAGCCTGCCTACGCGCCGGCATTAACCAACCTTGGGAATCTGCTCTTCGACGCCGGCGACGTAGACGGCGCCATCGCGCGTTACGAGCGCGCAATTGCGTCGGATGCCGAGTACGCCGTCGCGCATCTCAACCTTGGCGCGGCCTACAAGCGTGCCGGAAGAATTGCCGATGCGGTGCGCGCGCTGCGGCAGGCCGAACGGTTGGAGCGGCGGACGAAGCGTTAGACGGTGCTAGCGGAGCGCGTTCTTGACGGCCGGTTCGACCGACGTGATCTCTTCCAAGTATTCGAAAAGCTGAGGCAGGGTGATGCGTTCGAGCGCGGTTGCCTCGTGGACGGGATCTCCGTCTTCGCCTTCGTCGCGAATGTAGCAGCGCGTCTCGACGGCGTTGGGATCGCCGCTGATGAACGAAACTGCGAAACCGCGCCCGGGCGTCTCGTCGTAAATGCGCATCGTTTCGGGATTGAGGATTTCGACCGAGTGCGCGTGATTGTGCGCGTCGAAGATCAGGATGCGCAAATGTTCGAAGTTGGTAACTTCGATCAGTCCGACGACGAAGACGTTTTTCGTGGAATAGAACTCGTGGCCGCGTTTGCTGCGGCTCGAAACTTCGTAGAAGACGCGGTGGGCGAGGAACCGGTTAAGGATCTTACGCAGGGTTGCGAGCGAAGCGAGCGTTTCGGTCCGGTTGCCACGCGTATAGATGATCTTCACGGGGGGTCCTGATGCTTGCACGGCTGCCCAGGTAAGCCCTTCCGGCGGAAGTCGCCCGGGCCGCCCGGAAGGATGAGGCAATGTTTTCGGTGCCCGACATCCTGGTCGTCTCCGTGCTCGCCTTGTTGCTCTTCGGCCCGGAGAGGCTGCCGAAGGTCATGCGCCAGGCGGGGCGCTTCATGCGCGAGGTTCAGAACACGTCGCATGCCTTCGTCGCCGAGATGGAACGCGCTGCCGACACCCCCGAACCGCAGCCGACTCCTCTAGAATCCGACCCAGAAATCGCCGAGGCCAAAAAGCCCTAGGGGTCTTCTCTAGATATTGAAATTCTGGCGAAGTTCGGTAATGCGCTGCTGAATTACCGAACGCACTTGCGTGTTCAGCCGCTGCTTCTGTTCGTCGGGAAGGCGGCGATAAATCACATAGCCGGCCGCTGAAAGCAGGCCGCCGAGTATGCCCACCAGCACGACTTTCCCGGCTTCGCCGGCGTCGTTTTCGGAGGGCTGGTCGTTCCCGTAGCCGCTTTGATAGCCGTTGCCGGGCGTTCCCGAGTTCGACCAGGGTTGGTCGGAAGGCGTCGTGCGAAAACTTTCAGACATCGTGTACTCTCCTTCGGTTTGCCGAGATAGTTACCCGCAGTTGGCCGAGATTGTTACCCTCGAGGGGAGATTGTCAGACGGACGTGCTCGGGATAGCGCTGCGCGATCTCCTCGATCGCCATTTCCGCCGTGGTCACGATGGCGCGCACGCTCTCGAGCTCCGCGTCCGCGGCGCTCCAGCCCAACTCCATCTCCCCTGGGCTTTGCGTGGCCGTTGGGGCGGTGGCGTAGCGCTCCAGCCCTAGGCGAGCGGCCTGAAGAATCGCGGAGACGGCGGCGCAGACGATATCCTCGCCGTGCTCGGCAAAATCGGTGTGACCGCTAGCGGAGAACGCGCGAAATTGACCGCGGCGATCGCGGGAAAAGGTGACCTCGAGCACGTGGATTTGTTGAGGTTGACGCGCTAGGGCAGCGCGATTTTCGTGATCTTGACTTCCGCGTAGGGCTGGCGGTGGCCGGTGAGCTTGCGGACGCGCTTCTTCGGCTTGTAGCGGAAGACGAGAATTTTCTTGGCCTTAGCTTGGCGAAGAACCGTTCCCGTAACGGTGGCGCCGTCCAGCGTGGGAGTCCCCACCTTCAGCGCATCGTCGTTGCCGGCGAGAAAGACGCGGTCGAACGTGACGTCCGACCCGACCTCGCCGGAGATCAGGTCGCATCGGATGATATCACCCTCGGCGACTCGATACTGCTTGCCGCCGGACTCAATGATCGCGAACATGCCTTCGGTACGATACCAGGAGCGAAGGCCAGCGTCAACGCGTCTTGACACCCACGCCGCCCGGTGTTAGAGTCAGATTATTCTAAAAAATAGAATAGTCTGGAGATGAGCCCTATGTATCGAGTCGTTTCTCGCCCAGTGCCGTGCCTCGGAAGGCTGGCCTTCGTCTGGCTGCTCTACGGGTGGGCGGTCGCGACGCTCTGGCAGATTGCCGGCGGCCGCCCTCTGGCGGAGGGCGTCGTCTGGACCGGTGCGCTCCTCGCCGGCATCGTGCTGGCGATGCGGGAGTTTTAGGATGCAGCGGATCGATGCTTCCGAAGCGCGCGATCACATTGAAATGGTCGATCGCATCCTGGCCGAGTCGCATCAGCGCCTTTGCACGGGCGGCGAGTACTTCATCGTCTGGGGAGCGATTTCGGCGTACGTGACGCTCGTTGCCAATGCGGTCGGGCACGGCCGGCTCCCGTCAACCGCGTTGTGGACGGTTCCGGTAGTGCTGCTCGCCGGCGCGCTCTTTTCGATCGTGCGCGGACGTCTTACGCGCAGCGTGCTCAAGCGCAGCTCGCTGCTGCAGCGCGAGTTCTTCAACGTTCTGTGGCTTACGCTAGGCATGGCCTTCGTCGTCGACGTGGCGGTCTTCAACATCTTCGCCGGGCTTGCTTCGGCAGCCGTCTGGAGCGTCGCCGAAGCGATCGTGCTGCTCTATATCGGCATGCACGGCAACCGCCGCGCACAAATTGCCGGGGTGCTCGTCGTCGTCTCGCTCATCGCCGCCAACTTCACGCACGCATTCGCCGCCTATATTCTGGCCGCCGGAATGCTGGCCGGCTACGCGGGATTCGGGGCGAGCGAACTGCTCGCTCGCGACTGAGCCGGCACCTAGAGAATGGACGAGCTATTGCTCTCGAAAGTGCGCTTGGGCGTCGTCGCCGAGTTGTTGAACTACGATTGGGTCGCCTTCGCCGAGCTGGCGCGCTCTCTGGAAGTTACCGGCGGAAATCTCGGCGCGCATCTCAACAAGCTCGTCGAAGCCGGGTACGTCGAAGAGGAGAAGAGCTTCGTCAATAAGCGCCCGCAAACGCGCTACCGGCTGACGCAACGCGGCAGAGACGCGTTTTCCGCGCACGTCTCGCAGCTGCAATCGCTATTGAAGGCGTGACAAGGCTCGTAAAGCCGTCGAGACGACGTGTTCCAAGCGAACCTTCCGACTTTTTCGGGCCGGCCACGGATGGCCGTTTCAAAACTTCGTTTTCCCGGAAAAGCGGAGGAGCAGGAGCGGCCCCGGATGGGCCGCGACGAGCGTGTTCGCGGAAACACGTCGTCTCGACGGCTTTACGAGCCGCTAGCCCGCGTCAAGTTCGTATGCGGCGCGCAGGCCTTCGTCGAAGGCGCGGACGGCATTGAGCTCGGAAGCTTCTTTTGCGCCGCCGACGACGCGAAACGGCACGCCGAGCGCGCGGATGGCGGGAAGAAGGCGGTCGTTGGGCTCTTGGCCGGCTGCGATGATTACGGTGTCGGCGGGGATCGTGCGCGGCCTGCCATCGGCGTCGCGGATGCGTATTCCGCCGGCGACGATCGCTTCGTAACTCACGTTCGGATACGTCTCGACCCCTGCGGCACGCAGGGCTTGCAGGACGGCCCATCGCGTCGTCTTGCCGATGCCCCGTCCGAGCGTTCGTCCGCGGCGCATTAGTGCGACCGCTTTACGGCCGGTCACCACCAGCGCGCCGTCCGGCGGCGCCGCCAAACCGTGCTCGTAGAAAAAGCGAGCGGTATCGTCGATGCCGGCGTACCCGAAGCTGAGATAGTGAGCGACGTCGACGCCGATGCCGCCGGCGCCGACGATGGCGATGCGTTCTCCAACGGCGGCGTCGTGTAACAGCACGTCGGCATAGGAAAGCACGTGCGGAAGATCGTGACCGGCGAGATCGACGCGGCGCGGCACCACGCCGGCGGCCAGCACGATGCCGTCGAATCCTCTTAGCGCGGCGCCTTCCTCCACGCGCTGGTTGAGGCGAACGTCGACGCCGAGCCGCGCCAATTCGTTATTGAAGTAGCGGATCGTTTCCCCGAAGTCGCCCTTGCCCGGTATGCGCCGAGCCATTCGGAACTGTCCGCCCAACTCGTCTTGCGACTCGAAGAGCACGACCGCATGTCCCAAGGCAGCGAAGGCGCGCGCCGATTCCATTCCGGCCGGACCGCCTCCGACGACGGCAAAGCGGCGCTTGCGGCGCGTGGTCGCATTCTCAGGAAACTCGAGCTCGCGCCCGGCGCGCGGGTTGACCATGCACGAAACCGGCTCGTCGAGCAGCGACCGATCGATGCAGGCTTGATTGCAAGCGATGCAGGTGTCGACGAGCTCGGGACGCGCCAGCGCGGCTTTCGCTACGATCCGCGCGTCGGCGAGAAAGGGCCGCGCCATCGAGACGAAATCGGCGCTCCCAGCCGCGAGCACGGCATCGGCCGCCGCTAATTCGTTGATGCGGTTGCTGGCGATGACCGTCATGTCGCCTACGGCGGCTTTGATTGCCGCGGCATACGGAATCCACACCCCGCTCGGCACCAAGTGCTGCACGGTCGGCACGGCCGATTCGTGCCAGCCGATTCCCACGTTGAGCGCGTCGACGCCGTCGGATGCTAGGGCACGCGCGAACTCCAGCGTCTGCTCCGCGGTCGTCGAGCCATTCATCAGATCGGCCCCGGAGATGCGAAAGATCACCGGAAAGGCGGCGCCGGTGCGAGCGCGGATCGCCCCGAGCACTTCGCGGGGCAGCCGGCTGCGGCGTTCGAAGTCGCCGCCCCACGCATCTTCGCGCCGATTGGTGAGCGGCGAGAGAAACTGGTTGAGCAGATATCCTTCCGACGCCATGACCTCGACCGCATCAAAACCGATCTCTTTAGCGTGCGCCGCACCGCGGGCAAAATCGTCGATCGTTTCTAGGATCTCCGCCTCCTCGAGCGCGCGGGGCGGATCGGGCGAGAAGCGCGAGGGCACGGCCGACGGCGCGACGGGCTGCAGACCGAACGACGACTCGTACGCGTAGCGCCCGGCATGAAAGAGCTGCAGCGCGATGTGCCCGCCGGCCTCGTGCACGGCGCGCGCGGCGCGAGCCAGCACTTGCGCGCTGGCCGCATCGTTGATGAAGCTGTAGTTGCGGCCGCCGGCGCCGGTGCGGTTCACCGCCGAGCCGCCGGTGACGATCAAACCTGCTCCGCCGCGTGCGCGTTCGGCGTAGAAAGCGCCCAATGCACCGGCGTCGGACTCAATGCCGAGATGCATCGAACCCATCACGATGCGATTGGGAAGGCGCAGGCTGCCGATCGAGCCGGGCCGCAGCGCGTGCTCGAACATGGAAGGAATTACGTTAGCGTGAGCGGCGGCGATACGTCCGAGTAGAACGGTGGCGCGATGACGCTCAACCCGCCGTCCACGCAGATCGTTTGACCGGTGATGTATTCCGATTCCGGCGCGAGCAGAAAGGCAATCGTATCCGCGACCTCCTGCGGGCTGCCCATCCGGCCTTTCGGAATTTTCGAGAGCACCGAGTCGATCGGCGCCATACCAGGAACGTTGTTGTAAAAGTAACCGCACGACTCGGTGTCGATCAAGCCGCCGTTAACCGCGTTGACGTTGACGCCGAACGGCGCGAACTCGACTGCCATGTAGCGAACCAGCGCTTCGATGGCGGCTTTATTCGAACCGAGATTTGCGTAGGTCGGATAAGCGCGAATGCTGCCGTAGCTTGAGAGCGCGACGATACGGCCGCCGCCGTTCATCAGCTTCAGCGCGCGCTGCGCGCCCAACACGAAGGCGCGGACGTTGAGGTCGAAGGAGCGGTCGAGATTGTGCGCTTTGAGATCGACGATCTTCTTGAACGAGCTGGCCGCCGCGTTGGAAACGAAACAGTCCAATCGTCCGAATTCGGCGGCGACCCGGTCGAAGAGCCCGTCGATCTCCTCGGGCGACTCCACGTTGGCCGCGACGGCGATCGCGCGCGAACCGAGCGCTTCGAGCTCGCGCACCGTTTCGGCGGCAAGATCGGCGTTGCGGTTATAGTTCACGGCGATGGAGGCGCCCTCTCGCGCCAGCGTCAGCACCAGTGCGCGGCCGATGCCGCGGGAGCTGCCGGTAACCAGCGCGACTTTTCCGTCGAAGCGGCCGCTCACGGCGTAACGCTCCGATCGAGGACTTCGCGAGCGATAACGGTCTTCTGAATTTCGTTGGTCCCTTCTTCGAAACGTTGTGCGCGCGCGTCGCGGTAGACGCGCTCGATCGCATTGGGCTGCCAAAAACCGATGCCGCCGTGAATCTGCAGCGCCTTGTCGGTGACGCGCGTCAGCATCTCGACGGCCTGCAGTTTCGACATCGACGAGAGCATAGCCGCATCGGAACTCCCTTCCTCCCAGCGCCGCGCGGCGTGAAGAACGAGTTGCCGAGCCGCTTCGATGTCGGTCGCATTCTCGGCGATCATGAAGCGAATGGCTTGACGCTGGTCGAGCGTCTTGCCGAACGTCTCGCGCTTCCGGGCGTATTCGATGGCCAGCTCGGCGGCGCGGCGCGCCAATCCGACGCAGCTCATTGCGACCGAGATTCGGCTCGGCGTCAAGAAGCCGCCCAGCGCTACCGAAAGTCCGTCGCCTTCGCCGCCTATTCGGTTCGCCACCGGGACCGGCGTGCGGTCGAAATGCAGGCGCGCGTGATCGGTCCCGCGCACGCCCATCGACTCTTCCATCGCCTCGACGACGGCACTGGGCGAGTGACGATCGACGAGCAGCGCGACGGTTCCCTCGGCACCGCTGGTGCCGGCGAGGCGCGCGAAGAGCAGCCAATAATCGCAAATCGTTCCGAAGGTGATCAGGTGCTTTTCGCCGCTCAGGAAGTAGGTCTCACCTTCGCGCTCGACGCTGCAGCGAAGGTCGGCGCCCGTACCCGCGGTCGGTTCGGTGAGGGTGAAGGCGATCTTGATTTCGCCTTTGACCGAAGGGATGACGAACTTGTGCCGCTGCTCGTCGCTGACGAATCGATCCATCGCGCGCCAGGTGCCGTTGACGACGTGGACGATCATGCGGATCGACGCGTGCGCCATCGAGAAAAGCTCGATCAGTTCCAAGTAGCGGGTGAAGGGAATGCCGCGCCCGCCGTATTCCACCGGCGCGGCGAGCGAAAGGTAGCCGAGCGCCCGCAGCTCGTCCCAGAGTTCGAGGGGAACTCTCCGCTCGCGCTCGATGCGCTGCGACCATGCCTCGCCCGGTCCGGCGACGTATCGTGCGATCTCGTCGCGCAGCTCCGTGAAAGCGCTTTCGTCGAGCGCCGCGGGCCGTTCGAGTTGCTTCAAGCAACGATCTCCTTGTAGGGGCGCAGCATCCGGGCGCGCTCGCGCAGGACGTATTTTTGAATTTTGCCCGAGGGGGTGCGTGGCAGCTCGGCGACGATCTCCAAGCGCTCGGGCCAATACTGTTTGGCGACTTGACAGGCATGCAGATAGTGCTGCATCCGATCGAAGTCCAGAGTCGTTCCGGGGCGGAGGACGACGAAGGCGCAGGCGCGTTCACCCAATCGCGCATCGGGCATCGCAACGATGGCGATCTCGGCGACCGCCGGATGATCCGTTAACAGTTGCTCGACCTCGCCGACGGGAATCTTTTCACCGCCTCGATTGATCACGTCGCGAACCCGTCCGGTAATGCGCACGTAGCCGGACTCGTCGATGACCGCCAGATCGCCCGTGCGAAACCACCCGTCGGGCGTATACGCCGCGGCCGTCCATTCGGGATGGTCGGCATAGCCTTGAAACATCGTCGGCGATGCCACTTCGAAGTTGCCTTCCTCACCGGCCGCGAGGGTCTGTCCCTCGGAGTCGGTGACGCGCAGTCGAATTCCGCGCAGCGCGCGTCCGTCGGTTCCCCAACACTGCGCCGGTGCGTCCGTCGGTGCGGCAAGCGAACCGAGTCCCGATTCGGTCGTTCCCCATCCGCCGCACACGGCAGTACCGAGAATCCGCGTGGCGCGTTCCGCGAGACCGCGCGGCACCGCGGCTCCCGTCGCGACGAAGATGCGCAGCGCGGCGGGCGGCGGCGCTCCCGCCTCGACCGCCGCCACGATGTCGGCCAAGAACGGCGTCGCGGCTTGCACGAAGGTACCGTCCCAGTCGTTGAGCGCGCGCAGCGCGCGCGGTGCGTTCCAGATCGACTGAAGGATCTGCGGGACGCCCATAACGATCGCCAGCCACATCCCATATAAAAAGCCGGTTTGATGGGCCAGCGGCGAGGGCACGAAGATGCGATCTTCGGGACCGAGCCCGAGATGCTCGACCTCCATGGCAGCGGCGCGCATCAAGACGTCGTTGCGGTGGAGCACGCCCTTTGGTTCGCCCGACGTTCCCGAGGTGAAGAGGAGCTGCACGATGGCGGTGGGATCGGGGCGCCGCGCATCGAGTGCCGCGGTATCGACCTTGATCTCGCGCAGCGCGTCGGCGAAACGCAGCCATTGTACCGGGACGTTGGTGCGGTCGAACGTCGGAAGCGGATGCGCCTTGGGGGCGCCGCTGCAAACGACCACGTGTTCCAATCGCAACGGCAAGTCGCCGTCGACCACCGAAGCTTCGCTTAGAAGCGACGCTATTTCCGCGGCGTGCCGGCGACCGCGCGCCTCGTCGGGGACGAAGAGCACGCGTGCGCGAGAACGGCGCAGACAGAAGGCGACTTCGCGTTCGCGGAAGATCGGCATCAGCGGACAGCAGATGGCGCCAACGCGCAACACGGCCAACGTTATGACGACGAAGTCGAGCGTGTTGGGAAGCTGGAAGGCCACGCGCTCGCCGGAACGCACGCCCAAGCGTAGGAGCAGCATCGCGGCGCGGTCGACTCGCTCGGCCAGTTCCTGCCACGTAAGCGTCGCATCCCGCCCGTCGCGCGCTTCGACGACGGCAAGCTCGAGTGGCGCTTCGCGTGCTCGCTGCGCGACCAGCTCGTCGAGCGTATGCTGCGTCGCGCGCTCGGGCCTCGGCGCTGGCGCCGCGAGTTTAGGTTTGTGGCTCTGACCGTTGACCGGAGCGTTCGAGATCGACATCGGAACGCCGATGCCGCGCATCGCTTCGAGAAAGCGGGGATACGAGATGCGGTAGGCGTTGGGATAAGTGAGCGTGCTCTGCCCTTCGGCGCGCGACGCCGCGACGGCCAGCGACATCAAGATGCGGTGGTCGTTGAACGACGAGAGATGCGTGCCGAAGAGGTGGGATATGCCGTTGACGACCAGCGAATCGTCGCGAACCTCCAGACGGCCTCCCATACGGTTGAGCTGGAGCATCGCCGCCACGCGATCGGACTCTTTCAGACGCACGTGGTGCACGTTCTCCAAGATCGTTTGACCCTTCGCGAAGGTTCCGAGCGTTGAGAGGATCGGCAGCATGTCGGGAATGTCGCGGCAATCGACGCGCAAACCGCGCAGCTCGATTCCGTCGTGCCTTACGCGCACGGCGTGCGCCTGTGCGTCGTAGACCATCGGCAGCCCCATCTCGCGGACGATCTCCAAGAACGCGCCTTCGGGATGATCGGGCAGCTCGCCGTGCAGCCCTTGCAGCCCGCGAAAGAGCACGTCCGACGGATGGATCGCCGTTACGGCAAGGCCGAAGGCGGCCGAACCAATATCGGGCGGCAGCTCCACGGTCGCGGTCCGCGCCTGCTGATTCGGCTCGATCTCGAAACGGCGCCAATCGCGCGCGATGTGCACGTGCAGGTCGAAGGCGCGCATCATCTCGACCGTCAACGCGATGTACGGACGCTCGTTGAGTTCGCCCTCGACTTCGATGACGGTGCGTTCGAGGGCGAACGGCGCGAGCAGGAGCAGGCCGGAGATCCATTGCGAGAGCGTGCCGGGAATGACGATTCGGCCGCCGCGCGGCCGTCCGGGCTCGACCGCGATCGGCGGGCAGCCGTGCGCTGAATCGAACCTAATGCCGAGAGCGGCAAGCGCCTCGAGCAACGGTCCGACCGGTCGGCGGCGGAAGTACTTCTGCGCGGTGAGCGTGATCGGGGCGTCGGCCAGCGCGGCCAAGCCGATCATAAAGTAGAGCGTCGAGCCCGAGCTTCCGACGGAAACGACCTTGCGCTTGACGTGGTAAGGACCGCCGGTTACCAGCAGCGTCCGTCCGTCGACTTCGATCTTCGTTCCGAGCGCGCGCAGCACGTCCATCGTAAACTGCACGTGCCGGGCGTCGGACAACCCGACGATGCGACTCGTCCCGGAGGCGAGCGACGCGAGAATTAGCGCGCGGTGGGCATGGTACTTGGAGTTGGGGACCTCGACCTCGCCCAAAAGCGGCCCGCTCGTTCCTTTGACGAGAAGATTCATCTGACGAGAAGATTCATCGCCGTGCTACCTCGTTGGATTCTTCCGCGCTCGCGACGCGGCCGACCTCCTTCGGCCCGCTCTGACTGCTCATCGCGAAACGATCAACGACGCATTCTGGCCGCCGAAGCCGAACGCGTTTACTTGAAAGGCCGAATAAGCGTGCTCTCGCGGGCTTCCCATGACCAGGTCGAACCGCGTTTGAGGATCGAGGTTCTGCGTTCCCATCGTTGGCGGAATCATCCCTTCGCGCATTCCGACGATGCCGGCGATCGCGCACATCGCGCCGGCGCTCGCCATGCTGTGGCCGAGGTGACCTTTGAGCGACGTTACGATCGCGGGCCGCTCGGTGTAGACCGCATCGATCGCTTTGGACTCGGCAGCGTCGCCGACGATCGTTCCCGTCGCGTGCGCGTACACGACGTTGCATTCGGCTCCTGCGTCACCGGCGCGAGCGATCGCATCCTGCATCGCGACGACTTCGTAACGGGCCGACGGATCGGGCGAGGTGATGTGATACGCGTCGGCGACCGAGCCGTAGCCGCGAATCCTGGCCGCAATCGCGGCCCCGCGTGCGGCGGCGATTTCAATCCGCTCGAGAATCAAGAACGCCGCACCGTCGCCCATTACGAAGCCGTCGCGGTCGACGTCAAACGGCCGCGAGGCGCGCTCCGGATCGGGGTTGCGGGAGAGCGCTCCGGCGCGCACCAGACTTTCGTAGACTAGTGGGCTGAGCAGCGTTTCGCTGCCGCCGGCTATGGCCGCGTCGATCTCGCCGCGCTCGATCATGCCGGAAGCAAGTCCGATTGCGTCCAGCGACGAGGCACACGCGGTGCTGATGGCGAGCTGCGGCCCGTGCAGGTTCCAGCGCATCGCGATGAGCGCGCCGGCCATGTTGGGGATCACCAGGGCCATCAGTTTAGGCGGGACGGCTCGCCCGCCGTCTTCCAGAAAGCGCGTCTGCGTCTCGGCAACGAGCGGGAATCCGCCCATCGTATTGCCCACGATCACCGCGGTGCGGGCGGGCGGCGGATCGAGCCGCGCTTGGTCGATCGCTTCTTGAGTTGCCGCGAGCGCGTACTGGGTGAATCGGTCCGTGTTTCTCGCCACCGTCGGCGTCAGCTCGCCATTGAGCGAGAACTCCTTGGGGACCGCGGCCCAGAGGCGGTTTCCCGAGAGTCTGCCCGCGCCTTCGATCGGCGCGATCGCGCGTTTGCCTTGCAGGAGGCTCTGCCAAAAGATCCTCGTCGTGCTGCCGATCGGCGTGACGATCCCCATCCCCGTGACGGCGACGTGCTCCATTGCCTGCTCCATTCATGCTGCACGCCGGTGCCTTCCTTGAGTTGCCTAGGAGCATGAAGCCTCCAGCGCGCGTCGAAGCCGCCAGCGTGGAGCGAGGGGTCAACGTCCCGCAGTCGTACCGGTTGGTCCGTCGCGATGCCCGGGCCGAGCGTACGGTCGTGCGCCTGCGCAGCGGTGCCACCTTCGGCGGCGACGAGATCGCAATCTGTGCTGGACCCTGCGGCGTGGAGTCGGTTCATCAGCTCGAAGAGGCCGCCCGGGCCGTAGCCGCCGCCGGGGCTAACGTCCTGCGCGGGGGCGCCTACAAGCCGCGGACCTCGCCGTATTCGTTCCAAGGTCTGGGCGAAGAGGGCCTCAAGATGCTGCGGCACGCCGCCGATCGCTACGGCTTGGGCGTCGTTACCGAGGTGATGGATCCGCGCGACGTCGAGCGAGTCGTGCAGTACGCCGACATGCTGCAGATCGGCACGCGCAGCATGCAGAACTTTCCGCTCTTGCGCGAGGCCGGGGCGACGCGGACTCCGGTGCTGCTCAAGCGTGGTTTCTCCGCGACGGTTCAGGAGTGGCTGCTGGCCGCCGAGTACGTGCTGCTCGGAGGGAACGAGAACGTCGTCCTCTGCGAGCGCGGCGTGCGTTCCTTTGACGTAGTAACGCGTAACATGCTCGACCTCGCCGTCGTACCGCTCCTCGAAGAGATGACGCATTTACCCGTCATCGTCGATCCGTCTCACGCGCTAGGTATCGCGCGTCTCGTTCCTCCGATTGCCGCCGCCAGCATCGTCGCCGGCGCGCACGGGCTGATCATCGAAGTGCATCCCGATCCGGCCAACGCGCTCTCGGATGGGGCGCAGTCGCTGGATTGCGCGCAGTTCGAGGAGTTGATGCTCCGCCTGGCGCCGCTTGCGGAGTTAGGCGGGCGGCGCCTGCCGCGCCGCTCCACAAACGACGGCGGCGCCGCGGCGCGCGGCTACGTCGCGTCCGAGCCGGGCGAGAACGGTTCCAGCGACGGAGCCGTACGATCGAGCAATAAAGGCGTCAGGCTGGCATAACCCGCGTGCACCGCGCCGATATCGGTGCCGAGCGTCTCGCGATCGGTTTCGAAGGGTGACTCCCAGGCGCGGTAATACTGCGTCGCACCGTTGAGATCGGCGCCGACCATTCGTCCGCATATACGTTTGCGGCCCAGCCGCGTCACGGCGATGCCGCGAATCCGTTCGAGTGGAAGGTTCGGCACGTTGAGGTTCCAGTAGCACGACGCATCGCTGAGCCGGTCGAACGCGCCGGAAAGGCAGCGCTCCACGATCTGCGCCGCTGCATCCCAGTGGCGCCGGTCGAGCGGTTCGACGTGACTGCAAGCCAGCGAGACGGCCAGTCCCGGAACTCCCAGCAACGCCGCTTCGACCGCGCCGGCAACCGTTCCGGAGTAGTTGACGTCGTCGCCGAGATTCGGTCCGTGATTGATTCCGCTGATCACCAGGTCCGGCGGCTGCCAAAGCTCGGTCGAACCGAGGAAGACGCAGTCGGCCGGCGTTCCGGAGCAAGCGTACGAACGCACCGGACCGTCCGCGCGAAGCTCGACGGTAATCGCTTCGCGCGCGGTGATGGCGTGCGAAACGCCGCTGCGATCTCCCGAAGGCGCAACCACGACCACCGAGTGTTCGCCGGCAAGCCGCGCGACGAGCGTCTGAATTCCGGGCGAGTCGATGCCGTCGTCGTTGGTGACGAGGATGCGCAATTTGCGGCGCTACGCCGCGCCGGGCGCGAACTGCAGCGCTAAGCCGTCGATGCAGTAGCGCAGATGCGTTGGCGCCGGTCCGTCATCGAAGATATGGCCGAGATGGCCGCCGCAGCGGCGGCAGTGAACCTCGGTGCGCGGCGCTATCAGAACGTAGTCGGTCTGCGTACGCGTCGCGTTGGGCAGCACGGTGTAAAACGACGGCCACCCGTCGCCGCTGTCGTACTTGAACTTCGAAGAGAAGAGCGTTAACCCGCACCCGGCACAGCGGTACGCTCCCGCACGATTCTCCTGGATGAGCGGGCTCGAAAAGGCCGGCTCGGTTCCCGCGCGACGCAGGATCTCGAAGCGTTGCGGTCCGAGCAGCGCCATCCACTGGGCGTCGGTGTGCGTGACTTCATAACCACTTGCCGCCAGTGCATCGCGCTTGCCGAGCACCGCGAGCGCGCCCAGGCCGAGCAGCGCCGCGCCGAACTCCGTGCGTTTCATCGGGGGCTCGGAATGACGTGACACGCCGCGCCGCCGTTCTTTTCGAAGTAGCGCTGATGGTACTCTTCGGCAGGCCAGAACTTCGGCGCCGGAACGATCTGCGTCACGATGGGCCGCGATTGGCGGCTCTGCTCGCGATCGCGCGAAGCAATGGCGGCACGCTCCTGCTCGGGCGAGTGCGTAAAAATGGCCGAGCGGTACTGGTCGCCTACGTCGGGCCCTTGGCGATTGAGCTGGGTCGGATCGTGGATCTGCCAGAAGACGTTCAAGAGATCGTCGTAACTAACGCGTTGCGGATCGAAAGTAACTTCCACCGCCTCGGCGTGGCCGGTGGAATGGCTGCATACCTGACGGTAGCTGGGATTGTCGAGGTGGCCGCCGGTATATCCAGAGACGGCATCTATAACGCCCGGCACCTGCCGAAACGCGGCCTCAACCCCCCAAAAGCAGCCCGCCGCAAGGGTAGCCGTTTGATGTTCCATACGCCCTTAGAACGCTGCAGAAAGGCGGGCGGATTCATCCTCGTCGTTCCGCAGGACGTCGTCGAGGCTTTCGCGCCGGGCAAGGACTCGCGCCGCGCCGCCGGAGAGGCCGATAACCGCTGGACGCGGGAAACGATTGTAGTTTCCCGCCATGCTATAGGTGTACGCGCCGGTCGCACACATTGCCAGGATATCGCCGCTTCGCAGGCCGCGCGGCAACTGCGCGGTGCCGAGCTCGTCGTTTTCGCAGGAGCGTCCGCAGAGCGTCACTTCCATCTCGTCGTCGCCGACGCGCGTCGCGGGGACGATGGCGTGTCGCGCGCCGTAGAGTGCCGGCCGCGGATTTTCGGCCATTCCGCCGTCGACCACCGCAAAGGTCCGCTCCGATTGCCGTTTGACGGCGAGGACGCGGTAGAGCGTCGTTCCCGCGGCGGCAACGAGACCGCGTCCCGGCTCGATTCCGATCCGCGGCACGATCAGGCCGCGCGCCGCGGCTTCGCTGCGAATCCGTTGCGCGACGGTAGCCGCCGTCGAGCCGAGGTCGAGCGTCGCGCGCGCCTCGGAGTGCGTCCGAACGCCGAATCCGCCGCCGATGATCAGGCGTTCGGCGAGAAATCCGCGTTGCGCGAATCGCTGCGCCGCGTCGAGCAACGCCGCGCCGTTGGCCGCAAACGGTTCGGAAGAAAAGATCTGCGAGCCGACGTGCGCGTGCAGGCCGGCGAAGCGAAGATTGACGTGCGCTCGGAGGATCTGGGCGACCACTTCTTCGTCGCGCGCGTGGATTCCGAACTTGCTTTCGTTGCCGCCGGTGCGGATAAACGCGTGCCCGCCGGCTTCGATTCCGACGTTGAGACGAAGAATGACCTCGACTCGAGATTCGCCGTTGCAGATTGCGGCGAGACGGCCGAGCTCCTCCACGCCGTCGGCGACGACGTAGCGCAGGCGTCCCGAACGTGCGGCCTGCAGCTCGTCCTCCGTCTTGCCCGCGCCGTGAAGGGTTATCCGCTCGGGCGGAAATCCGGCGCGCTCGGCGGTGACGAGCTCGCCCATCGAGCAGACGTCCAAGCCGATCGGATGGCGCGCGAGCCGGCGAAGAAACTCGACGGTTGCAAAGGCTTTGGCGGCGTAGCTGATCTCGATGCCGAGATGCTGCGTTCTGCGGAGCGCGGCGTCAATCGCGTCGTCGACCGCATCGAGGTCGATCACGAGCAGCGGCGTGCCGTATTGCGAAGCGAGATTCTCCGCCGGAATCCCTCCCAGCAGCAGCGCTCCGTTAGGGTGTCGTCTCAGAATTGCCCCATGAAACGGTCGATCGCGCTCTGCTCGATGCCGCCGGCGATGAGCCGCGCGGCCATCTCCTCGCGATTGCGCGGCGGCGTGACGTACATGAACTCGGCGCGAGCGCCCGAAACGGCGCGCACGCTGCACCACGACGCGGCGGCGGGTACGAGAACGCTCCGATAAGGCGCGAGCGTTACGCCGGCGGCGTCCGTCGCGACTTCCAACGGCGCGGCGAGCGACATCAGGATCAGGGGCCGCGTCTCGGTGGCAAGCGATGCAGGCTCGGCTCCGGCAGCGACGCGCTCGACGATGAAGTGATCGTCGGCGATGAGGGCGGTGCGCTCGAGATTTCCGAAACGATAGGCGATCTGCTCCAGCGTGCCCGTCGTGCCGGCCGAATAGTTGAGGACGTCGGCGGCTTTTTGCACGTGCAGCTCGCGCGGCTTGCCGTCGAGTCCGACGCGATTGTAGTCGAACATTCGGTAGGTTAGATCCGACGCTTGCTGCGTCTCGAAGATGGTTACGCCCGGACCGATCGCGTGCACGACGCCGTGCGGAATGTAAACGGTGTCGCCTTTTCTGAGCGGTATTTTGCGGAGGATTTCGCCGAGCGTGCCGTCGGCAACGCGCTGCTCGTACTCGGCGCGCGACGTATTGCGCGTCCAGCCGAACACGATCTCGGCGTTCGGCACGGCATCGAGAACGTACCAGCACTCCGTCTTGCCGAAGGGTTGATGCTCGACGCGCTGCGCGTAGGCGTCGTCGGGATGGACCTGCACGGAGAGCCAATCGTGCGCGGTGATGATCTTGGTGAGCACCGGAAAGATTCGTGAGGGATCGATATTACCCAGTAACTGCGAACCGAGATCGGCGCGAAGATCGGCGACCGTCGAGCCGCTCAGCGCGCCGTTGAGCACGCGGTCGGCATCCCAACATTCCCACGACTCGCCGAGGCGCGCACCCGGATCGCCGTGCTTTCCGTAGATTCGCACCAGTTCGTCGCCGCCCCATACCTGCGTCGTCAGCTTCGGATCCAGCACGTACGGATAGAGTCGTTCCGCTTGCATCGCTCGCCAACGATACGATGCGCGCGCGGGAAAATCCGTCCGAACGGGAAGAAGAGAGGCGCGTGCACGACATCCACGTCGGGATCGGCTCGAATCTGGGGGATCGCCAGGCCAACATCCTGGCGGCGCTTCAACGCTTACGGCGCCGCGCCGAGATCCTCTCGGTTTCGTCGTTCTATGAGTCGGACGCGGCCGATGGCGCAGAGGGCCCCGCGTACCTCAACGTCGCCGCCGCCTTGCGTTCCGAACTCGATGCCGACGCGTTCGAACGATTCGCCAGAGCCGTCGAGCTGGCGGTCGGACGCGCTCGTGGCACGCCCCGGCTCGCCGCGCGTCCCATCGACGTCGACCTGCTCGTTTTCGACGGACGGGTCGTCCAACCGCAGCTCGAAGCGCGCCCGTACAACGCCGCCCCCTTATTCGAAATCGCGCCCGATCTCGTCTCACCGCCGGTAGATCGAAGCGTGCGCAAACGCGAACGCACTCTGCGATTCGACGCCGACCGTCAATCGGACGAACCGGAGATCCGGCTGTCGCTCAGTCGCGCCGGCGTCGCCGGAGTGCGAAGGATTCTACATCTCGAGATCGACGGCCGCGCGCGCGTCTACGACGCCGAGATCTCGATGGTCGCCGACCTCGCTCCCGACAAGGCCGGCGTGCACATGTCGCGCTTCGCCGAAACTCTGGAAGAGGCCACGCTCGACGTCCTTGCGGCCGACAACGCTCCGGCGCGCATCGAAGGCCTCGCCGAGGCGATCGCGCGCGAGATCGTGCGCGGCCAGCGGGCGGTACGCGCCGACGTGCGCCTGCGCGCCCGGTTCGGTCTCGAGCGATGGACGCCGGTGAGCGGGAAGCGCGGCGAAGAAACGTACACGCTGCTCGGAATCGCACACGCCGACGAAACCGGTACGCGTCGCGTCGTCGGGGTCGAAGCGGTTGGCATGACCGCGTGTCCCTGCGCGCAGGCGATGGTGCGGGAGCATTCGATGCGCGAGCTGCGCGATGTCGGGTTCAGCGAGAGCGATGCCAAACGGGCTCTCGACGCGCTTCCGGTCGCTACGCACAACCAGCGGGGAAGAGGCACGGTTCTGCTCGGTGCTCAAACCTCCGAGGCGATCGACGCCGAAGATCTGGTCGAGATCGTGGAAAACTCGATGTCGAGCGAGACGTACGATCTGCTCAAGCGGCCCGACGAGTTCTTCGTCGTCAATAAAGCGCACGGCAATCCACGCTTCGTGGAAGACGTGGTGCGTGGAATACTCTCTCGAGCCCTAGACGTCTACGCCGATCTCGGAGACGAGACGTTCGTTTTTGCAAGCCAGGTCAACGAAGAATCGATTCACAAGCACGACGCATTCGCCGAAGGTTACGGCCTCTTTGGCGAGCTGCGCGAGGAGCTGCGCAGCGGCGCCTACGTTACGCCGAAGACGGATCTTGCGGCGTGGTTGCAGACTCGTCCGTCGCCGGTGCTTTCGTGACCGGGTCGCCGTTGCGGAACGCTTCGAGCGCGGCAATGCGCGCGCGCAGCGATGGATGCGACGAGAAGAAGATCTCGTACCACAACGGCGGATCCTCGTCGGCGAGATTCTGATCGCGCAGGCGGCGGAAGGCGGAGGCGCCGGCCGGAGCGTCGCCGGTTGCCGCCAGCGCGAACCGGTCTGCCGCCCATTCGCGAGCGCGCGAAAAGGCAAAGAGCAGGGGACGAAGCCCCTGCATCGCGACGACCATTACCGCGTAGAAACGCGCCAACAGGAGCGCCCGGTCGCGGAGTTCATCTCGCTGCTTTCGCGGCGTTGCGGCGTTGGCCGCCAAGAAGAGAAAGGTTGCCAGCACTTCGCCGACCGCGATGATTCGCCACGTGTCCCGGTTGACGTAGTGCCCGAGCTCGTGCGCTACCACGAACTCGGTTTCGTCCTCGGGGAAGGATGCGATTAGGGTATCGCCCAGCACGATGCGATGCGTACGGCCGATTCCGGTAACGAACGCGTTGGCTTTGCGCGTCTGCCGGCTCATGTCCATGCGCAGAATGGCGGCATCGCCGACGCCGAACCGCGTCGCCAGGCGGCGCAGCCGCGCTTCCAGCGAGCCGTCCAGCGGTTCGAACGTATTGAAGAGCGGCAGGACGTAGATCGGAACGATGACGTTGGCCAGCACGAGCAGCGGCAGCGTGCCGATTGCCGCAAGCAGCGGCCAGATACGCGGCGCGCGCCGGACGGCCGCCCCGAAAAGGGTCGCGATCAGCGCCGTAACCACCGTTCCAAGAAGCGAGCTCTTGACGTACTCGCTCAGCCATTCGTCTTTGCTTTGGTCGCTGAGGCCGAAACGGCGTTCGAGGGCGTATCCTTCGACAAAAGAGGCGGGAAGCTCGACGAGCGCGGAAGCGACGGAGAACGCACCGAGGTAGGCTGCCGGGCGCGCCCAGGCGGGCAGCCTCAGCGTCGCGCGATCGACGGCGTTCCCGAGCGGTCCGTAAGCAAACGCGAGCAGGCCGGCGGCACCGCGAATCGTTCCCGCGACCTCGAGCGCGCGCCGGGCTCGGGCGTATGCCGCCGCATCCTTGTTCGTTTCGACGATTGGATCTCGGCCGCGTCCGATGGCCTCGACGGCGCGCGCTGCGGCGTACCCGCCGGCTAGGCCCGTGGCAAAGCCGAGAATTGCTCGAGAAAGCTTCACCGCGGCTTCTTCGCCCTGGGTTAACGGCCGAACTCCCCGCGCCTAAGCGCGGGTATCAAATCAGCGAAACGGTCTCTTTGCTCTTAGGACGAGCTTCGAGTGCCGCGAGCAGGCTGCCGGCGAGCTCGTCGCAGATCGGATCGTCGAGCTCTTCGATGCGACCTTCGTCGGCGAGACGAGCCTTTTCCGGATCGATCGGTATTCGCGCCAAGACCGGCGCGTGCGCGAGCTCGGCGACGCGCTGTGCGTAGGAAGGTCCGAAAATCTCGTAGCGTTTACCGGTGTCGGGCGCGACGAAATACGACATGTTTTCGACGACGCCGAGGACCGGCCGCTTGAGCATGCGCACGAGATTCGCCGCTTTACGAACGATCATCGTCGCCAGCGCTTGCGGCATCGTGACCAGCACGACGCCGTCGACCGAGAGCGATTGCAGCACCGTCAGCGGCGCGTCCGACGTTCCGGGGGGCAAGTCGATCAGCAAAAAGTCCAGATCGTCCCAAAGCACTTGTTCGTAGAACTGACGGATGACGCCGGCGACGATCGGACCTCGCCAAACCATCGCCGTATCCTCCTCGGGACTGAGGAGATTCGAGCTGACGATTTCTATGGCGCTGCGCGAAATCGCCGGCGTAATCAACGGCTGCGGCTGACCTTGCGCATTCGTCTTGTTCGGATCGGCGCCGATCGCCAGCGGCTCGTGCAGCCCGAAGAGCTTGGGTATCGACGGCCCGGTGATATCGGCATCGAGAATCCCAACGCGGAAGTGGCGGCGGCGCAAGCCGATGGCGCACATCGCGGTAACGAGCGACTTGCCGACGCCGCCTTTGCCCGACATGATCGGAATAACGTGCGCGATCTTGGCGCGCCCGGTAAAGCCGCCGGGAGCGCGCCGTGCCGGCTTACGGTCGGCTTCGTCGATCGGCGGCACGCTGCCCGAACTGCGAGCGAGTTCGAGCGCGGCGATGATCGGCTCGACGCGCAGGCCGTGTGCGCGGGCGCCGTCTTCGATGGTTTCGTAGGCGCTCACGCTGCAGCCGCTGCAGCCCAAGCCGAACGCCTGCATCACGCCGGCGGCGACGGGAAGCGCGGCGACCAGCTCTTTGATGTTCGTTCGGGGCACGATTTCGAGTTGCGTAACGGGCATGGCTTCTCCATTGAACCTGCGAACCGCGCGTGCGTATGCAGTCGATCGAGCGCGCGCAAGCCGTTTTGGCGGGCGGTTGCGATTCACCCGTCCGTTCGGGATGGGGCGTGGACGCCCCGATGTTCCTGCAGGCGAGCGCACGGGGGGCGTACGCCTACGACGCTGCCGGCCGTCGCTTCGTTGACTATGTCATGGCCTTCGGCCCGCTTCTCTTCGGCCACACGCATCCCGATCTGGTCACCGGTCTCGACCGGCTCGCCGCCGGCGGGTTCGTCTGGGGAAGCACGCACGGCGAGGAGGTCCGGCTCGCCGAACGTATCCGCGCCTACCTTCCGTCGATGGAGCGGCTGCGCTTCGTCACGTCGGGAACCGAGGCGGTGATGAGCGCGCTTCGCGTCGCTCGCGCTTTCACGGGCCGCAGCCGCGTCCTCAAGTTTGCCGGCAACTACCACGGGCATTTCGATCTCGCGCTGCTCGAAGCGGGCGCGTCGGCCGCTTCGGCGAGTGCGCCCAACAGCGGAATTCCCGAAGGCGTCCGCGGCGACGTTGTGGTCGCGCGCTACAACGATCTCGCTTCCGTCGACGAACGGATGAGTTCCCACGAGCACGATCTCGCGGCGATCGTCGTCGAACCGATCGCCGCCAACATGGGGCTCGTGATGCCCGAGCCTTCTTTCCTGGAAGGGCTGCAGGCGCGCGCGCGGCGATGCGGCGCGCTGCTCGTTTTCGACGAAGTGATTACTTGGCTGCGCTTCGGTCTGGGCGGCGCGCAGGGTCGCGGCCACGTCGTCCCCGACCTTACGGCGTTGGGCAAGATAATGGGCGGCGGCGTGCCGATTGCCGCCTTCGGCGGACGGGCGGACGTGATGGCGGTGCTGGCGCCCAACGGCGCCGTCTTTACCGGCGGTACGCACGGCGGCAATCCGTTCTGCGTGGCGATGGCGCACCGGGTTCTCGATCTGCTCGAGTCGCATCAGGAGTACTACGCACGGATGGAATCGCTGGCGCAGAAGCTCGCCGGCGGCGTCCGCGACGTTCTCGCGCGGCGTGGATTGGACTATGCGGTGGTGCAGCAGGAGTCAGTCGTGGACTTTAAGTTTCGCAACGGCCACCCCAATCGTAACTACGACGATGCGCGCGCGGCCGACCGCGCTGCATACTCGGCCTACTATCGCGCGATGCTCGATCGCGGCATCCTGCTTCCTCCGTCGCAGAACGAAGTGATGTTCGTTTCGACCGCACATACCGAAGAGGACGTCGACGAAACGGTAAGGGCAATCGACGCGTCGATAACGAAGGGCGGCCGTCGTTGACGACCGCCCTTTCCCCCGTTAGGTAATGCGCCCTAGATCTTGATTTGGGCGTTGAAGTAGAGGTTGATCGGCTGAACGGCTGCCCCGATGGCACCGTTGTTGCTGGTCGTCGGTAGATAACTCTGAGTCCAAGGTGAGCGGGCACCATTAGCCTTGAAATCGCCGATGCCCGTACCGTTGTAGAAGTTGCTCGGATAGAGCGTGCTGTTGAGCGAACCGCCCGCCGGTCCGTATCCGCAGATCACATAGTTCGGCGGATACGCAGTGGTCCAAGGGGCCGGCGTGCCGCCGAAGCACGTGTGGAAGAGGTTCGCTCCGAGAACGACCAGCTTGATCTTCGGGCTTAGATCGTAGGAGAGCTGAAGATTGCCGACGATCGAACTGGGCTGCTGGTAGTTGTCGAAGATGAACGTTCCCGTCTGCGGGTTCGGCACGTAGAGATAAGTGAACGCACTCGCGCCCGCACTCGCGGTCGTGAGGTAGTTGCACTGCAACGGATTGGTCTTCGGCGAGAGCTTGGTGATCCCGGTTGACGCCGAGTTCGACTGGCAGACGCGAGGATCTACGCCTTCCGTATCGAGCGGGCTGCCGTAGTAACCTCCCGTCTGGAAGCTGAAGCTCGGCGTGACCGCCAGCCTGTCGTGACGCCAGTTGAGGATCAGCGACGAAACCCATGGCGAGATATAGCTGCTCAGAATGCCGTTGAGGTTCGGCGCCAGCGCCGTGGAGAACGGATTGTACCACCCGCCGAGGTCGAGCAGTCCTTGCGTAGGCTTGTTGTAGTACGGATTGAGAATCGGGTCGTAGGTGAGGCTGCCGACCGTGATCGGCTTTGCGTTACACGAGACGGGTAAGCCGTTGCGATAGCACGGACTGCCGCCGCCCGCCTTGGTGAGCGAGTTGTACTGTGCGATGGCTTGGTTGAGTTGAACGAGCTCGTTGGTGACCACGCCGCCCGTGCTCAATCCCACGTTCTGGAACAGGATCTTCGAGTTGGTGTACGTGACGGCGAGCTGACCGGAGAGCCCGTTGCGCGTGAAGTCGCCCTTGTTGAACTGGAACTCAACGCCTTCGTTACGGTTGACGCCGACCGGGACTTGCGTCACGAAGCCGGCACCGATGAACGTTTGCTGCTGCCAGTTGGAGACCCACGTATAGAACGGCGTGAGCTTGAAGCTCATGTCCGTTCCCTTGAAGTGCTGCTCCCACGACAGGTCGTACTGACCCGACGAGATGCCTGGAATCGGATGGAAGGGCGAGTAGAAGCCCAGGTTCATCGTGTTGTTCCAGACCGAGCGGTTATCGCCGGCAAGGGCCAGATACTGGACCGATGCCGAGATCGGCGGTTGCGTGAAGCGTCCCGCCGATGCGCGGATGACCGCGTTGGGGTTGATCGTGTAGGTTGCAGAGAAGCGCGGTTCCCAGTACGTTAACGAGTACGACGAGGGCGAGCTCGCCGTGAAACTCGGCGCTTGCACGCCGTCCTGCACGGTACCGTTGGGGTGGACCCAGCCGGTCGAAGGACCGCCCGGATGCAGCGCGGCCGCGGCCTTATTGCAGTCGCCGACGACGTATTGTGCCGGCGCCGGCGGCGCAACGCCGGCCGGAAGGGCCTGCGTGAGCACCTGATTGGTCGAGGCGAGCACGCAGGTGTAGTTAGCCGACATGTTGGCGTAGAACTGTGTCGCGCTGGTGAGCGAATCCGGAAGGACGTAGGTGAAATCGTCGTACCGGAGTGCCGCGTTGATCAGGAAGCGATCGTTGGGCCGGAACTGATCCGAGATCGATGCGTTCGTGAAGCGCGGGCGAACGCTGTTGTAAGACCCGTTTGCGTTACCGCTCCACAGGCTGTCCCAGGTCGCGCCCGCTCGCGCGGCCGGCGTACCGGCGGCGGCGAAGGCGCGCGGGCCGGCAATCGCGTTGCTGGTCCACGTCGGACGCAGCGTCGTTCCCGAAGCCACGTCGTAGTAGCTGCTGCTCAAGCAGGGAACGGAGTACCCGAAAGTGCCCGATGGGCTGTTTGCCTTGTTGCCGTAGCACGTGAAGCCGCCGGGACCCGAGGACATGTAACCGATCGGTGACGTGCCGCCAAGCGCCGTCGAGTTGTTGAAGCGGATGACGTCGGCGGTCGTGTAGTTGCCGTTGACGGTGATCAGGTTTTGATCGTTGATCTGATCTTGGAAGTCCAGCGCGCCGCCGGCCGTGTGCGTTATCAGCTGATACTGCGCCGCGCCGTTGATCCCGGTCAAAAGCTGTCCGGTGGCGCCGTTGAACGGAGCCGTCTCGAGCCAGTCGGAGTAGAACGTGTAACCGTACGCGCGCAAATATGCCGACTGGCTCAGCGCGAAGGTGTACTGTAGCTTTGTGACCCCGGTGTCGTTTTCGTTGACGTTGAGCGAGTTGCTCGTCAGCGGCAACGGACCGGCAAAGGGATGCGGCGGCGAGTCGGGTGCGTAGTAAACGCCCGGCGTTTTGAAGTTCGTGGCGCTCTTCGCAATCGGCGAGCCGAACGGCACGTTGTAGGTAACCGCATCGGAATAGCCGAGGTAGGTCGGGCCGCAGCCGGCCGAGTAGTAACCGCCGCTCGGCGACGCAGCACCGCACGTAAAGTACGGTCCGTACGTCGTGAGCGACTGGATCTGACCGGCGGGTCCGATCGGCGAAGAACAACCGTTCACCGTCAGGTTCGCCCACGGCGCTACCGTCGTGGGTCCGCACGTGGGCGGCGTGTATTTGGTCCCGTACAGCGAGTAGATGAACTGGTTGTTTCCAGGCCCGTCATCGCTGGGCGAGAGATAGTAGTAGTTGTTGAGTGCCGAGCCGCTCCACAGGAACTGCACGTCGTCGCGCAGGCCGTTCGCCTTGGGGATGGCCACGTGCAGGTTGACGACGTTTTCACGATCGGAGACCATCATCGGCGCGGTCGCCGTGCCGCTGTAATACTGCCAGCAGCCTTGCTGCCCGATCTGCGCGACGGGTTGGTTCGACCAGGGCGCGCCGTAGAGCGGGCAGACCGGCTTGACGCCCTGGCACGTCCCGATGATGCACGTGTAGCCGACGGCTAGGACTTGGTCGGAGCCGAAGCCGTAACCGATGCCGAATCCGCCCGGATTCCCGGAGAAGATGCCGCCGGGGTTGTTGTAACCTCCGCCGTTGCTATTGTCGATGAAGCGATAGGTTTGGTTGTAACCGGAGAGGCCGACGTAGTAGCTGAACGTGCGGTCCGGCGTCGATCCGCCCACTTCAACGCTGGCTTGGTGATAGAAGTTCGGATAGGCCACGCCGAGGTTCGCCGAGGCGAAACCGGGATACGTGCCCGTCTTGATTACCTGGTTGATGAAACCGGCCGTTCCGGCGGAGGATACCGACGAGGGTCCGCCGCCGGTGTAGACTTGCAACTCCTGCAGGCCTAGCGTCGACTCGGTCGACGAGTTGTAGTTATCGAAGGCGCGATTGACCGGTATGCCGTCGTATTCGTAGCCGGTGTAATATGCGTTCTGACCGCGTACGTACGAGGCGTTGGTGATCCAGCCGATGCCGCCTTGCGACACCTGGACGCCGGGAACCGACGCCATTGCCGAATATGCGTTATTCAGGTTACCGCCGCCGCCGAGCGCCGCCGCAGCGGCCGCTTGCGCGGAGTTAACGCTGTACAAGTCGCCCCCTACGCCTGGTTTGACGAGCGAGGCTCCGGCTGCCGACGTTACGTGACCGATCGTCTTGAGCGCGGACTGCAGCGTGTAGGCAAGCTGTTGCGTTTGATCGGCAAAGACCGTCACGCCGGGAATCGAGATGCCTTGGTAACCCATTTTGGTGAGGCTTACCGTATACGTGTCCGGTGCGAGCGAAAGGATGACGAAATGACCGCCCGCATCCGTCGTTGCGGTACGGGACATCGAGGGCGCGACCACCTGCACTTGCACGCCGGCGATCGGCGCGCCCTTGCTGTCCTTTACGGTTCCCGCGACGTTGCCGGTGGTTAGCGCCAGTGCCCATGTTCCCTGGAACGCTAGTGCCGCCAATAACGACGCGGCCATTACCGCATGACGGAGGGTTCGATGCTGTTTGATTCTCTGCATAGTCCCTCTCGAGTAGTGTTCTGATTTTTCGAAAAGCGTCAATGACGCTGACAATCGGCCTTACTAAGCCGCTGGGAAGCAACCTTTTGATACTGATTGACCAACGTACGCGACGAGCGAGCTTTTGCATCAACGAGATTCAAAGCTCAAACAACATCAATGCACGGCCGAGCAATCTGCGCGCCGCGCTTTGTTGTTTCGTGAAGCATTGCAGGCGCTTCGCGGTCTATCTTAGTGGGGATGGCATCGCTAGCGTTGCGGGCAGTGCGGCCCAGCGAATATGGCGTGCAGCGCGGGATGAAGCGCCAAGTGTTGGCGCTATTGCGTAGAGCCCGAAATCCGCGGGCGCTGGCCGCAATGCCGATGATGAGCGCCCTGTGCTCCGAGATGGGAACGGCGAATCCGGTCGTGGCGCTCGAGCGGATCGTGCTCGCGGTCTTCGACGGCGACGATCCGGCGGCGGCGATGCTCCGCGACGCGATCTTGATGGCCGATTTCGCGGCCGGCACGACCAACTCGGATTTGGCGCGACGCAGCGGCGTTTCGCGCCGGCACTTCCAGCGCCGGCGCGCCGAGGCCGTGGCGGCGATCGCGCAGTACGCGCGCGGCATCGTCGAACGCAGCGACCGAGGAGCTCGCGCACGCGTTGAAACGGTCGCGCCGGCCCCGGCCGCGCGTTCTCGCTTCGAACGCGAGCGGCGGGCGTGTTTGGATGCCCGCGATCGCGATTCGGTTTTGGAGATGCGTTCCATCGCCGGCAACTTGGTACGCCTGGCCGAAACGTGCGAGGAGCGAGCGATTGCCTTCGACCTGCGCGCCGACGCGAACGTGCGGCTGGGGCGGCGCGAAGAGGCAATCGAGCACGCCGCTGCAATCTCGCCGGGAGCGCAACGCCTTCTCGCCGCGCGACTCGCACTGCTCGACGGCGATTGCGCCGGGGCGCTGCAGCAGGCTCGCGCCGCTTCACCACTGTTGGGAGAACGCGACGGCGAGCGGCAGCGCTGTTTTGCCTTGATTTCGCAAGCCCGGCTCGGGCTTCCGGGTGACTGGCGGCCAACGCCGGAGGAGGCGGGCTTTTCGCGCGATCTCTGGGCCCGCATTGCCGTCGACGTGGAGCGTGCCCGGCACCTCGTTCGCGACGGAAGCTGGCGCGAAGCCGAACGAATTGCTTGCGCGTCGCACCGTTGCGCGCAGACCCGTTCGTTTGCCGAACTGGAAGTCCGCAGTGCTGCGGTCCTGCAAGCCGTTGCTCTGGCGCGCTGCGATTTCGACGGCGCGAGGCGGTGGCGCGCGCGTGCCGTGTCACGACTCTTGCCGACGCAGGACCGCTTGCTTGCAAGTGGACTCTTCGCCGGGGCGCAAGCGCGAAACGAGTTGGGTCTCGACGCTTTACTGACCGGCGTCCTTTACGATCGCTTAACGCTGGTCGTGCCGCAGGTGCGTGGTGAAAATGACGCGCAAGCTGGTGCGGTTTGCGAGTTGATAGCCTGTTTCATCGCCGCCGCAATACCGCAGTGCCGCCGCATCGAGCCTCTCGCCGACGCGGTCGCGGCGGTGCGGCAGAGCGACTCCGCCTTCGCCCATTACGCCGGACCGCTAATCGACGCGATTCACGAGACGTTGGCCCTTGCGCTCACCGCGCTCTCCGGCAAGACGTGGGCCGAGGTCTTCGAGGCGCTGGGAGACCCGCTCCGCGAGGCGGTGATTCGGCTACGACCGGTCGTCCGGCGAACGATCGCCGTCGTGACCGTGCCGTCACAATCGGCCCCGCTCGATCATTTCAACGTTGATGATGAACGGTCGGGCGCACGTGGCGACTCAGGCGAAGCTCTTGCCGATCTACGCTTTCGGCTCGTTTCAGTTTGATCCGGCTCGGGGACTGCTCTCGCACGGCGCATCCGTCGTCCCGCTGCCCGAACGGCTCTCGCAACTCCTCGCACTATTGATCCGCGGAAACGGCGGCGTCATCGACAAGGAAACGATTGCGTCGCGCGTCTGGCCCGACAACGTCGTCAGCGACGGTAACCTGTCGCAGCATATGTACATGCTGCGGCAATTACTCGACGAGCGGGCGAAGGATCGGGCGTACGTGATAACGGTTCGAGGTAAAGGATACCGGTTCGTCGCGCCGGTCAGCGTCGTCGGTCCCTCGCCCGGCGAGGCGCCGCTAAACGGCAGCGAGGAGCTGCCGGCGCCGCTTTTCGGCAGCGCTCCCGAAGTTCTCAACCACTGTTGGCGCGGATCGTACCTGCTCGAGAAGCGAACCGCCGGCGCCCTAACGGCCGCCGCCGAACAGTTCGAAGCGGCGCTGCGATTCGACGACGAGAACGTGCCGGCACTCATCGGCCTGGCTCGCGCACACGCACTGATGGCCGAGTACTGGTACGCACCGGGTTCGTACGCGTTTCCTAAGGCGAAAACGGCCATCGTTCGCGCGCTCGAAATCGATCCATCGTCGGCCGAAGCGCGCGCGACGCTGGCGAACGTCCTTCTCTTTTGCGACTGGAATTGGGCTGACGCGGAACGCGAAATCGAAATCGCCATCCGCTTAAAGCCGCAGTCAACTTCCGTCTACACGACCGCCGCCTGGTTCTATATGTGCAAAGGGCAAGGCGACGAGTCGCTGCGGCAGCTGCAGCGCGCGCTGCTCATCGAGCCGTCGTCTCCGGCGCTGCAGCTGTTCGTGGCGCGGATGTTCCTGCACCGCGGCGAGTACCGTCGTGCCATCGACGCCTTCTCGAATCTGATCGAAAGCGGTCCGGACTTCTCGCTTGCGCGCCGTTACCGGGCGCAGGCCTTCATTCTCGACGGCCGGCCCGGAGAGGCGTTGGCCGACCTGCTCCTCTTGCCGCAAGATCGTGCCGAGGATCTCGCGCTGCGGCTGCCGCTGCTGGGGCGGGCCTACGCCGACTGCGGCGACGCCGAGCGAGCCGAAACGATTTACCGCACGCTGCAAGAGATGGCGCGAACGGAACATATCGTCGGTTTCAACCTAGCGACGATCGCGGTGGGGCTCGGCAAGCTCGAAGAAGCCCTCGACCACCTGGAAGAGGCGCTCAAGCGCCGCGAGCCGGCACTGCTCATGCTGCGCAGCTTACCGTGGTTCGGACCGATTGCCGGCCGTTCGCGCTTCAAGGCGTTGCTCCGCGCGATCTGGCCGAGCGACGCCGCCGCGTAACCCTACTGGCGAACCGCCACCGGATATACGGCCGGACTGCGTAAGCCGGCCGCGTCCACGCTGCGCACGCCGATTACGTAATCGTCTTTGGAGATCGGCAGCGTGGCCTGCGCTACGTTCCCGACGTCTCGAGCGTGCTGCCACTGCGGCGCATCGCTCGTCCGCCACAGAATTTCGTACGACACGGCGTCGGCGGCGGGCGTCCACTTCAGGGTTGAGTCGTAGCCGAGATGCGCCAGCACCATCTTCACGTCGCCCGGTGGGGCGGGTCCGAGCGCGAGGGTCGCGAGCGCCGCGACGTTGGCTTGCGTGACCCGGCGCAAGTACGCCGGGTCGACGTATTGCGGAAGATCGCCGTATTGAACTCCATCTTGCACGCGGACGTCTTGATGCTGGTGCGCGAAGTTCTCGTGAGGTTCGACGAAGCGGATGGCGGCCGAATACCCGGCCGCTTGGAACGACTCTTGATCTCCGCCGCGCATGAAGCGGTCGGCGCGAAAAATTTGCCTTACCGTGAAATCGGGCAGGTATACCGGCACGACCTCGGCGACGAAGCGCGACAGCTCGCGCGATGGCGAGTCGTTTTCCGAGCCGACGAGATTGACGCGCGCGACGTCGGCGCCCGATGGCAGGGCCTGGCTAAAGACGCGAACGACGTTTGGCTCGCTCTGCCCGTCGCCGCCCAACGAGTTGCCGATGATGTCGTTGTTGAGGACGGCTAAGACGGGCGCGCGCTTGGCCGCAAGCTCGCGCGCGTAGTGATCGGATCCCCAGAGCCCCAGCTCTTCGCCATCGAAGCACGCAAAAACGATCGTGCCGCGAAACTGCGTCTTCGACATCACACGCGCGGCCTCGATGACCGCCGATACGCCCGAACCGTTATCGTCCGCTCCGGGCGCTACCCCGGCCCCGTCGGTACAATGACCGTCGCAGTCGTCGAAGTGGCTTGACATGACGTACGTGCGCCCCGGAGCGCTCCCGCGCAGCGTCGCGATGACGCTGGACTCGGTGACCGCGCGGGGCGTTTTCGGCGTTTTCGGCTGTAGGTACGTGTCGAGCGTAACGGACATCGCGCCGCCGGTCGTTGCGGCGATCTCCGAGAACTGCGCCGCTATCCAGTCGCGCGCGGCAAAGACGCCGCGATCTTTGGTAGACGTGCGTTCGGAGAAATCGTTGCGCGTGCCGAAGTTGACGAGTCGATCGTCGGTCGCTTTTAGCCGGTCGGCCTGCACCGCATCGACCATCGCCGCGATCGGCGCGTAGGCTGAGAGCTGCGGCAGCGGCGCGCTGCCTGCGCCGGCTCCCAAGAGCGCGCCCCCGGCGGCGACGATGCGGAGGGCGGGGAGCGGATCGAATCTAACCATGGCCAACGTTTACGGTAAGGAGGCGGAAATACCTCAGTGGCATCAAAGCCTGCCGTCTACGTGCTGATCTGCGGGGACGGCACGCTTTATACGGGTGCGACGGTCGACCTTACGCGACGGATGCTGGCGCACCGCAGCGGCAAGGCCGCAAAATATACGCGCGCGCGTCTTCCCGTCCGGTTGCTGGCGTGGTGGCACCCGGCGTCGTTTGGGGCCGCGCGCTCGCAAGAGGCGCGCTTCAAGCGACTGCGCCGCGCGGCCAAGCTGGCAGCGTTACGCGGCCGCGAGCTTTACGGCTGCCGCATTTTCGCTCAGGCGAAGGTCCGCGAAGCCGCGCCATAGGTGGCTCGCGTCACCGCGTGGATGGCCGCGTAGGACGCGGCGTAATCGTAAGCCTCAGCCGTCATGATCGCGAGAATGAAGGGCGAGTCGCCGTAAGGCTCGACGATCGCGACGTCGTTGCGCGTTCCGTCGACCTCGCCGGTCTTATTGGCGACCGAGGTTCCGCGCGGCAACCCGGCGGGGATCCCGTCGCGGTCGGTCTGGCCGAGCATGATCGCTACCATGCGCCGGCAGTGCCGGGCGGAAACGATGGTCCCCGTCCCTTCGCGGGCGCCGGACTCGATGAGATAGAGCAGCCGCCCCATGTCCGCCGGCGTGGAGACGTTCTGATTGTGATGGGCGATGGCGGCGTAGTCGAGAAAGCGCCGTGCCAGCCGGGTATGCGTCATCCCCGCGCGCGCGCCGACGGCGTTGATTGCCGCGATTCCGAAATGCGCGATCAGCATGTTGGATGCGGTGTTGTCGCTGACGCGTATCATCGGTAGGATCAACTGCGCGACGGTGAAGCGCTCGCCGTTGCTCGCGCCCGCCAAGAAATCGGATCCACCGATCAGCTCGCCGCGATTGAAAACAATCGTCTGCTCGAGCGTACCGGGCTTTACGTCTTCGGCAGCATAGGCAGTCGCCATGATGAGGAGTTTGATGGTGGAGGCTGCCGGGAAGCGTTGTCCGGCGCGATGCGTCACCAGTTCCCGGCCCGGCGCCATCGTCCGGGCGTAAACGCCGATTCGTCCCGGCATCGCGCGCGCGATGGCGCGAACCTTTGCGGAGAGCGAATGCGGCGGCGCGTGCGCGGCGAGAAGAGCGACTCCGCCATACGTCAAGAACTCGACGCGCTTCACGAGCCCGTTCCCTGATAGTGCCGTAAGCCGACGAGCCAAAAGACGTATGCGGCGGCAAACCAGGCCAGGCCGATGACGGGGGTCAGCAGGCCAACCGCCGGGCCGAGATGGAGTCCCGTATCGGTCTTATGCAGGAAGTACGTCGCCGGAAAATAGTTCATGAAGGCAAAGGGCAGAACGAAGGCCAGCACGATGCGCACGCCGCGAGAGTAGATGCTGATCGGATAGCGGGTGAAGTCCTGTTCCAACGACATCACCACCCAGCGGATCGTGTCGACGCGAACGAACCAGAACGAAAGCGTGGCGACGGCCAGCGAGATGCCCAAGTCGATCAGCGCGCCACCGAGGACGATCAGAGGCACGAAGACCGCAAAGACCCAGTCGACGGTTACGTGCACGGCTGCCGTTGCGACGGCAAGCGTCGCGATGGCCAGCACCAAGGCGTCGGGAAAGGTTTGCTGGGGGACGGTCAGCACCTGAAAGAGCGTGTCCAGCGGGCGGACCAAGAACCTGTCGAAGCGGCCCTCGCGCACGTATTCGGGCACGCTGACGACGGCCCAGAAAAACGTGTTATGCAGTTCGTGACCGCACATCCAAAGCGCGTAAAGAAAGAAAATCTCGCGAAAATCCCAGCCGTTCATGGATGGGAACTGACGCATGGTAACGTACAGCGCTGCGAGCGCGACGCCGTGATAGACCACGCTGAAGACGAACCACATCGCGAAGTTCGCGCGGTACTCCAACAACGTCAGGAGGTTGATTCGCCAGTACTGCAAGTAAGCGCGCAGCATCCATGAAATCCTTCGGTGTCGCTCGTTCGGTCCCCGTTTGCACGCCGTTTCGTTTGGATTTGACGGTCGACGCGCTGCGCCGGCTAGCGAGCAACGTCGTCGACGTTTTCGGTGACGACGGGACGTACTATCGCGCCGTGCGCGATGCGCGCGGGACGGCAGTCGTCGCGATTTCTCAGCACGAGCCCGGTGCGATCGAGATTCGCGCCACCGGGCCAGGCTCCGCACGCTGGGTGGCAACGGCGACCCGGATGCTGGGGACCGGCGTAAACCTTGCGACCTGGTACGCGCGAAGCCGGCGCGTCGCTTGGCTGCGTCCATTCGCGCAAGCCTTCATCGGACTCAAGCCGCCTCGCTACCCGACGCTGTGGGAAGCGTGCGCGCACGCAATTCTCTTTCAGCAGATCTCGATCCACGCCGCCGCGGCGATCATGCGTCGCGTCGTCGAGTCGATCGGCGAGCCGTTGACGGTAGGCAAGCTGCGCTGCATTCCGTTTCCGGAGGCCGAGCGCTGGCTCGAGGCCGGTGACGTGCGGCTGCGCGCCGCCGGTCTCTCGAGCAACAAACTCACCGCCGTGCGCGCGGTCGCAGCAGCGACGCTCGACGGCACGCTCGACGAACGAGAGCTCGAAACGCTCCCGACGGAGGAAGTCGCCGGACGGCTCTCTGCGGTGCGCGGACTCGGCGCCTGGAGCGCGTCGGTCATACTGCTGCGCGGCCTCGGACGGCTCGATGCTTTTCCATTGCGCGATTCGGGAGTGGCGCGAAGCCTGGCGGCGATGGCCGGTCGGGAGAACGTCGATCAGACCGAACTGCTGAAACGCCTAGGGCCCGTGCGCGGTATGCTCTACTACCACTTGCTCCTGAGCCGCATGCGCCCTATCCACCTTGGATGACGACGCGCCGCGCGGCCGCGCGCCAGACCAGCGACGCGAGCCCGGCAAAGAGGACCAGCCACGCCAGCTGCAGCGCGACGCTCGCAGCCCACTGCGCGGGCGGAATGACGCCGACGTAAATCAATAGCGGGGTCGAGTACACCGCGGCAAAGGGAAGTCCGAGGACGATGCGGCCGAAGATGCCGGGAAAAAGCGTCAACGGAATGATCTGTCCGGAAAGCAGATCGGAGACCCACCGTACGATGAGCTGTGCGGCGAAAGTTTCCAGCGTCCAAAACGCAACGCAGTTCATCAAAAAATTGAGGAAGAAGTTGACGAGGTAGCCGATGGCAAAGGTGAGGGCGAAGGCAGCCAGCGTCGCGGGCGGCGGAACGTCGACGTGAACGAGCAGCAGTGCGAACAGCAGCGAAGGAATTACGAGCAGCACGTGGAGCAGCGTCTGTCCCGCCCCGTCGCTGAAGAAGTAGAGGGGCACGCTAATCGGCTTCATTAAATCGGTGGCAATCGTGCCTTCGCGAATTTTCTCGCGGATAAGACGGGTTCCGTCTACTTCCAAGATCAGCGACATCAGCATGGCGATGGTGGAATAGGTGATTATGCTGTGCAGCGGCAGATTCAGCGGCGCCGCGTTCTGAGCGTAGAGCGCCGTCCAGAGCGACCGCAGGATGTAGACGCGCAAGATCAGCGAGCCGACCTCCGCGAAGACCTCGACCCGATAGGTCGCTTCGCGAGCGAAGGCCTTACGGGCGAACTCCAGGTACGGTTCCAGTTACTCTAACCGCCCTTTTGTCGCTTGATCGCCTGTTGGCGCCGCTGCTCCATCTCTTCCAGCTCGAGCATCATGACGTCGACGACCTTGTCGACTTGCGTCGCCTGGGTCGGCGGCGGCTCGTCGCCCGAGCGCCGCAGCGGGGGCTTGACGTTGCGGTGCGCTTCCAGCGTTGCGTCCACCGCGTGCGCCTTGCGAAGAAACTTGGCGTAGGTCTCGGCCGCTCGGGCCCGTGCGCCTTCTCCGGATTCGACGTTGAAGACGTCGCCAAAGAAGTCGATTTTCGCGTGCACCTCGGCCGCCCTTTCGGGCGGTGCGATCGTGGCCGGGTCGCCGTAGGCAACGTGTTGCATCGGGACGCTTGCGCCGGCCTCGAGACGTCCCTTGACGTGGACGATCGCTCCCAGCGCAACTCCGCTATCGTCTTCCAGCTTGGCGCCGTTGAAGATTTTGGCGCCGGCGGCAATGAAGCAGCCGTTTCCGATCGTCGCGCCGACGACGTAGGCGTGTGGGCCGACGATGCAGTTCTTACCGATCTTTAGCGGAAACTGCAGCGCGCTTCCACCGCTGGCCTTGAGCACCGCGTTTTCCATTACGACGGTCTGCTCGCCGATGGTGACGGGCGCACCCTCCGAGGTGATGACCGCGCCGTGCAGCACGGCGCAGCCCGGGCCAACCGTAACGTCGCCGCCGATCACCGCGCTGGGCGCTACGTACGCGCTGGAGTGAATTTTCGGTTTCTTCGTTCCGCTGGATAGAATCATGAGGCGGTCTCCTGCGACTGGCGGTCGTATCCTTCGACATAGATGCGCCGAATGATGGATTCCAAATCGGGTTCCTCGAGGCTTACGTCTTCGACGCGATAACGTTCGCTCGCTTGTCGTACGAGAAGGTCGGCGCGCTGCAAATTGCGGTCGAAGCGGAAGCTCGCGCTCGTACCTTCGCTCGAAGCGAGTTGCGCGCCGTCGAGGTGCGGGTGCTCGACGGGCTCGCCGAAGCGTACCACCAACGTTCTAAAGCGACCGTACTCGCTTTTGATGCGCTCAACGTCTCCGTCGTAAATGAGCGTTCCGCGGTCGATGAGAACGATGCGGCGGCAGAGCCGCTCGACGTCGGCCAAGTCGTGCGTCGTCAACAGGACCGTCGCTCCGCGCTCGGCGTTGATGCGCGTGATGAATTCGCGAATCGCCTCCTTGGCGACGACGTCGAGGCCGATCGTCGGTTCGTCGAGGTAGACGATCTTTGGACCGTGCAGCAGCGCCCCGGCAAAATCTCCACGCATGCGTTGTCCCAGCGAGAGCTGGCGAACCGGCGTGCGGAGAAAATCGCCCATCTCCAAGATCTCGACGAATTCGTCGAGATTGCGGCGATACTGCGCCCGGGAGACGCCGTAAATCGCTCGCAACAGCTCGAACGACTCTATCAGCGGCAGGTCCCAGTAGAGCTGGCTGCGCTGTCCGAAGACGACGCCGATGTTGCGGGCGTTCTCTTTGCGCTGATTCCAGGGGACCAGGCCGGCAACCCGGGCCTCTCCCGACGTGGGGACCAGGATTCCGGTCAGCATTTTGATCGTCGTGGACTTACCGGCGCCGTTGGGGCCGATATAACCGACCATCTCTCCCGGCTCGATGGTGAAGGTCACGTCGTCGACCGCTACCCGGTCCTCGTACTCGCGGGAGAACAGCGAACGCAGCGCGCCCAGGGCTCCCGGCGTGCGTTTGAGCGTACGAAAGACCTTGCGCAAATCGCGCGCTTCTACGATCGGCAGGACACCACGGTTCGTCACTCCGTACATCTTCCCCGTTGATAGTAACCGTCTCGAACGAATACGGATCCGGTGCGCTGGCGATAGCGCGGCGCGTCGCCGGCGCGCTGCACTACGAGTATGTGGACGAGCAGCTGCCCGTAGTGGTTGCGAAGCGGCTGCAGGTTACGCCCGAGGCGGTCGTTGCAAATGAAGAGGCATCCCCCTCGCTGGGCGAGCGCCTTCTCAACAGTCTCGAGCTGGCGACTCCCGAGCTCGCCACGGCGTCCGTCGCCGAGCCGTTCGACGAAGCGCTGCAGCGCGCCGTTCGCGATGCCGTGCGCGAATACGCCGCCCGCGGGAACGTGGTGATCGTCGGACGCGGCGCATCGGCGGTTCTCACCGGCCGCGCCGGGATCTTGCGCGTCTTCCTCCACGCGCCCCGGCAATGGCGCGTCACGCACGTCATCGAGTCCGCGCGCGTTCCGCTCGAGGTCGCACGCGCTGAGGTCGACCGCATCGACCGCGCGCGTGCCGCGTACATGCGGCAATGGTATGGCGTGACGTTCGGCGATCCGGCAAACTACGATCTCTGCATCGATGCGTCGCGTCTCGCGGAGCCGCAGTGCGCCGAGCTCATCGTCGCGGCAGTGCGGGCCAGCGAGGCGAGCCGCCGATGATGCCGTTCCCGACGTGATCGCGCGGCCATCCCTGCTTTCGGCGCTGCGCTATCGGGATTTTCGCCTGCTTTGGTTCGGTCTGCTCGTTTCAAATCTGGGAACGTGGATGCAGTTCACCGCAATCGGATACTTCGTAGCGCGCGAAGCCGGAACTCCGCATCGCGCCGCATTGGAGCTGGGCATCCTCGGTGCCGCGCGCGCGATTCCGGTCCTGCTCTTCTCGCCGATCGCCGGCGTCGTCGCCGACCACCTCCCACGGCGGCGGGTGCTCTTAGTGACGAACGTAACGATAGCGCTGGCGGCATTTTTGCTCGCCTTGTTGGCGACGGCGCACCGCCTCGATCTCGCCGGATTGATCGCCCTCTCGGCGTTGAATTCGGCGGCGAACGGATTCGACTCCCCGGTGCGCCAGAGCTGGGTGCCCTTGCTCGTCGACCGCCAGTACGTCGGCAACGCCGTCGGGCTGAACTCGGTGGCCTTCAATGCGCCGGCCGTCGTCGGGCCTGCGCTGGCCGGTCTGCTTATCGTCTGGATCGGCGTGGCCGGCGCGTTTTACTTTAATGCGGTGGCGTCGCTGGCGGTCGTGGCAGCCGTCTTGATGATGCGGCCCTCGCCCCCGTCGGGGCATCCGCGAGAGCGGGCGTTTCTGGCCATGCGGCGAGGCATTACCTTTATCGCCGCCCATCCGGTCTTGCGCTGGATCGTCTTCGCGCAGCTCGTCACCGCGATTCTCGTCCGGCCCTATAGCCAACTCGTGCCGGCGCTGGTCGTCAACGTGCTGCACGGCGGTGCCCCCGGATTGGGCTGGGCGGTTTCGGCTATCGGTGCGGGCGGATTGGGGGGCGCCTTGGTGACGGCGTACTTCGCGCAGCGCGAGCGGCGCTCGCGTTTATGGCTTCAATCGGGTTTGCTGATGTCTGCGGGTGTCCTCGCGCTCGCCTTCGTGCCGACGCTTTCCGGTGCTTTGCCGGTCCTCTTCTTGACCGGCGTCGGAACGCTCGCGCTCTTGGGGGTGACCAATACGGTGATACAAATCCTCTCGCCCGACGATCTGCGCGGCCGCGCGCTTTCGATCTACACGATGATCGCAATCGGCGTCGTTCCGCTCGGCTCGCTCGTCGACGGCGCAATCGCTTCGTTCATCGGGCTGCGCGAAACGTTCGCGCTCGCCGGAGCGATATGCACGCTGCTCTTTGCGGCGATTTGGTTCTTTCGGCCGATCGTTCGAACGGTGTAAAAAACGCCGAAAAACGAAGCGAGCCGCCGGTTTGGCGACTCGCTAGCGTCTTTGTCCGTAACGTCGGACAAAAGAAAGAACGCCGCAGTTTAGGCTGCGGCCTTCTTTCGTCTTACCTTCCTGCGTACCGCTTTACGGACCGCCTTTTTGCGAACCGCCTTGCGGGCCACCTTGCGGCGAACCGCCTTGCGAGCCACCTTGCGGCGGACTTTACGGCGAACCGCCTTCCGCGCTACTTTGCGGCGAACCGCCTTGCGGGCTACTTTACGGCGAATCACCTTACGGGCTACTTTGCGGCGAATCGCCTTGCGGGCCACCTTGCGGCGAACCTTCTTGCGAACCGCCTTACGAACCAACGCTGCGACGATCAATTTCTTTACCGCCGCTTTGCGAATGGCTTTCTTTCGAACTGCCATTATTGGTTGGATTCATCCTTTCTCCGGTCGGCAAGCGACCAGGGGTATTGCCTACCTTATACCGTATTAGCCGCGCCAATGCAAGTTTTAGCGGAAGACGGAGCGCGCATCGACGTGCGCGTGAGCGGCGACAAACGCGCACCCGCAGTCGTCTTGCTCCACGGATTTCCGTTGACGCGCGAGATCTGGGACGCTCAATCAGAGTCGCTTGCAGAGTCGCATTTCGTCGTGCTTCCCGACCTGCGCGGCGCCGGCGCGTCGAGCGCGCCGGAAGGTCCATACCTTATCGAAACGCATGCTGCCGACGTGGCGGCAATGCTCGACTCGCTCAATGTAGAGCGCGCCGCATTCATCGGCCACTCAATGGGTGGTTACGTCGCGCTGGCCTTTGCGCGGATGTTTACCGAGCGCGTTACGGGGATCGCCCTGATCGCCGGCCGGCTGCGCGCCGACACGCCGCAAGAGGCTGCGGCGCGCTACGATTTAGCCGCACGCGTCGAATCGGAGCGAAGCACCGAGTCCGTCGTTGCCTCGTATCTTCCGCGAATGCTCTCCGAGCGCACCCGCATCGCGCAGCCGGCCGTTGCCGAGCGCGCGTACGAAATTGCGCGCCGCAACGCTCCGGTGGGAGTCGCCGCGACCTTGCGCGGGCTCGCCATGCGCGTATCGGGAGAGGACATCGCCGAGGACCTCGACGTGCCGATGGTGATGGTGGCCGGGGCTTTCGATGCGGTGATCGGAATGGAAGAAGCTCGCGCGGTGGCTCGGCGTTTTCCACGCGGGCGCTTGGCCGTCTGCGAGCAAAGCGGGCACCTCCCCATGATGGAAGAGCCGCCCTGCGTTCGGGCGGCTCTGTCGAAATGGCTGGAGGAGGCCGGCGGCTAGCGGATGACCGGGTACTTGTGGCGGCGCCGAACCATAGTATAGAGGAAGTACCCCCCGACCGCGACGGCCGCGACGATCGCCGCAAGGAGGGCGATCTTCAATAGAAAGGCGGCTACGACGAGCAGCACGATCCCGATCGTCACGATCGCCGTGAGCTTGAGAAAGAGCGCGAGCATTGGATGCATGTTGAACCCCGTGCGAACCGGCATGCCCGTATCTACCGGCCCCGAGCCGGGAGGTTTCAGAGCCGCTTGAGATACTCCAAGGCGCGGTAACCGGCCGCGACCGAGGCGGCGGCATCGATCCGTCCATCGGCCAGCATCTCTCGCAGGCTCGACAGAGCTACCACCTCGACTTCGAGGTGCTCGGTCGCATCGAGCTTGGGCTCGGTAAACTTGCGAGCGCCCGTACCGACGAAGAGGTAGGCGCGCGCGGTCGAGCGCACCGGCTCGGGCAGGAACTCGGCGATGAGATCGCAGCTCTCGACGCCATACCCCGTCTCCTCGGCGAGCTCTCGCAAGGCGCACTCGCGCGGATCTTCGTCGCCGGCGAGCATTCCGGCGGGAAGCTCGAGATGAATGGCATCCGAGCCGTAGCGGTACTGCCGTACCAAAACGGCCCGTTCGTCGGGCGTCACCGCGAGAATCGTCGCGAAACCGCGCGACTCGCGTACGAAGTAGTTGGGAACGATCGTGCCGTCGGGCAGCTCGAGCTCGTCGCTGCGCAGCCGCATGTGAGGTGAGTCGACCAGATAAACGGATGCGCGCACGCGCCACAGCGGTTTCTCCATGCGGCGAATCTACCGACGAAGCGTTTGTGCTTCCTTTCGCGAAGCACGGCGCGATGGCGGAGCACATGCTTGTTGTCGGCGGTGGAACCATGGGCGCGGGCATCGCTTTGGTCGGGGCTCGCGCCGGATATCGGGTCGAACTGATCGAGCCGCAGACGGGCGCCCGCGAGCGCGGACGCGAGTATCTCGAGCGGGAGGCGAGCCGGTCGGGAGAGACGGCAGCACTCGACCGTATCGAATGGATCGAGCGCGTACCCGCGCGCAGCGATGCGGCCTTTGCGATCGAGGCCGTTCCGGAGCGGTTCGAGCTCAAGCGTGAGGTCTTCATGGCGCTCGCCGAGTCGCTTTCCGACGATGCGCTGCTGGCTTCGAATACCTCGTCGCTATCGATCGACGAGCTTGCCGACGTCACCGCGCATCCCGAGCGCGTGCTCGGCTTGCACTTCTTCAATCCCGCACCGCGCATGGAACTGGTCGAGATCGTGCGCGGGGACCAAACGAGCGACGAGGCGGCCGAACGTGCCGCCGAGATCGTCGCGCGATTAGGGAAAACGGCCGTCTTTGCCGCCGACACGCCGGGCTTCATCGTCAACCGCGTTGCGCGTCCGTACTATCTCCAGGCACTGCGCGCGCTCGAGCGCGGCGTCGCCTCGGCGGCCGAGCTCGACGCGCTCGCGCGCGGAGCGGGTTTTCGCATGGGGCCGTTCGAGCTGATGGATCTCATCGGGCTCGACGTCAACTTAGCGACGAGTCAATCCGTGTACGAGCGAACCGGAGCGAAACGTTTGGCGCCGGTCGCGTTGCAGCGTGAAATGGTATCGCAGAATTTACTCGGACGAAAGACCGGCGCGGGTTTCTATCAATACAACGACGGCCGCGCGCGGCGCTTCGAGCCAAAGGCCGATGGCGAAGTTGGCGACCTCGCCGGCGAACTGATCGCAATCGTCGGCTTCGGCGGCGTGGCCGACGAGCTCGCCGAGGCGCTCGGCGCGGCCAATGCGGAGATCGCGCGAATCGAGAACGACGAGTTCATCGACCAGCTGCCACCGGATGCGACCGTCGTCATCGACGTCGGCGACGGTTCTTCCGATCGTCGCGAGATGCTCGAGGAGATAGACGCCGCACTCGGTCCGCACGGCGTGATCTTTGCCGACGCATATGCGACCGATCTTGCCGCGAGCGCCGCACACCTGCGTCATCCCGAGCGTCTGGTCGGCTACGGCATTCTCGGATCGCTCGAGGGGCAGCGAGCCGTCGAGATTGTCGACGGTCAAGAAGTCTCGGACGAAGCGCTCGAGCTAGCTCAAGAAATTTTCGCGCTCGCCGGTAAAGCCGCGGTCTTGGTGGAGGATCTGCCGGGACTCTTTTTGGGGCGAACCGTCGGTTCGGTGGTCAACGAAGCGATGTTTGCCATCGCCGAACGCGTCGCCACCCCGGAGGACGTCGACACCGCGATGCGCCTCGGCGCAAACTATCCGATGGGCCCGGTCACCTGGGGCCGCGAGATCGGTGGGGCGCGCGTCGCGCGTATTCTCAGCCGGCTCGCCGAAGCCGAAGGTGAGGAGTTGGCGCCCTACCGGTCGCTTTGGGTGCTCGACGCCGAAACGCCCGAACCGGAGGGAGCATGAGCCGAGAAGTTTGGATCATCGACGCGGTACGGACGCCGATCGGACGATACGGCGGCCAACTCGCCGGCGTACGTCCCGACGACCTCGCAGCGCACGTGTTGCGCGCCCTCGTCGAGCGCACCGGCATTGCGCCGGAGTCAATCGACGACGTTTATTTGGGCGCGGCGAACCAAAGCGGCGAAGATAATCGCAACGTCGCTCGCATGGCCGTTCTGCTGGCCGGCTTTCCAATCGAGGTGCCGGGAGTCACCGTTAATCGGCTATGCGGTTCGAGTCTTGCGGCGATCGACTCCGCCGCCCACGCGATCGCTTTTGGCGAGGGAGAGATCATGATTGCCGGCGGCGTCGAGTCGATGACGCGGGCCCCGTACGTGATGCCGAAGAGCGCCGCTGCGTTCGGCCGCGACCAACGCCTCTTCGATACCGTTTTGGGCTGGCGCATGGTCAATCCAAAGATGCCCGAGCAATGGACGATTTCGCTAGGCGAGACCGCCGAGCGCGTCGCCGAACTCTACAACATCGCTCGCGAAGAGCAAGATCGCTTCGCCCTCGATTCGCAGACGAAATGCGCGGCCGCCGTCGAACGCGCTGCGTTTCGAGACGAAATCGTTCCCATTACGTTACGCGACGCTCGCGGCAGCGAAACGGAGATGTCGCGCGACGAGCACCCGCGTCCCGACACGACGTTGGACGCGCTCTCGCGGTTGCGCGCTGCGTTCAAGGTTGGGGGAACGGTAACGGCGGGAAACTCTTCCGGAATCAACGACGGCGCCGCGGCGCTGCTCCTATGCGAAGCCGAGGCCGCAAGGAGCCGCGGCTTGGTGCCGATGGCGCGCTTCGTCGCTTCGGCCTCGGCCGGCGTCGCACCCGACGTCATGGGGCTCGGGCCGATTCCGGCGACGCGAAAAGCGCTGACGCGGGCCGGCATCGGCACCGGCGACCTCGACCTTATTGAAGTGAACGAGGCGTTCGCGGCTCAGGCAATCGCCTGCATGCGCGAGCTTCAGCTCGTACCCTCGTTGACGAATGTAAACGGCGGAGCGATCGCGCTGGGTCATCCGCTCGGTGCCAGCGGCGCGCGAATCGCGACGACGCTTCTGCACGAACTGCGCCGTCGCGGCGGCCGTTACGCGCTGGCGACGATGTGCATCGGCGTCGGTCAAGGCATCGCAACGGTATTCGAGCGCGTCGAGGAGAAGCCAGGAGCATGAGCACCACCGCGACCCTGGCGCGCACCCAATTGTTGATCGGCGGAGAATGGCGCGACGCTTCCGACGGCGCGACTTACGAAGATCGCAATCCCGCTACCGGCAAAAACATCGCCGACGTTGCCGACGCGACGCGCGAGGACGTTGACGCGGCCGTCGCCGCGGCGCGCAAGGCTTTCGATACCGGAAAGTGGCCGACGATGGCCGCGTCGCGGCGCGCCAAGATTATTTACAAGATGGCGCAGCTGATCGGCGAGCGCGCTGCGGACATCGCGCTACGCGAGGTACGCGACAACGGCAAGACGATCTCCACGGCCAAGGGTGAGGTCGGGGCCATCGTCGACTGTTTCGAGTTCTACGCCGGCGCCGCGACCAAGAACTACGGCGAGACGATGCCGCCCCCGCTGCCCACCTACTTGGCCGGCACCGTACGCGAACCCGTCGGCGTCGTCGGCGCAATCGTCCCGTGGAACTTTCCGTTGCTGCTCGCGTCGTGGAAGGTTGCGCCGGCGCTCGCCGCCGGCTGCACGATCGTGCTCAAGCCCTCCTCGGCAACGCCGCTGACGGCGATCGAGTTAGGCAACGTCGCACTCGAAGCGGGCCTTCCGGAGGGCGTGCTCAACGTCGTTACCGGTTCGACGCGTGGAATCGGCGCGTGGATCGTCGAGCATCCCGACGTCGATAAGATTGCGTTCACCGGATCGACGGAAACGGGGAAAACCGTTGCCGCCGCCGCCGCGCGCACGCTCAAACGCGTAACGCTGGAGCTCGGGGGCAAATCGCCGTCGGTAATTTTTGACGATGCCGATCTCGATGCGGCCGTCGCCGGCGCGCTCTACGGCGTTTTCTATAACGCCGGACAGTGCTGCGAAGCCCGCTCGCGCATCCTGCTTCAAAGCGGCATCTACGATCGCTTCGTGGCCAGCTTCAGCGAGAAAGCGAAACGGCTGCGGTTGGGAAATCCCGAGGATCCGCAGACGCACATCGGGGCGATAACCGTCGACGAGCAGTACGATAAGATCAAAGAGTACTGTGCGATCGGTGCGGCCGAGGGCGCAAAAGCCATCTTCGGCGGAACGCCCGCGGAACTCGACGGTCCCTTTGCCTCGGGAACGTTCTGGAGTCCGACCGCTTTCGAAGCCGATAATTCGCACCGCATCGCCCGCGAGGAAATCTTCGGTCCGGTGGCTACCCTCGTTCGCTTCGAGAGCGAAGCCGACGCGGTGACGATGGCCAACGCGAGCGAATACGGACTTGCCGCGAGCGTGTGGACGAACAATCTCGGTCGCGCGAATCGCGTGGCGCGTGCGATCCGTAGCGGCTCGGTCGCGATCAACACGCCCTATGCGGTCTTTCCCGGCGTGCCGTTCGGCGGCTACAAGCAGTCGGGGTATGGGCGCGAGCTTGGGATGGAAACCATGCGTCTCTACAGCGAAACCAAGAGCGTGCTTACCTACATCGGGGAGAAACCGATGGACCCGTTCCGGGTATAGCGGAAGGTTATGGACGAACCGCTCAAGATCGGCGGACGCTACAGCACCACCTACGGAACCCTTTGGAAGGACGGAACCTACTTCCCGCGCGGCACCGAAGTAAGCGTCGTCGGTCTGCACCTCGACCAAGGCTTCTGCGTTCGCTTTCCAACCGAACTCGACGGCGAGCCGCTGGAAACGTGGGAGGATTGGAGCGAGATTGACTTTCTCGCGGCCGAAGGCTCCGTCGAGCCGCCGAGTAGGCCGCTTTCGAAAGCCGTGCTTGCCGAGGCGCGCGACGTATTATCGGATGCTGAGGATGGCTGTCACCTGCACCTGCACGACGACGAGTGAGTGGCTCTTTTCGTCCTGCGCGTTAGGTTCCGAGGTTGATCGTCTCGTTCTGCCAGGTGCCCCAGCCGGCGCACTCGGAGGATTTGAAGCTCGGCGAGATTACGGCGACCCAGCAATAAATTTTATTCGGCTTGAGGTTGTGGAAGTGCGCTAACCCCTTCTTGCCGGTGTTCTCCGTGTCGAAGGGCGTACCGGGACGCGGACTCGACGTCGAACGCGGCGTCGACTCTTCGACGGGAATGCGTGGTGCGGGGGTGCCGTTGATCGTCACCATGACCGTCGCCTTCTTGATCGACGGATTTGGTGCGGGGGAAGCCGGCGACGTGCTGGGAGCCGGTGCGGGTGAGCTATTGCCGCTATTGCAGGCGGCAATCGCGAGCGTGGCAACGGCCAGCACGATCAAAAGACGCTTTGGCATGGCGGGCTGGCTTCGACGCGTGTGCGGGCTAGGCCCCGTTACCCGCGACGCAACGCTCGAAGTAGCGTTGCGACTTGCGCGCGAGGAGCGCGTAGTACTCGCGAAAGAGCCCAGCCGCGGTCGTGCCCGGCCAGTGAGCCGGCAAAAGCTCGCTCGGCAACCCCGGATCGAGGTAGGCAAACTTACGGAAGTCGTGGACCAGCCACAGGCGCGCCACCAGCGCCCCCTCGTCGCTGAGGTCGCTCCGATCGCGCTCGCGCGCGAGCGGAGCTTCGTGCCGTACGATAAAGTCGCGATAGGCGTCGGCGATCTCGCCGACGTTCCAGCAGCGTTCGAGCAGCGCCCGGTCGCTTAACGGGCCGCCATATTCTGCGGTGAACAGGTGAATCGCCTCGAGCGTCTGCGTCGTGCGGGCAGCTTCGCGTGCCGCCGACAGCGAATCCGAGGGCGAGATCCACGTCGAAGGCGCGAGCTGCGCCCAGCCTAGGGCGCTCAACTCGGCGCGAAGGCGTTCGCGACGGCGGCGGTGCGCCTCGCCGATCGCGTACGTCAAGAGCCGCCACTTCCCGTCCCACTCGATGACCGGTCCGTAGATGCGGGGGCTGAGCTCCTCGATGCGGCGCCGGCCCCGCTCGGTGACCGCGTAATACGCCCGATTGGCGCGCCGGCGAGCGCCGAGCCATCCCTGGCGGGACATGCGGGAAACCGCCTGCCGTACGGCCTGCGGGGAGACTCCGAAGGAGGCCATGAGGCGAATCAAAGCGCCGATCCAAAGCCACCCATCGCCCTCCCGGCGCGCAACCATATCGCCGTAGAGAGTAAAGATGAAGGAGTTGGCCCTGGTGACCGGTCTCCCGCCGCTTTCCAGTATTGACACCTCCTGCCGTAAGGCCTAGTATGACGGTATTCTCGCCGTTCGAGAAAATTCCGTCACATACTGGAAGGCGCCCCTATGAACCGCATTGCGACGTTCGACGATTGGATCACCATGCTCGATGAGTGGAGGCGCGACGTCGGCCTCGACCGGGAGCTGGTCGACCGCTTCATGCCCGGCTACACGTTTGAGGCTAAATACGGCGAGTTGCCGACGCCCGAGATTTACTTCGGGGACTTCAAGGGGGAGCGGCGCTGGGAGAAGGTCCGGGAGATTCCCGACCAGCGCATGCGCGACGCCGTACTCAACATGGTCGTTTATCAGGGCGACACCGAGTTTGCTTCCAACGAGCAACAGCGCTTTCTGGTCAACAACGCGCCAAGCGAATACGATCTCGCGTCTCTCGTGCGCATCATGGTCGAGGAGACGCGCCACGGCTACCAGATGTGCCATCTGATGGTCGATCATTTCGGCAGCGAAGGAAAGATCGAGGCGCAGAAGATGCTCGAGCGGCGCGCCTTCGGCAAGAAAAACCGGCTGCTCAACGCCTTCAACGAAGACGTCACGCACTGGCTCGACTTCTTTGCTTACACGAACTTCATGGACCGCGACGGCAAGTTCCAGCTCACCATGCTGGCGCATTCGAGCTTCGCGCCGCTGGCCGCATCGATGGGTCCGATGCTGCGCGAAGAATCCTACCACATGGGCACCGGCATCACCGGATTGCGGCGCATCGCCAAGGCCGGGGTCATTCCAGTGGACATTCAGCAAAAGTATTACAACAAGTGGATCTCCGGTTCGCTCGATCTCTTCGGAACCGATCACTCCGGCTCGGCCCAATGGGCGTATACGTGGGGCATCAAAGGCCGCGTCGATGAGGATAAGACCGACGACCGGGTCGACAAGGAGCATCTCAACGAGCGCGCGCGCGGGCAGTTCTTCGACGAAGTTTCGTCGACGGTGGCGCGCGTTAACGAGGTGAATCCGAGCGAAACAAAACTCTACGTTCCGGACATGCGCTTCAATCGCAAGATCGGCGACTTCGGCGGCGCGCGGTACGCGGTAGACGGCCGCAAGCTGACCGAGGAAGAGTGGGAGGCTTATGCCCCGACCGTACTTCCGACGGAGGCCGACGAAGCAAAACTCAAAGACTACTTCAAAGATCCTAACTGGATCGCACCCAAAGGAAACATGGCTTCATGAGCACGACGGTCAACGGCGCGACGCAACAGACGCCTTTCGGTCGCGAGGGGCGCGTCTTCGATGGCAAACGAGTCATCAACTACTGGAAGGACGGACACGTCGGTTTTATCGAGATGGATGACCCGCCGGCCAACACCTACACCCACGAGATGATGCGCCAGCTGGACGACGCGATTCTCGACGCGCGCTTCGACTCCGACGTCGAAGTCATCGTTCTGACCGGCAAGGGCGAGAAGTTCTTCTCCGCCGGCGCGAACATCGGGATGCTCAATCAGGTGACGCCCGAGTTCAAGTACATGTTCTGCCTCCACGCCAACGAGACGCTTTCGCGGCTCGAGCAGACGCCCAAGCTGGTGATCGCGGCGCTCAACGGACACTGCGTCGGCGGCGGATTGGAGATCGCCATGGCCGCCGACCTGCGCATCGCGCGCAAAGACGCCGGCAAGATCGGTCTTCCCGAAGTCGCGCTCGGCGTGTTGCCCGGAACGGGCGGAACGCAGCGCCTGGCGCGGTTGGTCGGCAAGTCGCGCGCCATCGAAATGATGGCCACCGGCAAGACGGTAAGCTTCGAACAAGCTCTGGACTGGGGCATGCTCAACGAGCTCTACGAGGGCAGCGCGCAAGAGTTCCGCGAGCAGATCACCGGCTACGCGAAGCAGTTCTGCACGCCCAACAAGGCGCCGATGGCCGTGGGGCACATCAAACGCAGCGTCCAGACCGGCGCGGAACTGCCCCTGCAAGATGCGCTGGCGCTCGAACGCGAGCTGCAATCGCTCCTCTTCAAGAGCGAGGACGCAAAAGAAGGCCTTGCCGCGTACAACGAAAAGCGCGTGGCCCGGTTCAAAAACAAGTAACGATCGAAGCGCAAGACGCCGGAACGCCCGGGAATCGAACGCGCCGCCGCTCGGATTCGTCGGGCTACGTCACGGTGATGACGACCTTGCCGTTGACGCCGCTCTTACTCCGTTCGAGCGCCGCGAGCGCCTCGCCGAGCGGGTATTCGGCTGCGATGTTTACGCGCAATCGTTGCCGTTCGACCATCTCGGCCAGCGTTCGCAGACCGGCATGCGACCATTGGGGCGAATCCATCGTGTATAAATTCGCGGCCGTAATTTTGCGCTGCGCGAACCAACTCTCGTCGGCGGCGCCGATGGTGGAGACGATCTTACCTGCGGGCCGCAACAGCGGCGCCGTTGCTTTGATGGCGTTCTCGTCGTCCACGAGATCGAGCACGGCGTCGACGCCGCCGGGATGCGCCGCCTTAACCGCTTCGGCTACGTCACCCGCGTCGTAGGCGACGAACGCGTCAACGCCCAGCGAACGCGCCGCTTCGGCGTTGGTCGAACGGGCAGTGCCGATAATATGCGCGCCGCGGTCGTGCGCGATCTGGACCGCAAAGCTGCCCACGCCGCCCGTCGCGCCGAGCACGAGCAGCGTCGTTCCCGCGCTGACGCCGAGGGAATCGAGCGCTGCTAGCGCAGTTAAGCCGGCGGTCGGTAAAGCTGCGGCGTCGGCATCGCCGACGCCATCGGGAATCTTCGCAAATGGCCCCATTCGGTCGTCTTCGCCGACGATCGTATATTCGGCGTACGACCCGTGCGCTCGCGCAACGCCGAAGATCCGTTCGCCTTCGCGATATTTGGCTGCGTGCTCGCCAAGTTCGCTCACGACTCCGGCAAAATCGCGGCCTAGGACGAAGGGCAGCGGCATGTCGCCTCGGTCTCGCGCTTTCCAATCGATTGGATTGACGCCGGCGGCAGTGATCCGCACGAGAATTTCCCGGGCTGCTGGGGTGGGCCGCTCGATTTCTTTGAGCGAACCCGGCTCGCCGCGATGTTCGACGACGATGGCCTTCATGCAAAATTGCTCCTCTCAAACGGCCAGGTGCCACCCGGAGTGGCGGCATATAGGCTTCCTAATGAAAAGCTCCTGCGAACGGTGCGGTCGCCCGCTGCGCGACGCGGCCGACGCGCGCGCATGCTCCCACCATTGCACGTTCTGTTTGGAATGCACGCAGAGTCTCAAAGACCGCTGTCCGAACTGCGGCGGCGAGCTGCTGCCGCGTTCCGGAGCCGCCTAACGATGGTTACTTCGTTCATCCTGATGAAGGTCGAGCGGCCGCGCCTGCGTTCGATCGCCGACGATCTGCTCGCCATCGACGGCATCGCCGAGGTCTATTCGGTGGCCGGGCCTTACGACTTGATTGCCGTCGCGCGACTCAAAGAGCACGAGCAGCTCAACGATCTCGTTACCGAGCAAGTCGCCGCGCTCGATGGAATCCTCAGCACCGAGACTTTGATCGCCTTCCGCTCGTTCTCGAAGAAAGACCTCGGTTTGCTGTGGGATATTGGTTCGTAGTTTAGCTACGGTAGCTCCACGCGGTAGAGGTCGGCGGCGTCGAAGGTAAGGCGTTGTGGACGGCTGCCGGCGAAGTCCTTGAATCTGATGACCGAAGCACCGAGCGCGAAGGCTCCATCCGGCAGAGGTTTGAGCGGGGCGACGCCGTCCAGCGTTAGGCGGTCCTTGACGATAACTACCCGCGTGATTTCCGCTTCGCCGAAGAACGTGTTTTCATAGCGTCCTACCAGCGCGTCCCACCCGCGCGGATGCGTGAACGTTTTCGGCCCCCGATAACGGTCGTTTGCCCACCATTGCGCGCCGTACGTCAGATCGACCACTTTTCGATTAGCGTCGCGGCCGAATGCCAGCAGGAACGTTGCGTACTTCGGGTCGTCGGCCCAGAAGGTGTCGCTGCCGCGCGGGTAGAGCGCGATCGTCTTGCCGGCATCTACGAGCGAAAGCCGGTCGCCGTCCGCCGTGACCTGCAGCGAAGAGCCGCTCGCAGCGGCGTACGTTCCGGCATAGTCGGCGGCGCGCTCGACGCGAGCGGGATCGGGCGGCGGGGGTGGTGCGGCGGGGATCGGCTCCCCTGCCGCCGCGGCTCGTAGTGCGCGCATCGCGTAGAGCACGATCGCGCACGGATGGAGCGGCGCCTCTACCAGATTCGCAAAGGCGATGACGCCGAAGCCGCGAGTGAGGTTCATCTGCATGCAGGCGGTGTAGCCGGAGATTCCGCCCGTATGCCCGACCACCCGATCGCCGCCTTCGTCGAAGACCGACAACCCATATCCGTACTGCTTGTAGAACGCCGGCGCTTCGCTGAGTTCAACACCCGACGAGCCGGCAGGCTTGCCGCTATTAAAGCGGTCGGCCGCCGTCATCGCAGCGAACGTCGCGGGCAGTAATAACCGTTTGCCGTTCGACGTGCGCCCGCCGTCGAGATAGAAGCGCATGTAGCGCGCCATGTCTTCGGGCGTCGACAGAACCGAGCCGGCTGGGTCGACGAAGTCGAAAGCGGGCGAAGCCGCCAGCGCCGGATGGAGCGACGGCGGCCGGTCGTTGTCGCGAAACTGGTAGCCCAGTGCCGCCGTCGAGAGCGCATCGGGCGTAAAGACGGGTGAGGAGTTCGTCATTCCAATCGAATCAAAGACGCGCGCCTGTAGCGCGTGGGGCCAGGTGCGTCCGTCGAGTTGCGCGAGAATGGCGCCGGCGGTTTCGTAGCCTTCGTTCGAATACGACCAAGCCGTGCCGGGCGCGTAGAGCGTCCGCGCCGCGCGCAGCGCAAAGACGTCGTCGACGTATCCCGGCGAGAACGAGTAGTCGTCGGGAATGCCGCCCGTGTGCGAGAGCAGCTGGTGCACGAGAATCGGTACGCCCTTGGAATGGATCGAGAACCACGGTAAATACTGGGTCACGGGCGCCTTGAGATCGAGCCTGCCCGCATCGGCTAGCTGCAACAGCGCCAGTGCGGTCATCGACTTGGTAATCGATCCAATTGCGAAACGCGTCCGAGCCGTCACCGGCGACTGCGCGCTGGTGTCGGCGTATCCTAAAGTAATTACGCGCAGCGTTCGCGTCGAGTCGGTGATGGCGACGCTCAGACCCGGCGTGCCTTGTTCCCGCATCGCGCGAGGCGCGTATGCGGCGATTGCATCGAGCGCGGCGTCGTAAGACGGCGGTTCGCTTGCGAACCCCGGCGAGGGCGCAACGAGGAGGAGCGTGAAGAGCGCGCACGCGGCGCGCGTCGAGAGCGTCGACCGGTCCATGACGGCAGAGTCGCCTCAAGCGGCGCTCGCTTCCTTCTGCCCCGGGAAAACTGCGGCGCATCGGGAACTTGGGCGCATGGCACGCATCTACGATAATTTGGCCGACACGTTCGGCAACACGCCGTTGGTCAAGCTTCCGCGGCTCGGCAAAGATCTTCCCGGTACGGTCCTGGTTAAGATGGAATCGTTCAATCCCGCCGGCTCGGTCAAAGACCGCATCGGCGTCGCGATGATCGAGGCGGCGGAACGAGATGGGCGCCTCCTTCCGGGAATGACGATTCTCGAGCCGACCAGTGGGAACACCGGCATCGCGCTCGCGTTTGTGGCCGCGGCAAAAGGCTATCCGGTCATTCTCGTTATGCCCGACACGATGACCGTCGAACGGCGCAACCTGCTCAAAGCGTACGGCGCGCAAGTCGTGTTGACGCCGGGAGCCGAAGGCATGCCCGGAGCGTTACGGCGCGCCAACGAGATCATGAGCGGCGCGAACAATAAATATTTCATGCCGCAGCAATTCGAGAATCCAGCCAACCCGGAGATCCATCGCCGTACGACCGCCGAAGAGATTTGGCGCGACACCGACGGCGCCGTCGACGTCGTGATCTCGGCGGTCGGCACGGGCGGCACGATTACGGGCGTGGGTGAGGTACTAAGAGAGCGCAAGCCTGGATTTGCCGCCGTCGCGGTAGAGCCTGATGCTTCGCCGGTGCTCTCCGGCGGAAAGCCGGGCCCGCACAAAATTCAAGGCACCGGCGCCGGATTCATACCGAAGGTGCTCAACACCACGGTCTACGATGAAGTAATACGCGTGACCGACGCCGACGCGATCGCCACGGCGCGGCGACTCGCTCGCGAAGAGGGAATGCTCGTCGGAATTTCTTCCGGTGCGAACGTCTGGGCGGCGCTCCAAGTTGCCGCGCGTCCCGAATCGAAGGGAAAGACGATCGTCACGTTTGCCTGCGACACGGGCGAGCGCTATCTGAGCAATCCGGTTTTCACCGAGCAGGAGGCAACCATCGTCGAACCCGCGCTGGTGTGACGGGTAAGCACGACGCGCGCGACGCGCTGACCGTCTACGTTTCGCGCGGCGATCTGGTTGAGTCCGTCCATCGTGTCGCCGCCTGCGCGGTCGACGCCGGCGGCGCCGTTCTCTATCGAGCCGGCGACATTGAAGCCCTCGTTTACCTGCGCTCGACGGCCAAACCGCTGATCGCCGCCGCGATAGTCGAGGCGGGAGCGCGCGAACGTTTCGGCTTGGACCCTCGCGAGATCGCCGTGATTGCCGCTTCGCACAGCGGCGAACCGTACCACGTGCGTGCCGTGCTCGCGATCCTCGAGAAGATCGGGATGGAAGTGTCGGCGCTGCAGTGCGGCGTGCATCCACCGTACGACGAACGCGCCGCAGAAGAGCTGCGGCGAGCCGGAATCGAACCCACCGCCATACACAACAACTGCTCGGGTAAGCACGCCGGGATTCTGGCGCTTTGCAAAATTCTCGGCGCCGATACGGCAACCTACCTCAGCGCGGAGAATCCGGCGCAGCGCTACATTCTAGAGTTTTGCGCGCGGGTCTCCGACGACGATGCGTCGTCGTGGCCGCTCGGAGGCGACGGATGCGGGATCCCGGTCTACGCCACGAGCCTGCGAAAAGCGGCGCTCTCTTTCGCGCGGCTCGCTACGCTCGAGGGCGTGAGCGAGCCGGACGCCCGAGCGCTCGAAGCGGTACGCGATGCGATGGCCGCCCATCCGGAATATGTATCCGGCACGGGCCAGATCGATACCGAAATCATTCGCGTGGCCGAAGGCTCGCTGGTCGCCAAGGCCGGCGCCGAGGGCGTCCACGGCATTGCGGCGCGGGATATGGGTTTCGGCTACGTTTCCAAGGTGCTCGACGGGGGCGCCCGCGGACGGGGCCCGTCTACCGTCGCCGCGCTCCGCGCGCTCGGAGCGTTGAGCGAAGAGCAAGCTGCGAAACTCTCACGATTCGCGCATCCCACGGTGTATAATCGGGCCGGACGCGCGGTGGGAGAGATTTTTGTCTGATTATTTGCGCCTGCTGAGCGAGCGGGTCGTGCTCTTCGACGGCGCCATGGGCACGCAGCTCATGGCGCTCGAACTGTCGGCCGGTGATTTCGGCGGAGAGCGGTACCTGGGATGCAATGAGGCGCTAGTGCTGACGCGCCCCGAAATCGTGCGCGAGATTCACCGATCGTATCTTGCAGCGGGCGCCGACGTCGTCGAGACGGATTCGTTCACGGGATCGCGGCTGAAGCTCGAAGAGTTCGGTTTGGGTGAGAGCACGTTGGAGATCAATCGCCGTGCCGCGGAGTTGGCCCGCGAAGCCTGCGACGCCGTTTCGACGCCGCAACGGCCGCGTTTCGTTGCCGGCTCGATGGGCCCGACCGGCATGCTCGCATCGTCTTCGGATCCGTCGCTTTCCAACATCACTTTCGAGCAGCTGGCGCAGATTTATGGCGAGCAGGCGCGCGCGCTCGTCGACGGCGGCGCCGACTTTTTGATCCTCGAGACGATGCAGGACTTGCTCGAGCTGCGCGCTGCCATCGCGGGAATTCGGCGAGAGTTCGACCGCGGAATGCGCCTCGTGCCGATCCAGGCTCAGCCGACGCTGATTACCGAAGGCCGCATGCTGCTCGGCACCGACATTCGAGCCGTCTGCGCCACGCTCGAAGCGTTGCGCGTAGACGTCGTCGGGCTCAACTGTTCGACCGGCCCGGCGCAGATGCGCGACTCGATTCGTTATCTTTGCGAAAACGCGCGCGCCTTTGTGAGCGTGATCCCCAACGCCGGTCTGCCGCTGATGGGGCCGAACGGCGAAACGATTTATCCCGAGGGACCGGAAGAGCTCGCGCAAGAGCTTGGCGCCTTCGTGCGCGATTTCGGGGTCGATGCCGTCGGCGGATGCTGTGGGACGACGCCCGCCCACGTCGCCGCTCTGCGCGCCGCTATCGACGCGATCGAACGGAAACCGCGGCCGCGCATCGAGCGCGCCGAGGAAGTTGCGTCTGCGATGACGGCCGTTTCGCTCGAACAGCTGCCGCGCCCGCTGCTGGTAGGCGAGCGCATCAACGCTCAAGGCTCCCGCCGCATCAAACGCCTGCTGCTCGAAGATCGCTACGACGACATCGTCATCGTGGCGCGCGAGCAGGTCGACGGCGGCGCGCACGTTCTCGATGTCTGCGCCGCGCTCACCGAGCGCCCCGACGAGGAAGATCAGATGCGGGCCCTGGTTCGCCGCCTCGCGCAATCGATCGAAGCGCCGCTGATGATCGACTCGACCGAACCCAAAGTGCTGCAAGCCGCGCTGGAAAACTATCCCGGACGCGCTATCGTCAACTCGGTTCATCTCGAATCGGGTCGCGCCAAGGTCGACAGCGTTCTACCGCTCGCGCGCGAGCACGGGGCGGCGGTGGTCGCGCTGACCATCGACGAGTCGGGGATGGCCAAGACCGCCGAACGCAAGCTCGAGGTCGCGCGGCGCGTCTATCAAATCGCCGTCGAAGAATACGGCCTGCCGCCGGGCGCGCTCATCTTTGACGACCTCACCTTTACGCTGGCGACCGGCGAGGCGGAGTTTCTCACCTCCGCCATCGAGACGATCGAGGGAATCAAGCGGATCAAGAGCGAGCTTCCCGGGGCGCTGACGTCGCTGGGCATTTCCAACGTATCGTTCGGGCTCAAGCCGGCGGCGCGCGCCGCGTTGAACTCGGTCTTCCTGCACCATTGCGTCGAGGCCGGTTTGGACTGCGCGCTCGTCCACCCAAAAGAGATCGTTCCTTATTTCGAGATCGACGCCGCCGTGCGCGAGATGGCCGACGACCTGGTATTCAACCGCCGGCCGGACGCGCTCACCCGGTTAATCGAGCATTTCGAGGACGTCGTACCCGGCGCCGCGGCCGCAGAAGAAGCGGCCGCCGAAGAAGACGCGCCCGTCGAAGAGCGCATCCATCAAGCGATTCTACGCCGCCGGAAGGACGGGATCGAAGCGAAGATCGACGAGGCGCTGCAGACGCGCTCGCCGGTGCAAGTGCTCAACGAAATTCTGCTACCCGCCATGAAGGACGTCGGCGACCGCTTCGGGCGCGGAGAGCTGATCCTGCCGTTCGTCTTACAGTCGGCCGAAGTCATGAAAAAGGCCGTCGCGCATGTCGAGAACTTCTTGGAGCGGCGCGACGGCGCAACCAAAGGCACGATCGTGCTCGCGACCGTGTTTGGCGACGTCCACGATATCGGCAAGAACTTGGTACATACCATCCTCGCCAACAACGGCTACACCGTTCACGACCTCGGCAAACAAGTGCCGGTCAACACGATCCTCGAGAAGGCGGTCGAAGTCGGCGCCGACGCGATCGGTCTTTCCGCGCTTTTGGTGTCGACGAGCCGTCAAATGCCGATCTGCCTCGAGGAGCAGGAGGCCCGGGGGCTGCAATTTCCGGTCATCGTCGGCGGCGCGGCGATCAATCGCGATTTCGGCCGGCGCATAGCTTTGGTCGACGACGGGGCGCGCTTCTTCGAGCCCGGAGTCTTTTACGCTCGCGACGCCTTCGAAGGTTTGGAACTCGTCGACGCGCTCACCGGCGATGCGGCGCGGCGAGACGATTTGCTCCAGCGCGTCAAGCGCGAGGCCTTCGCGCAGCGCGAACGGCGCGCTGCCGGCGCCACGGTGGCCGTTCGTCGCGACTCGGTGCCGGCGAAAGTGCCGGCCGCCGACGTACCGGTTCCGCCGTTTTGGGGAGCGCGCGTGCTCGACGAAAGCGCCATCGATCTGCGCGACGTTTGGCCGTGTTTCGACCTGCGCAGCCTCTATCGTCTTTCGTGGGGTGCGCGCAACAGTAAGGGAGCCGATTTCGAACGGCTCGTCCGCGAGGAGTTCGAGCCCCGACTTGCCGGCTACCAGCGCGAAGCGCTGCGCGGGGAGTTGTTGCAGCCGCGCATCGTCTACGGCTACTTCCGTGCCGCGGGTCTCGGCGACGACGTGGTCCTCTACGATCCGTCCGGCGCAGAGGTCGCGCGCTTTACGTTTCCGCGACAAGTTGGAGGCGAGCGGCTTAGTCTTGCCGATTACCTGCGCGAACCGCGGGACGGCAAACCGAACGACGTCGTCGCGCTGCAAATCGTCACCGTCGGCGCAAATGCCTCAGCGCGCACTGAGGCGCTGCATGGGGCCGGCAACTATAGCGAATCCTACTACTTGCACGGCTTCTCCGTGCAGGCTGCCGAGGCGCTCGCCGAATACGCTCACCGGCGTATTCGAAGCGAGCTCGGCATCGCGGACGAGCGCGGCAAACGGTACTCGTGGGGCTATGGCGCTTGCCCCGACCTCGAACAGCACGCCACGGTCTTTCGTCTGCTCGATGCCGGCAACGCCATCGGCGTGAGTCTCACCGAGGCCTTTCAGATCGTTCCCGAGCAGTCGACCGCGGCTATCGTCATGCATCACCCCCAAGCCTCCTACTTCAACGCGGCCGCGACGCGCGAACTCGCGGTGGGATGATCGCCTCCGCGGCAGGCCGCGGCGCGTTGTGGGCGTACCGTCTGCAGCCATGACCATCCACACGCTGCTGGCGATCGGTCTGGGGGTCGTGGCGCTGATCGTCATCGTCGCGTTGGCGCGTGAGCTGCCCTCTCACCGCGAAGGCCTGCCCAAGCCGCTCGAAGTCGGTATCGGATTCATCACCAACTTCTTCGATACGCTCGGCATTGGCTCGTTCGCGCCGACGACGTCGTTATTCAAAGCGTGGCGGCTCGTTCCCGACGAGCGCATTCCCGGCACGCTCAACGTCGGGCACACGCTTCCGACGATCGTCGAGGCGGCCATCTACATCACCATCATCCGCGTAGCGCCGGTCACCCTGATCTCGCTGATCCTCGCGGCCGTTGCGGGAGCCTGGCTCGGGGCCGGAGTCGTAGCGCGCCTGCCCCGGCGTTACGTGCAGATCGGCATGGGAAGCTTCCTTCTGATCGCCGCGATCGTCTTTCTGACGAACATCTTTGAGTGTGCGTCGAAAGGTGGTTACTGTGGGGGCACCGAGCTCGGTCTCGAGGGTGCGAAGTTCTGGTTTGCCATCGCGGCCAACTTTGGTCTCGGCGCGCTCATGACGTTGGGTATCGGACTCTACGCACCGGCGATGATCTTAGTGAGTCTGCTGGGAATGGACCCGAAGGCCGCGTTTCCGATCATGATGGGCTCTTGCGCGTTTTTGATGCCGATCGCCAGCCTGCGCTTCATTCGATTCGGTGCGTTCTCGATGCGTGCGGCACTCGGTCTTACGGTCGGCGGCATACCGGGCGTGCTGATCGCCGCCTATATCGTAAAATCGATGTCGGCCGTGGCGGTCCGCTGGCTCGTCGTCGCCGTCGTGCTGTATGCGGCATTCGCCATGCTGCGTTCGGCGATGCAGCGACGGCCGGAGCCGACGGTTCCGTGAGATTTGCCGCGGCGCTCGGCGCGGCGGCGAGCGTGGCGATCGCTTGCGGTTGCGCCGGCGTCGTTCCGCACGATTCGACGCCCGGCATTTCTTCGCCGAACCTCCCGGCCCGCTCCAATCCGATTCGTCACGTGATCCTCATGGTTCAGGAGAACCGCAGCTTCGATAATCTCTTCGCCACGTTTCCCGGCGCCGACGGCACGACCACGGGAAAGACCTCGAACGGGCAGACCATACGACTCAAAAAGGTCGGTCTCGCCGAGACTTGCGACTTCGGTCATTCGCGCCAGGGCTTCGTTCGCGACTACGACGACGGCAAGATGAACGGCTTCGATTTGGAAGGCGGAGGCCACCGCTGCCCCGGAAAAGCGGGAGCGCGGCCCTATCAATACGTCGATCCGGCGAGGATACAGCCGTATTGGGATATCGCCGAGCAATACGTCCTCGCCGACGAGATGTTTCAAACGCAAGGCAGCGGGAGCTTTACCGCACACCAGGATCTCATCGCCGGCGGAACCTCGATCGATCCGTTTCATAATCTCGTTGACTTTCCGTCGCACTCGCCGTGGGGCTGCGACGCGCCGGCCGGTACGGTCACTTCACTGATCAAGGGTCCCGGCAACACCGTGCCCGCACCGGCTAAGCTAAGGGTGCTCTATCACCAGGGGCCTTTTCCGTGCCTAGGCTACGCAACGCTGCGCGACCTGCTCGATGCGCGCGGCGTTTCGTGGAAGTATTACTCGCCGCCGGTGATGGGCGGCTCCGGCTCGCTTTGGAATGCCTTCGACGCTATCAAGGCGGTGCGATACGGCAGCGAGTGGAAGACCAACATCACCAAATCGGAAAAAGATATCTTCAAAGACGTCTCCAACGGCACGCTGCCGGCGATGTCGTGGCTGATTCCCGACAATACCAACTCGGATCATCCCGGTTCGGGCACCGACGCCGGGCCCTCGTGGGTAGCCGCAGTCGTCAACGCCGTCGGCGAGAGCAACTACTGGAGTTCGACGGCGGTCGTCGTCGTCTGGGACGATTGGGGTGGTTTCTACGATCACGTTCCTCCGCCGTTCCTCGATAACTGGGGAGGCGCCGGTTTCCGCGTGCCGATGCTCGTCGTCTCGGCCTACGCCCGCAAGGGCACGTCGAGCCAGGGCGGCTACGTGAGTCACACCCAGTACGAGTTCGGCAGCATCCTAAAATTCGTCGAAGATACTTTCAATCTGGGGAGGCTCGATACGACCGACGTGCGCGCCACCAGCATCGTGGACTGCTTCGATTTTTCGCAGCGGCCGCGGAAGTTCCAGAAGATCGCCTCTAAGCACTCGAAGAGCTATTTCGAGCGCCAGCCGCCGTCGTACCAACCCGTCGACAGCGAGTAGATCGAGCGGCTTAGGCCGCGACCTCCAGCGGCGTGTAGACGAATCGTCCGCCGACCATGGTGGCGATGACGCGGTAATCCTTATCCCAGAAAGAGAGATCGGCGCGGGCACCGCGCGCGATGCGGCCCATGTCGGCGTCGTGATGGATGAGGCGTGCCGGGGCGTACGTCGCCGCGACGATCGCCTGAGCGAACGGAATCTGCGCGTACGACATGTAGTTGCGCAGCGCCTCGTCCATGTGCAGGGCGCTGCCGGCGATCGTGCCGTCGGCCGCGCGCATGACGCCGCCGTCGATGTGATATCCGGGATCGGCCGCCGGCATGTTATCGCTGGCTAAGACGATACGGTCGCCGAGCGTGCGATGGAGGATGTCGATCATTACCGGCGAGACGTGGAATCCGTCGCAAATTACCTGCACCAGCGTGCGGCGGTCCTGAATGAACGCAGCCAGGATCGAAGGGTCGCGATGATCGAGGTGCGGCATGCCGTTGAAGGCGTGGGTCAGCGAACGGAATCCAAGACCGATGGCCAGCATGCCCTCGCGATAGCGGGCCGCGGTATGGCCCGCCGAGCAAACGACTCCGCTCTCCAAGAAGACGCGCAAGGCGTCGCTCGCGCCGTCAACCTCGGGGGCCATAGTAACCAAGAGGCAGCCACCCTTGCATGCGTCGACCATCTCCTGGGCGCGTGCAGCGTTGGCCGGCATCAGCCACTCGTTGCGGTGAATGCGGCGGAACTTCGGATTAAGGAACGGCCCTTCGAAGTGCACGCCGAGACAACGCGCGCCCTCGGGCGGCGACTCCTCGAGCTCGTGGGCCGCTTCGACGATCTCCGAGGCAGCGTGCAGCATCGATTCCCACGGAGCGGTCATGACGGTGGCCACAAATCCGGTGGCTCCGGTACGCGCGTAGGCGGCTCCGGCAACGGGCACGGCGTTGCCCTGGTCGCGATTGAAGAGAAACTCGTCGGCTCCGTTGGTATGGACGTCGATCAAGCCTGGAGCGATGCTACTTCCTGGAGGAAGCTCGTAATCCGTCGGCCCGTCGGCCGGCAGCACCTCTGCGATCCGCCCTTCTTCGACTGCGAGGCGCCCGAACGTTGACGTTCCGTCGCCGACCGCGATGAAGGCTGGCCCCAGCAGCAGTCTGGACATTTTCCTTTGGCTTCGTTCCCCTAGTCGCCGTGCCCTAGTCTTGCGCCGCTCAGCTGCGAATCAGCGCCAGCGCTTCGTCGCGGTGGCGCTCCATCAACGCTCTGGTATCGCCTTCGACGTTGAGGCGCAGCAGCGGCTCGGTGTTTGACGGACGCACGTTCATCCACCAATCCGGGTAAGAAATGGTCACGCCGTCGAGACGATCGATCTCCGCATCTTTATAGCGTTCTTCGATCTCGCTCAGCTTGGCGGCGACGTCGGCGACGCTGCTGTTGATCTCCCCGGAACGAAACCGAGTGTCGATCGGCGCGATGACCTCGCTAACCGGCTTGCCGGCTTCGCTGAAGACCTCGAGGCATTGTAGCAGCGCGATCATCCCCGAATCCGCATACCAGTTGTCGCGAAAGTAGAAATGTCCGCTGTGCTCGCCGCCGAAAACGACGTCTTGCTCGCGCATCACCGCCTTGATGATCGAATGCCCGACCTTCGCTCGAATCGGGACGCCGCCGGCTTTGCTAATCAGCTCGGGAACGCTGCGGCTGCAAATCAAGTTGTAGAGGATTTTCGCACCGGGATATCTCTTGAGCGTGTTGAGCGCAACCAGAGCGGTCACCGTGCTGCCGTCCACCAAGTCGCCATTCTCGTCGACGACGAACATCCGGTCGGCGTCGCCGTCGAAGGCTGCGCCGAGATCGCATTGGTGTTTGCGAACCGCGGCTTGTAAGTCGATCATGTTCTCGGGCTCGATCGGGCTGGCGGGATGGTTTGGGAAGCTTCCGTCGAGTTCGAAGTAGAGCGGCACGACGTCGCACGGCAAATGTTTGAAAACGTGCGGCACGGTTTCGCCGGCCATTCCGTTGCCGGCGTCAATCGCGATGCGCAGCGGCTTGATCTTCGAAGCGTCGACGAAGGAAAGGCAATGCCGGGCGAAATCGTCGAGCACGTTGCGCTCCGAGACCGTACCCGCCGTAGCGGCTTTCGGGGGAAGGTCGCCGGAGACGATCCGGTCGCGCATCGCGGCCAGTCCCGTGTCGAGCGAGATCGCCTCGGCTTTTGCTCGCGTGAACTTCATCCCGTTGTACTGCGCGGGATTGTGCGAGGCCGTGATCATCACGCCGCCGTCGAAATCGAACTTGCCTACGGCGAAGTAGAGCGCGTCGGTCGAAACCATCCCGATATCCACGACGTCGGCGCCGGCATCGGCTGCACCGCGGGCGAAGGCGGCGAAGAGCTTTGCGCCCGAGGGCCTCATATCGCGCCCGGCCACCACCGTCGTTTTGGGCCCTGCGTTGAGCATCGGCGCGAAGCAGCGCCCGATGGCGTATGCCACCTCATCGCTCAATTCGGACGGATAAACGCCGCGAACGTCGTACGATTTGAAGATTGTGGGATTGACTTTACCCGGCACAGCTTGCGACTCTTCGACCGCGGCTCCGTGACGCCTTCGTGAGGAACGGCCCGCTCGCGACCTATACGGGCACGCTACTACTAACGGCGTTCTTAGTATTGACGCTGTTTTTTGCCGTGCAAGGGACGTTCGAAACGCGCGGCCAGATCGCCAGCACTTTTGCCCGTCAATCGCAGATTCAACAAGCGCAGATCGACCTGGAAGAGCTGCTGAGGCTGCAGATCGACGAAGAGAACTCGCTGCGCGGCTACTTGTTGACCCGCGATCCATTCTACGTCGCGCAATATCACGATGCTGCGTCCGGTTACGATGCCAAGCAGGCGGCGATCCGGCGTACCTTGCAGCAGCAGCAGCTTCACGACGCCGACGCGCAACTCGCCTCGTACGCCCACCTGCAATCCTTATGGCGGGCTCAGGTCGCCGCGCGACTGCTGCGAAATCCGGGGCTTAGCCTCGACGAGCTCGACAAGCGCAACAAGGTCTTCTCGGATTACGAAACGCGAACGGTTGCGGCGATTCGCCAAATCTTGGCCGGGACGGATGCCGCGCTCGTTGCCAGCACGCAGCTTCAGTTGGATCGCTCGTCGTACGTTCGCGCGTTTTGGGTTCTGGTATTCGGCACCCTCGCCATTCTCTTCAACGCCTACCGATCGCGCCTCAATCGAGAGCTCGAAGAGGAACGCACCGTTACCGAGATCCTGCAGCGTGCCTATCGCAGCGAGTCCGTTCCGCTGCCGCACTGCGAAGTGGGCAGCGCATATTTCTCGGCGACGAATCACTTGGCCGTCGGCGGCGACGTCTTTGACGTCTACCGCCTCTCCGATCGCCGGGCGCTCGTGCTCATCGCCGACATCAGCGGAAAAGGCGTTGACGCCGCGGTTCTCACCGCCTTCATCAAGTTCATGGTGCGGGCTATCGCCTTGCGCCAGAGCGGCCCGGCCGGAATTCTGACGGAGTTCAACCTCGCGTTTTCGAAGGCCGTCGGGAATCCGTATTTATTCGTTTCGATGTTCGTCGGCGTCCTCGACACGACGACGTTCAGCCTGGAGTTCGGGAGCGCCGGACACGATTGCGCTTTCGTCAGGCGCCTCGATGGCGTCGAACGGTTGGCCGTGACCGGGCCGGTGCTCGGAGTCATGGAAGAGCCGTACGGGAGCGAGACCATCGACCTTCGACCCGGCGATATGCTCGTGCTTGCCACCGACGGCCTTACCGAAGCGCGCAATCGGGCGGGCAAGCAGCTCCTCGAAGACGGCGCGATGGAGCTGATCGCGCACGCCAGTCCGCACGCACAGCAGCTCGCCGACGAGCTCGTTGCGGAAGTACGCGTGCGCGGCGGCAACCGTTTGCGCGACGACCTGGCCATTCTTACCATCGCCGTGGTAGATGGCGAGTTTCGCGATGGGTAAGGCGTTGGCCGTGGCAGCCGCGTTCTGGCTGGCCGTTATGGCGCCGGCGTGGGGCGACTGCACGTGGCATCGTGGCGAACACGTCGTGCTCTACGGAACGACCGACGATCCGTCGGTTCTGATTTGGGACTCGCGCACGCGCCTGCGAGCGTATCACGCGGCTTCTTTCGACGAGGCGCAGGCGATGCTGCCGCACGCCATACTAGTTGGGCCCGGTACGCACGCCGAGGTGGTTTCCTGCGCTGCGAACTACGTCGATTCGCCGGTCTCGCACTCGCCGGACGACGCCGTCGGCGTGATCATTACGAGCGGTCCCAAGCACGGTCTCATACGTTGGGTGTTAGGCTCGGATTTGCGTCCCCCTAAGTAACGAAAGCGAATATTGCGGAGTCCACCCGCAAGAATCGTCAGTACGGTTCGCGCGCGAAGACGCGCAGCCGGTTTCCCGGTAGCACGACTTGTTCCATGGCGATGCCGTAGGCTCGTTCGAGCAGGGGCGAGTCGAGCAGCGTTGCCGGCGGCTCGAAGGCCAGGAGCCTGCCGTCGCCGAGCAGCGCGATGCGGTCGGCGTATGCCGCCGCTTCGTTGAGATCGTGCAGCGCACAGACGACGGTCTTACCGGCACGCGTTAATCCGCGCAAAAGCGCGAGTATCTCGTGCGCCACCCGCACGTCCAAATGGCTCGTCGGTTCGTCGAGAAGAAGGACCGGCGTTTCCTGCGCGAGACCGAGCGCGATCCAGACGCGCTGGCGCTCGCCGGCGCTCAGCGTTGCAAATAGACGTTCGCGCAAAGGTTCGATTCGCACCGCCGCCAGCGCACGATCGACGGCCTCGTCGTCGGCGGCGCGCTCGAACCATTCCCACCAGCGGTGATACGGAAAGCGCCCCATAGAGACTACGTCGCGTACGAGCAGCGCGTCGACCAGTACTTCGTCGCTCGTTACCAGCGTCACGCGCCGCGCGCGTTCCAGCGGCGCAAGCTGCCCGCTCGGCACGCGATCGAGCCGTATCGCGCCGGCGCTCGGTGCGATCATTCCGGCGATGGCTCGCAGCAGCGTCGTCTTTCCCGCGCCGTTGGCGCCAAGCACGGCGACGAACTCGCCCGGCGGAACGGCAAGGTTGAGTCCGTGCAGCAACGGGCGCCCACCGACGGCGAGCTCTACGTCGCGCAGTTCGATCATCGGATCAGGGCGCTCCTCGAACGGACGGACGCAAATACAGATAGAGAAAGGCCGGTACGCCGATCAACGCGAGCAGAACGCCGATGGGCAGCTCGGCCGGCGCGACGATGCGCCGGCAGATCGCGTCGGCCACCATGCAGAGCGTCGCGCCGATCGCGGCACTGGCCGGCAACAATGCGCGCGCGTCCGAGCCGACGAGGCGGCGTCCCAAGTGCGGTACGAGCAGTCCGACGAATCCGACCAGCCCGGCCAAGACTACGCTGCTTGCTGCGAGCAGCGACGAGCTGGCGAGGATAATCCATTGCGCGCGTTCGACGTCGACGCCGACGGCCCGGGCGCGAAGATCGCCGATGCGAAGCGCGTTGAGCGGACCGATCGTTGCGGCCGCAAGCGCGATCCCGATGACGACGTACGGCGCGGTGATGGCGAGATCGTGCCAGCCGCGCCCGGCCATCGATCCGGCTAGCCAGGCCACGATCGCTCCGGCGTAGTCGTTGGATCGCGCGCGCACCAGCGCCAGCGTAACGATTGCGGCAAAGAGCGTCGAGAGCGAAACGCCGGCAAGTATCAGCCGATTGCCGTCGAGCCCGCCGCCGCGCCGCGCGAGCGCCGCGACCAGGAGCGCCGCACCCAGTCCGGCGAGAAATCCGATCGCCGGCGTCGCGGGTGCGGCGACTCCAATGAGAATGGCGATCGCGACGGCGGCGGCGGCCGCCGCGCTCACGCCGGTGAGGTACGGATCGACCAGCGGATTGCGCAGCATGCCTTGCAGCATCGCGCCGCAGAGCGCAAGCGATGCGCCTACGGTTGCGGCAATGCAAACGCGAGGCAAGCGCAGCTGCCAGACGATCGTATTGACGACGCCCTCGCCGTGCGGATGAACGAGCTGCGCGGCGACGTCGCCGAAGGGCAGCGGCGTACCGCCGACGAGCAGACTCAGCGCGGCGGCGGCGACGATCGCGAGAACGAGCGCGACGGCCCTAATGTCCGCGCAGCTCCATGCTGAAGGATCTGCCCGGCATCGGATAGCCGGCATAGATCGCGTAGCGATCGTTGCCGAGATTGTAGCCGCGCAGCGCCAAGAGCAGCTGCGGAGTGATGCGGTACCCGACCGAAGCGTCGACCGTCGTAAACGTCGATGGCTGATAGGCCGAGTAGATCGGCGCGAGGTACGGATCTTGCGACTCTTGCGGGCCTTGCGTTCGCGCGGCTATGGTGAACCCGTCAAAGCGGCTATCGCGCGCCGGGATATAGCGCAGCCCCACCGTCACCGCGAAGACGGGTCCGCGCCCGGGGAGCCGCGTGTCGTTGTCGAGATCCTGCGCGCGGTAAAGATTGGTGATGCCGAGATTTGCCACGACGTGATGGTACGGCAGGGTTTGTGCGGTAAACGATAAGCCGGCGATCGAAGCGTGGCCGACGTTCTCGGGAATGTATGCCGGCGGCGGCGAGACGATCAGGTTGGAACCGTTGGTGGTAAACCAACCGAACGTTACTCCACCCAGGAGGTCGGGCGCCGCAATCGTTGCATCGCCGACGCGGGTGCGCTCGGGGGCCAGGCTGGGGTTGGAGAAGCCCGGATAGTAGAGTTCCTCTGCCGTCGGCACGCGAAACGCCGTCGCCGCATTGAGGCGCAGCTGCAGCGCGTCGGTAAAATGGACGATGCCGCCCAGAGACGGCGAGTACGCGCCTCCAACCCCGCCGTCGCGTTCGCCGCGCAAGCCGACGTAGATTTGACTGCCGCTGCGGTCGAACCACTGCGACTGTACGTACGCGGCGGTCTGAGCGTAGGCATAAAAAACTGGCGGGTCGTACGGAGCGGAGCCGCCGCTGGTTCCCGGATCGACGCGGGCGTTGCCGCGCATCAGGTCGACGCCGTAAACCAAACGCTGACGGTCGTCGCCGGAGACGTTGCGCAGGGCTGCCATCGCGTGCTGATCGTAGAGCAGCTGCGCGTAGGGGGGATTCGACGAGCTGCCCGGAGGCGGCGTGGGGTAGAACGCGTTGGGGCAGTTGGAGTCGACCGGCGTGTTGCACGTATACGAGAGATCTTCGGAGGAATCGCCCAACGCTAGCGTCGTGGTCGAACGCGCGCCGCGGCGTTCCGCCGACAGACGCAAGTTGCGGCCGACGTTGCCTTGCTCGCTGGTCGGCGAGAAGTATCCGAGTTGCCCCGGAGTTCCCACCAGCGCGTCTTCCAAATTGCCGGAAAAAGTAAGATCGACCGCTCCGACGGCGTGCGAGTATCGCGCGGCGACGCTGGTGAGGCCGGCCTGCGCGTTTTGACGGTTCGGCGCGTTGGCTACGGAGTAGTCGTTGGTAGCGTAGGTACGCTGGAACGAGAGATAGGGCGTGGCGAACGAGTAGGTCTGCTCGTTGAACGAACCGGTCGAGAGGGTTGCCGTGCTGCGTGCCGGCTGGGGAGCCGTGATGATGTTGATGACGCCGCCGATCGAGCCCGAGCCGTAGAGTGTCGAACCGCCGCCTTCCACGACTTCGATGCGGTCGATACCGCCGACCGAGTACTGCTCGAGGTCCACGTCGTCGATTTGACTGCCGGCAACGGGTAGTCCGTCGACGAGCACGAGCACTTGCTGCGACGAGGTGCCGCGAATACCAACGGTCGCCACGGCGCCGAACGCGCCGTAGCGAACGACGTTGACGCCGGGGATCGTTTCGATGGCGTCGGCGACGGTGCGGTTACCGTCGCGTGCGATCTCCGAAGCGGTAACGACGTACGTCGTGCGCGCGGTGCGGGCGACGGACTCGAGGCTGCGATCGCTGGTAACCACGTGGGCAATTTCCGGGACCGCCGTAGGAGACGGCGAGGGCGACGGGGCAGCCGCGACGAGCGCGGCGATCAATGGGAACATCGCAATCCTTTCCTTGGCGCGAGGCGGATGATGCTGCGACGTCTGCCCGGTATCCTGACTCGCGGATCGCTGCCGTTGCCCGCGCCTTCCCATCCGGTAAAGGACAGTGACGTTCGGGCGGCTCCCCGCATACAGTGGCGCGACCGTGCCGGCTTTTCACCGGCTTCCCGCGCAAACGTGTGACCGGAGCATTGGAGGTCGCCGCGGCGCCCCCTGCGTAACCGCAACCACGTGCGTCACGCGATCGCAGCCGCACTCGCGGCGCTGCTGCTCGCCGCCTCTCCGCCGCCCGCTCCGGGGCGCGTCGTCGTCTTGGTGCCCTCGTTCGCCGACGATTGCTACGCGATCGGCGCGGGTTCGCAACTCGTCGCAGTCTCGGCGTACACCGATGCTCCGCAAGCTAAAAAACTACCGCGCGTCGCCGACGCCAGCAGCGTGGACGCCGAAGCGATCGTCGCGCTGCGCCCGACGGTCGTCATCGGCATTCCGGCGCAGGAGCGCGTTACCGAGCCGCTGCGCCGGTTGCAAATGCCGGTCGTGCTCTTACCCGACGACACATACGAGCAGATCTTCATCAATCTCCGAAAGCTGGGGGAGCTGACGGGGCACCGGGTGCAAGCGGCGGCAACGATCGCCAAGCTGCAGAAGGAGACCGCGGCGCTGCACGCGCGAACGCAGCACTTCGTACGCCGCCCGAGCATCTTCGTCGCACTGGGCAGCGGACCGATTTGGACGGCGGGTTCGGGTTCCTACATCTCCACCCTGATTGCGTTGGCGGGCGGAACGAACGCCGCCGCCGACCTTCACGCCGCATACGGCCAGTACAGCGCGGAGGCACTGCTGCGCGATCAACCCGATGCCATTATTGCCGATCCGTCAACGCAGCTGGAATCGGTTCTCGACCGCGAACCGTGGCGCAGCTTGCGCGCGGTGAAACTTCGCCGCGTATATTTCGTGAAACCCGATCTCATCGAGCGGCCGGGGCCGCAATATAACGACGGCCTACGCTGGCTCATCGATCGTTTAACGCCGCTTGCCGAGAAGCCGGCATGATGCAGCGCGCTCTCGTCGTCGCAGTAGAAACAAACGAGATCGGCGACGCGGTCGACGCCGAGCTGAGCGAGTTGGAGGCCCTGGCCAACGCCGCCGGAGCGCAGGTTCTCGAGCGAATCGTTCAGCGGCGCGCGAGCGTCGATCCGGCCACGCTGGTCGGCAGCGGCAAGGCGCACGAGATCGCGCTTCGCGCCGCGGAGCTTGACGCCCAAATAGTCGTCACCCTCAACGACCTGCGTCCGCGCCAGCGGAAAAATCTCGAAAGAATCGTTCCGTTGCCGATCGTCGACCGTACGATGCTCATCCTCGACGTCTTCGCTCGCCAAGCGCGCAGCCGCGAAGGGAAACTCCAGGTCGAGCTCGCGCAGCTGCGATACCGGCAGTCCAACCTCATCGGAGTGGGTGCCGACCTCTCGCGTTTGGGCGGCGGCATCGGGACGCGCGGCCCCGGTGAGACGAAGCTCGAAGTCGATCGCCGCCGTATCGCCGCGCGTATCGCCGTGCTCAATCGCATGCTCGAGGACGTCCGGCGGCATCGTGCGTTGCGCCGCTCGGCGGAGAGGCGCGAGCCCCTGGTCGCGCTCGTCGGCTATACCAACGCGGGGAAATCGTCGTTGCTCAACGCGCTCGCTCGTGCCGACGCGCTCGTCGCGGACCGGCCGTTTGCAACGCTCGATCCGTTGATCCGGCGAGCGTATTTGAAGCCAGGATTTTACGTGCGGCTGGCCGATACGGTCGGATTTATTACCGATCTCCCCAAGGAATTGGTCAACGCCTTTCGCGCGACGCTGGAAGAGCTCCGCGACGCCGACCTGCTGCTGCACGTCATCGATGCCGGCAGTCCGCGTCAGCTCGAGCAACGGCGCGCCGTCGAGAGCATCTTGCACGACCTGGAGCTGGCTCGCGCGCCGCGCCTGGTCGTATACAACAAGGCGGACCTGCCGCCGGCGGAAAGGCCGGAGGCCGGAGCGATGCACGTGAGCGCGCGAACCGGGGCAGGCCTCGAACGCTTACGCGACGCAATATTCGAGCGGTTTTCATGATTACGCGCGCCGCAGGCTCGATCGCCATTTTCGCCGTCCTCGCGCTACCGGCGTGCGTTCGCGACAGCGACGATGCGATGGTCGCTTCGGTGCAGCGCCTGCGGTCCTCCGTCGTGTTGCTTTCGATGAAAGTTCCTCCGGAAAACAAGAAAGACCACTACGACGAAGCCTACGCCACCGGTTTCGTCGTCGCTTCGGGAACGTGGGGCAGCGACGTCGTTACCGTCCAGCACGCCATCGAGGGTGCCTGGGATCTCCGCGTCACCGTCGCCAACCGGTGGCACGCGCCGGCACGCGTCGTCGCCTCCAACGCCGACCTCGATCTGGCGATCGTCCGAACCCCGCGACGCAATCTCACGCCGGTCGCGCTCGGCTCCTCGTCGCATCTGCAAAGCGACGTGGGACGCGAAGTCGGTTTGCTTGGCTACCCGATTCCCGACGAGTTCGACGACGAAGGACTCGGATTGGCCACGTCGCTGGGGACGGGCCGTCTCTCTTCGATTCGAAAGGATGCGCTCGAGGTTACCGTCTCGATCGTGCCCGGCGAAAGCGGCGCGCCGGTCTTTATCGCCGACACCGGCGAGGTCGTCGGCGTGGCCGAGTCGCGTTTCGATTCGGAGCGCAGCATCGGTTTCGCCCTGCCCATCGACGACGTGAAAAAATATCTCCACCGCAACGACGCGCGCCACGGATTCTAGACGCCGCGCTAATCCACGCCGTGTGGTGAAGCCGTAAGGATGGAACGATCGCCGATCCATTGCAGCGGCGGAATCTGAAAGAAGCGCGCCAACTCGTTGAGCCGGGACGCGTAGCCCGAGCGCAGATTGGCGAATCGAATCCAGGCTTCGTTGCGATCGGAGAGCGCGTAACCTGCCGCGGCGAGCCGGTCGCAGGCGTGATCGAACTCGGAGCGTTCGATGCTCACGCGTTCGTCAGACGTTCCAACGGCAAAGAATCGCGAGAGGTCCTGCGCCGCATGGCGCCCGACGTTGTAGAAGATGCGCGCCTGGCCGTCGCGCACGCCCTCCACGGTCGTCATCATCAACGTGGCCGCGTCGAGCAGCGTGCCGAGCGTGCCGACCCACGATTGTTCGTCGTGACTCGAGCGGAAAAAAGCAAGGACGGGATATGCCAGGTGGCTCTCCATCACGCTAGCGGCCCAATGCTGCGCGTCCATCATCAGCGCGGGCAGATCCTCGCGCGTTTCTGAGTAACCCGCGATGGCGAGCAGGTTGACGCCGCTGGGTGGAGCACCGGCTCGCGCGGCGGTCGTTACGACGAACGTTTCGCGTTGTTGGAACGATCCGAAAACCGCGAAGAGAAAGGCCGTCGTAATTGAGAGAAAGGAGAGCCCGGCGAGCGCGCATAGGACGGAGACGAAACGCGGTCCCGATGCGCGGGCGACGACGTCGCCGAAGCCGATCGTGAGCACCGACGTGCCGGCGAAGTAGAGCGCCGACCCGAGCGAGACGTGACCGGGCGCGATCCCGTCGCGCATGCCCCAGAGAATCAAGCCGAAGCCGAAAATGAGCAGCGCGACCCACAACGCGATGAGGGCAACGAGCATAAACGGGGCAAAGATTGCGAGCACCTCTTCGCGACGCGAGCCGTCGTCAGGATGGAGGCGCCACGCTGCTTGCGGCCAAACGCGCCAGGCCCACCGCCACGCGTAAAAGCTGAGGCGGTAGCGCCGCCCGGTTGCACGCGGCATAACGACCGACTGGAAGACGTCGTTGAGCGCGAGCGCGATCACGACGAGGCCGGCGGCAATGCTCGATGCGTTCAGCGCCATGGCATCGTCACGTTCGGCGCAACGAGGCTCCAAGCCGCCCGGTTCGAATCACGCTGCGATGGCGGTCGTCTGCGTCACGGGACAGGCAAGCCGATAGAATAATGGCCCAAGCCCTCGTTCTGGTAACCTTCCTTGCCCTAATCGTCGTTCTCGCCGTGCTGGCGAAGAGGTTACGGGTTCCCTACCCGATCGCATTCGTCGTTGGCGGGATCGTTCTGTCGTTTGCCCGGCATCTGCCGCGGCTCCATCCCGACCCCGAACTCATCGTCCTGGTAGTGATTCCGCCGCTGCTCTACAGTGCGGCGTGGTCGACGGACTGGTTCGAGCTCAAGCGCAATGCCAGACTCATCGGTTTGCTCGCCTTCGGTCTGGTGATCGCAACGATGGCCGCCGTTGCCGCCGTCGCGCACGCCACCCTTCCCGAGTTTACCTGGCCGCTCGCGTTTTTGCTGGGTGCCATCGTCGCGCCGCCCGACGCGGTAGCCTCCGAGGCGATCTTCGAGCGCATCGCCGTCCCTCGCCGCGTCGCCGCGGTGATCGGCGGCGAGTGTTTGATGAACGATGCGACGGCACTCGTGCTTTACCGCTTCGCGCTCGCGGCGGCGGTCTCGGGCGCGTTCTCCTTCGCCCGCGCCGGCGCGGCGTTCGCGATCGTTGCCGTTGGGGGAACGCTCGTCGGTCTCGCGACCGCCCTACTTCTCGAAGCGCTCCTGCGCTACTTCGCGTTGCGCGGTTACAGCGACGCGATGATCGCCAGCGTCGTCTTTTTGCTCGCGCCATTCGCTGCGTATCTGCCCGCCGAAGCGCTGCATGTCTCCGGCGTCCTCGCCGCGGTGTCGGCCGGAATTATGCTCAGCCGCCGCTCGACGGCCTTCATCGACCCCGAGACTCGCGTCCTCGCGTCGTCGGTATGGCGCCTGCTCACCTTCGTGCTCAACGCGCTTGCGTTTCTGCTGATCGGCCTGCAGCTGCCGGCGATTCTGGAGGCGTTGCAGCCCAACGTTCGCGTCTACACGCTCTACGGATTGCTGATCAGCGCGGTGGTCATTATCGTTCGCATTCTATGGGTGTTTCCGGCCACGTATCTGCCTCGTTTGCTGAGCCGGCGGCTGCGCGAACACGATCCCTATCCGCGATGGCAGAACGTGGCCGTCCTGTCCTGGGCGGGGATGCGGGGGATCCTGTCGCTTGCCATCGCACTGGCGTTGCCCTACACGCTCGGCGATGGCCCGTTTCCGGCGCGCGGCGCCATCTTGTTTTTCACCGTCTTCGTCGTTTTCGTTACGCTGGTGCTCCAGGGTCTTACGCTCGGTCCGCTGATCGAATGGCTCGGCGTCGCCGAAACGAGCAAAGGCCGCCGGCGCGAATCGGCGGTGCGCATTCGCGCTCTCGAAGCGGCCTTGGTGAAACTGCGCGAAAGTGAGGAGCGGCGCAAGGGCTCGCTGGACCGTGAAGTCTTCGATCGAGTGATCGAAGAGTACGAGCAGCGCATCCGCGTGCTGCGCGGGCAAGGCGACGTGGACGAAGGGAACGAAGAGCGCGAGAGCCGCATCGACCGTGAAGTGCAGCGCGAAGCGCTGGCCGCGGAGCGGCGCGCGATCGCAGCGATGCGCCGTGAGGGTGAGATCCCCGACGACATCTATCGCTCGATCGAGTACGACCTCGATCTCGCGAGCCTGCAGTTAGGCTAAGCGGGAGGTCGCGGAGCAGGCGGCGTGCCACCGGGCAGCGGCGACGCGCTCGCGCTCGGCATCGCGCTCGCGCCGGGCATCGCGCTCGCGCCGGGCATCGCACTCGAACCGGGCATCGCACTCGCGCTTGGGCTCGGCGCGGGAGTTGACGTCGGCGGCGGCGCGAGCGTCGGCTGACCGATCGAACGTGTCAGCGGGACGAGGCGAATGTAACCGATCGAGACGGTGCCGTCTTTGAGTATCGTCGTGTCCGAGGTTGCCGTAGTGTAGCCGGCCGCGCGTGCGGTGACGGTTTGATCCCCCGCGACGGCGCGGAGATTGAACGCGCCGTTGACGTCGGCGCGAATCGTGTAGAGCGATCCGACCGAAACCAGCGCGTTGGTGAGCGGACGGTTGGTCATTGCATCGAGAACGCGACCCGTCACGTAACCGAAGTCTTGAACGCCTACGACATTTGGCGGCGGCGAGCATCCGTCACCTAACGCGAAGAGGAGGAGCATCCCCAAAACGGCGTAGCGCATAATCGAATGTACGGCTCGGACAACGTGGCGTCCCCCCAGTCCAAGGGTGGAGCGAAATCGGGCCAATGGACGTTGCAGAACAGGTAAGACGCCGCCTAAGTAAAAACGTTGGGGTGCCATGAACCCGTACGGACCGGTCGCGATCTTTCTCGGCGTCGCGTTTCTCGCGGCATTGTTCTTTACCGCTTTGCCCGGTCTCTCCGGTCTTCTGGGGCTCGCCAGGCCCAATAAGCACAAGCGCGAGGCATACGAATGCGGCGTCGAACCGACCTCGCCGGTTGCCGGGCGCTTTCCCGTGCGCTTCTACCTAATTGCGATGCTCTTCGTGATTTTCGACGTCGAGGCGGCCTCGTTCTATCCGTGGGCCGTTCAGATGCACGCGCTACGTGCCTTCGGGCTGGCGGAGATGGTCATCTTCATCATCGTCTTGGCGATCGGCTACGCCTACGTCTGGCGGAAGGGCGGCTTCGTGTGGCGGTAGGCCCGGGCGGTTTCATGTTGGCGCGACTGGACGACGTCGCGCGATGGGCGCAGAGTTCGTCGGTCTGGCCGCTGACGATGGGCCTTGCCTGTTGCGCCATTGAGATGATGAGCGTGACGTCGGCCGAGTACGACATCGCCCGCCTTGGTTCCGAGGTCTTTCGGAGCTCGCCGCGGCAAGCCGATCTCATGATCGTTTCGGGGCGCGTCGCGCAGAAGATGGCGCCGGTCATCAAGCGCCTTTACGATCAGATGGCCGATCCGAAGTGGGTGATCTCGATGGGTGCCTGCGCCAGCTCCGGCGGCATGTTCGACAACTATGCGATCGTCCAGGGCGTCGACACGGTCATTCCCGTTGACGTTTACGTTCCCGGTTGCCCGCCTACGCCCGACGGATTGCTCTACGCGGTTAACTTGATCCAGCAACAGATACGGGAAGGCGGCCGCGGTGGCATCTTGGCCCGTGCCTAACCCTATCGAGTAGCATGCCCAGCACCCAAAACCCGCCGCTCTCCGGCGCGGCCCTCGACCCGACCAGCGTCCGGCCGCCGATAGACGATGCCACTATCGAGCGCATAGTTCCGGCGCAGCTGCGCGAGCGCTTGGAGGCCCTCAAAGCCGAGGGATATACGATGCTCCTCGACCTCGGGGCCGTCGACTATTTGGAGCGCCGGCCGCGCTTCGACGTCGTCTATCATCTTTTGAAATTGTCGCCCAAACCGGCCGCGGTCGCCGAGGTTGGAACGCCTTCGCGCTTCCGGCTCCTGTGCGGAGTTGACGACGGTCAACGTCTCCCCACCGCCATGGGCATCTGGAAGTCGGCGGATTGGGCCGAGCGCGAAATCTACGATCTCTTCGGCATCGTCTTTGACGGGCACGCCGATCTGCGCCGCATTCAGATGCCGATCGACTGGGAAGGCCACCCGCTGCGTAAGGATTATCCGACGCGGGGCCCCGAGCGCGAGCGTTCGCCCCGGCCCGCCTTCGCCGGCAAGACCAACGTCGTTGCCGGTACGCCCCCTTCGGGCCGTACCCTGGAAGCGTTGCAAGAAGAAGTGAAGCGAGCGCGCGAATCGTGACGCTCTCCGTCAACCCCGCTATGCCGGAGGTCGTGAGCCAGTCCGAAAATACGATGGTGCTCTCGATGGGTCCGCAGCATCCATCGACGCACGGCGTGCTGCAGATCGTTTTGGAGATCGACAGCGAGAACGTGGTCAAGGCGGACCCCGAGATCGGCTATCTCCATACCGGCATCGAGAAGACCGCCGAGGGACTCTTTTGGACCCAGGCGCAGACCGCGCTCGAGCGCATGGATTATCTCGCGCCTTCTTCCAATGCTTTGGGCTACGCGCTTGCCGCCGAGAAGCTGCTGGGCATCACCGATCGCATTCCGCCGCGCGCACAAGTCGTGCGCGTCCTGCAGATGGAACTTACGCGCATCGCCTCGCACTGCGTCTGGCTCGGTACGCACGGCATCGACTTAGGCGCGATCTCAGTCTTTTTCTACTGCTTCGACCTGCGCGAAAATATCCTAGACCTTCAAGAGGCGACCGGCGGTGCCCGCATGCACCCAAACTACGTTCGCATCGGCGGTCTCAACGGCGATCTGCCGCAAGGTTATATCGAACGGCTCGACGCGCTCATCGAGAAATTTCCAAGACGCTTGCGCGAGCTGCGCGGCCTGCTGCAGGCCAATCCGATCTTTCAGGATCGCACCATCGACGTGGGCGTGCTCTCGCCGGAAGAGGCGCTGCAGTGGAGCGTTACCGGTCCGGCGCTTCGCGCCAGCGGCATCGCTTACGACGTTCGACGCGCTTTCCCGTACTGCGGATATGAAACGTATCAGTTCGACATTCCGACGCGCGTCGAGGCCGACGCCTACGCCCGCTTCCTCGTGCGTCTCGACGAGATGGAAGAGTCAATGCGCATCGTCGAGCAGGCGCGCAAACGGCTCAACGCGCCCGGTCCGGTGATGATCGACGACCCCAAGGTCGCGCTTCCTCCCAAAGAAACGATCGCGCTCTCCATGGAAGCGCTGATCCATCACTTCAAACTGATCAGCGAAGGCTTTCGCGTGCCGCCGGGAGACGTCTACCACGCGATCGAGGGACCGCGCGGCGAACTCGGTTACTACCTGGTGAGCAACGGAGAGAACCGGCCGTACCGCGTCCGCGTCCGTCCGCCCAGCCTTTACAACCTTCAGGCGCTCAAAGGTATTGCGCCGGGGAATCTCATTGCCGATCTGGTCGTGATGATCGGGTCGCTCGATCCAGTCTTCGGCGAGGTGGATCGGTGAGTAGCTTGTTTTGCGTTCAGTCATGCTTTCGCGCCCGACATGATGCTTCGGACACGCTCGTCGCTCCGCCATCCCGGCTCCGCTCCTGCTCCTCGGCCTCCTCGCTCCCGGCATCCGTGCCTTCGCTCGTCGGTCCGAGGGTCCTCAGCATCACGTCGGGCGCGAAAGCATGACTGAACGCGAACGGAACTTCCCCGATCTTCTCGCTCGGTTGATGGACGAGTGCGTCCGGATCATCGCCCAGTACGAGCAGAAGCGGTCGGCGTTGCTTCCTCTTATGCATTTGTTTCAGAAGCACGAGGGATACGTGAGTCGCGAGGCGATCGATGCGGTGTCGCAGCTTCTTGAAATCACGCCTGCAGAAGTTGAGGCGACGGTTTCCTTCTATACTTTGTTGTATCCGCGGCCGGTCGGGAAGTACGCGTTGCAGGTTTGTCGCGGGCTGGCGTGCAGCATCAACGGTGCCGAAGATATCATGGCGTATTTTCGTGAAAAGCTTGGCGTGGGCCATCTGCAGACGACGCCGGACGGACTTTTTTCCTATGAAGAAGTCGAATGCCTCGCGGCCTGCGATCGCGCGACCTGCATGCAGGTCAACCTGGAGTTCGTTTACGATCTGACTCCGCAGAAGGTAGACGAGATTCTGGAATCGATCCGCGCCGGAAGTTATGCGGTAGCGCCGATGGTGCAGACGGACAAGCCGGGATCGACGTGGACGATCGCCCAGGACGAGCAAATTTCGATGGGCACCAAGTCCCCGGGCGCGCGCGACGTGCCGCGGCCGAACAACGCCGGCGGCGTCGGCGATCCCAGCGGCGTGATCATGCTCGACCGCTTCGTCAACAAGCAGGTCTATCAGTTCACCGGCACCACCGAACGCGCGGTCGTGGAGTCGCGCGCCGTGGTCGATACCGTCGACGAAGAGAACGCGCATGCCGGTCACTAAAGTTTTGACCGAGGGCATCGGCGAGGTCGATCTGCGGTCGATCGCGGTCTATCGCGAGCGCGGCGGCTACGTGCAATGGGAGCGAGCGGTGCGCGACCTCAAACCGAACGACGTGCTCGACATGGCCGAGCAGTCGGGATTGCGCGGGCGCGGCGGCGCCGGCTTCCCCACCGGTAAAAAGTGGTCGTTTTTGCCGGCCGATAAGCCGCTGCGCTATCTAGTCTGCAACTGCGACGAGGCCGAGCCCGGCACGTTCAAAGACCACATGCTGTTGGAGTACGCGCCGCACCTTATCATCGAAGGGATGCTGATAGGAACGTACGGCATCGCGGCGCATCACGCGTTCATCTATATCCGCGGCGAGTTCAAGCGCGGCTACGAGATCTTCTGCGCCGCGCTCGAAGAGGCGCGCAACGCCGGCTACGTCGGCAAAGACCTCTTTGGCAGCGGTTACGATTTGGAGATTACCGTGCATCGCGGCGCCGGCGCCTACATCTGCGGCGAAGAGACCGGCCTGCTCAACTCGCTCGAGGGTAAACGCGGCGAGCCGCGGCTCAAACCGCCCTTTCCGGCGATCGAAGGTCTCTACGGCATGCCGACGGTCGTAAACAACGTCGAGACGCTCGCGTATCTGGTTCCGATTCTGCGCAACGGTCCGCAGTGGTTTGCTGCCGTCGGTACCGAGCGCAGCAAAGGCTATAAGATCGTTTCCGTATCCGGACACGTGCAGAAGCCCGGAAACTACGAGATCCCATTGGGAACGACGGTGCGCGAAATCATCGATCTGGCGGGCGGGCTCCGCCCCGGACGAACGTTTGCGGCCGTGCAGCCCGGGGGCGGTTCGTCGGCTTGCATCTTCGAAGAGCATTTGGATTGGCCGTACGACTACGAGAGCATGGCGAAGGCCGGTTCGATGCTTGGTTCGGGCGCTTTCGTCGTCTTCGACGATACGACCGACTTCGTCGCTGCGGCCTACAATCTCGTGCGGTTTTTCGCGCACGAATCGTGCGGACAGTGCACCCCGTGCCGCGAAGGCGGCAGCTGGATGGAGCGCGTGCTCGAGCGTTTGGTCGAGCGCCGCGGAATTCCGGGCGACGAAGAGATGCTGCGCCGCGTCTCCAGCACGATCACCGGATTGAATCTCTGCGCGCTGGGCGACTCGATCGAGCCATTTTTGAAATCGGTCATGACGCGGTTCCCCGAGCAGTTCCGCGCGCGCATCGTCCAAGAAAAGGCTGCGCAGCCCGCATGAGTACTCCGCTGCTCGCATCGAGTTCCGAGATCGTCAACATCACGATCGACGGCGTGCCGGTCAGCGTTCCGAAAGGAACGCTGCTCGTCGAGGCGGCCAAGACGGTCGATCAAGAGATTCCGATCTACTGCTATCACACCAAGCTGGGACCGGCCGGCCTTTGCCGCATCTGTGTGGTCGAAATCGACGGGATGCCGAAGCTGCAGATCGCCTGCAACACGGCGGCGACCGACGGCATGGTCGTTCGCACGAGCAGTCCCAAGGTCGAAGCGGCCCGGGCTATGGTGCTCGAGCTCTTCTTGGTGAATCATCCGCTGGATTGCCCAATCTGCGATAAGGGCGGCGAGTGCGACCTGCAAGATTACGCCATGGCCTACGCGCGCGGAACGTCGGACGTCGCGGATCCGAAGCTCTCCAAGCCCAAAGCCGTCGATCTCGGTCCGACGATCGTGCTGGACGAAGAGCGCTGCATCGTCTGCCAACGCTGCGTTCGCTTCGACGACATCATCGCCGACGAACAACAGCTGGTGGTTAAAGATCGCGGTTCGCGCGACATCATCGCTACCGCGACGGGTCGTCCCTACCACCACAACTTTACCGGCAACGTGACCGAGCTGTGCCCGGTCGGCGCGCTGACGTCGAAGACGTATCGCTTCCGCTCGCGACCGTGGGATCTGCAGCGCACGCAGACCAGCTGCACGCAGTGCCCGGTCGGCTGCCAGCAGTTCGTCGACGTGCGTTACGGCAACGCGCTGCGCACCACGCTGGTCGAGGACGATCCGATCTCCGACGGCTGGCTTTGCGACCGCGGGCGTTATAACATCGGCTTCTATCAATCGCCCGATCGTTTGACGCAACCGCTCTTCCGTAAGGAAGGGCGATTCGTGCAGATCGGCTGGGACGATGCCTTCATTCTGTGGGCCAAGGCAATTCGCGACGCGATCGATGCGCGCGGTGCGGCCAGCGTCGGCGTCGTGGGCGGCGGCCGTCTGACGAACGAAGAAGCTTACGCGCTGCAGCACGTCTTCCGCACGTCCGGCGTCGGCAATCTCGATTGGCGCGCCGGCCGGCAGCGCCAAGCCAATCCCGGCGCAAGGGGCGGGACGCTGGACGCGATCGAAGGCGCGCAAGCCGTCGTCATAATCGGCGAATCTCCAGCCGAGCGCACACCGGTGTTGTGGCTGCGCGTGCGAAAGGCTGCGCGTAAGGGAGCAAAGATCGTCGCGGCCGCGACGCCGGATGAGGCGCGTGCGGTTGCCGGCGATGCGGCGCGCGTCGCGTTGATTTGGGACGGCGTCGACTCCGCGCTCGCCCGCGCCTACGCCCAAGCCTTTTCCGGAGTTACCGAGCTTTCGACCTACGTCGCCGGCGAACAATCGAACGGGCGAGGCGCCGAAGCGATGGGCATGCTTCCCGGCATCGGACCGGGTTTTGCCGCTGCGCTTCCAGGGCTCGATACCTACACGATGTTAGCGCGCGCGCGCCGCGATCAAGTCGCCGTTCTCTCGATTTTCGGAGCCAACCCGGTTCGTAACGGACCCAATGCGGCGCTCGTCGCCTCGGCGCTGCAGAGCGTCGGCTTCCTCGCCGTCAGCGAGATCTTCATGACCGAGACCGCGCAGCGCGCCACCCTCATTCTGCCGGCTGCCGGCGCCTTCGAGAAGAGCGGAACGACTACGAATCTCGCCGGCGACCTGCTTCCAGTCAATAGTTCACTCGACGCTCCCGATTTTGCGCGCTCCGATCTCGATATCATTCGCGGGCTCGGCGAACAGCTCGGCGTGACCCTGCCGTTTGATGAAGAGCTTCATAGCGCCGTGGTCGCGGCGGTTGCTTCGAGGTGCGAGTTTTCCTTCGGCGACGAGCGGCTCGAGTTCGCTCGCGACGGCATCGCGAACGGCGCACCGGCGGCGAACGGTCCGGCGCCCATTCTTTCGGGCGGCGGCACGTGGCTGCACGATCCGTGGGTCGCGGGGTTGAGGAGTTAGACGATGGCGCTGTGGCTCTTGACGCTCGTCAAATCGGCGCTCCTGCTCTTCGTCGTCGTCACGGCGTTTGCGTACGCGATGCTTGCCGAGCGCAAGATCCTGGGCTGGATGCAGTTGCGCCCCGGGCCCAATCGCGTTGGTCCGTGGGGATTGCTGCAGCCGGCGGCCGACGCGGCGAAGCTCATCCTAAAGGAAGACCTTACGCCCGAAACCGCGGACCGATTGCTCTATAAGGTTGCGCCGTTTATCTCGCTGGTTACGGCATTTTCAGTCTACGCGGTCATCCCGTTCGGCGCCTCACGCTCGGGCGAAACTTGGGCGATCGGCAACGTCAACGCGGGCATCCTCTTCATTTTGGCGATCACCTCGCTAGGCGTGTACGGAATCTGCTTGGGCGGCTGGGCCTCGGGCTCGAAGTATCCGCTGCTCGGCAGCGTGCGATCGACGGCGCAGATGATCAGCTACGAACTGGCGATGTCGCTCTCGCTCATCGGGGTGTTGATTCTCGCCGGAACGACCTCGCTCGACGGCATCGTCAAAGCGCAGGTGCACTGGTGGTTCTTCCTGCCGCAGTTTCTCGGCTGCATCATCTACATCGTTACCGCGGTCGCGGAGACCAATCGTGCGCCCTTCGACTTGGTTGAGGCGGAGACCGAGCTGGTTGCCGGATTCCATACGGAGTATTCCGGGTTGCGCTTCGGCCTGTTTTTCATCGCCGAATACGTAAATATGCTCACCGTCTCGTGCATCGCGACGCTGATCTTCTTCGGCGGCTGGAATGCCCCGTTCGGCTGGACCTTCGTTCCGCCGGTGGCTTGGTTCGTGATCAAGGTCGCGTGCTTCATGTTCTTCTACATGTGGCTCCGGGCGACGCTGCCGCGCCTGCGTTACGACCGTCTGATGGCCTTTGGCTGGAAATTCTTGCTGCCGGTCGCGATGCTCAACCTCGTCGTCACCGCCGTGATCGTGGCCTATAAGGGATAAGATGGAAACGACGTCCTCGCGCAAGCACCTGTTCAACGTCGGAGCGATCCTGCGCGGCCTCTCCATTACGTTCGGCTTTATGTTCCGCAAGCGTCCGACGATTCAGTACCCGTCGGTCAAGAAGCAGCACTCGCCGCGTTTCCACGGGCTGCACGAGTTGCGCCGCTACGAAGACGGCAAGGAGCGCTGCATCGGCTGCGAACTCTGCTCGAGCGTCTGTCCGGCAAACGCGATCACCGTGATCGGCGCGGAGAACGCCCCGCGCGACCGTCGTTCCCCGGGCGAGCGCTATGCGGCACGTTATGAAATCGACGAACTGCGCTGCATCTTCTGCGGAATGTGCGAAGAGGCGTGCCCGACCGATGCGATCGTGCTCACGCCGCGTTTCGAGATGGCGGATTTCCGCCGCGGGTCGTTCGTCTACGATAAGAGCCGCCTGCTCGTGCCGCCCGATGCCGGCGTCGGCTCGGCCCCCGACGACCGTCCCGGCGGCATCCCCGGCGATCTCGGCCGGGTAGCGGCAATCAAGTCGACCGTCGACGTGGATCCCGGCTACGACGCGACGTGGCGCGGCGAGATCCTCAAGACGCAGCGCAAGGGTCTGACCGAGTTGAAGGGCGACGGCACGTGATCGCATTTTGGGTGCTCGCGCCGATACTGATCGCCAGCGCCGTTTGGACGATCAGCGCGCATAAGCCCGTCTACAGCGTCATCGCGTTGCTGATTAACTTTGCCGCGCTCGCGGTGCTCTACGTCACGCTTTCGGCCGAGTTCATGGCGGTCATCCAAATCATCGTCTACTCCGGCGCCATCTTGGTGTTGTTCGTCTTCGTCATCGCGTTGCTCGGCAGCGGCGTCGGGCCATTCCCGGCCGGGCCCAACCGTCTGCCGCGAATCGGGTTGCCGGCGGGCTTCGTTATTTTGGTCGCGTTCGGCTTCGTGAGCTACGCGCTCTCCACGGCCGTCCATCCGCCGGCCCCGCGCACCCCCGCGGTCGGTATGCCCGGCGTCTTCGGAAGCGTCGCCGATTTCGGCAAAGCGCTCTTCACCGTGCAGCTGCTGCCCTTTGAAGTCACCGCCCTCATACTGATGGTGGCGATCATCGGCGTCATCACGCTCGGCGGAGAGCAGATGCAGGATGCCGAGGCCAAGAGCAGCCGCATCAAGGCCGACCGCGCCGTGCGCGAAGCTATCCTGCGCGAGGGCAAGAACTGATGCCGGTACAGATCGGCAACTATCTCGCGCTGGCCTCAGTCCTATTCTTCATCGGCGTCGCCGGCGTCATCGTCCGCCGGAACCCGCTGGTGATGCTGATGAGCATCGAGCTGATGTTCAACGCAGCCAACCTGTTGCTCATCGCCTACGCTCGCCTCTGGCTGCAAAACGCCGGTCAAATTTTCGCGTTTCTCGTCATCACCGTGGCGGCGGCGGAGGCTGCCATTGGCCTTGCAATCATCGTCACCACCTTCCGCCCGGAAAAGTACGTCGACGTCGACGAGATACGGACGCTGCATGGTTAGCGTGGGCGCGGCATAATGCACCACGTGCTCGGAGTAAGCGGATCGTATCCGCTGATCGTTGCGCTGTGGTTGCTGCCGCTCGCCGGCGCGGTACTATGCTGGGCGTTTGGCCCCCAGCTGCGTGCCATGGCCGGATGGATCGCATCGGCGCTGGTTGCCGCGTCATTCGTGCTGACGGCGCTCTCGTGGGGCGCCGCCACGCAGAATGCCGGCGGTGCGCTGGGGGCACATCAACCGCTGCTTTCGTGGATGCCGGGATTCGATTTCGGCCTGCTGCTCGATCCGCTATCGCTGCTGTGGACGTTCGTCATTACCGGCGTCGGCTTCTTGATCGTATTCTATTCGATGGGCTACATGGACGGAGATCGCGCCTTCGCGCGCTTCTTTGCGTACATGAGCTTCTTCGTCTTTGCGATGCTGACGCTGGTGCTCTCCGACAACTTCGTCGGGCTGCTGGTCGGGTGGGGGCTCGTTGGTCTGGCGTCTTACTTCCTGATCGGATTCTGGTTCGAGCGTCCGTCGGCTGTGGCGGCGGCACGCAAAGCCTTCGTCATCAACGTCGTCGGCGACGTCGGGATGATGTTCGCTATCTTCCTGATTTTTGCCAACGTGCACTCGATCGGCTTCGGCGATACGTTTGCTGCAGCCACGACGCTGGGCCCGGGCCTGCTCTTTGCGATCTGCCTCGCGCTCTTCATCGGCGCCGCCGCAAAGTCGGCGCAGGTGCCGCTGCACACCTGGTTGCCCGACGCGATGGAGGGTCCGACGCCGGTTTCGGCGCTGATCCACGCCGCAACGATGGTCACCGCCGGCGTCTATCTCGTGGCGCGCTGCGCTCCGCTCTGGAATCAGAGTCACGACGCGCAGCTGCTCGTCGGAACGGTCGGCGGCGTCACCGCGCTGGCCGGCGCGCTCCTGGGAATGGCGCAGTGGGACATCAAGCGGATCTTAGCGTATTCGACGATGTCTCAAATCGGCTATATGATCATGGGCGTCGGGGTTGGCGCGTATGAAGGCGGCGTCGCGCACTTCTTCACGCACGCGTTCTTCAAGGCGCAGCTCTTCTTAGGATCCGGCCTGGTAATTCACGCGCTGGCCAACGAGCAAGACGTCCGGCGCATGGGTGGCCTGTGGCGGCGCATGCCGTTCGCTTTCTGGGTGATGCTGACCGGCGTGCTGTCGATCTGCGGCGTGCCGGGCTTCAGCGGATTCTTCTCTAAGGACCAAGTCGTCTACGGCGCGCTCGAACACGGCTATCCCTGGCTCTATGCCGTCGGCGTGGTAACGGCCGGCATCACGGCCTACTACATGTTCCGTCTGCTCTTCGTCGCATTCTTAGGCGAATACCGCGGCGAGGTCGCACCGGCCGATTTGGGCATCGCCGGTGAAGCACCGACCGGTCCGCCGCCGGGAGAAGAAGAGCCGCATCACGCGCACGCGCCGGCGTGGATCATGAACGCGCCGGTCGCAATTTTGGTCGTTCCGACGGTCGCAATCGGGGCCGCGCTGATGTACGGCGGACAGGATTCGCGCTGGTCGGCCTTCTTCGCACCGCTCTTCGGCAGCGAACCGGTGAGTGCCGCGGCCGGTACGGTGACCCTCGGCATCTCGGAATGGGCGACGTCGGCAATGGTGCTCGCTTTCGTGCTGATCGGTTTCGCCATCGCGTGGCGCCGCTACGCCACCGCCGGCGCGCAGCAAAATGCGGTCGAACGCTTGCGCCGTGAAAGCGCGAACATGCCCGCGCTGCTGGTCAATCGGTTCTACGTCGACGACATCATCGACACTCTCTTCGTGCGCGGCGCACAGAGTCTCGGTGCGTTCTTCGGCCGCGTCCTCGATCCGCGCGTGCTCGACGGTGCCGTGCGCGACGTCGTCTTCTGGGCGCGCTGGCTGGGCACGGCGTTCCGGTCGTTTCAGACCGGGCTGGTGCGGGCCTACGCGCTCGTGCTAGTCTTCGGTGCGGCCTGTTTTATCGCGTACTACGCCTTTGCCGGGAGCGTGCGATAGTGTCGCTGGTGCTCGTAACGATTCTACTGCCGATCGTCGCCGGCGCGTTGCTCTTCGCGCTGCCGCGCAACTCCGACACGGCGTCGCGCGCGATCGGCGCGCTCGTCGGTGCGGCCACGGTGGCCACGACGGTCGTGGCGGGCGACGCGCAGTGGAGCTTCCGCTGGCTCTCGCGGCCGTTTACCGCCGCCTTCCACTTCGGGGCGACGCCGATCTCTTTCTGGCTCGCGCTCTTACTGGCGATCTGCACGGCCTGCGCGATTGCCGCGACGCGCGTTTCGCGAACGCGCGACATGGTGGCGCTCATCCTCTTGCTCGAAGGCGCGATGATGGGCCTCTTCTTAGCGCGCGATCTGCTCGTCTTCGCACTCTGCTGGGACCTGATGCTGATCCCCGTATTCTTCGCGCTGGTCGGATGGGGCGAGCATCCCGCAACGGCCTGGCGCTATCTCATCTATAATTTCGCCGGCGGACTGACGCTCTTGCTCGCCACCGCTGCCTTCGGCGTGATCTATGGATCGACCGACGTCATCGGCCGCAGCGCCGCGCCGTTTGCCGGTGGGTGGGCCGAATGGATCTATGCCGGTTTTGCTTTTGCATTTTTAGTGAAGACGCCGGTCTGGCCGCTCCACACCTGGATGCCGCCGACCTATAGCGGCTTGCCTTCACCGATGGTCGCGGTCGTTTCGGCGGTGCAGTCCAAGGCCGGGCTCTATGGATTTATCGCCGTTGCGCTGGCTTTGCTGCCTGCCTACGTGCACGCTTTTGCTTTGCCGCTGATGATTCTCGGAGCGATCTCGCTCGTTTACGGTGCGGTCGTCGCACTAGTGCAAAACGACGCGAAACGCGTGGTTGCGTACTCCTCGCTGTCGCACCTCGGGTTGATCGCCATCGCCGTTGCGTCGGGGAACCAGCTGGCGCTGAAGGGCGCGCTGGTCTACATCGTCGCGCACGGTCTCTTTTCGGCGGCGCTCTTCATCGTGCTCGGCTACGTCGAGGAACGCGAAGATACGCGCTCGCTCTCGCGTCTCGGCGGGCTGGGCTGGAGGAATCCGCGGCTGGCCGGTACGCTCTGCGTGGCCGCGCTTGCGGCGCTCGGGCTTCCCGGATTGGCGGGCTTCGCCGGCGAGTTGATCATCCTGATCGGCGTTTATCAGGCCGGGTACGTCTGGGCGGTGATCGTGGCGCTAATCGCGATCGTCGCTGCGTCGGCGTATATGCTGCGGCTCTACCAGGACATCATGAACGGTCCGCCGGTCGAGGACGTTCCGGTACGTCCCGACCTGGGCTGGCGGGAAGCCCTGGCCGTCGCACCGCTCCTTGCGGCACTCGTCGCCGTCGGCGTCTATCCCGCGCCGTTGCTTGGAGCGCACACCGCTCCGGTCGTTACGACGAGCTCGCGCACGCCATGACGATTCCGTTTACTCACGCCGACTGGGCGGCGATCGTGCCGGTGAGCGTCGTTGCCGTCACCGCGTTGATCGTGCTGCTTGCCGATTTCTTCGTCACCGGGGAACGCGGACGTTACGTTCCGATCGTGATTGCGCTGATCGGGCTTGGCGTTTCCGCCGCTCTCGCCGCGAAGCAGTTCGGCCATAATCACGATGCGTTCTTCGGCGGCTTCATGACCGGCGGGTTTACTACCGTTTTCGAAGAGATCGTGCTGCTCGCCGCGGCCGGATCGGTAATCTTGTACGCCAACATCGGTTCGGCGCAACGGGTTGCCGGCACGACGGCGATCATGCTGTGGAGCGCTTGCGGAGCGATGCTCATGGCCGGCGCTGCCAACCTCATGATGATATTCCTCGGCCTGGAGCTGCTCTCGCTGGGACTCTACGCGCTCTGCGCCGCGGCCGATCGCCGCACCGCGCGCGAGTCGGCGCTCAAATATTTGATCTTGAGCTCGACCGCGACCGGTTTCTTGCTTTTCGGCATGGCGCTGCTCTTCGGTGCGACCGGAAGCGTCCGGCTCTCCGATTTGCTCGTGCCGATGCTGGCCTACAATCCGATCTACTGGATGGGGGCCGGCATGCTCATGATCGGGCTGCTTTTCAAGCTGAGCATGGTCCCGTTCCACAGTTGGACGCCCGACGTTTTCGAAGGCGCGCCGCTGCCGGTCACGGCCTTCATGAGCGTCGCCACCAAGGCCGCTACGCTGGCCGTCTTCGCGCGTTTTATTTACGCGGCGTTACCGCTTGGCGTCGGGGATCGTCTGCTGATACCGGTATGGATCGTCGCCGGGATTTCGATGATCGCCGGAAACGTCGGAATGCTGGCGCAAACCGATCTCAAGCGTTTGCTCGGCTATTCGGGAATCGCACAAGTCGGGTACATCCTCGTAGCCCTTGCGGGAAGCACGCCGCAAGGATTACGCTACGCGCTCTACTATCTGACCGCGTACGCGCTGATGAATCTCGGCGCTTTTGCGATCGCGTCGGCGATCTCCGGCGAGGGCGAAGAGGGGGCGCAGATGCGCAGCTACCGCGGTCTGGGCTATCGCCGCCCGTGGCTCGCGGCCGGGATGACCGTCTTCCTGCTCGCTCTGGCCGGGTTGCCGCCGACCGCCGGCTTCCTCGGGAAGATTCTGATTCTGGCCTCGAGTGCGGCGAACGGCTACATCTGGCTGGGGGTCCTGCTGATCGTCGGCACGGCCATCTCGCTTTACGCTTACGCCAAGGTGGTCCGAGTGATGTACTCGCGGGAAGAGGCGCCGGGTCACGAGGCCCGGCCCTTCGTGCCGCTCGCCTGGGCGAGCGCCGCACTCTGTGCCGTGGCGGTGGTGGTCATGGCCTTCTACCCGCTGACGCCCAGCAACATATTGCCGCTCGTCCGCTAGCGCTTGGTTCGCCGTCACGCTCCCGGCGCACGGTGCGCTATAGTAGAGCTGAGGTAAGGAGCGATGATGCGACGCATTCTCTCGACGCTGGCCTTCCTGGGACTGACCGCGGGGCCTGGCCTGGTCGCGCCGGCAGTAGCGGGACCCAACGATTACAACGTCTTCATTCCAGCTGAGGCGCACGACGTCGCCGACCAACGGGCCGCGATCGCTTACGCGCGGCAACTAATCGCCTCCGGTCAACTCAACGAAGCGGTGACCTACTTGGCGGAGTTCGTCGCGTCGCATCCTAACGGAACGGAGGCGGCGCGTTTCCTCGGCGACCTTTACTACCGGCAGGGGCGTTTCGATCGCGCCCAAGCCGTCTACGAGCAGCTCTTGGCGCGCGATCCCCACGATAAGGAGACGCACAATCGGCTCGGCGTCGTCTATGCGACCCAGAATCGAGTCGACGATGCAATCGTGCAGTTCCAAAGCGCGCTGCCGGGCACCGATTCGATTCGCGACCTGGTGCTGATGCATTTGCGCAAGGGCGACCTGCCGCGGTACCAGCAGCAGATGGAGCGGGCGGCGAGCGAGAACCCCAACGTAGCCGACTATCAGGAAGAGCTGGCCGAGGTTTACGAAACGCTGCATCAGCCGACGCAAGCGATTATCTATTTCCGGCGCTCGCTCGATAGCGATCCGCGGTCGATCGCCGCGCTCAACGGCATGGGGATGGCCTATCTCGACTTGCATCAGCCGGCGGCAGCCTTAGGGTATCTGCAGAATTGCCTCAACATCGATCCGGCCAACTATGCGTGCTACGACAACGTCGGCGTCGGCAAGATTCAGTCCGAACGCTACAACGAGGCGACGGAGGCCTTCAAACGCGCCCACAACCTCGAGCCGGAGCGTCCCGAAGCGATCGTCAACTTCGGTTACCTCGCCGACGTGCACGGCGACTGGAAGCGCGCCGTCAGCTATTACGTGCAGGCGATCTCGGTTAATCCCTACGTTCCCGAGTCGTACGTGAACTTGGGCATCGACTACGAGCACAACGGCCTCTATCCGCTGGCGCAAGCCGCGCTCATCAAGGGCGTCGCCGCCGCCCCGTACGACGGACGCGTCCGCTACCTGCTGGCGCGTGCCTACGCGGCGCAGGGCCAGAAGGCGCTGGCGCTAGCGCAACTCAAGGCCGCAGAAACCTCGCTCGATCCCGACGTCGCGGAAATTGCAAAGGAAGAGTCCGCGCGCCTTATACAATCGGCCGCTCCCGCACCTCAGTAAGAGTTGCTGAGCGCGAGCGCGGACGAGAGTCGGGCGCTTACGCGCGAGCGATGCACTCGATTTCGATGCGGGCGCCGCGGGGTAAAGCGGCAACCGCAACGGTCGAGCGCGCCGGCTTGTTGGCGCTGAAATAGCGTTCGTAGACGGCGTTGACGGCGGGGAAGTCCGTCATGTCGACGAGGTAGATCGTCGTCTTTACGACGTCGGCGTACTCGTAGCCGGCAGCGCAGAGAACGGCGCCGATATTTTGGATCACGCGTTCGGTCTGCGCGCCGACGTCGCCGGCGACGATCTCGCCGGTCAGGGGATCGAGCGGAATCTGACCGCTGCAGTAGAGCTCGTTGCCGAACTGAACGGCTTGGCTGTACGGGCCGATCGGCTGTGGCGCCAGCGGTGTGACGACGTGCTCGGCTCTCATGACGCGGTCACGAGGGCGTGCCGGCCATCGACTGGGCCGGCGGATTCATCGTGCCTTTGAACGCCATCGGCGGTTCTTCGATGCCGAAGTTGCGGCGGTAGAGGTCGTCGACGCGCTGCAGCTCGGCCGGTTCGAGCGCCGGGGCATCCGGAGCGGCGGCAAACTCAACGAGCTGTTCGCGGTCGTAGATGTTCGGCAGTATCGTCATCACGCGCGGTTCGGCGAGCAGCCATTGAATTGAAGCCTGTCCGAGCGTACGTCCGGGACGTTCCAGGAAGCGCAGCTGCTCGACCTTTTGCACGCCGTTGGTCAGCCATTCACGCGGACGGTGGCGGCGGTGGTCGTTCTTCGGGAACGTGGTCTCTGCGGTGTAATGACCTTCAAGCAACCCGCTCGAGTGCGGAACGCGAATCATGTATCCGGTGTCGGCCTGGGAGTCGTAGGCCGCCCGGACTTGCTCGTTGCCGGGATATTGTTCGAGCGCATTCCAAATAATCTGCAGCGAGGCGACGTTGCGCCGGCGCACCGCCTCGACGCCTTCGTAGAGCCAGCCGATTGCCGGCCCGAGCGCCACGCCGTACGTGCGGATCTTACCCTCGCGCCGCAACGATTCGAGCAGCTCCCAGAGCGCGTCGTCGTCAATCTGCGCCATGCGCGCGTTGTGCATTTGGTAGATGTCGACGTAGTCGGTGCCGAGGCGCCGCAGCGACGCCTCGAGGGCGGCGCGCACGAAGGCCGGCGAAAAATCCTGCGGCAGCTCCGACTGACCGCGACGGGCCTGCCCGCTCTCCGAGAAGTCGTATCCGAACTTCGTCGCGTAGACGACGCGCTCGCGGCGGTCGCCGAAGGCCTTGGCCAACTGCTCTTCGCTGCGGCCGTTTCCGTACGTATCGGCAGCATCGAACAGGGTGACTCCCAGATCGTACGCCTCGTGGAGCAGCGCCACGGCCTCGTCGTCGCTCTTGTCGCCCCACCATCCGGTAGCGGTCGTCCACAAGCCGAAGCCGACCTCGCTCACCGTCACGTCACTGTGGGGATAGGTCCGGTACTTCATGCCAGGGCCTTCTCCGTCCGAGGCGCCAACACTCCACCCGATGGAACGGACGGACGAGCTGCGCGCCGCCTTCGAGCGCGTCGGCCAGTGGATCGGCGATTACTACGAGCATCCCGAGCAATACCGGGTGATGCCCGACGTCCGCCCCGGCGACGTAATTGCGGCACTTCCCGACGAGGCGCCCGAAACGGGCGAGCCTTTCGAGCGGATATTTGACGACTTCAAGAAGATCGTCGTTCCAGCGACGACGCACTGGAATCACCCTCGCTTCTTCGCGTACTTCGCCACCAGCGCCGCGCCGGCGGCCGTAGCGGCCGAGGCGCTGGCCGCAACGCTCGACGTGAAAGCGATGCTGTGGCGCACGTCGCCCGCGGCGACGGAGCTGGAAGAGGTGACGATGCGCTGGCTTGGCCGGCTGCTGGGCGTGCCCTCGACGTGGACCGGCATCATTTACGACACCGCGTCGGTTGCCGGCTTTACCGCGCTGGCGGCGGCGCGCGAAGCGCTCGATTTGGCGATTCGCGAGCGCGGCATGAGCGGCCGCGATTTGCCGGCGTTACGCGTTTACGTTACCGATCAGACGCACTCGCACGTCGAGAAGGCGGCGATCGCCTTAGGAATCGGTCAAAACAACGTCGTGCGCATCGCCTGCGACGATGAGTTCCGCATGCGCCCCGGCGCGCTGCGCGAACGGATCGAAGAGGATCGACGCGCCGGGATGCGACCCGCGGCGATCGTCGCCACCGTCGGAACGACCTCGACGACGTCGACGGACCCGGTGCCCGCCATTGCCGACGTCGCGCGCGACTTCGGCGTATGGCTGCACGTCGACGCAGCCTATGCGGGAATCGCCGCGATCGTTCCCGAGTTTCGCTCGCTCTTCGACGGCGTCGAGCTCGCCGATTCGCTGGTCGTCAATCCGCACAAGTGGATGTTCGTTCCGATGGACTGCTCGGTGCTCTTCGTCAAAGACGAGTCGATGGTGCGGCGCGCGTTCAGCATCGTTCCGGAGTTCGTGCTGACGACGCCGGAAGCCGACGCGATCAACTACATGGAATATGGAATACAGTTAGGGCGGCGTTTCCGCGCGCTCAAACTTTGGTTCGTGCTTCGCCATCTCGGCGCAGAGGGCATCCGCGAGAGGTTGCGCTCGCACATTGCGTTGGCCCAGGAGTTTGCCCGCTGGGTGGAAGCGGAACCGCAGTGGGAAGTCCTCGCTCCGCATCCGCTCTCCGTCGTTTGCTTTCGTTACGCGCCGGCGGGAATGCACGAGCCGGTTTTGGAGCGGCTCAACGCGGCGATCGTAGAAGCGGTCAACGCCGGGGGCGAAGTCTTTCTCTCCCATACTAAAGTCCACGGCATCTACGCGATTCGCGTGGCCATCGGCAACCTTCGCACGGAACGCAGCGATGTGGAGCTGGCATGGGAGATATTAAAACGGGAGGCACGCCGCGCAACGCGCTAGCTCTTTGCGAAAGCCGGCATGGCGTGCTAAAATACGCGCGTGAGCACCACATCCTATGGTCTCCCCGGATTTGTTATTGTCCTGTATGCTGCAGCAACGCTCGCGGGCTGCGGCGGCGGCACCGTTCCGCAGGCGGTTACGGTGCGCGGCGCTGCCGCCCGGTCGTGGATTGAGGCGAGCGCGAAGAGTCAGAACTTGCTGTACGTCTCGGATCTAGGTACGAACACCGTCGAAGCATTGACCTATCCTAAGGGCACGCTCGTGGGGCAACTTACCGGATTCGGATCGGTCGCCGGACTCTGTGTCGATAAGGCCGGCGATCTTTTCGTGGTCGATCAGGCGGGGCCCGTGCAAGTCTTCGTACACGGGGGCGCCGCGCCGATTCGCAAACTTACCACCGTCGGTGCGTCTGACGGGTGTGCGGTCGATCCGTTGACGGGTGATCTCGCGCTCACGCAACTCTCGTCGTATCAGTACGGGCCATTTGCCGTCTACCGGAAAGCGAAGGGAAAACCGACGCACTATAAAGACAAGGACGTCGACGCTAGCTGGTTTTGCAGCTACGATGGAAGCGGGAACCTCTTCGGCGTGGTCTGGGATCGCGAGGGCAGAATAACTCTTGCAGAATTACCCAGGGGCGGCAAGCCGATCAAGCTCTTCAAGCTGGGCGAGGATTTCGAGCCTACCGGCATTCCGAGCGCCATTCAGTGGGACGGCAAGTACCTCGCAATCGGCAACCGGGGCGCCGGCTCGATCTATCGTCTCACCAAAACGGGAGGCCTGGCGCAAACCGTCACGCTCAAGGGCGGCGACGATCTCATCCAGTTTTGGCTCCAAGGCTCGACGCTTGTCGGGCCGAACTTCGGCTCCGGAACCGTGGGGTTGTGGCACTACCCCGCCGGCGGACCGGCGACGAAGGTGTTTAACGGTCTTTCCGAACCGTTCGGCTCAGCCGTAAGCCTAGCGAAGTAGCTCGCGCTAGCGCAAGAGGCTCGATACGACGTTGACGACCAACGCCAAGATTGCCGTATTGTAGCAGAACGAAATGAAGCCGTGCAGCAGCACGAAGCGTCGAATTAGACGTGAGGTGACCTGCACGTCGGATACCTGGAACGTCATGCCGACAACGAACGAGAAATAGGCGAAGTCCATGTAGTCCGGATCTGTATTGCCCGGGAACGCGAGTCCCCGGTCGGACTGTTTGTCGCGGTCGCGGTCGCGATAATACAAATGCGCGTAGCGAAAAGTGAAGATCGTGTTGATGAGGATCCAGCCGAGCACGACGGCGGCAAATCCAACGCCGTCGACGAACGCCTCGTGAGGTGGAATGCGGTCGTGCGGACCGCGTCCGAGGATGGCGAAGGCGGCGACGAAACCAAATCCTACGGCGAGGAGAATTAGGATGAATGCGGCGTCGCGCCCGGGATCGTCGGCAGCGGCCAAGACGCGGGTCTGCGTATTCTTCGTCGTTAACACGGTGCCCCAATACCAGGCCAGGATGGCAACGACGGCGGCATCGTAGCAAGCGACGACGCGCACCATCGGTGACACCCAGGACGGCGCGGAAAGGATCAGTGCGACGGCGACGGCGCCGCCGCTCGCTATGCCGATCAGAATCGGCACCCAGGCGTGGATTCTCACGACGCTATTCCGAGACCGGAGGCTCGATGCTGCTTTGCATCGAGCGCTGGACGTTCTGCAGCGGCCCCAGATTCACGCGGATGAGCCCGCGCTGGGGCCGGTCGAGATCGAGAATTAGGCCTAGTGAGAGCGCCAGCATGCACGCGAAGAGTGCCTTAAAAACCAGCGCCCGTTTGCCTTGACGGCCGAACCCGTAGCCCATCATGGCCGAGGCGATAAAGGCAATGAGCAGTATTCCGATGATGACGATGTCCGGGATGTGGGCCACCAGCACGGCCGCCTCTTCGGTGCTGAGATTGATCGTATCGTTGAGCTCGTTGATGAAGAGCGGAACGATCGTCGACCGCGGGTCGCGGTGCGCAGCCTCGACGGCAATCCCCCACATGTCCCGTTGAAGCTCCGACGACTTTGCGTCCGCAATCGCGCGCTGTTCGGGATTGGCGTCGGCTCGAGCAAACTCAATTCGCTGCGAGACGTACCATCTCAAGTCGGCGCGAATGGCCGCCGCATCGCGCGCGTTGAGCAATCTGGCGCGGACATAGGTCGTTCCGATAGCCGCTGCTTCTCGAACGAGTGCGGTACGACGCGAGTCGTAGCGTCCCAGCGCAAGCGAAAAGGAGAAGCCGAGCAGCAGCGCCAGTACGGTGAATGCCGCGGCCTGAACGACGGCAGATGGATCCTGACTGCTCAGACCTGGCCCCTTGCCGCGGCCCAGGCGAAAGCCGACCTCGTTCATGGCGAAAATCAATAGCGCCGCCCCGAGCATGATTACCCATGTCGGGACGGGGTTGAGAAAGTTTACCATAACCCGCACATCGCTATCGGATAAAAAGCTCGGGCGGGCTAGGCCCGCCCGAGCAAACGCCGGCGTCTAAACTGAATATCCTAGTACGTTACTGGTTCAGCGAGCGCTGGCCGATGACGCGGCCGGTAGGCGTTCCCGTGCCGTTGCCCTTCCACCAGACACCGTTGAAGCTGTTATTGTCGTTGTTGAACCAGAACGAGAACACGCCGGCCTTGCCGCCCATATTAAAAGTGGCTCTCACCTTGCGCTGATCGGAGGGTGTTTGCTTCCCGTTCAGCGTCACGCCGCCGGCGACGCAGACGACGGAAGGACCGGACTGCTTGCAGGTCATCTTACCGACGAACGCGGTCGGGCCACCAGCTCCGATAACGTTCCAGTTTCCAGCTGCCGACAAGGGCGAGGGTGGCAGCACCTTGTTGCCGACGAACGTACCGTTGGCCTTACGTCCGTTATAGCCCCACGTGCCGTTGAGGCTGTGTCCGTTGGGCGTAACGTAAACGGTCAGCCATCCGGCGCCGCCGGTCCCTTTCCATTTGGCGTTAATCTGCGAGTCGGTTACGAACTCACCGTTGAACCCGTTGCCGTTGGCGGCATTGGTGCCGACCACCGTCATTCCCGATTGCTTGAGGGTAACCGTCGACGTCGAGTTTCCGTTAAGTCCGGTTTGCTCGATCGTCCACGTGCCGGTGATGTTAGGAGGACTCGCGACGGCCGCCACAACTGAGGTCGCTGCGATCGCGGCGCCGCAGATTAGTGAGATAGCGAGACGCTTCATGTTACGATGGTTGTCCTTTCTTTCTTGTGGTTGGGCTTCGAACGAGCCCGCCTCGCCTCGTCGCGCAACCTCTGGAATGGGCGGGACAAGCGAGCAGTTGCCCCTTCAACGGCCACGCTTTACCATCCCGTTACGCATTCGATATTCAGAACCTGAGCCAGAGCGTGGCCGGCCAAAATGCGGGAGATTTCCGCCGTCTCGTCGATTGGCGACGGTGAGGCCGCTCGGGGGACCCCATCCGAAGGTACGGTGCTAAAATGCAGATATTCACCGGCGCACCCAATGCGCCGTTTATCGGAGAAGTCCAGGCGTTCGTCATCCTTTTCGTAATGCTCGGGCCAATTAACTACTTGGCGACGTTTGTCCGCATTACTAAGGATGCGAGCCTCGGCCTACAGCGGCGGATCGCATTGAGAGCCAATGTCGTTGCCGATGTCTCGGTCGTGCTTTCCGCGGCGGTCGGCGTCGTACTGCTGGAAAAGTGGCGTATCTCGGTAGCTGCCTTGGCGATCGCAGCGGCCGTAGTTTTGTTCATGGTTGCGGTACGTTCGCTGCTCGCTCTCTACGGTAGGACGCCCACTTCCGACGACGCGCTACCCAGCATCGAACTCGCCATTTCTCCGATCGCCTTTCCTCAAATGGTTACACCGTACGGAGTAGCGACATTGATCCTACTCGTTGTGCTGGAACCGAAAAATTGGTTACCCATCCTTATGCTGTTGGCAATCGTGATGGGCATCAACTTCTTTCTAACATTCTACGCGCGCCTGATTTGGGGAATTCTTCGCGTCCCGATCGGCCTGCTGCAGGTAGTGCTCGCGGTTCTTCAGTTAGCGGTGAGCATACAGTTCTTAGTCTTCGGGATCCGAATGGCTGTGCTGCGTGGAGCATGAGCCAAGAAGAGCGCGCGCAGCAACGTCCTTTGCGGCCATCTTTGCGGGAACGTGTCTTTTAGCGATAACCAGCAGGCCGCCTTACGCCCAGGCAGCGCAGTGCGGAACGGGCGCGGTACCCGCTCCGTCGCCATCGAGCCATTCGGAAGTTGGATATCGATCGAGCCCGATCTCGGAGGATGAATATCGGCCGCTCTATCAGATGGCCGACCAAATCTTCACTGTCGATCGAGATGGCACGCTGTATTTCTATTTTCAGCAAAACCGCAGCGGCACGGCAAAGGCGAAGCGCGAGATTAGATACGGTCGAAACTTATGGAACGATTGCGCGCAGGTTCGCATTCGCATACCGCTAATGACGCGGTATCCGCTGACGGGTGATCCATACGCCGGGCTGGGAAATATCGAATTGGGCTACTCCTACAACGTAAAAGGCGCGGCCTTTGACCATTCGATCGAGCTTCGAATTGCGGCTCCGACTGCCACCAATGGAGTACAGAGCCCCGATACCCGGCTAAAGGCCTTTTATACCACTAAGTGGCGGTGGGTCGGAGGCGGAATAAGCTACGCAAACGAGTACGACCAAACGATTGTTAGACCGCCTGGCTCGACGCGAGTGAGCTATTACGAGGGCAAGCTCCAACTTCCCGAGTACGCTCTTGTGGCGGAGGTCCCAGGACTAAGAGTTTCGGCGCTGTACGACTATCGCGTTTTCGTCGACCGCGGGGGCCTCGTCAAGGATGCAGTCGGTGGCACGCTTTTTGGAAACATCCACGACGTCGCACTTTCCGCTACCGACACCTGGGGGCTTGGCTTGAACGGTCTTTGGAAGTACAAATTCGAAGCTAACGCGACAGTACGATTTTAAGCCTCTACATCGGTGTGAGGGACAACGTTTCGGTATTGAGCTGATACTCGCCGGCCGCGACGAGGTTGTTCGGATTGGCGCAGATGACGCTGTCCTGAGGGCCGTAGACGACAACGAGGCCCGATGGTCCGCACTGCACCTGCGTGAGCTGATAGTTCGAGAGGAACGTCGCGCCCGGCGTGTTCGCTTGAACCTCGTATGAGTTGTACGTCACATTGTCGGACGTGTCCACGATACTGCCGTACACGGCCGCGGACGTTACGCCGATCGCCATCGCTCCCCAGAATCCGCCGCCCCAGTAACCGGCTGCTGGATACCAAGCCGCGCCGCCGTTCCAACCGTAATATCCGCCACCGCCGTAGACGGGATTGTTGACGACTGTATTTCCGCTGTTGATATTCGTGTTGCGGTTACTGTTGCTGTTGTTGTTGCGATTGCCGTTGTTATTGCGGTTGCCGTTTCCACGGTTTCCGCCGGCACCTCCCGGACCGCCCGGCTTTCCAGCTCCGCCGACACCACCGACGCCGCCGACGCCGCCGACGCCGCCGACGCCGCCGACGCCGCCAGGCTTGCCCGGACCGCCTGCACCGCCCACGCCCCCGGCTCCGCCAACCCCGCCGGGCCGGCCCGCTCCGCCGACACCACCGACGCCGCCGACTCCCCCGACACTACCGGCCCCGCCGGGGCGCCCCGGACCGCCGTATCCGCCGCGGCCGCCTCGGCCGCCGACCGAGTCGCCACCGAGGCCGCCAAAGCCGCCGCGATTCATGCTACCGCCGCCGCGACTCATGCCGCCACCGCCGCGGCTCATGCCGCCACCGCCGCGGCTCATGCCGCCACCGCCGCGGCTCATGCCGCCACCGCCGCGGCTCATGCCGCCGCCGCCGCGACCGCCGCCGCCGCGCCCCCCGCCGCCGCGCTCAAAAGACATTACCGGCGCGAGCGCGATAACGAGCGCCACAAGCGTTGCTAGATATCTCATGATTTCACCACCTGATCCATCCGGCCGGTCAAGCCGATGTACGTTCCTCGGCCGGTTGTGAGTGACAGCATGATGCTGTGCGGCTGTATTTTGGTCGTCGACGCCGAGAGCTGCTGCGGCACGTCGGTCGAGTTGAAGTAGATCGTTCCGCTCTTGATATCGAGCGCGGTGGCTTCGCCTTCTTGAACCAGCGTCGCGCCGGTCGCGTAACATACGAAGATCTGTCCTTGAAACGAGCACGCCGCTTTCGGAATGACGAGCGTTCCTTTGCCATCTTGGGACGTCACGAACAGCCCGCCGTAGAGCACCTTTATCTCGACTTCCTTATACGTAGTAGGCGTGCCGTTATGGCGTTGGATCGTCAACGTACCCGTCGCCGCGCCGGGAGCCGTGGTTAAGGCAAAGCAGGCTACTATGCCGAGAACGCCGGCCGCTCTCTTGAGCGCACTTCGAAGACGTAGCATAAGGCGAAAACCCCCTTTTTGCAGGCACCGGCCGTAACGAGACCAGCCTCTTATTCAATTTATCGGCCGGTTGCTGAAAATCCTCACGAAAAGGCCCTAGCAAAGGCGCTATTTTAAGGTATTGATCGTTCGGGCGGCCACGATGGCGATCGTTATGAGGGAAATGCTGCTCTGGAGCATGACGAGCACTTTTGCCCGAGGCGTCATCGGCATCGCCTCGGTCGGGCTGAACGCCGTGTTGGTCGTGAACGCGAGAAAGAGATAGTCGACAATTCCCGGTCGCCAGCCGGCACGAACGGGCGCGCCCTCCCCCATAGCGGGAAAGTCAAAGTCGGGATACTGCGCTGCCCGGTTCAGCCGCGCGTCCGGGCCGCCGTCGTCGACGAGCCAGTAGAGGAGCGTGAAGATAAGGATATTGCCGAACCAAATTCCCACTGAAGTGTAAAAGAGCTTCACCGGCTCGAGCGCCCCGGGGTTCTCGACCAGATTGTAGGCCGCGACGAACAAGTTGCAAGCGTTGAAGAGAAGTGCCGCTCCTACCGCAACGAACTCGACGACGCGTTCGACGCGGCGCGAAACCGCATTCCCTCGGGAGATCAGAACGACGATCGACGGCGCAACCATCAGAGCGGCCCCGGTATAGGCAAACCACGTCGGCACCAAATGGTATCGCTGCGGTAACAGCGCGATGAGCATCGCAATGCAGAGCGCGATAACGACGGCGCCCGCTCGCGATGCGGCGCGTTCGTTTTGTGGAGCGCTCACGTCAGTATAAACGCAGGTATTGCTCGCGCTCCCACGGATGCACGGCGCGGCGGTAGCGTTCGTACTCTTCGAGTTTTGCATCACGGAACGCGTGGTAGAGATGATCGCCGAGCGACGCGCGAACGACGGCGTCGCCGTCGAGCTCGGAGATCGCCTGGCGCAGGGATTTCGGCAGCGTTCCTATGCCGCGCTCGCGCCGCTCGTGGCCGGTCAAATCGTAGGTCGATCCCACCAGCGGCGGCCCGGGGAGCGTCGCTCGCGTAACGCCGTCGGCAGCGGCGCCGATGAGCACGGCAAGCGCGAGATATGGGTTGCATGCGGGATCGGGGCTGCGCATCTCGATGCGTGCCGGTTTATGCCCGGGCGGTACGCGCACGAGTGCGTTGGCGCTGCGTTCCGACCATACCGTGTAGATCGGCGCGTCCCACGCCGCCACGAGGCGCTTGTACGAGTTCACCGTTGGATTGCAGATGGCGGTAGTGGCGGGAGCGTGCGCCAGCAGCCCTCCGGCGACGTAGAGCGCCGTCTCTTCGTCGCTCGAGTCGCTCAAGCGAAAATCGACGTGCAGCCCGCTGCCGGCACACGATTCGAGCGGCTTCGGCATGAACGTCGCTTCCAAGCCGAAATCGGCCGCGACGTGCTTGGCGATGGTGCGCAGCGTCAGCGCGTGATCGGCGGCGGAGAGCGGGTCGTCGTGCGCGACGTCGATTTCGTGTTGCCCGGCGCCGTGTTCGTGGTGCGCCGACGTAACCGGCACGCCCATCGCGCGCAGTGCGGCGACGATGGCGTTGCGCGCTTCCTCACCGCGATCGTTCGCCGAAAAATCGAAGTACGAGCCGACGTCCGACGTCGACGTCGACGGCGATCCGCCGTCGCGCCCCTCAAAGAGATAGAACTCTACCTCGAGGCCGATGCTCTGACCGCTTAATTGCGTCGCGCTTTCGATCGCGCGCCGCAGCGTCGTTCGCGGACAGCCTTCGAAAGGCGCGCCGTCGGGCATGGCGATGTCACAAATCAATCGTGCCTCGCAGCCATCGGGTGCGGCACGCCACGGATAGAGCGCAAAGGTCGAGGGATCGGGGCGCAGCAGCATGTCGAGCTCTTCGCCGCGCACGAAACCGTCGATCGACCCCCCGTCGAAGGTGACGCGTCCGTCGAGCGCGGCTTCGACCTCGTCGGCTGGAATCGAGACGTTCTTGCTTACCCCGAAGATGTCGGCAAAGACCAGCCGCACGAAACGCACGCCGCTGTCGCGCGTCAGTTTGACGACGTCGCGCTTGCCGTGAGGACGGCGTCCTTCAGTTCTCGTCGTGAAGTTCATCGATTGCAACCGCCAAACGTAGGGTGAGCTGGTCGTGTGGACTTTCGAGCGAACGCCCGGTGATCTCCGCTATCTGCCGCAGCCGATAGAAGACCGTATGCCGGTGCACGTTGAGCTGCTCGGCGGCGGTCTTGACGTTCTGGCCGACCTTGAAGTAGAGCTTGAGCGTGCGCTCCAAATCCGTCTGATGTTTTTCGTCGTAGGCGCGCAACGGGGCGAGCGTCAGTAAAGCGAAAGCCCGAAGCCGCTCGACGTCGGCGCCTTCATAGAGGAAGCGGTACGCGCCGAGCTCGTCGTAAAGGACGACGTGCCCGGCACCGAAGAGTCGCCGTCCGATCGCCAAAGCCGTCTCTGCCGCCGCTGCGCCGCGCTGCAGCGCGGCCAGCGGTTCGAGCCCGCTCGCTCCGCCCGAAACGCGCAGCGGCGGTTTTCGCCGCGCGGCATTGCGCGGAAGCAGCGTCGCCGCCGTTTTGGCGTTGCTCGCGTCTACGGCTCGCATCGCCGGCACCAGAACGAAGAGCGTCGCGCCGCGCTCGACGAATCCGATTTCCGCTTCGGCGCCGCGAAGGCCGTCGGTCGCGAGCGCGCGCAGCACGCTGACGTCGGGTCGCGCCGCATCGGCTTCCGTTTCGGCTTCCAACGCGACGGTGACGTAGTTCGGCGCGACCGTGATGCCGTGCGAAGCGGCCTCTTCGCGCGCGCTCGCCGCATCGTGGAATTCCCCCGCGAGTGCCGACTCCCAAAAGCTCGCTTTGCGCCCGCGGTACGACGCTTCGCGCCCGAGTTCCGTCCCGAGAGCCGCCGCTGCTAAACGCAGAAGAAGTTCGGCGTCGGGATCGGAGTCGGTGCCGAAAAGCGTGAGCCAGCCGATGTGATGGTTTCCGGCGCTGACGCGTGCGGCTCGTCCCGGCGCTCCCGCTTCGACGACGTTGCGGGCCGTCGCCGGAAAGTTACCGCTGCCGGCCGCCGCGACATGGCGCCAATTCGCGTCTTCGAGAAGAACGCCGGCGCCGCAGGTTTGCGCGAGATGCGTCGCGAGCGCTTTGGCCCCGCCGCCCGAAGCGGCGATCTTTGCCAGCGCTTCGGCGAATTCGACGATCTCTTCCGGCCTCACGTTAACGCGGGGCGCGTGCGATGACGAGGACGAATGTGCGGAAGCTTGCGCGCGACTTCGTCGGGCATGATCGCGTCGATGGCGTCGTCGACGGTAACGATGCCGAGCATCTTGCCGCGCTCGTCGAGTACCGGTACGGCTAGCAAGTCGTACTTCGCAATCGTCGACGCGACGTCGACGGCAGGTGTGTCGGGAGCGACGGTTACAATGTCGGTCTCCATAATTCGCTCGATGAATGCCGTCGGCAGCTCCAGCAGCAGCGTGCGCAGCGAGAGCGTTCCGAGCAGCTGGTCGTCCTTGTCGAGCACGTACAGATAGTAAATGAACTCCGAGGTCGGCGCGATCTCTCGAATCTTACGAATCGTCGCTTCGGTCGTGCGGTGCGGATAGATCCAGACGTAGTCGGTGGTCATCATGCCGCCGGCCGTATCCTCGGGATACTTCACCAGCTCGCGCAGCTCGCCGGCGGTGTAGGCGTTCATCTCGGCGAGCAGCTCCGATTGCTGCTCCTCGGGAAGCTCGGAGAGCAGGTCGGCCGCGTCGTCGGCGTCCATCTCTTCGATGATGTCGGCGGCGCGCTCGGTGCCGATGTCCTCGATGAGATTCTTGCGCGTCTCGGTATCGAGATGCTCGAAAGCGTCGGCCGCGGTTTCGTCGTCGAGCTGTCCGACGACGGCCGCCGCTTCGCGCGCGGAGAGGTCGCCGATGATCTCGGCGAGTTCCGAGGGATGCAGCCGCGCGAGACGGCTCTCCTTAACCGAAAGCTTTACGTGCGATGGATTGACCTCGCGAATCGGCGCAACCGAATCCCAGGCGATCATCGAACGCGGCACGTTGCCGATGCGCGAGAGCCAGCGCTTGCCGAAAGAACGTAAGCCGAGCCGGCGCAGCAGCCCGGCAAATCCGACGTCGGCGGCGACCACGCGCAGCCGCCCGCCCGCATTGGCGACCTCGATGTCGTTGATGCGCACGACTTTACGGCCGTCCACATCGACGATCTGCTTGTCGAGCAGATCCGCGACGAGATAGAGCTCTTCTTGCTCCGGCGGCGCCGGTTCGGCCGGCGCGACGCTCAGTGCTACGTAGCCGTCGCGGTCGACGTCGACAACCGTGTCGATCGGCGCGAAACGCATTCCGCGCGCCGTTTTGATGACCAAGCCGTCGATTTGCGGGAAGACTGCGTCCGGTTTACCGACGACAAAATCGGCGACCTTGCCGATGGGCAGGTCGTCGAGGGTCGCCTGCCGTCCGACGAGCTCCGAGATGAATCCCTCGGTGAAGGCCATACGTCGGCCCTTAGGCAAGCCCGGGCGAAAACCCGCCCCTGAGCGTCGTTCCTCTCTTTACGCGGCGAGCGGCTCGCGCCGCATCCACGCGCCGTCGCGCAGCTTCCATTGCGTCACCAGGGCGCGCGCCGTCCACGCGACGATCCAACCGAAGGCAACGCTATAGAGACCCAAGTTCAACCGCTCGATTCCCAGCCAAGCCAGCGGAATCACCAGCGCGCTGCAGATTATGCCCACCGTCATCGAAAAGCGCGTATCGCCCGAGGCCCTGATCGGCGCCAGCGATACCATCGCCCATCCTTTGAGTGGGAGGGTTACCATGTGCAGCGCAAGCGGAAGCGCGGCGATGCTCGCCACCGCGGCGTCGAGCGTGAAGAGGTACGCCAGCGGCCAGGCCAGTGCGGCGACGACGGCACCGGTGAGCGTCGTAACGACGAGCGAGAAGCGCAGCGAACGCTCGAAGAACGAGCGCGCCCCCGCCGGATCGCGCGCTCCCAAGCGCTGTCCGATGACGATCTGGGTCGCGCTCTGCAGCGGGCTCGGCACGACGAACGTTAAGTCGGAGACGACGTTGAGCGCGCGAAACGCGGCAACGGCGATCGCGCCGAGCGGCGCGAGCAGCGCCACGATCACGATGTCGGGCACCGTTACGCCGAGCAGAAAGATGGCTTCGGGGAGACCGAGCACGGCGGTGCGCTGCGCCAGTCGCGGTGAGAAGTCGAGGCTGGCGAAGATGCGGTACTCCGGCCGGCGCGCCGTGTAAAAGATCGCGTAACCCGCGGCGATCGTCTCCGAGAGCAGCGACGAAACGCCGGCGCCGACGATGCCGAACGGATGATGCGTCCACCACCCGAGACCGAGCATTAGCAAAAGCGGAATGTGAATCACGTTGACGACGACCAGCACCAAGATGCCGAGCTGTCGATTTCCGGCCGCACCCAAGCCTACGATCAGCGATCCCGAGATCACGATCGGCAGAATCGAGGCGCAGCGCAAGATTAAATAGATCGCACTCGGGTGGGCGCTGGGCAGCGAGCCGATCAATGCGTGGAGCGACGGCCCCGCACCAAAGAGGCTGGCGGCAAAACAGGTGACGCCGACGAGCATCGGCAGTGCGACGCCGGCGCGAACCGTCCGCGCGAAGCCATCCACGTCGCCGGCGCCGATGCGCTGCGCCGCGACGATCGACGTGCCGCTGAGAAAGCCCGACGCGACGAAGACGATTGCAACGAAGATGGTGTTGGCCGCCGTCGCGCCGGCCAGTGCGACGAAGCCGAGGCTGCCGATGGCAATCGTGTCGACCGTTCCGAGCAGCTGATCGCCGAGGATCTGAATGGCAACGGGAATCGAAAGGCGCCGGAATGCGGCGCCTATTCGGCTATGGTCGACGATCATGCTTGTCGCGTCCATACTCAAGGCTGGACAGCCCGCGGCCGAAAAAGGTTACTTAACGAAGTTTATCGAGCACGCGGAAGAAGGCGTCGATCTCCTCTTCGGTCGTGTAGAAGTGCGGTCCAACGCGAATTCCGCATGCGGGCCGGTAATCCACGAAAACCCGCTCCGCAACGAGCGCCCGGTAAGCCCGATCGGCTCCTTCGAAATCTATTGCGATCCAACCGGTGCGGCGCTCCGCTTCCAACGGCGTGTTTACGCGCAAGCCCCGCTCGAGCGCCATCGCCGCGATGCGATCGGTGAGCCGCACGTTATGGCGGCGAATCGCCGGCACGCCCAGTTCGGCGATGAGGTGATGCCCCGGCTGCGCGACCACGTAGCCCGGAATCGTCGGCGTGCCGTGACCGAAGCGATACATCGACGGGGCGTGAACCGTCGGCGCCGGTTCGAACTCGAAGGGACGCGCGTGTGCCATCCACCCGGTGATGGCGGGGCGCAGCGATTCGCGAAGCCCGGCGCGCACGTAGATCCATCCGCATCCCGGGCCGCCGCAGAGCCACTTGTGCGATCCGCCGGTGGCGATATCGAGGTCCAAGTCGAGAACGTCGTACGGGTAGATGCCGGTCGTTTGATAGGCGTCCACGCAGAGCAGCGCGCCGACGGTACGGCAGTGCGCCTGGATGGCCCGGACGTCTGCCAGCGCACCCGAAACGTAATAAGCGTGCGAGATTACCGCAAGCGCCGTCTTCTCGGTGATGGCGGCAATGATGCGTTCCGTCGGAACGGTGCGGCCGTCGTCGGAGGAAACGACGCGCGCGGCAGCGCCGTAACGCTCCCATTCGCGCCAAACGTAGGTCAACGACGGAAACTGCAACGCTTCGTAGACTACCTCGTTGCGAGAGGTGCGAAAGTCGAAGCACGTCGCGATGGCGGCCTGCATCACCGAGACGTTGGGACCCAAAAAACAGGTGCCGGCCGGCGCGCCGATGATAGCTCCGATGCCGTCGGCAATCTCGGCGATGGCGGGTAGCCAACGCTCCCACGCCTCAGGGCCGTCCGTGGCCCATTCGTTCCAGTAGCGATCCAGCGCGCGGCGTGCGCCCAGCGGGGCCGCTCCCATCGAATGGCTGACGAGATACGTCGAGTCGGCGAGAATCGGAAATTCGGCGCGCCGCTGCGCCGGGCTCGCGTCGATCGTTTCTTTCATGCGTACGTCCCCGCCCCAAGATAGGTGCGCACGTCCCAGAGCTCGGGAAAGAAGCGGTGTGAAAGCGTGCTCTCGAGATACCGCGCGCCGGCGGATCCTCCGGTGCCCATCTTCTGTCCGATCATACGCTCGACCATGCGCACGTGGCGCCCGCGCCAGAGCAAAAAGCGTTCGTCGAACTCGATGAGGTCCTCGAGCAGCAGGTAGAGATCGTAGTTGGCGGCTTCGTCGGAATAGATCCGGCGGTAAGTCTCGACGAGCTCCTCGCTGGTATCGACCGCGAAACCGCGACGCCGCAGCAGCGATTTGACGCGGTCGTAGAGCGACGGCGATTGCGCCCGCTGCTCGAGCCGCGCTCGGCGAGCCTCGTCGAGCTCGATCCACTTCAGCAGGTCGGTCTGCCGCAGGCCGCAGGCAAACTCCAGCTCGCGAAACTGCACCGATTGAAAGCCGCTGGCCGGGTTGAGGTTGTCGCGGAACTGATTGAACTCTTGCGGCGTCATCGTCTCGAGGATGTCTACCTGCTGTTCGAGCAGCCGTTGAATTGTATGAATTCGGCGAAAGTGTTTGGCAACGCGCAGCAAGTCGTCGCGGTCCACCGCGCGCATGGTTGCATCGACTTCGTGCAAGAGCTGCTTGAACCACAGCTCGTACACTTGATGGATGATGATGAAGAGCATCTCGTCGTGGTGCGGCGGACGCGAAAGCGGCTGCTGCAGATCGAGCAGCTCGTCGATTTTGAGATAGGATCCGTAAGACAGGGGCACTTTACGAAGGCTTACGGGGGGCGCTGAGCTTCTCCTCGAATCGGCTGCGAGTGAATTATTTGCGCCCCGCGGGAGTGCTGGCGGCCATCTTGCTTGCGGCATGTTCGAATGCGAGCCATTCTGCGGGAGGTAGCCCCTCTCCGACGCCGACGAACCCGGTAGATATCCCCCTTTTCGAAGGCGCCAGCGTGCTTTCGGCGCGCGCGTGGCACGATAAGATTCCGGCGCAAGCGAGCAGCGCCGAGCGTACCGTTTTCGGAGAGGGCGGCGGAACGTACGACGGACACGACGTGGTCGCCGGTACGCAAGCGATGATGCCGGCGCTGGAAGCGTGGCTCGGCGATCTGGCGGCGCATCCTCCGCCGGGATACTCGATCGCCGTCAGCGGCAACACGGTGGAAGCGGTACGCACGCATACGCGCGTGCTCGGCGTTGACTTCATCGCCCTACAAAGCACCGAGAGCGGCAAACGCCACGGCGTCGTCATCATGGCCGTCGATCCGCAAACGCTCGATGAAAAAGCGGGACCGATGCTTCGCCTGATTGGAAATCTCAAGCACATGCCCAAGGCGTTTCGCGATCCGCTCGACGCACAAGCTCGCAAGCAGACCGGATTCTCGATTACCGAGGCGACGAATCCCGACACGCCGATCGGAGCGGCGATTGCCGCGCTCGATCAACTGCGTGACTTCGGCGGCCGGGGCATCGTTCTTATCGACGCCGTCAAGAACTAACCGCGTCGTCTAGTGCCTAGCGGCTCGTCCCAAGCGCGCCAGATCGGCGCCTGGGTCATGATAAACTTCCTATGGCTGCCGATCACCTTTCAGGATACGGCGCTCTTGACGATTGCCGTGCCGGCAACGACGGCGCGGTTGGCTCCTGCGAACCACGTCTTCGTTCTCTCGATCCTGGCCAGCATGACGGCGCTGGCGACGATGCTGGTTCCGCCGGTGAGCGGATGGCTCTCGGATGCGCGCCGCCGCCGAGGCGGCTCGCGCAGCTCCTTCGTGATCGCCGGATTGGTCATCGACGTTGCCGCGCTCGTCGGACTCGCGTATGCGAACACGCTGCCGGCCTTTGCGATTTTGCTCGTGATCGCGACGCTCGGCTCGAACGTGGCACTGAGCGCCTACCAAGCGATGCTCCCCGAGGCGGTACCGAGAAAGCATTGGGGCATCGTCTCGGGAATTCGCGGCGTCGCAACGCTGGCGGGAACGGTCATTGGTTTTGCGATTGCCGGCCTGGCGCCGCGCCCCGAGATAACCTACTTGGCTGCAGCCGGCGTCATGGGCGTCGGTGCGGTCTCGCTCCTCGGCGTGCGCGAGGGCGAGTATGGCGCCGAAGAAGAGCACGCTCACGTGCGCGACTGGCACGATTTCATGGTGGTCTTCGTCGGTCGGGCGCTAGTATTCTTTGGCTTAACGCTGCTGCAGACGTTCGTTCTCTACTTTTTCAGAGACGTCTTACGGTTGGGCAATCCATCGGCCGGCACGGCACTCTACGCATTCGCGACGGTGATCGGCGCGGTGGCTTCCAGCGTCGGTTTGGGCTTTCTCTCGGATCGCGCGCCGCGCAAGATAATTACGGCGTTGGCCTGCGCGTGCTTGGCTCTGGCGACGATCGGTTTTGCGGCGGTACCGGAACTGCGTTGGATACTGCCCTGCGCGGTGCTCTTCGGCATCGGATTCGGCGGGGTTATCTCCAGCGGCTGGGCGCTGGCGATGGACGCCGTCCCCAAGCTCCACAACGTCGGCCGCGACCTTGGATTGTGGGGCGTTGCGACGACCATCCCAAGCGTGATCGCGCCGCTCGTCGGGGGCTGGTTAATCGGACTCTTCCACGGCGATCTCGCCGGCTATCAAGCCGCCTTCGGACTGGCGGCGTTCGCATTCGCGCTGGCGTCGTTGACGGTTCTGCGCGTCGGACACCAGCCGCTCAGCTCGCTGTGGGCCGTCCCGCTGCGTACGACTTCGGTAATCGCAAACTACGCCTGGGATCACCTCGCCTATCGCGTGCGCCGCTGGGGCAAACTCCCGCGCCGGCGCGGCCCGACGCTGATAATTGCCAATCACCAGCACGATTTCGAATCGCCGGCGATCGTTTCGACGGCCACCGTCGAGAGCGGATCGTGGCGCCACCCCATATTTACCGCGAGTTCTCGCCGTATGTACGAGCCGGGATTCTTGGCCACTCGCCTTTCCTGGCTGAGCGTCTTTCTGCGGCGCGTCAACGCCGGTCCGCTCTTTGTTTCGCTTGGAATGTTGCCGATCGAGAACGAGCTGAGCTCGCGCGAGCTCGCGGCGTTTGCGTGGGCCGTCGCCCGCCGGCACGGTCCGCTGCCGCTCGCCGAGATCTTCGACGAGCGGGTGTCGTCGCGTTTTCCGGCGGGAACGACGAGCTTCGACTTGGGACGGCGCAGCCTCTTCGCCGAGGCGCATCGCGTCGTCAAAATCTCGACCGTGCGCGAACCTTATCGTCGCGAAATTCTCGACGAGACGCGCGCCCAGGTGGAACTCGATCTCACGCGCATGGAAGACGTAGTGCGGCGCGGCGGCACGTTCTATCTGACTCCGGAAGGGCACTACTCCACCGACGGACGCATGCTGCTGATGCGCGGCGCCGCCGAGCGGCTCGCGCCGCTCGCCACGATCTACGTCGCCGGCGTTAGCTACGATCCGTTCGTCGCCCGGCGCTTTTCGATGCTCTATCGTATGGTGCGTTACGGCCCCTTGGATCCGCAGCGCGACGACAAGAAGCTCACGACGCTGAGCAAAACGCTAGCGGCCATTCGTCCGGTGGTGACGAGCCAGCTGCTCGGAAAGTGGCTCGACGGCCGCGATGGCGACTTTACGGCCGGCGAAGTGGTCGCGGCGGTCCAAGCGCAGCTCTTAGCGCTCCCGCCGCAGCTCTTCGTGGATCCCGAGCTGCGGCGCAATGCGCCCGCCATGGTACGGCGCGCGCTGCCGCTAATGATGCGATGGAAGATTCTCGAATGCCGCGACGGGCGCTATCGCCTCGGCGCCGTCCGCCGCCACCCGCAGTTTCCGTTCGTCGGCGATATCGTCGCCTACCAGGCGCGGTTTCTGGAAGAGACGATTGCAAACGCCGATTACGCGGTGAAGCCTTCCTAACCGGGCCGGCCTTCGAAGGCGGCGAGCCGCGCGCGCAACGACGAGGCCGACGCGCCCTTGATGCGTCCGTCGGCGCCAATCACTCGGTGCGCGGGCACCAAAAGATCGAGCGGCGCCGCAGACATCGCCGCGGCCACGCCGCGATGCGCTAGCGGCCGGCCAACGGCGCGAGCGACGTCGGCGTACGAAACGAACTGACCGAACTCTAGCGCCGCAACGGCTCGCCAGACCGCCACGCGAAAGGGCGCTCCCTCGAGCGCGAGCGGAAGATCGAAGCGGAGTAGCCGGCGAGCGAAGTACGCGCGGAGCTGTGCGGCGGCTTCGGCGAGCAGCGCGTCGCTCGGCTTGCCGTGCGGCACCCGGCGTAAAGGGACGAAGCGGCTGCCGATAATCGCCAAACCGTTGCCTTCAATCAACAAATCGCGACGGAAGGGCGTCGCCAGACGGCATTGCATAGGGGGCTCCGGGCGCAACATGAAAGTCCCTGCTTACGTTAAAGGGCTGGAGGATATCTTGTACCGCGGAATGATTCGGGCGCTCAACGTGATTGCCATCGTAGCCCTAACGGCTTGTTCGTTTGGAGGCCGGTCGATGCTGCCGCAAAGCGCGACCCCGGCACAACAGACCGGTTACGGCGACGTTCCTTTCGTCGGCGCTAACCCGACGCGGAGGCTCTGCGCTCCGCCGACCGGTACGCGAATGGCGTGCCTTGCATACATGCGAACCGACTTCCAGCCGGTGATGCAGATGGCGCCGATGCTCGGAGGCGACGGCGAAACCTGTCGTTTCGAAGGTGAAGCGTACTGTCCCAACGATCTGCAAGATGCGTATAAACTGCCGTCGCTGACGGCGGGTAAACTCAAGGTCGTCGCCGTCGTCGATGCCTACGGCTACCATCATGCCGCCGGCGATCTAGGCGTCTATCGTAAGACGATGGGACTCAAGGCCTGCACCACGGCAACCAAGTGCCTGCGAATCGTCAATCAACAAGGCCATTCGTCGCCGCTGCCGCCCGAGCCGCCGCCGAACGACGACTGGAAGGGGGAGCAGTCCTTGGATCTCGACATGGTCTCGGCAATCTGCCCGAACTGCAAGATCGTATTGGTTCAAACCAATAACAACGAGACCAGCAACCTCTACGCCGGCGTCAAGGCGGCTTATACCGTAGGCGCCAAGTACATCGGCGCATCGTGGGGTGCTCCCGAAGACTCGGGCAACGCAATCTTCCGCCAGCCCGGCGTGGTTATCGCTGCCGCGGCAGGTGACAACGGCGGCGGCGGCGCCTACGGCGGCGGTCCGATTCGACCGTGCACGTACACCTACGTAGTTTGTGTCGGCGGCTCGCACCTGACGCGTGCCGGCAACATGCGCGGCTGGAGCGAAAACGTTTGGAACGACTGGACCTACGATCAGTGCGGCAGCGCCGGCAATTCGCCGTGCGGCGCTACCGGAAGCGGCTGCAGCCGCAAGATTGCTAAGCCTGCGTGGCAGACCGACACCGGCTGTCATATGAGATCGGCGGCCGACGTCGCGGCAACCGCCTCGCTGCGCGCGCCCGTCGCGGTCTATAACTCCGAAGAGGGCGGTAACTGCCCCTCGAACTGCTGGTTTGCTTTTGGAGGAACCAGTGCGTCGGCGCAAATTATCGCTGCCGTCTTTGCCTTGGCCGGTAACGCCGGCGGTCAGACCGGCGCCAAAGGCATTTGGCAGCACCACACGGGCAATCTCTTCGACGTTACCACCGGCAACAATCTCGATGCCCGACTGGGCGTAACGTGCGCTTCGAGCGTGAAGTACATCTGCACGGCGCGCTTCGGCTTCGACGGCCCGGCCGGTTGGGGAACTCCTAAGGGAATCGGCGCATTCTAGGAGCTACCTACAGATAGGAGGGTCCATGACCAATCGGTTTGCTGCAACCCTGGTCGCCGGGATGGCGATTGCAGCTTTTATGGCCGCCGGACCGGGCGATAGCGCCGTCATCACCAACTCGGGCTCGACCAACGCCTACGGATACACTATTAAGGTAACGCCGGACGGTAACGCGACGGTCGCGATGCAGGCAAGAGGCGCGGCTCCAAGTGCGGCCAAGCCCTTCACCGTCCCGAGCGCGACCATAACCAAGTTCTTCGCCGATCTGGCGGCGGCGCGCAAGGCGAATCTCGCTGGCGTTCCGTGCATGAAGAGCGTTTCGTTCGGAACCACGACGCACGTCACGTGGCAGGGATGGCAGTCGCCCGATCTCGATTGTCCGCCGAACGGCGACTTGGGCACCGCGCTGGTCAACGACGTCGAGGCGATCCGCAAGGCCTCCGGAGTTTCATCGACGCCGCTGATGCACTAACGCGCCAGCTCGGCGCGGACGGCGGCGGTTAGATCGACGCTGCCGCGCGGCCGTGCCGCGGTGAGATCTCCGACGGCGAGATGACGCTCCCGGGCGAGCCGCCGTACGATCTCCTCGATTTGCGATACCATCGCTCGGCGCAGCGCCGCGCGCTCGCGAGCGATGTTCGCGATCTGCGCCGCGGCTTGCCCACGCGAGCGGCGCGCGCTCGCTTCGATCCGGCCGAAGCGGTTTGCGATATCGGTCTGCGAATTGGCAAATGCCGATGCAATCGTCGCGGCATTGTCGCCCGAAGGATAGGTGGCCCGAAATGCCGCGATCCGCGTTGAAAGATCTGCCGTCGAGCTGCGCGAGGCGGCCTGCGATACGCGACCGCGCAACGTCAGATTCGCCGCGGCCTTGGCACGCAGTTGTTCGCTCATTCGGGCCGTGTCGACCGCGGCTTGGTGTTGGAGGCCGCTCCGATATTGTGACAACGTTACGGCATCGGCAGCGCGCATGCGAGAGAGCGTGGCGAGTTCTTGCCGGCTCAGTGCCGCCAGTTCCGCCTCGAGGCGAGCGCGCGTCGCACGATCGAGATGCAGATCGTTGAGGTGAATGCGAAGCGTTAAGCGCGCCGGGGCATTCCTTCGCGCCAGGTCGTAGGCGACGTCGAGTTCTTTTTCACGCAGTTGCTGCTCCCGCGCGGCCACGGCCCGCTCCACGCGCGTGCGGCTCGCGCGAGCGTACGCCGCCGAGGCCGCGGCGCTTTCGCGCTGGAGACGTCGAGCATAGAGGCTCGTGGACTCGGCCGCGGAACGACGCGCCGCCAAAACCGCCGACAGGGCGGCGTTCTCGCCGGCTTGGCCCGGCGAGCCGGTCTCGGAAGCGACGAGTGGCACGTGCGTACGGGCGGTGGCGGCGTCGCGCCGCGCGGCGGCGGTTCCTCGATCGATCCGCTGCGCGATCGAAGCAGAGAGATCCGGCGTTAAGGTCTGCTTTAGCGCGGCGATCTCGCGATCGTAGTGGGCGAGAACTCCGTGCAACGGGTGCGCCGCCAGCAGCGCCGCGAGGTTTGCATAGGCAGTACGCTGCGGCGGGGTCGCGCCGATCCAGCTTGCGGATAAGATCGAGAATAGAACGACGAGCGACAAGCGTTTCACCATGGAAACTTTCTCTGAAAGGCGAACGTGATGCCGTTGTTTCCGGTGATCGGCGGAAGCGACGTAAGCGGATTGATGTTGAGCGTACCGGCGGTTACCGGCAGCGGCTGCTGCAGCGAAAGAAGCGTCGGCCCTACGGCTGTGAACGCGGTCAGCCGTAAGCCCGTTGCATCGCTCGGATGGGCGTCAAGGGTAATGCTCTGGACGCGCGGGTAGCCGAACGTTTGGGCGAAGATCGCGTTGACGTTTTTCCCAAATGCTTTGACCGCGCTTACGCCAAGGCCGCTCTGCAGCCCGGCAGTCAGCGTAACGTTGGTAAAACCGAGCGCCTCGGCCATCGAACTCGAGAGCGGCTGCAGCAGGTTGCGGGTGAAGAGCGTGTCGAGCTGACCCAGTGCGACGTTGGCTGCCGCCGACGAGAGAGAAAACGTGCCTCCCGTTGACTGCACGCCCTGCACGGCGCCGAACTGTTGGGCGCCGACCAGCAATCCGAGGATTTGCTGCCGGCTGTACTCCGGTTGCGAGGTCAGCGTCAGCTGCATGCTCGTCGCCGGACCCGTTACCTGCAGGCCGATGGCGGTGCTGGGGTTGGTGACGAACGTCGTCGCCTTTGCATTGACGTCGGGAATGAATCCGCTGCCGGGTGAGAAGGCGACCTCCGCCCGCTCGATGTTGAACGTGCGGTAGAAGCTCAACGTCCCTCCGCTCGAGGTAAACGTGCCGGTAAGTTTCGGTGCCGCAAGCGTGCCGTTGATGGTAACGGATCCAGTCGCGCCGACGTCGACGTTGGCGTCTTGGACGCGCACGTCGCGAGCGGCGGCAACGCGCAGTCCCGAGAACGATAGTGCCGGCAAAAATGACGTCTCGCTCCCGCCGCTCTTGCCGCCGAGAAACGCGCCCATCGAAATGCGCGATTGGGAGAGCGTTACGTCGCCGCCCACAACCGCCCCGGTTAACGGCGAGCGTGCCAAGGTAACGTTTCCGTTGACGTTGCCGCGGAAATACGGCGACAGGTCCAAGCGCGCGTCTTGCGCCGAGACGACCAGGTTCGCGGTCGTTTCGCCGGGACGGCGCAGGCTTGCTAACGAGGCCGTGCCGTCGAGGCTCAACGTGCCTCCGCCCAGCGCCGTGGACGACTGTAAGCGAGCGTGGTTGCCGGCGAACGTGAGATCGGCGCCGATTCCGGTCAGTGGTGACTTCTGTCCGGGTGCGCGAACGCTTCCGGCGCTCAGGTGCAGCGAGCCGCTCAACTGCGGAACGCTCACCGTTCCACTCCCCGCCAGCCGTCCGTCGATGCGGCCTCCGATCTGCGCGCCTTTCGGCAAGAGCGAGTTGAAGTTCGACAGTTCGACGTCGTCGGCGGCGAGCGCCGCCGCAATCGGTCCGCTTCCCGGGCGTATCGAGGACGACGTTACCTCGATCGGAACGACGGCCGAGAACGTTGCCTTTCCTTTTTCTAGATCGATTTCACCGTAGCTAACGGTCGCCGCTCGACGGTTCAAGTCGACGGTCCCGGCGATTCGCGGAACCGCCAGCGACCGATAATGCGCCGATTGCAGCGTGAGAGTATCGCTCAATCGAGGATCGTCGCGCGTGCCGGTTATGCGCAGCGTAGAGTCGAGCGCTCCCGAGACTTGAAAGTTTCTTCCGGTCGCAGCGACGAGAAATGCGCCGATGTCCGGACTGGTCGTGTGCGCGACGAGCAAGAGCGGATCGCTCGCGCGCAGGCCGAACCCACCGGAGACTTCGGTCGTAAGCGAAGGCACGGAGATTACCGCCGACGATATGGTTCCGCGACCGTGGGCCGCCGAGGCGGTGATTTCAAACCGCTCGACCGGCAGTCGCGCGAGGGTGCCGTTGAAGACCGCGGCGTGCACGTTCATTGCAAGGTCGGGATAGCGGCCGGCGACGTGCGCGCGAGCGTCGAGCTTTCCGGTAACCGGTGCGGGTATATCGAGCATCGGGAGCCACATTGCTAAGTCGAGCGCGCCGGCCGTCCCGGTGAGGTTGACGGTACGGCTCGACGTTGCGACCGTGCCCGTTACGCCGATATTCCCCGAGTTGCCCCCGGCCTGCATCGAGGCGTGGACGACGTCGCCTCTGTTTTGCCACCGCGCGGCAACCGTCCCGAGATCGAGCCGCAGATAACGTGCCCGCGCAAACTCGGCCGTGCCCGAAGTTGCCGTGACCCGCCGGCCTTGCAGCATCGCCTGCAGTTGCATCGTTCCGACACCGCTCAGCGTGTCGCCGGTATCGAAGAAATCGTTGAAGTCGGCCAGGTCGGTTTGCGGCCCCTTGACCGCAACGCGCGTCGTTTTGCCGGCGACGCTTGCCTCGAAACTCAGCGCCGTGGTGCCGACGCGCACGCCGGCATTGCTAACGGCGATCGCCGTGGGGTTGCCGCGCACCTTGCCTTTGAGATCGCGAAAGGCGAGGCCGTTGACCGAGCCCTCCGGCGCGTCGAAGGTTCCGTCGATCGCGGGGGTTGCCGCCTGGCCTCCAATCCTCACGTCGGCGTCTACGCTTCCGGCAACGAGCCCGGCGGTGCGCGGCTGTATCGCGGCGAGCAGCGTGCCTGCGTCGGACGTTTTGACCTGCGCGCTCAAATCGTACCGTGGAACCGGAGCGCCCCCGATCGAGAGCCCGTGAACGGCTCCGGCTACGCTGACGAATGCCGGCCCGAGCATCGCCGCGGCATCGTGCACGCGCAAAGTGCCGTCGGCATACGCGATGCCGGCCGTGCCGCTGACGTCGAAATCGCGATAGCGGCCATTGGCAACCGCCACCGTTCCTGAGACTCGCGGAGACGAAGGCGTACCGGCTAGAATCGCGCCGAAGCTCGCCGCGCTGCCGGCCGTGCCGGTAATCGCGCCGTCGAGTGCACCGTTCCGCAGCCCGATCGCACCCGCCGCCGTCGCGGCTCCCCAAGCACTCGCGATGCGCGCTGCGCCATCGGCCGCAAATACGCCGGCCGTACGTCCGCCGAAGAAGTCGGCATCGGCAACGGCTTTCGCTCGCGGTATCTGCAGGCCGCGGGCGCGGACGAGCCCGAGCGCTACATCGTGCGGACGGTCGAGCGCGACGCGCGCGTACAGCGTTCCGCGAGATCCGCTTATCCGCAGCGGGCCTACCGAACCGACGCCGCGGGAGTCGACGTCGAAGAGCGCGGCGGCACGTTGTGCCGAGTTCGCACCCCACAGCACTCCACGCGCCGCGATGGCTTCTGGATCGTCGGCGGTGGCCGTCGCAAAGCCGCGCAGCGGCAAGTTCGGCAGCAAATCGCCCGCGTAAGGGACCGAACCGGGGGGCGCGCGCAGAGCCAGCATCACGTCCACGGCGCCGGGGCTCTTGCGAAACGCCGCGCGACCGCGAGCACTAAGCTCCGCGCCATGATAGGCTGCATCGAAGCTCACCACGTCGGCCTCTTTCCCGTCGAAACCGACCAGCGCCTTAACGCGCTCGACGGGAGTCGACGCGTATACGACGCGCGGCGACTTGAGGTCTATCCACGTCATGGGCTTTGTCGCGTCCCCCGCAACGAGGACTGCGAAGTCCAGCGGTCCGCTCACCGGCAGGCGCCGCGCGGCGCTAAACGCGGTGCGCAACCGCGCCAGATCGCCGCTGCCTCGCACGGCCATGCGAATGCGCGGATGACGCAGATCGTAGATTCCTCCGCTCACGCGTACCGGGACGTTCGCGAGCGTAGCGTCGAGTTGCGGCGTTAGGAGGCCGTCCTCATAAGCGTCGATCGGGCCGCGAACGTCTTCGACGGGTTGCGAAAGGCCCTGAATTGCGATACGTGCGCCTTCGAGCGTTGCCGAGACCGCGAGGTGAGGCGCAGACGAGCTCGCGGCGGGGAGCGTAAAGTAGCGAGCGTCGATATGATGCAGCGTTCCGGCACGCAAGCTTAACGTGGGAGAATCGAGGATAAAGTCGACCGCCCCGGAGATGGGCAGGGCCGCCGCCGTCCAGTGCTGGTCCATCGAGCCGGCCCGCACGTCGATTTTGCCTTGCCCTCGCACTGGATAGAGCCGGCCCGCGCTCTCGCCGTAATCGAAAGCGACGTTGTAGGTCGAGCTGCCGGCGGTGGAAACGGCGGCATTCACGTTGACGTTGCGTGCGTAGAGCCGCGAGTTCGACGCAGCGGGACGCCGCTCGTCGACGACCGAGATCGAGCCGTCGACGACGCGCACCCGAGCGACCAGCGGCGTGCCCTGCCGTCCCGACGGAGCGGGAAGCTGCGGGATCGGAACGTTGTACGTTCCGTCGCGATGGCGAACGATCGTCAGGCGCGGAGCGTAGACCTCCACGCCTCTTAATCCGAAGAGACGCTTCGAGCCGGGCAAGAGATCGCGCAAACCGTACGCTATGGAGACTCGCTCGACCGTCGCGATGGGTTCGCCGCCAGTCGAGAGCACGCGTGCGTTATCGAGCTCGGCGCTTCGCGTGGTCAGCGCGACGCGGGCAAACGACACATTCGCGTGCAGGGCATTGCTCGCCACGATGCCGGCGACGATGCGGGCGAGCGCCGGAAACTGCCAAATGACGGCCGCGGTTACTACGAGCACGGCCGCCGCACCAGCGGCGAAGATCCGGCGGACCGTGGAACGGCTCATAATGAGTACTTTCCCGTAACCGGGCAGGCTCATGCGAAATCGCGGGAAGCGCTTGCCGGTCGTCGAAAGCGCAACGTGGGAGAGCATAAGATGAAGTTAGTCGAGCGTTTCGATCGCGACTCGTTAGAGAAGTGCCCTCTGGTTGCGGAGTCCAGCGAGTTTGCGATCTTCGACGTCGGTAGCGACACGTACGCGCTCGTGCACCGCCACGAAGCGGTCGCGTGGCAAGGCATCACGATCTCCGGCGATGGTTTATTCCGCATCGCCGACCTGCTCGGGCAAGCAACGCGAGCTCTCTATCGCAACGTCGCCGGCGAGCTCTCAAAGCAGCGAAATCGCTAGCGAATAGGGACTTCCTCCCGCAGTTTTGAAGTCTTGGAGCGGATCTGAAAGGAGGCCGTTATATCGTGCGTGGCCCTGACCGGATGCCGCGCCGCCCTCACGCCGTCGATAGCTCCTCAGGCGGCCTCGCCCCAGCGCGAGGTTCGATCCAAGTCGCTGCCCCCGATGATTCTGGTCGGAAACTACAGCGGTGACTCTATTCTCGGTTTCCCGCTCAGTGCCAAGGGCAACGTCGCCCCCTCGATAGACATCGAAGGCACCAAAACGGGCCTGGGACATGCCGATAACGTTGCCCTAGACGCCTCGGACCGAATCTATGTATCGATCGATGGAAAAACCATCGGCGCCTTTCCGGCCAACGGAAACGGCAATATTCGGCGGATTCGCAAGATCCAGGGTTCCAATACCGGGCTCTCCTTTCCGATAGGCGTCGCGCTCGATTCGCAAGGCTATCTCTACGTTGCAGATTGCGGCTACGGTGACGTGAAGGTCTACGCGCCGGGTGCTGACGGTAACGTCTCGCCGATCCGCACGTTCAGCCCGTCGAACGGATGTACTATCGAGCTTGGGGTCGACGCGAACGACAACGTATATGTCACTGCGGGCGACAACGAGATTGCGGAGTTCTCCTCAGCATCGCAGGGAAATAACCCGGTCAAAGTCATTGACGAGCAAGAGGGCAAGAACGGCGTCGGAATCCGCTCGATCGCCATCGACGATGACGGGAACGTCTATGCCGGCAATTTGCTGGCAAAGGACATCCGCGTCTTTGCGCCGAGCGCGTCGGGACCGTCCAAGCCGATTCGCACGATCAAGGGTCGAAAGACGCACCTTGGCGCGGCGACGGGGCTCGGACTCGACTCCAAGAAGCGGCTTTACGTTACGGTCTGCGAGCATTGCAGTCAGGGGTCGGGCAAAGACAGCGTGCTGGTCTTTGACGCGGGTGCCAAAGGCAACGTCGCGCCGCTAGTCGTGATTGCCGGCAGTAAGACGAAGCTGGATGCCCCGACCGATCTGGTTATTCGAGACTGAATTTGGGCCGATCGTCGTGCGTCGACGAGGCTAGTTCATCAGTTTGCGGATGAAATACGTCATCTCCAAAGCGCTGGTGAAGGCGCGTTCCTGCAGGTTGGCTCCGGAGCTGTGGCCGCCCTCGATCACCTCGTAAAAGAGATAGGGTAGGTGCATCGCCTCCATTTTTGCGGCGAACTTGCGGGCGTGCTGCGGGCCGACGCGGTCGTCTTTGGTCGTCGTCCAGATGAACGGCTCGGGGTACTTCACGCCGGGCCGCAGATTGTTGTAGGGCGAGATCGAGGCGAGGAACGCGCGCTGCTTGGGATTTGCAACGCTGCCGTACTCCCCCGTCCACGAAGCTCCGGCTTGAATCTGCTCGAACCGCAGCATGTCGAGCAGCGGAACTTGAATGTCGACCGCGTTCCAGAGCTGCGGATGCTGGGTAAACTCGACGCCCATCAGCAACCCGCCGTTGGAGCCGCCTTGTATTCCCAAGCGGCGCGGGCTGGTCACGTTGGTGGCGATCAGATCGCGGCCGACCGCAGCGAAATCGTCGAAGACGCGCTGGCGGTGCGTCGTAAGCCCGGCCTCGTGCCACGCCTCTCCGAACTCGCCGCCGCCGCGAATATTCGCCACGGCATAGACGCCGCCGCGCTCCAGCCAGAGTTTTCCGACGATGGCGTTATAGCTCGGGGTTAGCGAGATGTCGAATCCACCATAGGCGTAGAGCAGCGTCGGGTTGCTGCCGTCGAGCTTCATCGCTTTGGGGTGTACGATGAAGTAGGGAATCCGGGTCCCATCTTTCGACGTCGCCTCGCGCTGTTCGGCAACGTCCTGCGAGGCGTCGAAGCGTGCCGGGGAAGTTTTGATGTCGCGCAGCGCCCCGGTAGCGGCGTCGAGTTGCCAGAGCGACGGCGGCGTAAGGAAGCTCGTAACCGTTATATAGGCGGTTTCACCGTGCTGATCGGCGTCGTCAACGACGATCGAGGAGTTATCGGGCAGATCCAGCCGCTGCTTCGACCAGCCTCCCGGAACCGGTGCGTACACCCACTCTCGGCCGCGCACGTTTTCGTACGTGGTCAACAGCAGGCGGGAACTGGTTTGCGCGACGCCGTCGAGCGTGGCGCGCGCGCCCGGCGCGTAGACGAGCGCCGGACGCAGACGATTTGGTTCGCTTCGCGCGGCGTCGAGGTCGACCGATATCAGCGAGCCGGCGGGGAAGGCCCTTCCATTGGTCGTCCAAGGCTGCTGGATGGTGAAGAGCAATCGTCCATCGACCAGTCCCCGCGGCTGGGACTTGAGCGGAACGTCCAGCCTGCGCGCGCCGGCCGAAGTCATGATGAACGTCTGCGACGTGAAGGTCGAGAGCGGGCGAACGATCAGCACGACGGAGTGTCCGGCGCCATCGTGCAGTTCCTCCGGCGTGACGCCGTACCCGCCGTCGGACTTGCTGCCGCGGAAGATTTCGACCGCTTGCGAGAGCGGTTTGCCGCGAACGACGCGCTTGACGACGTACGGGTAGCCCGATGCGGTCAGCTCGCCCGGCGACCACTCCCTCGACACCAAAAGCGCATCGCCGCTCTCCCACGCGAACCGCTGTTTGCCGCGCGGCAAGACGAGGCCGCCGCCGGCGAACGTGGCGCTCGAAAGGTCGAACTCCCGCGCGGTGATCGCGTCTTCGCCGCCGTCGGACAGGGCGATCATGCAGCGATTCTCGGCCGGCCAGGCGCAATCGGCACCTTTCCAAACCCAGTTCGCGTTCTCGGAACGTGCCAACGCGTCCAAATCCAAAACCGTCGTCCAGGTTGGCGTCGCGCCGGCATATTCGGCGGGCGTCGTGCGGCGCCAGATCCCGCGCACGTGGTCGGTATCTTGCCAAAGGTTGTAGACTTGACCGCCGATGAAGGAAGGAACGGGAATCCGATCCTTGGCTTGCGCGATCCTCAACGCGTCGGCATAGAGCGCCGAAAAGTTCGGGTCGTTCTGCAGGACCGCGAGAGTTTTAGCGTTTTGCTCTTTCACCCACGCGATCGCGCGCGCGCCATTGAGCTCCTCGAGCCAAAGAAACTGATCGCTCGTTGCGACGGGCATTGCGGCCGGCGTCTGCGCGCGCGCGTGCGATGCGCCGGCGAGGAGTGCGAGAAGGGCCGCTAACGTAACTGTGACTCTCACGGCGCGATAGATTTAGGGGCTTTGCGAAGGTCCCTTCCGCGGGAGGCCTTGGGTGGCGCCTGTCTAACGCCCCAAGCCAGGAGGTCGCTCGTGATGAGAACGTGGTGCACGCGCGTCGCGCTGTTCGGAGCCGCATTCGCGCTTGCCTTTGGAGTGCTCGCAACGCCGGCATTCGCCGGTCTCGAGCTGGCCGTCGGGGCGAAAAAAGTCGTAAAAGGCGAGCCGCTTTCAAGTTGCAACGACAAAGCGAAGACCGCACTCAACGCCGTGCTCGAGAACGCGCTGGAAGTCGGCGGCGATACCGGCGAATGGCGGGCCTCCGCCGCTCCCGATTCGTTGGGCAACTCGTCGGCGGCGGCGGCAGTGCACTGCTATCCGGTCGACACCGGATACGTCGTCACGTTCACGTGCGCGGTGCAGGCGCCGCCCTATGAGGATTCGGCCGATGGGCTCTGCACGAAGCTCGCCACCGCCTTCGACGCCAAGGCAACGGCGCAGCGATGAAGCGGACTTATCGCGTCGGCCTTTTTGCGGTCGCCCTTTGCGGCGGACTGCTCGCAAGCATCGCGCCCGTGCCGGCGGCCGTCGACCTTTCCGTGGGCATTCGTCACGTCAGCGACGACGGGACGCTGCAGGATTGCGGCAGTAAGGCGAGAGCGTCGCTCGACGCATTCCTTCAGAACGCCTCGGAGCCGGTGCCGGGCAGCGGCGACTGGTCGGCCTACTCGAGCAACGGTCCGGACGGAACGCCGGCGGCGGCCGCAGCGGTGCGCTGTTACGCCTTGCCCAAGGGCTACGTCGCAACGTTTACGTGCGTAATCCAGTCGCCGGCAAGTCCGTACACGGCCGACGCCCTATGCCTCAACATCGCACATAAGTTCTACGGCGGCGCGATCACGTCGCTGGCACCCATGCCGACGCCCTCTCCGATTCCGACGGGGTGTGCCACCAACAGTTTGGTCGGCACGTGGATGTCCGACGACAAGCCCGGGTTTACGTTCAAGATGGAGTTGAACGGCGATCTCACCGACAGCGACGGCGTTTCGGGTAACTGGATTCTCAAAGGCAACACTGCCGTGCTCACCTATTACGGGGAGCACTCGATGACGCTCTCTTCGGACGGCAAGCACCTGCGCGGCGGGGGATACAGCCTCACGCGCAAGTGCTGAGCGCAAAACGCTTAGGTTTTCTCCGATACTATCGTCAGCGTCTGTTGGTCGACGCTGTAGTTTCCGGCCGACACGATATTGTTGGGATAGGCGCAGATCACGCTATTGTTCGGGCCGTAGATCACCACGAGGTTGGGCGGTCCGCAAGACGTTTGCGTGAGATGGTAACTCGAAAGTAGTTTGGCGCCGGGACTCTCCGGCTGCGCCTGGTACGACGTATAGGTAACGCTATTGGCGGCGACGATCGATCCGTAGACCGCCGCGCTCGTGGCACCGATGGCAAATGCGCCCCAGAAGCCGCCGCCCCAGTAGTACGGCGCTGGGTACCACGCATAGCCGCCGTTCCATCCCCACACCGGGTAACCGTGATAGACGGGATTGGTTACGACGGCGCCGTGATAGACGTAGCCGTTACTTGCGTACGTGCTCGAATGATACGTCTGACCCCAGGCGTTGGTCGCGGTTCCGGAACCAGAGTATGTGTGGCTGTACGCGTTGCCCGAGCCCGACGTGTTGTACGAGCCGTAGGGATTGCTGCCGCTGCCGCTGTGGTTGTAGTTGCCGGAGTTATAGTTGCCGCTCGTGCTGCTGCTGTGGCTGCCGTAGCCGTTGGAACCGCTGCTGCTATGATAGTAGGCGCCGTTGCTCGATGCACCGCCGGTGGTCGTCCGGTTATAGTCGCCGTTGGTCGCCGTCGTCGTGCGGTTATACCCATTGCCGGTGTTGGTTGCGGTGGTGGTGCGGTTCGTACCGGCCGGCCCGGTGCTGGAGTGAGTGGCGGTCTGCGGCGGATGGTAGGTGCCGCCGTCACCCCGCATGTCGAATCCCCCGGATGGCCGCCCGCCGCCGCCACGTCCGGCCTGGCCGGCCGCCGGCGCGAGCGCGAAGACGAGTGCCAGCGAGAGCGAGAAAATGCGGTTAGCGTTCACTTGATCACCTCGTCGACGCGGCCGGTGAGCGAAACGTAAGTTCCGGCCTTGGTTTTGACTGACAAAAGGACGCCTCTCGGCGGAAGCTGCGCCGAAGAGTGCGTCAGAGGCTGCGCCGTTTGGCTCGGGTTGATGTAAACCGTTCCCGAGGCCAATGGAACGTGCCGCTTCGCGCCGTACTGATAAAGTGTCGCATCGTAGGGGATGCAGCGCAGGAGCTCGCCGACCTTCGTGCAGGCCGCTTTGCCGAGGACGAACGTTCCTCGACCGTCGCTCGAGGTGATCGCCATGCTCTCGTCGCGAATGGCGATCCGCACGCCGGCATAGGTTTTCGTGGTGCCGTCGCGCTGTTGGATGACGACCGTTCCGGTGGCGCAGGCGGGACCTGCCGCAAACGCCGAAACGAAGATCGCTAGCGCGATACGGAGGAAACGCCTTTCAATGGTGCCTTGCATGATGGTATTGTACGACCTAACGATGCTCGAGACCCAGGCGGGCCCGATCCTGATCGTCACCGGCACCTTAACCATGCTTGCCGCCGCCGCAATCGTGGTGCCCGCCACGGTTTTGCGCGGCGTGTTCGGCAGCGGCGCGCCCGATCGCGTCAGTCGCGCCGTGACCAGGCACTGGGGGCTGCTCGTCGCGCTTTTCGGGGCGCTGCTCGTATACGCCGGCTATCATCCGGAGGTGCGCGCGCCGGTGATGCTCGCCGCGGCGATCGAGAAGCTCGGCGTCGCCGCGATCTTCGGGATCGCGCTGCCGCGCCGCCCGCTGCTCGTTGCCGTCATCGCCGGCGACGCAGCAATGGCGATTATCTATCTCGCGATTCTCGGTGGCTCGCTGCGATCGTTGCCGGCGCAATAGGCGGCGCGGTTACTCGTGGCTCTGCGGCGGGTTGCCTTTGAGGCGATAGACGAGCCCGGTTTTGGTGGTGCCCAGGTAGAGCCAGCCTTCGGCGACGAGCTGAAGCTTGATGAAGAGCTCCTCAACGCGCTGCTTCACCAACTGGTGGACGTCGTCGCGCCGGTCGAACCGCGCCTGGTAGGCGAACTCCCCGCACATCACGCGATGGTCGCCTAGCGACCGCCAGAGTGAGATGTTCGACTTGGTCGTCATCCCCTTACCGAAGTCGATCGGTCCCAGATCCACGAGCACTTCTTCGACCAGCGTCGAGTTGACGAGCTCGACGCGCTCTTCGCCGCTGCCGATTAGGTCGGCGAGCGCCGGCAAACCTTTGGCGATCACGCGCAAGTTGGTGCGGTCGGCGGCGTGGACCGAGCTGAGCGGGAAGATGCAATTATGCGAGTAGAGCAGCCGGTATCCGCCGCTTTGTTCTCGCAGCGGCAAGGCTTCAGATTTGAACTTTACGCGATAGGGCCCGGCAATTTTCGGGCGCACGTCGACCGATGCAGCCTTCTCCAAGTCCGGATTTCGGAATTTGAACACGATTTCCGGATCGGCTACCGGAAAGCCGTCTTGGTACTCCGTGCGGCGGCGTAGGATGAAGGAGTTGTTATATAGCCGGAAGTCGGCGGTGTCGAGGAACATCACCTCGCGTATCCGCGGCCTCTGCTTGGATAGATCGCGCGGCCGATACGAAACGCCTTTGACTCTTCCGGCGGCCTCGGCGACGAGTTCGCTGAATCCCTTGAAGCCTCGGACGGTGGCGAAAAAGTCCGGCTTGAGTATCAGTTTGGCGTCGAAGAACTGTACGTGATCTTGCGGGTTGCCGTCGGCATACGTGAGGACGGCGCCGTTGCCGTGGGATTCCGCGGCGACGCTTGCTTCCATGGAGCCTACTATACAACGGAGGGCGGCCTTGGCCTATCGGAGGGCGACCGGCGGCGCCGGACCTGGGTATAAGCGGCGTATGAGAGCAACCTGGAAACCGCACGAAAAGCACGGGCGCCTTACCAAGCAGAGTGATCTGCCCGATAGCGTCTACGCGTTCCCCTCGGAGCGCAAGGAGCCGCTCACGGACGCTCGGCACGTTCGCAACGCCGTTGCGCGCTTCGACCAAGTAACCGGCGTTTCGGATCGCGAGCGGGCCCTCGCCTTCGCCAACATCAAGAAAGCGGCGGAGTATTACGGCGTCGATCTCTCCGAGAGCTCGTGGCACGACCTCGGCGTCCACCCGCAGCGCAACCGCAAGGCGGCCGCGCGCAAAGCGGTGGCGACGCGCAAGCGTAAGGCAACCGCGGGTGGGGCGTCACGGAAGAAGAAGGGATCGCGCAAGGGCGCATAATCTTGCCTATCCGGAGGTTGGACGATGGATAAGATGCCGCACGAGCACGCCAACGGAACCGTGCACGCGCACGAGGGCGACGCACCGGGTCACTCACACGATCATCTTCACGATCACGAGCACTACGACGGAACCGTTCACTCCCACGAGCACAGCCACGACGGCTCGGATGCCGATCATCAGCACGAGCACGAAGAGGCTGCGCGCGATGCCTCGAGCTAAGGGATCGGGGAAACTTGGTCCGGTGAGATCGCTGCGGTTGCCGCTCGAACTCGACGGCTGGTTCGAGCAGCGGCTGCGCGACGATGGGGCTCGCCCGGCGAGCGACATTCTCTTAGAGGCGGTACACGGTGGCTTACGCCTGCAGCCCGGGTATATGATTCGGCAGCACCGCACACTCGGCGAACTGGTGCGTGCCGGCGACCGGATTTGCTACGACTCGTACGTTCGCGCGCTGGCCGACTCGTTCGGAAGCGCGTACGTCAACCATCTCGAGGCGTGGCTCTTTGCCGACGGGACGCTGCCGTTCGATGCGGATGCCTCGACCGCAACGGGAATTGCCGCTACGCGATAACGCTGCAGGGCGTGGAGTCCCATCGAGCCTGCCCAGGCGAGTGCGAACGCACCGACGATGGCAAATCCAAGCCAGGCTACCGAGACGTTTGCGCCGGCGATGCTCGTCAACTCGACGCCGCCGACGACCACCGCAACCAGTACCGATGCCGAGGTAATGGCGAGATTATAGTAAAGCTTGCGCTCGGGTTTGAGAAAAGCCCAACCGTAGGCGCCGAGCATGAGGATTCCGTCGCTCGTGTCCACGAGCGACATCCCGGCGGTAAACAACGCCGGGAAGATTAGGATCGCCCAGATCGGCAGTCCCTTACCGGCTTCGATCGCCGCAATGCCGAGGAGACCGACCTCGGTGGCGGTGTCGAAGCCGAGCCCGAAGAGCACGCCGATGAAATACATGTCGCGGCTGCGAGTCACCAAGCGCAGCAGGGGCTTGAAAAAACGCCCGAGCAACCCGCGTCGGTCGAGAGATTCGCTGAGGCTCTGCTCGGCAAACGTTCCGTTTTGTCGCAGCCGCAACAGGGCTTGCACGATGTCGACCAACACGAACGCGTTGATTGCGGCGATAACGAAGAGGAAAGCTGCCGAAATGCCGGTGCCGGCGAGCCCGCCCAGGTTCTCCAAGCTCGGCAGGTGCGAGCGAATGCTTCCCGCGCCGAGCACGATGGCGAGCGTCAGCAGCACCACGATGGTCGAATGCCCGAGCGAGAAGAACAGCCCGACGCCGACCGGCCGTTGTCCCTCTTGCATCAGCTTCCGCGTGACGTTGTCGATAGCACAGATGTGGTCGGCATCCACGGCGTGGCGCAACCCGAACGTGTAGGCGAGCAGCGCCGTGCCTAACAACAGTGCGTGCGGTGGAGCGAAGAAACGAAAGGCGGCGACCCAGACGAGCACGTTGGCTCCAAGCAGGAGCGCGTACGTGATTGCAATTTTGGTGCGCGTGGAATCGGCCACGCGATCGCGTTCTACGCTAGGAAGACCCGAACCGCCGCGTTTCTGTAGACAAATTCGCTAGGGAACGGTTTGAGCGACACCGGTACGGTCGCGCCGCATTGCGTCTTGTGCTAGCGTTTGCGCCAGCTCTCGCCGAACTTCGGCGAGATAGGCGGCGTACGGTGCGAACCAGTTCCAGCCGGCCACGTGGGCCGGAGTGCGATCGCTCCACCTTGACAGCAGCCGTTCCACGCGCTGCCGTTGCGACTCGCCCAATATGCCCGCGCCGCGTACCGAGTGCAGCACGTTTTCGATCTCGCGAACGTCGCTGCCGACGTGCTCGCCAAGCGCGTATCCGTTTCTCGCGTTTTGAATGGATTCGCGATCTCCAAGCTGCGCGCGCGTCCGCGAAACGCACATCTTCAAGGCGTTGACGGCGCCTTTTCGGTCGAGCGCCGGCCAAAGGGTGGCGGCCAACTCTTCGTTGACCGTACCGCTCTCGAAGAGGGCGAGCGCGGCAAGCAGTTCGAGGCCGCGGTCGGAGACGTGAAGGATCTCCGAGCCGCGCCGCACGTGACCGCGGACGACGTCGACGAAAAGCCGGTCGTGGCGCGCCCGCAGCGGCGACCGCGCAACGCGCGCGGCCAGATGTCTGAAAATGCCGTAATCTTCCAGTTCGGGCGAGTCTACGAGCAGCTCGATCGACGTCTGAAGCGGAGGCGATTCGATCGAAGCGGCAATCGTGCGCGCCTCGAGCAGCCGGCGGCGTTGCGGCGGAGCGAGCAGCGCCGCGCATACGCGGATGACGATGCGCAGAAAGTCGTTCTCGCTCACGTCGATGCGCTCGACTGCACGATCCATCAGCGCGACGGCTCGATCTCCGTCGTAAGAGGTTAGCGCGTCTTGAAGGTCGGCGAATGCCGCAGACTCCATTGCGTCTCCGTCCCGCGCACCGCTGACGACGAGGATCTGCCGCGCCGCCGCGGCGCGATCGTCATCGTTGCGAAACCATGCCGCTTGGGCTACGGCGCGCGCCGCCTCGACTATGCGCTCGCTCGGCCCGGTGCGCAGGGCCGATGCCAGACGCTCTTCGCCGAGTTTGAGGAGATCGTCCCAGTTGCCGTGCGTCATCGCTTTTGCCGTGGCGATCTGAGCGCGTTCCTCGTCGAAGCGCAGATGCCGCGCTTCGTAGATGCCGGCCGCCTCTTCGACGAAGCGGTCGGCATCGATGAAGCGGCCCTGCTTGGCGGCGACCACGGCTGCAGTCATCAAAGCGAGGCGCTGTTCTTCGGGCGTTTCGCCCGGCGATGCCAGCGCGGCCAGATCGGCGAGCGTTGCGCGCGCCTCCGCGAGCCGGTCGAGCTCGCAGGCGAGCATTGCCCGCCGCACGCCGAGGCGCCGGTGGAGCACCGGGGAGGCATCGGGCGAGACCGCCTGCTGCAGCGTTGCGGCTTCTTCGTAGAGACGCGCGGCGTCGGCGCTACGCCGGCGGTATTTGAGCGTCGCAATCCACAAGTTGGGATGCATCGCCAGCGACGAAACCGGAATTTTAGCGAGCGCGTCGACCAACCGCGAGGACGGCTGCTGCAAGGTTTCGAGCGATAGGCGATCGAGCACGCCGGCCGCGGCCTCGCGTTCGCCGGCGACGTTGTAAAGTTCCGCGGCTCGCAAGAAGTCGCCTAGGCGCTCGTTTCCGCGCGCCGCTCGCAGGACGTAATCGGCGAAGTCGCTTCCGTGCCGAGACCGCAGCGCGGCGTGCAGCAGCGGATGTAACGTATACGTTCCGGATTCGTACGTAATAAAGCCGGGGAGGCGCAATAACCCTTCGATAACCGGCGAGGCGTGTGCGATGCCGCTGGCGACGGAAATGTCTTCAAGCGTTGCGTGCGGGATGGCCGCTGCGGCCAGCATCGTCGAGGTCATCTCCGCGGTCAGCGCCGAGAGCACCTCGTTGACGAGATACTCGTGCAGGTCGGTCGGTATCGTGCCGAGCCGGTCGAGCAGTCCGCCGAGGTCGGCTTCGTAATGCGCGATGCGTGCGAGCAGCAACAACGCAATCGGCCACCCTTCGGCCAAACGGACGATTCGAGCGATCGTCGGGTCTGCGAGATCGGTGCCCTGGAAGATCGCCGCCGCCTCTTCGGCGTCGAGCTGCAACTCGCCGCGCGAGAGCGCGAGCACCTGATGAGGCTCCAAATATCGCGTGACGTCGAACGGCAGCGGGCGTCGCGAACTCACTAACAGCACGCGCTCGGCCGGACGCGCGGCCAGAAGATCTCCGATGAGCGCGAGTACGCTGGGCTGGCCGGCGATCGTATCGGCACTTCCGAGAATCAACAGCGCGCGCTCTTGACGGAGCTTCCAGAATTCGAGCAGCGCCCGGCTCCAGGCAGCTTCGCCGGCCTCGGTCGCGTGCAGCGCCAGTCGCGTTCGCGCGATGGTCTCTCCGCCGGGAGATTCGCCGGCGAGCGCCGCCATCAGACGTCCGGCGAAGTCGACGATCCCGGCAAGCTCGGCGCAGTCGCAGATCGCGTGGCGATCGAATCGGCGAGCGAAAAGCTCGGCGAAGTCCGTCTTGCCGTAACCGGGCGGGGCGCAAAGAAGTACGAGGCGCGGCTCGGCTGCACCGAGGCGGGCCAGCAAGCGCCGGCGGGCGAGAATCATCCAGCCGGAGCGAGCGATTTCGTGCGGATCATCTCCTCGAGTAGCGAGAACCACTCGTCCATCCCTGCTCCGGTTCGCGCCGAGAGCTCGAGAATCCGTGCCTCTGGATTGACCTGGCGGATGCTGGCGGTGGCCGCCGCGCGGTCGTAACCCACGGCCTCGGCAATGTCGACCTTAGTGATCGCCGCGACCTGCGAGGTGTTGAACGCCAGTGGATATTTGAGCGGCTTGTCTTCGCCTTCGGTCACGGAAAAAAGCACGACGCGCAGGTCCTCGCCCAAATCGTATTCGGCCGGACAGATCAGGTTGCCGACGTTCTCGATAAAGAGCACGTCGAAGTGGCGCGTTTCCCAATCGTCGAGTGCGCCGGCAATCATGTCGGCGTCGAGGCGGCATTCGGCACCGGTGGTAATTTGGCGCACGGCGACGCCGTCGCGGCTCAAACGTATCGCGTCGTTGTCGGTGGCTTGATCGCCGACGAGCACTCCAACTTTATAGCGAAGTCCCAGCCGTTCCAGCGTGCGTTCGAGCAGCGTCGTTTTACCGGAGCCGGGGCTCGACAGCACGTTGACCACCAGCGTTCCGCTTGCAGCGAAGCGATCTCGAAGCCGGTTCGCGATCGCGTCGTTCTTCACCATGAGATTACGCGCGATAGCGATAACGCGCATCTGATTCATGCCGGAACCTCCATTGCGACGAGCTCCATTTCACGCCCCCGAACGACGCGCGGCGAGACGGTTTCACAATCGGGGCAGAGTAATCCCGAACCCGGCCGCGGTGCGCGCTCACCGAGACATCGCTCGCAGTAGACGACCAGCGGAATCTCTTCGAGGCGCAGTTGGCTGCCTTCGCAGATCGTCTCGGCCGTGACGGCATCCCAGGAGAAGAGCAAGGCATCGCGCACGATGCCGCTAAGCGCTCCGATGCGGACGTGGACCGCGTTGACGTGGTCGATCCCCTGCTCGCGGGCCGTCGTTTCGACGCCCTCTAAGAGACTGAGCGCTACCGAGATCTCGTGCAAACGTTCGCCTTCCTTGCGACAGACGGTCGAACACTAACCATAACCGCTGACGGGGAATTTGAAAAGCGGGCTAAGCACCGGTAACCCGCCTGGTCCTCGCTCACTCGTAACCGCCCGGTAACGCCCTTTTTGCCCTACCGGTTGCCTTCGGATTTCAGAGCGCGCGTTGGCGGGGGCGGCCGTCCGCGCGAAGCCTCAGCGAATCTCAAAAGCGGGCGGGCATAGTAACGATTCGGTAACTGATTTGCGCGCATTTTCGCGATAAAACAACGGCCGCGCACCCTTGTAATTCGCAAATTTTTTCACTAGCCTGATTAGTACGGTGTCCTGCGCGCCGCTGCGCGACCTTCGGCTTTGCGGCGCATTATGTGTGAGGATAATTGCATGGCGGAAACAGTCGTAAACGTCCTCTGGATCCCGGCCGGACTTAGTTGCGACGGCGATTCGGTAGCGCTGACGGGCGCATCGCAGCCGAGCATCGAGGAGATCGCCCTGGGAGCCCTTCCCGGACTACCTCCCGTCAAGTTCCACTGGCCGCTCATCGAGTTTAGTTTGGGCGGCTCGGAGTTTCTCGAGGCCTTTTTTAAGGCCGAACGCGGCGAGCTCGACCCGTTCGTTTTAGTGATCGAAGGCTCGATCGCCAACGAAGAGATCAAAAAAGAAGGCTACTTTACGGGCTTCGGCAACGCCCCGGGGACCGATCAGCCGATTACCTTCAGCGGTTGGATCGATCGCTTATCGCCCAAAGCGTGGGCCATTTTGGCCGTCGGAACCTGCGCGACGTACGGCGGCATCCATGCGATGGCCGGCAATCCGACCGGAGCCATGGGCATTCTCGATTATCTGGGCCACGACTGGAAGTCGAGCGCGGGCGTTCCCATCGTTTGCGTGCCCGGATGTCCCATCCAGCCGGACAATCTCTCCGAAACGATCCTCTATCTGCTTTGGCAGGCCGCGGGACGAGCTCCGATGATTCCCATCGACGACCAAGGCCGCCCGACCTGGCTCTTCGGCAACACCGTACATGAAGGTTGCGATCGCGCCGGTTACTACGAGCAAGGGGAGTTCGCAGCCGAATACGATTCGCCCAAATGTCTGGTCAAGCTCGGATGCTGGGGACCGGTCGTCAAGTGCAACGTTCCCAAGCGCGGCTGGATGGGCGGCGTCGGAGGCTGTCCGAACGTCGGCGGAATTTGCATCGGCTGCACGATGCCGGGCTTCCCCGACAAGTTCATGCCGTTTATGGACGAGCCGCCGGGCGGCAAGATCTCGTCGACGGTCTCCACCGCGACGGGCACGGTGATCAAGGCATTGCGCAACTTCACGACCGCAACGCTCGACAAGGAGCCAAGTTGGCGCCGTAAGGGCAAGCAGCTCACGACTGGCTACACGAAAGGCTAAGAGGAGCGTAGAAAAATGGCTATCAAAGATCTTCCCGGCACCGTCAGCGGAACTCAGCCTTCGCGGCTGGTCGAGATGTCGTGGGATCCGATTACGCGGATCGTCGGAAGCCTCGGAATCTACACCAAGATCGACTTCCAGAAGAAGGTCGTCGCCGAATGTCACGCGACCTCGTCGATCTTCCGCGGTTACAGCATCTTCATGCGCGGCAAAGATCCTCGAGACGCGCACTTCATCACGTCGCGCATCTGCGGCATCTGCGGCGACAACCACTGCGTCTGCTCGGTCTACGCGCAGAACATGGCGTTCGGCGTGAGGCCGCCGGCGATGGGCGAATGGATCATGAATCTCGGCGAAGCGGCCGAGTATATGTTCGATCACAACATCTTTCAGGAGAACCTCGTAGGGGTCGACTACTGCGAGAAGATGGTCCGCGAGACCAATCCGAGCGTTTGGGAGAAAGCCAAGAAAACCGAAGCGCCGAACGCCGGAATTCACGGTTATAAAACGATCGCCGATATCATGACGGCGCTCAACCCGTTTACCGGAGACTTCTACAGGCAAGCGCTGCAGATCAGCCGCTACACGCGCGAGATGTTCTGTCTGATGGAAGGCCGCCACGTGCATCCGTCGACGCTCTATGCCGGCGGAACGGGAACGGTCGCAACGCAGCAGCTCTTCACCGACTACTACTCGCGGCTCATGCGCTACATCGAATACATGAAGGTCTGCGTGCCGCTGCACGACGACCTCTTCGACTTCTGGTATCAGGCTTTACCCGGATACGAGCATAACGGCGAGCGGCGCATCTTGATGGGTTGCTGGGGGGCCTTCCAAGATCCCGACCATTGCGACTTCCAGTATAAGAACATGACCAACTGGGGGCGTCATATGTTCGTGACGCCGGGCGTCGTCGTTGACGGGAAGCTGGTGACCAACGATCTCGTCCAGATCAATCTGGCGATTCGCATCCTGCTCGGCCATTCGTATTACGATGACTGGGAGAACGAGGAAGTCTTCGTTCCTCAAGATCCGCTCGGCAATCCGGTCGACCGGCGTCATCCCTGGAACATGCACACGCTGCCGACGCCCAAGAAACGCGACTTTGCCAACAAGTACAGCTGGGTGATGTCGCCGCGCTGGTTCGACGGCAAGGACTATCTTGCGCTCGATACCGGCGGAGGGCCGATTGCGCGCCTCTGGTCGACCGCACTCTCCGGTTTGGTCGACATGGGCGGCTACGTCAAGGCGACCGGCAACAGCGTGAAGATCAATTTGCCCAAGAGCGCGCTCAGCGGGCCGGTTTCCTTTGAGTGGAAGATACCCAAGTGGTCGAACACGCTGGAGCGTAATCGCGCGCGGACCTATTTCCAAGCCTACAGCGCCGCCGCTGCGCTCTTCTTCCTAGACAAAGCCTTCGAGGAACTCAACGCCGGCAGAACGCGTTCGTGGGAGCCGTTCACGGTGCCCAAGGAGGCGATAGGCTGCGGTTTCACCGAGGCGGTGCGCGGCGTTCTCTCCCATCACATGGTCATCCGCGAGGGTAAGATCGCGAACTATCATCCGTGGCCGCCCACGCCGTGGAACGGCAACCCGCGCGACGTCTACGGAACTCCCGGACCGTACGAGGACGCGGTGCAGAACACCCCGATTCATGAAGAGAACGGACCAGACTCCTTCAAGGGCATCGACATCATGCGTGCGGTGCGCAGCTTCGATCCTTGTCTGCCCTGCGGCGTTCACATGTATCTGGGCGAAGGGAAGAGCATCGAGACGATCCATTCACCCCTCGCGCCGTTCGGATAAACGTTAGGGCGATGAGCTCCGACGTCGCTGCCGTTGGAAGGCGGATAGAAGAGCTGCTCGCTGGTTTCGGCTCGCCTGGGGAGCACGACGAAGCCCGCGAGCGAGCGGAGGAGCTCGTCCGGACGATCGTTACGCTGTACGGTGAGGGACTCGAACGTCTGCTCGCGGCCGTGCACGCCGAGCTTGGCGAGCGTTCCGGCGAGCTCTTCGAACGGATCTGCGAAGACCGCCTGCTCGAGGGGCTCCTCTGCCTGCACGGACTGCACCCCGTCTCGCTCGAGGACCGACTCGAGGAAGCGATGCAATCGGTGCTGCCGTACATCCGGTCGCACCATGGAAATATGGAGCTCTCGCGGATTGAAGGGGAAATCGTTTATTTACGCCTCGAGGGCAGTTGCGACGGCTGCGCCGCCTCCGCTTTGACCCTCAAGCAAGCCGTCGAGCGCGCCATTCTGGAACGCGCGCCGGAGATTCGGGAGGTGCGCGCAGAGGAAAGCTTGCTCGCGCAGCGCGGCTTGCCGGAAAATTCGCTTCGGGTCGTCGCAAGGGTGTGAGTGATGTGAATAACCGTGGGGACAATCAGGCTTTGCTGCAGCGCATGTTGAGCAAGCGGCCGCCGCCCGGCGAGCATTGTGACTTCTGCTCGGCTTTGCTTGCGGCGCAGCACAGCCATGTCATCGAGCTTGCCGCGCGGCGGATTCTCTGTTCCTGCCGGCCCTGCTACATCGTCTTCGAGCCGGAAGGCGCCGCAGTCGGGCGCTACCGTCCGATTCCCGAACGTTACCTCGAGCTCTCGGAGTTCGCCCTCGGAGACGCGGTTTGGGACGCGCTCGCTATTCCGATCGGTCTAGCCTTCCTCTTTTACAACTCGCTGGAAAAGAAGATGGTCGCCTTTTATCCCAGTCCGGTCGGGGCAACCCAATCGTTGCTGCCGCTCGACACGTGGGGCGAGATCGCGGCGGCTAACCCCGCACTATCGTCGCTGAGTCCCGACGTCGAAGCGATCCTCATCCAGCGCTCGCCGGAACGGCCGCGCTGCTTTATCGTACCGATTGACGCCGCCTACGAGCTGGTCGGCACGATACGGAGCACGTGGAAGGGTTTCGACGGCGGCGAGGAGGCGCACCGCCGCATCGGCGAGTTCTTCGACAAGGTCGAAGAACGGGCGCGCGGCCGCGTGACCGCGCACGCGACGTGATCGACCTCTCGTTTAGCGTTACCGGCGCTCGCGTCGATCGCTATGCGGCGTCGCCGTGCATCTTGCTGCGAGTTGCCGTGCGGGAACGAACCGGTGCTCGCGTGGGCGCGATAGCGCTGCGGGCGCAAATTCAGCTCGAGGTCGCGCGACGGCGCTACCTCCCCGAAGAGAGCGCGCTGCTCGCCGAACTTTTCGGCGAGCCTTCACGTTACGCGCAAACGCTCAAACCGATGCTCTGGACGCACGTCGCGCAGACCGTGCTGGCATTTCAAGGCGAAGGTGAGTTCGATTTACCGGTGCCCTGCAGCTACGATTTCGAAGTAGCGTCGAGTAAGTATCTGGCGTCGCTGCAAGAGGGCGCGATACCCATCAACCTGCTCTTCAGCGGCGCGGTCTTCGTAGACGGCCCGGACGCAGTTACCGCGGAGCTGGTGCCGTGGAGCTGCGAGGCGCGCTACGCACTCCCGGTGACGCTGTGGCGCGAAGCGATGGAAGCTTTCTTCCCCAACTCCGCATGGATCCGCGTCAATCGCGACCTCTTCGACGAACTGCGGCGCTTCAAGACGGCAACCGGACTGCCGACGTGGGACGCGGCGCTCGAACGCCTCTGCGAACTGGCACGGGTGAAGCCGTGAACTCGATGGCGCCCGCCCTCGCCGTGGCCAACGCAGTGCTGTACGAAGGCTACATTCTCTTCCCGTACACCGCGTCGGCAAAGAAGAATCGCATCCGTTGGCAGTTCGGCGTGATCGTGCCGCAGGCGTACGCCGACGGCGGAACGGGTGAGCCGGCCGAGGCGCAGACCGAGATCTTCGTTGAGTGCGAAGAGTCGACGCGCGTAACGGTATTGGTCCGATTTCTCCAAGTTGAGCCGCGCTGGGTTCAGCGGCTCGAAGGCGGCGATTTCATCACGGTCGATGCACTCGAGATCGAAGGGCGTAAAACGGTCACGTTCGACGAAGGCGTCGAACGCGAAGTCGCGCTCGCCGTCGATCCGGCGATGCCGTCGATCGCCGTTCCGATCGCATTCGGCGCCGAGGAAAAGATCGAGCCGCTGCACGATGCCGCCGGCAGCGTCCGCGGTCGAATTCTTCGCCGGCGCTGGGCTCTGCACGGGTCGGTGACGGTCGATTGCGAGCCGGTGGCGGGAAAGCCGTCGCTGCGCAAACTGCGCGTTCGCATCGCTAATGCGTCGGCCGTCGTCGAGGGCGAGCGAAGCTCGGCGCTGCGTACGGCGTTCGTTTCGACGCATACGCTGTTGAATGCCGAAGGCGGCCGTTTTCTCTCGGTGCTCGATCCGCCGCAAGAAATAGAGCCGGAAACCGCCGCGCTGGTCAATCGGCACACGTGGCCGGTTCTGGTCGGCGACGGCCGAGCCGACGCGCAGCGTTCGCCGCTCGTGCTCTCCTCGCCGATCATTCTATACGACTTTCCGGCGGTCGCGGCACAGAGCGAAGGCGATACTTTCGACGCCACCGAGATCGACGAGCTGATGATGCTGAGCGTTCGCAGCCTCTCCGACGAGGAGCGCGAGGAAGCGCGAGCGACCGATCCACGCGCCCGCGCGATCGTCGAGCGAGCGGAGCGATTCGGCGCCGAAGAGCTGACCGAGCTGCACGGCGTGCTCGACATCCCGTCGATGGATTGCGTATTCGTGCACGGAACGAAGATCGCGAAGGGCTCGGTGGTTCGGCTCCATCCCAAGCGCCGCGCCGACGTCTGGGATCTCTTTCTCGACGGCAAACTGGCAACGGTTCGCGCCATCCATCAAGACGTCGACAATCAAATGTACGTCGCCGTGACCGTCGACGACGATCCCGCCAGCGATCTGCACGACTGGTACGGACGCTCGCTCTTCTTTTACCCCGACGAAGTCGAACCGGCGTCGATGGTTGCGGAGGGCTCGGGGTGAAACTGCTGGTGGCCGGCATCGGCAATATCTTTTTCGGCGACGACGGATTCGGTCCGGAGGTCGCCCGGGCTCTGGCAAGCGACGAGCTCCCCGGCGTCAAGATCGAAGACTTCGGCATCCGCGGGCTCCATCTCGCCTACGAGCTGCTCTCGGGCTACGACCGCGCGTTCCTTATCGACGCCGTTCCCCGAGGGGGACGGCCCGGCACGCTCTATTTGATCGAGCCCGATTCACCGCGCTCGGCAACGATGCCCGATGCGCACCGAATGGATCTCGAAAATGTCTTTGCATTTCTCGACCTGCTCGGCGGCAAGCCGCCGCCGATTACCCTCATCGGATGCGAGCCGTCGCAGATCGACGAAGAGATCGGGCTCTCGCAACCGGTTCGCGACATGGTCGCGCCGGCGGCCGACCTCGTGCGCAAACTCCTGAGCGAAAACTTAGCCGCGACCAATGGCGGCGGAAAAGAGAGCAAGGTATGGTCAGAGGCATAATCGTGGGCGCGCTTGCCTTCGCAGTTGCATTCGCAGCCGAACGCGTCATTGCCGGCATGCAGAAGGATATCGATCGGTACGACGCCATGCGCAAGATGTCGGGTGAGGAACCGCTTCCCAAAGAGGTACTCGCGACGGTTGGATCGTTGTTCTCCGGGTCGATGGACAAGAGCGCCGTTTCCTCGCTGATCGACTCCCTCACCAACGACGCCGTACGCTACGCGAAGATGCGAGGCATGTGAATCGAATGGCCGCGCAGGCGGAAACAGTCACCCGCTACGACGTCGATTCGGCAGACTCTTCGCTGACGATCGACGCCCGGTCCACGCTGCATGCCGTGCGAGCGGCGGCCTCGGGGCTCACCGGATACGTCGTTACCGGCTGGAACTCCGACGGCAGCGTGGCCGCTGCCCCGGCCCCGATCGTACACGTCGAATTCCCCCTCGACCAGGTTCGGTCCGGCAACGCGATGCAGGATCGGGAGATGCGCCGTCTGGTCGACGCGGGAAGATTCCCCAAGGCAAGCGGCGATCTTCGCAGCGTTGACTTGATCGCACTACCGGGGCGTTACCGAGCCAGCGGCGAGATCACCCTGGTGGGCCGCACGCGCACCTATGCCGGCGAGTTTACGATGGCAAACGACGGGGAAATTGTTACCGTCGAAGGCGAGTTCAGCCTCGATATCCGCGACTTTGGCCTCAAACCGCCGAGCTTGCTGGTACTCAAGGTCGATCCCGTCTTACGCGTGATCTTGCGGCTAGTTGCGAGGAAGGGCGCGTGACGGTTATCGAAGAGCGATGCGACGGGCGTGTTCAATTGAAAGTTATGGCAGAAAAGCCGAGTTACGAACGCTTCGATGTTGCGAGCACCGACTCGTCGCTGACGTTCTTTGCGACTTCGACCCTCTTCCCGGTATACGGAAAAGCGAATGAGATGACCGGCTACGTCGAGGCAGCATGGCACGAGAACGGAACGCTGGCCGTCGATCCGCCGCCGCGGATGTACGTCGAGCTCAAGGTCGAGAGCCTGCGCACCGGTAACGAGCTTCAGGACCGCGAGATGTGGAAGCTCATCGACAGCAAGCGGTTTCCCAAGATCGTCGGAGAGCTGCGCGAGCTGAGCGCGGCCGCGCTGCCCGGGCGCTACACCGCTGCGGGCAGTATCACGCTGGCCGGCTTGGCGCGCCGCTACGAAGGCGAGCTGTTGCCTTCGCGCGATGGCGATTCAGTGCGGATCGCCGGCGAGATCAACGTCGACGTCCGCGAGTTTGGATTGAAGTCGATGAACCTGCTCGTGCTCAGCGTCGAGCCGCTGGTGCGCGTGCGCCTGCGCATGGTCGCGCGTAAGAAGGGGTAGAGGACCGCCATGTGTTTGGCCATTCCCGGCCGCATAATCGAGATTTCGCCCGAACAGTCGGCGCTGGCGAAGGTCGACGTGGCCGGCGTGCGGCGCAACGTCAACATCAGCCTCCTCGAGGATGAGGGCGTGCAATCCGGGGATTGGGTCTTGATCCACGTCGGATTTGCGATGAGCAAAATCGAGGAATCGCAGGCGCACGATCAGCTGCGAATGCTCGCGGCGCTGGGTGAAGACGAGATCGCAATGGACGAGATACGGGGTTATACGTTTGCCGAACGCGAGTAAAGGCTGCACGACCTGCGGCGATATTGCGTTGGCGCTGCAGGTCCTCGAACGCGACGGCAACCGCGCGGTTTGCGCCGGCGCAGATGGTGGGCGGAGCGTCGTAGAGTTGGATTTTGTTCCCGACGCTACGACCGGCGACGTCGTACTCGTTCATTTCGGCGTGGCGATCGCGCGGGCACCACGGGAATCGTGAGATGAAGTTCGTCGACGAGTTTCGCGACCCGCACCTCATTCGCAACGTGTCGCGCGAAATTGCTCGGCTGGCTGATTCCGATCGCCACTACCGGATCATGGAGGTCTGCGGCGGCCATACCCACGCCATATACCGGCACGGCCTCAAGAATCTGCTGCCGCCCAACGTCGAGCTGATTCACGGACCGGGATGTCCGGTCTGCGTCTTGCCGATGGGCCGCATCGACGACGGCCTGGCGATCGCCGAACAGCGCGACGTGATCATGACCGCCTTCGGCGATATGATGCGCGTCCCCGGGACGCGGGGAACGCCGCTCGAGCTCAAGGCGCGCGGCGTGGACATCCGGATGGTCTATTCGCCGTTGGACGCGCTGCGCATCGCGCAGAATACGCCCGATAAGCACGTGTTTTTCTTCGCCATCGGCTTCGAAACCACGGCCCCGTCGACCGCGCTGACCCTGGCACGCGCGAAGGCGCTGGGGATTCGCAACTTCTCCGTGTTCTGCAATCACGTCACGATCGTTCCGGCGATTCGCGCGATTTTGGATTCGCCCGACATGCGTTTGGACGCGTTCGTCGGGCCGGGACACGTTTCGACGGTAACCGGATGCCGGCCGTACGAGTTCATCGCGCGCGACTATGGCAAGCCAGTCGTCATCTCGGGCTTCGAGCCGCTCGACATCCTCGAGTCGATCCTGATGATCTTGCGGCAGCTGCGCGATAAAGAGTCGCGCGTCGAGAATCAGTATCGCCGCATCGTTCCCTGGGAAGGCAACTTGCCGGCGCTGGCGGCAATCGGCGAAACCTTCGAGCTCCGCCCCTATTTCGAGTGGCGCGGCTTGGGATTCATCTCGCAGTCGGCGCTGAAGGTCTCCAAGACCTACGCGCAGTGGGATTCGGAGGTTCAGTTCGAGGTGCCTGGCGTGCGCGTCACCGATCCGAAGGCTGCACAGTGCGGCGAGGTGCTCAAGGGCGTGCTCAAGCCGCCGCAGTGCAAGCTTTTTGGAAAAGAGTGCAATCCCGAGCATCCCATCGGCGCGCTGATGGTCTCGAGCGAGGGCGCCTGCGCGGCCTACTATCGCTACGTGCACCTCAACGAGTCGGTGACGGCTTAGAGGTGCCCTAGGCATGGATACCATCGAACGCCCCGCGCCGCGGGTGCGTTTCGGCGACAGTCAAATCGAAATGGCGCATGGTGCCGGCGGCAAGGCCTCACGGCGTTTGGTCGAAGGCCTTTTCGTTCCGTTGCTCTCCAACCCGATTTTGGAGACGCTCTCCGACGCCGCAATCTCCGATTTTAACGGGTCACGGATTGCGACGACCGCCGACGCCTACGTCGTCAAGCCGCTGCGCTTCCCCGGCGGGTCGATCGGCGAGCTGGCCGTCAACGGAACGGTCAACGACTTGGCCGTCTCCGGCGCAACGCCGCTCGGCCTCATGGCGGCGTTCATTCTCGAGGCCGGCCTCGCCGGTGAGGCGCTGCGAGCCGAGGTCGAGGCGATGGCCGCTGCGGCTGCGCGTGCCGGGGTTGCGATCGTGGGCGGCGACACGAAAGTCGTCGAGCACGGAATGGCCGACGGAATGTACGTCACGACGTTCGGGTTCGGCGAAGTCGATGCGCGCGCGCATCTCGGACCGGCGCGAGTTCGCGAGGGCGATCGGGTGCTGCTCTCGGGCCCCATCGGCGATCACGGCATCACCATTCTGCTCGCGCGCGGCGAACTCGATCTCGAAGCCGACTTGGCTTCGGACACCCGCTCGGTCGCGCCATTCGTCGACGCGCTGCTCGATTCGGCCGGGGACGCGCTGCACTGGATGCGCGATCCGACGCGCGGAGGCGTGGCCACCGCACTCAACGAGCTGGTGCGTGCGACCGAACTCGGCATAACGCTCTTCGAAGAAGCGATTCCGCTACGCGACGAGGTGCGCGGGGCCTGTGAGATTCTCGGCCTCGATCCGCTGCACATCGCAAACGAAGGTCAGCTTCTTGCCGTCGTCGCGCCCGGCAGCGCCGATGCGGCACTGGCAGCGATGCAAGCCGTACCGGGCGGCGAAGGTGCCGTCTGCATCGGTGAAGTTAGGTCGAAACCGGCGCGAGCGGTGCTGGCGGTGACGAGCTACGGCGGAAGCCGCATCATCGACATGCTCGTCGGCGACCCTCTTCCACGCATATGCTGACGCACGAACCGTCGCTGCAGAAACTGGAGCGATGGATCGGACGGCGCTTCGCGGAGCGCGATGCCGTATCCCAGACGTTCTTTCCGCAGCAAGCGCGGCCGCTGGCTTTGGCCTGCCGGCAGACGTTCGAGCGGTTCCGTCGCGGCGGCCGTTTGCTGGCATTTGGAAGAGGCGCCTACGCGACCGACGCGCAGCACGTCTCGGTAGAGTTCGTTCACCCCGTCATCGTCGGAAAGCGCGCGCTGCCGGCGATGGATTTGAGCTTGGCTTTCGCGCCGTGGATCGACGCGGTGCTCGATCCGAACGATATCGTGATGGGCTTCGGGCCGCCCGAAGGCGATCCCGAGGTTATGCGCGTGCTCGAGCGGGCCCGCGAGCGGGGCGCGCTCACGTTTGCGCTACCCGGAGAGAAGGCCGATTATGCCGTAGCGGCTCCGAGTACCGATCCGCACGTGCACCAAGAGATGATCGAGATTCTCTGTCACACGCTATACGAAACCGTGCACGTTTTTTTCGAGCACGACGAGATGGGGCACGACGTCGGCGCGTCGAGCTTTCTCTATCCGTTTTTGGGGGAACGAAGCGCATCGCAGGATTCGCTGGTGGACGAAGTCGCCGCCTCGATCCTCATGAAGGCACAAGATGCGCGTCGCTTGCGTGGAGAGGTGGTCGCGAGCCAGGCCTCTGCGATGGCGCGCGCCGTAAGGGCAATGGCCCGCGAGTTGCAGTCCGGCGGCAAGCTCATCCTCTTCGGTAACGGAGGCTCGGCAACCGATGCCACGGATTGGGCGCTGGATTGCGTGATTCCCGAAGGGGACGCTCGTCCGATTCCAGCCATTTCGCTGGCCCTCGAGCCGGCCATCCTTACCGCCGTTGCCAACGACGTCGGCACCGAGGTCATCTTCCTCCGTCAGCTCGTCGCGCAAGCGCGTCCGCACGACGTTGCCATTGCGCTCTCGACCAGCGGCGGATCGAAAAACGTCGTCGCGGCGCTCGAGGAAGCGCGCAAACGCGAAATGCTCACCATTGCGCTGCTGGGATACGACGGCGGCGAGATCGTTCGCCGTGGGTTGGCCGACATTCCGATCGTCGTTCACAGCGACTACATCCCACGAATTCAGGAAGTGCAAGGCAGCATCTATCACGTCTTACGCGAGGCCTTGGACGGACTCGGCAGCGATGCGGCTTGAGCTTTATGGCACGCGTTCGTGTCCGTATACCGCCGAGCTGCGCTCCGAGCTGCAGTGGGACGGCAAGGCGTTCGTCGAGTACGACGTCGAGGCCGACGCCGGCGCACGCCGTCGTCTCTTCTCGCTCGTCAGTGGTGCGGTGCGCGTCCCGGTGCTCGTCGAAGACGGGCAGGTCGTACAGGTCGGATGGAACGGCCAAGGCTGTTACGTAACGGCAGCACACACGTGATCGAGGCCCGGCACGTACGCATCACCGGGATCGTGCAGGGCGTCGGCTTCCGCCCGTTTGTCTATCGGCTCGCCCGCGCGCACGGTCTGCACGGATGGGTGCTTAACGCCGAGACCGGCGTCGAGATACACATTGAGGGGGCGCCGTCAGCGCTGCCCGGTTTTCTCGGTGCAATCGAATCGCAGGCACCCGCCGCGTCGCGCATCGCGTCGCTCGACATCGTTCCGACGCTCGTGTCGGGATTCGGCGATTTCACCATTCGTGAAAGCGTGCGAACGAGCCGCCCGACGGTGCGCGTTTCTCCCGACTTGCCGGTCTGCGAGGATTGCTTGCGCGAGATGGGCGACCCGGACGACCGCCGCTTCGGATACCCCTACATAAACTGCACCAACTGCGGCCCGCGCTTTAGCATCATCTTAGGTTTGCCGTACGATCGTCCCCAGACGACGATGCGCGACTGGCCGATGTGCGAGCGCTGTGCTGCCGAATATCACGATCCGCTCGACCGCCGCTTTCACGCGCAACCGGTGGCCTGTCCCAATTGCGGGCCGTCGTACTACTTGAGGGTGGACGGGGTCACGGAGCGCGGGGACGCAGCGGTTTCCCGCGCCGCAGGGCTGCTGCGCGAGGGTGCGATCGTAGCGATCAAAGGTCTGGGCGGCTACCATTTGGCTTGCGATGCGACACGGTTTGAGGCGGTAGCGCGGCTGCGCGAACGCAAGTACCGAAAAGAGCGGCCCTTTGCGTTGATGACGAGCGATTTGAGATCGGCCGCAGCTTTGGTCGACCTCTCGCCGGAACACGAGCGCCTCTTGCAGTCCGTGCAGCGGCCGATCGTGCTGGCTCCGGCAAAGGTTGAGTTAGAGGGCGTCACACCGGAGAACCGTGACTACGGCGTCATGCTGCCGTACGCGCCGCTGCATCACCTGCTCTTCCGGCAGGGCGCGCCCAGCGTGCTAGTGATGACCAGCGCGAACCGCTCCAGCGAACCAATCGCGTACGTGGATTCCGACGCTTTCGAGCGGCTCTCCGGAATTGCCGATGCCATTTTGGCCGGCGAGCGCGAGATCGCGCGCCGCGTCGACGACTCCGTGGCGGCCGTGGGTCCGTACGGCCCGGTCGTGCTGCGCCACGCCCGCGGGGGAGCGCCGGCTGCAATCGCCCGGCTGCCAACGCGCCGTCCGACGATTTGCACGGGCGCCGATTTGAAGAACGCCGTCACGCTGGTCGTCGAGGGGCAAGCATTTACGAGCCAGCACATCGGCGACCTCGACCACTACGGGTCGTTCGCGGCCTTCAAGGAGACGATTGCCGACCTCTGCACGATGTACGACGTGCCGTTGGACGAGCTTCTCGTCGTCCACGACGCGCACCCGGAATATGCATCGACGCAGTACGCCCGCTCGCTCCCGGGCGAACATCGAGCCGTCCAGCACCATCGCGCTCACGTGGCCAGCGTACTCGTCGAACGCGAGGCATTCGATACGCGCGTCACCGGAATCGCATTCGACGGAACGGGTTTCGGCGACGACGGAACGATCTGGGGCGGAGAGATCTTTACCGGGAGTTTGCGCGACGGGCTTACTCGGGCAGTTTCGCTACGTGAAGCTAAGCTGCCCGGCGGCGATGCTGCAGCCCGCTATCCGGTGCAAGCGGCGGCCGGCTTTTTGAGCGACCTCGACGATCTGCCCGATCTCACCGCAGCGCCCTTCGATTTCCCCGAGCGTTACAGCAAAGCGAAGCGGTTAGCCCAGAGCGGCATCCGCACGTTTACCACGACGTCGGTCGGCCGCCTCTTCGACACGGTGGCCGCGCTGCTCGGCTTTACGCGTCCGATAACGTTCGAAGGGCAGGCGGCGATGTGGGTGGAGCACCTCGCCTGGTCGGCCGCGACTCACGATAGCTATCCATTTCCGGTCGTCGATGCGCGGTTGGACTTTCGCCCGCTGCTCGCCGGGGCCGTCGCCGATCGCCGCCGCGGCCGCGACGTGGGCGAGATAGCGCGCGCCTTTCATTGCGCTCTCGCAGACGCGATCGCGAGCGCCGTCGAGATGCTCGAACCAAAGCAGATCGTCGCGTCGGGCGGGGTCTTTCAGAACGCGCTGCTGATCGAGCTGCTCGCGCATCGCTTCGGCGACCGGCTTTGGATCAACCAAAGGGTTCCCGCCAACGATGGCGGGATCAGCCTCGGGCAAGCGGGCATCGCCGCCGTTTACTCCGGCGCGACCTGACCGTAGTTCAGCAGCGAGACGAGAAGAATGCCGCCGATAGTGTTGCCGATGAAGACCGGAACGAGAAAACCGGTGAGATAAGTCAGTGGCGCGATGGCGCCGACGGCGACGCCGTAGAGCGATTCGACCGATCCGGCAACGACGTGAGCGAACGATCCAACGCCGACGATGTAGGTGATAATGACGATGACCCACAGTTTCTGTGTATCGGCGACCGGAAGCAGCCAAACCATGAGCGCGATCAACCAGCCGGCAAAAATGGCGCGCTCCAGAACTCCCCAGAAGCCCGGCGAGACCGTTTCGCGCGCTAGCTGTAGGAACGCCGCCTGGACGTGCTCGGGGAAGATAGAGCCATGCGCCGCAACGTAGGCAAAAATCGACGAGCCAATGAGGTTTGCGGCAAGCACGATGGCCCAAAGTTTGGCCACTTTCACCAACGTCTTTCCCTTGTCGGGATCGTCGAGCAACGGCAATACGGCGGTAACGGTATTTTCCGTAAAGAGCTGTTGGCGCCCGAGAACGACGATGACGAATCCGACCGTGTAGCCGAAGTTTTCGACGAGCGGGCGCCACGGCTCGTCGGGCAGATACGCGCGCAGCGAACCCGTCACGACTAGCGAGAAGCCCATCGATAATCCAGCGGCAAGTCCGGAGAAAGCCAGCGAGAGCGGCGGCCGGCCGAGTTCGCGCGCGCCTTCGCGGCGAACCGATTCGAAGACCACGGCGGCGCGCAGGCCGGTTCGTTTACGAACCTCATGCTCCTCGCTGGCCGTGAGCTGCACCGTTTCGCCGCTCTCCGATGCTTTCGAGCGCTTAGTATCAGGCATGCCTTCTTTTACCCCTCGGACTCGTTTACGCGCCCCGTCTGCGGGGAAATTAAAATCATGGCTTTTCAAGAGACGGCCGCAAGGCCATACGAACTGCGAGCGCGGAGCTCTCGCGCGCTATTGCAGCGTCTGTATCGCGAACTGTCGGCGCTGATCGCCGAAGAGGCTGAGCTGGCCAAGGTTGAGATCCGCGACCGCGCGACGCGGGCGATCGAAGCGATGTTCGGGCTTGCGATTTCGGCGGCACTGGCACTGGTGGCGACGGCGAGCCTCGCGGCGTGCGCGATTGTCGCGCTCGCTTACGTGATGCCGCTCTGGCTCGCCGCGCTGATCGTCGGCGCCGCGGGCTTAGTGCTGGCGCTCGTTATCGCCGCAATGGCGCGCCGGCCGCTGGCGCGCGCGGCAGAACCGATGAGCTCGACGCTGGCGGCGATGCTGCGTCCGGCACGCGCGAGCGTAACGCCGGCCGACCGGCGAGTCCGAATCGAGTCGGAACGCCGTCGCGTTGAGGAAACGGTCGCGGCGCTCGAACAGAAAAAGGACCTAGTTTCACCGATTCGCGATACCGCGCTGGGACTGGGTTCGCTGGGCGTCGCCCTCGGCTCGATCGCTCGCAGCGCGAGCGACAGCCCGTAGTTTGGCTCAGGGTGAGGCCGGCGTCCAGTCCGTTCCGTTCGAGTACTCGACGCGGCTGATGCGATAAGTCGCCATGCGCGCCGAGAGCAGCGGGAAGGCGGCCACGTTCTGTTTCAACCCCGTGCAGTTCTCGTCGTAACCGCGATTGGTGCCGCTCTGCCAGCTCGACAAGTCTTTCCATCCGTGGATCTCGACGTTCGGAGAGAACGTGCCGCGGCGATCGAGGGTCAGCGTGGCGACTTTCTCTCCGGCGTGGTTCATCATCAGGAACTCGAGAAGGATGCGAGTGGCCGTTAGCGAGCCTTCGTTTTTGAACGAGATGCAGGCGTGAGCGCCGCGTCCGTCACGCATCACGGCCACCCAGCCGTTGAAAACGGCGATGCCGCCGGGCGGCGTACCGCCCAGCGTCGGCGTGCCGAAATGCAGGAGGCGATACGGATTCGGTGTCGCCGTCGGCGTAGCCGTCGGTTTGGGTGAAGGCGTCGAAAGTTGAGCCGCCGCCGGCGCGGCCGCGCCGGTCGCCACGGCCGCGATGGTGAAAAGCCAAACGGCATTCCATTTCATGACGAGCACGTTCTCGATGGAATTCGCCGCTCCTCGATAGAATATCGCGACCATGACGCAAAGCAGGAGGGCGTGATGTCAGGCATTCCGTGGGAGACCGATTATGAGGCGGCGCTCGAGCGCGCCGCAAAAGAGCGGAAGTTCGTCTTTCTGGACGTCTTCAACCCTGGTTGAGGGGGATGCCTAGCGCTGGATACCGTGACGTATCCTCAAACCGAAGTCGCCGAAACGATCCTGGCCCATAGCATTCCGGTCCAGTTCGACAACTCGAAGAGAGAGAACAATCTCTTCTTGCACGGCATCCATCACATCTGGACGCCGGACGTTCGCATTCTGAATCACGACGGCTACGAACTCTATCGCTGGGATGGATTTCTGCCGCCGTGCGAGTTTATCGCACGCACGCTCTGCGGGTTCGCGCTGGCCTACCTGCGCCTCAAACGATTCGAACAGGCTGAAGCCGCATACGTCGACGTGCTTAAACGCTTCTCGACTACGTGTGCGGCACCCGAGGCGCAATACTATCTCGGCGTGACCCGGTATCGCCGCGATCCCGACAGCGACGAGTTGCTGATTCAGTGGGCGAACCTGCGTTCGCGCTATCCGGAGAGCGAGTACCGGGTCAAGCAGTCGTTCAAGGATTTTCCGTAGCGGCGCCGCTCCGGGCCGCTATGTCGTTACGTGCCTTCTTGCACCTCGATGAGGTGGTCGGCGACCAGGCCGTGCGCTTCGCGATGCACCGCGCTGGCGGCTTCTCTCGACGGCGCTTTGACGAGGCAAAAGACCTTGCCCGTTCCCTCGTCAAACCAGTAGCGCAAGTACTCGACGCCGTGCTTCTCTTGAACCTTGAGGTCGGCTTCGTGTGCGTGGGCCACGCCGTCGGCGGTTAAACCCTCGACGTGATCGTGGACGTCCATGTAAAGTGGCACGAAAAACTCCTATCGTGACGACGAGACGGAAGGTGAATGTGGATAGTCTACGCCCTGCGGACGGGCGAGTACATGACCGGCCGTCCCGAGTACCATGCTACTCGCCGCGCAAAACGTGCTCGATTTTGCCTGCTTTCGCGCGCCCCGCGACCGGCTCCCGTTCAATCCGTGGTATGCCGCCGACCCAGTGGCGAAAAGAACGACGTCAGGGAAATCGCCGGTTAGCGAGCTCGAAGACCACATAGGCGACCGCCCTGGTGGTCAGCTCCAGCACGAACGGGTCGTTGTTCGAGAGGTTGTCGCACCAGCGATGTGGATGGTCGACGCAGCCGCCGTTGAAGCTCGGAATCGCGCCTTCGTAGTTCCCCCGGTAGCCGCCCCAAAGGTTTGTCTCCCAACGCCGCTTGCAGCAGTCTTGTTGGGTGAGGATGCCGGTGTCCGGAACGCCCGCCAGTGCGAACGAGAGCGAGTCGGTTCCATCGTTTCCGAAGCGCGCGTTGCGCGACACCACGCCGCCCTTTTTGAAGAAATCGGCGAAATACTCGTTGCCGGCCTTGGACTCGGGAATAACGTTAGGCGGGAAGTGCTTTGCGCGCTTAGCGAACTTCGGATCGGCAACCAAGATGTCGAAATTCGGCGTGGCCGTGACGTCCGCGTCGACGTCGAAGGCAATGCGGTGTAGGTCGGCTTGCGACAGGTGTTTCGTATAATAGCGCGATCCGAGCAACGCGATCTCCTCGCCGCCGAACCAAATGTAGCGCAGCCGGTTACGAGTATGGGTCTTAGCCATGTCGAGCGCCGTTTCGAGAATCGTCGTCGAGCCCGAGGCGTTGTCGAGCATGCCGGCCCCGTAGATTGCGTCGAGGTGTGCGTCAACGACGACGACGTGCCGCGGATCGCCATGGGGCGAGTCGGCAATCACGTTATAGTCAACGTCGCTGCGGCGATGGGTGCGGACGTCGACGTGCACGGTTGGCGATTCCCCCAAGCGGTATCTGTGAAGCAGTTCGGCGCCGATATCCCGTTTCGTAACGCCGATCACCGGGATGCCGGCCAGGTCCATCAGCCGCGCTTCGTAGGCGGGTTCCTCCGAGGTCGATGCATATAGCACGACCGCAGCTGACCCGGCGGCACTTGCGTTGCGCACTTGGTCGTCGAAGGTGCACGCCGCGTTCTCCTCGAGAAGGGCGACGTCGCCGCGGTTGAAACCGGCGAAATCGCGCGCCGAACAGCCCGAACTCGAGCCGCGCGGTGGCGCGATAGCAGCGGTGAACCCACCGCTGCCGGATCGGCGTGCGACGAACCAATCGTTCTCGAGGGCGTAGGGATGCGCGGCGCTGCCGAACGAGGGCGTCCCGACCACCTCGGACTTCTCGTAGTTGTACTGCTGGATCGTGACGGAGTAGCCGGCGTCGCGCATGAGCTTAGCGACGTACGCGACGGAGGCTGCGTAACCGGGCGTGCCCGTATCGCGATTCCCGTGGCCCTTCGGCCCGGGATTCTCGTCGGCGATTTTTTGAAAGTGCGCGAGGTGCTGCCAAAGCGAGGCACGCTGAATGCACGCCTCTACCTGATCGAGGGTCTTGTCGACCCTACCCCGGCAAAGTCGCGTGCCGGCTCCAGCAGCCGTGTCGTACGGCAATAGCGCCGATGGCGAAGTTGCCGGCCGGCATCCTATGACGGCGGACAGGACGCAAATCGAGATCGCCGGCCAGAGAACGCGCACGCGATTTCTTTAGAAATCGTCGCGAAAAGCCCTGTACTTGTGCCGTTTGCTGCGAGCACGAGCGCCGATCGCTTGCGCAAGCGAAGGCCTGCTCCGGCGAGTGCCCTGCTTACCGGGAGTCATCCACGAGCCGTCGAGGAGCGTACACGTCGCGCCCTGACCTCAGACCTCCGGAAAAAAGCTGATTGAGGAGAAACAACATGCGACCTATGCTCCCGCTCTTGTCGGCGCTAATGCTCGTAACGGCGTGTTCAGGCGGTGGAACCGCTTCATCGGGTATACCGCCCGTGGCTGCCCAGGTGGCGGCAGTGAACGTCCCAAGCGGCCGAACTCACTCACTCATCGTATACACCTTGAGCAACGGTGTGAGGCACAATCGGGTGTTGGCCTTCGCCGCGCACCGCGGGCGGCTCCGTTATTCGGCCAGCTTCGACACGGGCGGCCTCGGCGATCCATCCGTTGCGGGCACGGTTCAAGGTTCGATCGCGATGAGTGGCGACGACCGGTTCCTCTTTGCCGTCGATCCCGGCAGCAACGAAATCACCAGTTTCCGAGTTACAGGCGATCTACTGCAGTTCGTCGCGCGAGTTGCGTCTCGCGGCATGCAGCCCGTGAGTCTGACGGTGCATCGGGATTTGCTCTTCGTTCTCAACGAGGCGAGCAGTACGATTGCGGGCTTCCGAATCGACCGAAACGGAAATCTGCACCCGATCCGCAATTCCATCGCGATGTTGAGCGGTACCGGCGTCGGCCCGGCCGAGATTGCCTTCGACGGCAGCGGCCGGGTACTCGTCGTAACGGAAAAGGCGACGAATAACATCGATACGTATAGCGTCGCTCACGGAATTCCCGACGGTCCGGCGGTTCATTCTTCGCTGGGAACGACGCCGTTTGGATTCGCTTTTGTCCCCGAGAAGGAGACGATGGTGGTTTCGGAAGCCTTTGGTGGAGCATCGGGAGCCGGAGCGGCCTCGTCCTACCAAGTGACGCCGCCGGCCACGCTAACGCCGGTCTCTGCGTCGGTCCCCGACGAGAACACGGCCCCGTGTTGGGTCGTTATCACTCGCAACGGACGGTTTGCCTTCACGTCCAACACCGGCAGCGCTACTATATCGGCCTACGCTATCGACCCGTCCGGTAACTTGACGCTGACGACGCCTGACGGAATTAGCGCGCACACTAAAATGGCTCCGACCGATCTCGCCCTGGGCGGGCGCGATCGCTTTCTTTTCGCGCTCGATCTAAAGAGTCGATCCATCGGCGCTTACGCGGTAAGCGGCGACGGTGCGCTGTCCGCGCTGAACGCAGTCCGCGGCTTGCCTTCGAGCGCCCTCGGGCTCGCCGCGACGGCCGGCGAATAGAAGGCGGGAACATGCGGAGCTGCGATATACGCGGTCTTGTTTTAGCGATCGCCGCGGGGGCCGCACCCCTCTCGATTGACGGTTGTTCGCATGTCGAACCGCCGGCGGCGCCAAACGCCAACGTAGCGATCGCGGGCGGAAGGCAATTGACGATCATGGGCACTCACGCCGGCGGCGCCCGGCCGGAGTCGCGCGGGCTTTCGGGGCCTCTGCTGTTCGTCTGCGATCCCAATGCCGGCATCAACATCTTCAGGCAAGCCGGTAAAGAGTCGATGCCGGTAGGAAGGATCACGAATGGTGTATCGTTCTGTGAAGGCGTGGGATCGGACCGGCACCGCAACGTTTATATAACCAACGGGGACGGTGGAACGGTGACGGTCTACCGGCCTCCGTACGATGGCGCGCCGGCTATTACGTACGAGGCGAACTCTCAGGCAGACTCGATAGCGATCGGTTCGGACGGCGTCCTCTACGTTGCCACCTACCTCTACGTCAGCCCCTTCTTATACGGTCAGCTCGTGGAGTTTCGCCGCGGGCATACCGAACCGTCGCTCGTTTGTGATTTGGCCGGGGCCTCTTACGGTCTTGCTGTAGACGCAAGAAATAATCTTTGGCTTGCGCTCGACTCGGGGATTAACGGCCCCGGAACGGTCTTCGAGTATCCGGCGGGCAGCGGCTGCGGCGCGACGAACACCGGCATCTCGGTGGGCAACGCGGGCGGACTGGCCTTCGATTCGGCCGGAAATTTACTAGTCGTCGATTCAGACTACGGGGTCGATGTCTTCGCGCCGGGCGCCACGACGCCGTCGCGGACGATCCGCGGCTTTTCCGTCCCCTGGGCGTTGGTTCTGAACAAGCGCGGCAACCGACTTTACGTGGACGACCTCGGCAGGAACGAGACGGCAGTGGTAAGCTACTCGACGGGAAAACGACTCTACTCGATCCCAGGTGACGCGGGCGGCCGCGTGCTGGGCGACGCCGTAACGCCCAAGACGCGGCTCTAGCCCACGATATCTGGTCGTTAGGTTTGCAGGACAGCCTCGACGTTGAGCTCGATGCGAACCTCGTCTCCGACGACCACACCGCCGGTTTCGAGTGCGGCGTTCCAGGCAAGCCCGAAGTCTTTACGATTGACCGTGGTGTGCGCGGCATAACCGACGCGCGTTCCGCCCCACGGATCGCTGGTACGCCCTTCGAAGGTGCCCGTTAGAGCGACCTCGCGTGTGATGCCGTGGATCGTAAGGTTCCCGTGGACCGTAAACTCGTCCGGGGCTCCTTGGATGCGGGTGCTCTCGAACGTCAGCTCCGGATATTTCTCGACGTCGAAAAAATCGGCCGATCGCAAGTGCGCGTCGCGCTGCTCTTCGCGCGTATCTATGGAAGCGGCCTCGATTCGCGCCGCGATCGCTTGGGGAAGATCGCTGCCCGGCGCTACTTCGATTCGGCCGTCGAAGTTGGTGAAGCGGCCGCGGACTTTGGTTATCATGAGGTGGCGCACCACGAATTCGATGGTCGTGTGAGCGCGGTCGAGCGAGTAGACGCTCGTTTGTTGTTGAGTGGCGGTGGTCGTCATGCGGTGAACTGGGCTCCTTGATGGTTGCTTGTGGAATAGAAGTGTGATAACGTTGTGCTAGTAACTTTTACATACCAGCAGGCAACATTCAAGTACGCACTCTAAAGTATCCTAGGAACCCAATGGTAACCACTAAACTCCCCTACGTGCCCTCGGACGCCGAGGTCTACAACCAACGAGACTGCCCTTCGCGGCTGATCCTGGAGCGGATCGCCGACAAGTGGACCGCGCTCATCATCGGTATCCTGGCGCAGTCCGAGCTGCGCCGATTCAACGAATTGCGCCGCATGATCGGGGGGATCTCCCAGAAGATGCTGACCCAAACGCTGCGCGATCTCGAGCGCGACGGGCTGGTGAAGCGCACCATCTATCCGGAGGTTCCGCCGCGCGTCGAATACGAGCTCACGCTCTTGGGGCGCACGCTCTGCGGCCCGCTCGGTTCGCTGACGCAGTGGGCGCACGATCACATCGACGAGGTCAAGCGCGCGCAGACCACGTTCGACGCGAGGCGGGCTCGTGGCTAAGGCGGCACTGCCGGCACTCTTCATCGGTCACGGCAACCCGCTTAACGCGCTGCGGGAGAACGAGTATTCGCGCGCGTGGGCATCGCTGGGCGAGTCGATCCGCCGTCCGCGCGTCATTCTTTGCATTTCGGCGCATTGGCGCGCCCCGCAAACGGCGGTGACGGCGATGGCGCGGCCCCGCACCATCCACGACTTCGGCGGTTTTCCGCGGGCGCTCTTCGAGGTGGAGTATCCGGCGCCGGGGGATCCTGAGTTTGCCGGTCGCGTTGCCGCTGCCCTGGCGCCGGTTACCGTCGGCCGCGACGAGAGTTGGGGACTCGATCACGGAGCGTGGTCGATATTGGTGCACATGTATCCGAAGGCCGACGTTCCGGTCGTCCAGCTCGCCATCGACGAGACGCAGCCGGCGTGGTTTCACTACGAGCTAGGCAAGCGGCTGCGCCCGCTGCGCGACGAGGGCGTTCTGCTGCTCGCCAGCGGCAATCTCATTCACAACCTCGAGGCATATGCGTGGGGACGCCACGAGACCGGCCCGTACTCGTGGGCGCTACGTTTCGAAGCGGAAGTACGCCGACTCCTCGACTCCGGCGACGACGCGCCGCTCGTAGAGTATGCAAGATTGGGGGACGACGCGCTTCTGTCAATTCCGACGCCCGACCATTATTTGCCATTCCTCTATGCGCTCGGTGCGCGCGGCGAGGGTGAAGAAGTAGCGTATCCCGTCGAAGGCATCGATGGCGGATCGATCTCGATGCTCGGCGTTCAGTTCGGCTGAATATTGAAATACTACACCGAAGCCTTTAAGAAATACGCCGTCTTCTCCGGTCGCGCTACTCGGAGCGAGTATTGGTTCTTCGTCTTATTTAACGGGATCGTCACGATCGCGCTAGCGGTAATCGCGGCAGCTTTGAAGCCGGCCCAGTGGCCAATCGTTATTTATTACCTTGCGGCGCTGCTGCCTTCGTTGGGCGTTCTCGTAAGGAGACTGCACGACACGGGAAGAAGCGGCTGGTGGGTTTTCGGCGCGTTTTTGGCGGGCGCGTTCATGGCATTCTCTAACGCATTTCCGGACTACGCGTTGATCTTTGCCATCCCCGCGTTCTTGCTCGCTCTCGTCATCGTAGCGTTCACGATCCAAGACGGCGAACGCGGATCCAATCGCTACGGTCCTAACCCCAAAGAAGTGCAGTAGGCTCGGTCCCATGAGCCTTTAGGCTCAATTTTCTTCCATCCGTCGCACCATCCGAGGGGGCGAACCACCCCGATTCTGTAGTGTAACGATTGCACCAAACAAGGGGATATCGTGATGATGCGCTGGATTTGCTCGGCTTACGGTGCCTGCGTCGTATTAGGCCTCGGCGCCTGCACTCAAGGGACTTCTCACCCGGGCAATGCGCTGCCGCCTGCGAGATCGGCGAGCTCGAACGCAGCGGTCTCGCGATCCTCGTCGAGTACTCCAATTTCCCACGTCATCATCGTCATTCAGGAGAATCGAAGTTTCGACAATCTCTTTGCAACGTTTCCTGGAGCCGAAGGGACGACTACCGGCAAGATCCATAACGGCACGACGATAGAGCTCAAGGCCCGCAAGCTTGAGAGCAAAATGGTTCTGAACAACAGCTGGCCTGCTTTCGTCACCGATTATGACAAAGGCAAGATGGACGGATTCGATCTGGTTTGGGTCAACGAACACCAGTGCACCTGCGCCTATCAGTACGTTAAGCCGTCGCAGATCAAGCCGTACTGGTCGATGGCCAAACAATACGTGCTCGCCGACCACATGTTTCCAACCCAGGCGAGCGGGAGCTTTACGGCCCACCTTGACTTGATTCGCGGAGATACCAAGATCAACTCGTACGAGAGTTTGATCGATTTTCCGCAACACGGTCCGTGGGGTTGCGACGCGGCGCCGGGTATAACGACGTCACTTCTCACCGACACGCAGCAGTATCTCTACTTGGAAGGTCCCTTCCCGTGCTTTACGTTTCAGACCATGCGCGATCTCTTGGACGCAAAAAGCGTTTCGTGGAAGTACTACACGCCGAGCATTAAAACGCACGGAGGCGACATCTGGAACGCATTCGACGCTATACAGCAGGTTCGCAACGGATCGGAATGGGGCACCAACGTAACGTGGCCCGAGACGAACGTTTTTACCGATATCTCCTCCGGAACGCTGCCGGCGGTTTCGTGGATAGTTCCGGACGGTCAAAACTCCGACCACCCCGCCCAGCAGAACTGGGGCATCAAAAAAGACACGGGACCGTCGTGGGTGGCCCAAATCGTGAATGCGGTAGGGCAGAGCCCGTATTGGAATTCGACCGCGATCGTCGTCGTGTGGGACGACTGGGGTGGGTTTTACGACCACGTTGCGCCTCCGCAGTTGGACTACACCGGTCTGGGCTTCCGCGTCCCGATGATCGTGGTATCGCCATATGCCAAGGCCGGCTACGTTTCGCATACGCAGTACGAGTTCGGCAGCATTTTGAAATTCGTCGAGGACACGTTCGGCTTGGGAAGCTTGGGAACGAGTGACAGCCGCGCGACGAGCATCGGCGACGTTTTCAACTTCAAGAAGCCGGCGCGAAGGTTCAAGCCGATCGAGGCGCAGTACTCGAAATCGTACTTCCTGCACGAGAAGCCTTCCAATATGCCGGTCGATACGAACTAATGGCAACCTAGTACCCGCGTCCCGAGGGATTAGATTCTCGGCAAGTAAAAGACGGTCCTAAGTGTCCGAGTCGCCACGAACCGTCGTAGTCGCCGTCCTGGTAAACGTAGGCATCGCAGCTGCTAAGTATGTCGCCAGCGCTTTGACGGGAAGCGCGGCGATGACGGCTGAGGCGATTCACTCCAGCGTCGACGCGGGCAACTCGGCGCTATTGCTGGTGGGGTTGCACCGTTCCGCCAAGCCCGCCGACGAGCGCCACCCGTTCGGCTACGGTCGCGAGATCTATTTTTGGTCGCTGGTAGTAGCCGTCGTTGTCTTTGGAGCCGGCGGGGTTGCCGCGATAAGCGAAGGCGTTAGCCGGTTTTACGAGCCGCACCAGCTGCAAAACGTTCTAGTCAACTACGTCGTTCTCGGCATCGCGCTGGTTTTTGAGGGTGTATCGTGGGCTGTCGCCTATCGCGGCATATCTAAGGAGTACCCGGGAATGTGGCCCTTTGCCGCAGCCGGACGAAGCAAAGACCCGAGCCTGTTCGTGGTGCTGTTCGAAGATACCGCCGCGATTATAGGCCTGCTTATTGCGCTCGTCGTCGGGACGGCGTTCGCTACCGTTTTTCCCGCTATGCACTTAGACGCGATCGCGTCGCTGCTCATTGGGCTGCTGCTCGTCGCAACCGCCTTGTTCCTAATGAACAGAACGCGAAGCCTGCTCGTCGGCGAAAGCGGTGACGAAGAAATTCTCAATGGAATTCGCGCGTTGCTGGCGGCGGATCCGCGAATCGCATCCGTTCACCGCATCCTCTCCGCGCAGATGTCGCCCGGGAACCTACTTCTGAATCTCGACCTTCGTCTCGAACGCAGCGTCGTCATCAAGGACATGCCGGAGGCGATTCAAGGCATCGAAGGGGCGATTCGCGACAAGTTTCCCATGGTCAAAGAAGTATTCATAGAAGTGCAGGCGTTAAGTGCTCCAAAAGATCCGTAGAACGTCCTGGGCGGTGCGAATATGCGTCCTCTTCGTCGCAATAGTGCTAAGCGTCGCGGCCTGCTCCGGCGACAAGGCGGGATCGGCCGCGAACGGATCTGGGCTCTATAATCCGGATGCGTTGCCGACGGGTCCGGTGGGCCGAGCGATCCGCAACGGTTACGCTATCCTCACCAATACGCCGGCTGAGACGAGGGGACTCGTTCGGGCAGACATGTCGTGCGCGGCGTGCCACATCGCGGGAGGTACGGTACCGCGTGGCGGCAGTCTAGCGGGTGCGCTTGCGAGTTTCCCGCAATGGAACGAGCGCGCGAAACGCGTCATTACGCTGGAAGACCGAATAGCGGAGTGTTTCCTCTACAGCATGAACGGGCACCCACCAAAATACGCGAGCAAACCGATGGTTTCACTCGTCGCCTATATCGCGTGGCTTTCGCGCGGAAGAGCCATCCTATCCGCTTCGGGCTCCCAAAGCAGTTTCACCGTTGAGCTGCCTTCGGCGAGGCCCGACGTTGCTCGCGGCAAGAGCATCTATCGCCAAAAATGCGCGGAATGCCATCAGACCAGCGGAGCCGGGATAAGCGGAACGTTTCCACCATTGTGGGGCCCGACGTCGTTCAATGACGGGGCGGGAATGACGCACCTCAACGTTATCACCGGATGGGTTAAATTCAACATGCCCAAGGGCGCGGCCGGCTCTCTCTCACTCAAAGAAGCATACGATGTTTCGGCCTACGTGCTCTCACACGACCGCCCCCACTTTAAGAGGAACGCACTGGTGACGACCGAGTCGCTCCCGGCGAGTTATTATTAGCTAGCATTTTGGTATCCACTTGCTCGCCGGTGGCCGGTATGGATTCCTTGGATCGTACATCAAGCGGTTCGGCTGCGTGCCGTCGACGCGCACGTAGTAAGTGGACTCGCGCCCGCACCACGTCCTGAAATCGAACGTGTCCCCTTGCGCGCCGAGCTTCGTCACGGTGAGCTTTCCCGAGACGAACGGCCGGCCTCGCACGATCTGCCTCGCCGCGCCTCCGCGAATAAAGAACGCCGAGCCGCCTTTGCCTTGCAGAAGAAGCGTTCCGATGCCGCGTTTATCAACGACGATGGCGCTGGCCTCGTCCACGGCAACGCCCAGCACCAGCTGCTTTCGCTGCCGGACCTTTCCTTCGGCGATCTGCCGAGCCATGAACACGGCGGTGCGGCCGAAGCGGTTGCGCGTGACGAAGTGCTGATCGGTGATGGCATCGGCGAGTGCCGGAAACTTCAAGAAGTTATAGGTGAAGCTGATGATCCGTTCCCACGGGTGGCGGACGGCGTTTGCAGTCGTGGTATCGCGGTCGCCTTCGGCTACCGCATCGAAAACGTACGCACCCAAGATCGCCTCGCCCGCGCTGGTACCACCCACCACGCCTCCGCGGGCGTAGACGCCGTGAACCGCGTTTTGAATCGGCGTATCTTTCCACACTACATAATCGGCTTGATTTCCGCCGGCAAAGAAGATGGCACCCGAGCGTTCGACGATGCGCGCTGCGGCTTTCAGTGTCTTCGCATCGGAGCAGGTCGGAATCAGTAACGTCCGCACGGAATGGTAAGGGCCGAGACGGTAGATGTAGCGGTCATAATCGTTATTGCCGGTGGCGCGCAACACGACGAGATCGCCGCCGCGCTTCGCCGAACTGCCAACGATCGTGTCGTGTATCCACACGAACTCCGCATCCACATCGGTCCCACCCCCGCCAAGCACGAGGCCCGGACCGTTTAGCTTGGCGCGCTCCGGTCGCGGCGCGCCGCGCGGCGGATAGAAGATCGGATGGCACCCTCGTGCGGGTGCGGCCGGCCGGCGCACGGCGGCAAACGAGCCGACCGCCGGCGTCGTCGGCCGGCCGCACGCCGTCATCGCAAACATCGCGATTGCGAACGGAAGCCACATGCGGGATTGCGTCAACCTATTTGCCACGCGATATCTGCGGTCGGCCGATACGTGCCCGGTCTATCTCCAGGTCGACGGACCTTGAGGGGCTACCTCATTCCTCGTCGACCGGTTCGCTTGACGGCCGTTCGTTCAAGAAACGCTGGATCGGATATTTGGAATGGATCGGATGGAAACGGCGGGGCGCCTTGGTGAAGTTGAAGCTGTCCGAAAGGCTGTTGGCGCGCTCGTCGGTGTACCCCTGCGAGGGCGAACCGATTGGCGGCAACGCGAACACCTCGCGGATGAACTTGAGAATGCTGCCGTACTCGTATTGCGTGTGGACGACGACGCCCTTTTTTGCGTACGGCGAGATGATCAAGCACGGTACTCTGATGCCCAACCCGCGGAAATCGAGCTGCGGTGGCGCCGCGTTATCGTAAAAGCCGCCCCAGTCGTCCCAGGTCACGATGATGGCCGTCGAGTTCCAGTAAGAACTTTGGCCGACGGCATTCACGATGGAGCTCACCCACGAAGGGCCATCGTCGTCGTGCGCTCCAGGATGGTCTGAATCGCGGTGACTCGGCGTAACCCAACTGACCGATGCAAGCTTGCCCTGTGCAATGTCGGTCAGCACGCGCGTCTGCGGTACGACGACGTTGTTGTCCCAATCGGCACCCTCGTAGACGTATTTGATCGCGGCAAACGGAGACCAAATGGACGACCTGGTCCTTCGATTGGCGTAATACTTCCATGAGACCGATGCGGCGTCGAGCACTTGCGCCATTGTGTTGAACTGGTCGAGGCATGGGTAAGGTCCGGTACCGTGCTGGACCACTCGTTCTGAATTCACGACCGTCGTGTGCGTGCCGGCCGCGGCCTTGCAATTACTATGGCTGCCGGTCGCGAAATCGGCTAACGCAACGTCCGAGCTGAGGCTGTCGGTGCCGGCAACCAACGTTAGGTGGCCCGTCCAGCTAGGGCCGAATTCGGTCGGGAACATATTGTCGGCCAAGACGTATTGCTGCGCCATGGTCCAATACGGCGCGACTTCCGAGGGCTCGATGTAGGCGTAGGCGGCATCGTGCAGGTGCGCGCCACGGCCCCAGTTCGTGAAGCCGTCCATGTTGCCATTATTCCAATCGATGATACCCGCTTCGAAGAGGTGTGAAAGATTCGGCTCCTTTTCGAAGGTGACCTGATGCAGCGGGATGACCTGATCGCCTACCGGACAGCCAGTGCTTGTCTGCCGCTTCGGCGCGTTCGATCGCTTGCCGTTGGTCGGCAGACCGCAGCCGTATGTCGGCGCGTTCGCGCCGGGATAGCCGGCAAAGAAGTTTTCGAAGCTGCGATTTTCTTGAATGATGACGATAACGTTGGAGATATATCCGCTTGGGCCAGTCCCACGTTTCGCTCGCGATAGCAATGCGTCGGCACGATGGGACCGGCTTGAAATGCCACCGGTGTTAAGAGCGCTGATCGGCGGCTGCGATCCGCCGCATCCGGCCAGAAATGCGGTCGCCACGCCGACACAAAGCGCCTGGCAAAAATGTCGACTCACTGATCACCTCCGAACAAGTTTGGGCAAGAACCAAACGCTTCGACGGGGGCCAGCGGTTCCCCGTTAGACCTGGGTAGCGTTGCGCCGGGTTGCTGCGCGACCGTTGCGGCTCTCCGTCGTGTGAAGGCCGCGCAAGCCACCAACCCTCGCCCGGGCCGTCTCGCCACGGTAAAGATGTTCGACCGTGGCGGCGACCGCTCGATTACACTCGTCACGCCATTTCCGGCATTTCTAAGGAACGCCAAGCAAGTCGTAGCCTACTCGGACACTACGGCAAACCGTTCGAGATGGAGCCGGCGCGCTTCGCTGAGTCGCGCTTACCTTGCAGAAACAACGTACCTATGCCGCACTAAGACCGTTCGGTTTTGCAACCTGCCAACTGCAGACAATAGTCGCTGCCGAACAGTGATGGTTTAGAAACGTTCTCTCGGTACGCGTGGCATTGCAAGCAACAGAATAGCGTTTTTTTTCGTAAAGAGGATTGGGCCGCACGCAACGCTGAAACGTGCGCGCCGCCAAAACATCTACGCCGCGACACCGTGTGCGGCTACTTCATACAGGAGAACGTTTTACAAAAATGCACACTGGAAAAGTGCCGGTGATTTGCGTTGCCTTAGCGGGCACGTTGTTCGCCGGTTGTTCCTCGTCTCAGGGAGCGAACTCACTCCCCAGCTCTGCAACGGCAGGGCAATCGATGGTCCAGCATACCGGTGCCCCGCACTGGACGTACCCGACGCGCAAGTTCGCCGGCCCGAAAGAGCTGTTGAAGCTTCAAGCAGAGGGCAAGATCGTCTCGCCGGTCACTCCCGCCGCGGCGAAGTGGGATTATAAAAGCGCTACGAGCGGAAGTCGTCCGGCGTTCCACGTTCACAGCGGCGGCGCTCCGGCGATGTGGCTGTCGAACACGGGTTTCAACTATCTCATCGGAGTGGATAGCCGTCACCAAGCGGTCGTAGCGGTCGACACGTCAAAGAACAGCTGCTACGACGCGGAAACGGTCAAGGTCGACCACCAGCGAAACGTCTGGCTTGCGTGCCAGCTCAATGCGACGTTCGAATCGGGCTCCGCGCAGGAGTACGACGGCAGCGGGAAGCTCCTCACCACGTATTTGGCCGGCTGCCCGAGCAATATCGCGCCCAGTCTCTGCGCTGTATTCTTCAGCGGCACGGTGGACCAAGCCGAGAACGCAACGCACGTGTTCGTCGGCCTCAGTTACTACGTATCCTGCGACGGCCTCTACAACTGCAACTCGGTAAACGGCGGCGGTCTCGAATACTGGAAAACAGGCCACTCGTCAGACCAGCCGACGGTCAATCCGTTTAACCTCCCCGGCATCACGCTCAACGGCTCGGGATATTTCGACGCAGACGCCTCGGATAACGTTTACTACACGTACAACGGATGCGAGAACGCTTCCCCGTACACGTGCGGCTACGGCTTGGCGGAGTACGCAAACGCGACGAGTCCGTCCGGCGCGCAAACCGTGCTGCTTCCTCCCGGTTCGATCGGAACTTTTGGCGGTGTGACCATTTCGAACCACGGCAAAGTGCTCAACGTCCTCGACCAGATTTCGCGTACGGTAACGCAGTATGCGTTGCCGTGGACGGGCGTGCCGCTGCGGACGCTCGGCCCGACGCAGACCCCTTCGGCGGGCGAGGGCGATCCGGTCTCGGGCGGCTTTAACCGCAAGGACTCCAAGATGATCATCGGCGACGCGTACGGCTGGCTAGACGAGATCACGAAATCCAATACGGTCAAGATCCGCGCGGCTGGCGAAGAATGCGCCGGCGGTTGCCACGGCGCGGCCTACACGCCTTCCGACAAGTAAGCCGAATCGCGAAAAACGAGGTCCGTTTCCACGGGCCTCGTTTTCCTTTAAACTTTAGTGAGGCATTCGGAGGGTCGTTCGTTCGCGATATAAGACGGCCCATCGAGAAGCGCCATGCTTTGCCTTGTTCTAGTACGACGACCTTACGGTTTGTCCGGCGGTATGACGCCGACGCCGATCGGCTCGTAAAATCCGCTAAACTGATAGAGGATCTTGCCGCCCTTCGGATACGAGAATTCGTCGGCCGTTTTCGATGACACGTCCGTTACCCAAAGGTGCTTGTTTTTCTTATCGAGCGCAAATGCAACCGGCCTCACCACGCCGGGAAGGGTGACGGTTCCGACGTGATGGCTTCCGTTGAAGATCTGAATGCAGGCGCAGTCTTGATCGTCAATGTTGATGGTGCCGTTGCGCGCTACCTGAATGCCGCCCGGGTATTCGATGCCGGAGATGCCTGTTGCCTTGTCGCTCGTCGAACCGTGGGGGACGACGCCAACCTCGACGGTGCTGCCGGAGAATCCGTCGTTGTAGAAGTTGCCGTGCTTGTCGAAATCCCCATAGGAATATTGGGACATCAAGCCCTTGGCCACTCTGGTTACACTTGTGGACCCAGGAGCATAAAACGAAATATTACCGGGTCCCGTGCAAGACGGTGCCGCGCAGAAGTTCGTTACTGCAACCGTACCGTTTTCTGCCACCGCGACATCGGAAGGGAAATACCCGGTGTCGTCGAGTACTCGCACGGTCTCGCATTCATTTGTGAAGACTACAACGCGCTGATTGCCGGAGTCGGCGACGTAATCGAGTGTCGACGCCGCGGGTGGACCGCCCGAACTCGTGGCAACACCCATTGGAAGATTTAGGCCGCTCCCGATCGTCTTGCAATCGTTGCACGGGCTGCCCGGCCCACAGATAACGACGTCGTTCTGCGACGGGTCGGATACAACTACGGTCTTCGAACCATTCGTCAGCGGTCGCGAAGAGGATGGCGCTCGAAATGCTGCACCCTTCGCGTACGGAGAAGCCAAGGGTGACGCGGCGCAGGCCGCCGCCGCGATGCACGCTACAGCGAACGAGGCAGGGCGAAGTAATCGCACCAGCATGGGCAGGACTGAATATAGCATCTCGCGCGGATTTTGACTACCCCCGCTCTAACCTACGCAGGCAGTGACATTCGGAGAGGTTCTTCGGCATCTTCGCACGGCGGCGGGCCTCTCGCAAGAGGCGCTCGCGGAACGAGCGCGCATTAGCGCCAAGGCTGTCGCGTCGCTCGAAGTTGGAGCACGGCGCGCGCCGTATCGAGAGACCGTCGAGCAACTTTTAGCCGCGCTCAACGCAACGCCGGAAGAGCGCTGCCAGCTTGCGGCCTTAGCGGAAGCCGCGAGAACGCGCAAGCCACGAGCCAAGGTGAGGCCGGGAGGCGCTTTGGCCGAAAATCTTCCATCGCCCCCCACACGTCTTATCGGCCGCGCGAAGGAGGTTGCGGCAACGGCGGTGCTGCTCGGGAGCCATCGCCTGGTAACGCTCGTCGGCCCCGGAGGAGTGGGAAAGACTAGAGCTGCGATCGAGGTCGCGACAGAGCAGCGCTCGCGCTTTCCTGACGGTGGGTGGTTTGTCGATCTCGGTGCGCTCTCCGGGCCTTCAGCGGTGATGCCCGCCGTCGCCTCCGTTTTAGGAGTTTCTCCAGCACAAATGCCGACGCCCGAATCCTTGGCCGAGTTCCTGCACGACCGCCGCGCGCTGCTCATTCTCGACAACTGCGAACACCTGCTGGATCCGGTCGCGCAACTTGCGCGCACCGTGCTGCGACGGGGGGGGAGATTCGCGCATCTTGGCGACCAGCCGCGAGCCTCTCGGAACGGACGGCGAAGCAGTCTTTGAAATCCCGGCACTTGACTTTCCGCCGAAAGACGCCGCTTTAACGCTGGAAGCGGCGATGCGCTATTCTGCCGTTGAACTTTTTTGCGAGCGGGCGTCGAGCCGAAACCCGGGATTCACCTTGTGCGACCGCGATTGCGCGGTCGTTGCAAGGATCGTGCGGCGACTCGACGGCATCCCGCTCGCGATCGAATTGGCCGCGGCTCGGGTGCGTGCGCTAGGGGTAGCGACGGTGGAGAGTCGGCTGAATCACCGCTTCGAACTGTTGTCGGGCGGGGATCGAGCGGCGCCGACGAGGCAGCAAACGATGCGCGCGCTTATCGCTTGGAGCTACGATCTGCTCGCGCCGCGGGAGCAGCTCTTGCTGCGAAGGCTGAGCGTATTCGCGGGGGGCTGGTCCCTCGAGGCCGCCGAGTGCGTCTGCGGCGGCGGAGAGCCGGCGGTCTTGCCAAGCCTCGCGTCGCTCGTCGAAAAATCGCTGGTCGTAAGAGATGCCCGTGCGGAAGCCGTACGGTACAGACTTTTGGAATCGACGCGCGAATTCGCACGTGAGGTTATAGGCACGAGCGAAGGCGCGTCGCTCGGGTTAGGGCACGCGCGTTGGGTTGCAGAGCTGCTGCGAAAGGCGGAAGAGCGGATCGATATCGAGGGCGCGAGCACGCGGCTCGCTCCGTTATTTGCCGACTTAGAGAATATTCGAGCCGCATTGCACTGGTGTGACGCAGCGGGCGAGTTCGAACTTGGCAGTGAAATCGCGTGCCGCATACCGGAGCTCTTCTACTGGTACGGATTCGCCGAAGAGGGTTGTCGTTGGGTCGAACGGTCGCTGGAGCGCGTCCGTGAAGACGACAATCTTGAAGTGGCGGCGCGGTTGTGGGCCGGCCTCGCGCGGCTCTCCAGCGATGCGAACGCGCGCTTGAACGCATCGGAGCGAGCCATCGAACTTTCAAATCGTATTGGAGACGCCCGCCTCTGTGCAACTGCATATACGCGCCGCGCCGTCGCGCTCTATACGATCGGGAGATTCGATGACGCTCTTGCCACAAACGATCGAGCCTGTGAGCTCTTGCGTCTTGGCCCTACCCCATCGAATCTGCCGTTCGCCTGGGCTCTTCAGCATCGTTCCTGGATGCTTGTAGAGTTGCGCCGGTTCGACGAAGCGCGCGCCTGTATCGAGGAGGCGATTCGAATATTCACCTTGCGCAAAGCCGAGCGCGAGGCTTGGGGGCTCTCCGGAGATTTAGCCGAGCTCGAGTTTGCCGCCGGTCACGCCGAGCGAGCCCTCGAGATCGTCGACGAAGCGATTCCAGTCGCGACGGAGACCGAGGATCCGGAGCGCGAATCGGTATTCACCTGTAATCGCGCGGGGTACTTGCTCCGTCTGGGCGACTTCACGGAAGCGGAAGCGACTGCTCGCGATGCAGTCGTGCTCGCACTAAAGACTCACCGAACCGAACGCGTTCTGCACGCGCTCGAGCATCTCGCGGCGGCCCTCGCCTGCCGAAATGACGTCGAACGCGCGGCCATGCTCGCCGGCTTCGTCGAAGCCGGCTATTCGAGCTCGGGTTACGAGCGCGAGACGACCGAACGAAGTAGCCATGAGATACTCATCGCGGCGCTCGGCCGCACGTCCGTCGACGTTGACGCCGTCATGCGCCGGGGCGCGGAGATGACGAGAGTGCAGGCGGTCGAGCTTGCCGCCGGCTCTGCCGGTTAACTGAAGGAGCGCAGGGCGTCGCGTTTAGCCTCCCTGCCGGGCAATGCGGAACCCATCCTCTAGCCACCGTTCGGCCGAGAGATCTATTTTGAGCCAGCCGCCGCTGTGTAAGAGTGGGCGAGCCCCCGTTAAGGGCTCGCCCACATCGATCGTCGCGGTGCTCGGCTGTGATTGGTAAATCGCGACGCGACCCTATCTGACCCAAAGGCCGCTGCTGGGCTGGCTTGCACTCAGGGCCGGAGATTGCGACACCACGTTCCCGCTCGGGAAGGCGTACTCTACGACGGTTACCGAGTATTGCGAGCCTTGTGCAACGTTGTTCACCGCGTACACGTCGGCCGTGTTCTTGCCGCTGGGATCTACGGCGATTGCGCCGTTGCTGCCGCTGTACCCGAACGAACCCTGTTTGACCAGCGACTTGCCGTCGAACTCGTAGCGAGCGATGTTGGCAGGGACGCTGGCGTTGCCGAGATCGTTGATCCAGGCATAGTCGGTCTTGCCGTGGCTCTGCATGCGCAGGCCTCCCGCCGTTGCGCCGAGCGTTCCGGGCGCTGCCAGCGAACGGAAGTTGCCGCTGCCGATCATCTCGTCGACTTCGATACCGCCATTGATGCTTTGGCCTTCGACGTAGACGTGGCCGGCTTTGTCGACCGCGAGGCTGCTAAGGCTCTCGAGGTTCGGATCCGCGTACGTTGCGGTGGGCGACGTTGCTCCGGACGCGAACTCTTCAACGGCGGCTTCGCTGCCGAGGTTCACGGCCGCGAACGTGTTGCCGCGTGAGTCCGTCGCGACTCCGGAGGCCACGGCACCGAGGCCCGTCAGCGTGGCTTCGAGTTTATTCTTGCGATAGACTTCGATGGTACCGGCGGTCGTCGCTAGGTCGAATTGTTGGCTCGCCGTGGCCGATCCGCCGAGCGTGGAGCCGTTGTCGGGAGCTTTGCCGGTTTTGAGCCAAAGCCACTCACCGTATCGGTTGATGAAGTACCAAGTGAGTTTCCCATTGTGGAGCGTGCAGCCGGTCCACATGACCCAGTCGGGCGAGACACCCCGACCATTCTGGGAAGCGTGCATCGGTGCGAGCGGTCGGACGGCGCCCTGATGCGAGGCGTCCGGTGAGAGAGTGCCGGTTCCGACCGGCGGGGCGAACTGCGACCCGGCACTGCAGCCGGCAAGGATAGCGGCGCAGAGTGCGCCGGTAATAGCGTGGTTCGAGGGACGGGGGTTGGTCATTTCGGTGCTCCTTTGTGGTTTGGCGAAGTAGTTGCGACTATGATGCAGCGCGAGACAGGAGCACCGGAACCCACACCTCCCACAGTTAACCCCCACACTTATCACGGCGTGCGGGGTCGAGGATTTCCTGGCAAGGTGGCTCGCTGCGGCACGAGCTGGAAAGCGTAATGCCTATCGGGTGATGCGCACGGACTCAGGGTGACTCTGCCTTGGAATACAGCCCAAACCTGAGCTTATGAAAGCGCATCTGTGATAGAGGAAAAGCCGCGACCAATAAGGCACTGCGGGAATTCGGAGAGGTGGCAGAGCGGTTGAATGCGGCGGTCTTGAAAATCACTAAAGCCGTCCCGACAAGTCGCCGCTAGCGTCGATTGAGCACGGAACTTGGGCCTAGCGTGACCTCTAGGTACCTATCAGGACCTATCCCGTTAGCAAATTGTTAGCAAATCTGCAATTTGCTAACGCACCTGCTAGCGTGTTCAGACGCCGACTCGGCAGTGCGAAGGCGGCGTGCGGGCGTCGCGATCGGGGCCAGCAGCCCCCGTACTGAAAGTGTCCGTCGCATAAGGGTCTTTCCGCTCCGCCGGTGCAGCGACAGAGCGCCGGACGTTTATCTCATCTCTTCCGGGATCCGGGCTTGGCCGTCCGCGCCATAGAGCGTTCCAGTAAAGACGCCATTCCATGTTCCTTCCGCCAAGAAGCGAAATAGAGTTAGCGCCCTGGCCATTTCGAACCGCAGCTTGCCGGCTCGTACATAGTGCTTTGGCTCAATGCCCTGCGCTTTCATCTTCGCTCTGATCTCGCCTACGCTTACGTTTCTAAGATAATCGCGCTCAGCAAGTGACCGAATCTTCTTTCGAAGCATCGTACCCTTGAGCCCGTGTTCCTGCAATGCCAGCATCGTGTCGTCGTCGAACGGCAGTGAAGCCGATATTGTCTCAAGATTATCGTCCAGCTCCCCAGCAATATCTTCGGGATCACGAAGCAAATCATCAAAGGCGTTTTCGTCGAAGGCGACGATGCCCTCTGTTCTCCAAATGAAATCAACGACACCATCGAGGACGATGATGGGGTTTGTTATCGGCTTGAGAGCTTCTGCGGCAAGGCCGATCGTCTTATCCTTGGCTCCCGTTTGAAATTGCTTAAAGCGGCGCCTCACGAACAGCGTTAGGGCGTCGCCCTCTGAGAAGCCAATCGCGTAGAACAACAGCCGATGGCTAGCAGCCGCCGTCGCGGTAATCTCGTTGATCGTGGGGATCCGATCGATGAGGTTTACCAGCACAGCGTCTTCGTTGATTCGATCCGATTCGACCCACATTCCCTGTTCAGCCTTATTGAGACGAGCGTCAGAATCGTAAGCACGCATCTCGCGATCAGAAATGGAATCGAGAGTCTTTTCGCAAATGCTGCGAAGGGGATCCCGCATCGCTGGGTCGAGACGGACCGTCGCAGCGTCCACCGCGCGGCTCTCCTTCCAGGCGACGATTAGGAAAGGCTCTTCGGCGGACAAGTCGAGTTGTTTAATCGCCCGCTCGAGAGGTTTCCTAGTCATGATGCCTCTTCAATCAGGAGTCGGTTTCTTAGTTTCTTTGCATGCACTGTGCCCCCGATGCGCGGCTCGCGCCGAGACAACAAATAGAAGCGATCGTCTTCACCTAATGAAACGTTGTAGAGGCTCCAGCCGAACAAATAGATCCACGGGTTGATATGAAGAAGCTCGCCGCGCGTCATCACGATTCCAACGATAAAGATGAATAGTCCATACGCAATGTAGTCCGTCCAGATCGGCGATCCAATCACGATCAGCGGCAGAATGTATGATGCGATGTAAGCGGTCACTTCTCCAGCAGCTCCACCGACACGTGTAATGCGGAAGGTCCGACCGGTTACGGAACGCACGTCGGAAAGAACGTGAGGCAAGGGAACCATCATTCCGACGAAAAGCAGCGCTAGCCACGGGGCTCCGCTATCGTGCATTCCGTAGAGCCGAATCGCTAACAAAATTGGCAATGGAGAATATGAACTTAAGTAAAGAGCCCAGTCTACGTAACCTTCGGAAACGCGCTCCTTGAACTGGGGCCAAGACATATTAGGATTTAGCTCCAAACTGGGCGGAAGCTCCTCTTAGGCGGCAATCTACGAGCAAGAGTGCTTGGTCACAATGCCGGGTGACCGGCGCCATTGCGAGGGCGGGGGCGAAGGGCCTTAGGAGAACCTGATCCAGCGGCGGTGCCGTTGGGGGCCCTTCGGAGGGCAGTCGCGCGGTCGTCCGAAAACCCCCTCTGTGAACGATAGTCTGCATGCGTTTTCGCTTTTCAGCTTGGCGGGGCCAGTCAGTGAGTCTTCGGCAGCCGAGCTTACGCGCAGCACCTCCTTGAGTCGGTCCAAACGACGTGACTGACCAGGTAGTGAACGCCCGCGACAGTCTGTTGCGCAAGCGCGTTCTCCAGATATACAAGTATCTTCGGCAGCTGCACTTGATACGGCATCCCGTGCCTGTCAGGCTCGAGGAACAGCCTTTTTCTACTCCACTTGATGCACACACCGACAATCCCTATGTTCAAGGCTCGATTGCGTTTCCCGATCCCAAAGACGGAGAACGAGCTGAGGCGGAAACGCTCTTTCGTGTCACGAGACCTGTCTTCTCGGACGCGCCAGCGCCGCCTTACGCGATTAGTGACTGGATAGACTTTGATTGGGGATCTTCGGCGCATGTTGTCGCACAGCCGGTGGAGAGTATAACGCGTGACGAGACGGAAGTGCGTTTCGACGCCGATAAAGGTCGCGTCCAAGCATTCAACGCGTGGCTGGACAAATGGCAAGAATGGCGGGCACAAGACCTTATCAAGCGCGAAGCTAAAGCTTTTTTTGATAAGCTCTATCAGTTATACAACGAACTACAGCGTGAATCCGAACAGTATGACTTATTAGTCGGAGATGGCCAGCTGACTTGGTCGCAAGGCGGCGCCGATGACATCGACCATCCGATTCTGCTCAAGCTCGTGGAACTGCAATTTGACCCCGACGTCCCAGAATTTCGCGTGGTCAATATGGCTCAACCTACGCAGCTCTATGAGGCGTTACTTGGAAAAGTAGCGGTCGCCGACCCAAATCTGATCCACGACACGCGCGCGGAACTAGAGGAGAGTGGGCTTCATCCTCTGGATGGCCTTGAGACAGATGCCTTCTTGCAGCGCTTTATAGCACGACTCGATGCGAGTGGTCGTTTTTTGAAAGAGAGGCCAAACATTGCCCCACGCACTCCCGTTGTTTTTAGAAGCCCTGTTCTCCTAACCCGGCGACGAACTTTAGATTACTCATCGGCCATCGAAGCTATCATTACAAGACTTGAAGATGGAGATGACATTCCCGACTTCTTGGCCCGAATAGTTAATCCAGAGCTACCTGCGGATGGCTCCGATGCCACGCCATTTTCTGCGCTGGACGCTAATGGCGAGGATGAGGAAGCAATGCTTTCTAAGCCAGCAAATGCAGAGCAGCTGGAAATTGCGCGGCGCCTGGAGCGCCATGGCGGGGTCGTTGTCCAGGGCCCGCCAGGGACGGGGAAGACGCACACGATTGCTAACCTCACCGGTCACCTGCTCGCAGCAGGGAAGCGAATTCTCATAACGAGCCATACCTCGAAGGCCCTTGAGGTATTGCGGGAGCAGATAGTTGAACCGCTACGTCCGCTGTGCGTTTCTGTGTTGGGAGCGGACGCCCTGAGCCGAGCTCAAATGGAAAGTGCCATAAACGCAATAACTGCTCGCCTGGGAACAGCCGAATCGATGAGTAGCGCAAAGGAGGAAACTGCGCTTTCGAACCACCGCGGTATCATTCTAAGACAGTTGCGCCAATTGCGCTCTGAGCTTATTCGAGCTCGGCGCGACGAGTACGTAGAAATTGAAGTGTGCGAGCGGTCCTTCACGCCGAGCGATGCGGCACGCTACCTGCGGCAGCATGCCGCGGCTGATGGTTGGATTCCCGGAACCATCAATGAATCAGGACCAGCGCCACTGTCGGCAGACGACATACGAGAGCTCTATTCTTTGAACGCTAGGATAACGGAAGAAGATGAGGCTGAGCTCAAGAAGGCTCGGCCTCGGTCGGCGGACCTTCCAACTTTCGATACATTCAAACGGGCCTGCGATGACTTAGCATTCCTCGCCGACAGCGACCAAGCGTCAAAGCACTGGAAATGCCTTGAGGATGCTGGCGCTGCTCGCGCTGTGCTGGACGCGGTGACAGCGTACAGGGAGGCATGTGATGGCGTGTCTGGGCTCGCTGCTTGGGAAATGTCTGTCGTTCAGGCAGGCGTTTCAGGTGGCGGCCACGAGGAGTCGGTGCAAAGTCTGTTAGAACTCGTGCGCGATACCCAGGCATACGCTAGCGATCATGCGGGCCTCATGACGCTGCATGAGCCTGCGATTCCGACCGATCAGATCGAGGCGACGATTCCAAGCCTGCGAGCCCTGCAGGATCACTGGGAACGGTCGGGGCGCAAACCGAGTACCGTGACCTTGGCATTCCGCCCAGACTGGCGATACACGCTGGCCATTTGCAAGGTCAGGGGCCGCAGCATTAGCGAGGCGATGCACGTCGAGGTAATGCTCGTCTACTGTGAACTGCTTATGCGGCGTGCCGAGCTATGCCGCAGATGGCGCAGTGTGCTTGGAGCTGCTGCCCCTGACGTTGAGGCGCAGCGTGAGCCTGAGCGAGTCGCTGCTCAGCTGTTATCGCGCTTGAAGCGCCTCTTGGCTTGGTCCAGCTCTCAGATGATTCCGGCGCGCACGCAGCTGGAAAGTGCAGGTCTTGACTGGCAAAGCCTGATTGCGACTCTTCCGGCTGATAACTCGGAATACGGCGATGTGACGAGGCTCATTTACGCGATTCCAGTTGCGCTTGAACTAGACGCTCGCATGGAATATAATCGTCGGCGGAACCTGGAGGTAGCTAATGAGTTGCGGTCCGTGGAGAAAGTGCTGTCAGCGCCGCCAAAAGACGTTGCGACGTCCCGACTTTGGACAGACGTCGCTCGTGCCGTACTAGCTCGAGACGCCGAAGAATATGGCCGGAGCCTCGAGGAACTACACAGGCTCGAGGGTCTTGAGTCAACCTTTAGGCGGCGCGAAACCCTCATAGCGCAACTTACTTCCAGCGCGCCGGCATGGGGCAAGATGATTGAAAGTCGGAGCGCTCCGCACGACGGAGCATGCCCCCCAGGGGATCCCGTCACTGCGTGGCTTTGGAGACAATTGAATCAGGAGTTGGCTAGGCGCGCAAGCATATCAATTCCAGAGCTTCAACGAAAGATCGCTCAACTGTCGTCGCGATTTCGCGAACTGACGGCTGACGTCGCGGAGCAACGTTCGTGGTCTCATCTATTGGCCGCCACAACCCCCACGCAACGTTCGGCATTGCAGACGTACAAGAATGCCGTAAAACAGTTTGGCACCGGGAAAGGGAAACGGGCCCACAGATTCGCGCAGCTTGCGCAGGAACAGATGCAGCTTAGCCAGGGCGCTGTCCCTGCCTGGGTCATGCCACTTAGCAGAGTATATAACACTTACCGATCGATCAATGCCTTCGACGTGCTGATAATTGATGAAGCTAGCCAGGCCGACATTTATGCGCTATTAGCGATGGCCTTTGCAAAACATGTCATAGTGGTCGGCGATGACGAGCAGGTAACGCCTGAACGTCCTGGTACCGAAATCGCGCGCGTCGACCAACTCATTGACAACTTCTTGGACGGCGTTCCTGGGAAGGCCTTATTCATTGAGGAGTCCTCGATCTTTGACTTCGCAAAAGTCGCATTTGGTGCGCCAGTGGTCTTGACTGAGCATTTCCGCTGCGTCGAGCCAATCATCCGCTTTAGCAACAATTTGTCTTACAACGGCATTATCAAACCGCTGAGAGACTCCAGTAGCACGTCTCTTAAGCCGGCTACGGTAGAAGTTCGTACCCCCTTCGCGACGAGCCGCGAGCAGGTAAATGAAGATGAAGCTATTATGGTTAGTTCCTTGGTCTGTGCGATGATCGAGCGCCCCGAGTACCGTGATGCGACGTTTGGGATCATTGCTATGACCGGTCCACGACAGGCACTATACATCGAAACTCTTCTCAGGCAGAACATCGATCCTCGTGAGATAGAGTCAAGAAGGTTACGCTGCGGCATGCCGCCTCAGTTTCAAGGCGACCAGCGTGACGTAATGCTGCTCTCACTTGTGGACAGTCCTGACGAGCATGGAGTTTCGCGCGATCCGGGTTACGGGCCTAGAGATCGGACCAAAAAGCGATTTAACGTAGCTGCGAGCCGCGCACGAGACCAGATGTGGGTGTGCCATTCGTTGGATCCGAACCGTCTGAAGGCGGAAGACCTTCGGCGGCGATTAATCCTCCACGCGAGGAACCCCGAGTCAACGGAAGTCTTAAAAGAGGCTGCTCGCGAACGTGCAGAGTCCCCGTTTGAGGTCGCCGTTCAGGCCGCTTTGATCGACCGCGGCTACCACGTTTTGCCTCAGTATCAAGTTGGATCTTATCGGATCGATATGCTTGTCACTGACGGCGAGCGAACTTTGGCGGTCGAGTGCGATGGCGACCGGTACCATACCCTTGAAACGCTCGAACAAGATGTTGCCCGTCAGATGATCCTAGAGCGGTGTGGATATAGATTTGAACGCATTCGCGGTTCCAAGTATTTCGCCGATCCGGAGTCAGCCCTTACCCCGGTGTTTGAGCGCATCGCTGAGCTAGGCATCCAGCCGCGCAGGGATATATCCGAAGTCGACCTGAGTCAAGCAGAGCTAATCTCGGCAGTCCGCGACCGTGCAGGGCAGATTGCGGAACAGTGGAAGGCCGATCCCGAAAAACACATTGCCGTTCGGAGTGAGCGACGCAGGGGCCGCTGGGGCACGCCGTTTGAAAGAGCTGCCACTTCACATGACAAGAGAACAACACCTGCTCCTGACACCCAAACGGTCGGTGCGTCATTGCGTAAACCCGCCGATTCCTCGATCGGGGCGTCAACGCGTCCTTTACAACCGCGAGCGACTGCGCCCGCCGACATAGATTCGGCGACACAAAGCGGAGTCGGACTCGTAAAGAGCGACAGCGTTCCAACCACGCAACCGCGTGGCCACGGCGCACAGAGCCTCGCCGAGCGACTGATGGCCGCATCTCTCACCGTGGTGGACAATCGGTCAAACGGTGGGAACCTCTGGGTTCTTGGAGACCTTAGCCTTTCCGACTTCTTTGAGTCCCTTAAGAGCGAGGGCATTCGATTCGTGTACTCTCCTAGTGGTGGCCGCGCGACTAATCAAAAGCCTGGATGGTTCACCTCCACTAAATTGTGATTCTTGTTCGATAAAAGCGAGAGGTAGTGTCGCAGATGAAGGAACGCAACGAAGATATAGCTGCGGAGCTGGAACGGCTGCGAGCCGAGAACGAGCGCCTTCGTAGTGCCCGTTCGCAGATATCGATAAGGGTAAGCGATAAGGGCGGCGTTTCCGTTTATGGCCTCGGGCGCTTCCCAGTGACCCTTTACAGGGAACAATGGTTGAAGCTCCTGGACATTGCGGACGAGATCAAAGCGTATATCTACGAAAACGAAGATCGCCTAAAGAAAAAAGGTCAGTAAGACTTGTTCTGCGCGCGCATGGTCAACTGAGTGAACGTATTTCAAGCTGTCACCGCGATAGCCTAGCCATGAGGCGCCTCATAAAGTTCCGGCGTGGCCGATTCGAGATGACTGAGCCAACGGGCTTTCTCAGCTCACACAGAGCGACGTCGGTGACCGAAAAACCATAGGCCCTCGACCTAGGGAGAGGGCGCTACCAGGGCGCCCTTCGAATTGTTAGCAATACCAATCTATGTTGAGGATTGGGCAATGTCTTACGGTTCACTCTACTTCGTCAAGCCGGACGATGCCGATGATTCGGCTAGCGGGTGTAAAGGCATGGTGTCGCTGTAATTGAACTGCGACAGCTGGCAGATGCTCAAGTAAGACGGGTGGAGCGCCGGATCCGTGCGAAGCACGCCGGTGTCGAGGCAAGGCCGCAGGCATGACTCACGTGGCTTCGAGCTGTAGCGTTGCGATTTTCAGTGAGTGTCGAGTGAACGCAGCGCATCCGCTAGAACCCTCATTGCGCGGCAATCGTCCTCGTTGTACTCCAGTATCTGCCCTTTCGCGGACGCGTCACCGCGACAGTGGCGGTCGTACCATTCGATGGATGCGGCGCCAGATGGATGCGGGTCACGCCATTCGAAACCAAGATACTGAGCGAGAGTTTTGATGGAGTGATCGTTCGTGGGCCATTCGGTGCATTCTGAGACAATGTCGTACAAGTCCACGGTGACAGAAGGATCGAATAGCCGCTCAATATCTTCGGCCGCGCAGACGTCGGGGTACTTCCTCTGTAATACCCGCCACCAGGTGCGCTCGTACTTCGAGTAGATGTAGACGACGCAAGGCCCGACGCGCCTTAAATACTCCCACGCGGCCGCAAATGCGTCGCGCTCGCCATCGGGCGTGGGAGCGATGGAAAAGAAACCTTCGTACCGCTCGGTCGAGTCGTCGGCATGATGCCGCTCGACGAATCCATGAAGATAGCACTGCTCGCGCATGGGGTCAGTTTCGATGTCAAAGAATAGCTCGATGGTGCTGTGCGGCAAGACCAAAGGGGCGCGTAGATATGGAGCGCCCTTTGCCGTCTTTAGAGCAGCACGGGCCTGAAAACGCGCTACGGAATCAGCGCCAATCCCGTGAAGAATGCTTTTGCCTTTATCGTCGAGGAATCGCTCGAGAGGAGCGGCCGCCAACTCGGCGCTCGTTTTTACAAAAGGAAGAAGCGGTTCCCTCTTAGCTTTCCCAAGTCCAGGTAGCAGCGTCAGGTCGTCCATTCGTGCGAGTTCCGCCATGCACGTACTGTACCAGACGCAATACTTGCACTCCCCGTGATACGCCGGCCCGGGATTGCGCACGCCCGACAGGATCTCGCGAATTGTCAGCAAGGAGTTCTGGTAATCGTCCCAGAGCGTCTCCGTAGTCTTCTTGCCCTTGGCTACCGTGAGATCATATGGCACTTCGTCGCCATGAATGTCCCAGACGAAGGCGCGGCGCCCCGCCGACAAACCAAGTCGTTCCAAGATGTCGACGTACAAAGCTAACTGAACCGCGTATCGCTTTTTGGGTCGGCGCTCTTCGGATGGCCCTTCCTCACCGGCGCCAGACTTAATGTCGCCGGGCACGTATCGACCATCTTCCCACCGAAGGAGGTCGGGCTCACCGAGCAGATCGCCGCTGGAGATTCGCCCTCCGTAAATGAGAGGAGCGTTGTTCCGCATCGCCTCGAGCGTGGCGGTCTCGCGTTCCTCGACCGGCAGCGTCCGCAGGTTGAGCATCTCGACACCAGCAACCGCTTCCTCCTCGTGAGCACGACCGCGGCGCCAGAGCAACTCGACGAACGGGCTCACCGCGTCGCGCGCATTCTGGTCGGCGAAAAGGTCCATCCATGGACGGTGCTCGCAGGCATCCAGGTCGTAGAGCATCGAAGCCGTTATGTTGGTATGTGTCCTGTCGTTCACTTCGCGCTACCTCCAAGAATCAGCTGATCCGGTTTCGTTACAACCCGGGCTACGCGGGTTTCCCCATCTGTCTTCGAAGCTCGCCTGGTGTAGAGCCTTTCTCGCCAGTCGAACTAGAACTCAGCGGCAGAGCCCGAAGTATAATCTTCTACCGAGTCGGCTCGCGCTCTCGTCGCGCCAAGGAGTCCATCTTGGAGCGCGACGCTACTTTGCGAAGTCTGACGACAAGTCGAAGTCTGCCACCGAGATGGCGAGCGGAATTCCCGACGAACTGGTAGTGACACTGTGAATTGGCTTAGGCAGTTGTTCAGTACAAAGTCGAATCGAGAAGCGCAGCCGGAGGAGTCTGATTCGGTGACCGCGCCTCGGGGCGAGCCGATTCCTTCCGAGCTCGCGACCCGAAAAGCTCCGAACCTGGTCGATGGGATCGACGCGCTTGCCATGTATTATCGGTATTTGGAGGCGGAGGCATACGACCGTGGCCTAAAGACGATGCGGGAGCATCGGGGCTTCCGTGATGAGTTTTTAAACCGTTCGAACGCAGTTCTACGCTACGAACACGACCCCGACGCCCGAGATCAGATTGCACTCGCTATAGCAAGAGAGGCCGCGGCGTTCGCGGCTGCTCCGGCGATGGTCATTGGCGACTCAGCCGCTGAGGCGAGGTCTCGAGACCCTAAGGGCTACGCGCTCCTTGACCTCACACCGCCGCTCACGCTTGAGAATCTTAGAGCCGCATACCGTAGGGCCGCGTTGGTTCATCATCCAGACGTCGGCGGCGACAACGAGACGATGCGGAAGATCAACGCCGCCTACGAGTTGTTCTCGGCTGTCATCCGAAGACGCGCGGCCCAGGAGACTCTCGCGACCGGATCGCAGCCCGTCGTCGCAAATGACGTAGATTCATTCTTTGTACGCGTCCGCTTTGGCGAACTTTCTATGCTTCTAGACGACCTTGCGGCCGACGCTGCGCTTGAGGTCTACGACACCTTAAGCATCGCCAATCTGGAGGCGCAGTTCCGGTCTTGGGACTTAGTGGCGAAGTTATGCGAACTGCTCGCAGCCTGCAATCGGCCCGACGACGCCAAACGAGTATTGCACGACTTAGGAACCCTCGTGGAGGACGGGGGAAAGCGAGAACTAATTTTAGGCCCAATCTATCGAAAAGCATCGGAAGCATGTTGCGACCCCAAGGCGATCAGGTTCATACCAAATCACGCTCGTCAAGCCGATAACCTGTTGCGTCTCGGCATCATCGATCAGAAGCGCTACGACGCGGTCCTCAAACGTGTCGGTGAAGCTGAAGAGAAGGCTTCCGATCAGGAGGAGGCATTTGAAAACTTTGCTGCTTCCTACCGCTTCCTGCTATTGCCGATGGATCCGGCTGTGGACGCAGTTCCTGTTACGGGGCTCGTGCCTGGGCCAGACTACTACGCGCGTGTCGAAACGATGAGCGACGCGCAACGGCGCGAATACGCGCGCGCGTTTCACGGTGGCGCCGCCGCACTTACGGTTAAGTACTTGGCGGTTCGCATGGACGCCCTCCTTCGCGCTCCTTTCGTCGGGTATTCTGACCTCAACGCCCTGCTGGTCGAACTCCGCGCGTTAAACTCGGCACCAGGAATGAAACCCGGTCTTGCGGCCCTTTGCAAGGAGGCGATTACCGTCATCTCATTTCTCGCCTCGCTCCCGGAACAGCAAAGGGCACAACGGATCACCGCGCTCAAAGCGCTCGATTCCGCGCCGGGCCCGACCATTACAATCTCGCCAGGCGGAGTGAACATCACCATGGCTCGCCCGATCATGATGAACCCTGCGTTCACGCAGTTCGCCACCGCGCCGATGGAGCGTATAGAACGATACGCGAAGACCGGCTCCGAGTTCACTGTCGAAGAACAGGAGGCGAATCGCCGGCGCTGGGACGAGACGCGAGCTTTCCACGATTCCGACGTGTATAAGCGAGCTCGAGACGCGACGTGGAAGGAAAAGGATCCAGAAGCTGTCGCTACTGCTGTTTCGGCGTATTGCGACGCACTGTACGAACGGGCCGCGCAAAGCAGGGACGACTCGTTAGAGATTGGATACTGGACTGACAAGCTGACGATTGCGTTAGTAAAATTGAAGCGATTCGACGACGCCTTGCACTGGATTCGCCGATTTGACGATGCGCCCAAAGCCATGAAGGAAAGGGCGGCTGACGGCGTGCTAGGCGCATTACGTAGGCGCCGCACTCGTTGCGAAGCTGCTGTCGAGAATAATCGCAGCGAGCGTTGAGCGACGACAATGCTCAAGACTTCCTGAGGGCATTACTCCGCCTGGCGTCCTGCGTACAGCGTCTTTGAAAGGCTACGAGCGCGGCGGCCACCGAGCGAAAGTTCGCTCTTCCGGTTTAGCCGCACCGCTCGGGCTAGGGGTTGGGCCAGTGGTGCTACGGCGTCCGCGCGCCGCGGTTTCCCATGAGACCTTCGCGCATTGATACGGAGCGGGCTTTATGCACGTGCCGACGTGGCGATCTCATCGGCAAACTCGGCATCCCAGAGCGTTTAGGCGTCAGATCTTCGTGGTGGTGAAGAGAGCGCCCAAAAGCCCTACTCACGCTCGAAGCGCCGCTCTTGCCCCGCGGGAAAACGTCTCGATTGCGTCAGCGACTCTTTCCAGCGTCTCGGAGCGGACGTCGCGTGCTGATAGGGTTCGAAGTGTGTGCGCGAAGACTTCGGGAACCTTTCGCGCCTTCGATGTATCTTCGTACCCAAACTCCCGACAGCTCTTTACGAACTGGTCCAAGAAGTCCTTACCGAGTTCGGCGACCAGTGTCTTGTCGAATGATTCCGAGAAGTAGGCGCAGTGCCCCGTAATCGTCGTGCTCGGGAAATCTTCGACCGGCTGACCGAGTAGCTTTAGCAATGCACGATTGGCTTTGGTCTCCGCCGAACTACTAGCCTTGCCCTTTTGCTCGCGAGTCTGGCCCATTTTGTTTGCATCGCCATCGAAAAGGACATAAGTTGGTATGCCCAATTGCCTGAATATAACGAGAGCTTTATCCAAGTTGTTCTTGCCGTTCACAACGAGAATAGCTAGGCCAAAGGCTTCATAATCGAAGCCTCGCTCACGTAGGGAACCGACTAGCGTTCCGTAGTCGTTGTCGCCCTCGACGAGCACAATGCTGTCTGCGAAGAACCCTTCTCGAACCGATGAATCAAGCATGCCATGCAACCGTGCGCTTAGGTCTTCGCCGCCAAATACGAACGTCGGTCCATCCTGAGCCTCGTACAATTCTTTCGCTACGGCGTCGAGCGTAGTGTGCCCGATCGAGCGCTTTGGAAGTTTCCCCTGTTCCACCTCCTGTAAGCGCTTTAGGAGTCGAATTCCGGGGAAGTCGGATAGCGAAATAAAATTTGGCGAATGTGTCGAGAAGATTACCTGCGTCTTCTTTGCATTGGCGCCTTTGGCGCGGTTTCTTAAAGCTTCCGCGAAATGCCGGGCGCGTATCGGATGCTGATAAAGTTCAGGCTCTTCAATGAGCAGCAGGAGATCGCGGTTTGGCGAAGTCCCCGGCGGCGTGCCTGACATCGTTTCGAGCATTTCCTGGAGTTTGTCCAATACGCTGATGACGGCCATGATTACCGCACGCTGAACGCCATGCCCTTTTTCAGCTATGTCACTTGCATACGCGTCCTCGACGACTTTCACCGCAATTGGCGGTGGTTCTAATGGGGGCTCGTAGCCTTGAGTCCATCCGAGTTCAATGGAGCTTCCGGGCGCGAAGGCCGCTAGGTCCTGACTAATTACGCTCGCAATGTCGGTAAGTTCCGCCGCATCTTCGGGATATATTTTCTGATATGCTTTGCGAACGTATTCACGTAGTTTTGTCATATCCGCGTTTGCGTTCGCGGGCTCCGACACAATGACGTCTAGGAGCCTCTGCAAAGGAGAACGAGCGCCGATGTCTTCACTGGCGTCCTTTACAGCTGGAACGTAGATCACATTCACAGGCGGCCATCCTACCCCAGCAAAGTCCTTTTGCAAGATCGGCTGGCTAACCGTCGTGCACTCTTCGGGGTGCGATAGCTCCCATTCGCGTAGGCTTGGTTCAATTTCACTGTACTTTGAGACGGTCTCTAGACCGTACGCCGGGTTGGAAGTAGCAAATGTGTTATATTGGGTCTTAGCGGGGACATTCTCGGCGTTGTGCAGTAGATCGCGAATTGGCTGAAATGGCCCGTGGCAACCAATCGACACAAAATATTGACTCGATACATCACCTTCATCGAATGCGGCTTCTCTTGAGATCGTAAGAGTATGATCGGCCATCATCAGTGCACCGTACTGCGAAAGCTCTGCGCTGGATGGCTCAGCAAGCGTAACTCTTACGCACAGAGGTCGTCCGGCGCAATCCGGATTACATTGTTCGGGAACAACCCGGTGTCGTGGATCAAGAACGAATCGAATGGCTTCCAGGATTGTGGATTTCCCCGCTCCATTCGGCCCGACCAGTGGGCAGTATCGATCGAAGGCCACAAGGCAGTCTTGAAGACAACGAAAATGTGCGATTTCGATGCATTTCAGTAGCAAGACGCACCCGCTTTCAACTGGTCTTATCGGCTGAGATGCTCATTTATCCACTACGAGCTATTCCGAAGACGAACGCTCAGTCCGGAATTTGGGCCAGCCGGAATTCCAAGAGCCGTGTCAATGCCGACGTTCGAGCGGAGATCCGCCAACAGCTGTTCGGCTGATATAAGGGTGTGGATCTTCGCGGTAGACTCTGGTCGCGCAACGGCTACGTCTTTTGCTCGGTAGACCTCAACTCGTTCGTGTCCGATGGCTATCGCCTGGCGGCAGACGCCGCGAGCGTAGAAACGATTGAACTCGCCCTCCGCGAGCGTCTCCGGGGCGGTCACAGGAATCTTCGCTGTAATAGGCCCGTTCTTTGTTTGCCGCGTTTCAGTGGCATTCAGGACGCCTGTTTCGCTAAGCTGTCGCGCTAGCGTTTCAGGCGTTCCGGTCGCCAACGCGCCTCGGAGCATCACTGGATATCGTGCTCGACCAGCCGCGCTCAGGCGAGGGCCTTCGTACAGGTTGTTTTGATCGACGTCGTTCTGCATCTCCTCGATCATAAAACGCCGGACTTCGGCGATTGAGAGATTCTCTAATTGCATCTAGATGTAAGACCTCTTCCAGATAGAACGGTCGGGCACTTGAGGCTGACATCGACCTTCTGAGGAGTATCCACCGAACAGCCGGCGGCTAACGGGTCCAGCTGCTCCGGACTTCTTCCATGGTTCCCTTACGCGATAAAGCATCTCGGCCAGTCCATTTCCGATCGTCTACGGTTACTGCAGGAGCCAATGACCACGAGAAGACCACACTCTAGCGAAGAATATCCACGTGCTTTCCCAAGGCCTCCAGCCGCCCCAATACGTCACGAAGTCGCAGTTCCTTTCGACGTGCATAGTCAGTCTCGATAAACTCGGCCAACGATAGGTCTCTCTTTGCGCGGTTACAAGGAATACATACAAACACCAAGTTCCAGTCCACGGTGGGTCCACCTCGGTTTACCGGTCGGATGTGATCTAAATGATCATTTCCATCGCTAAGCGAAGCACCGCAATACGGGCACTCGGCATTTCGAACCAACTTCCTCCCTGCGCCTCGCGCCCTCTCACGCGCAGTTTCCGCTGGCGACTTGCTTCGCTGGCTAGAGAGATCCTCTGCGGCATGCTGAGCGTCGGCGTGAATCGACTGAACAATCTCGAGGACGTAGGGCTTCCTCGAAATATAGACATCTGCGCGCTCTTCCGCCCATTCCTCCAGCCGTGCTGGATCGACGGAATATGCTATGAAGAACGGCTCTCCCAGGCGACGTATGAACTGAACGAACGGCTCGCGCCATTCCTTTAGGCCTTCGATCCGCTTTCTCTTTGTCTCCTTTGCTCGCAACCCAGCTTCATGCCGCTTCGCCGCCTCTTCAACTCTTTGCAGGCGCTGCTGTTCCTCATATGCCCGGACAGCCGCCTCTTGCGCTTCCTGTGCAGCGGTGCGGGCGGCTTCCTCCGCGACCCGGCGCGTTTGCTCCATGATTCGTTCGTGATCTATCGTCGGCCGTTGCCCAGTTCCCCGCCAGCGGAGAAGGAGCGCGACAGCGATCAGCACCCCTACGATAAGCGCGATCCAGACAATCGCGGATGAATCGAGCGTCACCTTATATCTCGCCTTGCCAGGAGTCAGCCTGAGACCAACGCATAGTGGATGGGTTCTTGTTTGAACCAAATTAGACGGAGCGCTCTGCGTTCCACAGTTTTAGCAATTCTGATGGATTCGAAGTCGTCCGTGCCAAGTTGCGGCTTCAAAATTCCAGCTCCGTTCCGACTGCGGGCATCCGCGTTGCTCGTGTGATTGTTATAGTCGGGTAGCGAAGCTCCGCCATTGTCGTCCTTCACCTCTTAAGAACTCACCACCGGCGAGTTTGCTTCGTTGGAGCCACCAGACAGGAAGCCCAGGTCTTCAGATGCGGGTTTCGTAGCTTTGTTCGATTCGGCGATTAGCAAGCGTGCCCCGTTCGGACTGGACGCGCCGGACAGGGCCGGGTCGGGCTCCTAGGAGTGGCAGGCTCTTGGCTCCGGGCTCGACTGCCCCGGAAGGCGCCCTAGCTAATAGTATAGTAAAATGCTATACTATACGCATGGCGAAAATCGAAGATGCCCTTCGCGAGGTGGCCGCCGACCACGAGGGTCTTTTCACCGCTCAGGAGGCTCAGGACGCGGGCGTGGCCCGCGCCCTTGTCGTGCAGCTCGCCCATCGCGGCCGGGTAGATCGGGTTACCCAGGGGCTATATCGATTCCCGACCTGGCCAACAACTGGCCTCCAGCAGTACCACGAAGCCGTGCTTTGGCCGCGGGCGCACCGTGACTTGGAATACGCCCTCATCTCGCACGACTCTGCGCTCGAACTATATAGCCTGACGCAGCTCAACCCCGGCGTCATCCACGTCACGCTTCCCCCGAAAACACGGATTTCGCGCCAACGGCCGACGTGGCTGCGGCTTCACTTCGCGGATGTCGCCGATAGCGACCGAGCCTGGGAGCAAGGTGTTCCAATTGTCAGCATCCCGCGAGCAATCGAAGATGCTGCGCCGACGCACGGTATGGACTTGGTTCACCGCGCTGTAAGCGAGGCTCGCGAAAGGCACCTCCTGCGCGAGGACGATTTGCAGCGTCTTGTTGACAAGTTTGGCCCCGAGATATTGGAGCCTTACATTGCCGGCTAGCCAAAGCGATCGACGCCGCGCGCTCGAACGGCGTATCACAAATGCCGCAAAGGAACGAGGTACGACTGCTGCCCGGTTGCGGCGGCTTGTCGGATTCGCAGTGCTGTGCGAGACACTCTCCGAAGCAGCGTCTCGCGGCATCATTCCGGTCTTCTTCGTAAAAGGTGGCGTCGCGATCGAGCTGCGACTCGGATTACTTGCGCGTGCGACTCGCGATCTCGATATTGGTCTGTGCGCGCCGCCAAATGAGCTCTTGCCGTTCTTCGATTCCGCTCTCGACGTCGGATTCGGCGACTTTCGCCTGCGCCGGCGCGGTGAGGCACGGGCGCTGGACAATGGCGCTCTCGTCTTGGAGATCGCCGTTGAGTATCTCGGCCGACCGTGGGCAACAGTCGACGTCGATCTTGCGTCGGCAACGCGCGATTGGGATACCGATTCTGTGATGCCAATCGCACTCGCTGAGCTCGGCTTGGAATCGCCTCGCCCCGTGCCCTGTCTCGCGATTCCAGCGCAGATCGCGCAGAAGATCCACGCGCTCACGGAACCCGAGCCCCGCGGACGTCCGAATCCGCGCGCTCGCGACGTGCTCGATGTGCTCCTCCTCGTGCAGCGCCTTGCGATCGACGACGCCGCGGTTAGGGCTACCTGCGAACGCGTCTTTGCCGAGCGCGCAGGTCACGCTTGGCCGATCTCATCATTTGCCTTTCCCTCCACCTGGCACGGGATTCTGTCCGAGCTTGCCCGCGAGGTGCGTTACGATACAGATGACGCTTCAGCGATCGAGCAACGTTTCAATTCCTATCTCGCGATTCTCGCTCAGCCGGACTGAGCGGGACCGAAGGCCCCGTGACCCCGGTGGCGCACCCGATCCGCGGGCTGAGCGTGGCCGCGGCCGCGGGCCACGCGACCCCGCTCCCTGGCTGTGCGTTTGTACGCACAGCCACCGGCTTGCGTTTTGAAAATCGCTCAACCGAAGTAAGACGCCGCAACGAACCGTGGCACGAGAAAAGTATAGCGAGAAACTTGCGTTCGTGATATACTTGGCGTGAGAGAACGTACTCGACTTACGCACGCATAATAATGCGGGTGTAAGCCGAAGTCCCGACGCGATCGTTCGCACGGGGCTTTTTCTTTTTCCCGAGGTGACGTCATGATCTCCAAGTCGGTGCCGGCGCGCTCCCACAACCGCAGCTTCGCAACGGGCATCGACTACATCACCGAGCACGCCCACGAGCGCGCGTGTCGACACGCTGGCCGTTCCTTCGGAGATGGCATCGGATACGCAAGCGCACCGAAAAAGGCAGCCTGGGTGCAGCTGCGCGCCGTCACCTCGGTCGAGACGGCTGCACTCGAAATGGAAGCGGTCTCGGCACTCTCACGACGGTGTAAGGATCCGGTCTATCACCTGATCGTCGCCTATGCCAAGGGCGAGCATCCGACGCGGGATCAAGTCGTCAGCGACGCGGAACGGTTGTTGAAATCGATCGGCATGGAGCGCAACCAGTATGTGCTGGCGGCACACCAGGATACGGACAACTACCACGCCCACGTCATCGCCAATCGCATCGGTCCGAACGGCAAGGCGAACGACCTGTGGCAGGAGCGGATCAAACGCGAGCGCGTCTGCGCGGAGATTTCGGCAGAGCGCGGTTGGGAGATCGTCGTCGGCCATCACAACCGCGACATCGTGCAGCGCGAGCGGCATCTGTATGCGCCGCCGCCGGACCCGGAGCGGCGTTTGAGCGACGGCGTGTATCGGCGGCTGCGTGAGCGCGGTGAGCTACCGTGGCAGGAGAGTGCGCGTCCCTACGTGCACGATGCGGTCGATCGCGCGACGGGCTGGAACGACTTGCATCAGCGCCTCGCTGCGCATGGCGTTGTGGCAAAGCTAGTTCGGCGCAGCGAGCGGATACGGGGTTTAGCATTTGCCGAAAGCTTTGAACGCGGCGCGCCGGGATGCGCGGCGTCGCGCATCGATGCGCGCTGCGGATTGCCAGCACTCGAGCGGCGCTTTGGGACGTTCACGCCGTCGCGCGAGCTGGCGAAGGAGACGATTGATGCGACGCGATGGGTGCAGAGCGCGCGCGCAACGATTCTCGCCGCAATCGACTGCGCGCGATCGTGGGACGATCTAACGAAGCAGCTCGCCCGCGATGGGATCATTGTCAAGCTGATTGCGCGCGGCTCGCGCGTTCAGGGACTCGCGTTCGCACAGGGGCGCGATGCGGGCGCACCGGGTTGCGGCGCGTCGCGGATTCATTCGCGCTGTAAGAAAGCCGAACTCGAGCAGCGCTTCGGACCATGCCCGTTTATCCCGGAGCAACCGCCGAAGCGCACCCGGAGCAGCGTCCGCGATCGGGCCGAGCGCGACGCCCACGGTGACCCGTGCTGGGGGGTGCGAGACGCGCAACGCATCGTTGACCACGCCCGGATGCGCTCGGAATACGCTCAGTATCGCGCCGGCTTCTTCGCCGTCCGTCATCGAGCGACGGCGGATCGCAGACAGGCAGCATGGGAGCGCGAGAGCATCCAGCGCCGGCGCGAGGCTCAGCGGCGCCGCGAAGCGCGCCTGCTCTTGCGCGCAGTGGCGCGGCTGGCCGCGCGCGGCGTGGTCGCCCGCCAACTCGCCTACTGGTCGATCGATACGATAATCAATCGCCGACGGGCGCACGAGTACGACGCTGGGCGGGTGCGCTGGGAGGCTACCAAGATCGTGCTGGCATCAGAACGCAGGCAAATGCGCGAGGAGAAGCCGATGGACTACCGTTCGTACGTGTCGGAACGAGCTCACGCCGGCGATTTGGCAGCGCAGCGAGTTTTCAACGCATTTGAGGCTCCGGCACGTACTCGGCACGAGCGGACCGTGGAGGCACCATCGCAGCCGGTAGCGCTCGATCAGGTGCGCGAGCGTCTACAGGTCATTCGCGCGGAAGAAGAGGCTCGCTACGAGCACGCTCGCGTCGAGCGACAGCACTTGACTCGCATAGATCGTCCGCCGACGATAGAGCTGGCGCTCGCGTCGGCGCGAAAAGAGATCCAAGCGCGCATCGGCGAGGCAACGCAGTTAACGCAGGCCGAACGCGTGCAGCTCGCGCGGCTGACGAAGGAGCCGCAATCCTGGAATCCGTTTGTGCGCAACGCGGCCAAGAAGGAAGCCGTGAAGCTGCATGCCAGCCAACAGGCTCGGTACGAAACAAAGCTCGCCAAAGCTACGCGCGACTTTGAAAGCGGTGACGCGCAGCGGATTCAAGTACGCATTCGAAGCGACGAGCGAGCCTATCGGGAGTATGTCAGTGCATCGCTTGGCCTCGAAGACCAGATGCGCAAAGTGCGGTGTGTTCTGCGCGACGAGATACCGAAGCTCGAGACACGGCTAACGGTATTGGGGCGCGCAGGTATTGCGCAGCTCGAATGCGAGGGTGCGGTATGGGGCGCAGGCCTCGACAAGCTCGCGGCCGCCGTCGACCGCGGATACCAGGCGCTGCCGCAGGAGCTGAGGCGAGACGTCGAGTTCGCCATGCGTCGAGAGCAGCGCGCTCTGCGGCGGAGCCGTGAATCGATTTCGATGGATCGCTAGGGCCGCTTGAGGCCAGTTTAACGGCTGGTAGTTGACGTCCGCTTTAGCAATACATACAATGTAGCGAACTTTTCGTCAGGGTACGCGCTTCGAAAACCAACCAATCCCGATGCGTTCACGGAAGTACCTCCGGTTTCTACCGTATTGAGTATACGTCGGCTTTCGGCGGATGAACTTGAGAAGCGCGGCTGGGCTTAAGAATGGATCAAGTCAGAACGTTTTTACACAATAACTTCCTCGGCATCATCGTGGGCGCTGTCGTTACTGCTCTGCTGGCACTGCTGTGGCGAATCACGATGCGCCTCTTCCGGTTTGCGCGCACATTCGGCTGGCGTCAGCTTGTGAACACGGGCAAAGACGTATTACTTCATGTGGCTGCGTCTAATACGATCAAGAGCGATGCGGTTTTGACGGTCGGCTATTTAACGAATGCACTTGCCTCATTACTCCTAAACTCCACATACTTTTTGATCTCTGTCGTGGTCGCGTTTTCGGGACTCGCCGAGCCTCTGTGGCTACGAATAGCTGCTTTCGTGGCGGTGGTGTTTTTCGGCTACCGAGTAGCCCGCAGGTCGCTCATAATCAATGGCTTCTACGGCGCAACTGCCGGGCAGGCGATTGAGGACCTCAAGCGGAGCAACCCGCTTCTCAAGAAGTGGTACGGGATCAAGGACAAGAAGCCGTTCATCGAGTTTGGTGCGCCGAAGCCGGCAAAACAAAGTGCGGATACCATCGATGGCGCGGCACTGCCCGTTCCGCCGGAAGGTGCCGCTCCCAACAAAGCACCACCCACTTCGCCTAAGCAATAACGGGATCGACGCTAGTCGCAAAGCTTTTGCTTCGCCTTCGCAGCGAAGCAGCGAGCGGGTTCTCAGCTTTGTATCGTGCGACGGGCTGCTGTTCGCGCGCCGGTTCAACGAGTTAGAAACGAAAACACGCTGGCGGGTAGGAGTCGTCTGTTCGAACTCGATGGAAAGGCCGGGACGGAAGCGGAACACTAGTCGCTGGCACGGGCTTAGGGTCAAGGAGCCGAGCAGCTTCGAAAGTGCGGCGAGCCGCGTCGGATAATCGGGCATATTTTCCATGCGGGCTACGCCCGCGCCGCCGTCGCGTACGACGACAGCTATGGTTGCGCTACGAACTGGCTTGGCGCGATTCGTCCGGTTGACGCCTCTGACGGTTCGCGCGATAATTGGTTTGTCGGCCCGTGCGCGACTTAAGCACGCATTATAATGCGTGCTTATCTGTTTCTCGAAGCGTTATTCCGCGCCAGCGCTGCACAGGAAGGGCCAGGCCGTGAGAAGCGCCGAGAAAGAGCTCGATTGGGAGACCGCTCCGGACTCGTTGACCGTGAGAGAGGCCGCAGCACTCCTGCGCATTCCGAGGAACGCAGCCTATGAAGCCGTTCGGCTCGGTTTGCTACCTGCCGTCAATTTCGGCAAGCGGCGAACGCGCATCTCGAAAGTCGCGCTTCGGAAGGTATTCGATGCCGTATCCGAGCAGACAGGCTTGACCGCCGCCTTCAACCACCTTCCAGGAGGCGTAAAATAAGATGGAAGGTCATCTGTACCAACGAGGCAAGTCCAAGGTTTGGTATTTGCTGTACGACGAGCCGGCAAGCACCGGAAAGCGCAACCTGCGCAGCGTGCGCATCGGCAAGATGTCGAAAGCCGAGGCCGATGCGAAAAAGCGCGAGATCCTCTCCGCCGTCGACAAGGGCACGGCGCCCGAGCATGGGACGTCGACGAGCGTCGAGGCATTTCTCAACTCGTGGATGGAAGCGACGCACGACCGATTGGCGTCGCGGACGGCGGAGCGATATGCGTCAATCGTCAAGCTGCATATCGTTCCCGTAATCGGCAGCGTGAAGCTCTCAAGACTCACTCCGGAGCACGTTCGGAAAATTTACAAGGCTGTCAAAGATAAAGGGCTATCCAATCAGACCTGCCTGCACGTGCACCGGGCGCTTCATACGGCACTGCAGTACGGAGTTCGAGAGGAGCGGATCCTCAGTGAGAACGTCGCGGGGCGCGTCAAGGCGCCCACGGTGGAACGGCGCGAACACGCGCCCGTGAACCGAGAGCAGATCCGTTTCTTGATGGCGGCCGCAAGAGACACCCGGCTTGAAGTGCCGATCGCCGTCGCCGCGCTGACAGGACTACGCCGCGGCGAGCTTCTGGCCCTGCGATGGCAGCACGTTGACCTCGACAAGGGTTCACTGTTCGTTGCGGCATCGCTCGAGCATTCGCGGGCTGCAAGCGGCCGCATCCGGTTCAAAGGGCCAAAATCGAAGACGTCGAGGCGCGTTATTCCGCTGGCGCCGGAGTGCGTGCTGCTTCTGCGCGCGCATAAGACGCAGCAAGAAGAAGAAAGAGGCGTGGCCGGCGACGTATGCGTCGACAACGATCTCGTGTTTCCGAATCCCGACGGTTCCCCGTGGGCTCCCGACACATTCACGACGCAGTTCTCGCAGCTTGCGAAGTCGGTCGGCATGCGAGGTTTTCGGTTTCACGATCTGCGCCATGCGTTCGCATCGCTCACCCTGGGCGACGGCGTTTCGATCAAGGAGGTGCAAACGTTGCTTGGACATAGCTCGCCGGTGGTGACGCTCTCGGTGTACGCACGTTCGATCGAGGGACTCGGGCGGCAGGCGGTCAACGAGTTCGCCCGGTCGCTCTTGGCGCGGTAGAGGGCCTAAAGTTACGTTAGCAAATGTTAGCAAATGGCTCTGCTAGACGTTCTCCGTTAGCAAGCCCATTTGCGGAAACCGCATATAAAATCGACGTTAGCGGGCACTTGGAGAGGTGGCAGAGTGGTTGAATGCGGCGGTCTTGAAAACCGCAAAACGTGATGAACGTTTCGAGGGTTCGAATCCCTCCCTCTCCCAGACCCACAGGCAAGCTCAGCCGAGTTTCCCGCTCCGTGCGCGGTACCGCGATTTCGGGTGACCGTCGGCGCTACAACCTTTACAGAAACTCTGTAGGCTGGCCCACTTGTTCCAGGCGGTCCAACCAAGGCTCCTGAGATACGTCGGCTGCCGGCTCAGCTCGGCTCTCGCGCTAAGTGGGACGCGCGGCCCTCAAGATGAAGTGGTAGGGAAAACGCGCGTCCCGAATTCGCTCGATGCATCGGAAGCCGCTGCGCGCGATGCGGTCCTGTGCTTCAGTGGGGCTGTGAGCGTGTTCGGCCGGCGGACCCGTTGGGCGATCGATGGTTGCATCCCAATCGAAAATCAGAACGTCGCCTTGCGGCGCCAACAACGGCGCGATGGAACGAAGCGTCTCGTCGTCGATTTCGTGGAGCACGTTGAGCGCGAAGATGCGGTCGTACGGCGCTCTCGCCTGCGTGTCTTCCCAACTTGCGGCGCTGAAGTTTTTGAGACGTAAGTCTGCCGCGCGGCGGCGAACGATGTCGAGCATTTCGGGCTGCACGTCGTGGGCGACGACGCAAAGGTCGGGGCGAGCCTGGGCAAATGCAAGTCCATAACGCCCCGTACCGGTGCCGAAATCGAGAACTCGCGAACCCGAAGGGACGGCGAGCAACTCGACAAGCGCGGCGGTGGGAAGCCAACCTTCCCGCTCGGGATCATCGAGCACGCCGGCGCGCTCGTGCGAAAATATGTAGGGCTGTTTAGCTCCCTCTCCGGGCTTATGCTCCACGGATGGAAGAACTCAAAGGATTCAAGCAGTTGTGCTTGCGGCCGTCGGAAGTCCCATCGAGCTCGAAGGGTCGATCGTAATGTATTCGTTTTTGCTGACCGCTCCGAAGAGCGGCTCGAGCAAGTCCCTGACGGCGTCGACCGAAGAGGCTTCCCATAAGCAGATCGCCGTCGAACGGTCGTTGCCCGTCACGGTTTGATGCAGCTTGACGTTGGCGGGGATGTCTTTCGCGGCGCTCGCTGCTGTGGCCCAAAACCCATCGGGATCGCTGATTCTATGAATGACCGAAATGAACATAGGGCATCCTTTATTATGCAGATCGAGTGGGCCTTACAGATATCGGGCGCGGCCAGGCGGCTCCTGCGCGTACCTTGACCAGGGCCAGTGGCTCGTTTCTAGCGCATCGCTAGGGGAAGCGCTCGGCGACGGTGCGGCCGGCATTGGCGAGAGGGCGTAGACTTGATCGAGCACCTTCAACATCAGGAGATTCGCGGTCGGCTTTTGGTCGAGCGACACGGTCAAGTTGGTCCACACGATCAACGTCACCTTATTGACGGGATCGTAGCCCATGAAGGAATTGTAGCCCGGAGTCTCGCCGCCGTGAAAGTAGATGGAATTCGTTGCCCAGCGAAGTTGACTGATGCCGTACCCGTACTGTTGACCGTCCGGCTTGCTCGGGTCCTCGGGCCGCAAACTGTCGAGCCATCGCTGCTGATATGTTGCGTCGAACACACGCCCGGAGACCAGCGCCTGGATCCAAGCAGCGAGGTCGTTGGCGTTGGAGATAACGCCCCCGGCCGCGGCGGCAAAGGAGTGATTCAAATCCGTGTAGTCGTTGGGCAGAAGGGTGCCGGCGCGGGCGGCAGCCTGGAGTGCGGGCGCGTACGGTGGCGCCGTGTCCGTCAAAGCGACCGATACATCGCCGTAGAGGTATCCGTGAGAGTACGGCTCGGGGATTGCATAGACGCTGCTAGGGGGCAACGCGGTATGGTGCAGGCCAAGCGGCCCGAACAATCGGCTCTGCATCGCATCGCGCAACCCCTGTCCACCGGCTTTCTCGATGATAAGGCCGAGCAGCGCGTAATTGGTATTGCAGTACTCGTACTCTGCACCGGGCGCGAAGTTGGGCGGCCGCGCGAACGCTATGGCCAACAGTTCGGCGGGGGTCCAAGGTTTGGTCATATCGTGCTCGATGCTTGCGGAAAGTTCCGGGGCGGAGGTGTAGTCGTACAAACCGCTGCGCATGTCCAGGAGTTCGGCGATGGTGATGTTGTCGCCGTTGGGCACGCCGGCTACGTATTTTGAAACTGGGTCGCCGAACTTGAGCTTACCCTCCTGCGCCAGTTGGACGATTACCGCCGCCGTCATCGTCTTGGTGTTCGAGGCGATCCGAAAGTAAGTGTTGGCGTCCGGCGGGCTCGCCGCGCCCAGCTGCGTGGTGCCGTAGCCTGCCACGAACTCGCCTTGCGGCGTGCGCAGCAGCACGACGGCGCCGGGAATAAGGAGTTCCCGGGCCGTTGCGTCCACCATTGTCTGCAGTGCAGCCTGGCTAATCGGCTTGAGCGCTGTGGTTGAGGTTGACGTTGCACCCGCGCCCAGCAGAGCGGCGCCTAATAATAACAAACTCACGCGCCGGTCCGTCTACTGTCTAGCCATCGCCAAATTGAAGCGGTCTTCCGGGCGAATGAGGTGATCGTGGGAGTCGTCGCCGACGTCTATCTGCACCCAGGCGATGTCGCCATTGAACGCATTTCCGGTCGTTCCGTAATCCGGTGATGCGGGCGAGCCGCTGTCGGCCCCGACATCGCAAGCCTCGTCGGCGGAATAACCCATCGGTTGCGATTGCTCGACGCGCCCTTTTCCAACAGCCTTGCCGTCGTAATATAACGTCACGTCTCCACCCTTAGCTAGGCCGCCGCCATCGTACTTGAACTCCATTCTCACCTGATGTTTCCCAGCGGGTATCTTTGTGACGGCCTCCGTCATGTAATGTTCGATGCCGAAGAAGTTGTAGCAGTACTTGAGCTTTCCGTCGTGCGCGTAGAGCGTCCAACCGCCTACGGATCCGCCTTGGGTGATGATGACGCCTTTTGCCCCGTTTGCGGGCACCACGAGCTCCGCCGTAACGCTATGCGATTTGTTTTTCAGCGTTAGGACGCAGGCTTCACTGACGCGCATACCTGAGAACAATATCTGCGAGTTCCCCGTGATGAGCTGTGGGCGGCCGGCCAGATCTGGATTAATTCGCTCGAACCCGCGGTCGTCTAACGGGACGACGTTGTATTTTACCGCTTCGATCAGCCAGAGGCGCTGCAGTTCGGCAAGCTTATCCGGCTTGTCCGCGGCCAGATTGTGCGCTTGCGTCCAATCGTCGGGGCCGTACAGCTCCCAGACGTCCTTGTCGAACGGCGGCGGCTCGTCGGCCTTCCACGGCGTCCTATGGCGCGTGACGGCCGTCCACCCTTGATGGTAGATCCCGCGATTGCCCATGATTTCAAAGTATTGAACGTCGTGATTTTCAGGAGCTTTTGCGTCGTCGAAGGTATCGGCCATGCTCACGCCCTCGAGCGGCGCTTGCTGAGTCCCGTTTACGAACGTGGGTTCCGGAAGGCCGGCAACTTGCAGGATGGTCTTTGCCACGTCGATTACGTGGTGAAACTGCCCGCGCGTCTCACCTTTGCTCTTGATTCCCGTTGGCCAATGCACGATGGTACCGTTGCGGGTACCTCCCCAATGCGATGCGATTTGCTTCGTCCATTGATATGGCGTACAGAGTGCGTGCGCCCAACCAACCGCGTAATGGTTATACGCGCGCGGCGTGCCGAAATCGTCGATCTTGCTCAGGAGGAACTCAGTCGTCTCGATGCCGGGCATACCGTTCAACGTCGTCATCTCGTTGAAGCAGCCGTTAATGGTGCCTTCCGCCGACGCGCCGTTATCGCCGATGATGTAGTAAATCAGCGTGTCGTTGAGAATCCCGAGACCGTCGAGGGCATCGAAAAGCCGGCCGACGTGATAGTCGGTTTGCTCGAGAAAGCCCGCGTAAATCTCCATCTGTCGTGCCAGCACCGGCTTGAGCTCATCCGACATCTCGTCCCACGATGGGATCTCGGCGTGTCGCGGTGTGAGCTTCGCATCGGGCGGGATCACGCCGAGCTTTTTCTGCCTTTCGAAGATCTCTTCGCGCAGATGGTCCCAACCGCCGTCGAACTTGCCCTTGTATTTATCGGACCATTCCTTCGGCACGTGGTGAGGAGCGTGAGTCGCACCCGGCGCAAAATAAACGAAGAACGGCTTATCGGGCATCAGAGCCTTCTGCTGGTTTATCCATGTGATCGCTCTATCCGCGAGGTCCTCGGTAAGGGTATAGCCCTCTTCCGGCGTCTTGGGCGGCTCGACCGCCTTCGTGCCTTCATAAAGCCCGGGATAGTACTGATTTGCTTCGCCGCCGACAAACCCGTAAAAGTGCTCGAATCCGGATCCCGTAGGCCATTGCTGGAACGGCCCGACGGGAGACACCTCCCAGAACGGAACCTCGTGGCACTTACCGAACTGCGCCGTAGAGTAGCCGTTGAGCTTTAGAGTTTCGGCGAGAGGCGCTTTACTTTTCGGTCGAACGCTGCTATTGCCCGGTGCCGACGTGGCCATCTCCGTGATAGCGCCCATTCCCACGGAATGATGATTGCGGCCGGTCAGGAGTGCCGCACGGGTCGGCGAGCACAACGCCGTAGTGTGAAAACGCGTGTATTTGAGGCCGCCGCTTGCTAGTCGCTCTGCATTGGGCGTATTACACGGGCCGCCAAATGCCGACGAAGACCCAAAACCGGCGTCGTCGATGAGAACGATCAAAACGTTCGGAGCATTCTTCGGTGGCCGCAGAGCGGTGATCGGCGGGTACTTTGTGTTCGGATCCTTAGCATCGTACGTGGTGAGTCCCACGTACGGCTCGTCCTGGATGGGCAGAATGTCTCGATTAACGACTTTTGGGCTTGCCATTTTCAATCGCTCCTCACGCGAAGTCCGGTGGAGTGGGCGCAAAACGCCGGGTTGGCTTGATACGCGCACGCTCGCGCGCCCGCCTTCAGTACCGCGAGTGGCTTTTCATACTACCGGCGAACCAGCCTTTGGTTCAGGTTCTCGGGCGCGCGTGGTGATCGTGCGAGGCGCCTTCCAACGCCGTCATCGGCTTGGAAAGCGGATGCGTTTTGAAGTACTCGAGACAGCGTCCAATATCTTCGAGCAGTGCGTCGGCAGAATCGAGGCTGAAGCCGTGCCGAATCAGAACGCGCATCACGGCCATGTCGGCGATGTTCGGGACCATCGTGTATGCCGCGACCTGCCAGCCGCGCGCGCGCAGTCGATCGGAGAGATCGAATAGCGAATATTGGGCACCCGAATTCTCGCGCATGGTCCAAGATACCGCGGGAATTCCGTTGCGGCTGTCGCCGTCGAAGAGAACTTCGAACGGCCCGAGCGCGGCAATCTCACGAGCAAAATGTTGCGCGACGTCGTAACAGTGCTGGTGGATGCGCTGGTAGCCTTCCATCCCAAGGCGCAGCATCAGATAGTACTGGCAGACGACCTGCCCGCCCGGCCGGGAAAAGTTGAGCGCGAACGTCGGCATGTCGCCGCCGAGGTAGTTTACGTGGAAGATGAGGCCTTCGGGTAAATCCTCCGCCTCGCGCCAAATCACCCACCCGACGCCCAGCGGCGCCAGCCCAAATTTATGGCCCGATGCATTGATCGAGCGCACGCGCGGCAAGCGAAAATCCCACAGGATCTCGGGCTCGACGAATGGAGCGATGAATGCGCCGGAAGCGCCGTCAACGTGTATTGGGATATCGAGCCCGGTTTCTCGCTGGAGCGTGTCCAGCGCTTCGGCAATTTGCGCTACGGGTTCGTATTGACAGGTGAAGGTGACGCCGAAGGTCGGCACGACGCCGATCGTGTTCTCGTCGACGCGCTTGATGACTTCGTCCGGCGTCATGACCAAGCGATCGCGCTCCAGTGGAACTTCCCGCAGTTCGACGTCGAAGTAACGCGCGAACTTGTGCCAACAAACTTGCACCGGACCGGTAACGATGTTCGGCTTGTCGGCGGGTCTACCGAGCCGCGCCCGACGTTCGCGCCATTTCCACTTTAAAGCGAGGCCGCCTAGCATCGCGGCCTCGCTCGAGCCGGTCGTCGAGCAACCCATCGTCGTTCCGGCGGCCGGCGAGTTCCATAGGTGCGCCAGCAAGTGCACGCACCGGCTCTCGATCTCCGCGGTTGCCGGGTACTCGTCCTTATCGATCATGTTCTTGTCGAGGCTGAGATCCATGAGCTTGTGGATTCCGTCGTCGAACCACGTCTGACAGAACGTTGCGAGGTTCTGGCGGGCATTACCGTCGAGCATCAGCTCGTCGACGACCAGCTGCAATGCTACGTCGGGGCGCAGGCCCTCGGCAGGCACGCGGTGTTTGGGGACCGTCGCGTCCATCGCGCGCGTCGCGTAGACGTCGGTCGTGTCGGAATCGCGCGGGTGCACTTGCCGGTGCAGGGGCATCGTTTTACCATCCGTTCTAAGAGCAGAGCGACTCGCCTTCGCGACGGCGCAGCGCGTTTACCTCTGCAGTGCCTCCATTGCGGCGCGAAACGATACGAGCTTGGGATGCTCGGGGGCCAAGGACTTTGCTCCGATCGCGAGCGCACGCTGGTACAATGCGAGCGCCTCGTCGAATCGCTTTTGCTCTTTGCGCAGCGACGCCATTTCGAAGAGCGACTCGGCCACGAAGATACTGTCGGGCCCGAGCGCGTTTTCCCGGATTGTTAACGCGCGCTCGTATAAATCTTCCGCCTCGTCGTAATGGCCCTGAAGAACGCGCAGGCCTGCAAGGCCGCCGAGGCTTTCCGCAACGTCGGGATGATTCGGCCCCAGCGCGCGTTCCCGGATTGCTAGCGCGCGTGCGTGCAGCTCTTCGGCCTCACCGGCTCTGCTTTGCTTGCTGTATGCCGTCGCGAGTCCGTCGAGGCTGGTGGCCACGGTCGGGTGATCGGACCCGAATGCGCGTTCTCGAATAGCCAGCGCCCGCTCGTGAAGCGCCAGTGCCTCTTGATACCGCTCCTGCGCCATCTGGACGAGCGCTAAGTTATAGAGGCTCGCAGCTACGTCCGGGTGGTCGGGCTCCAGGGCGCGCTCGCGAATTGCTAATGCGCGTCGCTGCAGATCCTGAGCCTCACGGTAGCAGCCCTCATTGTAATGGATCAACGCTAGGTTATTGAGGCTCGCGGCCACGAGCACGTGGTCGGATCCGAGCGTGTGCTCCCGAATCGCCAACGCGCGTTCGTATAACGGGCGGGCCTCGTCGTCTTGACCGCGCTCCTTATAGATGCTTGCAAGGTTGTTGAGGCTCGTCGCCACGAGCGGATGATCCGCTCCAAACGCGCGCTCCCGAATCGCTAGTGCACGCTCGTAAAGGTCTTGCGCGTCGGCATAACGGCCCCGATAAAAATGCACGTTTGCGAGATTACTGAGGCTGAGCGCCACATCCGGATGATCGGGCCCCAGCACGCGGTTCGCAATTGCCAGCGCGCTTTCGAGGACGGTTTGCGCCTCACGGTATCTGCCTCTTTCCCAGAGGTATCTGCCGGCGCGGTTGAAAAGACGGCTGCCGCCTTGATGCCGTAATTCGTTGGAGTCAATCCGGCCTAGAATCGACGTGACGTGGGAAACGAGGCGTTCGCACAGCGGCCAGGTCGCGAAGTCAACTTCGGGAAATGCCGCGTCGAGCGCGCCGACGGTGCGCTCGACGTACGCCTGCCGCTCGCCCTCCGGCACCACGGCCCACGCGATCTCTTGCACGAGGCGATGTACGCTGAAAGCGCGCGAGGTCGGGTCGGATCGGATCAGCGAGTAGCGTGCCAGGGGTCGCAACACTTCGGCCATCGCGAGGTCATCTTGGTCGGCGAGGGCGCCCGTAATTGAATCACCTAGTCCACGTCCGCCAATAAGGAAGAGCTCGAATGGAATCGCATCGGGCGCGAGCAGCGCGGCGATACGCAGCACGTCTGTGGCCGCAGGCGATTCGCACTCGACAGCCTCGAAGTTGGCGGCCCAAGTGGCCGCCACCGTATCGTGCGACACTAGATCGCCGGCCTTCTCCAGAAGGGCAACGCGCCGCTTGCGAAAGGCATTTAGGTAGGCAAGGAAACTCGCGTTGGTCTCCGTGATATAAGCCGCTGCTTGCTCCAGCGCTAGCGGAAGGTTTCCTAGCTCCGTGACGAGTTCCGCCGCTGCGGTACGACTGGTAAGGTCGGCGTCGTCGCGTCCCGTCCGCGCCACTAGAAAACGCACGGCCTCATCGCCGTTGAGATCTGGGAGTTCGATTGCACGGGGAATCCCCAACTCTGGGAAGACGGACCCGCGCGAGGTGATCAGCAGATCGCCTCCGCCGCGCGTAGGAACGAATGGCTGTGCCACCTGCCTATCGTCTACATTGTCCAGGATTAGCAACCACTTATCATTGCTGTTGAGCCAATCCAGGACGGATTCGACGACGCGATCGTGATCGGTCGAACCGGCGAGCGGGAGACGCAACGCCTTGGCGACCTCGACAAAGCCGCTGGCCAGCCCACCGATCGTCTCGGCATTGACCCAGAAGACGCCGTTAGGATAGGCGGTCCGGTTTCGCCGCGCATACTCGATGGCGGTCTGCGTCTTACCGGCCCCGCCAAGCCCGCTCAATGCGGCGCGGCGGCGTTGGGTAAGCTCTTGACGAAGGCGCGCCAGCAGGTCGTCGCGACCGGTGAAGTATCGCGTACGCATCGAGTCGGGGATCAGCCACGGATGCTGGGGTGCGGCGCGCAGTTCGGGAAAATCACGGCGCAGCTCCGGCGCGACGAGTTGAAAAACGCGCTCGTCCCCGTCGTGATCTTTTAGCTGGTATTGGCCTAGGTCGGTCAGCGAAGTTCCCCTGGGCGGATTCTGCGCCACCAAATCGGCGGATATGCGCGTTAACAGGACTTGACCGCCGTGACCCAACGCCAGTAAGCGCGCCGCGCGACCGAGCGCGGGCCCGAAGTAATCGCCGTCGCGCTCGTCGGCAGTGCCGGTGTCGATGGCCATCCTTACGCTCAGCCCCTCCACCAGCGGAAAGTGCGCTGCAGCAAGAGTACGTTGCGCGTCGAGCGCTGCCGCAACAGCAGACTCGGGGGTCTCAAAGGCGGCGTAGAATGCATCGCCCATGGTTTTGAAGATGTAACCACCGCGCGACACGATCGCATCGCGCATAATGCGATCGTGCACGCGGAGTGCATCTTGCATGGCGGAGCGGTCGCGAGCCCAGCGCTTCGTACTGGCTTCGATGTCGGTAAATAGAAACGTCACCGTACCGGAGGGTGCGGGCACCTGCGCACCGCCAGGCGTTCTCATGGCCTGACAGAGTCAGGCGGAGGCCACCGGTTTCCCTTTCGCTCGGCTGCGTTACGCTGGTACGGGAAAGGACGCGGACCGCTGAATCAGCGACGCCGGCCGCGCAGATCGGGAAGCGCGAAGACGTAAAGCCGTCCCGAGATTTCCGACGGGTAGGTGTCGTCGGCGCTGCCGATATAGAGCTCGCCGTTGACGACGGTCGGTGAGGACGTCACGATCTGCTCGTTGAACTCGGCACCCCAGATGTTGGTGCAACTCGATTGTCCGCACCCGGCCGCCGGCCAGGCAAGAACTTCGCCGGTGTTGCGCCCGACGTAAACTACGCCGTTGGCGACCGTCGGCGACGATGCAACTGCAGCCTGTCGCCCTACGCCAAAGCCGCTCCAGATTGGCGGACAGGTCGATTTGCCGCAGCCTTTGGCCTTGTAGACGTTGATGCCGTCCTCGACGCCGATGTAGACGCGGCCGTTGGCGACTGCCGGCGAGCCATTGAAGAAGTCGTTGCTGTCCGAAGCTTGCCACAGCGGCGCGCACGTCGATTTGCCGCAACCCTTTGCTTTAAAGGCCGCCACCCCGTGCTGCGAACTAATGTAGATGGTTCCCTTGACGAACGCCGCAGACGATTCGAAGACTGAGTATCCGAGCGTTCCCTTCCATAGCGGAGCGCAACTCGACGAGCCGCAGCCTTTGGCCTTGAACGCGTAGAGATTGCCGTCGTCGGAGCCGATGTAGAGTACGCCGTTGACCACGGTCGCCGTCGATTCGATCGATCCGCCGGTCGTTCCGGTCCAGACCGGGTCGCAAGTGCTTCGGCCGCAGCCTGACGCTTTAAATGCGTAGACCTTGCCGTCGTACGCGCCGACGTAGACCAATCCGTGCGCGACCGCCGGCGACGATTCGAGAATGGCATCGGTTCCGGCGATGCCCTGCCAGAGCGGCGGGCAGACCGACTGACCGCAACCGGTGGCCGAGAAGACGTCGAGCTTACCGTCGTTGGACGAAAACGACGTCTGCGAGCCGACGTAGACGAATCCGCCGGCGACGGTCGGCGAGTCGATCATCTGCGCGATCTGCGTGGATTGCCACACTGGGGAACTGCAGAGGCTCTGCCCGCAACCGTTCGCCGAGTAGGCCCACAAAACGCCGTCGCTCGACGCGAGGTACGCCACGCCGTTTACGACGGCGGGCGACGAATAGTCGACGAGTTTTCCAAGCTGCCCTTGCCATGAAAGCTGCAGCTGCGGCGCATTCGATTTGTTCAGGATTTTTTCGTGTGGATTGAAACCGGTATGGTTGTCGTCGAAACGGTATTGCGGCCAGTTGATCGTTTTCTCGCCGATCGCCGCAGGTCGTACGACGGAGGCTTGGTGCGTCATCGGGATCGCCGAGCTCCCGGCGGCCCCACCCTGGCAGGCGACCGTCGATACGGTACCCGCGATGACCGAGAGTCGGACTAGACCTTTGAACACGGCTGTCGCTCCGTAAGGGGGTGAGTGTCACACGAAGCAAGAGCCTACCCCCTACGTGTAAATAAACTCTGAAGCCCTGCGAATACCTTAACCCCGTCGCTCGGGCTGCTCTTGCAGCGTTCCCGTCAAGAACTGATAGACCATCACGAAGTCGCCGCAGAACGAGAGCGCGGGATGCTCGAGCGTCTTGGGCTGATTCTTTTCGAAGACCCAGTGTGAAACGAACGCCGGAAGATAACCGAGCGCCAAACCTCCTGCAACCAGCGCGGGCCGGCGCAGCGCGATTCCCGTTAAACCTAAAGCGAGGCCGCTTAAGAGCCCCGCGCTGTGCACGATCTTCGTGCGGCGGTCGCGGTGCGCCGCCAAATATTCGGGATAAAACTTTGCAAAGGTCGTCGCCGCTAACCTCCGTTGATGTCGACGAAGAGTTCCGTGGCCAGCGCAATCAAAAAGCCGGCACACATCGTCGCCGTCACGAATGCCGTCAGTCCCGTTCGCCGCAGCACGCTCCACAACTCTCCGATCACAAAAACGAGCGCGCCGATGGCGACGGCGAGAAACAGCACCGAGAGGACCGGCGAATAGAAGCTGTAGCCCAAGATCGTACCGATGAAGGTCGGGCCCCCGGCGATCAACCCGGCGAGACCGATTTGCGCCCAACTCGGAACGACGCGGCCCACCAGCGGTGCGGCCACGCCGAAGCCTTCGGTGGCGTTGTGCAGGCCGAAGCCGACGATCAGCGCGACGGCCACGGCAGTTGCTCCCGACGCTGCCGACGCGCCGATGGCCAAGCCCTCACCGAAGTTATGCGCGCCGATCCCAATGGCGATGATTGCCGCCAGCACGACCGGATTATCGGCGCGCGCGGCCGCCTGCCGCGTAAAGTGCGTCGCGGCGCTGCCGAGCCCCACCAACCCGATCAGCAGACCGGCGATAAAGACGAGAATTAATGCCGCGGGAAAGCCCGCCGCCCCGGCGTGCCATGCCTTAACGCCCGTCGAGATCGGGAGAATCGCACTTTGTGCGATCTCCACGACGAGGTAGAGAAGAATCCCGATGGCGAGCGCGTTGAGAAGCGCGACGGTTTCGGCCGAAAGGCGCCGCGCGCGAGCGATCGGCAAGCCGAGAAAGATGGTAAAGCCGGCAATCGCGCCCAGCAGCACCGTCATGCCAAAGCTCAGCGCCTTCTTGCTCGTGTTTTGAAGCGGCATCATCGCGCGGTACATCGACGTCATGACGTTGGGCGTTCCGGCGTAGTGAATCGCGGTGATCAAACCGTCGGGCATTCCGCTCGCGTCTTGAATGTGGTCGAGCACGTGGCAGTGGACGAGCCACGTACCGGGCCGCGCGTTGGCATCGACGACGACGTCGACGCGCTGCCCCGGCGCGACCAGCACGGTATCCTGAATGTCGCGATAATCCACCGGTGCGGCGTCGCGAGCGATTATCCGCTGATAGTGCCCGTGCGTGTGCATCGTGTGGAACTCTTCGCCCGAGATGTTGATCCAGCGAATTCTAAACCGCTCGCCTTTACGGACGTCGAGCTGGCGCGTCGCCGGGTACTCCTTGCCGTTGAGGGTGAAGTGGTTCTCGGCCGTGCTTTGGATCATCCACGACGAGATAACCTCGAGAAAATCGTGTGCCAGGCCGCGCTCTACCGGCCTTGGCTGCGACGGTTCTACGATGATCGCGCCGTAGAGTCCCGAGTCGACCATCTCTTCGTTGTCGTGCGAGTGGTAGATCAACGTTCCTGGCTGATCGGCAACGAATTTATAGATGAAGTGTCCGCCGATCGGCACCAGCGGCTGCGAGATGCCGCCTACGCCGTCCATCGTATCGGGGATATCGTGCACGCCGTGCAGGTGAATAGTGTCGGGAACCGGTCCGTCGTTGGTGTAGTCGATGACTACGGTGTCGCCTTGATGCACGACCATCGTCGGGCCGGGTACGGTACCGTTATACGTGTTGGCCATGACGGTCAACCCGGGTTGAAGCGTCCACGGCGCGGCGCGCTCGACTAAGTGGAAGACCTTGGTGCGTCCCTGAGAGGCCGGAACGGCTTGATAGGCGCCGTCCGGGCGCAGGAACGACTTCGACTCGCCCGCCGCCGGCGTCGCCGCCGGAACGGGGCCGCGAATCGGCTGCAATCCGGCCGACGTCGACGCCGCGGCGCCGCCCGGTTCGTCGGCATCGGCCAAGACGATGGCGGGGAAAGCGACGGCCAGCAACAGCGCCGAGACGGCGGCCGCACTGACGAAACGAGCGCACCGGGGAGGCATTTTAGGTATGCCTAATATTACTGATAGGCGTGCCTTCTCCTCGCGAACCTCCGAAACTCCGGCTTTAATCAAGCTAGCCCAATAAAAGGCCGGGCCGCTTTCCGCGAAGCGGGGCTCCCCTTGGCGACCCAACTAGGGCGAAACGGTCGCGCCCCAGAGAGAACTTCCAGCGGGGAACTGCCTGATTCGATGCGAGGTGAACTTGGGGTAACCACCCTTCGGATACGGCCAATACGAAACGTAGCCCCACCCGTGATTAAAGTTCATGCCGACGATCGTGTTACCGGTAATCCAGCTTTGGCCTCGGTGGCGATTGACCGTTGCGGTTAGTACGGTTTTGCCGACAACCGTCGCTGCGGTCCCTGAGACGCTAAAGCGATACACCGTCACTTCCCCGGTTCCGTCGCGCCCCTCGGCCTTATCGGATGAGACCGTCATGTACTTTCCATCCCACTGAATAGACGGATGAAAAAACGTCCCCTCGTAGAGCGGCGCGTTGAGGTCGATTTGCTCAACGCTCGTAGCGCCTTTGGGTAGTCCGACTAAGAACGGGCCACCGCTGTGGGTGTGAGCAGTTGCGTACAAGTTTCCGCCGTTATCGTATCCTGGGAAATAGAACGTCCCATAACCGGTGCTGCGGTACATCGTCGGGGGTCCTTGAGCCAGGGGGTAAACCGCAATGTCCCCGTAGCCGTTATCGGGATTAGTCGCGTCAGAAGAGTTAGCAACTGCAAGGTTCCCCGTCGCCGGATCGACCGAACAGCCGTCTGCGCCTCCTGGATCGCTTAGCTCCGCTATGGGGCTCTTTCCGCCATGAGCGTATTCGTAAATCGTGCTGCTTTGCGTCGAAACATTGAAATTCATAACGAACAGGTCGCCGGTTTCGTCAACGCATAGGCCGGAAGGACCAGCGCCGCTCAACGTTCCAATGCGCTTGCCCCGTCGGGCGTCAAAAACGTAGACGATCGGATGCTCCACGGCGCCGCCCGAAACGTAAAGAAGGGCACCACCCGATCCAGCGCCTTTATCTGCGGACGTACGGCTCGCCAGTCCGCCGTGAGGCGTTAAGGCGGTCTGTACTCCGCCGCAGCCGGCAAGCACGGCAGTAATCGCGCCGACTCCAAAAGCGCGGGATAAACCAATCACTTCGTGACCCCTTTCCGAACGGCGTAACGGTTCGGTGCAACTTAGAGTTTCCCCGGGCTGCCTGCGCTTCTGGTCAAAGGCTCCTCACATGCACGGCAGGTCCGGCAACGAAGGGGAACGGCGACGGCCGCTCCCTTTTTTTGTTGCCCAATCGGGGTCTCTGAGAGCTCCGGCGAAGGGAGGCAGCACCCCGCTGTTGATAGGAGAGCGCGTGCACGAGGTTCGACTTCAACGCCCGCTTCGCGTCCCCGCCGATTCAGCCGCCGAAGCGCTGGGCGACCTGCTCAAAGCCATTGCCGGCCAGGAAGGGATGTGGCGCGGCTTCGCGCTGCACGTAGGATTGGGCGAGCTGCACCTGCCTAACGTAGGCTACGTCGCGGTCCCGATCGATCTGACCGTTGTCAAGGACGATGCGCAGGCGCGCACGTTAAACATAAGCTTCGTTGCGACGAGTCTCCCCTCGGGCTTTCCCGCGTTCGCCGGAAAAATGAGCGTCGAGAACGCCGGCATGGGCGAGTCGACGCTGTTTCTGATCGGCTCGTACGAACTCCCAATGCAGTTTTTCGGAAAATTTCTCGACGCTGCTCTGATGCCGCGCGTCGCACAACGATCGTTGGAGAACTTCGTCGACGAGATCGCAGCGGCGTGCGTCGCCCGGGTAGATAAGCGCGAAGCCGAGTTCGCGCGTTACCACTTTTACATGCAAACGATGCGATGACCGCGCCGGGAACGTGCTGCATCGTCGGCGGTGGGCCGGCCGGGATGATGGCCGGCCTGCTCTTTGCGCGCGCCGGCGTGCGGGTCGTGTTGCTCGAAAGGCATGCCGACTTTTTGCGCGACTTCCGTGGCGATACCATCCATCCGTCGACGCTCGAGGTGATGGCCGAGCTCGGCATACTGGAATCGTTTTTGCAGCGTCCGCATCAAGAGGTGACGACGCTCTCCGGAAACGTCGGCGACACGCTCGTCAAGGTGGCCGATTTCACGCATCTCCCGACGCGCTGCAAGTTCTTGGCCTTCATGCCCCAGTGGGACTTCCTCAACTTCCTGGCCGAAGAGGCAGCGCGCTTCCCGAACTTCGACGTGCGCATGCAGACGCGCGCCGAGGGGTTGCTTTGGGAAGGCGATCGCGTAGTGGGCGTGAGCGCGAGAAATCCCGATGGGCCCGTCGAGGTGAGGGCGGATGTGACGATTGCAGCAGATGGTCGCGAGTCGCGCGTTCGCGTGGACGCCGGCCTAACGCCGGTGGAACTCGGCGCACCGATGGACGTACTCTGGCTGCGGCTGACGAAGCACGAGAGCGATCCGCACGAAACCTTCGGTTACATTCGCGGCGGGCGCATCATGGCGCTGATCGATCGCGGCTCCTACTGGCAGTGCGCCTACGTCATCCCGAAAGACACGCTCGTCGAGCTGCGCGAGCGCGGGTTGGAAGCCTTCCGCGGCGAGGTCGCGGCGATCGTCCCGTTTCTGCGCGACCGCGTCCACGAGCTGGCCGGCTGGGAAGACGTGAAGCTCCTAACCGTGCGGGTGAACCGTTTGCAGCAATGGTATCGCCCGGGACTGCTCTGCATCGGCGACGCCGCGCACGCCATGTCGCCGATCGGCGGCGTCGGCATCAACCTGGCGATTCAAGACGCCGTCGCCGCGGCCAACATATTAGGACCGAAGCTTCGCCAGGGCGGCGTAACGATCGACGATCTTCGCGCCGTGCAGCGCCGGCGCGAGCCGGCCGCGCGCCGAACCCAGGCGCTGCAGCTCTTCATTCAGCGGCGGATTATCGGCCGCGTTCTTCACGAAGGACGCGCACCGTTCTTAGGCGGTTTGCCGCGGCTGGTTCGCTTGCTGCCGTTTCTTCCGCGCATCCCGGGACATTTGGTGGGGCTCGGCTTCCGCCCCGAGCACGTTACGACGTAAAGACGATCCCGGCGCGCTGCACTTCCCGTACTTGCACGCGGTTGCCGAACGGATCGAGCCTACCCGCGAGGCAGCGTGATGGTTACTTGCGTCCCGGCACCGGGGCGGCTCTCGATGGCGATCGTTCCGCCGCTGCGCTCGACGGCGCGCTGCGCGATGGAGAGCCCCAAGCCGCTCCCCTCGGTCGTGCCTTTGGAAGCGCCCCGGTAGAAGCGGTCGAAGGCGTGCTCGACATCCAGCGGCTCCATTCCGGGGCCTTCGTCGGCGACCGTCACTCGCACGTTCGCGCCGTCGCCGCGGACGTCGATCAGTACCGGCGACTTCGGCGCGTAGCGCACCGCATTTTCGATCGCGTTGCGAAGCGCTTCGGCAAGTTCGGATTCTTCGGCGATCACGGCGTGCGGCCGGCCGTCACCGGTCACGACGATGCGTTCGTCGCCGGCTAACGGTTCTAGAGATTGCGCTGCACGGCGGGCCAGTGCCGTGACGTCGATTCGGTCGGTACGGGGGGCGGCCGGACGTTCCAGCCGCGCCAGCACGATCAACTTGTCGATGACGCCGCGCATCCGGCGGCTCTCGCCCAGCATCGTCGCATAGATCTGCGCGACGCCGTCGGGATCGGAGACGACGCGTTGCTCCAGGACTTCGAGGTATCCCATTACCACCGTCAGCGGCGTGCGCAGCTCGTGTCCGGCGTCGGCGACGAACTGGCGCATCTGCGACTCGTTGCGATCGCGTTGCGCGGTCGCCGTAGTCAAGCGATTGGCGAGCTCGTTGTACGCCGCAGTGAGATCGTGCAGGTCGCCGTCACCCGCGGGCAGCGGTTGCGGCGTAAAGTCGCCGGCGCCGATGCGGCGCAGCGCGAGCGCGACGCGCTGCAGCGGCGCGACGGCCAAGCGCGCGATGCGCCGCCCGGACAACCATGCAATGAGCACCGCCAGTGCCCCGATCGGCAGGACGACGATGAGGTAGCGGCCCAGCAATCGCGCGAAGCCTTCGAGGTCGGGAGCGATAACGATCGTTCCGCCGGTGACCGGCACGACGGCCGGGTGCAGGCCGAAGACGGCCGCGACGGCGCGCGTGAAACGGCCGTCGGACGCTCGGCGCCGCGCGCTCTCGGCGAGCAGGTGACGGCCGCTGTCGTACGCCGAGACCTGCACGCGGGCGCCGCCGACCTCGTTAACGAGCATCGCGGCATACGACGTCAAAGGCAACCGCTCGCGTTCGTAGGCGGCTGCGCGCGCGGCGGCGCGTTGCGCGTACGTCGCCATCGCGTCGTCGAGCGCGCCGACGTAGAGAAGAAAGGCGAGGACGCTCGTGGTCGTCACGACGAGCAGAATTAGTGCCACGGCAAGAACGACGTAGCCGCGCGTGAGCCGCGCGGCAAACGGCGCAAAGGGTTCACGCACGTATCGTGTACCCGGCGCCGCGCACCGTTTGAATGAGCGGCCGCTCGAAGCCCTCGTCGACCTTTCCGCGCAGGTACGAGATGTAACGCTCGACGGCGCCGGTACCGACGTCGGAATCACCCCAGACTTCGTCGAGAAGCTCTTCGCGCGTAAAGACGCGGCGCGGACGGCGCATCAGCGCCACGAGCAGGGCGTATTCCAGCGGAGAGAGATCGAGCCGCCGGCCGTCGCGCTCGACGACGTGCTCTTCCAGATCGACGCTCAGCCCTTCGTACTCGAGCGCGGCGCGCTTCTCGAGGTGAGGCCGGCGCAGCTTGGCGTCGACGTGCGCGAGAAGCTCGGAGATCTCGAACGGCTTGCTGATATAGTCGTCGGCGCCGTGGGCGAGGCTCTCAACCTTGTCCTCGAGCTCGCCGCGGGCGCTGAGCATGACGATCGGCGCATCGGTGATGCGGCGAAGCGACGGCAAGAGCTCGATTCCGCTCGCCTTGGGCATCATTACGTCGAGCACGATGAGATCGGGCGACCATTCGCGGACCAGCTCCAAGGCCTCGGTGCCGTCGGCAGCGCAGCGAACCGCGAAACCGCGATGACCGAGCGCCAGCGAAAGTAAGTCGCGAATGTGCGGTTCGTCGTCGACGACCGCAATACGATGCGTCACTCGAAGCGCAGCGCCTCGATTGGATCGAGCTGCGCCGCCTGGCGCGCGGGATAGTAACCGAAGAAGATGCCGACCATGGCGGAGAACGCGACCGATGCCAGGATCCACTGCGGCGGGATCGCCGTCGGCCAGTGAGTGAGCCACGCAACCAGCAGCGTGCCGATGCCGCCGGCCAGCACGCCGATGCAGCCCCCGATGGTCGAGAGCACGATCGACTCGGCTAAGAACTGACGCAGAATCGTGGCGGCGCGAGCGCCGACCGACATGCGCAGCCCGATCTCGCGCGTCCGTTCGGTGACCGAAACGAGCATGATGTTCATGATACCGATGCCGCCGACGATCAGCGAGACGGCGGCGACTCCGGCCAGCAGCAGCTCCATGATGGTACCGGTCTGCGAGGCGGCTTGGGCGATCGATTGCAGGTTACGCACTTGGAAGTCGTCGCTTTCCGGCGGAACGATGCGATGCCGCTGCTCGAGCAGCTGCGTAACGCTCGCCTGCACCGGATCGACGGCATCGGCGTTATCGGCCGAGACCATCAGCGAATTCACCGTCGTCAATCCGGTCAGCCGCTGCATTGCCGAGGTATAAGGAACTAAGACGGTGTCGTCCTGGTCTTGGCCCATTCCGCTTTGGCCGAGCGCCGTCAGCGTGCCGATGACCGCGTACGGTACGCCTTTGATGATGACGGTTTGGCCGAGCGGCGAATCGCCGTTGGGGAAGAGCTCGGCGATGACCGTCTGTCCCAGCACCGCGACCTTCGACGCCGACGCGACGTCGCTTTCGTTGAAGAAGCGGCCTTGGTCGACTCCCCACGAGCGGACGAACGTATAGGTCGGTGCGACGCCGGCGATGGTCGTCTGCCAGTTGTTCTGTCCGGCGACGACCTGGGTGCGCATCGAAACCATCGGCGAGACGGCGGCAACGCCGGGAAGCTTCGCTAAGGCGAGGCCGTCCTCGGGCGTCAGCGTCGAGGCGGTGCCGAAGCCTCCGCGCGCACCGGTCTGCGTTACGCTGCCCGGTTGCACGACGATAAGGTTCGAGCCCAGGCTATTGATGCTTTGCTGCACCGACGTACGCGCGCCGACGCCGATCGCAACCGTGACGATGACCGCGGCGACGCCGATGACGATGCCGAGCATCGTCAGCATCGAGCGCGCTTTGTTGCGGACCAGCGCCGCAAGGGCCAGCGCAACCGTTGCTTTGATCGTCACGCCGCGCGCCTTTCGTTGATCGCGTCGCCGGTGATGAGGCCGTCGCGAAAGGTGACGATCCGGCGAGCGTAGGCGGCGACCTCGGGTTCGTGCGTGACGAGCATCACGGTCATTCCCTGCTCTTCATTGAGCCGGGTGAAGAGACTCATGATATCCTGCGAGCTCTTCGTATCGAGCGCGCCGGTCGGTTCGTCGGCGAGGATGAGTCCGGGATCGTTGACCAGCGAGCGCGCGATCGCGACGCGCTGCTGCTGGCCGCCCGACATCTGGTTGGAATGATGCGCCGCGAGCTGCGAGATGCCGACGAGCTCCAACTTCTCGAGCGCGATGCGGCGGCGCTCCGTTTCGTGGACGCCCGCGTAGACCATCGGCAGCTCTACGTTGTCGAGTGCGGTCGTGCGCGGCAGCAGATTATACGCCTGGAAGACGAAGCCCAAGCGGCGTCCACGGATATCGGCGCGCTCGTCGGAGCTGAGATGCGAAACGTCGCTGCCTTCGAAGGCATAGGTTCCCCCCGATGGCGTGTCGAGTAGGCCGACGATGTGCATGAACGTCGACTTTCCCGAGCCTGAAGGCCCCATGACGGCGACGAACTCGCCGGGCTGCAGTGTTAAGTCCACGCCGCGCAACGCTTCCACGCGGCCCTCTCCCAGCACGTACGTCTTCTTAAGCGCGGAGACTTGGACGACCGGCCGCATCTAGTGAATCCCCCGCATCGCTGCGCCCGCCGGCGCTCCACTCATCGGCGATCGCGTCGAGTTCGAGGGGCGCGATCCGCTGTGGCGCGTCGATCCGATGACGACCGGATCGCCCGCGGAAAGCGCGTCCCCCTCGAGCGGCTGCACTGCCGCCAACGTTCCGTTGGTCAGGGCTACGCGGACGCGCACCGGCGAGGGCTTGCCGTCGCGCGCGACGATCAGCCGCGCCTGCGAGCCCGCGGTGATTGCGCCGCCGCTCCCCGCGCTCACGTTACCCCACGGCGTCGTGGCCGGTGTCGAGCTGTGCAGGGCGGCGATCGGCACGGTGAGCGCGTTGGGCGCGCTGGCCACGGCGATCGTTGCGTTGGCGGTCATGCCCGGCAAGAGTTTGCCGCCGCTATTGGGGGCGTAGACGACCACGTCGTAGGTGACGACGTTGTTGAGCGTCTGCGGATTGATGCGTACCTGCGCTACGGTGCCGTGAAATACTTCGTTAGGATGGGCCAGGACGGAGAACGATACGTCGTTGCCCGGCTTGACGTTGCCGATATCGGGCTCGCCGACGTTGATGTCGACTTCCATCTTGGATAGGTTCTGCGCGATCGAGAAAAGGGTCGGAGTCTGTAACGAGGCGGCGACGGTCTGTCCGACCGATACGTCGCGCGCCACGACGGTGCCGTCGACCGGCGAGGTGATCACGGTGTGCTCGAGGTTGAGCTCGTCTTGACGCACCACGGCTTGGGCGGCGAGAACGTTGGCCCGTGCCGCTTGGGTGCCGGCAGCCTGGCTTTGCGCGGTGGCTGCATCTTGGCCTATGGTGGCGTTACCCGCGACGTTTTGTGCTTGCGCCTGGGCCACGGCAGCCTGGGCCGAAGCGACGTCGCTTTCATCCTGCGCGACGGTGGCGCGATCCGTATCGGCGGTGCTCTGCGCGATGTAACCCTGCGAAAGCAGCGCGGAGTCTCGCGCCGCGGTCTTGCGCGCGAGATCGAGAGCGGCCTGCGTCTTGGCGACGTTGGCTTTCGCCGCCTCGATGGCGGCCGATTCGGCGGTTGCGTTCGCGCTGGCGACGCCGATGACCGATACGGCGCTGTCGGCGCTCGCCGCGGCCTGCACCACTTGTGCCTGCGCTTGCGCGAGCGCGGCTTGCGCTTGCGCGAGCTGCGCCTCAAAGGTGCTCGGATCCAAGCGCACCAGCACTTGTCCCTTACGCACCTTGCTGTTGAAATCGACGTTGATCGAAGCGATCGTACCGGAGACTTGCGTTCCGACGGAGATTAGATTCTGCGGATTGACGGTTCCCGACGCCGTCACCGAAGCAACCAGCGTCTGCCGCGCGACCCGCACCGTTTCCAACGGCGTCGCCGAACGTGCGCGCACGACGACGCCGAGGGCGATTGCGGCGCTTAGCAATAAGGCGGCCGCCGCCCATCCCCATCGCGGAATTCTAGCCCAAAGCGACCCTAGGCCGGCGAGTCCCTTTGCGTTCGGTATCGTAATTGTGGTCATGGCTCTGTCACCGTAGCCGCATCACCTGATAACCGGTGGAGATTTTAGCCGCGCCGGTTAATGCCGGGTTAGGGTAGAAGCAGAGCTGTCATGACTCGCGGAATTCTCATCGGAATCCTCGGAACGTTCGTGGTGCTCGCGCTCGGGGTCTACGCCGGCATCAGATTGGGACTCATGCCGGCGAACGCCGACGCGCGGCCTTCGTCTATGGAACGGTGGGCCGCCAGCACGTCGCTCCACGCGACGCTCGCGCGGGAACAGCCGAGGGGGCCGGTGCCGATCCCGCTCACCGACGACAACCTCATCGCCGGCATCAAGACCTACGCGGCGAACTGCGCGGTCTGCCACGGCGGCCCCAACGCCGCGCGTACCAAAATAGCGCGCGGCCTCTATCAGAAGCCGCCGCAGCTGGCCAAAGACGGCGTCGAAGACGATCCGGAGGGAGAAACCTACTGGAAAGTGCGGCACGGCATCCGCCTTACGGGGATGCCGGCCTTTGGTGAGACACTCGATGACGACCAGTTATGGCAAGTGACGCTCTTCCTCAAACATATGGACTCGCTGCCGCCTGCCGCCGAGCGCGTGTGGAAGGCGGTCAAGACTACGGATTAGGTGTCGGTTCGATCTCGGTGGTTGGCTTGGCCGCGAAGATGTACTGATCGTTGGACGTTCCGTTGAACGGTGCGGGGCTGGCTTGCAGATTCTGCATCGCAACGCCGGAGAGCACCGATGCCGTCTGAGGATAGACTTGTCCGCGGAAGGAGCCGTCGGGATTCATCGTGGCCACGACGTGAAGCTTTCCTTGGGGACCGGCGCCAAGTCCGAGGTCGACGCTCGACGGACCGATATCGAACCAGATGTAGTCGCCGTCGCGTCCGCCGACGACGTCGATGAAGAGCTTGTTGTACGTCGTGTGATAGTAGCCGCGCAGATTACCCGCCGGAAAGATCTCAATGTCGAGCTTTCCAGTAATCGGATACGGCGAGCCGTATGCCGACGTAATCGCGGTTTCGAAGCGCAGATCCGTCGGTTGCGGCTGCTGAGCGGCCGCGCCGCGCGGCAACGTGACGAGTGCCGTACATGCGAGCGCAACGCCGCTGAAGAACCGCAGAACCCTAGACCTTACCATGCTGACTCCTCTCGATTGACCTTTCTCAGGGAGTAGAGCGCTCGGCTTGGCGAGAACGTGACCGGAGTGGTACAGCCTGCCGAAATCGACTTACGAGGGCTGCCCGCCTGGGAACGCCCCGATCTCGTCCGCAAAGCACTCGATCGTCTTCCCTCGGGCTCCTCGTTAACCCTCATCACCGAAAACGAGCCTCGCGCGCTCTCCCAACGCATCACCCAGGACCGAACCGACCGCTTCGTGGTCGAGACCCGGCGCATCGCCAGCCGGGTTTGGCAGCTGCGGCTGACCCCTCGGTCGGGCGAGGCGACGGAGCGAAGCTCGTTGCAGCAGCATATCGGCCGCTGCCCTCCCTTCGCCGCTCTCGACGCCGGCGTGCGTGAGGAGCTGGCGGCCGCCGCGCTGTGGCAGACCGGCCGACGCGGCCAGACGCTCGTGGCGGACAACGTCGACTGGCCCTTTATTGGAATGGTCACCGAAGGGGTAGTTGCGCGCGCCAACGGCGGCGGCCGCGAACGCGAGCGCATCCTTTACGAAATCTTTCCCTACGAGCTCTTCGGCGTCGCGGAGTATTTCGATCGCGGACTCAAGATGGCGCGCATCGCGGTATTCTCCAAGACCGCGCGCATTCTCAAGGTTCCGTGGGACGTGGTATCGCGCATTGCGGCGCACAACCCCGAGTTGACCCATGCGCTGGGCGTCGTGATCGCGCAGCGCGTAAGACTGCTCGCCGATGCGCTGAGCGTTCAGGGCTCCCTTCCAATCCTCGGCCGCATCGCGCGGGTCTTGCTGCCTTACGCGATGCCCGATCGCGGGCTCGTGCCCGCAGCAACTGCGCTCTCGACGATCACGCAGTCGCAGATCGCCGCCGCGGGCGGCACGGTAAAGGAAGTCGCGGCGCGGGCGATCGCCGAGCTGGAATCGCGCAAAGCGTTACGGCGCGAGCACGGGCACATCCGGTATCTCGACCGGGAAGTGCTGCTCGAGCTCATCCAAGACGTTTCGTAATTCGATCGAAACCGGCAAACGGGACTAACGCCGGCGGTACGCGGATCGTACCGTCGGCTTGCTGACCGTTCTCCAAGAGCGCGATCAGCGTGCGCCCGAGCGCCAGTCCCGAGCCGTTGAGGGTGTGGACGAGTTCGGGCTTGGCGTCGGCATCGCGGCGAAAGCGAATGGCGGCGCGGCGGGCTTGAAAATCGGTGCAGTTAGAGCAGGAGCTGATCTCCCGGAACGAGTTGCTGCTCGGCACCCAGACTTCGATGTCGTAGGTTTTGGCAGCGTTGAAGCCCATGTCGCCGGCGCAGAGCGCGACCACCCGATGTGGCAGCTCCAGCTCTTGCAGCAGCGATTCGGCGTCGTTCGTTAAAGTTTCGAGCGCATCGAACGACTCGTCGGGTCTGCTCAGCCAGACCAGCTCGACCTTTTCGAATTGATGCTGCCTCATCAACCCGCGCGTATCTTTTCCGGCTGCGCCGGCTTCTTTTCGGAAGCACGGCGTCCCGGCGACGTATTTTTGCGGCAGCGCGGCGGCATCGAGAATCTCGCCGCCGCGCAGCGCGGTGAGCGGAACCTCGCCGGTCGGTATGAGAAAGAGGCCGGCGTCGGCGTCGGAAAACATCGCGTCGGCAAACTTGCTGAGCTGCCCGGTGGACCACATCGTCGCACGCGAAACCAGCAGCGGCGGCGCGATCTCTAGATAGCCGCGCCGGTGCGCGCGATCGAAGAAGAAGGCCTCGAGTGCGCGCGATAAGCGCGCGCCCTCTCCGGTGAGCACGGCGAAGCGGCTCCCCGAAAGCTTTGCGGCCCGCGTGAAATCGAGGATGCCGAGCTCCTCGCCGAGCTCCCAATGCGGCCGAACCGGAAAGTCGAAGGCGTGCGGCTCTCCCCAGCGGCGTACCTCGACGTTGGCGCTTTCGTCCGATCCGTCCGGAACGGAGTCGTCGACGAGGTTGGGCGTATTGTCGAGCAGCGCGCGCAGCGGCGAGCTTTCGCTGGTTACGGCTAGCGCACCGGCACGCGCCTCGGCGTCGGCAATCTCCGACGAGAGGGCCTCGATCTTCGGCCGCAGTTCGCGCGCCGCGGCCGCTTTGTCGGAAGCCTTGCCGATCTCGGCCGACAGGCGGTTCTTCTCAGCCTTGGCGCGCTCGGCTATGGTGAGCGCGGAGCGGTACTCCTCGTCGTAGCGCAGAAGCTCGTCGGCCGTCGACGGATCGAGGCCGCGGCGACGCAACGCGCGCCGCACGCGTTCGGGATCGCGCCGAACGAGAGAAATATCCAACATGGAGAAGCGCGCCATTATGCAGCCCGGAAATCCAGTCCTACCAGGGCGTGGATTCGCGGCCGAAAGACTCCTCGCGCCCCGTCAAGCGATGGTCGCGTTTTTCGCGCGCGTCGAGGTCGCCGCGCCGCAGACCGAACGGGCGCCGCTGGCGCACGCGCTGGGGCGTATTTTGGCGCGGAGCGTCTGCGCCGACGAAGACTATCCGCGTGCGCCGCGTTCGGTCATGGACGGTTTTGCGATCGCCGCCCGCGACGTTCCGGGCGAACTTCCGATCGTGGGCGACGTTCGCATGGGCGAAGGGGCGGGTTCGGTGCTGCCGCGGGGAGCGGCGATGCGCATTCCGACCGGGGGAACGCTGCCGCCCGGAGCCGATGCGGTCGTGCCAATCGAAGACGTGCGTCTTGAGGGCGAAGGGATCGTCGTCGAAGCCCCGGTTGCCGCCGGCGACAACGTCATCGAAACGGGCGCCGACATGCGCCGCGGCGAGACGGTGTTGTCTCCGGGGCGCCGTTTGTACGCGCCTGAGATCGGCGTGCTCGCGACGCTCGGCGTCACCGACGTTCCCGTCTACCGGCGTCCCATCGTCGCCGTACTATCGAGCGGCGACGAGCTCGTCGCTCCCCATCGGCGTCCGGCCGGCGGACAGGTCCGCGATTCCAACCGCTATGCTATAGCCGCTTCGCTCGAGCTGATGGGCGCGCAGCCGCGTCATTATCCGACGCTGCGCGACGAAGCCGACGAGTTTGAATCGGCTCTCGACCGCGCGATCGACGAGTGCGACGCGGTCGTGGTAACCGGCGGCTCGTCGGTCGGCGAGCGCGATCGTCTGCCGCGTGCCGTCGAGGCCATCGCGCAACCCGGCGTCCTGGTCCACGGATTGCGACTCAAACCGGGAAAGCCGACGCTCTTGGGCGCGCACGGCGCCAAGCCGATCGTGGGCCTGCCGGGAAATCCGACGTCGGCGCTGATGGTTCTCGAAGCGGTTGCCGCGCCGGTTATTGCGGCACTTACCGGCGCGCCGATTAGGGCGGCAACGGTGAGCGCCCGCTTAGCACAGCCGGCCCTCAGCCGCATCGGCTGGACTTGGTACATACCCGTGGCCGTTCGCGAAGGTGGCGCAGGCCTGCTGGCGGAGCCGCTGCCGGTGCGTTCCTTCTCGGTAAGCCTGACGGCGCGGGCAAACGGCTACGTCGTGATGGGTGAAGCGGAAGAAGAGTGGCCCGCCGCAACGCTCGTGACGGTCCATCGTTTCTTAGGAGGCTCATGATCCATCCGACTCGCGCCATCGAAGCGATTCCCGAGATGACGCCGTTCGTCGGGCCCGAGCAGCTCATGCGCGAGCACGGTTTGCGCGAGCTGGTGCGGCTCGGCGCCAACGAGAGCGCCTTCGGTCCGTCGCCCCAAGCGATGCGCGCCATGAGCGACGAACTGGCGCGGCTGGCTTGGTACGGCGATCCGGAATCGCTCGATTTGCGCGACGCGCTGGCCGAGAAGCACGCCTGTCGTGCCGAACAGATCGTCGTCGGTGCCGGCATCGACGATCTCATGGGATTGGCGGTGCGGGCCTTCGTCGGGCCGGGCGCGCCCGCGTTGACGACGCGCGGCACGTATCCCACGCTCGTCTATCACGTCTTGGGATACGGTGGAACGCTGGTCGAGGCGCCCTATCGCGACGACGGCACGCCCGACTGCGACGCGCTGCTGGCGCTGGCGCGTACGCAAACTACGCCGCTCGTTTATCTTGCCAATCCTGATAATCCGAGCGGGCGCTTCATTCCGAGCGACGTCGTGGCTCGGTTCTACGAAACGCTGCCCGCCGACACGCTCCTGCTCTTAGACGAAGCCTACGCCGATTTCGTCGACGAGTCCGAGCTTTTGCCCGCCGGCTTTTCGGACCGCTTGATCCGGTTGCGCACTTTTTCCAAAGCCTATGGCATGGCCGGCGCGCGAATCGGTTACGGGTTGACGAGCGAGCGTAACGTGCGGGTCTTTCAAAAGATCCGGCTGCACTACGGCATCAACCGCAACGCGCAGGTCGGCGCGCTGGCGTCGCTCGAGGACGACGAGTTCAGGAAATTCGTCGTGGAGCAGACGGCTCGGGCACGCGACGACTACTACCGCATCGCGCGCGAGTTGGGCTGCCGTTACATCGAGTCGGCCACGAACTTCGTCTGCATCGACTTCGAAACGCGCGAACGCGCCGTGCGGGTGATGAACGAACTGCTTCGGCGCGGAGTTTGGGTACGCAAGCCGGGTGCGCCGCCGCTCGACTCGTGCATTCGCGTCAGCGCGGGTACCGAGCCGATGCGCCGCGCTTTCGAGTCGGCGCTGCGCGCCGTGCTCGCGGAGGCCGCGGCTTAGGCCGATGGTCTACGCGATCCTCTCCGACGTCCACGGAAATCTGGAGTCGCTCGAACGCGCGCTGTCGCTTACCGCAGAAGGCGATGCCGTCGTTTCGCTTGGCGACGTGGTCGGTTACGGGCCGAATCCTAATGAATGCGTGGCAACGCTGGCGGCGCGCTCCAGCCATGCCGTTCTGGGAAATCACGACTTGGCCGCGGTGGAAAACTTCGGCGTCGAGCACTTCAATCGCGCCGCCCGTACCGCGATCGGATGGACGCAGCACGTGCTCGACGAAGCCAGCCGGCAGTGGCTCGATGCACTGCCCTACGAGCTGCGCTTTCCCGATTTTCTGCTCGTCCACGGTGCCCCGGTGAACTATTTCGAATATATTCTCGATAAAGCCACCGCCGCGAGCGCCTTCGAACGTACCGACGCCGCGATCGTCTTCGTCGGCCACACGCATATCGCGGAGTACTGGACGCGCGACGCCGACGGCGCGATCGGACACAAGCACATGCAGCACGGCGGCTCCCTCCACCTGGAGCCGGATAAGCGCTACATCATCGACGTGGGCAGCGTCGGGCAGCCGCGCGACCTCAACCCCTTGGCTTCGTTTGTGCGCTACGATCCCGACGCGCGCAGCGTGGAGTGGATCCGCTACGAATATCCCATCGAAGCCGTGCAGAAAAAGATGCGCGAGGCCGGGTTGCCGGCCTATCTCGTCGACCGCCTGAGCGCCGGACGATGAGCGACGTACCTTTTGACGACGGAAACTGCTTTGCGTGCGGTCCGACCAATCCGATCGGCATGCACGTCCACTTCGACCGCAACGCCGATGCGGACGGCGTGCGCGCGCTGGTTACGTTGGCTCCGGAGTATCAAGGCTGGCGCGGCATCGCGCACGGCGGCATCGTGATGGCCCTTTTAGACGAAGCGATGGCCCACGCCGCTGGTTTTGCCGGGCATCGCGGCGTTACCGCCACGGTGAAGGTGCGCTTTCGCAAACCCGTTCCGCTGGAAGCGCCGGTCGAAGTGCTCGGCAAGGTAACGTGGCAGCGTCGCAACGTGCTCGGCGTAAATGCGAGCATCGTCGACGGAGCCGGCATGCTGTTGGCGCAGGCCGAGGGCAGCTTCGTTTCACGCGGCCGGCTCGATGCCGTCGACGACCGCCGGAATCCGAACGCGCGATGACCGTAATCGATAACCGGCGCGCGCGCTACGAGTATCACATTCTCGAATCCGTCGAAGCGGGACTGGTGCTCACCGGCACCGAGGTTAAAGCGGTTCGCGGCGGCGGTGCGAGCTTAAGCGAAGCCTACGCACGCTTTCGGGACGGCGAAGCGTGGCTCGTCGGCATGCACATTCCGCCATATCGGCAGGGCAGCTTCTCCAACTCCGAGCCGCGCCGTCCCCGCAAGCTCTTGCTGCATAAAGAGGAGATCACGCGCCTGCAGAGCCGCGTTGCCGAAAAGGGACTGACGATCGTTCCGCTGCGCCTCTATTTCACGCGCGGCATCGCCAAGGTACAGCTCGGCGTAGCGCGCGGCAAGAAGCTCTGGGACAAACGCGCCGCGGCCGCCAAGCGCGACGTCGAACGCGAGATCGCGTCGCACGTGCGGGGGCGGTGAGAGGCGCGCGGCCCGAACGCGAGATCGAACGGGCCATCGAAACCGCGGGCATCGTCCGTAACGGCGAGCGCGTACTCGTTGCGTGCAGCGGAGGCCCCGACTCGGTCGCCTTGGCTTCTGCGCTGCACGCCCTCACGCGGCCGATGTCGCTGCACCTCGCTATGGCCTACGTCAATCACGGCCAACGTGCTTCGGCCTGGCAAGACGAATGCGTCGTGCTCGAAATCGCGGCGCGCCACGAACTACCGTTGCACGTATCCGCCATGACAGAGCCGGCGCGTGACGAGCAGAGCCTGCGCGAGGCGCGCTATGCGGCGCTGCTGGAAGCGGCGCGCCGGCAGAACTGCAGCGTCATCGCCACGGCGCATCACGCCGAGGATCAGAGCGAAACGGTGCTGCTGGCATTGCTGCGGGGTGCGGGGCCCGACGGGCTGCGTGGAATGCCGGCGCGGCGGCCGCTCGACGCAGGCGTCGATCTTGCGCGACCGCTGATCGGCGTCTCGTCCGACGAGCTGCGCGCCTATTGCCACGCTCGCGCGCTGCCGTACGCCGTCGATCCGACCAACGCCCAGCCGGCGCTCCGGCGTAACGCCGTCCGCGAAGCCCTGGCGGCGCTGCGCCCCCTCTTTCCCGGCCTCGACGAGGCCGTAGCGAGGGCCGCATCGCTGCTCTCCGACGAACACGACGACACGGAGCGCGCCCACCTGCGACGCACCCTACGGCGCCGGCTGGCGGACGAGGCCGAGCTGCGGGACGTCGACTTCGAGCACGTCGAGGCGGCGGTTCGGGCCTTGGAAGAGGGCAGAACGGGCGTCTTTTATATGAAGCCCGGGGTGTCGCTGAGAATCGAGCGCGATGGTATCCGGGGTATGAAAAGGTCGTGACGGCCTTGGAGCGTGAGCCGGGGGTGGGGCTTCGGATATACGGCCCCGAAGAAATTGCGGCGGCAGTCGAACGTTTGGCTGCTCGGATTGCCGTGGACTACTGTCGGAAACCGCTAGTGTTGCTGGGGGTGTTGAAAGGGGCGCTGTGCTTTACCAGCGACCTCGCCCGGGCACTCGCGGGGCAAGCGGACGGTCCGAGCGAAATCCTCGTGGATTATATCTGCGTCGGAAGGTACGGCGCACGCGGGACCTCGGGGGCAAAGCCGCGTCTGATCATGGACGCCGGCCTGCCGTTAACGGGGGCCCACATCGTCGTGGCCGACACGATCGTGGACGATGCCAGCACGTTACGGTTCGTGCAAGCGTTACTACGAGAGCGTCAACCGGCGAGTCTCCGTACCTGCGCGCTTTTCGACAAGGCGGCTCGACGCGAGGCGAGCTTCGAGCCCAACTATGCCGGTCTGGCGGTAGGGCCGGTCTTCGCCATAGGTTACGGTTTGGATTACAAGGAACTCTATCGCAATCTTCCTTATTTGGCCGAGCTTCGAGAGGTAAAAACGGTTTAACGTAAAGGTGAGCAAGCATCTCCGGTCCATCATCCTGATCATCCTGGCCGTCGTGGCCGTATTCATCGTCGTCGAGCGGTTCGTTCAGCCGAGCGAGGGGGAGACGCGGCTGGATTACGGCGCTTTCTATCAGAAGCTCGAAGCCGGGCAGGTTCAGTCATTTCACGCGACGGGTCTCAACGCGGTCGGCGATCTGTCGAACGGTACCAAATATACGGTCGCAGTTCCCAACGTAGACCAGACCTTCGTCGACGAAGTCTACCGGAAGGTCAAGAGCGGTGCGATCAGTTTCGATCAGCAATCCAACGCCGGATTGCTCTCCAGCCTGATGACGCTCGGTCCGCTGGCGATCACCGTCTTGTTACTCTTCTTCATTCTGCGGCAAGCACAGAGCGGCGGAAGCCAAGCGCTATCCTTCGGGCGTTCGCGCGCGAAGATGCTCTCCGAGAACCGGCCCAAGGTGACGTTCGCCGACGTCGCCGGCGTGGACGAAGCGAAAGAAGAGCTGGCCGAGATCGTCGACTTCCTGAAATACCCCAAGAAGTACCAGTCGCTGGGTGCACGCATCCCCAAAGGCGTTCTGTTGCTGGGGCCGCCGGGCACGGGTAAGACCCTCTTGGCTCGCGCTATCGCGGGCGAGGCGGGGGTTCCGTTCCTCTCGATCTCCGGTTCGGATTTCGTCGAGATGTTCGTCGGCGTCGGTGCGTCGCGCGTGCGCGACCTGTTCGATCAGGCGAAAAAGTCGGCGCCTTGTATCGTCTTCATCGACGAGATCGACGCGGTCGGACGTCAACGCGGCGCCGGTTTGGGTGGCGGTCACGACGAGCGCGAGCAAACGCTCAACCAGCTGCTGGTCGAGATGGACGGCTTCGATCAAAACACCGGCGTCATTCTGATCGCCGCCACCAATCGCGCCGACGTACTCGATCCGGCGCTGCTGCGACCGGGGCGCTTCGATCGGCAAATCGTCGTCGGCCGCGCCGACTTCAAAGGACGCGAGAAGATTCTCGAAGTGCACGCGCGCAACAAGCCGCTTGGAAAGGAAGTTTCGCTCGAGACCCTGGCCAAACGAACGCCGGGCTTCTCGGGGGCCGATCTCGAGAACTTGCTCAACGAAGCGGCCCTCCTGGCGGCGCGTAAGAACAAGAACTTCATCGAGATGATCGACTGCGACGAAGCGATCGATCGCGTGATGGTCGGTCCCGAGCGCAAGTCGCTGGTTATGTCGCAGAAAGAAAAGGAGACCACCGCCTACCACGAGTCGGGCCACGCCATTATCGGCGGACTGCTCGAGAAGGCCGATCCGGTTCACAAAGTCACGATCATTCCTCGCGGCATGGCACTCGGCATCACGTGGTCGCTTCCCGAGGACGACCGTCACAGTCAAACGCGCGAGGAACTGCTCGCCTCGATTACGATGGCGATGGGCGGGCGCCTCGCCGAAGAGATCAAGTTCGGCGACGTCACGACCGGCGCGAGCAACGACTTTGAGAAGGCCACCGAACTGGCGCGCCGCATGGTGACGCAGTACGGCATGAGCGACCTCGGTCCGATTCAGTTCGGACGCGGCGCGCATCAAGTCTTTCTCGGGCGTGACTTCGGCGACGAGCGAAACTACTCCGAAGAAGTCGCCAGCAAGATCGATGGGCAGGTGCGCAAGATCATCGAGTCGTGTTATGCCAACGGGCGCGACCTGCTCGAGAAGAACTGGGACAAGGTCGAGCGCATGGTGGAATCACTGCTCGAGTACGAGACGGTCGAGGCCGAAGAGGTGCAGGCCATCCTCGCGGCGCGTCCGTTCGATCGCAAGGCCGGCACGGAAGTAGCCGAAGCTCCGGTCGAGCGGCCCGCCGACGAGCCCAAGCGGCTCGAGAAACCCTCGCGATTCCCCCCAAAGATCTCGCCGAAACCGGCATGACCGCGCGAGCGGTGCTCGTTGCCGGATTGCTGGCCGTCGCTGCGTTACTGACGGTCGCGCCCGCGCACGCCGCCATGGCGCGCGATATTGGCGTCGGCTCGCTTCCGCGCGGCGGTTCCTACGTCGTCGATCCCGATTCTACGATCGCGTCGGCCGCAATCGGGCTCTGGTTCCGCGCGCCCGGCGCGGGATACGATAACGCAACGCCCGGCCTATCGAACCTTGCCGCAACGTCGGCGGCGGTAGCGCCCTTGGCCAGCGGGAAGTCGCTCTACGCTCTGGTGCATAGTCTGGGCGGACAAGTGAACATCGCGGTTTATCCGGATATTGTCGGCATCGGCGCGGTCGTGCCGGCAAGCGCGGCGCGCCGCGTCGTCGCCGCGATGACGGCCGCGTACTTCGCGCCCTCCATCGACGAAGCAGCGGTCAAGACGGCGCGCGCCAATGCCGCCGTTCTCGGCGTGCAGCAACGCTATCAGTCGGACCAAACGCTGCACGATCTGCTCTTCAAGCAAATCTTTGCGTCGGGTCCGGCTGTCTATCCGGCGCTCCCCACCTCGATCGCACAACTGACGAGCATCACGACGGCGCAAGTACGCAGTTTCGCGCAGCGTGCGTTCCGTAGTGAGAATGCCGTGTTGACGCTGACCGGCAACGTCGATGCCTCCAGCGTTTCGGCCGTGACCGACGGCGGCGGCAACGGCACGATGGACCAGCCCTACGACTCGACGCCGGCGCCTAGCCCCGCTGCCGCGACAGTTTCGGGCGCGGTCGACGGCGTCGGCCTTGCCTGGGTCGGTCCGCCGATCTCCGATCAGCGCGCCGCAACCGCACTCGACTTTGTTGCCGACTATCTCTTCCGCGAAACAACCGGCGTCGTCTGGCGCGGACTAGATGCCGCCAACAGCGATGCGCTCGTTCTCGGCCAGTTCATCACGCTGCACAATCCCGGCGTGATGGTCGTCACCATCGGCGGCGATCACGAGAAGCAGGCGGAGAAGAGGGTTCTCGACGCACTCGAAACCATGCGCCAGCCGCTCGACAAGAAAACGTTCGAAGCGGCGCGCGAAGCCTTTCTCTATCACGTTGCCAGCGACACGCAGACGCCGCAACAGCGTGCCGACAACTTCGGCTGGTATACGGTCGAGGGCAACCTGCAGTATGCGCCGGGAATTACCGGCGGCACCTACGATCAGGTGGCTCGTTCGCTCGATCCGGAGTACGTCGCTTCGGTCGTGCGCCGTTATCTCGATAAACCCATCGTCGTCGACTTGATCGCCGTTCCGGCGCAGAAGGGATCCACCCCGTGAGATTTACCGCCCTCGCGCTGGCCATCGGACTGATCGGCGCCGTACCGTCGCCGAGTCAGGACGTCGCCGCCGGCGGCGCGACGATCGTACGCCAGCCCGACAACAACGCTTCGCTCGTCGGCGTGGCGCTCGTGGTGCGCGCAGGGCTCGATCGCCAAACGATGCGGCAGAACGGTTTGGCCGCGCTGGTCGCCGAGACCGTAGTCCGCACTCCGGTCACGCAGCCACAAAACGGCGTTCCGGCCCAGGCGCTAGCAGAGGCCATTGCGGGGCACGGCGGATCCATTCGCTTCACCGTCGATCCCAGCGACGTGCGCTTCTACGTCGAGGTGCTCGCCGAGGATGCGCCGGCCGTTCTCGACTTGTTGCGCACCGCCATCGCATCGCCAGATTTCTCGCCGGCAACCGTTCGCGACGCGCGCGCCGCTTTGGTGCGCCAGATTGCGCAAACGCAGCAAGTCGCGCTCCAAGTCGGCCTGGACATGCTCAATGCGGCATCGTCGCGTCAAGCCAACACCGGTCTTCCCGAACTCGGCACGCCGGCATCGCTGGCGCAGATCTTTGCGCCCGACGCCAAAGCCTTTTATCACGCCTATTACCGCCGAACAGGCATGCTGATCAGCGCCGCGGGGCGCCTCGATGCCGTGCCGAACGGCGCGCTCGAAGCGTTAGCCTTGGCGCTTCCGGCCGGCGCGACCTCGCCGGTTACCGTGCACGTCGCGTCGTTGCACGGAAGCACGCGCGAAATCATCGCCCATCGCGATATCGCATCGCCGTGGCTGATCGCGCAATATCCGGCGCCGTCGGTCGATAGCCGCGACTTCGGTCCGATGCTCGTCCTTGCCGCATTCGTGCGGCGCACGCTCTCCGACATCGCCCAGGTTCCGGGCGTCGTCACTCCGACGTTCGCTTCGCGCTCGGTCGGCGCGGTTTACGCCTACGACCGCACGCCGGCGAATCTCGTGCTTTACGTCAACGGCGGGCTGATCGGCGATCCGAGCCGAGCCTTCGCGACGGCGCTCTCGGTCGTAAACGTGCTCGCCGCGGCGAAGCTCCAAGGCTCGATCGAAGAGTTCAAGGCCGAAGCTGCGGGGGACTTTGCCAGCGACGCAACGACGCTCGAAACGCGCACCTGGCTGGCGGCGGTCTTCCAGCGCGAGAGCGCTTCGCCCGACTTCATCGAACGCGCGCTGCGAGCGATCGCGGCGACGACGCCGGACGACGTTCAGCGCATCGCCCGAACCTATCTCGGCAACCCGACGATCGCTCTCGTGCTTCCTCGCGGAACAAACCTTCAAGATTAACGTCGCGCTCGTTCACGACTATCTGAACCAGCGCGGCGGCGCCGAACGCGTCTTCGCCAAGATCGCTGGAGCCTGGCCCGAGGCGCCCATTTTCACCGCGCTTTACGACGAGCGCGTGGTCGGCGATCTCTTTCCGCCGCGGCGCGTGCGCAGCTCGTATTTGGCCCGCGTTCCGATGGCCAACCGTTATTTTCGAGCCCTGGCGCCATTTTATCCACGCGCTTTCGAAGCGTTTGACTTGCGCGGCTACGACGCGATCGTAAGCTCGACGACCGCATGGGCAAAGGGCGTATCGGTGCCGCCGGGTGCGGTCCACGTCTGCTACATCAATACGGTCAGCCGCTTCGCTTTCGCACGCGACGAGTACGTGCCGCGGTTGGCGCAGCCGTTCGTCGAGCGGCTGGTCGAATGGGATCGGCGAGCGGCGCAACGGCCGACGCGCTTCGTCGCCAACTCGCGCAACGTAGCCGATCGCATCGCCAAATACTACGGACGGGAGAGCGACGTGCTGCACTGTCCCGTCGATCTCGAGCGTTTCAGCGCCGGCAAGGGCCGAGGCGATTATTTCATCGTAGCCTCGCGCCTGCTGCCGTATAAACGCATCGAGCTGGCCATCGACGCCGCCAAAATCGCCGGCGTGCGTTTGCTGGTCGCCGGCACGGGTCCGGCCGAGGCGGGGCTGCGCGAACGGGCGCGCGGAACGCCGGCAGAATTGTTAGGCTACGTTCCCGACGCCCGGCTCGACGAGTTGCTCGGCAACGCGCGCGCCGCGATCGTACCGGGTGAAGAAGACTTCGGCCTCGTCCCGCTCGAGGCGGCCGCAACTGGACGCCCAACCATCGCCTTCCGCGGCGGCGGCGCGCTCGAGACGGTGCTCGAAGGAACCACCGGAATATTTTTCGACGAACCTGTTGCAGACTCGCTAGCGAGCGTGCTGCGGACCTTCGATGCGTCTTCCTACGACGCGGCGGTGCTGCGAGCGCATGCGGAAAAGTTTTCGCCGGAGCGCTTCGTTACGCAACTCCGCGAGATCGTAGAGCGCGTGTACGCCGAGAAGTCGTCGCTATGACGACTTCTCTCCGTCCAACGTTCGTCGCAGTTTTGGGCTTTGTCGTCGTCTACGTCGCGCTCGACCTCAATAAATTATACGCACTGCGATACGGGGCGGATCTCGGCACGTACTTGCAGACGATGGTGAATTTGCACCACGGGTCGTCGTGGAACTATGGGGAATGGCGCAACCATTTTCAGGTGCACGATTCGTGGGCGCTGGCGGTGCTCGCGCCCTTGGTTTGGGTCTTGCCGAGGGCCGAGACGCTGATCGTGGTGCAGGTGCTGGCCGTTGGCTGCGCTGCGATTCCGCTCGCGCTTTTGGGGCGCCGGCTCGGGTTGCGAGGTGCGGCGGTTAGCGTGCTTGCCATTGCGTATCTGCTCAGTCCGGCAGCGCATGGGCTCGCCTACGATAATTTCTCCGAAAACGCGTTCGTGCCGCTACTGGCATTGAGCGGCGCGGTGGCGGTTAGCCGGCGTTCGTTCTGGGCGGCGCTGATTTTTGCCCAATTGCTCATGGGGGTGAAGGAAGACCAGATTCTCTTCGTGCTCTGGTTCGGCGCGGCGTGCGCGTTTTGGTGGGACCGCCGAATCGGCGCGGGGCTGCTGGTGCTGGCGTCGGCCAACGGCGTCGTTTTCTGGGGCGTCGAGCGCGCACTGAGCGAGCGCCCCAACGATCCGCAGTATGGGTTCGCCGTTTTAGACGTTGCCGGCAAGGTTGGGATGCTCGTTCTCTTACTCGCGCCGTTTGCGTTTGCGCCGATAGCGACCGGCAGATGGCTGCTGCTCGCGCTTCCGCTGCTGGCCGAGATCGTCTTCATGAAACCGTGGAACTACGAACCCAGCCGCGTCGGCTCGCATTACACCGCGTCGCTCCTCGCCGCAACGGCCGCCGCTGCGGCGTTCGGATTTTTACGCGCACCGATTTTTGCGCGAGCGGCACTGCCGTGCGCGATCCTCGTGACGCTCTTCCTAAACGATACGGTTTTGCGCGCGGGGCGCTGGCCGTATATCGTGGACTGGCCGGCGTACGCGCGCGCCGCCGCGCTGCGCGATGCCACCGCACCGGTGCTGCTGCGCCGCGGCCAAGAAGGCGTCTGGGCCGTCGCGGCGACCAATCCCAAGATCGAACTCGATCCGCGGCCCGATCCGCAGTTCCCCGGCTGTCCCGCCTACGACACCGACCCCGGGGCGTTTTTCGATGCGCTTCGCGGGCGCATGCCGGCGCATCTCTGCGGCGGCGTTCCGGTCTCGCCGTGAAACAATCGCCGAACCTCGTTCTTCCGGCGATGCGCGAAGATCGCGGCCGCTTTGCGGCGCTGCGCAACGCGCGCGTTCTAATTTATTGGCCGCACGGCTTGGGCGATTGGGTGCACTTCGGTGCGATCGGCCCGTTGCTCGAGCCGTCCAACACCTACGCGATTACGCGATTCGGCGACGATTACGTGAGCGTCATGGAGGGCAACGCGCCGGTACTGCCGCTCTTTAGCGGCGTGACGGCTCCGAGCGCTGGGCCGCCCAATGCGCCGGCGCACCTTGGATTGGATCTGCGGCGCTGCGACGGGCGCCGCGCGACGCTGGAGCTCTTGCAGCCGCTGGGCGACGAGATCGCTCGATTTAGGCCCGACGTTTTACTTTGGACGGATTATCCCGAGACCGAGGGACGCACCGTCTATCCGTTTCATACCAAGGCGCGTAATCTGACGCGGCTGCTGGTCTCGCGCGAACGGTTAACCACGCTTGATTTGAGCGGGCCGCTACGCAACGGGGTCGACTTTACGGTGCCGGCGGAAGTGCAGCGGCGTCTCGACGAAGCGCTGGCGCCGTTCGCACCCCCCGGCGTGCCGCTGGTGGCGATTTCGCGCAGCGGCATGACGGCGGCGCGAAAGAACTGGGACGAAACCAACGCGCGAGCTTTCGTTGCAGCATTGCGCCGCGACGATCCGCGCCGGCGCTTCATCTCCATGGACGACGAAGCGTTGGGCGAAGACGTCGCCGGATTTCGGGCGCTCTTCGGCGGCCTGCGAGAACCCTTCGCGCGTCTTTTTAAAGCACTGGCCAATCGTCTCGATCTTTTCGTCGGAATACCCGCCGGCCCGCTGCATCTCACGATGGCGCGCGGCGGAATCCCGACCGTCGGCTTATGGGTCGCGCATCATCCCGACTGGTACGACGAGCCGAACTCCGATGCGATTCATCTTATCGGGCGAAAGGTGCGAGACCGCGGCTTCGACCGTCGCCCGGCGACGACCACCAAGCCGCCCGCGCTGATGCACCGGCTGCGATACCTCGATACCGTGGAGATCGATGCGGAATCCGTGGTGGAAGCGGCGCGGACTCTGCTTAGCTAACCTTTGGCCCGAAGAGAAGCGCTACGATCGAGAGCGTATTAAAGAGCGCGTGCGAGAGCATGGACATCCAGGCGTTGCGGGTCCGGTAGTAGACGGCGCACAGCACCATGCCTCCGAGTGCTAGCGGTATCAGCGCGTACAGATCGCCGTGGGCCATGCCAAAGAGTACGCCGCTGAGCACCGCGCCGCCCCAGAAGCCCCAATAGCGAAGTCCGAGGTTGAAGAAAAAGACGCGAAAGAGCGTCTCTTCGGCAAATGGCGCGAAGACGATGGCGAACACGGCGAAGATCGCAATCGTCGATCTGTCGTGTAGCGTCTTGAAGATTTCTACGATATCTTGCTGATGCTGGCTGTGGAACAGATAATCGATGAGGGTCGCGCCGCCGTTGGCGACCACGGCCATGGCTATCGCGCCGATCAATGCGGTGCCCAGTTGTCCGCGCCCGGGCATCCGAAAGCCCAACTCGCGAAGGCTGAGCTTGGAGAGCGCGGGCAGCACCAGCAGTACGATCGCCACGAGGATGCCTTCGAGCACGAACTGCAGGCCGATCAGGATATCGAACTCGACCGGCGTCACGGCCGGCACGCGCGTCGTCTTTACGCCGCCGATGAATGCGGCGACGAAGAGCAACGCGATGAACCCGGCGATGAACCAGGTCCAAAAGCCGGTAAAGCTATCCTTCGGCCAGCGCGTCGGCCAGCCGGGCGAAATCGCCGAGTGCGAGTCGTTCACCGCGAAGCTCCGGGGAGAGGTTGCACAGTTCTAGCGCCCGCACTATTCCCGCTCGCTCCAGACCGAGTGCCAGCGCGAGCGTGTTAGGCAGCGTTTTTCGGCGGTACGCGAACGCGCCGCGCACGACCTTCCAAAAGAGGCCGATATCGCGCACGCGCACCGCCGGAGCCGCACGCCGAATTAGCCGCACGACGGTCGAGTCGACCTTCGGCGCCGGATAAAAGGCTTGAGGCGGCAGCGTGAACGCCCTCTCTACCTGCATTGCGAATTGAACGGCAACGGAAAGGCTGCCGTACGCCGCCGTCGCCGGGGCAGCCCCAAAACGTTGCGCGACGTCTTTCTGTACCATGACGGTCAGCGACTCGGGTCCGCGATCCATTTCGATGAGACGCATGATCAACGGCGTCGCGATGTTATACGGGAGATTCCCCGCCGCGCGCCAGCGCCGGCCCTGCGACCACTCATCGTAGTCAAACGTCAGTGCGTCGGCTTCAACGATTTTTGCATCGGCGAGATCGGGGCGCGACCGAAGCACGTCTACGAGTCCGGGATCGATTTCGATGGCCGTTAAGGCCGCACCGCATTGCAGAAGCGCGAGCGTAAGCGTTCCCGTGCCGGCACCGATTTCGAGCACCGGCACGTGCCCGGGCGCGCCCTCAAGGCAACATTGCGCGATGCGATGCGCCGCAGTCGTGTCGACTAAAAAATTCTGGCCGTAACGTTTGCGGGGGCGCAGCCCCGCCTTCGCGAGCAGCTCTCGGGGATTGGACACCCCGGTATTTTACGCTACTTCAGGCGATAAACCGTAATATCGCGCCGGCCAAACATCATCGCGTCGCGCGTCGAGTCGAAGCCGAGATCGATACGATGGCCGACGATGTCGCCGCCGGTGTCGCCGGCGATCGCCATACCATATCCGGGAATATAAAGCCGCGTTCCTAGCGGAATGAGGTGCGGATCGACCGCGACGATGCCGTATCCGGCGCGCCGGCCGATCGCCGTCATGCCGCCGCATCCCGCGCAGTTCGCCGTGTATCCGGTGGCAATCATGCGCATCGTTGCAATGGCGTTGGCTGCAATCGACGTCATCCGCATGATGCCGTGCGATGCAAAGAGGGCCAGCGGCCCGCGACCGATTCCGTCAACGATAATTCGTGGTTGCGCTTTTCGCAAGACTTCTTGCGAAACGACCGTTCGGCGAACGGGTCCGCCGTCGCGCTGCGCGTAGAGAACGTGCACCTCGACGATTCCCGCGCGTCCCGCACTGATCGTCTTTGAAGTACCCGGATGGCGTCCCGTGTCGAGCCGGTGGATCGTGCGCGGCGAAATCGCGCGATGCTCGACGCGCCCCCACGTCAGCAGGCCGTCGCGATGCCAAGTTACTTGTGTGAAAGATGCCGTATCCGTTGCCGCCACAGCAGGGTAGAGGGGGAGGGCGGAAACGAGAAGTGCGGCGCAGAGCACGCGTCCAATCAACCCGAGATTCCTTTCTTCTCTCGGCTCCCATCAAGGTTTCGAACTAACACCACGCAAGAGCGAAACGATGAAACGGCGAGCCGGCGTTTGGGGAAGCGGCGCAGGATGGCCGCAGGGTGACGGATCCGGAAAACGCCTGAACTTCCAGAGCTTGCCTGCATTGCCTTGAGACAAGCTTGTCTGACCCGGGCACTATAACACATCCATCCGCCGGCGGGAATACAGCCTAAGTCATAATCGACAGGAGGCACCTTCTTCCCGGGCGTCGTGGGGGCGCGGGGCGAAGATCTGCGGGCATGGAGCGCCTGCGGATCGGGCTTTTCACGGAAATTTACCGTCCCGTCGTCAACGGCGTGGTCGCCTCCGTCGAGACGCTGGCTGAAGGGTTGCGCGGCCGCGGCCACCAGGTATATTGCTTCGCTCCGCACATGCCGGGCTACGTCGAAACCGACGGTCCCGTGGTGCGCATCCCTTCGCTTCCGCTGCCGACGCGCACGCCGTACCGGCTAGTACTTCCCTTAGTGAGTCGGCGTGACGTCAACGCCGTGATCAAGCGGCTGTCGGTGGTGCACGTGCACTCGCCGTTCGTGACCGGATGGATGGGCGTGCGCTACGCCCGGCGTTACGGCATGCCGCTGGTTTACACGTATCACACGCAGCTCGAAGCCTACGCGCACTACGTTCCCTTCGAAGCAAATGCGACGCGCTTCGCCGCGTCGCAACTTACGCGAACCTTTGCCAATCTGGTCGATGCCGTGGTCGTGCCGACGCAGGCGATGGCCGAGCGATTGAAAGAGCTTGGCGTTACGGTGCGCATGGAAGTCGTGCCGAGCGGAATCGACGTCGCGCACTTCGCCGCCGGTAAGCGCGACGAAAACTTGCGCGAGCGGTTGGGCGTTCGTCCCGGCGAGCGCCTCTTGCTCGCGGTCGGACGATTGGCCAAAGAGAAGAATCTCGAACTGGTGCTGCGCGCGCTAGCGATCTCCAACGACGCCTCATTGAAGTTGGCCGTCGCCGGCGAAGGTCCCCATCGCCAGGCGCTCGAGGAGATGGCCCGCGCCGGCGGGATCGCCGGCGGCACGCGCTTTCTCGGCGCGGTCGGGCGCGAAGCGCTGCCCGATCTTTATGCCAGCGCCGACGCGTTCGTGATGCCCAGCACCACCGAGACGCAGGGTCTCGTGCTGGCCGAAGCGCTGGCCGCCGGAGCCCTCGTCATTGCCGCCGACGCACCGCAGAACCGCGACGTCTTGGGCGGGGCCGGCATCCTGGTGCCTCCGGCGGCGGAACCCTTTGCCCAGGCCCTCCGTAGCGTTCCCGCGGTCCGGGAAAACGCCGAAGCGGAGGTGGCCCGGACGGCGGCGCAGCGCTTTGCCGGCACGCGCCAGATCGACTGCATGCTGGCGCTGTACGAGAGCCTCGTGCGACCTGCCCAAATTGCTTGACCCGAACATACGTTCGCATTAGAATGGAGTCATGGTTGTGGCGACGATCGGTTATGCCGCCGGAGAACGCGGAAGCGGTCTTGCTTACGCGCGCCTAATGGGCAACGGCGCGACGCGTTTGATTCGCCGGGTCTTTCGAACTGCCGACCCGGGCGACGATCGCGCCGTAGCCTATGGCGCCATCACTGCCGTTGCCGATGCGATGGCCAAGCGTCGCATACGCGGCGCGAGGTTCGTCATCGGCAACGCTGCCGTCGCGGCCGAGTTGGCCAATCGCGGCGACGTACCCGACCCGCTCGCGCTGGCTTACGTGCGGCTGCGCTGCACGCTCAACGCGCTGGGTGCGACGGTGGCGCTGGGAACGACCGACGAGCTCACGCAGCGGGCGCGAGCCGAAATTGCGCTGAACCTGGCGGCATGACTTTTACCCGGCTCGCGCCGGGATCCTTACCGACCGACACGCAGCTTCTTGCACGAGCGCTGTTGGGTTGCGTCCTCGTGCGCGAGAGCGACGGCGCCACGACCGCCGGGCGTATCGTCGAGACCGAAGCCTACCTCTCGAACGATCCCGCTTGCCACGCCTACCGCGGCCTCAGCAAGCGAAATGCGACGCTCTTCGGCCCGCCACACCGTTCCTACGTCTATCAAATATATGGAACCTCATTTTGCTTCAACGTATCGAGCGAAGCAGATGGGGAAGGCGCGGGCGTGCTGGTGCGCGCGCTCGAGCCGCTCGAAGGCCTCGAGGTGATGCGCCGGCGCCGCGCGGTCGATGCCGCCCGCGACCTTTGTCGCGGGCCGGGGCGACTCTGCCAAGCGCTCGCAATCGATCGATCCTTCGATGGCCTCGATCTATATGCGGATAGCGCTCTATGGCTGGCCGCGTCCGGCGGAGTTCGCGGGCGCGTGCGGCGAAGCCGGCGCATCGGCATCAGCGTGGCCGCGAACCGCCGCCTGCGCTTCTACGAAGCGGGGAATCCCTACCTGAGCGGGCCCGCTCGCTTGAGTCCGGCTTGAACGCTCGTGAGCCCTGTGCTATAGTGTGTTCGTCGCGCCGCCGTCCGTTTTGGACAGCCGTGACATTGCTTGATATCCCCAACGTTCACGTTACCGTTCTGACCGCGAAGGCAGCCCCGCCGCGCTCGGTCGCCGAGGCTTGACGTGCGCGACTCTTACAGAGAGATACTCTTCTGCAAACCGAACATCGCCCGACCAACGATATGCGCCAGCAGCAAGGCGGACGCCGCCGTCGTTCGCGCCGGCGCCATCACTTTCCGCAGCAGCATCCGGCCGGCTTTCACGAGCAAGTTTCGCAAGTCGAAGTGCCGCCGATGCTTACCGCCGCTCAGCTCTCGGAGAAAACGAAGAGCGAGTTGGTCGACCTCGCCAAAGAACTCGAAGTCGAGTTAGCGACGCCGGCAAAGATCAAGAAAGATGAACTGGTTACCCTTTTGGTGCAGGCGCAGATATCGCGTTCCGGCATCGAGATGGGCAGCGGCATCTTGGACATCTTACCGGAAGGTTACGGCTTCTTGCGGCGCGCCGGTTACTACATCGGCAACGACGACATCTACGTCAGCCAATCGCAGATCCGGCGCTTCGAGCTTCGCCGGGGCGACATGGTCGAGGGCCAAGCCCGACGGCCGAAAGAGAGCGAAAAATACTATGGGCTGATCCGCGTCGATAAAGTAAACGACCTCGACCCCGAAGCCATCAAAGGACGTCGCAGCTTCGAAAAGGGCACGCCGATCTATCCTCAAGAGCGCTTCAGGCTGGAAGTCCGCTCGACGCAGCTCTCGACGCGCGTCATCGATCTCTTTTCACCGATCGGCAAGGGCCAGCGCGCACTCATCGTTTCGCCGCCCAAGGCCGGCAAGACGACGCTGCTCAAGAACATCGCCAACTCGATATCGATCAATCACCCCGACGCTCACATCATCGCCCTGCTCGTCGACGAGCGGCCCGAAGAGGTCACCGATATGCAACGGACGATCGACGGTGAGGTGGTTGCTTCGACCTTCGACGAACATCCCGAGAATCACACCACCGTCGCCGAGCTGGCGATGGAGCGCGCCAAGCGTCTCGTCGAGCTGGGCAAAGACGTCGTTATTCTTCTCGACTCCATCACGCGTCTCGCTCGCGCCTACAACCAAGTGGTGGCGAGCTCCGGACGCACGCTCTCCGGCGGCCTCGATACCGCCTCGCTGCACAAGCCCAAGCGCTTCTTCGGTGCGGCGCGTAAGATCGAAGAGGGTGGTTCGCTCACGATTATCGCCACGGCGCTGATCGAGACCGGCTCGAAGATGGACGACGTGATCTTCGAAGAGTTCAAAGGCACCGGCAACATGGAAATCGATCTCACCCGCAAGCTCGCCGAATCGCGCGTCTTTCCGGCAATCGACATCAAGCGTTCCGGCACGCGTCACGAAGAGTTGCTGCTCTCGCCCGACGAGATGCGGAAGATCTGGATGTTGCGGCGCGCCACCGCTGTGCTCAACACGGGCGACATTACCGAGATCATCCTCGACAAGATGGCTCAGACGCGCACGAACGAAGAGTTCTTGCAGACGGTCACCAAAGAGGCGCTCTCCATGTCCCGCGGATACGAGGACGGCGGCAACGGTAAGTACTGATCGCTGCGGCGTGACGTGACTACTCGGAAACACTCGGAGCTCGGCCGTCTCGGCCGGGCTCCTGTTGCTTCCTCCTGGGATGCGTCTCAATAGATTCTTGGCGCAGGCGGGGGTAGCGTCGCGCCGTGCCGCCGACGAGTTGATCGCAAATGGAGGCGTGCGCGTCAACGGACGGGTGGTACGCGAATTGGGAACGATCGTCGCCGACGGCGACGGTGTCTCGGTTGACGGCGTGGCGGTCCGGCCGCCCGACACCTTCACCTATCTCTTGCTGCATAAACCTGCCGGCGTCGTCACTACGATGCGCGATCCCGCCGGGCGGCGTACCGTAGCCGAGCTGCTTCCGAAGGGACCGCGCGTGGTGCCGGTCGGCCGTCTCGACTACGCCACCGACGGGGTGCTCCTGCTGACCAACGACGGCGAGCTGGCTCACTCGCTGCTCCACCCGCGCTTCGGCGTCGAGAAGACCTATCGAGCCACCATCGCCGGGAAGGTTGAAGCCGAGGATCTTCGGCGGCTCAGCGACGGCGTCGTCATCGACCGGCGGCGCACCTCGCCGGCCGCGGTTCGCGTCGTCGCGCTCGATGCTGGCCGGTCGGTTGTCGAACTGACCATCCACGAGGGACGGAACCGGCAAGTGCGCCGGATGTTCGAGGCCTTCGGCTATCGTGTGGTCGCGCTCACGCGAACGCGATTCGGTCCGCTAACATTGGGTAGGCTGGCTCCAGGGAAGGTTCGCCCGCTCACTTCCAAAGAGCGCTCGGCGCTCGAGCGTCATCGCAGGCCGAGGGACGAACCGCCTCGTAGCAAGCGTGACACCTAAAATGGAAGTCTACCGAAGCCAGAGGTATAGCATGAACGTCTTCATCAGGTCTGCCTGCGCCGTGCTGGTCGCCCTGGCGCTCTCGCCGCTCGCGGCGCGCGCGCAGTACTCCAACGAGTACACACCGGCCAAGCTCCTCAAACAAGGCCAGACCGTGCATTCGATCGCGGGCAGCGGGACGGTCGTCGTGCAGGTTCAGGTCAACGCCGACGGGACGCACAAGGCCATTCGCGTCATCAAGTCGAGCAACTCGGGCGATAACTCGGCGGCGATGGACATCGCGCAAACCTCGACGTATCGCCCGGCGCACCGCGGCCAGACACCCATCACGGCGTTCTACGACTTCACCTTGAAGTTCAACGGTAAGGCGGTCGTCAACAACTCCGAGGAGAGCTCGGGCGGTCCGTCGGTGCCCGCGGGATCGTTGAGCCCCGCCGCGCAGCAAGTCGCGACTCTGATTCACGACCATAAGTACGCGGCGGCACAGTCGAAGGCGCAGTCGGAGCTGCTCGACTCGCCGGGTGACCAATCGCTGCGGCAGATGCTGGGCGTCGCTGCCTATAACGCCGGCGACTACACTACTGCTGCGGCCGCGTTCGACAAGGTCCCGACGATCGGATCGCAGTTCAAACAAGCGGCCGCGCTGAGCCTCGCTGCGGCTGCGGTGAAGGTGGCGCAGTCTAACCCGAGCCAGGCAATGGGATACGCGCAGAAGGCCGTGGCGCTCGATCCGACGACCAACACGCGTTTCTCGCTCGGCGTCGCGCAGCTCAGCAGCGGCGACAACGCGGCAGCCCTGGCCACGCTCAAAGCGGCGCACGACGCGGCCATGAACGATCCGAAGATTCCCAAGGCTTCGAAGGTCAACATCGACTCCGAGCTGCTGCAAGCGTATTTAGCCAATAACGACCAGCAAGGTGCGCAGGCCACCGCGGCCGAGATCAAGCAGCTCGATCCCAACAGCACGGCCGGCTCGGCCGCGATGGGCGCAACCCTAATCAAAAGCGGCCAGGCAGCCGTAGAGGCCAAGGACACCGCGACTGCCCTGAGCGACTTCGATAAAGCCGCGGCTCTGGGAGACCCGCAGCTTTCCGTCACGGCAAACACGCTTGCCGCGTTTGCAATTTCGAGAAGTGCCAAGCCGGACTACAAGCAAATGCAAGCGTACGCCGATAAGGCTCTGGCAATTAAGCCGAACGACGCGCAAGCAAATTTCGCCGAAGGGATAGCGCTAACCGGACAGTGGACGGCGAACCACAACGACGACATGAAGAAAAGCGCCGTCGCCGCGCTCGACAAGGCCGACCAACAGGCCAAGTCAGAGGGCAACGAAGCGCTCTCGCTACAGATCGAAACGTTCGTCAAAAAGTATCTCAACGCCACGCCGGCCTCCGGGTCGGGCGGGGGCGGCTAATCTTAGTAGGACTTTGGGCGAGGGTAGGCCAATGGCTCGCCCTCACGGGGCGGGGGACCGCCGCAGCAACGTCTAGTGGAGGGGTCGTAGTACACCGTGTTTTCTGGATTTATGAGTCTCATGCAGCAGGGCGGCTGGGACATGTGGCTGCTCTTGCTTATCTCGATCGTCGGCCTCGCGGTCGTCATCGAACGTTTAGTGTTTTTCCAAACGCAGCACTCCGACACCAAGGGGCTTCTGCGGCAGATCGGCACGAAAGTCTCGGCCGACGATCTCGACGGGGCGATCGAGCTTTGTAGGAAGAACCGCGGCATGCTGCCGCGCATTCTCGAGTTCGGCCTTCGCCGCGGCGAGAAGAATCGCGCCGACATTACCGACGCGCTCTCGATCGCGCTGATGGAGCACCTGAACTCGCTGGAGCGAAATCTCGCGATCATCGGTACGATCGCCGTCATCGCGCCCTTCGTCGGTCTCTTCGGAACGGTTCTCGGCATCATACGGGCCTTCCAAGACATCGCGCTGAAGGGCAACTCGACGCCGGCCGTCGTCGCCGCGGGCGTCTCCGAAGCGCTGATCACTACCGCTACCGGTCTGATCATCGCGGTTATCGCGGTCGTGTTCTTCAACTTCTTCAAGTCGCGGATCAAGAACTACAACCAAGAGATGATCGTGGCTGCCAATCAGCTCGCCGAGATGCTGCACTTCCACAATACCGGCGCGCCGATTCCGACGGAGCTTTACCAACCAACGAAGGCCGGCGCCAAGTAAGGCGCGCGAGGCTCTAACGTGTCACTGCTTTCGTCGCAGCAAGATCAGGAGGTAATGGCGGAGATCAACATCACGCCGTTCACCGACGTGCTGCTGGTACTGCTCATCATCTTCATGATTCTCGCCGCGCTGGTCGCCCCGCCGGGCTTCGAGAAAGAATTACCCAATAAAAACCCCAACAGCTCGACGCAAAATAAGAACAAGAACGACATTGAAGTCGACGTCAACAACAAGGGCGTCATCTTCGTCGACGGTACGAAGACCGACGACGTCGGCATCTATCGCGTGATGTACGACGCGTCGAAGAAGAAGCCGCGCCATCACGTCGCCATCATCGCCGACGCAAAGGCGCCTTACGGTATCATCATCAGGATTCTCGACGCTGCCAAACAAGCCGGTTTGGAAGACGTCGGCTTCGTTACGTCGTAGGGTGGAGGATAGATAGACGTGGCCGTTTCAACTGGTGGCGGCGAAGATGAGGTAATGTCGACCATCAACATTACGCCGTTTACGGACGTACTGTTGGTTCTGCTGATCATCTTCATCATCTTGGCATCGGTCACTAAGGAACCGAAGTTGCCCGACGCCTACAATAAAGACAAGGTTCAGCCGTCGCAGATCGTCGTCATCGTCGACGAACACGATCACGTTCAGATCGGATCGAACCAGGTCGAGATCCGCGACGCGAAGGCCGCGTTCGCGCAGCTTCAAGACGCCACCGACCACAAGTTCAAGAGCGTGATCGTTAAAGCCGATCCGAAAGCGAGCTATGGCGTTATTCTGCAGGTGATGGACGCCGCGAAGCAGGTCGACCTTACCGATTTCGGCCTAGCCAATCACGTGCAGGGTACGCCCCAAGGTGTAACCCAATAACTCATGGCAAAACGCGGCGGCTTCATCACTACCGGCGAACAAGCGCGCAGCTTTCTTCTTTGGGCGTTTGTCATCGCGTTCTTGGCGCACCTCGCGGTCGCGTCGGTCTTCCCGAACATTAATAAGCACGCGGAAGAACAGCAGACCGAACAAGTGACCATGTCCAAGATCCATAAGGTCATCGTCCACACGCCGCCGCCGCCGACGCCGACTCCGCCCCCCACGCCCACCCCGGCGCCGCGCGCGACGCCGCCGCCCAAGCAGCAGGTGCCGCAGCCGAAGCTCAAGGTCAACGTCGTTCATCAAACCAGCTCGAACAAGGCCACCGGCTCGGTTGAAAATACGTACGCGGCGCCGGCCAACGGCAGCGAGAGCGGCGTGCCACAAGGCGCGGGCACTGCCAAGCCCGCCGCCGGACCCGTTGGAACTCCGAAGCCTGCCTGCGCCAATCCCAACGTCGAAGCCACGGTCACCAATCCCGTGCAGCCCGACTATCCGGAATCGGCGAAGGATCTCGGCTTGGGTGCGGTGACGGTCGAAGTGGAAGTGACCGTGGGACCGAGTGGAAATCTGATTGGCGCCAAAGTCTACAAGAGCTCGAGCAATATGTCGATCGATCAGGCGGCCCTGCGCGCGGCGCGTGAATCGAGCTATTCACCCAAGCTCGTCGACTGCAGCCCGACCACCGGCGATTACCTCTTCCGCGCCGACTTCCAGCCCGACTAGCCCGGGGCTCCCAGCGTGATCTTCGGCCGGCGCATGTCGCGTCTGCTGCTGGTCGCCTTCGCGCTCTCGCTGCTGGTGCACCTGATCGTCGCGATTGCCATGCATCCGCCCATCCCGACCGCGCAAAGCCAGGCCGAGGTCGTTTCGATCGAGCACCGGCCGGCCTCAATTGCGATGACGAAGATGCCGACCCCGCCCCCGCCGCGTCCGCGGCGCACGCCGTCGACGCTGCCGCAGAAGTCGGCAAAGCCGGCCGCGAGCACCGGCCCCGGCGCCGGTCCCGGCGGCTCGGGTCCGGCGACGCCGGCTCCCGTCGCCGCAGCGACCGCCGCACCGACCGTCACGCCGGCCTCGGGCTGCCCGTCGCCCAACGCCCAAGCCGCCGTCCTTGCGACGCCGCCGCCGCCGCAGATCGCGCCCGACGCGCGCGCCGCCGGTACCAGTGGAACGGCGCTGGTGCGCGTGGATCTCGATACCGCGGGGAGCGTCGTCCGTACCAGCGTGACGCAGAGTACCGGCAACACGTCACTCGATTTGGTCGCCGTTTCAATGGCGCGCGACTCGCATTACTCGCCGGCGCTGCACGACTGCAAACCAATCGCGGCCGCCTACGATTTCAGCGTCAAGTTCGTCGCTTGGTGAAGGCGGTGCAAGCTCGGCGGGATAACGCAGCCCGGTGACCTTCTTTCAAGCTATGGTCCTCGCGCTTTTGCAGGGCGTCAGCGAGCTCTTCCCGATCTCGAGCCTCGGCCATACGATTTTGATTCCAGCCGCATTGCAGTGGAAGAACATCGATCGCTCCAACCCGTCGTTTCTGGCGTTCGTCGTCGTGCTGCATATCGGCACGGCGTTGGCGCTGGTGGTATTTTATCGCAAGGAGTGGGCGGCAATCGTTCGCGCGTTATTTGCCAGCATCGTCCGCGGCAAATTGAGCGACGATCGGGACGAACGCATCGGGTGGCGGCTGGTCGTCGGAACGATTCCCGTCGGAATTCTCGGCGTGATCTTCGAGGTGCCGGTGCGCAAGCTCTTCGGATCGCCCGCGCCGGCGGCGCTTTTCTTGGTCGCCAACGGTTTGCTGATGTTCTTGGGGGAGTTCTTGCGGCGCCGTCAGCACGCGTCGGGCGCCGCGTACGAGCCGATCGAGGCGCTCGGTTATCCGGCGAGCGTAGCGATCGGCTTCGCGCAATCCTTCGCGCTGCTTCCCGGCATCTCGCGCTCGGGCATCTCGATGGTTGCCGGATTGCTCTGCGACCTCGACCACGAGAACGCCGCGCGCTACTCGTTCCTGTTGGCGACGCCGGTCATCTTGGCCGCCGGCGTGCTGGAAATTCCAAAACTCTTTGCCCCCGGCGCGCATCTCGTGCTGATTCAGGCCGTACTCGGCGGAATTGCTGCCGGGATTGCCGCATATCTTTCGGTAGCCTTTTTGACGCGATACTTTCGTTCGAACGATCTGCGCCCGTTCGGCTGGTACTGCGTCGTCGTGGGTGCGATCTTCTTTTTCCTAGCGCGCAAAGGAGTCATCACATGAGAGTCATCGCGATTCTTCTCGCCATCGTCTTCTTTGTTCTGGGAATTCTCTATGGGCTGGGTAAAGTCAACGCGTTCACCGAGTCCGGCGCGCAGCATCCGCACCACGTGACGCACATGGTCGTGCTCTGGGCGCTCGCTCTCTTGTGCCTGATCTGGGCGAGGTTCCAAAGCGCGCCTCGCCGATGAAGCCTGCAAGATGAAGCCCACGCACATCGCTCCCGACGGCAGCATCGCGATGGTCGACGTTTCCGGGAAGAGTCCGACGCTTAGGTTTGCCCGCGCCGAAGCCTTGGTTGCGATGAACGACGAGGCGCGCGCGGCGCTGCGCGAGGCCACGCTGCCTAAAGGCGACGCGTTCGTCAGCGCACAGATCGCCGGCATCATGGCCGCGAAGCAAACCTCGGCGCTCATCCCGCTGGCGCACCCGCTCCCGCTGTCGAGCATCGACGTGCGCTTCGATTGGTGCGACGACGGTCGTTTGCGCGTCGAAGCAGAAGCGCGCACGACCGCGACGACCGGCGTTGAAATGGAGGCAATGGTCGCGGCTTCGATCGCGGCGCTGACGATTTACGATATGGCCAAGGCGCTCGACAAGGGAATCGTCATTACCACGGTGCGGCTGCTCGAGAAGAGCGGCGGCAAAAGCGGCTCGTGGCGGGCGCGGTGAGTTTCCGCGTGGCGCTCATCGTGCTCTCGGATCGCGCCGCTTCGGGCGAACGTGCAGACGAGTGCATTCCGGTGATGAAGGAGCGGTTGGGCGGTGGCTACACGGTCGTGCGCGAGCGCGTGCTGCCCGACGATGCCGCGGCTCTGCAGGCCGAGCTGATCGAGCTCGCCGACTCGCGGGCGGCGGATCTGGTGCTGACTAGCGGAGGGACCGGACTCGCTCCGCGCGATCGCACCCCGCAAGCCACCGCGGCGGTTCTCGACTATGAAGTGCCTGGGATACCCGAAGCGATTCGGGCGGCGTCGGTCGCCCACGTCAAGAGCGCGATGTTGTCGCGGGCACTCGCCGGCGTGCGCGATCGCACGTTAATCCTCAATCTGCCCGGCAGTCCTCGCGCCGTCGCAGAGTGCTTGGACGTGGTGCTGCCGGTGCTTCCTCACGCGCTCGAGCTCTTGTCGGATCGGGTCGAGGACGGATGAACGCTATTTCGAGCTTCCGCGCGGCCCAGGAGTATCTCTTGGAAACGATCGACGAGACCGTTTCACGCCGCACGTCCTACAAGCTCGACCGCATGCGCGCGTTTCTTCACGAGCTCGGCAACCCGCAAGCCGCCTATCCTACTATCCACGTCGGCGGCACGAGCGGGAAGGGCTCCACGGCGACGATGATCGCGGCGGCGCTGCGCGGCGCCGGCAAGCGCACCGGACTCCACACCAAACCGCATCTGCGCTCGGTGACCGAGCGTGCGCGCATCGACGGCGAACCGATATCGCAGGAAAGCTTCACCTCGCTGCTCGACCGGATGATGCCGGCCATCGAGCGGACGGCCGCGCAGCACGGACGGCCGACCTATTACGAGACGCTCTTGGCGCTGGCATTTGCCTACTTCGCCGAGGAGCGGGTGGACGTCGGCGTGATCGAGGTCGGCTTGGGGGGGCGCCTCGACGGCACCAACGTCCTGCATCCGGTCGTCGCCGCAATTACGTCGGTCGGGTACGACCACACCGACGTTCTGGGCACGACGCTCGAAGCGATTGCTCGAGAGAAAGCGGGCATTGCAAAGCGCGGCGTGCCGCTGGTCGTCGCACCGGTTCCGGCCGCGGCGCGCGACGTGATCGTTCGTTACGCCGCCGAGGTGGGCGCGCCGGTCGTCCACACCGGCGAGGTAGTGCGCGTCGAGTCCGAGTCGCACGAGCCGGCGCGGCGTCAAACGCTCGTGCTCAGCACCGCGGCGGGCGTCTATCGTCTCACCTTGCCGGTGCTGGGAATCTTTCAGCGCATCAACGCCGCTACCGCGATCGCCGTCTTGGAACGGCTCGCACCCGAACTGCGTCCGGCGCCCGAGGCTGTCGCGCGCGGATTCGCGCACTTGGAGATCGCCGGACGCATGGAGCTCTTTTCTGGAACTCCGTCCGTGCTCTTCGACATCGCGCACAACGCAGAGAAAGCAGAATCGCTCGTTGCCTCGCTGCGTGAAAGCTTCGCTGGGCGCCGCGTCCACTACGTCGTCGCCATCGGCGAGAGTAAAGACGCGCGTTCGATTCTCGAGATCTTAGCCGGCGTGCCGGCGACGTTTACCTTTACGTCGTTTACCGCTTCAGGACGTCGCGCCATGGCTCCGGGGCGCTTAGCGACTATGGCGGAATCGCTCGGCCGCTGGGGGCGCGCAATCGACGATCCGGTCGAAGCCTTCACCGTCGCGCGACGAACCGCGGCCATCGAAGACGTCATCGTGGTAACCGGCTCGACGTTCGTCGTCGCAGCCTTACGCGAATGGTTCGCACCGACCGCAGTTTAGGCCGCGGCGCGCTCGAGGTGCGGGGCGCGCGCTTCGCTTGGGGTCTGCGAACCTACGTCGTCGCCATCGTGAACGTTACGCCCGACTCGTTCTCCGGCGACGGAATCGAAGATGCGGAAGCGGCCGCCGCGCACGCCGGACGGCAGTGGTCGTTGGGCGCCGATCTGTTGGATTTCGGCGGCGAGTCGACTCGGCCCGGACATCGGCGCGTTGCCGACGAGATCGAGATTGCGCGCGTCGTTCCGGCGATTCGCGCTGCGCGAGCGCTTCTGCCCGCAGCCCCGATTTCCGTCGATACGTACAAGCCTGCCGTGGCGCGCGCCGCCCGCGAAGCGGGTGCCGACCTGGTCAACTCGGTGTGGGGATGCTCCGGCGAGCTGCTCGAAACCGTTGCCGAGCTCGATATGCCGCTCGTCGCGATGCACAACCAAATGGGTACGCACTACGATGGCGACGTCGTAGACGCGGTCTTGGCTTACCTGGAGGCCTGCGCGCTGCGCGCGATGCGCTACGGCATCGCGCCGGAGCGAATCGTGCTCGATCCCGGCATCGGCTTCGGGAAGGACGCCGAGCAAAATCTCGCCGTGCTCGGATCGCTGGACCGCTTCGTCGCACTTGGCTTTCCCACGATGCTCGGCGCCTCGCGCAAGTCGACGCTCGGAAAACTGACCGGACGAGAAGCGCAGGACCGAGACTTCGCGACGGCCGCGACGACGGCGCTGGCGGCGAGCGCCGGCTTCGACATGGTTCGCGTTCACGACGTTGCGGCGGCTCGCGATGCGGTGGCCGTCACCGACGCCGTCGTTCGCGGTTGGCGGCCGGACGGATGGACCGGATAGTACTGCGCGGCGTGCGCGCCCACGGGCGCCACGGCGCGAATCCGGGCGAGCGCGAGAACCCTCAAGCCTTCGACCTTGACGTCACCGCCGAGATCGATCTGCGCGCCGCACAAGCGAGTGACGAGCTCGCCGATACGCTCGATTACGCCGAACTGCACCGCCGCCTCGTGGAGGTCGTCGCCTCGACTTCGCACGCGCTTCTCGAGCGTCTGGGCGGCGATTTGCTTGAGGCAATTTTTGCCGACGCTCGGATCGTTCGCGCCGAAATCTCGATCGCAAAACCCGGCGTTCTCGACGGCGCGACGCCGTCGGTGACGCTGCGTCGCGCGAATCCCGCTTACGATCCGCGATGAGCTCGCATCGCGCGTACGTCGGCATCGGAACGAATCTCGGCGATCGCGAACGCAACGTCGAGGGCGCCGTCGAGGCGTTGCGCGATCTTGGAAACATCGCCGCGATTTCAACGCTCTATCGTACCGCGCCGTGGGGCAAGACCGATCAGCCGTGGTTTCTCAACGGCGTCGTCGCACTCGAAACGCAGTGCGTTCCGCGTGAGCTGCTCGACGCTCTCAAGGCAATCGAGCGCCGCCTGGGACGAACCGAAGGCGAGCGCTGGGGTCCGCGCATCATCGATCTCGACCTGCTGGCGTACGACGACCTCACGATCGACGAGCCCGACTTGCAGGTGCCCCACCCGCATTTGCACGAGCGCGCCTTCGTACTAGTTCCCTTGGCCGAGCTTGACGAGCGCTTTGGCGCGCAGCGCGATGCGCTCGAGGAATCCCAACTCGCCGGCGTCGCGCCCTACGCACGTCCCAGGTACGCTCCCGTGCCGCGCGAAAGCGTCCTGCCGATGCCCGAGAATGGACTGAGGCCGCTCGCCGCGCGCGTTGAGGCCCTCGCAGAGTTTCTTGCCGGTGGCGATGCCGTGCGCGTACGCATAACTCGCGGCGACGAAGAGGTGGAGATCGTTCGCGGCCGATCGGGGGCCATGCAAGGAACGCCGGAGACGAACGCGCAGGCTGAGGCAGCGCCGCAACGAGTCGATTCCATCAACGCCGATCTCGTGGGAATTTTCCACGTCGCGCGGCCGGCGCCGGTTGAAGGTGAAGCGTTCGAGGCAGACCGAGAGCTCGGTTACATCGAAGCGCTCGGCATTCGCACGGCCGTGCATCCCATGGGCGCCGGGAGGCTGCTTTCCATCGCGGCGGGCGACGGTGCGCCGGTCGAATACGGCCAACCGCTCTTCTTAGTAGCGCGCGGATAACCCGGCGAAGAGGTAAAGACAAATTTTTCGTAAGGTACTCATCGCCAACCGAGGCGAGATCGCGCTGCGAATCAATCGCGCCTGTCAAGAGCTCGGCGTAGCGACGGTCGCAATCTTCTCCGAAGCGGATCGCGATTCGCTGCACGTGCGTCAGGCGGACGAAGCCTTCTGCGTCGGGCCCGGGCCGGCCGGGCGTTCCTATCTCAACATTCCGAACATTATCTCGACCGCCCTGATCACCAACTGCGACGCCGTTCATCCGGGCTACGGATTCTTGGCTGAAAACGCGCGTTTTGCCGAGATATGCAACGACCATGGATTGACCTTTATCGGGCCCAAGCCGTCGGTCATCGCGCAGATGGGCGATAAGGCCACCGCAAAACGCCTTGTAAAAGAAGCGGGCGTGGCGACCACGCCGGGAAGCGACGTGCTGGCATCGGTCGACGAAGCGTACGCGGCCGCCGAGTCGATCGGCTATCCCGTGCTGCTCAAAGCTACCGCCGGCGGTGGCGGGCGCGGCATGCGCGTCGTCGGCGATGCCGGCGAACTGCCGCGCGCCTTTGCCGGCGCGACTGCGGAGGCTGAGGCCAGCTTCAAAGACGGGCGCCTCTACATGGAAAAGCTGGTTCGCTCGCCGCGCCACGTCGAGGTTCAAGTGCTCGGCGACGACTTCGGGAACATCGTGCACTTGGGCGAGCGCGATTGCTCGGTGCAAAAGCCGGCGCATCAGAAGATCGTCGAAGAGACGCCGGCTCCGAACCTCGCGCCCACGACGCGAGCCGCCCTGCACGAGATGGCGCTACGCGCTTGCCGGCACGTGGGCTATACCAACGCGGGAACGCTGGAGTTCCTCGTCGTCGGCGACGAGGCCTACTTCATGGAGATGAACACCCGCATTCAAGTCGAGCATCCGGTCACCGAGATGGTGTACAACATCGATCTAGTCAAAGAGCAGATTCGCGTTGCAGCGGGAGAGGCGCTTGGATACGAGCAGCGCGACCTTGCATCGCGTGGCCACGCCATCGAATGCCGCATCAACGCCGAGGACCCGCACAACAACTTCGCGCCGGCCGCGGGACTGGTCTCCAAGCTCGTCTTTCCCGGCGGACCGGGCATTCGCGTCGACACGCACCTCTATGCCGGCGCGGTGATTCCGCCCTATTACGACTCGCTGATCGCCAAGGTCGTGGCTTTCGGAGACACCCGCGACGTGGCTATCGCCCGCATGGAGCGCGCGTTGCGTGAAACGATGGTCGAGGGCGTCAGTACTACCATCGGATTATGCTTGGAGATTTTGTCCGATCCGTCGTTCCGTTCCGGCCATTACGACATCGAGTTTCTGCCCCAGCGGCTCTCCGCGATGACGTCGTGAATGCGCGGCGGCTGGCTCGCGAGCAGGCTTTGATGGCGCTGTACTCGGTCGTCGTCGGGAACCGCGAGCCGAGCGACGCGTTGCGCGAGGTCGTCGGCGACGAAGCGAGCGGCGATCAGCGCGAGTTCGTCGAGGAGTTGACGCTCGGCACGCTCGGCTATGCTTCGCAAGCCGACCTCGTCGTCGGGCCGCTCTTGGAAGGATGGAGCATCGAGCGCCTTCCGACGATCGACCGGCTGCTGCTGGAAATGGCGACGTTCGAGCTGCATTGCCGTCCGGAAACGCCCAAAGCGGTGGCGATCAACGAAGCCGTCTCCCTTGCCAAGCGATTTTCGACTGAGGATTCGGGGCGCTTCGTCAACGGCGTCTTGAGCGCGGTGGCCAATGCCAGGGCGTAAGCGCCGCCGCAGCGGCTGGGGACGCTTCTGGCGCGGCTTCCTAATCGCCGTCTTCCTGCTGGCGCTCTTCAGCGTCGGTGCGATCGCCGGAATCGTCACGTCGTACGGGCGTAACCTTCCGGACATCAGCCGCATGGCCGACTATCAGCCGGCCAGCACCACGCGCATCTTCGCGCGCGACGGTACGCAGCTGGCGTCGGTCTACCGGGAGAATCGCGTCTGGGTTTCGATCGGGCGCATTCCGCCGATGGTGCGTAACGCGTTCATTGCCAATGAAGACCACAACTTTTACCGCCATCACGGCGTAGATTTCGTCAGCATAGTTCGCGCCGCATTCGCCGACGTAACGCATCAGGAGTTCCAAGGCGCTTCGACCATCACGCAGCAGCTCGCCCGCCGGCTTTTTCTCAACGATCAGGTCTCGATCTCCCGCAAGGTGCAAGAGGCGCTGCTGGCCATGGAGATCGAGCGCTACTACACCAAGGACGAGATCCTCGAACGCTATCTCAACATCATCTATCTCGGCGGGGGGGCGTACGGCGTCGATGCTGCGGCGCATACTTACTTCGGACGCAGCGTCGACAAGCTGACGCTGGCGCAGGCGGCCATGCTCGCCGGCGTCGTTGCGGCGCCGTCGGACTACTCGCCATTTGCCAATCTCCCGCTGGCGCGCGACCGCGAGCGACACGTGCTCGACCGAATGGTCGAGAGCGGCTACATCACCTCGGCCCAAGCCGATGCCGCCTACGACGGACCGCTCGATCTGATCGCGCCGCGCCTAACCGGGCTGCAGGGCTATCGCTATCCGTACTTCACGACCTACGCGATCGCACGCCTGGAGCAGACCTTCGGGCGCAACGCCGTCGAGGAAGGCGGCCTGCAGGTCTACACGTCCCTGGACCGGCGCATGCAGGACGAGGCGCAAGAAGCGGTGACCTGGGGCGTCAATCAGGCCGTCGCCGAAGGAATCGGCGCGCACCAGGCGGCCCTGGTTGCGCTGCGCCCGTCGACCGGTGAGATTTTGGCGATGGTTGGTGGAACCGGATTTACGCTGCACAATCAGTTCAACCGCGCGTGGCAAGCGCACCGGCAGCCCGGTTCGTCGTTCAAAATCTACGATTACACCGCCGCCATCGATACGGGAATGACCGCCTCGACGATCGTCGACGATACTGCGGTGAGCTATCCGATGGGCGATGGGACGCGCTGGTCGCCGATGGACGATGACAACAGCTACATGGGCGCGATTACCCTGCGCGAAGCGCTGACGTTGTCGCGAAACATCGTCGCGGTAAAGGTCGCCGAGCGCGTCGGCTTGGACAAGGTCATCGACTACGCGCACCGCATGGGCGTGACGGCGCCGCTGGAAGCGAACCTCTCGCTGGCGCTGGGATCCTCGGGCGTTTCGGTCTTGGATCAGGCGGCCGGCTTTGCGACGATCGCCAACCAAGGACTGCACATCGATCCCACGCCGTTTCGTACGATAAAAGATTCGCTCGGCAACGTCGTGCTCGACGATCGCGTGCCGCAGGAGACCGACGTGGTCAGCGCCGGCACCGCCTACATCGTAACCTCGATGCTCGAAGACGTCATCGCCCGCGGCACCGGGTATCCTAACGCCGTCATCGGTCGCCCGGCGGCCGGCAAGACCGGAACCACCTCGAGCTTCCGCGACGCGTGGTTCGTGGGATTTACCCCCGATTTGGTCGCGGCCGTCTGGCTCGGTAACGACGACTACACACCGATGAACGAGTCGTACGGCGGCAACATTCCGGCACGAATTTGGGCGCGCTTCATGAAGGCCGCGCTGGCCGGCACGCCGCCGCACGAGTTCCCCTTCCCGCTCGACGAAGTCGAAAAGGTCGCCGGATGCGGGCGCGGCAGCGAGTACTATCTCAAAGGAACCGAATCGCAGTCGGGCTGCGGCTCGATGGACCCGTACGGTTCCCAGGATCGCACGGTCGATACCGCCGGCGCGGTGCAGCCGACCGTGCCGCCCGCCGACGCGATGCCTCCCGACGAACTGCCGACGCTGCCGCCCACACCGAGTCCGTCGCCCTCGCCGTCCGATTCGGAATCGCCTCCGCCGCGCCGTTGAATATCTACACCGTCGGAGAGTTTTCGGCGCGCATGCACGGCGTCTTCGACCGCGTGCGCGCCTTCGACTCGATCGCGGTGAGCGGCGAAGTTTCGGAGTGGTCGGAGAGAAATAACGCCGTTTACTTTACGCTCAAGGACTCGCGTGCGGTCTTGCAGTGCGTTGCGTATTCCAGCCGCGCGCAGAAGTTTCCGAACGTCGGCCCGGGCTCGGCAATCGTCGCGCAAGGTCGCGTCCGCGTTGCCGAGTGGCGCAGCCGTTACGAATTGTTGGTCGAGAGCGTCCGGCTCACCGGCATCGGCGAGCTCTTTCAACAATACGAAGAACTTAAGGAACGCTTTCGCCGGCTCGGATATTTCGACCGCGAGCACAAGCTGCCGATTCCGGCATTCCCGCGCGTCGTCGGGCTCGTTTCCGCGCAAGGCAAGGGTGCCGAAGACTTTATGACGACGCTCCAAGAACGCGCGCCGCAAGTGCGCATCGATTTCATCCAGACGCGCGTTCAGGGTTTGGGTGCCGACGTCGAAATCGCCGAAGCGCTCGACCGCGCGGCACGGGTTCGCCCCGACGTCATCGTCTTGGCTCGCGGCGGCGGATCGTACGAAGATCTCTTTCCCTTCAACTGCGAGCCGGTGGTGCGAGCCGTATGGCGATGTGCCACGCCGATCATCACGGCGATCGGGCATACGGCCGACCATCATCTCTCCGACGAGGTCGCCGATTACGTCTGCGAGACGCCTTCGAACGCGGCGCAGTTTATCGCCAGCCTGTGGCAGCGCGGCGGCGACCGGTTAGCTCGCCTGACGCTCAAGCTCGACCGCGAGATCGGCAGCGTCGTCGGAAGCGCCGGTGGGCGAAGCGACAAGTTCGACGTCACGCTATCGAGTGCGGGGCAGCGCATGTTGCTCGAGCGGCGCCATCGGCTCGAAGCTTTACAGCGGACGCTCGACGTACAGAATCCGGAGTTGCAGGTGGCGCGGCGTGGCGAACGCCTGACGCGGTTAGAGACTATACTTACGAGTTGGCCCGCGCACGCACTGGCGCGCTGGCGCGGTGCGCTCGACATTCGCGGCGAGCGCGTCGGCGCGATGGGGAACCGAACGCTCGAACACCGCGGAAATCGTCTCACGCTGGTACGGAGCAAGCTAGACTCGTCGGATCCGCGTAAGCCGCTCGAACGCGGTTACGCCATCGTTTCGCTGAAGGGCCGCGCTCTGCGCGACGCCCGCGAGGTCACGCGAGGCGACGAAATCGAGGCCCGGCTCTTTCGCGGGAGCCTAACTGCCCGAGTCGAAAGCATCGGAGCCGATGAAAAACGCAGCGCCGAAGACCTTTGAAGAAAAGCTCGATCGGATCGATGCGATCGTCAAGGAGCTCGAGAGCGGCCGCACCGAGCTCGAGCGCGCGATCGAGCTGTTCAAGGAAGGCAAAACGCTGAGCCGCGAGTGCGAGGCGATGCTCAAAAGCGCGCAAGCGCAAATCGATACCGCGATGTCGGGCGGCGGTGAGGCGGCCAAAAACGGGGCGGCCGAAGATCTCTCCGACGAACTTCCTTTTTAGGAGGTCTCCGTCGAGCGAAGTGGCCGCACGTGCGGCAATTGCGCTCGCAGCCACGGTACTTACGAGCGCTCTTCAATGGTGGCCGATTGCGGGACTAGCGCAAGACGAGCCAAGACCAGTCCTTCAGGTTCGCGTACTAGGCGAGCCGATAGGTTGGGACGACATTGGGGACTTTCTGACGGGCGTGTATGAGCCGAACCCGCAATCGCCAGGCAGGAAGATTCTCTGGAAGAGCCCCTCCGCCATGCCCGCGGATGCGCGCTACGTTTGGTATCAAGGTCGAGACCCAGGGCCACCGCCAGTAGAGCTAATTTGGCTTTCCACAGACGTTACGTCCCCGTCGACTGGAGATCCGCAATACGACGAAAAAACAAAACTCTCAAACGAACAGTACGTCGCGGCGACGGCTCTCGCAGTTATGGACGCGGGTGACGCCGGCCCAACGCTGCAGGCGATCTACGCGAGAAGTCCGTCAGACCGTGCCTCGCGACTCGAACTTGGAAAATCGGTCGCTCGAGCACTTCAGACCGCTAGCGATCAGAGCGCTGCATTTGCCGCCGGAGAGGCCGCGTGGATTCGATCCAATATCGTGGCCGGCGTACCCCGCGTGACTGCGTACGAGATGTTGAAGTCGAAGGGTTTGACCGCGTATAACTGGGCGTTTATCAAAGGTAAACCTATACCGCCTCCGCCTCGAAGTTCCGAGAACGCGGTGATTGGGGGAGGTTGCGACACGAGCGACATTTCCAGCGGCGCATGGCCCTATCAAGGCGAGCCGCTTCCGGGCCGGCAGGGCGTATGCGCTCAAATTTTCGCTAGCCATCCTCCCGAATCGATCAGGAATCCCGAGGCTCGATTGGAGCTTGCGAGCGCATTTAATCTAACCTGCTCGTGGTCGATCGACGTCATCATTCGGTTCGACGATAGCGACCGAGTGACGTACGTTCAAGTCGAGAAGCCACGATCGGTCTGCATCTAAGTCCGGCACCAAATCAGGCGCTTTGCCGACGCGATTGCGCGATAGCATCGGCTACGACCCAAGCCGCACCTGCCAGCGCTAGGTTGATGGCGTTGCCGGCCCACGCGCCCTGCGTTTCCTTAAAGGCAAGCACGATCGGCAGCCACACAAGAACGCCAAACGCTACGAGCATCACAACGAGCAAGCGCGACGCGAGCACGTCGAGCACGCCGGTAAGCATGCCGATGGCTGCCAGTAGAAAGGCGATGCCGGTTACGATCGCCCAAAAGACCCCGCCGGGCGGAATCCATTGCGGAACCATCGCCGCCGTCTGCGCGACGCTCGTAAAGTGCGAGACGGCAAACGACAGGACGCAAATGCCGTAGACGATCCGTCCGGCTCGCGCCGCCCCGCCTCCCCAGATCACCATCGCCGCGGCCGTCATGGATAACTCTTGCAGAAGACCTCCCCACGTGCCGAAGATCTGCGGAAAGCCGATCACCCGGGGAAGCCAAAACGCCGCGAATACCGCGTAGACCATTCCGAGAATCGCTGCTCCGGCGCGCGCCGTGCGCGGAAGCAGCACGGCGCAGCCTCCCGCGATCAGAGCGATCGCAGCCGCAATCGCCAGCGCTTCGCGATGCGCGACGTTGCCGAAAGCTTGGATCGGCTGCCAGGTGGTCGCGAAATCGCGCCACACTAGATCGACGATTCCGGTCGCAATGGAGCCGCATCCATAGACGTACACACCGAGGGCCGGGAAGTTGTCGCGACGCGCCATGGGGCAAGGTTGCAAGGTTAGGCCCACGTTCCTCTGAATCGAGAGCAGCGTGAAACTCCGGCTCGACGACGTCGTCGCCGATCGCAGCGGCATCACACGATCGCAAGCTCGAAGCCTGATCATGGAAGGGCGCGTGCGCGTTGGAGGTGTCGTGGCGAGCAAGCCCGGGCAAAGCGTTGCGCCGCTGGCCGCGATCGAGATCGAGGGGCCGCGCCGCTTCGTCAGCCGTGGCGGGGAGAAGCTCGAACGCGCGCTCGAGACATTCCATCTCGACGTGGCCGGCCAGGACGCTCTCGACGTCGGTGCCTCGACCGGCGGCTTCACCGACTGCCTCCTCCAGCGCGGCGCGCGCGGCGTGACCGCGGTCGACGTCGGCTACGGACAGCTAGACTGGCGGCTGCGCAACGATTCGCGCGTACGCGTTCTCGAACGCACCAACTTCCGGCTGCTTCCCGACGACGCGTTTCCCGATGGATTCGATACGATCGTCATCGACGCGTCGTTTATCTCGCTGCGCACGATGCTCAAGCGCGCCGTCGCGTATTTGCGAGCCGGCGGAGCGATCGTCGCCCTGGTCAAGCCGCAGTTCGAAGCGGGCCGCGAGCGGGTGGGAGGCGGCGGCGTCGTGCGCGACCCCGCAACGCACCGCGCGGTTCTGCGGGAGGTCCGCCAAGCCGCGGCTCTGCTGGGACTGGTGGCGGTGGGCTTGACCGCGTCCCCATTGCGCGGCCCGGCGGGAAACCGTGAGTTCTTGATGCTGCTGCGACGCGAAGGAATACCGTTGGAAGACGCACGACTCGACGCGGTCGTTGACGAAGAGGGTGGGTCATGACGGCGCTGCCGGCACTCGAAAAGAAGGTCATCGCGCTGTATGTCGATACGACTCGGGAGCACGCGCGTTCGATTGCGAGCCGGGTCGCCGGCGACTTCCGCGCCGGCGGCTTCGACGTGGTCGACATGGCCGCGGCTCCGGCCGCTGCACTGCTCGTTACCGTCGGCGGCGACGGCACGCTGCTGCGCGCGGCACGAGTTGCGGTCGAGCACGATCTTCCCCTGCTCGGCGTCAACACCGGCCGCTTGGGATTCTTGACCGAACTCGACGAGGACGACCCGCGCCTCTCCGATCTGCCGTCGCTGGTCGCGCGCGGTCTCTATATCGACGAGCGCACCGCCCTCGAAGCCGAGTATGACGGACGGCGCTATTTCGCACTCAACGACGTCGTGGTGCGTAAGGGCGAGTTCTCGCGGATCGTCCCTTTTGGACTGCGCGTCGACGACGGTGCGGTAACGCGCATCGCCGCCGACGGAATCTGCGTTGCGACGCCGACCGGGTCGACGGCGTATTTTCTCTCCGCCGGCGGGTCGTTGATCGCGCCGAGCGTCGAAGCCTTCGGCGTCGTGCCGCTGTTGCCGCATACGCTCTTCTCGCGGCCGTTGATCGTGCCGGCGGTATCGCTTATCGAGGTCACTAGCGACGAGGAGAGCGCGCAAGCCCACTTAGAGTGCGACGGCGACGTGGTCAGCGACGTTGCCCCAAGCTCCTGCGTTGCGATTCGGCGACATCCGAAGCGCGTCCACTTCGCGCGCACGGCGCCGCTGCATTTCTTGGAACGCTTGGAAGCCAAGATGTTGTGGGGCGTTTCTTTCAAAGATCCGCGCCGCTAAGGAGCCGATCGTGTTACGCCGGCTGGAGATCGAAGATTACGGTCTGATCGCCCGCGCCGACGTGGAGTTCGCCGACGGCGCGACGATCTTCACCGGAGAGACCGGCTCGGGCAAGACGATGCTCCTCGGCGCGCTCGAGTTTGCCCTGGGGGCGCGCGCGGGAAGCGACGTCGTGCGGCGCGGCGCGCGCAAGGCGAGCGTAACGGTTACCTTCGAACCGGACGAGGCGATGCGCGCGCATTTGGCGGAGGACGGCTTCGAGCTCGACGACGGCGAGGCGGGCAGCATCGCGCGCGAAGTGAACGAAGCGGGACGCTCGACGGTGCGCATCAACGGGCGCGCATCGGCAGCGGCATACGCGCGCGAGATCGGCAATGCGATCGCCGAAATCGTCGGTCAGCACGAAGCGCAACGATTGCTCTCGCCGAGCTACCACCTCGAAATGCTCGACCGGTTCGGCGGCGAGAAAGCGCTGCGGCTCGGCGAGCAGGTTGCCGCCGCGCACGCGCGGCTCGAGCAAGCGCGTGAAGATCTCGAGCGGCTCGCGACGGAGGAAGATGCCGCGCGACAACGTTACGAAGACGCGGCATTTGCGGTTCGCGAAATCGACGAAGCCAAGCTGGAGCCCGGCGAAGTCGAGCGCCTGAACGAACGCCGCGGATACCTCGACAACGTCGAGCGGATCGCGACGGCGCTCAACGGCGCCCGCGAGGCTCTTGCCGGAGAAGATCGCGGCGCGACTGCGTCGCTCGGTGCGGCGAGCGTCGCGTTATCGGCGGTCGCGAAATTCGCCGGCGATTTGCGCGAATTGGCCGAGCGCGCGGCGACGCTTCAAGGCGAGGCGGGCGACCTTTCCGCCGACGTGGCGCGTGCCCTGGAAACGGCCGAGTACGATCCGTCGGAACTCGAAACGGTCAACGCCCGGCTCGAGCGGTTGGAACGTCTGCAGCGTAAGTACGGCGACTCTCTCGAAGGAGTGCTCGCCCATGCGGAGCGCGGCCGGCGCATCGTTGACGAATACGAGAATCGGGATCGCTTTCTCGCGCAGCGCCGGGGCGAGGTAGAGACGGCGACGCGGGAACTGGAGCGCGTCGCGGCGGCGTTGAGCGCCTTGCGGCGCAAAGCCGCGCGAACTCTGAGCGAGCGCGTGCGCGGTGAGTTCGGCGAGATTGCGCTTGGTTCGGGACGTTTCGAAATCAATTTCGAGCCGCTGGCGCAGATCGGCGCGCGCGGCGCCGAACGCGTCGATTTTCTCTTTGCGGCCAATGCCGGCGAACCGGCGCGCGCGCTCGCCCGCGTCGCCTCCGGGGGCGAGCTTTCGCGCGTGCTGCTGGCGCTCGTCGTCGCGTTGGCGCAAGCTCGCGACGCCGGAGGAGCGTTGGTCTTCGATGAGATCGATGCCGGCATCGGGGGCGCCACCGCGACCGCCGTCGGCGCGCGCGTCGGCGGATTAGCGCAACGCGAGCAAGTCGTCTGCGTCACGCACTTGGCGCAGCTGGCGACGTGGGCCGACCGGCACTACGTTCTCGATAAGGTCGAACGAAAGAACGAGACGACGATTGCGGTGCGCGAGCTCCGCGGCGCCAAGGAACGCGAGGCCGAAATCGCGCGCATGCTCTCGGGCGAGCCCCACGAGATCGCGGTTCGTCACGCGCGCGCTCTACTACAGGCGGCGCAGAAGGCCTAAGCGCGCGCCGGTCCTATGGGATCTGATGTATCTTGAGCACGTTGGTGCCGCCCGAGCCGACCGGCATCCCAGTGGTGAAGGCGATGAGATCGCCCGAGCGTACTAACCCCGCGCGCACCATGTGGCGCTCGGTCATGTACAGCAGGACGTCGAACGAAGAGTACTGATCGATCAACAGCGATTCGGTCCCCCAGAGCAGCGCCAAGCGGCGCGCGACGCGCTCGTTGGGCGTCAGCGCAACGATGCGCGCCTGCGGGCGAAAGGCCGCGATGTGATGTGCGGTGTTGCCGGTCGTGGTTCCGGTGACGATGAACGGCGTGTGCAGTTCTGCACTGGCTCGGGTCGCCGCTTCTGCAATTGAAGAAGCGATCGTCGGCTCCACGTTCTCCAAACGCCGGTCGCGCAGCGCCGCGTGCGGATAGTGATGCTCGACTTCGCGCGCGATGTCGGACATCATGCGAACCGCTTCGGTCGGATAGGCGCCGATCGCGGTTTCGGCCGATAGCATGACGGCGTCGGTTCCGTCGAGGATCGCGTTGGCAACGTCGGTCGCCTCGGCGCGCGTCGGGCGCGGCGAAGCGATCATCGATTCGAGCATCTGCGTCGCAGTGACGACCGGCTTGCTCGCGCGATTGCACTTCGCAATGATTTCTTTCTGCGCGATCGGCACCGTCTCGATGGGAATTTCGATGCCGAGGTCGCCGCGCGCTACCATGATGCCGTCGGCGGCGGCGATGATGGCATCGAGCTCGACCAGCGCCTCGTGTTTCTCGATTTTGGCGATGACCGGGACGCGCTTGCGGCGTTCTGCCATGAACGCTTTAACGCGCTCGACGTCTTCGGCGGACCGCACGAACGAAACGGCGACATAATCCACGTCGCGTTCCAATCCGAACGCCAGGAACTCGAAATCGCGCGGCGTCACCGACGGCATGTTCAGCGATCCGTCGGGATAGCTGATGCCTTGAGCCGGCCGCAGGTTGCCGCCAAACTCCACGGTCGTCTCGATCTCGCTCGCGCTCTTGCCGACGATCTGCAAGACGATCTGGCCGTCTTGGAGATAGAGGCGTTTCCCGACCTCGACGTCGGCCGGCAGATTGACGTAGTTGGTGCCGACGCGCTCGACCGTTCCGTCGATCGGATCTGCGGTGATGATAAAGCGCGCGCCGCGGTCGAGACGAATCGAGGCCGTGCCATCGGCAAGCGGACCGGTGCGCACTTTCGGGCCGGGGAGATCTTGGAGGATGGCCGCGTGAATCCCGAGATCCGCCGCGATTTGGCGCGCCGTGGCGATAACTTTGCCGTGCTCCTCCGGCGTGCCGTGCGAGAAGTTTACACGCAGGACGTTGGCGCCGCTAACGAAGAGCGAGCGGAGTACTGCGGGATCGCGCGAGGCCGGGCCGACCGTTGCGACGATCTTCGTGCGTTTCTGAAGTATGGGTTCCATTGCGAGCGTGCCATTGTGCTCGCGTGCCGGCAGGCTCCTGCGCCTTCGCAGCGCACTTAAGGTTTCACCGTGAAGTTCGAGCGCGATCCGAGGGACCGGCGCTACCCCGAGCGACTAGCGGGGAGCTTCCTCGCATCGCTCATTTTCCACGCCCTACTCGCGCTGCTGGTCTTCTCGGTGCTCGTCAGCTCGTCCGAGCAAGGCGCGACCGAGAGCGTCCAAGGCGGCGAGGTGGTCACCATCGAGCGGACGTCGCCGCTTGCAGTCACCAACCAGCCGGCGACGACGCATGCGTCGGCCCCCGCACCGCACGTCCGCGTAGTTGCGCCGCTGCATCACGCACCGCTCGCGCAGCCCGAAGCGCAGCGACAACCCGTCAATCGCCACGAACTGGCCGTCGTCGCGCCCAGCGCTCCGCCCAATCCGCGCCCGGTGCCGCAGCAGACGCCACAACCCAATCCTCAGCCGACGCAAAACGTCTTCGAAACGCAGCCCAGCAACGAGATCCCGGCAGCACCGGTGAGCATTCCGACGGTTGGGCCCATAGCGGTTGCCATTAAGCCGCCGCCGACGACTCAGCCCTCGCCGGCACCTACCAGCATTCCATCGGCGCGCCCGACCCGGCGCCCGCCCGAGCCGGTGGCGCGGGCCACGGCTCGCCCAACCCCGGCACCCGTCCTTCCCAAGGCATCGCCGACTGCCGCCGCCGTGGCCCGCGCCAGCGCGGCCCCCAGCGCGAGTCCGGCGCCGGCGGTGCGTGCGTCGGCGCCGCCGGCGGAGCGTGCCGGCGTGCCGAACCCGAGTCCGACGAGCACCACCGCCGTCGCCCGAACGCCGGGAACGGCGCCGAGTCCCGGTCCGAGCGGCGGCCCGTCGCCGGGACCGCACGCCGGCAACGCGCCCAAGGGCCCGGCCGCACCGCACCGGCCGGTTGAGATCCGGCCGACGCCGCCTGCGCCCCGCGTCACCCCGGCACCCAAGTCGCAACAAGCGTCCAACATCAACGCGAAGCTGCGAGCGATGATCCCGAACAACGCGGTTCACCCGACGACTAAGCAGTACACCATGAACTATTCGCTACGCGGAAAGATCGAGCCGACGCCGCCGCCCGACGTGCTTGCGGCGACGAAGTACATGTACGAAGTCCAAGGTACCGGCAACGAATCGCGCGTGAAGATGTGGGTAACGGCCGCGCGCAAGGCGGGTCCGACGACGATTTGCACCGGCTGGCTAGTGCGCTATCCGGAGGCAATACGCGGCGGTTACGCTGATCCCCCGGGGCCGGCGAACGTGCAGAACCAGCAGCACTCAGCGCCCGCCAATGGCACGCAAATTGCCATCGGCGGGAACGGCCCGGCGCGCGCGCCGCTCAGTCCGTTCGACGCCGGCATCGCACCGATCGTTGACGGGATGGTTTCTCAGCCGTGTGACGGGCGGCGTTTGGTGCCGTTCGTACCGTCGCCCGCTCCGTCGCCGTAACGTGCGGCCTTTCCCTCTTGCGCTTCGACATTTGTCGCACTAGAATTTGATGGTGCCGGAGCAGCCGGCACACTTCGTCAAAACGAAGGAGGGCGGTTGGAACCGCAAAATCCACCGGGCCACCAGTGCCCGCGAGTGCGCGCCGAATAGCAGGCGCCCGCAGCGCCGACGTCGGCCGGACGATTTCCGGAGGCGCGCCGATCGCAAGACAGGAGAACAGGACGAGGGGTCGCGCCCACGTGGGGTTGCGGCCCGTCGTCGTTTTCGGTATCCTTGAGCGACAAGGAGCGTGGGCAGGTCCCGCGCTTCGTTGCTTCAAGCGAGATAACGAACCAGTGAACCCCGGACCGAACATCGCCGTCGCGTTCGAACGCGAGTTGGATGCCATCGCACGCGACGCTTCCTTTGCCGGCCTAGAGATCGTGCAGTCCCGGACCCGTTCGAGTCGAGGCGTCGTCGAGTTCAGCGTCATGATCGACCGCCCGGGCGGTGCCGATCTGGAGTTGTGCGAACGCGTCGCTGCGCGGCTCAACGCCAAGCTCGGCGCGCAGGAAGGCAACTACGCGCTCGAAGTCGAGTCGGCGGGCCTAGATCGTCCGCTGTTTCGTCCGGCCGATTACGAGCGTTTCGCGGGAAGCACGGTCCGCATCGTTACGACGTTGACGGTCGACGGCGGCAAAACGCACCGCGGTACGCTGCGCGGTTTGCGCGGCGAGGCCGTCGCGATCGAAAACGAACGCGGCGAGCTGCTGTTGCCGATAGCGACGATCAAATCGGCGAACTTGGAATACGACCCGCGCGCCGACTTCCGGCGCGACAAGCTCTTACGGAAACAATCGAATGGCAACATTAGAAAACGCAACTGAAGATAAACTGATCGACGTACTGCAGTTCATCGCACGCGAGCGGAATATCTCGTTCGAGATGCTGCTCGAGGCGCTGGAAGCGGCATTGCTGACCGCGTACAAGCGGCATTTCGGGAGCGAGTCGAACGCCATCGTGATCGTCGACCGCCAAAGCGGCGCTTACCGCGTATTTCACCGGCGCACGGTGGTCGATACCGTAGAGGATCCCAAGCTCGAGATTTCCGTCAAAGACGCGCGGCGGCCGTATCAGGCCGGAGACTTCTTCGACGAAGAGGTCACGCCTAAGGACTTCGGACGCATCGCGGCGCAGACCGCCAAGCAAGTCATCGTGCAGCGTATTCGCGAAGCCGAACGCGATACGGTTTACAACAAGTACGTCCGCAAGCTCAACGACCTGGTTACGGGAACCGTCCAGCGTTACGAACAACGCAACATGTACATCACGCTCGAAGGGCGCGACGAAGCGGTGATGTACCTCGACGAGCAAGTTTCCGGGGAAGCTTATCGCATCAACGATTTCATTCGGGCCTACGTGCTCGACGTCAAGAAGTCGCCCAAAGGTCCGCAAGTGATTCTCTCGCGAGCGGCGGAGGGGCTCGTCCAGCGTCTTCTCGAGCTGGAAGTTCCCGAGATTGCCGACGGTACGGTGGAGATCATGGCAATTGCGCGCGATCCCGGAAGCCGTTCGAAGGTGGCCGTGCGCAGCAATCGCGCGGAGGTGGATCCGATCGGCGCTTGCCTCGGGCCTAAATCGAGCCGCATCGCCAACGTCACGGATAACCTGCGCGGCGAGAAGGTCGACATCATTCGCTACGATCCCGTTCCGGCAACGTTTATCATGAATGCTTTGGCGCCGGCCAAAGTCATCGCCGTCGAGCTCTTCGAGGACGACGGCGTCGCGCTGGTGATCGTTCCCGACTATCAGCTCTCGCTGGCAATCGGACGCGACGGGCAAAACGTGCGCCTGGCGGCGCGGCTGACGGGCTGGCGGCTCGACATCGCGAGCGAAAGCGAATCGGCTCAGGCGCGCGAGCGTTATCTCGCCGAGCGAGCGGAGCGGGCCGTCGCCGACCCGTCGGCGGCGACCGAAGCTCCCGAAGCGGTTGCGACCGAAGGGGAGGAGATCGACGCCGAGCTCATTCGCAAACTCGAAGAGTTCAGGCGCGAGCGCCTGGGCTCCGATGGAACGTAACGGAACCGGTTCGCAGCTGCGTCGGCTGCCGCCGGCGCTTTGCGCAGAACGCATTGGTGCGCTTCGTTCGCACCGAGGCGGGATGGTGCGCCGACCTGCCGGCGAGGCGACGCAAGCAACCGGGACGCGGCGCCTATCTCTGTTCGACCGAGTGCGCGCAGCGCGCGGCAAAGAATCGCCGCTACCCGGGGCTTGGCACCGCGGCGGCCGAATATGGTTTAATAGAGAGCCTGTGCAAGAAATGAACTCATGACCAGACGCGACGACCGTTCCCTCCGATGAGGGCGGAACTTTGATTACCTAGCGGAGCCAAACCGTCGGTTGGGGCTCCGCACTCCAACTGATGGGACTCGAGCGCGACGCGCTCGAGAGTGAATTTGGCCGGTAAAGTAAGAATTTTCGAGCTCGCCAAAGAGGTCGGGCTCACCTCGAAAGAACTGACCGCGCTCTTCAACGAACGCTTGGGCGGCGTCTTCGAGGCGAAGAATCAACTCAGCGTCGTTCCCGATCAGATCGCCGATCTGGTCCGCAGCGTGCTGCTGAAAGCCACTCAGAAAGCACCGGTCCCGGCTAAGCCGAGCGGGCCGAGCGCCGCTTCCGGCACGCCCGCCGCTGCGGCCGCGCCGCCTCCCAAGGCTTCGCCGCCCAAGAGTCCGCCGCCGGCTCCGCCCGTCGCTCGTCTGCGTCCCGTCACCGGAAGCACGCCGCGAACGGCACCCAAACCCGCTGCTCCCGCTCCGGCCCCGGCAGCGGAGGCCGAGCCTGCCGCCGAGGCCGTGCGCGAAGCCCCCGCGCCGCGCCGGCCCGCCAAGCCGCCCAGGCCTCCCCACGAATCGATCCCGCAGCTTCGTCCGGTCCCGGCCGGGCAGGCATCCATCGTTCGGCGGCAGGCGCCGCCGCCCACCACCGGCGCCTCGGCTTCTCCCGGTCCCCAGACCGGCCTCCCCGGCCGGCCGGGCGTAGCGCCGCGCCCCGGCGAGGCGATGCCCGGACAGGGCGGCAAAGGCGCGGCCGCGCAGGCGCGCACGTCGCCGCCGCCGCGCGTAATGCCGCCCGGACGCCGTCCCGCCGGCAATGGTCCCTTCCGTGCGATGACGCCCGGCGTTCGGCCCGGACCGGCACGCCCCGGCGTTGGGTCCGCTACGGATGCTCCGGCGCCTTCGAGCGGCGCCCGCCCCGGCGACCGCACCCGAATGCACGAGGAAAAAGCTGCGGCCAAAAAAGACCGCGAGAAGGAACTGCTGCTCGAGAAAGAGCGCCACCGTAAGAAGAAAGGTGAGACGGCCGCCGCCGCACCGGCGCGCGTGCTCGAAACGATCGAGATTCCCGATCTGCTTACCGTTCAAGAGCTTGCGACGTCAATGATCGTTCCGGTGCGCGACGTGATCGGCGAGCTGATCAAGATCGGCACGATGGCGACGATCAACCAGAACATACCCAGCGACGTAGCCACTCAGGTTGCGCGGCGATTCGGCTTCAACGCGGTCGTCAAAGAGGCCGGCGAAGAAGTCAGCGTCGAGCAAGAGGAGGACAGGCCCGAGATGCTCACGGCGCGACCGCCGGTGGTCACGGTGCTCGGCCACGTCGACCACGGGAAGACGTCGTTGCTCGATCGCGTCCGTCAAGCCAACGTTGCGGCCGGCGAAGCCGGCGGCATCACGCAGAAGATCGGCGCCTACACCGTCGAGCGCAACGATCGCAAGATTACGTTCGTGGATACGCCGGGTCACGAAGCCTTTACGGCGATGCGCGCACGCGGTGCCAAAGTTACCGACGTAGCGATTCTCGTCGTGGCGGCCGACGACGGCGTCATGCCGCAGACGAAGGAAGCAATCGCGCACGTCAAAGCGGCCAACGTCCCCATCGTCGTCGCCATCAACAAGATGGATCGTGCGGACGCACAGCCCGATCGCGTCAAGCAGCAGCTTGCCGAAGAAGGTCTGCAGGCCGTCGACTGGGGCGGAAACATCGAAATGGTTCCGGTCTCGGCGAAGACCGGCGACGGCATCGATCACCTGCTCGATACCGTGCTGCTGGAAGCCGACATTCGCGAGCTGCGCGCCAACAAGAATCGCCGCGCCGCCGGTGTGGTCATCGAATCTGCGCTCCACCGCGGCCGCGGTGCCGTTGCGACCGTCCTGGTGCAGAACGGAACGCTGCGCGTCGGCGACATCGTCGTCGCCGGCGGCACGTTCGGTAAAGTGCGCGCGCTCATCGACGACAAGGGCAAACAGGTCAAGAAGGCCGGCCCTTCGATCCCGGTCGAGGTCATGGGTCTCTCCGACGTTCCCTCCGCCGGCGATACGCTCAGCGTCGTAAGCGACGAGCGCGTTGCGCGCGAGACCGCCGAGAAGCGCGCCACGCGGCGTCGCGACGTGCGCATCTCGGCCTCCAGCTCGCAGCGCGTTTCGCTGGAAACGTTCATGTCGATGCCGGCAGAAGGCAAGAAGACGCTCAACCTAATCCTCAAAGCCGACGGGCAAGGTTCGCTCGAAGCGCTGCGCGCGCGCACGGAGTCGCTCTCGACCGACGACGTGGAGATTCGCGTGATCCACGGCGGCGTCGGTGCGATCTCGCCCAACGACGTCAATCTCGCCAGCGCGTCGAACGCCGTGCTCATCGGATTCAACATCCGGCCCGACGAAACGGCGCGTCGCTTGGCGGAGAACGATGGCGTCGACCTTCGTTTCTACCAGGTCATCTACGAAATCGAAGACGATCTCAAGAAGGCTATGCGGGGAATGCTCTCGCCGGTCGAGCGCGAGGTCGTGCTCGGACGGGCCGAGGTGCGGCAGGTCTTCAAGGTCAGCCGCGTCGGTACGATCGTCGGCTGTTACGTTACCAGCGGGAAGATCCAGCGCAACGCGAAGGTGCGCGTCGTTCGCGACGCCGCCGTCGTTTTCGACGGCGAGATCGAGAGCCTGCGACGCTTCAAGGACGACGTTCGCGAGGTCGCCGAGGGCTTCGAGTGCGGCATTCAGATCGCCAAGTTCCAGGATCTCAAGGAGCACGACGTGATCGAGGCCTACGCAATGGAGCACGTGGCACCCGAGTTGGTGCGCGCGTGAAGCCTCAACGCATCGCAAAAATCGATCACGAGATCCAGCGCATCCTCGGAACCCTGATCTCACGGGAGCTGCAGGATCCAAGGCTCGCTTTCGTCACCGTCACGCGCGTCGAAGTTAGCGACGATCTGCGCCGATGTAAGGTTTTCGTTTCGGTCATTGGCGACCGGCACCAAGCTCGGCAATCGCTTGATGCGTTGCAACACGCGGGACGCTTTTTACGCGGCGAGCTGGGGCGTAAGATCGATTTACGTCACACGCCGGAGCTCACGTTCGTTGAAGATCGATCGGCAGAACGCGCGATCGCGCTCGCGAAAACGCTTCGCGAAGCTGCGGCGAGCGCGCCGAGGGAGAGCGAATGATCGAAAGCACGCCGCGCATCGCTTCGAGCGCAGAGGTTGTCGAGGAACTTCGCCGCCGCAGCTCCTTCGTGATGGTGAGTCACGTGAAGCCCGACGGCGACACGTTGGGAGCCGGACTCGCCTTGGGCATCGCCCTAAAGCAGCTCGGTAAGCGCGTCGTCTACTTCCAGCAAGACAGCGTGCCGCGCAACCTGCGATTTCTTCCGCAGGCCGAGCTCGTCTCGCGCGAGCTGCCCGAGGATCTGCCGCCCGATACGCTCTACGTTTTTTGCGACATGAGCGACTGGCGCCGCGCCGGCGAGCATTTGCCGCCGGTCGAACGCGAGAACATGCTCGATATCGACCACCATCTCGGCAACTCGCTCTTCGGCAAGCTGAACTTCGTACTCGAGACGGAGTGCTCTACCGGGACCGTCGTCATGCATTTGCTGCGCGAGCTTGGCGTGCCGCTCGACCAGCAAATTTCGACCTGCATCTTGGCGACGATCATGACCGACACCGGCGGGTTCATGCATTCGAACACGACGCCGGACGCGCTCGAGCTCGCCGCCGAGCTGATGCGCCGCGGTGCCGACAAAGAACGGATCACTCGCGAAATCTTCTTGCGCAAGCGCGTCGCCGCAACCAAGTTGTTGGGGCGCGTCGTCGACGCAATGCGTTTCGGACACGACGGGCGGTACTGCTACTCGTACGTCGACGACGAGATGCTCGCCCAGACCGATGCCGACGGCGAGGACACCGAGGATATGGTCAACACGTTGCTCGGACAGGAGGGCGTCGACGTCGCCGCGCTCTTCAAAGCGATTGAGGGCGAGATCCGCGTCTCGCTGCGCTCCAACGGGGCGCTCAACGTTGCCGCAGCGGCCCAGCGGTTAGGCGGAGGCGGACATTTTCGCGCATCCGGCTTGACGTTCGACGGTCCGCTGCCCGACGCGTTCGCCGCCGTCGAAGCAGCGTTAGTATCCGAAGGTTTGTAATAGCTGAAGCTCTGCTTGACATGATGCTTCGGAGACGCTCGTCACTCCGCCGTCATCCATGACTCCGCTCGTCGGTCGGAGCCTTCCCGGCATCACGTCAAACAGAACTTCAGTTGCCGCGTGATCGGCTTCGTCAATCTTTTTAAGGCCGCGGGACCGAGTTCGGCGCGGGCCGTGGCACGCGTTCGACGGATCTACGCGCTCTATGCGGGCGATCGAAACCTTACGGCAGGCCATCTTGGTACTCTCGATCCACAGGCGGCTGGCGTTCTACCAATTGCCGTGGGAAAGGCCACGCGGTTAATTCCACTTTTGAACGATCAGCGCAAGGGTTACGCGTGTACGATGGTCGTCGGACGTTCGACGACGACGCAAGACGCGCACGGAGAGACCGTCGACCGGCGCGACGTGCCCCAGGACTGGGCGGAGCGCCTGGAGAGCGCGCTGCCGCGCTTCGTCGGTAAGATCGCGCAGGCGCCGCCGATGTTCTCCGCCGTGCGCCACGCCGGACGGCGTCTCTACGAGCTGGCGCGGCAAGGCAAGGTCGTCGAACGGCGCGCGCGAGCAGTCACCATATATGGTTTGACTCTGTTGGGAGTCGAGCCGCCGAATACGGCGCGCTTGCGCATCGCCTGCAGCGAGGGCACGTACGTCCGCACGCTCTGTCACGAGCTGGGCGAGGCGATCGGTTTGCCGGCGCACATGGGGGCGCTAGTCCGTGAAGCGTCGGGATCGTTCGTGCTTTACGAAGCCATGACGCTCGAAGAGATCGCCGACGCGCCGGAACGCGCGCTAATCGCTCCGGAGAACGTCATTCCGCTGCCGACGATCGTGCTGCATGCACGCGATTCGGCCGACTTTCGCGCCGGCCGCGTCGTGCCGCTGCCGGAAGGCGCGACCGGACGCCACGTTTTCGTTCGCGACGATTCGCGAACGCTCGTCGGCGTGGGCGAAGCGCTCGGAACGTTGCTGGCGCCGCGGAAAGTCTTCGTCTGATGGAAGTGCGCCACGATTTTACGCGCAGGTCGGAGCGGCCGTTGGTTCTGGCCATCGGATTCTTCGATGGTTTCCATCGGGGACATCGCGAGATCGCGCGCCGCACGCTGCGCATGCGGCGTCCGGGATGGCGCTCCGGCGTCTTGACCTTTTCGAATCACCCGGCTACCCATCTTCGCCCGGGCACCGAGCCGCCGTTGATCTCGACGCCGCAAGAGCGGCTCGATCTTTTTGCGTCGGCCGGTTTCGACGAGTGTTTCTTCGTGCACTTCGACGACGCCGTCGCGACCCTCGAGCCGCAGGCGTTCCTCGATATTTTGGTCGAGCGGCTGCACGTTGCCGCGGTTGCCGTCGGCGTAACCTTTCGCTTCGGACACAAACGGGCCGGCGATACCGCGCTCATGGCCGAGCATCTGACGGGATGCGGCGCGACGTTCATCGGCGTGGAGCCGGTCGCGCACGACGGCCGGCGCGTCTCGAGCACGAGGATACGCTCGCTGGTCGCCGCAGGCGAGTTGGCGCTGGCCGACGAGCTCTTGGCTGGAACCGGTTATGAAATCCGCGGGCCTGTCGAGGTCGGCGACGGGCGCGGACACGCGATGGGTTTCCCCACCGCCAACATTCGCGTTCCGGAGAAGCTCTTGCCGAAGGACGGCGTCTATTCGGCCGTAGCGCGCTACGATGGCCGCGACTACGCGGCCCTCGTCTCGATCGGCACCAATCCGCAGTTCGGCGGAAAGCGCCGCACGGTAGAAGCCTGGGTGCGCGACTTCCAAGAGTCTATCTATGGCCGCGAGCTGGCCCTGCGCGAGCTGCGCTGGGTGCGGGAGCAGCGGCTTTTCGCCGACGTCGGCGAACTCATCGAGCAGATGCAGCTCGATCGGGCAGCGGTCGGATATCCGGCCTATGGGTAGCCCTTCGCTCCGCCTTCTGGCGGCAGCCGCAGCGTGCGCCCTCGCGGCGTGCGGCCATAGCGGCGGCGCGGCCCAGTCGACGGGCGAAAGCCAGACGGCCCAGCTCGGCCGTCCCGCCCCCGATTGGTCTGAGCCGACGCTGGATGGTAAGAACCTTTCGTTCGCTTCGTTGCGGGGCAAACCGATCTACCTAAACTTTTTCGCCACGTGGTGCGACGGCTGCAAAGCCGAATCGGCGGCGCTCGAGACGGTCTCGCGCGAGTACGAACCGCGAGGTGTGAAGGTCGTCGGCGTCGACGTTCTGGAGAGCTCGAGCAAAGCCGCGCAGTTTCATACCGAGCAGCACCTGACGTATCCGTTCGTCATCGACAGCGGCACGCTGCGCCGGCAGTACAATATCAACGGATTGCCGGTGCAGGTCTTCATCGATCGCAACGGCGTCGTGCAACGCATCTCTTTGGGGCAGATGTCGTTGGCCGACATGCGCAGTAACGTCGAGCGCATCCTGCGGTAGATCTATGGCGCCCCAACGACGGCCGTTGTGGTTCTCGCGCGCGGCCGCCGCACTTGCCGCTGTGGCATTCGCGAGCGGTTGCGCCGGAAGCGGTCAGAGCAGTGGAATGGTTCCGCTCGGAGGTTCCGCCTTCGGCGCCGGCGGCACCGGCAACACCCTCGTGCGGATCTTCGTACCAACCGGCACGGCGAGCTCGCCGATCGCGCGTCCAGTCATTACGCCATCGCCGCCGCCCTCGGCATTCGTTCCGCTCGCCGGGCCGGCACCGGTAACGCCGCCGGCCGCACCGGTCCCCGGCGCAACGCCGGGTCCGCCTGGATCGCAGACGTTGGCGATCAACGTCACCGGACCGACGACGATCAATCAAAACGTTACCGTCGGACCGAACGCGAGCGGCTGCAGTCCGGCGCCGGGCGGGACGGCGTGTCAGCTCTCGCTGACGCTGCCGGCGGGGACGTATACCGGCACGGTCGGTTCGGGAAGCGCGGCCATCGGATTTACCGTCGCACCGTCGACCAACAACGTCCTCAACCTAACTCTGGGTGGCACGCCTTCCTCAGTCGCGATCGTCCCCGGATCGTTTCTTAGTTTCGCCAACGCACAGGGCGGTGTAGACTTCTACGGTGCCGGTCGCCATCCGGTGCTCGTCGAGCTGCTGGACGCAAATCAAAACGTCATCGTCGGCAACGCTCCGGTCAACTTCAGTTTGAGTCAAGCCGGAGGAGCGCTTTCGCTCGGCGTGAGTCAGACGTCGGCCGCCGCAACGAATCTTTTCTACGTTACCGTTCCAGCCGTCGCCAGCGCCGCCGCCGGATTTCTACGTGCCACCGCGAGTTATCAAAGCACCCCCAACCTCTGTCTGCAGAGCGGCGCAACCTGCAACGGCACCGTGCGCGTCGACGTGCGTCAGCTCTTGGCGGTAGCGAACTCGGGCGCGAGCTCCGTCGCCCTTTACGCTAACGGTCAGAACGCGCCGCTGGTCACGATTCAGAGCGGCATTGCGGGCCCGCAGGCAGTGGTCTTCGATGGTGCCGGAGATCTCTTCGTCGCCAATCAACTTGGCAGCGTGAGCGAATATGCGCCGCCCTACAGCCAGCCTCCCACGACGATCGGCAACGGCATCAACCATCCCCAAGCGCTGGCCGTCGATTCGCGCGGCAATCTCTTTGTCGCCAACGGGAACGGAAGCAACACCGTCACCGTCTACTCCGCGCCGTTTGGCGGTGGGCCGGCGACGGTGATCGCCGCGGGCGTCGACGATCCGGTAAGCCTGGCGCTCGATGCCGCCGCCGATCTCTTCGTCGTCAACGCCGCTTCCAATACGGTGACCGAATACGCGCCGCCGTACGGCGGAACGCCGGTCGCAATCTCCAAGGGTCTCAACGCGCCGAACTCGCTGGCGCTCGACGGTCGCGGCAATCTGTTCGTGGCAAACCTCAACTCCACGCCCAACTCGGTCGTAGAATACACGCCGCCGTTTACCGAGCAAAGTGCGCCGGTGGCGACCATCACCAACGGGATCAACGAACAGGGAACGATCGGTTTGAACGGCGTCTCGAGTCTTTTCGTTCCCAACCAAGGTGCCAACACGGTAACCGAATACGTGCCGCCGTATTCGAGTGCCCCGACTACGATCGTGGGCGGCCAGAGCCAGCCCGTCGCGCTGGCCATCGACACGAGCGGAAATCTCTACGTCGCGAACTACGGAAACAACACCGTTACGGTGTACGCACCGCCTTACGCCGGCGGCTCGTGGACGACGCTTTCAAACGCGATCAGCGCACCGGTCGCGCTAGCGCTCTCGCCGGCAACGCCCGGGGGCGTAACGCTCTTACCTTAGTACGCTACCTTCTTAACCCTTCGGTTCGTCGACGGCTCGCCTCGTCGGCGCTCTCGCCATCCATGGCTTCGCGCCGCCTCACACGCCCCTCAACGCCCCGTCGACGAACCGAAGGGTTAAGAAGGTAGGGTTATAAGCTAAGGCGCTCGTGGGATGCTAGGCGGCGCGGACTCGCAACGCGTCGCCTTCCAACGTGACTTCGGCGGCGCTGCCTTCGCGCAGGTCGCCCCGCAGAAGCGCGGTCGAGAGCGGCGTCGAGACGTAGTGCGAGACGGTGCGTTGAACGTAACGCGCCCCGCTGCCGGCGCCCATCGAAACGCGCGCTAAGAATGCCTTGGCCTCGTCGGAGAGACGCAGGCTGACGTTGCGCGCTCCTAAACGCTGCGCCAAACCGTCGACGTGGATGGTCACGATGGCCTCGATATGTTCGAGGTCGAGCGGTTCGAATGGAACGACGTCGTCGATGCGGTCGAGCAGCTCTGAACGCAGCGCAATCGGAACGTCGCCCTCCTCGAGATTGGTCGTCAGGATGATCAGCGCGTGGCGGAAGTCGACGGTGCGCCCCTTTGCGTCGGTGACGCGTCCGTCGTCGAGAATTTGCAGCAGAATGGCGGCCACGTCGGGATGCGCCTTTTCGAGTTCGTCGAAGAGCACCACGCAGTAGGGGCGCCGGCGAACCGGCTCGGTGAGCTGTCCCGACTCGTCGTGCCCGGCGTATCCGGGCGGCGCGCCGAGAAGACGCGAGACGGTGTGCGGCTCGGTAAACTCCGAAAGGTCGATGCGAACGAGCGCGTTCTCGCTCCCGAAGAGCGCTTCGGCCAATGCCTTCGCCAGTTCGGTCTTGCCGACGCCGCTCGGACCGCGGAAGAGGAAGCTGCCCAACGGTTTGCGTGGATCGTGCAAGCCGGTGCGCGCGCGGCGAATCGCATCCGAGACCGCGGAGATGGCGCGGTCTTGCCCGACGACGCGGCGCGCCAGCAAGGCGTCGAGATCCAACAGCCGATCGGCTTGCGATTCTGTCAGCGAAGCCTGCGGAATGCCGGTCCAGCGCGTGACGACGGCGGCGACGTCGTCGCGGGTAACGCGCGGTGACTCGACTTTACCTTTGTTGAGCAGCGCGACGGATGCCGCGGCCTCATCGATGAGGTCGATCGCCTTATCGGGCAGGAAACGGTCGGCGATGTAGCGCGCCGCGAGCGAAGCGGCCGCTTCGATCGCATCGTCGCCGATGGTGACGTTGTGATGCAGCGCGTAGCGTTCCCTTAGCCCGCGTAAGATGTGTACGGTCGCATCGATGCTCGGCTCCTCTACCATCACCGGCTGGAAGCGTCGCTCGAGGGCTGCATCGGATTCGACGTACTTGCGGTACTCGTCGAACGTCGTGGCGCCGATGCACTGCAGATCGCCGCGGGCGAGTTCCGGCTTGATCATCGCGGAGAGATCGAGCGGCGCACCTTCCGCCGAGCCCGCTCCGACCAGCGTGTGCATCTCATCGATGAAGAGCACGACGTCGCGCGCGCTCCGCTTGACCTCGTCGAGGATGCGTTTGACGCGGCCTTCGAACTCGCCGCGATACTTGGTACCGGCCACGAGCGGGCCTAGCGATAGCGCGAGCAGCCTCTTCCCGCGCAAGGCGGGCGGCGCGTCGGGACCCGCCATTCGCTGCGCCAATCCTTCGACGATCGCCGTCTTGCCGACCCCGGGCTCGCCGACGAGACAGGGATTGTTCTTACTGCGGCGCGCGAGAATCGAAATGATGCGCTCGATCTCTTCGTCGCGCCCGATGACCGGGTCGAGCTTCCCTTCGCGAGCGAGCTCGGTGAGATCGCGCGAGTAGGCAGCCAAGGTAGGGGTTCCGCCGCGGAGCTTCTTGCCGAGCGAATCGAGCGGCGATTCGGCACCGTCCGCGCGCAGTTTTTCGGCCAGTATGGCGCTGCCGGCAATCAGTCCGGCGGCAGCGATCGCCGCGCCGAAGATCGGCAGTGCGGAGGCGGCGGTGCGTTTTTGGGCGCAAACGCTGCAGAGGCGGCGGCCGCCAAGGGTTGTGGACGGCGGGCGGGCCCCGCAGGATTCGCAATCAGAGTTCATCGCCTACAGTCTACCGCAGGGTGCCGGGCGTGGTTTCATGGGCCGGCCTGGGGCTCGGCGGTGAAGACGACCGTCACCGAAACGGTCACGTTGACGTTCGACTGGTCGAACTGCGTCGCCGGCGCGGCGGCAGCCGTAGCCCGGAACATAGGCTCGGGACCGGGCGCTCCGCCCAGCTCGATGCTCTTGATTCCGACGATGCGCAGCGATGCGGCCCGCGCCAGCTGCTCGGCATTGGTGCGCGCCTGCGCCACGGCCTCATTCGTTGCCTGGCCTCGCGCCGTGCTGGTATTCGAAAGGCCGAAGGTTACGCCGTTGATCGACGTCGCGCCGGCGGCAAGGCATGCGTCGCTGACGCTGCCGGTCTTACCGATGTTGCGAACCACGACGGCAAAGTTGCGCGATACGTTGTAGCCGTAGCGCTCGGACCCGGAGGCGACGCCCGTCTTCGGCGGCGCGCTGTAGTTGACGTTGTAATAGGAAAGCGTGATGTCGCTGCGCGCGATGCCGAGTTTGGAAAGCGCGGCGACGATGCGTTCGTAGATCGTGTTGTTTTGCCCTAGGGCCGCCTCTGCCCCGGATGCGTTGGTCTCGACCGCAGCGGTAACCGTCGCCTGGTTGGGAGGCAGCGATACGCTCCCGGAGCCCGACGCGGTGATCTCGGTCGTAGCCGCAGCTGCCGCGCTCGTCGCAATGGCAAAAGTCGCGAGTAGGCAAATGAAAAACCGCTTCATAATTTGGGTAGACTAGACCGGGGAGGGGGCGCCTCCCTTGTTCGGGCGTTAATAAGGAGGATCGAGCTTTGGGAATTCTTGCCTGGATCGTGTTCGGTCTAATCGTCGGACTCGTCGCCCGCTGGGTCGTTCCCGGTGAAGCGCCGGGCGGCATTATCGCCGACATCATCGTCGGCGTGCTGGGCGCGCTCGTCGGCGGCTGGATTTACTCGCTCTTCGGACACGCCGGCGTCACGGGATTCAATCTGCCCAGCATGGTCTGTGCGCTCATCGGTGCCGTCGTGTTGCTGTGGCTTTTGCGCGCGATTCGCGGGCGCCCCGCCGTCTGAAGGGCGCCGGTGACCCTCGGGGGAAGCTGACCCCGCTATGGCCTACATCATCACCGAGCCGTGCATCGGCACCAAGGACAAGTCGTGCGTTGACGTTTGTCCGGTCGATTGCATCCACGGCAAGGATGAAGACGAGATGCTCTACATCGATCCCGAAGTCTGCATCGACTGTGGCGCGTGCGTTTCGGCCTGTCCGGTAGAGGCCATCTTCGCCGACTCCGACGTTCCCGAGAAGTGGGAAAACTACGTGGCTATTAACGCCGAGTATTTCAAGAAGTAATGAACGCGCAGGTCTCGTCGAGCACGTTCGACACGTTCTTCGCGTGGGCTCCGTTGGTGATCGGCCTGATCATCTACTTGGGATTCTACATAGCCAAGCGCCACGAAAAGAGCGAACCGGCGAGTAGCTCGACGACGTACTCCTGCGCCGCATGCGGACGCCGCGGCTCGCTCGATCAGATGGTGCCGCAACAACACGCGGGTGCAACCGGTTATTACTGCGCTAGCTGCGCCACCGCCGGAGCCGCAGTCACGCATTAATCGAGCCCGGGCGACGCCGAGCGAGCGCAGCGAGTCGAAGTGGAGTCGAAAGGCTCAGTTGACGCGGAGAGTTAAGGCTGTTGTTGGCCGTAGGCTCCGAGAACGTCGTGGATGCGTGAGGCGATGGTTAGTGCGTCGCTCCAATGCCGCTGCCACATGTTCCGCCCGAAGATCAATCCGACGCAGCCTGCCGCCATTGCGATGTGCGCTTTATGCACCGTCGCGTCGTCGCCCATCTTGCTGCCGCCCGAGACGAGCACGAGGCTGCGCCCGGCCGACTTGACGACCTTGCGCAGACCGTCGACGTCGGAAAACTCCAGGGTGTTGTACGGCTTGGGCAGTTTGGCGGCGTCGTCGGGTTTCCAAACGGGCTCGTTGAGCTTGATGACGTCGGCGCCCATCTCGCAGGCGACGCGGGCGGCGTAGTCGACGGCGTAGAGCGAATCGATCCCGCCCTTCGCTTTGACGGCCGCACCACGGGGGTAGGCCCAAATCACCAGCGGCATGCCGAAACGGTCGCAGTCGCGCCGCACTTCGTTGCACTGCGCGATGTCCATCTCCTGAGCGGGGCTTCCGACGTAGAGCGTGTAACCCACGGCGTCGGCTCCCAGCCGAATCGCATCTTCCACCGATGAGGTCAGCGGGCTGAAGGCATCGTCGTCGGACGGAACGTTCGTCTTCCCGTTCACCTTGAGCAGCAACGGCACGCGTCCGGCATAGGCCTTCTGATACTTCTCGGCGAGGCCGACGTGCAGCGCAATGCCGGAGAAGTTCCCTTCCACCGCCAGCCGGTAGATCCAATCGGTATCGATCGCGTCGGGGTTGTCGAAAAAGTCGATCGGCCCGTGCTCGAGCCCCTGATCGATCGGGAGCATCATCAGCGTCCCGTTCGCCGGACCGTGCTCGTACATCAACCGGTGAAGGCGCGTGCGCTTTCCGATCGAGAGGTTCATCGCGTCGAAAGTGGGCCGCTGGACCGCGGGCGTAACGGTAGCTGTCATAGTGCGGCGCCCTTCGCCGCGCCCCGAAGGTTATCCTGAGGCCGCGCCCAAAGGGCCGCGGGTGACCACGCGCGTCGGTTTTATCGGGCTGGGCACGATGGGCGAGCCGATGGCCGGCTCGTTGCAACGGGCGGGCTTCGAGGTTACGGCCAGCGCGCATCGTCGTCGCGACGCGCTCGAGCGTTTGGCAGGTGAAGGCGTGCACGAGGCTGCCGACCCCGCCGCCGTCGCGGCCGCGGCGGACGCCGTCGTCATCTGCGTTCCCGACGCTCCGCAGGTCGAAGAAGTGCTCTTCGGCGTACGCGGCGTCGCCGTGGGTGCAAAGAGCGGAGAACTCGTGATCGACATGTCGACGATCTCTCCGGTGGCATCGCGCCGCTTCGCCGAACGGCTCGCCGAGATCGGCGTCGAGTTTATCGACGCGCCGGTCAGCGGTGGTCCCGCCAGGGCGCGCGAAGGCACGCTCACCATCATGGCCGGGGGGTCGGCCGCGGCGATGGCGCGAGCCGAACCGTTATTTCGCGCGATGGGCAACCCGCATCACGTTGGACCGGTTGGGATGGGTGAGACCGTCAAGCTAGTCAATCAAATAATCATCGCGAACGTCATGATCGCCAATGCCGAAGGGCTGCTCTTCGCCAAGCAGGCCGGCGCCGATCTCGATGCCGTGCGCGGCGTCCTGGCCTCGGCAACGGCGTCGAACTATCTTCTTCAAGAGTGGCTGCCCAAGACGTGGCTGGCCGGAACCTTCGAAGGAGGATTCGCGATGGACCTCTTGCGCAAAGATCTGGCGGCGGCGCTGGATGCCGCGCGCGCAACTACGTTTCCGATGCCGGCAACGGGGCTGGCCTACCAACTTTACACTAATCGCTCCGCAGAAGGGGACGGCGCGCTGGACTACAGCGCGATCATAAAGACGTATGAACGGATTGCCGGAACTCAAACCGCCGCGTTCGGCGCCGGCCAAAAGCCCGGACTTCAATAAGAAGATTCTGGTCGTTGACGACGAGTCGGCGATCCTTCAGACGCTTCGCTTCAACTTGGAGCGCAGCGGATACGCGGTCGTAACGGCCGGCGACGGCCGCAGCGCCATTGCCATGGCGCAGCGCGAGGAACCCGACCTCATCGTGCTCGACATAATGCTGCCGGTTCTCGACGGCGTCGAGGCCTGTAAGGAAATTCGCAAGTTCAGCCCCGTGCCGATCATCATGCTCACCGCCAAAGACCAAGAGATCGACAAGGTCTTGGCGCTCGAGTTGGGGGCCGACGACTACGTCACGAAGCCGTTTGCGCTGCACGAATTTTTGGCGCGCGTTAAGGCACGTTTGCGCCGGCAGAACTCGATTCATCCGGGGCACGAGGAAGCGATCGCGCTCGGCGAGATCGTCCTCGATCCGTCGCGGCAACAGCTGACCGTGCGTGGGAAGCCGGTCGCGCTGGCGCCCAAGGAGTTCGGCCTGTTGCGCGTGCTCATGGAGAATCAGGGCCGCGTGGTGACGCGCCAGACGCTGCTCGATAAAGTGTGGGGTTACGATTTTGAAGGCGAGCAGCAAACGGTGAGCGTTCACATCCGCTGGCTGCGGGAGAAGATCGAAGAAGACTCGCGCTCGCCGCGCCATATTTTGACCGTCCGAAGCCGCGGTTATATGTTCAAAGCTTGACCCCGCCGGAGCTGGGAATTCTGGCGTTCGTCGCCGGCGCGGCCGCCGGGCTGCTGGGAGCCCGTTTCGTGCGCGGTTCCACGCCGCGAAGCGAAACGGAGCCGCCGGCGCAAGCCGCACCTATTCGCCCACTCGACAGCGCCGTCGCGCGTTTAGTGGAGGCGCTCCCTATTGGCGTAATTCTCGTCGACGAGACGCGTCACGTCGAGTTCGTCAACGCCGCCGCCGGAACGGCGTTCGGTTTCGACTCGACGCGGGCCGTCGGACTGCATATCATCGAAGCCGTCCCTAACGTCGAACTCGAACGCCGCATCACCGACGCCGCACGCGGTGAGGCTTCGGTCGCGCCGCTCATGCTGACCGGCACGCCCGGTAAGCGCACCTATCGCGTCTCGGTGTATCCGTTGACCGAAGAGGGCGACGACGCGCGGCGCGTCGTCATCTTCGCCGACGATCAAACGTCGTTGATTCGGCTCGACCGCGCGCGCAAAGAGTTTCTCTCCAACGTTTCGCACGAGCTGCGCACGCCGCTCTCCTCGATCAAGCTGATGCTGGAGACGGTTTTGGAAGCGCCGGAAGATGAAGCCCGAGATCTATTCGTTCCGCAAGCGTTAGCGCAAGTCGACCGCCTGACCGCACTAGTCGGTCAGCTTCTCGAGCAGGCGCGCGCCGAATCGGGACAGCTGCGGCTCAACCTCAGCGACGTGGATCTCGAAGAAGTCGCGCGCCCCATCGTTTCTTCCTTCGAGCCGCAAGCCTCCAACAAAGGCGTTTCGCTCGAACTGGCGGCACTGCGTCCGGTGCGCGTCGAGGCCGATGCGGCGCGGCTTTCGCAAGTCTTCGTCAATCTTATCGACAACGCGCTGCGCCACACCGCACGCGGCGGTCGCATCCGCATCGAGCTCGACGCGCGCGACAGCGACGCGGTGCTGCGCGTGCGCGACACCGGCGAAGGCATCCCGTATCGGGACCTGCCGCATATCTTCCAGCGCTTTTACGTCGTCGACCGCTCCCGCACGCGCGGCAGCGGCGGCGCGGGCTTGGGCCTTGCAATCGTCAAGGGCATCGTCGACGCGCACGGCGGCTCGGTCTCGGCCGAGTCGATGTTGGGCCGCGGCACGGCATTTACGATTCGCCTGCCGATCATGCGCATCAAGCGAGATAGCGCCGGATAAATGGCCTTAACGTTCTTAAACGCCGACGGGCATCGCGATGCGGGCGACGAACAATCGGGCCAGATGTACGCCGATACAGCCGACCCGGCCGCGGTCGCGACCGAAGCGAAGATAAACGTCGAAAGACTCGACGTGTATTACGGCGCGTTTCACGCGATCAAGGGCGCTTCGCTCAAAGTCCCGGCCAATCGCGTAATGGCGCTCATCGGTCCGTCGGGCTGCGGTAAGTCGACGTTCATTCGCGCGCTCAACCGCATGCACGATCTAACGCCCGGCGCTCGCGTCGAAGGACGCGTGATGCTCGACGACCAGGACATCTACGGACAGGACGTCGATCCGGTGACCATCCGCTACCGCATCGGCATGGTCTTTCAGCGTCCCAATCCGTTCCCGAAAACAATTTTCGACAACGTCGTCTACGGGCCGCGAATTCACGGCGAGCGCCGGGCCGGCGCGCTGATGGAAGTCTGCGAACGGAGCCTGCGCCGCGCCGCGCTTTGGGACGAGGTAAAGGACCGCCTCGATCGTTCGGCGCTAGCGCTCTCGGGGGGCCAGCAGCAGCGACTCTGCATCGCGCGTTGCCTGGCCGTCGACCCCGAGGTCATTCTGATGGACGAGCCCGCGTCGGCGCTCGACCCCATCGCCACGGGAAAGATCGAAGACCTGATCGGGGATCTGAAAAAAGAGTACACCGTCGTCATCGTGACGCACTCCATGCAGCAGGCGGCACGCGTCAGCGACAACACCGCGTTCTTTCTTTTGGGCGACCTCGTCGAATCGGATACCACCGCGACGATCTTCACCAAACCCAGCGACCGGCGCACGGAAGATTACATCAGCGGGCGCTTCGGTTAACCCCCACAAACACCCACGCGGCATAAGGCTTCGTTAAACCACTCTTAATCCACAGCCGCTACACTAAAACGCGAGTTTCCCTCTCAACGGCTCTACAAGGAAAATGACAGTGTCGTTTAAACTCGCACGCATCTGCCCGCTTGCGGCCGTCCTGTTTTTAGTTTTTCCCAGCTTCGCCGCGGCGGCGACACCGCCCAACGGCGTCGCTCAGGCCAGCGGGGCTCCGGCCGCCGATTTCGGCACGCCGCCGACGGGCGAAATTCCGATTCTCTACAACGACCGGCACGTGTACGCCAAGCCCGACACGCTGCGAAAAGGTCGCGTGCTGGCAGCTCTTGCCAAAGACGGGACGATCTTCGTCCCGCTGCGATCGATGTTCGAACAGATGGGCGCGGCGGTGTCGTACGACCCCGACAGCAAGATCGCGACGGTCAGTAAGCCCGGCGCCCAGATCGTCGTGACGGTCGGCAAGGCCGAGGTCGTGATCAACGGCGAGACGCGTCCGCTCGACGTGCCGCCGATCGTCTACAACGGCGTAGTCATGGTTCCGATTCGCGTAATCTCGGAGACGATGGGCGCCTACGTTCAGTGGGTCCCGGACCGCCGCCTCGTCGTCGTGCGATACGTTCCGGCGGTGCCGCCGACGGCCGCCCCGACGGCGGAGCCGGTCACTCCGGCTACGGCGCCTCCGATCTCGCCCACTCCGAATCCATTCACCCTGCTCGGGTACGTGCGCTCGTATTACTTTACCAGGCAGAACGCCTCGAACAATCCGGGCACTCAATTCAACTTCTCGCCCGGCGCAAAGTACGTCTCAAACGGCGTCAACCAGGCAAGTTTCAACACTGCCGTCGCGATCGGAGGAAACTACAATTTCCCCGGCGGCGGTTGGAACGTGGGCGCCGAGTACCTCTATGCGAATCCGATGAGCGGTCCTTGCGTCGTTCCTGCAAACCATGCCAAGGGCGCCGTTTGCGTGATCCAGAAGCCGCCGGACACCAATCCTGACGATACGCTGCCGGGCTTTACGATGAGCACGCTTTACCAAGCCTACGTGGCATACAAGGGGCACGGCTTCTCGGGCGAGGGCGGAAACATGCTGTTTAACACGCCTTGGGCCAACCCGTCGGATTCGCGGCTGAAGCCCGCGGCATTTCAGGGCGCGGACCTCGCTTACACGGCCTTCGGCAACTGGACGATCGAAGGCGCCTACATGTTCCAGTTTGAGAACCGTACCAGCTCCGAGTTCACCCCGCAAACTTTGCTGACGAGCTATCCGGCGGGCAACCCCGGACTTGCCTCTAACATCATCGCTCCGGGAGGCCACGGGATAAACACGGACGGCTTTGCCTTCGGCCGGCTCGGCTACGCTTCACCCGGCGGATTCTCGGCCAATGCATATTATTACGGCGTAGACGATATCGTGAGCATCGCATGGTTCGACGGCAAGTACACGTTCTCCGGATCCCGGTTCGCCCCGTTCATCGCCTTGCAAGGCGGCACGGAAAGCAACAATGGCCAGTCGTACGTCGGAAAGATCGACAGCCAGAACTTCGGAGTCCAGCTGGGCGCTAATCTCACCAAGAACCTGCTGCTCACGGGATCGTACGATACGATTCCTTGGCACAACGACTCGGTGTATCTGCCCAAGAACGTAACGTGCAATAACTCCAACTATCAGATCGCCACTAACGGCGCGACGCTGGCATACTTCTTGCCGAGCAATGCGGCGCAGTGTTTTACTAACCCCAACGGCACGACGCAAATCTATTACGGCGGCTGGGCGAGCCCGTATACGGATGCCTATGCCACCGATCCCTTCTTCACGACCAGCCTTACGCAAGGCATGACGGATCGCCGCGCGCCCGGCAACTCGGAAAAGGTCATGCTAACGTTTACCTCGACGAATAAGCGCTGGGTCTTCTATGCGAGCGATGCTTGGTACGATTACGGCAATGCGCTCGCGGCCGAGAACACCAACGAATGGAACCTCGACGGCCAGTATCATTTCAGCGCCGTTCGGAAGGGGCCGTATCACGGATTGCTTCTGCGCTACCGGTACGGTCAGCGAACCCTTTCGAACACCTTCTGCGGGGCGTCGGACACGAGCTGCGCCGGTGGGTCGACCCTGGGATCGACCTATCTCGGCGGATTACCGCTCTTCAAGTACAACCGCGCCCAGCTCGAGTACGACTTCTAAAGCGCTCTCGGCAAAGAGCTCCTAGGTCGACCGCCCGGCCACTTCGGCCGGGCGGCCCTCTTTCTTTGAACAAAGTTGACACAAGTCACTATTTCATAGTATTGAATAGTGACGTCGGTTACTAAACCCTCGTCCACTTTGCTTAGAGGAGATCCCTCCCGCGATGAAGTTGGCGCCTTATTTCGGACTGCTTATCGCAGCACTGCTTTCGGCCGGGGTTCCGGCTCGGGCTGCACTATCGCCTGCCCGCGTGGCTGAGGCTAACCCGCCGGCCCAGGACTTCGGCTCCCCGCCCACCGGGGTGATTCCGATCCTCTATAACGACCAGCACGTCTATTCCAAGCCGGACTTGCTCAAAAACGGTCGCGTGCTTGCGGCCCTCGCCAAGGGAGGGTCGATCTACGTTCCGTTGCGCTCGATGTTCGAGCAGATGGGTGCCGCGGTTTCGTACGATCCGTCGAGCAAAGTTGCCACCATCAGCAAGCCGGGTGCCGAGATCGTCGTGACGGTCGGCAAGTCCGAAGTCGTCGTCAACGGCGAGACGCGTCCGCTCGACGTACCGCCGATGGTCTACAACGGCGTCGTTATGGTGCCGATCCGCGTCATCTCTGAAGCTATGGGCGCTTACGTTCTTTGGGTACCGGACCGGCGCATCGTCGTCGTGCGTTACGTACCGCCGACGCCTCCGCCGACCGAGGCGCCGGCGCCTCCCGCGCCGGCGCCGACGATGGTGCCCGCGCCGGTGAAGACCAAAAACCCGCTGACCCTTGGCGGATACTTCCGTTCGTACTACTTCACCCGGCAGAACGCAACGAACAATCCGGGGACCCAGTTCAACTTTTCACCGGGAGGAAAGTACAACTCGAACGCGGTTAACCAGGCGACCTGGAACAGCGCGATCGCCGTGCATGGGGATTGGAACTTCACCGGCGGCGGATGGCACGTCGGGGGCACGTATCTTTATGCCAATCCGGTAAGCGGTCCGTGCTCGGTGGCCATCAACCACGCAAAGAATGCGCCGTATCCTTCGCCGAACTGCGTGCAACAGGTTCCCCCGAACACCAATCCGGACGATACGGTTCCGGGTTTTGCGCTGAGCACCGGCTACGAAGCGTACCTCGCCTATAAGGATCACGGCTTCAACGGTGCTATGGGCAATATTCTCATCACTACGCCGTGGGCGAATCCGGCCGACACGCGGCTGAAGCCGCAAGCCTTCGAGGGTGGTTACCTCGACTACACGGCACCGTCCGGCTGGTCCGTGGGGGGCGCCGACGCGCTCGCGTTTGAAGGGCGAACGAGCTCGACGTTCAGTCGAACGACGCTGCTGACGAGCTATCCCGCGGGTTCGAGCGGGTTGCCTCCCAATATCATGGTCCCGGGCGGAAACGGAATCCAGACCAACGGCTTGATCATGGGGCACGCCGGGTATGCCGATCCGTCGGGCAGCGGATTCTCCGCCAACGGCTGGTTCTATAATATTGCCGACCTCGCCAACATGTCGTGGTTCGACGGCAAATATACGTTCCGCGGCAAGTTTGCACCGTACATTGCGATGCAGGGCGGCTGGGAGCAAAACAGCGGCCAGTCCTACATCGGTAAGATCAACAGCCAGGTATTCGGCGCCCAAATCGGGGCGAACGTCACCAAGAATCTGGTTCTGTCGGTCGGTTACGATCAGATCCCGTGGAAGACAGACTCCATTTTTCTGCCAACCGGCGTGACCTGTAACAACTCGAACTTCCAGGTGGCCGCGAAAGCAACGCTGGCTTACTTCTTGCCGCTAAACACCGCTCAGTGTTTCACCAATCCAAATGGTACGACCAACATCTATTACGGCGGATGGGCCAGCCCGTATTCCGACAACACCACCAGCGATCCGCTGTACACGACGAACTTTCTGCAGGGGCAAGTAGACCGCCGCGCACCCGGATCGTCGTGGCAAGCCCAGCTGGCATATACATCAACGAATCAAAAGTGGATTTTCCTCGGCGCCGGCGCGTGGTACGACTACGGCAACGCGCTCGGACCGCAGAACACTAAAATCTGGTGGCTCGACGGACGGTACCGGTTCGGTCGCGTCGGCAAGGGCCCGTATCACGGATTGATGCTGCGCTATCGCTACGGCGAACGCTACCAGTCGAACACCTATTGCGGCGCGGCTGCAACGAACTGCGTCGCCGGCTCTTCGATCGGCTCAACCTACTTCGGCGGCCTCCCAATGTTCAAGTACAATCGCGCGATGCTCGAGTATGACTTCTAAGGGGGCGATAATGACGAGACTAGTGAAAGCGACGCTATTGGTCGCGGGCCTTCTCGCGGCCGCTACGGGGGCTCCCCGTGCAGCCAATCCGCCGGCGCTGAGCATTCTCAACGTGTCGTACGATCCGACGCGCGAGCTTTACGACGACTACAATGCCGTCTTTGCAAAGTATTGGCGCGCCAAGACGGGACAGAGCGTTACCGTCCAACAATCCAACGGCGGCTCGGGCAAGCAAGCCCGCGCCGTAATCGACGGACTTGCTGCGGACGTCGTAACGCTGGCGTTGGCGTACGACATCGACGCGATCTCGCAAAAGGCCAAGCTGCTGCCGCCAAACTGGCAGTCGCGTTTACCGAACAACAGCACACCGTATACCTCGACGATCGTCTTTCTGGTCCACCGCGGGAATCCGAAGAACATCCACGACTGGAACGACTTGGTTCGCCCGGGCGTTTCGGTGATCACGCCGAATCCGAAGACGTCGGGCGGCGCGCGCTGGAACTTCCTCGCCGCGTGGGCATACGCGCTGGCGCAGCGCGGCGGCAACGACGCGTCGGCCAAAGCCTTCGTCACCAAGCTCTATAAGAACGTACCGGTCCTCGATTCGGGTGCCCGCGGTTCGACCACGACATTCGTCGAGCGTGGCATCGGCGATGTGGAAATCGCTTGGGAGAACGACGCGTTCTTGGCGGTCGAAAAACTCGGACCGGGTAAGTTTCAGATCGTCCGGCCTTCGCTGAGCATTCTGGCCGAGCCGCCGGTAGCGCTCGTCGACGGCATCGTCGATAAGAAGGGGACTCGCGCGGTCGCGCAAGCGTACCTCGAGCACCTCTATACGCCGGAAGGTCAAACGATCGTGGCACGCCACTACTTCCGCCCGCGCCTCGCGTCGGTCGCCAAACGCTACGCCTGGCAGTTCCCGGCGATGAAGATGGTAACGATTCAGAAGTTCGGCGGATGGGATAAAGCGCAGGCGACGTTCTTTGCCGACGGGGGCGTCTTCGACCAAATCTATCAGCCTAGCCAGTAACGCAATGATGGGAGCCTTGGCACGGTTGCGGCGCCGTAGCATCATACCGGGCTTCGGCCTGACGCTCGGCTTCACGGTCTTTTATCTCTCGGCCATCGTGCTGGTGCCGCTGGCGGCCACCTTCGTCAAGACGTCGCAGATGGGGTGGCCCCAGTTCTGGCACGTCGTTACAACGCCGCGCGCGGTGGCTTCGTACGAGCTGAGCTTCGGTGCCTCGTTCATCGGCGCTGCGATCAACTTCGTCATGGGAATGCTGGTGGCATGGGTGCTGGTCAGGTACACGTTTCCCGGAAAGCGAATTTTGGATTCGCTCGTCGATCTGCCGTTCGCGCTGCCGACGGCCGTCGCCGGAATCGCACTGACGACGCTTTATGCCAAAACGGGCTGGTTTGGCGGCCCGCTCGGTTCGGCGGGGATCCACGTTGCGTTCACGCGTCTGGGCATCGTCGTGGCGCTGACATTCATCGGGCTGCCGTTCGTCGTGCGCACGATTCAGCCGGTGCTCGAAGATCTCGACAAAGAGCTAGAAGAGGCTGCGGCGAGTCTAGGCGCGGGCCGCTGGCAAACGTTCGCACGGGTTTTGTTTCCCTCGATTTTGCCGGCGGCGCTCACCGGCTTCGCATTGGCCTTCGCGCGGGGCGTGGGCGAATACGGTTCGGTGATCTTCATCGCGGGCAATATGCCGATGCGTACCGAGATTACGCCGCTCCTGATCGTCACGAAGTTGGAGGAGTATGACTACACGGGTGCCACCGCCATCGCTGTCGTGATGCTGGTTATCTCGTTCGCCTTCTTGCTCTCAATCAATTTCCTGCAGCGCTGGAGTTCCAACCGCGAAGGCGGAATGACCGGAGCGGAGCCCGCCGCGCTGCGTCCGGTGGCAGCATTCGATGGTTAACGCGCTTCCGGCATCGGCCGCGCCGGCGATCGGCGAATCGCGAGGCGTACGAACCCTGTTGATCGCCATCAGCGTCGCCTTCTTGGCGGTTTTCTTGCTCGCGCCGCTCGCCGTGGTATTCGCGGAGGCTTTTGCCCAAGGCATCGCGGCCTATCTTCATAGCTTTACCAACCCCGATACGCTTGCGGCCATCCGGCTGACGCTGCTTGCGGCGGCGATTGCCGTGCCGTGCAACTTGCTCTTCGGCGTCTGCGCGGCGTGGGCGATCGGCAAGTTCGAGTTCTTTGGAAAGAGCGCGCTCATCTCGCTCATCGACCTGCCGTTCTCCGTATCTCCGGTCGTTGCGGGCCTGACCTACGTGCTTCTCTTCGGCGCGCAGGGCGCGCTGGGGCCATGGCTGACCGCGCACAACGTTCACATTATCTTTGCCGTGCCCGGGATCGTGCTGGCCACGATCTTCGTGACCTTCCCGTTCATCGCTCGCGAGCTGCTGCCGCTCATGGCAGCTCAAGGCAACGACGAAGAAGAAGCGGCGCTGACGCTCGGCGCCAACGGACTCCAGACCTTCTTCAAAGTTACGCTGCCTAACGTCAAGTGGGCGTTACTTTACGGCGTGATTCTCTGCAACGCCCGCGCCATGGGCGAGTTCGGCGCCGTATCGGTCGTTTCCGGACATATCCGCGGCTTGACCAACACGATGCCCCTCCAGATCGAAGTTCTTTATAACGACTATGCCTTCGTTCCGGCATTTGCCGTCGCATCGCTGCTGGCTCTTCTGGCGTTGGCCACGTTGGTCATTAAGAGTGCCGTCGAATGGAGGGCTGCTAACGTGAAGGAGACGCCGGCATGAGCATCGCCGTTCGCAAGATCTCAAAGAAGTTCGGTAGTTTTACCGCGCTCGATGCGGTCGATCTCGACATCCCACGCGGGCGGCTCGTCGCTCTGCTCGGGCCGTCGGGATCGGGAAAGACGACGCTATTGCGCATCATCGCCGGCCTTGAGTCGGCCGATTCCGGCAGCGTTCAGTTCGACGGCGAGGATTTCAGCGGCCGCAGCGTGCGCGAGCGGCGCGTCGGCTTCGTCTTCCAGCACTATGCGCTCTTCCGCCATATGACGGTCTTCGAAAACGTCGCCTTCGGGTTGCGCATTCGTCCCCGCGGCACGCGCCCTTCGCCGCAGCACATCCGAGAGCGCGTCAAGGAGCTGCTCGAGCTGATTCAGCTGCAGAACCAGGCCCAACGCTATCCCTCGCAGCTCTCTGGCGGGCAGCGCCAACGGGTCGCGCTGGCGCGCGCACTAGCGGTCGAGCCGAGCGTGTTACTCTTGGACGAGCCTTTCGGTGCGCTCGATGCCAAGGTTCGTCTCGAGCTCCGCCGCTGGCTGCGCCAACTGCACGACGAAGTCGGCGTCACCAGCGTTTTCGTCACTCACGATCAGGACGAAGCGCTCGAAGTTGCCGACCAGGTGGCCGTGATGAACGGCGGCCGGATCGAGCAAGTGGGCACGCCTGATGAAGTCTATCATCGCCCGGCTAGTTCGTTCGTTTACAACTTCTTGGGCAACGTCAACCTCTTCCACGGCCGCGTCGACAACGGGACGACCTACATCAACAACGTGGAGACGGGACATCTGGTTTTCGTCCGTCCGCACGCGATGGAAATCGCGCGCCGGCCGAGCCGCAGCAACTACTTTCGTGCGACTACCAAGCACATCAACGCGGCCGGACCGTCGGTCAAAGTCGAAGCGATCACCGATTGGGGCGCGCCGGTGCACGTTGAGATTCCGCAAGAACGTTTCCGCGCGCTGGCGCTGAGCAAGGGCGAAGAGATCTTCATCATGCCGCGGGATCTCGCCGTCTTCTCCAACGATACGCCGCACTAGCCGTCCGCGCGGGGTTTCTGCCGAGTAGGCGTGAATACGGCGCGGTCATGGCTTCGTCGATGCGGGCACTGGTCAAGCCGGGCCCCGGTCCCGGCTTTCTCCTTACCGACGTACCGGTGCCGCCGGTCGGCCCCACCGACGTACTGATCAAAGTCGAAAAGGCCGGCGTCTGCGGCACCGACCACCACATTTACTCGTGGGATGCCTGGGCGCAGCAGCGCGTCAAGGCGCCGCTGGTTGTCGGCCACGAATTCATGGGAACCGTCGCCGAAGTCGGCAGCGCCGTGCGCTCGGTTCGCGTCGGCGAGCGCGTTTCGGCCGAAGGCCATATCGCCGATCTCACCTGCCTTCTCTGCCGCACCGGCGAGGCGCACATCTGCGAGCGAGTCGAGATCATCGGCGTCGATCGCGACGGCGCCTTCGCCGAGTATATCGCGATGCCGGAGTATAACGTGTGGCGTCTCGATCCGGCGATTCCCGATGAAGTGGCGGCCATCTTCGACCCGCTCGGCAACGCGGTGCACACGGTCATGGCGGCCGGCGTCAGCGTCAAGAGCGTCGCGATCACCGGCGTCGGGTCAATCGGATTGATGGCGATCCCCGTAGCGCGCGCGGCCGGCGCAACCGCCATTTTCGCCATCGACGTCAATCCGGCAAAGCTCGAACTAGCCGCGCGCTTGGGTGCCGACGCAACCTTCTTGGCGACGCAGCCCGATCTGGTCGCCGAGATCAAAGGCCGCACGCGCGGCGACGGCGTCGACGTGCTTCTCGAGATGTCGGGAAGCGGCGCGGCGCTCGACACCGGCATGCAACTGGTGCGCAACGGGGCGCGAGTGGCGTTGCTGGGAATCCCGTCGGGCAACGTAACGATAGACCTGGCGGCGCGCGTCATCTTCAAGGGATTGACGCTCTTGGGTATCAACGGGCGGCGCATGTTCGAAACGTGGTACCAAACCGAGGCGCTGGTGAAGAGCGGGCGCGTCGACCCGCGCTCGATCATCACCCACGTTCTGCCCTACACCGAGTACGACCGCGCGTTCGACCTGATGACCAAAGGCGAAGCGGCGAAGATCGTCTTCGATTTTAAAGGAGCGAGTTCCAAATCATGAACCAGGCGTTTGAAGAGAAGCTGCAGTCCGATCTCGACGCGCTCAAAAAGGCGGGCACCTACAAGCACCTGCGCCACTTGACGACGCCGATGGCGCCTGAGGTGCATATGGAAGAAGCCGGCGACGTTATCGTGCTCTCCAGCAACAACTACTTGGGGCTGGCCGATCAGCCCGAGGTGGTTGAGGCCGGCAAGCGCGGGCTCGATAAGTACGGCGCGGGCACGGCCTCGGTGCGGTTTATCTGCGGGACGTTCGACATCCATCGCCAGCTCGAACGGCGCATCGCCGATTTTCTCGGAACGCAAGCCTCGCTGTCGTACGTGTCGTGCTGGAACGCCAACACCGGACTCTTCCCCACGATCTGCGACGACGGCTCGGCCATCGTCTCCGACGAGCTGAATCACGCCTCGATTATCGACGGCGTGCGCCTGGCGACCAAAGCCCGGCGCGAGCGTTTCAAGCATAGCGACATGGGTCAGCTCGAGGAGAAGCTCAAGAGCGTGCAGGGCTGCTTTCCGATCGTGATCGTGAGCGACGGCGTCTTCTCGATGGAAGGCGATCTCGCCAAGCTGCCCGAGATCGCGGTGCTGGCGAAAAAGTACGGCGCGATCACCGTTGTCGACGACTCGCACGGAACCGGCGTGATGGGTAAGACGGGTCGTGGGACGATCGAGCACTACGGCTTGACCGGCGAGATCGACGTCATCACCGGCACGCTTGGGAAGGCGCTGGGCGGCGCGGCGGGGGGCTTCGTTGCCGGAAGCAACGCGTTGGTCGATACGCTCATACAGCGTTCGAGGCCTCAGTTGTTCTCTAACGCTCTGCCGGCCACGGTTGCTTGCAGCGCTCTAGAAGCCATCGAATATTTGGATGCGCACCCCGAGCTGGTCGACCGGCTGCGCGAAAACACGCAATACTTCCGCGACGGTCTGGTTCGCATCGGGTACAAGCCGCTCGAGAGCGAGAGCGCGATCGTACCGATTATCGTCGGTGAGACGGCTTTTGCAATAACAATGAGCGACCGGCTGCTGAAAAAGGGAATCTTCGTCACCGGTTTCGGCTACCCGGTCGTGCCCGAAGGAACGGCTCGCATTCGCGTGCAGATCAGCGCTGCCCTTACCAAAGAGGAAATGGATCGGGCGCTCGACGCCTTCGCCGCGGTCGGCAAAGAAACCGAGCTGCTCAAGGCATAGCATCAAAGAAGCGAAAGCTGGGTAAGAACCGGACATGAAGGTTCTTTCTCTTGTGCTCTCGCTGCTTGTGCTATCGGTTGTCTCCTTCGGGGGCGCCGTTCGCGCAGCATCGTTCTCCTCGGCCGACGCCGATTTTCTCAAGAGCGTTGCGCAAGACGCGCTCGGCCAATACGCGATCGGGACGCTTGCCCAGAATAAGGCTCAAGATCCGCGCGTCAAAGCGCTGGCAAAAACCGTTACGGCAAACGCAAGTTCGGCCAACGAAACGCTGAAGAAGCTGGCGAGCTCGCACGGCATCACGCCGGCTCGCAAGCCAACGGTTCGGGCTTCGTACCAGTACTCGACGCTTACCGAGAAGTCGGGCTCATCTTTCGATCAGGCTTTTGCGGGACAGATTGGGATCGATGCTTCGATCGCCGCCGACACCTACGCCGATTACGCCGAGCACGGGAACAATCCGGAGCTGCGAAGCTTTGCGAAAGAGCAGGCCGCTACGTTAAATAAGATTGCCGCTCAGGCGCAGCGCCTGCACGAGGGCACCGGCCGGCGATAGAAGCCGGGACGTAGCTCGGAACGTGGTCGCTCGGAGGGGTCGCGCCGGCATATGTTATCGAGATGGGCTCGCCTTGCCCGGCCAAGACTCCCGGGGCTACTACTAGCACTGGACCGTCTTGTAAGGTCAGTGAGCGCAAATCCGCCGGAGACTTGCTAAGAGCCACGCGAGGAACTATAACCGTTTCGCCGGGTTCGGCATAGCTATGGTATGAAACAGATCGGACTTGTCATCCTGGCGATGCTTCTCGCCGCGCCGGCCCACCCGTCAGCACCCGCCACGGTCGAGATCAGCAACGATGCCTTCCACCCGGCGAAGCTCACCATCGCTGCCGGACAGACGGTGACCTTCACTAACCGCGACGACGACGCGCACACCGTCACCTCGAGCGATGGAGTCTTTGATTCGAAGGGTATCGACACCGGGCAGACGTGGCGTTACACGTTCGACAAACCTGGGACGTACGCGTACTTCTGCGCGCTGCATCCCTTCATGAAGGCGACGATCGTCGTCAAGGCGGGGCAGTCGTGAGACGCGGCGACTTTCTTGCCCACGTCGCTTGGACCGGCGCCGGTATCGCCTACACGTTGGGCGCCGCGGGACTGCTCGCCGGCCGGGCCGTCGCCGCGACCGCAGGCGAAGTCGAGTTCGTGCAGATCAGCGACAGCCACATCGGCTTCAAGCAAGCCGCCAACCCCGACGTCGCCGGAACGCTGCAGATGGCGGTGGATGCGATCAACGCCCTGCCGTCGCGGCCGGCGTTCGTCGTGCACACGGGCGACATCACGCACCTTTCGACGGCGGCACAGTTCGACGATGCGCGCGCGATTCTGTCGCAGCTTAAGGCACCGTTGATCGCGCTTCCCGGCGAGCACGACGTGCTGGGGAATGACGTTGCCGGCTATATGAAAGCCTTCCGCATTCCTGGTTCGAAGCCGGGCGGCTGGAGCTCGTGGGACGCCAACGGCGTCCATTACGTCGCCGTCCTCAACGTCTTCAACTTCGAGAAGATGGGCATACTGGGCAGCGAGCAGCTCGATTGGCTTTCCAAGGATTTAAGCGGCATTCCGGCGTCGACGCCGGTTGTCGTATTCACCCACGTTCCGCTCTACGCGCTCTATCCGGATTGGGGCTGGACGACCGAGGACGGCAGCAAGGCGCTGGCCCTGCTGCAGCGATTCGACCGCGTGACCGTGCTCAACGGGCACATCCATCAGATCGTCACCCATCAAGAGGGGAATATCCGGTTTGCCAGCGCCGACGCGACGGCATACCCGCAGCCAAAACCGGGTGCCGCGCCGAAACCAGGGCCGGTGTCGCTTCCTCGCAGCGAGCTCCTCCACGCCATCGGCTACCGCACCGTCGAAATCGATGGTAACGGCCTGCGCTTCGAGGATCGCGCGTTCGGTTAGCGTGCGCGATGCGGCGCTGGAGGGCGGATTTGCGCGACGCGAAGCCGATGCGTACGAGACTGCCTATCGCAGCTTTGGGCCGCGGATGTTCTCCACGGCCCTTCGGCTGCTGCGTGACGCCGAAGCGGCGCGCGAGTGCGTCCACGACGTCTTTCTGCACCTTTGGCGACGGCAAACGGCGTACGCGACCCAGCGCGGGAGTTTGGAAGCATTCTTGGTGACCTGCGCTCGTAACGCCGCGCTTACGCAGCTGCGGACGTCGGGCCGCGGCCGTGCCGCAATCGGCAAGTTTCCACCTGAGCTTGCCTACGAAATGGAAGAGGATCCGATCGAGCGGGAGCGCGTCGCGCGCGCGCTCGGAAAACTGACGCCGGATCAATCCGACGTCGTGCAACGTGCCTATTACGGCGGGATGACGCTGTCGGAAGTGGCCGCCGATTTGACGATACCGATCGGAACGGTGAAGGGGCGGTTGAGCACTGCGCTTCGCGCCCTGCGTGCGTCGCTTATTCCGGGGAATGCCGATGCAGGCTGACGAGCACATCGGCGAAGCAGCGGAGCTATACGCTGCCGGTCAGCTCGATGCCGCCGAGACTGCGGCGATCGAAGCGCATGCCGCCGGTTGTGAGGCGTGCCTGCGGCGTCTGGGCGAGGCCGAAGAGGCGGTTCTCGCTCTCGAGCGCGTCAACAAACCGTTCGCGCCGCCGCCCGCAACCGACGTCTTGCGGTTCGCGCGGCGCGGAATCTCGCCATGGTGGCTCGTTCCCGCCATGGCGGCCGCACTTCTCGTCGGCATGCTCTGGCCGCGCGCACAATCGCAGCATAACGTGGCGACGCTCGCGATGGTGAACGGCCACTTCTCCCACGCGCAGTTTGCCGGCACGGGACCGAAGGCAAAGGTTCTCTACGCGCGCGACCGTTCGTGGTACTACGTCATCGTTGGGAGCAATCGCCGTTACGACGTTTACGGCGCCGTTGGCGCGGATCGCGTTTCCCTTGGATCGACGAACTCGGCAGGCTCGACCAGCGAGCTCTTCGTGAGGATGCTAGAGCGCTTCGACCACCTCGAGCTGCGAGGCGCCGGCGCTAGGGAAACGGCGACGATTCGATAGCCGGCTAATCGCCTATGCCGAAGTCTTTTGGCGCCGCGCGTCCAGGTTCGGCAACGCGGTCGGCGAAGGGCGCGACGATGACACAGTTCGATTCGAACCTCTGTATAGGCAAGCGGTATTTTATCCGTGGCGGTTGAGCGACGGTGCGGGATGGATGGGGCGCGGTACCTCGCATGACGCTGGTGAGCGATCTCGCGAACAAACTAGCCAACGAGGGAAGGGCGAGCGAGATCGAGCGGGAGCTCGAGAAGCTCGATCTCGCCAAATTGACGGACGCCGAGCGCGAGGAGTGGTGGCACATTTATGGGATTACCGCGTTCGCGGGCGGTCGCGACGATATAGCGCTGGAACGCTTCAAGCGGGGTTACGATCAGTTCCCAGGCTCGCCAATGATCCGATTTTCTCTGGGGCAGCAGTACATTCGTGCCAAAGAGCCCGAAAAAGGGTTCGCACTGTTTCGGGAAACTGCGTTTCCGGGAATTCCCAAGCGGCACGCGCTCGTTGAAGCGCGGTACGCCTACCTTTACAGCAGGTACGAGGACGCTCGGACGTTCATACGGCCCTTCTTTGGCGCATACAAAAAGCTGAAAATACTCGATGACAACTTCCTGTACGTGCGGGGGCTTCCGTTTTTTGGAAGTTATTGGAACCACTTGGCAGCATTTAGCGTTTTGTCCGGCGATTGGGCGGAGCTCGATGAGGTCACTGCCTACGTCTCCAAAAACTGTTCGGACTATGACTTCGACGGTTTGCGCATCGAGCGCGATGCGTATTGCGACCGCGACGCCACCCGACTGCTACCCGCGCTAAGAAAGCGCACCGAGGGAATCAAGGCGGCTCCCGCTTTCCCCACCGGTTTCACCCGAATGATGATGGCCGTAATCGAGGCTCGCCAAGCGCCAACGATGGCCGGTGCTCGAGGCATCATCGAAAACGTCGCCCTCGCAAGGAACGACTTTCCCTGGCTTGAGGACGTTCGGACGTTGGCCGTCGCTGATGCCGCTCACCGCTTCGGCGACAGCGAGGTCGAGCGCAAAGGTGTGGCGACTTTCTTGAAACTTCAGCCGCTCTTGTTCGAGCCCGATATCGCACTTGAGTTCTGGCTGCTCGGAGTCCAGGAGCGATTGAAGGCCGACTTGTTCCCGTCCTAAAGTGGTCCGCTAAGCAAAAAATCAGGTCCGCCTACTCTGCAGTAAGCGGACCTGTACAGGTTGCGGGGGGTGGATTTGAACCACCGACCTTCGGGTTATGAGCCCGACGAGCTACCGGACTGCTCCACCCCGCGACGGGACCGGTAGATTTACGACGGGTACCGTTTCGCACCTGCCGAAAGCGAACGTATGCCTTCAGGCTTGCTTGCGTCGCGCGTGCCGAAGATCCATCTCCACTGCCATCTCGAGGGGACGCTTCGCGCGCGGAGCTTCGTGGAGCTTGCTGGTAAGCACGGCGTCCCGCTGCGCTATCACCGCGGACCGGCGCCCGAAGCTCCAAGCGACCCGGTCGATCCTGCCGATCCGTACCGCTTCAAAGACTTTCGCGAGTTTCTCTTTCTTTTTGCCGCGGTCAGCCGCTCGCTGCAGGACCCGGAAGATTATGCCCGCCTCGCCCGGGAGTTCGTGGAAGACGCGCTCGCGCAGCGCGTCGTTTACGGCGAGCTCTTTGTCTCGCCCTCAGTATGGACGTTCTTCAATCCTCAACTCGACGTTCGCGCGACGATGGAAGCCATCGCATCGGAGTTGCGCGGGGCGCGACCGCACGCGACCTTCAACCTCTTAGCCGACGTGACGCGCAATTTCGGTGCGGAATCCGCCATGCAAACGGCGCGAGCCGCCGCGAAGATGAGCGACCTCGGCGTCATCGGCATTTCGCTTGGCGGCGACGAGGCGCGCTTTCCGGCGCGCGACTTCGCCGAAGTCTTCGCCTTCGCTCGAGCGCAGGGACTGCATCGCGTCGCGCACGCCGGCGAGGCGGACGGCCACCACAGCGTTCGCGATGCGGTCGATTTGCTGGGAGCCGAGCGAATCGGTCATGGGATCCGGGCGCTGGACGACCGCGGCGTCGTGGAAATGCTTGCGGAGCGGCGGATTGCGTTGGAGATTTGCCCGACCTCCAACCGGCTCACCGGCGCGGCGACGGCGGACCGCCCGCATTCCTATCTCGACTTCGACCGCGCTGGATGTGTCGTCACCATCGACGCCGACGATCCGGCCCTCTTCGGGACTTCGATCGAGCGCGAATATGCCGAGGTCGAGCGGGTAGCCGGTGCCGCAACCCTGGCGCGCTATGTGGGCAACGCCATCGAAGCCTCCTTTGCCGCGCCCGATGAGAAGGGCCGCATGGCCGCACAACTGGAAGCCGCGATTGCGGAACTTCAGCCGGAAGGGCGAAGTTAAAGCAGGTATGCCGGGACACTCGCACTCGCATTTTGCCGAGTCTTTTGAAATGTATATGAAGGCAATCTATCGCTTGGAACGCGAGGGCCCGGGCGTCACGACCTCTGCATTAGCGACCGAGCTGGGCGTCGCGCCCGCTTCGGTCTCGGGGATGCTCAAGAAGCTTGTGAACGACGGGTTCGTGGAACACGAGATCCGCGGCGACATTCGCCTTACGCGCAAGGGTCTCGAGGTAGCCGTCGGCGTCGTGCGGCGCAATCGTTTGGCGGAGCGCCTGCTCACCGACATGCTGGGGATGCCATGGGATGAAGTGTACGCCGAAGCGTGCATTCTCGAGCACGCCATCACCGATCGCGTCGAAGAGCGGCTCGTCGAGGTCCTCGGCGATCCTCAGACCTGTCCGCACGGGCATCCCATTCCACCCAAAGATCTAACCGAACCGGTACGCAGCGGCATTCCGCTAGCACAGGTCGAGCCGGGCTCGAAGGTCACGGTTTCGGGCGTCACCGAGCAGATGCCGGAGATACTGCGTTATCTCGCACAAGTGGGGCTGCGCCCCGGCGCGCGCCTGCACGTTCTCGAGAAAGCACCGCTGGGCGGCCCGTTAACCATTGAGGTTGAGGGCCACCGCCACGCCATATCGCTGGAGTTGGCGCGCACGGTGATGATCGCGTGATCACGCGCTTTCTCATCGCCCTCAACGTCATCGGTTACCTGTGGGAGATTAGGGTCGGCGGATCCGCATTGCTTAGCGGTTTTGGCGGAGACGATGCCGGGATGGTGCGTGTGCTCGAGAAAGGCGCGCTATATCCGGCACTCGTGCTGCAGGACGGTCAATGGTGGCGAATTGTCACCGGAGCGTTTTTGCACGGCGGCTTGATTCACATCGCCGTCAACATGATGTCGCTCTGGTTTCTTGGGCGCTTCATCGAGTGGGCGATGGGTTCGTGGCGGATGCTGATCGTCTACACGTTCTCGCTGATTGCCTCGGGACTAGCCGTCGTATACTTGAGCGCCCCTATGGTGCCGACGGTCGGCGCAAGCGGCGCGATCTTCGGCCTGTTCGGCGCTTTATTCGCTATCGGGCTCAAGCTCGGCAAGCCGGGAATGGACCTGGTGCGCTCCAACATCGGCATTCTCGTCATCAATTTGATCATCACATTTACCGTGCCGGCGATCGCGTGGCAGGCCCACGTCGCCGGGCTCATCGCCGGGTTCGTATTGACCTACGCGCTCTACGTTCCGCCGCGTCGCGTCGCGCCGGTCGTCGTCGACGCTGCGGGCCGCGAGCTGCAAGCCGAATACGAACCGCCGGCCGGTGACCGTTAACCTCGAGGAGATCTTCGGCTCCGGCGGACCGTTTGCGCGGACGCTGGAAGGATACGAACCACGTCCCGGACAGCTGCAGATGGCTCAATCGATCGAGCGCGGCATTTTGGAAGGCCTGCACACGATCGTCGAAGCGGGCACCGGCGTGGGAAAATCGCTCGCCTATCTCGTCCCCGCCATTCGCAGCGGTAAGAAAGTCGTGCTTTCGACGGGCACGATCGCGCTGCAGGAGCAGCTGGTCCGCAAAGACATACCGTTGGTCGAGCGCGCTCTCGACCAGCCGGTGCGCGTTACGCTGCTCAAAGGGCGCACGCACTACCTCTGCCGTCAGAAGCTCGAACGCATGCGCGCCGACCGGCTCCTCGCTCAGTCGCCCTCGATGCAGCAGATTTGGGAGTGGGCCGAGCGGACGCAGAGCGGCGATCGCGCCGAACTCAGTTTCTTGCCGCGCGGCGACGAGTGGGAGCAGCTCGACGCCGACGCCGACGAGTGCACCGGGGAAATATGCCCGCACTTTCGCGATTGTTTCTTCTTCAAAAAGCGCGACGAAGCCAAGTATGCCGACCTCGTCGTCGTCAATCACGCGCTCTTCTTTCTCGATCTGGCGATGGGCGGCGGATTGCTGCCGCCGTACGACGTCGCCGTGCTCGACGAAGCGCATCAGTGCGAACGCTGGGCAACCGACGCGCTCACGGCGGTGGTCTCGCGCGCGACCGTCGATCGCATGCTTCGCAAGCTGCGCCGCCACTACCACCTGCCCCACAACTTCGAAACCGATTTCGAAGAGACGATGCGGCGGCTCGAATCGAGCCTCGCGCAGGTTCCCTCCGAGCGTTACCCGCTAGCTGCCAACGAGGAAGTTTGGGGGCCGCTCGACGCACTGCGGCAATGCCTCTACGGCTTGGAGAATTGGCTCTTCGCGCACTGGCTCGACGAACTCAAAACCAGCGCCGATAACGAGGCCGAAGCCGAGCGCCGGCGCGATCTGGCGATGCGTTCCGTGCTGGCCCACGAAGCCGCGGTGGAACGCTTTGGAGCCGGTGCCGACGACGCCATTGCCTGGGTGGAACGAAGCGACGCCGACGGCCGTTATGCCCTGAACTGCGCGCCGCACGAGGTCGCCGGATTCTTGCGCGAGCGGCTCTTTGCTCGAACGCACAGCGTGGTGCTGACCAGCGCGACCCTGGCAACGGACCGTTCCTTCGATTTTTTGCGCCGGACGCTGGGCGTGGACGATGCGCAAGAGCACGTCGCGCCGTCACCCTTCGATTACGCGCGCCAGGCGCGTCTCTTTATCGCGCCCGCCGAGGTCAATCCAAAATCGATGCACTTCGCTCGCCGCGCGGCGCCTATCGTTGAAGAGTGTCTCGACCGCACAGGCGGGCGCGCCTTCGTGCTCTTCACCTCGTACGCCCGGCTACGCGAAGTGCACGCGCTGGTGCGCGACCGTCTCTCGTATCCGTTGCGCATGCAAGGCGATCTGCCACGTTCGTATCTCTTGGATTGGTTCAGGCGCACGCCGGGCGCGGTGCTCTTTGCAACGAGTACGTTTTGGGAGGGCATCGACGTCGTCGGCGACGCGCTCTCGTGCGTCATCATCGACCGGCTGCCCTTTCCCTCCCCTGCGGACCCGCTGGTGATGGCGCGCGTCCGCGCGCTCGAAGCCCGCGGCCTCGACGGCTTCGAGCACTACATGATTCCGGCGGCAACGGTGCGTCTTAAACAGGGTTTCGGCAGATTGATCCGTAGCGGTAAGGACCGCGGTCTGGTGGCGCTGCTCGACGGCCGCGCCGCATCGACGCGCTACGGTGCGACCATTTTATCCGCGCTGCCGCCGGCAACGCGCATCGAGCACCTCGACGATCTCGGTCAATTCTTCGCCACGCCGGAGTAAACGCTCTTACCGGTACGAGAGCTGCGCCTCGGCGACGACCGTTTCGCCGTCCATGAGCGCGAGGCGGTCCATGCGATGGCTGCGCGGCAGATAAAGCATAGCCATCTTCCCATGAGGCGTGGCGTCGCCGAGCATCGTCTGTTGACCGTCGTGCATCCAGGCAACGCGCACCGGCTTTGTCGCTTCCGGGACCATCACTAGATACCAAGAGCCGTCGCTTCCGTACATGACCTTGGCCATGCCGTTGCCTTGCGGCGATAAGAACGTCGCGATCCGGTGCGGCGCTTCGGCGAGTCGGTTCATCGCCGCACTGTCGGCGACCAGGGCATTTTGCAGCGAGCGATCTGCTTCCCAGAAGTAGAGTGCTGGAACTATGCCGAGCACGAACGCCGCAGCCAGCGCGGCGGCGAGAAGCCGCACCGACGGACGGTGCTTTGCCGGCGCCGTAATCTCGGCATCGTCGCGACGCAGCGTTCGCTCCACGCGAAGCTCCAACTCCAGCGGCGCAGGTCGCTGCGGCTCGGCAGCCGCAAGCGCGGCTGCGTCGGCTTCGGCGCGGCCGACCAACTCGGCGCAGCGCGAGCAAACCCGAAGATGCTCTTCGAGCCGCTCCGTCTCGTGGGCATCGAGCAAACCCAGCGCGTAAAGCGGCGCCAACGCTTCGACGTGCCCGCCGTTCATCGCTCGTACTCCGGAGCGGATGCCGTCAACGTCGCCGCGACCTTGCGCAATCCGAGTTTGATTCGGCTCTTGACCGTGCCTAACGGCTCGCCGAGTTCGGCGGCAATTTCGGTGTGCGTCTTGCCGCCGTAGTAGGCCAGCTCGAGCGCCCGGCGCTGATCGACCGGAAGCTCTTCGAGCGCTTGGCGTACGCGGTCGCGTTCGATCGGATCGCTAACGTGGAGCTCTTCGTGTTCTTCCGGAAAGGCGGCAAGCTGTCGGGCCAAGCGAAGGTCGCGCTCTTTACGCCGCCGCCGCGAGATCGCTTCGTTGCGGACGCAGACTACGAGAAACGCGCGCAGCGAACCGCGCTCGAGTGAGAAGGCGTGCGCCGAACGCCACAGCCGCGCGATTGCGTCGTGCACGCAATCTTGCGCCTCCTCGGCGTTGCCCAGCACGTTATACGCCGCCGAATACAGCAGACCAGAGTAACGCCGGTAGGCTTCGGAAAACGCGCCACGCTCGTGGGCCGCGAATCCGGCCGCGAGCGCCTCGTCGCTCCCGGACGCGGGCATCATGCTATGGAGCGTTCGACGCGTTTGCGCATTGAAGCCTGGGGCGAGCGAAGCTGGAGCACAGAGTGCAAACGCCATTGGTCCTTCCCAGTAGAACGCCTCGGGAGCGCCGGGCGGATGAATCTGCCGGCGATTTCATCTGCCGAATCCCCTGAGGCGTATTTGCTTCAAAACCACACCGCACAAGGAGCAGACCGTGAAACTTTCCACTCTTATCCTAACCGTCGCATTCGCCGGCGTTGCAGGCGGCGTCGCCGTCGCCGGCTCGATGGGGACGCCGCACCCCTCCCCGTCGCCATCTTCCCACATGTCGTCCTCGCACGCGTCGTCCTCACACATGATGAAGGCGTCGCCAAAGCCGTCGCCGATGCATTCGGGTGCGATGATGAAAGCCTCACCGAAACCGTCGATGTCTCCTTAGGAGACTCAGTCGTCCTGAGTGACCTCGACCTTGGCGCGTTCCTGGAGCTCCTTGACGACCGCCGAGTCGGCCAACGTCGTCGTGTCGCCCAGGGTACGGCCCTCGGCGATGTCGCGGAGCAGGCGGCGCATGATCTTGCCGCTGCGCGTCTTGGGCAGCTCGGCGGTGAACGTCACGTACTTGGGGCGCGTGAACTTTCCGAGCTTGGCGCCGACGTGGTCTCGCAGCTCGTCGGCGAACTCGGCCGAGCCGGCCGCCGTGCCTTTGAGTGACACGAAGGCATAGACGGCTTGTCCCGTCATGTCGTCGAGCTTGCCGCAGACCGCCGCTTCGGCGACGGCCGGATGATCGACCAGCGCGCTCTCCACTTCGGTCGTCGAGATGCGATGACCGCTGACGTTCATGACGTCGTCGATGCGCCCCATAAACCAGAAGTTTCCGTCGGCATCGCGCCGCGCGCCGTCGCCGGCAAAATAGACGTGCGGAAACTTCGACCAATAGGTTTGAACGTAGCGCTCGTCGTCGCCCCAAATGCCGCGCAACATCCCAGGCCACGGTCTCGTGAGCACCGCGTAACCGCCTCCGCCGGGAGGCACCCTCTCGCCGCTATCGTTGACGACGTCGGCGGCGATGCCGGGCAGCGGCAGCGTCGCGCTCCCCGGCAGCAACGTCGTCGCGCCGGGAAGCGGCGCGATCATGATGCCGCCGGTCTCGGTTTGCCACCACGTATCGACGACTGGAACGCGATTCGCGCCGATCCATTCGCGATACCACATCCACGCTTCGGGATTGATCGGTTCGCCGACGGTTCCGAGTAATCGCAGCGATGAGAGGTCGTGTTTGGCGGGATGCTCGGTGCCCCACTTCATGAAGGTGCGGATTGCAGTCGGTGCGGTGTAGAGAATGCTCACGCGATAGCGCTCGACGATTTCCCAGAAGCGGTCTTTGCCGGGGAAATCCGGCGTGCCCTCGTAGATCACGCTGGTCGCGCCGTTGGCCAGCGGTCCGTAGACGATGTAGGAGTGGCCGGTTACCCAGCCGATGTCGGCGGTGCACCAATAAATGTCGCGGTCTTCCTTGAGGTCGAAGACCAGCTTGTGCGTCATTACCGCCTGCGTGAGATAACCGGCAGTGGTGTGTTTGATGCCCTTTGGCTTGGCCGTCGTGCCGCTGGTGTAGAGCAAGAAGAGGAGGTCTTCGGCATTCATCGGTTCGGGCTCGCACTGGGCCGGCTCCGGGGCTACGACCTCGTCCCACCAATAGTCGCGGCCCTCGTGCATGAAGACGTCGTCGCCGATGCGTCGCGCGACGATGCAGTGCTCGATCGAGGGCGTATGCTCCATCGCGATGTCGCAGTTGCGCTTGAGCGGGACCTTGTTGCCCCGCCGCCAGCCGTAATCGGCGGTAATCAGCGCGACGCACTGCGCGTCGTTGACGCGGTCGACGATCGATTCCGGGCTGAAGCCGCCGAAAATCACCGAGTGCGCGGCGCCTATTCTGGCGCAGGCCAGCATCGCCACGGGCAGCTCGGGAATCATCGGCATGTAAATCGCAACGCGATCCCCGCGACGAATGCCGAGCGTGCGCAGCGCGTTGGCGAAGCGGCAGACGTCGTCGAGCAGTTGCCGGTAGGTGATCGTCCAACGGTCGCCCGGCTCGCCTTCATAGTAGTAGGCAATCTTGTCGCCGCGTCCGGCGCGAACGTGACGATCCAAGCAGTTGACCGACACGTTGAGTTCTCCGTCGCCGAACCAGCGGGCGAACGGCTCGTTCCATTCAAGCGTCGTGGTGAAGGGCTTGGTCCATTCGAGCGTGCGCGCCCAGCCGGCCCAAAAGGCGAGGTAATCTTTTGCGGCCTCTTCGTAGATGCCGGCGCTTGCGTTGGCCTGCGCGGCAAACTCGGGAGACGGCGGAAAGCGCCGATGCTCTTCGAAGAGGGCCTCGATCGTGGAGCGGCTCATAGGCGCGAGTTACCGAGGCGGACTCGGCATGCCTGCCGAAGCGTGACACGCTTCGACGATGTTGACCGCACTCGTTCTCGCGGCGCTGACGGCGCCGGCAACCGGGCTCACCACGATACGCTTTGATGCGCCGGCACCCAATTTTGCCATTCCCAGCGCGCACGGAATTCGTTACCTTTCGGATCTTCGCGGCAAAACCGTGGTTATCGATTTTTGGGCCAGCTGGTGCCACGTTTGCACGGCCGAGCTAGGCGATTTCGTTCGCGCGCAACAGACCTACGGCGATCGCGTTGCCGTGGTGACGATCTCAGACGAACCGCACGACATCGCCGCCGGGTATCTGCGCCAGACGAACATCAACCTTCCCTTGATCGAGGATCCCCAAGGCATCATCCACCGCGTCTACTCGGTTCCGAAGATCCCGGTGACGCTCGTGCTCGATCCGGCCGGGAACGTCTCCTACGTCTCGGTCGGTGGGGAGAGTTGGGAGGAGCTGAACCAGGCAATCGAGCGAGCGCAAGCCGGCTCCACGCCTAGCACTCTCGGGGCTGGAGTGCTACAGTAAGGGCTGTGATTGAAGGCGGCGACCTTGGGAAGCGCAAGGCTTACATCCTCGCGACGGTTGTCTACGAGTATATCGCCACCGCAGAGCCGGTCGGCTCGCAGGCGCTAACCCAGAAATACAATCTCGGCATCAGCTCGGCCACGGTGCGCAACGAGATGGCGGAGCTCGAGGCCGGCGGTTACCTAATTCAGCCGCACACCTCGGCCGGGCGAGTCCCTTCCGATGCCGGCTATCGCACCTACGTCGACCGGCTCATGCAGCCCGAAGAGCTGACCGTCGACGAGCGGAGGCGCATTCGCGACGAGCTGAACGATGCGGCGCGGGAGCTCGACGAGATCATCGATCACACGACGCGTCTGCTCGGGCGGCTCTCCAACAACCTCGCCTTCGTTACGATGCCGCAGCAAGAGGCGCGGCGCTTCAAGCACATTCAGCTCATCTGGCTCTCCTCCCATACCGGCGTGGCCATCGTCGTGACCTCGCTCGGCGTCGCCGCGCAGAGTCTTTTCGAACTGGGCGCGGAGGTGCAGCCCGACGATCTCACGCGTTTCTCCAACGCGCTCAACGCGCGGCTCTCCAACCTGCCGTTGCGCGAAATCAGCGAGACCGAGATCGCGCAAGCGGCGCGCGAGAGCGGGGTCTCCGACGACCTGCGCGCGGCCGTCGTGCAAGCCTACGCATCGGCGCGCTCGAGCGAACAGCCGACGATCGCAGCAGCCGGCGCACAGAACCTGCTCGACCAGCCGGAGTTCCAGGACTTGCGCAAGCTGCGTTCGATTTTGCGGATCGTCGAGGAGCAGAAGACGCTTTATCAAGTCGTAGCCGACGCAATGAATGCCGAGGCGGCGAGCGTCAAGATCGGCCACGAGCTCGGCAGCGACGAGCTGGCCGATCTTTCGGTCGTGACGGTTCCCTATCGTTTTGGTTCGCACGCCTCGGGAACGCTTTCCATCTTGGGGCCGCGGCGAATGCCGTACGCGCGCTTGCTGGCGCTCGCCTCGGGGACGGCCGAAACGTTGAGCGAGCGTCTTTCGGACGTCAACCAAATACCAGACGCGTAGAATGCCCACCAAGGATTACTACGACATCCTCGGCGTCGGACGCGATGCGACGGGGGACGAGATCAAACGAGCCTATCGCAAGTTGGCGCGCGAGCACCATCCCGACGTTGCGCACGATAAATCCAGGGCCGAGCACTATTTCAAAGAGATCAACGAAGCCTACGAAGTGCTCTCCGATCCGGGGAAGCGCGCGCAGTACGACCGGTTCGGCACCATCGGCAACGGCACGGGCGCCGGCGACTTTGGATTTGGCAGCGGCTCGTTCGGCGACATCTTCGACATGTTCTTCGGCAACGCGCGGGGCGCGCGGCGGCGGCGAGCCGGTCCCGAGCGCGGATCCGATCTGCGCTTCGATCTCGAGATTACGCTCGAAGAAGCGTTTCGCGGTGCGACTAAGGAGATCGTTTTCGATCGCCTGGCGCATTGCGACGTCTGCAACGGGAGCGGCGCGCGTCCGGGAACGATGATCGTTCCCTGCGAACGCTGCGGCGGAAACGGAAGCGTGCGCAGCGTGCGCCACACGCCACTGGGACAAATGGTTACCGAATCGGTTTGCCAGCGCTGCGGCGGCGAGGGGCACGTAACCGCGACGCCCTGCGAGCGTTGCGCCGGACGAGGACGCTTCGAAACCGAGGCGCGGCTGACGGTGAACGTACCGCCGGGCGTCGACGACGGCTCGCGCATTCGCATCGCCGGCAGCGGCGAAGGCGGATTACGCGGCGGAGCAACCGGCGATCTTTTCGTCTATCTGACGATTGCGCCGCATCCCGTTTTCCGGCGCGAAGGGCGCGAAACGTTCGTCGACGTGCCGGTGAGTTTTCCACAGGCCGCGCTCGGCGCGAGCATTGAAGTGCCGTCGCTCGACGGCGACGTCGAGCTCACGCTGCCGGCGGGAACGCAGTCGGGGACGACGCTGCGCTTGCGCGGGTATGGCATGCCGAGCGTGCGCGGTACGCATCGCGGCGACCATCACGTTCGCGTGCACGTCGTCGTACCCGCGAAACTCAACAAACGGCAGCGCGATCTTCTCGAAGCCTACGCCGAAGCCGGCGGCGATGCGGTTGAAGAACGGACCTTTTTCGACCGGGTGAAGGACGCATTTCGTCCCGAGTGACTGCGGCTCGTCGCTTCTTCGTCGAGGGGGAACAAGAGGTCGGCGGCGCGGTCGAGATCCACGGCGGCGACGCCCATAAGATCGCGCGCGTGCTGCGCCTGCGTACCGGCGACCGCATCGAGATCGTCGACTCACGCGCTCGCGCTTTTGCTGCCGCCATCGAAGAGGCCGGTCAGGTCGTGCGCGCGCGGCTGCTCGAGCTGGTCGCCGATCGCGTCCCTGAAGTCAAGCGGTTCGTCGTCGAGGTGGCGCAAGCAGTGCCGAAAGCCGCGCGCATGGATTTCGTCGTCGAGAAGAGCACTGAGCTCGGCGCGGCGGCGTTTCTTCCTTTTTACTCCGAGCGCAGCGTGGGACGACGCGTGGGCCCGGAGAAGCTCGCGCGCTGGAGCCGCATCGCGCGCAGCGCGTCGCAACAGTCGGGACGGCGCGAGATTCCCGAGATTCACGAGCCGCTCGAGTTCGACGCGCTGGTCGAACGCTTTGGCGAGTACGATGCCGTCTTTTTTGCCTGGGAGCTGGCGCCGCCCGAGCCGCTGCACGACCGGCTGCGCGCCCTTTTACCGGAGGCCGGACGCGTGCTGATCGTCGTCGGCCCCGAGGGCGGCTTCGCGCACGCCGAGGCGGAAGCTGCTACGAGGCGCGGAGCGCACCTACTCTGGCTGGGCTCGCGTATTCTTCGGACCGATACCGCCGCGGTGGTGCTGTTGGCGGTGATTGGCGCCTTTACGTCGTAGAGTGAGCGGTTGCGCATGCCGTTTCCGTTCTCGATCGTCGTTCCCACCTATAACGAGGCTGCCGGTATCGGAAAGCTCCTCCACGCTTTGAACGCCGTATTCACGCAGAACGGCCTCGACGGTGAGATCATCGTCGTCGACGACAACTCCCCCGACGGCACCGGCGGCGTCGTCGAGCAGCTCGCGCGCGAACTGCCCGTGCGCTGCCTGCATCGCAGCGGCAAGCTCGGGCTGTCCAGCGCCGTCATCGAGGGCTGGAAGATCGCGCGTCCGCAATCGGTGGCGCTCGGTGCGATGGATGCCGACTTCAGTCACGACGTCAACGCGCTGCCGAAAATGGTCGGCGCGCTGCAGTCGCAAGAATACGGCCTCGCCGTTGGCAGCCGCTACGTTGCGGGCGGCGGCATCGCCAACTGGCCGACACGCCGCATCATTACTTCGAAGGTTGCCTGTTGGCTGGCGCGCCCGCTCACCAACGTCCGGGACGTAACCAGCGGCTACTTTCTCGTGCGGCGCGACGCGCTGGACGGCGTCGACCTCGATCCGATCGGCTTCAAGATCGGCCTCGAAGTGATCGCCAAGGCGCACTACGGCCGGGCCATCGAGGTTCCGTACGTCTTTACCGATCGCGTCGCCGGTCAGTCGAAGCTCAACGAACGCGAAATTTTCAACTATATCAAGCAGCTGACGCGGCTTTACGGACAGTGGCTCTCGCCGCGCGCGAAGGAGCGTAAAGCCTAATGCCAATGCCCGATTGGCTGTCGAGCCGGCGCGCAAAGGAAGAGAAGCCGGCGGCTGACGCGGCGCTGTGGAGCAAGTGCCCAAAGTGCGGCGAGGTACTCTATCGCCGCGATTTAGCGGCTAACCTCTTCGTTTGCACGCGCTGCGGCCACCACTTTCGGATGGGCGCCTACGATCGCATCGCCTCGATCGTCGACGGCGACTTTACCGAAATCGGCGGCGACGTCGTTGCCGGCGATCCGCTGGGCTGGACCGATAAGAAAACCTATCCGGCCAAGCTCAGCGGCGACCGCGAGCGCAGCGGCCTCTCCGAGTCGGTCGTCTGTGGGTTTGCTAAGATCGGACACTTCCCGGTTGCCTTAGGGGTAATGGATTTCAACTTCCGCGGCGGAACGATGGGCCGCGTCACCGGCGAGCGGATAACGCTGCTGCTCGAGGAGGCGCGCCGCCGGCGGGTTCCCTGCATTATCTTTACGGCGTCGGGCGGCGCCCGCATGGAAGAGGGCATGCTGGCGCTGATGCAGATGGCCAAGACCACCGCCGCCGTGTCGCGCTTCATGGCCGACGGCAACGTCTTCATCATGGTGCTGACCGATCCGACGACCGGCGGCGTGTCCGCGTCGTTTGCCTTTCAGGCCGACGTGATCGTTGCCGAATCGAAAGCGATGATCGGTTTCGCGGGGCGGCGCGTCATCGAGCAGACGATCCGCCAGCGCCTGCCTGACCAGTTTCAAACGGCCGAGTTCTTGCTCGAAAAGGGCGCCATCGACATGGTAGTTGACCGCCGCAATCTAAAGGAGACTCTGGTGCGACTGCTCGAGTACGTGGTGCGTGAGCAATAATCTGATCGTCGAGCGCGAGAAGGGGCTGGTCGAGCTGGAGCGGCGCATCGCCGAGCTGCGAACGGCCTCGGCGGCGCAGCCCCTCGACATGTCGGTAGAAGTCCGCGCGCTTGAGGAGAAGTACCAGCAGATCCTCCGCGAGCTCTTTGGGAAGCTCTCGCCGTGGGAGAAGGTGCACATGGCGCGCCATCCTTCTCGGCCGACCTCGCTCGACTATATCTCGCGTTTCGACCGCTTCGACGAGCTCCATGGCGACCGCCACTTCCGCGACGACCCGTCGATCGTCGGCGGTTTCGCGCTTTTGGGCTCGCGACCGGTCCTGGTGCTTGGCCAGCAGCGCGGACGCGACACTAAGGAAAACTTGCACCGTAATTTCGGCATGCCGGCGCCCGAAGGATATCGCAAGGCAAGCCGCCTGGCAAAGCTCGCCTCACGTTTGGGTCTGCCCATCGTCACCTTCATCGACACCAAAGGTGCCGATCCGGGCATAAGCTCGGAGGAGCACGCGCAGTCCGAGGCCATCGCAACTTGCCTGCAAGCCTTTACCACCGCGCGCGTTCCGATCGTTGCGACGGTTGTGGGCGAAGGCGGCTCGGGCGGAGCGCTCGCCTTGGCGATTGCCGACCGCGTGCTGATGCTGGAGCACAGCACCTACTCGGTCGCTTCGCCGGAAGGCTGCGCGGCGATCTTGTGGTCCGACGCCGGAAAGGCGGAAGAAGCCGCGGCGCGGTTGAAGTTAACGGCCAATGATTTGCATCGCTTTGGCATCGTCGACGAAATCGTGCCGGAGCCTTTGGGCGGCGCGCATCGAAACGCCGAAGACGTGGTGACGCAAACGCTCGTGGCAATCGACGCAGCTCTCGAGCGTTTGACGCAAGTCACTCCGGAACGTTTGCTCGACGAGCGCTATGCCAAGTACCGGCGATTGGGAGAATGGCAGGCCGAAAGTCTAGATCCAATCGGCTCCGCGCCTTAGGCGCGCGAGTCCGCCCCGTCCTTCGTTTCGCTGGACGCGTGACGGCGGCCGCGGTCGCTCTCTCTCTCGTCGTTCTCGTCGCCGTGCAATTTGCACGCGCGATCGGCCAAAATCTCGCCGCGGCCCGCCAGCTCTCACTGATCCGCGAGGACATTACGACCCTGGAGCGGCGGCGCGACGAACAGCAGCGCGAGCTGCATCGTCTCTCCGATCCGCAAGGGGCGATCCCCGAAATCCACGACCGGCTGCGCCTCGTGCGGCCGAACGAGACGCTGATCTTCGTAAGCCCGGTCCCGTCGGCCGGACCTTAGTGGATACACTCGGCGGCATCGTTATCAACCTCAATACCTACGGCGCGACCGTGCGCCTGGACGACGGCGATCTTGCGACCGCGCCGGCGTCGGACGTGGAATCGCACCGCGATCAATATCAGCGCTCGCTGGCGCGCCGCAAGCGGTTGGCCTTCGAAGTACGCCGCGACGGGCGTCGCCGCGCCGTTTCGCTGGCGCCGCAAATTCGCGACGACGACCTGGAAGAGCAGATCGCCTCGTACCTCAAAAGCACCGAAGAGTGGGAACAGCCCGACGGCATTCCCGCGGCGGAGCGGCACTTCTTGCGTAAGAAGCGGCGCGCGGCACTCTTCGAGAAGCGCCAGCCGTAAGGTCTTTCGGAGTATCACGTGAGTAAACGCTATGCGATCGTTTCGATCGGCACCAACTCGACGCGAGCATTGCTCGCCGACGTCGAGCCCGATCAGCCGCGCGTCGAAACGGCCCGCTCGACCGGGACGCGCATCGGCGAGGGTTTGAAAGAGGGCGGCACGCTTTCCGACGAGGCGATGCGGCGTACGCTCGACGCGGTTACGGCGCATTACCGCGCGATCCGCGGGCATTACGTGCGGATTTTTGCCGTGGCTACGAGCGCCCTGCGGCGGGCGAAGAACGCCGAAGAGTTTTCCAACAGCGTGGAAGCAATAGTGGGCGTCCCTCTGCGCGTCCTGAGCGGCGAAGAAGAAGCGGCGGCATCTTATCGAGGTGCCTTGACGGCGTTCGGAACGCTGCGCGGCGAGCGCGTCGGCGTCTTGGATATCGGCGGGGGAAGCACCGAGTATGCCGTCGGAGTCTCGGGAACGCCCGAGAGCGTTGTGTCGTGCGAGATCGGCGCAGTACGTTTAAGCGAGGAAGTGCCGGCGCTGACAGGGCGCGACGGGAGCGTCGACGGGGCGAGTATTTCGCGTGCGCGCGAACTGGCGCGGGAAGCGCTGGCTCCGTTGCGCGATTGCGCCGCAGTGGAACGCATTGCGCTCGTGGGCGGCAGTGCCACGTCGGCTGCGGCGATCGCTCGCGAACGCAGGCTGCCGGCTCCGGCGATGCCGCTGACTCGCGCCGATCTAAAGCGCGTTCTCGACAGGCTGATCAAGATGCCGCTGGAAGAGCGCAAGGGCGTGGTCGGCATGAAGGCGCAGCGCGCCGACATCCTTCCCGCCGGCATCATCGTGCTCGAGGAGGCGCTGGAGATGCTCGGCCAGGATGCTGTCGTGGCCACGACCGCCGACCTGCTGCTCGGGATTCTGCTGCAAGAGCGAGATGCGGGAGGACAACGCTCCCCTGCGCTCGCACGTTCCGAAGCGCGAAGGGGATTTCGGAAATGAACGACACGCAGATACACGAGCATATCGAGAATCTCATTGCCGAGGAGCACCGGCTGCTCGAGCACGGCGACGGTGGCGGCTTGACCAAAGACGATCGTGCGCGCCTCGACCAGATCTCGGTGCGGCTCGACCAATACTGGGATCTGTTACGTCAGCGCCGCGCGCGCCGCGACGCCGGACAGGATCCCGGCGTTGCCCACTTACGCACCGGCGAGGTCGTCGAACACTACCAACAATAAACGCGGGATGGTGGTGGAACTGGCAGACACAGCAGACTTAACGAAACGTTGAGCCGCAGGAATGGGAAACCGCCTGCGGGATGCGCTCAAACTCGGTAAACTCTCTGCCGTCCCGAGCTTGTCGAAGGGCGGCGTGACGATGCCGAGCCAAGCTCCGGCGAATCCGGAGAAGGTGTAGAGACTGGACGGGCGCGGCCTAAGTGAGATCGCTCATAGGGTCAAGGCACAGTCCGGACCACAAACGCGATGCGCGCGGTGGCGAAAGCCATAGTGGTGCGAAAATCTGCAGTCCGAAAGGACGTCCGGGTTCGACTCCCGGCCATCCCAAAGTTTTTTGGGCTTTTTTTGGGGATAAATCGGCGACGGTTGCCATTGGGTTGCCGTGCCGAGTCAGGAGGCCGATTCGATGGCTGAGGGTTCAGCAATAGCCTCCACGCTTAGCTTGGAGGCATAACGTGGGGTAGGTATTCAGCGTGTACGGGAGTGCTGTGACGAGCACGGCGGCGACGTCCGAACGTCGATGCCGCCTGAAGAAGCCAGGTTGCCGCGCTGTGCCGAACGTAGTGAAGCCGGGTCGTGGAGAGGCCCACTTGACGGGCTAGGCGGTCGAAGGCGTTGCTGATCGAGCCGGGATTCTACGGCTGGCCAAAATTGTCCGCAAAGACGAGATCGCGGACCTGGTACTAGTCGCCTTTGTGTAGTCGCTTAGCGTTTTGCTCTGCGGTGCGAGCGAAGCGCCGTGACGCGAGTACGTTGAGCGGTACGAAAGCACGCAGCCGGTCTTGGTACTCTTAGAATTCGAGGCTGGTCTTTGTCCGCAGACGCTTTCGCTAATAGTGACGGTGCCGCGCTCAAGGTCAACGTTCGACCATCTAAGTGCCGCAAGCTCGGCTCGGCGGCGCCAGTACAAAATGCCAGCGTGAAGAAGGAGTGAAATGGTGTGCAGACCGCCGCATCGAGCAAACGACGCGCCTCCACTTCGGTCAGCGCCTTTGAGGGCGAGCGCTGCGCTTTGGGAAGGTAGAGCTTGGCAACGTCAGCGACATTGCGGAAGCAAAGGTTCTGCTCTACGCTCACTACAGCGCGGAGTGCAAAAGGCTGTGCAAGTGCAGAACGCTCTTTGGGCTAAGACTTTATCGTTGCCTTCGCGTAGACGTTGCCGACGGTTAGGCTTTAGCCTGGCGAGGGTAAGGGCACGATGACCGGTAGAAGATGGCCTTCTGCGAGCTCCTCATAGCGTTCGATGGTTTTGGTCGCTAACGCCTTAGCGCGGCAGCGCTGAGCGTACTTTTAGAGAAGCTCGCTGACGGTGAGGTCTGCGGCGACAGGTCGCATCCGCGATCAAGGGCTTAGAGGGCTTTCCGTTCTGCGACGTCGGCCTCTTTGCGGGTACGGAACGTGCCGAGCTCTTCCGACGTCGTAGGCCGGTCGCACTAGCTTCGAGGTCAATGAGGACCGCGTAACGGCCGCTCTTGCGTTTGTAGATGCTCACTTGGTTTCGCTCTCCAAGAGTCAATTAGTGATACGGAGCGTGGCGGCGTATTCTATCATCGCCGATAACGGCCTTGGAGTCTCGCGCGCGGAGTGCACTACATTGGGGACATTAGCAGGCGTATCTCGTTTTCATCGAAGGCAAACAACTCCGCGAGGTCCCGTGCAATCATATGAAGCGCGTTATCCCCTGGAATTTGGTTACGAATGAGTGTGACAAGATTGGGAACGCCAAGCGCGTCAATGAAGCGCTTCAAGACGACCTGAGTGGGGCCGACCCCGTTCCAAAAGATACAGACACGAGCTGCTGCTGTGCGCGCTTGGGGCGGCGCAGAACAGTATGCCGCCCAAATCTTCTTCCGTGCAACATCGTAAGGCTCAGTGAACGGAGCGCCGTCGCTGTCAAACTCGTCCCCTTCAGAAGATTCAAAAAGGTGCGGCACTCCTCGTCGCACTCGCCCAAAGTGAGGTCGCTAAGGTCGGCGTGTAGCCTCCTCGGCGGTATGTTGGCTGCGTGTGCAAGCGCGTCAATAGTGCGCCTTTGCGGCGTGCGTCCATTCTCGAATGTGCGACGAACAGACGCCTCGTCACGGCCTGCCGACTTTGCTAATCCCCGCAGCGAGAAGCCTTGTCGATCTGCGGCTTCCGCGATCATCCTCAGCGCCGGACTCGTCGTCTCCTTAGCATACTCGCGGAAGACAGTCGGCTGCCAGGCTTTCTTCGCCCCGCTCGGACCCTTCGTAGCACGAGTAAAGTATATCCGCATTTCCTGCGGGTCGTCAAGATGCGCCATTAGTCCTATAATGACCAATAAAAACCTTTAGTCTACCCTAACACTTGGAAAGGAAAGGTCGCATAAATGAGCCAACTCCTGTCACTCGAAGAGGCCGCCGCGCGGCTCGGTGTGGGGCGATCCACGACCAAAACTCTGCTCGGCAAAGGTCGGTTGAAGAGCCTTAAGCTTGGCAAGCGGCGCTTGGTGCCGGAGAGCGCGATCGATGAGCTTATCGCTGAACTTGAACACGAGCAGAATGAAGCGGCGAGCATAAGCGTCGCATGAAAAAAGACGCGCCGCAGGTTGATGCGGCGCGCGATGCAGTCAGGGACTCGTTTCGCGCGCTCGCCTCTTTCCCCTTCCGTATCGTCACGCTGCAACGCGTCGCCTACGGGTCTAAGACTGCAGAGTTTTTGGTCGAGACGCCACTCGGCGTATTCGAAGCCGACTTGTTCGCTCCCGAAGGACGCGAGCCGTTCGTCCAGACGCGCAGCGTGCGCGACAAGTATACCGGACAATGGAGGCGCACCGTCACGCTCGATCGCGCCTTCGCCGTCCGCGTTCTCGCCGCTTTGTGCGTTGAAGCTCCGAACGCTGAAGCGAAGGGCGGCGAGCCAAGGACGCAAAGCATCGAGCCAAGCGAAACACTCTTAAAAAGTGAACGCGAGTTTGATGCCGCCTTTACCGAGTTCGACGGTCAGGACGGTGCGACGTGACCACGCAGGAGATCGCAACACGGCTGCGCGCCAAGCCGTCGCCAAAGGCAAGTGGTTAGCGCCGTGCCCGGCGCATGATGACCGCCGCCCGTCCCTTTCTATCGGCGAAGGTCGGGATGGGCGAACGGTCCTTTACTGCTTCGCCGGTTGCACGATCGAAAGCATTGCAAGTGCACTTGGGATTGCCGTGCGCGATCTCTTTGAACGCAATGCTTCTTCCAGCGTCTTCCAAACGCGAACGCAGCCGAAGGTGCCGGACCTCTATGAGGCGTTCGCGATCGAGGAGCAATGCCACCGCAGGCAGCGCGGCGTCGAAGGGCTGCTTCGCACGAGCGAGGTCAACGCCATTCGCGCGACGATCGCAAAGCGCTATGGCATCGAGATTGCGCCAATCGCTCGGCCTCTCTACGAAGGCGCACATGGCGGCCGCGAGCGCGACGCCGCATGGCCTGCCCTTTTCGAACGGGCGCTGTTCGTTGCGTGTGTGCAGATCATTGGCGTACCGCTTGCGTTTGATGAATCCGTGAGGCCGCCGCGCGCGGTCCTCATCGCAGCGAAGACCTCGCTTCCGAAGCGATGCGTTTGTTGGAACGCGAGGCGCGGCACGCTCGAAGCGAGGTCGCGGCATGAGCGACGAGCTTCTTCGTATGCTCCAAGAATCCGACCCGCGCTTAACCGCAGGCATCGAGACCGCCCTCGCTAACGCGCCGTCAAGCGTCCAACCAAAATGGGGCGAAGGCAACTCTTGGCCGGTCCTCAACGATGTGGCACTCCACGGTCTCGCCGGTGAGATCGTCGTTTAATCGAGCCTCATTCCGAAGCAGCTCCCGCTGCGCTTCTTGCTCACGTTCTGGTGACGTTCGGAGCGTTCGTAGGTACTGATCCCCACTTCGAGGTCGAAGCCACGCCACAACCGCCACGGCTCTTCGTGTTGGTCGTTGGTGACTCAGCGAATGCGCGCAAAGGAACGGCGCGCAATCGCATAGAGCACGTTTTTCGAGTCGCTGATGAAGAAACGCTTGACGCGATTCGAGCCTCCGGCCTCGCGAGCGGCGAGGGGCTCATCGAACACCTTGCCGATAGGCGGAGCGAGAGCGGCGAGCCTGTTCCAACTGAGAAGCGCTCCCTTGTCGAAGACTCAGAGTTCGCGCGCATCCTCGCGGTCGCAGGGCGTGAAGGTAACACCCTCAGCGCAATTCTCCGCGGCTTCTGGGACAAAGGCGAAGCCGGAATTATGACGCGGAAGAATCCGCTGAGAGTGCAGGGCGGGCACGTTTGCGCGACCGCGGATATAACCGCGATGAATTCGCAGAAAAAATGCCCGGTTTGGAAATCACAAACGGTCTGCTAAATCGCTTTCTAATCGTCTGCTCGAAGCGATCGAAGTTGTTGCTGTTTGGTGGCAACCTCAGCGACGCTGACCTGGCTCCGGTCGCCGGAAACCTCCGCGAAGCCATCGGCAAGGCTCGCACGCAGGGGCGAATCTACATGACGCGGGAAGCGCGGGTTGTTTGGGAGGCATGGTACTGCCAGGCCTGCCCTTGGCGGTCTTCTCGCTGCGGCGACGGCGCGCAGGGAACCACAGGCGCTCCGCCTCGCGTTGACCTACGCGCTGCTGGACCGCCGCGACGCGATCGACACGGCGCACTTGCGTGCAGCATTCGCTTTTTGGGACTACTGCTTTGCGAGCGCGCGGTACCTGCTCGGCTCACGTCTCGGCGACCCGGTTGCCGACAGGCTCCTGAAAGCGCTTCGCGATGAGTGGCCGCATGGTTTGGATGGGCGACAGATCGACGACCTTTTCAGCAAGTCGCTGCGCGCCGGCAAACTTGATGCGGTTCGCGACGACCTCGAACGCCGGAATCTAATCTACCGCGAGACTGAACCTTCGGGACCGATCGGAGGTCGTCCGCGTGTTCTCTGGTATGCCAACTCCGTGCCGGACAAACCGGACGAACCCGGACAAACCCAGGTGCAAGCTTCGAACGCGACGGTTTGTCCGGTTAATCCGGTTTTTCCGGAAGCAATGAACGGCGCACGGCCTGCGTACGGTGCGACGACGTGAAGTGAAAGTGGTGAGCGCCCGATCATCGCTGCCAGCCCATCGCTGCAAGGGACGGAATCCAGGCCAAACTCCTTATTGATTTGGGGGCCGTGGCGGACGTGGCGGCTGTCGCGGTTTCACGGGAAAAGGCGATTAGCGTCGAACGGTTCTCACTTCGGGAGGGCCAAGATCATGCGTATAGGCAGGTCGATTCTTTGCTGCATCACCCTTGTGAGTTGCTCGCGCGCTTCTTCACCGCTTCCGGTCACTTTATCCAACGGCGCACCAGCCTTGCGCGGAGCGCGTTCGGAGCCATCTTTTGGGTTGCCGCGGGCACGCGGTGGCTTCACTCCGCTCTACAGCTTCAAGGGCGGAAAAGATGGTGCGTCTCCGAGCGGAACGCTCCTAAACGTGAAGGGCAATCTCTACGGCACGACGTCCTACGGCGGGACGGGTTGCAGCGGCAGCCCTTCTGGCTGTGGGACCGTCTTCGAGTTGAGTACCTCTGGGGAACGTGTTATCTACCGCTTCAAAGGCGACCCGGACGGGGTTAATCCGCGCGCCTTGATTAATGTCAACGGCAAATTGTACGGTACAACACTAGCTGGGGGCAGAAGCGGGTATGGAACCGCCTTCGAGCTGAATCCCTCCACCGGGGCGGAGCGCGTACTCCACAGCTTCACGGGCGGTGCTGGCGGAGCAAGGCCGGGTACAATCGTCGCGCTGAAGGGCTCGATATATGGTATTGCCGGCGGCGGCAAAAGCGGCAGCGGCATCATTTTCCAGGTGACGCCCTCCGGAGAAGAGCACACGATCTACAGCTTCAAAGGCAACAAGGACGGAGATAGCCCGGTGGGCTTGGTTGCGGTAAATGACGAGTTATATGGCACGACTAGCGGCGGCGGAACGAAAGACCATGGAACGGCCTTCGTCATCGACCGAGGCGAGAAGCACTCCATCTATAACTTCGGAGCAAATGGATCGCTCCCGTACGGCCCATTGATTTACTTAAACGGTAAACTTTATGGCTCGATGTTTTGGGGTGGTATTTTCGCGATGACGACATTGGGCAAAGAGCGCGTTATTTGCAATAGTGCTACGGGCGTCGATATCGCTTTCATGGGTAACGCGTTTTACGGAACCTATGACAGTAATGGCTACGGCATTATTTACAAAGTAAGCTCGGGTGCGGCGCGAAAGTTCTATGCTTTCAAGGGGGGCAGAGACGGAGCGGGTCCGGACGGCCCCCTGCTTCCCATAAAAGGCGTACTTTACGGCACAGCAAGCGGGGCAGGCGAACACGGTTACGGGACCGTCTTCGAGTTGCGGCCGTAAGCGATGACTCTACGGGCAAGACTCTGGTCGGCTTCTGCGATTCGCGTGAGAGAGGCATCAGTAGCGAAAGAAACTCACGCGCTTTGGGGAACCGAGCAGGTTTATGCCCGCCTGAGCGATGGAATCGTTCGACTAGCGGCGTGAACGGGAGAAAACCAGCCTTCAACAGGGTCGCGAAGGTCACTGCAAGAGGCATCTTGGTTTTGCTCGGCCTCGCGGTAGGAATCATCGTCGCCGCCTTTGTTTTCCTCACCGGATTTGCTCCGATAGGGTTCACAGTAGTGGCATGGTTTCTCTGTGCGAAGCTTTTTGCGCTGGATCGGGCTCCTTGGGACCGGACGCGCATTGCGCTCGCGCTACTGATCGCGTGGGCTGCGTACGGAATTCTTTACATGTTTGCGGCTGGACTAGCCCCCTGGTCCCTGCCGGACGCAACAGCAGCGGTTGCTGCGGTCAGCCTGTTTCTAGGCTATATCGCATGGCGCGAAACCGAATATATTGCTCGGCAATCACCGGAGAGCGACGAGTCGCTCACAAGCGGAGTAAAAGGGTTGCGCTTGTTGGGAGGTTTTCTGCTCGCTGTCTTGCTCGTCACCAACGTCGTCGGCCCGGCCTTTCACCACTTCACGCCCTCTTATTGGCGCACAGTAAATGGCGAGTGGAGCATACTGACCCGTCCTTCCGATTGACAGCCCAGAGCAAAACCTGAAATCGCTACGTCGCCAAATAGGCCCATTCGTTTCAACGAGCGCGAGAACGAGCACGACCCACGTTTTGGCAAGACGACAAGAGCGCGGACGGTAGGGACTGACTTCCCAAGGCGTTGACCGCCAAGGGCCCTTAGCGACTCGCTGGGACGATTCATCACTTAAATGCCGGGTAGGTGGGTGGCAGCGCAAGCGGACTCGTTTCTCTTACCGGCCGTGTTATAATACGGCGCATGTCAGGAAGAAACCGTGAACGCGCTAGCTGAACTTATTGCTAAGCGCGACGAGATCGTCACGGACTACGACGGTGGCAGCGCGCAGATTATGCGCGCAAACGAAGTTACAAGCGCGGTATCGCCGTTCCCAGGCGGCAGCGGGTTCCTCTCGGGGGAACCGGGGCCGCGTCGGCTCATGATTCTCTGTCATAACTATGACGGCAGCGACAATGCCGATAAACCGGAAGACTATGGATCGTCCTATTGGGAGACTCTGCGCCTTTACGTGGCTGGCGTTGGGTTGGGCGAAGATGCAATATTTGTTACCAACTTACTCATGGGTCGCAAGCCAGGAAAAGCCAAAGGTAAAATGGCGGATTATTGCAGCGCGGACTTCATTGGGCAATGCCTCTTGTTTCTCGATGAACAGATTCGTATCGTTGAACCCGAAGTAGTTGCTGTTTGCGGCTTAGAAATACCACCGTTACTTGAACGCTGGAATCCGTCGGATTGCAGGCGTGTCGATGTAACGCACCCCTCGGCTATACGCGGCGATTACGTCCGCCCGGCCTCGGCGCTACAGAGCGTGAATTTATTACGAGAAGCACTTGGACTTGTCAAAATCGGGCTCGACGAGCTAACTGTGGAAGATAGGCGCGTAAACCCCGAGGTGTACGATCGCGCGCGATGCGCGCCAATTCTTACCGCCTTTCCAGCGCGAATGCTCGGCAGGGCGAGTGGCTTATCCGCTAGTCCCCATCGGGAAACCGCCCTCACCGCTAGCGTACACATCGAAGGTAAGTCAACGCGGACCAGTAGAAGCGAAAAGCGGCCCTGGACCGGCCTTTGGCATGTCAACGCCGGCACGCACGAGCGCCGATCGTGGGAGGACGAGCGCCGATACGGCTTTCTTAGCGCCGGTTACGGAACCCAATGGCGCGACGAGATGCGGCGGTTGGCGCCAGGTGACAGCGTTTACGCCTACATCAACGGCGCCGGTTATTGCGGCGGAGGCCACGTGGTCTCTGCGGCAGTCCGCGCCGATCAGTTTGTGCCGCCAGGCGGGACATCGCGACTCTCAGAGCTTTCTCTCAACTCAGACGTATGGCTTCACGACGCCAATGATGACGAGCTTGCCGAGTACATGATCGGCGTCGCATGGAATCGGACCGCTTCGGAGGCCGACGGCTTGAGAGTGCGGTACCCGATACGAGGCACCGTCCGTCGCGTCTACGACCCGGAACTGGCGCAAAAGCTACGCGCAACCTTTGGATAGGCCCCGTTGGCGATAGTTCCGACGTTCTGGCTCGGCTGCGCCTGACCGAATAGACGGTCGGTACTACCGTTGCACCTCGCTCGTCGTGGCATTTCTTGTATTTGCAGATATCCGCGTGAGGCGGACTTGCCGCAAAGATCGCGTTCGCACGTTTGGGGAACAGCCCCGCCCCCTCAACCGTACCATCGACGGGATAGAGAGCCGACCCGGTACGTTTCCGCGCTATTAGTGAGCCGAATCGGTACCTTCCAGGCCGCTCTTCACGCGATCCAGCGGTATTCGCGTGTTTAAGACACCAACGGGAATGCTTTCCGCGCTGGGGCAGCACCATTATTCGTAGTGCCATCCCAGCGGTTCGTGCAGTACCTTTATCGCTTTCTTCCACTGAGCGCCGTCTGGCGAAGCCTCCCCACGCTGCCGCCAACCGCACGAGGCGCTTTGAGTGGATTAGACGGCTCTTCCTGGGCGAGATGCGGCCGATAGAGGCGTGCGATCCCCTTGAGATGACTTGGGACCCGCCGCCCCACAAGCACAAACGCCCTACGAGAGCCAGAATCGACGCTCGCCTTTGCGGTTGCCAAACGGTTGCCGTCGAGAGCGACCGGGCTTGACCACGCTCGACCGTTGGCGACTAGCGCTCCAAGCAAATGCCGTTATGCGCTAATGCGTTTCGACTAATGGCGACCGCGCGCGACCGCGCTTGACCAAGCCCAATTAACCGCCTAAAGAATTCGACTCCCGGCCATCCCAAAGAAAGCAGCCTTACGCCGGGTTTGCAAGCGTCGCGCGCTTCGCAACCCTGCGAAAACGATACCAACTTTACGAGTAGCGTGTCAGCACGAGTTGGTGCAGCCGGTGGTTGAGGGCATATCATTTGGAACGATTTCGATTTGCACGTGCGAGGCCGAGATCGTACCATTGTCGCTACCATTTTCCCAAACGCCATAGTTGATTTGCGTTGCGTCGTTGGGGACGGGAAGGACGATCGAAAACGGCTGCAACCCTTTGCCGGGCTTCGGCAAGTGGTTTAGCATCATGTCGACGTTCGGCGTCGAGTTTGCCGCGTCTACACGGACCCAGAAAGCCGCCAGCGGCGTTTGGGCGTCAAGGAGGCCGAAGACGTGGATCGTCTTGCCACGGTACGGCGCTGCGTCGGTAGAAGCGGTGGTTAACCTGGAGGTGCTATTCGGATGGATCGGATCCGCCGGCGACAGCGCGAACGACGAGCCGGCCGCCGGCAGGAGCGCCTTCGTATTGGACGCGCCGGGCAACGAGCGGCCAAAGCTTTCGCGCTCGCCGTTCTGCAACGCAGCGGTGCGTGCCGTTGCCGCAACGTGGTTCGCGAAAGCGGAAGCGTCGAGGCGCCGCAGTTCACGCAATGCCTTCGTCGTCGCGGCGCCGGCAGCGCCGGAGTGCTGCAGAGCTTGTTGCAAGCCTGCTTCCAGAACGACGTCGCGCCCGGCGGCCAGGTCCGCGGCTGAGGGCTCGACGCGCACTCCGGGTACGATGCCGACGCGCTGTAGCCGCGCGCCGTCGGCGTGGCGAACGCCCAAACCGGAAAAGGCGAGCGTGATTCCGCCGGGCACCGCGAACTGCGTCACGTCGCCGTTGGCGCCGGCAGTCGGCGTACCCACGAACGTGGGGTGCGCTGCGGCTTCAAGGAAGAGGGCGCTGTGTTCGGCCTGGCTGATCGAGCGTTCGTCTACAAGCACGACGACGGGTTTGAGATACCGAGGACCGGAAGCGAGGTCCAGCATTTGGTAGAAGTTACTGAACGATAGCACGGGCACGGCACCCTCAACATTTTCGATGTCGACCGCCGAAACGTCGAGCATACTAAAGAACGCCCCTTCGACCTTGCTCCGCGCGGTCAAGCGCGGCGCGATCGGCCAGGCAGTTCCCAGCGGATAGCCGCGATCGTCGAAGACGATTGCGCGCGTGTTTTTGAGCGTTGCAAACATCGAATCGACGGCGGAGAGTTCGAGGCGGTCGAGGTCGACGTAGCCGACGTTGCCCGGTAAAATTCTTACGATCGGGCCGCCGCGCGGATGGCGTATGAAGCCAGTGGTGCGAATAAGGCGCGCGGTATGGACGGCAGGCGATCCGGGGTGGCGGATCGTGACGGTGAGCGTGGTGCCGCGAGGCCCCGAGAAGACGTTGGCGCCAATGGTGTTGACGAGATTGAGATCGACGCCCTGCGGTGTCGAGCCGTTGACGAACGGCCGCTGCGCGTCGAGCGCGCGCTGGATGGGAACGGCGTTGACGGCCGTGACGATATCGCCGATGCGCACGCCTGCATCGCGACAGGTCAGGGGATCGATGATCCCGGTCACGACGACTTGGCCGTGCAAGTAGCGGCTGGTCCACGGGACCGAGCCGCCGAACAGCTCGCCGATCGGCGTGCCTCCGATAAAGCCGTGGCCGTCGTGGATGTGCGCGTAGTAGCGACGGATCGCCTGGAAGTAGGCCTTTTCGTCACGAGCTACGCGAACGTCGCCGATGGCGCGCAGCGTGAGCGCGTCCCAGTCCTCGTGCATCAGGTCGCGATACGGAAAGAAGTAGCGAATGACGTTGTAGATTTCGAAGACGGCGAGCACGCGGTGCGGCTCGTCGGGGAAGTAATAGCGGCGGTCGTCCATGTCGTTGACGATCTTGGCGGGCGGGGCCGGATCGAAGCGCGGGATTGTCGACGAATGGCTTTCGAGCCAGGCCGAGGCTGCGTTTAGCGAGTTTTGGGTTGCGAGGAGGGGTTGCGCGTAGGTTTGCGTCGACGCGAGTTCGGAATACTCTGAGATGCGAAACCGAGCGGTGACGTTGTCGGTAAGCGGGAGGCTCGCGACGGAACCGCCGATCAGCGACGGCGCCGGGCCTTCGCTGAAGACGACGGCTTGGCCCGCGCGAACGAGGGCCACCGCTACGTCGGGAACAATCGAATTCGCGTTGACGAGGAAGGCGATTTTGTGCGGCGGGTCGGCTTTGCCGCGAACTATCTTGGCGTCGTCCGCCATGAAGCCGCCGGAATACGGAGACTCGCTGCCGGGTGCAGCAAGTTGGTTGCGCAGGCCGTTGTAATAGCGCATGCGCTGCGTTGGAAGCGCAAGAGTTCCGTGCACGAGCGCCGTGGCGATCGGCGCGGTGGCTAATAGGGAGTCGACGGCGGAAGCTTGGTCGGCCGTCTCTTGCGCGGGCGTGCGCAGATCGACGAGGAAGGTTTGGTGCGAAGCGAGCGCGGGCGCGAGAGTTGCAGTCTCGGTTTCGAGCTGCGCGTCGCCTGCGGCGGCGAGCTTCGAGGGCGCGATGGTGAGGATTGCGGCGCGATCGTTCGGTGTGGCGAGCGCTAGGCCGACGTCGTTGCTTGGAGGTGCCGAGGACGCCGGGGAAGGTGCTACGCCGGTGAACGGGTCGTGCAGCGTCGCGAGCATGGTCTGCACGGCGGTGCCGTATGCGGCGCTCGACGATGCGTTCTCGACACGTGGTATTGCGGCGAGCGCCGCTGCGTCCCAGTCGACGTCGCGGTAAGCGATCCACGGATCGAAATAGCGCACGTCGCCCCAGAGCCGCGCCAGCGAAAGAAGCCGCTTGTCGGGCGAGGGCGCCGCGCGGGCTCGCGGCGCGACAACGAACGCCAGACAGACGACGAACACTGCCGCAAGCATGCGCTTGCAGTCGAAGGGGCTCATCGGTGCACGTCGCGCTTCAAATCCGAGCCTGCCTTTTCCAGCCCGGCAGCGAGGCTTCTCAAATCGCGCTCGACGTTAACCGAGTTGGCAGCAAGAATGTCACGCCACATTGCCGGGTCCATCTTTGCGATGCGCAGCAGCTCGCGCGCGACCGGGCCGCAGAGCTCTTCGGCACCCTCGGTCTTCGTCAGCAGCTGCGCGTAGCAATACGCGACGATTTGCGGCACGTGCGAGGTGATCGCAACGATGCGGTCGTGCTCCTCGGCCGAGACCGCGAGAGGTTTAGCGCCGAGCGACGAGATAAAATCGCACGCGCGGTCGTCGAGCTGCGCGTCACCGCTGGGAACGTAGGCCCAGGTTCGGCCTTCGAAGAGATCGGGCCGCGCGGCCGCCACGCCGCCGCGCTCCGTTCCGGCCATCGGATGGCCGGCAACGAAGTTTTCCAGGCCGCGCGCGGCTTGCGCGACCGGCACCTTCACCGACGCGACGTCGGTTACGAGAGCAGGCATTCTCCCGCCGGCGCTTTGCAGGCGCGCGATCTCGGCCAACGTTGGCGCCAGATGCGCGGCGATCACCAGCACGTCGGCTCGCTCGCGCAACTCGTCCGCGTCCAACGCTTCGTCGATGGCGCCGCAGGCTTTGGCGGCTTCCAATGCGGAGGCATCGCGGTCGTAGCCGAAAACGCGCGCGCCGTTTTGCCGCCCACGCAAGGCGATCGAGCCACCGATCGCACCGACGCCGAAGACGCCCACGATCACGCGAGGCTACTCTGCGGGATGTTCGCGCACCAGATCCGGGCGCAGAATCGCCGCGCCGTCCAGATAGACGTGCTCGATCTGTTCCGCGGTGCGCATCGTATTGACGTGCATGAGCAGGCGAATCACGCGGCCCAGTGCGCCGGGCACGGCGATCTCCACCGCATGGAGCATCGGCACCGTCGTCCAGCCCATGTCGCGCGCCGCCAGCGCCGGAAAGGCGGCGTGCAAATCGGGCGTGAGGGTAAAGAGCACCGAGGCAATATCGTCCAACGCAATCGCGTTGCGGCGCAGGATCTCGTTGAGCAGGCGTTCGGTGGCGCGGGCGATCTCGGGGCCGTCGTCGTTCTCGACCGTGATGGCACCGCGGATACCTCGAAAAACGCTAGCCCCCACCGGTACGGCGGGGGCTAGCGTTGGCGATCGCCGTTTTCTACCAGTGTTCCGCAATGCGACGATTCGCCATCCACGTCCACATGGTCCACATTATCGGACAATTATGCCGCGCCCTCGCGGGCGAAGTCAAGGCGTAGCCCGCTTGCTTTGAGGCGGCAGCATGCCGCGCGAACGACCCATCGAAGCGCTCGGAAGCGAGGCGGTGTTCGCCTCGGCCGTGGTATTGCCGATCGCTACGCGGTGCAGCTACCGGTCTTCGTAGCTTAGGGCCTTTTTACGCTGCATCCGCGCCGTACCCCGTACTTCCGGTGGCCGGAGTTCGGAGGTGCCTGTCTATGGCTCGACAGCGATTCGGCTCGGAACCTCCTTCCCCATTGGGATGGACCTTACTAGGCCAGAGGTTCGCGAATCGTAAACATATATTCCTGATGGTTTGCCGTTAGCGTTGTCAGCTGCGACGTAGAGCATCCCGTCTTGCATAGCGAGTCCTCTAATCTCGAGATCCGTCTCGAAAGAGTGGGGACATTCGCGGAAACTACAGACGAGAATCCTGCCTTTTCTTTGTGCAATGTAAAGGTTCCCCGAATCGTCACTGGCCATCGCTTGCGTGTCGCCCTCGTGGATCTGCGTCCATCGGCTCGACTTGACTTCGTACACGGCAACGGTAGGCTTGCCATTCCGACGTACCTTTGCCGCCACCAGCGTACCCTCTGGATTTATCGCGACTTGGGTGGGCAAGTAGTTGGCGACATTGTGGAACCACGTCTGACGCGTAGAGCGCAGATCATATCTCGCTAGCCCGTCGGCGAGCGCCCCTTGGTATCCGACCCAGAGCGAACCGCGCGCAACGAGAATTGTCAGCGGGGTAAGCGGATCTTTGATCTTGAGATATGGCTTTCCATCACCCGGCCGAAAAAGCTCGACGTCGCCGCCGATAAAAGACTTGGTGTTTACGTAAAGAACGTTGTGGGCGTCGGTTGCGACGGAACTGAACGACCATGACGGGCGAAGTTCGATGGCGCGTAAGCGTTGGCCGCTTTGAACGTTCACCTCTCGAACGAAATACTCGTCGTGACCAGCGTTCATGCCGTAATACAGATGTCCACGCGAATCAAACGCAAGCGAGTTGGCTAAAGCGGCTAACGAAAAGTCTCGAGTACTCTTGTCGCTATTCGGCGGAAAGATCGAGATTCGATTCGTCCCGCCGAGCGAGGTAAATACGGCGAGCGTCCCGCGACCAAGGACGGTCGGCGGCCCCGAAGCACCCGGTGGCTGTGGCGGGACGGACGCGGTGCTCGCGCCGCATCCGACGTAAAATAGGCAACCGAGGATCGACAAAAAGATCCGGCGATGCGGATAGAACATGTGGCGCTCCCTCCAACTAGATCTTTCGATGTACTAGAAACGGCCTACTGCCATAAACGTGGCTGCGTGTTGTTTTGTCGCGGACGGGTGGGACGCGGTCCGCTTTTCAGACTCATGCGTGGTATCGAAAGGAGGCGCAAAACGTAACGTCCTTCGCTATTTGGGCTCGTGGCTAATCTGCACGATCTCGGCATGCAACGGAGGCTCGTCAAGCTCTACACCGCCGGCGGCGAATTCAAGCAAGACCACGATTACGGTGACCACATCGAGCGGGGCGCAACTAAATCCTGTGACGACGGGATGCTAAGCATCCGAAGCGGCCCCCGGCGGCCCGGTGGGGCGCTAGGCGCAAGGCAGTGGTGACTTTGATTTTGAAGCTTGTCAGATGGCGCTGACGGCTCCAATTCCGACGGGGACGGTAACGCTGCTCTTCACGGACATCGAGAAAAGCACGCAGCGTTGGGACGAGCGGCCCGACGCAATGGCGCCGGCGTTGCGCCGGCACGACGAATTGCTGCGCGCCGCGATCGAAAGCCACGGCGGTTACGTGTTCAAAACGGTCGGTGATGCTTTCTGCGCCGCGTTCTGGCGTGCCTCGGATGGCACCGAGGCAGCAATCGACGGGCAGCGCGCACTCGCGGGCGAGGATTGGAGCGCGATCGGTGGCCTACCGGTTCGCATGGCCCTACATAGCGGCGCAAGCGACGAGCGCGGGGGTGACTACTTTGGCCCGGCCGTCAACCGCGTGGCACGACTGTTAGCTACGGCTCACGGCGGCCAAATCGTCTGCTCCGGTGCAACCGCATTGCTGTTGCGCGGCCTGCTGCCCGAACGCGCGGAGCTGTGCGATTTGGGCGAGCACAGGCTTGCAGATCTCGCCGAGCCGGAGCGGGTTTGGCAACTCGTTGCTCCAGGCTTAGCCCAAAGGTTTCCACCGCTGCGGTCGCTCCAATCGATGCCGAACAACCTGCCGCGGCAGCTTACGTCGCTCATTGGGCGCGACGAGGTGCTAGCCGAGGTCGAGCGGCTGATGCGCGAGCACGCGTTGGTGACGCTCGTAGGCACCGGCGGCGTTGGTAAGACGCGCGTCGCACTCCAAGTGGCCGCGGATTTGCTCGATGGTTCGGCCGATGGCGCGTGGTTCGTCGAGCTGGCGTCGACGAACGAAGCGAGTCTGGTTGCGAGTACGATCGCGACGACGCTGGGGTTGCCCGAGCAGCCAGGACGCCCCGTGCTCGAGACTCTCCTGCGCTATCTCGAGAGCAAACATTTGCTGCTAGTTCTCGACAACTGCGAGCACGTGATCGAGGAAGTCGCAAAGCTCGCGAATGCGATCTTGCGTCGCTGTTCCGGGGTGCGGCTAGTGGCGACCGGCCGCGAGCCGCTGCGCATCGGCGGCGAGCACGTTTATCACATGCCGTCGCTGGCGTTTCCGATGCAAAGCGATGGTCTCACGGCGGAAGACGCTTTGGGCTATGGTGCCGTCGCGCTCTTTGCGCAGCGCGCCGCCGCCTCCGACGCGAAGTTTGTGCTGAGCGATGAAAGCGCACCAGCCGTCGCGGAGATCTGCCGGCGCCTTGACGGCATCGCGCTGGCGATCGAACTGGCGGCCGCCCGGATAAAGGTGCTGGCACCGCGACAGCTGGCTCGGAAACTCGACGAGCGCTTCCGCGTGCTGACCGGCGGTAGCCGCACGGCGGTGCCGCGCCAGCAGACGATGCGCGCGCTGATAGACTGGAGTTACGATCTGCTCTCGCCGAACGAACGGAGGCTGTTCCGGCGGCTGGCGATCTTCGTCGGAGGGTGGACGCTCGAAACGGCCGGCATCGTTAGCGCGAACGACCAAGCGGCAGAAGACGCAATCGAGTCCTGGGAAATCCTCGACCTGCTCTCATCCCTCGTCGACAAGTCGTTGGTGCATACGGAAGAAATCGAAGGCGGCTTGCGCTACCGGCTCCTCGAGTCGATGCGGCAATATGGGCGCGAACGCCTCGCCGAGGCTGGAGAGAATGCCGCCGTGGCGCGCCTGCACGCGGCTGCAATGCTTGCGCTTGGCGAAGAACTCTATAACGTCTTTGAAACGACGCCCGAACGCGCGTGGCTTGCTCGCGCCGAGCCGGAGCTGGAGAACTTCCGAGCGGCGCTCACCTGGGCGTTTGGCGCGCAGGGCGACGTGCCGCTCGGCCAACGGCTGGCGGCGGCGCTGCGGCCGGCGTGGACGCGTTTCGCTGCGGCGGAAGGAGAGCGGTGGATCCGGGCCGCGCGCGATCTATCCGCCACCGCGATGCCGGCCTCGGTAGAGGCCGCACTCGATCTTGCCGAAGCGGCGATCGCTATCGCGCTCGGTCAACGGAAGACGGCTCGCGAGCGTGCCGAACGCGCCCTGGCGCTTTACAGCGAGCTTGACGATGCCCTGCGCATTGCGCAGGCCCGGCACCTGCTTGGCCGTGCGCTCGTCGATCTCGGCGACATTGAAGAAGGCGAGAAGACGCTGGCATCGGCGCTGAAGGAGGCCCGTGCGGTTGGAGTGCGCAGCGTTATTGCAGACGTCTTGCAAAGCATTGCTGTCGCGCGGAACCACTTTGGCGACGTGGCTGGAGCGCGGCCGCTCTTTGCCGAGGCATTGGCGATGTTCCGCTCGGTTGGCGCGGAGCGCGTGTCCTCAACCATTGCCGGAAATCTTGCCGAAGCCGAGTTTCACGAGGGCAATGCAGTCGAAGCCCTGCGGCTGGAGAACGAGGCACTGGCAAGCTATCGCGCCTTCAATCATAGACTCGGCGCAGCGATTTCGCTGAGCAACATTGCGGCATATCTGATCGCGCTCGAACGCTATGAGGAGGCTCGCGGTTCAGCTCGAGATGGCCTCGCCGCCGCACGCGATGCGCACTGGGAGGCCGGCGTGGTGTGGGGTCTGCAGCACCTCGCGGCGGTCGCCGCGCTATGGCCGGCCGGCGATGAAGAGCCTATGCGCGGCGACCGGCTCCGCGCTGCGCGGCTTCTTGGGTACGCCAACGCGCGCTTGAATGGACTGGAAGCGTTGCGCCAATATACCGAACAGCAGGAGTACGATAAGATGCTCGCGGCACTGCGCGATGCGCTCGGTGAAGATCGGCTTGCCAAACTCATGGCTGAAGGCGCAACCTGGACCGAAGATCTAGCCGTCGCGGAAGGCCTGGCAATCTAATACGGAGCGGGAAGCAGTTACTCGAACTCAAAACAAGGTAGGGGCTTTCTCAGAATCGCCTTCCTTGGAGGTTTGCATGCGTCGCGTTAAGGTGGGGTCGTTATGGGCAGTGGTCGCCGCGGTCGTCGCGGTTGGGATGGCGGCCTGTTCCAACGGCAGGTCGTTGGTACCGGGCATCTCTCAACAATCGCTGGAGACTATGCAAAGGAGTCGCGCAGGGCAGTTTGCTCGCATCGGTCACCAGCCCCCCGTCGGGATGGCGATGGAGTGGTTGCTGACCGACGGCTCCGTTCTCGCGCAGAGCGGCGCGAACTGGAGCAACTGGTACCGTTACGTTCCGGACGCGAAAGGCAACTATAGCAACGGCACGTGGAGTCAAGTTGCATCGACTCAGTCGGGCTACGGGCCTCTTTATTTCGCGGCCGACGTGCTGGCCGACGGCCGGCTAGCCATCTCCGGCGGTGAGTACAACTCACCGGGGAATGGCTATGACTTGCAGCTCACCAATCAGGGTTCGGTTTACGATCCGATAAAGAACACCTGGACGCCGCTCGGCCATCCGAAAAAGTGGAGCTTTATCGGCGATTCTCCGTCGACCGTATTGCCGAATGGCAACATGCTCGTGGGAGATAAACTTCACAATTGGGACGCGTATGTGAATCCGAAGACGTTGGCGTGGAAGAACGTCGGGGATGCGGGCAAGTCGGACTTCAACGCCGAGGAAGGCTGGACGCTTCTCCCCAACGGCACCATTCTGACCGCTGACGTAGAGAACGCGCCGAACTCGGAGATCTACAACCCCGCTACGGGTCGGTGGAAGAGCGCAGGCTCGACCATTGTGGACTTGCACTCTCCGTCACCGTACGGATGTCTTATGTACGGGCCGGGGCTCTGTTACTATCCACCCGGTGAGATCGGACCTTCGATTCTCCGCCCCGACGGAACGGTTTTTTATACAGGATCCTACTCAACGAGCGGACCCGGCCACACGGCGATCTATAATACGGTGTCCGGCAAATGGAAGGCCGGGCCGGACTTTCCTAACGGCGACGAAGCCGGCGACAGCTATGCCGCGCTCGAGCCGAGTGGAAACGTTTTGGTTTTCGGCGTGAGCGGGACCGTCTACGAGTGGAACGGATCGACTCTCACCCAGGTCAACGGAATATCGTATGCAGGGCCGCCGCTTCTGCTGCCTAGCGGACAGGTCATGGTGTTGGGTTATTCGAGCGTCATGCTCTACACGCCGACCGGGCAGCCGCAGGCGAGTTGGTTGCCGACGATCGAGAAAGTTTCCAAGACGCTGACGCGCGGTCAAACCTATAAGATCACCGGAACGCAGTTCAACGGCTTCGGACAGGCGATGTCGTACGGCGACGAAAACGAAAATGCGACGAACTACCCGCTGGTGCGCATCACCAATAAGTCGACCGGGAACGTCTTTTACGCGCGCACGCACGATCACAGCACGATGGGCGTCGCCACGGGCTCGCTCCGCGTCTGGACCAAATTCGACGTCCCGGCGAAGATGGACAGCGGCGCGAGCACGCTCGTCGTCGTCGCAAACGGCATCGCATCAAAACCCTTCAAGGTCACGATAAAATAGGACCACCGGGGCCTAGCATCACACGAACGACGCGAAGCTACGAGTAATCTCCCGCGGTCAGGGCTCCTGGTGGGCTTGCTCTTCATTGCGCGCCGCAGCGAGTGCCTCGTCGAGCGAGTCGTGGATTTTCCAGAGCTGTTCGAATCCGGCAATTTCGAACACGCGACGAACGCCGTAGCTGGAAACGACGAGGTGAGAAGGAGCGAAACCTCGATCGACCACGCGCTTCTGGTAGAGCTGAATCATGACGGCTAGTACGGACGAATCGATAAACGTTACGCCGGATAAATCAAGCACGACGTGAGGTTCGATGGCCGCTGGAGCAAGGATCTTCCGCAGCTTTCCTGTCTCTGCGATGTCCCATTCGGGTTCTTCCAACCGAACGTGCAGCATTGGCCGGGTTGCTTATACGCCCGGCGGAGCGAAGCCTCCGCACCGTGATGCCGTCAGATTCGGAAGCGCCACGCTGTTATGAATGCGGGCGTAACGCACCTCAGACTTTAACTCAATACCGGGTCTTCGTCCGGTTGGCGCAGATACTGATGGACAAAGGCGATTGCCATGCTGCCTTCGCCCACGCCGGCCGCGACGCGCTTAACGGAACCGGCGCGTATGTCGCCGGCCGCAAAGATTCCCGGTATCGAGCTTTCCAGCAAGTACGGATGGCGTTTCGATCGCCAGCCTTGTTCTTTGCCGACGTCGGCGCCCGTAAGCACGAAGCCGTGACCGTCGCGAGCGATCTCGGCCGGCAGCCATGCGGTATCGGTATCGGCGCCGATGAAAATGAAAAGTCCGCTCGTCTTACGGCGCGACGTTTCGCCAGTCTCCTTATCAAGCACGTCGATTGCCTGAAGGTGGCTCTCTCCGTACGCCGCAGTGACCTCGGACCCAAGCTCGATGCGAATGTTCGTTTTCGTGCGCAACTCCTCGATGAGGTAGTACGACATGCTCTTTTCCAGCGAATCACCGCGGCAGACGATCGTTACCGACCGTGCGTAGGCTGAGAAGAAGAGCGCCGCTTGTCCGGCCGAGTTGCCCGCACCAACCAAGTAGATGTCCTGGCCGGCGACCGACGGCGCCTCGCTGCGCGAGGCCCCGTAGTAAATGCCGCACCCGGTCAGCGGACCGAACGAGGGAATGGGAATCCGCCGCCACGTCACGCCCGTCGCGAGAACGATCGTGCGCGATTGCAGCACTTGTCCTCCGTCGAGCGTGAGACGCGTGGGATTGACGCTGATATTCTGCACCTTGCGCGTCACCAAGATCTCGGCCCCGAAGCGCTGGGCCTGCTGTAGCGCGCGGCTCGCCAGTTCGTCGCCCGAAATGCCCGTGGGAAAGCCCAAATAATTTTCGATGCGCGACGACTGCCCGGCTTGACCGCCGGGAGCGTCGCGCTCGATGAGCAGGGTGCGCAGCCCTTCGGAAGCGCCGTACACCGCAGCCGCCATGCCGGCCGGGCCGCCGCCGACGATGACGACGTCGTATTCCTCGCGCGACGGCACGACTGAGAGGCCCAAGGCATCTGCGAGATCGCGCATGCTCGGCGCTGCGACGCACGTACCGTTTTTAAGCCGTACGACCGGATAGGGTCCGGGCCGGCCGCCAACGACCGTTGCGGCCCGTGGATCGTCGGGCGTAAGCCAATCGAACGGCACTTGATTGCGCTGCAAAAAATCGCGCAGCTCGTGCGTCGGCGCTTCCCAGCGCGGACCGACGACGAGCAACTCGGGCGGCGGCGGCTCCGCGGCAATTTCTTGCAACCCTTCGATCCGGTCGAGTGCCGAGGCGCCGACGGCGGCGGAAATTTCCGGTGCCGCGGCCGCGAGGGCGTGGAACTCCTTCGGCTCGATTCGCGCGACGCGCGAGGTCTCGGCGGCGCGCAGTCCGGCGAAAAACGGCGTGTTTAGCACCATCGGCACCTCGCCGAAGAAATCGCCGGGCGTGCGCGTACCGATGACGCGTCGCACGCCGTCGATTTCCTTGATCACTTCCAGACGTCCCTCGAGCGTTACCAACAGAGCGCGCGACTCGCCCTCGTTCACGGCAAACTCGCCCGTGCGCAGGTGAATGTCGGCGGCGCCGCCGGCAAGATCTTCGAGCACCGATTCGCTCAGCCGCGAAAAGAGCGGGATCGCGCGCAACTCACTAGTGGTAATCAAAAGGGGTGGTTCTAGAACAAGACTCCGGCGAGTTTTTTGAGAATATCCGAGAGGGACATCAAGGTCAGCAGAAGGGGTGCTACGGGCAACAGTGTGGCGATCCCAAAGGCAACGAGCATCTGCGTGGTTATCGGCACGCTGCGCATAGACTGCACGACGTCGTAGCTGCCGGACATATCGGCCAGCGACTGAATGTCCGCACTTCCGACTAGCGGTTCTGCCCCCTCGCCCTTGTTAACGATCCACTTCTGGTTGAATTCGTTTGCATAGCGCGATGCCAGCGCGCCGTATTCGATGATGCCGCGCCGTTTGGTGCGGGCCAGCGGTCTGGCGAAGGTAAAGAGCGGCGCCACCGTGAGCAGCAGCACGAAGATCAGGACGACGATAATCTCGGTCTTGTACGACGGCAGATGCTTTCCGGCGATAACCACACGCGTCGAGAGCCACGCGGCGAGCACCGCTCCGTGCGCCATGGCAAAAAACGTAAACGCTTGCGTGCCCATGATAAGAAAACCGAGGCCGCCGACGCGATCGGGATGGGGCGGAAGCAGATTGAGATTCAGCTTTGAAACTTGCCGCAAGAAACGGGCCCAGATGAACAGCCGGAAGTACCAACGGAGTAAAACGAACTGAAAGATCGGCAAACCAACGTACGCGTAGTAGAGGCCTGCCGGCGTGAGATGCGACCCTGAGGCGGCGGGGCCCGCGTACCACGTCGTCGCCGGATTTGCCGTGTAGGCGCGCCAAACGATGAACGTATCCACCAAATAAATGATTACGATGATGAGAATGTCGGCCAGGGTCGAATCACCCAGCCGAAACGCCGAGGCGACCGCGGCTTCGAACTTCTCTTCGGATGCTTCGGGAACGATTCGCCGCGCGACGAACTGTTGGATGGTTGGGAGCAGCCGCGCCTCGGCGACTCTAGCGGCCAAAACGAAGAGCGGGAGTGCGGCCAATAAACGGATATGCGCCGAAAGGTCGAGCAGGAACGGCGTCTGCGCGCTGCCGGGCAGCAGCTTCCCGTCAATGGCAGTGAGCACCAGCAGCGGTAACCAGGCGATCAGCGGCAAGATAACGATCGCCGCTACCCGCAGACGCAACAGGGTGCGACCTTGGACTCCGATTCGCTGAAGGCCCCGCGAGACGAGGCCTCCGGTGAACGCCACGACGCTGGTCGGAATCACGTCTCCTCGTGCTTGCTCGCTTTCCCAAGATGCTCCTGCCCCGGCGCGAAACTCGCAATAGTGCGGCATATTGCCTTTGGGATTGCGGTGCTCTTGGCCGGATGTAGCGCGTTGCGGACGCAGCCGCCGCTGGAAACTCGCCCAGGCGGCAATGCCGTCGCGAGTTTACGCGTCGGTTCGGTTCTTTTGCAGCCCTGTCTGGGCGACGGCTATTATTGCGGTACGGTGCCCGTGCCGATCGATCCGGCGCGCCGAGTTCGCGGGAAATTTGACATTGCATTGGCGTGGTTGCCGCATGCGAACGGCGGCAGGCGATCGGCGGGAACGATCGTGGCCGTCGAGGGTGGCCCGGGCTACCCGTCGATTGGATCGCGTTCGATTTATCGTGCGCTCTATGCCCCGCTCCTCGACACGTACGACATGTTGCTCGTCGACAACCGTGGGACCGGCCGGTCCCACTTGATCGTCTGCCGGCCGCTGCAGCACGCGCCGATCATGAAGCTGCGCGACGTCACGGCCTGTGGGAAGCAGCTGGGACGCACCTCGGATCTCTACGGAACGGCACTGGCGGCCGACGATTTGGCGGCGGTGCTCTCGGCGTTACGCATTCACCAAGTCGATCTCTACGGCGATTCGTATGGAACGTTTTTCGCGCAAGCATTCGCCGGACGCCATCCCAATCGCGTCGCTTCGATCGTGCTTGACGGCGCCTACGAAGTAACGGGAGGCAATCCCTGGTACCCGAGCGGCGCACCGGCGATACGCCGCGCCTTCAACGCGGCGTGCGCGCGTTCGCCGGTCTGCGCCGGCCTGCCCGGCTCCTCGCTGAGCCGGATTAGGGCGTTGCTCGCGGCGCTGCGCGGAAGGCACCAGCGCGTTACGCCGTCGCAGGCGGCCTTCGTTATGGACTCCGCCGGCCTCGATCCGTTATCGTACCGCGACCTCGATGCGGCGGCCCGAGCGTATGTCGCTCGAGACTCAATCCCGCTCGAGCGGCTTGTGAACGAAGCCTACGCCGAAGAAGAGGGTGCCGGGCGCGCGCGTGGTTACAGCCAAGGCCTTTTCGTGGCGGCGAGTTGTTCGGACAATCCGCAAGCCTACGACATGCGCCTACCGCCGGCGCAGCGGCAAGCGCAATGGCAGCGCGCTTTGCAGCGGCGTCGCATCAACGCCCCAAAGACATACGCCCCCTTTACGATCGACGAGTTCCTGGGCATCCCGATCGACTACGCCTACGTACCGCTCTGTACGACCTGGCCCGTTCCTTCGCCGCAGCATCCGCCCGGCGAACCGGTGCCGCCCGGCACGCAGTTTCCCAACGTGCCGGTGCTCGTGCTCAACGGCGACTTGGATACGATCACCACTCCGGCCGAAGGCGAGCGAGCTGCGGAGCTCTTTCCGCACGCGACGCACGTCATCGTTGCCAATACCGGTCACGTAACCGCGCTGTACGATTTCTACGGCTGCGCGTCGTCGATCGTCCTTCGATTCGTGCGAACGCGAAGGGTCGATGCTCGTTGCGCCGCGGGCGTTCCGGCGCTTCATCTCGTGCCGTCGTTCTCCCGGAAGCTCGACAACGTTGCTCCGGCAACGGCGCTAAAGGGCAATCGGGCGCCGGTGAAGCAACTGCGCGCCGCGGCAGCTGCGGCGCTTGCCGCGGCCGACGTTCTCGAACGTTCCTATGAGTTCGGGTTGACTCGGGGCTCGGGCTTGCGCGGCGGAACGTACTCGGCCGTACCGGCCGACGCGACGGACCGCGCGTCGCTCGACGGCATTCGCTGGACCGAAGATCTAGCGGTCGGCGGCACGGCACGGCTCGATGCTCGCAGCGCAAGCGCGCGAGCGTCGCTCACGCTCAGCGATGCTTCCCGCGGCTCGCTCGATGTGGCCTGGCCGACGGCCGGCAGTCACGCCCAAGCGGAGCTGCAGGGAACCATCGACGGGTATCGCGTGCACGCGACGATGCCAGCGCCGTAACCCGCGTCAGCCGTGGAAAGCCGGCAAGTTGGCCGGCTTGAGAATCATCAGCACGAAGGCGACGATCGGAAACAGCAGCGCCACCGATCCCCATAAGGTCCAGCTCTTCGAAAGGCGATCGTACTCGTCGACGTTCCCGGTATGGGCGGCGACCGACAACTGACGCTGCGTCCGGGAGAGCGGCCCGAAGGCCAAGCCCGAGAGGATAAAGGCAATCAGCGCCCACAGGATCCAACCCGTACCGAGTATCGAGTATTTGCCGACGATCGCCGCGCCGATTCCGCCGGCCAGCAAGAGCAGGATTCCGGGAATGGTGAAGATGCGGTCGGCAGCGATGATGCCATCAATCGTATTCGCCATGACGGTGGTGTTGCCGCTTCGGTCGGCGTGACTCTTCCAAAAGACGCCGACGGTGATGTTGCCCAAGAACAGCACTACGCCCGCTAGGTGAACCAGTTTCAAAATCAGATACATACCGGATTGCTGCTTCCTAGAATAGGCATCGATCGGTGTTGATTCGCCGTCGCGTCGCGACTCCCGCCGCCGATTACGCGGCCACGCTGCGGCCGGTCGCAAGCTTGGTGTCGGGCGTGAAAGCCCAACGCGGAAGGCGCGCCATCGATGTCAAGCTAGTTCCGGCTCGGTGGGGCGACTCGAGCGGCGTGCGCCGAACAGCGTGGTTTTATTCGTGATGGCGAGCAACGCCGCTCAAACATCGGCTTAAATAATCGGCGAGCGACTCGATCTGCGCGATCCGTGCGGCATGCGTGATGCGATTGCCCAGCGCGATGGCCGCTTCGCGTGCCGCGGCGTCAACGGTCGCACAGGCCGACACCGGGCGCGTGCCGTCGTAAAGCAACTTATCGATCTCATCGCGCGCCCAGCGACGAATCGCACTGACGGTAAACTCGAGGTTCTCTTCCATCATACTGCGCACGGTAGCGCGCCAGGCTTAAACCGTGCTGCGAGATGGAAATTACTTTTGATATGATTGCGCGGCGACGCGTATGCCGTCGGCGTACGGCGTTCCTGAGAGGCCGAACTCGGCGGCAAACTTCGACGAATCGAAGATATAGGGCCGTTCGCTTTGATAGAGCATCTCCAGCGACTCGCGCACCGCGGGGTTGAAGAGACCTACCAGCCTGAGCAGCGGCTTTCCGAGGACTCGATACTTCGGCGGAACGCCAAACGCAGCGGCCGCCATTTCGATAAACGCTTGTCCGGTGGGTGGGTCGGGCGTCGTGGGAAGATGCCAGACTTGGTTCCACGCCGAGTCGCGTTCGATAAGCATGGCCACGCCGCGCGCCGCGTCGGGCGTGAAGGTTAGGGAGTGCGGAACGCGAGCGTTGACCAGCCAAGAAGCGGTCCCGCCTCTTGCATAGGGTTCCAGGACGAGGACGTTGGGGACGCCGTTTTTGGTGTGCGGGCCGTAGAAGTCGGCCGCCCGCGCGATCGTCGCCCGAAGGTTTCCCGCACGCACCTCGTCCATGAGCATCGTAGCGATTTCCGCGCGGATCTCGCCTTTCTTACTGGACGGTCGGTAAGGCGTCGCTTCGGTCATCGGGGCATCGACGCGGCCATACATATAGACGTTGTCGAAGAACAGCAACTTGGTTTTCGAGTGCTTGCACGCTTCGATTACATTGCGCATGATGCGAGGCCACAACTCGCGCCAAATGGCAATATCGTAGGGAAGACCGACGAGCAGGCAGGCCGTCTCTGCGCCTTCGACGGCTGCACGGGTTTGCGCGGCATCCGACAAGTCGGCCGCCAGCGATTGCATGCCGTCAACTGGTTTCGGGTTGCGCGCCACGAGACGCACGGCGGCATTCTTCGCCAGAAGTATTTTGGCAAGGTGGTCTCCGATCGCCCCGCCCGCTCCCAGAATCGCGATCACGCGCGACGTGACTTATTTGTGAAGCATCGTCGTTGAATCGGGGCCGATGCCGCTAATCTCGATCACCGTCGGACCCTTGGCCATGGCGTAATGATGCACGCCCGCCGGAATCGATACGACGCTTCCCGCGCCGAGCGGCTTCATTTTCGCCGTATCGATCGTATCGCCCAAGCCGACCATCAACGTGCCGCTGATCACGACGACCGTTTCCATGGTGCCGTGCATATGCGGCATTGCTTTACCGCCGTCGGGCACTTTCAACAGATAGGCGTAAAACGCGCCGGCCTTGGACGGGTCGCCGACGACGGGCGCCATCTCCCATCCCGGAAATCCCGGAGTGGGTCCCCATTTGGCACTCTGCGGCGTTACGATCGTGGGCGCCGAAGCGGCCGACCCGATCGCCGTGAGTGCTGCGAAGGCGAGTGCTGTGAGGAGAATGCGTGAACGAAGCATCTGTACTACCTCCATGAAACGGCCTTCGGCTTGCGGCTGGCTGGTTCCGTTAGGGTGAGGGCGATGCTTTTGCGTGCGGTGCGGCGATCGATGCGAGCATATCGGTCGTGCCGGCGATGCGCTCGAGGTGCGGGTAACGCATACCGTCGTGATAATCCAGCGCGAGCGTCCGGTACCAGCCGGTCTGCGTCACGATCAGCGAGATCGGAGCCGTGCGATGCTGCGCGCGCAACACCGCGTACTTCATCACCTCGGGTGAGAACTGCTGGCCTTCGACCGCGACGACGCGCATTGCCGGAGCGAGGCCGGCCTTCCATGCCACCGAGTTCTCGCGCACTTCTCGTACGGTGCCGTCGGCGGCGAGATTTGCACCGTAGGAATACCATCCGGTCACATCGCGGTCGTTCGGCGGCCTCCCGGCCAGAAAGACGTTTGGCCGGCTCGTGTAGACGAGCCGCCAACCGGCGCGTGCGAACTCGTCGCTCGGCGGGTGCGGGGCGACGTGATACACGTACGTTTGGAAGAACGAGTGCCAGTCGTAGGGCTCGACCTCGTCGAGCAGCCGCTCGACGTCGTCGCGAGTGTAGGTGCTGACCATCGGCCCGGTCGTGGACGGCTCGGTGAAGCGATGCAGAAAGTCTTCGAGCGAGCGCGCGCCGTTGGAGCGCTGGCGAATAATCGTGTCGACGTCGAGCCATACGAGCTCGCCTTCGGTGTAAAAGTCCCCCGAGCCGCGGCGAATGTGTCCGTAATCGCCGCGCGCGACGTAATAGTACGGCGCTCCAGTCGTCACGTCGATCAGCGGCGTCGTGGCTCGCCCCGTTTCGTAGTCCATGTCGGCGTAAACCGTCGCCATATACTCCGGATATTGGCTGGGCTCGCGAATGCCCGACCGAAACGAGAGCAGGTCGCCGAGATATTGATTCATGCCCTCGTAGACCCAAAGCAGATCGGTCTTCTGCGGAACTTGAAAGTTAGGCGTCGTCAGGTCCGCCGGGCGACGGTACTTCCCGTTCCACGAATGCGAGAATTCGTGCGTAACCAGGTCGCCGTCGGAGATCGAATCGGCCGGATCGGTCAGAAAGTCGTCGGGCGCGCGATTGTCGCTCGATTGGTGATGCTCGATGCCTTGAAAGTCCACCGTGTCGCTGAGCGTCAGCAATGCGTGATAATCTTCGAAATGCCGCGAGCCGTAGAGCGCGAAGGCCTCGGCCGGTACTCGCCGGTACGCCTCGAGCAGCTTTGCCGGGATATCGAGGTTCTGTGGATAGTCGGCAAAGGCGTCAAGTTGAACGAACGCGGCGCCTTCTCGCCATAAATCCCATTTCCGGACGAAGGCTCCCATGTCGAGCGGCGAATCCACCAGCATCTCGAGCGGCGTAACGTCGAAATCCACGTGGTCGCCGCTGCGCGATGCGCCGCGGAGCGCGGTTCCATAGTCCCATCCGGTGGGCAGAGCAATAGCCGGCTTGACGAAATAATGTCGTGAATCGATGCCCTCCTGATAGAGCAGCGCCCGATTCCAGTTCAAAACGGCAAGCGAGTGCGACGACATATGATCGCCGGGCGCATTCATCAGTACCGTAAAGTTAACGTCTACGCTGGTAGCCCCAGGCGGCACGGTCAGGTGAAAGGCGTAGAGATCGATCCCGTCGCGATGCCATTCTAGCGGCAATCCATTCGCCGAGACTCTCAGCTCGGCGAGGTCGTTGAGCGGTCCCGTCGGCCCGTGCTCACCCGGAATCCACTTGGGATATACGATGGTAAAGTCGCCGGGCGCGGCCGGGATCCGCTCGCGCACGAACATCAATCCCTCGGCCGCGCGCGAGGCGTCGACGAAGAGCGTAACCGGCTGCCGCTCGGTCGCGTATGGCGCTCGTTGCTGAGCGTTTTGGGCGCCGGCCGTGGCGGGCGCTAACAGGGTGAAGCAGATTAGCCCAAGGATCAGGCGCGGCATCCGCGGGCGGTTCGCAGCGCAACGGGTGCAACCTTCAGGGCGGCGGCAGGTCCGGAGGGCAGAGACCACCAAGGTGCCCCAGTTCTTTCCTCCCCCGCCCTTTCCGACGGAGGTCGCTGGAACCACGTGAAGATCGTGGTGACTGTTAAACTCGTTCCGGATCCGAATGCCGAGAAGCGCATCGATCCGCAAACCAAACGCCTGGTGCGCACCGGCGTGGAGACGGTTCTCAATCCTTACGACGAGTACGCACTCGAGGCCGGACTTCAACTGAAGGAACGCGCCGGCGGCGATTCGCGCGTAACGGTCTTTTCGATGGCGCCCGAGAGCCTCAAAGAGACGCTGCGAAAAGCGCTGGCGATGGGTGCCGACGACGCCGTGCTGCTCACCGACGCGGCGCTCGAAGGAAGCGACGTCTGGGCCACTGCCTACGCGATGGCCGCAGCACTGCGCACCCTCGACTTCGATTTGCTCGTCGTCGGCGGCTTGACCGACGACAGCAGCACCGGTGCGGTGCCGGCCGCGCTCGCCGAGCACTTAGGCCTTCCTTGCGTCACCAACGCGCGCAAGGTGGAAATCGACGGCGCGGGCCTCGAGGTGGAACGCGAGACGGACGCCGGCTACCAGATCGTGCGAGCGCCCCTGCCGTTGATGCTCACGACGGCGCTCACCTTCGGCGAGCCGCGCTATGCGTCGCTCAAAGGTATCATGGGCGCCAAGAAAAAGAGCATCGCCACGCTCTCTGCGGGCGATCTTGGGCTCGACCAACCGGTCGGGACGCAAGGCTCGAAGACGGAGTTGCGCAGTTTCGCGCCGCCGCCGGTCCGCGGTAAGGGGAGAACGCTCGAAGCCGCCGACGGGTTTGCCGGCGCGCAGGCGATTTTCGAATTTCTTCAAGAGAAGCGACTGGTCTGAGGGCGTCATCGTGAAAAACGTCCTGGTTTACGTCGAGCACCGTCAAGGCGCGACGCGCAAAGTGACCTACGAGCTCGCCAGCGAGGCGCGGCGAATCGCCGACGCGCTCGGCGGGAAGGCCACGGCTGTGGTACTTGGTCCCGGCGCGGCCGAGCTGGCCGAGCGTCTGCGGGAATATCCGCTGGACGCAATCTACGTCAACGAGGATTCGGCGGTCGACGCGTTCGTGCTCGACCCGGTCGTCGACTATCTGCAAGCCGCCGCGCAGAGTGCCGGACCGTCGTTGCTGCTAATTCCCAACACGCTCTCCGGCCGCGACGTCGCCGGCCGTATCCTCGCGCGCCTTGGCGCCGGAATCGTCGCCGACGTGGTTGACGTCCGTATCGAGGGCGGCGAGGTGGTTTGCGTTTCGCCCAAGCTGGGTGGCGCCATGGTAACCGAGTGCGCGCTTCGTCCGGGCGAATACGGCGTGGTGACCGTCCGTCCCAACGCCTTTGCCGCTGCGACCGGCGGTGCCGGCGCTGAGATCCGGCCGCTCGAGAAGCCCGCCAAAGAGTACGTGGCGCACGTCGAGCGAGACGTCGAAGAGGGCGCCGGCGAGCTAGCGCTCGAGGAAGCGCCGGTGGTTATTGCCGGCGGCCGCGGACTCGGCGGGCCGGAACCCTTCGATACGCTGTTGAAGCCATTAGCCCGTGCGCTTGGTGGAGCCGTCGGCGCATCGCGAGCGGCGGCCGATGCCGGATGGGTTCCCTACAACTTGCAGATCGGTCAAACCGGAAAGACGGTTACGCCGAATCTGTATATCGCCGTCGGTATCTCCGGTGCCATCCAGCATAAGGTCGGCATGCGGGCCTCCGGCACGATCGTCGCGATCAATAAAGACGCGGCTGCGCCAATTGCCGAATTTTCCGATTTGCTGGTGGTCGGCGATGCGTTTCGCATCGTGCCGGAGCTTACGAAAATGATTGAATCATCTAAAGGACAGGTCTCTTGAAACGTATTTCGCTTATCGCGCTGATCGCGTTCGCTTTTGTCGTTGGCATCGTGGCCACGACGCCTACGGCCCAGGCGGGGCTCTTCGGCGGCAAGAAAGCCACGCCGAGCCCCTCGCCGTCGCCGTCGGCATTGCCGACGGCCAGCCCCGAGCCGCCGAACGTCGCGATTCCACGTCTCACCGCGAAGCTGAAGGCGAACCCGAGCGATCAGATGACCATGGCCCAGCTCGCGGCGCAGTATCTGCAAGTCAACCGGCCCGACATCACGCTGCAGTACACGCAGCACCTGTTGCAGCTTGGTAACAAAACCGTGCAGGTCTACTATTACGACGGCCTGGCTCAAGAGCAGATGGGTAACGCCGCCGCGGCAACCTACGACCTGGAGCAAGCCTCGAACCTGGATCCCACCAATCTGGGCGTGCTCGCGCAGCTGGCCGACGTCTATCTCAAGACCGGACGCTACAACGACGCCGAGCGCATCGCCAAACGCGCCGTGACCTTCAATAAGAACGACCCGGGGGCGCTGATGACGCTGGGTGCCGTCTACGCAGCGGAGCAGCACTTCGACGATGCGCGCGCACAGTTCGAAGCGGCGCTGGTCCTCAACCCTAAAGACACGGCACCGATCTTCCAGATCTCAACCACCTACGCACAGCAAGATAACATTCCCATGGCGGTGCAGACGATTGGCCGCGCGCTCGCGATCGATCCGCGCAACGTTCAGGCGCTCGTCCTTAAGGCCGATCTTTACGGTCGCCAGCACGACGACATCCGAACGGCTGCCGCCTACGACGACGCCGTCGTCGAGGCGCCGACCGACGACGAGAAGGTCGTAATTCTCATTCGCAAGGCGAGCTACTTCATCACTGAGAAAAAGGACTCGCAGGGCGTAGCCGTCCTGCAGCAGATCGTCACGCAGTTTCCGAAAGTCCCGGCGGGTTTCGTCGCTTACGGCGACTACTTCGCGACGCAGCATCAATACGACAAGGCCATCGCGCAGTGGCAAGCCGCCTTGGCCCTCGATCCCTCGACGCCGGGTGCCCTGATGGGCATCGGTGAGGCTTCCATGCAGATGGGGCGTCTCAACGACAGCGTGACCTATCTCAAGAAGTACACGCAGATCTCGCCCGACGCACAGGGCTTCGCGCTTTTAGGCCAAGCCTATTCGCGAGTCCACGACTACTCGAGTGCGCGCGATGCCTGCGGCAAGAGCTTCGAAATTCAGCGTTCGCCGGCGACGCTCTCGTGCGTTGCGGGCGCCGACTTCGAGCTGCGCAACTATAAAGAGGCGGCGCAAATCTTCGACGCCCTCGACAAGGCCGCGAAGGGTTATCTCAACGCCAACCCGCCCCTGCTCTACATGGCCGCAAAATCGTACGCCGGTTCCAATCAGTGCACCAAAGCGCAGGCGACCTACAAGCGGCTTCTGCCGATGATGAAGAAGGGGACGAAGGATTACACGACGGTGCAGCAAGCCGCGGCGCAGTCGTGTCATTCCAAGCACGGCGCCTGAAGTTCGTCACCGATCCACTCTACGCCGCGCATCTGCGCGGCGTAGCGCATCCCGAACGCCCCGACCGAGTCGCCGCGGTTGGCGCGCGCCTGTCGCGCCGCGGCGTGCTCGCCGCCTCGATCGCCGCGCGCGATGTCTCCGATGAAGAACTGGAGCGAGTGCACGCTCGATCGTACGTCGAGCTGGTCGAAGGAGAAACGGCCGGCCTAACGGGCGCGCGCTCTCTTTCCACCGGCGACACCGTCGTCGACGCCGGCTCGCGGCGTGCCGCTCGGCGCGCGGCGGGCGGCGCGATCGTTGCCGCCGAGTACGCCTACTCTAACGGCGAGACAACCTTTGCCCTCGTGCGGCCGCCCGGCCATCACGCCGAACCCGATCGAGGCATGGGATTTTGCCTCTTCAACAACGTAGCCATCGCCGCGCGGGCGCTCCAAGCCGCGCACGGCGGCCGCATCTTGGTCGTCGACTTCGATTATCATCACGGCAATGGTACCGAAGCCGTCGCCGGCGCCGGGCTTTCGTACTGCTCGACGCACGCCCATCCGGCTTATCCGGGAACCGGCACGCGCAGCTATTCTATCGGCGCCGATCTCGTCGCCAACGTTCCACTTCCCGTCGACGGAATCTCGACCGAGGGCTTCGTCGCGGTCTGGGAGCGCCTGCTGCCGCTCGTCGCAGAGGTCGTTCGTCCCGACGCGGTACTGGTCAGCGCCGGATTCGACTACGTCGCCGGCGACGTGGTCGGAGACCTCGGCGTCGGCGTCGAGGCTGCGGCTCCGGTTGCCGCCGCGATCCGCCGCGTCGCCGACGAATACTGCGGCGGCCGCGTCGCCTACGTTCTCGAGGGTGGTTACGACCTCGACGCAATCGAGAACTCGATCGCGGCAATCGCCGAGATTTCCGGGGCAACCAGCGCGCCGCCGCGGAGCGCGGCCGAAGCAAGCGCCATTCCCACGCGGGCGCGCGCGACGCTGGACGGCCTGACGCTCGTTCAAGGAAGCTGAGCGAGCCCTGAGAAGTAGCCTCGATTAAGCAACGGGTACGCCGCATTGGCAATTCCCGTATGCAATTTTTGAAAACTCGAGGAGATACGAATCATGAGGAGATCGCTCCGGCATCTCGCCACGGCGTTCGTGCTGCTCGTTGCGTTCGTTTGCCAGGAAACCTGGGCACTGGCAGGCGTTACGGGCGGTCTGACTGGTACGGTCCTCGACGCCGAGACGTCGGCTCCCATCGCGGGAGCGGAAGTCACCGCTACAAGCCCCTCGCAATCGGCCACCGTCACGACCGATGCCGCGGGGCATTTTTCGTTCTTGACGCTCGCTCCGGACACGTATACGGTGACCGCATCGAAGAGCGGTTACCAATCGACGAGCGTGCCCGGTGAAATCGTCTTTGCCGACACGGTGCAAAACGTTTCACTGCGCATACCGAAGGCGCTTCGCACCATTGCCCACGTAACGTCTACCGCGGCCGGCTCGCTGGTCAAGTCCGGAACCACCGCCGACGTCTATTCGATCAACGCCACCACGCAAGCGGCGACTGCGGCGCTGGGCGGCGGCGGACTCATCAATCAAGCGTACTCGGCGATCTCGACGGTTCCGGGTGCCTACGTCATCCCAAACCAAACGGGATACTACGCCACGGTCAATATTCGCGGCGGCGATTACGACCAAGTCGGCTACGAATTCGACGGCGTCCCCGTCAACCGTTCGTTCGACAACTACGCTTCGAGTTCGGCCTCTTCGCTAGGCAATGCCGAGGTTCAAGTCTATACCGGCGCCAATCCGGCCAACTCTGAAGGACAAGGCCTTTCCGGTTTTATCAATCAAGTCATCAAGACCGGAACCTACCCGGGCTTCGCAACGGGCTCGTTAGGCATTGGCGTTCCGACTTTTTATCATCGCGCCTCGATAGAGATCGGCGGCGCGACTCCCGACCGCCTCTTCTCGTATTACATCGGCGTTGCCGGTGCGAATCAGGCGGCTAACTACGTCAACATGAACAACGGATCCGAGTACGACAACTGGCTCGGGGCGCCGCTGGGCATCGTCGGCGGTGCCTACGGCAATCCATTTGCCCCTGGTTGGTCGCTTTACTATGGCGGTACGGGCAACAGTTATTTTCCGCTCGGACCCGCGGGCAACTACGCCAACTTTGCGACGATCTACGCTCGCAATCTCGTGGCCAACGTGCACATCGCCATTCCCCATCATCGTGACGCCGGCCGCGACGACATTCAGATCCTCTACACCGACGAGGCGCTGAAGAATCAGATCTATCTCTCCGGTAACGACGTGGCTTCCCCATTCTGCACGGGCGCCGCCGCGCAGAGCGGAACGGCGTGCATGAATCTAATCAACGGAGAGCTCAACTCGCTTTTCTCGGGGGGCAGCGTGCCCTACGGTTCGTCGCTGCCGGTAACGTGGCTGAATACTTACTCCTGGGGTTGCAACCAGTCGATCGGACGCACGTACAGCGCGTCGCAGCTCAACGCGCTGGCGAGCTGCGTCCGTCCCTATACGTTCCCCAGCGGAACCAACACCGGCTCGCCTTCCAATCCCAATCCGATTCCCTCGGCGGCACGCGACAATTCGTATAACGATACCGCCATCGTGAAGCTGCAATACACCAAGAACTTTGGTTCGACGGCTTACCTCCGGTTATACGGCTACACGTTCTACAGCGACTGGTTCCTCAATGGACCGTATAGCACGAGCTTCTGCAATTTCGTATGTCCCGACGCACCCGACTACGAGCTGAACACGCACACGCGCGGCCTCAGCGCCGAGTTTCAGGATCAGATCGACCCGCAAAACCTGTTGAGCGTCCAAGGATCGTACACGAGCGCAAACATCGTGCGTGACAACAACGGTTTCTACGGCGTCAACGGCAATCAGGCGGTCCTCGTGAATGCCGACAATCCGTACGGCGGCTATTGTTTCGCACCGTACGGGAGCTCCTCGGGCGTCGTGAACTGCCATCAGAACACGATCGCGCTCGGTCCTAACTTCAACGTCGGTTCACCTTTAGGAAGCTGCGCGATCCCGGGCAAGCCGCAATACGGCGGTGCTTGCACCTATATGATCGCCGAGAACGGCCTTGCCGGCACCTATAGCGGCACGGTACCTACTTTCTACTCTGCCGCGATCACGGATCAATACCGGCCGAATGACAAGTGGCTTATTAATGCGGGCCTGCGCCTCGACAGCTACGGTTTCGTGGGGCAAAACACCCTCGTCCCGCCGCTAGGCGGATCGGCGGCGGCGCGCGCGTTTTGGTTCAATGCTTACAATCTCGACAACTGCGTCAACAATCAGACGGGCGCGCCGTTTGCGAATCCAAGTCCCGGACAGACCTGCCCCTCGGGCTCGCATACGGCCAACGTCCAAAACGTTCCGTCGCAGTCCTATACCTTCAATATCTACCAGCCGCGCATCAGCGGCACGTACACGTCGAATCCAAATGACGTGTTTCGCTTCTCCTACGGGCGGTACACCGAAGCTCCGAACACCGCGTTCGAACAGTACAACACGCGCCAAGAAGATCTCGCCGACTATATCGGCTCGCACTTCTTAGCGTTCGGGCGCAACACTCCGGGCTATCCGATTCAGCCGCCGACCTCGCTCAACTACGACCTCTCGTGGGAGCATCACTTTAAGAACACCGATCTCTCGTTCAAGCTGACGCCCTTCTTGCGGCAGACGCAGAACCAGATTCAGCAGTTCTTCCTCAACCCGATCCAAGGCTTCGTTTCGGGCCTCAACGTCGGTAGCCAAACGAGCGAAGGCGTCGAGTTTCAGATGCAGAAGGGCGATTTCTCGCGCGACGGCATTTCGGGGTTGTTCTCCTTTGCCTACACCAACTCGTACATCCGCTACGGGCCGATCGCAGCGGGAGCCTCGGGAACGACGGTGCTCGCTCCGATCAACAACTCGATCGCGCAATACAACGCCTATACCAAGTACTGTGCGAACCATCCGGGCGCGTCCAACACGATGTGCGGCGGAAGTACGACCAACGGACTTCCGGCCAACGCCTGCTATAACAGCAAGGGCATTCCCAAGCCCGGCCTTCCCGGCGGGGGGTGTAAGAATGGTTGGATCGCCAATCCCTATTGGAACCAAGCGCCGCAAGCGCTCGTCGATACCACGCAGACGTTCCCGACGTACGACACGTTCCCAGGCGCCTTGGGCTTAGCCGCGCAAGGCTTCGGATCGCCATACGTCGGTACGTTGCTGCTCAACTACCGGCATTCGCGGTACGCGATTACGCCGTCGGTCCAGTTCCAAGGCGGCGGCAAATACGGCGAACCGATTGCCGAAGCCGGGATCGACCCGGCAAGCGGCTGCGGCAAGCCGTTGTTCGGCGACCGGTACAATGCGACGGGGTGCCCCAACGTCGTGTATATTCCCAATCCATTTACGGGAACGTACGACGGCATCGGTTCCTACACGCAACCCAACGAGATCATCGCCAACCTGCAGATGTCCTACGACGTGAGCCCGCGGATCACCGTCGTCGGCTCGCTGACGAACATCGTGAACTACTGTTGGGGTGGATCGCAGACGCCGTGGACGTTTAGCGACGGCAACATCTGCGCCTACAACAACGTCGGCGGCACGATCTATCCGGTGGCTCCGTACGGAACCCCCGGTGCCGTGATCAATCCGCCGGGTTACCCCGGTTCGCGGATCCAGCCGTTCCGCAAGTACCCATACGAACCGAACTTCGGGCCGGCCATCGTCTCCGCGCTGAACTCTTCTACCAAGACGCCGATCCAGTTCTACATAACCGCCAACATCAAGCTCTAGAGCTCGACGGCGATCGAAAGCGAAAGAGGCCCCGCCGCAACGGCGAGGCCTCTCTCATTGGCCTTGCCTTATGGCGCGATCGCGGTGGCGATACGGCGCAGATCGGTCAGTTGGAGATCGCTGACAAGCGCGTAGTGGAGCGTCCCATCCGACCAGGAAAGGAGCGAGGTCGCCCCGTCCTGGGCATATTCGCCGCTGCGTCCGCCGATGTTGAGCGGTTCGGGCGCGAGCTGGGTCATGTCCAAGATCGTCGGTCGTGCGTTCTCGAAGAGCGACACCGTCCGAATGCCGTCGGAGTAGAGCACGTGCAGCGTACGCACGCCCTTGAACTCGACGATGTTGCCCTCGACCGCTTCGAAGCCGTCGGGAAGCGAGCGCGGTTCGCGAGCGGCAAAGCCGGCGTTGCGCGCGACCCGCTCGGGGTCTTCGGAAGGCTCGGCGAACGTCGGGCCGGGCACGACCGCATACGCTTTAGGAAGGTTGAAGTCGCCCGAGGGAATCGCCGGCGCATACCGCACCGCCTCGAACCGGAGATCGCTGATCATCGAACCATCGGTTCCGAACTCTTGCTGATCGAGCACGATCTTGCTCTCACGGTCGATGCGCACGAGAAGGGCGGGCCGGTGGCTGTACTTGTTGATCAAAAGCACGTCGACGGTCGGACGCCCGTCGAAATTCTCGGCGCCCCGCTCTACCGCGCGATAGTTCTGGCGCATCAGCGCGTAGTTGTCGCGCCACGCCGCCTGGTCGTCGAGGGCGTCGTTGCGCGCCTCGACGATGCGCCGGCGCTTGGGATCGATCGAGAACGTAACGTCACCCTTCGACACGATGGCGTCGCCCGAGATGGCTGACGGCGCCGTGTACGTGCGCCGCGTCAAATCCGGGGCGCGATGCTCGACGCGATAGACCGAAGCCTCCGCATGGCGGCTTCCGATGCGGACGAACTCAACGACCCCGCTGTACGAAACGGTCGAAGGAGCAGAAATGGCCTCGTAGAGCAGTGTGTCGACGGCGCCGCGCGATGAGTTCGCGCTCGCCAGCGTCAGCGTCGCCGCTACCAGAAGCGGCGCGAGCAGTAGACTAGCGCGGTTCATCGCCCGGTTGTTCGCCGGTGCTGGAATCGGAGGTCAGCGTCACCGGCATTGCCGGTTCGTGCGAGAACGGTGTCGTCGCGGCGAGCGCCGTGTGATTGTCGAGGTAATACGCGGCTTCGATACGCGTCAATGGGGGCCCGGCGTGCCATGCAGCGTTCCCGAAGTATACGATCGCCGCGATCGCCGCGGCAGCACCAACGGCCACGGCTGGGCGCAACAGCAAGTGCAGCGGCGACCACGCCGGCCGCATCGGCCGGGCAACGGCGTTGCGAATCCCCGCGATAACGCTCGGCGGCAGGTCGCGCTCCTCGGCGTTGGCGTGCGCTCGAAGCAGATCGGTGAGCGAGGCTTCGGAGTCGCGCGTCCGCGAACATGAGGAGCAGTCGACCAGATGCGCGTGAACCGCAGCGTCGCGTTCGGGGGCAAGCTCGCCGTGCATGTAATCGACGAGCTCTTCGATGCTCGGATGTATTTCGTTCATGATGTCGATTTCATGTAGCGGTTGACCAGCTTTCGCAGTTGCCCGCGGGCGCGATGCAATCTAGAGCGAACCGTCCCCACCGAGCATCCGACGATTTCGCCGATCTCTTGATAACTGCAGTCCTCGACGTCGGCGAGAAGAACGATCTCGCGTTGCTCGGGAGTGAGACCCTCGAGGGCTTTGGCCAGAGGCTCGCTGAGATAGCCTTCGACGTACTCTTCGATCGGTTGAACTGCAAGTCGCCCTCCCCCCCGAATTCTTGAGGTTGGTTATCATTCGTGATCTCTTCTTGATAACGAACTTTACGGCGCCGAAGTTCGTCGCGGTGAAGATTTGTGACAATTCGGTAGACCCAAGACAAGAAGGAGGTTCCTGGCTTGAAGCTGCGCCAAGCCCGGTAGATCCGGATAAATGCCTCTTGAGTTAGGTCGCGGGCGTCGGCCTCGTTGCGCGTCAGACGATATGCAAAGTTGTAGGTCGCTTTGCCGTACTGTTCGATCGCGCGTTCCAAAAACGCCGCTTGCTGCGGCGTGGGGCTCTCGGAAGACTTGGGCGACGCAGGCATACGCTGAGGCACGCTTCCTTGCTCAGCTCGGAAGGTCCGCCTAGGGCGACTCGGTTTTGCCTCGCCGAGGCCAGAGAACACGGGCCACCAGCCACATTCCCAGCAGCGCGACGACCGTGATAATGGTGAAGAGGGAGAGCTCCAAGAGGGCGATGCCGGCGAACTGGCTGCCGCCGCACAGCGCGATCGCGTTAGCGATCAGTGCCAGCTTGAACCGCTCGAAAGGGTTGCTTGCCATCCCCGCCACCGTGCGCGCCTGAGCGAGGGCTCCGTCGGGATCCCAGCTCGCCGTCTCGACGATGGTAGCGACGCGACCCCCCGGCGATGCGATAACCAGCTTGTCGTCGTGCAAGAAGTTTGCCGAGCTGACGCGCATCGAGCTTACCGAGAAGGCGTCGAGCAGCCGCGTGATGGTCGAGCCGGTTCCCGTCAGCATCGTCCAGTTCTCGCGCTTGGCTCCGTAGCGCGATGCGTATTCCCGCAGGATCGCCGGTGAATCGTATTGCGGATCGAGGGTGATCTCGGCCAGGGCGAAGCGCTTCGGATCGAGATGCTCCTGCAGATAGGCGAACTTTCCGCTGATGGCCGGACAGAGCGTGCGATCGGGGCAGCGGGTAAAGATGAAGGAGAGCATCAGCGTCTTTCCGGCAAAGGCGCGAGCGAGCTGCACGGCGCGCCCGTCTTGATCGACCAGCTCGGCGGGCGGCAGCGAACTTCCCGGCTCGACGCGCACCGCGCGTGCCGAGTCGGGCAAGCCCGGCGCGAAGCGGCCAGCCGCAATCGTATTGCGCAGCGTCGGCGGATGCGTCGCCGAATCCATCAGAGCATCGATGCTGGTTCCGCTGCCGAACGCTGCGGGAGGCGAGAAGCGGTAGCGTGCCGTGTGCCCGGGCTGCATCGCCGGGACCGGGTCGGTGCGCACGATGGCAGTGTGGTCGGGCAGCGTGTCGAGAACGACGCCGTGCACCGGCACGAGCGCGAAAGCCGCGGCCGCGAGTAACGCGATCACACCAGCAGCGCGGTCACCGCGCGCGTCAGGGATGCCTGCGAGTCTTCATCGTCCCGTACGCCGCGCAACCGTTGCTTTCCGTCGATTAAGAAGATCGCCGCGCCGTGCGCGACGTCGTAGTGGCCGTGCCGAGCCGGCATGGCTTGCGACCACACGTGGTAGGCTTTTTCGACGGCGGCTATTTGCGGCGCGCTTCCCGTAAGGGCGACGAGCCGTCCCTTGCCGGGGCGATCGAATCGAGCGACGTAGCGGTGCAGCGCGCTCGGCGAGTCGCGGCGCGGATCCACGGTGACGAAGACAATCTCGAGTTGCTGCGAACGCGAACCGAGCCCTTGCGCGGTTCGCACGAGCTTGGCCAGCGTTTCTGGACAAGTATCCTCACAATGCGTGTAGCCAAACGTCAGCAGCAGCGCTTTTCCGTGCTGCTGCGAGAGCTGCCACCGCGCGCCGCTATCGTCGACGAGCGTGAAGTCGGCAGCCCGTTGGCCGCTCGCGCACCCAGCCGGCAGCGTGAGCGCGAGGAGCACGAGCAGGCAAAGCCGGAACGGCATAGTCGTATTGTACGACGATTTACGCACGCGCACTGCCGGAAGAATCGGCCCCTTGCCAGGGGTTGAGCCGGGCCGAAGGCAACGAAAGGGGCGTGGACGCGGCTGTATTGGTGGTCCGCCTCCTTTTGGGGGCGTTGCTCGTTGTTGCCGGCGCGCTCAAAGTCGGGCACGCCGCCGACCTGGCCTCGAGCATCGCCAACTTCCGATTGCTTCCCGCTGCGATTACCGGGCCGCTGGCCGTAGCGCTGCCCTATTTCGAGCTGTTGCTCGGCGGGTATTTGATCGCCGGTCTCTTTACTCGCATCGCGGCGGCCATCGCCGCAGCGCAGTTCGTGCTCTACGCGGGAGTGATTGCCTCGGCTGTGTTGCGCCACATTCCGGCGAACTGCGGCTGCTTTGGCCCGGGCGACGCTGCGACCGCGGATTGGCCGCACGTAGCGCTCGACCTCGCACTCGCCGGTGCGAGCGGGTTCGTCGCGTACGGAGCGCCCGGAGCGTTGGCCTTCGATCGAAAGCTGCGGAGCACGGCATGAACCAACGCTCGCTGATTGCCGTCACGATTGCAGCGGTAGCCGTCATCGTTGCCGGCGCGCTGCTCTGGTATCATTTCGGCCCGGAGAGCCGTCGCGTAAAAGAGGCGTCGAGCTCGCCGATCACCGGAAAGGCGACGGTCGGGCAACCTGCGCCGTCCTTCGAAGTTGCCACGACCAACGGACTCTTCAAGCTCGATTCGGTGACCAAGCCCGTCTTTTTGGAAGTCTTCGCTACCTGGTGCCCGCACTGCCAGCGCGAAACGACGGTGATCGATCGCCTCTACCATAACTATGGGTCGCGCGTCGACTTCGTCGGTGTCTCCGGCAGCGGCACGGCCATGGACGGCACGTCGGCGGCGTCGGAGCTCGACGTGCTCGAGTGGGTGCGGCGTTTCAACGTTCAGTACCCGGTGGCGTACGATCCGCTGCTCAACGTCGCGAACCTCTATTTACAGAACGGCTTTCCGACGTTCGCCATTATCGGCCGCGACAAACGCGTTTCGTATCTCAGCAGCGGAGAGGTTTCTTACCAAGAGTTGAGCGCGCAAATCGGCAAGGTGCTGCGAGCCGCCTCGGCGCGCTCCTAGACTCCCGGCGGAAAGACGTAGTTCGGCGGCGGGACGACCGGCGTGCCGATCTCGAGGACGATTTGCTGGTGTGCGCTCAGCGGAATCGCTTTAAGATCGCCGTCGTACTTCACACCGTTGACGTACGCCGTGACTGGGCCGGTGATGCCCGCGACGATGCTGCGGTCGAGCGGCTGGCCCCAGATGTCGAAAAGCATGCCCAGCGTGTAGGGACCGCCTTGGGGCGGCGAGAGGTCGGGCGCTTCGACGTGAATCACGCCGCTGCCGTCGTGGGTGTGAATCCAGTAGAGGCATGCGCCCGACGGATTCGGTGCGGCGCCGATAAACTGGGGGATTTGTACCTGCTTGCCGTCGCGGAAGATCGCCAGGTGCGCGTGCACGTGAAGCGTCGCGTACTCTTGCGTGGCGCAGGTAATTCCGTCGACGACTTGTCCGCGGCCGCCGCGCGTCGTGTCGGGGACCTTGTCTTTGAAGTACTTTTCGCCCAGCGCCTCGCCGTTAGCTAGCTGAATCGGCTTCGCCGTCGGCGCACCGGCAGCCGGCGTCGGCGTGGCGTACGCTTGTTGGATGGTGCGCTTCTGCCAGAGGTTAAAGCCGGCAATGGCAAGGAGCAGCAACACGATTGCCGCACCAACGCCGATGTAGACGGGGCGCATCGGATCGCGGCGCGGGGGAGGCGAATCGCTTCCGCGCGCCTGACGGCGGCGTTCGGTGCGGGTGGGCTGTGACATCGATTTCCTTCGTTAAGAGGGCGCTTTGAGCGGCGCGGAAACGGCGGGATCGCCGATTTCCAAGGGCCGCTGCGGCACCAAGTAGTTAGTAACGTAATCGGTTACGGCATCGGCCAGCGGCGCCACCGGGCGGTCGTATCCCGTGGCCCGCAGACGCTGCATGCGGGCGCACGTATAATATTGATATTTGCCGCGCAATTGTTCGGGCATCTCGATGAACTCTATACGTTCGGGCATCTCCAGGGCGACGAAGATCGGGCGCACGAGATCGAGCCACGTGCGCGCGGTACCCGAGCCGACGTTGAACAGTCCGTTGGCGTCGGCTTCGGCGAGGTGCAGCGTCATTTCGGCAGCGTCCTTCACGTACAGGAAGTCGCGCCGCTGTTCGCCGTCCCGGTATTCGGGCCGGTAGCTCCTGAAGAGCCGCACGCTTCCGCACTCGCGAATCTGCTCGTACGCTTTGAAAACGATGCTGCGCATCTCGCCTTTGTGATCTTCGTTGGGTCCGAAGATGTTGAAGTACTTGATGCCGCAGACGTGATGTTCCAGCCCCGTGCGGCGGGCGTAGAGATCGAAGAGATGCTTGGAATAGGCGTAGCCATTCAGCGGACGCAGCGTTTGCAAATCGGCCTCGTCGGAGAGCTCGGCCTCGAGACCGCCGTAGGTCGCGGCCGAAGAGGCGTAAACGAAACGCGCGCTTTGTGGAATCGCCCAATGCGCCAGATTTTTGGTGTACTCGTAGTTGTTGCGCAGCAAGAAGCCGGCGTCGGATTCGGTCGTCGACGAGCACGCGCCCAGGTGAAAGACCGTGCCGATCTTGCCGAACGTCCCGGGCTCGGTGATGCGGCGCTCGAACTCGTCGGCGTCGACGTAATCGGCGAAGCGCAGAGGCACCAAATGCTTCCACTTCTCGGACCGATCGACGCGGTCCACGACCAGAACGTCGTCGAGACCACGCCGATTGAGGGCCCAAAGAATGGCGCTGCCAATCAGGCCAGCGCCTCCCGTAAGGACGATTCTGCCGCGGCTTAAGTCGTGCATCAGCTCCAAAATTCTCTTTCCCGCGGGTCCGAGGTCGAGTCCTTTGGCGCGAGCAGCTTCTCTGGGCGCGCGGACCGAAGGAGTCCTCGCCACAATTGCGAATGATTCGCAAATAATGACCCGTGGCCGGGCGCTCCTGTTGTATTTCGCACTCTGCGTGCCCTTCGGCATCGGGGTTCACTTTGGTTCGGAGTTTGCCGGTTTGGGCCGCGACGCCGCGGATCTCGCCTTCTCCCCGCTGCACGCCTACTTGCTGGCCCTGGCCGCCGGCGCGTTGGGGGTGTTTCTCGCGGCCGGCGGCTTTTTCGCCGGTGGCGCGGAGCGGCGGCGGCGCATCGGGTTGATGACGGCGGCGCTGCCGTTCGGGGCTCGCGGCCTCCGCTTCGCGGCGCTCTCGGCAGCGATGCAGTTCGGCTTCTTTGCGGTCACGCAGCTTGGCGAGGGTTGCCCCCTTTGCAAAGGCGACCTTCTCGTCGGGCTGATAGCGGCACTTGCAGCCAGCGCGATCGGCGCCGGCGCCGTCGCCGCGCTGCGGCGACGGATCGTGCGCTATTTCGCGCCGGCCTTTGCGTCGCGCCGTGCGTGCGCCTCGACACGACCGCGGGCGCGCCGATCGAGACCGAGTTTCAAATCGGCGTACGCCGGCTTCGTCGTGATCCTGGGTAATCGCCCACCGCCTTTACTCCCAGCCTGAACGTCCGGCCATTTCGGCCGTCGCTATCTTCACGCTTAGGAGTACGTCATGTTCTTGCTGCTTCGCGGCGCCGCGTGCGCGCTGCTGGTCGCGGCGTTGGCCGCGGCTCTCCCCTCGCGGGTCTCCGCGTCCACGATCTTTGTCGAAGGGGTCGTGATCGACGATGCGGGCAAGCCCGTCGCCGATGCCACCGTACGGGTTTCAGGCGAAAACGTTACGCTGACGCGGCGAACCGATTCCGGCGGTCGCTTTGCCTTCGAGACGCTCACCGTCGGGCGTTACGTGCTCACGGCGAACAAAGGCGCGCTTGCAGCGAGCGAAGACATCGACGTAACGGCGGCGGGACTAACGTTGCGCGTTTCGCTCGTGGGACTCCACACAATCGGACGCGTTGCGGTCGTGCGCAATCCGATTGCCGTTCGTTCGGGAACCGACGTCAGCCTAGATTCGAGCTTGTTGGCCCGCTCGCCGACCGGGAGTACGCTGCCGGGCATTTTGACGCAGCTCCCCGCCGCAGCGCTGGGCTCCAACGGGCAAATTCACATCAACGGCAATCACAACGGATTGAACTATTATGTTGACGGCGTTCAGTTGCCCGCCGATCTCAATCGCGTGCTCGGAACCGAGCTCGACCCTGCCGACATCGGCTACCTCGATGTTTTGCAGGGCGCATATCCCGCGCAGTACGGCGACCGGTTTGCCTCCGTACTCAACGTCGGGACGAAAGCCTACGCCGGACCTGCCGGGTACGCGTTTTCGGTGGCGGGCGGCTCGTTTGCCGCGCAGCAGAGTTCCGTCGCGATTCACACGCCGGTTGGCGATGGCGGCTCCTTGACGCTGGCGAGTTTTTTGGGCCAAAGCGACTGGGGTCTCGATCCGCCGGTCCGCGACGCCGTGCACAACGCTACGAGCGATGCCAACGGCTTGTTGCGTCTTACGTTGCCCGTGAACGGCACCGACACGATCAACTTCGATGCGATGCACTCGCTGCAAACCTTCCAGATACCGCCCGACACGTCCAACGGAATGCCGCCGGAGACCGACGACAACGAGTATCAGAGCGATACCTTCTTAGCCTTGCAATACCGCCACGCGATTGGACCCAATGCCAGCCTGCAGTTGGGGCCGTCGTTCAAGGACTCCAGCATTCTGGATACCAACGACCCGCGCAACGACCTCGCCGCCGGCGGTCCCCAGCCCCCGCCAGGCCAGACCAACTGCATCGACTTCACCGATTGCCTCTTTTCAGTCTATGCCAATCGCACCGCCCGGGACTACCGGTTCAACGCCGACTACGCCATAAAGTTGACGCGGCATACGATCCGGGCCGGCGCTCTCTACGATGCGTCCACCATCTTGAAGAACTATACGATCACGATGCAGCCCTACAGCCGGCTCAATCCCAACGGCACCTTCACCGCCATCGATACGGCGCCGAACGTCGCGCATCAGCAGGAAGGCTACGTTGCCGATTCATGGGCCGTCGGCCCGAACTATCTACTCGATTACGGTCTGCGCTCGGACTCGTTTCAAATCTTCTCCACAAACTTCGATAGCGGCTTCGCGCAACTCAGCCCGCGCGTCAAACTGACGCGCCTTTTCGGATCGCGCGCGAGCCTTTACGTCTACTACGGGCGCTTGTTCGTGCCGTTTTCGTTCGAGGACGTCAATCCGGCGACGGCCGCCGAACTTTATTATGCGCCTCCTCCCGGGACGTTCGACCTCCGTCCCGAACGCGACTCGCTCTACGAGGCGGGCGGTCATCTCCCGATCGGGTCGGCCGACGCCGGCTTTCGCATCATGCACCTCGTGGCAACCGATTGGATCGACGATACGCAGATCGGCGTGACCAACCTCCACCAGGACATCAACTTTCCGGAAGGACGGGTCGAGGCACAGACCCTATACGTGCAGCAGAATCTAGCTCGCAACGGGCGGGCCTATTTTTCGCTCACGCATAGTACGGCACTCAACTCGCTCGTTTGCGAAACCAACCTTTTACAGAACTGCACGCTCGGCGGCTACGTCACCACGCCAAGCGGAGCGCTGCGGCCGTATTACGTTTCGCCGGGATGGGGGCTGGCACAGGCCGATCACGATCAGCACTGGACGTCGAACGCCGGATGGATCTTCAACGACCGTCGTGGCGGCTGGTTTTCGATCAACGGCGAATATGGCAGCGGATTATCGGCGGGCGACCCGGCGCAGATCGTTGCCGGACCGCCCGCCTACGCGTACGCATACGATGACGCTTGTGCCAACGGCGACGCGGTAAACTGCAAAGTTCCGCCGCACTTAGTTTTTAACGTCGAGAAGGGCATCGCCCTCGGGCCGCACCTCAACGCCGCCCTCTCGATCCTCAACCTTTTCAACGATCCGTTTGCGATCACGCTGGACAACTCGCTGCAGGGCACGCACTACGCGCGCCCCCGAACGTTCCTGCTTCAGTTCAATGCGAAGCAGTAGCCTCAGGGCGCGCGCCGGCCTTCTTTGCTTGCGCCTCGAGGCGGTTCAAGCTGACTTCGCCCGACTCGTATGCGGTGATACGTCCTTGCGAGTCGATGAAGACCAACGTAGGGAATCCCCCTTGCAGGTAGCGTTTCGCCACCGCAAGGCCGGGATCGTACGCTACCGGATACGTCACGCCGAAGTCGCTGACGAAGCGCCGTATACCGTCAAGGGACTCCGGCGAAACGCGGTCGGCCGCGACGTTGCTGCCGGAAACGGAGACGATGGCCAGCCTAGCTCCGAAATGCCGATGCAGGTCGTTGAGCGTCGCAGTTTCCTTTTGGCAGTGCGGGCACCACGTCGCGAAGATTTCGAGCAGCATCGGACCGGTGGTCTGCGCGGAGTCGATGCGGCGGCCGTCGATGGTCGTGACGTCGAAGGATGGAGCGACCGCCCCAACCTTCAGGGGTGCGTAGATGGGAGCCTCACTGGCGCTTTCGACGCTGCGCCGGTTGACGAGGGCGACGGCAACGATGCCGGCTAGCAAGAGGATCGTAGCGACGGCTGCCAGCCAACGATACGATCCGGTTGCCGGCCTCGATCGGCCCGCTTGGCGCCGTTGCGCGCGATTGACATTCACACTCACCCTCCCAAACTAGAACGGCGCCGATAGACGCAGCAAGAAGTTGGTGCCGTTGGCGATTTGGGTCGTATTGAACCCGTTGGCAACTTTGATGACGTACTGGTCGTTGAGAATATTGTTAACGATAAGCGAGAGGCCTAATCCGGTATCCTGACCGGCGCGTCCCGCCGTCAGATAACGGCCCGCGGCAATATCGAAGGTAGTGTGTGCGGGGAGTCGTCCACTGAGGTTTGTGTTCGCGCTCTCGAACGCGACGGGGAAACCACTCCCGTAGTTGCCTTGAAGCGTGGTGAACCAGCGGTGGCCCGACCCGAAGCGCCAGGTGTAGGCCGCGCTGGAGACAACCGTCTCGTCGTGGTCTTCGGGCGCGAGCTGGGACACGCACGATGCACCCGGTTCGTTGGCGTCCGGCGGGAACAAGAACGTGGCGCCGGAGACGCAGGCCGCATACGAGCCGGACCACGTGAAGTTGAACCACCAGAGATTGTCGTTCGGCAGGCGGTCTTGGAAGCGTAGTTCGGCACCGTTGTCGATGCCGATGGAGTTGTTAAAGACGGCAAAGAGCGGCGTGTTGAGCAGCTGCGTGGTGTCGAGAACGTTCACGACCGTTTTGCGGAAGATGTTTAAGGAGCCGGTGAACTGCGGATTGAACGCGTACTGCCAACCGCCTTCGACGTAGGCGTCTTGTTCGGGTTTGAGGTCGTAGACCGGCTCGCCGGAACAGCCTTGGAGCAAGACGCAATCCTGACGAACGTCCTCGAGCAACGGTGCCGCATAGAAGCGCCCGTAGAAGGCGTGGAACGTGTTCTTGCCGCCGTCCCAAAGATTGAGCCCGATGCGCGGCTCGAACATATATCCGCTCGTGTATCCGGTGGAGTGGTCGTAGCGCAGTCCGTAGTTGAGCTGCGTGTAGTCTGACATTTTCCAGTTGTCTTGGGCGTAGATCCCGATCTGCGAGCCGGCCTGACCCTGATCGGGCGGCGCCGTCAAGTAGTAGGGCTGATCGTGTACGCCCGACGTTGCACCGCAACCGTCCTGGTAATAACAGGCGAAGGCTTGGCTCGCGACGAGGAACTCGCGATCCATATCGATCCCGACCTTCCACGTGTGGTTTGCCAGGGCCCGGAAATCCGACAGGCGTACGCCCCAATAGCTGGCGTAGGTGTTGGAGAGCAGGCCGACGTTGTGGAGCTGCCCTGACCCTGACCCTGACCCCGAGCCCGAGCCGGAACCGGAACCCGAGTCGTCGAGCGGCGTGCCGCACTGCGCGCAGCGCGCGTCGGCGCTGAAGTCTGGCGTGATGCCCAAGACGTCGTTGAAAAGGTCGCCGTCGTAGTTGATGCGCGTCGAGCGCCACCATGGAATTACCTGGACGACGCCGTTGCCGTCCTGCGAAGTCACCGTGTAGTTCAGATTTGAGAAACGATCGTACTCGCGCTGTACGTCGTCGGTTCCGGGCGGCGTGTAGATGGGGTCGTACGGATTATTCGGGTCGGTATTAATCGGGATCTGGAACTGCGCCAGTTGATTGGAGTAATCGAAGGCCAGCGTGCTGCGCGGCGTTAGTTGAGTGATCATGCGAAAGAACTGATCGCTCTGCGACGCGTTGTCGTGAATAGGGTCAAATGTAGGCGCATCGAGCCCGCGCGCGGTGGATTGCGTATTGGCGTCCAGAAAAGCCTCGGTGCCCCCAAAGCGCGCGGCCGTTTCGAGCTGACCGATGGCTTGCGATTGGTTGCCGCCGCCGCCTTCCACCGTGCCGTAGAAACCCTCGGGGATGTCGGTAGGCCGGCTGCTGATGATGTTGACGACGCCGCCCATGCGGTCGCCACCGTACTCGGCCGGAATCGCGCCGGTGTAAAGCTCGAGCGAGTCGATGATCTTTGGATCGATGATTTCGGCGAAGTTCGAGGTGGTGGCCAGCGGCAGCGGCGCGCCGTCGATATTGTACGTAACCCCGTGGAATCCGTTGATGACCGGTTCGTTGTACGAGAACGGGATAACGCCGGGCAGAGTCTGCAACATCCGATCGAGACTATTTTGCGCCGGCGAGGTTTGGATCTGCGACCGGTCGATCTGGTGAACCGAGGGCGGATTGCTCTCGACGCCCGCGTGCGCCGTAACCGTGGTGCGGGCGATCTCGGTAAGACGTGTGGAGAGCGGAACGTTGACCGTCGCAACAAAGCCGCTGTTCACTTCGACGATCACGACGTACTTAGCGATACCTTTTGACGCAACGGTGAGGCGGTAAGAGCCGAAGGGAACCTCGGAAAAGACATACTCGCCGCCGGAGCGCGTCACGGTCGTGAAGCGAGAACCCTCGCCTTCGAGCGTGACGGGTACGCCGGTGGCCGGCTTTCCGTCGATCGTGACGGTGCCGCGGACCAATCCGTTCACTGCCGCCATTGCGGGCAGCGCGATAAAAAGGACGAAAAGCGCGGCAACGATCGCCGCAGGAATGCGAACCATGGAGCCTCCTCAGAAGTGCGGTGCGATAAGCGCGCTTAAGCGCGCCAAACCAACGCGAACGCGATCGGAGGAGGACGAGCGAAACGGCGCCGCGCCAAGCGGACGCGACGATAGACGGGACGCGGCTCGACGCGCCGGCTCCAGATGGGAAGCCGCGGCGAGAACGGGGTGCGCGTAACGGTGAGGACCGCGCGCGCCAGCAGGCGTGCGACTCCGGAGCCGAGTCGTGTAACGAGCCACGCCGCCATCGCGAGAACCAACAGGACTGCGGCGACCGGCGGTTCGGCGTGTTTTCGTTCCAGGGCCTCGCCGGCGACGTACCAGAGCAAAGAGCAGCCGACGACGGCACCGACTGACGGGAAGCGCGAACAGAGGCGGGCGGCGAGTACGCTGCCATCGGCGGTCGAGCTGGCGCCCGACCACGCCAGCGAGGCAAAGAGTAGGCTTGCGCCCACGACGATGGTCAGCGCCGCCTGCAGCAAGAACTCGTGGTAGGCGCCGCCCATGGCGTGGCTGCCGCCGAAGAGCGCTGTATGGGCTGCTAAGGAGGCGAGCAAGCCGGCTGCCAGGGCGCCCGGAACCTTCCGTAAGGCCACAGCGGTCTTTTCTAGGCGTGGCCGCGGGGAGACCTTGAGGCCGCGTCGTACTGAGCCTGCCCCCCTTGGCGACCCGCACGCCGGTGGGTATTGGAGCATTGAAAGAAGATCGCAGCCATGACCACGCGACAACTCGTTGAGAACGCCGACACCGTTAGTTTGGTCTGCGCACTGCTCGTGCGCTTCCCCGAACTGACGTCGATCCGCGCGGGCGCCGATCGCACGCTGCGCCTCACGTTCGCGGTGCGCCGGCGGCTCGATCGCGCGGCACAGGCGAGGCTGGCCGAGGCCATCGACGACCACGTTCGCAGTTTCCTCGCGCTTGCCAAGGACGAGCCGGCCACGCTGCTCGTCGAGTGCGAGGGCGACCGCGGCCTGACTTTCGTGCACGTCACGCGCGACTCCGAGACCTTTTCCAAAGAGGAGCTGGAGCTGCTGGCGGGCTTCCTGCGCGGCCGGTGCGGCGACGCGCTGGTCCTTAATCCGGTTCCGGACGATCACTTCGAAGCCGACCCCGCAGCTGAGGATGAGGCCGCCGCCTATGCCGTCGAGGCACTGCGCGACCCGGCACAGTCGAAGAGTTTGGTCGGATTTAGAGAAGAAAAGCGCGTGCTCGTATACTTCCTGAAGTCGCAGAAGAAAGCGAAGGCCTCGGCTCGCCGTTAGAAGGCCCGACGCTGAACCTACTCCTGATCGGCGACGTCGTCGGATCGCCGGGACGCGAAACGCTCAAACGTTGCGTGTCGCTGCTTCGAGAGCAGTATCGAGTACATGCCTGTATCGCCAACGGCGAGAATGCCGCGGGCGGGTTCGGTTTGACCGCGCAAACGGCCGACGAGATGTTTGGCAGCGGCGTGGACTTTATTACGAGCGGTAATCATATATTCGATAAACGCGACTTCGGAGAATACTTGGAGAATAGCAATCGCGTAATCCGGCCGGCGAACTACCCGCCGGCCGTCCCCGGTCGAGGGGCGGGGACCTTTGCCGCCAACGGCGTGACCGTGGGCGTGCTCAACCTCATGGGCCGCACGTTCATGCCGCCGGTGGACGATCCGTTCCGTTGCGTTGACGCGCTGGTCGCCGACTTGCACGCGCGAACCCCGGTCGTCATCGTCGACGTGCATGCCGAAGCGACGTCGGAGAAGGTCGCGCTCGGACGCTACCTCGACGGCCGCGTCTCGTGCGTTTACGGAACGCACACGCACGTGCAGACCGCCGACGAGCAAATTCTTCCCGGCGGCACGGCCTACATCAGCGACCTCGGGATGACGGGACCCATCGAAGGCGTCATCGGCATGGAGTCCAAAGCAGTGCTCGACCGCTTCCTTACCGGATTCTCGGAGCGTTTCACCGTGCAGAAGAGCGGCGAGAAGCAGTTCTGCGGCGCGGTCGTCCAGATCGATCCCACTTCCGGGAAAGCCGCCGACATCAAGCGGATCTTCTTACGAGGAATCGCATGAGCGGCGGCGTGACGCTCAAAGTCTCGGCCAAGAGCAGCCCCAACGCGGTGGCCGGCGCGCTCGCCGCGGCGTTGCGCGAACGCGACAGCGTGGAGGTGCAGGCCGTAGGCGCCGGCGCAATTAATCAAGCCATCAAGGCCGTGGCGATTGCTCGCGGCTTTTTGAAAGGGGCACACTGGGATGCGGTCTGCAGTCCGTCGTTCGTGGTCGTCTCGATCGGCGAGAGCGAGCGCACCGCGATCTCGCTGATGGTCGAACGCCGCAAGCTGGAAGAAAAGGCTCGAGAAGAAAAGGCTCAACAAATTGAAGATTGATCTGCATTCGCACACGAACTGCAGCGACGGGACGCTGAGTCCGCAGGAGCTGGTCGATTTCATGGAGGAGCGCGGGGTCGAGCTCTTCTCCATATCCGATCACGACACGGTCGCCGCCTACGGCAACTTCGTGCCGTACGCCGGATCGCGTTTTATCCCCAGCATCGAGATCAACACGACCTGGCGCAAAAACGAAGTGCACGTGCTAGGCTATGGCGTTCCGACCGGACCATCCCCGATCACCGAGCTGCTCGAATACAATCAAGTTCAACGGCGCCTCCGCGCCGAGACGATGGTCAAGCAGCTGCAGGAAGCCGGGTACCCGATCTCGCTCGAAGAGGTTCTGCACGAAGCCGGAAGCGCCGACGCGGTCGGGCGCCCGCACGTCGCCAAGGCGCTGGTGCGCCTGGGCATCGCTCAAAGCGTCGACGACGCCTTCAGGCGGATGATCGGCGGCGGCATGCCGGGCTACGTTCCGCAGATCTATACCACGCCCGAGCGCGCCATCGAAACGATCGCGGCGGCCGGTGGGATTCCGGTCCTAGCTCATCCCGGGCGTCTCGACGACCGCTCGCTGATCGACGAGCTGATTCCGCACGGGCTGCGCGGCCTGGAAGTTTTCTATCCGCTCCATTCGGCGGAAGATACGCGCGAGTTTCGCGAGACCGCCAAGCGCTACAATTTAGTGATGACCGGCGGGATGGACTTTCACGACATCCGCTATCACACCAAGGGTGTCGGCATGGACGTCGACGCCGACGATATCGCGCCTTTCCTGGAACTCGTAGAAGTCTTCGCATGATCGCGGCGGTCGCGGCGGCCGCGCTCGCGGCGGCGATCGAGTCGCCGATGCGCTCGCCACGGCTGCGCTACTCTATCGTCGGCGCCGAGGTTTACGATCTCGACGCCAGACGCATGCTCTACTCGCGCAACGCGCAGACGCTCATGGTGGCGGCGTCGACGACGAAGCTGTTGACCGAGGGTACGAGCCTCGCGCTGCTGGGACCGGATTTCCGTTGGACGACGCCGGTGTATCGCACCGGTCCGGTCGAGCCGGGCGGCGTGTTGCGGGGCGATCTCGTTTTGGTAGCCGGCGGCGATCCGAATCTCTCGCAGCGCATCGAGCCCGACGGCACGCTCGCCTTCGAAAACGAGGACCACGCGTACGACGGCTCGCCCGAGACCAAAGCCGTCCCCGGCGATCCGCTGGCCGTTTTGCGCGACCTTGCCGCACAGATTCGCAAATCCGGAATCTCGCGCGTGGACGGCAGCGTCGTCGTCGATACGTCGCTCTTCCCCGACCAGGGCGCGGAGGGCGGAACCGGCGTCATCGTCTCCCCGATCGTCGTCAACGATAACGTCGTCGACGTCACCGTTACGCCGGGGCAGAAGGCCGGCGATCCGGTAAGCATCGCCGTCTCGCCGCAGACGCCGTACGTCAGCTTCGTCAATCAGGCCAGAACCGGTGCGCCAAAGAGCGACGCCGCGATCGACTTGAGCAACGACGTCCGCGACGTGACGGGACGCCACGTCGTTACCATCACCGGTACGCAGGCGCCGGGCCCGAGCATTCTCTACGCATATCGCGTTCCCGAACCCAAGCTTTTCGCCCAAGCCGCGCTCACCGTGGCGCTGCAAGACGCAGGAGTGACGGTCGTGCCGCCGGCGTCGCCCGCGCCCGCACCGGTTGGCCCCTACGACCAGGCGAATCTGGTCGCGAGCCACGTCTCGCCGCCGCTCTCCGAGGACGCCTATATCACGCTGAAAGTAAGCGACAATCTTCACGCCGGGCTTATGCCGTATATGTGGGCCGTCTATTTGGCGCATGCAAAGAGCGACTATTTGAAAGCCGGATTTGCGCTGGAGAGTAAGATGCTCGCCGGCGCCGGCCTCGACGTGAATCAAGCGATTCAGGAAGACGGGCTCGGCAGCAGTGCTTATTTTACGCCGGATTTCATGGTGCGCTATCTCGCTTGGGTCCGTCTGCAGCAATGGTATCCGCTGCTGCTTCGCGGGCTGCCGATCCTCGGCGTCGACGGCACGCTGGCGAGTATCGGGCGCAAATCGGTCGCGCGCGGAAAAGTCTTCGCCAAAACCGGAACCGACGGCGGCCAAGATTACCTTGGCGACGACGAGTTCGTTCAAAAGGGGCTCGCCGGCTACATGACCACGCGCGGCGGACGCCACGTTGCCTTTGCCTTCTACGTCGGGACTATCAAAGGGAAGGCGAACGAAGACACCGGACGCGTCGCGGGAGAGGTCCTCGGCGCAATGGCCACCGCTACCTACACCTCGATCTAAGCAGCGTTCGCTACGTCAGGGCCGCAGCGAGCCGCTCGCGCAGCCGCGCTAACGTCTTTATCGCTCGCTTTTCGATAGCGCTTAGCGTGTCCGCCTGGCGGGCGATCGTCGCCGTATCCTTCATATAGCGGTGATTGATGCGCACGTTGTAGGCGCACGCCAAGACTGCGGCATTGGCGAACTCGGCGGCGCAGCCGGCGTCGCTAACCAGTGCCGGGGTCGAAGCCTCGAAGACGCGCTCGGAGAGTTCGAGCACCTCGAGCGCGAGCGATGCGGCGTGCAGGGGCGCTTCCGCAGCGGCGTAGAGCGCGGCCTCGAGAGCTTTGCGACGCTCCGCTCTCTCGGAATCGTCGCGTTTCGAGAGTGCTTGTGCGGCAACGACGGCGCGAAAGGCGGTTTCGTCGCGGAGTCGCGCTTCGATCAGTTTCGCGCGCAGGTCGTCGGCTTCGCGCGCGAGCGTGCCGTCGGGTGCCCCGATACGCGCGACCATTGCGGCCAGCGAGGCGCCGACTGCGCCGACCAGCGCGGCCGCGCTGCCGCCGCCGGGCACCGCCTCCCGGGAGGCGAGTTGTTCCAAGTATTCGCCGAGGCTCTCCACGTGCAATGGGTTGGCGGGCCGCAACCGCGAGCCTGCGACGTTGGTCGAACGAAGGGCGGCGGAGGTAGCGTATGATGCGGCGAAGGGCCCCGAGCCTTTCAAAATTCGCGTAGGAGTCGATGATAGTGCCCCTTTTGGATTCAACCACCGAGCCGCGCAGCGCGGCGCTGGGAAGCGTTAAAGATCGTGGTCTTGCCGAGAGCGGCCGTGCGCGTATCGCCTGGGCGGCGGCGTACATGCCGGTGCTGGCGCAGATTCACGATCGTTTTGCCGAAGAGAAGCCGCTGCAAGGCGTGCGCATCGGAGCGTGCCTGCACGTCACGACCGAGACGGCAAACTTGATGCTGGCGCTGCAAGCCGCCGGTGCGGAGATCGCGCTATGCGCGAGCAACCCGCTTTCGACGCAAGACGACGTTGCGGCGGCGCTGTGCGATTACGGAATAGCCACGTACGCGATCAAAGGCGAAGATCACGACACGTATTACTCGCACATCGAGTCGGTAATCGCCACGCAGCCGCAGATTTCGATGGACGACGGCTGCGATCTGGTCACCAGCATCTTCACCAAGCACTCCGACTTGCTGGAGCGCATGATCGGCGGCTGCGAGGAGACGACGACCGGCGTGATTCGTCTCAAGGCAATGCAGCGCGACGCCGTTCTTCCCTATCCGGTGATCGCGGTGAACAACGCGCTGACCAAGCACATGTTCGACAATCGCTACGGCACCGGGCAGTCGACGCTCGACGGCATCATCCGCGCAACCAACGTTCTGCTGGCGGGCCGCACGATGGTCGTCGTCGGGTACGGCTGGTGCGGACGCGGCATCGCGTCGCGCGCCAACGGCATGGGTGCCCACGTGGTCGTGACCGAGGTCGATCCGCGCAAGGCTATCGAAGCGGTGATGGACGGCTACCGCGTGATGCCGATGAACGAAGCGGCCAAGATCGGCGACATCTTCGTCACCGTCACCGGCAACTATCACGTCATCCGCGAAGAGCACTTCAAACTGATGAAGGACGGCGCGATCGTCTGCAACTCCGGGCACTTCAACGACGAGCTCGATCTCGATTCGATCCGCGCGATGGCGCGGCGCCGCATCGAGCCACGCGCCTTCGTGGAGCAGTACGAGTTGAACGACGGCCGGCGCATCTGCATTCTCGCCGATGGCCGGCTCGTCAACCTGGCGGCAGCCGAAGGGCACCCGGCGGCGGTCATGGACATGTCGTTCTCCAATCAGGCCTTGGCGACGGTCTATCTCGCGACGCATTACGAAGCGCTGGAGAAGAAGGTTTACGACGTGCCCGTCGAGATCGACGAAGAGGTCGCCCGCCTGAAGCTGGCGACGATGGGCGTCGAAATCGATACGCTGACGCCGCAGCAAGTCAAGTACATCGCATCGTGGAGCGAGGGAACGTAACGTGCCGTACAAGCGCCTCTTCACCAGCGAGTCGGTGACCGAGGGGCATCCCGACAAGCTCGCCGACCAAATCTCCGATGCGGTGCTCGACGCACTGCTCAAAGAGGATCCGTACTCGCGCGTAGCCGTCGAAACGTTTGCCATCACCGGCCAGATTCACATCGCCGGCGAGGTGACGACCAAAACCTACGTCGAAATTCCACGCCTCGCCCGCGAGGTGGTTCGCGACGTCGGCTACACTCGCTCGGCCATCGGTTTCGACGCCGAGACCTGCGGCGTAAGCGTTTCGATCGACGAGCAGTCGCCGGACATCGCGATGGGCGTCGATCGCTCCATCGAGGCCAAGCGCGGCGACAACGACGAGTTCGAGCTGCTGGGAGCCGGCGATCAGGGTATGATGTTCGGCTACGCCTGCCGCGAGACGCGCGAACTGATGCCGCTGCCGATCGTGCTCGCTCACAATCTCACCCGCCACCTCTCGGCGGTACGCAAAAACGGCGACATTCCATACCTGCGCCCGGACGGCAAATCGCAGGTAACCGTCGAGTACGAGGACGATCGCCCCCGTCGTGTCGAGGCGGTCGTCGTTTCGACGCAGCACGATCCGGAGATTCCGTTGGAGGAGATCCGCCGCGAGATCGCCGAGCGCGTCATCCACCACGTTATTCCGCTGTCACTGCGCGACGAAGCGACGCGCGTCTACGTCAATCCGACGGGGCGTTTCGTCATCGGCGGCCCCAAGGGCGACGCCGGTCTAACCGGACGCAAGATTATCGCCGACACCTACGGCGGCATGGCCCGTCACGGCGGCGGCGCGTTTTCCGGAAAAGATCCCACGAAGGTCGACCGCTCCGGCGCCTACGCGGCCCGCTGGGTTGCCAAGAACGTCGTCGCGGCCGGGCTCGCCGAACGTTGCGAGGTGCAGGTGGCCTACGCGATCGGCGTCGCACATCCGGTGAGCGTTGCCGTCGAAACGTTCGGTACCGCAAAGGTGCCGCAGGAACGGATCGAACGCGCGGTGCTCGCGGTCTTTGACTTACGGCCGGCGGCGATCATTCACTTCCTCGACCTGCGACGCCCCATTTATAAGCAGACGGCGGCCTACGGTCACTTCGGCCGTCCCGACCTCGACCTTCCGTGGGAGCGCGTCGATCGCGTCGACGCCCTTCGCGATGCAGCCGCTTTTCAAGGAGAGGATCTGCGTGTTCCAAACTTTGCGTCCTAAAACGATTTTTACCGGACTAGCGCTGGCGGCCGGACTCGCCGCCGCCGCGCCCGCGCTCGCGACCACGTTCGTACCGTCGCAAACCATCAAGGCGGGAACGAAGATTCAATGCACCCTCGACGAGCATCTCGACTCGTCGAAACTTGGGTACGGCGATCAGTTCAAGTTGAAGGTCGTCGACACTTCGCAACCGGCGCTGCAAGGATCTGAGATCATCGGTTATATCACCGACGTGCGCCAGCCGGCCGGCGTAACGAAGGGGCGCGTTGGATTCTTCTTGACGACGATCCAGCTTGGCAACGGCAAGCAGAAGAGCATCACGGCCTACGTCGTCAACAGGCGGGTGAAACAGTATAATCCGACGGCGCAGTACCAGCAGCGACAGCAGGTTTCGCCGATGGCCGGCGTTCCGTACGGCACCGTGACGCCCGGGCCCGTTGCGTGGCAGATGCAGATCGGAAGCGGACCTTCAACGGTCAAGCAGTCGCAGTCGGGCTCGTTGGGAGGATACGTTTACGAAGAAGGACACTGGCCGATCGTCGTCAACGCCGGCACTCCGGTAACGGTCGAGCTCGCCGAAAACCTCACGATTCCGTAGGATTTAATAACTGCTCCAGCGTGCACGAGCGTGGCGCCTTATCGGGGCGCCAGCGCAGCAAGCGCGTTGCGTGGCGGAAACGATGTCCCGTCACGTGATCGAAGGCGATCTCGACGACGATGTCCGGGCGCACCGGAAACCAGATTGAATCTTGCTCGCGGCGCCAGCGGCTCGGACCGCCGGGCGCGGATCCGGTAAATCCCGGCGGCTCGACGATCGGTTGAAGAAGGGCGCCGGCGCGTTCGCGCTGTGCTGCGCTCATCGATCCAACGAAACCGACGTGATGTAGCTTCCCCTCGTCGTCGTAGAGCCCGAGCAGCAACGAAGCGACCGTTCCGTCTTTCGACTTGCGAAAGCCGCCGATCACGCAGTCGGCCGTGTAGCGGCGCTTGATTTTGACGGCTGCGTCGCGACTGCCGAAGGCATACGGTACGTCGCGCTTAGCGATGACGCCGTCGAGCCGCGCGAGCTCTCCCTTGAGCCAGCGCCGGGCGAGCGCCACATCTTTCGTCGCCGGACAAAGCCGAACGTACTCGCCTTTTTCGAAGTTGCGTTCGACGAAGGCTTCGAGCTGGGTTCTGCGCGCGCTCAAGGGGCTTTCGAAGAGCGGACGTCTTCCTTCGGCCAGGAGGTCGAAGACGACGTACGTGGCGGGCGTTTCGCGCGCCAGGCGCCGCACGCGACTCTCGGCCGGATGAATCCGCTGGAGCAGCGCGTCAAAATCCGAGGCGGTTTCCGTTGCGATGAGCAGCTCGCCGTCGGTGACGAAACGCTGCGTAACGGCTTCGCGTAACGCCGCGACGATCTCGGGGAAGTAGCGCGTCAGCGTTTCGCCCGATTTTGACTGGAGCTCGACGTTGTCGCCGTCGCGAAAGGCGATGCAGCGAAAGCCGTCCCACTTGGGTTCGTAACTCCACGTCTGGCCCTCGGGAATGCGCGCGACCTGGCGCGTCTCCATCGGCTCGATCGGCGGCTTGATCGGAATCGAGTCAAACAAGGTTGAAGCGTCCGCGCTTAGCGAGCAGTGGTTTCCAGAGATCGCCGACCCGGGCGACACGCTCCGGAACGTTGAAGATGGTGAAGTCGCCGATTTCGCACCCGGCCTCCAACTCTTCCCAGGTCACGGGCGTAGACACCGTCGCCGCTTCCTTCGCACGTACCGAGTATATCGAGGCGAGCGTTCGCCCCCAGGCATTTTGATTGTAGTCGACCAGAACTCGGCGGTCGGGGCGTTTGGCGACGCGATACTCAGCGGTAAGCACGTCGGGGTAGGCCCGCGCAATTTGATGGCCGATTTCTTTGGCGACCTCCCAGACTTCGTGTTGCGTTAGGTTGCGCTGGATCGCAACGTAGACGTGCACGCCCTTACTTCCCGACGTTTTCGCCAAGGGTTTCATGCCGAGTCCGCGCAGCACTTCCCCCACGATCAACGCGGCGTCGCGCACGACGGCAAAGGGCGTATTTGGCGTCGGATCGAGATCGAAGTGTATGTAGAGCGGCCGATCGGGATCGTCACAAAGCGAGTACCACGGGTTGAGATCGATGCAGCCAAGGTTAACGAGCCAGAGAAGCGACGCCAAATCGTCAACGACCGGAAAATCGATTACGTTACCCGAGCGATGCTCGATGCGACATGTCCGAATCCACTCCGGCCGAGGCGACGGCGTGCGCTTCATGTAGAAGAACTCGCCGGTGACGCCGTGCGGATACCGCTTCATCACCATGGGCCGGTCGGAAACGTGCGGCAACAAAACGTCCGAGACGCTCGCATAATACCGCAGCAGGTCGCCCTTGGTCAGACCTAGCTGCGGAAAGTAAGTCTTCCGCAGATTGGTAAGTGCGACGCGTCGGCCGGCGACTTCGACCGTAGCGTTGTCGACATCGTTCGGGATCTGCACTTTCCGTTAATCTCGTCGCGAACGTTAGGCAGGGGGAAGGACGCGACCTTTTGGCGTGCTGGGCCCATGCGAAGCGGGGCAGGCCGTTTCGGTATCGCCGAGATCGAATGAGACGCTCAGGTGCTTTTCCGGCGCGTCGGTAACGAGGCGAGCGACGTACGGCGGCCGCTGTGCGAGCCAAAACGTCATGTAGTTCTCACCTTCGTCGGGATAGTATTTTGCCTGAAAGGTGGCGCGAATAACGAAGGTTGGGAGAACGCATGCGCCAACTCGCAACTGCTCTTGCCGAAGAACCTCGACGGGCACGTACTGAATTGCCGCGTCAGTCGCTCCAAACGTCGTTAACGTCGTTTTGAAGCCTGGAGCCAGTGGAAGCTGGAGCAGTGCCAGACCAAACTGACCGCCGTTAAAGTCGCTGTACCCCGGCGGCAGCGCCGTTCTCGAGGTCGTCATTAGGCCTTTCGTCAATCCGCTGGAGGAGTAGTCGGTCGCCGAGCCATCGGCAAACGTTCGAGCGAAGATTTCACCATCCGAGGTATTAAACGTATCGGCGACCGGCGCCAGCGTGGCTTGCTCGAAGAGCGAGATCCACGTGCGCGCTCGGCCGTTGCTCTGTAAGGAAATCTGCGTACGCCGGAATGCCTCCTTCCCGGCGACCGTCACTTCTTCGAGCGTATCTTGCCATCGCGAGGTGACGGCGGTCCTTCCCGCCACATTGGCTGTTACCGAGTAAACGTGCGAGTAGGGTTGCAGTTCTACGGCACCGGCGAGGCCGGACGAGGCGCCCACGATTGAAATCGCCGTAATCAGAATCTCGCTATAGCGCCTCATCATCCGCCCCTTCCCCGAGCATACATTGTTTCCTTACGCCCGCCGTTCAAAGAAATATCAAAAAGTCACGCACGGCTATGCCGAATCGTTCCTGGCTGTGAAGTGTTGGCGGCGCGACTCACCAAGGCATCGGCGGCGGGCGCGATCGTGGGTTTGATCGCGATAACCATCTATCTCGTCGTCGAGCGCGCGGTCGCCAACGGGCTTCCCGTGATGCAGTGCCTGCTGCAACTGCTGCAGTGGGATGCTTCCAACGCATACGGCAGCGCAGCGTTTAGCGGCGGATGGGCAACGGGCTTAATCGGGCTGGCGATGGATTTCCTCGTTTCGCTAGCCTGGGCGATCGTCTTTACGGTTCTCTTCAACGGCGTGCCGGCGGTCAGGCGCAACGTCGTCGTGTCGGGGCTGGTTTTTGGGGCCGGCGTTATGGCGGTGATGATCTTCGCGATCGTTCCAATTGGCTATGCACCCCAGATGCATAAGACGCCGTCCAATCTCTTGAACGTACTAATCGCACACGCGGTGTTCTTTGGTTTGCCCGTCGCGCTCACGGTTCAGAGAGTACTGCGCGAGTAGAAGAGGTCGGACGTGAGGCTCCAGGTAGCCCCGCTATCGCTGGAGGTATAGAATTGCTGCTCGACCCGACCGTCCGTAAGGAACTCGTAGGTCATGCGAATTCTCGCGTTGGGAGTCGCGCCCGGCGCCGTGAACACTACGGACGAGCCTTTCGCGGTGCCAAAATAGTCGGTTGTCGTTGCCTTATCGCTGACGTAATGCTGAAGCCATCGGTGAGTTAGCGAATCGTATGACGTGATACTCATTCCGCGTTCGCCGAATTGCCCGGTCCAGTGTTCGACGATGATGCAACCGTCAAAGGCGCGGTCCACGACGCTGGAGCCACCGGGACCGCTGGGGTTAGTGACGTTCCAGTTCCCGATCCAACGATCCATCGCTCTCGCTGCCGGATCGAAACGGCACGGGTATTGCCGGCGTTCCACGGAGGCGACGAACGCGTCGTAACCAGGCAGCGTGCGGAAGGGCGCAAAAATCGCGTCATTGCGATAGGCGATGGCTGGAACGGGTGAAGCTTTCGAAAAGGCGTCGAGATCGGCAAGCGTCTCGGTTGCATTGCCCAGCGCGATGCCGATCATAGCGAGGCGGAACCAAGCTCGATAATCCTTCGGGTCGGCGCTAACGGCCGTCTGGTAAAGCACCTTCGCTCGAGCATAGTCGTGCCTGGCATAAGCATCATCGGCCGCCGACGCGGGAGTGGCCTGCGCCACCGTGACAAGGGCAAGAAGCAGTGCTATCATGCCCTGGTGGTTCGCGCCGGCCCGGGCGAGACCGCGAGCCGAGCGGCCGCCGGTCACGTTGGCGTCAGGTACGCAGGGACGCCACCCAACCCGTGGAACCAGGGTCGGCGGCCCGACAACGCCAGTCATTCCGGATTAGCTCAGTTGGTAGAGCAGCTGACTGTTAATCAGCGGGTCGTTGGTTCGAGTCCAACATCCGGAGCCATTTGAAAAGCCTTACATCGTAGGGCTTTTCGCTTTTAGTTATACCGTCGTCCGCGCCGCCGTGTCCCAACCTGTGACTAACCGTGCTTGCGACGGCCCTCGATGAAGCTGCCAACCCGCTCGACCGCTTGGCTTTCACACTCTTTCGACAAGTTAAAATAGTGCTTCAAGGTCGGCGCCGCGGCGCAGAGCGCGCTACCGGCACGCCGGGCGCGAAAGCGTAGAAATTAGGGTCGCGCTAAGCGCAAGATCGTGACGAAGAATACACCGCCTATGAGGACTACGATTAGGAACCCCTTCGCGATCCACAACTGTTTGTCAGTCATGCCGTGTGCCCACCGCGCCGGTTCAATCGGGCCGCGCAGCCTCCGAACGATGTTGTAAATAAATGCACCGCAAACCAATGCTGCATCTGCCTGCCAGAACCACGGCGGAAATAGCTCGTGAGTAGGAGGACGGAAAAACCACGAAATCAGGACGAAAAGCGACGCCGCCGTACCGATAGAATTGACGGCGATCCACGTCCGCTTGTCCTTGATCATGTGTGCTTGTTCGGCAACCGCCATGCTTTTCCGGTGGCCCACGGGTTTTGCAACCCCATCGTCACGAAGGCGTTGCCCATCGGCATTACCACGGGCCCAGAAGTCGTTTCCGTCGTCTTCGCGCGACGGGAGGCGCCCCTCCGGCGCCCGGCGAGGGGTGCGGGTGCGCCGTGCTGCAGAAGGGGTGCCAATAATGCGTAAACCGCTCGGCCGAGGCGTTTTGGCCCTCGTGACGCTGCTTGTGGTCATCCTCTATTACGTGCCGATCGGGCACGTCGATTTCGCCGAGAACTGGGGCGAGGGTTCGTTTGGAATTACTCTGCCCGCTCGCGAAACGACCGTCGTCGGGGTCGACCGCGGCTCGCCGGCCGATCGCGCAGGGGTGCGTCCCGGCGATCGTTTGGCGAACCAGGGAAATTTCGAAACCGCCTCGCGTATACGGTCGCCGTACGCCGGCGAACGCGAGAGGCTAACCTTCGAGCGCGGCCCGACGATCTACGGTGTGACTCTGACCGCACGATCGAATCCAGGCTTCGGAATAGTGCAGCGGATCGGCGGAGTGCTCGCATACATACCGCCGACGGTGTTTCTAATCGTCGCATTTCTGCTGGTGTTTCTGCGGCCCTCGCTCATGTCGTGGTCGTTTTACGTTTTTGCCGTAGGCTATTTCGGCACGAGCCCAGCTTTTATGTATTGGTCGCACGTGCTCAGTCCGGGTGCATATGTCGGACTCTCGTTCGTGCTAAGCACCGTCTTAGGCCCGTGGAGCGTTCTGCCACTGCTGCCCTTCGTCTTGCGATTCCCCAATGGCGACGTTCTAGGGTGGCGGCGCCGCATCGATCCGTACGTCTGGGCGTTTCTCGCCCTCGCGTACGTTTTATACGTGGTCGAATGGCGCGCGTATTCGACGTCGCAATCAATCCCCGACTGGGATATAATCCCCAGCACCATCATTCCGCTCGGCGCCTTCGTCCTAGCGGGTCTGATTCTCGCGAAGAATTTCGCCACCGCCACGCCCAGCGATCGCCAACGATTCGCCTTCGTAGCGCTCGGCACGCTCGTATCGTTCTTGGCCTACGCCGTTTACTACGTGCCGGGTGTGCCCTTCGCCGTGGGGCAGGTAATCGGTTTCGCAGTCGTGCTCATGCCGATCTGCATCGCCTACGCCGTCTTCAGGTTGCGCGTGCTCGACGTCAACTTCGTGCTCAACCGCGCTCTAGTTTTCGGCCTCATCTCGGTCGGCGTGATCGCGTTCGTCTCAATTCTCGATTGGTTCTTCGCACGCGTCGTTGCCATCGGAAGATTCGCCATCGGCGTCGAACTGCTGGCGACCATCGCGGTCGGCTTTCTTCTCGATCGAATCAATCGCAGGGTCGAAGGGCTCGTCGAAGCCCTTTTCTTCCGAAGGCGCCGGCTCGCCGAGCGCCACCTGCGCCGCGCCGCCTCGGCCCTACCGTATGCAACCGACGAAGAGGCGATCGTCGATGGCCTCGTTCAAATACCGGCGGACGCACTCGAGTTATCGGCAGCCGCGCTCTATCGACGTTCCCAGGATGGCGCGCGCTTTGAGGGCGTGGCGACCTCCAGGCAAACGACGATTGCGCCACCAGGGTTCGACGCGAACGACCTTTTGGCACGCATGCTGCTCGCTGACGAGAAAATCGTTTGGCTCGACGACGTGCGGTCGCACCTCGATCCGGATAATGCAGCAATTTACGCGCTCGCAGTGCCCGTAACCGTGCGCCACGAACTGGTAAGCTTCACGCTCTACGGCGCACACTCCAACGGTGCGCAGCTCGATCCCGAAGAAGTCGATTTGCTTGAAGAGCTGGCGCGGGAAGCCGCTCGCGCCTACGACCACGTTGAGGCCGAGCGCGCCCGCGCGAGATATACGCAGCTCGTTGCGCAGCGCACGCCACACCCCGCGGTCTAATCATCCTCCCCATCGTCATCGTCATCGCCGTCTTCGTACGGGGCATCTTCGTTGTTGTCGCGATCCGGTATCGGACTCTCCTCGGTGTTGTTCGGATCGATACCGGGGTCTTCGGGATAAGGGATCGTCATGGCGTGCCTTTACCCAAGTAACGTTACGGGGACACTTTAAAGATCGTGCCGCAGCCGACGCCGCTGCTGCAGCCGGTGCCGCCTCCGCTGTGCGTCGTGCCGTAGAGCCGGCCCTTATACAGCGTTAGCGGGCCCTGCGGGTCGTTGCCGTCGCTGCCGCCCAGGAAGCTGTAGAGCACCGTCTCCGTCGCGGGCAATGCAAACTTGAAGACCGTCCCGACGCCGGCAGTTCCGCCGCCCACCGTCGTGCCGTAGAAGCTCCCCTTATGGTAGATAAGATTCGCCGCCGGAAGATTGCCGTCGGGAATGTCCTTGAACGAATACAGCGTCGTCTTCGTTCCCGACGCTGTAATCGAAAAGATCGTGCCTGAGTTGCGCGTGCCGCCGCCTTCGGTCGTGCCGTAAAGCACTCCCTTGATCTCGGTGAGGCCGTTTGGATAAGCTCCGTCATCGCCGCCCGCAAAGCTGTAGAGCACGTGATGCCCCTTGCCGGAGCGGTTCATTTTGAATACGGTGCCGCAGCCACCGGTGCCGCATCCAGAACCACCAAACGTCGTCGTGCCATAAATCATGTTACCCGATAGCGCAACGCCCGCATACGGCGTCCTCCCGTCGGATCCGCCGGCGAAACGGTACAGCACCCTTTCCGCCCCGGAAGTCGTGACCGAGAAGACCGTGCCGCAGCCGCTGCCGCCGCATCCGCTGCCGCCGCCGTAGAGCGTCGTGCCGTAAAGCGCCGTGCCTTTGGGCGTAAGCGCCGCCTCGGGGATTCCACCGTCGTTCCCACCCGAAAAACTATACAACACCTGTTCCGATCCGCCGGGCGTCACTTTGAAGACGATCCCTTCACCGTGCGCGCCGGCGCTGGCCGTCGTGCCGTACATCGTTTCGTTTACCGCTACGAGCGAGTCGAACGGCCACGAGCCGTCGTGTGCGCTGCCGAAGTTCCCCTGAAAGTTGTAAACGACGTCCTCCTTCCCCGAAGGAGTGATCGAAAACACCGTGCCGCAGCCGAGATAACACAGATTCCCACCGCAACTCGCCGAACAATAATTCTTCGAACCATTCAAAGTGGTTCCGAAAAGCTTACCGTTTACGGCAATCACGTTCGAAAACGGCGTCGCACCGTCCGGCGTTCCCTTAAAGGCGTAAAGCAGTCGATAACCCGAGTGCGCCTTAGCGGCAGTACCCGTCGCAGCCGTTCTCGCCGCACTCAGGCTGCTCGTGGGTGGAGTGAGCGTACCGCCGCACCCCGTAAGAGCGACCGAAATAAAGACAATTCCAGTGAATCCTCGAAAATTATTCATCGTTTCCTCCGAAGGCCGTACCATTCACGGTTGCGCGTTTCATACCCCGTCACGCCCGCGACCGGAAGCCTCCTCCGAGAGTGGGCGCTGAGAGAGCATCGTCAACGTTTCTGCTGGGAGCCGGGGCGCGACGGCTTTCCCTCACCCATTTGGACTATGGTGCGGCTGGGAAGAACGGCTCATTTTTGTAACGATACCGTTTTGGTGAGACCGGAGACATGTTAAGCTGCGCACCACGCTCTGAAAGGAACTCTCGTGAACGCGGACTCCAGTTTACGTCGCGCGCTCAGCGCTTGCGCGCCTCTTGTATTATTCGCGGGTTGTGCCGCTACTACGCAAGGCGGCGCGATAGCTTTAGCTCCTTCGCCCCCCGAGCTGCCGGCAAACGTGAGCGGCTCTGCTGATCCCAACAGGTTGCTGATGCTGCAAGCGCGGGGGGAACTACCCGGCCCCATCCCTCGCCCTCTCCTCCAGTTGCAGCTGCAGCTCCGCGCTCACAGCCGTGCTCCACGACAACGGTTTCACGGTGATGCGGGCGAGGTCGGGATGTGGGGTTCGAACTTTCTAGACAGCTCTCTCTACGGCATGAATAAGAAGGGAGACGAACTCCTCACCACCATCGATGTTGCTAGGAACCAATGCTATAGCCCGGTTACCGTTAAGGTCGACCGCAAGCGAAACGTTTGGGTCGCTTGCGAGGAGCTCTATCCGCATTACCCGGCCGAGTTCGGTGGGCAACAGGTATACGGGCCCAATGGTGCGTTGGAAAAGAGTTACGCTTTCGATGCTTCCCGCTTTTGCGGTTCTGGCTACGAGTTTTGCGCCGCCGAAAGTTTCGATGGCGGCGTAGACGACGAGGGCCACGTCTTCGCCGAACTCTCGGCCGGCGACACGGTAATCGCTCAAGAAGCCAAGTACATGAACCCTGGATTCTACTGGTGGAACGTTAAGGAGCCCACAGCTCCCGGCACCTTCATCCGGGCCTCGCGTTTCGGTAAGCCGTTCTACGCTATTTACTACATGGATACAGACCGTAGGGGTAATATCTGGTTCGACTTTACGATCGCGCGAGATGGCGCCGGCGGGGCTGGACTTGGCGAGGTAACGAACCCAACGACGTCACCGAGGGTGAAAATCGTTCTGCCGGCAGGTACGTACGGATACCCGGGCGGTGTTTATGTGAGCAATCACGGGTCCGTACTCAACGTCACCGATCAGGACTCGCGCGAGACCTACCAATATCACTTACCGGTCAGGAAAATGTCGGAGCCATTCGATGTGCTTGGTCCAACGCCGATGGGCTCTGGTAGCGAGGGTCGTCCGACTGCCGGCGGCTTTAACAAAGCAGATTCGACCTTAGCCTTGGGAGATTTCCACGGCTGGGTCGACGTCGGTACGCTGCCCGCGAACACGTGGTCGATCAGCGCCAAAGCCGACTGCGCAGGTCCATGCTTAGGCGTTGCCTATACGCCGTCGGACAAGTAGCGCGCAACCCGCTGAGGAAACGGGGCGGCACGTTTACTGCGGTAGCGGCGCCCAGTCCTTACCGTTGCCGAGTGAAATCTGCCATGGGCGCGCGCCGCTGCGGCTGCGATAGTGTCCCCCGTTGGTGCAGCCGCCGCCGGCGCCGATCGCTCGCGCGCAGAAATATACTTTGACGTACTTGCCGTCCCACGCGAGCGACTCGTCCATGCAGGCCGTCATAAACGCGGGATAGGTCGCGCCCCAATCGGCGGCGAGCGTCACCTCCCAGCGGGCAATGTCTTGGCGATCGAACCTTGCGCGATATAACTTGCAGCCGGCGGCGCCGAGGATCAAGGGATCGGCCTTCCCCGGAACGTGCACGGTAATGAGGTTCTTGCCGAAGCGCGTGCGGTCGGCGCCTGAAATGGCGTACGGAGCGTGTGCGCACGCCGCCGGCACGACGAGGGAAACGAGGGCGACGAGGGCAGCGGCGGCTGCCGGCGCGCGTTTCGAAAGGATCATGCAATAGCCTTTCCTTTTGTTTCGGGAGCCCACAACGTCGAGATTCCCAATCCGATCAGCGAGAGGATGCAGGCGCCGAGTATAATCGCCGTCGTACCGAAACGCGCCAGGCCGATCGGCAATAAGAACGTACCGACGAATGCACCGACGCGGCTGACCGCAGCGGCAAACCCCGTCGCCGAGGCACGTATCGACGTTGGAAAGAGCTCGGCAGGATAGACCAGCTCGAGCACCGTCGCCGCGCCCATTCCAACCGCATACGCAAGAAACGCAATGACCACCACCGCTGCGCCGGCAAACGGAAGAATGCCGAACGCAACGGCAGCAACAGCGAACCCGATGATGCAGAGCGGCCGCCGTCCGAGCCTTTCGACCAGCGGCATCGCCGCAAACGCACCCACGGCAAATGCGGCCGTAATCGCGACGCTGCCTGCGGGGCCCTGACTGCTGAGTCCCAGCATTGCCAGAACCGTCGGCGCGTACGTGTAGATCGCAAAGAGCGGCACCACTTGCAGCAACCACATCGCCGATACAAAGGCGAGCGGGCCGCGAAACGACGGCGCAAAGATCGTCCCAAACGACGAGCGCCCAAGCTCCCCCGCCTCACGCGCGGCCAGCCACATCGGCGACTCCGGCGCGCTGGCTCGCAGCAGCAGTCCGAGCACCGCAAAGAGCGCCGGGCTGGCTAAGATCCACTTCCAGCTGTCGCCGCCGGTGTGAAGCAAAGCGTAGCCGGCAACGTACGCGACGGCAGCGCCGAGAAACCAGACCGCCTCCATCGCGCTCAGCGCCGCTCCACGCTGCTTCGCCGGCATGAACTCGGCGACGATTGCGGTCGCGATCGGGTAATCGGCGCCGATAGCCAAACCCAGGATAAAACGCAGTGCGATCAGCTCCCAGACGCTCGTAACGAAGACCTGCGCGACGGCGACCGCGACAAACGCGCACAAATCGGCGATCATCAAGATTCGCCGGCCATGACGATCCGTGAGATGACCGAAGAGCGGCGCGCCGACGAGGATGCCGAAGAGCGTAGCGCCGCCGATTAGCCCCGTTGCGAGCGCATCGAGATGGAAGCGCGGCGTCAATGTAATGAGTGCCAGGCCGATGCTGCTCAAGATGTACCCGTCGCAAAAAACGCCCGCGTTGGCATAGATGAAGATCGTGTAGTGAAACGGGCGCAGCCCGCCGTCGTTTGCCCGCATCGAGCCAAACGTTTCGCACCGTGCAGAATTCCCCCGCCACGGGGAACCGCGCGCGGCCCACGCGAACGGCGCTCTAGTGCGCGCAACGATTCGAATAGTGGCAGCCTGTGCGCCGTTGCTGGCCGTCGCTGCGTCGCCGGCGCCTTCGCCAAGTCCGGCACCTGCGGATCAGTGCGCTGGTGCCGCGCGTCTGCTGGCCACCGCGAACCGCCCGACCGTTGGTTACAGCACGTGTGCGGTGAAGAAAGATACGCTCGTCGTCGAGCTCGGCTATCAGAATCAGCAAAACGGCACGCCGACCGACGGCTCTATTCAAACCCAAGTGCCGCAGAATTTCCTGCGCGTGGGCGTTGCCAAGAACTTTGAACTCGACGTCGTCGGCCCCAACTACTTCGCGACGCGCGCGTACGGACCCGGCGCCTCGACCAGCGGAACGTCGCATGGCGTCACCGACTCCGGCCTAGGCTTCAAGTACGAGCTGCCTCCGCAGGGGCGCTGGACGTTCGCCGTCGACGGCTTGGACCTGCCGCCCAACGGCTCGCCGGCGCTGACCGCCGGGCACACCACGTATATCGCCAACCTCGACGCGTCGTACTCTCTGAGTCCCGCGATGGCGGCGGGCACCACCATTGCCATCGGTGCGACCGGCGCACCGGCAGCTGCAGGCTACGCCGGATACGGCGTCACCAATCCATCGTTCGTCATGACCGCCCAAATCCCGAACTTCTACCAGTTTTACGCCGAGTACGTCTACGTTTCGAAGGTCGACGCAGTCAACGGCGGGCGCACCTTTACCGATGTCGGCATACAAAAGCTGCTCGGCACGCGCACCGAAATCGACCTCGAGTACGGGCACGCTTTTACGGCCATCCCGGCACTCAAGTTCGACTATATCGGAACCGGCCTCGTGCTGCAGTTCTGATAGGATGCAGCGACGAAGCGGGCACGATGGAAAAGTCGACGCAACTCGCTTACGACCGCACGCTGCTCGCGTACGAGCGCACGATGCAGGCGTGGATCAGAACCGCGACTTCGCTCATCACCTTTGGTTTCAGCGTATACAAACTGACCGACGTCTTTGCGACGACGCCGGGGCAGCGGGCTCGCCTCGGCGGACCGCAGGAGTTCGGGACGATCTTAGTCTGCATCGGATTCTTCGCGCTTGCGATGGCGGTCGTCGTGTATCGCCAGAGCATGCACGCCCTCCGAATGGAGTACGGCAAGAGTTCTCAGTCGCTCTCGCTGTGGCTCGCGGGGATCATCGCCTTCCTGGGAATCTTCGCCCTCGTCACGATGCTCGGGCGTTGGTAGAACTGCGGACCGCGCCTTGAGCGAGATCGTGCTCGAAACGCCGCGGCTAATTCTGCGCCGGTGGCGACCTAACGACGTCGATGAGGCGGCGAAGATCTATGCCAAGCCGGAGGTGATGGACGGCAACATCCCGGGGGGAACCTGGACGCCCGAGCAAACCGCCCGCATCGTCGAACGAATGCGCGAGTTGGATGCCGAGATGGGCTTCGGTTTTTACCCCGTCGTTCTGCGCGAGACGGGCGCCATTCTCGGACACTGCGGTCTAGGGCCGCTTGAAAAGAGCGGCGAGATCGAAGTTGCCTATATTTTGGATTCCCCGCAGTGGAACAAGGGCTACGCTAGCGAGGCCGCTCGCGCCGCCGTGCAATACGGCTTCGAAGACGCCGGTTTGGATCGAATCGTTGCGGTGGCGTTTCCGCACAACGAGCGTTCGTTCAAGGTTATGCGGCGCATCGGGATGACGCTGGTCGGCCCGGCCCAGCACTTCGGCACGACCGTCATCAAATACGAAATCCTCAAACCCGCCTAGTGGCGCTTGACGCCTTTCATAGTTTACCGTATAGTTATATAACCTTATGGTAAATGGTAAGCGATGCTGAGCAACACTCGGCTGGACGGCGTCTTCGCCGCCCTCTCCGACCCAACGCGCCGAAAAATGATCGAGCGGCTGGCGCGCGGACCGATGACGGTGGGCGAGATGTCGGCCGGATTTGCCATGTCGCAGCCGGGCATTTCGAAGCACGTCAAAGTGCTCGAGCGTGCCGGCTTGCTCAAGCGCGAGATCGTCGGCCGGGAGCACCACTGCAAACTCGAGACCAAAGCCATCGAAGCGGCATCGTCGTGGATCGACGTGCAGCGCCGCTTCTGGAGCGGCACGCTGGATCGCCTGGCAGTCTATCTGGCTACGCCGCCGAACGCCAACAAGAAGAAGAGAGGGCCCTAAACGCCATGGTGACCGATACGTCCACGCAGCTGGTGCTGCGTCGCACCTTCAACGCCTCACCCGATAGGCTCTTCGAGGCCTGGACGACGCCCGATATCTTGCTAAAGTTTCTCGGCCCTGGTGAGGTCGACGTTCTCGACGTTAAAGCCGAGGCGCGCGTCGGTGGCAAATACAGCGTTACGTTCCGCGACTCCGACGGTGACGTGATGGTCGTCGGCGGCGTCTATCGCGAGCTCGTTCCGTCGCAGCGCATCGTTTGCACGTGGGCATGGGAAGAAGACGACGTCAAGCTCGCCAAAGAAACGCTCCTCACCTTGGAGTTCGTACCGCGCGGCGCTCAAACCGAGCTCGTCCTTACGCACGAGAACTTCCGCGACGAAACGCAGCGCAACAACCACCAAAACGGTTGGACGAAAATCTTCGACAAGCTGGCGCGGCTGCAGCGTCCGTTTGCGATTGCCGGTCTCGACCTAAGCGGCTACATGGTTAAAGATGCGGGTCGGGCGATCGCCTTTTATCGCGACGTCCTCGGTCTCGAGCCGACGCGAGTTTATCCGGAAGGTCGTGGCGCCGAGTATGAATTCTCCGACGGCACGGCCTTCGGACTCTGGGGCGGGGGTGAGAAAGTGATGCCCTTCCAACCCAGCAACGGCATTCTCTTTGCCGTCGACGACCTCGATGCAGCCGTCGCGGCGCTCAAAGAACGCGCCATCCCGATCGTGATGGAGATCGACCTGCCGCATTGCCGCATGGCGGCGATCGACGACAGCGAGGGCAACTCGGTCTTTCTGCACAAGCGAAAGCCGTGAGGGAGACCTACTCCGCCGCGCGCAGTGCCATCCAAAAGACCGGCGACGCGGTGATGATGCGCGGTAGGTGAGATTGGCGGACGGCAAACGTTTCGGTCGCATCGCGCCCGATCATCGCCGACCCGAGCCCGACCAGCGGATTTGTTTTGGCGGCGTCTATTTGGCGGCCGACTTGATAGCCGCAGAGCGCCGTGATAAGGATGTACGCTATAAACGCGAAGCCGCAGAACCAAAATGCTCGGCTCGGCCATCGCTCCGGCGTCGCGTCGCGCTGATCGGCAGTCATCGCGTCGGCAAGCCTCCGAGCAGTATCGTCCACGGCTCGACGCTCGCTCGGCGAAGTAAGCCCAGCGGAAGCCATGGATCGCCGGCCATCCTTTCTTCGATCGTGGCTTGATCCTCGGCCTCGACCACGTGCAGCGCGTGTGCCGCGGCATCTTCGGATCCTAGCGGTCCTCCGGCAACGATGAATCCCTCTTCGGCGAGTTCGTCCATGAAGGCGGCGTGCGCGTCCCAATCGCGCTGCTGACGCATCGGTCGCGACCAATCCCAGGCGGGCCCGCGCTCGTTGATGACGATGAAGTATGGCATCGTTGCTGGTCGGCGCTTTCCGGCCGAGCTGCGCACCGACCTTTCGGTCCACGACTTCAGTGTTTGATGGGTCCCTTCGGATTTGCAACGGGATACTACACAAGGGCTGAGGGAGTTCCGGTTCTCGGCCTTCGGCGGCGATCGGCGCGCGGTGGCCTATGCGCTGGAACGCGACGCTATCTCGATCTCAAAATTTGAGCACTAGGTAACCAGATGGTATCGCCACGTACCTGAAAACAGTAAGCATTGTCAAATGATAGTTTTTGCGGCGGGTCGAAATAGCCAATCCGCAATCGATGACGGCCTAAACTGAGGGCGTGAAAAGAAAGCGCGACCACCTCGTTCGACTTTCCTTGTAGCGGTTCGAGCGCCCATTTATCGATTTGAATTTACGCCGATAACTACGGCGTAAAGGGCACCGCCGCGCTTAAAAGGACTCTTAATGAGGTCAGCGGCCCGCCCTCCCTTTGGATAAGGCCATAAGCCTAGTTTCCCGCGGTTTCGACCGTGAGGCGCGGCGATCATACCATTTTCTATCCACGTGCTTCCCCAGTCCGACGAAAGCCGAGTACTTCCGATTACTTTACCGTTGCCGTTGGCAATCGATATCCGGTAAATCGTGTGCTCTTGTGGCAAGTCGATCGTCATATATTGGCCGTCCCACTGAACGGTGCCGGGTTCGGCGGGGCCGAAATTCTTATCGAGAGGAATTGCAACCAGCGTTGATCCGCCGCGAGGGAGCTCAAGCAGTTCGAACCCGGAGTTATTCAACGCTCCTAAGAACAAGTTGCCGCTGTCATCGTAGCCGCACGAGATGACTGCGGTGTCGGCCGCGCCCCAATATACCGTGGGAGTGCCGCTTGGATTCGTAAAGACTTCAACGTTATAGCCGCCGGGCGAAGACACATTTGCCCAATTCGTTACCGCTATGTTGCCGGTCGTCGGATCAATGGAGCACATCAATGAAACCCACTGTCCGGGGCTAACGAAAGTGCCAATGAGTTCTGCGCCGCCGTAGCTGTATTCCAAATTTGCAGTATCGTTGTCGACGATGGCGGCCGATGTAAAAACAATGTTACCATCGTTATCCGTGCAGGCCCCGTTACCACCTGCAGCTATCTTACCGACGAGTTGGCCGTCCGACAGCGAATACATATATGTCTGCGATGCGCCCTCTGCATAAAGCAAGCCCCTCTTTGAGCGCGACCTGGCGGGGATGTGGTCACCGCCGCTTTCCGCTGACGTAACCGGCGCGCCGATCGGCGGCGCTGATCCCCGGCAGCCGGCAAATACCGCAGCCGCGCCGACGATAAGCGCTAAGCGGGCCAAGTAACCCATGTGCGATGCCTCCCGGGAGCTGAACGGACGAGCGGCTAAGAACGTTCGCGGCCGGCTGGCTGCGTTCCGGTGAGGCGACGACTTTCGGCTAGTTCACGAATGCGATCTGCGGTGGTTGCCAGCGGCGTTACCGTGCCTTTGACGGCCGCAAACAGATGGCGCCCTTCCTAGTCGGCCGCCAAGACGTCGAGAGCGAAAGCGCCTCTCCGGGGAAGCATTAGGCCATGTCGAAGCGTTTCACCCTCGACCAAGCTTGCTCGGAGGCAGACTCATGAATCGAAGCTCTATCGGCGCGCTTTGCTTGAGCGTAACCTTCGCATTGCTCGCAGGCTGCGGCGAATCGCAGCCGCCGATCGCCACGCACGTCAACACCCCGGCCGATCGCGCCGGATCGCCGATGCTGGCGAAGGCGAAGGGGCAAGACCTAATCTATGTGTCTGATGGCGAGCTCAGTGTTTTTACCTTTCCATCCGGGCAATTCGTTGGAACGATCGGCGATTCGGACGGAGCGCAAGGCCTTTGCAGTAACGGTGCCGGCGCCGTTTTCGTGGCGAACCGAAGCTACGCGCAGATTGTGGAATATCCCCACGCATCGTTAACCCCAAGTGCCATTTTCAATGTAAATGGCGAACCGCTCTACTGTGCCGTCGATCCGAGCACGGGAAACCTGGCGGTCACGCTGGAGCCATCCCCCAAGCCCCGCGTTGCGGTCTTCGCAAAGGGCCAGAGTAAGCCAAAGTATTTTGCCTACAATGATTTGACCTGGATGTGGTACTGCAGCTACGACGACCACGGCGACCTTTTCGTTGATGGAGTAAAGAACTCGAGCTTCGGGCTTGCCGAGCTGCCGAAGGGCGGCAAATCCATCACCAACGTTAAGCTGAGCGGATCGTACAACGCGCAGGATGTCGGCGCGGTTCAGTGGGACGGCAAACACGTAACGGTAGGGAATCAGAGCAATTATACGTACACGATTAACCAGTTGATCGTAAAAGCCGGCTCGGGTAAGGTGGTGGGTCAAGTAGTACTCAACGACGTTGGCGTCATGGGCGAAATCTGGTTCCAGGGATCTACCGTTCTCGGCGCTTCTGCTCAAAACACGAGCATGTGGAATTACCCGGCGGGCGGAGATCCCGTGTTGACGCTCAATACGCCGGAGTCTTTCGGCGTCACCGTCAGCGTCGCGGCGCGGAGCCGCACGAGGAACCTGCGTACAACATCGCCTTGACTCACACAGCCCTTAGCATATGAGCCCCTCGATCGCCGGCCGGCCGAACCTGGTTTCACGGCCTCGAAACGCTGCCATGATTTTACGAGCGTTAGGCATCTGCGTACCGATTGCAGTCGTCTATTCTATGGCCTTCGGATTTGGCACCTACGCCCTCGCACCCGGCGGTGCGTACCTCGATGCAACCGCCCAGGGCATCTCGCGCGACTGGCACTCCTATTTGTGGGTGTTCGATACGCCGCCGGAGCTTTGGCTGTTGATTGCTTTGCTCGCTCCCGAGATCGGAGTCGTTGTCGCCATCTACAGCGTGCCGATCGCTTGCGTAGCTACGGCGTTGCTTGTTTGGATCGCTCCTGCGTTTACTCTGCGTTTGACAGGCACTAAGCCACTCTATCTTGCACTCGTTGCCATTGCTCTCGGCATTATCAGCGGCATTTTATTCACAATCGTCATGGGTAGAAATCCGGGCGTCGCATAGCGCACACCGCCGTACCCAGAGCTCTAGATCGCCGGCGGGGAACCGGCACCGGTCGTCGGTCAATGCAAGGGGAAAGGGAATCGTCAATCGGAGAGAGATCAGGTAGGCACTACTTCGGTACTTATGAAGGAGATGGAATGAACCGCAGAGAGATGACCTGCGCTGCCGTCGGAGCGGTGTTAGGCGCAGCTGGCTGTTCGCCGGCAATGGAATCGCTCGCCGTACCCGTTGCCAAAGCCGACGAGACTGCGTCGACAGTCGCCAAGATGCCGTCCGTGGATGCGCCTCATCCCACAGAAGTTCTCCTCAGCCTGATTTCCGGCACGACAAAAGACATCTCGACCGCCATCGTGCGCCTCTCGCCGAAGTCCGGCTGGAGCATTACCAGTAGCGATACTAGACTTCAAGTTTCTATCGATCGTGGACACGTGGCCGTCATCACAGCACCGGAATACGAAAAGGTGCATTTCATAGCGACGGCTAGGATATCGCACGTTGATGGGACTCATTTTGAGGTGCGTTGCCACGTCGAGGAGAATTGCTGATACTACATAAGCCCGTCACGACTTCCGGTCGGGCGTCCCCAAGCTGTACGTTATACTTAGGACGGCGCTGACAAACACGTGATCTTTTGTAGTGTCAGAAGTTCAAGCGGAGAACCCGCTCCGAATGTTTCCGGATATTGAGCCTTTTGAGCGCGGGATGTTTGACGTGGGCGACTCCCAGCAGATCTACTGGGAATGTTCGGGGAATCCGGACGGGCGCCCGGCTCTATATCTGCATGGTGGCCCCGGCTCGGGAAGCGCTCCACAAGCCCGACGTTATTTTGACCCAGCGATCTATAAAATCGTCCTAACCGATCAACGGGGCTGTGGACGCAGTCGCCCGTGCGTCGCAAAAAGAAGCGATCTCGAAGTCAATACGACGGCTCACCTGATTGAAGACCTGGAGCGCCTACGCGAGCATCTTCGGATCGAACGTTGGATTGTTCTCGGCGCTTCTTGGGGAACTACTCTCGGACTAGCATATGCGCAGGCGTTTCCGCATCGTGTAGCTGCCATGGTCTTAGCGTGCGTGACTACGACTTCCCGTCGCGAAGTGAAATGGATAACGCAAGATGTCGGGCGACTTTTTCCCGAGCAATGGGAAAAGTTTGCCTCAGTTGGCGCTCTCGATCGAAACGGGCGAACGAGCCTAGCGGATGCCTACGCGGAGCTCGTCTTTAGCGACGATGCGGCCGTACGGGAACTGGCCGCTCGCGAATGGTGTTTGTGGGAAGATACTCACGTTTCGTTGGCTCCGGGATTCACTCCAAATCGACGTTTTGCGGATCCGACTTTTCGACTGCTCTTTACCCGTCTCGTTACGCACTATTGGAGACACGCCGCGTTCTTGTCCGACGACCAGTTAATTCGCAACGCCGCGCTACTGAACGGCATTCCGGGTGTGCTTCTGCATGGGCGCTACGATATCAGCAGTCCCTTTGAGACGGCATGGCAGCTGCATCGGGCGTGGCAAGGCAGCATACTGTGTTGCATCGACGATGCCGGACACGGCGGGGGAGCTTTGCCTGAGAGCATCGTTGAAGCGATGGATCGAATCGCGCACGGTCGATAGCCCAGGACCGGCGAGTGGCACTTCCCCTAGGCAGGTCACGGTAAAGAGAGCGCTTCCAGCCCCCGTATGATAAAAATTAAACCTACGGCTGCGGCGAGGCCAAGCAGCACTCGGGTGACCGCCTCGACCGACGGGGTGAGCCCTGCTCTCCGAAACAGCCGCTTCAGCCCGCGGCTCAGGAGGTAGAGTAGGCCGATATAGGCGACAAAAGCCGCGAATAACGTCATAGCGGCATTATATCTGCTAAGCCCACCAGCCGCGAGCGATACTAGATTCTTCCGCGTCGAGAGACGGCATGACGGCGCACATCTGTCGAGAAAACCGTCCGCACGATGGTGAGATTTTGACGTTACCCGCTGGCGCGGTGCATGAGCGGCGTGAGCGGGCCAGCGTCTCCGTGCGTTCTGGCTTTCTAGGACTCGGGCCGCCTCGAGCCATCGCTCTGACTGCCAGTCCGCCGATTGGCGGACCCCTTTGGCTTAAGTCCGCGTTATGCCATCTTTAGTTTTGGCGCACGTTATGCAAGATTAGATTCGCTAGTCCCGTAATGCTGGGACATGTTTTCAAGGCTGCGTTTTCCGCTCGCTTTCGTCGCTATGCTTGGGTGCCTTGGCGTCGCCACTCCGCCCTCGACCGTCACCTCGGACACGGCGCTGGTCGGCTGGGCCGCGGGCCCGGCCGTCGCCGCCGAGCTCGAAGCCGAGAAGACGATGATGCGCCTCCCCAACGCCGCCGCGGCAATGGAGGTCGAGCATCACATCTCGTCGGTTCCGCATCGCGCCGGCACGCCGGCCGACTATGCGACGGCGATGTACGTGAAGCAGCGCCTCGAGCAAGACGGCTTCACGACGCGAGTCAAGGAATACGGCGTTGAAGTCACCGGTCCGCTCGAGCAGAGCCTCACGATGACGTCGCCGCGGCACCAAAGCTTCGACCTGTTGGAAGGCACGCCCGGACATCCCACGCGTTGGGAACGCATGGCCGGACAGCCGTTTCTCGAGGAGTCCGGCGACGGCGACGTCACCGGACCGGTCGTCTACGTCAACGGTGCCTCGAAAGACGACCTTGCCGAAATCGACTCCGAACACGTCAGCCTGCAAGGCGCGGTGGCGATGGTGCGTTTGAGTGCCCCCGGCGGCGGCATTCGCAGCGTCAATCCGAGCTGGATCGCATACAACGAGCTGCGCAAGCGTGGCGTCGCCGCGATCTTGATGTTCATGGAGCCGTCGACGACGGGGTACGGCGGCGGCGCGATGTGGCCCAACGGAAACTATAAGAACGGCAATATGGCCGAACGCATGGGCGGCATGTCGCCGCGCGGCTTTATGATGTTTCCACCCGGAGATCCGACGCTCGCCGGCCGAGCGCCGCTGCCCGGCGTCGCGCACAAGAGTTGGAACGATATTCCGCACGCAACGATTCCCGAGCTGAGCATCACGCAAAACACGGCGCGCACGCTGCTCGCCGGAATGAGCGGCAAGGTCGTGCCGCAATCGTGGCACCCGATGTTCGAATTCGTGCAGCGCTTCGGCGGCAACGAGACGGTGCGCGTGCACACCAAGTTCGAGCGCCAGGTCAAGACGATTTGGCTGGTCTTCGGCGACATGGCCGGATCGGAGCAGCCCGATTCGATCGTCATGATCGGCAGCCACCGCGACGCCATGACCTTCGGGGCCATCGATCCCGGAAGCGGCACGACGGTGATGCTGCAGGATGCCGACGCCTTCCACGCCCTCGCGCAACGAGGCTGGCGCCCCAAGCGAACCATCGAGATCGCTTCCTGGGACGGCCACGAACTCGGCTTGTTCGGCTCCGCCGCGCTCATCTACGAGAACGGCGCGCAGCTACGCAAGAACGTCTTTCAATACATCAACACCGATCAACTCACTACCGGCAACCCGTTTGTCGTTAGCGCTTCGCCCGGGCTCTACGCCTTCATGAAACAGATCGCCGACGTCGTTCCCGCCGCCGACGGCACGGGCATGCTCGGAATGCGCGATCAGCGAGGCGAGCCGCTGCTCAACCCCATCAGCGGCGGATCGGACCATCAGAACCTGTCGTATATGCTCGGCATTCTCAGCACGTCAAACGGATATTACGGCTACTTCGGCGCGCACCACACCGCCGAAGACAACATCGACGGACTGCGTACGTACGATCCCGGAATGCGACAAGGCATCGCCATGGCGCAGCTAACGGGGATTCAAGCGATGCGCGCGGCCGGCGCGACCGTCGAGCCTCTGCGCGTCGAAGAGATTCCCTGGCAGATGCTGCAGGATCTCGCCCAGACGCAGCTCTCGGCTTTTCAAAGCACCAACGGCGCGGTCACCCTCAATAATCTGCGCGATGGGCTCGAGAGTTATCAAGCCGCGGCGCACGCTGCCGATCTGGCCATGCAGCAGGCCGAGGGGCGCGGCGACGTTGCCGCCATGCAGGCCCTCGCCGCGCGCGAGCAAGCCTCGCGTAACGCATTCTTTGCCGACGGCGGACTGCTTGAGAATAGCTACTACCATACGATCGACCGCGTCTACACCAGCTTCCCGGAGATCGTCTTTGCCGGCGGAAATCAGCAAACGATTACGAGCGCAGCGGACCGCATGGCGCGGGCGATCGCTTCGGCAACCTCGGCCCTGCAGTAGAGCGCCTCACGCCTTACAGCTAAATCCCTTCCCGGCTTGCGATCAACGGAGAGAGGGTTGCATGGAGTTTGCTTCGAGCCTTAAGCGGTGCGCATTCCCGGAGCGTAACGCAGAGCGCGATACCGATCGTTTCGACAGCCGGGCACGGACGATCGTGGATGCTGCCGGAGGCAAAACGCGATGATCTGGTTTACGTATCCTCTCTTGGTGAGGTGTACGTTTACTCTTATCCAAAGGGTAAGTTGGTTGGCGTATTCCACGCTTGCCGGCGAACTGCAGTATTCTGCTTATAGCGTCAACACCGTTATCTACCAGATGACTGAAGATGTTTCCGGCAATCTAACTGAGGTGGGAAGGTCCATCTTTACCGACGACTGCGGCGGCTTCGGCAACGAGATAAAGAATCAGGCCTTCATCGTTGGCACCGAAAACACTCCGATCGATAAGCATCAAGGCAGCGTCGTCATCGGCGGCGCGGCGGTAATCCCAAAACGACTCTTCCTTCTCCGCCCGTAGCCGCGGCAGCACCGACCCTGTGATAGAATGGCCGGAAACGGAGGCCACCAGCATTGAATGATCTGCCGCCGCGCGAGTCGCGGCTCTTTCCGGCCCTTTCAATTCTCGCGATATCCACGATCCTCGCCCTGTTGCCGGCACGATACGAGCTCATGCCGCGCGGACTGCAGTTTGTTATTGCGGCGGCGCTCGCGATTCCGATGCTGATTGCCGGCTACGCCCCCAATCGCAGGGTCTGGCTGCGCATCGAGCGCTGGGTCGCCGCCGTTATCTTGCCGTTGACCACGGCGTTCCAACTCGCGCTTCTGGCAATGCTCCTTATCGAGATGGCCTCAAAGACGTCCCATACGAGCGGCTTGACGCTGCTCACGACGTCGATTGCAATTTGGATAACCAACGTGCTCGTCTTTGCCCTGGCCTATTGGCTGATCGACCGCGGGGGACCGGAAGGCCGCGAAAGCGGTTGGAAAGGTTGGGCCGACTTCTCTTTTACGCGCGGCGATCCGACCGAAGGTATGCCGGCGGGATGGCAGCCGATCTTCGCCGACTATTTCGCGCTGGCATTTAATACGTCGTCGGCATTCAGCCCGACCGACGTTCTGCCGTTGCGCCCTCGCGCTAAGGTACTGATGGTCGTTCAGAGCTTCATCTCGCTGATCACCGTCATCGCGGTCGGCGCTCGCGCCATCAACATCTTGGGAAGTTAGGAGACGACGCCAACCTGCGCCGGCTGCGGCTGCGAACCAACGACGTAGGAGTGCGGCAAGCCCACCCGTGGGATCCAACGCCCGAAAGCATCTTCAAATGCACTCAACAAACGCTTGCGAACGCCGCCCTCGACGAACGGCCGCTCGGCGACGGCCCAAAACGCAAACCCGGCGGCGATGCCGACTGCGGCAGCAGCCAACGGGTTGAGCCCGCGCTCCTGGGCGAAAGCGATCAACGGTTCGTGCAGCAGATAAATGCTGTAGGAAGCGAATCCAATGACGGTAAGAACGCGCAGCGAGAGCAGCGCCGAAAGTCGCGGGCTGCCGCCGGCGGCAACGACGAACGCGAACGCTGCCAGATACCAGAACGGATTGAAGTCGTACGTCCACTCCGTCTTGCCCATCGTGGCGAAGGCCGTGCCGAGCAGCACGACGCACGCCGCAGCCGGCCACCAGCCCAGCCGAATTTGCCGCACGTGAATCGCGGCCGCGACAATGCCCGACATAAATGCCGGCAGCACAAAGGCATCGACGTTGGCGCCGCGCGTCACAAACAGCGTCGCCGCACCCGCGGCAATCAGCGCGAAGGCCTTGGGCGACTTCGTCCAGGCCCACAATACGATCGGGAAAACGAAGTACCACCGGAACTCGACCGGCAGCGTCCAGAACGAGCCGTTGAGCATCTTGACCCGAGCTCCGTCTAAAAAGAGTGCCTGCATCGCGACGTTGCCCGGTGAGATCGCGCCTCGCGCCATCCCACCGGGAAGCGGAACGTGTCCGGCCTTCAACAGCAGCGCGAACGCTATGAAGAAGGCAATCGCGAGATAATAGGGCGGCACGATACGCACGATGCGGTGTGCGGCGAACCGCACCGCGTCGAAAGTAGCGAAGCCGGCGCGCTGCAGACGCGCCAGCGTTGGATACGATAGACAGAATCCCGAAAGCACGAAGAAGAGATCGACGCCGTGGCTTCCCGCGCGCAGCAGCGTCGCGACGGCGCCTATCGGTGCCATACCGGAGTACTTCGCGGTGTGAAACGCCACCACGAGCAAAACCGCAACGGCTCTAAGACCGTCCACATAGGCGATCCGGTGCGGGGTACTGCTGCTACTCGTCGTCGACCGGTTCGTCGGAAGGCGGTTCGCGGAGAAATCGCTCCATCGGGTAGCGTGCGTGAATCGGCTTGAAGGTACGCGGGGGCTGCGTGAAGTCGAAGCTGTCGGCTAGACTGTGCGCCCGCGTATCCGTGTAGCCGTCTTCGGTCGGCCCTAGCGCAGGCAGGTGGAAGGCCTCCTCGATGAACTTGAGGATGCTTCCGTCCTCGTAGCGCGTGTGCGATACGTAGCCTTGTTTGGCATAGGCCGAGATGATGAGACAGGGCACGCGGATGCCGAGGCCGCGAAAGTCGAGCTGCGGCGGCACCGCGTTATCGTAAAAACCGCCCCAATCGTCCCACACCACGACGATCGCCGTCGAGTCCCAGTATTGGCTCTTTCCAATCGCGTTGACGATCGAGGTAACCCAGGATGGACCGGCGTCGCTGTGTGACCCGGGATGATCCGAATCTTCTTTCGTCGGCGTCACCCAACTCACTGAAGCCAGCGTTCCGTTTTTCGCGTCGCTGAGGACGAGGTTCTGCGGCGCGATCAAATCGTTACGCCAGTCGCTCCCGCGGCGGACGTACTCGATCGCCTCGAAGGGCGACCAGATTCCGGCGTGGCGAACTCTGGTGACGTAATACTTCCAGCTTACGCCGGCCGCATCGAGCGTCGAGGCCATGGTTGCGAACTGCGTGAAGCACGGGTACGGCCCGGTGTGGTACCCGATGTGCCGGCGCGCGTCGACGGTCGTCGTCCGGCTCTGTGGTGGCGAATCGCAGCTGTTATAGGGGCCGGAAGCAAAGTCGGCCAGCGCGAGCTTCGGCTTTAAGCTGTCGGTGCCGGCGATCAACGTCATGTGACCGGTCCAGCTCGGTCCGAATTCGGTCGGAAACATATGGTCGGCCAGAACGTACTGCCGCGCCATCTCCCAATACGGCGCGACTTCAGAACGATCGACGAACGCGTAGGCCGCATCGTCGTGGTCGAACCCCCACTTCGAGAAGCCGTCCATCGTGCCGTGGTTCCAGTCGACGATGCCCGCTTGGTAGAGGTGCGAGAGGTTGGGCCCGTGTTCGAAGGTGATCCGATGCAGCGGGACCTTGACCCGCTTGCCGTCGTCGATGCCGTAGCCGTAGGTCGGCGCGTCGGCCCCGGGATAACCGGCAAAGAAGTTATCGAAGCTGCGATTCTCTTGGACGATGATAACGATGTGTTTGATGTACTTCGCGACGTCGGTATTGCCGGCTCGCGTAAGCGGCGGCAGCGCACGCTGGGCGAAGTCGCGCGATGTGACCGCCGAACCACAGCCGAAAGCCGCTGCCAGTACGAAGACCGCCGTGGCGCGAGATAAAGTGCAAACGCGCTCGCTTAGCCGTCCAGTGTATATGCGAAGCACCACTTGAACTTCGTTTGCCTGCGCGGTGCCGCCTGCACTGCCCATCCCGGCGCTACGGCGGGCGCGCGTCTATTTTAGCGTAACGTCGATGGTGAGATCGACCGTCGCGCCGATCGTCGGATCGAGTCGCGTGACGGCCATGCCGAACTGGCGGCGATCGATCTCGCCGGTGGCGCGATATTCGGGATGCGCCGCGTTGCCAAGTGCGCTTGCGTTGAGGCGAACCGGTCGCGTGACGCCGTGGATCGTTAGCTCGCCATCCATTTCGAAGGCGTCGCCTCCCTTCGAAACGATGCTGGTGCTGACAAACGTCCAGCGCGGATACTTTTGCGCGTCGAAGAAGTCGGGCGACGCCAGCGAACGGTCGCGATCGGGTTCTCCGGTCGAGACCTTTGCCGGATCGAAGGTCGCCGTCGCGGCCGTCGGCACCAGCGATCCCGGCGCGAGCGTTACCGAGCCGTCGACGATCGGAATCGTTCCCGTCACGTGCTCGACCCAGATGTGACTGACCGAGAACTGCGCCTGCGAGTGCGCGGGATCGATCGCCCGCGGCGGCGGCGGCGATGCACCCAGCAGCGTAACGACTAAGAGGAGCGCCACAAACGGCTTCACGCGGTCAAAACGCGATCGTGAGTTGGATGTTCATGATGTTCTGCGTTTGCGGCGAGTGAAAGATCACGTCTTCGACGGTGATGCGCGAGTTCTCCGTCGGCCCGTAGCCCAGTAGCAGCACGCCGTCGCGCTTAAAGCCGTTGGTTGGATCGTTGGTTCCTTCGTAGCGCGCTTCGGCGAAGAGTTTGCGGTTAAAGGCGTAGCGCAGCTGCTCGAAGCCGCCGCTCGAACGGCACCCGGTAAGCCCCGGCGTCGCGCAGTTCGAATCCCAGCCGTTGATCAGGACGAACTCGCTGGAGAAGCGCTGCCACTGGCCGTAGTTAAGGCCCAGGCCGAGCCGCTCGAAGCGGTCGTTCGGGCCGCCGGTCACGGGACGTAATCCGTCGTAACGGAAAGCGGTCAACGTAAACGGCCCCATTGCATTTTGCAAGTAAAGCTGAGTGTCGACGCCGGTCGCCGCTAAGCCGCTCTGTCGCGTGTAGCCGGGCCCGGCGTAGGCCTGGAAGTTCAACCCGCGCAGCGGGTCGCCGATGCTGACGCGCGCCCCCATGACCGGTTCGGAGAAGATAAACGGATTTGCGCCAACGCTCTGCTCGTAGGGCGTATAGTCTTGATAGGTGTCGCGAAAGGTTTCCGGATCGACCGGCAGCGGCAGCGTGAACTGTCCGCCCTGCACGAGGACGGGGATCTTTGCATTCCACGGATCGACGCGATCCGATATCCACGCATCGCGCAGCAGCCCCGGCTCGCCGCCGTCTAAGAAGTATTGCTCGACGAAAAAGTTCGCGCGCGATCCGATCGTCGCGCTGGCAAATCCTTCGATCTCGTCGACGATGAGCTTGGGCAGGCCCTGACCGTCGGGACCTTCCCCCTGATACTGGCTCGAGTCCACCACGTTCACCTTGACCGACAGCGGAATCGCCGGTCCCGACGAGACGCCCGGAAAGCGCTCGCCGTTGGCCAGGAACGCGGCCCCGAACTCGTTGAGATGCGGGATGACGCTGTGGCACTTCTCGCACGTCACCCCGTACTGGTGGGCAAAAAGGGGGACGGCCCGCGCTCGGGCCGGAGGTAGGGCCAGAAGGAGGAGGAAAAGGAGGCCGACCACCCTCTTAACCACGCCTAAAACATTTATTAGGCTAGCCTAAATCCCTTCTTGGCCGAAAAGAAAATCGGGACGGCAAAATCGTGTTATAAGCACATCGTGCGATTGACTTTCATGCTCGCCGATTCGGCGCAAGTTCAAGGCGGAAAGATTTACGTGCTTGGAGGCGGCTGGAACGTCACCGGGCCGCAAGCGCTTCCGAGCGCGCTCACCGGGATTGTTCGGGTCGAGTGGAGCGAAGCCAATCAAGACCATCGGCTGCGTTTCGATCTGGTCAGCGACGACGGGGCGCCCTTCATGGCGCCAACGGCGGCCGGACCGCAGCCCTTTCACGTGGAGATGAGCTTTCAGGTCGGCCGTCCGCCCGGCATCGCGCCCGGCTCGGAACTCAACGTGCCATTTGCCATCAACATCGGTCCGCTGCCGCTCGAGCCGGGCCGCCGTTACGAGTGGCGCCCGAAGATCGACGGCGTGGAGTTTACCGAGGACCGCCTGGCTTTTTCCATGCGACAGGGGCCTGCCGAGTCTTAAGCCCTACTCCTGCAGTTCTTCCATGTGGCCGGTCGTATCGAGGACTTGCAACTCGACCGACTCGAGATCGAAGACGCGCTGCAGACGGCGTAAGACGGTGTTGTCGATCTTCCCGTCGTCGCGCAGGGCGATCAGCTTGGCCCGCTCCGCCGCGATTATTTCTTGCTGAGCTTGCCGGAACGCCGCGGTTTTTTGCGCCGCGCTGGTCGCTTCGTCGCCGGCGAACTCAGCTAGCCTCGCCTGGAGTCGCAAGCGGTGCAGCTCCAGCACGTCGAGTGGATATTTTCCCTGGCGCCCCAGTTCTTCGATCCTTTGCAAACCGGCATTCGCTGTCACCTTCAACGCCAGTCGCTCCTCGCGGACGGCGGCGCCGTCGTCCTTGATCCCGAGCCACGCGATCAGTGCCGGCAGCGTGCCGCCCTGTCCGACCAGCGTTACCAAGAGCACGACGAACGTCAAGAAGACGAGCAGGTTGCGAAATGGGAAAGGCCCGGCGACGGTTTCCAGGGGAATGGCCAAAGCCGCGGCGAGTGAAACGCCGCCGCGCATTCCGGTCCACCCGAGCACGGCCACGTGCGACCAATCGGCTTTGCCCGAGACATGTTCGGGCTCGTTGGTGATCGGCAGCAAACCCTGCGCGAAGGTCCAGAGTAATCGCACCACGACGCACGTTAGCGCCACCGCCGTGCCCCACCACAGCAGCTGAAGCGGAGCGTACTGGCGCAGCCCGTCGACGATGCCGTGAAAGCGAATGCCCACTTCGGTGAAGATGAAGGCGTTGAGCAAAAAGACGACGATCACCCAGAATCCGGTCAGCATCTCCCGCGCACGGGGTTGGAGCACCCGCGGTGCCCAGCGGCTGATGGCGAGTCCGGTGGTTACCGTCGCCAGCACGCCCGACGCGCCGACGTAATAGGCCGGGAGATAGGCGATAAAGGGGACGACGACGGAGATCGTCGCTTGCAGGCTCTCGTCTTTGAGGCCGCGCCAGGCCAAAATGGCAATGACGGCCGAGGCGAGGCCGATGAGCACCGACTCAACGATCGTCAACACCAGGTTGCCGGCCGCGTGCAGCAGCGAAAACGACGCACCGACGACCGCCGAGATGCCGATCGCGTAAAGAATCAGCGAGGTCGCGTCGTTGACCAGGCTCTCGCCCTCGATGGTTCCGATGAGATGTCGCGGCACGTTGAGCTGATCGGCAATCGCCGCGAACGCGACCTCGTCGGTAGACGAGACGATGGCTCCGAGCACGAAGGCCACGCCCCAGCCCATCCCCGGGACGATACCGTGCGCGACGGCGGCGACGGCGAGTGTCGTCAGGATGACCAGTCCGAAGGCCATTTGGAAAATCCAGAACGCGCCGGCGCGGAACTCGCTGGTCGGCGCGGTCACGCTCTCCCAATAAAGCAACGGCGGCAGAAAGACCAGCAGCACCAGGTCCGGCGGCAACTGAAACGTCGGTACGCCGGGAAGATAGCCGATGGCCATGCCGCCGAGAACCAGAACGATGGGATAGGCAACGTTTATTCGATTCGCGATCGTCACCAGAATGACGATCGCGACGAATACTACGATAAGGGCTGCTACGGCGCGAAGCCCTCGCTTTGCCACCGCTTGAAGCGATCGCACATCTCGGCCGTCCAGCGCGGTTCGCCCGAACTCCGCGGCGGCATGCTCCCATAACTCACCGTCTCGTAGATCGCGTCGGCATGTTTTTCGACGTCGGCGCGGTCGGAGAGGTCGATGCCCGCTCCCTTCATGTGGTCGACGTCCATATCGGTGAACATCGGACGGATATCTTTTGCAAAGCTAGGCTTGTCTTGATCTGCCATGTATCGTACCTCCGAGTCGTGCGAGTTTAATCAAGAGCTAGCAGGCTTGCCGCAAAACGCGGCAAATGGACCCCGGACCTAAAGCTCACTTCTACCTCCACTCTCTTCACCACTTAGGGACCTGACGGGAGTCTTCTATGAACCAAAGCGACCGACCACTAGGTCGGATAGGCGGGAATTCAAGGAGTGTCCCTTGGACTACGGCCTACGGGTGCGATAGAATCGGGGCGTGTAGTTTGATACTACCTCGCTCCACTATTTAATGGAGGGATCTCGTGGCTTTCTTTTTCACCCTATTTCTCAGCTTGATAGGCCTACCCCCAATCGACACCCCGGGCGGACCGATCGTAATGAACGTCCCGGCCGTTCATGACGCGGCCGGACCGGTTTCGCGCTTACCGGTTTCACGCTCGGGGTAGAAATTTACTAGAAAACGGGGACGCCCATAGGGACCGGCTGGTAATGGTGTAAATCCCTAGGCTCTCCCAGAAAAAACTAGCTGCTGCGCCGCCCGTCGAGGTTAGGAAGCGAACTTGGGACCGCGCGAGTTATTTAGTAGGGGCGAACTCTTGGCGTGCCTTCGGGCCGCGGAGAACGAGCCGGCTTTCCGAGACCGAGTCTTATCGGTCTATGCCTTGATGCGCCTCACTCGATATGCCGAGGCGCTATCGGCCGTTTCTCGTCTGGAGCCGACGACGGCCGACGAAAAGGTGCTCTGCCGCGCGTTGAAGTCGGAGTGTCACGCGCTCGCAGGAGCGATCGAGCCGGCACGCGAGGCGCTTTTCGGGCTCGGTGATCCCGTCACCGATCCCGAAACCGCTTTCGAAGTTGCCTACGCACGCATGTTGGTTGGCTGGCTGGAGAGCTCGCCCGAGGCAATGGAGCGGGCTATGGCGGGCTGCGACGTTCGCTTGTCGCCCCACCTTAACGCCCGCCGCTTTTACGGGCTGTCGTGGGCGGCCGGCCTGCGTGGCGATTACCGCGAGCAGTTGCGGCTGCTGGAGCAAACGGTCAATCACGTCAATCAGATGCCGGCCGCCTACGACGTCACGTTGCTGGCATCGGCGACGCGCGCGCTCGTCCATCTGGTGCGCGAAATCGCCGCCCCCGAAGCCTTCGAGTGTGCGCGGCAAACCGCGGAATCAATCGCGTGGACGCCCGATCTCGGACGCGAGCGTTTTCTAACGATGCGCGGCCTGGCCTGGGCCTGCGCGCTGCGCGGTTCCCACCAGCAGGCGCTGCACTATTCCTACGTTGCGCGCGACATCGCGCCTTCGCCAATGTGGGTTACGGCGTGCTATGCCGATCAGGCCTATCTAGCGCGAATGGCCGGCGAGACCGACAGCGCCGCCGCTTTGTTGGATCACGCCGTCGCGTGCGCTCTCAAGACGCACTGGGAGTCGCCCGGCGAAGAACGCGTGGCGATGCTCAACTTGATGGAGCTCGTTGCCGACCGCGACGCCGCGCAGGCGCAGCAGCTGCTCAAGATTTACGATACCATCCCCGTGATGCTCTCACCATGGCTCGCTTTTGCGCGCGACCGGCGTTTCACCGCGATGGAGGAGTACGCGCGTGGGGCGGTACTCGCCGCCGCCGGCGATAAGACCGGGGCCGCAGCGTTACTGGAGGACGCCTACCGCACGTTCATGCCGATCGGGTATGCTTGGCGCGCCGCAGCTTCGGCGTTGCGTCTCAATGCGATCACGCACGACTTCGTCTGGCTGCAGCGCGCCGGCGAAGCGGTCGAAGAGTTTGGTGAAAGCTCCGTCGCGCGCGAGATCAATCGCAAGGCCGTCGGATTCGACTCGCACCTGTCGCGGCTCACGCCGGCGCAGCGCCGCGTCTTCGAGCTCATCTGCGAGGGCTTGCCCGACAAGCAGATCGCGGTCGAGCTGCAGATCTCACCCGAAACGGTAAAGAACCACGCCGCGCGAGTTCGTCTAGCCTTCGGAGTCCATTCCCGTTCCGCCCTAATAGCCGCGCTGCGCAAAGCCGTCTAGTTTTGTCATCCTGAGCCAGGCGTAAGAAGAAGCTACTGACCGCCAATCAGCGCATCGCACTTCGCCGCGAAGATAAAGTCGCTTTCGGTTAGCCCGCCGATTTTGTGCGTCCACACCTCGACGCCCAATCGCCCCCAAGCGAGGTGTAAATCAGGATGGTGCTGCTGGTCTTCGGCCATCTCGCCGATCTTTACCGCCGCGCGCATCGCCGCGGCGAAATCGTCGAAGCGATAGGTGCAGCTCAGATACTTCACCGCACCCTTCTTAGCATCGTTGCGCTCCGCGACGCGCCAGCTCGGCGAGAGCTGCGCCAAGAGCGGCGCGATCTCGTCGTCGCGCAGCGGCGGAACGCCGCCGCGGCAGGGAATGCAGGCCTTAGCCGCCAGCTCGCTCACGGCGCGCCCGACTTTGTCCCTTTGCTGACGGCCGAGCCAAACGGATCGTTGAATCCGCCGATCGCTTTCGTCGGCGCGCCCCCGGCGGGGTACTTCCAGAACATGACGTCCTCGTTGCCGAGATTGGGTCCGATGAAGGTATTGCCTTGGATGAAGAACTGAAAGACGCCCGTGGTACCGGTGATCGGAGTCACGCCAACCACCTTGCCGGCGGAGTGCGTGATCTTAACGTGATAGATCGCCGGAGTGCCCGTCCCCACGATGCCGCCTCCGTCGCCAACGGCTAAGTACTTGCCGTCCCACTGAATGTTGGTGGGTTGCGCGATGCTTTGATTGAACGCGATGGGGACAAGCGCTCCGGCGTTCTTGCGAAGCTCGGCTAGCCGGTACCCAAGCGACGAGTCGACTCCGTCGGCGTAGAGGTTGCCTCTGTCGTCGTACGTCACGAACAGAACGAACTTCATCTGGCTCTCGGTGTAGAGCGTCGGCGTACCCCGGGCGTTTGCGTAGATGCCGACACTGCCGGCGCCGGCGCTCAAGGTCTGGGCGTTGGCAACGGCGAGGTTTCCCGTCGCCGGATCTACCGAGCAACCCTCCGGGGCGTTGCCGGGATCGGTCAAAGTTGCGATCGGGACCGTGCCGCCGTGGGCGTACTCGACGATGTCGTTGGTCCCCTCGTCCACGATCCAGACATCGCCCGCTCTGTCAACGCATTCACCCGTGGGGACGCTCAAGCCGGTCAGCGTCCCCTGGAGCTTTGCACCGGGAAACGAATACACGTACACGTTGCCGTTGCCGTCGTCCGTAAGGTAGAGCAGATCGCGCTTCGCCAGACCCGGCGCCATCCACGACGCGCCTCGCTTCAGCAACTGCGCGTTCGCGGTGGGCTGCATTTGCGATCCGCCGCTGCAGCCGGTAACGGCGACCGCGGCCGCGGCTACCAATACGCCGGCAACCCAAGAGACCGAAGGAAACGCTCTCATCGGTTGCTTGTTGTTTACCGCCGCCGCCGAAGCCTGTCCGCCCGAAGCTATGCGGGAGTTTGCAGATGCGCTGCCAAGAGCGACGCATGCGCGGACTCCCGCCGAACGTTGTCATCCTTTCCTTCGAAGGCCCCGACCCGTACTCGATGGTCGGCGGTCTTGGCACGCGTGTAACCGAGATGAGCCTTGCATTGAGCGAGGCGGGCATCAACACTGCGCTGCTTTTTATCGGCGACCCGGCAAGGGAATCGGTCGAGCGCCCATCACCTCACCTGCATTACCTGCGCTGGGGGCAATGGATCTCGGCCTACCATCCAGGCGGCGTCTACGACGGCGAATGGGAGAAGGCCAATGACTTTACCTCGAGCGTTCCGCCCTTCGTCGTCGAGAACATCGTGGCGCCCGCCGCCGAACGCGGCGAAGCCGTGCTCGTTGTCGCCGAGGACTGGCAAACGGCCCGCGCCGCAATCGCACTCGACCGCCGGCTACGCGAAGCAGGTCTGCGCGATCGCGTCAGCCTGGTGTGGAACGCCAACAACACCTACGGTTTTTACAGCGTAGATTGGAACGCGCTGCAGCGCGCCGCGACGATCGCGACCGTTAGCCGCTACATGCGCTTCGAGCTCGAGCGTTGCGGCGTCGAGCCGCTGGTGATTCCCAACGGCATTCCCGAGCGGCTCCTCGACGGTGCCCCAGCCTCGCTGGTTAAGCTCGCAAAAGGGGCTTTTACGCGACGCCCGCTGCTGATCAAACTCGGGCGTTTCGACGAAGACAAGCGGTGGATGCAGGCGATTGAAGCCTTCGCGCTGCTGCGCGTGCGGTATCCGAACGCAATGATGATCGTCCGCGGCGGCCGCGAGCCCTACGGCGCGCGCATTTTCGCGCGCGTTCGCGAGCTGGGCATCGCCGTCGAAGACGTCACGCTTGCGTCGCGCGCGCCCGAGGCAACGATCGCCGCGCTCGGCGCGGCGCGCGGACCGATCGTCAACGTGCGCAGCTTCGTTCCCGAAGCGGCGCTGCTGGCGCTCTACAACGTCGCCGACGCCGTCTTGGCCAACAGCGGCCGCGAGCCGTTCGGTCTCGTCGGCCTCGAGGTGATGGCCGCCGGCGGACTAGCCGTCACCGGCTCGACCGGCGAAGACTACGTCCGCCCCTTCGAAAACGCAATCGCCTGCGACACCGCCGACCCACGCGAACTCGCCGCCTACCTCGAACAACTTGCGGCCGAGCCGGCGCTGGCAACCCGCATCCGCGCCGCCGGCATAGCCACCGCCCGCGATTACACTTGGGAGCGCGTCCTACAGTTGATGGCCCGAAAGTTGTTCGCGGAGTGAGCCGAAGTGCAGGCAGGATGAGCGTCACGTCGTCAGCGCAGGAGGTCATATGTCGAAGCTGATTTACATCACCAACACCTCGCTCGACGGTTACGTAGAGGACGCAACCGGAGCCTTCGATTGGGTCAATCCCGATCGAGTATTCGACTACATCACTGAGTTGCTGCGGCCGATTGGAACCGTCCTTATTGGACGGCGACTCTATGAGACGATGGCCTACTGGGATGCCAAGGTTGAAGGCTATCCACCCGAACGCCGAGACTTCGCACGGATTTGGCAAAAGGCCGAGAAGATCGTCTTTTCACGAACGCTGAACGTTACGACCCGCAACGCGCGTGTCGAGCGGGACTTCGACCTCGAGGCTATACGGAAGCTCAAGCGGGAATCGGAGCACGACATCAACATTGGGGGTGCCCAACTGGCCGGCCTTGCGCTGGAAGCCGATCTGGTCGACGAATGTCACCTGTTTCTCAACCCGGTAATCGTCGGCGGCGGAAAGCCGGCATTCCCAGCCGCTCTGAAACGGAGTCTCGAACTCCTTGAGACGCGCCACTTCGGAACCGGAGTAATTCACGTGCACTATCGCATCGAGCCGAACTTCGTCGCGCGCTAGCCACCGCCGGCGCTCGGCGTTCGCTGGAGGTCGCACCGGAACTCCCAACGGCGGCAATCCCTTTGCGCCCGCGTCCCAGTGTGCGCTGGACCTACTGCGAAAGCGCCGTACAAATATGCTTGCGCGTCTGCGCGACGGCAAAAAGGCCGCGTTTCTCGCCCTCGGCTAAGATCTCGTCAGCCGACCGCGGCTTGCCGTCGGCGAGAATGGATTTCAAAACCTGTGCCGACCCAACTATCGCCGGACAAAGCGCTTAGCAGTTAATAGAACTCCCAAGCGCTTGCTTACCTTGTTTTGCGGCGTAACTTTCCGATAAACGAATTAGCTAGCCTTTTTGGCTAGCCTCTGTTAGGTTTCGTTGCCGCCCTCCTGGGCGGCGGAAAGGACACCGCGATGTTCCTCTTCCTTCACGGACTCGCATTGATGTTTAGCCTCTTTATGAGGATTGGTGCCGATTCGGGCCTCTCCGTGCACGGCGCCGGCGGCAGCGGGGGCGCGATCGCCGGCCCTGCCGACGGCGGCGGTAACATGCCGGGTCACTAGAAAAACGAAGCGCGCGGCGGCGGGTCGAACTCCGTCGCCGCGCTAATCATTATGGCCATGCCAAGCAACGTGATTAGGATTCGCAGCTGGCGCGAGGCCATGCACGAGCGCTACGGGCGGGCGGAGTTCTTGGCAGCGGGGCGGATTTACGACGCCGCCATCGAGGACGGTGCGAGTCCCACGTACGACGACGAGCTGCTCCGAGCCCGAATTTTGCTTAAGCACGACGAGAACGCAGCCGTCGCGGCCTTGATCAAGAGGCCGGCAAAGGGCCGCACCGCGGCTCAGCGGGCTCAGTGGACGCTGCTGTTGGGAATCGGGTACGCCCGCATGCGCGACTTTGAACGCGCCGATCACTACCTCGACCTCGTGCGACCTCTTTTTACCAAGGCCGCACAGAAATCACAGCTTGCCTACCATCTCGCGCGCCGGTATCTGCTGGAAGGACGCCTCGGCGATGCTTCGGCGGCCGCGGAAGAAATGTTGCGTGACCGGTCTCAGGCAGCGAAAATCTCGTACCAGATGCTGCGATCCTTCATCACGTGCCATGAGGAGCGCTATCGCGAGTCCGCTCAGCACCTGATTAATGCGATCGACCTAATCGGGAAAAGCCGCGAAAAATTCCCTGAAGAGTGGTTTCACGCCGTCCAGAATCTAGCGCTCTTCGCCCGAGAGCTCTCCTTCGAAGAAGCGGCAGCGCTCGCCCGGCGGGAAGTCGACCAGGACATCGAGTGGCCCGAAGACTTTCAAGCGTTCCGTTTTCAGGCTCTAAAGGCAATCGGCTGGTGCTGCGCTTTGCGCGGCGACGTTCTGGGGTGTTTCCGCTACCTCCGTGCTGCCGAGCAAGTCGTGCCTAACGCCGCATTCGCCGCGATCCTGTTGTTGGATCGCTCGTACTTTGCGCGAATCGTTGGCGAGAGCAACTGGTCCCTCGATGAGATCGCAAAAGCGGAGTCCTTGGCTGAAGAGATCGATTGGAACTCCCTCTCCGGTGACGAGCGAATCGGTTTGCTGCTGCTTGCAAAGGTCACTTCAAGCCTGGATCCCGAGAAAGGGCATTACTACCTAGCACGTTACAAAGGCCTCGACCGAGTACGCTCGCCGTTACATCTGTTTGCTTTCGATCACCGATTGGATGCGATGGCCGCCTATACGGAAGGTCTGGTCCGCTTCGCCGCCGGCGACGCCGGTGCGGAAGAATCGTTTCGTAATGCGTGGGTTATTTTCGATCGAATCGGCTACGATTGGCGGGCAGCGAGAACCGCGATGCGTTTGTTCCAACTGACGAAGAAGGAGCGCTGGCGGCACTTGGCTGAGGACAAGCTTGAACCGTTCCCGAGATCGTGGCTCCATCGAGAGCTACGCACCGAAAAAGCTCCAACACGCATAGCCGTGAAGCTGCCGCCAATGCAGCACAAAGTCTTCAGCATGCTCTGCCAAAAGATGACCACTGCCGAGATAGCCGACAAACTTTCGTTGAGTCAGCACACCGTCCGAAACCATCTTAAGGCGGTGTTTCGCGCATACGGCGTTAATAACAGAGCAGCACTGATCGCCGAGGCCGCCTCTCGCGGCGATCTGATCACGGTGGACAGCCACAACGTTGTCGGCTAGCGCCCACGACAGCCATCGCTGACGTGTTCCCGGCACGAGAAGTGTGCGCGGTACCGCTGGTCGCCTTTGCGATCCCTCGATCGTGACGGTGGCGACGCTCAGAATAGGAGCAAGCCGTGGAGTATGACATCGCGATCGTCGGCGCGAGTTTCGGGGGTGTGGCGGCGGCGCTCGCTGCGGCTCGTTATGGCAAGCGGGTCGTACTGGTAGAAGCGAGCGGGAACGTCGGTGGTCAGGCGACGTCGCAGGGTCTCACGCGCTGGGATGAGTCGGCGCACGTTCTATCGCCTAAAACATACGGCAGCACGAAGTCGTACCAAGTACTGAAGAACGATATTCGCGGCTGGTACCGCACCTATACGAAGTTAGGCGCGAACGGCAGCCGGCCAGACTTCAACCCGGGATTTTCAAGCCCCGGCCATCCATTTTCAGCCGACTGCAACGTGGCAGAAACCGTTCTGCGCCAGCTCTTAAAAGACGCCGGCGATCTCATAGTGCTAATGCTCGACGCTAAAGTGACGTCGGCCAACGTCTCTAACGGAACCGTCCAGTCGCTCCAGCTCGACTTCGGAGAGACCGTTTCGGCGATAGTCTTCCTCGACGCCACCGACCTCGGCGACCTACTGCCCCTCTGCGGCATCTCCTGGGTCATCGGTGCCGAAGCAAAAAGCGACACCGAAGAGCCTCACGCTGAAGCCGCAGCAAATCCGAATCACATCCAGCCGATCACGGTCTCTATCGCCGTGGAGCATCGCCCCGACGGTGAGAATCACACCATCCCCAAACCCGCAAACTACACGCCGGAGCTCGTCCAATCTCAAGCCTTTCACGTGTACAACGAGCGCAACGGCATGATCGGCGGGGTCTTCACTTCGGCACACTCGCCGAACCCGGGATGGGAGACGCTCTTCAACTATCGCCAGTACGTCGACCACGGAAACTTCACCGACCCCAACTACCAAACCGATCGCAGCGTCCTCAACGTCGGCTGCAACGACTACCAAGCCGCCGTTATCCCGACCGGCGATCCCGCCAAAGATGCCGCGATCGTGGAAGACGCAAGAGCCGCCTCGATCGCCTACCTCTACTGGCTGCAAACCGAAGCGCCGCGCGACGATGGCAGCGGCACCGGTTACCCAAACCTAGCGGTTCGCCAAGACATCTTCGGGCGCGCCGACGGCACCGCGCCTCAAGCCTACATCCGCGAGTCGCGCCGTATTTCTAAACCCCTAGTGCGGCTTCTCGAACAACACATCGCCGTCGCCGATCCCAGCGCGCCGGGCGTTCGCGCTCCCGTGAACTTCTCCGATTCGTGCGGCATCTCGATGTATGGGATCGACGTTCATCAGTGTTACGGCCCTCCTGGAACGCCCTGGGTTGCCGTCCCCGGCGTTCGTCCGTTCCAGATCCCGATGGGAAGCCTAATCCCGTCCGACGCAACGAACGTGATCGCCGCCTGCAAGAACATCGGCGGCACGCACCTTACGAGCGGCGCGTACCGCGTGCATCCCGGAGAGTGGGGGATCGGTGAGGCCGCCGGGATACTGGCTGCATACTGCGTCGGCCAGAACGTGCGTCCCGCGGACGCGCACGGTAACGCGTCGCGCGTCGCGGCTCTTCAGCTTAGGCTGCTCGAACAAGGCGTCCCGATCTTTTGGTGGGACGACCTCGACTACACCAGCGACCCGCAAACGTTTGCCGCGGCGCATCTGCTCGGCGTGCGAGGCTATCTCATCGACCCAACAAGCCTGCACTTTCGCCCAACGGCCGCGATCTTGCAAAGCGAAAAAGATGCCGTCAACAGTCACGCCGGCCGACAGCTCCCATGGCCTGCGGGCGCGATGACGAGAGCCAAAGCGGCGTCGTGGATTTGCGCCGAGCTCGGGCTCCCGTCGAGCGAAGCCGTCCAGCACTGGGGCTCGTAAGAAAGCCGCAAAGCCGCAGCGGCTAGCCTAGGGCGAGTTCCTCGATTCGGCCGGCGATCTCATCCGCGTAAGAGTTTGCCTCTTCCTCTGATCGCCCCTCAGCCCAGACATTGAACAGCGGATCGCTCGCGTCGGGCAACACCAACACCCAACCGCCCTCGCGCCCGACGCGAATGCCATCGGTAAGCTCGACTTGTTGGCCATCCGTCTCTGCCAGCAGCTGCCGCATGATCTGCCCCTTACGCTCCCACGGGCATTGATCGCGTCGCGAAGCCAGATACGACGGCGGCAACTCGTCGACGATCTCACTCAGCGGTCGCCCCTGCTTTGCAATCAGCTCCATAATTTTCGCCGCGCCATACAGCGAATCGAACGCCGGCGCGAACTCGGGGAACATCAACTCGAAGTTCGCCCCGCCCGCAAACGCAATCGACGAACCCTCTTGCGCCGCGAGCGCCATAAGCGATCGCCGATCCGTCCGCGTCCGCAAAACCGTCGCCCCATACTGCTCCGCCACCCGCTCGATCGCACTCGGCGCCATCACCGGCACGGCAATCCGCGCACCGGGCACCTGGCTCGCCACCAGCGCCGTCAGCAGCGCCAACAAGCGGCTCCCCTCAACAACCCTTCCCCGATCGTCCACCAACGCCAGCGACTCCCCGCGCTGATCCAGCAAAATCCCCAGCCCCGCACCCAGCGACGTGGTAACGTTCCCCAACTGCTCCAAATGCCGCGGACGGTTCTTCCCAAATGCCAGCACCTTTGCATTATCGAAAAACGCATTGAGCGCAATCATCTCCACACCAAGATTGCTGAGGATCCGCGGCAGAATCAGCGACGCATTGCCGTGCGCGTAATCGATAACCACCCGCATATTCGCCGACGAAATCGCCGTCGGCTCGAGCGCCTCTAAAAAACCGCTGCTGTACGCCTCAACCACCCGTTCCGGAAAGGCGAGATGCCCAACGCTCTCCATCGGCGTCCGGCGGAAGTCCTCGCGGAAGAAGATGTTCTCGATCTTCCGCTCGGTATTCTTATCCACCGTCAACCCATGCGAGTCGAAGAACTCCAGCAGCAGTTGATCGGGATAGTGCGGCGAGATCGCGGTATGCACGCCGGCGTCGCCCGACATCCGCACGGCATAGCGCGAGACCGGCACCGGCGTCTCGCGCAAATCCCGCACGTCCGCCCCCACCGCGAGCAGCCCCGAAATGATGCAGCGGTTGGTCAAGCGCGACGCCGGATGCGCGTCGCGGCTCGTCATCACCACCTGACCCGGCCGCAAAATCGACCCCAGCGCCTGCCCCAGCTTCAACGCGAACTCCGGCGTAATCTCGATATTCGCCAGCCCGCTAACGCCGTCGGCGCCAAACAGCGACCCGGGCCACTTGATCCCGTAGATCAGCGACATCGAAACTATCGCACCCGATGCTACCGACTTATCCGGCCACAACTTGATGTTCGCCGGCACCGTCGCTCCACTCCCCAAAGTGGAACCCCGGCCCACCACCGCGCCTTCCATAATCGTCACGCGATCCTTGACGATCACGCGATCGGCAAGCGTGCATCCGGTCAGCGACGCGCCCTCGCCAACGTAGACGTCCTCCCAGCCAATCGTGCGATGCAGCCGCGCGTTCGCCGCAACGATCGACGACGAACCCAGCGACGTCAGCTCCTCGACCACCGCGCCGGCCTCGACCGTCACGTTGCGCCCCAAGCAAACCGGCCCGTGCACGTGCGCGTCGGGCGAGATGCGCACGTTCTCCGCCGCCCAAACGCCGGGGTGAATCTCGGTTCCCGGAATATCCACCTGCACGGCACGCGACAGCGCGTCGTAGTTGGCCTGCATGTACTGCTGCAGGTTGCCGATGTCGCTCCAGTACCCGCTAACGACGTGCCCGTAAATCGGCCGCCCGTCGCGCATCATCGCCGGAAAGATATCGCGCGAAAAATCGTACGCCTTGCCGCTCTCCATATACTCGAAAACCTGCGGCTCGAGCACGTAGATCCCCGTGTTGATCGTGTCGGAGAAGATCTCTCCCCACGACGGCTTCTCCAAAAACCGGGTGATTCGCCCGCCTTCACCCGTCACCACCACGCCGAACTCGAGCGGATTAGCGACGCGCTGTAATGCGATCGTCGCCATCGCGCCGCTGCGCACGTGCGCCTCCACCAGTGCGCCTATATCGATATCGGTCAACGCATCGCCCGACACGATGACGAACCGTTCCGCCGCGAGCAGCGCCTCTGCCAGCTTCACCGCACCCGCGGTCCCCAGCGGCGTATCCTCGACGACGTATGCCATCGAGCAACCCATCTCCGAGCCGTCGCCGAAATAATTCTCGATTTCGTCGGCGAGATAATGAAGCGTGGCGACGATCTCGGTGATGCCGTGGCGTCGCAGCAGATCGACGATGTGATGCATCACCGGCTTGTTGGCAATCGGCACCAGCGGCTTGGGCCGGCTCGACGTCAGCGGGCGGAGGCGCGAGCCCTCGCCGCCCGCCATCACGACGGCTTTCATCGTCCTACGCTCTGCACGGATTGCGAACGCGCCTCCTCGATGATGCGGCCGGTGTGCGCGAGCTGCCCGTTCGAGGCTAACGCCTCGAGCGACAACGAGCGCTTGCGTTGCCAGTTCGGATGCTCGTCCACCGTTCCTGGCACGTTGACCGCCTCACGCTCGCACAAAACGTCCTCGATAGCGACCACCGTCAAGGCCGACGGCGCGCTCGCCAGAAAGCGCGTTGCGCCGTCAACGAGCTCCGGCAACGCCGCGGCATCGCCGGTAACGCCCGCCGCGTACAGCGCCGGCATCTCCGAAGCGCAGACCGCCGAGGCGCGTTCAAACGCATCCACTAAGAGATAGCGTTCGCGCGCGCGCTCGTCGCCGGCGCTGCGGTCGCCCGTCCACCATCCGGCCAACGTCGGCAGGTCGTGCGTTCCGACGCTCGCTGCCGCCAAATGCGGGTAGCGCGCCGGCGAGAGAAACGACCCGTCGCTCCAATCGCGCTCGAAGTAGAGCACGCGCGACGATAAGACCTTCGCGGCTTGCATCCGCTCGCGAAAGCCCTCGGGTACGGTGCCCAAATCTTCGCCGACGACCGCGCATTGAGAGCGCACGCTCTCGAGGGTCACGATTCCGAGCATCTCGTTGAGCGGATAGCGTACGTAGGCACCGTCGCGGGCGCTCGCTCCGCGCGGAATCCAAAAGCAACGCTGAAGCTTCATCACGTGATCGATCCGCAAAGCTGAGGCGTGACGCATGTTCGCCCGCAGCAACGCCGCGAGCGGCGCGTAACCCAGCTCGCGCAGCCCGCGCGGCGAGAGCGGCGCCAGTCCCCAAACCTGGCCCGCGCCGTTATGCATGTCGCCCGGGGCACCGAGCGAGGCTTGCGTGATAAACGCCGCGCGATCGCCCCAGGCGTCGGCGCCCCCCAAATCGCTTCCGACCGCGAGATCCCGATAAAATCCGACATCGCGCGCGCGCGCTTCGGCCGCGGCCTCGGCAAGCTGCTGCTCCGCGAGCCACTGGAGGTAAAGAAAGAACTCCACCCGCTCCGCGTGCGCCGCCACAAACTCTCCAACCGCAAGAGAGTTCGGCGATCGAAACTCGGCCGGCCACGATTGGCACCCATAACGCGACGGATCGGCAGCACGCAAAAACTCCGAAAGCGCCTCGTAGGCGGCAAGGTGGCGCAACGCGACGCCGCCCCGCGCGACGAAGCGCGCAAACTCCGCCGGCCGCGCGGAATTCGGCTCGCTCTCGCGATTCGCCCGAAAGACGCGATGGAGCCGCGCCAGCACCTCGAGCTTCAACGACGCCACGCCCCGATAATCCACCAAAGAAGAATCGCGCAGCGCCGCAAGCCGGGCGCGAAACTCCGCACCGCCGACGAACGCCCGAACCTCCGGCGAAAAATCCAGCTCCACCACGCGCGCAACGTCAATGTACGACACATTGAGGAAAAGCCGGCTCGACGGACTGTACGGACTCGCGCTTGCGGGATTGCTCGGATAGAGCTCGTGCAGCGGATTCAAACCCACCGCATTCGCGCCGGCCTCGCCTGCAAGCGCAGAAAGCGCCGCCAAGTCGCTGAAATCCCCGATACCCCAGTTGCGTTCCGAACGCAGCGCGTAAAGCTGCGTCGACAACGCCCACACTCGCCCGGCCTCCATCGCCTGCGGCAGAAAGCACCGCCCGGGAACGACGATCAACCGGCACTCCGACTCGCGACCGCAATCCGTCGCCGTCAAACGATGATAACCCAGCGGCAACTCCGTCAGCGCGCCGCGAAACGCCGGGCCGTCTTCCAATTCGATCGTCCAGGCCGCATCACCCAAGCCCGCAATAACCTCCGGCACAGCGCCGGCTTCGACGACGGCCACCGTCGGCAAGAGCCGCTCGCGCTTCTCGCGCTCGAGCCCTTCGAGCGTCGCAGCTATCGACGCGTCATCGGAAGCATCGTAACCCATCGCCGCCAGCAACGACCGTTTCGTGAAGTCCGGCGCCTCGACGAGCCGTCCCCAATAGTCGTGGTAGCGCGGCTCGATGCCGGCCAGCGCGGCCAGGCGTTCGAGGCCCTCGTTCATTCGTTGAGATGCCCGGCAAAGAGCGAGAGCGAGCGATCCGCGATCGACAAGCGCGAGCCCGGCGCGATCGGCATATTCGGCGCCAGGCGCGGCCGCGCGGTGTCGATAAGATGCGTCCAGCGGCGCACGACCGGGATCGCCGGCAGCGTAAACTCGATCGCCTCGTGGTGCGCGTTGAGAATCAAGAGAAAGCTGTCGTCGAGTTCGGGATAGCCCTGCAGGCTGATGAACCGGTCGCCGACGTCGCCGCCTAAGAGCGCACCGAACGCGCGCCGCCCCGAGTCGTGCCAATCGTCCCGCGTCATCTCGTGCCCTTCGGGCGCGAACCAGGTGATGTCTTTGAGCGGCGACGCGTCGGTTGCAACGCCGCGGAAGAAGCGCGGACGCCTAAAGACGGGATGCGCCCGCCGCAGCGCGATGAGCCGCCGTGCAAAATGCAGCAGCCCGCGATCCTCGAGCGACCAGTCGAGCCAACTGATTTCGTTGTCCTGACAGTATGCGTTGTTGTTGCCGTCCTGCGTGCGATTGAGCTCGTCGCCGGCCAGCATCATCGGCACGCCCTGCGAGAGAAGAAGCGTCGCCAAGAAGTTGCGCTGCTGCCGTTCGCGCAACGCCAGAACCTGCGGGTCGTCGGTCGCCCCCTCGGCGCCGCAGTTCCAACTGTAGTTGTCGTTCGTCCCGTCGCGGTTCTCGTCGAGGTTGGCCTCGTTATGCTTGTGGTCGTACGAGACTAGGTCGCGCAAGGTAAACCCGTCGTGCGCGGTCGCAAAGTTGAGGCTCGCCCGCGGCCGCCGTCCGCGCCGGTCGAAGACGTCGCTCGAACCGGTGAGGCGCGATGCCATGTCCGAGATCGCGCCGTCGCCGCGCCAAAAACGCCGGACGCCGTCACGAAAACGGTCGTTCCATTCGCTCCAGCCGCCGGGGAAGTCGCCGACGTGGTAGCCGCCGGGCCCCAGGTCCCACGATTCGGCAATCAGCTTGGCGCGCGAAAGTATCGGATCCTGATCGATGGCCGCTAGGAAATTACTGTGCACGTTAAAGGCGCCATCGCTGCGCGCCAGCGTGGCGGCCAGATCGAAGCGAAAGCCGTCGACGTGCATGTCGCGCACCCAATAGCGCATCGCGTCGGTTACCAGCTTGAGCACGTGCGCGTGCCCGAGATTGAGCGAGTTCCCGCAGCCGGTATAGTCGACGTAATAGCGCGCGTCGTCCGCCAGGTGATAGTACGACTTGTTGTCGATGCCGCGAAAGCTCAGCGTCGGGCCGAGCTGGTTTCCTTCGGCCGTATGGTTGAAGACGACGTCGAGAATCACTTCGATGCCGGCGTCGTGCAGCCGCGCGACCATCGTCTTGAACTCACCGAGATTCGGCTCCGCGAGATAGCGCGGATGCGGCGCGAAGAACGCCAGCGGGCTGTAGCCCCAATAGTTGCGCAGCCCGCGTTCGACGAGATGGCGCTCGTCGATGAAGTAGTTGACCGGCAGCAGCTCTACGGCCGTCACGCCCAAGCGCTTCAGGTACTCGATCGTCGCCGGCGACGACATGCCGGCGAACGTGCCGCGAATGCCCGGCGGCACGTCGGGATGCTTCATCGTGAAGCCGCGGACGTGCAGCTCGTAGACGATCAGGTCGTGCCAGCGAAGGTGCAGCAGCCGGTCGCCGCCCCACGTGAAGGCCGTGTCGACAACGACGCATTTGGGGACGCCCGCCGCATCGTCGCGCCGGTCGAAGGAGAGATCGGCCCGCGGCGAGCCGATGCGGTAACCAAACTGCGCGTCGCTCCACTGCAGGTTCCCGAAAAGCATCGTGGCGTACGGATCGATCAGCAGCTTATGGTGGTTGAAGCGGTGGCCGTTGGCCGGATCGTACGGTCCGTAGACGCGATATCCGTAGAGTAAGCCGGGACGCGCGTCGGGCAGGTAACAATGCCAGACCGAATCGGTGTACTCGGGGAGCACCACGCGCTGCACCTCGCGCCGCCCGCGCGGATCGAAGAGGCAAAGTTCCACCTTCTCCGCATGTTCGGAAAAAATGGCAAAGTTAACGCCGGCGCCATCCCAAGTAGCCCCAAGCGGATACGGCCTCCCCGGCAAAACCGCCGCGCGCTTCACTCTATGTCATCCCGAGCCGGGGTGACCTTGCCGCCGCGCTCGCATCGAACGCTAAATACAACGCCCCAAGAGGCGGCAACGTCAACTCCAACGACTGCGCAAACCCGTGTGCCGCAACCGCCTCGGTCTCCACCAACCCCCCGTTGCCGACGTTGCTCCCGCCGTAGAAATGCGAGTCGGTATTGAGAACCTCGCGGTAAACGCCCGCCCGAGGCACGCCGATGCGATAACCATCACGAACCACGGGTGTCGCATTAATCGTCACCACCACACGTTCGCCATCGTCCGTCCCCGCCATCCGCGCGAACGCCAGCACGCTTTGTGCCGCATCCTGATAATCGATCCACGCAAACCCGGCCGGCTCCGCATCGAGCCGATGCAGCGCCGGCCTTTCGCGATAGATGCGGTTGCAGTCGCGCACCAGCCGCTGCACTCCGGCATGCAGCCCATCCCCCAGCAGCCCCCAGTCGAGCGCGGCGTCGTGATTCCATTCCAGCCACGGCGCAAACTCACTCCCCATAAAGAGCAGCTTCTTTCCAGGATGCGCGAACATCAACGCGTAGAGCAGTCGCAGGTTGGCGAACTGCTGCTCGCGGTTCCCCGGCATCCGCCCCAATAGCGAACGCTTCCCGTGCACGACTTCGTCGTGCGAGAGCGGCAGAATGTAGTTCTCACTAAACGCGTACACCAGCCCGAAGGTCAGGTCGTTCTGATGGTAGCGCCGGTGGATCGGATCGTAGGCAAAATAGCGCAGCGTGTCGTGCATCCACCCCATGTTCCATTTATAGCCGAAGCCCAGACCGCCCACGCTCGCGGGCAGCGAGACCATCGGCCACGCCGTCGACTCTTCGGCGATCGTCGCAATCCCGCCGTCGTGGGCGTAGAGCGTTTCGTTTAGCCGCCGGAGAAACTCGATCGCCTCCGTATTCTCGTTGCCGCCCTGCTCGTTGGGAATCCACTCCCCGGGCTGCCGGCTATAGTCGAGATAGAGCATCGACGCCACCGCATCCACGCGTATCGCGTCGATATGGAAAACCTCCAGCCAATACAACGCACTCGCAATCAAGAAATTCGCCACCTCGCGGCGCGAGTAGTTATAGATCAGCGTATTCCAATCGGGAGCAAACCCCCGCCGCGGATCGCCGTGCTCGTAAAGATGCGTTCCGTCGAATAACGCCAGCCCAAAAGAGTCGTTGGGAAAATGCCCCGGCACCCAATCGAGAATCACTCCCAACTCCAGCTCGTGCGCCCGCTCCACGAACTCTCGAAACTCCTCCGGCGTCCCGTAGCGGCTGGTCGGCGCGTAAAGCCCCGTAGCCTGGTAGCCCCACGACCCGTCGAATGGAAACTCGGTAATCGGCATCAGCTCGACGTGCGTAAATCCCATCTCGCGCACGTACGGCAGCAGCTCCTCGGCCAGCGCTCGATAGCTCAGCGGACGCCCCTCCCAGTCGCGCCGCCACGAGCCCAGGTGCACTTCGTAAATCGAAATCGGCGCGCTGCGCCGTATCCGCGAGCCGCGTTCGCGCATCCACGCCTCGTCACGCCATTGCGTCGCCGCCGCATCGCGGCAGAGGGTTGACGCGTTGGGCGGACAGGCTTGCCCGAACCGCGCCAGCGGATCGGCTTTGAGCGGCAGCAACTCCCCCTGCGCGCCGCCAATCTCGTATTTATAGTGTGCCCCTTCGTGCGCGCCCGGCACGAAGATCTCCCAGACGCCGCATTCGACGCGCTTGCGCATCGGATGGCGCCGTCCGTCCCACTCGTTGAAATCTCCGACGACGCTGACGCGCTGCGCGTTAGGCGCCCACACCGCAAACGTCGCGCCATCCACGCCGTCCACGCACCGCAAGTGCGAGCCGAGCACCTCCCACAACCGCATATGGGTGCCTTCGGCAATGAGATACGCGTCGACGTCGCCGAGAATCGCTCCGAAACGATAGGCGTCCTCGAGCTCGATTCGGCCTCCCGAAGTCTCGCAAACCAGCACGTAATCGAACGGCGCGCTGTCGGCGATCCACAGCTCGAATAAACCGTCGCCGATGCCTTCCATCTCCCACGAGGTCGACGATTCGCGCGCGCGAACGAAGGCCCGCGATGCTTGCGGCAGGGCCGCGCGCACGACGACGCCGGTATCGTCCTCGTGCATTCCGAGGTAGGCGAACGGATCGCCGCGATAATCCACGTGCTATGCGGTGCGGATCATCAGCCTGGCGAGGATCAGACCGGCGTAGCAGGCCGCGATTCCCAGCCCGACGCTGGCGAACACGTAGAGCGTCGCCAGCCGCCACTCGCGCTCGCTTCCCAGCGTCAGCGCGTCGAACGCAAAGGTGGAGAAGGTCGTGTAGCCGCCAAGAACGCCCGCCGTAAGCGCAACGCGAAGGAGCGGATCGAAACCGAGCACGCGCGTCAACGCCAGCTGCGCCACGACGCCAATTAAAAACGAGCCCGAGAGATTGATGAAGAGCGTTCCGAGCGGAAAGCCGGGGCCGAATCGCGCGACGAAAGCCAGCATGACCGCGTAGCGGCACATCCCTCCCAGCGCCGCGCCGAATCCGACGGCGAGATAGGTAGCCAGGGTGGACCTCATTGCTCTTTGGAAGCGCCGGCGCGATAGGCGATGATTTCGACGGTTTCGAGCGTCAGCAGCCCCTCTTTGACCATGTCGTCGAGCTGCGGAATGAAGGCGCGAATCCGCTCTTCGGTATCCACGATCTCGACGAGTACCGGCAAATCGGAGGAAAGATCGAAGACGCGGGCGGCGTGAACGACCGAGTGGCCGCCAAAGCCTTCGATGCCTTTGAAAACCGTTGCTCCGCTCAGACCGGCCTTGCGCGCGGCTTCGACGATCGCCGTATAGAGCGGCTGATATCCCCAGCGATCGCTCTCCCCGACGAAGATGCGTAGAAGTTTCCCGGCGGCCTCGGTTTTCATAACGTCTAACCGATGCTACGGAAAGTTAGCCTATATCTCCTCGGACTTGTCAGCCGGCAGGTTCGGTTCGCGCCGGAGCAGCTATCCCGCCAGCTCGCATGCGAGCGTCGCAACCGTTTTGTCGCACGAGAGCCATCCGCCGGCGTACGGCGGTCCGAGGTGGCGTTCGATCGCCCTTTTGTAAGCGTCGACCCGAAGGATCGGCCTTCGTTCCTCCGAATTTCAATCGTTTAGTTAGGAAGGCGATGGAGCTCGCCGACAACCGCCGCCATGGCTGATAGCTCCTCAGTGGGAATGAGGTTAGCTTATCATGGACGCGCGACAACCTGCCGATGCAAACGACTACGGCACGCTCATCGCGAAGCTGCAGGATCGTTGTCGCGATCTGGAGGAGCGCTTACGTTGGTCAGACGATAAGCTGAAGGAGCGCAGCGGCCTCTTGTACGAGCTGCAGCGTCACTATGCGTCCGAGCATTTTGAACTCCACGAATCGATGCGTAATCTGAACATCGAGCGTCTGCGCAACGCAGGTGCCTTTGCCGACCGCGAAATCATCCTGCGCCGTGCCGAGGAGCTTCAGGCTCGGATTCGCGAACTCAAGGCTCGGCTACGTAACTACGAAGACGTCGCGGACTTACTCTTCGATGAAGCCCCGATAGTGCACGACGGCGCCTAAGCGATGTTCGTCGAGCTGCAAATGCTGTGCGCCCGGGAGGCGGCCGCAAGAGCCGAGCTCGATGCGGGATGTCGTGCCGACCTCCAGAAGATTGCCTGCCTGACGGGCGCTCCGCTCCGCCGGGCGCGCGCCGAGCTCGAAGGCTATCTCCTTTCGCCCGGGTCGCTCGTTCCGAAGCTTGCCTCTAACCCCGAGAGAGAATTCGCCGAACTGCTGGCGCTGCGTTGCGCGAGCGACGTCTTCGCCAATGCCGGCCTGCGATTTCGAGCGCGCTTTAGGAACTACGCGCAAGCGCTGCTTGTCGCCGAGCAGAGCTTCATCGAAGCGATGACTCCGATCGATCCGGATCGCCGCCGCCGTACCAAGGCTCCTCGACAGATAGCGGTGCCGCGCATAGAATTCGATGAGGATGCCTCGATGGTGCCGCAAAGCATGCCCTCGCTTTCCGACGTAGACGAATGGATCGACGAGCTCGCGCAGCATCTGCACGGAGCCCTCGAATCAACCGTCAGTGTCGCCCTCAGGAAGATCCTCGACCGAGGCATGAGGAGCGTCGCGCGAACGTCGGCCGCCATCCGTCTCGCGGGCTTCACCCTACCGGCTTAACCTTCTGCTACGCCGGCGTTGTCGAGGCCAAAGCTCCGATCGTAGAGGTCCTCGCCATAGCTCGTCTCCAGCGGGGCGCCCGGCTCGACCTTGAAGGTGCGCGTTCGGTCGTCCATCCGCTCGGCCCGCAGTAACAGCACGTTCGCGTCGTCCGTCGTCAGGAACCGTCGTGCAAACTCGTACTGATGCGTCACAAAATAGACCGTAACGCCGGCCTCCACGAGCGCCGCCACGACCTGCCGGGCGATTTCCGCACCTTCAGGGGCGGCGGTCGCGGCGAACGATTCGTTGAGAAGAAGGAGCGAATTCGGCACGAGGTTGTCGACGATCGCGCTCATACGCGAGAGTTCCTCGTCGAACTTTCCGCTCTGCATGGTAGGGTCTTCCTCGCGCTTAAAATGGGTGAAGGTCCGCTCGCAAAGGCTCGCCTCGAAGCGTTCCGCCGCGACGAACATCCCGCATTGCATCATGAGCTGGGCAAGGCCGATGCTGCGTAGAAACGTCGACTTGCCGCCACGATTCGCGCCGGTGACGACGGCGAGGCTTTTACCGTCGCCGTTCAGGTCGTTTGCGATGACGCCCTTGCCGAGCGTCAACGCCAGCGACGCGTCGTAGAGCTTCGTCCCCGATCGCTTCCGATCGGCCGTCTCGAATGGCGTCGGGACGCACGTCGGCTCCCCTAAGGAAGTCAACTCATCGTACAGGTTCAAGCATCCGACGTAAAAAGCAAGTTCGGTTCGTGCCATCTTGAAGAACGCCAAGATGTGATCGGTCGACTGAGCGAGCGCGCCGGCGACGAGGGCAATCCCTCGATCCTTCAAAGCCGCGAGCTCGCGCGCGCCGCCTTCGTCTTGATCGAGAATCTTAAACGAATACGAGGTTCCGGTATTCCCCTGCAACGCGCGCTGTAGCCACCCTCTGGGCTCGGCCGTTTTGCGAAGGACGTAATCCGTGCCCTTGTTTCCCTCTCCTAAGTGCGCGCTGAGCGAGACGCCGTTGGGAAATCGCAACTGTCGCAGGTGCTCTCGAATCGAGTCCAGGTACTCGTCGCTCAACTCTCGGCGTAGCATCTCGAAGAGCGCTGTAAACGCCGGCGAGCTAAAACTGCACGCATGCCGGTCGGCAAAGAGCCGCAACAGTCGTAATCTTTCGTCGAGCATCTCCAACAGCTCGACCGCGCGGAAAAGCACCGAACCGGGGGTCCTTCCCGCCAGCCCTAGGAAGAATGCTCGGCGTTCGGCCTCGACGGTCTCGACCGCAAGTTGGTAGAGTTCCCGGACCGCCGCTGCGTGTGCGACGCAGTCCTCCAGCGTCGCCTGACGATAGGCGATCGCACGAATGTCGGTCAAACTGTTCAGCAGCGTCTCGAGTGCGACTTCTGCGATGCCGGCGTCTCCTGCAGCCATCGTGGCGACCAGCGTCTCGAGGCCGAGGTCTTCAATCACGGCACTCTCGCATATCGGAACGGCCGCGCGCGGCGCAAAATCGCGATTCGCATACATAAGGCGAGCCTTCATTGCGCTTGACGCTCTATGCGCGCCTTGACGCGCTCGTAGGTAAGGCCGTGCTTCTCGGCAATTGAGGCGGCACAGGATCGGCCACCCGGCGTGCGTCGCTCGACTTTGTAGGTCCGCACCGCGGGGTCGTCGGGTAAAACCATGCTGACCATGCTGACGATTCGTGCGTCCTCCGAGGCGATTTCGTCGAGAAAGGTAACGCAGACGCATCGCGCGCCGAGTCGGAGAATCCGGGCCACGACTCGTTCGGCCAAGAAGTAAGCGTCGCTCACCGTCGTCGAGCTAAAAATGTCGTTGATGATGACGATGCTGCGAGCCGTCGCGCGCGCGAGGATATCGTGGACTCGCAGGAGATCGTCTTCGAGCTTGCTCCGTAGATTAGCGATACGCTCCTCGCGTTCGAAATGTGTGTAAATTCGATCGAAAAGCTCGAGCCGAGCCGAACTGCCGGGCACGGGACAGCCAAGGCTGGCGAGATAGTGTAGCTGGCCGAAGGTCCGGGCAAAGGTCGTTTTGCCGCCTTGGTTCGGTCCCGTTACAACTACGATTCGCTCTTCATCGTGTAGGGAGAAGTCGTTGAGCACGACGGTCGCGCGGCGCTCGAGAAGTCGGTCGGCCAAAGCAGCATCGAAGGCGTCGCGCGCGAACGAAGTTCCGTGCCCGGAAAACATTTGGGGGTAGCAGAACGGGAACCCTTTTGAAACTAATCCCCGCATGTAGCGAAGGTAAGCAACGTAAAATTGAATTTCGCGATCGAACTGGACGATCACGGGATCGGTGTATTTGCGATGCCGTTCGCAGAATTCGGCCAGCTTCGCGAAGGCATCGGGAAACAGGCGCGCGACCAGCGAGAGGATCCGCTCCTCCACGTGGCTCATCTCGACTGAGGCACGCGGCTCGACTCTGTAATTCTGTGGCTCTTCTTGGCGAAACTTTGCGAAGGTCTCGGTTACTTCTGCGCTGTAATCGGACCGTTCTTCGTAGCGGCTAACGGTTACGGCGTTCTCCTTCACATGGACCGAGTAGCAGAGCTTGCCCAAGTCGTCGAGCAGCGCCTGGCTTGCGGAGGCCCGGGAGCGAAACGACGGCGATCCGATGTAATCCAGCAGGTATGCTCTAAACGCAAGCAGACCGCGAGCGTTCACGTTCGAGCGCAATAGGGCTTCGCTCAACTCGATTACTGCTTGAGAATAGCGCTGCGTCGCATCTAAGAATAGGCGTTGCGATTGCAGGCGAGAATGGAGTTTAGCCGACCTTGCCGATTGCTCGCGCACGGCGCGCATAGCGCTTGCAAATGCCGTCACGCACCGAAAGATGTGATCGTTCTCGAGATCGCGCGTGACCTCGAGACGGTAGTCGACCGCGCGCGTCGTCATCAGCGGAGAAAGAAAGAAGGGCTTGAGCTCGTACTCATCTTGGCTGCCGACAATTGCGTCGATGATCTGATCGAGACTGAGGTCGGACAGGCATTCGGGCGCTCGCGCGGAGCCATCCCGCGCGCCAGGTCCGTCCTCGTTCAAAATGCTCTTAAAATCCACCGATGGCATCTCGTTGTTTCAGGAGCCATCAGTCGCGCTGTGCGACGGTCGGAGGCGAGCCCCATCGCCAATTCGGTGCTTAGCGGCAAACGTTGGAAGTACCTTGGGAGCCGACGGCAGACTTCGTCATCGTCGCAGGCGTGCGTCACCGGACCATTTCTAGACGGGCTCGGCGCGACCGCCCTCATGAGCTCGCGTCAATGCCCGCCGCTCCCACTCCTTCTTGCCGCTGCGCCGTCCGCTCGTGTATACTCAAGCACGATCCAGACGCGATGGAGCTCGCGCGCCGCCCTACCGGGATGATGGCTCCTACTCGACACTAAGCTGAGTACGGGAGCGCGTCGCGATGGCAGAATCGATAGCACTTAATCTCGCACAGATCGCGTTCGTTCTGCTGCTCTCGCCGCTTTTTGCCGGGATCTTGGCGCGCTGCAAAGAGTTGGTCCAATCGAAGCGCGGCCCGAGCATCTTTCAACCGTATCGCGATCTTCGGAAGCTCTTTGCCAAAGATGAGCGCGTGCCAGAAGGCAGCTCGTGGCTCTTTCGCACCGCACCGTACGTAATCTTCATCGTTCCGCTGATCATCACGATGTTGATTCCGGTGCTGACCGACTTTCCGCTCTTTATGGCCTTCGCGGGAGATATGCTGGCGGCCGGGTTCATCTTTGCCGTTTCGGGACTCTTCTTTAGCCTAGCGGCCATCGACGGGGAAAACGTCTACGGCACCATGGGCGCGAGCCGCACGCGAATGGTCGGCTTTCTGGCCGAGCCGGTTATCATCATCGCCCTCTTTACGGTTTCCTTTGTCGCGAATTCGACGATTCCATATATCGTTCAGCAGCGCTGGGTTCATCCCATCGCCAACTTCTTCGCGCCGTCGCACATTCTGCTGTTGATCGCCTTCTTTATGATCGTCCTCGCAGAGACCGGAAAGCTTCCGGTGGACAACCCGAGCGGGCATTTTGAGCTAGCAATGATCGACGAGTCGAAAGCATTGGAGTTTTCGGGCCGTTCTGCCGCACTGGTGAAGTACGGCAGCTACATGAAGTTTACGGTACTCGCGGTCATTTTTCTCAACGTCCTTACGACCCCATGGGGCCTGGCTTCGTCCGGCAATCCCTGGCCCGTGCTCCTCGCGGCCGCCGCGGTCTCACTGAAGATCTTGGCTCTGATCCTCGCCGTTGTCGTCGTGGAGTCGTCTTTCGCGAAGCTTCGTCTTTTTCGAATATCGGAGTTCCTTGGCGCGGCTTTCGTCGTCTCGGTCACCGCCATGATAACGGAGCTGCTGCATCTGTGATTTCCTTGCTTACCGAGCTCAACGCGCTAGTTTTGGGACTCTTCATCATCGCGACGATTGCCATGACGGTCACCCGGCAGATCGGGGCTTGCATGCAGCTCTTCATCGTGCAATCGCTGCTCTTGGCTTCCTCCGCCTTCTTGCTGGGCGCATCGCCCCTCTCGTGGCACCTCATCGCCCTGGGGTGCGTGACGGTCGCCAGTAAGGTAATCGTGATCCCTTGGGTAATCCGCGCGTTGGTGCCGGGGGCGGTGCATCAAAGGAGAGAGCTTTCACAGACGATCGACGTACCGGCGGCGTTGCTCATTGCGCTCGGCCTCACGTTGGTCGGTTACGCCTTCGCCCAGCACCTCATTAGCGCGGCGCCGAGTCTTTCCGCAGGCAACCTCGCCATGGGCATTGCGGGTCTGCTGGTCGGGCTCTTTCTGCTCGCAGTGCGCACCGAAGCCGTGCCCCAACTGCTGGGAATCTTGGCGATGGAGAACGGCGCGTTTCTCGCCGGCATCGCCGTGGCGCCGGATTTTCCGCTTATCGCCGAGCTCGCCATTGCCTTCGACGTGCCGCTGCTGGCATTCATCGTCGCCCTGCTCGCAAGAACGGTGTATCGCCGTATGGGCACGACCGAGGTCGGTAGCCTCTCCTCGCTGCGGGAGCGGGTTCGTTGATCTCGTCGATCTTACTGATACCGTTATTTCCGCTCGCTGCCGCGTTGTGGTGCGCGTTGCCGCGTAGCGACCGTACGGCGCCATTCGTTACGTTCTTCGCTTCCGTCGTCACGGTCGGCCTTTCGCTAGCGGTTCTCGCTTCGCTGCGCACCGCGACCGAAATAGTCGTCGTTCGCAGTTGGGTCGCTCTCGATCCGCTAGCCGCTTTACTGCTTGGCCTGATCGCGCTCGTCTACGCGACCGCGGCGCTCTTCTCTTGGGGATACCTTCGCAGCGGCGAGGAACCCGCACGGCGCGTGCGCATTTATCATGCAAACTTCAATCTCTTCGCGTTTTCCATGGTATGCATTCCCCTGCTCAGTGAGATCGGACTGGTTTGGATCTTCGTCGAACTAACCACCCTCCTGTCCGTACTGCTCGTGAGCTATGCCCTCACCGCCGAAGCTCTGGAGGCCGCCTGGAAATATATGGTACTTACGCTGCTCGGCGCAACGGTCGGCGTGCTGGGCGTGCTGCTGCTCTTTTGGGCGCTACATGCCGCAGGCAGCACCGATTTCACCTGGGGCGGGCTCCGATCGGCAGCGCGCCTCATGCCTGCCCCGCTTCTCGGCGCGGCGTTCGCCCTGATTCTGGTCGGCTACGGAGCGAAGGTCGGTTTCGTGCCGCTGCATACCTGGCTTCCGGATGCGCATAGTCAGGCGCCGTCGCCGGTATGTGCGATGCTCTCAGGAATTGAGACGAGCGCGGTACTCTACGTGATTTTGCGACTGCGCAACGTTTTCGCCGCCGATTCGCATTTGCACGTCGGCACCTGGTTCGTGACCGTCGGGCTCGTTTCGGTGATCGTTGCGGCATTTCTCATTCTGCAGACTCACGATTATAAGAGGCTCTTCGCCTTTTCGACGGTCGAGCACATGGGCATCGTCATGACGTGCGCGGGGCTTTTCACTCCGGTGGCCGACGTTGCGCTTTTGTGGCAACTCGTCGCGCACACCGTCAGCAAATCGTTCTGCTTTTATGCTGCCGGCGCGACGTCGCTCGCGGCCGGCACCCGGGAAATTGCCGAGGTGCGAGGGCTCCTTGGGAAGAGCCCGGTGGCGGCGGCCGCGATGCTTCTTGGCGGTTTGGCGATCGGTGGCGCTCCCCCGTTTGCCGTCTTCTTGAGTGAGCTGGCGATCTTGCGTGCCGGAATCCTCGCCCACACGTACGTCGTCGTCGCGTTGCTCGCGATCTTCATCGTCGTGGCTTTTTTCGGGCTGCTTCGACATCTAACGCACATGGTTGCCGGCCAGCCCGCAGACCGCTCTGCGCGGTTGCCGGCGCCTTGTCTTTGGGCGCTCGGCCTTGGCGTGATCCCAGTCGTTCTTCTCGGCGTTTGGATACCGCGCGGTCTGGGCGACGCGTTGCAAAGCGCGGCCCGCGTCTTGGGAGCGTAACGATGCTGCTGGAGGTCGCGACCACTCTGCGCGCCCATTGGGGGTCCGCCGGCTGGGTGATGGACCAAGACTCGATCCATGCCGAAATCTCGCGCGACGACTTGCGAGCGGTTGCGAAATACCTTTTTGCGCAGGGCTGGCGACTCGGGACGATCGTCGCAACCGACGCCGGCGGCCGGCTCGAGGTCCGCTACTGTCTCTACGCAACGCAACATCCCGGTTGGGTGCAACTGCTCGTCGCGCTCGATCGCGTCGACCGAACGGTTCCGAGCCTCACTCCCGTGACGATTGCCGCGGACTGGTTCGAGCGCGAGATCGAGGATCTGTTCTCGGTGAGTTTCGAGCAACACCCCCGGTTAGGTGACTTTGTCTTGCACGACAACCAATGGGCCGAGAACGCCGGCCTGATGCGCGCGCACGTACGAACGAGTGACGATCTTGCCGAGCAACAGCGCGAGTGGCGTCCCAGGCGTGTCCTTGAAGAAGAGGGCGCGTTCGTCATGCCCGTCGGGCCAATCTTTTCGGGCGACGCCGAATCGGCGCTTTTCCTGCTCGAAACGGTCGGCGAAGATGTCGTCCGGGCAGTCCCGCGGCTCTTTTATAAGTACCGCGCGATCGAAAAAATCGCCGAAGGCCGCCTTGCGCAGGACGTGCTCTTGCTTGCGGAGCGCTGTGCCGGCACCAGTGCGATCGGCAATGGGTTGGCGTACTGCCATGCGGTCGAACGGGCAAGCGGCATCGAACCTCCGCCGCGTGCGCGCGCATTGCGCGGTGTCTTCGCCGAGCTCGAGCGCCTGCGCCATCACATGACTGCGATTCGCGAAATCTGCACCTCCACGTCGCTGACGGTCGCGGCAAGTCAAGCGCTTTGGCTCGAAGAACAGCTGCTGCGGGCCTCGGGCGAGGTCTGCGGGCACCGGTACTTCTTCGGGGTGCTTAGCATCGGCGGATTGCAGGACGACATCGGCGATGATGCGTTGCGCGCGTGCCTCGCCGGAACGACGGCGCTCTTCCCGAAGATCGACCAATTGCGCGCTGCGCTCGAGAACTCCAGCAGCTTCCTTGACCGAATCGAAAGAGTCGGTATCGTCGATTGCAAGGCCGCGCGAGCTTTCGAACTCGTCGGTCCGTTTGCGCGGGCCTCCGGGGTTGCGGCCGACATGCGCGTAATCCAGCCCTACGCTCCCTATCCGCTGGTTCGGTTCGGCGTGCCGACGGAAGCTGAGGGCGATGGCTACGCGCGCCTACGCGTTCTCTTTGCCGAGATGCGCGAGTCGCTGCGCGTCGTCTCCGCGCTCTGCGCCGATCTTCCGCCGGGCCCGGTTTGCTCGCGAGCTCCCCTCGTCGCCGGCGCGGCTTTGGGCTGGACCGAAGCGCCACGCGGCGCGTCGGTCCAATGGATTGAGCTCGACGATGCAGGCATCGTGCGGCGCTATCGCCTGACGCCGCCCTCGTTTCGAAACTGGCACGGCTTCCACGTTGCCACCGAGGGGTTTGCCTTTCAAGACTTTCCGATCGTCTTGGCTACGCTCGATCTCTCGGTTGCGGAGAATGACCGATGAGTTGGTTCCTTCGCGGCTTGCGTGCCGGCGTTCTCACCGAGAAGCTACCCGGCGCCGTGGAGCTGCCGTCGTCTTTGACGCCGGGGTTGCCCCAACCCAGCACCTTCGCGTCCGAGCAAGAAGCCTCGCACGTCGCTTCGCTCTGCCCGACCGACGCGCTCGACGCCGTTGGCTCCGTCGTAAACGTGAATGCGGACCGATGCATCGAATGCATGCGCTGCAAGCCGTCGCAAGCTTGGCGTCGCGACGCCGAGTGGGCGCATTTTGCGGCCGGTGGCCCGATCGACGGAGCGTTCGTGCGTTCGATCCACGTGCGCATCGTAGATGCCGGCGACTGCGGATCTTGCTTGACCGAGCTCGCGCAGCTCAACGGACCCTCCTATAACTTGCACCGGTTCGGTATTTTCATCACACCGACGCCGCGCCAGGCTGACGTTCTGTTGGTCGTCGGGCCCGTTACCCGGCAGATGCTCGATCCGCTCAAACTCGCCTACGAAGCGATGCCGGCGCCGAAGCGTGTGCTCGCGGTGGGTGCGTGCGCCGCAAGCGGCGGCGTATTCGGCCCGTCGCTGATGTGCGCTGCCGGCGCGGCGGAAGCGGTTCCCGTCGATCTGGTCCTACCGGGGTGTCCGCCGCCGCCCCTTGCAATCGTCCACGCGCTGCGCACGCTATGCGGACAGGAGCGGCTCGGATGAATCAGTGGCCGCTTCTGCTAACCGGGATCGCGATCGGCATCGCCCTTCTCGGCGCCGTAGCCGCCATTTTTTCAGAGCGGCGCGCGGCGTTAGCGCTTGCAACGGCGAGCTGCCTCGCCGCGGTTCTGGCGTTCGTCGCCGGCATCGGAACGCTCTTTGGCGGCGGCAGCGGCGACCGTTTCCTATGGTCGTTTCCCATTTTCGGATCGATTGCCATCGGCACTACGCCACTCGGCGGCATCTTTGAATGTATCTCCGCGCTCGTTTATGTGCCGGTATCGCTCTATTCGCTGCGTTACCTCGAGCGCTACCGGTCCCAATACTCGGCGCGTGCCTTTGCATGCTGGTATTGCCTGCTGCTCGCCGCAATCGTCGGCCTCTTCGTTTGCCGTGACGTGATCTCGTTCTTCGTCGTATGGGAGATCGTCGCCATCTCGAGCGCCGCTCTGGTTGCCTACGAATGGCGCCGCGAGCGCAACGCGCGAGCGGCGTTCACCATGCTGGCAATGAGCGAAGGCGGAACCGTCGCCGCGATCCTCGCCGTTCTCCTCGCGCGCGCCGGCTCTGGTTCCTTGCACTTTGGCGCACCGGCGATTAACGTTTCACAGGGTGCGGCCTGGGCAATCTTCATCCTCTCGTTCTTCGGCTTTGGTGTGAAAGCCGGATTGCTCCCCGTGAACTCATGGCTGCCGCGCGCGCATCCGGTTGCGCCCGGCAACGTCTCGGCGCTGCTATCGGCCGTCATCCTCAACCTCGGCGTGTACGGTATCGTGCTGGTGAATCTGGAGCTCGTGCCCGTTAGGTACGCCTCGGAGGGGGTCGTCGTCTTAGCGATTGGCGCCGCCTCGGCACTGATCGGCATACTCTACGCGACGATCGAGGACGATCTCAAGACGATGTTGGCATACAGTTCGGTCGAGAACCTCGGCATAGCGTTAACGGCATTGGGCGTCGCGTTCGTCTTTACGGCTGAGCGGCAGCCGCTCTTCGCCGCCCTCGGCTTTGCCGCCGGTATCTACCACGTGCTCAACCACTCGGCGTACAAAGCGCTGCTCTTTTTGGGCGCCGCCACCCTCGACGCGAAGCTTGGCGGTCGTTCGATGAATCGGCTGGGAGGTTTGATCCGCGTCCTCCCGACTACGGCGGCGCTATTTTTTGTCGGCGTGTTGGGGATTGCGGCGATTCCGCCCCTCAACGGTTTCGCGAGCGAATGGCTCGTCTTCCAAGCGTTGCTACGCAGCGTCGAGCTATCACCGTTGGGTCTGCACGTCGTCTTCGCGCTCTGTGGTGCGACGTTGGCGCTTACGGCCGCGCTGGCGCTCACGTGCTTTGTCAAAGCGTTCGGAATGACGTTCCTGGGCCGGCCCCGGACGCCTCTGCCGGCGGTCGACGAGGCGCCACGGGCGATGAAGTTCGCTACGGCGTTGCTCGCACTGGAATGCGTCTTGCTCGGCGTCTTGCCTACCTACGTTCTGCCCGCGATCAGCCATAGCGCCGCGGGATTATTCGGTGCAAATACGATTACTGCCGCACTGGTTCCGTCGTTCTTTAAGCCCGGGGTCGGGCCCAATCCATTGCCCGCCGAGTTCGTAGCGACGTTCCACGCTTTAGGCGCTCAGATCGGCATGGGCGCGCCGGGGCGGGGCTGGGTCGTCATGCTGCGCGGTGGTCCGGCGAACCCCGTCGTCTTTGCAATGTCGACGACGTACTTGCTCTTTATTATCGCCCTCTTCCTCGCGATCGTTTACGGCGCCGCGCGCTTCGCTTCTCGAAAGCGGCTGACGTCCAGATACCCCCCTTGGTCGGGGGGTCTGAGCCGCGTCTTGCCGGAGATGAGCTACACTGCGACGGGATTTTCCAATCCGGTTCGCGTCATCTTCGATGCCGTCTTTCATCCAACGGAGGTCGAGAACGAACGCGAAACTATCTACGAGCATTTCAGGTCGGCAATCAGGCGTAAGCGCGAAGACGTCTTCTTGGCCGATCGTATTCTCTCCGCTCCAATGGAGCGCGTGACGTTCGCAGTTGCCGCGTTCTTCGCCCGCATGCACCACGGTAGGCTGCCCGCATACATCGGCTATGCCTTAGGAACGTTATTGCTGGTTCTCGCGATTGTTACGTTCACATAGAAGCCAACGCTTGGCGGGCTCTCAGCAGTTCCGCAACCGACCAGGCCTGCGCGATTGCGCCGCGCGGAGCAAACGGCGGCACGGCGTCGGCAATCTCCGATATGCTGCCCAAACCATAATCGGTGAGCTGATCTTCGAGCCGATCCAAAAACGAGCGGGCGAGCGCGCCGTCGCCATAGACGCGCGCGTGCGCGACGGCGAACGGGCCGAGCAGCCACGGCCAAACGGTTCCCTGATGATAGGCCGCATCGCGATCGTGCTGCGATCCGCCGTAATGCGGAACGAACCTCGGATCGGATGGCGCCAGCGTGCGCAGTCCGTTGGTCGTCAGCAACTGCGCCGCGCAGACGTCCACGACCGCGCGCTGTCGCTCCGGCGATAGCGGTGAGTTCGGCAGCGAGACCGAGAAGATTTGATTCGGGCGCAGCGATGCGTCGTTGCCGTCGGGCCCGTCGATGACGTCGAAGCAATAACCGGCGCTCGCGTTCCAGAATCGTCCGAACCCGGCGCGCGCGCGTTCCGCTACCACCGCATACTCGTCGGCGAGCTCGCCCGCTGCCGGCGCCATCGCCGCCAGGCGTTTGACCGCGTTATACCAGAGCGCCGCGATCTCGACCGGCTTGCCCATTCGCGGCGTGACCACCCAGTCGTCGACCTTGGCGTCCATCCACGTCAGCTGTACGCTCGCCGCGCCCGCGACGATCGATCCGTCGGCGTCCATGTGGATGCCGTAGCGCGTGCCGCCGCGATACGATTCGAAGATTTGCCGCAATGCCGGCCAGATCGCGCGGATCGTCTCGCGGTCGCGGGTGGCGTCCAGATAGCTTCCGGCCGCCTCGACGAACCATAGCGCTGCGTCGACCGTATTGTAGACGGGCATTTCGTCGCCGGAAGGCATGACGTTCGGCAGCATTCCGCCGTCGACGAAACCGGCCAGCATGGTGAGAATCTTCTTCGCGATATCGAACCGTCCGGTCGCCAGCGCCAATCCGGGCAGCGAGATGGCCGTGTCGCGCCCCCAGTCGCCGAACCAGTGGTATCCCGCGACGATCGAGTACGCATCGGGGTCCTCCCGCACGGGCCGGCGCACCACGAACTGCCGTGCGGCATGCTCCAGCGGTTCGTACGGCGTCGTGCCCGCCGCCCGCACCGCAGGAAAAGAAGAATCCAACCCTGCGCCGGCACCCATGGCCAGCGTCACGCTCTCTCCGGGTGCCAGCGACAGCGCGAACGTGCACGCCGCGAGATTATCGTCGCGGTCGTCGAGCCCGCGCTCGCTCTCGCGCGCGAGAACGTAGTCGCGATACCAAACGTTCTCCACGCACGCGTCGCCACGCTCGGCAACCACCGCAAACGGCACCGCTCCGCTAAAGGCGGTAATCACGACCCCACCCGGACAGGCACTAACGCCGGCCTCCCAGTCGCCGGCGTGGGTGTTCCCGTGGAAATCGCGATAGTTGACGAACGCGCGCAGGCTCAACTCGATCGGCTCGGCCGCTCGCAGCGCGCGATACGAAACGTACGTCAGATTGGCTTCGTCCTTCATCCAGACGCGCTTTTCGAGCAGCGCGTCGGCCAGGGCGTACTCCCAAACCGGTACGCCGGCATCGAGATAGAACCGTTCGATCAGCTCGAAGCCGCGCGGCGCGACGTAATCGTTCTTCCAGCGGTTGGCCGCCAACGCATAGGCAACGCGTCGATACGTCGCGGTCTCGTCGAACTTAGTAACGAGTAAGGTCCGCTGTAGCGGCGGCTTTAGTGCGGCGACGAGCAGGCCGTGATAGCGCCGCGTCAACGTTCCGGCGATCGTCCCCGATGCATAGCCGCCTAAGCCGTTGGTTACCAGCCATTCTCGCCGTTCGGCCGCCGCCAAGTCTCCGCAGATCGAGCGGCCGAACGCGATCGCGCGCGGCGCAACGTCAGTCAAACGGGTGTTTGCCCTGTTTGCAGTACTCGCCGCATTGCTGGATGAGCTTGGCGACCAGGGCCGTCCATCCGGTCTGGTGGCTCGCGCCAAGACCCGCTCCGTTGTCGCCGTGGAAGTACTCGTAAAAGGGAACGTAGTCGCGCCAGAGCGGGTTGCGCTGGAAAGTCTCGTTGCCGCCGAATACGGGGCGCCGCCCGTCGCCGTCGCGCGTGAAGATGCGCGTTAGGCGGTGCGAAAGTTCCATCGAAACGTCCCAGATGGTCATCAGCTTCCCCGAACCGATCGGCATCTCGACCTTCAAGTCGTCGCCGTAGAAGTAGTGATATTTCTGCAGCGCTTCGATGATGAGGTAGTTGAGCGGAAACCATATCGGACCGCGCCAGTTGGAGTTTCCTCCAAAGAGGCCGGTCGTCGATTCGGCCGGCTCGTAATCGATCCGGTATTCGACGCCCTTGAGCCACAGCGAGTACGGGTGTGCGGCGTGCTCGCGCGACAGCGAGCGAATTCCGTAGGGCGAGAGAAACTCGCTTTCGTCCAGCATTCGGCGGAGCAGTTTGCCGAGCTGCTCGCGGTCGGCGAGCGAAAGAATCCGCCGGACGCTAAAGCCGCCCTCGTTCATCTCGGCGATGTTTTCGATGAGGTCGGGGCGGTTCTCGACGAACCATTCGAGGCGCTTGGCAAAGTTCGGTAGCTTGTGGCGGATCGTACCGTCGAAGGTCATCACCGCCAGCAGCGGGGTGAGCCCGACCAGCGATCGGATCTGCAGCGGAATCACCTGGCCGTCGGCGTGCAAGTAGTCGTAGTAGAATCCGTCGCCTTCGTGCCAGAGCCCGCGCTCCTCGCTGCCGCCGATCTTGTTCATCGCGTCGGCAATCAGCAAAAAGTGCTCGAAGAATTTAATGGCGATGTCTTCGTAGACCGGCATCTCCTGAGCCAGCTCCAAAGCGATCATCAGCATGTTGAGGGTAAAGAATCCCATCCAGCTGGTGCCGTCGGCCTGATCGATGTATCCGCCGCCGGGCATCGGCGCGCTGCGATCGAAGATTCCGATATTATCGAGTCCCAAGAATCCGCCTTGAAAAACGTTGCGGTCGTCGACGTCCTTGCGGTTGACCCACCACGTAAAGTTGAGCAGCAGCTTTTGAAAGACGCGCTCCAAGAAGAAGCGGTCGCCGCTGCCTTTTTGTTTGCGTTCGATTTGGTAAACGCGGTACGCTGCCCAGGCCTGCACCGGCGGGTTGACGTCGCCGAAGGCCCACTCGTAGGCGGGAATCTGCCCGTTGGGATGCATGTAGTGCTCGCGCGTAAGCAGCGAAAGCTGCACCTTGGCAAAGTCGGGATCGACGAGCGCGGCCGCGACGCAGTGAAAGCCCAAGTCCCATGCCGCGAACCAGGGATACTCCCAAGTATCGGGCATCAGCACGACGTCGTCGCTATAAAAGTGGTCCCAGCCGCTATTGCGCCCGTGCAGGCGCGACGCCGGCGGCGGCGGCTGCAGCGGATCGCCCTTGAGCCAGTCGTGGATCACGTAGCCGTAAAACTGCTTGCTCCAAATCAAACCCGCCAGCGCCTGGCGCTGCACGTCACGCTCGTCTTCTGAGACCGGAAACGGATTGAGCTCGCGATAGAACTCGTCGGCTTCGCCGACTCGCCGCGCGAAGGTTTTCTCGAAGCCGTCGAAAGGCTCGCGCCGTTCGCCCTGGCACAGCCGCAGCCGCACCGTTTGGCTGCCGCCGGCGGGAATCTCGAGGTTGTAGCGAGCCGAACACTTGGTCCCGACGCGGCTGGCACAGACCGCGTGCTCCCGTCCGCCCACGACGTAGTCGTTGATGCCGTCCTTGACGTACGGCGACTGATTCTCTCCGCCGAAGAGGCGTGCGAAGTTGGTTTCGTTCTCGGTGAAGATCAGCTCGTCGGCGTCTTCGCAGTAGAAGTGGAACGTCCCCAGACGGTCGTGGCGCGCGGCGACGATTTGATAACCTGTCGCGGGCTGCTCCTCCTGAAGATGCGGCTTGGCGATGCCCGCCTTCCACGACCAGACGTTGCGAAACCACAACGTCGGCAAGAGCGTCAGCTTGGCCGTGTCCGGGCCGCGATTGGCAACGGTAATCTGTATCAAGATATCGTCGGGATCGGCCTTGGCGTACTCGATGAAGACGTCGAAGAAGCGATCCTCGTCGAGCACGCCGGTATCGATCAGCTCGTACTCGGGATCCGAGCGCGTCCGGCGGGCGTTGACATCGAGGAGTTGCGCGTAGGGAAACTCCGCCTGTGGATAGCGATAGAGCATCTTCATGTAGGCGTGCGACGGCAGCCCGTCGAGGAAATAGTAGTACTCCTTGACGTCCTCTCCGTGATTGCCTTGATTTCCGGTGAGGCCGAAGAGCCGCTCTTTGAGTATCGGGTCGCGGCCGTTCCACATCGCCACGGCGAAGCAGAGCTGCTGATAGCGGTCGCATATTCCGCCGATTCCGTCTTCGCCCCAGCGATAGGCGCGCGAGCGCGCGTGGTCGTGCGGCAGATACTCCCATGCCGTTCCGTGCGGACTGTAATCTTCGCGCACCGTGCCCCATTGGCGCTCGCTCAAGTACGGCCCCCAGCGATGCCAATCGCCGTGCTGCTGGTCTTTCGACAGGCGTTTGTGCTCGGCGTTCATTGACGGCAGGCCTCTCGTATCAGCTCGGCGATCGCGCCGGGTCGCTCCACAATCGCATAGTGCGCGCATTCGGGGAGAACGACGCCGCGCGCGTTGGGAAGCAGTGCGACGACGCGCTCCTCGGTCGACTCCGGCGCGTCCTTCTCGGGCGCTACGACAACCGTGGGCGCGCGGACGTTTCGCGTTGCGTCGGCGAAATCGGCATGAGCCCATGACGCAAACGACTCGAGTGCCGTATCGCGTGCCGTGAGCGCCGCGGCTGCGCAGAGCGGCGCGAGCGTCATCTCGCCGGGTGGAGCGGCAAAGGTGCGCGCAAGCCACGCTTTGACCGCAACCGGATCGCCGGCGGTCGCGCGTAGGTAAGCCTCGCCTTTCGGCGAGTAGCCGCCTCCGCTGGCCGGAACCGGCGCGATCAGCACCAAGGCTCGAACCGACTGCGGTGCATCCACCGCCAAGCGCAGCGCTACCGTCGCCCCCATGGAATGACCGACGACAATCGCCGGCGCGATGTCCAGCCCGTCGATGAGTTCGCGGACGTCTTGTGCGTAGCGTTCGAGGGTGTACGGACCTCGAGCATCGGCCGATGCGCCGCTGCCGCGCAGATCGATTGCGATGGCGCGCACGCCGCTGCCGAGCGCGGCGATCGCGCCCTGCCAGACGCGGCGATCGGCCTGCCAGCCATGGATCAGAACGATCGTGCAGTCGCCGCTGCCGCTCTCGGCATATGCGAACCGCGCACCGTCGCTTAAGGTAAAGGAGGGCATCGTAACCTTGGGAATCTCGCAGCCCATGGACCCGTTCCTGCGCGACGTCCCCCGAAGCATCTTCATCGGGCCCAACGGCGTTCGCGCCGGATGGCGTTTCCTCGCGTACGTCGCGATCTTCATCGGCCTCGAGCAGCTGCTCGGCGCCGCCGTGGCGCCGTGGGTCGTCAAGGCGCTCCACCTCAACGAGAATGCTCTCGACGCGCCGGGCTTGATCGTCGGGGAGACCTTCGAAGGCATCGTGGTCCTCGTGGCAACCGGAATCATGGCGTTCTGCGAGCGCAAGCGCATCGATGCCTACGGCTTGCCGGTCTCGTCGGCGTTCGGCAAACGTTTCTGGGAAGGCGTCGGCATCGGCGTCGTCAGCGCGGGCGTCGTCGCAATCGCGATGATCGCGACGGGTTCGATGGTCGTTCGCGGAATCGCGCTGCACGGAAGCGCGCTCCTGGTGCAGCCGCTGCTCTGGGGCTTGGGCATGCTGCTGGTCGGCGTCAACGAGGAGTATATGTTCCGCGGTTATCCGCTTCAGGCGCTACGCCGCGGCATGGGATTCTGGCCGGCCGCGATCGTGCTCTCGCTATTGTTCGGCGCCGCGCATCTCAACAAGCCCGACGAGAACGCCATCGACATCGCCAACATCGTGGCGCTCGGCATCTTTCTCTGCTTGACGCTGCAGCGCACCGGTACGCTCTGGCTGGCCGCCGGTTTTCACTTCAGCTTCGACTTCATGCAGTTCTTCGTAATAGGAACGCGCAACGGTGGGGCGCAACCGGTCGGCCGCCTTCTGGACGTTTCGTTTCCCGGCCCAGCTTGGGCTAACGGCGGCCCGTTGGGTACCGAGGCGAGCTATTTCATGCTTCCGGTCATCCTTTTGCTCTTCATCTATATCGCGCTGCGATTCCCCAAGGCTAAACCGCTGGAGGAAGGAGGCTCGGGCGCGGCATAGCACGGCGCATGAAGCACTGTTGCGCACCTCCGGTTGCGGGGTTTTTGGCGTTGGCGCTTACGCTTTCGGGGTGCTCCTCGGGCAACTCGTCGGCGTTGCCGTACATGCAGAGCGGCACGGCTCTCCACACCCTCAATGCCACCGGGGCCGGCAAGATCAAACATATCGTCTTTATCGTTCAAGAGAACCGCAGCTTCGATAATCTCTTTCAAGGGTATCCGGGCGCCGATACCGTCTCGGAAGGCAAAGATTCGAAGGGTAACACCGTCAAGCTCAAGCCCGTACCGCTCTCCGATCAGTACGTGATCGATCACTCGGCCGAGGCCATGTTTGCTGCCTGCAATGCACCGTCGGGCGATCTGCCGGGCACGCATTGCCGCATGGACGGTTTCGACCGGGAGGTAAACTGGGGCGGCCCAAACAGCGAACCCCAGTACGTCTACGTTCCCCACAAAGATTCCCAACCGTACTTCGACATGGCGCACGAAGGCGTGGTGGCGGACCGCATGTTCCAGTCGCAGCTCGACGAGAGCTTCGTAGCCCATCAATACATCATCGCCGCGCAAGCGGCGTGGAGCGTCAATCTCCCGACCGGAGGTTGGGGCTGCGGCGGGGGAAAGTACGATACCATCAGCACCCTCACCAAGAAACGCGGCACCAACGGGCCTCCGATTCAGCCGTGCTACGATTACGCGACGCTCGCCGACGAGCTCGATGCCGCCAAACTCTCCTGGCGCTTCTACGCGAGCTGGTACGGCAGCAAGTCCAGCGGCGACGGCGCCGTCTGGTCGAGCTTTCAGGCGGTCAAGCATATCTACAACGGACCTGATTGGAAGTACGTGATCTCGCCGAACTGGCGCTTCCTCACCGACGTTGCAAGGGGAAAACTCGCCAATTTCACGTGGATTACGCCGGTCTGCGACGACTCCGATCACGTCAACTGTCCGCGCGGCTACGGCCCATCGTGGGTCTCTGCTTTGGTCAATGCCGTTGGGAAGAGCAAGTTCTGGGATTCGACCGCGATCTTCATCCAGTGGGACGATTGGGGCGGGCTCTACGACCACGTTCCCCCGCCCTACCTCGATCGCGATAGCCTCGGCTTCCGCGTTCCGCTGATCGTGCTCTCGCCATACGCTAAGAAAAACTACGTTTCGCACACCCAATACGAAACGGCGAGCGTGCTGCGCTTTGCCGAAGACTTGTGGGGGCTAGGTCGGCTCGCTCCGGCCGACAGGCGCGCGAACTCGCCGGCCGGCGACTGCTTCGATTTCAACCAAAACCCCCGACCGTTCGTCAAGATCAAGGCGCCGCTGCCGCCAAAGTTCTTCGAGCGGCAGGATGGCGAATATCAGATTCCCGACTATGAGTAGCAGGCGCTAGGGCTTGGCCACCGTTTCGACGCTGGCAACGTCCTCGTAGTTTGGCCACACCGTTTCCGCCTTGAGGCGCTTGACGAGATCGGCCTTTCGCTCCGGCGACAGACTCGGCAGAGCGATATGGTAGCGATTCCAATAATCGCTGACCGCATTGGCGAAAGGCTCGACCCACGCCGCGTCGACCGGCGCGTAGCGGAGATCCGCCGGCGCCACCTTCTTAAATGCAGCGTTGAATTTCTTGATCGCGACGGCAAGGCCGGCTGCGTACTGCGCGTTGCGGTCTTGCGAGAACGAGGTGTCGTTCACGGCCTCCACCAAGAAGCCGGCATAGCCGTTTCCGCGCTCCTCGAGCGCCGTGTAGGCCGCGGTAAGCGAGTTGAGATCCGAAGCATCGAGAAGAGGCTTTACAGAGCCAACCAGGCGTAAGGCGTCATCGCGCGAGGTCGTGAAGGGCACGAGGGCCGCGTTGAACTCTCCGGCCGGCTCCGCACGATGCGCGCAGGCCGCCAGAGCCGTGATAACGAGCACCAAAGTAGTGAAGAGTTGCCGATTCATGCTTTACGTTGTACCCGCTAAATTCGATAGTGTACCGAGAGTTGCGCCGTTCGCGCCATCGGATACGACTGCGGGACGTAACCGGCGCGTCCGTACGCCCACGGAGCGACTTGCGTCCGTCCGTCGTTGGTCGGTACGCCGTTGCCGAGCGTATAGATGCAGTGGCTACAATATTGGCTGCCGTACGCTCGCTCGTAATAAGGATCTCCACCGCCATATCCCGGTGGGCCGATGAGGTAAGGGTTGCCCTGCATTTGCGTCGGCGCGTCGGTCGCCATGAGGTTGACGATGTCGAGCGTCAGCGTCGTGCGCGGCGCGAGATCGTACTCGGAGTGCAGCGATACGAGCGTTTGCGGCGGCGTCCGCAACGTATTGGGATCGGCCCCTTCAGTGGTGTCGAGCGTGGCGATGTAAGGATTGCTCGAAGCGTCGAACGGCCGCGCCGGGTTTTTTAGAAAGTAGTAGTTATAACCGGGATTGACGTAGTTGTCGTTGCGCACGAGCTGCGGCTCGCCGTTGCCGTCCGATATCCACACCATGGTTCCGTTGCCGTACGGGTAGCCGCTCTCGAAAGAGATCAGCGGCGTTACCCGCAGCCGCTTCCCCGCGCCGTCGAACTCGTAGCTCAGCGTCGCCGTGAAGTCGGGAATGTAGCCGGCGGGATATAAATGCCCGGCGTCGATCGCCGCCGGATTGAGGTCGTTGTAGGCAAACTGATCGACGCTCGAGGTCATCGTTCGATTGTAGGTTGCGTTGAACGCGAGGCCGCCGCGCTTGACGTAGAGCTCGACGCCGTGCGAGCGCAGCAGGCCGGCGTTGGTCGGAACGCCGACCGCGTTGGGGTTCTGCGGATTGGCGCGGAAATTCACCGGTAAGACGTCGATGCGGTTTCTCTCCAGCAGAGCGTAGTAGGTCGCCCGGACTTGCGTGGGACCCCCTAATTCGTAAGAAAAACTGTACTCGTCGGCCGTCTCGGGCGACAGCACGACCGGAGCGGCGGGCGCGGCCGAGTCGGTGCGCGCAACTTCTAAGGGAAGCGGCGCGACCGACGTATGATCGAACGTCGCACGAAACGCCGATCCGTGCGGCATCTCGTACGCTACGCCGAGGTGCGGATCGACCGCTCCGACGTTATAGTTCAGGCCGGTTCCGGTCGAAACGTGCTGCCCGATGTCGCGCAGCGTCCCGGTCGCACTCAACCGGTCGTCGAACGACCACGTGTCGGAAAGATAGAAGAGATACTGGCCAAGTCGCGGATTCGACGTTACCGCTTCGGCGGCCGTCGGAACGAGCTGGTTGAAGTTGCTGAAGGTCAGCGAACCCTGCGCTCCGGCTCGAACGTCGTGGTTTAGACCGGCTTGGTCCTGCCAATCGAAGCCGATGCCGTCCTGCCGCTGATTCTGCTGCGACCACAGCGCGATAACGCCGTCGGGAAACGAGAGGTCGTCCCAAAACGGTCCGTTGGCGATCGCGCCCGTTTGCGACCGATAAAGATAGAAGCGAGCCAGGGAGTGCGCCCAGTCGTGAAGCCATTGCAACTTTGCCACGAAGTAGGTGCCGCGCGTGCGGGAGGGCGTGCCGACCTGCGCGTTCGGATCGGCCGGCTCTCCGGGGAACGAAGACGAGCTCGAGTTGAACGTCGACCACTTTTCGCCTTGGTACGGCGTATTATATTGGTCGTACGTTGCGACGCCGGAGAGCAGCGTTGCCGAAAAATCGTCCGAGCTGCGCGGCCGGAAGTGCACGTTGGCCGACCACGACGATTGTGCGCGGGTTTGAAGTGCCAAGCCGTACGTGCCCATCTCCGCAGGATAGAACGTTACGCCGTCGCCGTACGGAAAATATGCCGTCGAAGCGCTCGTCGCCAGCGCGTATCGCCAGCGTAGGTCGGGGGTGGCCCACGCTTCCGAGGCGCGCACCGCACCGTACCGTGCGCCGATCCCCGCGGCCAAATCAAAGCTGCCGTGAGCCGGATAGGTGCCCACCGCCGGAATCTCGTTGACCACTCCGCCGAGCGCGTTTTGGCTCGAATCGGTAAAGCCGCTCAGCGTAAGCGTCGTTGCGCCGACGCCGGTCGTCCCGAGCTGGGCGCCGGCGATGTTGCCGCCGGGCTCGGCGATCAACCCTTGTGGCACTGGTACCGAGTCGTAGTTGTACCCGGTGTCTTGCACTTTACCACCGCGGACGATCGCGTTGGAAAACGAATCGAACTGCACGCCGGGAACGGCGCCAAGTGCGCCCTGCACGCTCTCTTGCGAGTACGTCGCCAAACCGGAGGCCGATTCGCTGGGAATCGTGGCACGCGCCGTTTGTCCGCTCACGGTGAAGGTGTCGCCGGTGCTGCCGACCGCGAACGACTCTCCGCGCGCCTCGACGCGGGCGATCTCCCGCAACCGGGTCTGCAGAATAAATACCAACTGTTCGCGCTCGCCGGGCAGTAGGGTAACGATCTGCCGGGCTGCCTCGAAGCCCTTGGCGCGCACGTCGATCTCGTAGGTATCGGGAACCATTCCTAAGATGATGAAGTGCCCGCTCGAGTCGGTAACCGCTCGGTAACGGCCCGAAGGCGCGAGAACCTCGACCTCGGCTGAAGCAATGGGTGCGCCGCGCGTGTCTTGGATGCGACCCAAAACGCTGCCGAAGGTCAGCTCCGCCGCCCGCGAGTTCGCGCAGCAGGCAACGATCGCGCTCAGCAGCAGGGCGGTGATCGCTCGCACCCGATGCAGGTACGAGCGAAGCCGAGGCGGACCTCTCGCGGGTATCGCTCGCCCGCCTTCCGAAGTGCATCGGCCCCAACGGAGGAGCGAATATGCCATCGACGATTTCAATTGGGTCTACCGGCGAAGACGTCAAACGTCTGCAGCGCGTATTGGCGCGCCATCTTGTGTGGAATCCCTTCGGGCCAATCACCGGCACGTTCGATGCCGGGCTGGAAACGGCGGTAAAGAGCTTTCAGCAGGCAAATGGATTAACGGTCGACGGAATCGTCGGCCCCGCGACCTGGGGTGCGCTGCCCAGTTATCGCGAAGCCTCGCGCGAGCTGCACCAGGGATCGAAAGGGCCGGATGTGGCGTGGCTGCAGAAGGCACTGGGCGGAGCCGACGTGGCGATTTCGTTTGCGCCATACACCGGCGCGATCGACGGCATCTTCGGCGCGCTAACGGAAACGGCGGTCAAAGCGCTGCAGAGCTGGGCCGGCGCGACCGTAGATGGGATTGTCGGCGACGATACTTGGTTCGTGTGGATGACGCCCGGCTCGGCGCAGCAACTGACGCTGGAAGGCGCCTGCGGCCTCACCGACGGCCTCCTGTAAGCGAGCGTCTGCTCGCGCGATAGACGGATTCAGGACGGCCTTTAAGATCGATTTAAATGCTCGCTCCTTTTGTTCTCCAATGCGGCAGGGAATCAGGATTGCGCGATGATATTTTATTGGCCTCCCTTACACTGCTACGTCATTGGAACAAGCGAGCATTCGAGATGGAAGAGTTTTTCCGATTCGATGCGGCCCGGAATGTGCGTATGCCGCGAATACTCTATGCTGCCGCCGCGCTGGGAGTTTTGGGCCTCCTCGCGCTCTTTTTCCAGTTCTTTGTCCGCTACAGTTACATCGAAATGGGACACACGGTGTTGCGCGTCGATCGCGTCACCCAGCAGACCTGTCTCGTCGTAAACGGCCGCCCCGATTGCGACCCCGATGCCCCGAGCATCAGCCCGAGCTTAAGCACCAGCGTTAGTACGAGCACCAGCCTCTCGCCGGGACTGGGCCACAAGCGGCGGCATTAACCTCTAGGTGCGCCTCGGTATGAGGTGCATTTGGGCGGTTGCATAATCGAACTGCGCGACAAACTGCTGTAAGAAGGCCGCGCCCAGGTGGCCCGACGCGGTACCTCGCAGCGTTTGCGTGGTGCCGATGCGCTGCGGACCGGTGCGATAGTCGCCGATGCGCACTTGCGGGATCTCGCCCATCAGCTCGACGCTGCCGCCGCCGATCCCGCCGACCGTCCGGCGCGAGGTAACGGCGAAGAGGCCCGGGTGTTTGGTGTAAAAATCGTAGGCCAAATTAACGTTCGATTCGTCCCCCGTATCGACGGCCAAGCGGGCGTCCAGCGATCCCAGGCCGACGCTAACGACCGGCACGTAGTTCTCGAACGATAGCGTGAGTGCGATCGGCGCGTGTCCGAGCGTCACGCCGAGGCGCACGGCGTGCGCGGAGCCGTCGATTGTGACGCCCGTTGCGCCGAAGAGATCGGAGCCGAGCACGACGTCGTAGCCGTAGCGTCGCAGATCGTTGAGCACGATGTAATACGCGTCGGGAAAGGTGGCGTTGCCGACGCGCAGCGAGCCCGCTCTTACGACTTGGGTCCGGTAGCCTCCCAAGCCGCGCACGCTGTAGTTTCCGACAACCGGAGCGCCCAGTCGGCTTGCCAGCTCGCTGCTCATCGAGAGTCCCGAGTTGCCGGTATCGATGAGACATCTCACGGTTATGCCGCCGACGCTGCAGTCGACGATTGGAGTTACGGCATCCGGATCGGTCGGAATGACTTGCGGCTTGCCGGCAAACGTCGGTGCTAGCCCGTGCGGCGGGATGAAGGCCGACGAGACTACCGCTCGGTTGTCGTAGTGCTCGAAGATCTGCCCGTCGTGCAGCACGTCGAAGGGCAGCATAAAACCACCGATGCGACGATAGTTGCGGTACTCGAAACTGTGACTGCCGTCGAGTTCGCGGACGAAGCGCGTCAGCTTGGTGCCCGGATCGACGAAAACGCGCAGCGCGTACGATGACGCATCGGCAACAACGAACGTGCGGTACGTCTTCCCGTTCACCGACGCGTTGCCGGTATCGCCCATCCGTCCGCCTGCCGCGAGAAAGGAGGGGGCCAAAAATCCGAGCGATGCGATCAAGCGTAATCCGCGCAGGTACGGTTGCGGCTGCAGCGATTGCGGCAGCGTCGTTCCATTCATATTGACCGAGTAAAGGCGATCGCCGTCGAAGTAGGTGCCGTCGCAAATCTCCGCGCTGCAGTGCCGGACATCGAAGCGCAGGCCGGCGCTGTCGGTCGAGACGACGCTAGGCTCGCCGTTGAAGCTCTCCCGCGACACCGAAACGACGTGGGCCGTCCAGAGCGGACCCGAGGCATTACGCATGCCATAGAGCAAATGGGTGAGGCTCGTATCGTTGCGGTTCGCTCCCAGCGTCGTGAGCGCGAGCACGCAGAGCAAAGCGGCTCGTGCGGCGAATGCCATGGCCGTGGAGTTCGAGTTGCTCGACGGCTATCTTCTCGACGGCGAACCGCCGAAGGCGGAGGTCGTTCGGAGGCTCGTGCAGACGCGTCCGGATGCCCCGGGCGCTGCCCCATTCTACGAGGGCATGCAGCGGCTCGGCGCGCGAACGCCGGAGCTTACGCTGATCGCGCTGCGTTTGGTCCTGGCGGGACGCAAAGCCGACAATGCCGGCGTCGTTTGGTTGCGCGACATCGTGGAACGCGCCCGTGCCGGCGACGCAGGCGCGCGCGACGAGTATCGGTCCCTCGATCGGTCCGAGCGCTAGTGCCGCTCGAAGTCCGCGAGCTCAGCGTCGCGTACCCCGGTCGCGGCGCGCCCGCCCTCGATTGCGTTTCGTTTGAGGTGCCCGATGGGGCGACGCTGGCGATCGTTGGTCCGTCCGGTGCGGGAAAGACCACGCTGCTGCGAATCGTTGCCGGTCTCTTGCGCGCGAGCGGCGGCGACGTGCTTCTCGGCGGCGCCTCGATCGCGGCGTTGCCGCCGCAGCAGCGCCGCGTCGCCCTGGTCTTTCAAGACGATGCCTTGCTGCGCAACCTGACGGTACGTGAGAATTTGCGATTCGCGCTGCGCGACCGATCGAACGGCGGTGCGCGGATCGATGCGACGGCGGCGGCATTGCACGTAGCAGCGTACTTGGACCGCCGCCCGTCGCGTCTATCGGGTGGAGAGCGCCAGCGCGCATCGATCGCCCGCGCCTTACTCTCCGATCCGGCGGCGCTGCTGCTCGACGAGCCGCTGGCGCATCTCGACCCGTCGCTGCGCCGTTCGGTTCGCGACGAAGTGCTCGGCGTGCGCCAGCATTTCGCGGGGCCTATTCTTTACGTCACTCACGATCACGTCGAAGCGATGAGCGTGGGCAGCCAATTGGCAGTGCTCGTCGACGGCCGGCTCGAGGATACCGGCGAGCCGCAGCGCGTTTACGACGCACCGGCTAATCTCACCGTCGCTCGCTTCCTGGGAGAACGTCCGATGAATCTCTTGCCCGGCGACGGCGTGACGCTGGGAATTCGTCCGGAGCGCGTGCGCGTCGTCGCCGAGGCCGCACTGCGCGGCCGCGTCGCGCGCCGCGAAACGACCGGAGCCGACACCTATCTCGACGTCGAGACGGCGCGCGGGAACCTCGTCGTTCGAGTGCCGGTGCGCGTGGCGGCATCCGCCGGCGATCTCGTCGCTCTCGAGCTGCCCGACGACGCGATTCGCCGCTTCGATTCTACTACCGGGACGGCATTGACGTGAGCGGTCTCAACGAGCTGGCGCGCGGCGTCATCGTCGCCGGCATCCGCGCAAGCGACCTCGATCCGGCTATGCCGAAGTTCGGCGCTTACGTTCTCTTCAACGATCCCGGCGCGCCGGTCGAAACGGTTCGCGCGCTGACCGACGCCCTGCGCGCGCGGCAAAACGATGCTCCGTTGATCGCCCTCGACCAAGAGGGCGGCACCGTTGCGCGTCTGCGCGACGGCGTCGAGACGATGCCGCCGATGATGGCGCTGGGCGCTGCCAACGACCTTGATTTAACGCGACGCGCCGGCGAGCAAATGGCCTTCGACCTGCGCCGTGCCGGCTGCACGCTCGACTTCGCGCCGGTGCTGGATCTCGCGCTCGACCCGCGCAACACGGTCATCGGAACGCGCTCGTTCGGCAGCGACCCGCAACGCGTCGCGGCGCTCGGTAAAAGTTTGGCGAGCGGTCTTTTGGGCGGCGGGATCACGCCGTGCTTCAAGCACTTTCCCGGGCATGGGGCGACCGCGACCGATTCCCACGAGGCCCGGCCTTTCGTCGACTGCGGCGAAGCCGAACTGCGTGCGCGCGACCTGGTGCCGTTTGCTGCCGTCGCCGCGCAGGCACCGGCAATGATGAACTCGCACGTCGTCGCGCGAGCCTTCGACTCGGAACGTCCGGCCTCGCTCTCCGCTCGCATCGCGACCGGCTTGCTGCGCGAAGAGTTGGGATTTCGCGGCGCGCTCTTTACCGATTGTCTCGAAATGGGCGCGCTGGCGGAATCGAACGACGATGACGTCGCGGTAGCGGCGCTGGCAGCGGGTGTCGACATGCTCGTCTTCAGCCATCGCGCCGGTCGCGCGCTCGGCGCGGTCGAGGCGATCGTCGAAGCCGTTTCCGGCGGGCGTCTTGCACTCGCGCGTTTGGAAGAGGCGCACGCGCGGGCACAAAGCTTGCGGCGGGCCGGAAGCCCGCCTATTGCTCTCGGTGAGTTTCCACCGCATCCGGATTTGGGCCGGGAGATCGCGCGCCGCGCGATCACGCTCGTTCGCGGGGTCGCGCACGCCGACCCGATCGTCTCGATCGCGGTATCGTTTGGCGGCGAAACCACGCTGGTGCGCGAGGCCCCGGCCTTAGCCCACATCGCGCTATCGTTGGACCCAACGGCGGAAGAAGTGGAGCGGCTCTTCGCCGAGCTGAACCGACGCGGACGCCGCCCGCTCGTCCTGTCGCGCCGCGCGCACCTCCATCCAATGCAGGCCGCTGCGATCTCGCGAATTCTCGCGGGCTATCCCGACGCGACCGTCGTCTCGCTGCGCGAGCCTTTCGATCTGCCGCTCTTCGGCGCGGCTCGTCACCTGCTGGCGGCGTACGGCGACGATATCGCATCGTTGGGCGGCCTAGCCGACGTGCTCTTCAGCGGTCACATGCCGGCGGGTTGCCTTCCGATCGCGAGTTTGCGCCGAGATGTCGCGGTTTAGACGAGTCGAAAGCGTTCTGCGCGGCGGGTGCGGCAAGCACTTTACCGCCGCCGTTGCCCGAATCGAGCATCGCGGGAAGGTGGTTTTCGAACGCGCCTACGGGGCGACGCGCGACGACGCCGGGGCGCGCGACGTTTACGTGGATTCGCTCTTCGATCTCGCCTCGCTCACCAAACTCTTCATCGCAACGCTCGCGTTGCGGCTGGTTGCCCAGCACCGCCTCGACCTCGACGCGCCGTTGGACGGCGTGCTTCCCGAGTGGCGCGAGGGCGCGCACTCGGCAATAACCCTGCGCATGCTTCTGGCCCACACCTCGGGCATGAACTCCGGCGCCGATTACCGCGCGATCCTCAACGAGAACGTCGAGCGTTTTGCACTACGCTCGGACCTGATTGCCGATCCCGGCGAACGCGTAGTCTACAGCGATCTAGGGTTCATCGCGATCGGTGCCATACTCGAGCGCGCCGCAGGCTCGTCGTTGGCCACGCTGGCCGCGAGCGCTTTCGCGCCGCCGCTGCGTTTTCGCCCGGACGCCTCGCGGCGTGCCGCCATACCCGCCACCGAAGAGGACGAGTGGCGCGGGCGCGTCCAGGGCTTCGTGCACGACGAGAAATGCTACCTCATGGGCGGCGTCGCCGGCCACGCCGGACTTTTCGGCACGGCATCCGGCGTCGCGGCGCTAACCGAGAGCTATCTCGGCGCGATCAACGGGCGTAGCGGCTCGCTTTTGCCGCCGTCGCTGGCGCGCGAGGCAATCGCGGAGCAAGCCTACGATCCGGTGCTGCGCCGCGGGCTCGGGTGGGCGCTCAAAACCAACGACGAGAACTCGTGCGGCCGTTTGATGGACGCCGCGTCGTTTGGTCACACCGGCTTCGTCGGAACCTGCGTTTGGGCCGATCCGTTGCGCGATTTGCAAGGCGTGCTGCTCACCAACGCGGTTTACTTTGGGCGCAACGCACCGCCCCCGCCCGGGCCGCCGCTGCGTTCGAGTTTCTACGAAGCGATGGTCGAGGATACGCAAGCCTGATGTTAGCCGTCGGATTGATGAGCGGTACCTCGCTCGACGGTGTCGACGCGGCGCTGGTTGGCATTCGTCCGGCCGGCAGTCGATATCACGTCGAACTGCTGCGCTTCCGCGAGCATCCGTTTGATGCGAGCCTGCACGCCGCGCTGCTGGCGGCGCTTCCTCCGAATGACGGCAGCGTGGCGGGCGTCGCGCGCCTGCACCACGAGCTGGGGCGCGACTACGCTGCAGCCGCGTGCGCGGTTGCTGCCGGCGAGCGCATCGGCTTCGTCGCGTCGCACGGACAAACCGTTTGGCACGACGGGCCCGCGCATACCACGCTGCAGTTGGGCGATGCGTTCGCGATCCGCGAGAGCGTCGACGCAACCGTCTGCTACGATTTCCGCAGTGCCGATTGTGCGGCAGGCGGTCAAGGCGCGCCGCTGGTCGCGCGCGTCGACGCGCTGCTGCTCGGCAGCGACGACGAGGATCGCGTTGCACTCAATATTGGGGGCATCGCAAACGCGACGCTGCTGCCCGCCGGTTGCGAGCCCGAGGCGGCGGTCGCCTTCGACACCGGTCCCGGCAACATGTTGCTCGACGCCCTCGTGCGCGAACGAACCGGCGGCACCGCCGAGTGCGACCGTGACGGCGAGCAGGCGGCAGCGGGCCGCGTTAACGACGCCCTGCTCGATGCCATGTTGGCCGACGAGTATTTCGCCATGCCGAATCCCAAAACGACCGGACGCGAGCGGTTCGGCGCGCACTTTCTGCAGCGCCACGGTGTGGCCGGGCTCTCGTTGCAAGATGCCGCCGCGACGCTGACCGAGCTGAGCGCGGCGTCGATCGCCGCTGCGCTCGACCGCGCCGGATTTGCCGCGGCTCGCGTCGTCGTCAGCGGCGGCGGCGCGCGCAATCCGGCGCTGGTGGCGAGGCTGGCGGCACGGCTTGGCGCGGCACGCATCGAAACGTCCGACGCGATGGGAATTCCGGCCGAAGCCAAAGAGGCCATGGCATTTGCCGTTTTGGGTTACGAAACGCTGCGCGGCCGCGCCGGTAACGTTCCCGCGGCAACCGGCGCCGCTCATCCGGCGGTCCTCGGTGCGATTGCTCCGTGTCGGCTTCGCGAGCTGCTCGCCGAAATCGCTGCCGAATGCGCGATCTCGGCATGAGCGGCGATCTTCCCCCGACCGAGGCACGTAACGAGCGCAGCGCCGGGCTCGACTTACTGGACACGCCGTCGCTGGTCGAGCTGCTCGTCGCCGAACAGCGCGACGCCGTCGATGCCGTCTTGGGCGAGACCAAAACTATTGCCCGCGCGGTCGACGAAATCGCCGCGCGCTTGCGCGCCGGCGGAGTCTTGCACTACCTCGGCGCGGGAAGCAGCGGCCGGCTCGCGATGCTCGACGCCGCCGAGATTCCACCGACCTTCGGGACCGCTGCGGATCTGGTGCGCGCGCACGTAGCCGGCGGTCACGAAGCGCTGGTCCGCGCGGTGGAGGGTGCGGAAGACGATGGCGACGCGGGTGCTGCGTTGGTGCAAGAGACGCTGCGCGCCGGCGATGCCGTAATCGGCATCTCCGCTGCCGGCGGTGCTGCTTTCGTGGTTGCCGCGATTTCGCGCGCGCGCGACATTGGCGCGTATACGGTGGCGCTCACGGCCGCCGGCGATTCGCCCTTGGCACGCGCGGCCGAGACGGCCATCGTCGTCGCGACGGGAGCCGAAGCGCTGGCCGGCTCGACGCGCATGAAGGCCGGTACCGCGCAAAAGATCGCGCTCAACGCAATATCGACCGCCGTGATGGTTCGCCTGGAGCGAGTTTACGACAACTTAATGGTTGACCTCGTCGCTTCCAACCACAAGTTGCGCCGGCGCGCCCTGCGTTTGGTCTGCAGTATCGCGGAGGTCAACGCCGAGCGAGCTTCGGAGCTGCTCGATGCCGCCGGCGGTCGCGTCAAAGTCGCCATCGTCATGCAGCGCCGCGGTGTCAACGCGGAACGCGCGCGATCCTTGCTCGAGTCGGCCGGCGGATCGCTGCGAGCCGTCTTATAGTGCCACTGCCGGCGGTGCTGCTAGCCGCGATTGCATTCGTACCGATCGACGACCGCCCCGTCACGGCACAGCTTCCGGTGCTGCTCGGGCGCGTTGCCGGCGTGCCGGTGCACGCGCCTCAACCGGCGCTGCTCGGGCGTTTTCTGCGCCCGGGAAGTTCCGACGCGCTGATCATCTGGTTGAATCGGGAAGCCGCGCGGAGTCGGGCGCGCGACTTCGTCGTCTCGACCGACATGCTGGCGTACGGAGGATTGATCGCCTCACGCGCGCCCGGCGCGACGTATTTCGATGCCGAATCGCGGTTGCGCGAGCTCGGGCATTTGCGCGGCGAGTATCCGCGTGCGTGGATCGGCGCCTTCGGCACGATCATGCGTCTCGCTCCGACCGGCATTCCGGCCGGAACGCCGTTCTTCGCCGCCTATCCGCTGTGGGAGTATCTGCAGGAGTACGCCGACCTGCACGATCCGCTGCTTCCAAGCGAAGAGGCGACGGCGGCCCAGTTACGCCAGCGTATCGGCGAAGCGACGTTCGACGCTTATCTGGCGACGCGCGGCCGCAATCTCGCCGTCGACCGTCTGCTGCTGAAAATGACTGCCGCGGGGACGATCGATCGCCTCGTGCTGGGGCAGGACGATGCCGGTCCGGTCGGGCTGCACGTGCCCGACGTGCGGACGTTGCAATCCGATTTGGCGGCACTCGACCTCGGCAACCGTGCCTCGATCGAGCCCGGAGCCGACGAGCTAGGCGCGGCGCTGGTGGCGCACGCCATTGCCCGCGCCGCACGCTGGCAGCCGCGCATCGCAGTGCGATATTCGACTCCCGCCGGGGCAACGTTTCAAGATCCGATCGAGTTTGCGCCGATCTCCAACGCCGTCAACGCACTGATCGCGCTCTGCGGTGGCGTGAGCGACGACGCCAACCCCGAGATCGTGCTGTACGTGCGCGTTCCGCATACCGCGCCGGCGCAAGACGACGCGTTCGAGTCGGCGATGCGCGCCGACGCGGCGGCGGGCCGCTCCGTCGCGCTGGCCGATCTCTCGTTTTTGGCGTCGTACGACGACCAAGGAGCGTTCGCGCGGCGCATTCTTGCATCGGGCGTCGCGGCAAAGCTCGACGCGTACGCTTCCTGGAACACCAACGCCAACACGGTAGGAACGGCTTTAGCCGAGGCAATCGCTGCGGGCTCGGGACGGCGCACGGGCTCCTACGATGGGCTGGCGCACCGGACGGTCACCTTCATCCGTTTCTTGGATGACTATGCCTTCCACGATCTGGTGCGTCCCGATATCAACGCGACGCTCGCGGTGCAAGGCATCGCCGATCACACGCTGCTGGCTCCCGACGTCGCGCGCGCGACCGAGCAGCGCGCTAGAGCGTTACTGTGGAGTTACGCGCCGCAAATTCTCGCCCAGCTCGACCCCGGCTATCACATCGCGGCGATGTCAATAACGCTCCCGTGGGACCGCACCTTCGAAACGGAGATCCAAGTCGGCTTAGCCCCTAATTTGTAGCCATGTCCTTGATGGAAAAAAAAACAGGACGGTTGAAATCTCAACCGTCCTGCAGTTTCTAGCCGAGGCTAGCGAGTCGTTACTGCTTCGAACGCGGGTTCTGTGCTACGCCGTTGGGGACGTAGCTGGCCGCAAGCCCGTTGCTGATGCTGTACCAGTACGTGATCGCCGTTGGGCTGTACTGGTAAACGTCGATGGTTCCGTTCTCTTGGTCCGCCGCCGCCAGCGTCATCGCTTCACGATTGAGGTGACCGAAGACCGAGATTCCCTGAAGCGGGAACGGGCCGCCGACCAGCGTGCATGCCGGGTTGCATCCGGAGTACACGTAGACGCTCGCGTCGCTCTTGCTGAACGACACGATGTTGCCCTTATTGTCGATGTCGAGGCCGCCGTAGTCGGCGTTCATGAAGCCCGTGACTTCTTGGCCGCCGCCGGTGCAGCCGGCGAAGTACACCATGTGCGCGCCGGCCGAAACGTCTTCGGCAGACGCCCAGCAGTTGCCGCTATTGTCCATCGCGACGCCGGCAACTTTGTACATCACGGAGTTGGTGAGGTTCTCGGTGCAGCCGCCCGCGAGCGTGCAGATCGAGACGCTGCCCGAGGCGCTGCTGTTGTCGAAGATATTGCCGACGGCGATCGTGCCGTTGACCGCATCGGGGCTCGACGCGTCGGACGGCTGTCCGTACGGGTCGGCGATGTTGCCGGCGAGGGCTCCGCACATGCCGGGTCCTTGCCAGATATTAACGGAACGCGTTCCGCCGTCGGGCTCGATGAGGTTGCCGACACCGTCGACGGCCAGGCCGTTGACGTAGGCCACGCCGCCGATCGAGCATTCGGGAGGATTGTTCGCCGTGTTCTTACGCTGATAGCCGAACACCGACGTTCCGTAAAACTCACCGGCATAAATGCCGCCCTTACCGGCACCGGCGGGGACGGGTCTGATCATGACGGCTCCCGGACGCATGATGCGAAGGTCGGTGTTGCCATACACGCTAGCGGGATACTCCCACTGCGGTTTTTGCTTATGGCCGTGAATCCGGGCTTGGGTCCCGGCAGTCGTCGACGGCATCGTCGGGCTCGTGGTCGAGGACGTGCCGCCCGAACAACCCGCGATAAACGCTACAGCGGCCGTGGTGCACAGCGCTGAAGTAATCAAACGCATTGACGTGATTCTCCTTAGGCAGTAGCGGGGTTGGTGGCCGGGATAACCCCGGATGCTCGCCTCGCTTCGGCACCAAAGCGCTCGCCTCCCCGGGTCGGCCGGGGAAGATGCCGTGAAGCCCAAATTCCCCGGTTCTTCCCTCCCCCGCGCTACGGTCTAGCCATGAATGCGCTCAAACTTCTCGCCCTAGCGGCAGCGATAGCGGTTTCGGCCGTTACCGCCGGAGTGGCTGCCCAGCCTAACGCGAGCGTCGATGTCGTGGCATCAAACTGGAAGTTCGCGCCCGGCACGATCCAGCTTCACGTCGGCCAGGTCACCACGCTCCGCTTGACATCGAGTGAAGGCGTCCACGGGCTGCAATCCGACGAACTCGGGATCCCGCAAACGACGATCGCGCCCGGCTCGGTCAAGACGATCACAATAACGCCCAAAAAGACCGGCAAGTACGTCCTGCACTGCACGGTGTTCTGCGGTACCGGCCATGCCGACATGACGCTCACGGTGACCGTCGTTCCATAATAGGTTCCTTCCAAGCGGTCATTTAGGCGGAAAGGCTAAATAGCATCATGATGCGACTCCGTTGTAGAGTTGGAATAGGCCGGTACGTTGCCGTCGTTGGGTTCGCTACCATAACGCTCTTGGCGAGTAGACCCGCGCACGCAATGCCTAATTTTGCTCAGGCGTATGGCATCCCGTGCTCTTACTGCCACATTCAAATTCCTGCGCTGAACGCCTATGGACGCTGGGTCCAGCGGACGGGATACGCCGGTCTGAACCCGCACGTGCTGCAGCGCGAGTCTCCGATCTGGGTCGACTATCCCGTCAGCTATAGCCAACAGGCGCCAAACGCGGCCTCTTGGGATATTGGAAGCATCGGAGTACATGCCGACGGTGCCTTTGGAACTACCAAAAGCGAGTGGACCTATCACGTGCAGCAATGGATTTGGGAGGGGAGCGAAGCCGGCGGCCTTGACACCGCGTGGGTTGCCTATAACAATTTCTTCAATGGCTCGGGCCACATCTTCGCCGGCAAACTCGAGGTACCGGCCCCATCTGAGTTCAGTCAGTGGCTCGACGTCAGCGGCCTTACGGCCAACTCACAGGCGGAGATCACCGTCGGCGAACACGCCTACCAACTGGACGGCAATCGCTGGGGATATAAGTTCGCCTACCTGCGCGGCTCGCTCGACGCAGAGGTTGCCTACGTTACCTCGTCGGCCGATCTCAACGGATTCAATGCGTACGACTCGGGCCAGGACAAGACGATGCAATACAAGCTCGCCTTCGCGAATCGAAGCAATCCGCTAGAGTTAGGCTACTATGGTGCGCGTGGATCCTGGCCGCTGAGCGACGGCAATTTCGATCAGTATTACAGCAACGGATTCTACGCGCAGCGCGACCCGGTCAACGGCGTGCCCGGATTCCTTGCAACCTATCAGATGAATCACGACAGCAATCCAGGTCCGGGCCTTTCCGCTTCCGGCAGCAACGGCATTTCGTACGAATTTTACAATAATATCGGTAAGCGAGCACTAATCTCCGTCGGCGAACAGCTCACCAACGATGGATTGGGCACTCACACGCAAATTGGTAACATCGACGCGTCCTATCACATAACGCGTTTCATCATGCTCTACGCTGAGGAGGCACTTGGTGTGGGGCAAAAGCCCACGTGGAACGGACTAATCTGGTTTGCCGTGCCCACTGGACCGTTGTGGCCGCCGCTCTCCCAAACAGGGTGGTAAGGTAAGTCGTCGAAGTCGATTTTCCTGAGCGCAGTACGCACCGCTCGGGGAGGTCGCGCTTGAAAAGCACCGTTAGGTTCGCCTATCTCGCCGGAATCATCGTCGCGGGAGCGATCGCGGTCGCTTCCCACGGGAGAGTAATGGGCGCACAACCGCCCGACGGTAAGGCGGTTTTTCTCCTCAACTGCGCGGCTTGCCATCAGGCGAATGGAAAGGGCGGTGGGCCTTACCCGCCATTGGCGGGCAATCCCGACGTCAACGCAGTCGATAGTGCCGCACTTATCCAGACGGTGCTCAACGGTCGCACCGGCCCAATTACCGTGAACGGATCGCAATACGGCGGAAATATGCCGTCGTGGCGAGCGCTTTCGGATGCCGACATCGCGGCAGTGCTGACCTACGTGCGCTCCGCTTGGAATAACAGCGCGCCGGCCGTTTCTACGGATCAGGTCGCCGCCGCGCGCGCGCCGGTCGCGATGAGCGGTGAGGCACTCTTTGCCGCGCATTGTGCGACCTGTCATCAGTCCTCGGGCCAGGGAACCGACGCATTTCCGCCGCTCGCCGGGAACTCCGTCGTTACCGCCGCCGACCCGGGCGCGATGATCGCCGTCATCGTCGATGGCCGAACCGGTCCGCTTAGCGTGAACGGGAAGACGTACAACGGTCAAATGCCGACCTGGAAAGGGCAACTCAGTAACGCCGATATTGCATCGGTTGCGACCTACGTCCGATCGGCCTGGGGCAACGCAGCCTCACCGGTGACCGAGCAGCAAGTTGCCACCGCCGGAACAACCGTATCGGTACAAGTCGGCGCTTCGGTTTATGCTAAGAACTGCGCGGCGTGTCACGGGAGCGGCGGCGCCGGAGGAGTCGGACCGGCACTCGCTGGTAACCCGCACGTAAATATCGTCGACCCGGTTCCAATGCTGACCACGATCGTGCAAGGCCGAAGCCTGATGCCTTCGTGGAGGGGGCAGCTCTCCGCCGGTGACATCGCCGCCGTTGCTACCTACGTTCGCGCCTCCTGGGGCAACGACGTGCCCGCGGTAACCGTTCAACAGGTCACGTCGATCAAATAATATTCGATCGTCTAACGTGGCTTTCGATAACCTAGGGCTACCAGCGCCGCCTCGACATCGAGCGGAAGCGGTTCGGCGCCGTCGTCCAGCGATTGAAGATTACCCGCCCAAGAAGGATCGCCGGCCGCATCGTTCGGCGGCACGACCGCAAAGCGCGCCCGGCCGAGCTCCTTGGCAAACTGCATCGTAAAGAGCGCGCCGCCGCCCGTCTCCGAACAGACCAGCACGACCGCGCGTGCCTGTTCGGCCTGTAGGCGGTCACGGTCGACGCGCGATTGCTCCGAGGCCGGCGTGCCCGGCGCGAGCATCGTCGCTACCGCACCGCCGGCGCGCACGATTGCTTCCTCAAGTTCCGCGTGCTCGGGCGGATCGCTCGCGCCGAACCCATAGCCGACAAAGGCAACCGTCGGCACTCCCGCCGCCAACGCGCCGCAGTGCGCGGCAACGTCGATTCCCGGTGCTAAGCCGGCGATGACCGGCTCGCGCACGCCGTACGCGAGCCGATAGGCAAAGGCCGCCGCTTGCGGCGGCGGCCTTCGACTGCCGACGATCGCGATGCCGCCTTTCGGCAAACGACCGCGAACGTTAAGCTCCAATGTTACCGCGCTACTGTTGGCCGAAGACTTCCTTGAGCTTGTCAAAGGTCGGCCGCTGCGTAAGAACGTTGGGCTTCCCGTCGGCGATGCTGTTCAAACCGAACCACGCTTCGTCGTCGTAGCCGCCGGGGAATTTCTCGTTGGGCGCCTTCGGGTTCGGAAGCTGAATGCAGTTGTCGCCGGCCTTCCACCACTCGTCGCTGTATTCGAAGTAGAAGCCGCCCATCGCGACGCCGCCCTTCTGAAGCGAGTTGTCCCAGATCTCTTTAGCGAGGCCGCCGACGTATGACGTCAGCTGGTGCACCTTCCCTGCGGGAAACTCCACGGCTTTGTTGGGGTTGCCGTTGGGATGATACGACGCCGGCGTGCCCCACTCGCTTACGATGAGCGGCTTCGACGAGACCTTCTTATAGTCCGAAAAGGCAACGCCGAACGTCTCGCCGCGATAGAAGTTGACGCCCCAGACGTCGACTGGAAAGTTGTACTTTTCGCCCTGCTTTTCGGTCTTGAATCCGTCGTCGACCATCGTCGTGGTGATAAATTTCTCGGGATGGCCGGAGAGCTTGAAACCCTCCTTGGCGGCGCGCGCAATCTTGCTCATTCCGTTCCACCACGAAGGGTTGTCGCGGACGTTTTCGTCGTTGACCTCGGCGCTGATCGACATGCCGATGACGGAAGAGTAGCCGCCGTTGACTTGCGCGAGCTTGCGATACTGATTCGAGAGATCGTCTACGGCGCCGTTATTGAGCGGCGCTTGGGCCGGGAAGAAGATGGAGAGGATGACGTATATCGGATCCTTTCCATTGTTATACGCTTGGTTGAGGAAGTCGCCGATCGGTTCGGCATTGGGATTGGCGTTGTAAACTTTGACGGCGTTGACGCCCAGCGACCGCAGAATCGTGAGATCGCGCTTCCAGATGACCGAGTTTTTGTTGCCCAGCGGATTGTCGAGGGGTCCGCTACAGATTGGCGTCGGCGCGTAGTTGACGCCCTTCAGAAAGATCGGCGCATCGGCACCATGGGCGCGAATTTGCGCGAGCGGGCTGGGTACGCTTGCCGAGTAGGGCGCTGCGCCGCCGCTGCAGCCGGCAAAAGCGATTAACAGGAAGATGGAAAGCGATCTTCTCACGTTGGGGAGCCTCCTCCGAGATTGTTGTGGTGCTAAGTGCAGATAACGTTGTAGGTAACGTGCCTTCGGCGGATTGCGTTCTCAGAACTCCACCAGGGAGCGGTCAAGCGAGCGCACGTCGTGACAGCCTAGCAGTCTGAGAGTTCGGACGATGTCGCTGCGCAATATTTCGATGGCCCGCGCGACTCCGGCTCCGCCCGCCGCACCCAGTGCGTAGGCGTAGGCGCGGCCTACGAGCACGGCGCGCGCCCCCAAGCAGAGCGCCTTGACGACGTCGCTGCCGCGGCGAATGCCGCCGTCGAGCAGCACTTCGGCGCGCCCGGCGGTCGCCTCGACGACTTCGGGAAGCGCGCGCAGCGTCGCCGCGACGCCGTCGAGTTGACGGCCGCCGTGATTCGAAACGACGATTGCCTCGGCGCCGGCATCGATCGAACGCCGCGCGTCTTCGGCGGTCAGCACGCCTTTCATGACGATCGGCCCTTGCCACAGATCGCGAATCCAAGCCATATCGGCCCACGTGACGGTCGATCGTTCCAGTGCGGCGCCGACGTCTTCGTACGCCATCGTTCCTTGGCCGGGAATGACGACGTTGGGAAACTTCATCATGCCGCCGTCGCGCATCACGTCGAACGCCCAGCTCGGTCGCGAAATAATTTGCCCGAGATACGGCAGCATCTCCCAAAACCGCCCGCTCGAGAGCTCGCGCGCCCCGTTGCGAATGTCGCGTTCGCGCTGTCCGGCTACCGCGGTATCGATGGTGACGACCAGCGCCGAGAAACCGGCGGCGCGTGCGCGCCGAATTGCATCGGATGCGGCTTCGCGTCCGCCCAGGAGATAGAGCTGGTACCAAAGGGGGCCGGTCGACGAGGCGCGCACGTCCTCGAGCCGGCATCCCGAGAGCGTCGAGAGCGTGTAGATCGTTCCCGCCTGACCGGCTTGCGCGGCGGCGACGCACTCGCCGCGCGGATAGAAGAGGCGGCTGCTTCCGACCGGCGCCAGCAAAAACGGGAGCTCGACCGGCGTACCGAGCACGGTCGTACCGAGATTGCAGACCGGAGCCGCCGCGGCGTTGCGCGGTCTAAACGTTACGCGCTCGAAGACCGCGCGGTTTTCGCGCATCGTCGTTTCCGCCCCCGAGCCGCCGTCGATGTAGTCGAAGACGACGCGAGGAAGCCGCCGCCGCGCCGCGATCCGGAAATCCTCGATCGTAACTGCCTCTTTCACCGTTACGTTCGCGCCGCGCTCATCGAAGACTTGACGTTGGCCTTCATCTGGCGATACCCTGTCGTCGCATCATGGTGGATCCTCGTTTTGCCGCTACCGCATTTGCAACCGCGTTTGCGATCATCGATCCGATCGGCATGATCCCGCTGACGATTGCCGCCACGGCGCGCGTCTCGCCGCAACGCCGCAAAGCGATCGTGGATCAGGCGGTACTCGTGGGTGCCGGCGTAATTCTCTTCATGGGTGCGCTGGGGCGCGTGATCCTCGACTATTTAGGCATCACGCTGCCTGCCTTTACGATTGCCGGCGGAATTCTGCTCTTCCTGATCGCCATCGACATGCTCTTCGCGCGCCCCACCGGCGCCAAGCGCACCGAAGCGGAAGAACGCGAAGCGGCCCAAGGGGAGAACCCGGCAGTTTTTCCGCTGGCCATCCCGATGATCGCCGGCCCGGGAACGATTGCCACCGTGCTTCTGCTGGTCAGTCTTTCGCACGGCGACCGGCTCGACTTGCTCGTTGTTGCCGCCGCCTATGCGTTCGCGCTTCTCGTTACCTGGCTCTGCATGCGCGGCTCGTCGCTGCTGCTGCGCGTTATCGGCACCACCGGCATCCACGTCATCAGCCGTCTTTTGGGCATCATTCTCGCCGCGCTCGCCGTGCAGTTCGTTCTCAACGGCATCGAGCAGTCGCCGCTACGGCGGTGACGCCTTGTTGGCAGCTGCCCAACGCCGATACTCGGCCTTCTCCAGCGGGGGAAGATCGGCGCCGGCGGGGAGTTTGAAGCCGGGAAGCGGGAGCGGAAAGGGGATCGGGTGCGGCGGCAGTTTGAACGGATCGTCGTCGGCGTCGTAACAGAAGGGCCAAGCGATGTTACCGTCCTCCATCGCGCCGTCGGGGTAGGTGTACTCGTAGCGCCCGTAATAGCAGTCGAGGCTTCCGTCGTGCCAGCTGCGTGTCGGCGTAATGATGCCGTTGCCGTGCTCGCTGCCGCGCGCCGACGACGGAATTGCAAACTGGTAGGTCTTGCTCGACGATTCGCGCGATGACGGATCGATTGTCGGAAGGGCGTGCGGATCGTTCTGCCGGTTGAGCTGCGCGACTTCCTTGGCGAAGCCGGCCTCGTCGCGGGCCAGGCTCGACGGGGTGCTGTGAACGACCGGCGGTCGCGGCGGCTGCGGAGTCGCCGGCGTCGTGACGTTCTTGGCGAGCTCGTAGCGCGGCGTCCGTGCCGGCGGCGCCTTCTGCTGGTGGGCCTTGCGGGCATGATGCTCGGGCTCCGGCGTCGGCCGAACTTTCTCCACCGTAAGAAGATGCGTCTCCGAGACGACCTCTTTGGTGCCTTGGGGTACGAAGATGCGCGCCGCCGCGTAGAGCAGCAGCGTCAAAAAGACTACGTGCAGGGTCGCCGAGGCAATCGTCGACCAAAGCAGCGCGCGCCGGCGCCGATCCAGCCTTCCCGAAATCAAGCGACCGTCAGATTTCCTTCAGGGGGTTCCCTGGTCTTAGCGGAGCGGATGAGGTTGGCAGAGTTCGATGAGAACGCCGCCGGTGGCCTTCGGATGGAGAAAGGCGATGAGGTTGCCGTGCGCGCCCCGGCGCGCGTGCCGGTCGATCAAGCGCACGCCCTTGGCTTCGAGGGCGCTCAGCGTCGCTTCGATGTCGGCGACGCGATACGCGGTGTGGTGAAGCTTGGTCTCGGCCCCGCCGCGGTAGCGGGCGATCGGCGAGTTCTCGTCGAGCGGCAGAATGAGTTCGACGAACGAGGCGCCCGCCTCCAGCCCGACCGCCTCGATGCCTTGATCGTAGACGACCTCGCGATAAGCCTCGCGAAAGCCCAGCGTTTCGGTGTACAAGCGGATCGTTGCTTCGAGGTCCTTTACGACGATCGCGACGTGATCGATCTCCACGCTTACGCCACCACCTCGCGCGGGCGGTAGGTGCCGAAGACGTCGCGCAGCACGTTGCAAATCTCGCCCAGCGTCGCGCCGGCATCGACCGCATCGACGAATAAGGGCATGAGATTCTCGCTGCCGCCGGCCGCGGAGCGGAGTCTTGCGAGCTCGCGCTCGACCGCGGCGGAGTCTCGAGAGGCACGAAATGCTTGCAGGCGTTCGACCTGCTCGCGCTCGACGCCGTCGTCAACGCGCTGCAAGGCGATGGACGCGGCGCCGGTATCTTCGGCGAAGCGATTGACGCCGACGACGATCTGTTCGCCGCGCTCGATCGCTTGCTGCGCGGCGTAGGCCGAATCGGCGATGCGCGCCTGCATCCAGCCGCTTTCGATCGCCGCGATGCTTCCGCCCAGCGAGTCGACCTCGGCGACGATCGCGCGGGCACGCTCGATCAGCTCGTTGGTCAGGCTTTCGACGTAGTACGAGCCGGCCATCGGATCGACGACGTCGGCGACCCCCGACTCATACGCAATCACTTGTTGCGTGCGCAGGGCCAGCTTGGCGCTCTCGGCCGTCGGCAGCGCTAGGGCTTCGTCTTTACCGTTGGTATGCAGCGATTGCGTTCCGCCCAGCACGGCGGCTAGCGCCTGCAGCGCCACGCGCACCACGTTGTTGTCGGGCTCTTGCGCCGTCAACGTCGAGCCGCCCGTCTGCGTGTGGAAGCGAAGCATCTGCGAGCGCGGATCCTTACATCCGAACTCGTCGCGCGTGATCTGCGCCCAAAGGTATCGCGCCGCGCGGAACTTGGCGATCTCTTCGAAGAAGTCGTTGTGCGCGTTCCAGAAAAACGAAACGCGGGGCGCCACGTCGTCGAGCGCGATGCCGGCTTCGCGCGCCGCCTGCAGATAGGCCTTAGCGTTGGAGAGCGTAAAGGCGATCTCTTCGACGGCGGTCGAGCCTGCTTCGCGAATGTGATAGCCGGAGACCGAAATGGCGTTCCACTGCGGCACCGCCTTCGCGCAGTACGACATCACGTCGGTCACCAGGCGCATCGACGGTTGGGGCGGATAGATGTAGGTGCCGCGCGCGGCGTACTCTTTGAGCACGTCGTTCTGCACCGTTCCGCCGAGTTTATCGAAGGGAATGCCGCGGCGGCGCGCGACGGCCAGCAGCAGCGCGAGCAGGATAGCCGCCGGCGCGTTGATCGTCATCGACACGGTTACGCGATCCAGCGGCACTCCGTCGAGCAGCGTTTCCATATCGGCGACGCAGTCGATGGCCACGCCGACTTTACCAACCTCGCCGCGCGCCGGCAGCGCGTCGGAGTCTAGGCCGAGCTGCGTCGGGAGATCGAAGGCCACCGAGAGGCCCGTCTGCCCGCGCTCGAGCAGGTAACGGTAACGCGCGTTTGATTCGGCGGCGGTTCCGAATCCGGCGTACTGGCGCATCGTCCAGAGCCGTCCGCGATACATGTCGGCGCGAATGCCGCGGCCGTAGGGAAAACGTCCCGGCTCACCGAGTTCGTGCGGCCTGCCTTCGACCGCGTCATAAACCGGCTCGATCGGAATCCCCGAAGCGTTGAGGTCGCGCGTCATACCGCCCTTACACTACGCCGCGACGCAGCAGGGCGCCCGCTATCCACCGCCCAAGGGCTTGCTCGTGCCGGCACTAATCGCTCCGCTTTTTGCCGCGCTCTCGCTTCAAGCGGCGCTCGACGTGCGCGCGGCCGGTGCTCCGGCAATCGGCATCGCCGTGGGCATCATTAACCACGGTCAGACCAGAGTCTATTTCGCAGGTAGCGACGGAAACGGCCGGCCGGTCGACGAGCACACGCTCTTCGAGATCGGTTCGGTGACGAAAACCTTTACCGCCACGATGCTTGCGGTAATGAACGAACGCGGGGAGGTTCGTCTCGGCGACCCGATTTCGAATTATCTGCCTGCCGGCACGCGCGCGCCCAGCAGAAACGGTAAGCAGATCACGTTGCTTGATTTAGCCGAACAGCGCTCGGGATTACCGAGGCTTCCCAGCAACATGGACCTCGACGTTGCCGGCGACGATCCTTATAAGGATTATACCGATGCGGATATGTACGCGTTCTTGAACGGTTACGCCCTCGAGCGCGACCCGGGCGCGAAATACGAGTATTCCAACTACGGCGTCGGTCTGTTAGGGCAGTTGCTCGCACATCGGGCGGCGACGGCCTATCCGCAGCTCCTCGGCGCCACGGTTTTGGAGCCGCTTGGGATGGATCGAACGCAGTTGGTAATGTCCGCGGCTCCGGCGCCTGCGCTCCTTGCCGTGGGACACGATTTAGCCGGCAACCGCGTCGCCACGTGGCAGTTCCAATCGCTTGCACCGGCGGGCGCGCTGGCATCGAGCCTCGGCGACATGCTCAAATATTTACGGTGCAACATGGGGCAGGGGCCGCTCGCGAAGCAATGCCTCTTTGCCCAGCAGCCCCGCGCTCCGGGCGAACCTCGACACCAAATCGGCCTCGTTTGGAATGTCAATTCAAATAACGGCATCGTCAGTCACGGCGGCGATACCTACGGTTTCCATGCGTTCGTCGCCATTTCGCGCGACCGGCAAACCGGGGTCGTAGCCATGAGCAATGGACCTTTGATCGAAGATATTGCCACCCACGTCGTTCTCCCGACGTTTCCGATAGAAATGTGCCCGGCGTCCGTGCCCGCGGTGCAGACCAACCTCGCTTCGTATGCCGGCGTTTATTGCAACGCGTCCTCAGGAATGACGTTCGTCGTACATGCCGCACCAGCCGCCGACCAGCTCTCGATCGCGCTCCTGCCGCAGCCTGCGGCGAACGTGCCCCGGGCTGCACCCGACACCTTCGAAGCGGCTCGCTACGGTGCGGTCTTTCATTTCGTTCGCAATGAGTCGAGAATCGTTGGTCTTTGGCTGCGGCAATATGGCCAACTGATCCCGGCCGTGCGCCTCGACGCGCATGGCAAACCAGTCGTAGCGCAGCTAGCCGCGCCCTTCCCGTCGGTCGTAACTCTGACTCCGGCTCAATTACGGGAGTACGTTGGAACCTATACGGCAAATGGAATTGGCAGCTTCACGGTAACGCTGCAAGGCGACACGCTCGACGTTCGGCTAACCGGACAGCCGGCGGCTCCGATCTTCCCATCGGCAAAGGATCGTTTCTTCTATAAGATCGTCGAAGCCCAGATCACGTTCAACCGCGATGCGGCCGGTAAGCTTACCTCGCTGACGCTCTATCAAAACGGCCAAAACGTCACGGCCGTTAAGGTGCGATGGTCATCAGGGCCGAGCCCCTCTCCACGTTGGACCCAGGGGCCGCCATAACGCTGCCGACGATGCCGTCGCGGTGCGCGCGAATCTCGTTCATCATCTTCATGGCCTCGATTACGGCGACGACTTGCCCTTCGCTGACCGTCTCACCTGGAGTTACGCCAATCTCGACGACGATGCCGTGCATGGGAGAGACCACGTCGCCGGAATCGGAGGCATTCCGGCGCCCATGGGTGCCGCGAAGCCGTGGCGCAAGTCGGCCAACGCCGGCCGGAGCCGGGGTGTGGCGTTCGGAGCGGTGCGCCTTCCTCGCCGGTGGACGAAAATCGCGCGCGAACATTTCCAGGGTCGCCGTTCCGTAGCGCGCGTCGCGCACGTCGGGTTGGTCGCAGAGCGCGCGAATAATTTCCAGCGTCGTCGGAACGCCCTCGATGAGGTATTCGTCGACCGAGCGTTTGAGGCGCGCGATCGCCTCGTCGCGCGACGGAGCCCAGACGATGAGTTTGGCGACGAGCGAATCGTACTCGGCCGGAATCGTCCAACCGGCGTACGCCGCGGAGTCGACGCGCACGCCCGGGCCGGCCGGCTCGCGATACGCCGTGATTTTGCCGGGTGCGGGCGCGAAGCCGGCCGCGGGATCCTCGGCGTTGATGCGCGCTTCGATCGCGTGACCGCGAAAGTCTATGCGATCCTGCGAGTATCCGAGCGGCTCGCCCGCAGCGATGCGAATCTGCTCGCGAATTAGGTCGAGGCCGGTGACCGCCTCGGTCACGGTGTGCTCGACTTGGATGCGCGTGTTCATCTCCAAGAAGTAGAACCGGTCGCCGGCGACGAGACACTCGATGGTTCCGGCCGAGTCGTAACCGATCGCCTGCGCGGCGCGCACGCCGGCTTGGCGCATTGCCGCGCGCACCGGCTCCGGAATCGCGGCCGGCGTCTCCTCCCAAAGCTTTTGGTGGCGTCGCTGCAGCGAGCAATCGCGCTCGCCGAGATGAACGATGCCGCCGTGCTTATCGGCCAGCACCTGAAGCTCGACGTGCTTTGGATTCTCGAGATACTTCTCGGCGTAGATCGTGCCGTCTTTGAAATACGCTTCCGCCTCGCGCCGGGCGGTTTGAAAAGCGGATTCGAGTTCGCTCTCGCTGCGCGCGACGCGCAGACCCTTGCCTCCGCCGCCGGACGCCGCTTTTAACGCCAACGGAAAGCCGTAACGCCGTGCCGCATCGCGTGCTTGCGCGACATCGGCGATGGCTCGCACGTCGCCCGGAACGACCGGAACGCCCGCATCCTGCATGGCGCGCCGCGCGCGAAGCTTCTCACCCATCGCTTCGATCGCCGCGGCGTTGGGCCCGATCCAAACGAGTCCCGCTTCGGTTACCCGGCGGGCGAACGCGGCGTTCTCGGCCAAGAATCCGTAACCCGGGTGCACGGCCTGCGCGCCGGTGCGGCGCGCGGCCTCGAGCAGCTTATCGATCGAAAGGTAGCTCTGCGACGGCGGCGCTGCGCCGAGGTGGTACGACTCATCGGCAAGTTCGACGTGAAGCGCTTCGCGGTCGGCGTCCGAGTAGACGGCAACGGTGGCGATTCCCATTTCGCGCGCGGTGCGAATTACTGCGAACGGCAATCTCGCCGCGGTTGGCGATTAGGAGCTTGTCGATCACTTACTCCAGGCTCACGTCGGCGGGAACAGCCCCATCGCGTGATATCCCGCGTCCACGAAGAGAACGTCGGCCGTCACCGCGCTCGCCAGGTCGGAAGCGAGAAAGACCGCCATATTCCCGACGTCTTGCGACGTGACGTTGCGGCGCAGCGGCGCGACTTTGGGCACGACGTCGAGAATGCGCGAGAATCCACCCACCTGGCGCGAACTGGCGGTCTTGATCGGGCCCGCTGAGATGGCGTTGACGCGAATGCCGCGATCGCCCAGGTCGAAGGCCAGGTAACGAACGGCCGACTCTAATGCCGCCTTGGCAATTCCCATCAAGTTGTAGTTTGGAACGATCTGCGTGGCGCCCAAATAGGTCATCGCCATCACCGACGCCCCGTCGTTGAACGAGTCGCGCAGCGCCGCGACCAGCGCGATAAGCGAATACGACGAGACGTCGAGCGCGACCCCGAAGCCGCCGCGCGACGTGTCGAAGACCTTCCCCGCCAGATCTTCTTTATTGGCAAAAGCGATCGAATGCACCAATCCGTCGAGGCTGCCGAAACGGGCGGCCAGCGCTTCACGCATCGCGGCCAGCGACGCGTCGTTCGAAACGTCGCACTCAAACGAGGGTGCGCCGCCGAGCTCCTCGCCGAGTTTCTCGACTTCGTCCTTGACGCGATCGCCTTGGTAGGTCAGCGCGATCGAGGCACCGTGCTCGTGCAGCCGGTGCGCGATGCCGCTGGCGATCGACCAGCGATTCGCCACGCCGGTCACCAAGACGCGCTTGCCTTCCAAAAGTTTCATAGCGTAAATCCCCAAAAGAAGACGGCGACGCCGATCGCGCCCGCCGTCAGACTGACGTACCAGGCCGGTTTAAAGCGCGCCAAGGCGGCAACGGCACCCAGTGCAATCCCGACCTGCAATAACGCCACGGCGTATTCGAAGGCGTAATGCCGGTGTACTTCTGTTGCGGATTCTTCTTCCAGCTTGCGGGCCGTCTCCGCCAGCGGCCCTTCCTTAGCAACTTCTTTGTCGATCTGGCTGCGATAGGCGCCTATGCGGGCCTTATTCGGCGCCCCGCGATCGATCAAGTCGTTGAGGGCGATCGTATACAGGTGCTCCTTTTCGCGCGACGCTTGGTACTCGGCCCACGTGTCGGAGGCTTTGATTTGCGCGATGGTAGCCTCGTTGATCAGCGAGCCGGAACGCAGCGCCGAAACCGCTGCAACCACCGCAAAGATGGCCGCGCTCAATCCGACGAGCCGTATCCAGCCCGGCGCGCGTTCTCCCGCTGCTTCCTGAGCCGCCTCGGCAACCTGCTCCGCGAGGCGGTGCGGCTCGACGTCGAGGTGATCGGTCATAAGGGAATATTGCCGTGCTTGCGCGACGGTGCCTGTACGCGTTTGTCCTGCAGCATCACGAGGGCGCTCGCGATGGCGCTGCGCGTCCGCCCGGCCTCGATGATGTCGTCGACGTAGCCGCGCTGCGCGGCGATGTACGGATTGGCAAAGCGCTCGGTGTATTGCTCGACGAGCTCCTGCATCTTGGCGTCCGGATCGCTTGCCGCTGCCAGCTCGCGACGGAAAATCGTCTTGACGGCGCCCTCGGCGCCCATCACCGCAATCTCCGCGGTCGGCCACGCAAGGTTGACGTCGGCGCGGATATGTTTGCTGGCCATGACGTCGTACGCGCCGCCGTAGGCCTTGCGGGTAATGATGGTGATCTTCGGCACCGTCGCTTCGGCGAAGGCATAAAGCAGCTTGGCCCCGTGCAGGATGATGCCGCCGTACTCCTGGTTGGTGCCGGGCAAAAATCCCGGCACGTCGACGAACGTTACCAACGGAATGTTGAAGGCGTCGCAAAAGCGCACGAAGCGCGCCGCTTTGATCGACGAATGCGTGTCGAGGACGCCGGCTAGAACGTTGGGCTGATTTCCGACGATGCCGACGGCGCGGCCGCCGATCCGCCCGAAACCGCAGATGATGTTCCCGGCATAGAGTGCTTGGATCTCGAGGAAGTCGCCGTAGTCGACGACGCCCTCGATGACCGCGCGCATATCGTAGGGTTTGTTCGGTGAATCGGGTACGAGCCCGTCGAGCGCCGGAACGAGGCGATGCGGATCGTCGTCACTGTCGTAGGCGGGCGGCGACTCGCGGTTGTTCTGCGGAACGAACGAGAAGAGGTCGCGCGCGAGATCGAACAGGTTATCTTCGTCGGCAGCAACGAGGTGGGCGACGCCGCTGCGCGTCGCATGCGTCGTCGCGCCGCCGAGCTCTTCAAAACTCACCTCTTCACCGGTAACGGTCTTGATGATCTCGGGTCCGGTGATGAACATCTGCGATATCTTCTCGGTCATGATGATGAAGTCGGTGATTGCCGGCGAATACACGGCTCCCCCCGCGCAGGGTCCGGCAATCAAACTGATCTGCGGCACGACGCCGCTTGCCTGGACGTTGCGCCAGAAGATTTCGGCATAGCCGCCCAACGAAACCACGCCCTCTTGAATGCGCGCGCCTCCAGAGTCGTTGATGCCGATCATCGGCGAACCGGTGCGCACGGCGAGATCCATGACCTTGCAGATCTTTTCGGCGAAGGCTTCGCCCAGCGAACCGCCCAGCACCGTGAAATCTTGCGAGAAGAGGAAGATCTGCCGCCCGTCGACGGTCGCGCGACCGGTGATCACGCCGTCGCCGAGAAACTCTTTCTCGTCGAGGCCGAACGCGTTGGTCCGGTGGACGACGAAGCGGTCGAACTCGACGAAGGATCCGTCGTCGACCAGCGCTTCGACTCGCTCGCGCGCGGTGCGCTTCCCGCGCTCGTGCTGACGTTGCGCGGCAGCGGCCCCGGCCGGCATCGCCGACTGGTCGCGCTTTTGACGCAGCTCCTCATATTTTTGGGCGCGGCTCTTCACTCGCTACCCTTTCACGCATGAGCACCGCAAGCCCCTGTCGCTCCGCACGGGCGAAGGACGGGAGCGGGACGGCGCTAAAACCGCCCGGAATGCAACGTAAACTGCTTCTTGTAATTGCCGCCGCCTTCGGTATCGCCGTCCTTGGAACGCGCGCCGGTGCGCCCGCCGCAGCCGGGTTCCCAACGCCGCCGCCGCTCCCGCCCGAACGTCCGGTGGGTGAAACGATGTACGGGTCGTCGGTAACCGATCCTTACCGCTACTTCGAGGACATGAAGAACCCGGCCGTGGTGAGCTTCTTCAAGGAGCAGAATGCCTATGCTCGCGCGGTGTTGAGCCGGCTGGGACCGGGACGCGCGCAGTTGTTCGACCGCATCAAGGAGCTCGACAATGCGGGCACTTCCGTTTCGGATGTGACTCGCGACGGACCGTACTATTTCTACGAGAAACTCAATCCCGGAGAGAACTCGCCCAAGCTCTACGTGCGCGAAGCTGCCGGCGGCGCCGAACGCGTGCTGGTCGATCCACAGAGCCTGGCGACGCCCGGGAAACACTTCACCATCAATTATTTCCAGCCGTCGCTCGACGGCAGCCGCGTCGCGTACGGCATCTCCGAAGGCGGTTCCGAGGCGGCCGTGATTCACGTCGTCGAAACCGCAACGGGCAACGTTCTGCCCGATGCCATCGATCGCGCCTACTACGTCGGCGTAACCAGCTGGCTTCCGGACAATAAGTCGTTCTACTACGTGCGGTTTCCCAAACTGAAACCGGGAGAGTCGGAGAACGACAAGGAGACGCGCGCCGTCTGCTATCTGCACGTGCTCGGCGGCGATCCCGACAAGGACGTCGCCGTTTTCGGCTACGACGTCAATCCGAAGCTGCGCTTCGCTACGACCGATTTTCCGCTGGTAATTTACTCGCCGGTATCGCCATACACGCTCGGACTCGTCGTGCACGGCGTGCAGAACGAGCTGACGATTTACGCCGTCAACGGTACCGTGAGCACGGGCGACGTTTCCTGGAAACCGGTAGCGAGCACCTCCGACGGCGTTACCGGCGTCGACGTCAAGGGCCCGATGCTCTACGCGCTGACCCATAAGGGTGCGCCGACGTTCAAGGTCGTCGCGACCTCGCTCGAAGCACCGAATCTCGCAGCCGCAAAGACGATCGTACCGGCCGCAACGCCTATCGTCGAACAAATCGGCGTCGCCAACGACGGCCTCTACGTGCTGGCGCGCGACGGCGGCTTCGGCCAGGTGTCGCGGATTGCATTGGCCGGCGACGGCACGCCGGGCGAGGCGACCAAGGTAACGCTGCCCTTTACCGGATCGATCAACTCGATCTCCACCGATCCGCGCGAAGACGGCGCCGTCTTCGGCCTAACCGGCTGGACGCACTCCCTGCTCTACTTTGCCGTCGACGCCAACGGAACGGTCACCGACACGCATCTCAAAGCCATCGCCAACGTGGACATGTCGCCGTATACCTCGTCCGAGGTCAAGGTGCGCAGCGCCGACGGCACGATGGTGCCGATGTCGATCGTGAATCGTAAAGACCTCGCCCTCGACGGGTCGCATCCGGTTTATCTGGAGGGTTACGGCTCCTACGGGATCACGCTCTCGCCGGCGTTCAGTTCGACGCGCGTCGCGTGGCTCGAGCGCGGCGGCGTCTTCGCCGTCTGTCACACGCGTGGCGGCGGCTGGTACGGCGAGGCGTGGCACCGAGCCGGAATGATCGCCACCAAGCCGCACACCTGGCAAGACTTTATCGCCTGCGGCCAGTGGCTCGTGGCGCACAAATACACGTCGCCGGCGCACCTGGCCGGTGAAGGAACCTCGGCCGGCGGCATCACGATCGGACGGGCCATCACCAGCAAGCCGAAGCTCTTTGCCGCCGCGCTCGACGTGGTCGGTGCCAGCAACGCCGTGCGCATGGAGTTCAGTCCCAACGGACCGCCCAACGTTCCGGAGTTTGGAACGGTGAAAAACGCGACCGGATTCAAGGCGCTGCTCGCGATGGACGCCTACGAGCACGTCGTTCCGGGAACGCCGTATCCCGGCGTGATGCTGATCACCGGCTACAACGATCCGCGCGTCTCATCGTGGGAGCTGGCGAAGTTCGCGGCGCGCCTGCAAGGCGCGACGACCAGCGGCCGTCCGATTCTGCTACGCGTCGATTACGACGCCGGACACGGCTTTCTGGCGGCGTCTCGCGCGCAAAGCGAGGAGCTGCTGACCGACGAGTACGCATTCTTGCTGTGGCAGTGCGGCGATCCGGCCTTCGCCTCCATCCCCATAAAGATCATGCCGCGGAACAAGGTACGCTAACCACACCGTTTTCGCGTCAAAACACTACCAGATTCCGAGCATCGCTTTCACGTCGTCCGACGCCATCGTGGCGGGATCCCAGGGCGGCGTGAAGGTGATCTCGACGTTGGCGCTCTTGACGCCCTCGATCGCCAGCACGTGATCTTCGACCGACTTCTTGAACATCGGCCCCACCGGGCACATCGGGGAGGTAAGCGTCATCATCACGGTGACGTTCTCACCCGTTTCTCCCTCGGTGGTGATATCGTAGACCAGACCGAGTTCGAGGATTCCCAGGTTGAGTTCGGGATCTTTGACTTCGATGAGTGCTTCGCGAACTTGCTCGACGGTGGGCATGCTCCAGGCTTTGTCAGAGTCGGCGAGGTTCCTCGCCACATAAGGGAAAACTCCGGTTAAAGGGCGGTCAAGCGCCGAAGCACCACGAAACTTGTCGGGGCCCGGTAGAGTTAATAAGGAAGAAGGAGAGGTAGAACTAGAGCGATGTCGATGTGGGAGCCCTTCACCGAGCGAGCGCGGCGCAGCATCGTGCTTGCTCAAGAAGAAGCGCAGCGTCTCGGTAACAACTATATCGGGACCGAGCATATCCTGCTGGGGATTATCTCCGAAGGGGAGAGCCTGGCTGCGAAAGTGCTCGAGTCGCTCGGCGTCAACCTCAGCAAAGTGCGCCAGGAAGTCGAGGCCATCGTCGGCCGCGGCGGCCAAACCGTCCAGCAGGAAATGGTCTTCACGCCCCGGGCAAAGCGTGTAATCGAGCTCGCCTTTGAAGAGGCTCGTCAGCTCAATCACAACTACATCGGCACCGAGCACTTGCTGCTCGGCTTGATCCGCGAGGGCGAGGGCGTGGCCGCTCGCGTGCTTACCAATCTCGGCGTCGACCCGGCGAAAGTTCGGGTACAGACCACCTCGCTGCTGGGCGCCGAAGGGCAGCCCACCGCGCCCAAAGGGAAGAGCAAGACGCCTACGCTCGACGCCTATGGCCGCGACCTCACCCAGCTGGCGCGCGACAACAAGCTCGATCCGGTCATCGGCCGCAACAATGAGATCGAGCGCGTCATTCAGATTCTCTCGCGCCGCACGAAGAACAACCCGGCGCTGATCGGCGAACCCGGCGTCGGCAAGACCGCCATCGCCGAAGGGCTGGCGCAGCGCGTCATCAAGGGCGACATTCCCGAGCCGCTGCGCGACCGCCGCGTCATCACCCTCGACCTCGCCGGACTCGTCGCCGGAACCAAGTACCGCGGCGAGTTCGAAGAGCGCATGAAGCGCGTCATGGACGAGATCCGCGGCGCCGCCGGGGAGATCATCCTCTTCATTGACGAGTTGCACACCCTCGTCGGCGCCGGCGCTGCCGAAGGCGCGATCGACGCCAGCAATATTATCAAGCCGGCTCTCGCTCGCGGCGAGCTCCAGTGCATCGGAGCGACCACCCTCAACGAGTTTCGCAAGCACATCGAGAAGGACTCGGCGCTCGAGCGTCGCTTCCAGCCGGTGATGGTCGGCGAGCCGACGGTCGAAGAGACGATCGAGATCCTCAAGGGTTTGCGCGACCGTTACGAGGCACATCACAAGGTACAAATTACCGACGAGGCCTTGGTATCGGCAGCCAAGCTCGGCGACCGTTACATCACCGATCGCTTCCTCCCCGACAAAGCCGTCGATCTAATCGACGAAGCCAGTTCGCGCGTTCGGCTGCAGGCGACGCTGCCGCCGCCGGCGATTCGCGAGGCCGATGCGGCGCTCCGCAAGCTCGTCGCCGAGAAGGAAGCCGTCGTCAAAAATCAAGAGTTCGACAAAGCTGCTTCGATTCGCGATCGCGAGGAGAAGCTGCGCGTCGAGAAGGCGCATCTCGAGCAAGAGTGGCGCGACCGAAAGGCCCAAAGCGACCGCGTGTTGCGCGTCACCGCCGAGAACGTCGCCGAGATCGTATCCTCGTGGACGCGAATTCCGGTCATCCGCTTGGCCCAGGCCGAAACCGAGAAGCTCCTCAAGATGGGCGAGCTGCTCCACGAGCGCGTCGTCGGCCAAGAAGAGGCCATCAACGTAATCACCCGGGCGATTCGGCGTTCGCGCGCCGGACTCAAGAATCCCAATCGCCCGATCGGGTCCTTCATTTTCCTCGGCCCGACCGGCGTCGGCAAGACCGAGGTAGCGCGCAGCGTCGCAGCGTTTCTGTTCGACGACGAAGAGTCGATGATCCGCATCGACATGTCGGAGTACATGGAGAAGTATTCGGTGAGCCGCCTGGTCGGTGCGCCTCCGGGATACGTCGGCTACGAAGAGGGCGGACAGCTCACCGAAGCGGTGCGCCGTCGCCCGTACTCCGTGGTGCTGCTTGACGAAATCGAAAAGGCCCACCCCGACGTCTTCAACTTGCTGTTGCAAGTGCTTGAAGACGGGCGCTTGACCGATTCGCAAGGCCGTCAAGTCGACTTCAAAAACTCGGTCATCATCATGACCAGCAACGTCGGCGCGATCGGAATGACGACGACTACCGACATCGGCTTCCGCCCGCAGAAGCTCTCAGCCGAGGACGAAGTCAAAGCCTACGATCGGATGAAGGGCCGGGTGTTGGAGGAAGTCAAGCAGACGTTCCGCCCTGAGTTTCTCAACCGCGTCGACGAAGTCGTCGTCTTCCATCAGTTGACGCGGGAACAGATCGAGCAGATCGTCACGCTCGAACTCGAGAAAGTCGTTCGCGAGGTGCGCGCGCAGGAAATGGAGCTCAAAGTTACCGAGGCGGCGAAGGCGCTGCTCGCCAAAAAAGGCTGGGACCCGCAGTTCGGCGCGCGTCCTCTGCGCCGCGCCATCCAGCGCAACGTCGAGGACGAGATCGCCGAGGAGATGCTCAAGGGCACGTTCTTGGCGGGCGATCACATTCTCGCCGACGTCGATCCCGACGATCCCGAGAAGTTCAAGTACGCGAAGATCCCGTCGGTCGAACCGCCCGCACCCCCGGCCCCCGAGCACGCCGTAACCTAACCCCTTGTCATCCTGAGCCGGGCCCGAAGGGCCCGTGTCGAAGGACAGGGGGGTGTGTAGCACCGAGCGAGCGCAGCGAGTCGAAGTGCGATACGGAGATCACGTTTCGCAGCGAAGTGAGCACGAGGCGTGTTAGCCTTCGTCTTTAGCGTCGCGCTTGCGCAAGCCACGCCGGAGCCTGCGGCGAGCTCGATGCCGGTGCCTGCGGCGAGCCCAACCGCATCGCCGTCGGCCGCGCCCGTGCCCGGCGCGCCGCTTAGCGTCTCACCGGCCAACATCGACCTCAATCCGGCGCAGCAACGCACTATCACCGTTACCGGAGCGGCCGCGCCGCTGCAGGTGACGCTCGACAAGCGCCTCGTCATCGCGACGGCAAGCGCCGACGCGGCGACCGTTACCGTCACCGCTACGCAGGCAACCGGCGACGACGTTCTGCACCTGGTTGACGCAAACGGAGCCCAAGCCGACGTTCCAATTCGCGTTGCGTTTAATGCGGGAACCATCGTCGCGCAGTCGGCGCTCAAAGTGACCGGCGAACCGGTCGATCCCGATTGGCTCGCAGGGCAGGTCGCCGCTTCGGTCGCGCGACTGACGCAAGCCCAGCCGGGTGCTCGCATCACCATCGGTGCCGTCACCCCGCCCAGCGCCCCTCTGCAGCCCGGCAGCACGGCGCAGTTTGTCGTGCCCGTCCAGATCTCGGCAGACGGCCAGTACTTCGATCAAACCGGCTCGACCACGGTGAGCGTGCAGAACCTCGCGCTGGACCGGTTTACCCCGGACCTGCTTTTTTACGACGACGATCCCGAGCACGTCACGCAAGACGGCGTTTTCTTCCGTGGGTCGGTGAGCGCCGGGCGCCCGGCGCGCCTCTATTACTATCACGACAACACGCAGGATCCGCGCCGCTTGGTGCTCGCACTGCGCGCCGACTCACAGGATCCGACGCAGGTTGAGGTCGTCGATGCAACGGCCGGTCCGAATGCCGACGTGATGCACGTCGGCCACACGGTGACGCAGAAGTACCTGCTGGCTAAGCAGCGCGGCGAGGGCCTCGTGCTAGACGTCACCGATGCACCGTATTTTTTGCAAGACATCACGATGGGCGCGCGCGACCTCGTCGCCGGAAACGTGGACTTGCGCGTTCTCTCCGGCGGTCCGGTCACCATAACCGTCCTCTCGGTGTCACCCGGAGTAGATCCCCGGACGCTCTTGGATGCTCCGGTCCTAGCCGGTGACGGGCATCACCGCACCGGCATCTTTACGCTGACCGGATTTGGTGCGAACCGCTTGAGTTATTCGGTCGGCGGCCCGGACGTGACGCTCGACATCGGCGATACCCAGCCGACGCCGCCGAGCGCAGATCCCGCAGCAACGGGCCACGATTACGGTGACTACGGCGTCCTCCACACCATCGATCTGACGCTCGCGAACCCAAGCGGAACGCCGGCGACGGCCTATCTCTATTTCAAGCCCTTCGGCGGCCCGGCACGCGGCGGTTTCTTGGTCGACGGAAACTTCGTTTCGGTCGGCTGCGTACGCGTGCCGCAGCCCTACCAGATCAGCGCGTTCGAACTGGCGCCGGGCCAAACGCAGCGCACCGTCGTGCAGACGATGACCGACGGCGGCTCGTTCTATCCCGTTCAGATCGGCATTACCGCAACGCCGCCGCAGCCGGTTTCGCCGCCGATCGCGGCACCCGACGGGTGCTTCCCGAAGCCCGCGGCCGACTCGCAATGAGTGCCCCCGAGGGGGAGTCCAAGGTCGTTCTCCTCGTCCGGCTGCTCAACGCGATCGATCAAGGACGCCATTCGTTCGAGGACCTCAAGGAGCGCATCGCCGAGGGCGGCAGGCGCCCGAGCACGCGCAGTCTGCGCCGCTATCTGGCGATCCTGACCGACGCCGGCTTTCCGCTTTATTTCGATCGCGCCGCAAACGCCTATCGCTTCGCCGACGGATATAGCCTCAAGCGGCTCGACCTCTCCAACGGCGAGCTTTTCGGCCTGGTGGCCTTGCGCTCGCTGGGTGCCAGCATCGGCGGAACGATCGGCGCCTCCATCGACGATGTGGCGGAAAAGCTCGTTGGAAGCGCGGGCCGCGGGGCGCGCGCGCTGGTCGCGGCGGGCTCGCCGGTCGCCTTTCGCCTCTCCGGCGTTCGGCTCGACAAGCATGGCGAACGGGCCTTCGCGCTGCTCTCGCGTGCCGAAGGCGTTTCGCGCAGCGTACGCTTCACGTATCACGACAAAGAAGGGCGGCGCAGCACCCGCACCGCCGATCCCTACGGCTTCATCATCAACGCCGGGCGAGTATACTGCGTCGCTTACGACAAGACGCGCCGCGACATGCGAACCTTCGCCATCGACAACATCGCCAAACCGACGATGCTCGCACGCACCTTCGTGCGGCCGAGCGATTTCAACGTCGAGGAGTATGCCGCCGCCTCGATCAGCGGCGTGCTGCACGGTGACGTCACGATGGAAGTTCGCGTCCGCTTCGCCCCCCGGGTCGCCAAGGCAGCAAGCGCGGCGCGCATCGTAGCCGATCGCAGCGTCGAAACGCGCTCCGACGGCTCGGTAGACATCTCGTACCGCGTCACGAACATCGACGAACTCATCCGCTGGGTCCTCGGCTGGGGCGCCCAAGCCGAAATCATAACCCCCGCCGCCGCCCGCACCAAAATAGCCACGCTCGCCCAAGAAATCTCGAAAAAATACCCCACCCCCAAACCCCGAAAGAGCTAATCAAACGTCGCTTCCGGAGTGTTGGTCGCCATACGGTGTTAGCGGGGCGTCGAGGAGGCGCGAAGCCAGCATGGCGAGAGTGCCGACGAAACGAGCCGCATTTTTGCACGACGCAAAAATGCGAGCGTCCCCGCGTCACCGTATGGCGACCGACACTCCGGAACCAAAATAACGAAACCCGCTGGAGACAAGCCCCCGCGGGTTCCGACGTACTCACTCACCTGCCTCGCCTGTTTGGCCACCCGAACGGGCGACCCCACTGACGCCGGCGGCGGTTTGACCTTTGCGGCCGAATCGCCGTTCATCACAGCGGTTGCAGCTTTTTGCATCGGTCGCGAACGGTACATTCGTCGCACTTCGAATGAATTCGAAGCACGTGCATCGTAGCACGCAGCGCAACGTGCGACAACCGTCCCCTCGCCGCAATTCACAGGATGTCCACAACTTTTTTCAATTATGCACACAGCGCCGCGCATTTTGCGCCCGAGGGACGGTCGGTCCGTAGGCGCGAAGAGCAAGCGTGATGTTGATGATGGTTGTACTCGTCGCACAGAGCTTTTTCGGAACGCTGCCGATCGACGGCATTCGCTGCGACCGCGAAGAAGGCGCCGTCGAGCACGTACACGTCTCGCTCCAGCTCTACGACCGCGGCCACACCGTTGCCGTGCCGGCGAACATCGGGGTGCCGCAGGGCGGCTACTGTCTCTACTGGATTCACACGCACGACGGCAGCGGCATCGTGCATATCGAGTCGCCGGTAAAACGCCAGTTCAGCCTCGGCGAGTTCTTCGACATTTGGGGGCCGCAGCTGAGCTGGACGCAAGCGGCAACCCTGAGCGCGCCCCATGGGCGGCAGTTGTCGATTTGGGTGGACGGAAAGGCCTGGCACGGTAAGGACCCGCGCAGCATAGCGCTACACGACCGGGAAACGATCGTGATTCAGCGCGGACCACCGTTCGCCAAACCGTCGCAGACGGATTGGTCGAAGCTCTAGTGACGGTACAGCTCGACGGCCGCAGCCTAACCCTGGAGGCTATCGAAGCGGTCGCCGCCGGCGAATCGGTCGGCATTACGCCCGCGGCGCGGAAGCGCGTCGCTGCGGCGCGAGATTTCGTCGAACGGGAGTTTGCCCGCGGCGAGGCGATTTACGGCGTTACCACCGGATTCGGGCGCCTAGCCAACGTCACGGTGGATCCGGCCGACGCCGTCGCGCTGCAGGTCAACCTCGTGCGCAGTCACGCCGCAGGCACCGGCGAGCCGCTGGCGATTCCGTTCGTCAGAGCGGCAAGCGTGCTGCGCGCCAACTCGCTCTCTGCCGGGCACTCGGGCGTCGAGCCTGCCACCCTCGATTTAATCATCGCTATGCTCGAGCGCGGCGTCACTCCGGTCGTGCCATGTCAAGGCTCCGTTGGGGCCAGCGGCGATCTCGCTCCGCTGGCGCATATGACCCTCGTGCTCCTCGGCGAGGGCGAGGCGTTTTATCGCGACGCGCGTCTGCCGGGCGGCGTCGCGCTGGAGCAGGCCGGCCTCAAACCGATCGCACTCGGTCCCAAGGAAGGTCTCGCTCTGGTTAACGGCACGCAAGTGATGACCGGCATCGCGGCGCTCGGCGTGATGCGCGCCGAGCGGCTCGCCGCCGCCGCCGACGTGATTGCCGCGATGTCGCTGGAAGCCTACCTCGGTACCGAGCGCGTCTTCGACCGGCGTCTGAACGACTTACGCCCGCATCCCGGCCAGGAGCGTGTTGCCGGTAACTTGCGCGCGCTGCTCGCCGGGTCGGAGATCGTGCAGTCGCACGTCGAGTGCGGCCGCGTTCAGGATCCCTATTCGTTCCGTTGCATTCCGGTAGTGCACGGCGCGGTGCGCGACTCGATCGCTCACGTGCGCCGCGTCGTCGAGATCGAGGCAAACTCGGTTACCGACAATCCCCTGGTCTTTCCCGACGACGGCGAGTTTATCTCCGGCGGAAACTTCCACGGGGAACCGGTGGCGCTGGCCATCGATTTTCTCAAGATCGCCGCGGCCGAGCTGGCCTCGATCGGCGAGCGCCGGCTCTACCTCCTGCTCAACGCGCAGGACCGCGGCCTGCCGCTCTTTCTTACCGAGCGTTCCGGCCTGCAGTCGGGGCTGATGATCGTGCAGTATACCGCGGCAGCGCTGGTCAACGACAACAAGGGCTTAGCCTGGCCGTCGAGCGTCGATTCGATTCCGACGTCGGCCGGTCAGGAAGATCACGTCAGCATGGGCATGACCTCGGCCAACAATCTACCGCGCGTTCTCGATAACGTCGAGGGCGCGCTGGCGTGCGAGCTGCTCGGCGCATTGACGGCAACCGATTTCCGGCGCCCCCTGAAGTCGGGCCGCGGGACGGCGGCGGCGTGCGAGGTCGCCCGCGAACGCATCGCGCCGTGGACCGACGATCGCCCGCCCGCGCCCGACATTGCCGCCGCGCGCGAGCTGATTCGTTCAGGCCGCCTTGTCGAAGCTGCGGAGTCGGCCCTAGGCCGTCGCCTTACAGGGTGATGTTGAGCGAGAAATAGGCATTGAACGGATTGGGCAGCACGAACGAGTTCGTGTCCGCGTACGCCGGGATATAAGACTGCGCGAAGGCGGAGTTGAGCGCGACGCCGTTGGCCTTGATGTCGTTGGGCGAGCTGCCGTTGTAGAAGTTCGAGACGTAGTAGTAGTTGGAGATGTATCCGCAGGTGTAGCCGTTGGGCGGGAACTGTTTGGTCCACGGCTCGGACGATCCGCCGAAGCATGCGTTCACCAAGTTCGCTAGCAGGACGTTGGCCTTGATCCGCGGCGTTAACTGATACGACATCTGCAGGCTGAAATTGAGCTGGCTGGGCTGGCGGAAGGCGCCGAAGTTATCGAAGACGCCGGTCTGCGGATTGGGAATGTAAAGCACGCCGGGCGAAGTGCCGTTTTGCGTTGCCGCGAGACCGCAGGTCGTATAGTCGGCCTGCAGCGGATTGGCCGGATCGATCATGTGCGCCGAATTGTGCTTGCAGGTGCGTGGATCGATGCCCATTACGTCGGCCGGGTTGCCGTACGGCTGACCTTCGTTGAACGTCACCGCCGGCGTAATGGCGAACTTGTCATGCCGGTAGTTGACGATGGCGCTGACCACGTTGGGCGAGAGATAGGCGTAGTCGAGGCCGACCGGATACCAGCCGTTGCGGTCGAGCAGCGGCTGCGCGTGCATCGAATAATACGGATTGAAGATCGGCTGGTGGTACTTCGGCTCGATCTTGGTGCAGCTGGGATCGGGATAAACGTTGCCGTGCTGGTCGCTCTCGTAGCATTTCGAGCCGCCGCCGGCCTTGGTTAGACCGTTGAAGTTGGCGATGTCTTGATTGTACGGATCGAGCGGGTTGATGCCGGTCCCCGGATAGTTGGCCCACTTCTCGGCGGCATTGGTATACGTGTACGAGAGTAAGAACGAGAGGCCGTTCTTGGAGAAATCGCCCTTGGTAAATTCGAGCTCGACTCCGTCGGCGCGCTCGATGCCGGTGTTCAGGCCGCCGGTCAATCCGAAGGGCAGGTAGACGTTGTAGACCTGATTGGTCGCGTACCGATAAAACGGCGAAACCTTGACCGACATATCGGTGCCTTTGAAGCGCCGCTCGTACGAGGCGTCGTAATTATCGGAGTATTGCACCTGCGGCTCGTGGCGGGGCGTCGTGTAACCGTACTGCCAGAACGCCTGAAAGAGATCGTAAGCCAGATTGTTGTCCTTGGCGTTGTACTGTACTTGGTAGGTTTCCGGCTCTTGTGCGTAGCGACCGGCCGAGAAGCGCAGCACGGTATCGGGATTGAGCGAGTACGTCATCCCGAGCCGCGGCGTGAACGCGTAGTCGGTCAGCGTCGGGCTGTACTGATTGCTCAGGAGTAAATGTCCGTTCTTGCCGTCGGGGTGGACCGTCTGCACCGGATGTGCCGGAATGGAACTATCGACGGGGCAGTTGAAGCCGATGAACGGAATCGGCGGACGCCCGCTGGCCGGAGGCTCCGGAATGAAGTACGGCGCCAGCGTCTGCGGGTTATAGCAGAACTCGCGCTGCCCCGCTGCGAACCAGAAGTTCTGTCCGTTGTTCGTCGTGTTGGCGAGATTATATTCGTAGATCTCGTCGCGCAGTCCGATATCGACGTTGAGCTGGTCGGTCGGATTCCAGAGATCTTCGAGCGCCAGCGCAGTGAAGTTCGGCGTAACGTTGTTGAGAAAGCCCGAGTCGCCGGTATAGGTGACCTGCCACGTCGCGTTGCCGAACGGCGCCCCGGGCGTCGGGTTGGTGAACCAGCCGCTGGTCGAGGGGTCATTGCACGGAGCTACGGCATGCGTTTTATAGTTGAAGCACTGCGTCCCGTTGGTCAGGCTCGTCGCCGGCGTATCGTTGAAGTTGTTGAAGTTGGTGTTGTTGTAGCGATTAGTCGACGACGTGGTGTAGTTGGCGTCGAAGCTGAGCAGATGCTGCGCGTTGATCTGGTCGGAAAACGTGCCCGCCGCGCCGCGCGTGTGCGCCTCGAGCTCGTAATCGTAGCTCGTCACGCCAAAACCATAGAATGGCGTACCGTAGCTGAGCGGGCTGGTCTGCAGCCAATCGGAGTAAAAGCTGTAGCCGTAGATCCTGAAGTAGGCGTTCGACCCCATGTTGTGCTGGTATTGCAGTTTGAAGATCGAGGCGTCGTTCCAGAAAGCGTCGCGCGCGTCGGCCGGGACGGCCGAAAACGTGCCCGGAGCGCATTGGCCGCCTATCTGCGGAATCCCTGAGGAGTTGTACGGGTTGAGATTGGCACAGCGGTTTCCCGGCGAGCCGGGGTCGAAATACGGTATCGTCTTGAGGTTGTTGGCATTTTGGCCGAAGTGCGTCCCGCTCGGCCACGTGTAGAAATCGCCCCACACCTCGGGCACCGTTTGGCCGTACACGACTTGGCTGAGCTGCGTGATAACGTGCGGCCCCAAGTCGTTGAGCGAGCTGTAGAACTGGGTGTGCAGCGCTGCGTTGTTGTAGAGCAGCTGAACGTCGTCGCGGCCGCCGTCGCGCTTGTGCGGAATCCCGACGTGCAGGTTGACGACGTTCTCCCAATCGGAGATGTTGGAATAACTCGCGTAGGCCGGCGAAATCGTTTGATAGCAGCCCGGGTCGTTTCTCACTCCCGCTGGCAGCGCCACGTAGCCGCGCTGTCCCGGCGAGAGCTGGAAGGGGTCGTAGACCGGCGATGCGTTGGGGCCGCCGTAGAATCCGGTGCCCTGCGGCGGCGTAAAGCCGCACGTCGGGAAGACCCCGCCGAAGTACAGATATGCGGTGTTATAGGCGATCGCCGGATAGCCCCACACGTCGCCGAGATTCGAGCCGTTGAACTGATCGAGATAGCGGTACGCCTGATTGTAACCGCCGATGCCGATGTAGTACGAGAACAGCCGGTCGGGTGTCGCTCCGCCGACTTCGAACTGCAGGTTGTGATAATAGGCCGGCGTCCCTACCCCCGCAGCCACGGTTCCGTACCCGGGATACGTGCCGGTCTTGATGACTTGATTGATGAAACCGGCTAAACCGCTGGTACTTTGGCCGACGGTTCCGCCGCCGGCATAAACTTGCAGTTCCTGTTGTCCGAGCGTTCCCGCCGTGCCGCCCGGATAGTTGTCGAACGAACGATTGACGGGCACGCCGTCAAACTCGTAACCGATCTGATCGTAGTTGCCGCCGCGAATATAGACGACTTGTGCCCAGCCTTGTTGGTTGGGCGGCACGAAGACGCCCGGGACGGCGGCGATCGCCGAGTACGCGTTGTTCAAGTTGCCGCCGCCGCCGAGACCCGCCGCGGCTTGCGTCACCGTCGAGTTGACCGAGTAGACGTCGGTCGTCGTTCCCGGTTTTACCACGTCCATAACCGATCGTGCGGTAACGTGTGCGATCGTGCGCATCGAAGGCGCGAGCGTCACGCGAATCGTCTGCACCTGGTCGGCAAAGACCGAGATGCCGGTGAGCGCCGACGTTTCGAAGCCGGTTTTGGTCGCCGTGATCGTGTACGTGTCGGGCGCCAGCGAGAGCATCGCGAAGCGTCCCGATGCGTCGGTGGTAACCGTAGCCGTCTGCGATGGGCTGACCGCTTCGACGCGAGCCCCGGCGACGGGCGCCCCGGCCGTGCTCGTCACAACCCCGGTGATCGAGCCGGTCGTGCCGGCCGGCGACGTCTGCCCGCAAACGAACGCCAGCGCCAATGTAAGAGCGTAAAAGCAATAATTCCGAAGGCGTAGCATCTACCGTCTTTCGCGGCGCGGAGTTGCACCTCCGGCGGCGAACCCTCCCGCCAATGAGTGCGGTGATAGGAGCGCGTACCGTTCGAGCGCCGCGTGGCACGGAGATCTCGTGCCTCGGTTGGCCTCAAGAAGCGGCGCTGCGCATGTTGATGAACAACCTCGACCCGGAAGTGGCCGAACGCCCCGAAGACCTCGTCGTTTACGGCGGAAACGGCCGCGCGGCACGCTCGTGGGAAGCGTTTGAGGCAATCGTGCGCACCCTTCGGCGTTTGAAGAATGATGAGACTCTCATCGTGCAGAGCGGTAAACCGGTGGCGGTGTGGCGGACTCACGTCCGCGCGCCGCGGGTGTTGATCGCCAACGCGAATCTCGTTCCCAAATGGGCCGATTGGAGCGTCTTCCGCGAATTGGAAGCGCGAGGGCTCACGATGTACGGGCAGATGACGGCGGGTTCGTGGATTTACATCGGCACGCAAGGCATCGTGCAGGGAACCTACGAGACGTTTGCCGAGCTGGCGCGCCGGCACTTCGGCGGCTCGCTCGAGGGCCGCGTTACCTTGACGGCGGGCGTCGGCGGGATGGGCGGCGCGCAGCCGTTGGCGGTGACGATGAACGGCGGCATCTGCTTGATCGTCGATGTCGACCGCACTAGGCTGGAGCGCCGGCGCGACCTGCGCTACCTCGATCGTCTGGTCGATTCGCGCGAGGATGCGCTGCGCGAGGTCCAACGGGCGCGCGCCGCACGCGAGGCCGTTTCGATCGGCTACGAAGGCAACGCGGCGGTGGAGTTCCCCGAGCTCTACAATGCGGGCTTCCGCCCCGACGCCGTTACCGACCAAACCTCGGCCCACGACCTCATCGACGGTTACGTTCCGGCCGGTCTGACGCTTGCCGAAGCGGCCGATCTGCGCCGGCGCGATCCCGGCGAGTACGAGCGTCGCGCCCTGGAAAGCTGCGGCGCCCACGTCGCCGCGATGGTTCGCTACCTCGACGCCGGCGCCGTGGTCTTTGACTACGGCAACAACATTCGCGCCCAGGCCGAGCGGGCCGGGTTTGCCCGCGCTTTCGCGTTTCCGGGTTTTGTGCCCGCCTTTATCCGGCCGTTGTTCTGCCGCGGCTCGGGACCGTTCCGGTTTGCCGCGCTCTCCGGAGATCCAAGCGATATCGCGCGCTGCGATGAGAAGCTGCTCGAACTCTTCCCTGCCGACGCCGGGCTGGCGCGATGGATCGCGTTGGCGCGCGAGCGCATCTCGTTCCAAGGCTTGCCGGCACGCATCTGCTGGCTCGGTTACGGGGATCGCGCCAGAGCCGGGCTCGCCTTCAACGAGCTGGTTCGCTCCGGCGAGGTCAAGGCGCCGATCGTCATCGGCCGCGACCATCTCGACACCGGCAGCGTCGCGTCGCCCTATCGCGAGACCGAGGCAATGCGCGACGGCAGCGACGCGATTGCCGACTGGCCGATTCTCAACGCGCTGCTCAACACCGCGGCGGGAGCGCACTGGGTGAGCTTCCATCACGGCGGCGGCGTCGGAATCGGCTACAGCCTGCACGCGGGCATGGTCGTAGTGGCCGACGGCAGCGACGACGCGCGCGAGCGTCTGGGCTGCGTGCTCGCCACGGACTCCGGTATGGGCGTCGTCCGTCACGCCGACGCAGGCTACGAGATCGCCATCGAAACCGCCGACGAAAAACGCATCGACTGGCGCCTCTAACGTCATCCTGAGCGAAGCGCGATAACGCTGATGCCGCACCTATCCGAGGCCGAACCTAAACGCTTCATCGTCCGCGCCAAGACGATCGTTACCTGCGATACGGACGCTACGCAATGTGGCATTGATTTCGCGGCGCTGGGACGCATCGACGACGGCGCAATCGCGGTCGAAGACGGCGTCGTCAAAGCCATCGGTAAGGCCGACGAAGTCGCAAAGGAATTTGGCGGCGACGCTGCCGAGGTGCGCCACGAAGGCGTAATCTTCCCCGGCTTTATCGATGCGCACGCGCACCCGCTCTTTGCCGGCGATCGCGAGCCCGACTTTGCAGCGCGGGTGCGCGGCGAGAAGCCGCGGCTCGGCATGCTCTACACCGTCGAACGCACCCGCGAAGCGCTGCTCGACGAAGAGCAGTTCTATCGCAGCATCGTCTGCCCGCGCCTGCAGACGATCCTCGCGCACGGCACGACGACCCTCGAAACTAAGACCGGCTACGCGCTTCACAAGCCGGGCGAGTCGGCGCTGCTCGACCTCATCGCGCATCACCGCAACGACGCCGGCGTCCCGCGGCTCGTTCCGACGTTTCTCGGCGCACACGCGTTGCCGCCGGAGTTTACGCGCGAGGAGGCCTTCGTCGACTACATCATCGACCAAGTGATTCCGGCAGCCGCCGCTCACGGCGCCGTGTATGCCGACGCATTTTGTGAACCCGGATTCTTTTCGGTCGAGCAGTCGCGGCGATATCTCGACGCCGCTCGCCTCCACGGCATGCGCCTGCGTCTGCACTGCGACGAGATGGCTTACGGAGGCGCCGCCGCAATGGCCGCCGCGCTCGAAGTTGACGCGGTCGACCACTGCAACTACATCAGGCCGGAGGACGTCAGTGCGATCGCACGGCGCGGCATCGTCACCGTCGCCTGCCCGGCGACGATCGCTTATCTCGACCTTCCGCAATGCGTCCCCGCGCGGGCCTTGCTCGAAGCCGGCGGCGCAGTGGCGCTGGCCAGCGACTATAATCCCGGAACCTCGCCTTGCTTCAACCTTCAAACCGTCGCGTATTTCGGCCGCAAGCTGCTCGGACTGAGCGCGTCCGAAGCGCTCTACGCGGTAACGCGCGCCGCCGCACACTCGCTGCGCGTTGACGCCGGCCGATTGCGCGCCGGCGCTCCCGCAGATTTCGTCGCATTGCAACTCGAGTCACCCGACGAGTTCGGCTGGCAGTTCGGCGGTAACCTCGCGACGCTGGTCGTGAAGAACGGACTGCGCTGCGCGTGAAGGGCGAGCTCGTCCGCTGCGCGCGTGCCATCGTGAGCGGTAAGCTGCGCGAGGACTACGCGTTCGTCGTGCGCGACGGGAAGATCGCCGCTGCAGGAGACTTTCACGAAGTGCGAAGCGGCGCGCGCAGCCTCGGCGAGCGAACCTTTCCTGCCGATCGTCTCGTGGTGCCGGGCTTCATCAACGGGCACAGCCACGCATACCAAATCCTGCTGCGCGGCTGGGCCGACGACCTCGACTTTGCGACGTGGCGCCGCGACGCGCTCTACCGCGTCGTCCCGCAGCTGGAACCCGACGACGTCTATTGGACGTTTGTCGCGGCCTTCTCCGAGATGCTCGCGGCCGGCATCACCACCGTGGCCGAGTTTTTTTACCTCAACGGCGAAGGCAACGCGTGCGCCGAGGGGGCCATCAAAGCCGCGCAGGATACCGGAATCCGCCTCGTCTTAGCGCGTACCTGGATGGATGCCGGATATGCGCCGCCGCAGTTTCGCGAGAGCGCCGGCGTGGCGGCGGAGCGCACGCGCGCGCTGATGGAGCGCTATCCTGAGGCCAACGTTTGCGTGGCGCCCCACTCACTTCACGCCGCATCGCACGAAATGATTCGCGCCGCAGCCGAGTTCGCGCGAGCGCAAGACTGCATGCTGCACGTCCACGTTGCCGAAGCCGCTTATGAAGGCCGGCAGACGTTGGAGAAGTTTAATCGCACGCCGATCGCCCTGCTCGAAGATCTTGGCGCCCTCAACGAGCGAACCGTAGCCATCCACGCGATCTACCTCAGCGACGACGACCGGCGGCGCCTGGCCGGAAGCGGTGCGCGCGTCGTACACAATCCAATGACCAACCAATACCTCGGCGACGGCATCTGCGACGTGCGCGCGCTGCGCGCGCTCGGGGTGAGCGTGGGGCTCGGCACCGATGCCGACGTCGCGCCATCGCTCATCGAGGAGATGCGCGCCGCTGCGCTGCTGCAGAAGATCCTACATCTCGACGGATCGGCGTCGCGGGCTGCCGACGCTTATGCAATGGGAACGAGCGAAGGCGCCCGCGCGCTTCGCATGGCGGCCGGCGATCTGGTGACCGGATGCCCGGCCGACTTTCTCGTGCTCGACGCCTCGCAGATCGATCCGTGGTCGCCACCCGTGAATGCGCTGGTCTACCGCGGTCGGGACGCTTGGCTGCAGGCGGCCTTCGTCGGCGGGCGGCGCGTCTACGTCGGTGAGCCCTCGTCGCTGGCTCGCCGGGCCCGGGATGCTACGGTAACCTTAGCGAAGCGCCTGCTTCCGTAGGAGGGCTAAGCTGATGCGGAACCTCGCAATCTTTACGATCGTGCTTGCGCTCGTCGCGTGCGGCGGCGGCAAATCGAGCCAAAACGCCACCAGTGCGCCGGCGGCTTCGCAGGCCGCGGGGTCGGAGACATCCGGGGGATCGGCCGTCCCCAACTGCGGCGCCGTGAAGGCGGTTTGGGTTAACCTCAACACCAAGGTCTATCACGAGCCCGGCGACCAGTATTACGGGAAGACCAAGCACGGGGAGTACCTCTGTCCGTCCCAGGCAAAGGCGCAGGGCTTCCACAAAGCCGGCGCCGGAGCGGGCAGCTCGCACTCGTAAGCCACCGGGCTCGATCCAAGCAGGCGGGTGCGTGCAAGCACTTGCTTTAGGGAAATACGCGTGCTAGGATGTGCGTGCAAGTACTCACTTGCAGTCCACCGCTCGCACTTTTTTAGAAGAAGAACATGGAACCGGTTGTTATCGAGTACCGTTTGGCCGCGTATCCCGCGATCGAAGCCGCCACGCTGGCCGCCTTTGAAGGCGGCGCCACCCGAGTAATTTTGGACCTCGACGCCCTGGACAGCCTCGACCACGAGAGCGTTCGCGGGTTAATTTCCTTGCTGCGCCGCGCGCGCGCGGCCGGCGGGGAGCTGGGCTTGCGCGCCACCCGCCCCGACGTCACCCGGACGCTGTCGGTCACCGGTCTCGACCGCATTTTTACCATCGTTGAGGTGCAGCCGGCCTAATGGTGAAGAATCTTCGTTGCGCTCTCCTTGTTTTTGCGCTGCTGCCGGTCACGCTGGGAGCCGGCCCGGTCGCCACGACCCAACCGGCGCTCGACGTGCGCACCGTGCTCCGCAAGATGGCCGATCGCAATCCGACACTGCAATCCTACCGCGCGCGCGTGCACGTCGACGTTCGCATGCTCAACTTTCCTTTTCTGGCACCCAAGCTCGACGGCACGTCGTACTACAAGCGCCCCGACCTCTACGTCGTCGTCTTCGATCGGATGCCGAGCTACGCTCGAGGTTTTCAGAAGCTGTTCGACGACATCGGCAACCCCAACCGGTGGCAGCGCGATTCCAACGTCGAGTTGGACGGTAATGCGACGATCGACGACCGTCCGATGATCGTGCTGCGCATGACCAAGAAGATTCACAGCGACATCTTGGATCACACGCTGGCCTACGTCGACGCCGCGGACTTCGATCTCGCCCGCATGGAGTGGTACTACACCAGCGGCGGAAAAATCACGATGACGCAGCAGTACCGCACCCAAGGGCTGTATTCGGTTCTGTCGACCCAGCATGCGACAATTCAGATTCCGCACGTCCGCGCCGTGGCCGACGCGTCGTACGGTACCTACGAAACCAACGTCCCGGTCGAGCCCGGCGGACCCGAAGCGCGATGATCGAAACGCGCAAATCGGTTGACGCCGGCCGGCCGGCCTCTCCTGAAGACACCCGCGAACGCATTCTTACAGCCGCACGTGAAGTGATCGGCCGTAAGGGTAAACGTGGTGCGACGACGCGCGAGATCGCCGACGTTGCCGGGGTCAACGAAGCGACGCTCTTCCGTCACTTTGGAACAAAAGAAGCGTTGTTGGTTGCTTGCGCGCAGCATTTTTGCGGCTATCTCGAGCTGGCCGGCGTCGCCGCGCAGCAGCGTCCCGGCGGCGTGGGGGAAGATCTGCTGGCCCTGTCGCGGCTGATGTTCGGGCGCTTCGAAGCGCTGGGCGATATGATTCGCTGGTCGCTGGTCGAGCAGGAATATGAAAACGACATTTTCGCCGCGACCACCTGGCGGCCGCAGCTCGCCATCCTTGCGGTTCTCACCGAGTTCATGCAGCGGCGCGTCGGCAGCGGCGAGTTGCGCGGCGATCCGCAGAAGCTGGCGATGGTCTTCCTGGGCCTGGTCTTCATGCACGCGCTGGGGCGCAAAAAGTTTCCCGATTCGGAACTTCACCGGGGCGATCCCGACGACGCCCTGCGCTATTATATCGACGTTTTTCTCAATGGGGTAAAGAACTCGTAATGGACACGCGAGAGCTCGATCAGCAAAAGACGGCCCGCACGCCGCAGGCAAACGGCGCGGGGACGGCTGCCGTAGACGAACCAATCGATTCGGATCTCGACGAGGGACGGAAGCGACCGAGCCGGCGCATCATTCTGCTCGTCGTTGCCGCAATCGTCATCGTCGCCGCGATCGTCTGGGGCATCCCGTGGTTGACCTACATGCTCTCTCACGAGGGTACCGACGACGCGCACGTTTCCGCCGACGTCGTTGCCGTCACCAGCAAGGTTCCCGAACGCATCAATAAGATTTTGGTCGACACTAACCAGGAAGTGCGCAGAGGCCAGTTGCTCGTCGTGCTTGACAACAAGGACGAACTGGCGAGGCTCCGTCAGGCGCAAGCGCAGTACGATCTCGCCGTGGCCAATCAGCGCGCGACGACCACCCAAGGCCGGGGCGGCGTCGCTCAAGCCGGCGGCGCGGTTGCCAGCTCGCAGGCGCAAGTTCCCATGGCCCAAGACGCGGTAGCGCAAGCCAACGCGCAACTGCTCTCCGCGCAAGCGCAAGTTCCGGCCGCACAGTCGGCCTACGACAAGGCCAAATCGGATTATTCGCGCGTCAGCTCGTTGGTGAGTACCGGCGACGTCGCACCGCAGCAGCTCGATGCAGTACGCGCGCAGAGCGCGGGCGCCGCGGCGCAGCTGCGGGCCGCGGAGAATCAAGTGAGCGTTGCCCAAGCCAACGTCGCCGCGGCGCAGAGCAGGGTGACCGCCTCGAGCGCCGCGGTCAATGAAGCTTCCGGCGCGCTAACGACGGCGCAGGGTAAGCTCGCGCAAGCCTCCGACCCCAGTCAAGTCGAAGCCGCTGCGGCGCAGCTCTACCTCGCCAAACAGGCACTCAGCTACACGCGAATCTACGCATCCACCGATGGTTACATCGGCCAAAAGAACGCGGAGGTGGGGCAGACCGTCGGCGCCGGAATGACGCTCATGACGATCGTCCCGCACAAGATCTACATCATCGCCAACTATAAAGAGACGCAGATGGGCAAGATGCGCGTCGGCCAGCCGGTGGAAATCAAGGTCGATGCCTATAAGGGCGTCACCTTCCACGGCCACGTCGCGTCGATCAATCCGGCCTCGGAGAACACCTACGCGCTCGTGCCGGCGCAGAACGCCAGCGGCAACTTCGTCAAGGTGACGCAACGCATTCCCGTGCGCATCGAAGTCGACGATCAACGATCCGACCTTCCGCTGCGTCCCGGGATGAGCGTCGAAACGTACGTAAAAGTAAAGTAGGCGCTCGTGTTCGCCAAGTACGAGAGCCCGGTCGTCGAGCACGGCTCGCGCCGGGTCATCATCAGCATTGCGGTCATCACGGCCACGCTGCTCGAGATCATCGACGTCACCATCGTCAACGTGTCGCTGCCGAACATTCAGGGCAACTTCGGCATCGGCGTCGATTTGGGCGCCTGGATCGTCACCGCCTACCTGATCGCGAACGTCGTGGTCATCCCGCTCAATCCGTGGTTGGCCGCGCGCTTCGGCCGGCGGCAGTATTTCGTCAGTTCGATCGTCATCTTCACGATCGCGTCGCTGATGTGCGGGCTCTCCAACACCTTCGGTCAGCTGGTCTTCTGGCGGCTCATCCAAGGCCTCGGGGGAGGCGGCTTGATTGCCACGTCGCAGGCGATCCTGCGCGACACCTACGGCCTCAAAGAGCAGGGTAAGGCGCAAGGCGTTTTCGCCATGGGCGTCATCGTCGGGCCGGCGCTGGGTCCGGTAATCGGCGGCTGGATTACCGATAACTGGAACTGGCACTGGATCTTTTTTATCAACATTCCAATCGGCATCGTTGCCGCGACCCTGATCCATAATTACTTGCGCAATCCCGCCGAGCCGCGATACCAGAAACTCGACTGGGTAGGGTTGATTCTGCTCTGCATCGGTCTGGGCTCGATGCAGTTCGTTCTCGAGAACGGGCAGCAGTACGACTGGTACGACGACGCCCGGATTCGCTGGTTCACGTTTACCTCGGTCGTGGGCATCGCCACCTTCGTCTGGTGGACGCTGCGCTCGAAGATTCCGGTCGTCGATCTTCACGTGCTGCGGCTGCGTCAGGTTGCCGCGGGCAGCGTGCTCGGTGCCGTGCTGGGCGTGAGTCTCTACGGATCGATTATTATCTTGCCGCAGTACCTGATCAACTCGCTTGGCTTCACCGCGACGCTCTCGGGGACGACCGTTATGATTCGGGCCGCCGCCGTTCTGCTCTTTACGCCGATTACCGCGATCCTAACTCAGCGCGGGCTGGTCGATCCACGCCTCCAAGCCGCGATCGGCTTCGTCCTCTTATCGCTTTCGAACTGGATGCTGGCGAACATTACCACGCCCCAGTCGGACTTTCACGCCCTCGTCCTGCCGCTGCTCATTAGCGGCGTCGGCTTGGCGCAGATCTTCGTGCCGCTCTCGGTGGCGGTTATCGGCAGCGTGCCCGACAAAGAGGTGCCGGCTACCGCCGCATTCTTCAACCTTTCGCGGCAGATCGGCGGCAGCGTTGCGGCCGCCGTTTTGATCACGCTTCTGGTGCGCGGTTTCACGGTGCATCAGACCGAATTGGCCGCAACGCAAAACCTCGGACACGGCCCGACGCAGCAATACGTCACGTCGCAGGGCGGCGTGCAGAATCGCGTGGCGATGGAACGCCTTGCAGTCCTCGTGGAGGCGCAGTCGGCGGTGCAGTCCTATGCCGATACCTCGCGCTGGACGGCGGTCATCACGATTGGGCTCGCACCTCTGGTACTCTTGCTCAGGAGGCCACGCATCGGCGTGGCCATAGGAGAATAACGATGAGAAAGAATCGTCCGCTCTCCGCTTTTGTCGCGATGGCGGTCTTGGCGACGGCGCTCTTGCCGCTGCAGCGAATCTCGGCGCAGCCCGACGATCCAATGGCGGGGCGAGTCGTTATTCCCACGGCCATTCCAACGCTAATCCTGCCGGTTATTCCTAGCGTCGCGCCCGGATACCGCGCGCCCAACGTCGAGCCGAGCCCGGCGCACATTATCGGCGTCACTCAGCAGCCGTTCGTGGGCATCTCACTGCAGGACGCGATCGCGATGTCGCTGCTCAAGAATCCAAACCTTGCGGTCTCAGCCAGCAACGTCAAAGTCGCGCGCTATCAAATCGTCGAGGCAAAGGGTGCCTACGACGTGCAGCTGCACCTCCAGCCGTCTTCCAGCTTTTCGGTCAATCCGCCGGTAAATTTCCTCGAAGCGGGTCCCGGTCAGCAGGGAGACTACTCGCCGGCGCCGCCGACCAGCGGTCCGGGTAACATCATCCAGCATCAATCGACCTTCCAATACGGCGTCGGCGGCCAGATGGTCAACGGCGGAACGTACGTCGCCGGCATCCAGCAGCAGCGCACCTATAACAACACGATCTTCAACGCATATAACCCGTACTATCTGGCGACGCTCAACCTCCAAGTCACCCAGCCGCTGCTCAAGAACTTCGGAATGAACGCCAATAAGCGGCAGCTCAAACTCGCGATGCTCAATGCCGATGCGACGGCTTCGCAAACGCTGGTGGATGCATCGAATACCATATCCTCCGTCGAGGATACGTACTGGAGTCTAGTTTCTGCGTGGCGCAACGTTGCCATCCAAGAAGAGGCGCTAAAGGAAGCCATCGCGCAGCAGCAGAGCAACGTTCGGCTCGCCAAGCGCGGCACGGCCGCGCCGATCGACGTGGTCGAGTCGCAGACGCAGGTCTCGAACTTCCAAGACAATGTTTTCTCCGCTTTGCAGAACGTCTCGCAGCTCCAAAATCAGCTCAAGAGCTTAATCGTTACCGACCCGGGCGACCCGGTCTGGCGAGCCAATCTCGTACCGTCGACGTCGGTGCAGCAGCTTCCCCCGGTCCAAGACCTCGAGGCCATCATCGCCGCCGGCAATCAGAATCGTCCCGAGGTTCAGCTCGCGCGCGAGAAGACGGCGCAAGCCGCCATCGATCGGGCGTACGCGAAGAACCAGTCGCTGCCGCAAGCTGACGTTCAAGCGCAATACCTCAGCAACGGCTTCGCCGGCATCCTCACCCCGGTGCCGCAGTTCTTGACCTATCAATGCCAGAACGTCTCCGGTCTCCTCAACTGCCCGACGCCTCCGCCGCAGACCCAAGGCACGATGCCGTTCGCCTATCACAATATGTGGGCGGCCTACTACCCTACTTTTAATCTCGCGCTGATCGTCAACTATCCGATTCAGGGGAATCTTGCGCGCGGCATGCGGGGCGTCGCTTCCGAGGAGACGACGCAGGCGAAGGTTCTCACCCAAGGGGTCGCCGAGCGGATCGGCGCCGAGGCACGCAACGCGCTGCAAACTTACGAATCGGCGCTTTCAAAACTCCATTCGACGCGGCAGTCCCGTGAGAGTGCCGAGGCCGTTTACGCCAGCGAGTTGCGCAAGTTCCACAACGGCGCGTCGACCACGTATCTCGTGCTGCAGCGTCAGATCGAGCTGAACCGTTCGCGCGGCTTGGAGCTGGAAGCGCAGGCACAGCTCAATCGCTCGATCGTCGAGATCCAGCGCGTCGAAGGCACGATCTTGACGAATAACGGCGTCAATCTGCAAACCCTGGGCACCGAGGCGCTGGCGCGCTAGGAATCGCATCTTGAGACTTCGCGCGATTCCCGCAGTCGTTGCACTGACGGCCGTCGCCGTTGCGGCGTTGCCGCTCGAGCGTACGTCCGCCCAACCGGACGATGCCCTTCCGCGCCGGGCTTCGTTGCCGACGGCGATCCCGTCGCCGCGGTTACCCGCAGTGCCGTCGGTTGCGCCGGGCTATCGGGGGCCCGACGTGCAACCCAGCGCGGCCGACGTCGTCGGGGTGCTGCAGCACCCGTTCGTTGGGATAACGCTGCAGGACGCGATCGCAATGGCGCTCTTAAAGAACCCCAATCTCGCCGTATCGGCCGCGAACAGTCGAATAACGCGCTACCGAATCATCGAAGCAAAGGGAAACTTCGACGTGCAGCTGCGACTCGAGCCCTCGTCAAACTTCTCGGTTACGCCGCCGGAGAATCTCTATTTGGCGGGTCCCGGGGAGGTTGGGGTCCAGCAGCCGACCTCCGTACCCTACACGACGCCTACTCCCATTTACACCCAAGGCCCGGGAAACATCATCCAGCACAAGTCGTCGTTCGAGTATGGAGTGGCGGGCCAAACGGTCAATGGGATGGCCTACGCCGCCGGCATTCAACAGACGCGCACGTATAACAACATCATCATCAACGACTACAATCCGACGTATCAAGCCTCGCTAAACCTGGCCGTGACGCAGCCGCTGCTCAAAAACGGCGGGATGAATCCGATCAAGCGCGCGCTGAAGGTTTCGACGATCACCGCCGATTCGAGCGAAGCGCAGGCGCTGGTGGACGCTTCGAATACGCTCGCTCAGGTAGAGGACACGTATTGGAATCTCGTGGCCGCGTGGCGAGCGGTCGCGATCTTCGAGGAAGCTCTAAAGGCGGCTTCCGCGCAAGAGGAGAGCGTGATCCGTCTCGCCCGGCGAGGGGTCGGTTCGCCGGTCGACGCCGTCGAGGCGCAGACGCAGGTGGCGAACTTTCAAACCGGCGTCTTCCAGGCGATGCAGACCGTCTCGCAGCTGCAGATTCAACTCAAGAGCCTCATCGTGGCTAGCCCCAGCGATCCGATTTGGCTGGCGAACTTAGTGCCGTCGTCCCCCGTCCTGGAGCTGCCCGGCGCCGGAGACTTAAACGCGATCGTCGCCGAAGGCGTCCGCAACCGTCCCGAGATGCGCCAAGCCGCAGATCAGCATAAGGTCGCCGACGTCGACCGGGCGTACGCCAAGAATCAGGCGCTGCCGCAGGCCGACCTTCAAGTGCAGTACATGAGCAACGGCTTCGCCGGGATACTTGCCCCCGTGCCGGGTTTCGAAGCCTTCGCCTGTGCCCTTCCCAATGGCGGCTGCCCGACGCCGCCGCCGGAGTCGCAGGGCAAGATGGCCTACGCCTATCATAATCTGTGGGCGGCGCGCTACCCGGCCTTCAATATTGCGCTCGTCTTCAACATCCCGCTCGAACACAACTACGCAACCAGCCTAAAACACTTTGCGGACCAGGAAGAAGATCAGGCCTCGATCTTTACCGAGAACGTGAAGACGCGAATTGAGTACGACGCGCGCAACGCGCTGCAGCTTTACCAGTCGGCGCTGTCGCGGCTCACTGCATCGAGCCAAGCGCGCGCCGCAGCCGAAGCCGTCGAGGCGAGCGAGGTTCGGCGCTTCCATCGCGGCTCCTCGACGACGTTCTTAGTCTTACGGCGTCAAGTCGAACTCGCACAAGCGCGCGGCCGCGAACTTCAAGCGCAGACCGATCTCAACAAGGCGGTCGTCGAGCTGGAGCGCGTGCAGGGCACGATCCTAACCAACAACGGCGTGAACGTTCAGACGATGGGATCCCGAGTGCTCGCCACGCCGATGCCGCTTCCCAAGCCGACTTCAAGCTAGCCTTTTGAGCATCCCCGCGGCCAGTTCGTCGACGATCCAAACCAGCCGTCCGGACTTCGGAGCCACGACCTGCGCCGGATACTTAACCGTGTCGACCGGACCTTCGTAAACCTCAGCCAAGATCTGTGCCTTGTCGACGCCCTCGACGGCAAAGACGACGGTGCGGGCGCGATTGATGACCTCCGGCGTCACGGTAACGCGCCACATCGCCTGCGATTCGGCGTACACGGCGCGCACCAGCGACGCGTCGTCGGTCTCCGGAGAGGTTCCGGGAAAGAGCGAAGCGGTGTGGCCGTCGAAACCGAGTCCAAGCAGCACCAGGTCCAGCTGCGGCGCGTTTCCGAGTGCCGCGCGCAATACCGACGCATATTCGTTGGCCGCTTGCCCGGGGTCGATCTCTCCGCGAATACGATTGACGTTTACCGGCGGTATTCCGACGCTATCGAGGAAGGCTTTGCTCGCCATGCGATAGTTCGACTGCTCGTCGGTCGGCGGCACGCACCGTTCGTCGCCGAAGTAGATGAAGACGTCGCTCCAGGAGAGCTGGGTTCGCAACGGATCGCCGCCGAGCAGCTCGTAGGCGGCGCGCGGCGTGTTGCCGCCGGAGAGCGCGACGGTGAAGACTCCGCGGTCGGCCATCGCCATCCTGCCTGTCGCAACGAAGAGATCGGCGAGCGCTTGGGCCACTGCGGCCGAATCGCGATAGACCTGGATCTCCCCGCGGTTTGCCGTACTCAACTCTTTTCGCATCCCAGTATCTTGCCCGCGGCGGCCAAAGAATCGGCAAAAATTCGGTCGTTATGACCCCAAAGAATCGCTCGCTCGACCAAGGCGGCAATGCCTGGGTTGTTTACCGCGCGGTATCGCAGCGGGTGCTTGCTCGATCCGGTGACGCTCAACCGAATCGTCTCGGCCTGGTCGTCCACTTCGGCGACAAACTCCGAGCGCGACGAGCGTAACGCGACTCGCGCAACCCGTCGCGGCTCGCCCTCGCGGCGTATCGTATATTCGATCGCCTCGTCGCGGCGATTGGTCAGCCTTGCGTTCGAGTGCGGGGTCCAGCGCAGACGGCTGGCTAGCCAGCCCAAGAGATAATAACCTTCCGGCTTCGAACCGCAAGTGATCTCGACGCTGCGCAAATCGGAGAGTTCCTGTCCGGCCGAGCCGTCGAATAACACGGCCACGCTTTCTTGCCACGGCGAGAGGCGCAGATAAGCGATGTCGGCGATGTGAACGTCAGGATGGTCTGCCACGTACTCGGCCAGCTCGCACAGCGCGGCGCTCTCGTCGTCGAGTAGCGAGCTATTGTAGACGATTAGCTCGACCTCGTCGCCGAGCATGGCTGCAAAGCGCGGATCGCTTCCGATGCCGCAGGCGATCCACAGCAAGACGACGGGGGCTTCGGGAAGGCGCAGCGTTTGCGCCGCCGAGTGCATCGTCGCGCCGTCGCGACCCTTTACGCCGATCTCGATCCAGTCGCCCGTCTCGACGCGCGAGAGGGTTGCATCCTGCGCCGCGTCGAGCACGAGCACGCGCGAGGGATGCTTGGAAGCCAGCAGGTGAATTCGGTCGCGAGCGAGTGCGCCGATGGCGGCATCCTCGAAGAACACGACGACGGTCATCGTCGCCGTCCGCACGTCGCTGCCGCGCTCGCGGTACCGACCGGCGAGACCCTCGACCAGCGGTGCGAGATCCAGGGTCACAAGTGGCGCCACTCCGCAAAGAGCGCCTTTGCGCTCTCCGGTCCCTGGCTGCCGGCCGCGTAGTTGGGGAACGAAAAGTCCTTGGTGTTCTGCCAAACCTCGAGAATCGGCGTAACGATCTCCCACGCTCGCTCCACCGCGTCCCAGCGCGTGAAGAGCGTTTGATCGCCAAGCATTGCGTCGCCGATCAGACGCTCGTACGCGGGCGGCGACTGCACGCCGAAGCCGCTGCCGTAGCTGAAATCCATGTAGACGCTGCGGACGTGCTCTTTAGGTCCCGGCACTTTGGCTTCGAAGCGCATCGAGATGCCCTCGTCGGGCTCGATCTTGATGACCAACACGTTAGGTTCGATTTTGTCGGTGGACTCGCCGTAGAAGCGATGCGGAATTGCCTTGAAGGTAACGGCGATCTCCGATACCTTACGCGGCAGCCGCTTTCCGGAGCGCAGATAGAATGGAACGCCGGCCCAGCGCCAGTTCTCGATATAAAGCTTCACCGCGGCGAACGTCTCGGTATTGGAGGTGGGCGATACGTCCGGCTCTTGACGGTAGCCTTTGACCGGACGTCCGTCGATGGTTCCCGGTCCGTACTGTCCGCGGGCCGATACCGACCACACCTCGGCGTGGTCGGGCGGCGCGATCGCCGAGAGCACTTTATATTTTTCGCCGCGAATGTCGTCGGCCGCGGCGCTGATCGGCGCCTCCATCGCGACCAGCGCCAAGAGGTTGATGACGTGGTTTTGAATCATGTCGCGCAGCGCGCCGGCGCCGTCGTAGTAGCCGCCGCGCTCTTCCACGCCCAAAGACTCGGCCGACGTGATCTGCACGTTGGCCACGTAGTTGCGGTTCCAGATCGGTTCGAAAATCGTATTGGCAAAGCGCAGAGCGATGATGTCTTGCACCGGTTCTTTGCCCAGGTAGTGATCGATGCGATAGATTTCGTTTTCCGGAAAGACGGCCTCGATCGCGCGCTGCAGCGTGCGTGCCGAGGCCAAATCCGTCCCAAACGGCTTCTCGACGACGATCCTCGTCCAGCCCGTTTCGCTCTTTTCGAGCCCCGACTTCTTGAGGTGCTTGATGATCTCGGGAAAGACCGGCGGCGGGGTCGAGAGATAGAAGAGGTGGTTTCCGGCCGTGCCGAACTCTTCGTCGTTCTTGGCTAGGCGGTCTTTGAGCGCTTGAAAGTGGCTCGTGTCCTTGAAGTCCGCGGTGATATAGCTGATCCTCCGCGAAAAGTCTTCCCACAGCGCGCCTTGCGGTTTCTTGCCGTCCGGCATGAACGTGTCGAGTTGTTGGCGGCAGTATTCGCGAAACTCATCGTCGCTGTAGGGCGAGCGCGCAAAGCCGACCAGCGCGAAGTCGGCCGGCAGCGTATCGGCCAGTCGCATCGAGTAGACCGCCGGCAGCAGCATTCGCTTGAAGAGGTCGCCGCTGGCGCCAAAAAAAACGGCGCTGCACGGATTGGCCGTTCGTTCTTCGGCAAGGCCGGCGCGCAGGGGATTTCCGGCAGCGCCGTCGCCGGCGGCCGGCGTTGCCGTCGCGACTGCCTCGTCAGGCATTCGTCTCGCTCTTCACCGCGTGTCCGCCGAACTGATTGCGCAACGCCGCGACGACCTTGGCGCTGAACGACTCGCTTTGACGCGAGGCCATGCGCGCGAGCAGCGAAAGCGTGATGACCGGCGCGGGGACGTTTTCGTCGATCGCCGCCTCGACGGTCCAGCGTCCTTCGCCGGTGTCGTCGACGTAGCCGCGGATATCTTTGAGGCCGGGATCTTCGCGAAAGGCCAAGACCAGCAGCTCGAGCAGCCACGAGCGCACCACGCTCGCGTGCAGCCAAAGCTCGGCAAGTTGGCCCAGATCGTAATCGTACTGCGAGTCCTTGAGGATTTCGAAACCTTCACCATAGGCTTGCAGCAGTCCGTACTCGATGCCGTTATGGACCATTTTCGAGAAGTGACCGGCGCCGGCCGGACCGACGTGCGCGTAGCCTTTGGGCGGGGCAAGCGTCAAGAAAATCGGCTCGCAATGCGTTACTTGCTGGTCGTCGCCGCCGACCATCAGGCAGTAGCCCTCCTTGAGGCCCCAAACGCCGCCGCTGGTGCCCGCGTCGATCAACGAAACGCCCTTGGCTTTACAGTCGGCGTACAGGCGCAGTCCATCTTTATAGTTGGTGTTGCCGCCGTCGATGATGATCCCGCCTTGACCCATCAGATCGGCGAGCTGATGGATGGTCTCTTCGGTGGGTGCACCCGCGGGTACCATGACCCACGCGACCTTCGGCGCGTCGGTGAGCTTGGCGACCATGTCGCTCAGGCTGTCGGCACCGGTCGCGCCGAGCGCGGCGACCGCACCCACGGCTTTCGCATCGCGGTCGAAGGCCACAACCTTGTGTCCGCCCCCGATTAATCGCTGGGTCATGTAGTTGCCCATCTTGCCCAGCCCGACCATCCCAAGTTGCATCGCTTTTCCTATTCCTCTTAACGTACGATCTATGCGCGAACCGCGAGCGCTTCGTCTACGGCGGCGACCAGCGCGCGCAACGCCGGTTCGACGTCACCTTTGAGGTGGACGCGGACGCCACGCCGATGGCGCTTGTCGAGCGACATCCAGTCGCCCAGTGCCTGCGCCGCGAGCAGCGTTCGGAACCCGACGTTCATCCCCGGGATCATCGGGTCGTCGGGATCGTCGGCGGTGATCTGAAGCACGACGCAGGTGTCCGGGCCGCCCTTGTGCAGCTGGCCGGTAGAGTGCAGGAAGCGCGGTCCGAAACCAACGGTCGTGGCGATCCGGTGCGCGTCTCGAATCTTCAGGCGAATCTCGTCGAGCAGGCCGGCGTGAGTTGGATTACGCGCGATATAGGCCGTTATCGCGTTGTAGTCGTGCGGACGGAGCTGCGCGAACAGCTCGGCGAGTGCTTGCGGCGGCGTTTGCGCGGAGATTCCGGCGCTTCCCGACAGATACGTGACGTTAAACGCGGGGCCGTCCACGTTGGCTTTGGGTTCGTCGAAGCTTCCGTTTTTGGCGTACTGCTGCAGCAGCGCGACGGTATTATCTTTAGATTCTTGAACGTTGGGCTGATCGAAGGCGTCGATGCCTAAGATTACGCCCGCCGCGGCGACCGCGATCTCCCAAAGGTAGAACTGTTCGCCGACGTCGTAAGCGTCGTTCATGTCGAGGCGGATCACCGGATGGCCGGCGGCTTCGAGCGCGCGCAGCTTGTCGTCCGTGCCGGCCGCGGGGCTGGGGAGATTCGCGCCGACGTAGACGAAGACGCGGTCGTCGCCGTAGTTCTCGGGCACGCCGAGCGCCTCGCCCTCGACCGGCACGATGCCTTTGCCCATCTTACCGGTGGACTCGGCGATGAGCTGCTCCGCCCACGCGCCGAAGGCTTTAACCGCAGGGTGCGTGACGATCGTCAGCTTGTCGCGGCCGTTGCGCGCCAGCCCGCCGATTGCCGCACCGAAGCGTACGCCGGGAGCCGTGCGCGGATCGACGCTGCGGTCGTTGGCGTGCATCGCCCCCAGCGCGCGGTCCAGCAGAAGGTTGATGTCGTATCCGGCGGTTGCCGACGGCGCGATGCCGACGAACGAAAGCGCCGAGTAGCGGCCGCCGATGTTCGGATCGTTCTCGAAGTCGGCGCGGAAGCCCATGTCCTGCGCTTCCTTGTCGAGCTTCGTGCCGGGGTCGGTAATGGCGGCGAAGTTTCTCCCCGCCGATGCCGCCCCGATCTCTTTGGAAACCTTTTCGTAAAAGTAGGCGTAGAACGCGTTGGGCTCGGTGGTCGTGCCGCTCTTGCTGGAGATGATAAAGAGCGTCGAGGCGATGTCGATCTTGCCTTCGAGTTCCTTGATCTGCTGCGGACACGTCGAGTCGAGCACGTAGAGCTGCGGGTAGCCGTCGACCGTTCCGAACGTGTCGGCGATAATGTCCGGCGCGAGCGAACTGCCGCCCATGCCGCAGACGACGGCAAAGTCGAAAACGTCCTTGGCGTCCGACGCAAAGCTGCGCAGGCCCGGGACTTCGTCGAGCATGTGCTGCGGAATGTCCAGCCATCCCAGCGCCTTCTTGATGATCGCGACGTGCTCGGGATCGCTCGACCAGAGCGTCGCGTCGAGCGACCAGATCCGCTTGAGGAAATCGGCCGTGGCGAGCTGGTCGAGCGCGCCGTCGAAGATGGGCTGCGACGAACCGAGCGCAAAGTGCACGCGGTCGGCGCCGCCCGAGGCCAGCAGCTTTTGCTTGTAGACGATCGCCCCGAGCAGCGCGGCGAACGAATCGGAGAAGAGCTTCACGCCTTCGGTCTGCAGGTCCGAGGTGACCTCGAACAGCGAGATCTTCGCGTCCTGCAATCCGCGCATGACGTCCGCGGCTTCGCGCAGGTCGGTCTCGACGGTGTCGGGCACGACGTTGCCGTGATCGAGCAGCGCTTCGAGCGTCGTGGGCGGCATGGTGTTTACCGTTTCGGGTCCGACGACCGTTTCGACGTACATCAAGTCGGGATAGTGGGGATTCTTCGTTGAGGTCGAGGCCCACAGCGGACGCTGCGCGGCGGCGCCGGCCGCCTTCAACGGCGCGAAGTCGTCACCCTCAAAGAGCTCCTTGAACTTCTGATACGTCAGCTTCAGATTGGCGATGCCCGCCTTGCCTAAGAGGTGATCGAGTTTGTCGCCCTTGGCGATGCAGTTCTGCAGCATCTTGTCGACGACGGTGTCGATGCGGCTGACGAATACCGAGTTGACCGATCGGATCTTATCGACCGGCTTACCGTCGCCGGCGCGACGCTGCAGGCCTTTGATGTAGGCGCGCGCTGCCTTCTCGTACATCTCGACCGAAAAGATCAGCGTCACGTTGATGTTGTAGCCGCGATAGATCGACTCTTCGATCGCCGGCAAGCCCGCTTTGGTACCGGGGATCTTGATCATTACGTTGGGGCGGTCGACGCGGCCCCAAAGCTCCTCGACCATTGCGATCGTGCCGGCGGTATCGTTGGCCAGCAGCGGCGAAACCTCGAGGCTGACGAATCCGTCGTTGCCGCCCGAGGCGTCGTAAACCGGGCGAAAGGCGTCGCAGGCGCTTTGGATATCTTGGATGGCGAGGTCCCAGAAGAGCGCGTCGGCACTCTTCACCGATCCGATCAGCTTGGCCAGCTGATCGTCGTAATCGTTGCCCGCACCGATCGCTTTTTCAAAGATCGTCGGATTGCTGGTCATTCCCCGCAATCCCTGATCGATGAGGCGTTGCAGCTCGCCGGAGGCAAACATGCTTCGTCGCAGGTTATCGAGCCATACGCTCTGCCCGGCGTCGAGCAGTTGCTGGATCGTGTTCTTCATCGTTCTCTCCTAGCGGGCGGCGAGGGCAAACCGGTCGAGCGCGGTTTGCGCGACATTTTCCGGGGTGAATCCGTAGGCCTTGGCGACGTCGGCAAGCGGCGCCGACGTGCCGAAGCGATCGATCCCGAACGCAAAGCCCCGGTCCCCGACATACTTTGCCCAACCGAACGTCGCCGCCGCTTCGATCGACATGCGGGCGGTGACCTCCGGAGGCAGCACTTGGTCGCGGTACGATTGCGGTGCGGCCTCGAAAAGCTCCCAGCAGGGCATCGAAACCACGCGTGTCCGGACGCCCTTACCGTCGAGAAGCTTTTTGGCGTCGACGGCCAGCGATACTTCCGAACCGGTGCCGATAAGAATGAGATCCGGCTTTCCGCCCGGCGCGTCGGCGAGGACGTAGGCCCCTTTGGCGACGGCGGCGTCGCGCGCTCCGAGGAAGGGGAGTTTTTGGCGGCTGAGCACGAGCACCCACGGGGCGCCCTTGGCCGCGACGGCGAGCTTCCACGCCTCGAGCGTCTCGAGCGAGTCCGCCGGGCGGACCACGTAGCAATTGGGCATCGCCCGAAGCTGGGCGAGCTGTTCGATCGGCTGATGCGTGGGGCCGTCCTCCCCGAGAAAGACCGAGTCGTGGGTGAAGACGTAGATCGAGCGCACCCCGGTGAGAGCCCCCAATCGCAGCGCGGGCTTGAGGTAGTCGACGAAGTTGAAGAAGGTCGCTGCGAAGGGCAGCAGTCCGCCGTGCAGCGAGATGCCGTTGGTTGCCGCAGCCATCGCGTGTTCGCGCACGCCGTAGTGAATGTTCCGGCCGGCATAATTCCCCGGCGCAAAGTCACCGCAGTTCTTCAAGTACGTCTTGGTGGACGGATCGAGATCGGCCGATCCTCCGACCAGCTCGGGCAACGCCGCCGCGATCGCGTTCATGACCGTTCCGCCGGCATCGCGCGTAGCTACGCTGCCGTTCTCCGCGGTAAACGTCGGCCACGGTAAATCCGGCGGCACGTCGCCGCGAATGCCGCGCTCGAGCGTCGCGGCGAGATCGGGATTGGCGGTCTTCCACGCGTCGTAGGTTGCCTGCCACTGTGATTCCAGCTCCGCACCTTTGGCCCCGACGCTGCGGAAAAACGCCAGCACGTCGTCGGGAACGTAGAAGTCGGGTTCGAGCGGCCAACCCAGTTCTTCCTTAGATTTCTTGACGTTCTCCGGGCCGAGCGGCTCGCCGTGCGCCGTGTAGTTGTCTTGGCGCGGCGATCCGTAACCGATGTGCGTGCGAACGGCGATGAAGGACGGACGGTCGGTCACGTTCTTTGCAACCGCGATCGCCTGATCGATCGTGTTAACGTCGTTGCCGCGATCGACGTCGACGAACTGCGTGTGCCAACCGCTTGCGTCGAAACGCGCGATCGGGTCGTCGGTCAGGGTGATGTCGGTCGGACCGGCCAGCGAGACGAGGTTGTCGTCGTAGAGCACGATCAACTTGCCGAGTTTGAGATGTCCGGCGAGTGAGATCGCCTCTTGGCTAATTCCCTCCATGAGATCGCCGTCGCCGCAGATGCAGTAGGTGAAGTGGTCGACGATGCCTTGATCCTCGCGGTTGTAGACGGCGCCGAGATGAGCCTCGGCAATCGCCATTCCGACCGAGTTGCCCACGCCTTGACCCAGCGGACCGGTCGTGGCCTCGACGCCGGGAGTTCGTTCCGCCTCGGGATGCCCGGGCGTCTTACTGCCAAGCTGCCGGAAGTGCTTGATGTCGTCGAGCGTGAGGTCGTAACCGGTAAGATACAGCAGCGCGTAAAGCAGCATCGAACCGTGACCGGCCGAGAGTATGAAACGGTCGCGGTTGAGCCAGTGCGGATTCTTGGGATTGAATCGAAGATGGCGCGTCCAAAGCGTGTAAGCCATCGCTGCCGCGCCCATCGGCATGCCCGGATGACCCGAGTTGGCCTTTTGGACCGCATCGACCGCAAGGAAGCGGATTGCGTTGATTCGCTGTTCGTCGGCGGGCGAGTTCGCCATGAATCTCCTTTCACTACGCGGGGGCCGGCTTACCTGGTGCCGTAGCATTCGCGCGTGACGGTAGAACAACTGCAAGCTCAAATCACCGCGTTGGAACGGGGCGAGGGAAACGTGCACGGCCCCGAAGGGCATGCGATCGACGAGGCCATTGCGATGCTCGACGACGGCTCGCTGCGGGTCGCCGAACCTCGGAACGGCGACTGGGTAACCAATGCTTGGGTTAAGAGCGCGATTCTCTTGTACTTCCGGCGTCGCAACCGGCAGATGCCCCTCAAAAGCGACTACGAAACTGCCGGCGTGCGCTGCGTCGCGCCGGGCGTCGCCCGTTACGGAAGTTTCCTCGGGCGCAACGTTATCTTGATGCCTGCATTCGTTAACATCGGAGCGTATGTTGGTGAAGGAACGATGATCGACACGTGGGCGACGGTCGGGTCCTGCGCGCAGATCGGCGCGAACGTTCATCTCTCCGGCGGCGTCGGCATCGGCGGCGTCCTCGAACCGCCCCAAGCATCGCCGGTCATCGTTGAAGACGGTGCGTTCATCGGTTCGCGCTGCATAATCGTCGAGGGCGCGCGAGTCGAACGCGAAGCCGTCGTCGGGGCCGGCGTCGTGGTGACCGCTAGCACGCCGATACTCGACGTCCGCGGAAGTGAGGCGGTGACGACCCGCGGGCGGATACCGGCGCGGGCGGTGGTGATTCCCGGAACGCAGCCCAAGCGCTTTCCCGCGGGCGAGTTCGGTACGCCCTGCGCTCTCATCATCGGCACGCGCGGCGAATCGACCGATCTAAAAACCTCGCTGAACGCAACCCTTCGCGAGTACGACGTCGCCTTATGAATCCGCGCGTCGCAGAAATCTCGCCGTCGCTCATCCGGCACGTTGCGGCAAAACGGCGGCCGACCTCGATCGACCTCGGCCTCGGCGAGCCGACCCTTCTCCCGCGACGCGAGCACCTCGAAGAAGCGATGCGTTACGCCGGCGAGCACGGCCTCAAGTACACTCCCAACGCCGGCGATCACGCGTTGCGGGAAGCCATTGCCGCGCATTACGCCTATCCGGGCTTCGATCGGGCCGCCAACGTTTGCGTAACCGTCGGCTCGCAAGAAGCGATGTACGTAACGATCAAAACGTTGCTCGACCCCGCGTGCGACGAACTGCTCGTCGTCGAACCCGCCTTTCCTTCATACGTCAAGATGGCCGCGCTCGAGGGCGTCGCCGTAACTACAGTGGCGATGAGCGATGAGGACAATTTTGCCTTCGACGCCGATCGAATTGCGGCGGCCCTCAACGAGCGCACGCGCGCCATCGTCATTTGCTCGCCCTGTAACCCGACGGCGCGCGTCATCACGCGCCGGCAGGCCGAACGGCTCGTGCGCGTGCTCGAAGCGCGAAAGGGCGATCCGGTTTGGGTGATTCACGACGAGATCTACCGCGAACAGATCTTCGTCGACGACGCCGGCTTCTTTGCGCAGCTTTATCCGCACACGATCGTGACGAACTCGTTGAGTAAGAGCAACGCGCTGACGGGTTTGCGTCTTGGCTGGATCCTCGGACCCGCAGCCTTCGTCGACGAAGCGATCAAAGTACATGCCTGGGCGACGTCGTGCGCCGATACCTTTGCGCAGCGCGCCGCTTTGGCCGTCTTCGCGACGCCCGGCGGACTGCGAGAGCACTTCGAGTGGTATAGCGCGCGACACGGCGAGCTCGTTGCCGCGCTGCGAGAGACCGGTTTGCGCTACGTCCCGCCGGAAGGCAGTTTTTACGTTTGCGTGCGTCTTTCCGAGGGGGCCGGCTCGCTGCAAGCGGCCATGGAACTCATCGAAACGCAGGACGTCGTAGCGATTCCCGGCATTGCTTTCGGCAAGTCGCTCGAAGGTTGGTTGCGGCTAAGTTGGGTCGCACCGTCGCAACGCGTCCGCGAAGGCCTCCGCCGCATCGCTGCCTACTGCCACAGCAACTCCTAAGCGAACTTGTCGCGACGTGCCTCCCCGAGCGAAGCCGTTGCGACCCGACGAAACGAGCACCGTTTTTGCACGGAGGCAAAAACGGTAGCGTCCCGGAGCGGCGGGTCGCAACGGCTTCGCTCGGGGAGTTATAAGCAGATCCGCAACCGGAGTCACTAGCCAATCCAAACGGTTTGAATATTGACGAACTCGTGGATCCCGAACGTCGAGAGCTCTCGTCCGTACCCGCTCTTTTTTACTCCGCCAAACGGCAGGCGCGGATCGCTGGCGACCATTCCGTTGATGAAGACCGCGCCGGCTTCGATCTTCGCGGCGAAGACTTCCGCTGCGGCGACGTCGCGCGTCCATAAACTCGAGCCCAATCCGTAGGCCGACTGGTTGGCCAGCGCCACGGCATCTTCGCGGTCGCGCGCCCGAACGACGGCGGCGGCCGGCCCAAAAACCTCTTCGTCGAACATTCGCATTCCGGCTACGACGTCCGCAACGACGGTAGGCTCGTAGAAGAATCCCGGGCCGGGACCCGCTTTTCCGCCGGTAACCAGACGTCCGCCGCGCGCCAGCGTCTCGCGAACCTGCTCGCCGACCGTATCGCGGAGATCGGCGCGAGCACAGGGACCGATCTGCACCCGCTCTTCCATTGGATTGCCGACGACTTGCGCGCCCGCGAGCGCGCCGAAGCGTTCGAGAAACTCGTCGTAGACGGGATCCTCGACGATGAAGCGTTTGGCCGCGATGCAGCTCTCACCGTTGTTTTGAAAGCGCGCTCTGACCGCCGTAGCGGCCGCCGCTTCCACGTCGGCATCGGCGAAGACGACGAACGGGTCGGAACCGCCCAGCTCGAGCACGCATTTCTTGAGAGCGTCGCCCGCCGCGCGAGCGACGGCCACCCCGGAGCGCTCGCTCCCGGTTAGGGTTACCGCGGCGACGCGCGGATCGCCGATCAGGTCGTCGGCCTTCTCACCGCTTACCAAGAGCACGCCGAAACACCCCTGCGGCGCGCCGGCCCCGGTGAGAACGCGCTCGATTTCCAGCGCGCAGCGCGTCGTGTTCGCTGCGTGCTTGAGCAAGAGCACGTTGCCCGCCATCAGCGCGGGAGCGACCGCGCGAAAGACCTGCCAGAACGGAAAGTTCCACGGCATGATGGCGAGCAGCGCGCCGAGCGGACGAAACGCCACGTAGCTGCGCGCCGCCGACGACGCCGCGGCTTGCGGCTGCAGCATCGCCGGGCCCTCTTTCGCGAAGTACTCGCAGGCCCAGGCGCACTTTTCGATCTCCGCCCGGGCTTGAACGATGGGCTTGCCCATTTCGCGCACGGCGGTCGCGGCTAGCGCGTCGCACTCCGCGCGCAGCCGCCGGGCCACCGCGTCGAGAAGAGCGCTACGCTCTTGCAGCGTCGTCGCCGCCCATCGTGGGGCGCAGCTAGCTGCCGCAGCGAGTTTGGCCTCGATTTGGCCGTCGTCCATGCGCGGGATCCGTTCGATCACGGTTCCGGTAGTGGGGTCGATTGTTTCTATCATAGCGAATGCTGGGCCCAGGGACCCGACGGACCGGCGTAAACTTCGACCAAACTGCCCGGCTTGAGATAGGTATGCGCGACGCGCTGAACGTCGGCCGGAGTGATCCGCGCGAAACGTTCGTTGAGCGTGCGATAATAATCGAGGGGAAGATTGTTGGTGGCGATGTCGAGCAGTTGTTTGGCTTGTCCCGACGACGAGGCTTCTTCCAGCAGCGCGTTGCCGACGAGCCTGACTTTCGCTTCCTCGAGCTCGGTGGCAGAGACCGGCTCTTGCTGTAAGCGCTGCAGCTCGCGCCGCACGAGGGTGACGGCTTCGGTGACCCGCTGCGGCGACGCGCTGAGCTCGATGCGGAACTCGCCGCGATCTTCGTCGGAGTCGAGCGTGCTGCTCACGCTGTAGACGAGCCCTCGTTTCTGGCGCAGCTCTTGCCACAGACGCGACTCGAACGCTCCGCTGGCGCCGAGAATCTGATTGAGTACGAGGAAGGTGTTATAGTCTTTATTCGAGCGCGAGATCGCGGGCTGACCGAGACGGATGAAGACCTGATTCGCCTGCGTGCCGATGTAGTCGTGCCCGCTGGTTGCCGGCGGAATCGCCATTAAGTGCGGGTCGGGCTTAGCGCCGGACGCCTGCCACGAGCCAAAGGCCGCTTCCAGGTCGCGGCGCACGCGATCGGGCGGAAGGTCGCCGGCGACGGCGATCGTCGTGAGGTCGGGACGCCAGTAGCGCCCCGTGAACGAAAGCAGATCTTGCTGCGTAATCTGGGAGACGCTCTGCGCGGTCGGCTGGCGCAGGCTCGGATCGTCGCCGGCCAGGAGCAGGCGGTTGTACGCGCGATCGATCATCACGCCGGAGATATTCCCCTCCGACTGCAAACTGTTTGCCAGTTGCGAGCGCTCGATGTTGAACCAGGGGTTACTGAAGGTCGGGTGTGCTTCGCCGTCGGCGATGATAGCGACGATGCGCTCGAAATCGCGTGCCTCACCCTGCGCTGAGAAGCTCTGCCCGGTTTGCACCTCAGCGCCCATGTCGTCGGTCGCTTTGCGGCGTTGCGCGAAAGGGTACTGCGCGCTGCCGTAGTCGGCAACCGACGAGGCCAAGCGAATAATGCCTTCCTGACCGGCCGGCTCGAAGGCCGGCGACGAAGCGATCTTCCCGCGGAGTACGAACGTGGACCGGTCGGTCTTACGCTGCACGATCACCACAACGCCGTTGGAGAGCGTGAACTCGACGGGAGCGAGCACGCTGTGCGCCGTCGTCGGGGCGTTGATCGACTTGGCGATCCAGCTCGGCATGACGATCGGACCGTTAGGAATTCGCTTCGAGAAGTCGTCGCTTGCCGCCGCGCTGCTCTTCTGCGAGTTGCCGCGCGGCGGAGCGTCGTTGGGGCTCAAGTGCCCGACGACGGTCGGTTTGCTCAAGTAGGTACGCGCCGCGGCGACGAGGTCGCTCCCGGTCAACGCTTCGAGCCGCTTGTCTTCGTCGGAGATACGTTCGCCGACGATGCCGTAGGTGTAGCCCGCGAGGCTGCCGATTCCATCGATCGAGTCGGCGGAATAGAGCCGCTCGGCCATGGTCATGTTCTTGGCCGCGAGCACGAGATCGGGATCGAATCCGCTCTTCAGCACCGATTCCAGGGTCGATTGAAAGACCGTGCGAGCCTCGGTCGCGCTGCGCCCGGGATTGAGAATGATGAAGATGTGAAGCAGACCGCCGCGTAGCTGCGTGTCGGCATTGGCCTCGATGCCGAGGGCGATGTTGCTTTGGACCAGAGCCTGATAGAAGGGCGAGCGCTGATTTTCGAGGAGCGTCGCGAGCGTGCTGATGGCCGGCTCGCCGCGCTGCGTGTCGCCGGGAATGGAATAGGCCAGGTCGAGGATCTCGAACGGAAACGGAAACTCGGCCTCCACCGTCGCGCCGCTGGCCGCCACGGGCGTCAGCATCGGTTTCGGCGGAAGCTTTTTCGATGGAATGGCGCCGAAATAGCGCTGTGCTTTGGCGAAGACCGTCACGTGGTTTACGTCGCCCGCAACGACCAGGGTGGCATTATTCGGCGCGTACCACTCGCGGTAGTAATGCACGATGTCGGCGACGCCGGCGCGTGCCACGTCGGCTCGTTCGCCGACCGGCGTCCGTCCGGCCGGTTGTCCGGGAAACGCGGCGGCGCGGACGCGCGAGAGCAAGTTGAAGAACGGAGAGCTGATATCTCCGTCGATCTCGTTGAGTACGGCGTTGCGCTCGATGGCCCAATCGGCGGCGCGAAGCGCGGCGTGCTGCATGCGGTCGGCTTCGATGTAGAGCGCGACGTCGAGTTTGTCGGACGGCATTTCGAAATAGAACTGAGTGTAGTCGTAGTTGGTCTCGCCGTTCATCTGCGCGCCCAAACGCGCGGTGACGTCGTCGAGGCCGCCGGCCGAGATCTCCGGCGTCCCGCGGAACATCATATGTTCGAGGGCGTGCGCCAGTCCGGTCTTGCCGGGCGTCTCTTGCAGCGATCCGAATCCGTACCACATGCCCGTTTGCACGACCGGTGCGGCGCGGTCCTCGACGACGACGACGCGTAATCCGTTGTGCAGGGTGGTGGTGAATATTCCCGCGTCGCCGGGGCCGCCTTGCGCTCGTGCCGCCGGAGGCGCGAGCAGCAGAAACGCCGCAGCGGCTACGGCGGCGATTTTTAGTGCGGCGCGCGGCACCGCGGCGGAACGGACCATTATAATTTCGTAACTCCCAAATAATAGGCGGCCGAAGCCTCCACCGCTTCCCAGGGAAGACAGCCGACCAGTTCGCAGCGCGAGACCTCGATATCGTGCCGCGCCGCCAGCCGGCCTACCAGCTCCACGATACGATAGAGTGGCGTTGCACGATAATCCGTGACATTGAGGGAAACCTGCACGCAGCCCGGCGCGCGCGGCAATGCGAGCGCTCTTAGCGAGCGCAAGCCGCCGCCGCGTTCCCGAATCGTGCGCGCGATTGCTCGGGCTGCCGCTAGATCCCCGGTTGCGAGCTCGATATTGAACGCGATGAGTATCTCGCGGGCGCCGATAGCAATGGCCCCGGCGCTGTCGTGACGCAAAACGTCGCCCTCGTCGGGAACCCATTCGCGATTGCGGCGGACGTCGGGGAGAAGCCGGCGCTCGTCGTGCTTCGCCGCCGCCCCGTAATAAAAGGAAGGAATGCGATAGCGCCGCCAGATCTCGGCCCCGGCGCGGTGGGCGAGGGCCGCGGCTCCCTCGAGATCGGCCCCGCGCAGGGGGACGAACGGCAGGACGTCGAGCGACCCGATGCGCGGATGAACGCCGCTATGGGTGCGCAGGTCGATGCGCTCCAGCGCGACGCCCGCGAGCGCCACCGCCGCTTCGACGACCTGCGCTTCGTTGCCGACGACGGTCAAGACGGTGCGATGGTGAACTTCGTCGCTGCTCCGATCGATAAGGCGCGCCCCGCCGCGCTCGACGGCCGCCGCCGCGGCATCGATCGTTGCCGAATCGCGTCCCTCCGAGAGGTTGGGGACGATCTCGTAAAGCGGCGTCATGCCTCGCGCGCGCGCACTACCCGAGCGCGGCTTGGATGGCCGCAGCGACGTCGCCGACGCGTGACGGTGAAATCACGTGCGCGTACCCTAACTTGCGCGCCTCCGCTTCGCGGCGATCCGCCGCACTGACGGCGCGCACTTCGCCCGACAAGCCCAACTCGCCGAAGGCGGCGGTCTGCGGCGCAATCGGGACGTTGCGAAGCGAGGATGCAATCGCCAACGCAATGCCGAGATCGGCCGCGGGCTCGACCACGCGCAATCCGCCGGCGACCGAAGCGTAGACGTCGTGGCTTCCCAACGAGAATCCAGCCCGCCGCTCCAGCACCGCGAGAATCATCGCCAAGCGCTGCTGGTCGAGATTGTTGGCCAGGCGTCGCGGCGTACCGTAGCTCGCCTCGCCGACGAGCGCTTGGACTTCGATGAGCACCGGACGCGATCCGACGATCGAAGCGACGACGCACGAACCGCTTGGCCGTTGCGCTTGCGTACCTAAAAAAAGTTCTGACGGATTGGCCACTTCGCGCAGTCCGTCGTCGTGCATTCGCAAGACGCAGATCTCGTCGATCGAGCCGAAGCGGTTCTTATAGGCGCGCAAGATGCGATACTCGCCGCCGGTCTCGCCTTCGAAATAGAGCACGGTATCGACGAGATGCTCGAGCAGCCGCGGCCCGGCAATCGCACCGTCTTTGGTGACGTGACCGACGATGAATGCCGCGCAGCCGGTTCGTTTGGCGAACTCCATCAGCGCCTGCGTGCAGTCGCGTATCTGCGTGACGCTGCCCGCGTAGGCTTCCGATTCGGGGAGCCAGACGGTCTGGATCGAGTCGACGACGACGGCTAGCGGCGGGCGTTCTTCCAAACGATCCAAAATCACCCGCAGGTTCGTTTCGGGGAAGACCAAAACGCCGGCGCCCGTTTCTTCGCGCAGCGTGCGCTCCGCGCGGAGCTTCACTTGCGCGGCCGATTCTTCGCCGCAGACGTAGACGACGTCGCCGTAGGGCGTTAAGCGCGCGGCGATCTGCAGCAGCAGCGTCGACTTTCCGGCGCCGGGCGGTCCGCCGACGAGCGTCAGGCTTCCGCGGACGATCCCGCCGCCGAGCACCGCGTCGAACTCCGGCATGCCCGCGAGCATTCGCGCGACGCCGGCCGATCCGACCTCGCGCAGCGCCACCGGCGCATTCGTGCCCGAGCCCTTCGCTCGGGCCGGCCGAGCCGAGGCCGGCGCGAGACGAATGGGCTTCTCGTCGAACGAATTCCAGGCGTCGCACTGAGGACAGCGGCCCAGCCAGCGCGGCGATTCAAAGCCGCAGGCGGAGCAAAAGAAGACCGCGCGCGATTTTGCCATGTTTACCGTGACTCGCAACGTTCTGCGGGGCCATCACTTTGCCTAGGCGAAACGAGCGGCCCGTGAGCGTTAGTACGCCGCTGCAGATTGCTATCGACGGTCCGGCGGCCGCGGGAAAGACGACCGTCGCCCGCGCTACGGCCCGTCGTCTCAGCGTCCTCTACCTCGACACCGGGGCGATGTATCGCGCGCTGGCGCACCTGGCGCTGAGCACCGGAACCGACGTCGACAACGGCACGGCATTAGCGCATCTCTTGCGCGTCGCGCCGGTCGAGGTCGTTTTAGACGAGTCGGCGCCGCTTGGTTTTCGAGTCTTCGAAAACGAGCGCGAGCTCGACGAGGCCACGTTGCAGAGCAACGAAGTAACGGCGATTGTTTCCACGGTTTCCGCGCACGCCCAAGTGCGGGCGGCGATGGTCGAAGAACAGCGGCGCGTTGCCGCAAAAGGTCCGGTGGTCATGGCGGGGCGCGACATCGGCACCGTCGTCCTGCCTAACGCGCAAGTCAAGATATATCTTACGGCGTCGGTTGCGGCGCGCATCGCGCGGCGGCGCAAGCAGTTCGAGGCTGCGGGTATCGACGTCAACGTCCATCGCTTAGCCGAAGAGATCGAAGAGCGCGACCGGCTCGACCGTTCGCGGGCGGTTTCGCCGCTGTCGCCCGCGCCCGACGCGCACGTCATCGATTCGAGCGAGATCGACGCGAGGCGCGTCGTCGACGAAATCTGCGCCATCGCCGCTCGCGCGCCGAAATCGCCGGATGCCGGATGAACTACGCGTTCTACGATTTTGCCAAGGTCTTCGTGCGTCTCTTGGTTCGCGTGGTTTGGCGCGCGCGCGTCTACGGCACCGAGAACGTGCCGGCGCAAGGGCCGCTGATCGTAGCCTGCAATCACATCTCGTACCTCGACCCGCCCGCCATGGGGTGCCTCTGCCCGCGTCGCCTCAGCTATATGGCGAAGAAGGAGCTTTTCGAAATCCCCGTACTCGGGCCGATGATTCTAGCCTTGGGGGCGTACGCCGTCGATCGCCGGGGCAGCGCGACGGCCGCGATCAAGCGCTCGCTGGAGGTCTTGCAGACCGGGGGCGCGATCGGCATCTTCCCCGAGGGTACGCGCAACCGCGACGGCACGGTGGAGCCCCAGACCGGCGTCGCCCTCCTCGCCTCGCTGGGAAACGCACCGGTCGTTCCGGCATATATCCGCGGCACGGATAAGGCGCTGCGCCTGGGTAAGATAGATGTCGCATTCGGCGCGCCGCTCGCGCTTGCGCCGGGGCGGAAAGCAACGCGTGAGGATTTGTCGAAGTTCACCGCCCAGATCATGAATGCAATCGAAACGCTAGCGGAGAGCATCGGTGGAAATTCGTAAGGCGTCGGTTCAGGGGTTCTGCTTCGGAGTCGCCATCACGGTCAAGAAGGCCGAGGAGGCGATTGCCTCACGTGGCGACGTGACGACCCTGGGCCACGTCGTTCACAATCCGCAGATGGTGGAATCGCTGGCATCTCGCGGGCTAAAGAACGCGCACTCGGTCGACGAAGTCGACGCGGGTGCGCTGTTCGTGCGCGCGCACGGTCTGCCGGTCGACGTCTTCGAGAAGGCTTCGCAGAAGAATCTGGAGATCATCGACGCGACGTGTCCGATGGTCACCAAGATTCACGTGCAAGCCGAGAAGCTCAAGGCCGACGGTTATAAGATCGTCGTCATCGGCGATCCCAACCACCCCGAAGTAAAGGGCACGCTAAGCCACGTGCCGGGTGCTTGGTGCATTCAGAGCCCGGCCGACGTCGAGAAGCTACCGCGTTCGAGCCGAGTGGGCGTCGTCGTTCAGTCGACATGGTCGGGCGAAGGCTTCACCGAGATCGTGCGCGCGCTCTCGGCCAAATACTACGAGGTGCGCGCGGTCAACACCATCTGCACCGATACCCATAACCGGCAGAGCGAAGCGCTGCGCCTTGCCCATGACGTCGAAGTAATGATCGTCGTCGGCGGCAAGACCTCGGCGAACACCAAGCATCTCGCCGATCTCTCGGAATCGCGCGGCGCGCGCGCCTATCATATCGAAGGGCCCGACGAGCTCGAGTCGCAGTGGTTCGACGGCGTCGAAGTTGCGGGCTTAATGTCCGGCGCGTCCACGCCGGGATGGCTCGTCGATCAGGTCGAGGCACGCATGGAGGAGCTGGCCGCCTCTGCTTGATCTGGCCGAGCGTTTCGAGAGTGCCCTCGAGGAACGGATTACCGGATATCGGGGATCGAAAGAGATCTCCGATATGCTTTTGCGGCACTTCGGCTATGCGCCATACGGTCCGGCACGCCGCGGTAAGCGGCTGCGCCCGCAGATGGTGATGCGCGTTGCAACCGGCGAAGGCGCGCCCCTGGAGTACGCCCTCGACGCCGCCGTAGCCGTCGAAATCTTCCACAACTACTCCTTGGTCCACGACGACATCGAGGATCGCGACGAGCTTCGCCACGGACGGCCGACGCTCTGGAGCGCCTACGGCATTGCCGGTGCGATCAACGCCGGCGACGCGATGTGTGCGCTCAGCTTCCTGAGTTTAGAGAGTGCGGCGACGCACCTCGAGGCCGGCCGGGTGCTGCAGATGATCGCTCTGTTGCACGAGGCGCACGCGGTGATGTGCGAAGGCCAATCGCTCGATCTGCACTTCGAGTCGCAGCGCTCCGTCGATTTGCCGGGATACTATCGCATGATCGAATGCAAAACCGCGCAGCTCTTCGATGCATCGTGCCGTTTGGGCGCTTACGCCGCGGGCTGTGACGAAGCGACCATCGCCGGATACGGTGCGGTCGGACGCGCCTACGGCATGGCGTTTCAAATTCGCGACGACGTTGCGGGCATCTGGTCGACCGTCGACGAGACGGGAAAGATCGCGACCAGCGACATCGCGCGACGCAAGTGGACCTTCCCGGTCGTTTGGGCGATCGCGCAGCCGCCCTCGCCGGCACGCACCGCGGTGGCCGACGCCTACTCGCTGGGCATGCCGCTCGATGCCGCAAACGTCGAACGGATCGTGGCCGCCCTCGAGCGGCTCGGAGCGAAAGAAGCGGCGCAGCGTGCGGCCGCCGAGCATTTGGCCGTCGTCGAAAGCCACGTAAACGTCGAGTTGCGCGACTACTTGCTCGCGACGCTGGGCCTCGCCCCGGCGCGGTGAAGCACGGACGTGGCATGAACGCCAACGGTACGGCGCGAGCGACGGCGCGGCAGGCTTCGATCGCGTGGGCGCTCCCGGCTCTGCTCGTCGCCGGATTGATCCTGCGCGTGCTCTACCTTGGCAACGAAGGATTCAAGAGCGACGTCAGCACCTACATGTCGTGGGCGCTTTCGCTGAGCGAACGCCCCTTCGCTTCGTTCTACTCGACCGTCGGCTTCGCCGATTACCCGCCCGGATATTTCTATATCCTCGCGGTCGTCGGTCACCTCTGGCACGCGTTCTTCGCATCGCGCGACCACGGCTTTGCCGCGCTCCGCGTGCTCGTAAAGGTGCCGGCGATTCTCGCCGACCTCGGCATCGGGGTGTTGCTCTACGCCATCGTTCGGCGTTTTGCGTCGACCGGATACGCGCTCGGCGCCGCTGCGCTCTATCTGCTCAACCCCGCGACCATCTACATTTCGGCCGCCTGGGGACAGGTCGACTCCGTCGCCGGCGGCCTCGCCCTGCTGGCCGTCTACGCCCTCTTACGCAGTTCCGACGAGGCTCCGCAGTCGCGCGCCCATTTGCTGTGGATCGTCGGCGCCTGGCTGGCTTTCGGCTATTCGCTGCTCATCAAGCCGCAGGCCGCCGTGCTGCTGCCGCTGCTCGTGGCTTTTGCCTTCGTCGATCCGACGCGTCGCCGCGAACGGATCGTCGCTACCGCCGCAGGCATGGGCGCGGCGCTGATTCTGGCGGTGCTCGTCGCCGAACCGTTTCATCCAAGCAATCCGGTTGCGGCGCTGCATTGGCTGTGGGATCGCTACGCCTATGGCGCCGGCGTCTATTCGTACAATAGCGTCAACGCCTTCAATCTCTGGGCGTTGCGCGGCACGTTGTGGGTGCCGGACAACCAGTATATCTTGCTGCTCCCGCAGGCGTTGTGGGGGGTGCTGCTGGTCTCGGCCGCCGTTCTGCTCGTCGTTTGGCGGTACGTACAGGACCGCACCGACCAATCGCTGCTCGAAGGCTGCGCCGTCGCGGCGCTGGCATTCTTCGTGCTGGCGACGCGCATGCACGAACGCTACCTCTTCAACGGCGTGCTCTTTACCATCGCTTGCCTTCCGTTCGCGCGGCGCTATCTGTGGGGGGCGGTGGCGCTTTCGGTGGCGCTGCTCGCCAATCTCATCTACTCGCTTCAATATCTGCTGGTCGTAACCCACAACGTTCCCGGGACCAACGCACAGAATTTGTGGGGACTCGGAACGACGTTCTTCTCGGCGGTCGTCGTCGCAACGTTCTTCTGGCTGGGCTATTTCTACCTCGGCAGCGGTGAGGCGGCAGCGGCAGGCGCGCCGGCGAAGGAACGCCCCAGAGTCGACGAAGCCGCGGCTGCAACGACCGGCGCGCGCCACTGGTTCGATCCGACCGAAGGGTTGGCGGCGCTGCGCGCACCGCTCGATTACGTTATCATCGCGATCCTCGGGGTGGGAAACTTCGTGCTGTCGTTCGTCGGCTATTGGTATCCGACCGAGAAGGTCTTCGACGAGATCTACTTCGCGCGCGCCGGCGAAGAGTATCTGCAGAACCTTCGGATCTACGAAAATACCCATCCGCCGCTGAGCAAGCTCCTCATCACGCTCTCCATCGCGCTCTTTGGCGGCATGCCGCACGGCCACGGGCTGGGCGGCTGGACCGGTCTCAACGCGCTGATCGGACATCTCGGCAACGGCGACAACTCGTACGGCTGGCGTTTCCTCGACGTCGTCTTCGGCGCACTGGTCGTGATGCTGCTCTACGTCTTCGCCAAGCGCGTCACCGGCTCGACGCTCTTCGCAACCATCGCCGCGCTCTTGCTAACCTTCGATGGAATGCACTTCGTGCAGTCGCGCATCGCCACGCCCGAGGGTTTCGTCGTCTTCTTTGCTACTCTGGCAACGTACGCGTTTTATCGCTTTTGGATCAGCTCGCAGGTCGCGCAACGCGCCCACATCGAGATTCCCAACTGGCAGTTCGTTGCCGGGATTCCCGCCGCACTAGCCGTCGGTGCGATCGTCGGGCAGGTTTGCCGGCTCGCCTTTCACGCGGATGCCTCGGCCACGAGCGTCATCACGGTATACTTTGCCGCACTAAGCTACTTGGTTCTGCAGTACTACGTCATGCCGAAGTGGTTCGGTGCGAGGCGCCGCGAGTTGACCTATTCCGAGGGCTCCTACGCGCTGCGCGACGCGCAGTCTACGACGCTCTTCACCGCCGACGGCGGGAGCATCGACTCGAAAGGCAAGATGCAGCGCGGCGCGGTCTCACAAAACAAGGGCGGCTCGCTGGTCTACGAAGACGACCCGCTGACCATCGAGTACCGCCGCGACGCCGGCGTAAACTACGAGACGCCGGCCGGCGAAGCGTCCTACGCCGCAAACGAGATTCGCACCGAAAGGGTCGTCGAACCGGGCCGTTCCGCAAAGCTCTGGCTGGTGCTCTTCACCGTCGCCTTGGGACTGTTGGTCGCAAGCAAGTGGTACGGCGTGATGGGCTTCGGCGTGAGCTTCGTCGTTCTGATCGCCGTCTGGCTGCAGCGGTATTTCTTCGCGGGCCGTCCCACGCTCTGGGGCAATCCGCGCGGCTTCAGGCTGGGCGGCGCGCTCGCCGCGATCGTCGTGGTTAGCGCGACGGTTTACGCGCTGATCTGGGTGCCCGATCTCGCCAGGCACTCGCCCGATCCCAACGAGATTCACAACTTCGACGATGTCGTCAGCCGCCAGTACACGATGTTCGAGTACCACGACACGCTCAAAGCCACGCATCCCTACTCGTCCAAGTTTTGGGAGTGGCCGCTCGATTACGTTCCAATTGCGTACTACTATCAGGATCGCCGCAAGGATCAGTCCGATCCCAATGGCTGCTGCGTCTACGAGATAACCTCGCTTCCCAATCCGGTGATATTGTGGTTCGGATTGATCTGCGTCCCGTGGGTCGCGGTCTTAGCGTGGCGCGAGCGCAATAAGGCCTACGCGCTGATCGTCCTGACCTACCTTTTACAGTGGCTTCCCTGGGCACGCTCGCCGCGCATCACCTTCGCCTACCACTTTTACGTGGACATCCCGCTGATTTGCCTCTGCAACGTCATCTTGCTGCAGCGCTTCCTGCAGTGGGCGCGCGCTCGGGACCGGGGGTGGGCGGGCTGGCTGGGCGTCGGCTCCTACGTGGCCGCGGCCGCTGCGGCATTCGTCTTTTTCTATCCGATCCTCGCCGCGCACCCGCTTAGCTGGAACGCATGGCACCACCGCATGTGGTTCCCGACCTGGATTATCGGCCCGGGTTAGCGAAGCTCGCACCAATGTCCGGACACTCCAAATGGCACAATATCAAGCTCAAGAAAGGGAAAGTCGACGCACAGCGCGGCGCCCTCTTCACAAAGCTGAGCAAGGAGATCATCCTCGCGGCCAAGGGCGGCTCGACCGACCCCGACGCCAACTACCGGCTCAAGATGGCCGTCGAAAAGGCGCGCGAGTACAACATGCCACAGGACAACATCAAGCGCGCCATCGCGCGGGCCGGCGGCTCGGGCGACGAGCGCGAGATCGAAGAAATTCGCTACGAGGGCTACGGCCCGCACGCATTGGCCGTGGTCGTCGACGTCGCGACCGATAACCGCAACCGAACCGCCGGCGAGCTGCGCTTTCTCTTTACCCGTCACGAGGGGAGCCTGGGCGAGACCGGCAGCGTTGGGTGGATCTTCGACGCGGTCGGCGTGATCGAGCTCGATCCGGCCGGGAAGTCGGAAGAGGCCTTGATGGAAGAGGCGCTGATCGACGGCGTCGAGGATATCGAGTACGACGCCGAGCTCGCGGTAATTTACACCGCCCCGGCGAGTCTGGCCGAAGTGCGCGATACGCTCCGGCAGCGCGGCGCGAAAATCTCCGATGTATATCTCGGCATGCGCGCGAAGACGAAACTCGAACTGCACGGCGAGGAGCTGAAGGCGGCGCTGGCCTTCCTCGACGCGCTCGACGAGCACGAAGACGCGGCCCGCGTCTTTAGCAACCTCGACTTCAGCGGCGTTCCGGCGGAGGCGCTCGCCTGAGAACGGCAATTCAAGGCTACGTGCCGCGCGACTGGGTCTTCCCGATCGTGCTGGCGCTTTTCGTCGGCGTGGTCGTGTGGTTCGGTCACCAAATCTACGACTTCCTCATGCCTTCTTCCGGTACGGTAACGTTACCGTCGTTCGTCGGACAGACGCTCGGTGACGCCAATGCCGAGATCGCCCGCCTCAAACTCAACTCGGCCGTCGCGGATCACACCAGCAGCGACCGGTATCCCAAGGGTGTCGTCATCATGCAGCGTCCCGACGCCGGCGAACAAGTGCGCGCGGGGCGGCAGATTTCGTTCGTCATCAGCGACGGCATCGTAGCGCGCCTGATGCCCGACCTGCGCTATCAGTCGATGCGCGAAGTGCAGCTCGATCTCTCGCAGTCGCATCTTCAGCTGGGAAAGATCGCCTACGCCCACAGCGACGTGATTCCTGAGGGCCACGTCATCGCGCAGAACCCGGCGCCGCTGGTCAGCGTGCACCAAGGCGATACGGTAACTCTCACCGTCAGCGCGGGTGGCAAAACGAACGTCCTGGTGCCTAACTTCGTCGGCTTGACCGTCGATCAGGCGCGCGACCTGGCCTCCGCGTCGGGCATCAAGATCGGCCAAGTCGTCTGGACCCCGCTGGGCAAGGACGGTCCCCCGCACGCCATGGTCGCACGGCAGTACCCGCTGCCGAAGTCGAAGATCGCGTCGTACGAACCCGTGTCGCTGCAGGTCAGCGCCGGTCCGAACGAATCCGGCTACCAGCTGCACCAAGTCCACGTCTTGGTCTCGGTGCCGGCGCCGCAGGACGCCGCCGGCCAGCAGCAGCTCGATGTGAGATTGGAGCTGACCGACGATACCGGCCGCTACGATCTCTACCATGCCTTCGCCGATCCGGGACAGAAGCTCGATTTTACCGTGACCGCCGTGGGCACGTCCGTCCTCGACATGTACGTCAACAAGGAGCTAGTCGGAGAAACGCGGTTGGGCACGGAACCTCCGAACGTCTACAACGGCAAGGCGACCCCGGAACCGGCGCAGTGACGATCTTCGCGCCGTCGCTGCTTTCGGCCGACTTCGCGCGCATCGCGGAGCAAATTGCTTCGGTTCAAAACGCCGGAGCGGAGTATCTGCACCTCGACGTCATGGACGGACGTTTCGTTCCCAATATTACCTGGGGCCCGAAGATTATCGGCGACCTGCGTAAGCTCTCGCCGCTCGTCTTCGACGCACACCTGATGATCGTCGAACCGGAGCGGTACGTCGACGACTTTCGCGCCGTAGGCTGCGATCGCATCACCTTTCACCTCGAGGCGACGTGCCACGCGCAGCGCCTGCTCGCGCACCTGCGCTCGATCGGAGCGAAGGCGGGGATCGCGATCTGTCCGCAGACGCCGGTGGCGATGCTCCAAGACGTCATCGACGATTGCGATACGGTTTTGGTGATGAGCGTGAATCCGGGTTTCGGGGGTCAAAAGTTCGTTCCGCGCGCGATCGAAAAGGTACGCGAAGCGCGGGCTTTGATCGACCGCCGCAATCCCGAATGTCTGATCGAGGTCGACGGCGGCGTCGGCGAGGAGAACCTTCGCACGCTCGTTGATGCCGGTGCCGATGCGCTGGTCATGGGGTCGGCCGTCTTCGGCGCCCGCGATCCCGGCGCGGAGCTGCGCCGCCTGCGCGCGCTTCTCGCGTGACCGAAGACGAAGTCGTCGAAGCGATTGCCGCCCTCTGTCGTCCCGAGCCCGGCAACGGGCGCCGGATAGTTCTCGGCATCGGCGACGACGCCGCGCTGTGGCGTCCCTCGCGGTCGCATCTTTCGGCGATTTCCAGCGACATGCTCGTCGAAGGCGTCGATTTCACCGCAGCGTTGATGGGTCTCGAAGATGCCGGCTGGCGTGCCATGGCGGCCAACGTCAGCGATTTGGCCGCGATGGGCGCGCGACCGGTGCTGGCGATCGTCGCACTCGGAGTTACCCCCGAGCGCGGCGCGAGCGAGTTGCTGGAGTGTTATCGCGGCATCGCGGCGGCCGCGCGGCGTTGGCATCTCACGATTGCCGGCGGCGACTTGTCGCGCGCGCCGGCGCTGACGCTTACCGTGACCGTCGTCGGTGAGGTTCGCGCCTCCGATGCCAAGCGCCGCGGCGGAGCGCATCCCGGCTACGTGCTTGCCGTTACCGGTCCGCTCGGCAGTGCCCGCGCCGGGTTCGAACTGGCACGCGATGCAGAGCTGCACGTGGCAGACGAGGTGCGCGCCGCAGCTTTGAGCGCGTTTCGCCGACCCGAAGCGCGCGTTGCCGAGGGACGGTTTTTGGCGGCCAGCCGCAACGTCGGTGCGCTTATGGATTGTTCGGACGGCTTGTCGACCGACGTGGCGCGGCTGGCTGCGGCGAGCCGCTGCGGCGCCGCGATCGAAAGCGTTCCCGTTGCCGATGCCGCACGCGCCGTCGCGCAACTGCGCGGCGAGAATCCGGAGCGCTTCGTGCTCGGGGCGGGAGAAGATTTCGAGTTGATCGTTGCCGTCCGCGCGGCAGCGTTCCGGCACCTTGCCGCGCGCTACCGAGCGCGTTTCGGACGCGAGCTCGCTCCCATTGGAACGCTTGTCGCGCAGCCGGGGATAACGTGGAACGGAGCGCCCTTAGAGCGCTCCGGATGGGATCACTTTGCCGGCCGAGCTTAAGCCCGGCGGGTTACGCGTTTCGAGCGAAGACAGGCGGTGCAGACGCGAGCCGTGCGATGCACGCCGTGGTCGTCGATCCGAACCGATTGGAGATTCGGGAGCCAGCGGCGCTTCGTCTTATTCATAGCGTGGCTGACGTTGTTGCCTGACTTGGGTCCCTTGTCGCAAATTTCACAGCGCTTGGCCATAGCCGGGCGATATTACCATGCGGCGCGATTGTCGGCAAGAGCGAAATGTTGACGACGGGCAAGGAATCCGAGGGTGGCTCCCAAAGACGGCCCGCCATGAGAGCGCGCATCGCGGTGGACGCGATGGGAGGCGACCACGCCCCCGACGAGATCGTCGCAGGCGCCCTCTTAGCAGTCCAGGAGTTCGGTGCCGAGGTCATCCTGGTCGGTGACGAGGCGCGCGTCCGCTCGCTTTTGCGCGGCCCTGCCGCCGAGCGGGTGAGCGTAATTCATGCCCCTGAGTCGATCGCGATGGACCTCTCGCCGTCGAGCGCCGTGCGCTCCTGCGAACGGACCTCGCTCGGCGTCGCCGTCAACCTGGTCAAGCAGGGAGAGGCGGACGCAGTCGTCTCGGCCGGCAACAGCGGAGCCTTCCTGGCCATCGCGATGATCAAGCTGCGCACCGTCGAAGGCGTTTCACGACCGGCGATCGCGACCGTCTGGCCTGCCCTCGACGGTCCAACCGTGCTCCTCGATTCCGGTGCCAACGTCGACTGCCGCCCGGAGTGGCTGGTGCAGTTCGGCATCATGGGTTCGGCCTACTCGAAAGGCGTCTTGAACGTCGCCGAGCCCCGCGTCGCGATGCTCTCGGTGGGTGAAGAGCGCAGCAAGGGCAACCAGCTCGTGCTCGAAGCGGCACGACTGCTCGAAGCCGCTCCGGTACGCTTCATCGGAAACGTCGAGGGCCGAGATCTTTTTCATAACGTCGCAGACGTGATCGTTGCCGACGGTTTCGTCGGCAACGTCGTGCTCAAGACCGGTGAGGGCATGATCGCCGACCTCGCCAACGTCATGCGCGACACGCTGCTGGGCGGCAGCATTATCACCAAGATTGGAACGGCGATGCTCGCACCGGCGCTGCGCCGTCTCGGTAAGCGTTTCGACTACGAGACGTATGGCGGCGCGCCGCTGCTCGGCCTGCGCGGCAACTGCATCGTTACCCACGGTCGCGCCAGCCGCAACGCGATCAAGCACGCCATCAAGGCCGGCGTCCAGGAAGTGGAAAACGACGTCGTCGGCCGAATTTCGGAGTTGACCGCACCGCATTTCGCGCCGACGTAAGGACGCGCCATGCTCGGCGTTTACGTTCATCTTCCGTTCTGCCCGTATCTCTGCCCCTACTGCGACTTCGCTAAGTGGCCGCTGCGCGCAACTTCGGCAGCGGGCTACTTTGAGGCGCTTTGCATTGAAATCGAAAGAGCGCCGCACGCTTGCGCCGCGACGATCTACTTGGGCGGCGGCACTCCCAACGCGTACGCGCGGCGCGACGTCGCCGATCTGATGATGCGCCTTCGCGAGCGCTACCCCGGAACGACCGAGAACTCGATTGAAATCAACCCGGAACTGGTACGCGATGGAGATTTCGACGCCTATCGCGCGGCGGGCATTACGCGCCTGTCGATCGGCGTGCAGTCCTTCGAGCCCGCCGAAATACGGACGCTCGGCCGCAAACACACCGTCGAGCAGGTTCGCGGCGTGGTGGCCGCGGCACGCGCCGCCGGATTGGAGTCGATCTCGCTCGATCTCATGTTTGCCGTGCCGGGGCAGACGCCGGCGAGTTGGGAGCGCACGCTGGGTCAAGCAATCGATCTGGGCGTCGATCACGTCTCCGCCTACGGACTGACCGTCGAAGAGGGAACCCCCTACGCGGCATGGCGCGCACGGGAGCCGGCGGCATTTTTCGACGACGGGCGCGAGGCCGAGCTCTACGGGATGGCGATCGACCGGCTGAGCGACGCCGGCTACGAGCAGTACGAGGTCAGCAACTTCGCACGGCCGGGACACCGTTGCGCTCATAATTTGAACTACTGGGCAAACGGGGAATACGCCGGTCATGGCGTGGGTGCGGCTTCGTACCGCAACGGCGTCCGCTCGGTGCACACTCGCTCCCTCGACGCATATGTCGAGGCCGCGACGCGCGGGCTTCGCGTTCCCGCCGAAGCCGAGCGCCTTGAAGGCCGGAGACGAGTGGGCGAGGCAATGATGCTCGCACTGCGGACGATGCAAGGGGTACGGCTGCTCGATTTCAAAGAGCGCTATGGTATCGACGTGATTGAAGAATACGCTCCGGTCGTCGCGCGTCTGGCGCAGACCGGCTTGATCGAACGAGACGACGACGCCGTGCGATTAACTCGGCGTGGAATCTTTCTTGCCAACGACGTTTGCGGGGCGTTCGTGTCATTCGAGTAGCACCGGCGAATCTAGGGGAGACCGTTCTGCGCGTCGCGTTCGTCATCGTTTTCGGCGTGACGGGCTTCCTTTTGGGACGCGAGGCCTACTTCACGCTGCTCTCGCCGCACTTTGCCAGCGAAGCGCTGCAGCTGGTCTTCCTCGTCCTCTCCCCGGTGATCGGCGCGATCATCGGCGCGCTGCTCGCGCCGGCGGCGCAGGTCATGTTCGAGAAGCAGCTCCGTCACGCCGAGGGCGCGATGGAGCGTTTGAGTCCAGGCGAGATCGTCGGCGGAGCCGTCGGCCTCATCATCGGCCTGCTGATTGCGTTTCTGCTCAAGGGCATCATCTTCGAGTGGATCTCGGATATCGGCCGTTCCGGAACGTACGTCGCGATCGTCATCTATCTGATCGTTGCGATCTTTGCCGCGTACCTCGGAGCCCGCGTCGGCGCAAAGATGCGCATCGTGCCGGTGCCGCGCGGGTCGACGACGACCAAGTCGTCGACCGGAGCGCCCAAGCTGGTGGATACTTCGGCAATCGTAGACGGACGAATCGTCGAGATCGTCGAGGCCGGCTTCATCGAGGGCGTGCTCATCGTGCCGCGCTTCGTCTTGCGCGAGCTGCAGGCAATCTCCGATTCGGTCGATCCGCTCAAGCGCGCCCGCGGCCGGCGCGGCTTCGACGTGCTCAGCCGCCTGCAAGAGCTCGCGAGCTTCGAGATCAGCGAGCGCGATTTTGACGACATGGCCCCCGGCAACGTCGACGCGCGCTTGGTGCGGCTCGCTCAAGAGATCGATGCCAAGCTGGTAACCAACGATTACAATCTCAATCGCGTCGCCCACGTCGAAGGCGTCGCCGTGCTCAACGTCAACGAGCTGGCCAACGCCGTCAAGCCGGTGGTGCTTCCCGGGGAAGAGCTGCACGTTGCGGTGATTCGCGAAGGCAAAGAGGTCCACCAAGGCATCGGCTATCTCGAAGACGGCACGATGATCGTCGTCGAGCACGGGCGGCGATTGATCGGTGAGGAGACCGACGTTATCGTGACCAGCGTGCTTCAGACGGTGGCCGGACGGATGATCTTCGCTCGGCCCAAACGCGAGGGCGTCGCGTCGTGAAATGGGCCGCCGTCATCGTGGCGGCGGGTCGTGGCGCGCGCTTTGGGCGGCCAAAACAGTTTCTCGAGCTGGCCGGGCTGCCGATGGTGGGCTGGTCGATTCGTACCTTTGCCGGGATGCCGGAGATTGCCGCACTGGTCATCGCGACCGAACCCGAGTCGATCGACGAGATGAAGGCGCTTGCCGGCCGCCTCGCCGTGCATCGTTCGGTCAGCGTCGTGCGCGGTGGCGCGACGCGGCAGGGCAGCGTTCGCGCGGCGCTGGCGGCGCTTCCCGTGGAGTGCGACGCCGTGCTCGTGCACGACGGCGCGCGCCCGCTGGTGACGCCGGCCGACGTACGCGCCGGAATGGCCGAAGTGCGCCGACGGCGGGCGGCGCTGCTGGCGACGCCGGTGGTTGATACGATCAAGATCGTTGACGCTTCGCGGCGCGTAAACCGCACGCTGGAGCGCAGCACGCTCTGGTCGGCGCAGACGCCGCAGTTTGCGTTGACCGCGGAAATGCGCGACGCGCACGCTCGCGCCGAGCGCGAAGGAGTCGAAGTAACCGACGACGCCGCGCTGCTCGAGCGCGCCGGCATCGAAGTCGTAGTAGTCCCCTCGAGCAGCGAAAACTTCAAAGTAACGCTTCCCGAAGACGTAGTGCGAGCCGAATCCGTGCTTCGTCATCGAGCGGAGGCCCCTGAGCTTGTCGAAGGGCGACGGCGTGTCTCATCCTGAGTCCGTGCGCGTTGGTCACGGCTTCGACGCGCATCGCCTGGTCGAAGGGCGTCCGCTCGTTCTTGGCGGCCTGCGCGTGCCGTTCGAGCGCGGCGCGCTGGGCCATTCCGACGGCGACGCGCTCGCTCATGCCGTTGCCGACGCTCTGCTAGGCGCCGCGGCGCTCCCCGATCTCGGTGCGCGTTTTCCGGCAGGCGACCCGCGCTGGAAAGATGCCGACTCGATCGCGCTGCTGGCGCAGTGCGCGGCGGCGGTTCGCGACGCGGGCTACGATATCGGTAACGTCGACGCGACGATCGTGCTCGACCAGCCCAAGCTCGGCGGTTTCGTCAACGAGATGAGCGCAAAGATTGCGTCGTGTTTGGATCTCGATGCGAGCCGCGTCAACGTGAAGGCAAAACGCAGCGAAGGCATGGGTTATACGGGCGACGGCACCGGCGTGGCCGCCTATGCCGTCGCTCTCTTGTTTGAATCAGGCGTCCGCTAAGTAAGCGGTGCAGCCTCTCGTTGACCGCCTGGGTTAAACTGTTGCAGGATGGCACGCTTTCTGGAAGCCGTCGAAGCCGACTTACGGGCGCCTCTGGAGCGCGACCCGGCGGCTCGCTCGTGGCTCGACGTCGTGCTCTCCTATCCCGGGTTTCACGCGCTCGTCGCGCACCGAATGATCGCTCCGCTGGAGCGCGCCGGCGTTCCGGTTCTGCCGCGCTTTCTTTCGCAGGTCGCGCGATTTCTAACCGGCATCGAAATACATCCCGCCGCCAAGATCGGCAAGGGCGTCTTCATCGATCACGGCATGGGCGTCGTCATCGGAGAGACGTCGGAAGTCGGCGACGGCTGCACCATCTATCAGGGCGTTACGCTGGGCGGAACGAGCCTCTCGCACGGGAAGCGCCATCCGACGCTGGGCCGCAACGTAACCGTCGGCGTGAACTCGTGCGTGCTCGGCGCCATCGTGCTGGGCGATAACGTGAAGGTCGGCGGAGGCTCGGTCGTCGTGAAGGACGTTCCCGCAAACGCGACCGTCGTCGGCGTTCCGGCCCGCGTCGTCGCGCAAGACGGCAAGCCGGTGCGCGCCGTTTCCGATCGCCCGCGGGTGGAGATGCCCGATCCTAACGCCGACGCCATCGGGCGACTGCAGCATCAGCTCGAACTTTTGGAACGGCGGCTTGCCGAGCTCGAACGCGGCGAGGCGTCGGAAGAAGAAGCCTGGAGCTGGGTCATCTAAGTACGCGGGCCAAACTCGACGTAGACTCACGCAGCTGCTGCCATCGCCAAACGCTCGACGTTCGTGCCGTGCCGTCCCATCGCCGGCGCGCCGAAGTGGCGGCGACCGGTAATCCGCAAGAGTACGTGATCTGCTACGAGCCGATTCGCGGCTGCGTCGACCAAGCGCGAGAGCGGGACACCATACTTTTGGCATCGAAGTTTCCTTCTCGAAGAACAGCGCCGTACTTACGGAAGACTACAAGATGGTTAGACGACCTTGGCATCACGCTTCTTACCGAGCACTATTCACTCGATTGGGAAATAGATAGGCGACGCGGTAGGATGCTTCGGCGATCTTAAACGCGTCATACTCGCTATTGCGGTTTCGCGTAGGAAACCTTTACGTGCAGCGTTGTCGGCGCCGCCGTGGCCGTGGTGCTCGACGAGATTCTGGTGGATTCCAGTTGCTTAGCAAATGTATTTGAATCTGTGAAACTCTATAACACGCGGACGCGCTCGGTCGAGCAGTTCGCGCCGCTGCATCCAGGCGACGTGCGGATCTACGTCTGCGGCCTGACGCCTTCGGCGCAAGCGCACTTGGGACACGCGCGATCCTTTCTTTTTTTCGACGTGCTGCGTCGCTACCTCGAACATCGCGGCTACCGCGTAACCTACGTCCAGAACGTTACCGACATCGACGACCGCAGCATCAACGCAGCCAAGGCCGGCGGCGGCGATTATCACGACATCGTCGAGGGCTTCTACGCCGAGTTCAAGGCGTCGATGCGCGAGCTCGGCGTACGAGAGTACGATTTCGAGCCGTACGCTACGCAATACATCTCGCCGATCCAAACGATGATACGCGAGCTGATCGAAGGCGGCCACGCATACGTGACGCAGGACGGTATCTACTATCGCGTGGCGACGTTTGCGAACTACGGCCGGTTGGCCAACCGCAACGTCCAAGAGCTGGAGTCGGGCGCGCGCATCGAGGTCGACGAGCATAAGGAAGACCCCCTCGACTTCGCGCTGTGGAAATTCGCCAAGCCCGGTGAGCCGCGTTGGCCCTTCGAGCCGTACGGCGAAGGCCGCCCGGGATGGCACATCGAGTGCTCGGCCATGTCGCGCGCGCTGCTCGATCCCGAGGGCACCGGTTTCGACATCCACGGCGGCGGCGCGGATCTGATCTTTCCTCATCACGAGAACGAGATCGCGCAGAGCGAGCCGCTGATGGCGCGTCCGCCGATGGCCAACCTTTGGGTGCACGGCGGCCTGCTGCTCTTCGACAATCGCAAAATGGCGAAATCGTTGGGGAACTTCGAACCCCTCTCGCAGTTGCTGCAGCGCCACGACCCGCAAGCGATTCGTTGGCTTTTCTTGCAGACGGGCTATCGCAAGGTGATGAACTTCACCGAAGATTCCATCGCCGCGGCCGCCGTCGGTCTGGAACGCATCAAATCGGCATATCGCCTTCTAGCGCAAGCGCCGCGCGCGGAAAGTTTGGAGCGCAACCCGGAGCTCGACGCCGATATGGAGGCGGCGCTCGACGACGATATCAACACCGCGGCGGCTCTCGCCGTGCTCTACGATTTTGCCGGGAACGCGACGCGCTTTGCCGCCAATCCCGCCTCGGCCGCCGCTGCCCTCGAGGGAATGCGCTATTGGCTCGGCGTGCTCGGCATCGCGGCCGGCGATAGGTGGCTCGAGGAGCCCAAAGCCGAGCTGCCGCAGGACTTCATCGAGCGGCTGGGCAGCGAGCTGCGCGAAGCTCGAGCCGATGGCGCGCTCCTGGCACTCGACGCCGCGAGCGCCGGCGATGCCATCGCCCGGGTGATCGACGCGCGGGCGCAGGCACGGCAGGCCAAAGATTGGGCCGCTTCCGATCGTTTGCGCGACGCGTTGGCGCGCTGCGGCGTCGAGCTCAAAGACACGAAGGAGGGCACCACCTGGACCGTCGTTTCAAGCGCGTAAAGCCGCAGCATCGAAAGAGCAGCGCACCGCCGGTTCGCCGAGGAAAGCGCGACGAGCTCGACTTTGACGACCTTATTTACGGCATTCACGCGGTCAAGGAAGCGTTGGAGGCGGGCGAGGCGCTGCGCCTGGTGCGCGTCGCCATCGACCGCACCAAGGACGCTCCGCTACGCGCGCTGCTCGCGCTGGCCAAGGAGCAGAACGTGCCGGTCCGGTTCGAGCGGCGCGCGTTCTTCGAACGGATTCCATTCAAAAGTCATCAAGGGGTGGTGGCGATCGCGCCGCCGTTTCCGTACGTCACGCTCGACGAGATCGTGCGGCGGCGTTCGGCCGGTAGCCGGCTGATCGTGCTGCTGGACCATCTGACCGATCCGCACAACGTCGGAGCGATCGTTCGCACGGCCGAAGCTGCCGGGGCCGCGGGCCTCGTTTTGCCCGCACGCCGCTCGGCGGGGATCAACGCCACCGTCCGCAAGGCCGCGGCGGGCGCGGCGGCTCACCTGCCCATCGCACGCGTTTCGAACCTTGCCGACGCAATTCGAGTGCTAAAAAAGGCCGGCATTTGGGTGGCGGGCGCCGATGCTTCGCCTGGGGCGGTCGAGCTTTGGGAAGCCGACCTCGATCGTGACCTGGCGCTGGCGATCGGCGCCGAAGGGAGCGGCCTCTCGCCGCTGATCAAGCGAGAGTGCGACTACTTAATCCGCATTCCGATGCGCGGGCGGGTGGCTAGTCTCAACGCCTCGGTCGCGGCCGCAATACTGCTCTACGAGGCTGTCCGCCGGCGAGGAACGCTCGCTTCGTCCTTGACGGGGGAGGGGGAACCTCCTATATACTAGCTGAGATGTGCCGCGCCCGACGGGCTGCGGCCTGCGCATGCGGCACGTCTTACGACGAGGCAGACAAACGATATGGCAATGACCCATCCAGTTGCGGATGGAGTGGAGTACCAGCAACGAGTCGACGAAGACTTGGTAGCCATCGCGAAAACCGGCGACAACCTTGCGATGGAGTATCTCCTTAACAAGTATAAGAATTTCGTAAGGATTAAGGCGAAGAGCTACTTCCTCATCGGTGCCGACCGAGAGGACATCATCCAAGAAGGCATGATCGGCTTGTATAAGGCCGTTCGCGACTTCAAGGCGGATAAGCTCTCCAGCTTCCGGGCCTTTGCCGAGCTGTGCATCACCCGGCAGATCATTACGGCGATCAAAACGGCGACGCGTCAAAAGCACATTCCGCTCAACCAGTACATCTCGCTCAATAAGCCGATCTACGATGAGGATAGCGAGCGGACGCTGCTCGACGTCATGGCGTCGCAGAAGACTTCGGATCCCGAAGAACTGGTCGTCACCCAAGAGGTCTCCGACGACATCCGCCAGCGGATTCGCCAAAATCTCTCGGAGCTCGAATCGCAAGTGCTCGAGTCTTACCTCGAGGGCAAGAGCTACCAAGAGATGGCCCGCGATCTCGGACGACACGTAAAGTCCATCGATAACGCGCTTCAGCGCGTCAAGCGGAAGATCGAGAAGAACCTCGCCGAGTTCGAGTTCCAATAAGCTTCGGCTCTCGAACCGTGCGACACCTAATTGCTACCGCCGCGATCGTTCTGATCGCGGCGGAGCCGCTTCCGGGAACCTGGGCGAGCGGGCCGCCGATGCCGGTGGCGTGCAGCGAGGTCGCGGTAGCGACTGCCGGCAATACCATGTATGTGATCGGCGGCTACGCCAACGGCGGCGTCGATCAATCTTCGGTCCTCGCCTTCCATCCGGTGATACAAAATGGTCGCATTACCGGTAGTTGGCGCACCGTCGCGCCGCTGCCGCGCGGGTTGAATCACGTCGCCGCCGTCGGTTATCACGGTAAGATCTATGTGTTCGGCGGCTTCTCCGCGCAGAACGATGCAGCCGTCTCCGATGCCGGCGTCTACGATCCGGTTACCGACCGCTGGTCCGCGCTGCCCGCGCTTCCGCATCCGCTGGGCTCGATCTCGGCCGCCGTGCTCGGCGACGGGATTCACCTCGTCGGCGGTCGCGACGCCCACAGCGTGGCCACCCACGTCGTTTACGATCCCGGCATAAAGCGCTATTCGGTGCGTGCTCCGCTTCCGGTCGGCCGCGACCACATGGGGCTGGTTGCCTACGATGGACGGCTCTATGCGATTGGCGGCCGAATCGACACGCCGGCGCATAATACGTCGTACGTCGACATCTACAATCCGGCGACCGACGCGTGGAAATCGGGTGCGCCGATGCCCGCGCCGCGCAGCGGCATGGCAGTGGCGCTCTACGATGGCGCCATTATTGCCATCGGCGGTGAGGCACGCGGCATGGCGGCAGCGTACACGACTAACGAGCGCTACAATCCGGCCGGCAACGTTTGGAGCGAGTACGCGCCGTTGCCCGAGGGTCGCCACGGCACTGGCGCCGCCGTCATTGAACGGCGAATCTACGTGCCCGGCGGTGCTCCCGTGCCGGGCGGCAGCCGCCAGAGTAACACGCTGTTCGCGTTTAAAATCGACTCTTACACCATTTCCATTCATCGATGAGCGAGCCGTCGTCGGGATGAGCAAGCCGCTGCACGTCGGGATCGTTGCCTGTTCGGCCGAGGGAGCTGCGCTCTGCTATCGCACGATCTGTGCCGAAGGCGCGGGCCTTCTGGGCGAGCACGGGCACCCCGAAATCTCGATGCACTCGCCGCCGTTTTCGTTGTATAGCGGATGCTTGCAGCGCAACGACTGGCGTGGCGTTGCCGAGTTGATGCTGGATTCGGCGAACCGGCTGGCGAGCATCGGTGCCGACTTCTTGATCTGCCCGGACAATACGATACACCAAGCGCTGCCGAGGGTCGAGTCGCGATCGCCGCTGCCGTGGATGCACATCGCCGAAATCGTCGCGAACGAAGCGGCGGCGCGTGGGTTTCGGCGCGTCGGCCTAACGGGAACGCGCTGGCTCGTTGAGAGCGACGTCTATCCCGAGAAACTCAGGGATCGCGGCATCGAGTATCTGCGCCCAACGCCCGACGAGCGGGAAGAAATCAATCGCATCATCATGCAAGAGCTGGTATACGGCACCTTCAAGCCGGCGAGCGTCGCTTATTTCGAGCGCGTCATCGCGGCGATGAAGGATCGCGGCTGCGACGCCGTGGTGCTTGGCTGCACCGAGATACCGCTCATCGTGAGCGACGACAACGCCGTGCTGCCGACGTTGGATTCGACACGTTTGCTAGCGCGGGCTGCGCTGCGACGATCGGTCGAGGGTTAATATTGACCGGTGGGGCGGGTAGCGACCCCGGTCGTGTTGCTCACGTTGTTGTAGAGGGATGTGGAACCGCCGTTGGCTGGTGCCGTTAGGGTTTGGTTGGCGCCGTAGTCGGCGACGAGCACGTTGCCGGTATTGCCGCCCGCGGTGGGCGCGAGTTGATAGACGGAGTTGCCGCCTACGGGATAACTCGTCAACGTATAAGGGGACAGCGAAGTAAACGTGAGCGGGCCGGCCGCCGGTCCGGCAACCTTCCAGTTCTCGATCGTCTGGGTCGAGCTGCTGGGAACGCTCGTTCCAACGCTGAGCGTGTCGTCGACCGGATTGTTGATGCGCGAATACATCCCCACCCAGAACGACGCCGTTCCCAAGCCCGAGTCAACCAGCGTCTGGCTGGGGAGGTTGACGAAGGCTCTAGCGAGGTACGCGATCTTCTGTCCGGCCGAGGTCGCCCCGTCAACGAAGAAGTTGCCGTTCTTATCGAAGGCGCAGAACTGATCTGCGGTGAGGACGCCGCTGGCCTCTCCGCTGGGCTGGCTGCCGCTCGGAGCGTTGGGCAAGAAGAACTCGACGTTGCCCGGCGGGCCGGTGTTGTTGTACTGGCGGTTTGCGACGCCGACGATGCCTTTGCGCGAAACGCAGACACCCCAGGGTTGGAAGAGCGCACCGCCGTACGCCGTGCTCCACCACTTAACGTACGTACCATTGTAGTTGAAGACCAGGACACGATTGTTGCCGAGATCGGCAACGTATAGACGCTTGGGACTCTTGCCGATGGCCACGGTAATCGGAGCATTGAGGTTGAGGCCGTTGTACGGACCGGTGAGCGTTACGCACGGCGCGCTGCTCGGTGCCGTATAACCGTAGACGGCATAAGGGCTCAGCGAAGTAGCCCAGACTTTAGGGGTGCACGGAGGCGGCTTCGATCCCGTGCGGACTTGGGGAACTACCGTCGTGGACGAGCCTGGGGCGTCGCCGGTGCTGGATGCGCAGCCGGCAACCGCGATCGCGACCAGACACGCTGCGAGCTTAGATGTGGGCGAGAAGTTCATACTTGGTGCCTCGCTTTCAGTAGCAATGCAACCGAGTGTTCTCTTACTCAGCTACAAGCAAGCGTATGGCTACCAGCCTTGGATTAAGCTTAGATTAATCCTGTGTGACGGGAGCTGCAATGAGCTCTAGCCGGTTAACGATTTGCCGGTAGAGGTCGTCGCGATCGGCGAGCGGGTCGACGATCATAACGGTTGGCTCGCCCTGCGCCGGCTCGATCGCAACCGTGACGCGGCCGCGCGCGCATACGTCCATGCAACTGGTGCTGATCGCGCGAATCGCTCCCCAGCGCCCGTCCTCTTTGAGTCGTTCTTTGAGCCAGTTGCGTAAATGAAAGTCGCCGATCCGCGCCGCGACGTCGGGGTCTTCTTCGGGGATGCGTTCTTTGAAGCACCGCTCGCATACGAGTACGAGTCCGGCGCGCAGCCATTTGGGATTTACTTTTTGCATTTTTGGTTTCTAAAAATATTTTAGCCGACGGCCGGATTCGAACCGGCGATCCCGTTTTATTGGGGCCTGATTACAAGTCAGGTGCGTTGAACCGAGCTCCGCCACGTCGGCGTTTAGCAGTGGCAGTTGTCTCAACGGCAGTTTAAACCCCTTTTTGGGGTGCTGCAAGAGAGGGGACTTTGGGGTTGGTAAAGCCTTCAGTGGATTGCCTCGACCTCCAAGCCGATGAGCTCTGCCGCGTTAGGTTCTCAATGCGCTGGTTGTGCCAATTGCCGTCGATGTGCTCGACTTCGACTGGAACGTTATTCGTCTTTGGATGTCGTTCGGCCCAGCCGCAGCGGCTGCAGTGCTCGCCGAGTTGGTGGATCAGGTATTTCCGCAAGAATGAAGTCGTTTGCATTCAGCCTACCAGCGTTGCATGTCATACGCATCACTCATGCGCCTGCCATCACGCCCTCGCCCGAATCGGCCGCCTTGCGTTCCCATAGCGCACGCGTGTACAGCGTCGTAAAGCCGCAGCGTCTGAAGTTGCGTTCCGAAGCGCTCGCCGGTTGCGCGGTGGCACGCATGAACGAAGCCCCGGCTTCGCGCGCCCGTGCGATACGATCGTGAATGAGCGCGATGTGAAAGCCGCGCCCGCGAAACGCCGGCGCGACCGAGCCGGCGAAGAGCCCGGCGCAGCCTTCCTGTAAGTCCATCGCTGCCGTGGCGACAATCGCGTCGCCGTCGCGTACTTCGAGCGCCCAAACCCCGGGCGACGAGGCAATGATGCATGCGACCAACTCGTCGCCCGGTTGCGGCGTCTCCGGATGCATGAATGCCTCTACCGAAGCGAGCGCCCACCCCTGGAGATCGGTCGCGGCAATAACGCGTGGATCGCGGTGCACGCGATCGCCGAAATCGTCGCTCGCCATGATGTTGTCGTATTCGCAGGGAGCAAAACCGGCGGCGGCGAGCTCGCGTCCCAACGTCGGATGCGAGAAAGGCGTTACGAAAACGCGCGGTGAGGCACCGCGGCTTTCGTAGAACTCGACGATTTGCTCGACGTCTTCGCGGCGCACCGGTTCCGACATCCCGAGGCCGAACGCTTGCGACAGCGGCACTTTGGCGCCGGTAAACGCAACCAGGCCGTCGCATACCTCGATTGCCTCCGCGCCCAAGTCGGGGCGAAGCCGTGCCGTCGTCGCTACGGCGTTGCGAATCCCCGCGATCTCGCACCGGCGGATCGCCTCGTCGAGTTCCGTCGTCAGGAGCACCGGCGTAACTTCGGACCTCAAGGGGAAGCGCCTACCGGGTCGTCGTAGGACGGGCAGTATGAGATCGCTCGCAATTCTGTCATTGTTTGTAGCGCTTGGCGCGACCGGCGCGGCGCAGACCGTAACGGTGGCGCCGTCGAGCATAGGATTCAAAGAGGCTTTGGCAGCCTGTCCGGCCGGTACGCTCGCTGCAGTTTCGCTGACGCTCGGGCACTTGCGCGTCGCCGAATCGGCCAACGTCGACTCCGACATCGATGCGGCGAACGTTAGCGCGCAATCGCTAACGCTCACCAGCGGCAGCCGTTCGGCAACCGCAACGGTCAACGGGAACAAGAACACCGTCTCGGCAAAACACGTGACGCTGTCGGCGAGAAGCCGGGTGGCCTGTGTGGCGCCCGACTAATCGCGGCTGACCGGGTTTAGAGGCTAGATTCCGACGACGACCCAGTCGGCGATCGCGTACTGCGCGCCGGTACTGGTAATTGTGAGCGTTCCGTTTCCACCCGCGTCGGACGTGAACGTCGCCAGCTGCTTGCGGCCGTTGCGGATGAAGCCGTTGACCGTGAGACGCTGACCGTTCGCTTCACTCGTCACGTCGAGGCTTTCACCGTTCGAGAATCTCGCATCGCTTACGGCAAGGTTCGAGAGTTGCCCGCGACGGAACGCCATCGAGATCGGAATAGAGAATTCGTTCTTAGCGCCCCCGCCTAGGACGGTAAACGGGGAGGCACCCATCGGGCAGCCGCTGCTTTGGCGGCCGCGTGCCAACGATAGGCCGCCGATTGCACCGCGCACGACGATGCCGCTCGCGTTTGCCGACCAGGTTGCCGAACCGCGGCCGTCGGTCGCGCGGGCTCCGCCGGAGACCGCGCCGCCCTGCCAGCCGAAGGTTTGATCCAGGGACGGAATGCCGCGTACGCTGTATCCTGCCGACGCTTCGCAATAGGCGGAGATATTGCCGTAGCTCGGACGCACGACGATCTGCGAGCTCGAGGCGATGGATTTGTCGCGGACGAAATGCGTCACGCGAATCGCGTGCAGTCCGGAATGCGCCCGAACCGAGCCAACGACCCGCTCGTCCTCGGTAACGGCCCGAACGAAAGATCCCAGGGCGTCGGTTACCGCGATCGCCGCTTTGGCGCTTTCCGAGGCCGGCGTCCGGTGCGCGTCCAGCGCGTCGGCCGCATCCGCTACCGTTTGAACTCCGTCACCCGAGTGCGGCAAAGAGAGTCCGGCCGGGCCGAACGTTCCGCCGCTGCACCCGGCGAGCAGGAACCCCGTGAGGGCGGCAACCACGAGGGTTGCGTAGCGAGCCATCCTGGGCAAACTCCAAATAAGTTGCGGGCGAGGTTGCTATGGCTTCCATGGTAGGTGCCCCAGACGGGCTTCACATGAGAGAATGATGAGGAGCGGCTGCGAGAGTAACCGGCATCACCTTGCCGAGGAGCCTGTAGCCATTCTATCGTACCCTGGTCAGTCGCTAAATTGCAAAGGCGACACGTGGGTAGGTGGCCGAGTGGTTAATGGCGCCAGGCTGTAAACCTGGTGCGCGAAAGCGCTACGCTGGTTCAAATCCAGCCCTGCCCAAATCGCGGGCGTTGCATAGTGGTAATGCCCTTGCCTTCCAAGCAAGAGTCGCGGGTTCGATTCCCGCCGCCCGCTCCACTTAAAGGTCTTTAAGAATAAGACGCGTTCTTTAGCAATGTTCGCTTAAAGCGCTGTTCTTATTAAGGTCTTAATAACAACGCTGCTTGGCTACACTACTTCAAGGGGGCGGACGCTTGACGCGCGAAGCCGACCAGCCGTACTCCCCTACGAAAGGTAGGCAAGATGAAGCATTCCATATGGCCGGTCGTGGCGGCGCTGGCCTTACTCCTGGGGTTCGCAGCCTCGCCGGCCGTCTCGACGGCTCAACCCGCTCCGGCACCCACGCCGGTGCCGGTGCAAAAGCCGGACTTTTCATCCATGATGTTTCTCACGGGAACGTGGACCTGCACGCAGATGCTGCGCGGCAAAACGCGTCCCGACACGAGCACGACGTCGATCGGCATGGACGGCATGTGGATGGTTACTCAAGACACGTCGCCGCCGTTCGATCAATATCGTACGTTCACGATCACCGGCACGACGTACACGGGATACGACCCGACGATCAAACAATGGGTTCAGCTCGGCGCCGATACGGGGGGCGGTTACGGCATGGGCTCTTCGCCGGGTTGGCAAGGCAACACCATGACGTGGACGTCGAAGGGTCTCGACGGAAGCACGACGACGGACGTCGTGACCAAAGTTAGCGAGACTGAGACCAATGACGCTCAGGCATCCACCGACGCGCAAGGCAAGGTAACGAATGTAACGATCAACTGCAAGAAATCGAGCACCTGATCGCGACGAAACGCGCCCTGTAGCGCCTTAAAGCGTGGGTCCTGTTGGGCCGCCGGATTGCGATCAGCGATCCGGCGGCCCAACATTTTGGAAGTCGCCGCGCTCCTCGGCAGGTACCTCGCTCGACTGAGCGATCCTATTTTCCGATGACGACCGCGTTGGTAAAGGTCTTGCGCGGACCTTTGAACGTGGCGTGGAAAATGCCGCTAACGGTGGCAGTCGCGCCGTTGCTGCGCGACTGATTGGTCTTATCGATCACGACGATGCACTCGGAGTCGCAGAGCTGGAAGCCCGCGACCGTTCCCATCGGCGTGCTCGAGGTTTGGAATCCCTTGACCGTCCCCGCGACGGTGACGCTCTTACCGTCGTACGATGACGGATTAGCGACGATGGCCGACGGCACCAGCGCCGCGGCGATCGCTACGACCGGTGCGGCCGCGAGGAGTAATGCGAGTCCGAGTCGCTTCACTACATTCCTCCCGGCATCATGTTGCAGTCGATCATCTTATTGAGTAGCGGGCCGCCAACGATGTTGACGAAGTCGGTGCGTGCTTGCGGGTTCTCCTTGAGCTTTACGGACATCGGGCTCGGCGTCGCGCCGGCCGGTTTTTTCATCTTTGCCATCGTAGCAGCGAAATCGCTGCAGCTTTCGCCCTGGATCTTGCTGACGAACGCGTTGCCGGCTTTGCTGGCCATCTGGTCCGCCATTTGCTGGCGCATTTGCGCTTGGCCCGGCAGCGCTGCAAAGCCTAACGCCGCGCAGGCAATAGCGCCGATTCCGACTCGGCGCAGCGTGATTGAAGAAAGAAACATTACGGGTCCTCCTTTGGCGCAGCGTCGTTCGTCCGGGAAGGGATGGAACCCTTGGCATCCGTCGCGCTTAAGGCCACCCTGTTGGCACACAGGGCGTGTACGGTCGGACCATGGGACAACTGCTATTTCTCAAACCGCCGCACCAGCGCGTATCGTTTTTGCGCGACACTAAGAGCGTCGGCCACTTGTCGGAAATGATTGTGGCCACGGAGCCGGTCCGCGCGGGATACCGCGTTGCGGTTGCCTTGGGCGAGAACCATCGATATGACCTCATCGTCGAAAGGGACGACGTGGTGTCACGGGTCCAAGTCAAAACCGGTCGCTTGCGCAACGGAGCGATTTTGTTCAACGACCTATTTTGGCGCCGCAGAGTACTTTGGCGTCTACTGTGCCGCGGTGGCCGGCGTGTTTCTCATTCCCGTCGCGGACTGTCCCAAGAGCTGCTTCGCGTCGTTGCGGCAGGTCGATATCCAAAGAACGGACAGACCTCCAAAGCACGCTGGGCCGGCGACTACTTGGTGTCGACCGTTTCGCAGGCCCGGTTGACCTTGGTAGGGTCCGACGGGACTAACGGAGTAACGTCACCCGACCCGACGGCGCCGTCGTAGCTTAGTGGTAAAGCACGCCCTTGGTAAGGGCGAGAGCGCGGGTTCAATCCCCGCCGACGGCTCCATTCATCGCCGTGAGTCACCAAGTCTTTTGGAGCGAGCATGAAACAAAGCTCTGAGGATGGCTTCAAAATGACGGCAACGTACGCCGCGTGCATTTGTGCGGCCACGATGAGTGCGGCGCTCCTTTCAGGTTGCGGCGGCACGGCCGTTCCGCGCGGGCCGGCCGGCGCGTCCGGCGGTGCCCGGCAAGCCGCGAACGGTCCCATCCAGCACGTCGTTTTCATTATTCAGGAGAACCGTTCGTTCAACGATCTCTTTTTGGGATATCCGCGCGCGACCACGCAAAGCTACGGATATGACTCGGACGGCAACAAGATTGCGTTGAAGCCCGAAGACCTCTCTACTCTCTGGGACGTCGAGCATCTCGCGCACGCCTTCTTCGCAGCGTGTGACGGTCAAGGCAGTCTGCCTGGTACCGATTGCAGGATGGACGGTTGGAACCACGAGCTCGGAGTACGCAACGCTCCCCCGGACGCAGCTTACGGCTACGTTCCGCGCAGTGAAATCGTGCCGTATTGGACGCTGGCACAGCGCTATGTCCTCGCAGACGAAAACTTTGCGTCGAACCTCGACGCAAGTTTTGCGGCGCATCAGTACGCCGTTGCCGCGCAGGCACATCGCTCGGTGGACTATCCAACGCACGGCTGGGGTTGCGAGAGTCGCAAGGGCGACAAGATTCCGACGCTGACCGATCGGCGCACGTACGGCCGGGACATCACTCCGTGCTTCAAAATGCCGACTCTTGGCGGGCGGGCGGACAAGGCGGGCGTCAGCTGGCGTTTTTACGCCGCATCCTTGGGCGACACCGGGGGCGACTGGTCCGCGTACCAAGCCGACAGGGACATCTATGGCGGCCCCGACTGGAGCGCCGACGTCGTTAATCCGCCGTCGCAGTTCTTGACCGACGTCGGCAACGGTGAACTTGCAAATATTACTTGGATAACGCCGGTTGCCGCGGCGTCCGACCATGCGGGCATGCAGTCGAGTGCCGGACCGGCATGGGTCGCCTCGGTCGTCGATGCGGTCGGTAACAGTCCGTTCTGGAGTTCGACGGCGATCTTCATTATCTGGGACGATTGGGGCGGATTCTTCGACCCGGTGCCCCCGGTTTTCGAAGATTACGACGGCCTCGGATTTCGCGTTCCGCTGATCGTCGTCTCGCCCTACGCCAGGAGCGGCTCGGTGACGCACGTCCAGTACGAGACGGCAAGCGTTTTACGTTTTATCGAGGATAACTTCGGACTTCGGCAGCTTGCCGCGAGCGACGCGCGCGCCAACGATCCGGCGTGGGATCCGGCAGTCTTCGACTTCCTTCAGCACGCGCGCGCGTTCGATGAAATTCCGGGGGCGCGGCCTCTTCCGTACTGGCGGCGGTTGGAGCGGGAGTCGAAAACGCGCCGCAAGCCCGCAGATATCCTCGGTGATTGAACGGCCTCACTCCATCATCGACTTGATGAATGCATCGGCGGCTTCACTCCACGGACGTTTGAACTCGCTCGGCCAATGCGTGCCGTCCGACCAAAGCTTATTCAATCCCGCGGCGATCTCGGCGTTACCTTGCGTGAACTGCGCCAGCAGTTCGCGATAGCGTTCCGCGATAAGTCGCGCGGCATCGCCGTGCGGATCGAGGCGGTTGCGCGCGGCTTCTTCGATTTCGGCGATTAGCGTCGCCCACGCGCGCTGACCCTGCTCGATGGCTTCGCGCGACGTTTCGCGCAGATTCTCCTCGATTTTTGCGCGCGCTTCTTCGGAGTAGTAGTTTTTCGTCCAGTCCCAATCGTCTTGCACTTTAAAAACCTCAATGACGGTTTGGAGCGCCTTCCCGCGGTCGGCCGATTCGTCTTGCTCGAGCGTTCTCTCGACCTCGTCGATCGCCGCGAGTGCCGATTCGAGCCGGCGCTTCTGGCGAGCGATGACCGCGCGCTGCATGCGCAGCGCCACCAGCAGGGGCGGAACCGGTCCGCTTAGCAGCTCCTTGATTTGTTCGAGATTGAATCCGACAAAGCGCAATGCCAAGATCTGCTCGATCCGCTCGAGTTCGGCTTCCCCGTACAGCCGGTAGCCGGAGCTCGTAAGCGCCGCAGGTTTGAGCAAGCCGAGCCGGTCGTACAGATGCAGCGTGCGAACGGTGACGCCGGCATCGTCGGCAAAGGCCTTCACGTGGCGCAGGTTGGCGCTTGCGGTTTCCATCGTTTCTTTCTCGCGTCCCAGCTTAGGGTCTGACGCGGCGTCGGAGTCAAGTCCGCGCTCGTCCCGCGCTTTTTGCGCGTATTCTAACCCCGCTCCCATCTCGACGGCGATATACTAGCATCATATGATTTCCCGACGCTTCTCGATCGCCACGATCGTAGCGGCGCTGGCCGCGGCCGGCGCGCTCGTTCTCCCATCCCTTGCTTCTGCCCAGCAGCCGCCGCCTTACCCGCAGCAAAACCCCTATCCGCAATATCCGCAGCAGCAAGGCCCGCAGCAGCAAGAGCCCTACCCCGACCAGGCGCCGCAGAACCCGCAGCCGCCGCCGTATCCGCAGCAGGCGCCTTCATACCCGCAGCAGCAGCAGTACCCTCAGCAGCAGCCCTATCCGCAAGAACCGCAGACGTCGGGCCCGCGGCCGTCGTACGCCCTGCCGGCCCCGACTTACGCTCAAAAAGACTACATTCGCGGCACCTTGAACGGCTTTGACGGGCAGTGGGCGGTGTATATGCACGACTCCCACGGCTACGACGATCACATCAGCCTGCACCAGGGCACGATCATCAACCCGACCGGAACCCGGCTCGTCGAAGGTATGCAGGTCGTGATCTATGGCTATACCGACGCCGGGACGTACCAAGCCAACCGAATCGACGTACTCAACTGGCAAGCCTTCACCCCATACCCTGGCTACAACATCGGTTACGGCTACGGCTACGGCTACGGCGGGTACTATGGCTACCCGTACTATGGCGGCATCTACCCGGGGTACTACGGGGGATGGTATCCCTATGGATTTGGTTTGGGCTTAGGCTGGGGTTGGGGCGGCTATTATCGGCCGTGGGGTTGGGGTTATCGCGGTCCCTGGGGTTGGGGCGGGCGCGGCTACTACCGTCCCTGGGGCTGGGGCTACCGCGGCCCGTGGCGGCGCCACTAGGCCAGGATCCCGGTTGAGAACGGCGCCTGCTACCAGAGCGCGCCGTCGGCGGCCAAAATATAGAGAATCGGGCCGAGCCCCCAGATAATGCTGACCACAAACCAGACGATCTTTACGGTCGTCGTCATATCGCCGCGTCCAAGCAGGTTGATCCACATCAGGATCATGGCGATCGGGTGCAAGATTATCGAGATCAGGATTTCGAAGAGGAGCTTCATCTCGGAGTTATTCTGCCCCGCATCGCTTTTCCGCCTTCGGTGTTTTTAAGGAGCGAGGAGAGATAATGCGACACGACGTCACGCCCGACATCGAAAAGACCGAAGAAGAATGGAAGAAGGAGCTCGGCCCCGAGCGCTACCACATTCTTCGCGAAGCCGGCACCGAAGCGCCGTTTACCGGTTCGCTGCTCGAGGTCACCGATGACGGGACCTATCTTTGCGGCGCCTGCGGACAGCCGCTCTTCGGTTCCGGATCGAAGTTCGAATCGCACTGCGGCTGGCCGAGCTTCACCCATCCGGAGCAGCGCGAGAACGTGCGGCTCATCGACGATTACAGCCACGGCATGCATCGCACCGAAGTACGTTGTAAACGATGCGACTCACACCTCGGGCACGTCTTCGACGACGGGCCCGGCCCCGAAGGGACGCGATATTGCATCAACTCACGTTCGCTAAACTTTCAGCGCTCGCCGCAATCCTAGCGCTCAGTGCAATGCCCGGCGCCGCGCAAGCGCAGAATTTCCCTGCCGTCGTGAGCGTTCTCTACGCCGGTTCGCTCGTCACCCCGATGGAAGGGCCGATCAAGGCCGCGCTGCGCGACCAGAACCTCGACTTTCAGGGTGAGGGCGGTGGAAGCAAAGCGCTGGCCAATCTCATCGCGTCGGGCATTCGCACGCCCGACGTCTTCATCAGCGTCGATCCTAAGCTAGTCGCCAAGCTCGGCGACCGCGTCGCGTCGTCGGTTACCTTTGCCGGTACGAGTCTGGGCATCGCGTGGGCGCCCAACTCGCGCTACGCTTCGCTCTTCGCGAGCGTTGCGGCCGGCAAGACCTCGCTCGAAAGCGCATTGCAAACACAAGGCTTGCGCATCGGGCGCACCGATCCGACGCTCGACCCCAAAGGAGAGTACACGATCGAAGGGATGACGATGTGGCTCGGACGCGACGGCGCGCAGCTCGTTCTAGGCGACGATGAAAATGCCGCGCAGATTTTCCCCGAACAAGATTTGCTCGCGCGCGTCGATACGGGACAAGCCGACGTCGGATTCTTCTATCGCACCGAAGCGGTAGCGCGCGGCTATCGTTTCATCCCGCTGCCGGGGAAGGCGGCGCTGACCGAGCGCATCACGTACACCCTGGCGGTTCTCAAAGCCGCACCCCATCCCGACGCGGCGCGCGCGTTTGCCGAGTTCATCCTCGCCGGCAAGGGCCGTGCGATTCTGGAAAAAGCCGGCCTAATCTACCTCGCGGGGTAACGAACCTTGCGGGGTAGCGCCCGCTAACGGGTATGACCTGAGTATGACCGTGAAAGCACAGTTTCCCGACGAGCAAGTCCAGGACGGTAACTTCCAGCGGCAGGCCGACGCCTTCGGCGATTGGGTGCGCGCCGACGGCAGCTCGCCGTATCCGGTCGAAGCCGGTCGCTACCATCTCTACGTTTCGCTGGCCTGCCCGTGGGCGCACCGCACGATAATCGTGCGACAGCTAAAAGGCCTGGGCGCCGCCGTCGGCATGACGGTCGTCGACCCGATTCGCGACGAGCGCGGCTGGCGATTTACCGCCGGCGAGCCCGATCCGATCAACGGCTGGGCCTTCTTGAGCGAAGCCTACACGGCGACCGATCCCGGTTATCGTTTGCGCGTCACCGTACCGGTGCTCTGGGATAAGAAGACGCGGCGCATCGTCAGCAACTCCGACGACGACATCATGCGGATGTTCGAGACCGAGTTCGATGCCGTCGCAGCCAATCCGACGCTCGATCTTTATCCCGCGGAGCTGCGCGCGGAGATCGACGAGCTCAACGACTTTCTCTACGAAACGTTCAACAACGGCGTTTACCGCGCCGGCTTTGCGACCTCGCAGAATGCTTACGAGCAGGCCGCTTACGGCGTCTTTACGACCATCGACGCGATGGAGGAGCGCTTAGCTTATCAGCGCTATCTCCTCGGCCGCGATCCGGTCGAAACGGATTGGCGTTTTTTCGTAACGCTCGTCCGATTCGATCCGGTTTACTACGGTCATTTCAAATGCAATCTGCGGCGCATCGTGGACTACCCGAACCTCTACGGCTACTTACGCGACCTGTACCAAATCGACGGCGTCGCGCAGACCGTGAACTTCGACCACATCAAGCGCCACTATTACTACACGCACGACGACATCAATCCGACCCGGATCGTGCCGATCGGCCCCATCGTGGATCTCGACGCCCCGCACGACCGCGCGCGCCTGGTTTAGGCTTAGCGGCGCTTGATCCGTCTGCCGGCCGAAACCGTAACGGCGACCGATTTCGACGGTATGCCGTTGGCGACGACGACGAGATGGCTCGCTCCCGTGTCGATGCCCGACGGAACGTCAAAGTAGGTCCAAACCAGCTTCGAGCCCGTCGCTACGCCCATCGAGCTATGATCGTGCGTCCGAGCGTAAAAGACGTGTCCGCTCGCATCGTTGGTAATGCGCACGAGCGGATAGTTCGTTGCATTCTGATACTCGTCGCCGAACGACATCACTTGCGAGAGGCCGTTGAATTGCGTTCCGGTGATCTTATACGTTTGCCCGGCCGAGACGCTCGCCGGGAAGTTCTTGATCTTGGGAGCCCAACTCGCTTTCGGCGACCCGGTCGGCGTGTAGAGCGCCACCGTCCGGCCCAACATCATCACTTGTCCCGTGGGTAATAAGAGCGGCGGTCCCGACCAGTTCAGGCTGGCTTGCGCGAACGTCTTACCATCCCACTCGTACGTGCGGCCGGTGTTGCCAAAGACGAGCACCTTGCCATTAGGTTCGAGCAGCGCGTACGAATCGCCGGCATTATCGTTGTTTGGAAAATCCGGACCGGCGGTCCACTTCCCCGCCAGGCCTCCGCGAGTGTGGTAGATCGCGGTATGCGCCTGGCCGTACCCACTTCCGTTCTGCCCCGAGCCGGTCGCGAAAACCGTGCCGTCCGGACGCAAGACGGCGGGCCCGATCTCTCCCGGCGGATAGTAACAGTCGCGTTTCTTCGGTCCGTAAGAAATGCAGCCGCCGCTCGTCCAATGAGATGCCAAAATAACCGGCGTTTTGCCGGCGGTCTTCCATTGATTCGTCGACGGATCGTAAATCTCGGAGTCGGGATCGTTCTTCACGTCGACAGTCAAAATCGTGCCGTCGGGCAGCAGCGTCCAGCCCTCCTCGGCATTGAAATCCGCCTTTCCCGCGTTACGGCTTGGGATATCTTTCCATTGCAGCGTCTTGGGGTTCAGGGCCGCATCGCGTTTGGATAGCTTCTGTCCCAGCAGCATCCGTCCGTCGGGCAGCATGCTCGAGGGCGAGTCGCCGATCCAACCCCAGCCTCTGGGATGGCCCAGCGACGTCCACGTGTCGGCAACCGGATCGTACACCGCGCCTAAATTCGTGAGCGCAAAATCGCCGAAGTTATATTCACCGCCGGACATAACCACGCGTCCGTCGGCGAGCACGTTCGATGCCGCGGCGTCGGGACTGTATCCCGAGGGCAGCGATGCGGCTTGTTGCCACGTCCCTTTGGAATAATCGCCGTACGCGTCGGGAGTATAACGGGACCACGTGCTGCCACTGGTTTGGGCGAGCACCGTTCCGTCCGTTAGTAAAAAGCCGATGTTTGCGCCGGAAAACGATTGCGGCTGGATGGAGTGCGAGTGAATGAGGCGCCACACGCCGCTCGCCGGTTCTCCGGTGACCGGCGCAGACGCCGTTCCCGGTAACGTCGACCGGCCTCCGGAACAGCCGGTGATTCCTAGAGATAAGGCAGCGAGTCCAACGACAATCGATCTGATGCGCACGAGGCGGACCTCCTTGAAAAAGCACCCAGAAAATAGCACCCGCTTCCTTATGAGTCAGAGCGGCATCTCCTAGTAAGGTAAACGCGGCTCCCCGACCCATACCTGACCCCAAAAGCAAGAACGTCGGGCGTCTTGACAATCGAACATATGTTCGATTAGCATGAATCTCCCATGGCGGCGCCGGCGGTATTCGAACCGGTTTGTCCCGAGGCCCTCGAGCGGCTCCGGGAGCGTCTGCGCGAGATCTCGGCTCGCCCCTCCCTCACCCTCGAGCCGAGGCTTGCGACCGACATTCCCGAGGTCGACCGGCTGCTCGAGGGCGGCTTCCCGGCCGGCGTTATCGCGACGATCGAGGGGGCGACCGGACGCTGGAGCCTGGCGGCGGGTCTGCTCGCTCGCATGACCCGGCGCAGCCTGGCAGCCATCCTCGACGATGGCGCGCTTTACCCGCCGAGCCTGGTCGAAGCCGGAGTGCGTCTCGACCGCGTGCTGGTCGTGCCCGCCCGCGGGGCGCTGGCCATCGCGCGGGCCGTCGACGTCCTGCTGCGTTCGCGCATCTGCCGCTTGGTGCTCATGCCGGCGATTGCGCTGCGCGACGCGCTGTGGACGCGCTTGGCGATGCTCGCGCACCGCAACGGCGTGCTCTTGATCGTCGTGGCTGGGCGCGCCGGCACCGCTTTGAGCGCGGTGGCGGGAGTGCGGCTGTACTGCACGCTCGAGCGGGTTTTCGTGCGCGGCGAGCGCGGGCTATGGGGAAGCGTCACCGGCTTCGAGCTCTGCGTCGGCGTGCGCAAGCACGCGCGTCTGCCGGCCGGACGTACCGCGCGCGTGCGAGTTGGATGCCAGGCAATGCGCGATGCTGCTCTGCATTGACGTTGAGGGCGAAGTCCCCGAGCGGAGTCTTTGGGAGGAGATGCTCGATGCTCTCGATGCGGTCTCGCCGCTTGTAGAAGATGCCGCCGCCGGCCGCGCCTTTCTAGACATGCACGGCATTGCGGGCGGCGCCGATGTATGGATCGCGCAAGCTCGCGACGCGCTATTCCGCTTTGGCGTCAGGTTGCGCATCGGTGCCGGAGCGAATAAGATTGCGGCTTACGCGGCCGCGCGTCTTACCGACGGAAGCGTCTGGGAACCGGGAAGCGAGCGCGAACGCCTCGCGCCGCTGCCGTTGCCCGTGCTCGAAATCGAACCCGAGATCGTCGAACGCCTTCGCCTGCTCGGCGTCGAGCGTCTCGGCGAACTGGCGGCGCTCGCGCACGGTCCGTTCGTGCGGCGCTTTGGCGTCGCAGCAGCGCGGTGGCACGAACTCGCGCACGGCATTGATAACCGCCCGTTCGTTCCACGCCCGCACGCCGTGGCGATCGAAGCCGCGATCTTCGGCGAAGGACGCGCCGCCGAGGAGGCGCAGGTCTTCTTCGCACTGCGCATGCTGCTGGCGCGCATCTGCACCGATCTCGAACGCTGCGGTAAGCGCGCCGGAGCGCTGCATTTGGCGGTCGAGCTCGAGGATGCCGGCGCCCACGCCTTCGAGGTGCCGCTCGCCATGCCGACGGCTCAAGAACGCACGATGTTCGAAATGCTTCGCGCCAAGCTCGAAGGTGTTACGTTTAACGCGCCGATCGCCGGCCTGCGACTTGCGGCTCGGCAGCTAGAAGAAGGAGGCGAGGCGCAATCGTTGTTCAGCGCGGACGATCTTGACCCGCAGAAGATTGCCGTCACCATTGCTCGCCTGGAAGCCGTGCTCGGCTGCGGCGTTACGCGCGCGCAAACGCGCGAGGCGCACGTCCTCGAAGACCGCTTTAGCTACGAGCCGTTCGCCGCGCCGTCTCGCGCCATGTTTGAAAAACCGCAAGTTCGAAACGATCTCGTTCCGCAACTCCGTTTGCTCGCCGTGCGCGAAGTTCCGGTGCAGATGAGCGGCGGCGAACCGGCGATGGTCGACCGGCAGGCTGTGCGGCAATGCGTCGGCCCGTGGCGCATCGACGAACGCGCCTACGCCGCCTCGCCGGTTACGCGCGACGAATACGACGTGGTCCTCGAAGACGGAACCTTTGCCCGGATCTACCGCCAGAACTCCCACTGGTACTTGCGGGGTGTGTATGAGTGAGTTGTTGTTAGAGATGGGCGTGGGACGCAGTAGGTTCGGGGACGCTCGTTTTTCCGCATCCGGCGGAAAAACTCGCTCGCCTCGTCGTCGCTCTCGCCATCCTGGCTTCGCTCCTCCTCACACGCCCCTCACCCACTGCGTCCCACGCCCATCTCTAACAAACTAGCCATGCAGACCTCAATACCTGCTCTCGTCCCACTGTATCGCCCGTGTATGTCTTACAATTTAATGGGAAGACACACAAATCTGAATGGAGATCGACTGCAACTTCTTACTCCGCGATCACGCGTTATGAATTCGCTCGCGTCTTCGAAGATAGAGGCCTTTTTGCTGCGTCTTCCGGCAAGAATCTTATTTAGCATCTGCGTCATGTGTATAAATAGCGTCGTCAGGCATGGTGGGGGGACGCGGTGGGTGAGGGGCGTGTGAGGAGGAGCGGAGGCAGGATGCCGGGAGCGACGACGAGGAGCGTCCCCGAACCTACTGCGTCCCCCCACCATGCCTGAAAAGCCAGGCTATGCAGAACTCCACGCATGGTCCAACTTCAGCTTCTTGCAAGGCGGCTCGCATCCGGAGGCGTTAATCGAGCGCGCGGCCGCGCTAGGGCTAAGCGCGATCGCCCTCACGGATCGCGACGGGCTCTATGGTGCGGTGCGTTTTTCGACGCACGCGCGCCGGCACGGCATTGCCGCGATCGTCGGCTGCGAGCTGACTTTTGAAGACGGCGCGCGGATCGTGCTGCTGATCGAGGATGAGCGTGGATACGCGCATTGTTGCGAACTGATATCGCGCGCGCAAATGCGGGGAAGCAAGGCCGATGCGCGACTGCGCTGGGAGGATCTCGAAGCCTGCAACGAAGGCCTCGTCGCGCTCTCCGGCGGTTCGCACGGACGCATCGAACGCGCGCTTAGCAAAGGCGATGCCGCCGCTGCAGCACGCGACGCGCGCCGGTTGAGCGAAATTTTTCCCGGCCGGTTCTATCTCGAGCTCCAGCAGCATCTCACGCTGCAGGAGACGCAACGCAACTTACAGCTCGTGCGGCTCGCGCGCGATTGCGAATTACCCTACGTTGCCACTAACGCCGTCGTTTATGCCGATAAAGACGACGCGCTGCTGGCCGACGTGCTTTCTTGCGTGCGGGACGGCACGACGCTGGACGAAGCGCGAGCCGCCAACCGGCTGCGCCCCAACGCCGAGTTCTATCTCAAAAAGCCGGCCGCGATGCGCCGCCTCTTCGCGCGCTATCCCGAAGCCGTTGACGCTACGCTGGCAATCGCGCAACGCTGCCGCTTTAGGCTGGAGCGGTTGAGCGGACAGTTCCCACTCTTTCCGGTACCGGAAGGAAGTTCGCCGCAGCGACGGCTGCGCGAGCTCGTCTACGAAGGGGCCGCGAAGCGCTATCCGATGCCGCTCGAGACGCGCGTGGAGCGGCAGCTCGAGTACGAGCTCGGCATTATCGCCCGAATGGATTTGGCTGGATACTTCTTGATCGTCTGGGATATCGTGCGCAAAGCCTGCGAGCTCGGCGTGCTCTGTCAAGGGCGCGGCTCTGCGGCAAACTCGGCCGTCTGCTACGCGTTGGGGATTACTGCGGTCGATCCGATCGGAATGGATCTACTCTTCGAGCGCTTCATGTCCGAGGAGCGGCGTGAAATTCCCGATATCGACGTGGATTTCGCGCATCAAGATCGCGAGCGGGTCATTCAATACGTCTACGAGCGCTACGGGCGCTCCAATGCGGCGATGGTCGCCGAGGTGATCACCTATAGAACGCGCTCGGCGATTCGCGACGTCGGGAAGGCGCTGGGGTTATCGCTCGAACAGGTCGACGCCGTCGCGCGCGAGTTCGACGCTCGCGAGGAGCTTCCCGACGAGGCCGGTCCGGAGATGCACTTCGAGCTCTGCCGTCGCATCGCAAACTTTCCGCGCCACCTCGGAATTCATTCCGGCGGCATGCTGATCACGCGCGATCCGCTGGTGCGGGTAGCGCCCGTCGAGTGGGCGACGATGCGCGATCGCACGGTCGTACAGTGGGACAAGGACGACTTACAAGATCTTGGATTGATCAAAATCGACCTGCTCGGCTTGGGGATGCTCTCGCTGCTGCGCGAGGCGCTGACGCTCTACCGGCGATGCGTTGCTCGCAACGATCGTTGGCTTCCGCAGGCGGTTCCGCAGCGGCTGGAGCTGCACACGATCCCGTCGGACGATGCCGCGACGTACGAGATGATCCAGCGTGCCGATACGATCGGCGTCTTCCAAATCGAGTCGCGTGCCCAGCAGTCGATGCTGCCTCGCATGAAGCCGGTCTGTTTTTACGACATCGTCATGCAGGTGGCGATCATTCGTCCGGGTCCGATTCAAGGGCAGATGGTTCACCCGTTCTTGCGGCGGCGCGCGGGACTCGAAGCCGTAACCTATCCGCATCCCAAGCTCCGGGCGGTGCTGGAACGGACGCTCGGCGTGCCGCTCTTTCAAGAGCAAGGGATGCGCATGGCAATCGAGGCAGCCGGCTTCTCTCCGGGAGAGGCCGATCGGCTGCGACGCGCGATGGGACATAAACGATCGCGCGATCGCATGCAGGCGCTGCGCGACAAGCTCGTCGACGGCATGGTCGCCAACGGCATCGATCGCGCTGCCTCCGAGCAGCTCTTTCATATGCTCGAAGGATTTGCCGATTACGGCTTCCCCGAATCGCACGCCGCCAGCTTCGCGCTCTTGGCTTACGCGTCGGCCTATCTCAAATGTCATCTTCCGGCCGTCTTTGCCGCGGCGATTCTCAACGTGCAGCCGATGGGTTTTTACTCGACCGAAGTGCTGGTAAACGACGCTCGCCGCCATCGCGTGACGATCAAACCGATCGAAGTTAACGCCAGCGAATATTGGTCGCACGTGGAATCCGGCGGCTCGCTGCGCTTGGGTTTCCATCTCGTGCGCGGATTGGGCGAGGCGCAGCGGAAGCGGCTCGAAGCGGCGATCGGGCAAGGCGCGTTCGCCGGCGTACGCGATTTCGCCAAGCGCACGCAGCTGGCGCGCGAAACGCTCGAGAATCTCGCCATCGCCGGCGCCTTCGCGCCATGGTATGCTTCGCGACGCGAAGCGATGTGGGCGTTGCGCGGCATGGACGAACGCGAGGCGCGTGGCGAGCTCGGCGCGCTGATGGACGTTGACGAACCGTCCGTTCGTTTTAAAGCCGTTTCGCCCAAGCGACTTGCATCGTTCGATCTGTGGTCGACCGGCGTGACGCCGGCCGGCCAGCTGATGGAACATTTTCGTGCGCGTCTGAGCGAGCTGGGCGTCGTACCTGCCGCCGGTCTTGCCGGTCTCGCGCCGCGAAGCACTTGTCGCGTCGGCGGGCTCGTCATCACGCGACAGCGTCCAGGCACCGCGAAGGGCTTCGTCTTCTTGACCCTCGAAGACGAAACCGGCGTCGTTAACGTGATCGTTCGTCCGAAGCTCTACGAAACGTTCCGCCGTCCCATTCGCTCGGCAAGCTCGCTCGTCGTCGAAGGCACGCTCCAGAAGGAGAGCGGCTGCATCGACGTGCTGGCTGAGAAAATCTGGAGTTTCAACGACGAGGGCATCGCTCGCACTCTCGCCATTCACAGTTTCCAGTAAATTTCAAAGAACTTGGTCATAATAAGCGAAGGAACCGAACGGCATGCTCAAAGTCAATACCAACGAAGTCCGACCGACGCGCTGGTCGTCACCCAAAGGTAAGTTTGCCGGCGAAGGCATCGAGATCTCCGAAGCGCTGGGGCGCAAGCCCAAGTCGACCGACTTGCGCGAACGCCACCCCTTCGACGTCGAGATCCTGCGAATTCCTCCGGGAAAGGCGCCGTATCCCTACCATTCCCACAGCGCGCAGTGGGAGTTTTACCACGTAATCTCCGGCAGCGGCACCGTGCGTCACGCCGACGGAACGTCGCCGGTCGTCGCCGGCGACGCTTGCCTCTTCGAGCCGGGTCAACCGCATCAGTTTTTCAACGACGCCGGCGAGGACCTCGTCATCTACGTCGTTGCCGACAATCCCATCGGCGAATCGTTCCACTATCCCGATAGCGGCAAGTGGGGCGTGCAATCTCCGCAACGCCATAACCTGCGCTCCGATTCCCTCGACTATTTCGATGGTGAAGAGTGAGCGTGACCCGCAAGAGCGGCGGGCCGCGTTCCTGCTTTAAGAGCAACGGCGCTCCGAAAGCAAGTTTTGAAACGAAGAAGGACGCCGAGCGTGCCATTCCGCGGACGAGCAAGAGCCTGCGCCCCTATCGCTGCGAGCGCCACGGATGGCATTTAGGGCATTGAGCGTAGATCGCCGCATTCACGCCCGGCTGGTGCTGACGCTGGTCGTCTTGGCACTGGTCGTCGTCTCCCTAATCGCCGGCGGCCTCTACCTTCGTACGGTCGTGGTGCGCTCGATTCGCGGCGCGGAGCGGGTTCGCGTGGCGCGCATTCTCGTCGCCGAGATCATTCGCGAGCAACTCGACGAGGAGACGGGCATGCGCGGCTACGTCGCGGCGCGCGGCACGATTCTCCTGGAGCCTTACTATAGCGGACGGGCGACGCTGCCGGCCTCGCTAAGCAAGCTGCGCCGCCTGCTCGTCGCGATGCGCCTCAACGACGCCTTCCCGCCGCTCGCCGACGCAACGCAGGCCAACGCGCGCTGGCTCGCCGAGGTAGCTTTCCCGCTGCTCGCCGCGCGCCGGCCAAATGCCGCGCTTGAGGTACGCGGAAAGTCGTTCATCGATCGCTTCCGTACCGACATGGCGATGGTCGACGGCCTGCTCGCGCGCCGCGAAGCGCGTAGCGACGAGCGCGTCGAGCGCGCCATTCTCGGCATTGGGCTCTTCGCCGCCGGCGCCGTCGCCGCGGTGGTCGTTGCCGCCGCGCTCTTTACGACGCAGCAGTATCGCCTGGCCATTCGCTTAGAGCAGGAGCGCATCGAGACCGAAGAGCAGCGGCGCCGAACTGCGGAGATTGGTGCCGCCTACGAAGCCGAGAAGCGAATCGCCGACACGCTGCAAAAGGCCTTCGACCAGCGAGGCCTGCCCGAGCTTGGCGGACTGAGGTTGAGTGCGAAGTACGTTCCGGCGTCGGAGGAAGCCCATGTCGGCGGCGATTGGTACGATGCGGTCGCCCTTCCCGAGGAGCGTCTTCTCATCGCCATCGGCGACGTGACCGGTCACGGAATCGGCGCGGCCGTGGCAATGAACGCAGCCCGGCAGCACGTTATATCGGCGGCGTTGATCGATCCCGATCCCGGGCGCATTCTCTCGCGCGTCAACGCCGAGTTGTACGATGGCGTATCGCCGGTGATCACGGCAATCGTCGGGCTCGTCGACGCGCGGCGATGCCGGGTTGCGTATGCCGCCGCCGGCCATCCCGCGCCCGTTTTGATCGAGCCGGGACGTCCTCCGCGTCTGCTTGGAGTCGGCTCGCTGCCGCTCGGTATCGCCGCCGATACGGTTTACAGCGCCCACGACGTCCAGACCGAGCCCGGCGCGATGCTGGTCTTCTACACCGACGGTGTGATCGAACATTCGCGCGACGTGATGCGCGGCGAGGCCGATCTCCTCGACGCCGTGCGCGCCGCCGCCGCGATGCCTGAAGCCGACGCGGCCCTTGGAATCTACCAACGGATTTTCAGCCGCCACAAGCTCGCCGACGACGTCGCCATCTTGACCGTTCGCTTCATTCCGATAACCGTGCCAACCCTCGCCGGACCGCCCGAAGCGGGAAACAGGCGCGACTTCGACGCAACGGAAGCGGAGAGGACTGCGTGAGCCAAAGTCACACCATCAAAACCATTCGTTTGACGGGCGAGCTCGAGGTGAGCCGCAAGTCCGAGATTCACGATGTTCTGCGCCGCGCCGACCACAGCGGCGCGTTTCTCCTGGATCTTGCCGGCGTTACCTACGCCGACTCTACCGCGCTGACGGAACTGCTGCGTTTCTGCGTGATGGCCAAGCGCGAGGGCAATCCCGTCGCGGTGGTGATTCAGACGCCTCAGTTTACTCGCTTGGTTCAGTACGCGGGGCTGTCCCACGCCTTCCCGATCTTCAGCGATACGCAAGCCGCGTTGGAATACCTCAGCAAAGGCGCGCCGTCGTGAGCGGTCCCTCCGAGCTGCGGCTTCAGTGTCCGGCGCAGCCGCGCTACGTTCCACCGATCCGCCATGCCCTCGCCGCGTTCTTAGAGGTGCTCGGCTTCGAGCGTGGCGAGCAGGACGACGTGATTACCGCGGCCGGCGAAGCTTTGGCCAACGCCGTAGAACATGCGTACGCCGACGTCAGCGACGAGACACTTCGCGTCCTCGAACTGCTGGCTCGTCTCGACTACGGCGGGACGCTTAGCGTTGACGTCAGCGATCGCGGCTCGTTCATCGTGCGCGATCCGCTACCGGGGCGCGGCTTCGGCCTGCGAATTATTGCGGCCATCGCCGGTCAGACCAGTATCGAAACTACGGGAGGTACGCGCATCCGTATGCAGTTCTCCGGGCCGGCTCGCAACGGCTAACACTTTCCAAAAAGATGATACACGTCATCATTGATGACGTGCGAGCGCTCAACACGGCCATGGGATTTCGTGCGAGATTCGTCGTAGCTTCGATTCGTTCAAACGCTGCTACAAAGGAGAACGCTCATGCGTTGTGTTCCCAGCCCGAGCCGGGTTATCAGCATTGTGGCCGTGGCTCTTTCTCTCTCAGCCTGCAACGGTCACAGCGGACTAAGTCCCACTCCGAGTCTGTCCGCAGTAAATCAAGCATCCTCCTGGCACAACCCCAATCAACGGCTGCATCGCCGCGCCTCGAGCAGCCCGATCCAGCACGTCGTTATTATCGTTCAAGAAAACCGCAGTTTTAACAATCTGTTCATGGGTTACCCCGGCGCAAAGACGTCCACGTACGGTTACACGTCGACGGGCCAGAAAATCACGCTTCAGCCGGTGGGGCTGGAGACGACCTGGGATATCGACCACAGCTCCAACTCGTTTTTTGCCGCGTGCAACGGTACCGGAAGCTATCCCGGTACCGACTGCCAGATGAACGGCTTCAATAACGAATGGGTGGGTTGCGGCGGTCGCGGGGAGCCGGGCTGCCCCAATCCCAATCCGCAATACAGTTACGTCCCCAGGAGCGAGATCAAGCCGTACTTCCAGATGGCCAAGCAGTTCGTCTTAGCCGACGAGATGTACGCGTCGAACTTTGACGCAAGCAGCTTTATCTCGCACCAGTACATTATCTCCGGCCAGGCCGAAGCCGCGGTCAACTATCCCGGCAGCTATTGGGGCTGTCCGGGCGGCGGCGGCGACAAGATTTCCGAGGTAGGGCCGGAGCGCCAGATTCCTTACGGCTCGGAAGTCGTCTGCTGGGATCCCAACACGCTGGGCGACGAGCTCGATGCCGCAGGACTATCGTGGGGATTCTACACCTCTAGTTATAACGGCGACGGCGGCATCTGGAGCGCATACCAAGCAATCAACCATATTTACAACGGTCCTGACTGGAACGCCGACATCATTACGCCGCAGAACAAGTTCTTGAGCGACGTTACGGGCGGCAAGCTCCGCACGGTGAGCTGGGTCACGCCAACCTGCGCCAACTCCGACCACGCCGGCTGCGGCAACAAAACCGGACCCTCGTGGGTCAGTACCATCGTCAACACGATCGGCGAGTCGCAGTATTGGAATAACACCGCAATCTTCGTCTTTTGGGACGACTACGGCGGCTGGTACGACTCCGAAGCGCCGGATCTCGTCGATTACGACGGTCTGGGTTTGCGCATTCCGATGCTGATCATCTCCGCCTACGCGAAGAAACATCACGTCTCGCACGTGCACTACGAGCACGGCAGCATCTTGCGCTTCATCGAGGATAACTTCGGCCTCGGGCAGCTAGCGGCGAGCGATCAGCGCGCCACGTCGCCTGCCGCCGATTGCTTCAACTTCAACAAGCCTCCGCGAAAGTTCAAAAAAATCAAGGCACCTTTCGGTAAAGAATACTTCATGCACCAAGCCGTCGATCAGAGGATACCGGATTGGGAGTAGCAGTTAGGATCGCCGCCGCGTTTGCCGCGGCGATCTCTCTCGCCGCATGTAGCAACAACGCCGGAACGCCCTTGGCTCCGCTGCTGCCGGGCGTGAGGCCGGCCGCCCATCACCACTCCTCGAGCGGGAAGATCAAGCACGTCATCATCCTCATCCAAGAGAACCGCAGCTTCAACAACCTGTTCTACGGCTACAAGGGCGCCAAGACGGCGAAGTTCGGCTACGACAGCAACGGCAACAAGATCAAGCTCCTGCCGATCTCGATCGCGACCAGTTGGGATCTCGATCACAGCTCGAACTCTTTCTTTGCAGCCTGCAACGGAACGGGGAGCATTCCGGGCACGAACTGCCAAATGAACGGCTTCAACCGTGAGTACGTCGGTTGCGGCGGCCGCGGCCAGCCGCAATGTCCCCACCCCGATCCTCAGTACAGCTACGTTCCTCACTCTGAAACGAAGCCGTACTTCCAGATGGCCAAGCGATACGTTTTGGCCGACGAGATGTTCGCTTCGAACTTCGATGCGAGCAGCTTCATCTCGCACCAATATATTATCGCCGGGCAGGCCAGCTCCGCCGTTAACTATCCCAGCGGCGACTGGGGTTGCGAGGGCGGTACCGGCGACACGATTTCGATCGTCGGCCAGGAGCGCCAAATCCCTTACGGCTCCGAGCAGGCCTGTTTCGACAATACCACGCTGGGCGACGAGCTCGACAGCGCCGGGCTGCCGTGGGGTTTCTATACCGCGACGCTCTCCGGTGATTTCGGCATCTGGAGCGCCTATCAGGCCATCCGGCATATCTACTATGGGCCCGACTGGAGTCAAGACGTCATCACGCCGCAGACGCAGTTTTTCAGCGACATCTCCAACGGTAAGCTGCGAACGGTGAGTTGGATCACCCCGACCTGGGAGAACTCCGACCATGCCGGCAGCAACTCCAAGACCGGTCCTTCGTGGGTTGCGTCAGTGGTCGATGCCGTCGGTGAATCGAAGTACTGGGATTCCAGCGCGATCTTCATCTTCTGGGATGACTACGGCGGCTGGTTCGATCCCGTTCCTCCCCAGATGCTGGACTACGACGGCTTAGGCTTGCGCATTCCGATGCTGATCATCTCGCCGTACGCAAAGAAGGGCTACGTTTCGCACGTCCAATACGAGCACGGCAGCATACTGCGCTTCGTCGAGGATGAGTTCGGGTTACCGCAACTCTCGGCCAGCGACGCGCGCGCTACCTCACCCGCGGCGGATGCCTTCGACTTCAATAAGCCGCCGCGCAAGTTCGTGCCGATCAAGTCGCCGTACGATCAACGGTACTTCATGCATCAGTCGTCGAGCGGCCACCCGCCCGACCTACAGTAGAACGGCGCCGCCCCGGTTTGCCTACAGCGGACCGGGGCCGGACGCTACTCCCGTTGGCGGATCGAAGAATGAGAGGCCTTTGCTGATCTTCTTGAGCACCTTGCCGTTGGAGGTGCTGATCTGATAGAGGAAGGCGCCGGACTGGTAGTTGCCCGAGTCGCTGACCCAAATGCTCTTGAAGTCACCCGCGAAGTTGACGAATTGCGGATTGATGAAGCTGCTATAAACCAGCGTGCACGAGCCGACGCCCTTACACTTATAGACGCCGCTGGGGCTCGACAACGAACTGGTGTACCATAGGTTGCCGCTCCCGTCGAAGGCTAGGCCGTACGGCGAGCCTGCGAGCTTAAGACGCTGCGGCTTTCCTTTGCAACCTTTAAACTCGTCGACTTGCGCGCCGGAACTCTTGGTGGTTAAGCTCCAATAGCAGTTGCCTTTGAGGTCGAAAGCGGCGCCGGTGCCCTCCGTTTGATCGCGATCCTTGAGCGTGCGCGTCGGCTTGCTCGCGCCGGCTGCGAAATAGGTCATCGAGTGCTGGTTGGCTACGGCGAGTGCGTCGCCGGAGACGGCGACGTCGACCGGGACGTTGCCGCCGTCGTCGATCGTCGCGACGAGCGATTTACCGCCCGCGGAAAAGACTAGGATCGCTTGAGCGTACTGGTCGGAAACGTAGAAGCGGCCGTCCTTTCCGGCTGCAACGCCTAACGGGCTCTGGAGACCGGTCTTGATAGTCTTGTAGAGCTTGGTGCCTTTAAAGACGAGACAATCGGCAGCGCCGATGTTCTGACATGTGTAAGCATAGGTCGTTGTCGCGTCGGGAGACGCTGCCTGCCGGACGTTTGCACTCGCCGCGCCGCTGGGCGCGAGTGTCGGCGCGACGCCGCCGGCGTTGCATCCTGCGATCGTCAATGCGGATGCCGCAACCGACGCGGCAATTAATCTCGACTTTGCACTCGACATGCCCGCCGTCGTTCCTAGCCTGACGAGGCTAATCCTGCGGCCCGTTGGTGTGCTTCCGCTCGCTTCCCTCGCTACTTTCCGTCGCCATGAATGCACGATTGTTGCCGTGGAATTCGCCCTAGTACCCGAGCGTGGTTCTCGATGCTCGAAGCGAAGCGGATCTGAGCAGTTCTGACGGTCTTAGTAAGGTAGAGCCGGCCGTTGCTTTGGCGTTGTCGAGCACGTCGAATCGAGGTAATCCGGGGCCATCCCAATCGCCGAGCGTCGGCGTGCTGCCTACACGCCTCTCGGGGCGGCAGGAAGGAGCAGCGTTAACGCGGCGAGAGTCTCGCGCGAGCGCCTTAAAACGAGAGAAAAGTGAGTCATGACGCGACCTCGAGCTAGCGATCGGGGTGGCGCGGGAGACTTTTGTCGAAGGAAGCGGGGCCAAAGAAGGCCGCCGAGCGCTTTGGCGCTTCCCCAGCGCGCTCCAGGCCCGATAGCTCGCTAGGTTTATCTAAAATATGCAAGGTTTGCCAAGCGACCTATCCTTGAGTGGCCTTTTGGTACTAGTATATTCGTACTAGCACCCGTGCTTCCAGGCGCCTTTCGGCGCCGAAAGGCGTAGAACTGCAATGACTAAGACGATCGTCGTTGGCGTCGCACTTGCAATTTCTGCCTCGTTACTTGGTGGCTGTTCTGGCGGCATGGCCGGCGGAACGATGCTTCCTGCGAGTCAGTCTGCTGCGATGCATTCGATGGATTCTGTGGGCGGCGGCCCCATCGTAGTGCGGCCGCACCTCCGAGGAATCAACCCCGCTGACTCCGCAGGCGGCGGTCCGATCAAGCCTAACGATTCCGCAGGCGGCGGTCCGATCAAGCCTAACGATTCCGCAGGCGGCGGTCCGATCAAGCCTAACGATTCCGCAGGCGGCGGTCCGATCAAGCCTAACGATTCCGCAGGCGGCGGTCCGATCAAGCCTAACGATTCCGCAGGCGGCGGTCCGATCAAGCCTAACGATTCCGCAGGCGGCGGTCCGATCAAGCCTAACGATTCTGCAGGCGGCGGTCCGATCAAGCCCAATGCGAAAAAGAGGATCAAACCTGCTGACTCTGCAGGCGGCGGCCCGATCGTAAAGCCTCACTAGCAAAGCGTGTCAGTTCCTCGGCTGGCGCCGCCGGTCGAGGAACTGTGTTTGATCGCTCGAGAGGCGAAGGTGAACCTCCTCTAGAAGGGGGGAGGACCGGCGGGTGACTGCCGGCCCTGTATCCTTGCTCTATAATCTGTATTAGGAACATGCTGACGACCGTTAGTTTAGGTCGCTCCAGGTTCGACGACAGCGCTTTTGAAAAAGCCCTACGGGCTGCTGATTACGAGCGCTGTAGTTTGCTTGTTGCTGCGAGCGACACCGCGGAGGCCGTACTGGCGTCCTCGATTTTGGCGTTGCGCGAGCGACGTTACGTGGACGTCATTGGGCTCCTCTCGGACTTCCCGCAGGAGCCGCGCGAGCGGCGCCTCGCGCGCGACGTACTACTCGGCGCAGCGCTTGCGTTAACGCGCGACTTCGTCGCCGGCCGCCGGCTGATCGACCGCGCCCTGATCGATTTACAGCCGGGCGAACAGTTCTATGACGAGGCGATTTATTACCGGGCGGTCACCGCTTGGATGCAGCACGATTATCGCGAGGCCGAGCGCGCGACGCTGCCGCAACTCAAGTCCAAGGACGCGAACAACCGGGCCCGCGCCCACGTCCTCCTTTCGTGGATCGCGCTGCGGCGCGGCGAAGTGCTGCGACAGGTCGACGAGTTGCAGAAGGCGCTCGACGAGCTCGATATTTCCGACCAGCCCGATCAATACTATCGCGCTAACGCGTTATTCACGCTCTCACTTCTTTGTCGCGAGCTGCCGCTGGGCGCAGTCGTCGAACGCGTTCGTGGAATTTACGAAGCGCTGCCGTGGACGAGCGGCTTGACCCTCGAACGGTTTCAGGTTACGCGCTTCCTTGCGTCGATTGAAGAGTTGTCGGGCAACGAGCTTGCGGCGTTCGCGGGCTTCAAGGCCGCCGCGCGCCTCGCACCGTCGGAACACTGGAGCGTCCTTTGCTTAACCGACCGCGCGTTGCTGGCTAGGAACACCGGCGAGAACGCCTTTGCGGTGGAGCTGCTCCAAGAAGCTCACGATTTGGCGCAGAGCCTTTCGTGGAACGTCACGGGTGAAGAGCGCTCGGCGCTGCTCGTACTGGCCGAACTCTTCGCCGAGGAAGACGCTGCCGTAGCCGAGCAATATCTCGCGCGCTACCGCTCGCTCACCGCGTCGGTGATCCCGTTGCTCTCGTATGGCACCGACCCGCGAATTCGGGGTCTGGAAGCCTACTCTCAAGGCCTCGCGTGGTTGCGGCTTGGCGACTCCGGCGAAGGGCAATCGGCGCTCTCAGAAGCGTGGTCGATCTACGAAGATTTTGACTACGGATGGCGCGCCGCGCTCTGCGCGCTCCGGCTGTTTGAAGCGACGCGCGACCGCCGGTGGTTGCAGCGCGCAACGCGCAAGATCGCGCCCTGGCCCGAGAGTTGGATCGCTCGACGAATCGGCGAAGCTACCAACGCGTCGTTCGCATCGCTCGAGCTCGTGCCGCCGGCAAAGCGTGAAGTTCTCGAACTGGTTCGGGCCGGCCGGCGCAATTCGGAGATCGCTCGCGTGCTCGGCCGCAGCCCGAACACCGTACGCAATCAAATCGCCCAGCTCTTCCAAACGTTCAACGTCAAGAGCCGTGCCGAGCTCGTCTCGATACTCGCGAAGCCGTCAACGGTAACGCGGCTGCGCCCGCGCACCGCCAAAGCCTAACTACGCCGTAACTCAGTAACCGCGAACGTCGATCGGCACCGCTCCGATCGCGCGAAACGTGCGTTCCTCTTCCCAATGCGGCCACCATCCGCTGACGAGCGTGTCGAGGGGTTGCCACAGCAAAACCCAACCGGCAACGATGAGGCTCTCGGCCGCCAGCGTGCGCAGCGCGTCGGGAATGAAGAGCATCCTGTTCACCGCGGTCGACGCCGCCAAGCTGATCCCGAAGAACGCAAAGCCGATGGCAAAGGTGCGTAGGCCGACCCATCGCAACGCCGCCAGCTTTCGCCGCGCCTCGCCGACGGCGTGGCTGCAGTAGCGTTCTAGAGCGCGCCGCACCTGGCTTTCCGTCTGCGGCGTGAGCGTGCTCGACGGCACGAGGACGCGCAGCCGTATCGTATCGAGCTTCGAGACCAGATGCGGAAGCCGGGCCATCTCGGCGATGCTCTCGAGGCCTTCGGGTTCGTCGGCGAACGGGTCGAACGCGCGCTGCGCGAAGAGTTCCCGCACGTCGTTGACCTTGACGGTAATTTCTTTCGACCGATGCGACTGCATGCCACCGAGCCTCCTTCCGTAGCGTGAACGGCTTCCGTGCCTCCGCCCCGTTGTCATTCACGCCGCAGCATAGCGAGCCGGCGGAGTCGAAGGATACCACCGTGCAGACCGGCTCGCTTCCGAGTGGCATCGTCGTCTTCTTGTTCTCCGATATCGAGGGCAGCACGCGGCGGTGGGAGAGTCATGCTGCCGCGATGCGCGACGCTCTGCGCCGCCACGACAAGATCGTTCGCTCGGCGATCGAAGCACGGCGCGGTTACGTCTTCAAGACGATCGGCGACGCGTTCTGCGCGGCCTTTTGGACGATCGAAGAGGCGCTAGAAGCGGCGATCGACGTGCAGCGCCGTCTGGGCAGCGAAGACTTTGACGGTGTCGGCGGCCTGCGCGTTCGAATGGCGGTTCACGCCGGCGAAACCGACGAGCGCTCCGGAGATTACTATGGCTCCGCCGTGAATCGCACCGCGCGACTGCTCGGCGCCGGTCACGGCGGGCAGATCCTTCTCACCGGGGTCGCTGCCGATTTGGCAGTGACGGCGCTCCCGCCCGGAATATCGCTGCGACGATTGGGCACCCTTCCGCTGCGCGACATCAAGGAGCCCGAGCGCGTCTTTCAGCCGATGGGCGAGGGGCTTCGCAGCGAGTTCGCGCCGTTGCGCGCGCTGGAAACGCCGCCGAACAACCTTCCGCGGCAGCGCACCAGCTTCGTCGGACGTCGCGACGACGTCGCGCGTATCGACGCGCTTCTTGACGACGGCGCTTTGGTAACGATCGTCGGTGCCGGCGGTATTGGTAAGACGCGCCTCGCGCTGGAAGTTGCGGCCGCGCGCCTCGCCGACGAGCCCGACGGTGTCTGGCTCGCCGATCTCGCATCGGTCGGGAATGCCTCGCTCATTGCCGGCACGCTGCTGACCGTCCTCGGAGCGCAGCCGTCGCCGGGTGTCGAGCCGCTCGACGACTTGCTCGCCCATCTCGAAAGGCGCGATCTGCTGTTGCTGCTCGACAACAGCGAGCATCTCGTCGCCGAAGTTGCCGAGGTAGCCACGCGCATTCTCGAACGCTCGCAGCACGTTTCGATTCTCGCTACGAGCCGTCAGGCGCTCGACGTCTCCGACGAACGCGTCTACCGTCTGGATTCGCTCGACGCGGCCGCGGCCGTCGCGCTGTTTTCCGACCGCGCACGCGCCGTCGACCGTAATTTTTCGTTGGAAAAGCATGCTGCCGAGGTCGAAAAGATCTGCGAGCGGCTCGACGGGATCGCGCTTGCCATCGAGCTCGCCGCCGCGCGCATTCGCACGCTCTCGATTGGCGACCTTGCCCAGCATCTGGAGCTGCGTCTGCTTGCCGGCGGACGAGACCGGCGGCCCAGGCAGCAGACGATGCGAGCGCTCATCGATTGGAGCTACGATCTGCTCGCCGCCGACGAGCGGCGCGCGCTTTCCCGCTGTGCCGTTTTTTCGCGCGGCTTTACGCTCGCTGCCGCAAGCGTCGTGTGCGACGAGCGCGACGCCGCTCGAGGGTTCGTGCTCGCGCTGCTTGGATCGCTGGTCGACAAATCGCTCGTCGTTGCCGAATCCCCGGACGGCGAGAGGCGATATCGCCTACTCGAGCCAATTCGCGAGTACGCCTGGGAGAAGCTGACCGAGTCGGGCGAGGCACCGGAGACGAAGCATCGGCATGGGGTTGCGTTTGGTGCGTTTGCCGGTTCGGCATACGGCGAGTGGGAGAACGGACCGGCAGCCGATTGGCTTACGCGAATGGAGCGCGACCTCCCGAATATCCGCTCCGCGCTGCAGTGGAGCGTCGGCGAGGGACGCGATCTCGAGCTCGGCGCGCGCCTCGTGGCCGACGCCACGCCGATTTTTCTACGCCTCTCGCTGCTCGCCGAAGGCGCCGATTGGTGCGAGCGAGTCTTAACGAGCGGCGTCGAGCTTTCGCGCGACGTTGAGGCGCGACTGCGCTACGGGCTCTCGATGCTTTTCAGTAATCTTGGCGCCAACAAGCAAGTCCTCGAACAGGCCTTGCGCGCTACGTCGCTTTACCGCGAGGCAAGCGACGCGCGCGGACTTACTCGCGCGCTTTCTCAAGTGTCGGCCCGCTACGCGCCGTTAGGCCGCTACCGCGACGCAAGAGAAGCGGCAGAAGAGGCGTTGCGCATCGCGCGCGGACTCGGCGACCGGCGCCTTCTTGCCGATATCCTGCGGCGCTGCGCCGGGGCTTTCGCCGGTGACGGCCCCGCCGAAGTACGGGCTCGCTACCAGGAGAGCGTCGAAATCTTTCGCACTCTCGGCCGCGATGACGACACGGCGCGTGCGCTGACGTGGTGGGGGCAATGGGAGGCTCGTTCCGGCAACTTTCGCGAGGCCGCGCAACGCATGCTCGCGGCCATCGAACTCGATCGCCGCAACCTGGTGACGATGTTTCTCGAGAGCGACGTCGCCGGCTGTTTCTTAGCGATCGGCGACGCCGCCTCCGCCGAAGCGCACGCCCGCGAGGCGCTCGCACTAGCCTCCAAGGCGCATCACCGGGTTCTGGTCGGAATTTCGATCTCGCATCTTGCCGCGATTGCGGCGGCGAGCGACCACGCGCGCGCCGCGCGACTGATCGGCTTTGCTGAAGAAGCGCTGCGCGCTGCCGATTGGCAGCGCGCAGAATACGAGCAGCAAATCGTCGACGAGCTCCGCGCCGCGATCGAACGCGTCATCTCGCCGGACGAAGTCGCGCTGCTCCTTGCCGAAGGTGCGGCGTGGAGCGAGGCGCAGGCCGTTAGCGCAGCTCTATCGTCCTAGCAGGGTTGCGGACCGTGAAGGGGTTTTACTCGCGGATCACCGGCGCGCTGGTAGTAGCACTTGCGTTTGAGCGTGTACGTCCCTTGCTCGCCGGAGCACCCGCTGATCGCGTAGTACGATCCGGCGAGCCGTCGGTTGGACCTGTTATAGGTGGCGCTCGTGGCGAACGAACAAGCCGAGGTTCCCGGCTTTACCAGCGTGCCGCTGAGATTCTTTCCGTCGAGTGTAAACGCGATCGATGAAACCAATGAAGACGAGCCGGTGCCGATGGTAAACGGTCCGCCGACGCCGTCGCTATATTGCGCCAGCGCCGCGGTCGCCGTCGTCGTGCCGTCCTGATTGTCGTCTATCGTTCCGGCGTATTCGCCGCTGACGTTTCGCGTCATAGTGGCTCCGGCGTTTGTTGAAAACGCAGTTTGGGGCACCGCTACGGTGCTTGGTGCACCGCTTCCGCCGCATGCCGTCAAGAGCGCGGTGGCAACCGCCGCGCCAAAGGCCCGGCGGTAAAGTAAGCCTCTCATCGTTCCCTCCAACTTATCGAGCGAGCTTCTTAGAGGAGCATTGCGCCCTTTGCTTCTAAGAGCCTCTTTGCTGCTTCAAGGAGATCACAATGAGGGCTCGTTTCGCACGTCGCGCCGTGGGCGCAATTATCGCCGTTGCATCGTTGCTTTGCTTAGTAGAACCGGCGACGGCGGGAACGACCGGCGCGATCGCGGGAACCGTGGTCGACGCGACCACGAAGGCCCCGATTGCCGGCACGCAAGTCACGGCCACGAGCCCGTCTCAGATTGCGAAAGTGACGACCGACGCGTCGGGCCGCTTTACGTTCATCTCCCTGGCGCCCGACACGTATACCATTTCGGCAGATCACGCGGGGTACGACCTGTTGTCGGTTACCGGCGTCTCGGTATTCGCCGACCAAAGCGTCTCGCTGCCGATTACGTTGCAGAAAAGCCTCAAACAGATTGCCCGCGTCACGTCGCGTTCGTCGCTCAGCCCGGTGCGGCAGGGAACCGGCACCGACGTTTACTCGGTCAACCCCGGCCTTACCGCGGCGGCCGCGACGCTCGGCGGCGGCGGCGGTCTCAACAACGCCTACTCGGCGATCGCCGCGATGCCGGGGTCCTACGTCCCGCCAAACCAGGTCGGAGTCAATCAGACCGTTTATATTCGGGGCGGCTACTACGATCAGATCGGCTACGAATATGACGGCGTTCCGATTAACCGCTCGTTCGACAACTACCCCGGAAACTCTGAGAGCACGCTCGGCCAGCAAGAACTGCAAATTTATACGGGCGGCGGCGAGGCCGACGCGAACGCGACCGGCCTTGCCGGGTTCATCAACCAAGTGATCAAGACCGGAACCTATCCGGGATATGCAACCGGCGATATCACGATCGGGACGCCCGTCTTTTACCACGACCTCGACATCGAAGCGGGAGGCTCGACGCCCGACCGTCTTTTCTCGTATTACGTGGGCATCAGCGGCACCAATCAAGATTTCCGGTACTTCGATCAGTACAACGGCGCCAGCTTGATCGACACGATTCCGTACGGTTATTGGCCGTCGTACGTCACGACCGAGCTTCCCTTTTGGCCGGCGGTCTATCCGGACTGCCGGAACAACACAACCTACAGCAACCCCGTCAAGAATCAGGTATCCAACGATCCCGGCTGCTTCGGCTCGTACCCATCGAACTACGGACAGCCGGCAACGTTCGACAGCCGCAACGTCGTCGCTAACTTTCACGTCGGCATCCCGCACCGTAACGACGCCGGGCGCGACGACGTCCAACTGCTTTATATGTCGTCGGCGAACTTCACTCAGGATTATTCGAGCCTCAACGATTCCGGCCCGCTCGGCCTGGGCATCGAGAACAACGGTTTGCTGCAGCACCCGCCCGACTTTTACGCCGGCAACGTCAACAGCTGGGGCGACGCGTATACGTATGCGGGGAATACGCCGTGGCTCGCCAAAGCGTCGGCGCAACCCATCGCTTATTTTTATCCGGGTTCGCCGACGGGACGCTGCGCTAACGTAACGGACGTTCCCGGCGCCTGTCCGCTCAACGCTCACGGCAATCAAATCTTACAGGTTATCCCGTCGAACTATCGCGACGGACGCTGGGACACCGCAAGCATCTTGAAGCTTCAGTATCAAAAGAACATTGGATCCAACGCCTACGTGCGGCTCTTCGGCTACACGTTTTATTCGAATACGAATCGTGCCACTGCAAACGGCTGGGGCAATAACGTATCGCTCGGCGTTACCAACTACCAGTACGTGGTCGACGCCCATACGGGCGGATTGGAGATGCAGTTCGCCGACCAGATCTCCAACCAGCATTTGATCCAGGGCATGGTGTCGTACCTAACCTCGAATACGCTGCGCTATGCCAACCGCAACTACGACAATACCGCTCGGCAACAGGTGAGCAATTTCACCGACGGATCGGAATGCTTTGCCACCTACAGCAGTCCGCGATATCACGTTGGAGACCCGGCGCCGTGCAACAAGTACGTTTCGCAAGGGCGCTTCGATGCGCCCTACGGCGGCTTCGACGGTCAGGACCCCTGCGCCGACGGCGAATTGAGCGGGTCTTCACCGGCCTGCAAGGCCGGCGCCTCGATGCTGCTGACCTATCTCGGCAATATGGCCGATATCAACGCCGTCGTGCCGAAGATCACGCAGGCCTCGCTGAGCGATCAATGGCGGCCCGACGACCGGTGGGTCGTCAACGGCGCGGTGCGCTTCGAGAACGACACCTACGGCTTAGCCGATACCAACAATCCGGCGAGCAACTTCTGGTTCGCCGCGGCGCAGAAAGAGTTCTGCGTCAATCCGGTGACGCGCCAGCCCATCTTCGTGCCGCAGCCGCCGCAGAGCATCTACTTTTACACGCCGTTTGTGAATTTCAAGTGCCCGGTCGACAAGTCGACGGGAACGCCGGTGCAGACGGTCCATCCCAACGGCACCGACGGCATCCTGCTGACAAACGACTACCCGTCGAGCTACTCCGTCGCGTATATTCTGCCCCGCGTCTCGGCGACGTACACGGTCAATCCCGATACCGTGCTTCGGGTTTCGGCCGGCCGTTACGCGCAGCAGCCGCAGAACTACGAGATCCAGTACGATACCGCGCAGCCTAACCTCGCCTCAACGCTGCTGGGCTTCATTCCCTTCGGCTACAGTTCGCCGCTGCACGAGGCGCAGCCGCAGTACTCCAACAACTACGATTTCTCGTACGAGCATCACTTTAAAGGCACCGACGTAGCGATGAAGGTCACCCCGTTTTATCGGTACGCAACCGGGCAGCTCTACGAAACGCCGGACCTTCCGAGTCTCGGCGTTTCGCCCTCGTTTAACGCCGGCACGCAGCGAGTCGACGGCGTGGAGTTGCTCGTCACCAAAGGCGACTTCAGCCGAAACGGTCTCTCCGGAACTCTCTCGTATACGTACACCAATTCGGCCGAGAAATGGGATAACTATCTCAACAGCAACGTCGGTCCCGTCGATCAGTACAACCAGGATATCCAAGAGTTCAACGCGCTGACCAAGGCGGGAGGCGGAGCACCGTGTTATAAGGCCAACGGCAGGGGCAAAGCCGAACCCACCTGTCCCTCCAACTCGATCCTCAACCCCTATTACAACATGTCGCCCGAGCCGCTGCTCGGTCCCCACGACTGGTACGCACCGGGGCTCGACTACCCGTATATCTCACCGAACACGCTGGCGCTGGTTCTGAACTACCGGCACAACAAGCTCGCCGTGACGCCGGCGCTCGAGTTGCTCGAAGGCACGACGTACGGAACGCCGGCCGACGTCCAGGGCCTCGACCCACGCAGCTGCTTCGCAAATCAGGGAAGCATCGGCATCAAAGGCGTCAACCCGCGCACCGCCGACTATACCTCGTGCGGTAAAGCGCTGACTAGCGACGGCACGAATCCCGGATACCTCTACATTCCCAACCCCCAGACGGGGACGTTCGATACGTTCGGTCAGTTCCGTCAGCCTTGGCAGTTCAATCTGGGCGTGCAGGCGTCGTACGACTTTACCCCGCGCATATCGGGCAAAATGATCGTCACCAACCTCCTCAACCAGTGTTTCGGCGGCTCGAGCGTACCGTGGAGCGCCGCCTATCCGCCCAACAACTCCATCTGCGGTTACGTCTCCAACACGTTTTACAATGGCGGTCACTTCTATAACGGAACCAGCCCGAACGACATCAAAGCCAACGGCGTTCCGCAGAACCCATATTTCGCGAATTCGTTCGTGCCGACGTACGGCGACTCGTCCTCGGGGAACTATCCGCTCGCGCTAAATCTCTACTTCGCGCTGCAAGTAAAGCTCTAGGCCCGTGGAGGCTCGCCGCGCGGGGCCTTCCTGGTGGCTGCTGGGAGCCGTCTTGGTCTATGGCCCCCTGGCGCTCTTCTTTGACGGACGCGCCCGCGCGCCGTGGCCCGATCAATATGCGATCGGCGCAGTAACGCTCGCCGTGCTCTTGCTGGCGTCGCGCAGCCTACCGGCCACCGACCGCAGCACGATCTGGATATGCGTTGCCGTCGCCACCGGCTTCGAGGCGCTCGGCTCGCAGGTCTGGGGTGGCTATCACTATCGCTTCGGCGGCATTCCGGCGTTCGTGCCGTTCGGTCACGGCTTGATCTACGTTTTCGCCATCGGCTTGGCGGCGACGGATCTGATTCGCCGCCACGAGCGCCCCTTTACACTTGCGATCCTGACGCTCGCGGTGGCGTGGGCGATCGGCGGTTTGACGATGCTGCCGGCGGCCACCGGCCGTACCGACGTTCACGGCATACTCTGGCTCCCGCTCTTTGCCTACGTGCTGCTCTTCAGTCCGCGGCGGGCCTTTTTCGCCGCGCTTTTCATCGCAACGACCGACGTCGAGCTCTTCGGAACCTGGTTCGGCAGCTGGGGGTGGCTCGAGCACACGCCGTGGCTGAACGTAACCTCGGGCAACCCGCCGTCGGCCATCGCCGGCGGCTACGCCATCATAGATGGTACTGTGATGATCGTCGCGCTCGCGTTGCGCGGCGCCGTTGCCCTCGCGCGGGTTCCAAACCAAACCGCGCTCTGATCCCGGTTCGCAAAACGTAGGAGCGGCTTCCGGCTTGACGGAAGGGCTTGGGGACCCTAACGCTTCACGAAGGAACACGTACGCATGGTGACGATCGACCGACGCGACTTTATCGTAGCCGGCGCCGCAAGCGCCGCCTTGGCCGCCGCTGCGCCCGCGCCCGCGCAAGCAGCGTCGAATGGTGCGGTCTTTCTCACGACCTGGGAGTACGGTATTCCCGGTAACGCGCGCGCCGCGCAAGTTCTCGACGCGGGCGGGTCGTTGCTCGACGCCGTCGAGAAGGGCATCAATGTCGTCGAAGACGACCCAAACGTCGATACCGTCGGCTACGGCGGCCTTCCCAACGCGCAAGGCGAGGTGGAGCTCGATGCCGGCATCATGGACGGGACGAAGCATCGCGCCGGCGCCGTCTGCAATCTCCATAAGATCAAGAATCCCATCTCGGTAGCGCGTCTGGTGATGGAGAAGACGCTGCACACGACCATTGCGGGAGATGGAGCGCTGCAGTTTGCCATCGAGATGGGCTTCAGGCCCATGCAGCTGCTGACGCCCAAGAGCCTCGAAGCGTGGCTCAAGTGGAAGAACACGCCCGGCCACGAAACTTTTTGGGCCGATCGCAATCACCACGACACCGTGGGAATGCTCGGAATCGACGGTCGTGGTAACGTCGTTGCCGGATGCTCCACCAGCGGTTTGGCCTGGAAGATTCCGGGGCGCGTCGCGGATTCGCCGCTCGTTGGTTGCGGCTACTACGCCGACGCCGCGGCCGGAGCCGCCAGCGCAACCGGAAACGGCGACGTCATGGCGGCGTACTGCACCTCGATGTTCCTGGTGCAGGCAATGGCGCGTGGCGCACATCCGCAAGAGGCGTGCGAAGAGGTCATGCGCTACATGAGCAAGACCGCGCCGAACTTACGCGAGGATATGTACTGCGTCATCGCGCTCGACACCAGCGGCCGGATCGGCGCGCTGTCGATGAACTCCAAACAGCCGCTGCAGTACTCGCTGTGGCGCAACGGTAGCGGCGCGCTCCACGACGCTCCCGCATTTCTGAGATAAGCCCCTAATGACCCCAGCGACCCGGCGACGCGGCGCCGGCTTAACGCTCTTCTCGGTTTTGCTATCCGGTGCGCTAGTACTTGGCGCGCCGTCGCCGGTTCGCGCGCAGACCCTCAACGTTCCGGTAGATTCGGAGATCCGGCCGATTCAGACCGAGACCCTGTTCCACGCCTTCTTTACGAATTTTTTTCGCGAGAGCGACGGCACGACGTACGTTCAGACCGGAGACATTCCGGCGATGTGGCTGCGGGATTCGGCGGCACAGACCATACCGTACATTCGTTTCGTCAGCTCGTTCGGGACGCTGCGCCGCGTATTCAACGGCGTGATTCAGCGCGACGCAAAGAATATTCTCGTCAATCCCTACGCGGAGGCGTTCGACGCCGATTACCACGTTTGGGAAGACAAGTGGGAGATCGACTCGCTGGCCTGGCCGGTGCTCCTCGTGTTCGTCTACTACGCCAATACCGGTGACCGGACGATCTTTACGCCGGCCCTTCACACGGCGATGCGGACTATCGTGGCGACGTTGTCGTGCGAACAGCGCCATGCGTCCTGCAGTCATTACTCTTGGCCGCAGCCGGTACCGACGCACGAAGAGTACAACCCCGATACGGGAATGATCTGGAGCGGTTTCCGCCCGTCCGACGATCCGGTAACCTACCGATTCAACATTCCGCAGAACGCAATGGCGGTAGTGGCGATGCGGCTGCTGGCGCGATTCGCGCGCGAAGCCTTCGATGACGACGAGCTCGCCCGGCAAGCAACGACGATTGCCGAACGAGTCCAGACCGGCGTATTGAGATACGGGCGCGCGTTCAGTCCCCGCTACGGCGGGTGGATGTACGTCTACGAGACCGACGGTTACGGTCACGACAATATGATGGACGATGCGAACATCCCCAATCTTACGGCGTTGCCGTATGTCGGCTGGTGCTCCACCAACGACCCCGTTTATCTCAACACGCGCAGATTTACGCTGAGCGTCGACGATCCGTACTACTACACCGGAAAGTATGCGACGGGTTTGGGCAGTCCGCACACGCCCAAGGGTTGGGTTTGGCCGCTGGGCATTATCGGTGCGGCGTTGACGACGACCTCGCGCACGGACATTTCACAAGCGGTCGTAATGCTCGATAAAAGCGATACGCTCGACGGTCTGATGCACGAATCGGTCGACCCCAACGACCCTCAGCGTTTCACGCGGCCGGAGTTCGGCTGGGCCAACGCGTTTTGGGCCGATCTGCTCTTTCGAACCGTCGCCGGCTTTCCGGCCACGCCGCTCGGCCTGCTCACCACGGTAACGCCCCACGAAGCGCAGAGCGAGATTCCGACGATCACTGGGCTGGCGACCCAGATCTCCGACCGCGCCGAGCTGATCCGCACCTTCGGACAGCTGCTCGCCAAGGATCCGCGCACGTGGTAGCGTTGTTGCTCGGCGCCGTTGCGGGTCTGCGCACCCTGACTCCGCCGGCGGTTCTGTTGCTAATGCGCCGGCCGTCGCGCGCCGCGAACGTGCTCGCCGTAATGGCGCTGGCCGAGTACGCCGCCGATCTCTACCCCAAAGCGCCGGCGCGAACCGCGCCGGGCCCGCTGCTCGGACGCATCGTCAGCGGAGCGTTTTGCGGCTGGTTCGTGAGCCGGTCCACTCCGGCACGCGCCGTCGCCGGGGCGGCCCTCGGCGCACTCGGTGCGGTCGCCGGTGCCTACGCCGGATTGTCGTTGCGCGAACGCGCGACCGAGCGCATCGGTCCGGTACCGGCCGCGATTGGTGAGGACGTCGTCGCGCTCGCGAGCGCGGTCCTCATCGCCCGCATCTAATGTCCGGAATTTGGCCGGGCAAGGGCTCTTGTGGTCCCATCTTAGCGGGCCGGCCAAAGGCTTGAGCGAGCGGCATGCGAATAGGGGTGCCTGCCAATTAGCGCCTTGAGAAAGGTTCGACTTTATGCGCACGATGTTGAAGTTTGAGATTCCCGCCGAAGCGGGCAACGCGGCAATCAAGGACGGCCGGCTAGGGAGGGTGATTTCCGAAACGCTCGACAAGCTCAAACCCGAGGCGGCATATTTTACCGCGGTGGGGCACGGCGAGCGCGGCGGTTACATTGTCTTCGATCTGAAAGATCCCAGCGATATACCCTGGGTTTGCGAGCCGCTCTTCCAAGAGCTCAACGCCACGATCGATCTCTCGCCGGTGATGACCCCCGAAGACGTGGAAAAGGGCGTCGCCAAAGCGATGGGCGGCTGATCGGCTCAGCCCAAGTATTGCGCCAGAAAGTCGATCCAATAGTGAAAGACGTCGGCGATGCGCACAGGGTCGCTGGGGAAATGTCCCGCGATCGGCCAGACGCGTAACGTTGCGTTCTTTCCGTTGTCGCGCAGCGCGCGCCAATACATCGAGGTGGTTGCGAACGGATCGCGGTTGTCGCCTACGTCGGAGAGCAGGAGCACCGGCGTATTCACGTCGCGTACGTAGGTTATAGCCGAAGCGCGTCGCCACTCGGGCGCATTGTTCTTCACGAACGGGGAGCCGTGGAATAGGTCGGCGTCGCCCAGGCTGTCGTCGGCCGTTCCGTAGTCGGTAATCCAATCGTTGACCGAAGCACCCGAGACGGCTGCCTTCCACACGTGGTACTTCGAGATCATCCAGGCCGTCATGATGCCGCCGTACGACCATCCCGAGACGGCCAAGCGGGATTCGTTGACGATGCCTCGCGCGCGAATCGCTCTTAGCGCCGACATGATGTCTTTGCCGGGTCCGTCTTCGGGATCGTAGAGAATCGCGCGCTGATACTTGATCCCGAGGTTCGGCGTACCGCGATAGTTGGGGCGGAGAACGAGCCATCCGCGCGCGGCCATCACTTGCGCCCAAAAATCGAAGCAAAGCATCGTCGGATCGTCGGGGCCGCCGTGAATGTAAACGACGAGCGGATACTTTCGCCTACTGGAAAAACCGGGCGGATAGTAAAGCACGCCGTCAGCCGTGACGCCGGTCGTGGTTGGAAAGGCGATCGCCTCGGCACGAGCCCAATCGTACTGCGTCAATGCGGCGTTGAAGTCGGTCACTTTTGCGGTACCGCCGGCGGCCGAATAGCGAAAAAGCTCGGGCGGCTGCTTCGTCGAGCTTCCGACGAAAACGATGGTGCCGTTAGGAGAGAGTGCCCGGCCCAGCCCGGGCGTGCTTGAGCCGCCGGTGGTGTTCAGCGGAAATCCTGGAACGACGCCGCCGATATCGATCCGTTGCGGCGCGCCGCGAAGGGGAAGGCGGTAAAGCGCATTGGTTAGGCGGTCGGGTACGGTGACGATGAGGCCCTGTGAGTCCGCCTCCCAAGCCGCGTCGCCGATAGGACGATCCAGCGAGGATCCTAACGCCAACCCGACGCCCCCCGCCGGCGTAGTAAGGTACGCCTGCGTGAGATTTACCTGCGGATCGCCGTTGGAGTAGAAGTAAGCGATGTGCTTTCCGTCGGGCGAGAAGAGCGGTCCGCCCTCCCACATCGTGCGCCCCGTCAACGGTCGCACCGTCTTGCCGGCGACGTCGAGCAGCGCGACGTGCGAATAACTTTGATCGTTGAGGATCGCGTTGCGGCAGAGCGTGAATGCGATGCTCGTGCCGTCGGGCGACCACGAAAGCGAGGACCCGTCACAAACGCTCTGTGCGCCGAAGGTGAGCTGCGTCGAGGTTTGGCGGTCCAGATCGAGGAGATATAGATGCTGCGGCTGTGGTTCGCTGCGCTCGACGATCGGCTCGGTCGTGAAAACGAAACTGTTGCGAAAGCGATCGGCCCCATTGCGCGGCGGCTGCGGGTCGGTGGCGGAGTAAACGATGGCGTGACCGTCGGGCCGCCAAGCGAACTGCTCGACGTCCGTTGCCGAATGCGTTACCGCACGAGCGTCGGTGCCGTCGACGGCCATCACGAAAACTTGCGCCGTGTCGTCGTCGTCGGCCAGGAATGCAAGGTACGCACCATCGGGAGAAAACGCCGGCGAGCCGATGTCTTTACGGCCGGTCGCCACCGTTCTGCGGATGCCGGTGGCGAGATCGACCGAGACCAGCGACGTGTCCCACCGGGATTCGTCCCAAACGGCGTTTGAAACGGCGATTGCTGCACGCTTTCCATCGGGAGAGATCGCCGGATCTCCCAGACGAACGAAATAGCGGTAATCGTCTCCACCGGCGGCTCGCGGCGTGGCGCCCGTAGTGCCGGGAAGGGTTGCGATCATAACCAACGCTGCTGGAAAGGCGCGCCAAAGCATGGCTGGAAAGTTTCTCGGCGTGCCCCCGAGCTCCCACGCCGCTTGCGGCGATCGGGGCTTGCCGAGTTTTACTTGGGCGTAAACGCCATGCAGTACCCGGTGGGGGCGATCGCCCCGTCGACGATCTGACACGTGCCGCTGGCCGATGCGCTCTGAGCCGCCACGAAATATCTGCAGCCGGAACATTGCGAGTTGCCGTTGGGGGTGTCTTGGTAGTGCATCGCGGCTTTCGACGCCTTCGAGGCGTCGGCGGAGGCTGCTGCGGTGAGAAGACCGGCAAGCGCGGGCAGCATTATTATTCCCGAGAGGAACGTTCGCCGCGTTGATTGCTCGATTCCAGTTGCCATGCCTTGATACTCCAATCGCGTCGTAGTTGGGCCGATTATATCAACCGCTCTTAAAAAAAGCCTGAAGCCCGGTTAAGAGCACCGGTGGGCCGGGCGTCGAAACGCTTGCCGATGGCGATGCTCTATTTCGACGAGGAAGCCGTTCGATCGCGGCTGCGTTGGGACGACCTGATCGATGCAATGGAGAGCGCGCTGGCCGCCTTTTCACGCGGCGAGGTCGTTCAACCCGTGCGAACCGTTCTGACGCTCGAGGATCGCCGCCGGTATCTGGGTATTATGCCTGCCGTGCTGGGCGACGTCATGGGGATGAAGCTGGTGACCTTCTATCCGGTCAACGCCGGTTCGCCCTTCCCAACGCACAACGCGACGATCGTCATCTACGACACGGAGACGGGTCAGCCGCTTGCCGCTATGGATGGACGCTTGATCACCGAAATGCGTACGGCTGCCGTCTCGGCGGCCATCACGCGCTACCTCGCGCCGCCCGATACTCGGGTGCTCGCGCTGCTCGGGAGCGGCGTGCAGGCTCATTCCCATCTGCAGGCACTCTCTCGCGTCGCGAAGTTTTCCGAAGTGCGCGTTTGGAGCCGCAACCCCGAACACGCCGAGCGCTTCGCGCGCGAGCACGGCGCCGGCGCCGCCGATTCGGCCGAAGCCGCGGTTCGCGGCGCGGACGTAATCGTTACAGCGACGGCGAGTCGCGAACCAATCCTCAGAGGAGCTTGGCTGAAGCCGGGAGCCCACGTAAATGCCGTTGGTTCTTCACGACGCGACTGGCGCGAGCTCGATGCCGAGGCGATGGCCGGCGTCGTCGTCGTAGACTCGCGGGAAGCCGCCGCCGAGGAAGCCGGTGACGTCGTTATGGCCGGCGCGCCTATCTACGCCGAGATCGGCGAGATTTTTGCCGGGCTCAAAGAAGCGCCGCGCGAAGCCACCACCGTCTTTAAATCCGTCGGTCTGGCCGTCGAGGACGTAGCCGCGGCAAAGCTCGTCGTTAGTACTGCATCCTAGGGTCCCGTCCGACCCTGGCGCCGATGTTCTTCGATGCGCCGGGCTCGATGAACGACCCGGCGGCATGGCTCAGCGCGGGGCGACGTGGCTTTTCTGGCTCGCGCGCAAAGGACGTCCCCCGTCGCGCGCCGCGTTGTGGGCGCTGGTCGTTATCAAGCAGTAAAGGAATCCGGCGGCTTATGGTGCGCTGGAATGGTTGACGTACGCCGGATTGAGGCACTCCTTGCCGCCGTCGTCGCGCGTTACGAACGCGCTCAGCTGCTGTTTGACTGAGGCCGGTGCCTCCGGGGGCGGGGTATTCCCGCTGAACTGCCAGCGTCCGCAGTCTTTAACGTAGTACTCGGTCAGCCGCCCTTTGGATTCGACGTCAACGCGGGCGTAGTTTTGCACGACCAGAATGCTCATGATGCGAGACCCCTGCGCGCCGCGCGATACCGCCAGATTCTCGACCGCCGTCGTATCGGCCGACGGTCCGCAGTAGGCCGCAACGGCGCGAAGGGGTGCCTGCAGTACGAGCAGCAGAATCGCCGCGCCCGCGATCGCCATAGTTCGGTTCATAAAACGGAGCCTCCGGCAACCGCCCCGGAGGCTCCTGCTGACGGAGCAAGTCTTGAGGTCGTTCGAGCAGGCCTGACGGGCTTGCGGCTGCACCGCCGCCGGAGCCATCGGGTCGTTCGCAGTTGTAGGTAGAGTTTGTGCGTTACCGTTGCTGCTGCACGCCGTTAACGCGAGAAAGGTCACGGCAACAGCGATGCGGTGAGCGTCGTCTTTGTGGTCATAGGTAAGCTCCTTTCGATGACCCGATGACGACACTGTAACGGCAAAGAAATTAAATGGTTCTGAAGCGCGCCGCAGTTTGCACTCATTTCAGAAGATCTTTGCATTCATGAATTTGGTAGGAAGCCGGTGCTTGCTTTTCGAAACGATCGCGTAAATGCACGGCGCGCTCCTGCGTCGCGCCCGACGGCGCGCTACCGATCGACAGGGATTCACGTCGGCGTTCCACAGCCTAACCATCGAGATGGTATCAGCGGCCGCGAGGATTGGCGCTTTGGGGAGGACGGTTTGATCGCAGACTCTCGAGGACACGTCGATGCCGCCGAGTACCGGTCTCGGATCGAGTACGGCAGGCTTGTAGTGGGGAAAGAGACGTGAAGCGATCGGGCTTCTTGACGGCGCTCGCCGCCTCCGGGCTTGCCCCTGCGCTCATCGGTGCTGCGGGCGACGAACCAATGGAGCCGCTCCAGCGCGCGCTGGTGCTCAGCGGCGGCGGTGCGCGCGGAGCCTACGAGGCCGGTGCGGTAGGGGAGCTGGTCGCGGCCGCCGGCGTCAGCGACGGCGCGGCGGTGCCGCCGTACGAGGTTGTATGCGGCACGTCGATCGGCGCGCTCAACGGTTGGTTCGTGGCGACCGGTCAGTACTCGCGCATGCGCGAGCTGTGGTATACGATCGGAGGCCAAGACTTGATGCGCCTCAAGCCGCGGTACGCAGCGCTGCACGATCCCGAAAGCGGCATCCTCAATCGCGCCGCATCGGCGATCGGCCTGATCGGGCTCGTGCGCAATCAGCGTGCCGTGCTGGAAAGCGAACCGGTTTTCGGCTGGATCACCGAGCACGTCGATCCCAAGACGCCGCTGGTAATACCGCTGGTCTGGGCGGTCACGAACCTGACGCTACAGCGATCGGAGTATTTCTACGTTCGGCCGGAGCAAAACCAAGATCTTCCGGAGCGCGTCGTGCACGCGCTCAAGGTTCTGTTGGGTCCGCATACGGTCGTCCGCGAAGCGACTCCCGACATCTTGCATAAGGCGCTCTTCGCTTCGATGGCGCTCCCGATCGCTTTCGACCCGGTCGTCATGCCCGGTCCGGACGGGGCGCTCAACGCTTATTGTGACGGCGGCGTCGCGAGTAACTCGCCGGTGGCGATCGCTCATGCGGTTGCTAACTCGGCCGACGTCGTGCTGCTCGATCCTCCGTTTGAAGCCGAAGAAGAATACAAGGACGCTATCGAGATTGCTTTCGGTGCCTATGGAACGATGCAGCGCAAGATCCTCGAGAGCGAGATGCGTAACGCCTACTTTCAGTCGTTGGCCAGGCGCGCGCTGGGGCGCCTGAGACCGGCCGAAGCGGGTCGCGCTTCAAAAGGCGACGGCGCTCTGTCGGCGTTCATGCAAACCGTACCGGCGACGGACCTTCGCTACGTCCGTCCTGAGAAGACGCTGCCAGTGGGCGTCGTCGGCTTCTCCGACGAGGAAGGAATCGGCAAAGCCTACCGCATCGGCTGGGAGGACGCCGGACGCGGTTTCACGCGTTACGACTGGAAAACGTTCCAACTCTAGACGCCGGCCAGAAGCCTGCTAGAATGGGGCCACGAGGAGGTGCACGTCTTCATGTTGACTCTTTCACGCATACTAGTTTTTTCGATAGTTGCGGCTTTAGCCACCACTAGCACGACGCTCGCGCAAAATGCTCCCCCGCCAATGACAACCCAAGGCCAGGCACCAAACGGTGGTGGCGGTGGCGGGAAGTGCGGGCAAACGCCCAAGGGCTGCAATAAGAAGCAGAATAGCAAGAACGGGAAAAATCGCAAATGCGGGCAGACGCCCAAAGGCTGCCACAAGAACCAGCCGCAAAATAACAAGCCGAAAAACAAAAGCCAGGCGCCTCCGCCTCCCCCTCGCGCGGGTTAGGGGTATGACCGCGCTAGATCTTCGAGAGCACCCGCCGCGCGGTCCGCGCGAGACCTTGCTCGGCTTCTATTTCTTGCCGCGAACGGTAGACAAGCTGCGCACCGAGCTTCCCGGCGGCAATCCCGGCAACTACGTCAACGAGGAGCGGGGTTTTAGCGCTTACGTCGTCAGGCGTTTGGGACTCGACATGGGCGAGTTTCGCCAGGCCGTTGCCGATTGCGCAGATGAAACCGCGCTGCAACAATGGCTCGCAGCGAGGATCGATCCTTCGGCGGCGCCAGCGTTGAACGCCAAGTTCGAAACGTTCGTGGTGGACCGGATGTCGCCCGACGATCAAAAGCTGGTTCGCCGGCGCCATCCAGTGATGGCGGTGCGCCCGGAACTCTCGAAGATTCTCGATATTCTCGAAGCGGACGATCACTATGTGCCGTAACATCAAGACCTTGCACAACTTCTCACCTCCGGCGACCGAGGCCGAGGTTCGCGCTTCGGCCACGCAGTTCGTGCGCAAGCTCAGCGGATTCACGCATCCTTCCAAGCTTAACGAGGCTGCCTTCGATCGTGCCGTCGAGCAAGTTACGTCCGCGGCGCGCGAACTGCTCTCTTCGCTGGTGACGCACGCGCCGGCGCGAGACCGCGAGGTCGAGGCGGAGAAGGCGCGAGCCCGCTCCAAGCTGCGTTACGCGCGCTAGACCGCTACCACAGAGAGACTTCGTCGAGCGTAACTTCCAGCGAGCTGTAGTGCGGGCTGTGGTTGCTCGAATTAAAGACGACGGCGCCGGTGGGCGTGTGGTCGACTTCGGTCGGATAGCCGCCGCCGACGTCGAATTTTGTGTAAGCGAGGCTTCCGTAAAGAGTGACCGCGTCGAAGTTGCCGCTCTTTACCGCGAACGTCGCCGAGTAGGGGACCTCTTGGCCGGGGTGCAGTCGGAAGCCGCTGCCGTACTTGGGTTCGGCCAGCCGCGTAAGCTCGACCAGACGGTAGACGAGCGTGCGCGAGACAACGCGCGCGTCGCGCTGATAGATCGTATCGCTATGAACGGAACGGTCGACCGACGGCTTCGCTAGTGGGGCATAGCGCAGCCCGTCCGCCGCAAAACCAACTGCGATAATCGAAACGTCGGTTCGCCCGTTGTTGAGGACGTTGCCGCGCAAGCCGAACTGGATCAGGCCGGCGTGCTCGCCCAACCGGTGCAGCGATCCGGTAAAAACCACCGATGGCAGCTCGCCGGCCGGCTTGAGGCGCTGCTCGTATACGAAGACGTAGAGCGCCCAAATCCCGGCCACGAGAATTGCGACGATTTCGAGAACGTCGCGCGCGGTGGCGACGCCGCGATGTCCGGGAGGGCGCCTAAGCATCGTGTCTTCGGTGCTGCGCGATGCGCCGGTCGGGCCGCGCAGCCGATTCGTAGATCGCACCGGTCGCGACGATCAGGATCATTATCAGCAGCGTTATCCAGCCGTAGTTGAAGATCGCGCGTCCGCTCGAGAGCGAGCTCGGCCAGACGATGTCGAGCAGCATCAAGCCGAGGTAGAGCGCGCCGCCGAGCGTGACCGGAACTCCCCATTTTCCCAGAGTAAAGACCCCCGCGGGCTTCCAGCCGCGCAGTCGCGCAACCAGCGCGCCGGCTACGGTGAGGAAAAAGGCGAGATAGATACCCGACGTTGCAAACGAAACGAGCGCGTAGAGCGCGTTGACGTTTGCCGGGTAGTCGAACCACAGTATGTGAACCGGCCTGCTCGGATTGATTAGCACCAGCAGAAGAAAAAGAAACGGCACGACGGTGCCGATCAGGATGGCGTTGACCGGGGTGCGATGGCGGGGAGAGATCGCCGCAAGCTTAGCGCTGAACGGCAGCGCCCCGTCGCGCGCCAGTGCGAAGGCGACGCGGGCGCCCGCGCCTTGAACGGCGGTGCCGCAGCTGAAAAATGCGACGATCACCATTACGAGAAAGAAGTCTTGTAACCAGACGGGCAGCGCCGCGAGGATCGTGTTGATTCCGCCGCCGACCACGCCGCCGATGCCTGAGGTAGGCGTCGCGAGCAGCAGCCCGAGTACGAGGACGAACGAGGCGATGCCGCCATAAAGCAGCGCGTTGCGCATGGCTTTGGGCACTTGGCGTTGCGCTTCGAGCGTCTCTTCCGAGATATCGCCGGCCGATTCGAAACCATAGAAGATGTAGACGTTGGCGAGCACGGCGACCAGCGCTGCGCCGGTCCACCAATGACCGCCGAAATCCAAGTGCAGCGGATTGCGTGCGGCAAATTCGACGTTCTGCGTGGAGAAGATGAAGCCGAGAGGCTGGTGGAACGCGAAGAGCGCCAGTGCGGCAAAGACGCCGAACGTTCCGATGGTCTCGACGTACACGCCGAAACGCGCGACACGACCCATGATCTTCGCGCCCATGCCGTTGAGGATAGCGGAAAGCACGATGATCGCGCCGGCGATTGCAAAGATCGCGGCGTGATTTGCCGGATCCAGATGCGTCCCGAACCACGCGTTCGAGAGGGCGGCAACGTAGCCGACGGCGCCTGAGTCGACCGATGCGACGGTCGCCAGCAACGCAAACCCGTAGATCCATCCGATGAACCAGCCGTAACGCGCGCCGACGCAATACTTGCCGTACTGATAGAGCGCGCCGGAGAGCGGATACTCGCTGGCAAGCTCGCCGAAGACGAGTGCAACGAGCAGCATCAGTCCGACGACGATCGGAATCGTCCAGATGTAGCGCGGGCCGCCGGTACCAAGCCCCAGGGTATAGAGGGAATAAATCCCCACCATCGGGCTCAAATAGCTGAACGCTACCGAGAAATTGTCGAAGAGCGAAAGTACTCGCGAGAGTTCTTGCTTGTAGCCGAAAGCGCTGAGGCGAGTATCTTCGCTCAGTGCTTAGACCACGCCCAGCCGGTGATCAGCCAGCCCGCCGGCGTCTTCTTGAGAGCAACGGTAAAGATGGAGTTCTGCTCGGCGACGGCTTTGCCGTGCTCTTTGTAGGTGTACTTCGCGGGAACCACCGCATAGGCGCGCCCGCCGGTCACGCTGAGGTACCACGGCTCGCCGAGCGTCACGATCCCGTCGGTTATTCCCTTACGCTTCGCGTCGGCCGCATAGGCGTTGGCCCACTGGGCACAGGCATCGGCGCCCTCCCACTCGTGCGGCGGAAACTCGTCGATGATCGAGGCGCTGGGGGCGCACGCCGCCAATGCCGTCTTAGCGTCGCCACGGTTGAAGCCGTCAACGAACTGGTGGATTTTTGCGACCGCGTCGGATTGTTCCGATGCAAAGGCCGGCAGGGACGCCAGGGCGGCGAGGACGGCGAAGGCCGCAACGCTGAGGCGCCGCAGGATTGGTCGTAGGGCGCGTCGGTCCATGGCGCCTGCTTTCTCGATGCCTCGCCGGCGGTCATTCAACGAGGGACGTTTGTATTGGGCCATCGTGTATACTTGACGACGTGACGGATGCACAACGATTGGCGCAGGCCCTTAACGAGCTAACGAAGAGCCCCCAGTTTTCTTACGTGAAGGCGCGAGCCGCAGCGCGCCAAGATCCAGCCGTCGACTGGCCCGCGACCAAGGAGCGTAACGCAGAGTTCAACCCTGAGGTTGACGGCTGCGAGGATTTCGTGATGCGGGATCGCAGCACGTGCGCGTGGCAATCCGGTCAGTTCCGCTACCGCGGAGTGTGACCCGCAACCGTACCCTTATAGCCGGCAAGGCCGGGCCCGGTTTATTATCGCGAGCTCGGTAGTTTCAGGAAATCTCGCATTTGCCGGACGACGAAATTCTCATCGTTGATGTAGATGTAGTGGGGAGCCGACGGCAACCTAAAGACGACGGGCTTGACGCCGTTGCGATTGTGGGCTTGGAATCGCGCGATTGCTTTGTTTTGCCAATCGACCAGCGGTGGCCAGTTTTCCCGGAACGTCGCCTGTTCGGCGACGCTCAAATACGAGTACCACGGTTGATACACGCGGCGATCGTACGTCGCAAAAATGCCGAGTCTGGGAGCGCGAACCTTTGCGTAGTCGACCCTGGCACCGATGCCCTCGATGACCTTCCGATTAATCCCCGACGTGTCGGCCCGGTACGTCTGGCAGATCGCGGGAATCGGGCGGCGTACGCCTTCGAGCCGCGCGCTGGCGGCGTTGAAGCGATAGACGGAGCTGAAGTCGGACTCCACGTAGGGGGCGGGCGGGATGTCGTCGTGCAGCTTAAAGCGATCGGCGTAGTCGTAGGCATCCATGTAGACGAGCTGGTCGACGCGATCGGCGTAGCTCGTTCCGAGTCGGCTCAGCTCCTCGCCTGCAATCGAATGGCCAACGAAAACGGCGTGTCGAATCCCAAGAGCATCGAGAACCTTAACGTCGTCGCGAGCGCGAGTAGCGATGTCGTAGCCACCCTCAGGTTTGCTGGATAGGCCGTATCCACGGCGCGTGATGCCGATAACGTGGTAAAAGTCCGTCCACTGCAACGCGAAATCGTCAAAGACGCGTGCGGTATCGCCCAGGCCGCTAAGCAGAACCAGGGCCTTTCCGGAACCACCCCAGTCGAGCACCTCGAGCCGGACGTTGGGAGCGACGGTGACGAACCCCGATTTGTGCGGCGTAGCGTCCGGGCAACTCGGCGGACGCGGACCGCTAGCCTTCGCGGTGCCCGCGCTCGTACAGCTTGTGCTGAAAAGGCAGACCGAGAGGGCGAAAAATGCAAGACGCATCGGGTACCTTTGCACTAAGTCGCCAAGAAGGCCCGCGCCCGGCTCCTATCGCCGCGAGGGCGATTCCCCCGGCGGCGAGCTAGCAGCCCGGATAGCAGGGAGGGGGTGGCGGATATCCTTGCTGCGGGTATTGCGGATACGGTTGCTGCGGGTATCGCGGATACGCTTGCTGAGGATACTGCGGATACCCCGCATATTGACGCTGCGCCGTCTGCCGCGGCACCCCTAACGGAGCTGCGCCCGCGACATCGTCACTAAACCTTCCAAACGTCGTTCTGTGGCTTTTGAATAACGCAATGAGATCGGCTTCACGCTGCTCGTCGCTCGGGTGATCGGAGCCGCCGTTGCTGCCGATGCCCATCGCTTGACGGTGCTGCCTAAAGTTCCACACCATCCCCCACGGATTGAATCCCGCCCTCGCGCAGATGTAAGCGCCGGCGCGATCCGCGTTCCTCTCGGCAGCGCGTTCGTAGGCCATCGCGTTGGGATCTTGTGGCGATCGACCGCCCTGCGTCGTTTGGTAGACTGCGTACATGTCGTGGTGGATGTCGTGACTGACCTCGTGGCAGATTACGCCCGCGAGCTGGTCTCTATTCCTGAGAAACGACAGCAACGCCGTCGTCACATAGACGTTCCCGCCCGGCATCGAAAATGCGTTGGGCGTCTGCTCGTTCAGCAAGATGAAATGGAATGGCGTAAAGTACTGCCGGTTTGCAACTGCAGCAATGGCGTTCCCGATCGGAGCGAGCGTCCGATAGAGCGGGGACTGCGGCGAGACGATTTCGCCGCGCTGCATGTACTCCACGTAGCGTTGCTGGCCGACCTCTGTTTCCCAACTCTCCTCCCGCGAGGTCGTGTCCGGCCACGCCGGCGCCGGGAAGAAGCAGAGGGCTGCGGAAAAGCCCGCGAGAGCTCGAACAAAGATCGACACGATGACTCAAGGGCCTTCTACGATGCTGTCGGCGCTGCCCCGCGTAATTCGTTACCAAATGGCTAAGACTCAATGAGATTTAGCCCGGGCCTCGACAAATGTGGGGCGTCGGGCGCCCACTAGGCCAGACGGCCCTCCCCGCTCAAATAAACCTGCGGAGCTTCGGCCAGTAGACGCTCAGCGGCATGGTGATTCCACGGCAGAGCGAGATCGGAAAACCGTTTTCAAACGGCCGTCCCCACGGATTGGAAAAGTGGGCAACGATGCGATGCGTTCGAAAGAGGTGCGCCTTATTTTCGCAGTCTCCATGAACGTCGATGAGCACGTTGCCGCTGTAGCCGCGCGGGCCCCAGACCCAATACTGATTATGGCCCGATAGCGCGGGCGGCAGGCCGTACGCGTGACCATAAAAATCCAGCGCGGCAGCCTCGCCGTAGTTGCTTGCAAGGATTGCGGTTTGAGCGCGTTCGGCCGGGGGTAGCGAGTCGTACACGCGTGCGACGGCTTGTGCCAGTTCTGGCCAGCCGTGCATGTCGGCCCAATCGGGAGGCAAGTTGCCGATCTGCGTGTGTTCGGTCACGGCCAGCTTCACTTCTTGCCTGAGCGTAGTTTGCAGCACGTGGTCGTACGCGGACATCGTGCGTTCCGGCAAAACCGGCATCAGCAGCGGAACGAGCGCAATGCCGGCAATCAGCGCGTAGAGGGCGAGGACGGGGCGCCAGCGGGTTGCGCGCGCCGTCCATGCTTCGATCGTGACCGCACCCGCGGCAATCGGTATGGGGTAGACGTCGCCGGCATAGTAATGCTTTGCGTGCAGAACGATCATCTGGAGGATCAATGCGAGATACGCGATGCCCAGAAAGCGGACGTCCCAGCGCCGCAGCAGCGTTGCCAGGCCGATTAGCCAAACCGGCGCGAGCAGCGGATAGGTGATCAGCAGTTGCGTAACGAGGAACTGGGGCGGCGTAAGCGGGACGTCTTTATACTGCGCCGCGGCGCGAAGCAATGTCCACATCGGAAAGCCGTGCGCGGCTTGCCACAGGAAGTTCGGCAGCGCGATGAGCCCGGCGATAAGAACGGCGCCCGCGAACCACACCGTAAAGAGGACGCGCCGCTGCGGAAGCACGAGCAGACCAAAGACGATGCTGATGGCGAAGAAGATGACGGTGTACTTACTCTCCACGCAGATACCCACGATCGTGCCGACGACCAGCCACCAGCGCGGGTCGGCTCCCTTGACGATGCGCAGCACGTAGAGCGCCGCCAGCGGCCACAGCCACAATCCGACGATGTCGGCCGACAGCTTCGTTCCGAAATCCATGAGGACCGGAGTGAGTGCCGCGATCAGTGCCGCGAAGAACAGCGCAAACGCACCACCGCCGAGTTCGGCAGCCAACAAGCAGGTGGTGTAGACCGATGCCGCGGCAAACACCGCGCAAATAAGACGTAGAAGAAAGAGGGAGTGGCCGAAGAGCTGAGAGCCCGCTCCCAGAAGCGGCGCGACCGGCGGTTGATCGACGTATCCCCACGCCGGGTGAAAGCCGCAGATGATAAAGTACAGCTCGTCGCGGAAGAAGCCGTAATGCGGATTGCCGGCGAGATGGACTGCCAGGGTAACGAGCGCCGCCGCAAGGGGCAGACGCCGGAGACTGGGCGGATGCATAGACTTAAAGAATATCGTACGGGTCGCGTAGGTTCCGGCTTGGGCTAACCTCTCGCACCCGCCGCGAACCCGGCCCGCCCTTGCTTCGAGAAGGGATAGCGCGCGGGCGCGAGGGAGTTGCGACCTCGAACCACAGGAGGAAGTCGTCTTTGAGAACCCTATTCCTGAGCCCACCTTCTTTCAACGGATTTGACGGCGGCGCGGGCGCGCGGTACCAGGCAAAACGAGAGGTAACCTCGTTCTGGTATCCGACGTGGCTTGCTCAGCCTGCCGCGCTCGTGCCGGGCAGCAAGCTAGTAGATGCCGCCCCTCACGGGCAGACGATTGAGGACGTGCTCGCGATCGCCAAGGATCACGATCTTGTGATCATGCACACCAGTACGCCGTCGCTCCCCAACGACGTCGAGTGCGCTCGACGGCTCAAGGCGCAAGACCCCTCCATAAAGGTTGGCTTCATCGGTGCGCACGTTGCCGTGCTGCCGGAGCAGACGCTGCGTGAGAACGACATCATCGATTTCGTCTGCCGGAACGAGTTCGACTATACGTGCAAGGAACTTGCCGAAGGGCGGCCTTGGAACGAGATCCTTGGACTTTCATATCGAGATGCCGATGGTGAGCTAAAACGCACGGAAGAACGGCCTCAGATCCACGATTGGGACGCGATGCCGAGCGTACTGCCGGTCTACGCCGAACATCTCGACGTTACCAAGTATTACAACGGCTACCTCCTGCACCCGTACGTCTCGTGGTATACCGGCCGCGGCTGCACGGCGAAGTGTACGTTCTGTCTGTGGCCGCAGACGATCGGCGGCCACGTCTTCCGCCACAAGAGCCCCGAGGCGGTCGGTCGCGACCTCGACGAAGCGAAGGCAATCTTTGGTTCGAAAGTGCGCGAATATATGTTCGACGACGACACGCTAACGAACGAAAAAGGCTACGCAATTGCATTGAGCAAGCACATGAAGCGCTTGAAGCTCAGTTGGGCTTGCAACGCCCGCGCCCACGTCGACTACGACACGCTCAAGATCCTACGCGACAACGGCTTACGCGTCTTACTCGTCGGCTTCGAGTCCGGCAACCAAGAGATTCTCTATCGCATCAAAAAAGGTCTGAAGCTAGAGATGGCGCGCAAGTTCATGAAGGACTGCCACAATCTCGGCATCAAGGTTCACGGCACGTTCATCATCGGCTTGCCGGTAGACACCCCCGAGACCGTTCGCGAAACGATCGAGTTCGCCAAGGAACTGGACCCCCACACCATTCAGGTTTCGATCGCATCGCCTTACCCGGGAACGGAGCTCTACGATCAGGCGCTGGCAAACGGCTGGTTTGCGCGCGACGACTTGGTGTCGGGAACGGGGATCCAGACGTCGACGCTACGCTACGACACGCTGTCGACAGCCGAGATCGAAGACTCGGTGGAGCGGATGTACCGCGAGTTCTACTTCCGGCCGAAAAAAATCGCAAAGATCGTCGCCGAGATGATCACGAGCCGCCAGATGATGGTCCGGCGGTTGCGCGAAGGCGGCGAGTTTTTTGGCTACTTGCGGGCGCGGCGAGTGCAGGCCGGCGAACGCCGGGTCGAAGCCACGGCCTCCTGAGAGTGCGCGTCAGACCTTCGTGAGCCGCCGCGCGGACGCGAGCGTCTCGTCGAGCATGTTGCGTTGGAATTCGATCATGTCGGGAACGTGCGGGAACCTTGCGTCGGCTCGGTGTGCGGTAAGCCGGTAGCGTTCATCGTCTGCTGCTAGCGTACCGCGCTTGCGCAGATTCCCAAGTGCGTCGATGACTGCAGCGTCCGGCGCGCGCTGCAATTCGGGGTCGACGAAGACGTTCCCGGGCAGCGAGTCGAGCCGCTCGCGAACCGCGCGCACTGCATCCTGGGCGACGAACGTCTTCGAAGCCCCGAGTAGAAACGCGGCCAGGAGCGCCGAGGTAGTGATTGGCCGAGCCCCCGCGAGCGAGGTGCCGATATCGGCGGCGCCGTCGTATCGAAGGACCCGGTAGAGCATCGAGAGCCGCCTGCCCCGGAAAGGGTCGTACGCGATCGCGCAGAGCCAGAGGTCGGCAAACGGCGCGAGGGCCTCGACGATTCCCCCCCGCATCGGATGCATGCGGCCATCGCGACTGAAGTCCCCTTCCGGCGTGATGTAGAACGTCGCGCCGGTCCGCACGCGCTCTACGATTGCAGCGATGTCGCGTTCGGTCACGACGCGAAGTTTCTCGAGCACTTCGCGCCGGTAGGGCTGCTTGAGCTTCGCCACTTTCACCCAAGCACGGGCCCGCATGAAGTCGGCGGCCCTCCATAGGTCGCTCAGCACGCGCCCTTCGAGGCCCAACGGCTCGAGCGTTTCGGGCGGCAAGATCGCTTCCAATGGTAGATCGCCATGTGCGGCGCGCAACTCTTCCGCCAGGCTGATGAGAGGCCGCGAGAAGAGATGGTTCTCGATAGGGAAGATGCCGTAGGCGCCCCATAGGCCGCTCAGATTCATGCGGCGCGTAAACCACGCGGTCCAGGGCAGCTCGGCTGCGATGAATCCCGTCTCGAAGGTGCGGCGGGAATTGCACATGACCAGCGGCTTCCAGGGGTGCAGAAGAAACGTGCGCGCCGTGACCATTTCCCCTTCGTCTATGTGCTGGTGATTTGTGATCAGCACCGTCGCCCCACGGTCTGCCGGCAAATGACCCCACTGGCGGACGCGTACCCTAAAGGAAAGGTAAACCTGGCGCACGCCGTAGGTGACTGCCGTTATCGTCCAGTTGGGCTTCATCAAGTCCCCATCATAACAATTTGCTTCGCATACAAAAAAAGGCCGCCTCCTACGGTTAGCGAACCGCGTCGCGTGAAGTTCGCGCGTGTCCTTGCCGCGGCGCTCGACGTTGCTACGATCGCAGCGATCGGTTATGCGACCGTTGCAATTGCAAGCGTAGCGCGCTTCGGACGGCGCGAACCTGAGCCGGATGTCGTCGAAGACCTGCCTCCCGTCAGTTTGCTCGTGCCCCTGCACGGTGACGAACCCGGTCTCGAGGAAAACCTGCGTTCGTTTGCCTTGCAGGACTATCCTCGTTATCAGTTCGTCCTTGGCGTAGCGCGCGCCGACGATCGCGCGCTGGCAATCGCGCAGCGAGTGGCGGCGGCGCTTCCCGATCGGAACATCGAGATAAACGTCGGTGAGGTTGCCGGCGCGCGCAACCCGAAGCTCGCAAACGTACTCTCGATGATGCGGCTCGTGCGTCATAAGCTGTTGATCCTAGCCGACAGCGACACACGGGTCGATCCGGCGTACGTGCGCTCGGTCACGGCACCGCTGCACCAGCGTGGCGTCGGCGTGGTGACATGTCTCTTCGCCGGCGATCCCGACGCCACGTTTTCGGCCAAACTCGGCGCGATGTTCATAAACGAGCAGTTTATCCCGTCCGTGCTCGTCAACGAACTCTTCGGGTCGCCGCGGCACTGCCTCGGCCCGACGAATGCGGTGCGCGCAGAGGTTCTCTCTTCGATCGGCGGCTTCGAGGCGCTTGCACCCCACCTCGCCGACGATTATATGCTGGGGAATAAAATTGCCGCCCGGGGTCTGCGCGTCGTGATCTCGCGTTACGTCATTCGAACGGTCGTCACCGACCCGAGTCTCGCGGCTCTCTGGAACCACGAGCTGCGCTGGCATCGGACGATCCGGGGAGTGCGGCCGGCTGGTTACGCCGGCATGTTTCTCACCTATCCGGTGCCGCTCGCACTGCTGGCGCTCCTGCTCGCGCCACGTCCCAAACGCGTAGCGGCGCTTCTCGCTGCAATGCTTGCGCGCATCGCCTTGCAGCGCATTTCAGGGCGCGTGTTCGGTGTCGTAACTGCCCCGGCATGGCTGGTATTGCCGCGCGATCTTTTCGGCTTCGCCGTATGGGCTTGTGGGCTCACCGGAAATGCGGTCCGCTGGCGCGACGCGCAGCTGCACATCGAAGCGGGTGACGTGCTCGCGGAACGGCGCTGAGAATATTGCAGAGAAGCAGCAGAAAGCGTTGGACCCCCAACGTGCCCACAGACCGGCGTTGGGGACGCCTCCTAGTCCGCCCGGCACCGAGCCCCGGACGCGGATAGGAGCGACTGCCTTTAAACTTAAATGGGTTTTCTCATGGGCAGTCCGGAGCTTCGCAGCGGCCGCGTGGAGGTTGCCTTTACGGTCAACGGAAGGCGGGTCGCGCTGGTGGTCGACCCGCGCGCGACCCTGCTCGATACGCTGCGCGAAACGCTCGGCCTCACCGGGACCAAGAAAGGTTGCGACCACGGCCAGTGCGGCGCTTGCACCGTACATGTCGATGGGCGTCGCGTCAACTCGTGCCTGTCATTCGCGGCCATGCACGAGGGCTCGACGATCGACACGATTGAAGGCCTGGGGACGCCGGACAACTTACATCCGATGCAGGCAGCGTTCGTGGAACGCGACGGATTCCAGTGCGGTTACTGTACGCCGGGGCAGATCATGTCCGCGGTCGCGCTATTAGCCGAGCCCTGCGGGCAATCGGATGCCGACGTTGCCGAATGCATGAGCGGCAACATCTGCCGCTGCGGCGCCTATCAGAATATCGTTGCGGCGATACAATCGGTGCGCAAAGCAAAGACATGAACTTCTTTACCTTCAGTCGCGCCACCAGCATAGCGGATGCGCTGCGGCATTCGGGCAGCAACGTCAGATTTATCGCCGGCGGCACGACGCTCGTCGATCTGATGAAGCTCGACGTCGAGCGCCCCACCGAGGTCGTCGATATCAACGCTCTTCCGCTGGCCGAGTTGACGCGAACGCCGGATGGCGGGCTCAGTATCGGCGCGCTCGCGCGTAACGCTGACGTCGCCCATCATCCCGACGTAGTGCGCGACTATCCCTTGCTCTCGCAAGCGTTGCTCTCGGGCGCGTCGGTGCAGCTGCGAAACATGGCATCGACCGCCGGTAATCTTTTGCAGCGCACGCGCTGCGTCTACTTTCGAGATCCGGCGATGGCTTGCAACAAGCGGTCGCCGGGGAGCGGCTGTGCGGCGATCGGCGGATTCAATCGTAACCTCGCGATTCTCGGTACGAGCGCGCACTGCATTGCCACGAATCCATCCGATCAGAACGTCGCACTCGCCGCGCTCGAAGCGACGGTTCGTCTCACCGGCCCCAACGGCGAACGCGGCGTGCCGATCGACGCTTTCTATTTGTTGCCGGGCGAAACGCCGGAGCGTGAGACGATCCTCGAGCAAGGCGAACTGGTGACGTCGGTAGACTTGCCTCCGCCGGCCGCCGGCGCGAAATCGATCTACCTCAAGCTGCGCGATCGGGCCTCGTACGAGTTCGCGCTTGCCTCCGCTGCGGTGGTGGCTACGGTCGGCGACGGTACGATACAGCGCGTGCGCGTCGCGATGGGTGGAGTTGCTACCAAACCTTGGCGCAACCTCGACGTGGAGGCGGCCCTGCAAGGGCAGCCGGCGACGCACGAGCGCTTTGCCAAGGCAGCGCGGATTCTTCTTAGCGACGCGAAACCCCAGTCGGAGAACGGCTTCAAAGTCGAGCTGGCGAGGCGCTGCCTCGTTCACGCTTTGAGCCTGGCCACGGCGGTCGCCTAGCCAATGGCTATGAAGATCGTCGGTCAATCTTTGGCGCGCATCGACGCACCGCTCAAGGTAAGCGGAGGTGCGGCATATACTTCCGATCACACTCCGGAGAACGTGGCCTATGCGGTGCCCGTCGGCAGCACCATTGCCAACGGCCGCATTGCCGCACTGAATATCTCGAAGGCTCGGGAGATGCCCGGCGTCATCGAGATCTATCATCGTGGAAACATTGGTGCGCTCTACAAGCCATCGCCGGAAGCCGGCGCAATTGACGAGGCTCGGCCGCCGTTTGCCGACGACGTCATTCGCTATTACGGGCAATATGTGGCACTCGTTGTCGCCGAGACGTTCGAAGATGCAACGGCCGCCGCCGCACTCATCGAGGTAGCCTACGCGGACGCGACCGCTCCCAACGTCGAACTCACGCTCGTCGGAGACGACGAGCCGACTGTGGCCAGCCGGCGTGGCGATCCCGAGGCTGCCTACGACGCGTCGCCCGTCAAAATCGATCGAACCTACGTAACCCCGGCCGAGACGCATAACCCGATCGAGCTGCATGCGTCGCTCGCGATCTACGATGGCGACGCGTTCACGCTCTACGAAACGACGCAAGCGATCGCCAACCACCGCAACGTCATCAGCGAGATCCTCGACGTACCTCGGGAGAACGTGCGGATCGTTATGAAATTTCTTGGCTCGGGCTTTGGCGGTAAACTCTGGCCCTGGACGCATGGGACCCTGGCCGCAGCGGCTGCGCGCAAGCTCGGCCGCCCGGTGAAACTCGTCGTGACGCGTAAGCAGATGTTCCAGACCGTGGGTCACCGTGCGCGCACGCAGCAACGAGTCCGAATGAGCGCGCATCCCAACGGGACCCTCACGTCGCTGCTGCACGAATCCGTCAACGATGCGAGCATGCTCGACGAATACGATGAATATTGCGGCGAAGCGACGCCGTACTTCTACGGAACGCCGAACCTGCTCGTGACCTCGGCACAGACTCGGCGCAACGTTGGGTCGCCGACCGCGATGCGCGGGCCCGGCGCGGTCCCCGGCCTGTTCGCAACGGAGTCTGCGTACGATGAACTTGCGATCGAGCTTGGCATCGATCCCGTGCAGCTTCGCCTACACAACGAACCGGAGCGGGATCAGTCGCTCGAGGTTCCGTTCTCCTCGAGGCATTACGCCGAATGCCTGACGGTGGGCTCGGAGAAGTTCGGCTGGTCGCAACGCTCGCCCGTGGTGGGATCGATGCGCAAAGACGGCGTTACGCTCGGATGGGGAATGTCGGGGTGCTCCTGGATTGCCGGCCGCTTCGCCGCGGAAGCCCGCGTCGAGCTTCACGCTGACGGCTCGGCTCGCGTTGCGATCGGAACGCAGGACATCGGCACCGGCACGTACACGGTGCTGGCTCAGCTCGTCGCCGAAACGACGGGCATCCCCATCGACCGCATAGTCGTCGAGTTGGGCGACACGCGCTTGCCGCCCGGACCGACCTCGGGAGGCTCGCTGGTGACGTCCTCCGTCATCCCAGCCGTCCTGGATGCGGTGCGGGCCGCGATGAAGTCGGCGATCGGTCTCGCGACGACGGTACCGAAACAACCCTTTGAGGACTGGTCTCCTGACGATCTGTCTTTCGAGAGCGGTAAGATCGTTGCACGCAATGGGTTGCGCGCCCAACCGATCGACTTCCACGAGATTTTGCGAAATGCGTCCGTTGCGATGGTTTCGGGAAGTGGGAAAGCGGCGAGAACCTTCGGCGAAGAGCACCCGGAATATTCTCTCCACTCCTACGGTGCGCAGTTCGTGGAGATTGCGTGGGAGCCCGAGATTGCCCGGCTTCGCGTGAATCGGGTCGTTACGGTCATCGATGCCGGGCGGATCATCAACCCGCTCGCCGCGCGAAACCAGATCGAGGGAGCGATCGTGATGGGTGTCGGCATGGCCCTCTTCGAGCAAACGCACTATGATGCGCGCTCGGGCGCTCCTATTAACAGTAACCTCGCCGACTACATCGTTGCGACGAATGCCGACACGCCCCATATGGACGTTACGTTCCTCGATTATCCCGACGCGACCGTGAACGAGCTAGGGGCTCGCGGCGTCGGCGAGATCGGGCTAGCGGGCGTGGCATCGGCCACCGCGTCGGCCGTCTATCATGCGACCGGCGTGCGAGTGCGTACGTTGCCCATCGCGATCGAGAAGTTACTCTGAGGTCCGGCGACGGCGTAGTCTGGGGCGCCCTCTCATCTTTTTCGAGGGCGCTTCTAACCATTACTGACGAGCGCTTTTGCCTCAGCGATGCTAAAAGTAAAGAATGAAGAAGCTCCATAACGTCTTACTGGCGTCCGCTCTGGGCGCAGGCTCGTTACTCGGCGCGGCGGTGCCAGCCTCGGCGGCTCACGTCTACGTTGGAACGGCGCGACCGGCAGCAACGGGGCGAGTGGTCGCGGGCAACCGCTATGTCGCGGGCGGCCGCTATTACGGAACCCGATACCGGGCCTACCCCTATCGCTACGGTTACGCCTATCCGTACGGCTACGGCGTCGGCGTTAGCGTTGGGTACGGCTACGGCGGCGGAGGTTACGGCTACGCGCCCTATCCGGCCGTATATCGGCGTCGCGCATATGTGGCACCTCGTCCGTATTGGCGTCCTTATCGCCGCGTATACGGGCGCCGCTTCGTTCGCTAACGTATCGCTCCCATCGTTTGAACAAGGCTCTAATCGTTCGCGGTTAGAGCCTTGGCGTCAAGGTTTATCGTAAACCTCCGACGCTTAGCAGGTCGGTGCCCCGCCCCACCGCCGACTAATCTCCAAACGCGCCTCAGAGCTAATGCATTCTGCCCGACTCTGAGGATATCGTAGACGCCCCTTCCCCGCTACTTCTTCGCGGTAGTCATTCCGTGAGGCATTCGGTATGGGCCGGCGCGAAGCCGCATTCCAGGGTTCGAACGGCGTCTGGAAGTCGAACGCCGTGTCCGCCTCGAACGTTACACCTTTCGGAGCCTTCGTTTTGGTGGGCTGCGGGGGCAATCCATCGGCAGCACGGTGTCGCACCGCGTGAGCGCACCGGCAATCAGGATCAAGCGGCGGTGGCCTATCATCAGGGGACAGCGTCGGGACAATCTCGGGAATCGGGCGGCCGTGCGGGATGTGCTCGGATAAGTCCGGCAACCAAATTTCCGGATGCGGGCCTGACCACAGCTCAACTGGAGCCTGCAAGGTGATTTCGAAACAAGTTGCGCGGATGACCATGAGCGGGAATCCTTGCGGTTCCTTCAACCCGGCCCACACGGAAACGTCGCGATTTGGCCACACGCCGAAGGCAAAGGCAGCAGCCTCGTTCTCCGCTCGGGTGGGGGAGAGACCGATCGAATCACGGATGCCGAAAGCAGCAAATGAGACGGATAGAAGCGATGCACTCGCAGCGGCACAAATCCGATGCGGATGACAGCGCCCGGCGATGAACTCTATCCGGGCTGAGCGAAGGCTCACTCCGAACCGGAGGACGTGACAATGAATTCGCGCGGAAATCGGAGCTGCATTGGCCGTCAAAAGTAACTTGCGGCGCGGGAGACCGGCAAAATCGTGGACCTCTACATCGGTTGCGAACGAAAGCAGTCGCGCATACCTTTTTGGGCAGATCGCCGTCGCCCTAGACCTCGCCGGCGGCAACAGCCACCGCGAAGCCCGCAGGGTACTGGACAACTTGAAGCCGCAGTTGGCGTCTGCCGACAACGAAATGGTTGCGCGATATTTTCATTCGCTTGCGTGGGCGTGTTACAAGGCGCGCTCGATAGACGAGAGCTTTGACGCCTTCGAACGGTCCATGACAGCCGCTGCGGCCACCGGCAACGTTGCCGTCATTCGGGTCACACTCGAAAATTACGGTATCGTTTTAGTGCAAGACGGCAATGTCAACCGTGGGATCGAACTCTTGGAAGAGGCGCTGGAGAGCATGAGCGGGCGTACGCGATCGGTTGCACTCGTCAACCTCGCCGAAGGACTTTTCACGGCCGGCGATCTGCGAGGGGCCGCGACGATCCTCAGAAAATTTCACGACTTGAGCCGCTCCAATCCAAGCCCGGAGCTCTTGATGAACGCCGCGGCAACGGGCATACCGCTGGGAATCATGCTTGCGGATAAAGCGCTGCTGCGCGTGAGCTGCGATCCCGCGTTGCTCGAACTCGCTTTTTTACGACAGGACCGCCAGTACTTCGCACAGATCGCCGAAGCGTTTTGCTTACTCTACGAACATCAGGGACGGCGCGCGGATCACGATGCCCTACTGGAGCGCACCGTCGATTCGTTGTGGTCCCTCGATTCGAGTTTGGCGTTGGCGCTTAGGGTGGCGCGGCTTGGGTCGGCCGCGCAGGTGCCTCGAGTGCAGGCGCTCATGGTTCGCCACTGTGCCGGGAATTCGGCCCCCTCGCGTGCCTATCGAGCGCTGTTCGATAGTTTCATCGCGTCGCGCCACCGAATGGCGCGGCGGGCCAAGAAACTCGCGTTACAGGCCGTGCGCGAACTTACCGGGACGGGCCGTCACACCCTCGAGGCAATTGCCTTGGATGCAGCGGGACTTCACGCCGCGGCGCAAGAGCTTCGCGGTCGCTGCGGCGCCTCGCCTGCGGCAGTCCCTCCGACGTGGACGGGCTCTCTGCTTCCGCGAGGCATGGCTACCCATTTGACTCCTCGCGAACAAGAGATCGCTCAGCTCGCGGCTCGTGGTTCGACGAACCGTTCAATCGCCACGACTCTGGGTCTCAGCGAACGCACGGTGCACTGCCACTGCCGAGCGATTTTCGCAAAGCTCGGTATCCGTTCGCGCTGGCAGCTCTCCCGTCTGAACTACTAGGCAATTTGCCGATGCCTAAAAGCTCTGCGGCAAGTATTATTGAGGTAGTCAGGATGGGAGATCGACCCCGGTCCGTTTAGCAAGGCCTTATAGAATAGAAGGAGCGTTCACCGATGAGGATCCCGATATTGGGTTCATATTGCTTGTATGCCGTCGCGGCTGCACTACTCTCGGGCTGCGGCACCGCGCCGGCGCAGCCGAACAACTCGAATATCTTGCCAGGGTTAAGACCACCCTCGAGTTCGCCGGGTCGTCACTCGGGCCACCAGTTGCTCTTCGTCTCCGATGGAAACGTTTTAATGTTTAAATGGCCGAGTATGAAGGTCGAGGGGGACCTCACCGGTATTCGCTACCCTCGTGGCGAGTGCACGGACAGAGCGGGCAACGTGTACATCGCCAGCGACAATAACATCCTAGAATATTCGCGTACGGGGAGCTTGCTCAACACCTATAACGACACGTACGGCAATCCAGGCGGTTGCGCCGTGAACCCAACCAACGGCGAACTTGCCGTGCCGAACGGGCGGCACTACTGCGGCACGAACTGCTGGCAGCCGGGTCAGGTTCTCATCTTTTCTAGCCCGTCCTCGCCGCCGAGCGTTCTTCAGAGCTCGGATTTGACGGAGTATACCTTTGCCGCCTACAACTCCAGCGGACACCTGATGGTAGACGGGGCTGACACGAAGGGAACCGTCATGCTGTTCTCGTGCGGAAAAACGCACTGTAAAACCATTCGGCTATCCGGCGGCGCGATCTATTTTGAAGGCGCCGTCCAGTGGGACGGCAAGCGCAAGACATGGGTCGTTTTCGATCAAGACTGTAACCGATATGGCTCGGGGTATGGCTATGGGGGCGCCTGCAGTTACCCCGTCTCGCCTAAAGGCGTTCTCGGTACCCCGACGACGTATCTCAACTATAATGGGGGCGCCGTTTGCGAACTAACCCAGGGCGTCATCGCACCTGACGGCAAATCGGTTGCCGGCGGCGACTACGATTGGTGCGGCTACTCTGCGAGCACCGTCAATCGCTGGCCGTATCCTGCAGGCGGCAAGCCGATAAGCACCTACATCACGCCGCCGTCCTATGCGGCGCCGATCGGCACCGCAATCAGCACGATGAATTAGAGGGCTAAACCTAGCGCGACATTGATTACGGGCTCGCATCAGTGAGCCCGTTTTCTCTTAATAACTACGTTTCACGACTCTATCGCTCGCCGTGTCGCCTCGATCGCACTACACGGATTGCGTGACAACTCATGCGAACTGCAAGCGAAGGCAGCCGCTCCATCGGAAGTCGGCGGCGGGCGCCTCGGGCGCACGAATATGCGATCACCGTGGAGCTACCTCGACGTATACAGCGAACGCGACGTAGCCGCGGCGACTGCTTTCGAGCGGCTCGTAGGATAACTCGTAGGATAAAAAGGCGCGAGGGTGTGTGACACGATTGTGACATTCGGACCCAACGCGCCCTCGAAAACTCGAAAAATCCCTATGCCATAAGGAGTTTTTGGTAGCCCCAGCGGGATTCGAACGTAAATAGAACGGTCCTGGCCTCTCCTGCCCGATACTAAAAACCCTTACCGCATAAGGGTTTGTCGTTTGTCTCGGGTCTGAGCGCTCCGGCCCTAACCGGCCCTTTTCGGACCCGTCTGTGACAGGCTGTGACACCGTAAGCCCCAATGGCTTGTCTTGGTCCCCCGAACCGGGAGGGGCGATCCTCTCGCCTAGGATTGCTCCGATGGAACCTCCCCGGCCCGGGCGAACGGTCTGTGAGCTAGATTTAGGTTGACGGTTTTGCGCGCAAACGGGTCTCATTTGAGTGATCCGCTTTGCATCTCTGGGCGTAAGGGTCGAATGACCAACCTGGTGCCGGGCCGAACCTGTCCCGTTCGGGTAGCCATGCCCGGCGAGCCACAGGCGAGCCACAAAGGAGAAGCTACCCATGCGTTTACTATCGTCGTCGGGTCTGCGCACGACCGTCGCTGCGACGTTGCTCGCAGGCTGTTCCGCCAGCGTATCCTCGGCGACCGTCCCCGTACCCATCGCCGGCGGGGCGCAATCCCGCGCAGGGCACTTCAATTTCACGCCCGTGTGGCGCAGGCTTGCCAGCGTAATCCCGGACGAGCTGCGGCTACCCCAGCCGATGCTGCTTCACGGGCGAGCGGCGCCCGCCGCCGCGGTAAAAGGTATCTACGCCAATGAGTATTACGCAACGGACATCCTCGGCTATCGCGCGGAGAATCGTGACGGTCCGCCGATCTGCGCGATCAGCGGCGTAAGTTATCTCAACGGCATCGCCGTCGACCAGAGCGGCTACCTAATCGATCCCGATGGTGGAACGGGTACGGTCATCATCTTCAAGGGCCCCAAGATGTGCGGGCCGGAGTATTCATTCGCCCTCGACCCGTACGGCCAGCCGTCCGATGCCGCTAGCTTAGTGGCGCAGTCGGGACCTATTGCCGTCGCCAATATCTTCGACAGCAACGGAGCCGGCAGCATCTCGGTATGCAGTTTCGTAACCGGCTGCAACGTCAATCTCACCAACCAAAACATGTACGAAGTTGCCGGCGTTGCGATGGATAAGCGTGGCGACTGCTGGGCTTCCGCAGTCAATTCGTTAGGCACCGCAACACTGACCTATTTCACGCTCTGCTCCGGTCGCGGTCAAGCCGCGACGGGCTTCGTGAATTCCTATTTCGGCGGCTTAGACATCGACAAGAAGGGCAACCTGGTCTCGATAAGCGCCTTTGATGGCCAACTCTATGTTTATAAGGGCTGCAACCCGGGATGCTCGCTGGTCGGCGGCCCCTTCCCTCTGCAAGGCGAAGCCGTATTCGGCCACCTGAACAAGAAGGGCAACGAATTTGCTACAGGAGACTACCAATACGGCCAGATCGACATCTACAAGTACAGGCCATCGGCTCTGACCTACGAGTACAGTTTCAACAACGGCCTCAGCACCAGCCTCATCGTCGAAGACGCCGTTTACAATCCGCGCTCCAAAGAATAGGCTTGGCGCCGTAGACCCCTGGAACTTCGGTCGCGCTCCACGGACTCCGTGACGCTCACGCGAGTCTGTGCGCGCAGGCAGGCGTACCCATCGAGGTCGTGGTGAACGGCTCGCGCGTGCGTCGATTAGCGTCACGGTCGAGCGGTACTTGCACGTCTGTTCGCACCGGGACGCCGAGGCGGCAGCCGCCTTCGGTCGTCTGGTCGGCTTGGTATAAAGAAAAGAGGCTCCGTGTTCGATGCACGGAGCCTCAGATGTCGCGAAAACTCTTGTGAAATAAGGACCGAATGATTAGCCCCAGCGGGATTCGAACCCGCGTCACCGCCGTGAGAGGGCGGCATCCTAGGCCTCTAGACGATAGGGCCGCGCTCCCGGGCAAGGCTTCGAACCTCGAGTCTCCCGAGTCAGAGTCGGGCGTGTTGCCAGTTACACCACCCGGGATCGCACGGACGAATATACTACAGGTTCTCCCCGCTCCCTTGCAACCAGGTAGACGACCGTGCCACTCGCCGACCATAAGTCCCGGTTTGGCTGTGGCAGTTCGGACAGAGCATTCGGAGGTTCTGGAAGCGGTAGTCGGTCGAAACCCCGTTTATGTGATCGAGCTGGATAACGAGGGGCTCACCAAGCCAGTCAACTAGTCCGCACTCCTGACACCGAGCCTCGAGCATGCCTGCGGCTAGTAAACGACGCTTGATATTCGTCCGACACTTCCCATGCTCCAACAGCTCCTCTAAAGGCCGGCCGTTTCGGCGCGGGCGGATCTCGCCGCGGATCACCGCCTTTTGCAAAGACCTCCGGCAGAATCCGAAGTGTTTCATGCGCCGCCTGTTGGGTGCGCTACTGCTCACCGTGACACGCCCGCGACTGACAGCTCATCAGATCTCTTGGCGATCAGCCGGAGGTTTCTGCCCGAGAACGTCGGCGTCTGACTGTGGCAGTTTGGACAGAGCATTCGCACGTTCTCCAATCGCCAGTCGTCCTTAACACCATTAATGTGGTCGAGATGTATTGGCAAGGGCTTCCCCCGCCAATCGGCGATGCCGCAGCGGCTGCACCGTAGCTCTAGGATCCGCAATTCGAGAAGGCGCCGCTTGATTGCACCGCGCCCCATCTTTTTGCGCATCATTGTTTCGAGCGGCAGCACTTTGGCACGCGCTTTTAGTTCCCCGCGTCTCACCGCCGCGGTCCATGCCGCCGCAGAGAAACCAAATTTCGCCATGCATTCGGGTAGACGCGACCGCCGTCGTAATAAACTTGAACGGCGCTCCAATCGTATCGCCGGCGGCGGTCGCGAAACCTCGAAGGCTCGACTAGAAGGTTTCCGCGTTTTATCGCCTTGATCCAAGCCGTGTGTCTAAAGCCAAATCGACGTGAGCATTCAACAAAGCCGTGTCCTTCGTCGTGGTACTGCTGAATCGGGCCTGAGCCCATTTTCTATGCCGCAGGCAATTGTGGGATGGGTTGAGTTGTCAGGGTTTCAGCGAATTCCTTTGGCGTAAGATAGCCGAGCGACGAATGCGGCCGTAGCTCATTGTAATCGATGAGCCACGCGTCCGCAGCTTCTCGTAGGTCGGCTAGACCCCAGAACACTTGCACGTTGAGAAACTCGTCGCGAACTCGGGCATTGAACGACTCGATCCAGGCATTCTGAGCGGGCTTGCCGGGATCGATAAAGTGCAAGAGCACTTGGTGGTCGATCGACCACTGCAGCATGGCGCCAGCAACATTTTCGGGTCCATTGTCGACGCGCAGACGAGCTGGATAACCTCGGACGGCGGCGATGTCGTCGAGCGTACGGATGACGCGGCGGCTCGTCAGTGAGAAGTCAGGATCGAGCGCAAGGCCCTCGCGGGTGAATCGGTCCTCGATCGTGAGCAGCCGCACTTTCCGCTTCGTCATAAAGTATTCGTGCATGAAATCAAGCCCCCACTCCTCATTGATCATTGTCGGCGGTGGCGAGACGTTGCCGCGAATCAAGCGAACGCGGCGTTTGCGGCGGGGCCGCACCTGTAGGCACTCCTCTCGGTAAAGGCGCCGTAACCGCTTGTGGTTGAGAATGATACCCTCTCGTTTGAGCAAGATCTTCAGTCGTCGCCATCCAAAGCGCGGGCGTTCCTGCGCAAGACATCGCAGCCGATCACGAATGAACTCGTCATCGGGCTCCTTGCAGGATCGATATCGGGCCGTTGGCCGCGGGCAACCAGCGAGGCGAGATGCTTGTCTTTCGCTCAACCCCTCGGCTTGGAGCGCCCTCACCGCTTCTTTGCGCGCTGAGGGCCCCACCCGTTTTTTCGGATTACCTCCGACATCGCGCGAATCTCGAGCGCTTGGCGTGCAATGATCCGCTCCATCTGCCCATTCTCGCTTTCGAGTTCTTTGAGCCGAGATAGATCGCTGATATCGAGGCCGCCGTATTTGCTGCGCCACAGCCGCAGCGTGTTGACGTGAACGCCGTGTTTGCGAGCAAGTTCAGCGGCGGGTCTGCCGGCATCAAGCTCTTTGAGGATCGCGACGATCTGCACTTCGGTATAGCGTCGCTTGCGCATGCAGGTCTCCTTTGTGGCCATCTTGGCCGGAAACCCACAATTTCCGTTGGACTAGTTTCTGGGGCTCAGGCCCAATCAGCGTCCAATCGTATAGAATTTTCGCCATACGGCGATGCTAATCTGATCGTGTGCCAACTGTATGGCATTCGAAAAACTCAAAACCAAAAGTGCGCTCGAAACTCGCAACACAACGCGACACTGAAAAAGACAAACCCTACAAACCTCCGCATACCGCGAAACAACTCGGCAACAATCCCGCCGCACGCCAAACCTCGACTCGCCGAAACGACCGAATCAACGCACCGGGCAGGCGAAAACCAAGCCACAAGGCGAAACAGAGCGGAGCAATGCAAGCGATCGTCCTGGTTGGAGGTGAAGGCACGCGGCTGCGCCCACTGACCTACGGCACGCCCAAGCCGATGGTGCCGATAATGAACGTACCGTTTCTGGCGCGCACGCTCGAGCGTCTCTACGAAGCCGAGATTCGCGACGTCGTGCTGGCAGCCGGTTATATGCCGCAAGCGATCGTCGATTACTTCGGCGACGGATCGACGATCGGCATGAACGTGATTTACGCGATCGAGGAGACGCCGCTCGGCACGGCCGGCGCGCTCAAGAACGTCGAGCAGCACATCACCGGCCCATTTTTTGTGCTCAACGGCGACATCTTTACCAGTCTCGATCTGCGCGCGATGCAAGAATACCACCAAGGAAAAGGCGGCGTCGCGACGCTGCACTGCATCCGCGTCGAAGATCCCTCGCCCTTCGGTTGCGTCGTGCACGACCAAACCGGTCGCGTCAGCGCCTTCATCGAGAAGCCGCCCAAAGACGACGCACCGACCAACGATATCAACGCCGGCACCTATCTGCTCGAACGCGAGATTCTCGACTTCATTCCTGCCGGGCGCCCAGTGTCGATCGAACGCGAGACGTTCCCGGCAGTAATCGCCGCAAATAAGGCGATCTACGCGTACACGACCGCCGACTATTGGATCGACCTCGGCCGTCCCGATCAATATCTCGCCGCGCATCGCGACGTCCTCAGCGGCGCGATGCCGCTCAATATCGAGCCGGGAATCAGTGGTGAAGGCAGCGAGGCGCTGCGTGAACTTCCCGGCGTGATCGCGCCGGTGCACGCCGCCGCTGACGTCGTCGTCGACGCCGCAGCGAGGATCGGCCCAAATGTCGTGCTCGGCCGCGGCTGCAGCGTCGGCGCGGACGCCGTAATCCGCGAGTCCGTCCTTTGGGACCGCGTCAGCGTGGGCGCCGGCGCGCTAGTTGAAGAGGCGATCGTAGCCAGCGGCGCTACCATCGGCCCGAAAGCACACGTCGCCGCCGGCAGCGTCATCGGCCACGGCGTTACCATCGACCCCGGCGCGCAGCTCCAACCGGGCGCCCGCTTAGGCGAACCGGCCGAGGGAAAGCCAGGCTAGCGAGGGAACGTCCGGTTTACCCCGCCTCTAACGCCGGGTAAAGAGTGTTAAACGGGAGGGGTTTTACACACATGCTGCCGCCGCGCGCCTTATTCTTAGGTTCGTATCCTCCGCGGGAGTGCGGCATCGCGACGTTTACCAAGGATGTCGTCGATGCGTACGACCGCGCTTTTGGATATTCCAGCCCCGTCATCGCCGTCGACGAACCCGGTGCCGAGGTGCGCCATTATTCACCTGAAGTAATCGCTCGCATCGCCGAACAGGAACGCGGCAGTTACGCTGCCGCAGCCGACTTCGTCAATCGTTCGCCCGTCGAGCTCGTCAACATTCAGCACGAATACGGACTCTTCGGCGGCGACAAGGGCGAGTGGCTCGTCGATTTTATCGCGCGCGTCGACAAGCCGGTCGTCTTGACACTGCACACGGTTTTGCCCGAACCCGAAGAATCGTACATGCGCGTCACGCGCGCTCTCTGCGAGCAGGCAACAAAAGTCATCGCCCTATCGGAAACCGGGCGCCGGCTGTTGGAGACCGTCTACGGCATCGATCCGCAAACGCTCCAAGTAATCCATCACGGCGTGCCCGACGTTCCATTCCAAGACACGTCTGCAGCGAAGGCTTCGTTCGGAATCGGTCAACGCACCGTCATCTCGACGTTCGGACTCATCAGTCGCGGCAAAGGCCTCGAATACGCGATCGAAGCGATGCGCTCGGTCGTCAGGCGCCACCCCGAAACGCTCTATCTGATCCTTGGCGAAACCCACCCGGTGGTGCGTCGCCAGGAGGGTGAGTCGTATCGCGAAGCGCTCCAAGCCATGGTTCGCGAGTTTGGGCTCAACTACAACGTACAACTCATCGACAAATACCTCGATTTCGACGAGGTCGTGAGTTACCTCGCTGCAACCGACATCTACCTCACCCCCTACCTCAATCCGGCGCAGATCGTCAGCGGCACGCTGGCCTACGCCGTCGGATGCGGCAAAGCGATCGTCTCGACGCCCTATCTCTACGCGCAGGAGCTCCTCGCGCACCATCGAGGTTTTCTATGCGAGTTCCGCGACGCAAACTCGATTGCGGCGAGACTGAACCTCCTGCTGGACGACCCGTCGCTGCGGCGCGCCATCGAACGGCGCGCTTATCGTTTCGGCCGCCAGATGACTTGGCCGCACGTGTCCGCCGAGTACGGATCGCTCTTCAGCGAACTCTGTCCGCGCGGACCGCTCGAGCTGGTGTCCTCTGCCTAAGTCGCGCAGCGCACCGGCGCTCCCGCCGCTCGATTATTTAGCCGTGCTCTCCGACGACGTCGGCGTAATCCAGCACGCCGTAATGAACGTGCCCAACCGCGAGACCGGATACTGCACCGACGATATTTCGCGCGCCTTCATGGTCGCGCTGGCGCACGGCCGGCTCGCGCCCTCGGATCGTGTGAGCCAGCGCCTCGCATCCAACTATCTCGCCTTCCTGCACCACGCGCAGCTGGAAGACGGACGCTTCCACAATTTTATGTCGTACGATCGCCGCTGGCTCGACGAAATCGGAACGCACGACAGTTGCGGGCGCGCCGTCTGGGCGCTCGGCTACGGCGTCGCGAACGCGCCGAACGAAACGTGGCGCACCGTCTGCGGCCGCATGCTCGATCGCGCGATCCTCTCGCTCGACAAACTGGAGTACGTTCGTTCGCGCGCTTACGCCGCGCTCGGTCTTGCCCACGCGCTGTCGGTGCGGCAGGACGAGCGCTACGCGCAGGCATTGCGCTATCTCACCGCCGAGGTCGCGAGCGCCTACGAAGCCTCCGCCACCGACGATTGGCGCTGGTTCGAGAACGCGATGACCTACGATAACGCGCGCCTTCCCGAAGCGATGCTGCGCGCGGGGCAGGTGCTTGCCGAGCCGCGCTACGTCGCCTTGGGGCTCGCCGCTCTAGCCTTCTACGAGAGCGTGACGGTCGAGAACGGCATTCACGTACCCATTGGCAACGACGGATGGTACGTTCGCGGCGGGCGTCGTGCCCGCTACGCCCAGCAACCGCTTGAGGCGCAGGCAATGGTCGACGCGCAGCTCGCGGCGTTCGACAGCACCGGCGATGCGGAGCACGTTGCGACTGCCGAAGTCGCGCTAGCGTGGTATTACGGAAAAAACTCGCGCGGCGTGACCATGGCCAACGGCGGCGGTTGCTATGACGGCTTGGATGAAGAAGCGGTAAACTATAATATGGGTGCCGAATCGACGCTGGCGCTGCTCGCCGCAGCCTACGCGATGGCGCAGCGACGGGCTCGGGTGCTCCGCGCCGTGCGCTAGTTTCTGCGGCAAACGTCGCACGCGCATCGCGTTAACAGGCGTTGCGGGCCTATACGGCGAACCGCTATAGATGCTCCTGGAAACTGAATTTCTCAACGACGTGCAATCTGCCGCCGTGAAGCATACTGATGGCCCAGTTTTGATCTTCGCCGGGGCCGGCAGCGGTAAGACCCGTGTCCTGACGCATCGCATCGCCTACCTGCTCAAGGAGCTGCGGGTAGCTCCCGATCGTATTCTTGCCGTCACTTTTACGAATAAGGCGGCCGGCGAGATGAAGTCTAGAATCCAAGCGATGGTCGGGGCGCCGGCGCGCGACGTCTGGGTTGGAACGTTTCACGCCATGTGCGTCCGAATTTTGCGGCGCGACGGCAGCCGCATCGGAATCGGCTCGAGTTTCGCCGTCATCGACGATACCGACCAGCGTCAGTTAGTCCGCGAGATTCTCGACGACCTCGATTACGACGAGCGACAGCTTTCGGCTTCGGCCTGTCTGGCGGAGATCGATAAGGCGAAGAACGCGCTGATCTGGCCCGACCAATACGTGCAGGGGCAAACCTCGTTCGTGGGCGAGCGTGTCGCCAACGTCTACGCCGAGTACCAGCGGCGGCTGGGCGAGTCGAACTCCCTCGACTTCGACGACCTGATCGCGCGCACGATCGACCTGCTCGAGCGGGACCGCGCGACCCGCGAGAAGTACCAGGCCAAGTTTCAATACGTCCTCGTCGACGAGTATCAGGACGTCAATGCGGCGCAGTACCGGCTCATCGCGCTGTTGGCCGGGCACCACGGCAACGTGACCGTCGTCGGCGACGACGATCAGTCGATCTACTCGTGGCGCGGCAGCGACTACCGCATGATCTTACGCTTCGAAGAAGACTTTCCGGGTGCTAAAACCTTCACGCTGGAAGAGAACTATCGCAGCACGTCGACGATTCTCGACGCCGCCAACACGCTGGTCGCCAATAATCGTTCGCGCGCGCCCAAGAAGCTCTTCACGACGCGCGCCCAAGGCGAGCCGATCACGCTCTATCCCGCGGCTACCGAGCGGGACGAAGCGCGTTACGTCGTCGAGAAGATCAAGAGTTCCGTGCGCGATGGGTCGGCCTATCGCGATTTCGTCGTGCTCTACCGAACCAACGCTCAATCGCGCGTCTTCGAAGAAGCGCTGCTTACCGAAGGCATTCCTTACCGCATCGTCGGCGGCGTTGGCTTCTACGCGCGTACCGAAGTCAAGGACGTCGTCGCCTACCTGCGCTACGTAATGAATGCCGCCGACGCGCTGGCGTTCAAGCGCATCGTCAACGTGCCGCGGCGCGGCATCGGACAGCAGACGTTGGCGGCGCTCGTGCAGGCGGCCAACTCCGCGCGAGTCTCCGTCGGCGAAGCGATCTTCAGTGCCGAGCTGCTGCGTTCGGCGGTTCCCAAGAAGCTCAAAGAGCTCGAGCGCTTTGCCGAGCTCATCTCGAACCTGCGCCGGCAAGCCGAATCGGGCGGCGTCGCCGACCTGCTCGTGGCGGTGATGGAGGAGTCGGGATACGTTCGCGAGCTGCAGAGCGAGGATACCCACGACGCGCGGGCGCGCCTTGAGAATCTGCAAGAACTCGTCGGCGTGGCGCGCGAGTACGAGGCTAACGACGAGGAACCGTCGCTTGCCGGATTCCTTGCCAACATCGCGCTAGTCAGCGACCTCGACGCGCTGGAAGAAGATGCGTCCTACGTAACGCTGATGACGCTGCACAGCGCCAAGGGCCTGGAATTCCCCAACGTTTTTCTTACCGGATTGGAAGAGGGCGTCTTTCCGCACAGCCGCACGCTAACCGAGCCGGAAGAGCTCGAAGAGGAACGGCGTCTCGCCTACGTCGGCATCACGCGCGCGATCGATCGTCTTTATCTTACCTATGCGGCGCGGCGCGCGCTCTTCGGTAATACCTACGCGTATCCAAAATCACGCTTCATCGAGGAGCTCCCGGCGCTGGAGGTCCTGGAAAGCGACAGCATTCCGCTGCCGCGTCCGGCCGGCGGCCGCTGGCGCGAAGTCGCGATCCACGAGTCCGCCGGTGCCGGCGTGCATCTCGGGCTGAAAGACGGCGACCGGGTTCGTCATCCAAAGTGGGGCGAAGGGCGCATCGAGAGCATCGTGGGGGCCGGGGGCGACGGTTTGGTTACCATCGACTTTCCCAACGTCGGTCAAAAGATGCTGATGCTCAAATACGCGCCGCTCGAAAAAATCTAAAAGCACGCCCATCCGGCAGGCGCAAAGATGGCTCAGAAAGTGCGGGTTGCGGTCGCGGGAGCGACGGGTCGCATGGGCAGCATCGCACGCGATGCACTCGAGCGCAGCGGCGAATACTGTTGCGGTCTGGCTCGCGTCGCCGACGCGCAGCGCCGCATCTACGACACTCTCGACGAGCTCTTAGCCGCCAAACCCGACGTCGTGCTCGACCTCACCACCCAGCCGTCGAGCTGCGAAATATCGCTCGCCGCGGCGGCGGCGGGCTGCCATGTCGTCGTCGGTGCCAGCGGTTGGAGCGACGAACAGCGAAAAGCCTTAGACGCCATGGCCAAGCAGCAAAGCGTCGGCGCGATGATCGTTCCCAACTTCTCGGTCGGGGCGGTGCTCATGATGCGCTTCGCACAAGAGGCGGCCCGCTTTTTCCCCGACGCCGAGATCGTCGAGATGCATCACGCCGGCAAGAAGGACCTGCCGTCCGGCACTGCGCGCGAGACGGCGACGCGAATAGAACGAACCGGCGCACGCTCTCCGGCAATACACAGCGTACGCTTACCAGGGCTGGTCGCGCACCAAGAGGTGCTCTTTGGCGGTAACGGCGAGCTGCTATCCATTCGCCACGATTCTCTGAGCCGCGAATCTTTTGTCGCCGGCATGCTCGCGGCGGTGCGCGCCGTGGCGCGCCGGCGCGGACTGACCGTTGGGCTCGATGCGATTCTCGACGAACCCGGCGTTTGGGAGCCGTTGCAATGAAGATCGCGGTCGTTGGTGCAACCGGTGCCGTGGGCGAGACGATCCTGCGTCTGCTCGAGGAACGCAACGTGCCCATCGATGCACTGGGGACTTTCGCGTCACGCCGGCGCGACGCCGCGGTACGCTTTCGCGGCAACGCGCTCGACGTGCAGCCGGCGTCGGGCGAGGCGCTGCGCGGTTACGACGTCGTCTTTTTTGCCGGTGGCGAGGATGCCAGCGAACGCTACGCGCGGACGCTCGTCGAGAACGGTTCGGTCGTCATCGACAACAGCGCCACGTTCCGGCTCGAGCGCGACGTACCGCTCATCGTCCCCGAGATTAACGCCGGCGCGCTGCGCGCCGAGCACCGGCTGCTGCCGGTCGCCAACTGCACGGCCATCGTGCTGTGTACGGCGCTTCGCCCGATTCGCGACGTCGCCGGCTTGCTGACGGTTAACGTCGCGACGTATCAAGCGGCGAGCGGCGCCGGCAGAGACGGAATCGAGGAGCTGCTCGAGGGCGAGCGCGCTCTCGCGGCGGGGCTTGCGGAGCCGCCGTCTAAGGTTTTCGCTCGCCCGTTGGCGCGTAACGTCGTTCCGCAGGTCGGCTCTCTCAACGATGACGGATGGAGCACCGAGGAGCTCAAGATTCGCGCCGAAACGCGCAAGATGCTCGACCTGCCGGATCTTGCCGTCGCCGTAACGGCGGTCCGCGTTCCGGTGCGGACCACGCACAGCGAAGCCGTATTCGCACGAACGGAGCGCCCAGTCACCGTCGCAGAATTGGCCGCCGCATACGAAACGGCGCCGGGGATCGTCTTCCATCGCGACGGGATTGTGACGCCGCGCGAGGTCGAAGGTACGGACGAGGTTCACGTCGCCCGTTTACGTTCTGCTGCAGCCAGCGACGCCGGCGCGGCCGGCACCGAGTTTGCCTTCTGGTGCGTCGGCGATCAGCTGCGAAAAGGCGCGGCCACTAATGCCGTTCAGATTTTGGAGCTCCTGCTCGAACGAGGGTACCTGCCGCGGTGAACGCGACCGCTCGAATCGCCGTTCTGAAGTTCGGTGGAACCTCGGTCGCCACGCCCGACCGGCGCGAGCTCGCCTATCGCCGCATCCGCGACGCGCGCGAAAGCGGTTTTGCCGTCGTCGCCGTAGTTTCGGCGATGGGACGCCCGCCCGAACCGTACGCGACCGACAGCCTCCTCGCACTGCGCGGCGCAACTCAGACGAACGGCGCTAACGCCGACCTGCTGCTCGCCGCGGGCGAGCAGATCGCCGCGGCACTCTTTGCCGACGAGCTTTCGCAAACGGGCGTCGCCGCGATCGCGCTCGCCGGCGCGCAAACCGGAATTATCACCGATGCAAACCACGGCGACGCAAAGATTCTGCGCGTCGAGCCGCGGGCGATTCGCGAGGTTCTCGAACGCGATGTCGTCCCGGTCGTCGCCGGCTTTCAAGGCGTTAGCGAGAACGGTGCCGTCACTACGTTGGGGCGCGGAGGAACGGACCTGTCGGCGATCGCCATCGGACACGCGCTGGATGCCGAGCGGGTCGATATCTATACCGACGTGAGCGGCGCGATGACGGCCGATCCCAAGCGCATCGACGGCGCGCGCACCATCGAGCGCGCGTCGCTCGAAGAGATGGCCGAGCTGGCTTCGCACGGTGCCAAAGTCATGCATCACAAGGCGGCGCAGTACGCCGACCGCACCGGGACGAGCTATACGCTCAAGGGTCTGGACACGGACCGCGGCACGCTCGTCGACGAAGGCGTCGATCACCATCGGCCCGTGACCGGCGTTACCGCGTCGGGGCGAGTGACGTGGGTTCGGATCATACGCGGCGATATCGAATCGCCCAGCCGCCGCATGGAGACGGAGCTGGAGATGTTTCGGCGCGTCGCCGCGGCGCAAATCTCGATCGACCAAGTGACGATCAATCAAGCGGGAGTTGCCTTTGTCGTCGAGGGAGATCGCGGCACCGAGCTGCGCGATCTTCTGCGCGATCTGAACCTGGCGGTTCGCGTGCGCGAGGGCTGCTCCAAGCTTTCCATCGTCGGCACCGGCATGCGCACCGCGCCGGGCGTCGTGCACCAAGTCGTCGACGCGCTCTCGCGGGTCAGCGTAGAAATCATTCACTGTACCGACAGCAACGTCACCATCTCAGTGCTCGTACCCGCCGACGAGATCGTTGAGGCGGAGAGTGCGGTGCACGCGCAGTTCGGACTTGACGCAGGAGATCCACCGGCATGACGCACGTTTTGGGCGCAATTTACACCGCGATGGTAACGCCGTTCGATCGGCGGGGCGACCTCGATTTGAGCGAATCGCAACGGCTGGCACGATGGCTGGTCGCGCGAGGAAACGACGGTCTGGTCGTTGCCGGATCGACCGGTGAGGGCCAAACGCTCGACGCGGCAGAACGGGTGGCGCTGTGGCGCGCGATTAAAGAGGCCGTCGCCGGCGACGCGATCGTGATGGCCAACGCGGGGACCAACTCGACGCGCGAATCAATCGACGCCGTCAAGGATGCGCAAGCGGCCGGAGCCGATGCGATTTTAGCCGTCGTGCCCTACTACAACAAACCGACGCAGAGCGGAATGATCGCTCATTTCGGCGCTATTGCCGATGCAACGAGCTTGCCGGTCGTCATTTACAACATCCCGGGACGCACCGGTGCCAACATGCTGCCCGAAACGCTGCTGGAACTGGCACGACGCCACCGCAACGTTGCCGGCGTCAAAGAATCGAGCGGCGATCTGAAGCAGATCGGCACAATCCTGCGCGACAGAGCGCCGGGGTTTGGCGTGTGGGCGGGCGACGATCATCTCTTTTTGCCCTGCCTATCGTTGGGCGCCGACGGCGTCGTCGGCGTGGCCTCGCATCTCTGTTCGCTCGAGTACCGCGCGATGCTCGACGCTTATCGCCAGGGGCGCGTCGCCGAAGCGGCCGCGATCGCCGGCTCGCTCCTGCCGCTCATCGACGCGCTCTTTTCAACGACCAGTCCGATTCCGATTAAATGGGCGATGGCACAGTTGGGCTTCCACGTCGGATCGTGCCGTCTACCGCTCGACGAGATTCCCGCTTCGGTTTCAGACCGCTTGCGTCCGCTGCTTGCGCCGTACGCGTCGCAACCCGTCGAGACGCGGTGAAACCGATCGAAATTCTCGGTTGCCGCCTCGATCCAATGGATGCAAGCGAAGCCGCGCGGCGCATCGTAGAACTCGCGCGCACGACCGGCGGTGCGCAGGTAGTAACGCTCGGCACCGAGATGGTGGTCTACGCGCAGAATAACGAGCGCTTTCGGGAGATCGTGAACGGCAGTGCGCTCTCACTTTGCGATACCATCGGCTTGCTGGCCGTGGCACGCAAGCGCGGCGCGGGGCTGCGCGAGCGCGTCGCCGGCGTCGACCTGATCGAACGGCTCTGCGGCGAAGCGGCGGCGCAAGCGCTGCCGGTATACTTCCTCGGGAGCGCGGAGGGCGTCGCCGCCGAAGCTGCGGCCGTGTTGTCGCAGCGTCATCCCGGGCTGCGCGTCGCCGGCGCGCGCAACGGCTATTTCAGCGAAGCGGAGTCGCCGGCAGTCGCCGCGGCGATCGCGGCGAGCGGCGCGAAGTTGCTGTTCGCCGGGCTCGGTTCGCCGCGCCAGGAGTTTTGGCTGGCCGATCACCTGGGAGAGAGCGGCTGCGGCGCCGGCATCGGCGTCGGTGGTTCGTTCGACGTCGTCGCCGGGCGGGTGGCGCGCGCGCCGCAATCGTTCCGGCGGCTCGGTTTAGAGTGGCTCTACCGTTTGCTCAAGGAACCGTGGCGTTGGCGCCGGCAACTGGCGTTGCCTCGCTTCGTCTGGCTCGTCGCGCTCGACGAGCTCGGGATTCTTCCGGCTCGCAAGAGCGTGGTGAACTCGTGAAGGCGATGATTTTAGCCGGCGGTCTCTCGACGCGCCTCTATCCGTTGACCAAAGCGGTGCCGAAGCCCCTCGTTCCGGTTGCCGGCGTACCGAACGCCGCGCACTTGATTCGCTATCTAAAATCGTACGGATTCGACGAGATCGCCATCAACGTGCACTATCTCGCCGACGCCATCGTCGCCACGCTTGGCGACGGTTCGCGCTTCGGCGTAAAGCTCCACTATTCGTACGAACCCGAGCTGCTCGGCAGCGCCGGCGGCGTGAAGAAGATCGAGAAGTATTTCGGCGACGACGATTTTGTCGTAATCGGCTGCGACGAGGTAACCGACCTGCGTCTCGACCGCATCCTGGAGTTTCATCGCGATCGCCAAGCGATCGCAACGATTGGCTTGGTTTTATGCGAAGACGTCGAGCAGTATGGCGTCGTCGTCCTCGACGCGCGTGGAAAGATCGTCGGCTTTCAGGAGAAGCCGGCGAAGGGAACCGAGCTCAGCAAGCTGGCGAACACCGGCGTCTATATTTTCTCTCCGGCGATCTTCGCGCACATCCCGGCAAATGAGTTCTACGATTTCGGAAAGCAGGTTTTTCCCGCGCTGCAGACGGCCGGCGAGCCGTTCTATGGTTTCGAAGCGCGCGGCGCCTATTGGGCCGACATCGGAACTCCCAACGAATATCGCCGTGCCAGTTACGACGTGCTGCGCGGCGTGATAACGATACCCGGGACGCCGGCCAACGGCGTCGAGCCGTCGGCTAAGATTGGGCGAGAGGTTCGCATCGAGGGTCCGGTTCGGCTCTGCGCCGATGCTCGCGTCGGCGACGGCGTTACCATCGTCGGGCCGAGCATCGTCGGCGAGCGAGCCGCCGTCGAACCTGGAGCGCGGCTGGAGCGCGCGATTCTCTGGGAAGGCGCGCAGATCGGCGCGAGCGCCGACCTGCGGGATACGGTCGTCGGCGCCAACTACGCCGTCCCCCCGCGAGCGAAAATTGAGAACGCGCTGGTCGCGACGGACGAATAGATGGGTATATTCCAGTCGTGTTGCGCGCGAGAGTCGTGCTCCTCGTCCTGGTTGCCGTTGCCGCGGGTGGGGCGAACCTGCCCGAGCGCAGCCGGGCCGCGAACGTGGCCGTCGGCGACCCGGCACCGCCCTTTGCGATCGCTACGCTCGACGGGCATTCGGTAACCGCCGACTTCCACGGTAAGCCGGCATACATCAACGTTTTTGCGACGTGGTGTTCGCCGTGCCGCCGCGAGCTGCCGTCCATCCTCACGCAAACAAAACGGTACGGCGAACACATCGCCACGCTGCTCGTCGACGAACAAGAACCGCAAAGCGTCGTCAAAGCCTTCGCGCAACATTTCGGCATCGCGACGGGGGTGGCGGTCGATGGCGGCCAGTTTGCCGCAACCTTTAACGTGCGTGGATTGCCGGAGAGCATCTTCATCGACCGGCGAGGTGTCATTCGCTACATCCATCGCGGGCTGATCCCGCCCGACGTCCTGGTTAGCGAACTCTCAAAGCTCTCATCTAATTAGCAGCGGCGGTGCGCCTCTAGCCGGTGCTTCACCTCGTCGCGATTGTCAGCGGTGGCCTGGCGTGCATTGCTCGACGCCCTGTTTCCCGCTCAGTGTGCCGCTTGCAACGCGCTCGGCAGCGGGCTCTGTGCCGCCTGCGCGCCTCGCCGCGAGCCGGTTCAAATTCGACTTCCCACCCTGCGCGTCACCGCGATCGGATTTTACGAGGGTGCGCTGCGGTCGGCCGTGCTCGCGCTCAAGGATGGACGGCGCGACGTCGCCGATGCGCTGGCGCAACGGTTAGCGCCGTTATTAGATCCGGGCGCGTTGCTCGTCCCGGTTCCGACGACGGCGAAGCGGCGGCGCGTTCGCGGCATCGACGGCGTCGAACTCATCTCTCGCCGGGCGGCCCAGGCCTCCGGTGCCGGCGTCGCCGCCGTCTTGATGCAGCGGGCGGGCGACACCCAGCGCGGGCGCTCGCGCGCCGCGCGGTTGACGGCCGTCGGACGCTTCGCATGCGCGACGGGCGTCCTAACCTCGAGACGGGTAATCCTCGTCGACGATGTCTGCACCACGGGTGCGACGCTCCGTGACTGCGCGGCGGCCCTTCGCGCCGCGGGGGGACTGGTCGAGCAAGCCGTTGTGGTCGCGGTGACGAAGAGCCAGCAGCCGTGGGGAGCGCCGACGAGAGACTGACGCCGCTAGACGCGCTCTTTTTGCAGCGCGCCTACGAGCTCGCCGCGCGCGGCATCGGCAGCACCGCCCCCAACCCACCCGTCGGCGCGGTCCTGGTCCGCGAGGGCCGAGTCGTCGGCGAGGGCTTTCACCGTCGCGCCGGCGGACCGCATGCCGAGGCCGAGGCGCTCGCCGCGGCGGGCGGGCAGGCTCGCGGCTCTACCCTGTACGTCTCACTGGAACCCTGCAAGCACGTCGGCCGCACTCCGCCCTGCACGCAAGCGCTGCTGCGGGCCGGGGTCGAGCGCGTTGTCGCCGGCACGCGCGACCCAAGCAAACACGGCGGCGGAGCGGCGCTCTTGGAATCGCGGGGCGTCAACGTCGCCGTGGCCGGCGATATGGCGGCGCTCGAGCTCATCGAGAGCTTCGCGCGAGTGAGTGCGAGCCGCCGTCCGTTCGTCGCACTCAAGATGGCGATGTCGCTCGACGGCGCGGTAGCAAGCCGTCCCGGCGTGCGAGAGCAGTTGACCGGCGATCGAACGGCGTCGTACGTGCGCGATTTGCGCGGATCGCACGATGCGGTAATGGTGGGAGCAAATACCGTGCGCATTGACGATCCGCGCCTTACCGTGCGTCCGCCGCGTCATCGTGCCAGGCCGTACCGCCGGGTCGTCGCCTGCGAGAGCGAACCGATTGCAAAAACCAGCCGCGTTTTTGACGCCGAACCCGGCTACGACCGCACCATCGTGCTGGCGCCCTCCGGACGGCGCGATCGCTTCGACGCGCTGCGTGAAACGGCCGACGTACTCTACGTCGGCGAAGCAGACGCGTCGCGCCTCGATCCGATTGCGGCGCTCGAAGCGCTGCGCGCGTACGAGATTTTCAGCGTTCTTTGCGAGGGAGGCCCCAAGCTGGCCGCGGCGCTCGTCGCCGCCGAGGGGGTCGATCGCTTTTATTGGGCGATCGCGCCGATAATGGTCGGCGGCGAACACGCCGTGCCGGTATTGTCAGGCAGCGACTTGACGCAGGCGAACCGGCGAATGCACTTCGATCGGATCGAACGGCTTGGCGACGACCTAATGATCGGCGGTACTTTCGAGCGTGTTTAGCGGATTGATCGGCTATCGCGGCGAGGTCGTCACCTTTGAGCCGCTGGCAACGGGAGGTGCGAGACTGGAACTGCGCTGCGAAGGCATCGATGCCGAGAAGCCGGTGCCGAAGGACTCGATCGCCGTGGACGGCGTCTGTTTAACGGCGACGGCCGTCGATGGAGATCGCATCACCTTCGACCTCGTTCCCGAGACGCTTTCGCGCAGCACTCTTGGCGACCGTGGGCGCGGCGATCGGGTCAACGTGGAGTACTCGCTGAAGCTTGGCGACCGAATCGGCGGTCATTTCGTTTACGGGCACGTCGATGCGACCGCGCGCGTTCTGGCGCGTGCGCCGGAGGGCCAGGGAGAACGCGCGCGCATCGAGCTGCCCGCGCCGCTGCGCGGAATGATCGCGATCAAGGGATTCGTCGCCGTCGACGGCGTGAGCCTGACCGTCGCGCTGACCGGCGAGGGATGGTTCGAAATCGCGCTGATTCCCGAAACGCTGGCGCGAACGACGCTGGGCGACCGCCCCGCAGGAACGCGCGTTAACTTGGAAGCCGATCCCCTAGCACGCTACGCCCACCAAGGAAGGAGCAACGATTGACCCGCTTTCGCGATACGCTGCCGTCCGGCGCGCGCACCTTCGAGGCGCGCCTGCAAGTGCAGTGGGCCGATGTGGACGTGGCGGGCATCATGTATTTTGCCGCGTACTCGCGGTTTGCGGAGTACGCCGAGATGCAGCTCTTTGCCGAACTCGGCTTTCCATACGAGAGCGTCTTCACCGAGTACGGCTTCTGGCTGCCGCGCGTTCGCGTCGAGGCCGAGTATCACGCGCCTGCGTTCATGAGCGATTGGCTTCGCATGCGCACGCACATCGAGCGCGTCGGCGCCTCGAGCGTGCGTTGGAAGACCGTGTTCTTCAACGAACGGACGGGTGATCCGGGAGCGGCTTTCACGCTGATCGTTGCGGCGATCGGTGCGAGCACCAAAACAAGTCGTCCGTTGCCCGAGCCCATTCGATCGGCAATGCTCGCGTGCGTGTAGCCATGCTCGTCGCGCCAAAGCGCATCGAGCTGCGCGAAGAGGCGCCGCCGCAACCCGAGCCGGGCGGCATCGTCGTGCGCGTCCGCGCCGCGCTAACCGACGGAACCGACCTCAAGACTTATCGCCGCGGTCATCCCAAAATGCCGATGCCGACGCGCTTCGGTCACGAGTTCTCCGGTGACGTCGAGGCCGTGGGCACCGGCATTACGGCATTTGCTCCGGGCGACGCGGTGATGTGCACGCACACCGCGCCCGACGGCACGTGTTTTTGGTGCCTTCACGGTCAAGAAGAACTTTGCGAGCGGGTGATGCCGGATATGATCCTCGGTGCGTATGCCGATCTCATCGCCGTACCGCCGCGCGTCGCGGAGCAAAACTGCTTTCACAAACCGGACGACGTCAGTTACGCGCAGGCCGCTTTTTTGGAACCGCTGGCATGCGTGGTGCACTCCCTGGAGATGCTCGCGTCGGAGCCCGGTTCGACCGTCGCCGTGATCGGCAACGGCGGGTTCGGCATCCTGCACGCGCTGCTGCTGCAGCGGCGCGGCGTCGGCGCGCTGCTCTTTGGCCGGCGACCGGAACGCTTGGCGCTCGCCGCCGAACTCGGCTTACAGAGCATCGACTCGCGCAGCGCGCCGCTCCAGCGCAGCATCCTGGAAAGAACGGACGGACGCGGTGCCGACGGCGTCGTCGAGTGTACGGGGACGGTCGAAATGTGGGAGAGCGCACCGTCGCTGGTGCGACGCGGCGGCCGCGTCTCGTTTTTTGCCGGCCTCCCCGGGGATGCGCGCGTAAACTTTCTGGCGGCGCGCCTGCATTACGACGAAGTGCAGCTGCTGGCACCGTTTCACTTCACGCCGGCGGACGTTCGCGCGGCCTACGAGCTGATTGCCGCACTCGACTTGCCGTTGGAACGGCTGATCTCGCACGTCTATCGCCTCGACGATATCGGCACGGCGTTCGAGCGGCTCGATGCCGGCGAAGGCATGAAAGCGATGATACAGCCGTGACCCCACGTTCGATGCAGGCCGCGGTGCTCTACGACGTCGACGACATCCGCATCGAAGAGCGGCCGGTCCCGGCGTTAAACGACGGCGATGTGCTAGTACGCGCCGCGGCAAGCGGTATCTGCAGCGGCGACGTGATGGCTTGGTATATCCGCCGAAAAGCGCCGCTAGTGCTGGGGCACGAGCCGGCCGGCGTTGTGGTAGAAGTGCGCGGTGAGTCTGATTTTACCGTCGGCGACCGCGTCTTCGTGCACCATCACGCGCCATGCTTTGAGTGCCGTGCCTGCCGTCGCGGCAACTACGTTCAATGCGCGACGTGGCGCGCCACCAAGATCGATCCCGGCGGCATTGCCGAATACTTCCGCGTCGCTCGCGAGAACCAGCGCGATACGCTGGTGCTGCCGGCGACCGTTCCTTTTCCCGATGCGTCGCTCGTCGAACCGCTCGCCTGCGTCTTGAAGTCGCTGCGGCGCAGCGGGCTGCGGGCCGGCGACAAGTGTTACGTGATCGGCTTGGGCGTCATGGGATTGCTGCACGTCTTAGCGGCGCGTGCGATGGGCGCCGAGGTTGTCGGCGGTGATTTTGTTGCCGAGCGGCGCGAACTCGCGGAGCGTAACGGTGCGACGGCCGTACACCCGGACGAGGCGCGTCGCGTGCTGGGCGACGGTGCCGACGTCGTTATCTGCGGCCCCGGAACCGGCGGTGCGCTGCAAACCGCCGTAGAGATGGCCGCGCCCGGAGGCACCGTGGTGATGTTCACGCCGTTTCCGCCGGAAGTTCCCGTGACCGTCGACTCGCAGCGATTTTATTTTGGGGACTTGCGCGTCGTGGCGAGTTATTCGTGCGGCCCCGACGATACGCGCGCCTCGCTGGCGACGATCGAACAAGGCGTCGTGACCGCCGAAAAAGTCGGCGCGACGCTCGTTTCTCTTGCCGAAGTTCCGGAAGCCTATCGCGAACTCGCCGAATTGAGGATGGTCAAGCCGATCGTCATTTTTCCGGAGAGCTGAAATGAAAAGCGCGCTCGGGCCTGAGCCCATTTTCTATGCCGCAGGCAATTGTGGGATGGGTTGAGTTGTCAGGGTTTCAGCGAATTCCTTTGGCGTAAGATAGCCGAGCGACGAATGCGGCCGTAGCTCATTGTAATCGATGAGCCACGCGTCCGCAGCTTCTCGTAGGTCGGCTAGACCCCAGAACACTTGCACGTTGAGAAACTCGTCGCGAACTCGGGCATTGAACGACTCGATCCAGGCATTCTGAGCGGGCTTGCCGGGATCGATAAAGTGCAAGAGCACTTGGTGGTCGATCGACCACTGCAGCATGGCGCCAGCAACATTTTCGGGTCCATTGTCGACGCGCAGACGAGCTGGATAACCTCGGACGGCGGCGATGTCGTCGAGCGTACGGATGACGCGGCGGCTCGTCAGTGAGAAGTCAGGATCGAGCGCAAGGCCCTCGCGGGTGAATCGGTCCTCGATCGTGAGCAGCCGCACTTTCCGCTTCGTCATAAAGTATTCGTGCATGAAATCAAGCCCCCACTCCTCATTGATCATTGTCGGCGGTGGCGAGACGTTGCCGCGAATCAAGCGAACGCGGCGTTTGCGGCGGGGCCGCACCTGTAGGCACTCCTCTCGGTAAAGGCGCCGTAACCGCTTGTGGTTGAGAATGATACCCTCTCGTTTGAGCAAGATCTTCAGTCGTCGCCATCCAAAGCGCGGGCGTTCCTGCGCAAGACATCGCAGCCGATCACGAATGAACTCGTCATCGGGCTCCTTGCAGGATCGATATCGGGCCGTTGGCCGCGGGCAACCAGCGAGGCGAGATGCTTGTCTTTCGCTCAACCCCTCGGCTTGGAGCGCCCTCACCGCTTCTTTGCGCGCTGAGGGCCCCACCCGTTTTTTCGGATTACCTCCGACATCGCGCGAATCTCGAGCGCTTGGCGTGCAATGATCCGCTCCATCTGCCCATTCTCGCTTTCGAGTTCTTTGAGCCGAGATAGATCGCTGATATCGAGGCCGCCGTATTTGCTGCGCCACAGCCGCAGCGTGTTGACGTGAACGCCGTGTTTGCGAGCAAGTTCAGCGGCGGGTCTGCCGGCATCAAGCTCTTTGAGGATCGCGACGATCTGCACTTCGGTATAGCGTCGCTTGCGCATGCAGGTCTCCTTTGTGGCCATCTTGGCCGGAAACCCACAATTTCCGTTGGACTAGTTTCTGGGGCTCAGGCCCGCTCCTTCTCGGGCTGATAACGTTGACGGCATGCCAGGGGCCTACAACGTAGGCCACACCCGCCGTCCAGCAGCGTGCATCTCTTAGCCTTCGGCGTAGATCGTCGGTCCGGGCTCGGGAAGAGGAAGCACGACGTCGTCGGCGCGCGACGTAACGCGCCACGCGATGACCAGCGCGACCGTGTAGAGCAACGCCGCGAGTAACCACGGCGCCCCGATCAGCCCCATCGAGCGCCACGGCCCGGCAAACTGGGCGAAGGTTAGCGAGAAAATTCCCGGTCCGACCAGCATCGAGATCCCGCGTAGCGATCCCAGCGCGCCTTGCAGCTCGCCCTGTTCGTCGGGACGGACGCGGCGCGTCATGAGCGCCTGCGATGACGCTTGGTACATCGGCAGCGAGATAATTACCGCCGCTATCAGAAAAACGATGCCGTTGTTGATTCCCATCAGCGCTAAACCAACGATCGCAACGACGAGGCTCGCCAGCAGCGTGCGCCGTTCACCGACGCGTTTGACGACCGGACCGACCAACGTCGCCTGATTGACCGTCGCGACCGCGCCGACCAGCGTGAGCGTCAGGCCGATGCTGCCGGTGCTCCAGCCGAACGCCGCGATGCAGAAGATGACCCACACGTTGGGAAAGACTTCGTGCCCGATATAGGTCACGAGATTCACCCAGCTCAGGCCCCAGAGCTCGTGATGGGAGCGAAGCATCCGCAGCGAGCCGACTGGGTTGGCGCGCTTCCACTCGATGCGCGCGGTGCGTCGCTCGCGCGGCAGCGATTCGGGGAGCACCAAGAGTCCGTACAGCAGGTTGATCAGGGCGAACGCCGCGGCCGCCCAAAACGTCAGGCGCGGATTGATGTTGCCGACGACGCCGCCGATCACCGGACCGAGCATAAATCCCAAACCAAACGCGCTGCCGATCGTGCCGAACGCGGCGGCGCGCTTCTCGGGCGGCGTGACGTCGGCGATGTAGGCGCTTGCCGCCGTCATGTTGCCCGAGGCAACGCCGGAGAGGACGCGGCCGGCAAAGAGCCACCAAAGGTTGGGCGCCAGCGCCATGATCGCAAGGTCCACCACGGCAACGGCATTGGACAGCAAGATGACGGGACGCCGCCCGACCTTGTCTGAGAGCATGCCGAGAAACGGCGAGGCAAAGAATTGCATGACCGCCCAGACGGTCGCGAAGAGGCCGATGACCTCGGCGGCGTGGGCATAGTCGTTGCCGACAAAACCGGCGATCAGCTTGGGCAGCACCGGGCCGATCATGCCGAAGGTCAGCATGTCGATGAGGACGGTTACGAAGATAAAGATCGTCGCTCCGCGACGCGCGCCGTTATTCTGCATACAGCATTGAAAGCCAAAGATCGACCGCGCGGTCGATGCGCGCGCGATCGTGGGTAGCAAATAGATCGAGTAGGAAACCGCGGAAGCCGGCGATCAAAACGGTCGCCAGCGCGCGCGATTGCTCGCGGCTATAGCCCGGCAACTGCGTGCACGTTTCGAGCGCCGCCAGCCATTCGCTTATCGCGTTTTCGAGGAAGCCGGGGAAGCGCGAGCGATCCTGCAGCGCCAGTCCGTAGATTTCGAAGGAGAGTCTCGTCAGCGGCTCCCATTCTGGCTTGCTCCACTCCCGCCACAGCATCCGCGAGATCTCGCGGGGCGCGAGATCGGTGAGCTTGAGCTGCGCCATCATGGCCCGCTGACGGGCGCGCCCGCGCCCAACCATTTCAACAACCAAGTTCTCCTTCGAACCGAAGTAGTGGAGCAGAACGCGGGGACTAGAGCCTACCGCTTTGGCGAGCGGCCGCAACGAAAGGTCCGCCAAACCGTGGCGGCAGACGTAGTCGACGGCTCGGTCGAGCAGCTCGGCGCGCCGGGCCTCGTCCGGGGTACGTGACACGGGCCATCCTAGCATATTTGAAACGACTGTTTCAAGTATACTCTAGCGACCGAATCGGCTTGACATTTGTAAAGTCCGCCGTACGCTAGACGGCGATGAGCCGCTTCGCCGACCTGCTGAACGCCGCGATGGAGGAGGCTGGGCTTAGCGCCGCCGGGGTCGCGGAAAGCGCCGGCTTGACCGAGTCGGCCATTTCGCTATTGCGTTCGGGCCGCCGCGAGCCGTCGTACCGCACGCTGCAGCGACTGACGCATCTCTTTCCGTCTCTGAACGGTCAGCTCGCCGAACGCGGCAATCCCTTCGACGAGATCGAAGACGCGATCGCCGACGTGCGCGCCGGGAAGATGGTGGTCGTACTCGACGACGAGGATCGCGAGAACGAGGGTGATCTGGTGATGGCCGCCCAGATGGTGACGCCCGACGCCATCAACTTTATGCGCAAGCATGCCGGCGGGCTGATCTGCGTGCCGATGGTCGGTGCGCGACTCGACGAGCTGCATATTCCGCAGATGGTGCGCGAGAATACCGCCGTGCACGAAACGGCCTTCACCGTTTCCGTCGAGGCGCGCGGTTTGACGACCACCGGCATCTCCGCGCACGACCGTGCCGCTACCATCAAGCGGCTGCTCGATCCCGAGGCGCGCGCTGCGGATTTCTTACGGCCGGGCCACACTTTTCCGCTGCGCGCTCGCGACGGCGGCGTGATGGTTCGCGCGGGACAGACCGAGGCGGCGATCGACCTCGCGCGCCTGGCCGGGCTCTACCCGGCCGGCGTCATCTGCGAGATCATGGCCGACGACGGCACGATGGAACGGTTGGAAGGCCTGAGAAGTTACGCCGACCGCCACGGACTCAAGCTGATCACCGTCAAGGATTTGATCGCCTATCGAATGCGCACCGAGAAGCTCGTTTCCAAGATCGCCGAGTTCGAGCTGCCCACGACGATGGGCACTTGGAAGGGCGTCGCCTATGCGACGAGCATCGACGACAACACTCACGTGGCGCTGGTCATGGGCGAGGTAGGAAACGGCAAGGACATTCTGGTGCGCGTGCACTCCGAGTGCATGACCGGCGATGCGCTGCACTCCATCCGCTGCGATTGCTCCGCGCAGCGCGACGCGGCGATGTCGCTCATCGCCCAGGAAGGCCGCGGCGTCTTCCTTTACCTGCGCCAGGAAGGCCGCGGCATCGGTCTGGCCAATAAGCTTCGCGCCTACGAGCTGCAGGATCGCGGCGCCGATACCGTCGAGGCAAACTTGGCCCTGGGCCTTCCGGCGGACAAGCGCGACTACGGCATCGGCTCGCAGATTCTCGTCGATCTCGGCGTTAAGGAGATGCGCGTGCTTACCAATAATCCGAAGAAGATCTACGGCTTGGAGGGATACGGCCTCAAGATCGTCGGTCGCGCGCCGCTCCAAACGGCGCCGACGCCGCACAACAAGCATTACATCGAAACCAAGCGTTCGAAGATGGGACACATGATCGACGAGGTCGGCGTATCGTGACGCCCGACTGCAGCGGGCGGCGATTCGGCATCGTGGCGGCGCGCTTCTACGCGGATCTTGCCGAGGAGATGGTGGCCGGCGCAATGGACGGCTTGCGCGAGTGCAACGTCGCGGCAGAAGATATCAGCGTCTACGACGTGCCCGGCTGCTTCGAGCTCCCGCTCGCCTGCCGCAATCTCATCACCACCGATCGCTTCGACGCACTCGTGGCGCTGGGGGTCGTGATCCGCGGTGAAACGGCGCACTTCGATTTCGTCGCCGCCGAGTGCGCGCGCGGGATTATGGACGTCGAGCTCTCTACCGGCACGCCGATCGGCTTCGGCGTTCTGACCACCGAGAACCGCGCGCAGGCCGAGCGGCGCGCCGCTCGCAGCGGCGGAAACAAGGGCTACGATGCCGCCCTGGCTGCGGCGGCCCTCTTAAAGATCATGGCCGATATGCCCCGCGTGGGCTTCCGCAGGAACTGACCATTTGTGGTCGCATCTAGCTCGCTCGACCAACTGGGAGAGCGAGCTTTGGAAGACAAGATTCTGAACTGTAAAGACTGTGGAAACGAGTTTGTTTTCACGGAGCGCGAACAGCAATTCTTTGCCGAGAAGGGCTTTTCAAACCAGCCCCAGCGTTGCCGCGACTGCCGCCAAGCGCGTCGCTCCACCGGCGACAGAGGCGGTGCGCGCTCGACAACGCGTCCCAGCTTCGACGCGGTCTGCGCGGCATGCGGCGTCGAGACGACGGTACCGTTCCGTCCGCGCGGCGATCGGCCCGTGTATTGCCGCGTCTGCTTCTCGACGCAGGTTCCAGTCGGCGTTTGACCCTTCGCCTCGCATCGCACTCCGGCGAGTTTGAGGCGGTCGCGTGGGATGACGACGCGGTGCGCTATCTCGATCAGCGCTTACTGCCGCACGAGATCAGATACGTGCGTGCGCAGCGCGTCGAAGAGTTCGTCGAGGCAATTCGCACGCTGGCGGTGCGCGGCGCACCCTGCATCGGTGTCTTCGGCGCGTATGCCGTTGCGCTGCTGCGCACCCGCATTTCCGGCGACGCCGAGTTCGCGCGAGCCGCGCAGCACGTTCGCGAGGCGCGTCCGACCGCCGTCAACTTAGCCTGGGCGGTCGATCGGGTTCTTGGCTCGGCCGATTTCTTGGCCGAGGCTCGCGCGATTCACGCCGAGCAAATTGCCACCGATGACGCCATCGCCGAGCACGGCTTGGAACTGATCGGCAAGGGCGCCGGCGTTTTAACCCACTGCAACACCGGACCGCTGGCAACCGCCGGCGGCGGGACGGCGCTGGGCGTCATCCTCGCAGCGCACCGCGCCGGTAAGAAACCGCACGTTTACGTCGACGAAACGCGGCCGCTGCTGCAGGGTGCGCGCTTGAACTACTTGGAGTTGCGCAATGCCGGCGTCGAAGCCGTGCTCATGGTTGATTCGGCCGCCGCTCTGGCGATGTCGCGCGGACGGATCGACGCGGTGATCGTCGGCGCGGACCGCATCGCGCGTAACGGCGATACAGCCAACAAAATCGGCACCTATTCCCTCGCCGTTCTCGCCGCGCATCACGAGATTCCGTTCTACGTGGCGGCGCCGCGTTCGACGTTCGATTTCAACATACCCGACGGCGCGGCGATTCCGATAGAAGAACGCCCCGCCGACGAGGTTGCTTCGTTCGGCGGAGCGCGCGTCGTGCCCGACGGCGCGGCGGTTTTCAATCCGGCCTTCGACGTTACGCCCGCCCATCTCATCACCGCGTTCGTCACCGAGCGCGGCATCTTGCGGCCGCCCTATGGCGAATCGCTCGGCAACTTGGAGTTGCATTCCTGAAATTCTACGATTTTCTCGATAAGGCGCCGGCGATCGGCAAACTGGTGATCGTCGAAGGGACCGAACGGGAACTCGCCGACCGCGCGCTGGAGATCGTGCTCGACCGGACGTTGCCGTCCGACGTGCGCGAGCTGAACTTGGCGCGCTTCATGCCCGAGGACGTCGGCGAACCAAGCCGAATCCGCGAGGCGGTCGAGGCGATGCCGTTTCTGGCAGAGCGTCGCGTCGTCGTCGTCACCGACGCGCAGACGCTGCGCGCCGACCCGCGTCGCGTGCTTTGGGAGATCGCCCAAGGCGTGCCGGAGGGAAACACGCTGGTCATCCTCGATCTGCTGGCGCCGCGTTCCCAGCGGCCGCAGCCTTTTGGCGCGCTCGCCGGGCGCAGCGCCCTGCGGATTGACACGACCGCCGATCGAGATACGCGTGCGCGCTACGTCGAGGATTTGCTGGAGCGTCTCGGCGCCAAGGCGGAGCCCCGCGCGGTCGACGGGCTCGCCGGCAGCGAGAGCAGCTTGGCCGCGGTTCGCAACGACTTAGAAAAACTAGCGCTGAGCGGGAGGAAGATTACCTTCAAAGAGCTCGAGCGCGAAGCGTTGAGCATCGAGGATCCCAAGCCCTATCGATACGCCGGCGCCGTCGCCGAAGGACGCATCGCCGACGCAATGGCGATCGCGCACGAATTTTTCGCCAACGAACCGCGCGGCGCCATTCCCTTACTTTCAGCGTTGGCGACGGAGTGCAACTATCTCTGGGAGCTCGCTCGCCCCAACGGCGAGCTTCCCGCGCGCATGCGTTGGCGCGAGCGCGCACTGCGTCCTATCGCTCGCCGCATCGGCGAGCGGCGTGCCCGCGCCGCCTTCGAACGCGCCGTCCGCGGGTTCGAAGCCGTCGTCACCGGCAAAGTCGGCAGCAGCTCCGACGAGGAACGCGCCCTCGTCGACCGCATCACCGTCGAACTATCCGCGCTCTCTAGATAGTAGGGACCGCGGTCTTATTTTTTAGCGTCTGGTCAGAGAAGCTCGGACCGACAAACGTAGCCATGGATGGCGGAGCCTAAATGCTCCATCTCCAGGCGTCCCAGGATTCGATGACCGGATTGGGATCAAATCCGTGAAAATCAACGGAGATTGGCTCTTGCTGGCGCTGCCACCAGAAGAAGAGCGCCGGATTGTCGATGGAGAGGAGACGTTCGATCTGCGCGTAGGCGCGTTTGCGCGTGGCGCGATCGTAATGCGCGAGCGCCATGGACTGCGCGGCCTCCATCTGCGGAGTGCAGTAGTGCGTATCGTTATATCCTCGTGGGGCGACGTTCGCGCAAGTAAACTGCGAGGAGTTGTCGGGGTCGATTCCCGCGTACCAGCTAAAGATCAGGAGATCGAACCTGCCACCATGTTGGATGCCGCCTAGGCCCGCGGGAGCGTAGAGTACGTCGAGCGGGTAGTAGCGGACGTCGGCCTCGATTCCGACTTGATGCAGTGCTTCTTGAACCACCAGGCTCTCGGAGCGGTGCGCCGCGGTCGCCGAATCGGTCGTCAACATCAATCGTAAGGGCTGCCCGTTCTTGCGGGCGATCCCGTCGGGACCCGCCACCCAGCCGGCACTCCGGAGCAGCGTTCGCGCCGATGCCGGGTCGAACGGCACGGAACGCACCCTTAGATCGAACGCCCAAATCCAATCCGGCAGATCCTCGGTGGCCGTCGAGACTTGGCCGTAGGCGAGCTGGCGCGTTAGCGCGGCCTTGTCAATTGCCGCCGCGATCGCGGTGCGAACGCGCCGGTCGGCGAGCAGCGGATGCGAAACGTTCATCTCCATGCCCTCAAATCCGTTGACGTTGACCCAAACGATTCGCGCATCGGGAAGCGTCCGCAGGCTGGGAAACACTTTGATCGACGGCTGATGCACGTAGTCGATTGCGTGCGTGCGAAGCAGCGAGACCTCGGTGTCCTCGTTGGGAACGAAGGATATCTCGATCCGGCGCAAGCGCGGCGGCCCGAGGAAGAAGTGCGGGTTGGCGTCGACGACGATGCGGTCGCCGCGTTGCCAAGCGGTAAAGAGAAACGGCCCATCCGAGACGGTGGGCTGCGCGTCGAACGGAATATGGTTAAGATCGGGATATTTCTCCAACGCGTGCGCCGGCAGAATTTCAAACGGTTGATCGCTCTCGGCGAAGAACGTGTTGACGAAGGGAGCGAAGGGGCGCTTGAGGTGCACGACGGCGGTGTAGGCGTCGGGCGTATCGATCGACCCGACGTCGTCGTAACCGTGGCGCGAAACGACGTCGTTATTTGGGTTTTCGATCGCTTGCCACGACCAGCGGACGTCGCGAGCCGTCAGGGCGACGCCGTCGCTCCAGCGAACGTCATGACGCAGACGATAGGTAACCGTCAGCCCGTCGCGGCTGATGCCGCCGTTTGCTTGCGCCGGTACCGTTTGCACGAGGATCGGGACGGGGTTGCCGTGCGCGTCGGCCGACACCAAGGGCTCGAACATCAACCGATCGACGAAAATTTCCGGAACCGTCCCGGCCAGCAATGGATTGAGATTTTTGGGTTCTTCGCCGATGGCGACGCGCAGAACGCCGGCGCGCGACCACGGGTGCCGGCCGTGGGTTGCCTGCGAGCTCTTCGTGCATCCGGCAAGCAACGCAACGGCGGCGAGCAGCAATAACGGCGCGCGCCACATGCCCGTCTGTACGGTGACGAGGCGGCGGCTTCCCGCGAGGCGAAGGCCAACGGCACGCATGGACCACGCTACCTACGCCTCGCCGTTCTCCTGGAGATACGGGCGCGCGGAGCTTCGCTCGCTCTTTTCGGAAAAAACGCGCCGGCGGCTATGGCGCGCCGTGTGGGTAGCCCTTGCCGAGGCGCAGTCGGCGCAAGGGTTGATCTCGGAAGAAGAGGTCGCCGCCTTGCGTGCGCACGCGTCCAGCGTCGACGTGGAAGCGGCGATCGCGATCGAGCGGGAGATCCATCACGATTTAATGGCCGAGATTCGCCTCTTCGCCGGGCAAGCCGGGCCGGCCGGGGGCAAGCTCCATCTCGGCGCGACCTCCATGGACGTCGAGGATACGGTCGAGACCTATCGGCTGCGGCTCGCGCTGAGCTATCTCGGCGAGAACCTCGGAGCGCTGCTTGCCGCGTTGGGCGCGAAGATTCGCACGAATGCCGATCTCGTTTGCATGGCGCTGACGCACTTGCAGCCGGCCGAGCCGACGACGCTGGGATACCGTCTCGCCTCCTACGCGCAAGATCTTTTGATTGACGATCAAAATCTGCGTTTTGTTTTCGAGAATCTCACCACCAAGGGCTTACGCGGCGCCGTCGGCACGGCGGCGTCGTACGAGCGCTTAGGCGATCGTCCGGGGGCTTCGGCCGAGGTCGAAGCCTTCGTCTTAGAGCGCTTCGGGTTGCAGGCGCGCGAAATCAGCACGCAGACCTACCCGCGCAAGCTCGACTATCTGCTGCTCTCGGCGATCGCCGGATTGGGAGCATCGCTCTCCAAGTTTGCCGCCGACGTGCGGATTCTCAGCAGTCCCTATTTTGGCGAGCTGGCGGAACCATTTGCCGGGTCACAGGTCGGGAGCTCGGCGATGCCGTTCAAGCAGAACCCGATTCTCAGCGAACGGATCGGCTCGCTGGCGCGTTTATTGCCGGCATACGGCGACGTGGCTTGGCAGAACGCCGCAACCAACTTTCTCGAGCGCACGCTCGACGACAGCGCCAATCGCCGTACCATTCTTCCCGAAGCCATTCTTTGCGCCGACGAGATCGTCACTTTGGCGCGGCGCGTCGTCGACGGTCTTCGCATCGACGAACGTCGCATCGCCGTCAACCTGCGCACCTACGCGCCGTTTGCCGGCACCCAGGCGGTGATGCTCGAAGCGGCCCGCGCCGGCGGCGACCGGCAGCAGCTGCACGAGTATATTCGCAACGCGTCCATGGAAGCGTGGGAAGCGGTGCGGCGAGGCGAAGACAATCCGCTCTCGCGCTTGTTGACCGAAGAGCGGGAGCTGACCGCGCTCGTCGATCCGGCCGAGATCCGGCGGCTGCTCGACCCGGGCGGCCAGGTGGGGACCGCTTCGCAGCGTGCCCGGCTGCTTGCTGACCGCATTGAAAGTTTGTCACCCTTCCCGCGCCAACCCGAGGTAAGTCTGACGTGAATAAAGGCATCGAAATCGCGCGCGGCAAGACGAAGGTTCTCTACGAGAATCCGGGGCAGCCGCATCAACTCGTGGTGGCGCAGACCGACGCGATCTCCGCCGGCGACGGCGCGCGGCGTCACGAAATCGCGGGCAAAGGGCGTTTGGCGGCGCAAACAACCGCGCGCGTCTTTCGCTTGCTCAACCTCTGCGGGCTGCCGACGCACTATCTCAACGGCGGAGAAGACGACGACAACAACGAGATGGTCGTCCGGCGCTGCAACATGATTCCGCTGGAAGTCGTCACGCGCGGCGTGGCGGCCGGGTCCTTTGCCAAGCGCAACCCCGGCATCGCGCGGGGGACGCTGCTGGTTCCGCGCCTGGTCGAGTTCTTTCTCAAAGACGACGCCAACCACGACCCGATGATTTCGCCCGATCAAATCGTGGCGCGCAACATCGCCTCGCCGCAAGAGATCGGGATCATGACCGAGCTCGCGCGCTTGACGTTCGAAGTTCTGTCGCACGCGTGGCGCAGACGCGACGTGCTGCTGGTGGATCTCAAGATCGAGTTTGGCCGTCTTGCGGGAGGTGAGAATCAAGGCCAGCTGGTGATTGCCGACGTGATCGACAACGATTCGTGGCGCATTTGGCCGCAAGGACGCGAGGAGCTCATGCTCGACAAGCAGATCTATCGCAACCTCGAGAGCGTCGACGATTCGGCGCTGGAGCGCGTTAAACAAGCCTACGAGCGCGTCGCCGAAATGGTCGGCGTCTTTCCGGTGATGCGGCCGGGCATGGTTGCGGCAATCGCCGACGCGCCGGCGCAGGTCGAACGCCTCAACGAGGTCGTGCAAGCCCTGGGACAACTCGGGCTGCCGACCGTGCGTCACGTGGCCGATCCGGCGTCCACGCCGGGTTACGTCTTGCAGTTGGCGCAGCAGCTCGAAGCGAGTTTTGCCCGTCTGATCCTGATAGCCGTCGGCCGGAGCGATTTATTGCAGACCATGCTCGAAGCGTGCTCCTCGGCGCCGGTACTCGACGGACGGGCCGATGCCGCCCAGTTGACGATGCAGTGCGCGAAGCTGCTCGGTCTCGAAGACACGGTGCTCTACGGCCGGACTCTGCTCATGCAGGCCAACGCGCGATCGGCGGTTCTTCACGCCGACGCTTCGCTGCAGCAGCCGGGAGTGCCGGCGGGAGTAGCGCTTGGCTAGTGTCGGGCTTCCAGGAAGAGCGAACGTCGCACTGCGCGACGACGAGTTGCAACGCATCGTGCAGCGGCTTGGGCGCGAACCCTCCGTGGTCGAGCTTCACGCCTTTGACGCGCAATGGAGCGAGCACTGCAGTTATAAGTCGAGCCGCCAGCATTTAAAGAGTCTGCCGGCCGGAGGTCCGGGGGTCGTGCTCGGTCCGGGTGAAGACGCCGGTGCGCTGCACCTTGGTACGCACGACGGCGAACGCTACGCCGTCGTCGTCGCGCACGAGTCGCACAATCACCCATCGCAGGTCGTTCCCTTCGAAGGCGCCGCCACCGGCATCGGGGGAATCGTGCGCGACGTGCTCTGCATGGGCGCCGAAGTCGTCGCCGTGGCCGATCCGCTCCGCTTCGGGCGCACCGAGCGAAGCGATAGCCATCAACGGCAAGTGGCGCGCGGCGTGGTCGACGGCGTCGGCGCGTACGGCAACGCCATAGGTGTTCCCAATATCGCCGGAGACGTCTACTTCGATTCCGGATTCGACGAGAACTGTCTGGTGAACGTCGTCGCACTCGGCATCGTCAAAGAAGCGGAGTTGATTCACTCCTACGCGCCGCCGGGGGCCGACGGCTGGCCGATCGTGCTCGTTGGAAAGGCGACGGATCCCAGCGGCTTCGGAGGAGCGTCGTTTTCGTCGCTGACGCTCGACGCGCGCGATTCCGAACTCAACAAGGGCGCCGTACAAGTTCCCGATCCGTTTCTCGAGAACGTCCTGATGCGCGCCGGCTATCGCATCTTTGCGCTGCTGCGCGAGCGGCAGGTTTCCGCGGCGTTCAAGGACCTCGGCGCGGGCGGCATCATGGGCTGTTCCGCCGAGATCACGGCGCAGGGCGGTTACGGTGCCGAGATAGACCTCGATGCCGTCAACGTTGCGATAGAGGGAATGGCGCCCGAAGTTCTCGCCGTGGGCGAGACGCAAGAACGTCTACTCTGGGTCGTACCGCCCGACTTCGCGCCCGAGGTACTGCGCATCTATAACGAAGAGTTTACGCTCCCCGATGTCGCCTACAACGCGCGCGCCACGGTCATCGGCCGCGTCACCGCCGCACAGCGCTACGTCATGCGCCATCGCGGTGAGATCGTGATGGACGTCGAAAGCGAGTTTCTGACCGGCTCGGTTCGCGACGAGCTGCCTTATACCGAGAAGATCCGCCATAGCGGCGCCGTCGAACCGATGCCTGCCGTGGATGTTGAGAGCCTCTTTCCAAAGCTTTTGGCGCATCGAGACGTCTGCTCGCGCGAACCGCTCTACCGGCGTTACGACGCGGTCGTTCGCGGCTGCACGGTGCTGCCCCGCGGCGCGGCCGACGCCGGTGTAATCGCGCCGGTCCCCGGATCGCGCTTGGGAGTAGCGCTCGCCGTCGCGGGCAACCCGCGCTACGGGCGAATCGACCCAGGTTATGCCGCAGAGGCGGCCGTCCTGGAAGCGATGCGCCGCGTGGTGGCCGTGGGCGCGCGCCCGATCGGCTTGACCGATTGTCTAAACTTCGGAAATCCGCGCAAGCCCGAGCAGTACGGTAGCTTCGTTGCCGGCGTCGAAGGATTGGCTCGCGCCGCGAACGAGCTCGACCTTCCCTTTGTTTCGGGAAACGTGAGTCTTTATAACGAAGCGGCGAATGGATCGGCGATTCCGGCGTCGCCGATCGTCGCCTGTATCGGTGCGATCGACGACGTCGCGAACGTCGTCACGCCCGGTCTCAAAGAACCTGAGTCGGCGTTGTTGTGGATCGGCAGCCGCGAGCTCGTGACCGGCGGTTCGGTACTCGGAGAACTGCTGCAAAGAAGCGATCCGTTGCCGAGCATCGCGTACCCGGCGGAGCGCGTCGCGATCGGCATCGTGCGCGAAGCGATCGATCTCGGCGTGCTGCGTTCGTGCCGCGCGATCTGCGATGGCGGGGTACTGACGGCGCTGGCGCGCTTGGCTTTCGATGCAATGCTGGCCGGACGTCGCGTCGGGGCCGAGATCGACTTCGGCAATCCGCTCTGCGAGGCCGGCGGCTTCCTCTGCGAGGTCAGCGATTCGTCGGCCATTGACCTCACCGGGACCCTGCGCATCGGGCATACGACCGAGGCTTCAGAGATGGTTGTCAACGGCGTGCGCTTTGAGATTGCGGATCTTTACCAGATCTGGTCGCAGCCGCTGGCGGAGCTCTACCCGTGAGCGGCCGCATCGCCGTTCCGGTCTTTCCCGGAACGAACTCCGAGGACGAGACCGTTCGATTGCTGCGCGACTGCGGCGGCGACGCCGAGCTCGTGCATTGGTCGCAAGCCGCGCGCTTGCGGGATTTCGATGCGTTCGTGCTCTCCGGCGGCTTCGCGTACGAAGACCGCATTCGGGCCGGCGCCATCGCCGCTCACGACCGGATGATGGACTACGTGATGGAGGCGGCGCTGCGAGGCATGTTGGTTTTGGGAATCTGCAACGGGGCCCAGATATTGTTGGAAGCGGGACTGGTCCCCGGAGTGGGCGCGCCGCGCAAACCGACCGCAGCCTTCACCAAGAACGCGCCGGAGCCGCACTTCGTCTGCCGGCACGTTTACTGCAAGCTTGCCGTCGCGCCGTCACGCAGCCCCATCACGGCAGGGCTGCCGAGCAACGCAGTCTTTCCCGCGTGGGCCGCTCATGCCGAAGGGCGCCTCGCGGCAAGGCCCGAGCACCTGCACGAGATCGTGGCCGGCGGCCATCTGGTATTCGTGTACGCGCACGCCGACGGGCGGGTGGATGATTCGGCGATTCCCAACGGCTCGGCATTGGGTTGCGCCGGCTTGGTCAACCGGGCGGGCAACGTGCTGGCAATCATGCCCCATCCCGAACGCGACGGTTGGAACTACAATCATCTCGACCGGCGGGAGGGAGACGACGTCCTCTCTCCTTCTGGGGGCGCCGCGCTATTCCGCAGCTTCGTCGAGGCGGTGGCATCGTGATCGCCGTCGCCATTAGCCTAAAAATTCCGGACAACGAGGCCTATACGGCGCTGGTGGCGCTGCGGCGCCTGGGCGTCGCTACCGAGCGCGTGGCGCGCAGCGAGATACTCTTCTTTCCCGACGAGGATCCGGAAGAGCTGGCAGTTCGCGTGATGAACGACGAGACGCTCTTCAACCCCAACAAACATCGCCTCAGCGTCTTGGACTCCAACAAGCCGCGTCCCGGCGAAGCCTGGATCCTGCCCCTCGAAGGGGGGCGTGCGACGGCATGGCGCCTCTTCGACGCCAAAGGGCTTCCAGTTGACGGGGGCGTGCTCCGAACGGCGATCGAGCGCCTCTTATGCAATCCCGCCATCGAGAAGGCCGTGACGATTAGCGAAGCAAGCGACGAAAGCGAGAGGAACGGCGCGTGAGCGAGCGCGTACAGAGGTTCTCTACATGAATCGCCCCTACACGATCGCCACGCTGGGCTCGCATTCGGCGCTGCAGATTCTCAAAGGAGCCCACGACGAGGGGTTCCGCACGCTGGCCATTTCCAACCGCGATACCGAGCGGCTCTACCGCTCCTTCAACTTCGTCGATGAGGTGATTGCGCTCGACAAGTACTCCGAGTTCATGACGCTGATGGACGAGCTCTTCAAACGCAAGGTCATCATCGTCCCGCACGGATCGTTCGTCGCCTATCTCTCCCTCGAAGAGCACAAGAAAATGACGATTCCCTACTTCGGGAATAAAGCGGTACTCGATTGGGAGGCGAGCCGCGAGTTGCAGCGCGAGTGGCTCTCGCGTGCCGGCCTCAAGCTGCCGCGCCAGTTTCGCAGCGGCGGCGAGATCGACCGGCCGGTCATCGTGAAGCTCTACGGCGCGGCGGGCGGCAAGGGCTACATGTTTATCCGCGACGCGCACGACTTCGAGGCCCGCGCCGCGCACCTCAAAGAAGCCTACATGATCCAAGAGTACATCATCGGCGTCCCGCTCTACATTCACTACTTCTATTCGCCGCTTTCCGACAAGCTCGAGATCATGTCGATGGATCGCCGCTACGAAACCAACGTCGACTCGCTGGGACGGATTCCCGCCGCCGCGCAAGAGGGTATGGACGTCAGCCCTTCCTACGTCGTCGTCGGCAACCAGCCGGTTTCGCTACGGGAATCGATGCTTGCCGAGGCGCTGCGCATGGGCGACGACGTGGTGCGCGTCAGCAAGGAGATTTGCGGTCCGAAGGGCCTCTTCGGGGCGTTTTGCATCGAGACCATCATCACGCCCGACATCCATTTTTACGTGATGGAGATCTCGGCGCGCATCGTCGCCGGAACCAATCTCTTCATCGACGGCTCGCCGTACTCGTATCTGAACTACTCCGAGCCCATGTCGACGGGCCGCCGCATCGCGCGCGAAATCAAGAACGCGCTGCTCACGAACAATTTACGGCTGGTGCTGGATGACTCGAGCGTTGTCTAGCCGGCTGGCCGCGCTTGCCGGCGCCTTGCTGGTGAGCCTGCCGCTCTGCGCGCGAGCGACGTTCGTTGCCGATCCCGCGGTGCTCTATCAGCAGATGAAGGATGCCTACGCCAAAGACGCCGCTTCGGGCTGGAACTTTCGCGGCCAGGCGACCTATCTGGCGACGATCTTCAATGCCGGCCGCGCCTACTCGCTGCAGTATCCAACGGATCCCAACTACGCCGTGCTGGCGGCGTTGACCGTGCAGATCGGCAGCGGCTTGCATTATAATCCGCTGACGAATCACGACGGCGCCGTCTGGTGGGTGCGCGAGGCCGCCGATTGGTCCAGCAAACACGCCAACGACGTCAAGACGATCGAACAGGCTCAGGCGTTGCTTTTGCGCGTCAACTCCGAAGAAGACCCTGAAAAGCTGGCGCGCTATGCCGACGAAGACGCAACGGCAAACCTGCGGTCCTACCCCGGCGACGTCGACGCTCAGCTGGTGCAGGTAGAGGCGAACTGGCGCGGATGGCTGCTGACGCACGATGCCGCCTGGCGTAGCTTGGCTCTGCGCCGCGCCGCGGGGCCGAACTTCGCTATCGCGCACCTTCCGACGACGTGGGGCAACGAGCTGATTGCCGCGGCTCAGGCGGCCTCGCCGGGCAACAACGGTTATACCGATGCCGATCTCGCCAACGCAAAGACGCTGCTCGCGCGATTGAAGGCGGTCGATCCAATTCGCGTGATCACGACCGTGACCGCGATCCCGCACGATGCCTATCTCTCGACGCTGGCGCCGGCCGACGAATATTTCGGTCCGATGAACATGTCAATCTTGGAGATCCAGAATCGTCTCAAGCACATCAACTTTATGCTCGACTACAACTACGGCAACGCCGAGAGCGAGCCGGCCTTTGAGGTTGCCAAGTCGATCGTGGCGATGCAGGAAGTCTACCCGCGCGACCGCGATCTGCCGATGCTCCTATACTGGTGCTACAACACGCTGCAGCGCATGACCGACTCGCAGTCACGCCGGGCAGCCGCGCAGCTCAAAGCGATTTTGACCGTCGAGTACCAGGATAGTCCTCAAGCCCGCAAGCTTCTCGGAACGTGAGCGCCGAGTACGTCGCTCGAGCGCTGCGCGACTACGACCGCCTGCAGCTAACGTTGGCTTCGGTGGGAAGCCACTCGGCGCTAGAGGTTGCCTCCGGCGCACGCGCCGCCGGCTTACGCAGCCTGGTGGTTACCGCCAAGGGTCGCGAGCTGACCTACGCGCGATACTTTGCCGCCCGCTCCGATGCACCGGCGCGGGGTTGCGTGGACGAGGTCCTCGAGCTGGGGTCGTTTGCCGAAATCCTCGAGGACGACGCGCAGCGGGAACTGCTCGCGCGCAACGTGATCTTCGTTCCGAATCGCTCTTTTGAGGTCTACCTTCATCAGAAGTACGAGTACGACGAGATCGAGCGCCGCATGCTGGTGCCGTTCTTCGGCAACCGCCATCTCTTGCGTGCCGAAGAGCGCGCCGGGGGCGGCGCGGCCGAAGGCGCCGACCAGTACACCCTGATGGAGCGGGCCGGCATCCGCCATCCCAAGGCCTTCGCCTCGCCCCAAGACATCGATCGGCTCGTCATGGTGAAAGCGCCGCACGCCAAGGTTTCGTTCGAGCGGGCGTTTTTTCTGGCATCGTCGCCTGCAGAATACGGCCTAACGGCGGCGCGGCTGATTGACGACGGCGTGCTGACCGCCGAAGGCTTGGCGGCCGCGCGGATCGAGGAGTATGCGCTCGGCCCTTCGGTCAACTTGAACTTCTTTTACTCGCCGGTCTTGCGCGAGCTCGAGCTCAGCGGCACCGACACGCGTCGGCAAACGAATCTCGAAGGCTTCAGAAACATTCCGCCGGCGTCGCTCGAAGCGCTAAGCGGCGTGCCGATGCGTTTGGAAGAGGCCGGTCACATTGCCGCGACGATTCTGGAGTCGATGCTCGAGCCCGCCTTTGCCATGGGCGAGCGATTCGTCGCCGCCGCGCGAGCACTGAGTCCCCCGGGCGTGATCGGGCCCTTCGCCCTGCAATGCGTAATCGCCGCCGGGCCTCCCAAGGAGCTCGTTTGCTACGACGTATCCCTGCGGATTCCGGGCTCTCCGGGAACGCGATACACGCCGTATTCGGCCTATCGCTGGGGCCGCGACGTCTCGGTCGGCGAGCGCATCGCCATGGAAATCGTCATGGCCCGCGACACCGATCGGCTCCAAGATGTGTTGACATAGCCACCCTTACCATCGTCATTTTAGGAGGCCCTTATGCCCGTCGATAACGTGCAAGAACGTGCGGGAGCCGTACTGTTCAAGCAAAATCCCATGACGCTGCTCGGCCCCGAGCTGCGCGCCGGCGATCCGGCGCCGCAGTTCAATTTAAGCGCGGGCGATCTCTCCGCCGTCAACTTGGACATTCTCGTAGACGAGGGTAAGCGGGCCGCAATGCTGATCGTCGTACCGTCGCTCGACACCAGCGTCTGCTCGCTGGAGTCGCAGAAGTTCAACGCGCGTCTCGGCGAGCTTCCCGCCGGCGTCGCCGTCGGCGTCGTCAGCATGGACCTGCCGTTCGCGCAGGCGCGCTGGTGCGGCGCGCAAAACGGCGAGATAAAATTGCAAATGCTCTCCGACTACCGCGACCACAGCTTCGGACTGAACTACGGTTTTATAATTAAGGAGCTCGGTTTCCACGCTCGCGCCATCGTCGTCATCGGAAAGGACCGCACGATACGTTACGTGCAGCTCGTGCCCGACGTGGCCAGCGAACCGGATTACGACGCCGCGCTAAAAGCGGCCGCCGACGCCGCCGCGGAGTAAACGACGAAAAACGCCATGCCGGAAACGGTATTCATCCTCGACTTCGGGGCGCAATACAGCCAGCTGATCGCGCGGCGCACGCGCGAACTGGGCGTCTACTGCGAGATCGTGCCTCACGACGTGTCGTGGAACGCGCTCTCGGTGCGGCGTCCCGCGGCGCTGATTCTTTCAGGTGGTCCCGAGAGCGCCTTGGGCGAGGGTGCGCCCGAGATGGACGAGGCCATCGTTGACGCCGGCGTTCCGATTCTCGGCATCTGTTACGGCATGCAGCTGCTGGCGCGCGATCTCGGTGCGGAGCTCGTTCGGTTGGATCGCGCCGAGTATGGCCCGGCGAACCTGATCGTGTCGGATCGCGGCACGCCGCTTTTACGCGGCGTGCCGGACGAGTCGCGCGTTTGGATGTCGCACGGCGATTCGGTCGTGAGCCTTCCCGAGGGCTACCGTTCGCTGGCCTCTACGGCGCGCTGCAACGTCGCCGCGATGGGCTCGCTGGAGAAGAAGATCTACGGCGTTCAGTTTCATCCCGAGGTCGTGCATACGAAGTACGGTCGCACGGTGCTCGACAATTTTCTGGGGGAGATCGCCGGCCTGCAGCGCGACTGGAAGATCGGCTCGTTCTTGGAGCGCTCCGTCGAAGAAATTCGCGCCCGCGTCGGCAAGGATCGCGTCATCTGCGCGCTCTCCGGCGGCGTAGACTCGGCGGTCGCGGCGACGCTGGTGGCGCGCGCGATCGGACGGCAGCTCAGCTGCATCTTCGTCGATCACGGGCTCTTGCGCGAAGGCGAAGCCGAGCAGGTAGTGGCAGCCTTTCGCGAGGTGCTGCACCTCGACGTCGTGGCGGTCGACGCGCGCGAGCGCTTCTTGCGCAAACTTCGCGGCGTCGAAGATCCCGAGCGTAAACGGATCATCATCGGACACGAATTCATCGCCGTCTTCGAGAACGAAGCGGCCAAGATTCCCGGCGTCAAGTATTTGGTGCAAGGTACGCTCTACCCCGACGTCATCGAGTCGAAGACGCCGCAGAGTAAGGCCGGTCACAAGATCAAATCGCATCACAACGTCGGGGGCTTGCCCGAAACGATGGGGCTGGCGCTGATCGAGCCCCTGCGCTCGCTGTTTAAAGACGAGGTTCGCGAGCTCGGGCGCGCGCTCGGTTTGCCCGACGCGATCGTCGGGCGGCAGCCCTTTCCCGGTCCCGGCTTAGCGGTGCGCATCATCGGCGACGTGACCGAAGAGCGCTTGACGGTCGTACGCGCGGCCGATGCGATCGTGCGCGAAGAGATCGACGCCGCGACGCTGGAGCCGCATCCGTGGCAATATTTCGCCGTCCTCACGCCGGTCAAGAGCGTCGGCGTCATGGGCGATGGACGCACCTACGCCAATCTGGTCGCGATTCGCGCCATCACCAGCGAGGACGGCATGACCGCCGATTGGGCGCGGCTGCCGCACGCGCTGCTCGAGCGTATTTCGTCGCGCATCGTCAATGAAGTTGCCGGCGTGAATCGCGTCGCCTACGACGTGACGACCAAACCGCCGGCCACCGTTGAGTGGGAGTAGCCCGTGCGCGTACTCGTCGTCGGTAACGGGGCGCGAGAAGACGCACTCTCTTGGCGCATCGCCGCGTCGCCGTCGTGTGACGCGGTATTCGCCGCACCCGGCAATGCCGGCACGGCGTCCCGCGGTGAAAACTGGGACGTTTCCGCGACCAACGGCCGCGCGCTGGTGCAGCGCTGCGTTGACGAGAAGATCGACCTCGCAGTACTCGGCCCCGAAACGGCGATCGCCGCGGGCGTCGGCGACCGCCTTCGCGAGGCGGGCATCGCGGTTTTCGGTCCGAACCGTGCCGGCGGCCGCCTCGAATCAAGCAAGATTTTTGCTAAGCGATTCATGGAGCGCCACGGTATTCCGACGGCGCGCGCAGCGGTCGTACACTCGCTCGACGCTGCGAAAAAGGCGCTGGCCGGATGGCAAGGCGGCGTCGTCGTCAAGGCCGACGGTTTAGCCGGCGGAAAGGGTGTCGTCGTGACGCCCGGCGTCGCCGCGGCGCAGGCGGTGTTGGCCGACTGGTACGGACGCAACCGCGTACCCGGTGGGGGCGCCGACGTGCTGCTCGAAGAGCGCCTGGAAGGCCGCGAGGTTAGCGTCTTTGCGTTGTGCGACGGTCGTGCCATCGTCCCGTTCGGTGCGGCGTGCGACTACAAGCGCGCCGGCGATGGCGATACCGGACCGAATACTGGCGGGATGGGCGCCTATTCGCCGCCGGCCGGCTTCCCCGACGATCTCTACGATCGAGTGCGCGAGCGAATTCTCGCGCCCGCGCTCGCCGGACTGATCGCCGAAGACGAGGCGTACGTCGGCGTTCTCTACTGCGGACTGATGTGGTGTGAGGACGGTCCGCGCGTGATCGAATTCAACGTGCGGTTCGGCGATCCGGAGACGCAGGTGCTGGTTCCGCGCATCGCGGGCGACTTCGCCCAACTCTTGGGCTCGACGGCGCGCGGCGCCATGGACCTCTCGGCCGCCTCGATCTCCGAGCGGCACAGCGCCGGCGTCGTGCTGGCGACGGCCGAATATCCGCACAGCAACACGCCGCTCGAAAACCTCAACCCCGACGTAACGCTTGACGACGAAACCCGCGCCTTCTGGGGAGCCTCTGCGCTTGCCGAGGGTCGCGTCGGCAGCGGGGGCGGCCGCGTCCTCACCGTCGTCGGCCTAGGCGACGACCTGGCGCAGGCGCGCGAGCGGGCCTACTCGGGGGTGACCAAACTCGCCAGGCGCCTGGGCACCGAGGCGCTCACGTACCGTACCGACATCGCCGCCGTTCGCTGAAGGGCCGCCGCGCTTCAGAAAGAGCGAGCCTAAGCCTGCTGGAATCTACGCTCTGTAACTTCCAGTCCCCCGAAAGGTTAGTAAGAGACGTCATGGCTTATCGCTTCCAACCGCAGACGCCGTACGGCGGACCGCTGGCTCCTTCCATTCCGACGCAGTCGCTGCTCGCCCAGGTCCTGGGAATTACCGCGCTCGGCCTTTGCATTACGGCGCTGGCGGCCTGGCTTTGCCAAGGCATAGCGCCGGGTCTCGGCCTGATCGCCATGCTCGCTGGTTTCATCCTGCTCATTTCGATCAACGCGACGCGCCGCAACGAAGGCCTCTCGCTGCTCCTCTTCTACGCATTTACGTTCTTGGAAGGCGTCGGCATCGCGCCGGTCATCGGACAGTACGTGCGGGCGATGGGCCCGGGCGTCGTCGTCGATGCGGCGCTGACGACCGGTTTAGGCATGTTCGCACTCGCCGCAATCGTCTATGCGACCGGCCTCGACCTCCGCCGCTTCCAGGGCATCTTCATGATCGCACTGCTGGGGTTGATCGTCATCGGCATTATCTCGATCTTCGTGCGCTTCATTCACCCTGAAGTCTATGCTTGGCTGACGCTCGTTATCTTCTCGGGTTTGGTGCTGATCGATTTCGCACGGCTGCGCGCCGGCGGAGACGGCCTGACGCCCGTCTTGATGGCGACGAGCATTTATCTCGATGCGATCAACATCTTCCTCGCTTTGCTGCAGATCTTCGGAGGGAGGCGGTCGTCGAACTAAGGCGCTCTGCTATAATGACCTAAGATGTGCGGGATAACGGGGGTCTTCGCGCCGGGACGCGACGCAGCCCGTCTTGCGTTTTTTGCGCTCTACGCCTTGCAGCATCGCGGCCAAGAGTCCGCAGGGATCGCCGCAGCCGACGGGGGAACGATCCGCTCGCACAAGGAGATGGGCTTGCTGGGCGCCATCTTTGACGAAGACATACTCGGACAGCTGAGCGGTCACGTCGCAATCGGGCATACGCGCTACTCGACGACGGGTTCGTCGATCGTCGTTAACGCGCAGCCGTTGCTGGAGCGCTCCGACCTTGGCGACTTTGCTTTCGCCCATAACGGCAACCTCACCAATACCGACGAACTGCGCGAGTCGCTGGCGCCGACCACGGTCCTTCAAGCTACTTCCGATTCGGAGGTAATGGCTAAGCTGATCGTCGAGTCGAAAGGCTCGATGCTCGACCGCATCGCGTCGGTGCTCTCCGTTGCGCGCGGCGCATACTCCATCGTGCTCTGCACGCAGGACGAACTCTATGCCTTCCGCGACCCATGGGGCGTGCGGCCCCTTTGCCTCGGCAAGCTCGGCGACAACGGCGGCTACGTCGTCGCATCGGAGTCGTGCGCGCTGGGCACGATCGGCGCGCAATACGTACGTGAGATCGGGCGCGGCGAGATCATCCGGATCAGCGGGGACGGCCTGGAATCGCGAATCGTCGATGTGGAGGGAGCCCAGCCGGCTCTCTGCATGTTCGAATACATCTACTTCGCCCGCCCGGACTCGCGCTTGAACGAACGCTCGATTTACATCGCGCGCTACGCGATGGGCCGCGAGCTGGCCAAAGAGCATCCGGTGGATGCCGACGTCGTCATGGCCGTCCCCGACTCGGCGGTCGCCGGCGGCATTGGTTACGCAACCGAGAGCGGCCTGCCCTATATCGAAGGGCTGATCAAGAACCGCTATATCGGCCGCACGTTCATCAGCCCCGATCAGCGCATGCGCGATCGCGGCGTCCATCTCAAATTCAATCCCGTCGTCGAGAACCTCAGCGGCCAGCGCGTGATCGTGGTGGACGACTCGATCGTACGAGGAACCACGACCCCGCGCATCGTCGCGCTGCTCCGCGAAGCGGGCGCGCGCGAGGTCCATCTGCGCATTACCTCGCCGCCGATCAAACACCCCTGCTATTTGGGAGTGGATATGGCGACGTACGACGAGCTCATTGCGGCTAACTACAGCGTCGAGCAGATCCGCGCGAAAACCGGCGCGGATTCGCTGGGCTATCTCAGCATCGACGGATTGATGGCCTCGGTCGGGCGAACTCGCGATGAGATGTGCCTGGGCTGCTTCGTCGGCGAATATCCGAACGTGCCGGCAGCGCATTTTTCGGCCAAAAGCACCGCGTAACCGTTCGTCAATCCCAAAGGGTTCAAGGGCCCGGGTCGGTGGTTGCTACAGTCCAGGTGCGTGACGCTTGGAAAGAGGATCGCCGCGCGGCGCCGCGCCTTGGGTTGGTCGCAGAACGAGCTCGCGCGCCGGGCTGAGGTCAATCACCCGACGCTCTTCAAGATCGAGGCGGGCCAGCGGCTCAATCCGTCGGTCGGCGTCGTACTGCGCATCGCTCGCGCCTTAGGCTCGAGCGCCGAGGTTCTTTACGGGTTCGAACGTGATGAAGCGCGACTCTTGGTCGAAGCGAACAAGAGCGCAATGATCGTTGAAGTGCGGCCGCTGGGAGGTAAAGGGGGCGACGCGGCCCGCCTTCGCGCCGCGGGTTTGGTCACCGCGGCGCTCGAACGAGCCGGCGCTCGCGTGCGCGACGCTTCGCCTAGCGACGCGGGTGAGGATGCAGCGGAATCACCATCGCCGGTGCAAGCGGGTCAGCTTGCCGCGGGCGGTCTTGCTCTTGTGGAGGAAATACGCACGATCCGAGGGCGCCTCGAGGCGCTGGAAACGTGGCGTCGCACGCAAGAAGCACGCGCTCGAAAGCGAGCATCGCGGTGATTAGAGGATCGGACCACTCATCGATCTGTAGCATGCAGCGATCCTAACCGCCGCGAGTGCCAACTGGTGGGCACTAAGAGGGAAACGTTCCGGCACGAACCTCGCGCGCGTAATTTTCCAGTGCCTGCGTGGCCTGACTGCCGATCTCGGCGTAACGTTTGGCGAAGCTCGGCGAGTGAGGGTACATCCCCAGAACGTCGTGCAATACCAGCACCTGCGAGTCGCAGTGGGGTCCGGCGCCGATGCCGATCGTCGGAATCGAGAGCAGCTCGGTAATCTCCCGCGAGATTTCGTAGTCCACGACTTCCAACACGATGGCGTAGGCGCCGGCCGCTTCGACCGAGCGCGCGTCGTCGATCAAACGATCGCGGTGGGTACGCATTTTAAAGCCCGGCCCCAGGCCCGCCGTCTGCGGTGTTACGCCGATGTGTCCGACGACGGGAATCCCCGCGCCGGTAATCGCGCGAATGCGCTCTGCCTGATCGCGACCGCCCTCGAGTTTGACCGAACAGGCACCGCCCTCTTTCACCAAACGAATCGCGTTACGCAGGGCATCTTCGTTGCTGACCTGATACGAGCCGAAAGGCATGTCGGCCATGATGTGCGCGCGGGTCGAGCCGCGCGCCACCGCTTGCGTGTGGTAGACGATATTGTCGACCGTGACCGGCGTCGTTTCGTCGTAGCCGAGCACGACGTTACCGACGCTGTCGCCAACCAAGATGATGTCGATCCCGGCCGCTTCGACGAACTGCGCGAAGGGTGCGTCGTATGCCGTGGCGATCGGGAACAGGGTCTTGCCCTTGCGGCGTTTGATCGCGCCCGCCGTAACGCGGCGGATTGCCGGGTTCTTTTCGGGTTCGTACGGGCGGGCGCTCTCGACGCTGTCGCGGGTTCTCACACGCGCACTTCCTCTGAAAGTGTGCCGTTGCCGTGGCCATCGGCCTGCGCGCGACTCGCTTCCGAGGGGTTGCCGGCGAGCCTTTCGGCGATGGCGACAAAAGCACGGACCGGTGTGCCGGTCGGGCCCTTGGCTTGCCATGCCGATTCGCTATCGAGGTACGCGGTGCCGGCAATATCGAGATGCACCCACGGGGTGTTGTCGACGAACTCGCGCAGGAAGGCGGCCGCGGTCAGCGTGCCGGCGGCGCGGCCGCCGGTGTTCTTCAAATCCGCGATATCGCTCTTCATTTGCGTGGTGTAGTCTTCGTAGTAGGGCATCTGCCAGTAGCGTTCGCCGGTCGGCTTGGCCGCGACGAGAAACTCCGAGCCGAACGGTTCGTTATTCGTTATCGCCGCCGAGCTGGCATGCCCCAAGGCGATGACGCACGCGCCGGTGAGCGTCGCCGCATCGATTATGCGCGTCGCGCCGAGCTTATTGGCATAGCAGAGCGCGTCGGCGAGGATCAGCCGGCCCTCCGCGTCGGTGTTGATAACCTCGATGGTCTTGCCGTTCATCGCTTTGACGATGTCGCCGGGCTTGGTGGCTTTGCCCCCGGGCATGTTCTCCGTCGCGGGTACGATGCCGACGACGTTGAGCTTCGGCTTGATCGCTGCCAGCGCAGACATAGCCGCAATCACGCCGGCACCGCCCGACATGTCGTACTTCATATCTTCCATGCGTTCGGCCGGCTTGATGGAGATGCCGCCCGTATCGAAGGTGATACCCTTGCCGACCAGCGCCAAGAGTTCTTTGCTACCGGGATCGCCGTTGTAACGCAAGACGATGAACTTAGGAGGCTGGGCGCTTCCGGATGCGACCGAGAGAAAGGATCCCATTCCCTCGCGCCGCGCGCGCTCTTCGTCGAGCACGTCGATCTCCAGGCCGGTACGCTGCGCTACCGCGGTGGCCTCTTCGGCCATGCGAGTGGGCGTCATGTCGTTGGCGGGAGTGACCGCTAAACGGCGTGCCAGGTTCACCGCTTCGCCGAGCGCCGTGCCGCGCGCGATGCCGCGCTCTAACTGCTCCACGTCGAATCCCGCGGAGAGCACGGCGACGCTCTTCGTTGCGATCCGCCGGTCGGGCTTTTCCTGGTAGATGGTCGTATCGAAGGCCCCGGTCACGGCGCCTTCCGCGATAAACGAAGCGCAAACGGCTTCACGCCCTCGCGCTTCCTCTGGAAGAGCGATGGCGATCTCTTCGACGTTGCGGCGACCCAGATAACGCACCGCCGTACCGGCATACCGAGCTAACAAATAGGGCTCGAATGCCCCCCGCTCGCCCAAACCGACCGCGAGCACGCGACGATACGGTTGTTCCTTCGCGTAGACAAGAACGTGCTCGGCCAGTCGCCCGCGGATCTCGCCGGCTCGCAATGCTTCGGCGATTACGCCGCCAATGTTTGCGTCGACGTCCTTTGCGATGCCGTCGAGGTCGCTCTGAGAGAAGAAGGGCACGACGAGTGCTCCGGCGCTTATGGCGACCGGCGCATCGTTAATAATACGAACTTGCATGGTGAGCCTTTCGAACGGTGAACTAGTGCAAGCCTATGGCGGAACGCTGTGAGAATCCTCGTAGGGAGGAAAAACCCTCCCCCGACAGCTACGCCCGTGCCGGCGTCGACGTCGCCGCCGGAAACGAGAGCGTGGCCCGATACCGGAGCCTTCTCGCAGGGTGGCGCCACCCACAACAGATCGATGGCATCGGCGGTTTCGCCGGACTCTTTCGCCTTCGGGGCGACTCGGAACGCGTGCTGGTTGCCTCGACCGACGGCGTCGGCACGAAGATCCTCATCGCCGCGGAGCTGGAGCGTTACGATACCGTCGGGGCCGATCTCGTCAATCATTGCGTCAACGACATCTTGGTGAGCGACGCGACGCCGCTCTTTTTCTTGGACTATCTCGCGGTTGGGAAGCTCGATCCGGCCGTCGCTGCCGACATCGTGCTGGGCTGCGCTCGCGCATGTCGAGCGCACGACTGCGCGCTGCTCGGCGGCGAGACGGCCGAGATGCCGGGGCTCTATCTGCCCGGTCATTTCGACTTGGCAGGCACCATCGTCGGAGTCGTCGACACCGCCGCGTTGGCACGCTTGAATCAAGCCGAGCCGGGCGACGCGATCGTCGGTCTTCCGGCGGTCGGTCTGCACACGAACGGCTACTCGCTTGCTCGAGCCCTGATTCCGCGCGACAGCTGGAAATCTTCATTTGACGGCGGTACGTTCGCCGACGCGCTCCTGGCCGAGCATCCGTCCTATTACCAAGCGGTTCGGGCGATTCAGAAGGTGGCGCGGGTAACCGCCATGGCCCATATTACCGGCGGCGGCCTGCTCGAGAACGTTTCGCGAACGCTGCCCGAGAACGTCAAGGCCGTCTTCGAGCAGCAGCGCTGGGACGTACCGCCGATCATGCGCGAGCTTGTCGAGCGCGGAGGCCTCTCCGTGGAAGAGCGGTATCGCGTGCTGAATATGGGCGTCGGCTTTACGCTCGTCGTTCCGCTGGGTGCGGCTCCAGCCGCACTGGCGGCGGTGCCCGGCGCCAAAGTCGTCGGTTGGGTCGAGTCGCGGCTCCCGGGCGAGCCGCGCGTGATCGTGCACCCGGCGCGCGGCGACGCATGAGCGATCCAGTCGTTCGCGCGCTCGCCGCGGTGGCCGATACCGAGGCCCCGCGCGAAGATCGCGCCCGCGCCGCGGCGGAGATAGTGCGCGGTGCGCGCGACTATCGCTGGGTCGGCATCTATGACGTCGGCGACGCCGAGATTAGCGCGGTCGCGTATACCGGGTCGGAAGCCCCCGTTCATCCGCGTTTCGACGCGGCTCTCGGACTCAGCGGTGAAGCGCTCCGAACTCGAATGACCGTCGTAGGCAACGCGAGCAGCGGATCGGAGGCGGTCGTTCCCATTCTGGGAGCCGAGAGTGGGGTAGTGATTGGAACGCTCGATGTCGAGAGCGATCGCCCCGGCCCCTTCTCGAGCGAGGACGTGGGTTTTCTCGAAGACTGCGCGGCGGTACTGCGTCCACTCTTCGATTGAGATGGCACGGCTTTACAACCTGGTCGTCGACCTCGTAGAATGGCCGGCGGCGCCCGAACTTGCCGGTATCGAAGTTGCGTCTGCCGGTCCGGCCGACGATCGTACGTTGGCCTGGATCGACGAATGCTTCGGCGGTGCGTGGAGCTCCGAAGCCCACGCCGGAATCAACGTCGTCGCCAGTCGTGCCGGTGCGCCGGTCGGATTCGCAACCGTCGACCCCAAGGGTCTAACCTATGCCTGGCTCGACGGAATCGCGCGCGAGCGCGACGCCGGCATCTTCGGTCCGTTCGGCGTCGCACCGGGCGAACGAAAGACCGAACTCGGGCGCGTGCTTTTGTTGCGAGCGCTTGACGTGCTGCGCGAACGCGGCTACGCGCGCGCGGTAATCCCGGCGGTCGGCGACGAGCGCCTCGTGCGTTATTATAAAGAAACGGCCGGGGCGCGTGTGGCCGAGGAGTTCGATCGAGTTACTCTCATGCGTCCGAAGCGCCGCGTTCTCATCATGGCGTCGGGTAACGGCAGCAACTTTCAGGCGGTGGTCGATGCGGTTCGGCGCGGCGATCTGCCACTGGAGATCGCGGGGCTTCTGGTTAACGACGACCGCGCCTTTGCCATCGAACGCGCCAAAAAGGCGGGCATTGCGGTTCGCTCCGTCGCCTGGAATCGCTCGACCGACAAGCGCAGCGCGTACGACGAGCGTCTGCTCGAGGCGGCGCGCGCCGACGGGCCGGACCTCGTGCTGCTCTTGGGCTGGATGCATCTGCTCTCCGACGGCTTCGTCGCAACGTTCCCGGAGCTGATCAACCTGCATCCCGCGTTTCTTCCGCTCGACCCCCAACGCGACGACGTCGTTTTTCCCGACGGCGTGCGAACCGCCGCCTTTCGCGGCGCGTACGCCGTGCGCGATGCGTTGCAGGCCTCGGCGCCGTGGGTCGGCGCGACGGTCCATCGCGTTACTAACTCGACCGATCGCGGTCCGGTGCTCGCGCGCAAGCCGTTACGCGTCGAGCCTGCGGAAGAAGAGGCGGCGTTGATGGATCGCGTTCACGCGATCGAACGCGAGGTCGTGCGCGCCGGGCTTATGCGCTGGCTTTACGAGCGATAATCGCGGTCGAGGCGTTCGCGCGCTAGGCGGCGGTACTGCGCTCGAATTCGGCGTTGCGTCGTCGCGGATTGTGCATGCCAGACCATCAGCACGATGCCGACGGCTATTGGAATGACGACGATCGCCCCAATGGCGTAACGGGCGGCGAGCGCGGCCGTCATGCGAGCACTCTACCCACCCGAGGCCCAGACTAAAAGCTTCCGTCAGCGAGGTGGAGCTGGGTTGGCCGCTGCTGCGGGAGCCGGCGAGGTGCCTGGCGCCGTGCCCGTCGGCTGCGGCGTCGAATTGATCGGGATCAGCGACATCGTGACGGTATCGAGCCGGTAGGACCCTTCGCCGACAAAGTTGTTCGGACTCGCGCAAATGACGCTGTTTTCCGGGCCGTATACTACGACCAGTCCCGCCGGACCGCATTTTACCTGAACGAGCTGGTAGGTCGTGAGAAAGGTCGCTCCCGGTGTTCCTTGCTGCACTTCATAGGAGTTGTACGTCACGTCGTCTTCCTCGTCGACAATCGAGCCGTAGACCGCCGCTGAGGTAAGACCGATCGTCCACGCACCCCAGAATCCGCCGCCCCAATAATACGGTGCGGGATACCAGGCCATGCCGCCGTTCCAACCGTAATAGCCTCCGCCCCCCAAGACCGGATTGTTGATGATGGTATTGCCGCTGCCAATGTTCACGTTACCGTTGCCGTTACCGGGACGGTTACCGTTACCGCTGCCATTGCCGTTGCCGGGACGGTTCCCGTTGCCGATACCGTTGCCGTTGCCGATTCCGCCTGCGCCGATGTCACCGGGCCGCTGAGCAATTCCGGGACGCTGCATTCCGCCGTTCCCGCCGAATCCGCCGCCGCGCTGATAGTCCGAACCGAGGTTGAATCCGCCACCGCCGCTGGGGCGACTTGCGCCGCCGCCGCCGCGATAGCCGCCGCTGCCGCCGCGATAGCCGCCGCCACCGCCGCCGCGCATGCCGCCGCCGCCGCCGCGCATGCCACCGCCGCCGCCGCGGCCGCCGCCGCGAGCGTCGGCTGCCGCGCAGACCTGAAGTGCCACTGCGAGCGCGAGAAAACCAGCAAGATATTTCATCGTTTGATCACCTGATCGATGAGGCCGCTCAGCGTTACCGACGTGCCCTTTGCGGTGGAAAACGCCAGCATGACGTTGTGAGCCGGCAACTTCGTCGTGGTGCGCGACAACGGCTGATCGCTATCGGTATAGTTCAGATAGACCGTCCCGCTCTTGAGGTCTAGCGCGTGGCTCGAGCCGCCCTGCACGAGGGCGACGGCAGTCGGCAGGCAGACGATGATCTTTCCTTGATACGAGCAGGCCGCATTGCTGACGACGATCGTTCCGGCGCCGTCTTGGGACGTTACGAACAGCGCACCCGATAAAACCTTGATTTCAACGGCGCGATACGTGTTAGCGCCGCCGTTCTGGCGATGGATGCTGAGCGTGCCCGTTGCCCGCGCGGCTAGCGGGGCAGCGAGACAGCACGCGACGGCGGCCGCAATTGCAGCCGCCTTACCTGGCAGAGGAAGCATTGGTGATTAGTCTCCTTTTTCGAGCCCAAACATTCGAGCCCGCCCGCGCCTACCCCGCTATAAGGCCACCGCTAGCGCGGCGGATCGGGCCATACGCCGCGCTCGACGGCGGCGCGCAGATCAACGTGGAACGCAAGCCCGAGGAATTGCTCGCGATCTCCGGCCTCTAAGTTGGCGGCGCTCTCGCGCATCAGGCGATTTGCTTTGGCGAGTGGACGCGCCGCTTCGCCGGCTTTACCAGCGAAATGCAAGACTTGCGCCGCCGCCCAGTAGCAGTACGATGGCCAGTCCGCGCCGCGCACGACGGCATCGTCGTCGGCGAGAAGCCGAGTGACCGTATCGACCGCTGCGTCGAGCTTTCCGCGATTGACGTACCAGATCGCAACGTCGGCAAAGGTCTTACTCGACCACACCATCGACTCCGACCGCGAACGTACCTCAAACGACGCTTCGGCCAGCTCGATCGCGCGATCGAAATTGCCCACCGATCCTTCGGCGAACGCGAGGTTTTCTAAAACCGAGGCCTCGAGCAGCCCGAATCCATGAAGGCGCGCATCGTCGAGCGCGCGATCGGCGGCATCCTGCGCGCCTTGCACGTCGGCAGCGCAGGCGCGTAGATAGATAAGATTGGAGAGGGCGCCGAGACGTCCGCGCGCATCTACGGCTTCCTCGAAAAGACGCAGCGCCTTTTCCGTCGCGGCGACGGCACGATCGAAGAAGCCGATTCGCGCTTCCAGCACCGAGAGGTTCATCGCTTGCGCGGCAGTTCCGATCTTGTCGCCGCTCTCTTCGTAGGTGCGGACGGCTGCGGCAAAGTAACGCCGCGCATCGGCGATGCGCGCGTCGGATGCCAGCAGCGAGATGCCGAGACGGCCGAGCGCCTGCGCCTCGCCGGGGCGGTCGCCCATCTTCACGGCGAGGCTTAGGTAGCGTTCGCTGAGGGCGCGGCACCGCTCCATGTCGCGATGCTGATACGCGACGACCCATCCGCTGCCCAATGCCAGAAGCTCCAAGGCGGGATCGGCGGCCAGCGCCGCGACCTGCGCGGCCTGGTCGAAGAGTACGGTCGCCGACTTGAGATTGCCCCGGTAGCCCTCCAGTTTCGCCAAAAAGCAGAGCGCCCGCACCGCCCCGGGCTCATCTTCGGCCGCGCGACTGCCGTGCAGCGCTGCCTGTGCCGCGTCGTACGCTTGGGCGAGACGACCGTATGTAAGCTCGAGCCGCGCCTCCGCGAGACTGGCGACGGCATTGCCCACGTCGTCACCCTCCATCGCGGACTCCCGCAGGGCCCGTACGGCAACTTCTTGCGCTTGGGCATCTCCCGTCGCCAAGGCAAACTCGATCTGCTGCAGCAGCGTTTCGCGCAGGATCGCTCGATCGCCGATTTCGCGAGCCAAACCCTCGACTTCGCGCAGCGCCTGGCCGCGCCGTTCGCGGTCGTTGAGTCGCGTCGCTACGGTGACCTCCTCGAGCAGCAGCTCGGCGCGAACCTTCTTTTGTACGTCGAGACTCAGAGCGCGCGCGCACAGCGCACGCCCCTCTTCCAGCGCGCCGATGGCAATGGAACGGCGAACCGCTTCGAGATAACAACGCGCCGCGTTGACGGTATCTCCGGCGCACTCGTAATGCGCGGCGAGCACCGGGGAGAACTCCGAAAAGCGCTCGGGATAGAGCTCTTCGAGCACGCGCGCGATGCGGCGGCGCCGCACCGCCGCATCCTTAGGCGCAATGCTTTGCGCGATCACCTCGAGCATCAGGTTGTGCGTGAAAGCGTACTCCAGCAAGCCGCGGCCGCCCGCCTCGCGAACGATGCGGCGATCGAGCAGTTCGTCGAGCGCGTCGCTGAGCGCGGCGTCGTCCCAGGCGCTGACTTCGCGCACCGTATCGCGCGAGAAGCGATCGCCGATGCATGCCGCGATTTCGGAAATGGCGCGCGCCGCGTCCGAGAGCCGCTCGATGCGCCGCGCCACGACTTCCTGCAGCGAAGCGGGTTCGCCGGCGGGCTCTCCCTCACGAGCGTCCGAGACGATCTGCGTCAAAAAGAGCGGGTTGCCGTGCGAGGCCGCGACCAACGCCTTTGCCGAGCGGCCCGTCGCTTCGGCGAGCGTGATGCGCAGCTCTTCAACGTCGGTTTCGGAGAGGCGGCCCAGCCAAAGGCTTTGCGAACCAACCGAAACGCGCGCCTCGCGCCGTAAGCGATGCAGCGAAGGCAGTTGTGCGCCCTCTTCCTCGCGGTACGTGAGCACTACCATCACCGGCAGGCCGGCAGTTCGCCGCAGCAGATACTGAAGCAGCTCGAACGAGGCCGCCTGCGCCAAATGAACGTCTTCGAGAATCAGTAGCAACGGTCGCGGCGCTGCCAGCGAGGCCACGCAGCGGAAAAGTGATTCGAAGAGGCGGATGCGTTCGCTTTCGGCGTCGAGCCGCGGAACGTTGGGCAGAGTTGCCCGCGCGTGAAGCTCGGGCAGCAGCGCCGCGACGCAGGCCAGCTCGATACTCGGTTTGAGGGCCGCGACGAGCGGAAGCGCGGAGCGCGTCGCTTCGACGATGCACTCGTAGGGCACGGCCTCGGGCGCGCTGGTCGTGCCGAACAGGACGCGTCCGCCGCGATCTTCGACCGCGCGCGCGAACTCCAGCACCAGCCGCGATTTTCCGATTCCCGCTTCGCCGCCGACGAACGCACACGCCCCGCGCTTGCCGGCGGTGCGGCTCCACATTTCTAATAAGCGTTCCATTTCGTCGCGGCGCCCAACGAAGGGTAAGATCGCCGATCCGCTTGCCGGAACCGATCGCACCGGTTGGTCGTGCTCGTCGCCCGGTGCCTCGTCTTTAGCGATGCGCTCGGCGACCGCTGTCGTCTCGGCCATCGGCTTGGCGCCCATCTCGTCTTGCAGTCGTTTGGCAAAGGACGCATATTCTTGCAGCGCACCGGCGCGGTCGCCGGCCTCGTAGCGCATGGCGATGATGCGGCGCACCACGTCTTCGCGCCACGGGTCGAGAGCCAGCACCTTTCGCGCCGTTTCGATCGCCAGCGCCAAGTCGGCGTTGCGCCGGGCTTCCGAAACGCGTTCGGTGAGGCAGCGAAGGTACGCGTTTCGGAGCCGTTCGCGAATCGCTTCGAGCCACTCGTCATAGATCTCGGGCAAGAGATCGTCGCGGTATAATTCGATTGCTTCGGCAAGCCGGCGCCGGTCGGCCGCGGTATCGGCAAACGCATCGACGTCTACCCACACGTGGGTTTCGGGGTTCCACGAGACTTTGTCGGTGTCGACGATCACGTAACGCGATGCCGGCTGCGGCATCGTCTTGACGAGGTCGCTCAGCGTCGCGCGCAGCTTTGCGCGCGCGGCGTTCTCTTCGTCGTCGGGGTAGAGCAAAAATGCGAGGTACTCACGCGAGACCGCGGTAGTGCGGTGGAGCAGAAGATAGGCCAGCACTTGCAGCGACTTGCGCGGCGTCGCCAACTTGAAAGGGCGGCCGTCGAGCGTTACTTCGAGGTGGCCGAAGAGGCGAAACTCTAGGCGTCCCGGCGTCGTAGCCTGCGCCGAGTGCGGGTCGTTCTTTTTGGCAACGGCCTTAGCCACGTCGGAGAAGGCTTCTCGCGCCCGGTGACCGCTTCCCGGCCCGTACGTTTGGGTGCGCCCCGGCGGCTACGATGGAGCCACATTGCAAAGTCACCAGGAGAACGCACTTAAAATGAACCCGTCATCCATCGCCCGGCACTCAGTGCCTGCCCTCGTCCTGGCCGCCGGCCTCACGGGCTGCGCCGGGCAGACCCCCGCGAGCGGGGGATTCACGCCTCAACTCCCAGCTTCGACCGTCGCGTCGGTCGAGCCCGACAAGCATCACCATCAACCGGAGATTTTCACGGCCAACCGGGACGGCGGCAGCGTCCTCGGCTTTACCGTTAACGCGCACGGCAACGCCGTGCCCTCGACCTCGATTGGCGGTTCGAACACCGGCCTCTATTCGCCCGATTCGCTGGCCATCGACGGCAAGGGCAGCATCTACACGGCCGACGACGGTGCCTCGCAGGTCGAGGTCTTCGCCAAAGGTGCCAACGGAAACGTCAGTCCGACGCGCGTTCTGGCGGGAAGCAAAACGCAGCTCGGCTCTATCGAAGGTCTCTACGTCGATCCGACCGGCCATCTCTGGGCGAGCAACTATTCCGCCAGTGCGCTGACCTCGTACGGCGCAAAGGCCCATGGCAATGCCGCGCCGGCCAGGACGATTTCCGGCGCCAACACCCAACTAGACGGCCCGACCGGCATGGCGATGAACCAGCAGGGTGAGCTGTACGCGGCTAACATCTACTCCGCGTCGATCGTAGGCTTCGCCAAGGGCGCGAGCGGCAACGCGACGCCGATCGTCACGATCGCCGGCAGCAACACTGGGCTGATGAAGCCCTTCGCGCTCGCGTTCAACTCGAGCGGTGAACTGCTCGTCGCCGACGAGTACGCTGGAGTCTTCGTCTTCGCTAAGGGCGCGAACGGCAACGTCGCTCCGCTGCAAAAGATCACCGGCCTTTCGACCCCTGCCGGCGTCATGGCCGATTCCAAGGATCACATCTGGGCCGCCGACTTCAGCGGCAACTCGATCAAGGAGTTTGCGGCAACGGCCAATGGTAACGCGACGCCCCTGCGCACGATCGAAGGTTCGAAGACGACGCTCAGTGGCGCCAACTACCTGGTGATGAACTAAGCCCCTGGGCGGATGAACTAACCCCCCTGGGCGGTAGAAGGCGAGGTGAAGGCGGCGTGCGGAAGCAATGCCGCCTGCTCGTTTTTATCGGAGGTTCTTAAAGATGCGCCCAGATGTTATTCGCCGGCTGCAGTGCGTGGCCGCGCTGGTGGTTTTCGCCGCATCGACCGCATGTGCGGGCCGCGGCGGGGTTAGTGGAGCCATCCCAAGCGGCGGGGCTGCCTCGGCATTGCGAGGGCCCCTCGCTCCGACGCGCAGCGCGCAGAAACTGCGCTCGCTGATGAAAGGCGGCTTGGGCGCGGATGCGTCGGGCGGGGCCGGTTATCCGGTCACCGCCGAGCCGCTCGTTTCACATCCGGCAGAGAAGCCGTGCGTCGACAAACTCTTCAACCCGCACACCCCGCCGCTTGTCTCGGGGCAACTGAACGTCGGAGACTTTGCCGACTATAGCGATCATCCGTTCAACTACACGCCGCCGGCGAACTGCCCAGGACCGTATGCGAAGATCGTCTTCAAGATGCACTTCCGAGTTACGGCCGGGGTACAATACGATCGAACCGGAGCGGTGTGGATCGGCGCGACCAACGTCTTCTTTGGAACGACGTCGGAGCCGGGGCGCAACGCCAGCCCGGAATGGAACGTCGAGCGTGACGTGACCTCGTACGCTCCGATCTTTTCGCAGGCCTCGATCGGGCAAGCGTCGGTCTATAACATCGTCAACTCGCAATATACCGGAATTATCTACGGCACGGCCGAGCTCGATTTTTATCCCGCAAGCAAGCAATATCCGGCGGCTCCGGTTGCCGACGCGGTCTATCCGCTGTCAGCCGGCCCAACTGGCGGGTACGTGTATCTCGACGGTCCGACCGATCAGATGAGCGGATCGTTCACCTTTCCGACCAACGTGGAAGCGGCGTATCTCGACGTCTTCATCGAGTCGCAAGGCGGCGACGAGTTCTGGTACACGTGCTTCCCCAACGACCTCGCGCAGAAACTCGACAATTGCGGCGGCACGGCCTTTCGCGAAGGCGAGGTGACCGTTGACGGCCAGCCCGCCGGTGTCGCGCCGGTCTATCCCTGGATCTACACGGGCGGCATCGATCCGTACCTCTGGATTCCCATCGTGGGCGTCGAGACGCTCAACTTCAAACCGTACCGCATCGATCTGACGCCGTTTGCGGCGCAGCTCGACGACGGCAATCCGCACACGGTGGCTGTCTCAGTCTTCAACGACGATAACTTCTTTGCGGCAAACGCGGCGTTGCTGGTGTACGAGGATCACGGCTCGACGCAAGTCACCGGCGCGCTGATTAAAAACGGCACCGCGATGTCGCCGGCGCAGTCGGTGGTGGAGCGCGTAAAGTTCGATCAGTACGGCAATGCCAGGGGATCGATCAAGGTTACGGCCACGCATCCCGTCAGCCTCAAGGGGTACGTGCTGACCTCGCATGGCCGCGTCACGACCGAGGTCACGCAGAGCGTCTCGTTTTCGAACAAGCAGAAGATCGTCGTGTCGGGGACGCAGTTCTTGCAGAACATCGTCCAAACGACGACGGTCGCTTCTGACAGCCGGACGTCGTCGGGCGGCCGCACGCTCAAGGCTCAGAGCCAGTGGACCTATCCGCTGAATCTGAAGTACAACTACGTAGTGTCGGGAGCGACGGCGACGCAGACCGCCGGCATCCTGCAGACGAAGAGCGGAAGCGGACTCGATCAGACCAAGAAGCGCGCGGCGTCGTGGTCGTTGCTCGACACGGTCAATACCAGCGACACTCTGACCTTTAAGGGCGGCGGCTTCTCACCCTCAAACGGCAAGAGCCGCCAGCAGTACAAATCGCTGGGCGTGGACGGCTCGTGTTACGAGAAGACGCTTAAATCGCGTAACTACGTGCTGACGGGAACGATGAAGGGCTGTTAGGTTACGGGTTGCGGGAATCGTTGCAAGAGGCGCGCTCCGGCGCGCCTCGGCAGCGCTAGAAGGTGACCTCGAACACCGTTCCGTCCGTCGGCAACCGTTAGCTCTTACTCGACGGTTTGGCTCGCTTCTGACTCTAGCAGCTTTCGCCATTGAGAATACGCGTCGGGACCTTGCGAGCATTGGGTCTGAGCCAGCATCGCATTACCGAAAGCGCGAAAGTCGCTGCCAAATTGGCCCTCCGATAGCTTCCACGCCGCGCGCATTCCCGGCATCGAAAAATAGAATTTGACGCCGGCGACATAGCTATTGAACGCAGCGTCAGATAGCATTCCAGCCTCATGCTGAAGAAACGAGTCCTCGCCGCTGAGAAATAGGGCCCGACACATCAACATCCACTGGGCAAACTCCTCGCGGGTTAACCCCACGTCTCCCGCCATGGCTTTTTGGAAAACGCGCGACAGCTCAGGGTTCGCAGTCGCCAAAGAGGCTTGAGAGGTGCGGTCCGCTCGCCCCTGCTGCATCGTCGCGCGCTGAACACGCTCCGCTTGACGCACCTGCTGCGCCAAATACAGAAGGGAGGCGATCACCGCCACCGCCGCGATCGACTGACTGAGGTAAAAGATGTGCTCGAGCGACATGACTGCGCGCCAGGCATGCTGCGGGTCATGGCGCTCTTCCTTCCGGAGCGCGAACGTTCCGCGGAGCCGGCACGTCCCCGCACGGGCCCGGCGAGGCGCGTCGAAGGCGAGCAGAAACGGAACCCGCTGCAACCGTTAACGTGCGAAAAAACAAAAATCGCCCATTAAGTCGGGCGATCTATGGTGGAGGCAAGGAGACTCGAACTCCTGACCCTTACGCTGCCAGCGTAATGCTCTACCAGCTGAGCTATGCCCCCACAAAGGTGCGGCGCTTGCGACCCGCCCTCTTGGGGCCGCCGCCCCGAGACTCCTTTCAGCCGCAGGCACTAAGGCGCGCATCCCGAAGCAGGGCCGCCGCACGGGGATGTAGCTCAGCTGGTAGAGCACCTGCTTTGCAAGCAGGGGGTCAGGGGTTCGAGCCCCCTCATCTCCATTGGACTTTGTGCGAGTTGAATCCAAGAGTCACGGGCGCTTCGGTGTATAAACACCAAAAGCATGGCCTTGTCCTACAATGAAATTGCCGGACGCAGCGCCGAGCGCGTCGGCGCGCTTAGCGACGGCGTTTTTGCCTTCGCCATGACGCTGCTCGCGCTCGATCTGCGCGTGCCGGCAACCGAGGCGATTCACGCCGAAGCCGGGTTGCGCGCGGCCCTTGCCGCGCTTGCTCCAAACTTGCTGACGTACCTGATGAGCTTTATGACGCTTGGCATCTTTTGGGTCGGCCAGCACACCCAGATCAGCAAGCTCAAAAACTCGGACCGCACCTTGACCTGGATTCACCTCGCCTTCCTTCTTATGGTCACGCTGGTGCCGTTCACCACCAAACTGCTGGCCGCGTTCATCACCTATCGCACGGCGCTGGTAATCTACTGGCTCAACATCGTCGGGCTAGGCGCGACGCTCTACTGGAGCTGGGGTCGCGCCCGCAAAGACGATCTCGTAAGAGAAGAAGCGCCGGCCGGCATCGACGTTGCCGTTCGCCGGCGCATCGTCGTCGCGCAAACCCTTTATGCGTTTGGCGCGTTGCTCTGCCTGATCGACAACTATCTCAGCATCGCGTTCATCGTGCTGGTGCAGCTTAACTACGTCGTCGCGCCGCCGATCGGGTTCCTGCGACGCATCTAGCAGCGTGTTCGTCGACGTAATCGTAAAGCCGGGTTCGAGGCATCCCGGGATCTCGAAGGAGAATGGGGATCTGGTCGTGCGCGTGCGCGAAAGGGCCATCGAAGGCGCGGCCAACGAGGCGTGCGCGCGCGCCCTGGCTGCGGAGTTCGGCGTTGCGCGCAGCGCCGTCGAACTAGTGCGCGGGGCACGCGCTCGACGCAAATGCTTTGCCGTCCGCTTGCCGACCGAGCCGGAGGCATTTGCGCCGGTGCGCCGTAAGAAACCGGCGCCATGATTACTGGAATGCACGTTATTCTCTACAGCCGCCACGCCGACAGAGTGCGTGAGTTTCTGGGCGACGTGCTCGAGCTGCCGTCGGTTGACGCCGGCGGCGGCTGGCCGATCTTTGCCGCTCCGCCCACCGAACTCGCGGTTCATCCTAGCGACGACGAGCCCGAAGAAGAGTTTTATTTGATGTGCGACGACGTCAAAGCCACCGTCGCCGAACTGGCGCGACGAGGCATCGAGACCGACGGCGGCATCGCCGATCGCGGTTGGGGACTGCTGACGACGATCGTGCTTCCCGGCGGCGAACGCCTGGGACTCTACGAACCGCGCCACCCATCGCCGCTCAACCGGCGCGCGGAATCGAACGGGGCGGGCGCGTGAGCAGCGTACGCGTGCTCGTCGGCACGCGTAAAGGCGCGTTTGTGATCGAGTCCGACGGTAAGCGCGACGATTGGAAGATCTGCGGCCCGTTCTTCGGCGGCTGGGAGATCTATCACGTCAAAGGATCGCCGGCCGACCCCAATCGGCTGTACGCGTCGCAGTCGTCGAGTTGGTTCGGACAGATCGTGCAGCGGTCCGACGATGGCGGAAAGACGTGGGAACCGGTGGGCAATCGCTTTGTCTACGACGGCGAGCCGGGGACGCACCGCTGGTATGACGGGACGCCGCATCCTTGGGAGTTCGCGCGCGTCTGGCACTTCGAGCCGTCGCGAGTCGATCCCGACCTCGTCTACGCCGGTGTCGAAGATGCCGCGCTCTTCCGTTCGACCGACGGCGGGAACAATTGGGAAGAACTCTCCGGTCTGCGCCGCCATCCATCGGCGGACGGCTGGCAGCCGGGAGCGGGCGGTATGTGCCTGCATACCATCATCGTCGACCCGCGCGACCCCAAGCGCATCTTCACGGCGATCTCTGCCGCCGGCGCGTTTCGAAGCGACGATGCAGGCGTAACGTGGCGCCCGATCAATCGCGGACTGCGCTCGGAGGGAATTCCGGAGCCGCAGGCCGAGGTCGGGCATTGCGTGCATCGCCTGGCCATGCATCCGGCGCATCCCGACGTACTCTTCATGCAGAAGCATTGGGACGTCATGCGCACCGACGACGCCGGCGATTCGTGGCGCGAAGTCAGCGGCAACCTGCCGACGGACTTCGGTTTCACCATCGACGTGCACGCGCACGAGCCGCAAACGGTCTACGTCGTGCCCATAAAGAGCGATTCCGAGCACTATCCGCTCGACGGCCGCCTGCGCGTCTACCGCAGCCGCAGCGGCGGCGACCGGTGGGAGGCGCTGACCAACGGCCTTCCGCAGGAAAACTGCTACGTCAACGTCTTGCGCGACGCAATGGCCGTAGACTCGCTCGATTCGTGCGGCGTTTACTTTGGAACGACCGGCGGCCAGGTTTACGCTTCGGCTGATGGTGGGGAAAGCTGGAAGCCGATCGCGCGCGATCTGCCCGCCGTACTTTCCGTAGAAGTTCAAACGTTGGCATGATCCGCGTGGTTTTGCCGGCGCATCTGCGGACGCTGGCACGAGTCGACGGTGAAGTTCGCCTCGACGTCAACGGCAACGCTACGCAGGAAGCGCTGCTCGACGAGCTGGAGTCGCGATATCCGGCTTTGCGCGGAACCATTCGCGATCAGGTAACGCATCGCCGTCGCGCCTACGTTCGGTTCTTCGCTTGCGAACGCGATCTCTCGCACGAACGGCCCGACGAGCCGTTGCCGCGAGCCGTCGCCAGCGGCGCGGAGCCGTTTCTCATCATCGGCGCCATGGCCGGAGGCTAGGAACGCGATGCAGCGCGCCCTTTTCACGGGCTTGATCTTAGCCACCGCGGGGGTCTGCGCGCCGTGGCCGGTGCGTGCGGCGGCAGCTCCGTCGATGACCGACGTGCTGCGGGCGACGTACGCGGTGCGCGACTTAACCGAAGTCTCTTTGGCGTCCGACGGGGCATCGGTTGCCTGGCAAGAGCGCTTTCACGATCCGCAGCAACTGCTGCATTCGCCGCGCTACGATGCGGTCTACGTGCGACGCCTCGAAGGCGGCAAGATCGTCCGGGTTACGGCCGGGTTGACCGCCGGGTATTACGATGAGGAGGATCCCCAGTTCTCTCCCGACGGCAAGTCTATCGCGTTTCTCTCCGATGCACGATCGAGCGGGCAGCAGCAACTCTTCGTCGCGCCGGCAAGCGGTTCGCCGGTGCGACACGTCGGCCGGCTCGACGGCAACGTCCAAGATCTGTCGTGGTCGCCGGACGGGCGAGCGATTGCGTTACTGTATATCGCCGCCGCCCATCGTAAGGCGGGCGCGCTGCAGCCGGGTGCGCGCGACGTCGGCGTCATAGGCAGCGTCGTCGACGAACAGCGTATCGCAATCGTGGACGTTGCCAGCGGCGCTTTGCGCTTCGTGACGCCGCCCGACTCATACGTTTACGAGTATGGATGGTCTCCCGACGGCCGTTCCATCGCCGCAACCTACGCCAAAGGCAACGGCGACAACAACTGGTGGGTCGCTAAGCTAGCCGTCGTCGACGTGGCAGCGGGCTCGATGCGCGACCTGCTCGCGCCGTCCTTCCAAATCGACGACCCGCAATGGTCCCCCGACGGGAAGCAGATCGCGCTGATCGGCGGCATTATGAGTGATTTCGGCTCGACCGGGGGCGACGTCTATCTCGTCGACGCGCAGACGGGAACGCCGCGCAACCTGACGGCCGGAGCCGCGCTATCGGTGCAATCGTTGCGCTGGAACGACGCGTCCAGCCTAGATTGCGTCGCGCACGTTTCGGGTGCGATGCATCTGTTACGCATCGACCAAGCCGATGGAAAGAGCACGACGCTGATCGGCGAGCCGGAATCGTTGTGGAGCTGGTCCAGCGCGCGGCAAGGCAGGGTAGTGGCGTTGGTGCGCGCCTCGTTCGATAACCCGCCCGAAGTATGGGCCGGCGCCCCGCAAGCGCTCCGGCAGGTCACGCAAACCAATCGCGGCGCGGTCAAGCTCTATGGGAAAGCGGTTTCGCTGACGTGGAGCAGTGATGGGTTTGACGTTCAAGGATGGCTCGTCTATCCGCTCGACTACGATGCGAGCAAGACCTATCCTATGGTTACGATCGTTCACGGCGGCCCTTCGGCGGTATCGGTGCCGGGCTTCGGAAGCCGCAACGTCAGCTCGCTCTCCTCGCGCGGCTACTTCGTCTTCATGCCCAATCCTCGCGGGAGTTTCGGCGAAGGCGAGTCGTTCACGAGCGCCGACGTCAAGGATTTCGGCTACGGCGACTGGCGCGATGACCTCGGCGGCGTCGACGCCGCGCTGCACGCCGCTCCGATCGATGCCAATCGCCTCGGTCTGATGGGATGGAGTTACGGCGGCTACATGGCGATGTGGGCCGAGACGCAGACGGCGCGCTTCAAGGCTATCGTTGCCGGCGCGGGCATCGTCAACTGGCAGTCGTATTACGGGCAGAACAAAATCGACGAGTGGATGATCCCGTTCTTCGGGGCTTCCGTCTATCAAGACCCGGCCGTTTACGCGCGCAGCTCGCCGATCACGTTTATCAGCAACTCGCGCACGCCGGTGCTGATTCTCTCCGGCGAGCGCGACGAAGAAGTGCCGGCGCCCCAGTCCTTCGAGTTTTGGCACGCCATGGAAACCCTTGGCGTGCCCTCAAAGCTCGTCGTGTATGCCGATGAAGGGCACGGTTTTATCAAGACGGCCGATCAGATCGACGTGCTGGAACAGACGGTCAACTGGTTTGGGCAGTACCTCTGAATAGAAGGCCGCTTCTCTGCGGCTCGATTATTCGTTTGGCGCTCGCATGGACGGATCGGGAACCCCGTTGGGGCAGATCGTCTTCTGGACGTCCGGCGATACGTAATATGCGTGCAAGTCGTAGTGCGGAACCGGCAATCCCGCGTGTCCGTTCGGCTCGTAGCGAAAATCGACGTGATCGATCGTGTATCCCGGCAACGCGCGGATGTTTGCATAGGCGAACCCCTCGGTGAGTTGTTTGACGGTCACCATGATCTCGGTGAAGATCGGCTTGCCTTCCCAGGTCCCATAGATCGGACCGAGCGGAGGATTCTTGAGGTTGGCCCAGTGTTCGCCCATGCCGGCGATGCACGGCGAGACCAACACGAAATCCCCTGGAATTCCGGCGGGATGAACTTTGGGCTGGGGCGGCAGTTGGGGCATGTCGCTCTGTGCGGCGACCGGGAGAGCCATCGCGGTGAGAAGTCCGGCGAACGCCACGGCGGCTGCGATACGAGTAATCAAGCGTTGCTCCTTAACGGTAGGGTCGCGAAGATGCCAAGAGGTCTACGTTCGATCTGGTGGGCCGTCCTGGGATCGAACCAGGGACCTCATGCTTATCAAGCATGCGCTCTAACCAGCTGAGCTAACGGCCCGCGCTCGAAGACCTGGCAGTATACTAGCCGATCCGATTCTGCGCCTGCAAGAACTCGAGCAGCAACGCGTTGAACGCCCGGGGCTGCTCCATATTGCTCATGTGCCCGGCGTCCGCGATCGCGGTTCTCTTCGCGTGCGGAATTCCCGCGGCGAGCGTGTCGGCGATTCGCCGGAAATCGGGCAGGTCGTTTTCGCCCAGGACGATGAGGCAAGGCACGGAGATTTCGGCGAGGCGGTGAGCTCCCGGCGGGTCGATACCCTGCACCGGTGTTTCATCAATCCAGTTTTGGCCGGAGCAATCGTTGACGATCTGCATCAACTTAGCGCTACACTCCGGATTCGTTCGGGCGGCAGTAAAGATCTCGTGCTCCAGCCACATTGCGTTGGCCGCCGCCGGACCATCAGCGCGAGCACGCTCTTCGATAGCGTCGAGCGAGGCGATCCATTCCTCGCTCCAATCGTAGCCGTCGAGTGCCGAGTCGACGAGGGTTAAACTCAACGTCTGCTGCGGATAGAGCAGCGCGTGGTGTAACGCGATTCGGCCGCCCATCGAAAGCCCGACGATATGCGCCGCTCCTATGCCGAGATCGTCGAGCAGTGCGCGAAGATCGTCCGCATGACGGAAGGCTGCACCCGACGGCCGATCTGATTTTCCAAACCCCCGGACGTCGTAGCGAACGACACGGTAGCGTTCTGCAAGCGCGGGAATCTGGTAGTCCCACATGCGCAAGTCTAGGCAAAGCCCGTGAATCAAAACGACGGGCGCCCCGCTACCGGTAACCTCGTAGTGTAGCCGCGTCCCGTTTACGTTCGCAAAACCTTCTTGCATCGCGCCTCAACCAACCTTGAAGTAAGCTGGGATTCAGGTGCAGCTCTAGGAGCCGCGGGTCGAAGTTTACTATGGTAAATGAGACCCGCGGCGACAACGAGATGCACTGAATGCCAGCTTCCCTAGATCAAAGAGATCCACTTCTTGGTTATCTCATCTTCATTCTTGAGGAATGCCATCAGGAGCGCCTCAAGGATCTCGTGCTCTCGTGCGAATTCCGCGCGCTCGGCGGCGTCGAAGTCAAAGGCTTGATGCAGCGCGGCGATTTGACTCTGCTGTGCCGCCGGAAGATCGGAAGAGGACGAGGTCCCGCCGCGGGACGCGGCCGGAGCGCCGCGCGCCGCGGTGGGGCGCTCGTTGCGAGGCAGCGGAAGCGGCCCCGTCATTCGGTGATCGACTGGATGAACTTCTTAGTGATGGAGTCGTCCATCTTGCGCTGCGCCATGTCCACGTTGCGCAGCGTATCGATTTCGCGCATGTTTTCGCTGCGCTCGTCCATCATTTGATCGAAGACTTCGGACTGCATCTGCAGCTGCTCCTGATTGTGAACCTCGGAGGCGTACATGCCCAGCTGAAAAGCTTCGTCTTGCGAGTTGAGCGCGTTCATCGCGCCGTTCTCGACATTGCCGCCACCCCCGCCGATGGCTCCGCCGATCGCATTGCCGAGCAGACTCGTGCCGAGTCCTTCGAGCACTGGAAGAAGAAATGCCATCTCGCTGCTCCTTCAACGACTACTGGGCGTCGCCGCCGAGGCCATAGTCGGTAACCTGCGGACGGTACGTCGTGCCCTGCGGAGTTTGCGTTGATGCCGGCGGGCTCAACGGCAGGCTCTGCGCTTGCGCCGAGAGCGATCCGAGAGATGCGACCAAATTGGCAAGCTCGGCGACTACCGTGTTTTCGGCTGACGCCTCAGAGTCGCCATTGATCTCTCCGCTGTGGTGATGGTGGTGCCCGTGCACCCTGCCGTGGTGCTGTTCCGGTGCGCTTGAGACTCTGCCGCTTTGATGCTCCGGCGCACTTGAAATTCTGCCGTTTTGATGCTCGAACGGCTTGGCGGCAATGGTGCCGTCGTGGATCGAGTGTATGGAAGACAAGGCATGGCTCCTGTTCTACGAGTCTTTCTCGTCGGTCGTGTCGTTGAGAAGGCCAAGATAATCGGTGGCTTGGCGGTGATACGAAGCTGCGCTCGCTCGGGTTTGCGGCGCGACGGGCGCCGGAAGCGGGGTCATCGGCAGCCGCTGCGCCTGCGATTGGAGTGCGCCGACCGAGGCGATCGTCGTCGCGCTTTCCGCGATCGCCGAAGACTCCGGCGAGTCGGTTCCGCCGAGACGCTCGTAATGGCGCAGCACCGAGTCGGCATAGCCGAGCGTCTGCCCGTCGGCCCAGCGGGTCGTCGTGCCGGTCGCCTTGGGCGAGCCGGCGTTGTAGGCAGAGAGCGCCTCGTGGACGTCTCCTCCGTAGCGTTTGAGCAAGCCGGCAAGCATGCCGGCGGCATAGTCGGCGTTCCGGCCCGGGTCCATCGCGCCGGGTGACTGGGCGAAGGCGTGCCAGCGGTCATCGATCTGAAAGAGCCCGCGCCCGTGGCCGCCGTCGCCGACGATGTTGCGGCCGGCATTGCTGCCCGGCCCGCCGGTCTCTTGAGCTGCTACGGCCGCGAGGAGCTTGGGATCGAGGCCGTGACGCTCGGCCGCCCTGGCGATCGCCGGCGCGAATGCCACGCCGCTGGAGGCCAGCCGGGAGACGATCGGATCGAGGTTCATGGTGCGCCTCAATCCCCCGTAGCGGTGGTTTGACAAGGAGCGGCGCGGGTTCTAGAATGGCAAAAGTCCGTGGCGGCCCTGCCAAGTTGGCGGGGCCTCATGCTGCGGCGAGTTGCTCATATGAACCAATCGCACAAGGTAGACATCAGCGGGCTTCTGGCCGGGAGCCGGCAGGTGATGCTGGTGACGGATGCCGCCCCAGTCGAACCGTTCGAAGGAATCGTCTTTCCCGAACCGGCACAGGTGAAGCTGGAACTGCGACAGGCCGATCGCATGCTGGTCGTCGAGGGAACCGTCGACGCGAAGCTCCATGGCCAGTGCGATGCTTGTTTGGAAGACGTCGACTTGGCGATTCACGTCGACCTCGACGAACGGCTCGATCCAGGCCGCGGCCGTGAAAAGGATCCGTTCGGGGAGAGCAACGTGTTGACGGGAGATCGGCTCGACATCGCGGATTTAGCGCAACAGACCTTGCTGAGCGCTCTTCCGATGGGGTTGCGGTGCAACCCGGAATGCCGGGGTCTCTGCACGGTATGCGGAGCGAACCGGAATACGACCCTTTGCGCGTGCGAGTTCGCGTAACGCTATTATAATAATGAGGATTCCGTGGCTAACTTAAAATGGAAGACGCCCCGTAGCAAAACGCGCAGTCGCCGCGCCGCAAACTGGAAGCTTGGCAGCGTAACGACCGTGCAGTGCCCGCAGTGCCATCAGCCGAAGCGGCCGCACTTTGCCTGTGCCAACTGCGGCACGTATAAGGGGCGACAGGTCATCAAGGTACAAGACGAGCCGGCCGGTTAGCCTGAGGTGTCGGTTCGCGGCGTCAAGATCGTCGGAGTAGGTCACTATGCGCCGGCTCGCGTCGTAACCAACCACGATCTGGAAGCCTGGCTCGATACTACCGACGATTGGATCACGACCCGTACCGGCATGAAGCGCCGGCATTGGGCCACCGAGCAGCAGGGCACCAGCGATCTTGCCGCTGCCGCAGCCGAGGCCGCGCTCGCGCACGCCGGGCTGCGAGCCGCCGAGATCGACTGCTTTATCGTCGCGACGGTCACGCCCGATTACGACTTCCCCGCAACGGCTTGTCTGGTCGCCTGCCGGCTAGGTGCCGTCGCCAAGCCGGCGTTCGACATCGAAATTGCCTGCAGCGGATTCATTTACGGCCTTACCGTGGCCTCGAGCCTGATACGCTCGGGGATCTATCGTCGCATTATGCTCATCGGCGCCGAAACGCTCTCCAAAATACTCGACAAGGAAGACCGTTCGACGGCGATTCTCTTTGGCGACGGGGCCGGCGCGGTGATTTTGGAAGCCTCGGAAGAGAACTGCTTTCTCGCCGCCGAGCTCGGTGCCGACGGTAGCCGCCCCGAGCTGCTGTACGCGCAAGGCAGCGGGTGGCCGAAGCCGATCGATCATGCCGCGCTCGACGCCAAAGTACATCTCATACACATGTCGGGCCGCGAGACGTTCAAGCTGGCCGTCACCAAAATGGTCGAGTCGACCGACGCGGTGCTCGCCAAGGCCAATCTGACCAAGGGCGACGTCACGTTCCTCGTTCCCCATCAGGCCAACAAGCGCATCATCGACGCAACGGCGCGATACCTCGAGCTTCCCGACGACAAAGTCATCGTGAATATCGCGGAGTACGGCAATACGTCCGCCGCTTCGATTCCCATGGCGCTCTCGGAAACCGTGCGCGCCGGGCGGGTCAAAACCGGCGATTTGATCGTCTTCGTGGCCTTCGGCGGCGGTCTCTCGTGGGGAGCTGTTGCGTGGAGATGGGCGGCATAGCGTGCGCGTCGGCGTCGTTTTTCCCGGGCAGGGATCGCAGTGCGTAGGCATGGGTTGCGACGTCGCCGCACGTTCCGCAGCGGCGCGCATGCTTTTCGATCGCGCGGCGATCGTACTTGGTTACGATCTATTGGCGCTGCAAGCCAACGGTCCCGAAGAAAGGCTGCGCGAAACCCAGTACAGTCAACCGGCCATTTTTACCACTAACCTCGCGCTCTATGCCGCGGTGGGCGACGGCCTCGCCCCGGTCGTCACGGCGGGTCACTCGTTTGCCGAGCTTTGCAGCCTCGTCATCGCTCGTTCGGTGGGCTTCGAAGAGGCGCTGCGTATCGTGAGCGAGCGCGGTCAGGCGATGCAGGAGGCGGCGCGGCTCGCACGCGGCGGCATGTCGGCGATTTTGGGGCTCGAGGCGGCGCAAGTGCGCGAAGTGATTGCCGGCGTGCGCGCGCAAGGCGGCGGCCGTGTGGCGCTCGCCAACTTCAACTCGCCGACGCAAATCGTGATCAGCGGTGATTTGGAAGCCGTCGTAATGGCGGGCCAGGCGATGCTTGCGGCAGGCGCCAAGCGCGTCGTGCCGCTCAACGTTTCGGGAGCCTGGCATAGCGAGTTGATGGCGCCCGCACTGGAACGTCTCACCGCCGCGGTCGAAGCGAGCCATTTTGCGCTGCCCGCCTTCGACGTCATCGCCAACGCTGACGGCCGGCCGTATCGCGACGTGGCGACGATCCAGTCGAACTTGATTCGCGCGATCGTCGACGAGGTGCGCTGGCACGACACCGCCGAGACGATGCTGACGTACGAATTGGATGCGATCGTCGAGTTCGGCGCGAGTGGCGTATTGAGTGCGCTCTTCCGGCGCATGGCGGCCTCGTCGCCGCGCAAGGAAGAGTTCCCGGCAGCATCGGTCGTGAGCGACTATGCCGACGTAGAGAAGTTGCGCCGTTCGCTCGAACCGGCCGAGGCACAGACGTGATCTTAGCCAATAAGACGGCGCTGATTACCGGCGCAAGCCGCGGCATCGGGCGCGCGATCGCCATCGAGTTTGCGCGCCAAGGTGCAGACGTCGCGCTGCTCGGTCGCGACACGCCGGCACTAGAAGAGACCGCCGGCGAGTGCGCCCGCGCGCGGGTCGGCGCGCGCGCCGACATCTTCACTGCCGACGTCACCGACGCGGCCGCGATTCAAGGCGTCGTGAGTGAAGTCGTTAGTCGTTTTGGGCGCCTCGATTGTGCCGTGGCTAATGCGGGTCAATCGATCGACGCCCTGCTCTTGCGACTCAAGCCGGAGACCATCGACCGCATGCTCGACGTAAACCTCAAGTCGGCCTTCCACCTCTGCGGCGCGGTGGCAAAACCGATGATGAAGCAGCGCTCGGGAGCCATCGTGCTGATGACCAGCATCGTGGGCCTGAGCGGCAACGCCGGCCAATCTGCGTACGCGGCCTCCAAAGCGGGCCTAATTGCCCTGAGCAAATCGCTCGCAAAGGAGTTGGGTTCGAGGAATATAAGAGTCAACGCCGTCGCGCCGGGCCTCATCGAAACCGCCATGTCGGCGGGGATGCCCGACGCAGCTAAGGAATTTTTGGTCAAACAAGCCGCTCTCGGCCGAGCCGGGAAGCCGGAGGACGTCAGCGGCGCGGTCGCGTTCCTCTGCTCCGACGCCGCCGGCTACGTCACCGGGCAAACGCTCGTGGTCGATGGCGGCATCTTGATGTGAGCCTGGTTTCTAAAAAGGAGACGTAATGCCCACCACCTTCGATAAAGTAAAGAAGATCATCGTCGAGCAGCTCGGCGTCGACGAGTCGGAAGTGACGCCTGAGGCGTCGATTACCGACGATCTGGGTGCCGATTCGCTCGACCAGGTCGAGTTGGTGATGGCCTTCGAGACCGAGTTCAACATCGACATTCCCGACGAAGAAGCGGAGAAGATCAAAACGGTTGGCGACGCAGTCAAACGGATTGACGAGACGACGGCCGGGTCCTCGACCTCGTAATAGAGCAATTTGTTCGATCAACTAAGTGAACGGCTGGGTGCGATCTTCGATCGCCTCAGCGGCCGAGGCAGGGTATCTGAGGGCGAAGTCAACGAAGCGCTGCGCGAAGTCCGCGTAGCGCTGCTTGAAGCCGACGTCGCCCTTGCGGCGGCCAAGGCCTTCGTGGCTCGCGTTAAAGAACGAGCTATCGGCGCCGACGTTTTGGAATCGCTGACGCCGGCGCAAACGATCCTCAAGATCGTCTATGACGAGCTCGTCGCACTGCTCGGCCCTTCGAGCAGCTCGCCGCAGGGGCGCCTGCAGTTCTCCGACGCACCGCCGTCGGTGATCATGCTCGTCGGTCTGCAGGGCTCGGGAAAAACGACGCAGGCCGGCAAACTGGCGCTGCGGCTCAAAGAGCAAGGGCGGCGCTCGTTGCTGATTGCCGCCGACGTTTACCGTCCCGCGGCGATCGAGCAGCTGCAGCTGCTCGGCAAACAAGTCGACCTTCCCGTATTCGAACGCGGCACGGGTGACCCGGTCGCCATCGCGCGTGAAGGAATCGCCGAGGCCAAACGCCTCGGGCTTTCGACGGTAATCCTCGATACTGCCGGACGTCTGCAGATCGACGAAGCGCTGATGGATGAGCTGGCACGCATCAAAGCCGTGGTCCAGCCGCGCGAGATCCTGCTGGTGGCCGACGCGATGACCGGCCAAGAAGCGACCAACGTCGCAAAAGGCTTCCACGATCGTCTGGGCGTTACCGGCGTGATCCTCACCAAGATGGACGGCGACACCCGCGGCGGCGCGGCGCTCTCGATCCACAGCGTGACGGGAGCGCCGATCAAGTTCGTCGGCGTCGGCGAAAAGCTCGCCGCGATCGAGCCGTTCTATCCCGAGCGGCTGGCCTCGCGCATTCTCGGCATGGGCGACACGCTGACGCTTATCGAGAAAACGCAGAGCCTTTACACCGAGGAGCAGGCGAAGAAGCTCGAGCAGAAGATCCTGGGACAGGGCTTTACGCTCGACGATTTCCTCGATCAGATGCGCCAGGTGCGCAAACTCGGCTCCATGACCGATCTGCTCAAGATGATTCCCGGAGTCTCCCGGGCGTTACCAAAGGATTTCGAGATCCCCGAGCGCGAGTTCGCCAAGGTCGAGGCCATCATTTGTTCGATGACTCGCGGCGAGCGGCGCAACCCCGATTCCCTCAACGGATCGCGGCGAAAGCGCATCGCTCTGGGCTCGGGAACGCAAGTCTCCGACGTGAACCGGCTGGTCAAACAGTTCGATCAGGCACGTCAGATGGCAAAACAACTTGGCGGTAAGCGGCGCCGATTGCCGCTATCGCTGGCAAAACCCTAAGCAACGAAGGCAAACATTAAATGGTAAAAATTCGTCTGCGCCGCATGGGCGCAAAGAAACAACCGACGTATCGTTTCGTCGTCGCCGACGCGCGGGCGCCGCGCGACGGCCGATTCATCGAGATCCTCGGGCACTACAATCCGCGCACCGAACCGCGAACGGTCGAGGTCGACGAAGCCAAAGCGCGCGAGTGGCTGGCCAAAGGCGCACAGCCCTCCGACACCGTGCGGCGCCTCTTTGCCGAGAAGGGACTCTGCGAGCGCGGTCCCATCCCGACGACGAAGCGGAAGCCGAAGACCGCGGAAGCCGGCGCGTCGTGAGCGCCTTCGACGACGAGTTCGGGCTCTTTAGCGAGCCGGCTGTCGACGAGGTCGAGCGCGAGGCGCCGCGCCGCAAGGAGCCGCCCGCACCGCGCCCGTCATCTCCCCGTCCGCCGTCATCTCCCCGTCCGCCGGCGTCTCCCCGTCCGCCGTCATATCCCCGTCCCGAGCGCCGCCCGAGACCGGCCTCGAGCGATCCATGGTCGGGGCACCGCCGGGCTACCGAACTCTTGGGCTTTCTCGCGCGCAAACTGGTTGTCAAACCGGAGAGCGTTTCGGTCGAGCTTTTCGTTGACGAGCACGCACAGCCGGTAATCGAGCTGATCGTCGATCCCGAGGACCTGGGCAAAGTCATCGGACGAAACGGCCGCGTGGCCCAAGCGCTGCGCACGGTCGTTCGCGCCACCGCCGAGGGACGCGTCGCGGTGGACATTCTCGATAGCGAAGAGGCTGCGGACGGCGGCGAGGACGACGACGCCGACTGACGAGTTCGCCGTAGGCCGAATCGCCGGAGTCTTCGGTCTTCGCGGCGAGCTAAAATGCGACCCGACGCAAGCGGGTCGCATCGTCTTTTCTGCGGGAGCACGACTGCAGTGCCGTCACGGGGAACGGGGAACGACCGTTCGCATCGCGGCGGTGCGTCCGCACGGCGGCAGGCTTCTCGTTCGTTTTGAAGGCGTTGACGACGCCGTCGCCGCGGCTGCGTTTACGGGCGCCGTACTCTACGCGCCGCGCATTAGTCTCGACGTTGCGCCCGACGAGTATCTCGACGCCGATCTCGTAGGCTGCGCCGTGCACGGAGGCGACGGCGCGCATTACGGAGAGGTCGAGCGCGTCGAGCATTATCCGTCGAGCGATATGCTGGTCGTCGGTGGAAAGTTGATTCCGATGGTCCGCGCGATCGTCACCAGCATCGACCCCGAGCGCAAACGAATCGTGATCGACCCGCCGGAAGGCCTAATGGACTAGTCGTTTGTCAGGGGATTACCCATTTTGCGGGTGGGCGGTTGCATAGGCGGTGACGGCGGAGTCGACAGCGTTTTTGATCGAGGATCCCGTTGACGTCTGGTGATCGAGCAGCGCGCCGAAGCACGTGTAGACGCGGAGTTCGAAGCTAAAGGCGGAGCGTCCGTGACCGTTCGCTTGCAGCGCGCCGGTGGCAATCGTATTGTTGCGGTCCGAACCGCAGATTTCGTCGGCCGAGCGCGACACCTCCGTGGTGACGGCCGTCATCTGCGTCGTGTAGTGGCGATTCATCGCAAAATACAACTCGTGCGTGGCATTGCTAAGATCGGCGGCAACGACCGAGCCGGTGGCCACGACGGGCGCGATGATGACGCCGCGCGAGGGCTTGGTCGTCGGACCGGGCGCCGGGGTGCTGCCGCCGCCGTGTTTGTGGAAGACGGAGTTCACGATGCTGGTTATGCCTTGAATCGGAACTTTCGCGCCGTTGGTCGACGTCGGAGCCGGCGTGTTGGCCGTTTGCGTGTTGACGTTTTGCGTGCCGCGGCCGAGCAGGCCGAGGATTTGCGAGCGCGCGAGCAACGACTGCGAGGCTACGTCGGCGACGCTCGTGACCTGGGCAGTCTGCGAAAATACGATCACGCCGCTTTCGCAACTGACGACCTGCTCGACGACGGCGGCGCTGTCGCCGACGGGCGTCACGTAACCGCTGATGTAGAAGTCGGCGTGAGCGTTTTGCGCGTAGTCGAGAAAATCGGCGCGCTTGACGTCCTTGGGAATCGGCGGCACGGTAATACCGCCCGCGGCGGTCATCTCTTGCCCGAGAATCTGGGCGATGGCAAAGCCGATCTTTGGATCGGCGCCGGTCTGCACGTCGAACTGATAGATCATGACGACCGGCTGCTGCGAGAGCGATGCAGGGGTCGGCGCCGGCGTGGGCATCGGCGGAGCCGGCGTGGCCGCGGTTGCACAGAATAGCGACAAAAGCAGCAGGAGGGGCGCTAGAAGGCGGCGCGCTGAGAGTCTGTCAGGCATCAACTGGCGGTGCTTCGCGGGCCTGACCCGAACCTCCGGTCGGCCACGCGATGCTGTATTCGGCGCCGAACAGAAAGATCGCCCCGATGCAGTAGAACCAGAGCAACAAGACGAGCGGCGCCGAGAGCGCCCCGTAGATGTGCGCGAAGTTGACGTGCGTGACGTAGGCGGTGAAGCCGTACTGCACGGCCGGCCATGCGATCGCCACGACCGTGGCGCCGCGCAGCGCGAAGGCCCACGAAACTTGCTGGTTGGGAAGCCAGCGATAGAGCACGACCGCGACGATAAAGACGAGGGCGATCGAGATCAAGTACGCGAGGACGTGCGTCACGCGGGGCGGATCGTGAATGCCGGCCACCGCGAACGTGATGGACAGGGCGATCGGCAGCGCGATCGCGATCATCAGCAGAATGCTGATGACCGGAAGCATCACAAATGACAGCAGCAGGTTGTGGACCAGCGGACGCCCTTTAGGAACGTTGAGCGCGCGATCGAGCGCGTAGGCCAGGCCCATGAATAGGTTCTTGCCCGACCAGAGCACGAAGGCTGCCGCGATGACGCTCGAGATGCCGCGGCCGTAGATGTAAGTTTCGAGGTTCTGCGCGATGTAGTCGTGCAGCGTCGGCGCGAGCGTGTTGATGAACGCCAGCGCCCGGTGCTGTGCGTTGGGGAGGACCAGCGTTACGCCGCTCAGCGCCAGAATGCTCAGCGGGAAGAGCGCGAAGATTGCATTGAATGCTACAGATTGCGCGAGAAACGCGCAGCCGTCTCGTGAGAAGCGAACGCCGGCCTCGCGAAACGTGGAGATGAATCGGTGCATCGCAGGCGGTATATCGTGGCAAGGTGCCGCTATTCCCACCGGGCCCTCCGGTAACGATCGTCGTTGACGGCCGCCCGCTCGCCGCATACGCGCGGGCCTACCTGTACGCCGGAAGGGTCCTGGCGCCGGCGCGCCCGCTGCTGACGCAAGTCGCCGACCGGATTTGGTTCGAGGGTAACGTGCTGGTCGTAGAGCGTGGAGCGCGCCGCGTTCGAATTCGCATCGATCCGGAACTGCGCGGGCAGATGGACGCGCTTTACGTTACCGCGGGGCCGGTGCTGCGCGGCATCGGCGCCGAGGTTCGGTACGACCCCGTCGCAAGACGGATGACGGTTCGGTCGCCTGGTCAAAGCCTCGCCTCACCCACCCCGTTCAACCCGGCGTTGCCCTCGCCGCCGCCGCAAGACGTCTTCACGCCCGAGCCGATCGCGACGCCGCGCCCGGTCTGGAGCGGCTCGCCGCTGCCGCGCCGCACCGCGCTGCCGCTTTCGCTGCCTCCGAACGTCTAAGCGGTCAGCACGACCTTTCCGGGCTCGCCGCGATTCACTCGCTCGTAGGCTTCGCGCGCGGCGGAGAGCCGGAGGCTCGCGGCAACAGGCGGCGGCTTGACGGCACCGCTTTCGAAGAGCGGGCCGAGCTTTTCGAGAATGCGAGCAGCCTCCAGCAGCGGGAATGCCGCCGTATCGAGGCCCAGCAGCCGCAGCGAACCACGGTAAAGCTTGAAGAGGTCGAGCGTAGCTTCGCGTCCGGCCTGGGCTGAGTAGACGACCATCCTTCCGCCGTGACCGAGCGAATCGAGCAGGGGCGCAAAGACCGGCGCGCCGACCGCATTGAGCGCGAGCGCGGCGCCCTTTCCGGCAGTCAGCTTGCGCACCTCGGCGGGAACGTCATCGCGATCGGAACGCAGCACCGCCGCGGCGCCAAGCCCGTCGAGCGGCGCTGGATCGTCGCTCTCTCGCACCATTGCGATCGGCCGAGCGCCAAGCGCGCGGGCCAGTGCGACGGCGGCCGAACCAACTGCGCCGGCCGCGCCCGAGACGACGACCCACTCGCCGCTGTGCAATCCGCCGAGCTCGACCAGCGCGCTCCAAGCGGTGACGAACGGCACTCCGGCCGCCGCGGCTTGCTGCCCGCTCAGACGTTCGGGCCGGCGAACCGCTGCCGCAAGCGGAATCACGAGCCGTTGCGCGTGGGTGCCGTCGCGGGTCAATCCGAGCTCGCCGCCTCCCGATCCCCAAACCGGCACTCCCATGAGGTGCGGCGGGCCTTCGACGATTCGCCCGGCGAAATCGCGGCCGAGAATTCGCGGAAGCGTCACCTGCGGAAACCGTCCCAATGCAATGCCTGCGTCGCTGGGATTGACGCCGGCGGCTTCGATTTCGACGCGGATCGAATCGGGCGGCAGCGGCGCTTCGGCAACGTCGCGGATTTCGAGCCCGGCAAGCGGCCCGAAGCGATCTATCTGAAGGGCTTTCACGCTACCGGTCGGCGACGGCCGCGAGATCGCGATCCCCCAGGCCCCGGTCCGAAACGCCGCGCAGCAGCGCCTCGATCGCGTCGATGACCGGCAACCGCTCGTGGTGCGCGGCGCCCTGCATTAATACGGCGTCCTTGTGTGCCATGTCGACGGTCCAGTACGGCTCGTAGTCGCGCGCCACCATGCGTTTCCCACGGCCGCGAATCTGCCCCGACGGATCGTAAAGATCGAAAAGCTCGTAGCTCTGCTCGCGCGATAGCCCCTGCTCTTCGCCGATGCGCATCACATCGTTGAGACCGCCGACGACGGCGAAGATCATCGCATTTCCCATGAGCTTGTAGATCGCCGCCGCGTCGGGACGTTCGCCGAGAACGCGCAAGTCGCTGCACATGGCTTGAAGCGCAGAGCGCACCGCGTCGACGCGAGCGGGCTCGCCCGAGACCAGCATCGCCCCGGTGGAGTGCTCGGCCATCGGCGGCCCCATGAAGACCGGTGCGTGCAGGAACGCATAACCGGCGCTCGAGAGACGGGCTTCGCGCTCTACGACGCGCTGCGGTAAGACGGTCGTATGGTCGACGATGGGCGTTGCCCGGTCGATTCCCGGCAGCGCCGCTTCGAGCACCGCGTCAACGCTGGCGTCATCGTGCAGACAACAGTGAACGAGGTCTGCCCCGCGCGCGCTTTCCGCGGGATCGGAGAACGCGCGCGCGCCGGCGGCCTCGAGCGCTTGCGCTCGCGCCGGCGTTCGGTTCCAAACGTGCACCTCGACGCTGCGCCTCAGCATCGCGCGTATCATCGCCGAACCGAGCATGCCGGCGCCGTAAAATGCTACAGTAGCCATCGCGCGCTCAGCGGGTCGACGGCGCAGGACGCCGGGCGAGCACGTTGAGCGCCGCGGCGATCGCCGCCGCGCCCAGCGCGTACCAGATGTGTATCGGATTGTAGAGAAATCCCAAGCCCAGCGCGGCGTCCAGGGAGTAACTGCCGGGCCCGGCAAACGCCACGGCTAACGACGCCGCGATATTGGAAGCGGGAAGCTCCCATCCGCCATTGCTGTTGAAGAATCCGTTGCCGATGTGAACGGTGGCGATGGCGACCATCATGACGGTGACGATCAGAACGGGGCCAAGCGCTCCGCCTAGGCCCAGCAGCGTGAGCAGGCCGCCTACGGTTTCACCCAAACCTGCCATCAGAGCAAATGCGGCTCCGGGGCGGAAGCCCAAACCCTCGAAAGACTTGCCGGTGCCGGCGATTCCGCCGCCGCCGAACCAGCCGAAAAGCTTTTGCGAACCGTGCGCCGCCAGCCCCAGTCCGAGGATCAGGCGGACGATCAAAAATGCGATGCTCATGCCGACCTCATTACCGCTCGCTTCCGACCATATCTTGCACGAGCACGAACTCGATGCCCGATGCGGTCAAACGCGGAATCATCTCACGCACGGCTTGGAGCGTCGTCGCGCGCGGATGTCCGATGGCGATGGCGTACCCCGTACGCCGGGCGATCTGCGCGGCTTCGAGGAGCTGGCCTTCCGTATAGGCGACGTCGTTGCGATTGTCGAGAAAAACGTCGCGAGCGGCCGACGGCACACCCAACGACTCCGCCGTCGCCTGGCCCACCGATGCGGCACTGGTGCGCGAATCGACGAAGAAGAGTCCGCCCTTTTGCGCCAGCACGCCGATGACGTCGCGCATGACACGCTCGTCGGCCGACGCTTTGCTGCCCTCGTGGTTGTTGACGCCGCGCGCCAGCGGAACTTGCGCGAGGTCCTCCTCGACTTGTTTGGTGATCTGCGGGTCGCTCATCTCCGTCGTGATCTTTCCGGGCCCGGGATTCACTCCCGAGACCGTTTCCATCGGTAGGTGCAGCATGACGCCCTTGCCGGCATGGGAGGCCTCGCGGGCAACCACGCCGGTATACGCAACGTCGGGCAGAACCGACAGCGTAAGCGGAATCTGCAGGGCGATAAAGGCCCGCTCGGTGTCGATCCACTGCCCGCAGTCGTCAACGATCAAAGCGATACGCCCCGTCTTTTCACCCGCCGGCGCAGACGGCGCACCGGATGGCACCGCACTGGCCTGCGGCGTTTCGGTGAGTTCGGGCGCCGGCGTCGCTACGGGCTCTTCGGTCGGCGCTTCCGTCGCCTCCGCGAGCGGCGTCGCCTCGGCGGCCGGCTCCTGCGATGCGGTGGCAGAAACCTCGACCCGCTGCGTAGCAAGCTTTGTTTGCGGGCGCAATAACCACCAACTCGCGGCGAGAGCAAAAGCCGCGACCGCGACGAGCATGAGCCACCTGGACACTACTGCGCTGATTCGTCAATCCAGGATATCGCCCTCGCGGAGCGTAGCAAAGGCGCCATGCAGTTAGATGGAAAGACGTTTATCGTTAGCGGCGGCAGTTCGGGTCTGGGTGCTGCCTGCGTGACCGAGTTTGCTCGCGGCGGCGCAAACGTCGTGATTTGCGACGTAAGCGACCGAGGTGCGGACCTGGCGCGCGAGCTGGGCGACTCGGTGCGGTTTGCCAAGACCGACGTAACCAACTCCGATCAGCTCCAGAGCGCCGTCAATTTAGCCGCCGAAACCTTCGGCGGATTGCACGGCGCGATCAACTGCGCCGGCATCGCCACCGCCGAGCGCGTCATCGGGCGTGAGGGACCGCTCCCGCTCGAGCGGTTCAGCAAGGTGATTACCGTGAACTTGATCGGCTCGTTTAACGTCATCCGCCTGGCCGCCGCAAAGATGCTGGAGCGCTCGGTCGAGCCGGGAGAGGACCGCGGGGTGATCATCAGCACTGCGTCGGTTGCAGCGTACGACGGGCAAATCGGGCAAGCGGCGTATTCGGCCTCAAAGGGCGGGATCGTCGGTTTGACCTTGCCCGTGGCGCGCGAGTTCGCGCAGCATCAAATCCGCGTCGTGGGCATCGCTCCGGGAATCTTCGATACGCCGCTGCTGGCCGGGCTTCCCGAAGCGGCGCGCGAGTCGCTCGGCAAGCAAGTACCGTTTCCGTCGCGCCTAGGAAGGCCGGCGGAGTACGCAGCGCTCGCTCGCCACATCGTCGAGAATCAAATGCTCAACGGCGAAGTGATTCGGCTCGACGGCGCGATTCGGATGGCGCCGCGCTAAAGGAGCGCATGCGCTAAGGCGGCAAGTGCTCCACGTGAAGCACGCGCTGATTGCTGCGCTCGTCCTGCTTGGACTGAGCCTCGCTGTCGCTCCGTCACACGCCGCGCTGCGCCCGGCAACCACGGCTACGCCCGTGCCCCTGCCGTCACCCGAGCGGCTGCTTTACGATATCCGGCGTCAGTTTCGCTCGCATCGCCCCCCGCCGCCCTACGTCACGTACACGCTGGTCCGAAAACAGACGCTCGACGACGGCTATCCCGACTTACTCAACAGCTACACCTACCATATTTGGTGCCGCACGACGGATCGCGCCGCGCTTGGGCGGCGCGTCTATCGTGGATCGTCGCGCGGGACGCTCGAGTTTTTACGACCCTCGTTCAACGAACCGTGGGATCCCGGACCGCCGACCGCCGATCTCTTCGAACCCGCACCGGCTCATCCGCACGCCAATCCGCGCGATTTCGTTCCGACGCCCGAGCCCACCGGGAGCCTTCCGCCGACGATTGCCAGCGTCACGGTGCTGGGGGAGTTCGACTATCGCGTCACGCGGGTCGCCGACGAGGGCGACGAGATTCACGTCAGCCTGCAGCCTCGGCGCGATCCCGATCGCAATCGTTTGCGCGAGCTCTACGTCGACCGCAAGACGCTCGAACTCAAGGAAGTCATCGCCACCGACAAACTCTACGACGACGACGGCGGCCGCCGCCACGTCTATCCGATGCTCTTTACGGTCACCCTAAACTGGATGAACAACATGCCCATCGTCACGCACATCCACGGCACGCCGACCTATCAAGCCGACGCCGATTACCTCGGCCGCGATGCGACGGTCGACTACGATTTCAACGACATCACCTTTCCGTCGTCGCTGCCGGCTTGGTACTTCGATCCACGCTCGTACGCGCAGCACGTCGCCGACCCGCCGCTGTAATCTGAAGGCGTACGCGTCTAGAAGGGCGCGTTGGGCTTGACCAGCCCCGGATACTCCTGGCGCAGCTTGTGCATCTTGGGTAGATCGTTGAAAACGATGTAGGGATTCTGCGGATTGTGCACCGCGTAATCCTGATGGTAGGCCTCGGCCGGATAAAAGCCGCGCAGCGGCGCCACGACGGTCACGATCTTCGAGCTGTAGACGTGGCGGTTCTTGAGATCGGCGATGTAGGCCAGCGCCTCGCGCTGCTGGGCGGCCGATGTAAAGAAGATCTCAGAACGGTATTGCGTGCCGACGTCGGGGCCTTGGCGATCGAGCTGCGTTGGATCGTGGGCGACGAGAAAATAGACGTCGAGCAACTGCTTGAACGAGATTTTTGACGGATCGTACGTCACTTCGACCGACTCGGCGTGCCCGGTCGCGCCGGTGCTGACCGTTTCGTACTCGGCGGTCTGAGCGTTCCCGCCGGCATACCCGGCGACGGCGCGATTGACGCCGACGAGCGACCCGAAGACCAGCTGCATGCCCCAGAAACATCCCCCGGCCAAAACCACGCGGTCGGGAACGGCGGCGGCGGCCGGACCCGGCGCGGCCAGGGCGAGGGACACGGCCAGAAGTGCGGCGCTAAAAAGCTTCATATTCCTTAGAACGCGTGTTGCGCCCGTTTGGATGAGCTCGAGGCTATTGCATGTGCGAATCGAGCCAGTCGAGCCAGATCCGCGTGAGCTCGGCCGTCTGACGCGCATCGGCCGGTCCGTGCGTCGAGGCCGGAAAGACGGCGAAGCGCACCGGCACGTGGTTCTCGACGAGCGCGTGGTAGAGCGCGTACGCCTGCGTGATCGGAACGACCGGATCGAGCGTGGTTCCCCAGATGAGCGTCGGCGTAGTGATCTGCGCGTAGTAGGTGATGGGCGAGTTCTCCCGATAGATCCGTTGCCCGTCATCGGTATACGGCGTCGCGCCGAGCGGATAGCGATCTTGCACGTTGGACGTCGAGAGATTATATTCGTCGAACTCGCTGTTGACCGCAGCTCCGGAAACTGCCGCGCGCCAGCGATGGTCGTGCCCGATCAGCCACGAGGTCAGCTCGCCGCCGTACGACCAACCCGAGATGGCGACGCGCGAAGCGTCCACGCCGTCCAGCCGTCCCAGCGCGGTAAGCCCGGCAATGATGTCGGCGCTGGGTCCGACGACGGTATCGTGCACGATTGCCGTCATGTACTTATTGCCGAGATTGTCGCTGCCGCGGTAGTTCGGCTGCAGCACCACGTAGCCGCGCGAGGCGATCATCTGCGCCAGCGGCCAGCGCTCCCAAACGAAGTCGCGCGAGTTCGAAAGCCCGGGGCCGCCGTGAATCAGCAGCACGACCGGATGTTTTTCCCCGGCACGCGCCGCCGGCGGATACGTTACGACGCCGTCTTCGTGAAAGCCGTCGGGGCCGTCCCACGTGAGCTCTCGCATCGCGCCCAGGCCGATGTCGCGCAGAAAGTCGTTGACGTGAGTGAGCTGCCGCGGCGCGCTCGAACCGGGCGGCAGCAGGTAGAGCTCGCGCGCGCTCGTCGCACTCGTCGCGACGATAGCGATCGTTCCGTCGCGCGCGATCGATCCGGCGATTCCGGCATCGAACGTGCTGCTCGAGTACGGATCGCAGACGGCATGGAGCGATCCGAGATCGAGCGGCTGCATGGCTCCGGAAAGATCGGCCGTCCACAGCCGGTTCTGCGTGCCGTCGGCAGCGCAGATCAGCAGATGCTTGCCGTCGGCGAACCATTGCGCTCCGGCGACGTTGCGATCGAAGGCCGGTGCGAGCGCGCGCTCCGCGCCGCCGGCGACGACGCGCACCGTATTCTCCGCGGTGAAATCGCCGTCGACCGGATACCAATAGGCCAATTGCGATCCGTCGGGTGAGTACGAGGGACTCAGCTCGACGTTAGGATGGCTCGTGAGCTTGCGCATCGCGCCACCGCCGGCGACGTCGATCTGCCATATCGTCGAGTATTCGTCTTCTCCGCTAAAGGTTGTCTGGACGCGCGTAAAGGCAATCGCTTTGCCGTCGCTCGTCCAAGAGATCTGGGACGAGAAGATGCCGCCCGGATCGGTCGGCGCGATCGTCCACGATCCGTGTGTCAAACGGCGCGCCGTCCCTCCGGCTGCCGGTACGACCCACAGGTGGTCTGGCGGCGTCAGCGCGGTCGCCGTATAGTCGTTGTTGCCGGCGTAGAAGAAGACGTCGTTCGTGTCGGGGTCGGCGGCCACAAAGGCGAGCTCGGCGCCATCCGGCCGCCACACGGCGTCGATCACGTCGCCGCGCACGTGGGTGAGTTGACGCGTCCGTCCATTGCGGTCGCGTACGAAGAGCTGATGCGGGGCCTCCGCGGACGGTCGAGCAAGGTAGGCGAGCTGCGAGCCGTCGGGAGACCAGCGCGGAACCGCTGCCTCGCCGCTGCGGGTTACGGTATGCGTGCGGCCCGAATCGGCATCGACCACTGCCAGCGTTACGTTATCCCCGGTGCGCTTGGCATCGGCCACGATCATGAGGACGGCGATGCTCTTGCCGTCGGGTGAGATCGCCGGCTCTTCCAGATCGACGATACGGGCCATGTCGCCGATTTGCAGCACGCGTTGCGCGGCGCCCGCCGGCGACGCTGAGAGTACGGCACCGGCAAGCGCGGCGAAAAGAAAGCGTCGCATCCAAGCGAGGGTTCGGTCTGGAGCGTACAGCTCTTCCATGCAGCCGCCGGGTCCGCGTCGCGGACTGGTGGAATAGGCGCGGGAATGCTCGACGAACTCCACCCGCTGGTCCGCGAATGGTTCGCCGCGTCGTTCGGCACCACGACGGAGCCGCAAGCCGAAGGTTGGCCGGCCATTCGAGCGGGCAGCGACGTCTTGATCTGCGCACCTACGGGCTCGGGCAAAACGCTCTCGGCCTTCACGCTTGCGCTCGACGACCTCGTACGTCGCGCAACCGCCGGCACGCTCGAGGATTCGACCCTGGTCGTCTACGTTTCGCCGCTCAAAGCGCTTACCAACGACGTGCGCGAGAATTTGGAGAAACCGCTGGCAAGCATCGTGGCGCTGGCAGCCGAGCGCAACGTTGCAATGCAGCCGATTCGCACCGCCGTTCGCACCGGAGATACGACGCAGGCGCAGCGGCAGCGGATGTTGCGCGAGCCGCCCCACGTTTTGGTAACGACGCCCGAGTCGCTCTACATTCTTTTAACGGCGGAACGCTCGCGCCGTCTTTTCTCGAGCGTGACGACCATCGTCGTTGATGAGATCCACGCCATGGCCGGCGACAAGCGGGGCGCGCATTTGGCCCTGACGCTGGCCCGCCTGGAAGAGCTGGTTCGCCGTGCCGGCGGCCGCCGTCCCCAGAGAATCGGGCTTTCGGCCACCGTTCGCCCGGTCGAGAAGGTTGCCCGGTTCTTGAGCCCCGAGCCGTTCGTCGTCGACATCGGACATCGCCGTGCGATGGATCTGGACGTCGTCGTTCCCTCCGACGAACTCGGACCGGTAGCGAGTAAGGAGATGTGGGGAGAAATCTACGACCGAGTCGCCGAGCAGATTCGCAATCACCGCACCACGCTGATCTTCGTCGGTACGCGCCGCATGAGCGAGCGCGTCGCGTTCGCGCTCAACGAGCGCCTCGGCGACGGATTCGTCATGCCGCACCACGGCAGTCTAGCCCGCGAGCTTCGCTTCGACGTCGAACGGCGTCTGCGAAGCGGGGAGCTGCGCGCGGTAGTTGCTACCGCGTCGCTCGAGCTCGGCATCGACATCGGCTCGATCGATCTCGTCGTTCAGCTCGGTTCGCCGCGTTCGATTGGCGTCGCCCTCCAACGCGTCGGGCGTTCCGGTCACTGGGTCGGCGCAAAGCCGAAGGGCGCGCTCTACGTAACGACGCGCGACGAGCTCTTGGAGTGCGCGGCGCTGGTGCGCGCGATTCGCTCCGGAGCGCTCGACGCGCTGGCTATTCCGCGAGCGCCCCTAGACATTTTGGCCCAGCAGATCGTCGCGGCTTGCGCGCAGCACGAATGGGATGCCGGCGAGCTCTATGCGGCGATTCGAGAAACGTACTCTTATCGCGACCTTCCCCGCGAAGACTTCGATGCGGTCGTCTCGATGCTCGCCGACGGCGTCGCCACCTCGCGCGGGCGCAGCGGCACGTTCCTGCACTACGATCGCGTTAACGGTAAGCTGCGGCCGCGACGCGGCGCCCGCCTGGCCGCGATTACCTGCGGCGGCGCGATACCCGACACCGCCAACTTCAACGTAGTGGTCGAACCCGAAGGCCACGTGGTCGGAACGCTCGACGAAGATTTCGCGATCGAAAGCATGGCCGGCGACATCTTTCTGCTGGGGACCAACTCGTGGAAGATTCGACGCGTCGAAGCCGGCGTAGTACGCGTCGAAGACGCGCATGGCGCGCCGCCCTCGATTCCATTCTGGAACGGTGAAGGGCTGGGGCGAACCATCGAGCTCTCGCGCGAGGTTTGCGGCGTTCGCCGCGCCATCGACGACCGCGACGACGCCTCGGCGGTGCAATGGCTGCAGCAAGAGTGCGCGCTCGACGTTGCCGGTGCCGAACAGGCCGTCGCCTACGTGCGCGCGGGGAAAGCCGTCCTTGGCGCCGTTCCAACCGATACGACGATCGTAGCCGAGCGCTTCTTCGACGAGGGCGGCGGGATGCAGCTTATCATCCACGCGCCGTTCGGCGCGCGCGTCAACCGCGCTTGGGGGCTGGCGCTGCGCAAGCGCTTCTGCCGCTCGTTCAACCTGGAGCTTCAGGCCGCCGCAACCGATAACGGATTCGTGCTTTCGCTCAGCGATCAGCATGCCTTCCCATTGGACGCCGTTTTCGAGTTCGTGAAAGCCGCCGGCGTAGAGTATACTCTGACGCAGGCGTTGCTGCCGGCGCCGATGTTCGCCGCGCGCTGGCGTTGGAATGCCACGCGCGCGCTGACGATTCTGCGCTTCAGCGGCGGCCGCAGAGTGCCGCCGCAAATCATGCGCATGCGCGCCGACGATCTGCTAGCCGCGGTCTTTCCCGATCAGGCCGCCTGTCCGGAGAACCTTACCGGTCCAATCCGAATTCCCGATCACGTGCTCGTGCGCGAGACGATCGGCAACTGTCTGCACGAAGCGATGGACCTCGAGGCGCTGCGCGAGGTACTGCGGGCCATCGAAGACGGCTCGGTGCGAACCGTAGCCATCGACACGCCCGAGCCGTCGCCTTTCTGTCACGAGATCCTCAACGCCAATCCCTATGCGTATCTCGACGACGCTCCGCTCGAAGAGCGCCGCGCGCGGGCTGTCACGCTGCGGCGCACGATTCGCGACGACGTCGACGGCGCCGGAGTGCTCGATCCGGGCGCCATCACCGAAGTCGCGACGGAATCGTGGCCGGTCGTACGCGATGCCGACGAGCTGCACGACGCGCTGGCGACGCTGATCGTCGTTCCTCCGACGCCTGTCTGGCGGGGATGGTTCGACGAGCTCGTCGAGCAGAATCGGGTGGCCACGCTCGTCGCGCCCGGTGGCGGCGAACTGTGGACCTGTGCGGAGCGCTTCGATCTGGCGCGCGCTGCTTACGATGCCCTATCCGAAGATCGTCAGAACGCGGTGAATGACATCGTCCGCGGTTGGTTGGAATGCAGCGGTCCGGTCAGCGGCGCGACGCTCGCGAGGCAGCTCCATCTCGAGACCGACAACGTCGAGGGTGCGTTCTTGGCGCTCGAGACGCAGGGCCAAGTATTGCGCGGCCGCTTTAGCGGTTCCGGCTCAGAAGAGTGGTGCAATCGCCGCGTTTTGGCGCGCATTCACCGCAGAACCATCGGGCGGCTGCGGCGCGAGATCGAACCGGTTAGCGCGGCGCAATACGTGGCATTCTTGGCGCGCTGGCAGCATGCCGCGCCGCCGACGCGATTGCACGGCATAGACGGAACCCTGCAGGTGGTTCGTCAGCTTCAAGGTTACGAGATTCCGGCGGTCGTTTGGGAGGAGCACGTGCTGCCGGCGCGCGTCGCGGGCTATAAGCCGGAGTATCTGGACCGTCTCTGTTACGCGGGCGACGTCATGTGGGGACGGCTTACGCCGCATCCGGCGCTGGAGCCGGGTAATGGAGCGGAGCGCCCGCGCGTGCGTCCGACGCGGCTCGCGCCCATCGCCATCTTTCTGCGCGCCGAAGCCGAGGAGCTCGTCGTTGCGCGCGAGGCCGATTCGGCGGCGCTCTCGCACGTTGCGCGCGAAGTCGCCGAACAAGTGCGTCTGATGCGCGCGCCCTTCTTTGCCGAGATCGTGCGCGCGACCAAACGGCTGCCCAGCGAAGTCGAGGAAGCGCTGTGGCAACTCGTTGCCGCCGGTTTGGTGACGGCCGACGGCTTCGACGCGCTGCGTTCGCTCAGCGATGCCAAGCGGCGGTTGGGTGAAAAGGGCCTGCGCGCCCGTCCGCGCTCTTCGGGCGGCCGCTGGAGTCTGCTGCAGGGCTCGTTGAAGCAGATCGACACCGAGAGCTTCGCGCGACGACTGCTCGAGCGCTGGGGCATCGTCTTCCGCGACGTCATCGCGCGCGAGAGCCTCGCGCCGCGCTGGCGGGACCTGTTGCTGACGCTGCGGCGCATGGAATCGCGCGGCGAGATTCGCGGCGGCCGTTTCGTTGCGGGTTTCGTCGGGGAGCAGTTCGCTCTGCCCGAGGCAATCGACGCTCTGCGCGCCCTGAGGCGCAGCAACGAACCCGCGCCGGAGCTTCGGCTGAACGCGTACGATCCGCTCAGTTTAAGCGGTATCGTTCTGCCCGAAACTAAACTCGTGAGCTGACCGTTCGTTGAAAGGATGACGATGCGTTTGAAGCTGCCGTTCGCGCTGGCGTGGACGGCGATCCTTATCGGTACCGGTTGTACCTCCGGAGGCGGGCGGCAACCCCAAGACGCGACGTTTGCCTTGCCCGCTGGCCCGGAGGCACCCGCCGCCGGAAACCCGGTGCACAAGTACATCGACCATGTCGTCGTCGTCATTCAAGAAAATCGCAGCTTCGAAAACTTCTTTGCCGGCTACCCCGGAGCTAACGCGCCCATGAAAGGCAAGGCCGGCAACAAAACGGTCGCCCTTCACGAGATCACTTTTAACGGTCCCGACATCCAGCATTCGTGGAGTTCCTCGCTCGGCGAGTGGGACAACGGCAAGATGGACGGGTTCTATCACTACGGGAAAAATAATCACGGCAACCAGGCTTACGCTTACGTCAAACGTTCCTTGATTCGGCCGTACTGGACGATGGCGAAGCAGTACGTGCTGGCCGACGCGATGTTTCCGACCGAGTTCGGCGGCAGCTTTACCGGGCACCTGACGCTGATCGCCGGCACCGACGATTTGAGGCTCCACCGGGCTGAGGTAGATATCCCCAACGGCTATCCTTACGACTGCGACGCGATACCGGGGACTAAGAGCTCGTACGTGACGCCCAACCGCGTCGAGCATTCATTCGAGGGGCCGTTTCCGTGTTTCGACCAGTTCGGAACCATAGCGGAAGTTCTCGACGCCGGGCACGTGTCGTGGAAGTATTATGCGACGCGTTTGCTGGGCGCCGGCATGTGGGAGCCATTCGAGGCAATCAAATACGTCCGCTACGGCGACGATTGGAATCAGAACATCTCCGTGCCGCAAACCAACATCCTGACCGATCCGAAGTCTAAGAATCTCGCTGCGGTGAGCTGGGTCTCGCCTAGCGTCGAGGATTCCGATCATCCGACTGCCCGCAGCGATACGGGCCCCTCGTGGGTAGCGTCGATCGTCAACGCGGTCGGCGAGAGCCCGTATTGGAAATCGACGGCGATCGTCGTGCTGTGGGACGACTGGGGCGGATGGTACGACAACGCGCCGCCGCCGCAGCCCGACTATCGCGGCCTGGGCATTCGCGTGCCCTGCTTGATCATCTCGCCCTACGCGCGCCGGAACTACGTTTCCCACACCACCTATGAGTTCGGAAGCGTCCTGAAGTTTATCGAAGAGGCCTTCGAGCTGCCCAACATCGGGCCGGCGGACCAAGGTTATACGGATTCGCGCGCTCATAGCATCTCCGACGCCTTCGATTTTACTCAGCAGCCGCGCAAGTTCGTACCGATCAAGTCAAAATACGGCATGTCGACGTTCCTGCGCGAGCCGCCCTCCGACGAGCCGGTCGACACTCAGTAAGTTGACGGGCCTGCAGCGGTTCGGTCGACCGGCGGCGCTGTTGGGTGCAGCGCTCGCGGCGGCCTGTACCAGCCGCGCGACGCCGCCGGCGCTGCCGGCCGCCGCAAGCGTCCCGAGCGCGGCGATGGGCAATCCCATTCGCGCGCACGTCAAACACGTCGTGGTCATCATTCAAGAGAATCGGAGCTTCGAAAACTTCTTCGCAGGTTTTCCCGGTGCCAACGCGCCGATGGAGGGTTCGGCCGGCGGCAAGACGGTGCGCCTGCACCAGATTACCTTCAACGGTCCCGACATTCCCCACACGTGGCGGTCCTCGATGACCGAATGGGACAACGGCGCGATGGACGGCTTCTACACGTTCGGAAAGAACAAGAAGGGGCAGTACGCTGCGTACGCTTACGTGAAGCGCGCGCTCGTGCGGCCGTACTGGACGATGGCGCGGCAGTACGTGCTGGCCGACGCGATGTTTCCAACCGAATTCGGCGGCAGCTTTACGGGGCACCTCACGCTGATTGCCGGCAACGACGACTTAACGCCCAGGAAGGCGGAGGTCGACGTTCCCAGCGACTGGCCCGACGACTGCGACTCGTCGTACGGAACGACGAGTTCCTATCTGACGCCCGATCGCGTCGAGCACGCGTTGCAAGGGCCGTTTCCATGCTTCGATCAGTTCACCACCATGGCCGAGGTGCTCGACAAAGCTAACGTGTCGTGGAAGTACTATGCTACGGAGCGCCTCGGAGCCGGCATGTGGTCGCCCTTCGAGGCGATCAAGTACGTTCGTTACGGCAACGACTGGGACCGCAACATCGCCGTGCCTCAGACCGCGATTCTTACCGACGTCACCGGCGGAAACCTAGCCTCGGTCAGCTGGGTTTCGCCCAGCGTCGAGGATTCAGATCACCCCGAATCGCGCAGCGATAAAGGGCCTTCGTGGGTGGCGTCGATCGTTAACGCGATCGGCGAGAGCAAGTACTGGAACTCGACGGCGATCGTGGTGCTCTGGGACGACTGGGGCGGATGGTACGACAATGCGCCGCCTCCGCAGCTCGACTACCGCGGGCTGGGGATTCGCGTGCCGTGCATTATCATCGGCCCTTACGCGCGTGCCGGTTATGTTTCGCATACGACCTACGAGTTCGGAAGCATCCTCAAGTTCATCGAGGAGGCATTCGATCTGCCGTACTTAGGCTCGACCCACCACGGTTACACCGACCAACGCGCCGCCAGCATCGTTGACAGCTTCGATTTCACCCAGAAGGCGCGACGGTTCCGGCGGATCGGCTCGAAGTACGGCCGCTCGGTCTTCATCAACGAGCCGCCGTCGAAGACTCCCGTCGACACGCAGTAAAGCGCGGTACTCTCAACATTCTTCGGAGGTTTGCTGCCCCTCGTAGATTTCGATGACGCCGGTCGCAGCTGCCGGAACCTTCTGCCCCTCGAGCAGCGTTCCGATGCCGCCCAACGTACCGCCGTATCGGCTCTTCACCGCGATCACGTAACACGGTGTGAAGTTGAACGGGAACCCGTAGACCTTGGCTTGACCGAATACGGTGTAGGTTTGACCCGCGACGATCTGCTTGCTGGAGAGCCCTCCGCCGCGGCCGGCCTTGTTGCCGAACGACGTGCCGCCCGAGATCGCAAGCTGCATGTAAAAGATGGCCGTGCCGCTGCCCAGCTCGGGCATGCCGTCGTAGTTGGTCGTGCTGCTGGTCAGCGTCAGCTTCACCGAAGGATCGGCACCCGGGTATTTCACCGTGCCGCCGTAGCCGCCGAACTTAGGAATGCAGAACGAACCGCCGCTGGTTAGAAGCGTACCGGTCACCGTTGCGTACTGCTTGGTGGTTTGCTGGCCCTTACACGCGCGCAGTTTTGCTTGCGCCCCGACCGAAGGCGCGAGCGAGCCCGGCGCAACCGGCAACGTCGTTTCGCTATGGCCGGCGCAGCCCGCCAGCAGCGAAGAAACCGCAAGTGCGAGCGTGCCCCGCAGCATGAAACCTCCGAGAGACATGAGATCCTCCATCGTTACTGTTGCTGGGTCAGCGCACGTAGACGCGCTTCACCATCGGTGGCAAGTGCTTCCAGGTCGCTGGCGGCCGCGTACTCGGCCGGCGTGGGGCGAGCGTAGGCGTTCTCTAAAGAGTTCATCAGGAACGCCAACTGCTGGCGCACCTTCGTCTCTCGTAAGACGTCCGCCTCGCTGGAGTCCACGCCGAGGAGGATCAATTCTGCGATCTCGGCATCCACGCGCGATCGTGCCGCCGCCGGCAGCTTGCCGCGCCCGGCCATGGCTGCTGCGATGGCGCGATCGAGGTTATCGATTGCGTTGCGCAGCTGCATCTCGAGCGCGTAGCGTGCCTCTAGGTCGCCCGCAGCGGGACGAACGCGCGGGTCGAGTTTAAGCGTAAGCGGCGCGGTCAAACGTTGCGAGCCGTACTGTAAAGCGACGCTATAGGTGCCGGGCACGATCGTCGGCCCGTCGCCGACGTCGGGAAAGTCGTCGGTCTCGTCGCTGCGGTAGCCGGGCACGTCGTAGGCCGGCGTCGTGCGCAAGTCCCACTGGAACTGATTCATGCCGGCCGTGACCGTCGTCTTCTCTTCGAGTTCGCGCTCTTTGATTTGGTCGGAGCTGAGATCGGCGGCCTGTTCGCGCGTCAGTTTGGCGCGTGCGGTTTTGGCATGCAGCGTGAAACTCCGCAGCGTTGCACCGTTTGCGTCCACGAACGAGAGCGTGATTGGCGTTTGACCGTGATAGTCGGGCGGCAAGTTAAAAAACACCGCCGCGCCGTACTGCGGGTTCTGGCCGAAGCCGGGGTCGGGGAAATCGCTCCCGCCGTAGGCTTGCGTCAGCCATGCCGTTTCCGGCGTGAAGAGCTGCAGTCCGGAGGTCGAGAGCGCCGGCTCGCGCGCGAGTTGCTCTAGAAATGCGAGATTGTCGAGGATCCAGAAGGCGCGCCCGTGCGTCGCCGCCACCAGCTCGCCTTCGCGCGAATCGACGGCGAGATCGCGAACCTGTACGCCGGGCAAGTTGAGCGTGAGCGGCTGCCATTTCGTTCCGCCGTCGAGGCTTACGAAGACCGTGCTGCGCGTTCCGGCAAAGAGAAGGCGCGGCTCGCGCGGATCTTGCCGCACGGCAAAGACGTACTGGTCGGCGGGCAGACCGTCGGCGATCGCTCGCCAGTGCGCGCCGTAGTCGGTGGTCAGATAGACGTAGGGGTGGTAGTCGTCCCACATATATCGCGAGGCGCTCAGATATGCCGTGCCTTTGTCGGTGTGCGACGGCTCGATCGAGCTGATCTGCGTCCATTGCGGAAGTTGCGGCGGCGTGACTTCGTTCCAGTGCGCGCCGTGGTCGGTGGAGACGTGAACCAGCCCGTCGGCCGATCCGGCCCAGAAGACGTTGGCGTCGAGCGGCGAGACCGCCAGCGAAGCAATGTCGGGATAGGTCTCCGCACCGGTTTGGTCGCGCTCCACCGGTCCGCCCGAGGGTCCTTCGGTGCTTGGATCGTTGCGCGTGAGATCGGGGCTGAGAACTTTCCACGTCTGGCCGCGATCGGTACTGGAGAAGACGACTTGCGCGGCAGCGATCAACTCGTGCGGATCGGCCGGCGAAAAGAATATCGGATGCGTCCATCCGAAGCGGTACTTTGTCTCGGCCGAAGATGCGCCGGCCATATAGCGCGGCCACGGACTCACGTTCTTCGCGTCGCCGGTCTTGCGATCGAGCCGGACGAACGAGCTGTAGTAACCGCTGCCATAGGTCACGTACGGACTTCCGGGTTCGGGAGCGACGAACGTGCTCTCGCCAAGCGCGACCGTGAACCACCGATCCTGGCCGATGCCGCCGCCCAGCGCGGCGCTCGGGCCTTCGAAGGCGCCTTCGTCTTGGGCCGCGCCGAAGACGTGAAACGGAAACTGGTCGTCAATCGCGACGTGATAGTACTGCCCGGTGGGCTGATTGTGCTCCGTGCTCCAACTCTCGCCGCCGTTGACCGAGACGGTGCCCCCGCCGTCGTTGCCGACCAGCAGAATCTTGGGATTGCGCGGATTGACCCAGACCGCGTGGTTATCGCCGTGCGGCGGATTGAGCAGCGTAAACTTCTTGCCGCCGTCGGCCGTCTTGTAGACGCCGTCGACTTCCGGCACGTAAGCCACTTGCGGATTGGTCGGGTCGACGGTGATCGCCATGTAGTAAAATCCACGTTGGCGCAGCTTCATCTCGCCGTTGACGCGATGCCACGTCGCGCCGGCATCTTCCGAGCGAAAGACGCCGCCCTGTTTCGCTTGAACGATCGAATAAACGATGCGCGGATTGCTCGCCGCGACCGCGACGCCGAGCTTCCCCAGCGTTCCGCCGGCAAATCCGGGATGCGCCGAAATTTTCTCCCAGTGCGCGCCGCCGTCGGTCGTCTTGTAAAGCGCGCTGCCGGGACCGCCGTCTTCGAGCTTCCAAGGAAATCGCTGGGCCTGCCACATCGCGGCGTAAACGACGCGCGGATTGCTGGGATCCATCGCCAGGTCGATGCCCCCCGTCTTGTCGTCGACGAAAAGCACTTTGCGCCAGGTTGCGCCGCCGTCGGTCGTTTTGAAGATGCCGCGCGCGGCGTTGGGCTTGAAAACGTGCCCCATCGAGGCCGCATACACAACGTTGGGGTCGCGCGGGTCGATCGCCAGCTTGGCAATCATGCGCGTATCGCGCAGTCCGGCATAGCTCCAGGTGCGGCCCGCGTCGACGGTTTTATAGACGCCGTCACCGGTGTCGAAGTCCGAACGAATGTCGGCCTCTCCGGTGCCGGCGTAAATTACGTGCGGATTCGCCGGCGCAACCGCCAGCGCGCCGATGGGGTCGGCGATGCCAGGTATCTTACCGTCGGTTAGGTTCGTCCAGTGCTGGCCGTAGTCGGTGCTGCGCCAGACTCCGGCTTGTACGCCACCCATATAAAATAAGTCTTGGTTGCCCTCTACGCCGGCGACCGCCACCGAGCGCCCGCCGATGAACGGCCCGATATTGCGCCACTGCAGCTTGCTCGTGAGCGCCTGCAGCGCCGGCTGGGAGCCGGCGGCGTGGCTCTGGAGCGGCGTAACCAGGAACGATGCGGCTAAGAAAATGGCAAGAAAACGCCTCATGCGGCGATATCGCGCCAAACCGCGGAAAACCCTCCGTAACACTAGCTCCGAACGCCGGTATAGCGAGGCATGAGAGTGATGCGGTTGCTGCTCGTTGCCAAGAAGGCAATCTTTAGAACCTTTCCGCTAATGCGCGACATGCGCGTTCCGCTGAGCCTAAAGCTGCTCACGGCGGCCATCGCGCTGCTGGTCGTTTCGCCCGTCGATCTCTTTAGCGATATCCCGGTGCTCGGCGCCTTCGACGATGCTGCCCTGCTGACGTTGCTCTGCTTGTGGTTCGTGAGCCAGGCCGCCAAGCACGTCGAGCCCGTTCCGGTTCGGCGCCGGGCGGGCGCCGCGCTGATGGCACGCTAACCAACCCCGGCGTTGGCCGAGCTCGCCGCCGGCGAGGGTGCCTAGGCCGGGCGGGCTGGATGAGCCGCTAGGGTTGTTAGGAATCTAGGCAGTCGTGGCGAAGCTCGCTTCAGTTGATGAAGCGGCTTTGCATTGGCTTTGGCCTCGTTGTTATTTTGCTTTGGAGCGCCGGCGTTCCGGGCGCGCGGATAGCGGCTGCGAAAGCGCCGGCCAAGCGCGACTTGTCATGCCGCCCGCCCGCGGCGACGCGCCAGATCGTCGAACCGCCCGACGTTGTAGTCGGGAATCTTCCACTCGACGCCTCGGGCGAGCACGAACTGATCCTGGCGGTTCACAAAGACTCGGAGCGCTTCTGCTATCGCTACAGGCTCAACGGTGCGGAGCAGAACGTGGCACCGTCTATTCGCGTGCACCGCGGCGAGCACTTTGCCCTCCGGATCGTCAACGATCTGGCCGGTCCCAGTTCCGGCGAACGCGTTGCGTCGAGCGCGCTGCCGCCCTGTTCCCCGATGAATATGCCGGCGGCGCCGGCGGTCGCGCGTGCCGGCTATTTGAATCGTACCATCGAGGATAGCTATATCCACGGGTCGCCGGCCGACACTAACATCCACCTGCACGGCTTCGAAGGACCGCCGTCAGAAGAGAACGTCTTTTTATCCACGCTGAGCACGCCGATGCATGCCTGCGAATACCACGTAACGATTCCGGCGACGCAACCGCCCGGAACCTACCTCTATCATCCGCACGCCCACGGTACGTCCGACGATCAGGTGGCGGCCGGCCTCGACGGCGTCTGGATCGTCGAACCGGATAAGCCGCAGATCGCGCGGTCGGCCGAGCACGTCATTCTGATGCGGTACCGTATGCCGGCGATCTTCGATAATATGTTCGTGCCTAATACCGACGCATTTGTCTCGGATGCGACGGCGCACGAAGCGGCAATGCCGGTCGGGTCGCCGATGCCCTACGATCCGTTCAATCCGCCACCGTGGCCGGTGACCTTCCCCATGACCATGGGGGGAGTATCCCTCGATCCCACCGGTTGTAACGGCATCTCATCCGAGCCTAACCTGGCGCTCGATGGAACCGACGCCCCGGCAACGCTTGAAGTTACGCCGGGACAGCCGCAACTCTTGCGGCTCGCCAACGGCACTTCCGACACGGCGACGCGCTTGCAGCTGCGGGACGCAAACGGTCGTCGCGTACCGCTGCTCGTCGTCGGACTCGACGGCGTGCCGGTTTCGGGCGACATGCAGCACCCGCTCTCGCAATACGTTGCGATGAAGGAAGTGATGGTCACGTCGATGTCGCGAGCGGATATTCTGCTCACGCTCGATCCGGGAACCACGCTGACGCTGTCGAGAGAGCACTACTGTGAAGGGAAAGATGCATTCTACCAGATGCATCACGACCTTCTGACGATCCAAGCCGGCCCGGCTCCGGCGACGACGGGCGTCATGCTCGAGTCAAAGCCGGCAGTGATCGCGGACACCCCGGCGGCACGATTGGTTGCTTTTGCCAAAGCTAATCCGGCGATGATTCACCGCCGCGCGCTTACCTTTACCGAATACGTTTTTCCAAAGAGCAAGAAGACGCCGCTCCACTTCGGCTTCTACATAACCGACACTACGGATCCAAACTTCCACGAGCATCCCTTCTCGCCGGTTTACGTCAAAGGTAAGGCGTTTCCGATCAATGCCGACGTCGTCGTCAAGCGCGGCGCAATCGAGGAATGGTATTTGATCAACGCATCGATGGAGGCGCACGCATTTCACATCCATCAAATGTCGTTCGTGTTGGAGAAAAATAGCAGCGGCATCCCCGTCACCGTCGACACCGCCTTCGTGCCGGTCGGCCGGCTCTTGCCGAACGTCCGCTATCCCAACTACCCGCTGATCAAGCCGGCCATCACCAAAATACTGCTTGACTTTCGCCACGTGCCGCGCGGCACGTTCGTCTTTCACTGCCACATGCTTTTCCACGAAGACGCCGGCATGATGGCGATCGTCAAGGTCGTCTAAGCTTTACTGTTGCGCCCGGCATTGTGCCGCCAACGATCACTTGCGAGGTAGATATCGCTTTCGGAATCGCCCTTAGGCGGCGTTCACGTTTGCTGCTTGGGCGGGTCCATCGTCAAGAGGTAGTAGGCAAAGACGCCGCCGCCTAAGAGCATCAGCCCGAGCGTATCGAGTAAGAAGCGGGTCGTTAGGTGGCCGACGATCGAGGATTGAATCGTCATGGCCGCGTCCACGACGACGGCGATCGCGGCAAAGACCAGCGTAAGGTACGTTAGCCAGCGGCGAATCGGCGAGTAGTAGAGTTCCGGACGGCGCGCCAGCTCGCGCTGAATCAGAACGTGCATCAGCGCGAAGAGCGGAAGGGTTACGAGGATCACGGCGACTTGCCATGCGATGTCTTCGCGCAGTGTCGCTCCCGTATCGCCGAGCGGATGGGGGAACCAGCGTCTCACGAGATCGTCCCAGATCTGCCAGAGGGCGACGGTCCAAAAACCCAACGCGATAAAGTTGAGAAGATAGAGGAACGCGTCGCGAGCATTCTCCGCGGTCCCGGCGCGGACCGGCACCGCGATACCCATGGTAGCGGCGTAGTATTCGGCGAGGGCGCGGTAGATGCGCCGCTCCGGCCAGCCGTTTTGTCGAAGGATCCCCACGACCGAATCGTCGGGAATACCCCGCTCCTTTGCCGTCCGAACGAACGGTAAGAGGGTGTCGTCAGCCACGAGTATAGATTATTCGTCCGGCGCGAATCGTCAAGCGAACGTCGGAAAAAAGTGCCGGTCCGCGCGAGACGGGGCCGTCGAGCAAGACGAGATCCGCTGGTTCTCCGGGCGCGATCGTCCCGGCGTATTGCGCCGCAAAGCGCCGGGTCGGGGCCGTCGTCAGCGACTCGAGGATCTCGCCGAACCCCATGCCGGCTTCGTTCATGAGGCGGTACTCACGGGTGGGATCGGGATCGACGGCGCCGTGATCGGTGCCGAAGATTACGGTTCCCCCGGTTTTGCGGAATGCGCGCAGTTGCGCCAGCTCCGCTTCGACCACCCGAGCCTGCACCGAAGCACGCTCGTGCCGGGTGAGGCTTTCCCACAGCATCAAGGTGGGAATCAACGCGATATTCGCGGCGACGATTGCGGCGAGGTCGGCCGCCGATAGCGCCGCACGCGGAACGGTGTGCGCGAGCACGTCGACCTGCGCGGCGACGGCACGTTTGATATCGTCGTGCGTATTGGGATGGATGAAGACGGGTTTGTTTGCCTCCCGCGCGCGACGAACCACCGCGCGAAGCGCCCCTTGGCTGACGGTGACTCCTCCGGAGCTGGGCGCGGCGGACGCGAAAACCTTAATCGCATCCACGCCGTTTGCGAGAAGGCGTTGCGCGTGTCGCTCGGCTTCGGCTGGATTGCCGGCCTCGGGAAGCGCCACCGGCATCCAGCCCATCGTCGCGGTGACAATCTCGGGCGCGTTGCCGCCCGGCGGTACGAGCCCTTCGCCGGTGGAAAAAATCCGTGGCCCGGCGACCTCGTCCGATTCGATGCGCCCGCGAAGGGCTTGAGTGTTTTCGAGCCGCGACGCCAGATCGAAGATCGTCGTGAAGCCATAGCGGGTAAAATCTTCCAGCTGGCGATTGAGTTCGGCCGCGGGGATCTCTCGCACGCCGGTCCACTTGCGCTCGGTTAAATGGACGTGGCTGTTCCAAAACCCGGCGGTTAACGTCGCGACGAGCACGGTCCCGCCATCGATCGCCGCGCTCCACGGGTCGACGTGAACCGCGGCGCCGCGCAGTGCGAGGAGACTCAGCTCCTTAGCGCTCTACGAGAAGCAGTACGAATCGGAGGATGCGTCGCCGCCCTGCAGCCGCACTTGGTGGGCGCGATGCTCGGCCGGGAACTCGATAAAGAACTTGGGATCGAACGCCATCGCTCCGTCGTTGCCGACGTCGAGTTTGACCATCCAGCTCTTCAAGCCGTCGGTATAGAACTGATCGTCCCACGCGCGATAGAGCGAGTTGGTAAAATAGACGCGCTTTCCGTCGCGGCTGATCTCCACCATCTGCGGCCCGCCGTTGAGGGACTTGGAGGGATCGTTGGGATGCGCCGTACGCTTGGCGATGCCGCCGATGCGCACCGAGCCGACGAACTTGGGATTGAAAGGATCGCTGACGTCGTACTGGCGCAGCTCGCCCGTCCCCCAGCAGGCGGCGTAGAGGTAGCGATCGTCGAGCGATAGGTCGATGTCGCTGAGCAGCGGCGGAACCGCGCCAAAGCCCTTGAGCATGTCGGGGAGCAGATCGGGGTCGGCCGGCTCGGCTGGGATTTCGATGACCTTGGTAACGTCCCACGAGCCGTTCTTACGGTGCCACAGCCAGATCGAGCTGGAAAGGTCTTTGAGCGAGATGACGACGCCCACGAACCCGTACGTATTATTCGGATCGTGCGAGGGACGCAGCTCGAGCACCATCTGCTGCTCGGCGCCCAAATCCAAGGCTTGAACGTGCTTGCGCGAACGCAGATCCCAGAAGTGCAGACTGTGCCCGAACTTTCCTCCGAGCAAGAGATTGGGATCGAGGCCGTTCTCGATCATGTTCGGCGTGCCCCATTCGCTGGTCATCATGACGTCGTGGCCGAGGTGCCACCAGAAATCGTAGGCGAGGTATTGCGGTCCGCGATCGGCTTCCCACGCGCCGATTACGTCGAAGGTATCGCAGTCGAGCATGAAGATTCCGCCGGGCCCGTCGCCGGCGGCGTTGCCCAGCGCGCTGACGTAGATCGCATCGGGTCCGCAGTGCACGGTGTGGATGCGGGAATATCCGGTTTTGGCCGCGATCTCTTGCGGCTCGATCGTACGCACGATTTTTGGCTGCAAGGGATCGGGCTTGGTGTCGAGGACGTAGATGCGCGAGGAACGCAGCCCCGGTACGAGCAGATAACGCCGCTCGACGTGCGGTTTCGGCGCATTGGGACAGAGCGCGGAACTGCACGCGTTCCATCCAAAGTGGTGAAGCTCGTCGCCGGTGTTGGGCAGATCGACACGTCCGATCGGGGATCCGTAGCTCTTGGAGCTAGGGTCGGTGTCGATTACCGCCAGGGCATCGGGCCGGCCGTTTCCCGACGCGCTTAGAAGCGCAACGTAAGCGAGCGTTTCAGCGGGAGCCTTCATCGCGTCCTTAGCCGACGCGTAGAAAGTCGGATCGGGTTTTAGAAGCATTTGAAGGCGCTTTCTCCGGTGCTGCCGGGACGCAATCAATGTTTGGGGGGACGGCGCAACTTAGCGCTCCAGGCCTCGAATCCTGCGCTCAGGTGAAGAGCGCGATGAGGCCGGCCGCGATGAGCGCCGCGGCCCAAACGACGTCGACGTTGATCCACGCAGTGCGTAAGAAGCCGACGCCCAACTTTGTGTAAACGACCAGTGCGACGGCCAGCATCGTTACCACGTAGCCGAGCGTGTGCACGGCGACCATCAGCACGCCGGCGAGCGGGGACGGCCCGGTTGCGATTTGCGGCATCGGCATCGCCATTGAGGGCGTTGCGCTGCGCGCGGAGGCGGTTACGAACGGCAGCAGCATTAAGCCCGCTCCGTGCGCCGACGCCATGAGGAATCCCCAGAGCGCCAGACCCCAGAAACCAACGCGCATCCCAACCCAGCGGGGATGGCGTAGCCGCACGAGCTTGTAACCGCCGAAGGCGAGCAGAAGGGCGGCCGCGGCGCGATGCACGACGGCGTGTGGAAGGACCACTTCCGCCGACAGCGCCAGCGCGACGACGATCGCGACGGAGACGAGGTGCCCGAGCGTAATCGGGACGACGGCGCGCGCGACCGCGGCCGCCGATTTTTCCTGAAGGCCAAGGGCGACCGCGAAAAGCCAGCCCATTCCCGGGTTGATGCCGTGATAGCATCCCAGAAGAAAGAGCGCGAGCCATATATAGCGATCGCTCATACTGCCGGGCGTTCGATATCGGGCTTGGCGGAGTCATGCTCGTGGTCCACCCAGTCTCAGCCGGGCGATCCGACGTAAGAGCGAATCGCCGCGAGGTTCAGCTACAGCCTGAGGTCGCCCCGCAGGAGTCGCATTTCTCACAGGCGCCGTTGCGCACCATCGTCAGTTGACCGCACTCGGAGCAGGCGTTGCCCGTATAGCCCTTGGCCTTCGAGGCATTGATGGCTTCGGTTCGCGCCAGCACCGCAACCGACGTACCCGCACTGCCGCGAATCGCAGGCGTTACGTCGGGCATCGGCGCCGGCGTCGCGACCGACGCTTGAGGTGCAGTCTCGTGCCCGGGATGAAGATGCGTACTGACGGGATGGAGCCGCTCGACAATGCCGGCCTGGCGGACGTTGATGCCGCCCTCTTCCTCGGCGATGTACTCTTCCTGAGCTTCGGGGCCCATCGCATCCATTTGCATCGACGGCTGCACGTGCGCGAGGTCGTAACGCCCGAGATAGCTAACGGCGAGCTCTCGGAAGATGTAGTCGAGAATGGAGGTCGCCATCTTGATGTGGTCGTGTCCGACAACCGGACCGTTGGGCTCAAAGCGCGTGAAGGTAAAGGCTTCCACGAACTCCTCGAGCGGGACGCCGTGCTGCAGCCCCAGCGAGATGGCGATCGCGAAGTTATTCATCAACGACCGGAAAGCCGCACCCTCCTTGTGCATGTCGATGAAGATCTCGCCGAGCTGTCCGCCCTCGTACTCGCCGGTTCGCAAATAGACCTTGTGACCGGAGATAGTGGCCTTTTGCGTGTATCCGCTGCGCCGTTGCGGCATCGGGCGCCGCTTGGCGATGTATCGGTAGACGATCTTCTCGGCGATCTGAAGGGGCTGCGCAAAGGGCTGCTGTTGCGCGCCGGTCGCCTCCTGCTCGTCGGAATCGCCGCCGAAATCATACGAAGCCGCAAGTGGCTGCGAAAGCTTCGATCCGTCCCGATATAACGCTACGGCCTTGATCATTCGCTCCCACGAGTAGCGATAGGCTTCCTTGACCTCTTCGATGGTGGCGGTTTGCGGAAAGTTAATCGTCTTTGAAATCGCGCCACTGACCCACGGCTGAGCTGCCGCCATCATGTCGACGTGCGCTAACGGACGAATGTAGCGGGTGCCGTACTTGCCGCACGGCGTGGCGCAGTCAAAGACGGCAAGGTGCTCCTCGACGAGGTAGGGTGCGCCCTCGACGGTCATGCGCCCGCAGATGTGAGCCGAAGCTTCTTCGATTTGCCGCGTGTTGAATCCGAGGCCGTCCCGGAGGATCGAGAAGTTCCAGTCGTTGAGTTGCTCTTCGGTCAGGCCGAGCTTCTCTTTGCAGAACTCCTCACCCAGCACGAACTTGTTGAAAACGAACGGGAGTTCGAAAGCGCTGGGTAGAGCCGTCTCGACACGCGCAATCGCTTCATCGTCGAATCCTTTAGCTCGTAGCGTTGCGCGATTGATGTGGGGCGCCTCGTCAAGCGTCCCGGTGCCTTTAGCGTAAGTTTCGATGGCGTCGATCTGCTCTTGCGAGTAGCCAAGCTTATGAAGGGCGGCGTCTACGGATTGATTGACGATCTTGAAGTACCCGCCGCCGGCGAGCTTCTTGAACTTCACCAGCGCAAAGTCGGGTTCGATCCCCGTGGTGTCGCAATCCATGACCAGCCCTATGGTACCGGTAGGCGCGGTTACGGTAACCTGAGCGTTGCGGTAGCCGGCAACCTCGCCGATGGAGAGCGCGTCGTCCCACATCTTGCGGGCCAGCGCCCACGTTTCTTGGGTGAATAGCGTCGGCGCGTGAGTGACAGGCGTTACCGTGAGCCCTTCGTACTCCTTGGCGGGAGCGGCGTATGCCGCGCGGCGATGGTTCCGAATGACGCGCAGCATCGACTCGCGATTCGCTTCAAATCGGGCGAACGATCCGAGTTGCTGCGCCATCTCGGCCGACGTGCGGTACGCCATCCCCGTGAGAAGGGCGTTGATTGCCGCGCACCACCCGAAGCCTTCCTCGGAATCGTAGGGGAGGCCCATGCGCATGAGCAGCGTCCCGAGATTGGCATAGCCGAGGCCCAGCGTGCGATACCCATAGTTTTTCTCGGCGATCTTCTTCGAGGGCATCTGCCCCATCGTGACGGAGATCTCTAGGGTGGCGGTCCAGATCCGCGCTGCCTCCGCGAAACGCTTCGCGTCAAAATTGCCGTCGGCATTAAGTAATTTTACGAGATTAATGCTGGCGAGATTGCACGCCGTGTCGTCGATAAAAACGTATTCCGAACAATTGTGCACTCGCAATCCGTTGGCAACGAAGTGATGCGTATCGGATTCGGTGAGATCGAACACAGCGGCATCGCCGAGCGCCTCCAGGGAGGCAAACTCGTCGGTGAATTCGTCGGCATAGCTGGCTACGGTCGCGTTAAGGCGCTGCAGCGCCGAAGCTTTATGCGAGGCGTGGTGAAAGCCGATCTCGCGCTCGAAGGCCAGCCGCGACGAGCGCGAAATGCGAAGCGAGTGCATTTGTACGACCGCATATTCGGCGAAACCGCCGTTGCCGTCGGGACATTTGCTTGACAGTACACTTCCTCGATTGGCGTACAACTTCGACTTTATGCCGAACGAAAGAAGAAGATACTGAACTTGCTGCAGCAACTCGATCGAGCAAGAATCGAGGGAGACGTACTGCGACTTTGCTCCGTAGTTTGCAACGGTGCCATCAGCAGTAAAAATGCCGCGGAGCAGGTTGGCCGTCGCGTGGCGATCGAGCGTATAAACGGCATCGGTCAGCGCTTTTTTCTCGCTTCCGCGGTCGAGGACGGCATAGCGTGAGAAGAGCTCGACGATGCGGTGATTTCCGGTTGAGATTCGCGAGCCCGTACCCTTGGCAGGCATCGTGACCGTCGTCGGACGGCGGCTGCGGCCATCGTCGGCAAATGTTGCCTTCACCTCGTTGATGCCCGAAGCAATATCCTCAAGAATGCCGGCCTCATCTTCATGCATGGTGATGATCAAGCCGCGTCCGGTCCCATTGCTCGCCGCAGCGACGCAGCCATCGCCGACGGCCGCGCCGATTCCGAGCGCGATACGCTCGTCCAATGAGACGGAACCAAAGCCCGATCCACCAAGCGCAACGCGATCGCCGGAACGAAGGTCGGCAGCGGAAACGTCACCGCGATTCTCGGTCCAGACCTTGTGATCGGCGGTCAGCTTGAGCTCGTAGCCCGATTTTGTACGCAAGCGATGGATCGGCTTGGTTCCCGTTGGAAAAATGCTAGAGACAAAGTGCGGTTTACCGTCCGCGCCCAAAACGAAGGCGGCCCTACCCACGAGGTCGGCGATGCGCACCGGTCCATCGGCCGTGGAGACGAGCGTATCGCCGGTGACGCACGGATTAGTTGCATTAATACGATCGTCGTTCGAGCACGTATGCCACTCTTGAATCGTGTCGTCGAACTGCAATCCCGGATCGGCACACTGCCAGGCGGCCAGTCCGATTTGCTCCCAAAGGTCGCGGGCCTTGATTACCTTAAGCACGTCGCCGGTGGTGCGTGCCGTCAGCCGCCAATCCTGGTCGCGATCGAGCGCGTCAAAGAAGGCGTTGCCGAGACGTACCGAGTTGTTGGAGTTCTGGCCCGAAACGGTAACGTAGGCCTCCGAATCCCAGGCGGTATCGTACTGCTCTACTTCAAGCCGCGTGTAGCCCTGGCGCGCATAATCGAGCGCGTTTTGTGCCGCACCCGACGGTATGCCGACGGAAATGGCTTCGCGGATGGCTTCGCGCAGCGAAGCGTTAAGCGATGGATCGAGTCGTGCGTGATCCGGTACGCGGGTGTCGTGCGCCGCTGAAATAATCGCGTTGAGATGCTTTTCGAAGATGCGCGAGCCGACGACGAGGTCGGCGACCTTGCGCTCCTCGCGCACTTTCCAGTTGACGAACTCTTCGATGTCGGGATGGTCGGCATTGAGCACGACCATCTTTGCGGCGCGGCGGGTTGTGCCGCCCGACTTGATCGCGCCGGCAGCGCGATCGAAGACTCTGAGGAATGACATTAGTCCGCTCGAAGTGCCGCCGCCGGTGAGCTTTTCGCCCGCCGCGCGAAGCTTCGAGAAGTTCGCGCCGCTCCCCGAGCCGCCCTTAAAGATGCGCGCTTCGCGCATCACGCCGTCGAAAATACCGCCTTCGTTGACGAGATCGTCATCAATTCCAAGGATGTAGCACGCCGAGACTTGCGGTCGAGAGTAGGTGTCGGGCGATGGCTTGGCCACGCCGTCAGCCGTCTCGACAAACCAGTGCCCTTGCGCCGGTCCCGAAATGCCGTACGCCCAGTGCAGGCCGGTATTGAAGAACTGCGGCGAGTTGGGGGCGCCGATCTGACGCGCCAACATCGCGCACATTTCATCGTAGTAAATTCGCGCGTCGTTCTCGGAGTCGAAGTAGCCGTACTTCCAGCCCCAATACGTCCAGCAGCCGGCCATCCGGCCGAAGACCTGGCGGGAGTCGCGCTCCGGGCCGAACTGCTCGTCCCGGGGCAGCGCCTCAAGCACCGAATCGTCGGCGATCGAGCGTTGCAGCCAGGCCGGCACGTCGGTCTCGTCAACCCGCACCGTTGCCGTGGGCACGCCCGCCTTGCGGCAGTACTTCTGAGCCAGCACGTCGACCGCAACTTGGCTCCACTCGACGGGAACCATGACGTCCTTGGCTTCGAAGATCACCGAACCGTCGGGATTGACGATCCGGGACGTGCGCGGCTCGAAAGCCACGCCGGCGTAAGGGTCTCCGGAGACCGAATACGTGCGGGAAAACTTCATACGGGGCTCCTCCGCTCTATCGAACACGCGTTCGAAGCCAATGGCTTCAAGCGTGCGGATTGGTAACCTATTGTGTCACATCCGGGACTTAACCACAAGATATGGGGGTTGCTCGCTAACTCCTTGTGCGCGGGCCAGTGACTTGGCGGTGGATGGCGGTGGAGAACCGGCCTTCGCGTGAGCGCCGTGTGGAAAGTCCCGAGGATACCGGGGATAAGCGGTGCAAGGCAGGGCAGATGCTCGGCCCCGACCGGTTCGCTCCTCGGCTTCACGACGTATCTCACGAAGAGCTCGAATCGGCCGGCATTCGCGGCCTGATCGTCGACCTCGATAACACGCTGCTGGGCTTTCGCGCGACCGAGCTCGAGCGCGAGCACCTCGACTGGGTGGCCCGCGCCCACGAGCGCGGCTTTCGCATCGTAATGCTCTCGAATAACTTTTCCGAGCGGGTGAACGCGCTGGCCCGCCAGCTGAACGTGACCTGCATTCCGAACGCGCTCAAGCCGTTGCCGTTCGGCTTTCTGCGCGCTAAGCGGCGGCTGCAGCTGCGCCGGCACGAAATCGCGGTCGTCGGCGATCAGCTTTTCACCGACGTCCTCGGCGGCAAGCTCTGCGGGCTCTACACCATCCTCACCGAGCCGATCGAGCTCAAAGATTTTGCGGTCACGCGCGTCTTTCGCTTCTTCGAGCGTCTGATGCTGCCCAATCGCCGATGATGAAGCTAGCGCTGATCGGCGACCCGGTCGCCCACAGTGCGAGCCCGCGTCTGCAAGCCGATTTTCTCGAACAGGCCGACATAGACGGAAGCTACCGCGCGATTAGAGTCGCGCGCGGCGACGCAGCCGCTGCCATCGCGCGGCTGCGCGCCGAGGGCTACACCGGCTGCAACGTTACTTATCCGCTGAAAGAAGAGGTGCTGGCGTCGTGCGGCGTTCTTACCGATGAGGGACGCCGCGCCGAGGCCGCCAACACGCTATTCTTCGGCCCGGTCACGATCGGAACCACGACCGACGGGATCGGTGCCCGCTCCGCAATCGAAGGTTTACTCGACGAGCCCGTTGCCCTCAAACGGATCGGCATCTTAGGCTACGGCGCGACGGCGCGAGCGATTCTCGCCGAACTGCACGACAACGACGCGTATACGTTTATATGGGGACGCGACGACCAGCGCGTGCACCAAGCCTGCCGCCGCTTTGAAGCCCGGCGGTGGCCCGACGATAACCCGCCGGAAATCGTACTCAGCACGCTCCCGCCCGACGTCTCGCTGCCCGAGGCGCTGGTCGATGCGCTGAGGCGCGCCGATCTCGTGATCGACGCCAACTACGGGCCCCGCGCGACGCTGGCACGCCAAATCGGGCGCGAGGTCGTTCCGGGGGATGCAATGGTCGAGGCGCAGGCGCGCGCGAGCTTCGATTTTTGGTTAGCGCATCTCGATCGCGTCGCCGGCGCCTAAGGCGCTGGCGGAGAGGGAGGGATTCGAACCCTCGAGAGGCTCAACACCTCTGCTCGCTTTCCAAGCGAGTGCCTTCAACCGCTCGACCACCTCTCCTTAAGCGACGGACTTCGCTGGATTGCGCGCGGGCCGCATCGAACCTGCCGGCCGTGTTGCTGACGCTTATCCGGCACGGTCCGACCGAGTGGAATGCGACGCGCCGCTTTCAGGGGCGCACGGACCTATCGCTCTCGGAGCGCGGCCGGGCACACGCCGCGGCTATCGCGGCGGCGCTGCGTGAGGAAAGAATCGACGCGCTCTACTCCAGCGATCTCGCGCGTGCAATGGAAACGGCCCGAGCGATCGCCGAGCCGCACGCGATCGCCGTCGTCGCCGATGAGCGGCTGCGCGAGTTTGACTTCGGCGCGTGGGAAGGCCTGACGTGGGATGAGATCGTTGTGGCCAATCCCCATCTTGCCGGACGCGGTTCGACTGCCGCGAAGCTCTACGCCCCGCCCGGCGGCGAATCGTTCGAACAGGTTTGCGCGCGTGTCGAATCATTCGTTAACGAAGTCCGCGATCGCCATAACGGAGGGGAAATAGCGGTCGTCACGCACGCCGGTCCCCTACATGCCGCGCTGAGGCTGTTGGGTCGCGAGCACGGTGGAACCCCCAGCGATAATCTGAGCCTGCGCTTCACGCCCGGCGGGATTACGCGGATAGCGTTCGACCCCGCCGGCGCGCGAGTAATCGAGCTCGACTCTCAGCGGCACCTCGACTCGAACGAGTGACCAGGGCCCGGCATCCCCCCGCCGCGAACCCTTAACGCATGCACTCGCCCAACGCATCACCCGAACCGGATTCGACGGAGAGCCGCCACGAGCATCGGCTCGGGCGCATGCTCTTCTGGATCGGCTTCGGTGTCGGTCTCGCCGCCTTGGGAACGGTACTTGGGGTCGCCGCAATTCGCATTGCCTCGGGCGATCGTCGCGAGGACCCGACGACGCACCGTATTCAAGAGCTGATCGACGAAGCGAACTCGCTTCTAAAGGCGCTTGACGAGCAGAGACACAGCGCCTAAACGATCGGCGCCCCTGCAGCGGGGCGCCGAGATCGAGCTCGACTTTACCGACCTTCTCGCTAACGGCCAAGGTGTCGGCCGCGCCGGCGGCATGGCGGTTTTTTGCTTTGGGCCGCTGCCCCAAGAGCGAGCGCGCGTCCGCGTCTCCGACGTCAAGCAGAAGTACGCCGTGGCTCAACTACTGCAGATCCTCTCGGAATCGCCGGCGCGCGCGCAGCCGTTCTGCCGGGTATTCGGCATTTGCGGCGGCTGCCAGGTGCAGCATCTTGCCTATCCCGCACAGTTGCGCTGGAAACGCGACGTAGTGCGCAACGCGCTCGAACGCATCGGCGGTCTGTCCGGCATCGACGTCGACGACACGATCGGCATGAGCGAGCCCCGCGCCTACCGCAACAAAATGTCGCTGGTGGTAAACCATCGGACGAAGCCGCCGGCGCTAGGGTTTTATCGCCAGCGCTCCCACGACGTGGTTGCAATCGATTCGTGCCCCATCGTGACGCCGCCGCTGGACGCGGCGCTGGCGCATCTAGCCGCCTCGCGTGACGACCCAACGTTTGGCCCCGTGCTCGACGACGCGCGTCACATCGTGGCGCGCAGCGCCTCGGCGAGCGGCGATCTGGTGATGACCGTTACGACCGTCAAACCTTCCCAGCACGCGCGGGCCGCCGCACCCAAGCTGATGCGCGAGGTCCCGCGGCTCGCCGGCGTCAGCAACTCGTTCGACCTCGCTTCCGAAAACGTGGTTCTCGGTCGGCGCCACAAACTGCTGGCCGGCAAGGCGGAAATCGAAGAGGCGGTTGCCGGCGTGCACTATCGCGTTTCGGCTGCGTCGTTCTTTCAAGTCAACGTCGAGATGGTCGGGCGCATCTTCGCGTTTCTCGAGCCCTCGCTGACGCCGGCAAGTCGCGTAGTGGACCTCTATTGCGGCATTGGGACGTTCTCGCTCTATTTTGCCAAGCACGGGTGGAGCGTCTATGGCGTCGAGGAGAATCCGCAGGCCGTTGCCGAGGCCAAGGCCAACGCGCGGCGCAACGGCCTTCACGGTCAGGTTCGCTTCGAAGCCGGCCGCGTGGAACGGCTGGTCGACGCACCGGGACTGCGCGCCGCGCTGCACGATGCAAGCGTCGTTTTCCTCGACCCGCCGCGAAAGGGCGCCGACGAGGTCACGCTCGGTGCGACAGCACGCGCTCGGGTGCCGCTTTTGTGGTACCTTTCGTGCGACCCGGCTACGCTGGCACGGGATTCGAAGTACCTCGTGGCCAACGGATATCGCCCTACCACCGTGCAGCCATTCGATATGTTTCCGCAGACCGGCCACGTCGAGACGCTGGTCAGATTCGAGCATTGCCTTGGCGAATGACGGGATCGACATCCGTTACGTCGCGAAATTGGCGCGTCTTGCCTTGACCGACGACGAAATCGAGCGGTTTGGAAAGCAGCTCGGAGATTTGCTCGGCCACGTCAACGCGCTGACCGATCTCGATATCGGCAGCGTTCCGGCCACGGCTCAGGTGGTCGAGTCGCGCAACGTGACGCGTGACGACGAACTTCGCCCGTGTCTCGATCGCGAGACCGTACTCTCCGCCGCCCCCCAGCGCCAAGGCGGATTCTTCCGCGTGCCGCGGATCATCGCCGAAGAATAACGTGTCCGAACTCATCGAACGCAGTGCCGCCTACATCTCGGCGCAGGTCAACGCGAAGAAAGCCGGCGCGCTCGAGGTCGCCGACGCGACGCTGTCGCACGTGCGTGCGGTCGAAGGACGGGTCGGCGCGTATCTGACCATCCTCGACGACCTCGCTCGCGCGCAGGCGCGGCGCGTAGACGAGCGGATTCGCGCGGGCGAACGCCTTCCGCTGGCGGGCGTCCCGGTCGCGGTCAAGGACAACATGTGCCTGGAAGGTACGCGCACAACGTGCGGCAGCAAGATTCTCGAGAACTGGATTGCACCGTACACGGCGACGGCGGTCGCGCGAATTCTCGAAGCCGGCGGAGTCCCAATCGGCAAGGCCAACTGCGACGAATTCGCCATGGGCAGTTCGTGCGAGAACTCGGCGCTCGGCGTTACGCGCAATCCCTACGACCTCTCGCGCGTTCCCGGCGGCTCGAGCGGAGGATCGGCAGCCGCGACAGCGGCTTACGAAGCGGCCATCGGTTTGGGCAGCGATACCGGCGGTTCCATTCGCGAGCCGGGCGCGTTTTGCAATCTCGTCGGGTTCAAACCGACCTACGGCCGCGTCTCGCGCTACGGTCTTATCGCTTTCGCCTCGAGCCTCGATCAAATCGGTCCGCTCACGCGCACGGTTGAGGATGCGGCACTCGCCTACGACGCGATGGGTGGGTACGATCCGATGGATTCAACTTCGATCGACCGCCAGCTCGAGCCGACGGCGGGCCCATGGCGCGAAGACTTGCGCGGCTTGCGCGTCGGCATCGCGCGCGAGTTCGATACCAAGACGCTGGGTGCCGATCTCGATGCGATCTACCGAAAGGCCTACGCCGACTTGGAGCGTCTGGGCGCCGAGCTGGTCGAGGTTTCGCTGCCGACGGCCGACTATGGCGTTCCGACCTATTATTTGGTCGCGCCGGCGGAGTGCTCGTCCAACCTGGCGCGCTTCGACGGCGTGCGTTATGGTTTGCGTGTCGACGGAAGCGACGTGCGCGCCATGTACGACAACACGCGCGCGGCCGGCTTCGGCCCGGAGGTCAAGCGCCGCATTCTGATCGGTACCCACGCGCTCTCGAGCGGCTACTACGACGCCTATTACGTGCGCGCGCAGAAGGCGCGAACCTTGATCGCGCGCGACTTCGAGCGCGCCTTTGCGCAGTGCGACGTAATCGCGTGTCCGGCAGCCAGCTGTCCGGCGTTCGTCTTCAATGCCAAGAGCGATCCGTACAGCATGTATTTGATGGACTATTACACGATTCCGATGGCGCTGGCCGGTCTACCCGCGCTCTCGGTTCCGTGCGGCTGGGCGACGCCCGAAGGCGGGAGCCTGCCGATGCCGCTGGGGCTGCAGCTTACGACGCCGTTGTTTGCCGAACGGCTGCTGCTCGACGTGGCCCACGCCTACGAAACGGCAACCGGACATGCCGCGGCGCATCGTCCGGCGCTCGAAGCGGTACGCGCATGAGCGTTGAGTACGAAGCCGTGATCGGCATCGAGTGCCACGTCGAGCTCAAGACAAAGACGAAGATGTTCTGCGGCTGCGCCAACGAGTTCGGCGGCGAGCCGAACACCAAAGTCTGCCCCGTCTGCCTGGGAATGCCGGGTGCGCTCCCGGTGCCTAACGCTAGAGCGCTGGAGCATACCGTCGCCGCGGGGCTTGCCTTTGGGGCCGAGATTCCCTCGTTCTCGAAGTTCGACCGGAAGAACTATTTCTATCCCGACATGCCCAAGGATTACCAGATCTCGCAGTACGACATGCCGCTGACCGTAGGCGGTTCGGTCAAATATTGGCTCGATGACGGCACCATGCGAGAGTGCCGCCTAACTCGCATCCATCTCGAAGAAGATACCGGCAAGTCGACGCACGCGGGCTCGGGCGACGGACGGATTGCCGGAAGCGCCTATTCGCTGCTCGACTTCAACCGCGCGGGCGTGCCGTTGATGGAGTGCGTTTCGGAGCCCGAGCTGCACGGCGCCGCCGACGCGGTCGCCTATCTGGAATCGTTGCGCCGGACGCTGCTCGTTCTGGGCGTTTCCGACGTGAAGATGGAAGAAGGGTCGCTGCGCTGCGATGCCAACGTGTCGGTCCGCCCAGTCGGGTCGACGGAGCTCGGCACCAAGACCGAGATCAAAAACATGAACTCGTTCCGCTCGGTCGAGCGCGCCATCGAGAGTGAGATCGAGCGTCAGATTGCCGCTCTGCGCGCCGGCGAGCGCATCGTTCAGGAGACGCGCGGCTGGGATGAAGTGAACGGCGTAACCCATCCGATGCGCAGCAAAGAAGAGGCGCACGATTACCGCTATTTCCCCGACCCCGATCTGGTTCCGCTCGAGATTGCCGCGGCCGACGTCGAGCGGCTGCGCTCGCAGCTGCCCGAACTTCCGTGGCAACGTTTCGAACGGTACGCGCGCGAGTATGGCCTGGGTCCGCGCCAGGCGACGCAGTTGGTCGACAACGTTTCGCTGAGCGGTTATTTCGATCGCGTCGTCGCCATCAGCGGCAACGCGCAGCAGTCCAGCAACTTCGTCCTGGGCGAGCTTTCGCGCCTGGCCAACGAGCACGACGTCGCGGTCGCCGAATCGAAGGTCTCACCGGAACATTTAGCCGAGCTGATCGCGCTGGTCGACGCCAAGAAAATAAACTCCAAGATCGCCAAAGAGCTGCTCGTTCGAATGTGGGACGGCGCGGGCTCGCCGGTTGCCATCGTCGACCGCGAAGGCCTCGCGCAGACCAGCGATCCCGCCGCCATCGAAGCGCTGATCGACGGCGTGTTGGCGGCGAATCCGGCCGTCGTCGCCGATTTCCGAGCCGGTAAGACAAACGTTGGCGGATTTCTCGTCGGTCAGGTGATGAAGGCTTCGCGCGGCAAAGCCGATCCGGCGCTGGTCAACGAGCTGGTACGAAAGAAGCTCTCCGTTTAATCGCTTTTTTGCGATGACGCTTGCAGATTCGCGAACACTAGAGGCGCTCGACTTTGCCGGCGTTCGCAACCGCGTGGTCGGCGCAACGCACACGCAGCGCGGCCACGCCCGCGCGCTGGCACTCGAGCCCTACGCCGATTACGAAATGGTGCGCCGCGAGCAGCGCCGCACCGAAGCGGTGCGATCGCTCCTGGCCGCAGCCGACCTGCAGATCATGCGGGCGGTCGAAACGGCGCCTTTGACCGAAGCAGCTGCGCTCGGGCGAACGCTGGGTCCCGTTGATTTACGCGCAATCGGCGATGCCCTGTCGGCAGCGGCGTCCGCGTATCGCGCGGCGCACGAGCACGCCGATCTCGGCGACGTGGTGGCTAGCTACACGCCGTTGCGCGAGGTCACGCGCGCCATCGTAGATGCGATCGACGAACGCGGCACCGTGCTCGAGCGCGCGTCGCCGGCGCTGGGGCGCATTCGCCGCGGCCTCTCGCAAGCGCAAGCCGACGCTCGCGAGCGAGTGACCTCGATTTTGAACTCGGCAAAGTATTCCAAGGCCGTTCAGGACCGCATCGTCACCGTGCGCAACGACCGGTTCGTAGTTGCGATCAAGGCCGAGTTTAGCGGCGCGGTTCCCGGCATCGTGCACGACACCAGCTCGAGCGGTCAGACGCTCTTCGTCGAGCCGCTAGCGGCGCTCGAGGCCAACAATCGCGTCCGAACGCTGCAAATCGAAGAAGAGCGCGAGATTCAACGCATCCTAGACGAGCTTTCACGAGCGGTTGGACGTCATGCCGGCCCGATCGAGGCCAACGTGGAGATGCTCGCCGTACTCGACCTATTGACCGCCAAGGCCGAACTGGCGCGCCGTTGCGACGCGTTGGCACCCGAGCTCAGCGACGAGCCGGAGATGCGCATCGAGCGCGGGCGCCATCCGCTGCTCGAGGATCGTGCCGTGCCGCAGTCGCTTTCGGTCGACGAAACGACTCGATTGCTCGTAATCAGCGGCCCCAACATGGGTGGGAAAACCGTCGCGCTAAAAATGGCGGGGCTCTTCGTAGTAATGACGTACTGCGGCATGCAGCTGCCCGCCGCCGCCGGCACGCGCATCGGTCGCTTCGAGCGAATCGTGGCCGACATCGGTGACGAGCAATCGGTTACCGCAAACGCCTCGACGTTTTCCGCACACCTGCAGCGGATGCGTGAGATGCTGGAAGACGCCGACGCGCGCACGCTCGCCATCGTCGACGAGATCGGTGGTGGAACCGAGCCCACCGCCGGTGCGGCGCTCGCCATCGCGATCCTGGAACGGCTGCTGGCCTGCGGCGCGCGGGCCGTCGTCTCGACGCACTCGGTCGAGCTCAAACTCTTCGCCCATGCCACGCCGGCAGTCGCTAACGCCAGCGTCCGCTTCGACCCTTCGACCTTTGCGCCGACGTTCGAGCTGGACGTCGGAACGCCGGGACAATCGCTGGCCTTTCCACTGGCGGCGCGGCTGGGTATCGATCCTGCCATCGTCGAGCGAGCCGCGGCGCTGCTGGAGACTCGCGAACGCGATTACGAGAGCGCGTTAGCCGAACTCTCGTTGCGCAGCGGCGAGCTGCGCGAAGAGCGCGCGCGCTTACAAGAGGAACGGCACGACGCGTCACGCGAGCTCGACCGCCTGCGGCACGAGCGCAGCGACCTCGATGAGGAACGCCGGCGCTTCGGCGCGCGTGCCGAGGAACGGCTCCAACAAGGTCTGCGCGATTTCGTGCGCGACCTGCAGCGGCGCGCCGACGAGGCGGCGGCAGACGCGGGCCAGCGCCGAAAAGTGCGCGTCAGCCACGCGCAGACGGCGCGACTTGCCGAAACCGTCGAAGCCATTCGCCGCGATTTAGGAATTCGGCCCGCCGGCACCCAGGAACCGGAGAACCGAACCTACGCACCGGGCGACCCCGTGCGCGTCGTCTCGTTGAATCAGAGTGCGACGGTCGCTGAGGATTGGGGTGAAAGGTTGCTGGTTTCCATCGGTTCAATGAAGCTGGCCGTGGAAAAGACCGACGTACGAAGCGAAGGAGCTTCGGTCACGCGTTCGCGCCGCGGCGCGAGCGCCGAGACGCGCTTGAGCGCGGCAGAACGCGCTGCGGTCGCGCTCGACGTCCGCGGTAAGCGCTACGCCGAAGCCGAGCCGCTGGTCGAACGATGGATCGACGATGCGATCCTCGCCGGCAGCTCCGAGCTGCGCTTGATTCACGGAAAAGGTACGGGAATGCTGGGGCGTGGGCTTCAGGAGTATCTGCGCGCGCATCCGGCGGTCAAGAGCCTTCGCTACGGCAACGAGGAAGAAGGTTCGAGCGGCGTCACGATGATCGAGCTGCGCGCGTGAGCGTCATAACGCCGCAGGAGCTGCTCGACGGATTCGAGCACGTCGAGACGCCGGCCGACTTTGCGGAGCGGCTGCGCTTGGGCCGTCCGCTGCGCGTCAAGCTGGGAATCGATCCGACGAGTCCCGATCTGCACCTCGGGCACATGGTCGTACTCTACCGCTTGCAGCGATTCGCCGAAGCCGGACATCGCGTGACGCTGATTATCGGCGATTTCACCGCTCGTATCGGCGATCCCAGCGGACGCAACGTGACCCGCCCGCAGCTGACGCCGGAAGAGATCGAATCAAACATGGAGACGTACCGCGTGCAGGCCGGCAAGGTGCTCGACCTAGAGCGTATCGAGGTGCGCTACAACTCGGAGTGGCTCGACAAGCTGAACCTGGCCGATCTCGTCAAGCTGCTGGCCAAGACGACGGTCGCGCAGATGCTCGAACGCAACGATTTCAGCGAGCGCTACGGACGCGGTGCGCCGATCTCGCTGCACGAGTTTCTCTACCCCGTCGCGCAGGCTTACGATTCGGTGGCAATCGAGGCCGACGTCGAGCTGGGCGGAACCGACCAGCTCTTCAACCTCCTACTCGGGCGGCACTACCAGCGCGAACTCGGACAATATCCGCAGATCTGCGCGACAGTACCGCTGCTCGTCGGACTCGACGGACACAAGAAGATGAGCAAGTCGCTCGACAACTACGTGGGCATCGACGAACCGGCGGGCACGCAGTTCGGAAAACTGATGAGCATATCCGACGAGTTGATCGGCACGTACGCGCGATTGGCGGCATTTCGTTCGCGATCGGACTCCGATGCACTAACTGCGGCCCTCGCTTCGGGCTCGGCCAATCCGATGGAGGAGAAGAAGCGGCTTGCGGCCGACGTCGTCGCCCGTTATCACGGCGCAGACGCCGCAGCGATCGCTAGCGACTTTTTCGAGCGTACCGTTCAGCGCAAGGAGATCCCGACCGGCGATATTCCGGAGATCGACTTAGGCGAGTGCACGCGCGTCACCGAGGTGCTCGTCAAGGCCGGATTCGCGGAGAGCCGCCGCGCCGCCGAACGCTTGATTTCCGGAAAGGCCGTCAAGATCGACGGCGAGGTCGTGCGCGACGCGAATCAGCGATGGCGCGCCGGCGAGGCGGCCGTACTATCTGTGGGATCGCGTCGGTTCGTCCGCGTGCGCGCTTAGCGCGTCGCTTTACGATCGCGCGACCAGCTCGCGCAGATCCTCTGCGGTAAAAGCGTAGGTCGTCTTACAGTACTCGCACGTCGCTTCGGTAAGCTCGCGTTCCGAAGCGAGTTGCAGCAGGTCCTTAACGCCCAGCGCTAACAACACCGCTTCGACTCGCGCGCGCGAGCACAAGCAGGCGAAGCGAACGTCGAAAACCTGCTGGGCGCGCAGTTCCCAATCGCCGGCCAATTCGCGCAGCAGTGCTTCGGCGTCGGCACGATGTGAGATCAGCTGCGTTACGGGGGGCATACGGGCGGCGCGTCTTTCCAGTTCCGCCAGATTGCGTTCGTCGGCGCCGGGAAGGGCGCGCGCGATGACGCCGCCGGCTGCGATGACGCCATTGGGGTTGGCCAGGACGCCCAGCGCGACGACCGACGGAATTTGTTCGGACTGCGCGAGGTAGACGGCGATGTCGTCGGCGATCTCTCCCGAACGCAGTGGCACGACGCCGACGTAGGGCTTCGCCACGTCGCTCGAACGAGTAACTTTAAGCGAGCCTGCGCCAATGGCGCCGGCGACGTCGAATTTACCGCGCGAGTCAATCGGGAGGTCAACGCGGGGATGGCGGGTATACCCGCGGGCCGCGGCAGTGCGTTCGTCGAGTAGCCACGAATCGGCCGCCAGAGTCGCCAGCGGGCCGTTTCCGGCGATCTGCAGCGAGATACGTTCGTCGCCTTTGAGGCCGGCACCAAAGAGTGTCGCGCCCGTGGCCAATCGCCCCACGGCCGCCGTCGCGGTCGGCCACAGGTCGTGCCGGTTGCGAATCTCGCTGACCAGATCGGTAGTGATCGCGGCGGCGAGCGCAACGCCGGCTCGCGGAGCCGTCGCGGCGATGAGCTTGTCGGGCATGAATCCGCGTCTGGTGCGGAGGCGCGTGCTTTTCCTTCCAAGAAGGCAGCGGCGATGCGTGTCTTGGTCGTCAATGGGCCGAACCTCAATCTGCTGGGCGAACGCGAGCCTGAAATCTACGGAACTCAGACACTCGCCCAATTGGATGAGGCGGTAGCTCGCGGGGCAAAGAGCATGGGCATCGAAGTCTCGTGCGCGCAGTACAATTCCGAAGGCGATATCGTCGATGCGTTGCATGCGGCGCGAACGACGCGCGACGGCGTCGTCATCAATCCGGGCGCGTACGCCCACTACTCGTACGCCATCGCCGATGCCATCAGGGCAATCGGCATTCCGGTAGTAGAGGTGCATCTCTCGAACGTTGCGGCGCGCGAGACATTTCGGCGAACGAGCGTCACGGCGGCCGCTTGCCGAGGCGTCATCAGCGGGTTGGGGGCGGCCGGGTATCTGCTGGCGCTCCGCGCCCTGGCGGAAATCCTGAAGAAGTGAGCGAACACAACTCGCCCACCGTTGCCGGACGAGGAGATGCGACGTGACGAAAGCCGATGTGATTGATGCCGTCGCCGCCGAAGCGGAGTTGTCGCGGCGCCGTGCCGGAGAGATTGTGGACCTGATTCTCAACGAGATCAAGACGGCGCTGCAAAACGGCGACCGCGTCGCGCTCAATCCTTTCGGGAGTTTCGTCGTTCGAGCGCGACAAGCGCGTGAGGGACGCAATCCGAAAACCGGCGAAACGATCAAAATCTCGGCGCGCAAGGTGCCGGCCTTTGTCGCAGGCAAATCGCTCAAAGACGCCGTCGGCGGTATGCGAACGCGCACGAGGAAGAATACGAAAAGAAACGGGCTGTAGCGAAGCTTGGTTATCGCGCTAGTCTGGGGGACTAGAGATCGCTGGTTCGAATCCAGTCAGCCCGACCATCTCCCGTGAATCCGATAAGCATCGAAGCCATCGAAGCGGCGCGGCGACGAATCGGCGGAACCGTCGTCCGCACCCCGTTGCTGAAGCTCGAGGGCGTTGCGCCGGATCGCGAAATCTACCTGAAGCTCGAGAACCTCCAGCCAATCAACTCATTCAAGCTGCGCGGAGCGCTGAATGCGGTGGCGATGCTGCTGCCGGAACAGCGCGCGTACGGCGTCTGGACGGCCAGCGCCGGAAACGCCGGCCAAGGCCTCGCGTATGCCGCGCGGATGATCGGCGTACCGTGCACGGTCGTCGCACCGGAAACCGCCCCCGAAACGAAGATCGAACGAATGCGCGCGCTCGGTGCGGAAGTGCTGGAAGTGCCGTTCGATTCGTGGTGGGAAGCGATGGATCGTCGCGCCTTTCCCGGCGTCGAAGGCACCTTCGTCCATCCTTTCGATAACGACGATTTTATCGCCGGCAACGCGACGATCGGGTTGGAAATCGTGGAAGATTTACCGCAAGTGCAAACCGTGATCGCACCGATCGGCGGAGGCGGACTGCTGACCGGCGTCGCGTCCGGCGTGCGCGCGCGAAAGCCGAGCGCCAAACTTTACGGCGCCGAGCCGGAAACCGCGGCGCCGTTTGCATTTTCGCTCGAGCGGGGGAAAGCGTCAACGTTCCCGCGCTGGACGGCGTCGTTCGTCGACGGCGCCGGCGGAAAGAGCCTCTTCCCGCAGATGTGGGAACGCTTGCGCCCCATCGTCGACGGCGCTCTCGTCGTAACTCTCGGCGAAACGAGCCGCGCGATGCGCCTGCTTGCCGAGAAGACGCGCGTAATCGCCGAAGGCGCCGGCGCGCTTGCCGTGGCGGCCGCGCTCGGGAAACTCGAAAAAGAAGTTGCGGAGGGACCGATCGTCGCGGTCGTTTCCGGGGGAAATATCGACCTAGCTACGTTTTGCGAGGTAACTGCATAAATGAAGATCGGAACGCTGGAGATGAAGATCGCGCGCGTCGAGGGATTCCAGGTGCGCGTCCGCACCTCGGACGGCCGCGACATCCGCTCCGACCGCGAAGGCATGCCGCCGTGGCCGTACGAGAAGGGCGCCCGCGACCGCTGGTCGGTCGCTCGCTGGAAGCAGGAGCGTTTCGTCAGCCTCTATCCCGGCTTTGGCGTCGACGTACTCGACGGCGACGGCGAGCTCGTCGAGTTCGGTCAGACTCTGCTGGAAACGGTTCGCGAAAGTTACGACTGAAAGTTAACTTTTATTATCGCCCTGCCATATAGAGGAAACGACGCCCGTCCTCGGCCAAACAACGGCGCGGAGAAAGGGAGCGAAGCACTATGAGAACCCGAGCGGTATCCTATTGCATTTTTACCCTATCGGCTTGTCTCGCGCTGAGTGCCTGCGGTGGAAGCAGCGGCTCGCTTCCCGGATTTGCAAGCACGCGCAACAACGGCCCGTCGCGCCGGCCGTCGAGCACGCCGATTAAACACATCGTGCTGGTGATTCAAGAGAACCGCACCTTCAACAATCTTTTCGCGCAGTTCCCCGGCGCGACCGGAACGACGACCGGCCTCGAGCGCATCAAAAAAGGCCGCAAGTGGAAGCAAAAGAAGATCGCGCTCGCCCAAGTGCCCCTCGAAGATAAGAAGAACCTCAACCATCTCTACGTTTCCTATCTCACTGCGTACGACAAGGGCAAGATGGATGGGTTCAACCAAATCATCTTCCAATCTACCGGAAAGCCGGAAAAAGCGCTGCCCTATCAGTACGTGAGGCAGAGCGACGTCCAGCCGTACTGGGACATGGCCACGCAATACGGGCTCGCCAACGCGATGTTCTCGACGCAAGGCAGCGGAAGTTTCACCGCCCACCAAGATTTGATTCGCGGCGGAACCGAGATCGGCGGCGACGTCAGCCTGATCGACGATCCGACGAGTAACTCGGCCTGGGGCTGCGACTCGCCGCCCGGAGCAAAAACCAGCCTGATCACCACCAGCCTCAAATACGAGAAAGCCGCGGGTCCCGCTCCGTGTACCGACAAATTCCCGTACAGCTCGTACGACTATACCACGCTGGCCGATCTCTTCGATGCCGCCGGCGTCACCTGGAAGTATTACGTCCCAAAATTCAAAACCGGCACCTCGAGTGCGTTATGGAACGCCTTCGACGTGACCTCGAACGTGCGCTACGGCAGCGAGTGGGGAACCAACGTCAACTGGCCCGAGACCAACATTTTTACCGACCTCACCAGCGGAAAGCTGCCGCAGATGTCCTGGGTGATCCCCGACTCCTACAACTCCGACCACCCCGGCTACTCTTCCGACACCGGCCCCTCGTGGGTGGCCAGCGTCGTCAATGCCGTCGGCCAGAGTTCGTATTGGAACTCAACGGCGATTATCGTCGTTTGGGATGATTGGGGAGGTTTCTACGATCCGGTTTCGCCGGCGACCCAGGACAACCAAGGCGGTCCGGGATTCCGCGTACCGATGATCGTGATCTCTCCCTACGTTCCGGCTAACGAGATCTCGCAAACGACCTATGGCTTCGGCAGCATCGTCAAGTTTATCGAAGATACGTTCAAGCTCACCTGCATCGGCACGACGGACTGCTCGTCCACCAGCATCGCCGATATGTTCAACTACAACCAAAGCAAGCGGAAGTTCAAATCCTTTAACTCGAAGTACTCGCGCAGCTATTTCCTGCACCACAAACCGTCGGGGATGCCCGTCGACACGGAGTAATACCACGTGAAGGCACGCGCTGCGAGCCTTGCTTTTTCGGCACTCGCGCTTACGGCAGGCATCGTTGCCTGCCGCGGCGGCGCGTCGCCGGCGATGCCGCCGAATCTCCCCATCAACGCAAACGCAAACGCAAACGAACCCGCCTCGAAGTCGACGATACAGCACGTCGTGATCGTGATTCAAGAGAATCGCAGCTTCGATAATTTCTTCGCGACCTTTCCCGGCGCCGACGGAGCGACGAGCGGTAAAGCCAAGCCGATGCCCTCGGGCATCGCCGATGCGTGCAGGTACGACAAACAGCCGGTAATCACCAAAGCCACCAGCGTGCCGCTCACCAAAGTCACGCTGCTCGGCAAAGGCTTCCCCGGCAACTTCGGAATGGATCAAGATCTCGACCACATCCACACCGGCTACCTCTTGATGCTGGACCACGATAAGATGGACGGCTGGGACGTGACGAAGTTCGGCCCCGACGGCGAAGGAACGCCGACCTGCACCTACTCCTACCAGTACGTCGACCCCAACGACATCAAGCCGTACTGGGACATGGCCAAGCAGTACGTACTTGCCGACCACACCTTTCAGACGCAAGGCAGCGGAAGTTTTACCGGCCATCAAGACCTCATCGCAGCCGGCACGAAGATCTCGGCGACCGAAGCGCTCATCGACAATCCTTCGTACTTCCCGTGGGGCTGCGACGCCAACGACAGCGTCGTCACCGCGATCATCAAAAAGGGAAGTCAGAAAGTCTATCCCTACGGCGGCCCGTTCCCGTGCCTCGAGTACGCCACGATGCGCGATCTGCTCGACGCCAAAGGCGTTTCGTGGAAGTTCTACGCCATGCCGGTACAGAAAGAAAGCGGTTGCGAACATGGCAACACCGCCGGCATTTGGAGTGCCTTCGACGCCATCAAAGCGGTGCGCTACGGCAAGGAGTGGCGCACCAACGTGACGCGCACCAACAAGGCGATATTCAGCGACATCAGCCACGGCACGCTGCCGGCGGTATCCTGGATTACGCCCGACGGCGTCGAATCGGACCATCCGATGGAACGCAAACATCCGCCGTGTCAGCCCAGTAAGGGCCCGCTTGCCGATACCGGGCCCGAGTGGGTAGCGTCGATCGTCAATGCCGTCGGCCAAAGCAAGTATTGGAACTCCACCGCCGTCGTCGTCGTGTGGGACGACTGGGGCGGCTTCTTCGACCACGTCGTGCCGCCGCTGCCGCGCACGTGGATGGGCGGCCCCGGCTTCCGCGTTCCGATGCTCGTCGTCTCGTCGCGCGTCAAAGCGCACGTCGAACACACCACCTATAAGTTCGGCAGCATCCTGCGTTTCATCGAGGAAAACTGGGGACTCGGTTCGCTCGGCCAAGACGACGCGCACTCCAACAGCATCGGCAACGCCTTCGACCTGAATATGAAGCCGCGCAAGTTCCACACCATCGGCTCGAAGCTCTCGCGGTCGTACTTCCTCAAGCAGCCGCCGTCGTACGTCGCACCGGATAGCGAATGAAACGCGCCGCCGCCCTGGCCATCCTCGTGACGGCCGGATGCTCCCTGCAGTCGAACCCCGCCATGCCGAGCCAAACGACGACGCTGCAAGAGCTTGCCGGAACCGGCGCCGGAAAGATCGACCACATCGTATGGATCGTGCAAGAGAACCGCAGCTTCGACAATCTTTTCTACGACTTTCCCAACGCCGACACGGCAACCACCGGCAAGAACTCCAAAGGGAAAACGATCGTCCTCAAGCCGGTAAGCCTCAAGCGCGTCTACAACATCGCCCACTCGGCGCAAGCGATGTTCGCCGCCTGCCGCGGCACCGGATCGCTGCCGGGCAAGAAGTGCCGCATGGACGGCTTCGACAACGAAGGCTTTTACGGCGGGCCTCCCAACCCGCAGTACGTTTACGCTCCGCACTCCGAGACGCGCCCCTATTTCGAGATGGCCCATCAATTCGTCTTAGCCGATCGCATGTTCCAGTCGCAGCTCGACGAGAGTTTCGTCGCGCACCAATACATCATCGCGGCGCAGGCGCAATCGACCGTAAACATTCCGACCGGCCAATGGGGCTGTGCGGGCGGCTCCGGCGATCTCGTCTACACGATTACTCACGATCGCAATCCCAAAGGTCCGCAGCAGCCCGCCTGTTTCGACTATAAAACGATGGGCGACGAGCTCGACGCCGCCGGCAAAACGTGGCGCTTTTACACCAGCCGCTTCGGCTCGCCAGGCAGCGGCGGCGGCTCTTGGTGGTCGGCCTATCAAGCCGTGTATCATATTTACAACGGCCCCGATTGGCGCAACGTCATCGCGCCGCAGAAGCTCTTTCTCACCGCCGTCAAGCAAGGACGCCTCGACGACTTCACTTGGATTACGCCCACGTGCGAAGAGTCCGATCACGTCGGCTGCGGCGGCGGTTACGGACCTTCGTGGGTTGCCTCGGTCGTCAACGCCATCGGCGAGAGCAAGTTCTGGAAGACGACGGCGATTTTCGTGCAATGGGACGACTGGGGCGGCCTCTACGACCACGTGCCTCCGCCGTTCATGGATTACGACGGCTTAGGTTTCCGCGTTCCGCTGATCGTCATTTCGCCTTACGCCAAGAAAGATTACGTCTCGCACGTGCAGTACGAAACGGCCAGCGTCCTGCGCTTCGCCGAGAATCTCTGGGGCCTGCACCATCTCGCTGCCGCCGACGCGCGGGCCGCTTCGCCCGCCGCCGACTGCTTCGACTTCAACAAGCCCCCGCGCAAGTTCGTCCACATTCGTGCCCCCAAAGGGCCGGAATTCTTCATCAATCGGCCAACTGACAACCGTCCCCCCGACGACGACTAAGAGAGGAAACGCGGCATGAACCATTGGCTACGTGCGCTGTTTGCTTCGGGGCTGGCCGCCTCGATGCTGAGCGGCTGCGGTGGCGGCGGGTCGTTCGTTCGAACCGAGACCCCGCTTCAGCATTTGTCGAAAACTGGTGCCGGCAAGATCCAGCACATCGTCTTTATCGTTCAAGAGAATCGCAGCTTCAACAATCTTTTCATGGGCTATCCCGGCGCCAAAACGGCCAGCAAGGGCCGCGTCTCCAACGGCAAAGTCGTGAAGCTCCTCCCGGTCAGCCTCGCCTATCAATACGTCATCGATCACTCGGCATATGCGATGTTCTCCGCGTGCGACGCGCCGCAGGGCGACCTTCCCGGCACGCACTGTCAAATGGACGGCTTCGACAAGGAAGGGAACTTCGGCGGTCCGCGAGGCGTCGAATATCCCGAGTACGTTTACGCTCCGCGTAAGGATACCAAGCCGTATTGGGACATGGCGCACGAGTGGGTGCTCGCCGATCGCATGTTCCAATCGCATCTCGACGAAAGCTTCGTCTCCCATCAATACATCATCGCCGCGCAGGCGGGGTCGGCCGTAGATCTGCCCTACGGTTTGTGGGGTTGCCCCGGCGGCAAGAGCGACGAAGTTCCGGTGATCGACCAGCAGCGCCAAATATCCGGCTACGAAACGCCCTGCTGGGACTACACCACGCTTGGCGACGAGCTCGATACCGCGAGCCTAACGTGGAAGTTCTACACCAGCAAGTATGGAAGCCCGTCGAGCGGCGACGGCAGCTGGTGGTCGAGCTATCAGGCCGTCAACCACATCTACAACGGCCCCGATTGGAAGAACGACATCGTCACCCCGCAGAAGCAGTTCCTCAAGGACGTTCCCGCCGGCAAGCTCGCCAACTTTACGTGGATCACGCCGGTCTGCAACGATTCCGATCACGTCAACTGCGGCGGCGGCTACGGCCCGTCGTGGGTCGCGGCGATCGTCAACGCCGTTGGCAAGAGTAAGTTCTGGGACTCGACCGCGATCTTCGTGATGTGGGACGACTGGGGCGGCCTTTACGACCCAGTCAAGCCGCCGTACGAAGATTACGACGGCGTCGGTTTCCGCGTACCGCTGCTCGTAATCTCGCCGTACGCGAAGAAGAACTACGTTTCGCACGTGCAGTACGAAACGACTAGCGTGCTGCGCTTCGCCGAAGATCTGTGGGGCCTGCCGCAAATGGCCGCTGCCGATAAGCGCGCCAATTCGCCGGCCGCCGACTGCTTCGACTTCAATCAAGCTCCGCGCAAGTTCAAGAAGATCAAGGCGCCCAAGTACCCGAGCTTCTTCATGCAGCAGCCGATGGACTACCGCGCACCGGATTACCAATGATCGCCCGGTCGCGTTTCGCCGCGCTGTCGGCGGTCGCGTTTCTCGCAGGTTGCTTCTCGGGTGCGCGCACCGCGTTGCCTCCGTCGATGGAGAGCGGCGCCGCTTTGCGCGCGCTCTCCCAGACCGGGGCGGGCAAGATCCGGCACGTCGTCTTCATCGTGCAGGAGAATCGCAGCTTCGATAACCTCTTCCAAGGATATCCCGGCGCGAACACCGTCTCCAAAGGAAAGATTTCCACCGGCAAGATCGTCGCGCTGCAACCGGTCGGCTTGGCCAAGCAGTACGACATCGACCACTCCGCGCAAGCGATGTTCCTAGCCTGCGACGGTTCCGGCAGCCTGCCGGGAACGAACTGTAAGAACGACGCCTTCGATAAAGAGCAGGCATATTTTTGGCCGCCGCGCGTAAAATACGCGCAGTACGTTTACACGCCGCAACGCGAAACCAAGCCTTTATTCGACATGGCGCACCAGTGGGTGCTCGCCGACGACACTTTTGCCTCGCAGCTCGACGAAAGCTTCGTCGCGCACCAATACATCATCGCCGCGCAGGCCGCTTCGTCGGTGAATCTGCCCGGCGGCGCGTGGGGCTGCCAAGGCGGCAAGAGCGATCAGGTCCAAACGATCACGCAGCAGCGGCAGATCGGTCCCCTGGAGCAAGCCTGCTTCGACTATCAAACGCTGGGCGACGAGTTCGATGCCGCCAAACTTTCGTGGCGGTTTTACACGAGCAAGTATCAAAGCCCGTCGAGCGGCGGCGGCGGCTTCTGGTCGAGCTTCTCGGCAGTCAAGCACGTCTACAACGGCCCCGACTGGAAGTTCGTCATCACCCCGCAGAAGAATTTCCTGACCGACGTTCCCAAGGGGAAGCTTGCCAACTTTACCTGGATCACGCCGATCTGCGCTAACTCCGATCACGTCAACTGCGGCGGCGGCTACGGCCCCTCGTGGGTTGCGACGCTGGTCAATCAAATCGGCGAGAGCAAGTACTGGAACAGCACCGCGATCTTCGTCATCTGGGACGATTGGGGCGGGCTCTACGACCACGTCCCTCCGCCGTTTGCCGACTACGACGGCTTGGGCTTCCGCGTGCCGCTCTTGGTCATCTCACCGTACGCAAGACGAGACTACGTCTCGCACACGCAATACGAGACGGCAAGCGTTCTGCGCTTTGCAGAGGACCTGTGGGGCTTACCGCAGCTCGCGGCAGCCGACGCTCGCGCGACGTCGCCGGCGGACTGCTTCGATTTCACGCAATCGCCGCGCAAGTTCGTGAGAATCAAATCGCCGAAAGGCCGCGACTTTTTCTTGAACCAGGGCCCCGACCTGCGCATCCCCGACTACGAATGAGCGAAGTGGCGCTACTCGCTGTCTACCGGCTGATACGACGGCTTCTGATGCTCGAAATAGGTGCGATCTAGCGACGAAGGAATCGCGATGAACGTGCGCGGCGGTTGCGTGAAATCGAACGAATCGCCGATCGCGTTGGCACGCGTGTCCGTCGTTCCCAGGCGCCCCAGACTGAAGACGTTCTCGATAAACTTGAGGATGCTGCCGAACTCGTACTGCGTGTGCGAGATGTAGCCCGGCCGGCTCGACGAGGTCATCCGCGCATATGGCGAAACGATCAGCATCGGAACGCGGAAGCCTAACCCGCCCCAGTTGTCGAAGAACGGCGGCTTTTTGTGATCGTAAAAGCCGCCCCAGTCGTCCCACACGACGACGATCGCGCAAGAGTTCCAATACGAGCTCTGGCCGACGGCGTTGACGACGCTGGCCACCCACTCGGGGCCTAGGTCCCGCGCCGACCCCGGATGGTCGGAGTTGACGTTGTCGGGAACTAACCACGAAACCGCGGGCAGCGTGCCCCCATCGATGTCCTTGAAGATATCGTCGGGATCGCGCTTGACGTTAGTATTCCATTCGGAACCGTAGCGCACGGCGGCAATCATGTCGAAGGCGTTCCATAGGCCGCCCGAACCGCCGCCGATAACCGGCGGCGAGTAGTACTTCCACGAGACGCCGGCATTATCGAGCAGATCGCGCAACGTCATGTACGTGTAGGTCGGGTAGCCCGGAAATTGGTTGGTGCAGGGAAACGGGCCGGCATGATATTTGTCGGCGATCTTCGTGCCGGTCCACAACAAAAACGACGTAACTGTCCCGGTCTTCGCGTCACATCCCCACGGCATTGCCGATGGATAGTCGACCAAACTTTTCGTCAGCGCTGCGTCGTAGGTCGTGCCGCCGCGAATCAAATCTTGGTGCGCGGTAAAGCTGCCGCTACCCTGCGTTTGGAACATCTCGTCGGCGAGCACGTAGTTCTGCGCGATGAACCAGTACGGAATAATGTCGTTCGGATCGACGTACTGATACGGCAACGGGCCGACCTTGCCGCCGCACTTCCCACCGCCCTGCAGGCCGAAGCCGTCCATCTTCCCCTTGTCGTAGTCTTCCTTGAACCCCTGATAGCGGTGGCCGAAATCGCACTTCTCGACCAGCGGCACTTTCGCCAGTTGCACGGTGCGAACTTTGCCGCCGCCCGGAGGCTTCATCTTGCCATGCGTTGCACCGTCGGCGCCCGGAAATGTCGCAAAGAGATCGTCCAGACTGCGATTTTCTTGCACCATGACGACGATATGCGAGATGTACCCGGAGCCGCTGTCGCGCTTTAAAAAGGAAGCGTCTCGCGGCACGAGACCCAGCGAACTTCCGCCCGAACCGGAACCCGAGCAAGCGGCCAGTCCGAAAGCAATCAGCGCTGCAGAAGCGGTGCGGGCAAAAATATTCTGAGGCGTCGTAGACACACACTCTCTCCGAAGCGGGGTTCGTGCGGGCTTCGACGGCCCGCCGCGTTGCCCCCGCCTCAGGGTTCTGCGAGTGTCGAGTCGGTTTCGGACGCGTTACGAGCGGCCGATCGTAAACGGAGCGCCGTTTATTACCGAGAACCCGACCATCCATGGGACGTCGATGAGCGGAGCCATCGTGAAGTTACCGGCCAGCACGGCCTGCCGCGGTAAACGGTTAACTTTCGGCCGGCGCAGCGGCACCAGCGAAAGATAGTAAGTGTCGACGCCGTCTAGAACCGCATCGCCGATCGGCGAAGCGCTGTAGTCGCGATCCTTGGTCGAAACCGTCGCGATAACCGGCAACGCCGTTTCGTTGCCCACCGGAATGCGAACCCCGCCGCAACCTCCGAAGCAGATGCCGAGCGTCAAGCTTGCGTTGAGCCCGTGCGGAACCGGCGCCGGCGCTTCGAGTTGTTCCTCGCTGGTGCGATCGACTCGCGCTTCAACGCGATGGACACTCGCTTCAACTGGATGATCGGTACGATTGTCGGCACCTGGCTGACGATGATCTCTACACGGATCGCGACAACCCTGACCTGTCTCATCGTTAACTGCCCGTCGTCAAGTCCTCGTGCAATCGTTTGAAAAAGTCAATGCTCGCTAGACGCGCCCTTGTCGTTTGTGCGGGTACTCTGCAGTTTTGGCGACTCGACCGGGGCGCTGCGGTTCGCCAGTAGGAGAAGGTGGAACCGTCAAACGGGCGGATCGACGCTTTTTTGGTCGCTCGGCTACTCGATCTTAAGCTAAGTCAGCTCGCGCGGGTTCTTGGCGAGAACTATGAGACTCTCCGCAAGAATCCGTGCCGAGAAGAAGCTCAAACCGCCCTTGCGAGCCTTGCGCACGCTTGGAACCAGCTCGAACTTATCTTCGCGGACGACGGGCGGATCGCGCGTTGGTTGCATCACCCTATGGCCGGCGACGGTCGGCGGCCTCTCGACGTCCTGACCGCCCCGAACGGGTTGGAAGAGTTCACCCGGCTCGTCGGACGGATAGCGACCGGCACATACCGATGATCGACGACGTCAAACCGAGCCATTTTGCGGCGGCGTTAGAGATAGCGCCGCCGCTTAGCTTTACGGCTGCGGAATCCGGTGCGCGACTGACCACGAGAGCTTAGAAGCACTGCACCCATTTCGAAACCACATCGCCTGACGCGGTCGCTTTCGCGTCGTAGCCGAAGACCATGTCTCTTCCCAGCTGTGTTTGACAGCCAACGTGCGGTGCTTCACCGTTTGCAAAAGCCGGTCCCAGTTCGACCCAAACTGTGTCGCCGGTTATCGTGAAAAGCGCCGAGTAATTTTTGAGGGACTTCTGCGCGTCGGGCAGGTTTTCGATCGAGCTCATCGTGTGTTGCGCGAAGGCAAACGCGCTTTGCAGCTCGCTTGGAATCGGGCCGTCGGCGGGAATCGGACCGACCGACCGAAACGCGAGCGAACTCGCTCCCGAGCCGCCAGTCTCCTTGGCCGCTGGATCGCCGCCGGAGTAAGTCCAGGTTTCGCCATTTTCGTTAACGATGACGTCTAACTTCTTTATCTGCGCGAACGATTTGTCAACGAGCGATACGTGCAGCGGGTATCCAAGCGTGTCGAAGGGATGCTGCTTGATAAAGATACCGTCAAGCACGCTGCCCGGCGCAGGATTGGGTGCGGGCATGATGAGCGTCTCGTTGGTGCCGACGACGACGTCGCCATGGCTGTACGTACCGTTGGGATATTCGTACGTCCAAACTCCAAGCGCACCATAAGTGCCGTTCGGATTGATGCGCAGACCTCCGCCGGGCGCGGACGTATCGGCCCGAGGCGTTGCGCCGATCGACAAAATGCTCGCCAACCCAATCAGCGATCTGAGTAATATTTGGCGCGCCGTGCGCATGCGTCGTTAGTCGGATGAGTCGCCGTTTCGCTCCTGCACCCTGACTCGGCCCGGAGTCGGCCCGGCCAAGACCCTATCCCGCAATGATGATGCGGAGGCAGGGCGAAACTAACGATCGCCGTGCGTAATCGAACGATGACCGCGTTAGCCGTCTTGGCGCTGTTGCCGCTCGCCGCCGCGGCAGAGGGTCCCGCAACGCCTGCGGCCGGGGCGCTCCGTGCCTACGCCGGGGGACAGTCGTACGAACGTCTTTTCCAAGATACCGTCATGCCGGCCACCTGCGCGATCGTTCTGGAACGGGCGCGCTGCATGGATGATCTTCACGTCGTGGAGAGCATCGCGGGTCCTAGAGAAGAGTACGCGACGATCGAAAAGTGGTTCGCAACTGGAGACGTTGCGCTGCGCCTCCAGAACTGGGACGGATCCTACGTACCGGAAAGCACCTGGAAGTCCGATCCGGCCTATGCGTGGTGGTACACGGCCGGCATTGTTTCGATAGCGGCGAGTCTGCCGCAAAACGATGCGACCACCCCCTACGTCGCACACTACCTCGGCGATTTGACCGCTCACGCGGCGAGTGCTCCGGAAGGCTACGGAACTGCCATCGCTTCTAGTGGAACGGCTTTCGAAAGGCTAAAGCCGCTGCAGTCCATGTTAAACTCCGCGGTGCCGGTGACCGCTTATCCGGTGATGCGTACCGGCGATTCGGCCGGAAGCGACGCGCGACTCGGCCTGTACTATGCTACGGTCGAAGAGTTGGCGGACTCGCCCCTCGCCCTCTCTCGCCCGGAGAGCCGTGCCTTTGCGATTGCTACCTTGAACGATGTCGGGAAGGTTCACCAGGCGACGGGCGACGGCGTCTCCGTGGAAAAACTAGTAACGGCTTTCGGTTCGGAGATCCCGTCGGATCCGGCCGCCTATCACACGGTTTTCGCACGGCTTGCAACGCTGGGACCGCGCCCGAGCTGGCCCGCGCGTCGCCGCGAGGCGTTCTTTATTGGGGCGGTTGCCGCGCAGGTCGCGTACAATGCCGCGGCTACTAAAGACGCGCAAAGCGATGACGCTTTTCGCGGCGCGCTAGCGAAGTTTGCTGCCTATCCCGGGATGTCTGACGCGGTCCACAACGACGTCTTAGTCTTGCTGCATGTTCCGAGCGTCTCCAAAGGCGGCAAATGGGAAGACGTCAATGCTGCCGCCACGCAGGCGACTCTGGCCATCGCTGCCGAGCCGTGACCGATGTTGTCGTAGTTATTGGCGCTGGGTCGATCGGGCAAGCGGTCGCGCGACGCGTCGCCGCCGGCAAACACGTCTTGCCGGCAGACCGATCACGACGACCGGGACACCCGACGAAGTCGCAACCGTCGGCGCGCTGCTCCTTGGGGCCGGATGGTGCTCCGGATCCCGTGGTCACCGTTACTCCTAGCGGCCCATACGAACCATTGACTGTCACAAGCTTCTGAGCGCTTCCACCGGCCGGATATTTCCAGATTCCTATCAACTTATCGATCGATGAAACGCCCACGACTTTTCCGCCGGCGATCCAGAACGCGTTGAGCCCGTAGTTGACCCCATTGAGTACGCTCGAGCTCACTTCGTTGGCGTGATTCCCGACGATTTCAAGCTGATAGATGACGTTGCTGACCCTGTCACTGAGCGCGAGGTACTTGCCGTCCCACTGCACCGAACCGGGGTTGCCGAGTGCGATCTCCAGCGTCAGATTCGTAAATACCGTCGAGCGGGCCGGCAGCATATCGAGGTCGATGTCGAGACCCTGGGTGTATCCGTCGACGTACAGGTTTCCCTCGTCGTCGTATCCGAGGTGTTCCGGCCGGAAAATATTCGGATCGGTTAGTATTCGCGGTCTCGCGCTAGTCTTGTTATAAATGGCAATCGTCCCGCTGGTATAGTCGTGTGAATACTCGTTCGCGACCGCAACGTTGCCCGTGGTCGGGTCGATCGCGCAGTCCGTCGGCTGATAGTCCTGGTCGTTCAGGACCGCGATCGGATTGACTTCGCCCGGCGAATATTCAACAATCGTGCTCTTCCCAGGGTCGGCGATGTACGCGTGACCTTCTCGATCCGCGCAGGCGCCGCCGACGCCTCCGAAGCCGGTCAGCGTGTAGAGCAGCTTTGCTTTTGGATACGAAAAAACTTGAACCGTCGAGTTGTTTTGGGTAACGAAGATGAACGGGCCGGGCCAGATGCGCTCTTTGGCCGCCGGCACGCTTGAAATCGGCACCGTGCCGTACGCTCCGCAACCTGCAACGGTCGATAGCGTGGCAATCGCCAACGCCCGCGCAAGAAAAGAGCGTCTCATCGAACGCGGGGCTGTCGGGGAACGGCCGACCACATAGGGCGCTAAAGCTACGTTAGCCGGACCGATCGGCCCTTTAGCTGTGGGTGCCCGGCCGCGCCAAGCCGAAGTAAAGCTTGGATAAATGTGCCGTTACGCGCTTACCGGCTGCGTGGTCGTGGCGATAATGGCGGGCTGTAGCCAATCGCAGCCGGCCTTCCCCGGCTCAACCTCGATGGGTTCAGGCGGCGCTGCGAGGAGTCATTTTACGTCGGGACCCTACGTTTACACTGCGAACTGCTGCGGCGTTTTGAACCACGGTGATGTCAGCGTGTACAAGCCTGGGCTACGAGGATTCGACAGCCGGCTGGTTCGGGGCACGTACGATCCCCGCGCGATCGCGTTTTCTTCTATAACCGAGTTCACATCGGGAAGCAGGCGCACCTCGAGAAAGATCGAGGTCTATGGCGCGTTGACGCTCGCCCTAGACGGGTCGGGCAACCTCTACGTCGACCGATGTATTTCGTGCCTTCCGCAGATGCGTCCGAGACGTCGCGAAGAGCGGGACGCGATTCTGATTTATGCCCCGGGACAGAAGAAGCCGCTGCGAACCATCACGCAAGGTATTCACATGCCGGTAGCGATGGCGGTGGATGCGGCCGATAATGTCTACGTCGGAAACGCGGGCTCCAGCCAACACCACGCATCGATCACGGAATATGCCGCGGGTTCGACTTCAGTTTCGCGTAAGATTACCAGCGGCCTCAAATGGCCCGGCGTCCTCGCCGTTGACGGCTCCGGAGACCTGTTCGCAGCGAACTGGGATAAGGTAATCGAATACGCGCCGAACTCGACCCGGCGTCTACGCACGCTCGCCGACGGCATCGCGGGCCCAAACGCGTTCGCTGTCGACCCGGCCGGGACGCTCTACGTTGGTAATACCGGCGATCCATCGGCGAGCGGTTGGATTTCGGTCTACGCGCCGGGCAGTTCTTCACCGGCGTACGAAATCAGCAGCGGGATAAACGATCCGGTTGCGCTGGCGCTAGACGGCGACGACAACCTTTACGTCGCGAACGGGGCGTACGGCCACCAGGGAAGCGTGACCGTCTACGCGCCAAATACGCAACAGCCCGTCCACTCGGTCGAAAGCGGGAAGTACGGCCCGCCCGTGGCGTTGGCCCTTGGACCGCAATACTAACGGCCGCGATTCCACCCGACCCGTAACCTATGAATCTAGAGTCCGAAGGTCGAGGCTGAACCCGGGAAGGTCTCGATCGAAGTCCACCACGTCGTAAGCGGGTTGAACCTGCCCGCTGGCAGTCAGCACGTCGACCCTGCAGTTGTATGCGTCGATCATCACCGCCAGTTGCGCGCCATTTTCAATGTACGTCCGCAGCTTAGCGCGCAACTCTTCAGCCGAATCGGTTCGCGAGAGCATCTCAAAGACGGCATCCGGACAAAGCGGCGGGAATCCCTCGCGGTCTTGCTCGCTTAGCGACTCCCATCGTTCCTTGCGGATCCACGCCGCATCAGGCGAGCGTAACGATCCGTCGGGAAGTTTAAAGCCGGTTGACGAGTCGAAAACGGGGCCTGAATCTCGCAGGCGAGCCCAATTTCGCAGCTGTGCGAGAACTTCGGCTGACCGGCGACCGCTCTGACCGCCGGTCGGGCTCACAACTAGCCGGCCCTTGCCATCCCGTTCGAATTGGTATCCTGGATTTTGACGCGACAACTCACGAAGCTCGTCGTCGGAGACTTTGTGGGTTTGCTTGATCGTAATGGCCATCTTTGAACGCTCTTTCATCACGCGGCGGCTGCACGACGACAAGTGGGGTGTCGACACCGTTGGCCTAGCTTTCCCCGCCGGGAGCGCTTGCCACCTGGCACCGGGCGGAGCTCGTTTATCGGCCGGTCTCGCCGAGCTCAATGGAACTCTCTAAAGTTATTACCACGGTGGACGCGGAACGATCTTTTCGATTAAGCTCTAAACTCAACGCCCACCTTGATTTGAGAGGAAACATCGTGTCAAAACCGGGCGGCATCATCGGGGTATCGGATCACGGCGGTTGGGCGGTGCTGGTGACGGTGGCGCGCGATGGGACGCTCCTCGACCGTCGCCGCGTAGAGCTCGTGGACGACGATCTGCCGGCAATCCCCCACCACCACGAGGCGCAGATGCTCCCGCTCGACGAGGCCGTCGCCTTGATCGAGCGCGTGAGGCTTTCGGCGGAGCGGCACGCAGCACTCGCGTTTGACGCAGTCGCGACGGCCGTGCCGCACGTTCTCGGTATCGCCCTTCGCGACTACCAGCCACTTCCGCCGACCATTGCCGAACGACTCAGCGACTACCGCGCACGCAACGTGGCCGACTGGGTGATGTACCGTAAGGCATTAGCCGATTCCGCCGAGGCGCGCGGTTGGCCCGTTCACTTTTACGATCCCAAGAAAGCATTTGCCGCGGCGAGCCAGGTGTTGCGCGCCGACTTCGACAATCGCTTCCTTCAGATGCGCGGTGCCGTTGGACCACCATGGAACAACGATTATAAGCTCGCAATGGCAGCGGCCATCGTCGCGGGAGCTCGAGCCGTCGCTGGTGCGAAGGGACGGGTGGCGGCATCGTATGCCTGACGGCTTCCACCGCAACCCGGACCGCCGCAATGCCGTCGCTCTCTGTGCCGCAGCGTCGCTGCTTGGCGGCTGCGGCGGTGCGCCGTCCGCACCCGGCGTCACGCCGCCTGTTCCGGCCGTAACTCGACCGGCGCGCATCGCCGGCCTCAAATCGTGGATGGCCGCCGACACGCGTAAAGACGACCTCCTCTACGTCACGATCACGGATGGGACGGTCGACGTGTACTCCTACCCGCAAGGCCAGTTGCAGGGGCAACTGACCGGCTTTTCCACTCCCTATGGCAGTTGCACCGATAAGAAGGGCGACGTTTACATTACCGACTTCACGAAGAACACCGTTGCCGAATACGCGCACGGTGGAACGTCGGCGCTGCGCACGCTATCCGTGCCTGGGAGCGGTGCTTTCGCGTGTGCCGTCGATCGGGCTAGCGGCGATCTCGCCGTCACGACTGCGGGAACCGTGAGCGGAGACGGCGCCAACCTCGCGATCTACCGTAAAGCAAAAGGGAAGGCGAAAACGTATACCGAGCGCGAAATTTTCAGCTACGCATTCTGTGCCTACGACAACGCCGGCAATCTTTTTGTCGACGGCATTCCGGCGCACGGCTATGGCTACGACTTCGAACTTGCCGAGTTATCGCGTGGAACCAACGCGCTGGAGCCAATTAACCTCGAATACGGGGTCAGCTGGATGGGCGGGCTGCAGTGGGACGGGCAATACCTCGCCGTCGGGCAGCCGGTCGTTCCGCACATCGCGCGGTATACCATAAGCGGCAGTGAGGGCACGTACGCCGGCTCGACGTCGCTTTACCCCGCCTACGAGGCCGTCCAGTATATTCTCGCCGGCAGAAAAGCCATCGTGAACAATCAGTACTATTACGACCGGTACATCGTGAGGTGGGACGTTCTGGTTTTCAACTACCCCAAGGGAAACGAGAAGCAGGAGATCTTGGAGTCCAACGTGCCCGTGGGCAGCGTGGCGCTCAGCCGCCGTTCAAAATCTCGCGCATCGCCTTAGCGGCGATATCCTGGTGATCGAGTACGGCGATTTAGTGTACGGCCACTCCCCAGACGCACCCGATCGTCGTGATCGCGTCATTCGTGTAGAACGCCGGCTTTAAGCTCGAGCTGAATTTCTTTGTGGCGGTCGGATACGAGTAGACGCCCGGCGTACTGCTGCAGTCCGCGTCGTACAAGTTGCCCGCCGCGTCGAAGTTGAGGTCGGCGCTGTACGGGCTCGATGCCAGCCCCGTCGAGTCGACGATCGAGGGCGTACTGCCCGATTTGAGGTGATCGCTCGCGTACTCCGCGATCGCGCCGGTCGTTCCGTTTGACGACGCAAATAAATTGCCGTTCTTATCGAAGGTCAGACCGCTTGGCGAGATAACGCCCTTGAGGTAATAGGGCTTGCGGTCGGAAATCGGCGCCTTATAGACGGTGATGGCATTCTTTCCGTTGGTCGTTCCGGTGTTGGCGACGTAGAGATTTCCTTTGGAGTCGAAGCCCAAGCCTTGCGGAACGTTGAAGCCGCGGGTGAGCGTGATCGCCGGCGACAAGGTCCCGCTCGAGGTAAACGGCCCCTCGTATTCGTAGACGGTATTGGTGTTGTACGACGGCACCCACAGATTGCCAGACGAGTCGAAGGTCATGTGGTCGGCATCCATCGGGCCGGTCAGGATGAACGTCAGTTCGGGCGCGCTGTCTGCCTTTAACGGCAGCGAGTAGACCTGCACGATGCTTTCGCCCGAACCGTGACATGGGGAAAGGTTCATGATCCACAGCTTCGATCCGACAAAGCGCATCGCGTTCGCGCACACGAGCAGGTTGTGGGAGTTGCCGTCGATGTCGGTTACTTTCGACTTCGATGTTAAAGGCGCTTTGGCGATCTCGACTTGCGGGTCGGCCCCGGCGTAGAAGAGCGACCAATAAACGCTGCTGCCCGATTTAGCGGGCACCGTTTGCGGGTGGCCGGTGCCGAGGCCGGGCAGCTGATTCGATGCGCCGGCGCCGCATCCGGCGAGTAACGGCAACGCCAGCGCGAACACCAGTAAAGAGTGTTTCATCAGGCAAACCTCCGGTGGCGATTCTTCCCGCAAGGAGGCCGACAGCCTGCCGGCGCCCGTTCGCTTCCTTCGGCCCGGCGGCAGCGGCGGGATCAGCCCGGTTACTCTGCTGCACGGCGAGACGCGGTGACCCAGCGGAGGCCGGCGGACTCAGCGGAGGCCGGCGGATTCATCTGAAGAATCGGGGTTGGTAGAGGAGCGCGCGTATGGCGAACACCGGTTTTCGGGCGCTCGGTGCGAGCGTCGCTTTGACGTTGCTTGCGGGATGCGGTGTCACCCGGCAAGCGCAGGATGGCATGCCGCCCGTGGCTCCCCCGGGTGCGCTGGCGCAAGCCCCGCGCGGCAACGACCTTCTTTATGCGTCGAGCATCTATAACTGCGACGTAAACGTCTTCACCTATCCTCGCGGAAAGCTCGTCCAAACGATAAACTCCTGCGCGTTCGGATTTGGTCCCGCCTTCGGGCTCTGCACGGATAAGAGCGGGAACGTCTTCATGGCAATGGGCGAGGGTTTTTCCATCTTCGAGTTTGCCCACGGCGGCAGCGAGCCGATCGCTCAACTCGAGAACGACTCAATTTTACCGGTCGGCTGCTCCGTCGATCCGAATACGGGAGACCTCGGCGTCGCGAGCGCCACCGGCAATGTAGCGATCTTTAAGCATGGCTCGAGCACCCCGCAACTTTATGGGCTGCCCGACGTTTCCGAGTTCTTCTTTTGCACGTTCGACGACCGAGGCAATCTCTTCGTCGACGGCGAGCACAACGACAGCGGACGCACCTTCGCGCTCGCGGAACTGCCCAAGGGCGGCAGCGCGTTGCGCGAAATCAAGGCTCCCGGAAAGGTCGGAACGGGATTCGCGCTTCAATGGGACGGCCGCCACCTCATCGTCGGGCAAAGGCAGGGATTGAACGCGTTCGCCCTCGCCCGCATGCGCGTCTCCGGTTCGGCCGCTAAGATCGTCGGCACGACGAGGCTCGCGTCCACGCCCAACACGTTCACACCGTTTCAGTTTTGGATTCAGGGCGGCACGGTCATCCAGCCGGAGAATGCGAACGCCGAAATCGGTTTCTGGAACTATCCGCGCGGCGGCGAGCAGGTCAAAGAAATTTCAATCGACGGCTACTACTTGGTGGGCGTTACCGTCAGCGTGGCACCGCGGATCCGGTAGTCCCGGGCGGCCATTTGGTAGCGATTGGGAACTTCTCTTGGTTCGCCTCCGTTTATGGAACCGTGGAAACTGCCGGTGGAATGAAGATACTGGATCTCAGGAGTTGGATCGTAATCGTGAGCCTGGTCGCGACGGCGCTCCCCGGCTGCGCCCGGCCGGCCGAGGGTGGTCTGCCGCAGGTCGCCGCGCGCCCTACGGCTCCTTTCGTGCGCGACGCGTCGGGAAGCGGCTATTCGCTCTTATATAGTTTTGGCGGCGGTCACGACGGTTCGTGGCCGGCAGCCGGATTGACCGTTCATAACGGCCGCTTCTTTGGCACGACCACCTGGGGCGGGCATTCCTACGGAACGGTTTATAAGCTCACGACCGGCGGTGCCGAGACGGTCTTGTATCGATTCACCGACGTACGCGGTCCCGAAGACCCCCAAGCCGATCTGTTGGCGATCGATAACACGCTGTATAGCACGGCGCCCGAGGGCGGATCGAAGCACGTCGGGGCCGTCTTTGCCATAACGACGACCGGCCGTGAGCACGTCGTCTACAGCTTTAAGAAGTCGTCCGACGTTTCTGGTCCGACAAATGGTTTGGTGCAACTCAACGGCACGATGTATGGAACCGCTTCCAACGGCGGCGGCGCCCAGCACGACGGCGGCGTGTTTGCCGTAACTCCCTCCGGCAAGGAGCGCGTAGTCCATCGCTTCAGTGGTGCCCCCGGCGACGGGGCCTATCCGACTGGAAAGCTGATGGTCGTGAACGGAGTGCTCTATGGCGTAACCATTGCCGGCGGTTCGCACGACCGCGGCACGATCTTCTCGCTGACGCCGTCGGGAAAGGAGACCGTACTTTATAGTTTTAAAGGCGGCACCGCCGATGGCGCTGCGCCCATTGGGCTCACGATGCTCGATGGCACGTTTTACCTTACGACCGCCAACGGCGGCGACTCTTCTTGTAACGATGGGTGCGGAACGATCGCCGCTTTCAAGATCGGGGATCGCGAACGCACGCTCCACAAATTCGTGCTGAACGAGGGCGTGAGGCCGTCTGCGCCCCTGCTCGCCTATAACGGACGATTGTACGGTGTGGCCTGCTCCGGTGGTGAGTGGGGAAATGGTTTCACCTGCTGCAGCGGTTCCAGTTACCAAGAGTTCGGTGCTGGAAGCCTGTTTCGCATCGCTCCCGACGGCAGCTTTACGGTTCTCCACTATTTTGAAGGCGGTGACGGAGCTACGCCGATGGCGTCGCTAATCGCGTACCAGGGATTTCTATACGGAACCGCCCGCAACGGTGGAAATGAGGCATGGGGAACCGTGTTTCGCATCGCGCCGTAATCGGCGCCGTACGTCGATTAAGGAACGACGACAATCCTGTAGGTGCCGTCCGCCGATGCGGTCCAAGCTTCCGAGATCGATGAAAGCGGCACTGTCTTGGTCGGGACGTCGACGCTATGGTCTGCAATGAGCTGCATGTAGGCGGGGACTTCGGCCATGATATCGGCAATGTGCGCGGAACCCGCACCGCTGCCGGAGATGCGAATGCGGCGGCTTCGCAAGAGCGCCGCCGGGACGGCTGCCTCGGGGCCGGCCGTAGCGCCGATTTGCACGTAAGCGATGTCGGCGTTATCTTCTTGAAGCCCGCGTCTTGCAAGCGAAGCGAAGGCAGTCTCGGCTGCCGACGCCCACAGAAAGTCGAGCACGATGCTCGGTGTCGTACCGCCTAGAGCGTCGAGGATTGCCGCGACATCGGCCTCGCGATTGCCGCTCAGGGCGATGGTTGCAGCCCCAAGCGCCGCGGCGCGCGCAAGACGTGCCGGATTGCGTCCCACGCCGACGACGCGGCTTGCGCCGAGGAGGCGCGCGTGTTGCACGGCGAGATATCCGGCCATGCCGGTCACGCCGAGAACCAAGACCGTTGCCGGCGAGCCGATCTCGCCAACGCGCGCCTTGAGCGGCAACCACGATGCGAAGGCCGGATTCAATCCGCCGGCGACCTTCACGGGGTCGGCTCCGGGAGGTAGCGGGATGCGCATCGCTTTGGGTACCGCCATTCGCTGCGCGAACGTGCCGTGCGGGGGACGCACGAAGCCCGTGTAGACGAAGTCGCCGGCCGGAGTACGAGCGACGACGTCGATGCCCGGGACGAGGGGCCACGACTGCGTGCTTCCGTAATGTCGCCCGGCCGCAAGCGATCGTACGACCGGGTGGAGCCCCGCGGCTACCAGCTCGACAAGCTCGTAGCCGTCGTCAACCCGGGGCTCGGAAAACTCACCGTATTCCGGGGTAGCGTCGGGAGCGGAAACGACGGCAGCTTTCATGGAGTTTCCCTGCGCGCGATTTCGGACTTCATCGCGGTCATCCTAGTACGGTCGGGTGTGCGGCTTAGTCAAAGCAAGGTGTGACTCCGGTCTAAAGCGGAAATCCACCTTGGTAGATTGTGCGAGAAGATCAGGTCGTTTCCGAACCGCTGCGTCGAAAAGCCCATGTGCGGCCTAACGGCGAGGTGTGCTGGGGCGGCGACGACATCGAAGCTGCTTTGTGTGAGATCGCCGACGCCGGGCAGGTGATTCTTGGGTTCGAGATATTTGAACCACTGTCGGAAGGTAAGCTGAAGGCGTGGGGTTGCAGCGGCTACGAAATAGACGCGTTCCTAGAATCTCTACCTTGGAACGAGTGCGTGAGGCTTGCGCTAGATGCAGCAATCAAAGACGTTCGCGACACGAAACGATTGACTGGCCTAGAACCACCTTACTCTGATCTTTGGTTCCTCGTCACTTCTATCGATCAGCTACGCTTAAAGCGTAATAACCCCAACCCGGGCTAACACCCACCCGACCGGCAAAAAGCGCAGCCGCGCCGATCGTAAGCGCAAGGCCAGCCAAGTTCCTCGTTGTGCCAATGCAATACTGCGCCCCGTTGTTCGCATCATGGGCTGAATGCCGTACCTCACGCCGTGGACCCGAAGCGCTGCGAGGTCGCGGGCCACGGGAACCAGTCAGGCCGAGCCGCCGTCGAGCAGCGGCACGGCTTCGAGCGTGGCTCGATCGAAGAGCAGCGCGCGCACCGCCAGCGCGGCGAGCTTGATCCGCTCGAAATCCACGCCTTGCGGCGGCAGAAGCAGAAGACGCGCGAAGCGCAAGCGGTCCCCGTCATCCGGCAAAGGCGCCCACGTGTAGAACTCGATCGCGTACTTCGCATGAATGCACCACAGCAGCTTGGTCGCCGTCAACGGAACCGACTGTGGGGTGGAAGATGCCGTCCCTTTCCAAGCCGGCCGGAAAGTTACGGAATACGATCGGCGTCCCGCCGAGGCTGGACTCGATCGCCGGGGCCGTAAGGCGATAGTGCGCCAACACGCGCGGCAGAACCGCTGCGTCGTCGCCTACACCACTAGACGACTTCATGGCCCGCCTGCTTCTGCCACGGAAAACGAAGCCCTGCGAGCGTCGCCGCGCGGCCCTTATAAAACGAACGGAATCACCATTTTCGTGCGCTTGACGTAGGCCGGGTACTCGTTCGGAAAGTTCTCCCGCATGCTGCGCTCTTCCACGCGAGCCGCATAGATAAAATACGCGAAGAGGACCGGCAGCAGCACGACCCGAGGATACCAGTGCACTAGCGTCGTCCCGGCCAATGCCAGGAGAATGCCGGTGTAGATCGGATGGCGCACGAACGCGTAAGGGCCGGTCGTCACCAGTTCGTGCCCTTCGCGTAGCGACATCGGCATGCCCCAGTTCCGCCCGAGATAGACTCGCGCCCAGATTGCAAGTCCGACGCCAAGCCCGCAAATCGCCACGCCGGCGCTCGCCATGATTGGGTCAACGTGCGTAAGGGCGAGCGGCACGTTGCGCCAGACGTGCAGGCGAAACAACTCTCGTATTAACACGAGGATACCGATGGCCGCGGTCGCGCGAAGAACGGCCCCTCTCCACGGCGTACCCCCGGCCCTCCGCTTCACCCGCATCGCCGCGAAAAACCAGTATCCGAGAAACGTGAGCCACAGGCCCAGAATCAGGGCATCGAACACCCCCACGCACCCTCCTACGCAAGCGCGACTCGCCGAGTTTCACGAAAGCGGATGTAGGATTGACCGTGCGGATAGCGCAGGGAAGGGTACGTTATTCGGCTCCGGATAGCTGTAGGGACTCAAATCCGCTCCGATAAGGGTTTTGCCGTCGGTCCAGAATCCGGCCACGTCGTTGCAGCGCCCCGCTTTATTGAAGCACGATCTTCATCGCATCAAAATCAACCGTATAAGCATAGTGCTTCAGAAAGTCGTTTGAAATCAGTCCCCAAACCGTAAAGGGAAACCGGCCGAGCGGCGTTCCCTCCGGCGTGTACAGGCCGGGAACCTTGCGCTGAACGGCGGTGCCCACTGCGATGCGATCGGCGGTGAACGGAACCGCAGTCACCGCACCGGCACCGCCGATTCCGGTGCCGGCATGCGACTGGTCGAGCGTGATGCCGGCCGCATCGATCAACTCTTGCGTCGGCATTAACCCGCCGCCGGCCAATCCGGAATCGAAGAGAAAGAGGCCCGCCGGCGCGCCGTTGACTTCGGCACGCGCCATCACGAAATGGTCGCCGACGAGATAGCACGGCACCACCGCCGCTCCCGCCTTCGCGGCCTCTGCCTGCAACGCCGCTGACGCGGCCTTCGAGCGCGGGCGCAAAACCAGCCGCTGCCGCGGGTAGTCGATCGTCACCAGGAACCGCTCGAAGTACGTCGTCCCGACGATGCCGTCGATCGTTTCCCCTTTGAACAAGGCGCCGGCATGGCTGGGAAACACGTGCACCGGTACGTCGTAGGCCGTCGCGCTTCCAATCGCGAGCGAATGCAGCGTCCCGCTGCGCAGCGCGGCCGTCTTTCCTCCGGCAAAGACGCCGGTGCCGCTGCCCTGCTCCATCGTAACGCCGGCCCGCGACGCAAACTCCGGTTCGAGCTCGACGGTGCCGCCGGTATCCACCAAAAAGTTCGCGGCCACCCCGTTGGCGACGACGTGCACCACCGGCAATGGGTCCGACGTAACGAACGGCACCGCAGCCTCAGCGCCGGAGATGGTGCTCCGCCGTGCGGCTTCGTCGACGCGCCGAGTAAGTTCTTTGAGCAGCGCCGCCGCCCGCGCGTTCTGCGGATCGGCTGTCGCGACCGCGCGCAACAATGGCGCGGCCGCGGTCAAATCGTTTTCGTATAAGCGAATCGCGCCGAGATTTAGCGCTGCCGCGGTGTCGCTCGGATCGTTCTGCACTTGGCGCTCGTACACCACCGCCGCCGCGGAAAAATCGCCGGCCTTAAAGATGCCGTCCGCGTCGGCCTGCGCGATGGAAAGCGAAACCGCGAGCGCGGCGAATGCCCGTCCAATCATGCCATTATCTACCGTACGCCACCCGCAGCAGTTTCAAGGTTACTCGCGCCGCGGCATTCTCCAAATGGCCGCGGGGTTCGGTCTGCTCGCCGCCGCCGGCGCCGCACCCATCGAAGCGCCCGCCGCCGAAGGCGTCGTCGGTGCCTGGAGCCTGGTCAGCTTCAACGTCGACGAGCCCGGCGGAAAGTCCCAGCCCCGCTTCGGCCCCGAGCCCGTCGGCTATCTCATCTACAGCGCCGATTCGCGCATGTCGGCCGTCTTGGCCGGCACGCATCGTCCGGCGCTGACCTCGCCCTCGGGCACGGCGTCCTCGGAGGAAGCGCGCACGCAGGCGCTGCAAAACTTTCTCGCTTATGCCGGGCGTTACGAAGTGCGCGGCGATCGTGTTTTTCATCACGTCGAGGTAAGCGTCTTCACCAACCTCATCGGAACGACGCTCGAGCGGCGTTTTACGCTCGAAGGCGACCGTCTCACGATCCGAACGCTGCCGCCGGAGATCTGGGGTACCTCCAACGTCCTCGTTTGGAAACGCGCATAGCCGTCATCCCGAGCGGAGCGCCGAAGGCGTGAAGTCGAAGGACGAGCGATCGCGGTGATAGGGCGCCTCTGCCGCTTGCGCCCCTATCGTGTTGACGACGCCATTGCGCTGCAGCGGCAGGCCGACGACTTTTTGGTCGCGCGGTGGATGACGCAGCGTTTTCCCCATCCCTATACGATGCGTGACGCGCAAGAGTGGGTCGCGCACGCGGTTGCGGATCGGAGCGGCAGCACCTATCTCGTTATCGAGGTGGCCGGTGCGTTGGCGGGCGGACTGGGCATCGAACCCCTCGAGAGCGAGCGTGAAGGGGTTGCGATGTTCGGTTACTGGCTGGGCCGTTCGTACTGGGGACGCGGCATTGCCACCGAAGCCGCTGGAATGCTCGCCGATCGCGCACTAATCGCGGGAGGCCTGCGCCGCCTCGAGGCCAGCGTCTTCGTCGAAAATCGCGCCTCGATTCGCGTCCTCGAAAAATGCGGCTTCACCCTCGAAGGGAGGCTGCGCTCGCTCTACGTCGGTCGCGACGGCGCCATCTCCGACGCATTCCTATACGCGAGGTTAAAGTAAGGCTAAGTGAAAGGCGCACCACCTAAAGCCACGAAATTTGCCGGCGTGATAAAGGAGTTCCGCGCGCTGCTCCACGGCCGTCCCGATTCAACGGCGACCTACGTTCTCGTTCCGGCCGCGGTGATGAAGACGTTCGGGGGAAAGGTTCGCGTGCCGGTCCGCGTCACCATCAACGGCGCCGAGCACCGCACGACGATCTGCAACATGGGGATGGGCCCGATGATCGGCGTTCCGGGCGCCCTGCGCAAGGCCGCCGGTGTGGAGCGCGGCAAGCGCATTACCGTCGCGCTCGAAGCCGACCATGAGGAACGCACCGTCGCATTGCCCAAGGACTTTGCCCGGGCGATGAGTGCCGCCGAACGCCGCGCCTACAACGAGATGTCGTATTCGCACCGTAAAGAGTATGTGATGTGGATTGAAGACGCCAAAAAACTCGAAACCCGCGCCCGGCGCATCGAGCTGGCGCGCACCAAGCTGCGCGAACGCGCCGCCAAACTCGCCCTCCTCGTCCTCGCGGCGCTCCTCTCGTGCGCTGCGCCGTCGTACGCGCAGAGCGCTAGCACCGTAAGCACCGCTACGACCGCGCACTTCACGACCTTCGTGAAAGACGTGCTCGCCGGCCATACGCCTTCGGGCATCTCGCCGGCAATGCGTTCGGGCTTCACGCCCAGCTTGAAGAAGGAGATCCAAGGCTTCTTTACGTCGTATGGAGCGTTCCAGCGCCTGCAGTACGTCAGCCAGGAATCGATGGACAAGTACCGTCGCTACCACTATCTCGCGGTCTGCGAGAAGGGGCAGCTGCCGGTAATCTTCGTCACCGACTCCAGCGGCACGATCGTCGGCTTCTTCCAAGACAGCCCGCCGGCAAGCCCGGGGCCGGCACCCGATCCGTCGCTAACCGCCCGCTTTACCGCATTCTTTGAGGACATACTCGCGCATCGCGTTCCCTCAACGCCGATGATCGCGCAAATGAAGTCGGCGCTGACGCCATCGGCGATCTCCGAGATCGATCGATCCTTCGCGTCGCTCGGCGCGTTCAAAGACCTTACCTACGTCTCCCACGACGCCGTGGAAGGCTATCAGCGCTACCACTATCGCGGCAACTTCGCGAACGGCAGTCAGCAGCTAATGTTCGTCCTCGATTCGAGCGGCGCCATCGCCGGCTTCTTCAAAGACCAGGCGCAGTAGCGACCCGTCACCCTACCTCAAATACCGCGGAACCGGGATACCGGCGCGCAACTCGGGATGCGGAATCGGCTCGTCGCGAACCGTGCGCAGCGGCAGCAATCCCGCCCAGAAGTCTGTCGACAGGTCGCCCTCGAAATCGACCGGCGGCCCGCTGCGAATCTTCGCCGAAGCCTCCTCGATCGGCAGCTTCACCACGAGCGTCGTCCGCAGCTCGCCGTCGTTCGGAAGCCGGACGTCGGCCCACCGCCCCGGGCAGACGTGTTCGACGATTGCCTCGAGCGCGGCCCAGCGCTCTTCGTCGGATTCCACGACCTCAGCAGTGCCCATCACCACCGCCGAACGATAGTTCATGGAGCTGTTGAATGCCGAGCGCGCCAGCACGATGTCGTCCACCAGAGTTGCGGTTACGCATAGCTTTGCGCCGGCCGCATTTTTCAGCCAGCGCGCCAGCACCGATCCATGCAGGTAGAGCGCCCGATCGATGCGCGCATGAATCGTCGGCAGCACGACCGGTTGACCGTCCGCCGGCACGAACCCGACGTGGCAAATCAACGCCTCGTCGAGAATCGCGGCGACCGTTTCAAAATCGTAAGAACCGCGCTCGGCATGACGCCCGAGCTTAACCCGATCGCTCGACACAATAGTCGCTGAAATTCGCAGCGGCTAGCGACTAGTCATTTTCCGCCGGGCTTGCCGGAAACGACGTAGACCTCGTTGCACGCCACGAACGGCACCCGCTCCAGTCCGCAAGCGCGCCTAAACGCAGCGCAAGCCGTTTATGTCCCGGATCTGCTGCTTGGCGCGGGCGAGGCGACGGGGGTGCTCGGCACAGAGGCGCGCGACCAGTACTCACCGTCGCTCCAGTTGATCGTCTGCAGGTCGCTCGAGATCGTGCCGGTTAAGTGCTTGCGGCCCCAGGCCGCGCTAAGCGTGCTCGGGTCCGTGAAGCTCCCGGTCGCCGTCGCGCCTTGTTCGTTGGTCAGCGACACGGAGCTGCCGCTTTGGGCGATCCGGCATTGAGCGGTGGGATTGCCGTTGGCATACCACGAGCCGCTGATGTCGGGCATCGTGCCGGCATGCACTTCGGTCAACGTCGCGAACGCGATCGCGACGCTCGCGCAGATAGCCGAGACTCTCACAATGGCGATTCTGAAGGCTCCGGCGATTCTTGCGGGTCGCCCGGCTCCATCGCGTCCGGCGCTTCCGACGGCTCCGCCGATTCGCCCGGCTCGGGCGACTCGGAAGGTTCCGTGGTGTCAGCCGGTTCGGCGGTTTGCTGTGCGGTTGCGGCGGCGTCGTTACCGCGATCGGTTGATGCCCGGATCGCGCTCGTCGACGCGACGGTCAGCGCGAGCAGAAGAATAAGACCGAATAGACTCCTCATGGCGTACCCCCGCGCGAGCCTTCGCTTCGCCGTGAAGGCAGCCTTCCCAAAAGGCGCTCCCGCGCTATGCGGGTCGCGTCGTCGGAACGAACTCCATGTAGGCCGCCGTCCGCTCGGCACTGGGAACGCCGTAATAGCGCGCGACGACGTGCAGCGCGGCCGAAATCCCCGACGTTAAGCCGCCGGCCGTTACGATCGCCCCGTCATCCACGAAGCGCTGCCCGCGCACCAGCGTGACCTTGGGAAACTGCTTTGCGAACGAGTCGTAATATTCGTGATGCGTCGTGGCCGGCTTCCCGTCCAAAATCCCCGACATGGCCAGCTTGAACGCGCCGGTGCACACCGACATCGTGACGTCCACCTTCCCCTGCACGTAGCGCAGCATCTCCATGAACCGATCGGAGTGATTCGACTGCGCCCCCACGACGACCACGTTGGGCATCGCCGGAATAGTGTCGAAAGAATGCGTCGGCTCGATGCGCAGGCCGCCGGTCGTCTCGACGACCTGCGTCGTTTCGGCGATCGTGCTCAGCTCGAACGGCATCTCGCCGCTTGGGGACATGGCGTCTTGGAAGGTCTCCCACGGGCCGGCCAAGTCGATCACGTTGGCGTTGTTCGAAATAACGAACGCCACTCTTATGCGGCCGTCTTTGGGAACCGCAATCGCCGCGCCCGGAGCGATCGGCGCCGTGGCGGCGGCGCGAGCTTTTGCCGTCGCGCCAAGTAAAAGTCCCGCGCCGGCGAGAACGCTGCCCAATGCTTCTTTACGCTTCATGCGTGTATTATCGTCGCAGCGCTTGGCGCGCCGCTTGGACGTTTCCCAATCGCGCATGTTAAAATCGTTCAAGACGCCATGATCGAGAAGCTCAACCCCGGCCAATGGTACGGGCACGTCGAGCGTTCGAAAACCATCGGCGGTGCGCTGCTGTCGGTCGTCTATCACGACCGACCGCGCCGGATCGGCGTGCACGAGCACGCGCTCTCGTATTTTCTGCTTCCGTTTGCCGGCGGCTACCGCGAAACCCGCGATGGCGTAACCATTCAATACGAGCCGTTCAGCATCGCCTTCCACCCCGCCGGCTTCGTGCACTCCGACGAACTGCTCGGCCCGGAACGCTTCTTCGCCATCGAGTTTCAGGCCGAGTGGCAGGACCGCGTCGGTCACCTGTTCGACACCGCGGCCTGGCGCTTCGAGTTGCAGCACGGCGAAGCAGTCTGGCTAGCGGTCGGATTGCTGCAGCGATTCCTACACGACCAGCTCGACGACGTCTTTGAAGTCGACGCGGTCGTTTCCGAGATGCTCGGCATCGCGCTGCGCCTCGTTGACGGCGATCGCCCGCAGCGCGCCTGGGTCAACGACGTGAAGCGTCTGCTTCGTCAGGAATACGCGACCGGCATTGCGCTCGATGAGCTCGGAAGGCGCATCGGCATTCACCCGGCATCGCTCTCACGCGGCTTTCGTCTCGATGAAGGCATCACCGTCGGAGAGTACCTGACCCGCGTTCGCATCCAGCAGGCCTGCCGCCGGATGGTCGACCCCAACGCTTCACTGGCAGATATCGCCGGCGCCTGCGGTTTCGCCGATCAAAGCCACTTGACGCGAGCCTTCAAGAGCATCACCGGATCGCCGCCCGGCGTCTTCCGGGACTTGGTCGCGCGCCGCTAAAGGCGTCCCATTCACAACGCGCGTTTCCACAGAGGCGAACTCTACTATGTTTAAGATTAGGCCCGCCGATGCGGCTAGACAGGACGCCATGCTGAAGTCGCTTACGCCGGACAGCGTCTTGAGTCTGAACTTTGCGGTTTTACTTCTTGCGTCGTGTACGATTGCAACGTTTGGATTGTTGATAAACAACTCGGCAGTGATCATCGGTGCCATGATCGTAGCGCCGCTCATCTCGCCTATTCAAGCCTTTGCCTATGGAGCGCTGGAGGCTCGGCTTAGCCTGCTCCGTGCGAGCGCGCTGACTCTGCTCGCCGGCAGCGTCGCCGCCGTATCGCTGGCCGCGCTGCTTTCTAGGATCGTCGCCCTTCCAAACCTTAGCGCCGAGATACTTGCCCGGTCGAGGCCGACGCTTCTCGACTTGGGAATCGCCTTAGCGGCCGGCGTGGTTTGCGGGTTTGCCAGGGTCCGCCCAGCGGTGTCGGCATCGCTTGCCGGGACCGCCATTGCCGTAGCCTTGATGCCGCCGTTGTGTGTAATCGGCATCGAGCTCGCCCACGGAAGAGCGGGACTCGCCTTGGGCGCGACTCTGCTCTACGTCACCAACCTGCTGGGAATAACGGTCGCTTGCATGGTGGTTTATGGAATAGCGGGCTTTCGGCTCAACCGTCATGCCGGGCGTACCTATGCCGTTGCCATCGCATTGATCGCGGTTCTTGCCATTCCCCTCGCCCTAAGCTTCGTATCGCTGTTGCGTCAATCTCGACTGGAGTACGCCTTAAGGCACGAGCTGTTAACCAACACTCAAACGTTTCACCGCGTCCGTCTCGTGGACACGCAATTCAATTGGCTGGCCACGCCGCCGCTCGTTACCTTGACGGTTCGTTCGAGCGATCCGGTTACGTCAAGCCAAGTCGATGCGCTGGAGAATTTTGCGCGAGCCAAGACGGGACAGCAGTTCGATCTCATCTTCGAGGTCGCGCCGATGGTGGAGGTGTCGGGGACGGGTATCGATACGAAGGGTATCGACGATCCCGAAAGCCTGCGCTAGCCGTACTTCGCGATCAACCGCTGCGCGTACCACCCCGGCCACGGATCCGAGGGATTCGCTGCGGTGTACTGCTCGTCGAGCTCCACCAAATCGCGAGTGAGATGGCTGCGCACCGGCACGCGGCCCAGCAGACGCGGGAGTTCGGAATGGTGCAGCAGCCAGTCGGAATAAAACGTCGCCCAATCGTCGTCGCTGCCGTCGGTGTCGGCAAACACGATATGGTGCACCTCACCGGCCTGGTGTAACAGCTCGGCGATCTTCATAGCGGCATCTTCGCTCACGTTGAAAACTCCTCACGCTTGGAAGGCAACCGCTGGATTATAGCCTAATAAGCGTCCGATTGCCACGGCTCCAAGGGAGGCCCCAATGCGTAAAGGTTTCAACCTTGTGCTGCTCTCGCTCGTCGCCGCTCTGGGCGTCGCGGCCGCTCCGGCGCGCGCCGGCGCGACGCTGCAGTGTTATCCGCTGATACCCGCCGAGATGCTGACGACGGTGAACTCGGCCGAAGGCTTCTCCGGCCAGGTCTTTCAGTTTAAGACCACCGCGACGGTCTCGAGCGACGGCTTTGAGTTTCCGGCCGGCACGCTCGGCTACGGCGTCGTGCTCAACGCCATTCCGGCGAGTAACCGCGCGCGTAACGGCATCGTCGTCCTGGAACCGCGCTTCTTGCTCGTCAACGGCCAGGAAGTGCAGGTCGCCGGCGACCCCGCAGACGCTTCCGTCCTAACGCACGATCCGTCGGTGTTCCAAATGGGGCTTCGCGCAATACCGTACGGCGGCGGCATCGTCGCCACCGAAGCGGTCAACGGCACCAACATCACCGTCGGTCCGGGCTATGCGTTCCATATCGTGCCGATCGGGAATCTGCAGGAGCGCGGCCCCTGCGTGCAGCCCGCTGGAAAGTAGCGCCTAGTAGATCCGCGGAATCAAGCGCCACGTGCGCGCCCGGTACGCATCGTACTGCGCGCCGAACTGCGATTGCAGAAGCCGTTCTTCGGAGACGATCCGCGCGACGACGATCGGAACGAAGAGCAGCGCGAATAATACGCCGATCCACGAGCGGAAGGCCAGCCCCCAACCGAGCGCGCCGATCAACAGTCCTAGATAGCTCGGATGGCGGATGACGCCGTACGGCCCGTCGGTCTTCAGTTGATGTCCGGGCTGGATTGCCACCAGTCCGCTGAAACGGTCGCCCAAAACAAAGATCGGTAAGATGCGCAGCGTACCGCCGATCGCGAGGAGAACGACGCCCAGCCAGCGCGTCGTTTCGCCGTCGATGGTCCAGAAATTGTTACGGTCGGACCACGCCGGAAGGTAGGCGTCGACGAGTCCCGCGATGACGAGTATCCAAATCACCCAGCGATTGCCGCGATCCTCGCGTACGCCCGGACTCACGCTGCCTCCGGCAAAGTACGACACGACGTAAAGCACGATGAAGACGCCGGTGAGTGCCGTCATCGCCGGATCGGAGAAGAAGGCGACGATGCCGCCGAAACCGGCGATTGCCAGTCCGAAGAACGAGCCCGCGGAGAGGAAGAGGAAAAGGATTCGCACGGCCGGCTTCACGCGAGGTTTATTCAACTGCGGTCGTGTAAGGCCCCGGTGTGAGCGCTTACACCGGCGAGACGCGTTGGCGAGCCTACCTGCCGGCAGCGCAGATTACGCTCGGCCTGGCCGGTCTGCTCGGTGCGATCTTCCACGCCTTCCCGCTCCATCCGACCACCAAAGCGCAGAACTGGCCGGTGCTCGACGCCGTAGACATCGGTTGGCTCGGGCTCATCGCAGTTGCAGCAATTCTCCCCGGAATCAGCAAGCTCACGCTGGGCGACGTTTCGCTCGAGCTGCGTCAAGAGGCGCGCGAGAGCGCCGAAGAGCTCGAGAGCACCATCGAAGACTACGCCAACTTGGTGCAAAACTGGTCCACGTCGGCGATGCTCTACATCGACTTGCTCGGCAAAGCCGCCGACGACGACGAGCGCGCCACGCTGCTCGCGCATTACCTGCGCGACCGTATGGGCGAGGCGAAGAACTATTTAAGCGAAGATCCTGACGACGACGTCCGCATCGCGCTGTGGATGTACGATCCCGGCACTAAACTGCTGGAGTTTTTCTACAGCAACGAAGCGCCGCCGACAAAACAGAGCTACGCGGTGGGCGAGGGAATGATCGGCGAAGCCTTCTTGGAGCGGCGCCGTTTCAACGAAGCCGACGTTCGCAACGTCCCGTCCTATCTAAACACGCGAGGCGGCTGGGAGCCGCCGTATCGCGCCGTGCTCTGCACGCCGGTGATGGTCGGCGACGACGAAATCGGGATGATCACCGCCGACAAGCAGAGCGCCGTGCTCTTTAGCACGGCGGCCGACGACATCGCGCGCGGCCTCGCCTCGCAGTGCGCGCTGGCCATCGATCAATTCCGCAAAACCTAACCGTCGGAGCGCGGCCCGCAGAGGGAACGAGGGGCCGCTTGCGCTAAAAACGCCCGGCTAGGAGGTTTCTCAAACATGCACTACATTCGTTATGCGGCCGTCGCGCTGCTCGTTCTTACGCCCTCGATTGCGTCGGCAGCGGCTGCATCGTGGGGAAAAGCGACGGCCAATACCGTCGTCGCCGGCGTCAACAGTAAGTCGACGTTCGTCGTTCAGGCGCAAGTCGCGCTGCCGAACCAATGCTACATGGCGCGCATCGTCTCGTCCCCGATCAGCATGCACGCGCACCGGTATTTTACGGTCGAACAGATGGCGCCGTCGTCGGCGTGTGCCCAGAAATCGGCCTATACTTGCACCGTCGTCAGCCCCTCGTTCCCGTTGCCCATACCAGAGGGGTTCGAGGCGGATTCCAAAGACAAGAAGTGGCACGTTCACTTAGGGACGGAGCCGCCGCCGGCAGCCCCGCCGATGTGCAAGAAGGGTTAATCAGTCAAACGACGCCGGGGGTGACGGCTAGGCCTCATCCCCTAGCATGTGAACGTTTCTGCGGACGGTTACAACCTTAGGCGGTTGTCGCGACCTTTTCGAGGCGCTTGAGCGCGCGGCTCGCCCGCACGCCGGGACTCTGGTCGGTGACGGCCGGCGAGCGCGTCACCTGCTTCACCGAATCGAGCGCCTTCTTGACGTCCTCGATGGATTTCTTATATTCCACGGTACCTCGATTTCGCTTCAGGTCGGCCGTGGCCCCTTTACCAGCCGCGGCACCATCCGCCCGCCAGGCGCACGCTTCCCGCCGACGAACGTATTATCCATGTACAATAAGTTTGGGCTGCTTGCCGCAGCTCTTATCGTCCTCGGCGCGCAGACGGCAGCGAGCGCGCAGACCGCGCCGCCTGCGAACGGCCACGCTCCCACCGGCGTATCGCGCGAGCTGGTCTATCAGTTCGGCTACAACACGCCCGTCGCCGCCTCCGGCAACGGAACCGGGACGACGACCATCGACATCAAGGGTCCTCGACCCGACGGCGGTTACATGGTAACGGGAACCGACTCGTGGTGGAACACGGTGCGTCCGCGCGCCGCCAACACCTGTGAAGTTTATTCGAGTGGGACCGTCAAGTGCTCGCAAATGCCGTACGCCCTCTCGCCGATGCAGTTGACGATCTTCCCGCTCCTGGCGCGCGGGCTCTTCAAGCAGCTCAGCGCCCACGCAAGCAACAGTTGGAGCGAGAGTTACACCGTCTACGCCGCCATCATCCCCGGCGCCAACGGTTTTGCCGGCAATCCCTACACCTGGAACTGCTCGTATGAGTTCCACGGAAAGGGCCCGATCGCCAATGCCGCGCCGGCAGTCCTCATTACTACCTCGGGCACGCTGACGCAGCAAGGCGGGCGCTATTTAAAAGCTACCTCGAAGCAGCGCATCGCTTACGACCCGGCGGCGAAGATTCCGGTGGTGGTGCGCGACACTCGGACGCATTTTCCGCAGCACACCGTTTATAACAACGACCTGATCGAGATGAAGCTCGTCAAGGATTCAGGCCCCGTCCACTAACGCCAAGCCCCCGGAGTCAAACCTTCACTACCGTAGACGTCTTCGAAGCCGATGCGCGGAGCGTAAGCCGGGGTGACGAAGAAAGTCTGAGGCGCGCTACCAGTCGGTATCGGGGGGCCGGTACGAATGCTTCTCGTGCAAGAAGTACGCCTTGGATTTGGACGATGGAATCTGCTGGAACGGAATCGGCGACTGGGAGTAGTTGAAGGAATCGATGATGCTCTGCGCCCGCTTATCGGTCGTCCCCAGCCGCCCTAGGTTCCAGTTGTCCTCGATGTAGCGTAAGATGCTGCCGAACTCGTACTGCGTCGTCGAGATATTTCCCGGCTTGGCGTAGGGCGAGATAACGATCGCCGGAACGCGGAACCCGAGGCCGCCGTAGTCGATGATCGGCGGCTTGGCGTTGTCGTAGAAGCCGCCCCAATCGTCCCAGACGACGAAGATCGCCGTCGATCCCCAATACTGGCTCTCGCCGATCGCGTTGACCACGCTGGCGACCCACTGCGGTCCGTTGTCCTGGTTAGTGAAAGGATGATCGGAGTTGTTGACTTCGGGGATCACCCACGACACGTTCTGCAACGAACCGCTGGAAATGTCGCCGAAGATATTGGTTTCCGGCGACGAGATGTGGCCGTCGGTCCACTCCGGACCCTTGCGCACCGCGGCTACGGCATCGAAGGCGCTCATCTCTTTGCCATAGTTCGTGTTCGTCGGCGGTACGTAGTAGCGCCACGAGACTCCCGCCGCGTCGAACAGATCGCGCAGCGTCGGATAGCTCAGCGCGAACTGGTCCGAGCAGGGAAACGGACCCAAGTGGCCTTTGACGTACACGTTGTTTTGCGTCACCAGATGCGTTTTCGTGCCGCTGCGGCGCGTCGCAGCCCCAGTAGCACTTGCTGCCCGAACAGGTTGGCAGATCGACTAGCGCCTTGCCGTTCTCCACGATCGTTCCGCCGCGAATCAAATCCTGATGTGCGGTGAAGCTGTCGCTGCCCTGCGTCGTAAACATGTGCTCGGCCAGCGTGTACTGCTGCGCCATGATCCAATAGGGCTGAATTTCGGCCGGATCGGTGTACTGGTAGGGATAGGTGCACTCGGGCATTCCGTTACCGAACGGCGCCTTGTCGAATCCGTCCATCTTGCCCTTGTCGTACGACGCCAGGTATCCGGCGTAGCGATGGTCGAGATCTTTGGGAACCAGCAGCGGCACTTTCGCCAGAGCGATTTTGCCTTTGGCGATCGGCGGCGTGCAACTCTTCTCTTTGGCGACCTTGCCGGTAACCGTGCCGTCGGTACCGGGGAACGTCGCGAAGAAGTCGTTGAAGGAGCGATTCTCCTGAATGATCAGCACCACGTGCGTGATCGGGCTGGAGCCGCTGCGCTGCCGATGTGTGCTCCGCGCCGCCGGCGGGGTGCCCGAAAGCGGTGACGCGGCGCCGCCGCATCCGGCAAGCGCCAAAGTTACGCTCAGTAGGAAAAAGACGCCGGCCCGAACCCGCATGAATCACCTCCGTGGCTGTGCCGCGGCTATTCGACGGCGCTGCTCCGCGCCGCCTTCCTTAGCGTCCGCGAGTGACCGATTGTCCCAGCGGTTGAAGCGGTGCGTTGGGCAACGTCGCCTTGGGATTCCCGCCGGACGGAAACGGCCAGAAATCGAAACGGTTCGAACAGCGGACGTTTCCGCCGACGATGGTGACCGGCATGCCGCTCCGAACCGGCACGACGAACGGCTGCATTACGTCGGCGTAGCCGTGCGAACAGTCGTCGGTCAGATGAATGCGCCCGACGATTGCCACCTTGAAATTGCGGACCGTCGAGCGAAAGATAACCGTAGTATTCTTATCGCCGGAGTTTTGATCGGTAAAGCCGAGGTACTTGCCGTCCCATACCGTCGCGCCGGCGTAGTGGATCGTCGCCCCCGGCATCGCCACGCTACGTAACGCACCGCCGCCCTTAAGCAGCTCGGCGACGGAATACGTCCCGTTCTTAGCCTGCCCCTCGACGAACAAGTTGCCCTTACTATCGTACGCCGGCGGCCATATGTAGTAGAGCGTGGACGACTTGTAGGTCGTCGGGTGGCCGGCGGCGCCCTTCCAAATCTGCACGTTGCCCGCGCCGCTCTTTTCGGTAAAGTTAGACACCGCCAGGTCGCCGTTCGCGCGATTCACCGCGCAGCCGATTGGATATCCGCTGGTGTGCAGGCGTTTCAGCGGCTTTTTCGCGGCGTAGGGATACGCGACGACCGTGAATCCGCCCGCCTCGGCAATCCACACGTTGCCCGAGCCGTCGACGCATTGGCCGTAAGGAGCGCGCAAGCCGGTGAGCTTGCCTGCCGCTTTGCGCGTCGAGTAATCGTAGATAAAAACGTCGTTGGTATCCCAGTCGGAGACGTAGAGTAGCGCCGGCGACATCGCTGCGCCGGGGGCAATCCACGACGGCGTCCCGTCGGGCACGCGCGGCTGCTCGCGGTACTGCGCCAAACTGCGCGCCGCGAGTAACGCTAATGGAGCCGGCTCGACAAAGCGCGTCACTGCGCCCGGTGGCTGCAAGCCGCCGGCGGTGCATCCCGCGAGCAGGAGAGTAGCCGCGCAACGGATTTTCATGCCGAATTTGGCGTTCGCGTAGTCGAAGAAAGTTTACCTGCTGCTCCGGCGCCGCCGCCGTTTGCCGCCTGTCATCCCGAGCGGAACGCCCAGAGCGAGCGCAGCGAGTCGAAGGACGCCACAAACTTCAAACGCTAATAAGGCTTTCCGTAACTCAGCCTTATGGAGGCTTTTGTGAAGAGAGTTCTGTCGGTAGCGCTCGTACTCGGTTTGATCGGAGCCGCCCCTCCGCCGTCGCGCCAAGCCAGAGAGGCCGCTTTTTACGACGACGTCGCAAAGCAACGCACCGATCTCAGCTTCACCGGCGGCACCTTCGCCGGTCCCGGCGCCGGCGTTATTGCAAGAGCCGTCGAAGGCACGCAATATATAATGATCGGCGAGGACCACGGCATCGCCGAAATCCCCGCGTTCTCGACCGCGGTCTGCCGAACGGTCGCGCCTCAGGGTTATCACACTCTTGCCGTTGAGACCGGCCCGTCGACCGCGCAAGTCCTGACGTCCGCGCTCGCGACGCAAAATCCGCCGGCGACCGTCGCCGCATACGACACGCAGCATCCGTTCTCGATCGCCTTCTACGGCTTTAGCGAAGAATTCGCGTTCTTGCAGGCGTGCCGCGAAGCGATGGGCGTTGACCGCTTCGCGCTCTGGGGACTCGACCAAGAACTGATGGGCTCGAGCGGCGCGCTCCTGGCCGCAACGGCCGGGGCCGTCCCGCCCGGACAGACGGCGGCGAAGGCACAACTCGAGCAGTTCCAAGCCGAAGACGCCGCCGACTTTGCCAAGGCGATGAAATCCGGCAGCCCCGGCGATATGTCGATGGTTAACCTTAAAGAGACGGACCTCGCCGCCTTAAAAGCACAACTGAACGCCGCCGGCATCGGCACGCCGCAGCTCGACGAGTTCATCGTCAGTGAAAACATCTACCGCGAAAACATGACCGGCGACCAAAAGTCGAACCGCGATCGCACGCAGCTGCACCGCTACCATTTTGTCGCCGGCGATCGCGGCGCGTTCGCCGGTACCGGCAGCCACCCGAAAGTGCTGGTAAAAATGGGCGCCTACCATCTTTTCGAGGGCATCAGCATGCTCGGCGACCGCGAACTCGGCAATTTCCTCGCCGAATACGCTGCGCTCCAAGGGCAGAAGACGCTCAACATCCTCGTTCTCGGGGCCAAGGGCGAGCAGCTTGCCTTTGCCGGCATAGGGCGCCCCTATGCGCCCGTCCCGCTCGACTTGCTGCACGATAAGCGCGCCGATTTCGCCTTTTTAGTACCGTTCTTCAAGAATATCGGCCCGGCGCCGGTGCTCTACGACCTCCGCGAGTTGCGACGTCCCTTCGCCCGCTCGGGGCTGCAGAGCGTCAACCTCTCCCACGTCATCGACGGCTACGACTTGCTGGTAGTTATTCCCACGCCGCACGCATCTCATGTGCTGCCGGCGTCTCCTGCATCGACCTAACCGAGATGCGCTCCGGCTTTCGTAGCCTAGCCGCGCGAACTGCTATCGCGTAATCACCATAATCGCAGAGCAGACTAAGAAAATGGTAAACGCCACATCGAAGGCGTTGAGTTTCGATTGCTTTATTGAGTTAAGGATCACGCAGTAGTAACGGTGAAAGCGGGCAACAAAGTTCCCGCTAGCTTACCCGCCCTGCGCGGCAGAGGAAGCCTGTTTGAGCGCCCGTCCTCTGTGGGAACAAGCGAGCAGAAGGAGAGCAAACCATGCGTCCTTTGTTCGTCGTCGGGCTGACGACTGCGATGCTGCTGGCGCCGTGCGGCGCTTCGGCCAAGGTTGCGTCGGCGTTCGGCATCGTCGTTCAGCGTTGCATCGTCACCGAAAACAAAGATCACACGCAAACCACCGGGGTTAACGTCGTTTATTATAACTCACACGAAACCCCGGCTACCGAAATCGACTTCCTCGTCGAGTATCACGGCAAGAGGTACACGTTGACCGATCGCGGGTCGTTCACGCACAACGCGCAGATCGATCACACCCTCACCGACGCACTGGCGGGTGCGGTTTGGCAAGGGCGAGATCCCGAACTCTGCATTCCGGGACGGGTGCTCTTCGCAACGGGAAAAGTGCTGCAGTAACGACCCCGTTACTGGGTGAGCTCGCGCAGCTCGTCGCTATTGGCGTCCGTATAATATAGAGCCGCGTTGCTGTCGCTGCTGCCGGCGGCCAGCAGTCCGAATATCCCCTGTGTCTTGCTCTTATCCACGATTTTGGTTGCCAGAATCTGCCCGCTGGGGGTCAGCTCGACCAGCGTATTGCCGCCTTTGCCGTTAGCGATGATGAGGTTCCCATTGGGTAGCAAGGTCGTCGCGACCGGCGCGTCGAGCGGCTTGCCGGCATAGACGAGCTTGGCGCACGTCGTGTTCTTATGCAGGCACGTGAACGTCTTGCCTCCTGGCTTAACCACGATCTCGTCCTTTACCAACAAGTTTCCCGGATGCGAAACCGAAACGACGGTATTATCGACGCCATCAACGATATAGAGGCGGTCTTTTTTCTTGTCGTAATGAATGCCGCCCGGGCCGAGCGCGTTCCATCCGCTGCCGCTGACGGCGAATCCGCCGATTACCTCCAGCGGGTGGGGATTGCCATAACCGCCGATCGCGAAGTTGACGATGCCGCCGGTTTTAAGGTCGCCGACGAACAAATACTCGGTCGAGTACGCGTTGGGATTATGCAGATCGGCATCCGCCAGCGGCACCTCGATCGGGGAACCGTAGCTCTTTTTATACTTGCCCTTTTGGTTGAACCAGGCCACGACTTTACTGCTCTGCCCGGCGGCGTATACTTGATTGCCGTAGCTGGCCGCCACGGCGTCGCAGCCCAAGATCTTGCTGCTTTTAACGAACGTAGTTGCGCTCGTGCTCGGCTTCGGATTGAAGACGTCGATCGTCGTGCCTTGGCCTGGCGTGCGCGACGAGTCGGCGAAATTACAGACTAGCAGCTGCCCCTTTTTCAGCCCGTAGTTGACCGGTACGCCCGAGAGTGCGCGCGGTCCGGTATCGCCGTTTGTCGGATCGACGGTCGAGCCGATCAGCACGTCGTTGGTAAGCTTCTTTAAGATCGACGTCGTGTCGGCCGGCGACTCGCTGCGGCCCGCGCCCAGCGCTGTCCCGCCCAGCGAACTCTTCATCGGGAGCCCCGCGTTCCCGCCGCAGCCCCCCAAAAGCAATGCCGCGACACACGATAGTGCGGCGAGAGTCGTTTTAGAGCGGATCATGCTGCAGCCTCCGAGTCAACGTGAGTGACCCCGCTATTCCGTTCGAGTCTAAGGTAGAACCTGCTCTACAAAAATGAAATAACTACGGTCACGATTTTGCCGATCGGGTTTGCGTATCCGCCGTTTCCCGACGGATTGGTCGCAATGCCTTGCCAATCGGGCCGATCGTCGAACCCTATCGGAAACCTCCCGTAACGAGCGCTTGCCGCCGCTACAATCCCTTGCCGATCTTCGCAAATGGATGACTGTCGGGCGTCAGTATCGCTGCGATGTCGCGGAAGATCGCATTGGCCACTCCGGGATCGGGCTTGTTTCGTTGCGCGTCGACCCAGGTGACGACCGTGAGGTCGGCCTTGGGGAAATAGTAGTTGCCGGTATTGTAGCCGGGTAAGCCGCCGGTATAGCCGAACCAGCCTGCGCTGCAGCCCAAGCCGAGGCCGAAGGCGAGATCGCCCTGCCCCGTCGGAACGCACTGCATCAGCGCACGGTAAGTGCCCGGGCCGCTCACCTTACCGGTCGTGTAAAGCTTGATCCAGCGCTTCATGTCGTCCATGTCCGAGATCATCTCGCCGGCAGAGCCCATCAGCGAGACGGGAACGGTATTACTGACGTCCTCCCAGTTGCGCGCCTTGTCGAGGCCATAGCCGCGCGCCCACGGATCGGGCATCGCGATCGTCGTCGGATAACTCGTCTGCTTCAAGCCGAACGGCACCAGCAATCGCTTCTGGATCTCGTTCCCGACGCCGTCGTGCGTGACGTTTTCGACGATCAGCCCCAACAATAAATAATTCGTATTGCTGTAGTGGTAGCCTTTATTCGGCGCAAAGTATGGCTTCTGCTGAACCGCCCACGCGACTATCGTTCGCGGGTCGAACGTCATGTTGGGCTTAATCGCGAGCTCGTTCATTTGCGGGGTATCGTAGGCTTCGAACAGCCCGCTGCGCATGTTGCACATCTCGCGCACCGTAATGTTCTTGGCATTGGGCACGGTCACGCCCAGCGAAAACTTGCTGAGGGGATCGTCTAAACTCAGCTTCTTCTCGTCGACCAGCTGCAGGATCACGCCGACGACGAACGTCTTGGTATTGCTGCCGATGCGAAAGTGGTCCGCCGCCGACATCGCGCGGCGCTTCGCCACGTCGGCGTACCCGAAGCCGTGCACGTAGCTGTTGCCGCTGCCGTCCCACACGCCGACCAGCACGCCGAGCACCGGCGTCCGGCCGCCATACACCTTGCGATCCTTTTCGACGGCGGCGACGATCGCCGCGCGCACGGCCGAGTCCTTAACCGACGGCATCTTGGCGGGCGCGCCGCCGGCAATCAGCGGCGCGGCGACGCCGGCGACGAAGAGAGCGATAATAGCGTTTCTCATCATCGCCGCCCTTCGCTTTGACGTGGCAGGGCTCTTGCGAACCCGAATTACCCTACTGCGTGCCGATCCGCTGTTCGGCGTTGTTCATTAGGTAGATCTTGTCCGCGTGGCGCGCGCCCAGTGCCTTTTGATCGTAAATGACCGCCACATATTGACCGGCCTTGATCTTGCTCATTTGGTACGTGGTCTTGCCGTCGGCGGAGAAGACCTGATCGAACTTGGGAACGATGAGGAAGCTCAGCGTCTCTTTGGTCTTAGGGTTCTGCACCTTGATGTTGTTTGACGAAACGTGGACCGTTATGCCGTAGAAGGTTGAGTTCGTCATCGGCAGAGCGGCTTGCGGGAACGCCCAAACCAGGGCGGTCGCACCGGCGAACGCGGTGGCTCGAAGCATGGTCTGTATCATGCAGTGAGTATACCCCGAAGCGGGCGGTCTATGCCTCGCAAGCGCCGAAGGGCGATTCATGCAAGCGACCCTCTTTGCCGACGGTGGCTCGCGCGGCAATCCCGGACCGGCAGCCAGCGCGGCAATTCTACTCGACGGCGAGGGCCGGCCGATCGAAGAGATCGGCGCCTATCTCGGCGAGGCCACCAACAACGTCGCCGAGTGGACCGCGCTCGTGCTTGGTCTGGAAGCCGCGCAACGCCGCGGCATCCGGCGCTTGGCCGTGCGCCTCGATTCGGAGCTGGTTGTCAAGCAGATCCGTGGCGAGTATCGCGTCAAAAATGCCGGGCTGCTGCCGCTCTATCAAAAAGCGGTAAAGCTGTTGCGCCATTTCGATGAGGTGGATGTGCGCCACGTCCGCCGCGCGCTCAACGAGCTGGCCGACCGATTGGTCAATCACGTCCTCGACCAGGAAGCGCCGCCGCCGGCAAAGTAGGACTTGCGGTGCGCCGGTTTCCGATCGAACTCTTCATTGTCGCCGTCGCCGTCATCATGCTCGTCTTGGGTTGGCGTATTTACGGAGCGGGCGAAATGGGCCGCTTCGGCCCCGCCGTTCACGCGCAAAAGGCGCCCAGCGAGCTCTACGCGCGACTGTTGATTCGCTATCCCAAGCCGCCGGTCTATGAAGAAGAGTATCGCATGTCGGATATCGAGGGCGTTTCGAAGTTCGACTATCGCATTCGCGGCTTCAACGGACGCCAGATCACCGTCAATGCGCCGGCGGCGCGCGTTTACGACGTGAGTTTTTTTGTCGGCAGGCTCGATCAAGACGGCATTTGGGATCTGGTCGACAAAGCGCCGCGCCCCGACCCCGACGCTTTTTACACCGTCTACGTAAAACAGCTCGCCGACTACAAGCAGGGGCAGCGCACCGTCACGTTCACCAACCCAAAATATTGGGCCGCCAAAGCGGGCCAAGAGTTCGAGATCGATCTCTCCAAAGGCGTTCCCAAAGATTTTGTGGCCTTGCAGGCGCAGCAAGCCTCCGGCAGGCGCTACCAGCAGATCGTCGACGATTTTCGCGGCTTTGGCCCCGACGAGTTCCGGCAGAACGTCTCCGCCGCGCAGGCGAAGATTCGCGGTAAGCGGGGTTGATCGCCGCACGCCGCCGCTTGGCCGTGCGAGTTGCGCTGCTGCTCGCCGTGCTGGTCGTCGCCGTCTTCGAATTCTACGAGGTGGCGGAAAGCCCGGGCAATCAGCTCTTTGGCAAGACGCTGGTCAGCGGGCCGAAAGGCGAGCGCGTCGTCGCGCTAACCTACGACGACGGCCCCAATCCCCCGTACACCGACCAAATTCTCGACGTACTGCGCCAGGAGAACGTGCACGCGACGTTCTTCGTGGTCGGCCGCGCGGTGCAAGCCTATCCGGCCGTCGTGCGCCGCGAAGTCGAGGGCGGCAACGCCATCGGCAATCACACCTGGAATCACGGACACTTGGTGCTCTACGGTGCCGACGGTTTGCGGCGCACGCTCGAACGTACCGATCGCGCTATTTACGCTGCGGCCGGCGTCCACAGCCGGATCATGCGTCCGCCGTTCGGCGGCCGCGATTGGCTCGTGCTGGGTGAGGTCCGGCGACTCGGTTACACGCCGGTAATGTGGTCCGTGCCGCTGGCCAACGACTGGGAGTATCCGCCTGCCAAGGTCATCGCCGATCGCGTTTTGCGTTACGCTTCCGACGGCGCCATCATCGACTTGCACGACGGCAATCGCGGCATCGTTTGTGCTCGCCAACTCACGTCGGGGCGGCTGTGCGACCGCAGCTCCGACGTCGAAGCCACGCGCCTTATCGTCGAAGCGCTCAAGAAGCAGGGCTATCGCTTCGTTACCATTCCCGAGCTCCTGCAGATGCAGCCGCGCCGGCACGAGCGCACCTCGGGCTAAGCGTAGATTCTCCCATCCAAGCGAATGAAACCGTCGTAATGATGGTGTCGGGGATCGTGATGCGTCCAATGGACGATCGGCGGCCGGCCGCGGTCGTGCACCATCTCGCCGCGGATCTCGACGCGATCGCCGGTCTGCACCGGGCAGCGCGGCGCGATGCTGACGTTGTCGACGACTTCGACGCGGCCGGCGCTGGTTTGCACGTCGAAGGCTTCGTGCACGGCATGCGAGCGCGATCCGTAGAAAAAACGTGGCGCCGAGCACACGGTTGCCGAAAAATCGACCCATGCCGGGGTGCGCGCGGTATAGGCGGTGCCCAAGTCCATCGCCCTTCTGATCACGCGCAGCGGCGCTGCGACAAGAGCTGTCGCGCCGAGCGCGAAAATTACGGTACGCGATGAGAACCATTCGAACGGCACGCCTGCGACTCGTACCGGTGACGTCGGCCAACGCCGCCACGCTGTGGCAAGTGCTCCAGGGGCCGGAGCTGCGCGACTACCAAGATCTTCCCGACGTCACCCGCGCCCAGTTCCTGCGAATCGTCGGCGCCCGCCCCACGCGCCTTGGCGCGGGGAGCGCCGGCCGGTTCGAATGGCTCGTGCACTACGCGAGCGGAAACGAAGCCCTCGGTTGGGTCTCGCTGCGCATCTCCGAGAGCAATCGCTTCGCGGCCGAGGTTGGCTATAGCGTGGTGCACGCCCATCGCGGCCGCGGCATCGCTACCGAAGCGGTGGGCGCGATGGTGGAAGAAGGCTTTCGCCGCGGGCGCCTACGCGAGATGCGCGCCTTCTGTCTGCCCGAGAATCGCGCGTCGCGCGCCGTCCTGCGCAATCTCGGTTTCGCCGACGAAGGCGTGCTCGAGCGCGGCGCAACCGTCGGCGGCAAAGCCGTCGACGTGATCCGGCACTCGCTGCCACACGCGCGCTGGGCGGAATCGCTTACGCCGAATCAGGCGGCCACTCAATAGTAATCCCGGCCTCGTGGAATCCGGCGTAACGCTGCGCTAGTTCGCCGCGCAAATAGGCCAGCAACGGCTCCCGCACCACCCCAACGACGATCCGTTCCGCCAGCTCCTCAATCGCCACCCACTCCCAAGCCACAACGTGGTCTTGGCTCTCCTTGTCATCCTGAGACGCGCCCTCCGGGCGCGAGTCGAAGGACGACACGGAGACGACCTCGACGTGAAAACACGCACTCAAATAATGCGTCTCGCCGTCGTAACTCTCACCGAGGTACGCCAGCGAACCGACGCGCACGCACAGCCCCGTCTCTTCGCGAACCTCACGCGCGACCGTCTCGGTGAGTAACTCCCCCGGCTGCTGCCGCCCGCCGGGCAAGTTCCACAACGGCTGCGCGTGATTGGGGTAACGCGACGCAACCAGCAGTACGCGCCCGTCAACCACGGCCAGCCCCGTCGCCAAATGCACCGTCACAGCGTCGCTTCGATCGTCGCCAGCGTCTGCTCCGCGGTGCGCTCCCACGTAAACCCCGCTGCGCGCACCAGTCCGCGCCGGCGCAAATCCGCCGCGTACGCCTCGTCGCCCGCCACGCGCAGGATCGCCGTCGCCAACTCCTGCGCATCGCCCGGCGAAACGTAGCACGCCGCGTCCCCGCCCGCCTCGGGAACCGCCGAGGCGTTCGACGCCACCACCGGCGCGCCGTAGCTCATCGCCTCGAGCACCGGCAGCCCGAAGCCCTCGTAACGCGAGGGAAACGCGAGCAGCGCGCACTCGCGGTATAACTCCGCCAGCAACGCCTCGTCGACGTGCCCCAGCTCCACCACGCCCCCAACTTCGCGCGCCGCGGCCGCAAACGCACTCCCCTCCAACCGCGCCGTCACCGCCGCCCGCATATCCGGCCGCGCGCGCCGCACTTCACGCATCGCCGCGAGCAAGGTGTCGAAGCCTTTGCGCCACTCCGGCGCCCCCACGTATAAAACGAAGGGCCGCAGCGCCGCCACCTCCGGCGAAACCGGCCGCAGCGCGCGCGGCGGATCGACGCCCAGCGCAATCGGCACCAAACGCTGGGGCGCAATGCCCAGCACGCGAGCCAGCTCGGCCTGCGCGAAGTGCGAATCGGTAATCAACGCCCGGCACTTTTGCGCTGCGGCGTGAAAGATCGCTTGCGTCTGCGGCGCGTAATCGGGAACCACGAAGTTCGATGCATCGTGCAGCGTCGCCGTGGCCGCAAGCGAAAAGTTCGTCCAGCTGCAGCCGTTGAACGGAAACCACAGCGCGTCCAGTCCCGCCCGCCCGTGCAGCGCGCGCGAGACGACGCGATACTCGCGGCCGTCCAGCTCGCGCAAATAGCGGCCGCGTACCGTCCAGGTGTGCCATTCGGGAACGATCAGCGTTACTTCCACGCGGTCGCTGGCGCCATTCCACCATTCGCGCAATATCGAGCGCAGATACCGCCCGATGCCGCGCCGGTCGCCGGGAAGATTCCACGCATCGACGCCAAGGCGAATCATCGCGCCACCGCGCGAAACACCTCGGCGTGCCGCTCCACGCTCGTCTCCCAGGTGAACCGCGCCGCGCGCTCGAGCCCCGCCGCGACGAGCCGCCGGCGCAGCGCCGCATCGTCCACGATGCGCCGCAACGCTTGCGCCCATGCGGCGGCGTCATCGGGCGGTGCGTAGAGGGCAGCCTCGTCGCCGACTTCCGGCAGCGAGCTGGCATTCGATGCCGCGACCGGCGTGCCGCAGGCCATCGCTTCGAGCATCGGCATTCCGAACGTCTCGTGATACGACGCCAGCGCCAACGCACGTGCGCCGCGATAGCAGGCCACGAGCGCGGCATCGTTGCCGCCGATGTCGCCGGCGAAGACTCCGGTCGCTACGACGCCCGGAACTGCCGGCGCTTGCGCTGCGGCCACCGCCAGCAGCGGTCCGTCGCCATCCGGCCACGCGCGCCGGTAGGCCTCGTATAACAACGGGAAGTTTTTGCGCGGCTCGGCCTGCGGATTGCCGACGAACAACAGATAGCGCTGCCCTTGCAGCTCCCTTGGCAGCGGTGCGGCCGCGCCGGGTGAGAACTCGCGCTCGACGCCGTGCGGAATGACCGCGATGCGCTCGAGCTCGACCCCTAGCGCCTCGTGCACTTCCCGGCGGCCGAACTCCGACACCGCGATGATGCGCGAAGCGCTGCGAGCCGAGCGAAGAAACGGCTCCTGCACGTGCGCGCGCCGTTTCTCGTCGGGATCGGGATACCGAAAGGGAACGGCATCGTGAATCGTCGCCACGCTGGGAACCGGCGAGGAGAAGAAGGTGCCGTTGGCCGGGTGCCACACGACGTCGATATCGCCGCCGACCTTGGCCGCCACGGCAAAGTTGTCGCTGCCCAGAGCGCGGGCATACGCGCCGCGCCGCAGTTGCGGAAGAGGGCCGTAGGCCAGCAGCGTCAAGGCGAAGTCGTCGCGCAGGGCCAGCCGGCGCAGAATCGCTCGCGCATAGCGTCCGATTCCACGCGTATCCTCGGCAATGACGCGCGCGTCCACGGCGAGACGCAGAGGCGGCATCGCGGCGACTTCGCGTGCATAACGGAAACTCCGCCGCCGGCAGCGAAGACCCCAGTCGATGAGCTCCGGTCCTGCGATCGCCGCCCATCTGATACTTGGAGCGCGCGACGAGCCGTTCTTAGAGGCCATGCTGGATTCGGTCTCCAGCGCCGCTACGCTGCTCATCGTCAACGACAATGCGCCCGATCCTTCACCTCACGCCGCGACGCTGGCCTCGAGTTCGTTTGGCCGCAGCGGCGCGCTGGTCGTGGATCGCACGCCTTTTAGCGGGTTCGACGCCGCGCGCAACGTATGTCTGCGCGTGCACGCGCAGAACGGTCCCGCCGCTTGGGTCGCATTTGTCGATGCCGACGAGGTCCACGGCGAAACCGTCGGCCATGTCGCCGCTCGCCTTGGCGAGCTGCCCCCGCAGTACGACTTCGTCGACGGTTACACGTGGCATTTCTTTGCCTCGTTCGACTACTACACGTCGATCGAGCGGCGCATGATGTTCTTTCGCTATCGCCCCGAGCTGCGCTGGGAGGGATCGGTGCACGAGCGCCTGCTTGGCGCGCCCGGACGGCGGGTCGCGCTGCCCTACGTCTACGCCCATTACGGCCACACCCTCGAGCCGCGCCGCCACGCCGAAAAAGGGCGCCACTATTCGTCGCTTGGCGCACCGGGCAACGTGTTGCGCGAGGATCAGCTCGACGACTTCGACGTGGCCGGATACTACCGGCCGGTCTACCCCCGTCTGCTGCGCTTTCGCGGGAAGCATCCGCCGGCGGCGCGTGCCACGGTGGCGCGCTTGCGTCCGGGTCTGCGCGAAGCGCACGCGCTCACCGAGCGGGTGGTTCGTTCGCAGCCGCCGGGCGTCAAAGCGCGCAATTTACTGCGTAAAATGAACTACGAGCTCCGCTGGCGAGGGCGGATGCTCGATCCGCTGGCGCGCCGGTTGGTAGGATGAGCCGCGGCGTCGAATTTCTTGCGAAGATGGGGCAAAATATGCTATGCTTAGCAGCCAGAGGAGGTAGCGCTGAGTGGGCCATTTAGGCACTCGGCGATTTGGAATGTCGAGACTTGGGCCATCCATCGTACGGCGGCCGAGGCTCGAGGAGTGGTTGGGGCGCTTTAGCAGCGTTCCGGTTCGGTTTTTGATCGCTCCGCCGGGCTTCGGTAAAACGATGGCGCTGCTGGGCTATTTGCGCCACGCAGCGACCAACGGATTCTACTGTGCGCTCCGCCCCAGCGCCGATGCGCTGGGCGTCTTCTCGGCTATCGGGGAAGCCCTGCAAGTCGAGGGCGAAATCGCGGCGCACGAGCAGCTGATACGCACCCTTGCCGTTCGCGCTCCGCTCGAACTGGCGATAGACTGTCACGACGTCCCCTCGGCTGAGGGGATCGACGCAATCGTTCGGCTTATTGACGATCTTCCCGAAGACGTTTCGCTGCTCATCGCCTGCCGTTCGCGCGCCGCCTTCAAGGTGGGGCGCTTTGTTTCTGAAGGCACGGCCTCGCTCTGCGATGCCGAGCGCCTGGCCTTCGATGCCGCCGGCATTCGCCACGTGGCCGAGACGCTTGGCGTGGCCTTCACGCATGCCGACGTGCTGCGGATCCTCGAAGTTACCGACGGCTGGCCGCAAGTGGTCAGCGGCGCGTTACGCAAGGCCTCCGAGGATAACTGCAACTTGGCTCAGGCCTTCGAAAACTGGCGAATGCGCCACGGCCATCTCTTTAACGAGTTTATCGCTGCGGCGTTGGCGCACGTCTCCGAGGGCGAAGCCGATCTGGTGCTCAAGCTCATGAGCGGCTCGTATTTGGACGATCGCCAACAGTTGCAGGCGCTCGAAGAGCAAGGTCTCTTCGTGATTCACACCCCCGACGGTTATCGTCCGCTGCGCGCGCTGTCGCGCAGCCGCGTCTACGATCGCTACGGGCGTCGCGTCCAGGCCGCAACGCCGATGCAGATCCGCCTTTTTGGCTGGTTCCTCGCCGAAATCGACAAACAGCCCATCGAGTGGGTGCGCCGGCGCGATCGGCAGATCTTCAAGTACGTCGCGCTCCAGCCTCACGGCAGCGCGTCGCGTGCGGAGATCGGGCAGGTCTTCTGGCCCGAAGCCGACCGTCATCTGGTGGCGCAGAGCCTGCGCACCGTCTGCTCCAATATCCGCAAGGCGATCGGTCAGATCGTCGGCTTCAAGCAGGTCGAAGCCTATTTCCGCGCCGGCGACGAGCTCTCGATCGACCTCGAGAACGTCATCGTCGACGTCAACCGCTTCGTGCTTCACGCCGACGACGCCGACGAGCAGTACGAGCGCGGCGAGCTGCGCGCCGCGTACGCGCATTATCGAAGCGCGGCGCGCGTATACCGCGGCGATTTGTTGATCGGCGACGCACATGAGTCGTGGGTCGCGGCGCTCGACGCCACGCTCAAGCGGCGTCACGTGACCGTTCTCGAACGCATCGCGGAGATCGTCTCCACGCTGGATTACCAAGCCGGCAGCGAACCGAACCTGCGACTCGCCTCGGGGTCGTAAGCCCTTTGCCGGCTGCCGGGCGCAACGCCTGGGTCGGCGCGGCCGTCGTCCTCGCGGCGCTGACTGCGCTGGGCGTTCAGACCGCCGTCATCACCAAAACCGGCTTCTTGATGGGCGACTTTCGCGCGTTTTACTGCGCCGCGAAGGTGGTCTCGGTGCATGCCGATCCCTATCTGACGCACCCGCTTCGCGAGTGCGAAACGGCGATGGGGCCGCGCCTCTTTTTCGAAAAGAATCCCGGCGTTACGATTCCCGCGCCGCTGCCGGGCTACGCGCTGGCCGCGCTCGAGCCGCTCGGCGCGCTGCCGTTTCCGATTGCCGGGTCGCTGTGGGCGCTGCTGCTGATCCTCGGCGCTGCGGCCACGATCGGCGCGTGCGCGCGTTTCGCTCGCATCGGCTGGGAGATGTCGCTGGGCGGTTTTGCGCTCTCGCTGGCGATGCTCTCGCTGCCCTTCGGCGAGATCGTGCCGGTCGCGCTCGGCGCCATCGCGCTTTCCGCCTACTGCGCGTGGCGTAATCGCCCGCGCGCCGCAGCAATTTTTGCGGCCGTCGCGATGATCGAGCCGCATCTCGGCTTGCCGGTCTGCTGCGCGCTGGCGATCTGGATGCGCAAGACGCGGCTGACGCTGGCTCTAGCCTTCGCAGCGCTAGCCGCGCTGTCGCTGATCGTCCTCGGTCCGGCGGTCAACGTCGAATATTTCACCAGCGTTCTGCCGGCGCACGCGCTCTCGGAAGTGACCCGCGACACGCAGCTCAGTCTGACCGCCGTTCTCACGGCGATCCACGTTTCGCCGGCGACGGCGGTGCGCGCCGGAACGCTCTGGTATGCGGCGATGCTGGTTATCGGCATTCTCGCTGCGGGAATGCTGGCCAAGCGTACCCGCAACGCCGCCTATCTCGTTTGCGTTCCGCCGGCTTTTGCCGTATTCGGCGGCACCTTCATTCACGTCACGCAGATTGCCGCGGCGATTCCGGCCGCGCTGCTCCTGGCGGTCAACGGCAGCGCGCGCCGGCGTCCGCTGGTGATTGCGGCGTTGATTCTCCTCGCCGTGCCGTGGGTTTGGGCCATCTCGCCGGCGCTGATCGTTGCGCCGGCATTCCCCGTCGGCTATCTGGCCTGGCGGTTGAGCGGCGAGAATCTGCGCGTCGCGTTGCTCGCCGCGCTCGGTGCGTCTCTGATGCTTCTGGGATTGAGCGAGCTGGCTGCGGCCGCACCCCACGCTGCCGCCCACGCCGGCGCGCCGCCGATCGATCCGCGGCTGGCCGAAGCGAGCTGGAGCGTCTTCACCCAGAAGAGTTCAACCAACGCGCTGGTAGCGTGGCTGCTGCGCCTGCCGACCTGGACCGCTCTGGCGCTCTTACTCTTCGCGCTGGCGCGCGAATCGGGTTTGTTGCGCCGAGTTCGTGTAGCCCCGGCGCTGCTGCTCGCGATTACCTGCACCCTGCTGCCGATGGCGGCGCAGCTCTACGGCGATCGCGCCGCCGGTTGGCTGGGCGTTGACTTTCGCGCCTATTACTGCGCCGCGCTGGCGCAGCGCACCGGTGAAAATCCCTATTACGCGCAGCCGCTTCACGCCTGCGAGAGCGCCACGCCGGCACCATACTATCGCCCGCCGCGCAACGTCACGGTGCCCGCGCCCTATCCGCCCTACGCGCTGGCACTCTTTTATCCGCTGACGCTGCTTTCGTTCGAAGCGGCAATCGTGGTTTGGTGGACGATTCTTGCCGCAGCAATTCTGCTGGCGATCCTCGCACTCGCCAGACTTGCGGCGCAGCCGCTGGCCGTTGCCGTCGCCGCCCTGGGCCTCGCCCTCGGCCTTACGGCATTTGCTTCGGGCAATCTGATGCCGCTCGGATTTGCCGCCGTCCTCGGCGCCGCGTATGCGATGCACCGAGGGCGTCCGTGGCTCGGCGCGGCAGCGATTGGGCTGGCCATGGTCGAGCCGCACGTCGCGCTGCCGGCGGCGCTCGGACTCTTCGTCGCGTTTGGCGCAGCGCGCGTTGCGCTCGGCGTTGCCGCGGCCGCGGTCGTCGCGGTCTCGCTTGCCGCCGGCGGCGTTGCGCAGAACGTCGCGTACTTCACGGCCGTCCTGCCGGCACACGCGCTGGCAGAAGTCTCGCGCGACAATCAGTATAGTCTTTCGACCGTCGTCGCCGCGCTGGGCGTCTCCGACGCCACCGCGGCGCTCGCCGGAACGCTCTGCTATCTGGTGATGACGGTGCTCGGCGTTTTCGTCGGCACGCGCTTGGCCCGCCGCTACGCAATGCCCGCACTGGCCGTACTGGTGCCGCCGGCCTTCGCCTTACTCGGCGGAACGTTCGTTCACACCGAAGTGCTCGCCGCCGCCGTTCCCGCGGCGCTCCTTCTTTACGGCGTGGCGCCGTCGCATCGCGCCGGTTTCTTTGCTGCGCTGATCCTGCTGGCCGTACCGTGGCTCTTCGCCACCTCGGCCGCGCTGTTTCTTGCGCCGCTCTGTCCGGTCGCCTATCTCACCTACGTCCTCTGGAAGCGCGAACGCACCGTCGCGATGGCCGCTGCGCTGGCCGCCTTTGCAGTTATCCTCGGGCTCTTCATGCTGGCCGGCGCAACGCCGGCGCATTCGATTGCCGCCGCGCACGCATATGCGCCGATCGATCCGCGGCTCGCCGAGGCGAGCTGGCGCGATTTCGTCCTGGGGAACTCGACAAACCGGCCGGCGATGTGGTTTTTACGCCTGCCGAGCTGGATTGGGCTAATAGTGCTGATTGCCGGCGCGGCCGGCCTGGAACTTCAGGGACGCGACGAGGTCGCGACGGTAATCCCGAGATGAATCAGTTGAGCGAGGTCCGGACCGAGCGCCTTGATCTGCTGGATATCAAACAGCGTCAATTTCGTGAGCACGTGCCAGCGCAGCTCGGCGAGCAAGAGTGCGGCATTGACTGCCCAGTATGCGGCCACGCCGAAGGCGCACCGGGGGCCGAGCCGAGTCGCGATCCGGGCAAGGCGCTCCATGATGAGTGCCTACCCGCTGCGCCGGTCTTTTAACCAATTCCTCCCCGCTCCGCTCGACGGCCGTGCGCCGAGGACGCGCCTCAGTCTGGTTAGTGCGCCGGCTGCTCGATGCCGTCCACACCGCCGTTCGCAGGCGGAAACCAACAATACGTGGAGCAACCTTAGCGACAATTGGCATCGGAGTTTGAACTTCAGCTAAGATGGCGTTCATCGTTCCGACCCAGGGCGCTAACCAAGTGCATGCGCGATCGTGATCATCATGTACTCACTCAAGATCGCTTAGCCAAGAACGATCGACGTGGGCGTCATCAGAAGGCGAACCGGCAGGTACCAAAGTGTAGATAAGCTGCCAAACGCTCTGACCAGGGCAGCTAAACGTTACAGCCTCCAATGCCGAGGCTCGAGCAAAGAACTGAGTCGGCCGCATAAAGTCCGACGGCCCGAGGGGATCGGGGCGCGCGCCGAGGATGGGGCAGCGCAAGAAGGCGGCAACGAGAACGATCGGAATCAGCAGCATCGCTGGCAAACGAAAACCGCGATCCATCGAAATCCACCGCGAGCGATTCGTTAGCTCGACGATAGATAGCCGAATCGTCGTCACGAGGCCAGTGCCAGGAAGGGCGTGTGGCGGATATGATCGGCGGCGAGGACGAAGAACGCGACGACCAGCAGCATCGTCGGCATGTTTCGGCCCGATCTCCAGCCCCAGATCGCGGCGACCGCTACGGGAACGAAGACGAACCATGCCACGCCGTCGGAAAACGACACTGCGCGCCACTCTTGAATGAACGCGCTGGCGAAAGTCGGGACGGACTTAAGGAGCGAGTACGTCCAGATGTGGACGTGAATTGGCGTCAGCAACGTTCCGATGAACGCGAAGACTGATCCGCAGAGCGAGCGCGCTGCAGCAACGGAGTTCTTTTCTAGGATCTGCCCGAGCGCGAAGATGACGGCGATGGCTACCGCCATTACGGCGCTGGCGTGAACGTTGGCCCACACGAAACCCAGCGGAAGAAGAATCCACGGGCGCTTGAGTCCGCGGTACAATATGAAGAGTTCCAGCGCGAACAGATAATAGGCGAAGGTCTGGGCTCGAACAGCGGGCCCGACCGTCTCGGACGCCGCGAAGACCGCCGCCGAAGCTGCTGCCGAGACGTCGCTAAAGCGCAGTCTTCGAAGCAAGACGTAGACGAAGGCAGGGGCCAGCGTGAAAGCGGTAACGCAAAGGAGCGCGAAAGCGGGGTAATACCCGTTGCTAGCTCCAGGCAGCGACCGTTTCGAAGAGCCATTCGTGATCGACCCAGTAGCCCGCGTGGATCGCGTACGGAACGGTCGTTGGAAAGTGTCCGATCGAAAGATCTGCACTCCCTCCGGGATACTGCAAAAAGGACCGTATCGAAGGGCATACTCAAATGTTTCAGCCACAGCGCGAAAATCACGGCAGCGAGCGCTAGCGCTCCCGGTCCGATCGACGACCTGCGCATGTCAGAAGAGTGGATTTAACGAACCAAACCCAGGGGAAAGCCAGGCCCGTCGCCGCCGCAATGTACGGCGCAAAGGCGATCGGCGCGCGCGTGCCGCGCACGATTTGGTGAATAACGGCCGCGGCGCCGCAGGCTGCGGCCAGCGTCAGGACCACCAGCGGCAGTCCAAGTGCGGCCCCGCTTACCGCCACGAGCTTGGCGTCGCCCCACCCCATGCCCCTTCCGCGAGAGAAGAGCGCCGCTAGCGCAAAGGGTACGAACGCGACTGCGGCCGACAACACAATGTCCCATTGATGCTGCGCGAAGGCAAAGAGCAGCAAAGCGGCGAGCGGCGGAAGGGTGAACGCGTCTGGAACTAAGCCGCACGTGGCATCGCTGCACCACGCTGCGACGAGCGTGAAGAGTACCAGCGCTGCAATGCCCAGTTGCAGCGGCATCGCACCGCTGTAAACTAGCGCCGCTCCGATGAGTGCGCCCGCGACCGTCAGGATTGCATACGGTGGCTTACCTGCCGGCGGCCCGTCGTCGGCCGGACGAACGCCGGCGCAAATGGTGCGGCTCAGCTGGATTGCGATGACCGCGACGCAGCCGAAAAATATCGCCGCCGCAGCAATCGCTACCATCGACGCTCTCTACTTAGGGGTGCCGGCGAAATAGTTCGCCGCTACCGCACCGAAGATGATCGTGACGATGGCCGGAATCATGAAGAAGACCATCGGAAAGACCATCTTTACCGGCAGCTTGGCCGCCATCTCTTCGATCAGCATGATGCGCTGATGGCGCGCGTCTTCGGCCAAGTCGGTGAGCATCTTGGCAATGTTGGCGCCCAGGCGTTCGGCCTGCGTCATTACGCGCAGCGCATTGCGGAAGGCCTGATGGTTGGTGCGCTCGCCGACCGCGCGCAAAGCGTCGGCGCGCGCGCGCCCCAAACGAATCTGCGAAAGCGCCTCTTTCATCTCCTCGCCGATCGGTCCGGGTACGGCTTCGGCAGCGTAGGCGAGCGCGGCGTTGAGCGCCAGTCCCGCCTGCACCGTCGACGCTACCATGTCCAAAAATTCCGGAAGTGCCTTTTGAATCGCGCCTTTGCGCGCTTCGGCGGCACGGTTGAGGGTGAAGAACGGAAGGTAGCCGCCGATGAAGGTGATGAAGGCAACCAGCGGCAGCAAGAACTTCCCGTCCAGTCCGAAGAACCTCCAAATCAGCATGCCGGTGAACGCGCCGAAACATGCACCGGCCACGATGCGCAGCGCGAACTTCGTCGGCGTCGTCGTGTACCAGCCCGATTCGGCCAGCCGCATTCCAAGCGCCATGCGGCGCTCCTGGGTGAAGACGCGCTGCATCAGCGGCGACTGCAAATCGTCGCGCCTGTATGGATCGCGCGCCTTCAGCTCCTCGAGCTGCTCGGAGAGCACGTTCTTCGTTGGCAGCAGCGAGAGCGCGAAAAGAAAGACCGAGGTCCCAAAGAGCAGCGGAATGACGAGGCCGACCCAGGGTGCTGAAACTATGCCGGGCATTATACGTCCATCTTCATGATGATCTTGAGCGAGAAGAAGGCCATCACTTCGAGGCCCAGGACGAGTCGCGAGAACGATGTGCCCGATCCAGGTATAAAAGAGCGCGTGCGACATATTCGGCTGCGTCGCCGCGATAAAGCCCCCCAGCGCAATCGGTATCACCATCAGCACCCAGGCGCTCATGCGGCCCTCCGCCGTCAGCGATGAGGTCTTGCGCTGCACCTGGCGGCGAGCCTTGATCGTATCGGCGAGTTGATCGAGAATGCGCGCTAAGTCGCCGCCGGTCTCCGACTGCACGCGAAAGACGCGCGCGATCATGGTGGATTCGTGGCTCGGCATGCGCGCCGCGAGATCGTCGATCGCGTCGTAGATGCTCACGCCGATGTTCGTCTGCCCGATGACGCGGCGAAACTCGTAGCGCGCCGGGTCGGGCAGCTCGTCGATGACGATCGCCAGCGACTGGCGCAGGCCGAGACCGACGCGCAGGCCGCCGCCGATCAGTCGCATGGCCGGCTCGAGCTGGGTGATGAAGGCGTCGAGGCGGCGCTGGATGCAGAACTGCACGAAGCCCGAAAAGCCCAGGACGGCGACGGCGACCATGCCCGCTAGGAGCACCAGTGAAAACACCAGCGAGGTGTGCAGCACTAAGATGATGGAAATCCAGGCAATAATCACCACGGCCGAGACGGTCAGCACGATCTCTTGCGAGCTCAATCGGATACCGGCCCGGTCGAGCTTTTCGGAGAGTCCGCGCACGCGTGCGTTGGCGCGCTCGTTGAGTTGGTTCCAAATCGAGAAAAAGGCGAAGAAGACCGTCGCGGTGACGCCGGCAAAGACGGCTATTGGTACGAGGGCGGTTACCATAATACCGGCATCGGCTTGAGCTGGTTGAGATCGCGGTGATCGTAGGAGACGCCATATTCGGCGAAACGCTTGAGTGAGACCGGCTGCACGCCGGTGTAGCAGAAGTCGCCGACCACTTTGTTCTCGTCGTCCACGCCGTGCTGCGCGAATCGCACGACCTCTTGCATGGTCACGATGTCGCCCTCCATGCCGACCACCTCGCTCACGCCGAGAACCTTCCGCGAGCCGTCGCGCATGCGCGCGGTATGCACGACGAGATCCAGGGCGCTGGCAATTTGTTCGCGGATGGCGCGCACCGGAAGGTCGAAGCCGGCCATCAGCACCATCGTCTCGATGCGCGACAGCGCGTCGCGCTGGCTGTTGGCGTGAATCGTCGTCAGCGAGCCGTCGTGACCGGTGTTCATGGCCTGCAGCATGTCCAGCGCTTCGGCGCCGCGGCACTCGCCGATGATGATGCGGTCGGGACGCATGCGCAGCGCGTTGCGGAAAAGATCGCGGATGCGGATCTCGCCGCTGCCCTCGACGTTGGGCGGCCGCGACTCCAAACGCACGACGTGCGATTGATTGAGCAGCAGCTCGGCCGCGTCTTCGATGGTGACGATGCGCTCGCGATCGGGAAGAAACGACGACAGCACGTTGAGGAAGGTCGTCTTACCGGAGCCCGTGCCGCCGCTGACCAGGCAGTTGAGCCGCGCCTGTACCGCGGCCTGGAGAAAGTCCATCACCGGGCGCGGCACCGCCCCGATCGCAATGAGGTCGTCGGCCGTCAAGCGGTGCTGGCCGAAGCGGCGGATCGTCAGCGACGTCCCGTCAATGGCGACCGGCTCGATGATGGCGTTGACGCGCGAGCCGTCGGGCAGGCGCGCGTCGACCATCGGCGACGCTTCGTCGATGCGCCGGCCCAGCGGCGTGATGATGCGCTCGATGATCAGGCGCAGTTGGCTGGCTTCGCTGAAGCGTTTTCCGGATCGCTCGATCACGCCGTGCCGCTCGACGTAAATGATGTTAGGTCCGTTGACCATGATTTCGGTCACGTCGGGGTCCTTCATCAGATCTTCGAGCGGTCCGAGGCCCAGCGCTTCGTCGACGATCTCCCTGCGCAGCTCGGCGAGTTCCTCGGCCGAACCTTCGAACTTTCCCTCGCCGGCGAGGGCGGCCGTAATGCCTTCGACTTTTAAACGCAGCTCCGCCAGCTTCGCTGCGTCGGTGTGCGCCTGGCTCGCCGAGACGAGATCGAGCTGGCGCAGCAGTGCCTGGTGCACCTGTTGCTTGATCGCGTCGCGCCGGGGGTCGACGTGCGGCCCTTTGGAGTGCCCGTTGGTGCGCGGCACGACCGTGCGGCGCAACGGTATCTGCGAATCCCCGACCGGGGACGTCGACGAAGGCTGCAGCCCCTCGAGAGCGACTTCGATCGGTACCGAACGCAACTGGCGTGCCAGAGTGGCGATGGTCTTGGCGTAGTGCCGCTGCGAGCTCGGCGGGATTTCGGCAATGACCTTGCCTCCGACCGTGCCTTCCATATCGCGAACCGACATGCCGTTCTCGCTGCGCGAGTTGCTTACCAGCACGATGCGCGTTTGAGGAATGCCGAAGCGCTGAAGCTCTCCGTACATCGCGCGCGCGCCGGCGACGCCGAGCAGCGTCGGCTCGATCACGAGCACGACGCGCGTGGCTCGCTGGATGAATGGCCGAACCGCCGCGGCAAATGGCTGCGGCGCGTCGACCAGCGTCAAGTCAAACCCGGTCATCACCGCCGCGACTTCTTCGACGGTATCGGCATCGAGCCCAAAGCCGGCATCGTAACGGTCGGCGAGCTCGACCAAGGTGACGCCGTTGACGCGTGCACGCGAGATCGGCGAAGTTCCGCGCGCCGCCGACAGGGTGCTGATCGCTTCGAAGATCAGCCCGACGCTGCGGCGTCCGGTAAGATCGCCGTCGACGACGGCGGGGTTACCGTCCTGCGCGATCGCCCGCGCCAGCTCGGCGCAGAGCGTGGTCGTGCCGGCACCGCCCTTCGCACCGACGAACAACGCGACGCGCGATTGGCTCATTGGCGCGCGGCTGCGCTTCCGGGATCGACGATCTGATCGCCGACGATCAGCTCGACGGGGGTGTACAATCGTTGCGCCGCCGGTTTGGCCGGCGCGGCCGGTGCGGCGGGCGCCGGCGCAGGCGGTGCGGGCGCGGCCGGCGCGGTCTGCTGCGCGCTGTTTCCGCTGAGTTGGAGCGTTTCCGCGACTTCGGTGCGCGTTGGTTCGCGCGGCGAGCGCAGCGCGAGCCGCAGCGTCGCGTTGGAGTCGGCCCAGGCTAGAAGATCGGCTTGGCGCGGCGTTACCTCGAGGGTGACCGTCGCGGCCTGCTCTTCTTGCGGCGACGGCGTTGCCGATGGATTCTCGAGCGCGTTGCCGACCGCCAAAACGCGGATCGCGCGGAAGATCGTCACCGCTTTCGGCGGCGGCCCGGTGTTCTTCGAGGGCGGGATGGCGATCACGTCGACGCGGTCGCCCGGCTGCACCAAGCCGGCGACGTCTTTGACGCGATCGACCGGAATGCTGACCGCGCGCATGCCCGGCTCGAGACGAACCGGCAGCGCCTGGGCGACGTTCGTCCCGATCTTCGACGCCGTGATCTGTCCGCCGTTGGGAATAGTGATGAGCGCCAGCGAGCCGACGGCTTGAGCCGGTTCGGCCACCGCGTCGGGCTCGACGCCCTGCGCCGGGCGCATCTGCTTGGCGACCATCTCGGCCGTGATGCGGCTGCGAGCCGGAATCTCTTGCGTCGCGACGAGCACCGCGCGTTGTGCGTTGTTCGCCGGTTTGAGCGCCGAGAGATAGGTCAGCGTGAGCCAGCCGGTGCCGACCGCGAGAATGATGGCTATTAAGAGCGTCGTGCGTCGAGTATTCACGCGTTAATCCTTAAAAATGGAAGCAGGTTCTGCGCCAGCGCCACTGCCGCGGCGCCGAAGGCAAAGGCCAGCGCATAGGGCAGCGTCGCGCGCTTCGCGCCGATCGCCGGTCCGATGCCGGTGGCCATCAGCACGGCCCGCGAGAGCGTGGGCCGCGCTTCGGGGCGGAAGATCAGATAGAAAATTGCGAGTACGCCGCCGCCGATCGCCGAGTAGAGCAAAAACGATACGCAGAGCGGATAGCTGAGCATGCCCGAAGCGGCGATGGCGAGCTTGATGTCGCCGCCGCCGATCCCGCCTCGCGCATAAACCAGTGCGCCGCCGCCGGTCAGAGCCGCCATCACGGCGACGCTGAGCAGCACGGCCGATGGGCCGCTAAAGGCATGAACGATGAGGGCTCCGGCGGCGAGCGCGCCGGTGAGAAAGTTCGGGATGCGCCGCGAGCGGACGTCGTAAAAACTGGCCGCGATACAAACGGCGAGGGTCAATATGATGGCGACGGTCATGGCGTTATCGGGAGGAGGGGCGCGATCGCACTCCGATTCGCGCCCCGCAGCCCTTCTTTTATGTCTAGAGGGAGGTAGCGACGTTGTTGAACAGCGTCTTCAGATTGGTGCCGATGGCTGTCACGGCGCCGAGGGCAACGAGGGCGATGAGGGCGACCAAAAGGCCGTACTCAACCATCGTGGCGCCCTCTTCATCGCGAATCATCGACTTGAGGGTATGAAGCATTCCGTCTCCTTGAGTTGGTTGTAGAGTGAGTATTAGGAGTCCGCGATCTAAATCGAAGTGGCCGCCGCGCTGAACAGACGTGTTCAGCTGGCCGCCCAGCGTCTGCACGCCGGCCGAGAGCGACGAGCGCGATCAGTGCAACCAGAAGGCCGTACTCGACCATCGTGGCGCCCTCTTCATCGCGAATCATCGACTTGAGGATGGTTAACATTCGGTCCCTTTCTTTTACCAGATGCCGCCCGGTATAGCCTCAAATGGTACGTTGGCCCCCGGGTTTGCTTGATGTACTAAGAGCTCCGCGCTTGCCGACGTTACGCCCGGCGTTGATGTCGCCAGTACGTTGATGAAGGAGTCGCGCACGTAGTCGGGCGCTATCGGCACGATAGCTTGGAACTTCCCATCCGGCCCTGCCGTCAGGTCGTGACGGCTGAGCAGCACGTTGGGTAGATCGGCAGAGAGCGTCGCGAGAAGCGTTATCCGAACGGGTGCCGTCGGCGGCGCCTCTCCCGTTACGAGCAATGCTTCCGCTCCCTTGAGCTGAATAACGTTGAGGACGATCGTGCCGTGCAGTTGCGGCGCGCTAACCTGCTGCTGTTCTGCGTTCACCTCGGCCGCTACCCGTGCTTCCTGGGCAGAGACGAGTCCGTAGGCTTGCCGTGCTAGTGAGATGATGTGTGTGGCAAGCTTCTGTGAGACGTAGATGTCGTTGGAAATGTAGCGTGGAGTAACTGCAGTTACTTCGACACGATCGTCCACTTCGTACAGATTGTCGCCAGGGCGAACAATCAATACGATTCCGGGTCCGCTTAACTGTACGGCGCGCGTCGCCGAAAGCCACGAGTACTCTAAATGAGCGTCTCGTGCTACGGTAGCGAGCGGCACTCCCTGTTCCGATGAGGCTCCGACATAAGCTGTCGAAACCAACATACAGAGCATGAGAAGGGCCACCTGACGATAAGGCCGCATGGAAACCTCCTAGCTCCTAGTGCGCTGTATCATGCCACCCGCGCCGTCGCGTTGCAAGGCAAGAGACGATCGGTGGCCGCATTTCTAACTCAACGTCGAGGTTGCGTTTACGCGTTAACGCCTGCATCCGTGGCATAATCGGCCGGGAGATGAACTTTATGACTCGTCGGCTTCTTTGTATTCTGACGGCGGCAGCGTTTGCCATATACGGCGCGCCGGCTAAGGCCGATCAGATCAGCCTACTATCAATTCAATCCGGCCATTCCGTTCTATTGAAGGCGGAGGGTTTGACGCGCGTCGCCGTGGGTGACGGACGCATTGCGGGGGCCGTGCCCGTCGGAACCTCGCAGGTCGTCATCAATGGTAAGGAGCCCGGCCACACCACCGTCTTTATCTGGGCCAACGGCCACCGCGCCACCTACGAGGTGACCGTCACTCAGCAGCAGCTCGACGATCTTTCGCAAATGCTGCGCAGCGCCATCACCGAGCCAGGCGTCGAGGTGGTCAGCTTCGATCACTCGATCGTGGTGCGCGGCACGGTTAGCGACGGAGCCCAGTTTCAGCAGATCAACGATATCGTCGACCGCTTCCAGCCGGTGCTCAAGGCGCAGAGCGCGGTGCTCGTCAATGCCGTTACCATCTCGCAGAATCTGAGCAACCTGCAGCACGCCATCGCCGGCGTCCCGGGAGCCAGCAACATTCGCGTCGATCCGGACGGTAAGGGCAACGTCATCGTCAGCGGCAATGCCACCGACGCGGTTACGGCTCAAGCCGTTCTCGATCGCGCGCGCGGGCTGGCCGGCCCGTACCTCGCCAGCAACGGACAGTTGATCGATCGCATCAACTCGATGTCCAACAGCCAGATCGATATCAAAGTCTACGTGCTCGAAGTCGACAAGACGGCGCAATCCAACCTCGGCCTTCAGCTGAACTCCGCCACCTTCAATCCGGCGCTCGGACCGCAAACGTATACGATCGGCAGCCCGTCGTTTCCGGTGGTCGAGGGCTATTCGCAGCCGCCATCCGGAACCGGCTTTACGATTCTGCCGTTCTTCCGCACGGTGACGCTCGCGCCGACTTTGAACCTGCTGATGCAGGAAGGACACGCGAAAGTACTCTCCAGTCCCAACTTGGTCACGAGCCCCGGTGCAAAGGCGACGTTCCTGGTCGGCGGCGAGATACCGGTCGTTACTTCGACGGGCCTGGGCGCGGTCAACGTGCAGTACCAGCCCTACGGCGTTCAAATGAACGTCACGCCCGAAATTCTCGGCAACGGCTCGGTGCACACGCTCGTCACGCCCGAAGTCTCGCGCCTGGACTATGCCAACGCCGTCATCGTTTCGGGATTTACCATCCCGGCGCTGCTCGTCAGCAAGCTCTCGACCGACGTCGTCACCCGTCCGGGGGAGAGCATCCTTCTCGGCGGGCTGGTCAACCGAGTCGAACAAAAAACCATCTCGAGAATCCCGCTCTTGTCGTCGATTCCGATCCTCGGCAAGCTCTTTACCTCGACGGCGTACCAAAACAATCAGTCCGACGTGGTCTTCGTCATGACTCCGGAGATCATTACCCGGTGAGATCCCGCCGCGAAGCCGGTCAAGTTCTCCCGCTCATCGCCGTGATGCTTGGAGTCTTGATGGGCTTTGGCGGCATTGGGGTGGACGTCGGCTACTTGAAATACCAGCAGCAGGCGCAGCAGAATGCCACCGACGCCGCCGCCCTCGGGGGCGCCCAGCAGTTGGTCCGCTCGAACTGCGGCAATCCCGGCAACGCCATATCGGGCGCCTACGCCGATGCCACGACCAACGGCTACACTTCCGGCGGCAACGTGACCGTGACGGCGAACTCGCCACCGGTCAGCGGCCCCTATTCCGGCAACGCGTGCGCGGTCTCCGTGACCATCCAATCGCAGCACGTCGCCACCTTTTTCTCGCGTCTGTTCGGTTACGCGCAAGGCATGACCGAAACGACCCGGGCCACCGGGGCGGTTTCGAGCAACGGCGGCGGCTGCATCTATATGTTGAGCAACACCACGTGGTCGAGCTTCAACAACGCAACGGTCTACGCGCCGGGCTGTCCAATCGCAATTAATTATACGGCGTCCTTCAATCAAGGAACGATCACGTCGCCGAGCATCGGCTATGCCGGCGGCAATCCCAACCTCAATAACACCGTCTTCCCGGAAGCCGCCCCGGCGCCGATGCTGCCCATCGCCGATCCGTGCGGGGAGATCGCCGGCTGCGCCTATCTCACGGCCAATCCGCCGCCGGCAACCAACTGCCAGACCTTTAACCAGAACGGAATTCCCGGGTCGATCAACCCCGGATGCTACCAGAACCTCAACCTGAACGCGCGAACGACCTTTAATCCCGGGACGTACGTCATCAGCGGCAACTTTAACGACAACGGCGCCGTCATCACCGGAAGCGGCGTAACGATTTACGTGACGGCCGGCGGCAACGCACCCAACTGGGACAATCAAAGCGTTACCCTGTCGCCTCCCACGACTGGAAACTACGCCGGCGTCCTGTATTATCAAGTCCCCAGCAACTCGTCGGGCATGAACTTCAACGGTCCCAACGTTAACCTCAGCGGCCTCATCTACGCGCCGAACTCCAACAGCGTGAACTTCGACGGCGCCAACGGCAACTACGTCGTGCTGGTGGTGGGCTCGGCCAACTTCAACCAAAATACTGCTTACGATTTCGCTTCGCCGCCGCCGGGCCAGGCGCTGGTGAAGCACGCGGTGCTCGCACAATGAAATACCTGAATCAGCGCGGTCAGATTTTACCCCTCATCGCCGCCATGCTCGGCGTGCTGATGGGATTCGGCGGGATCGCCGTAGACGTGGGTTACCTCAAATATCAGCAGCAATCCCAACAGAATGCGACCGATGCTGCGGCGCTGGGCGGAGCCCAGCAGCTGGTACGCTCCAACTGCAGCAACTCCGCCGCAGCGATCGGCGGCGCGACCACGGATGCCGCCACCAACGGCTTCCCAAACGGTGGGAACGTCGCCGTTACGCCGAACTCGCCTCCGTCGAGCGGACACTACGCCGGAAACGCTTGTGCGATATCCGTCAGCATAACGACCTCTCACGTCACCACCTACTTTTCGCGCCTTCTCGGTTATCCCGGCGGCATGACCGTAACGACGAACGCCACCGCCACGGTCAGCTCCAATTCGGACGCCTGCATCTTCCTGCTGAGTCCGGTCCAGTCGTCCAACATCAACGGCGCGAACATCCAGGCCCCGACCTGCGCGATCGCCATTAACGACACCGCAAATTTCAACGGGTCGACGGTCAAGTCGCCGGCCATTGGGTACGCCGGTGCGGCGCCGAACGAAAACGGTTCGACGTTCCAGATGGCAACGCCGGCGCCGATGCTCCCCGTAGCCGACCCGTGCTCGGAGATCCCCGGCTGTGCGTACATAACCGCAAACCCGCCAAGCACCTCCAACTGCAGTACGTTCAACGGCAACGGCTGGACCGGCCTACTCAACCCGGGATGTTACAGCTCGCTCAACCTCAATGCCAGCCACGCGACGCTCGCGGGAACGTATGAGTTCACGGGCTACACCAATTTCAACGGCTCGACGCTGAGCGGCAGTAACGTTACGCTTTATTTTGCGGCCGGCGCAACGCCGGCTAACTGGAACGGTTTGAACGTGAACCTCACGCCGCCCGCGAGCGGAAACTATCAGGGCGTGCTCTACTACCAGGTGCCTAGCAATACCGGAAGTCCGAACTTCAACGGCACGAACGTTAACCTCAGCGGTTTGATCTATACGCCGGGCGCCCCGGCGGTCAACTTCAACGGAGCCCACGGCAACTATCTCGTGCTCGTTTTCGGCGGCGTGAACTATAACGGAAGCGCCACCTGGGATTTCGCGACGCCGCCGCCGGGGCAGTCCATTACCAAGCAGGCGGTGCTCGCAGAATGAGGATCGGTATGTTGATGAAACGTTTTCTGGCGTCGCAAGCGGGAACGAGCTTGATCGAGTTCGCCGTGGTCGCGCCGGTCTTTCTGTTCATGTTGGTCGGCATCGTCGAGGTCGGGCGCTACACCTATTACGGCATCGTCGCGTCGCACGCAGCGCGCGCCGGCGTGCAGTACGGTGCGCAGAACCTCATTACCGCGGCCTCTCCGGCCGGTGGGGCGATCGAAAACGCCGCACTTAATGACGCCGGGAGCCCGGCCGGGTGGAAGGCAACCCACTCGATCATCTGCACCAACGGAGGCAGCCAAGTGACCTGCCCGGCCGGCGCCTCGATCGCCGCGTCGAATTTGGTCTACTACGTTCAGGTGAAGGTAACCGGGACCGTAAAGTCACTGCTTCAGTACCCCGGCATCCCGCAGCAGAGCTCGTTTACCGCAACCGCCACCATGCGAGTGGCCAACGAATGAACGGGCGACGGCGCGAGCGGGGCGGCAGCCTGCCGGAAACGGCCCTAGTTTTGGCCGTATGTTTGGCAATGCTCTTCGGCATCATCGATTTCGGGCGCGCGATGTACACGTACACGTTCGTCGGACAGGTCGCGCGCGAGGGGGCGCGGTGGGCCATCGTTCGCGGCTCGCAATGCACGGTGCTCGACCATTGCAATGCCACCAAGGACGACATTCAAACCTACGTGCGAACCTTGTCCGAAGGCGCCACGCTTCCGTCCAGCATTCAAGTTACCGGCGCAACGTGGAACGCATGCCCGGGAGGCAGCAGCGGCAACGCTCCCGGCTGCACGCTCACCCTTACCGTAACCTATCCCTTTAACTTCATGCTGCCCTTCATGCCGATGTCGGGCGGTAAGCTCCTTACCATGAACATGACCAGTTCGGCGCAAATGGTCGTCTCGCAATGAGCGTGGCCCTGGCGCGCACCGTAAGCGATCTCGCGCCTCGCGCGCCAAGGCCGCTAGGCTCGTTCCCCCTTGCGGGAACGGGCACGGCGATGCAGACGCTGGCCGGCAGCGTCTCGGCATTCTTTGCCTTAGAGAACTTCGATCGCCGCCGCGGCGTCGCGACGTACGTGCTGCGCGTGGTCAATCGCACCAAGGCGCTGCTCGTCTGCCGCACCTGGGTCGTTTCCCGCGCGGGCGACACGCTCTTGGCCTATCCCGTGCTCTTCGAAGTCGAGCCGCTCTCGACCGCCGCCACCCGCGTGCCGGTTTGGCCCGCCGATTTCCCTTCGTTCGAGCGCGCGATTGCCGAAGTCGCCGGCGACGGCGTGCACTGCATCGTCGAAGCGCCGGCGCCGCCTCGCGTTCGTCCGCAGCGCCGCTACGCCGCGGGCGGCGCGGTGCTGGCCGGATTTCTCGCCCTGGCGCTGGTTTTCGGCGCTTGGCACGCCGCCGTGCCGCGCATCGGCGCGTTCGTCATACCGCCCGAAGCCCTGGCGGGAACGACGGTGCAGGCGGAATACGGCGTCTCCGGCAGCGGCCGGCTCAGCTATGCCGTGACCGCGCCCGACGGAAAGACGGTCCAAGCCGGCGGTCTCGGCGACCGCTCCGGTTCGATTCCGATCGCGATTCCCACCGTGGATACGCCCGGCGCCTACGCGATTCGAATGCAGCTCGCCGGGCCGCTGGGCACCGCTTCGGAGACGCGCATCCTTACGGCCATCCCGCAGCGCGGAAGAAGCGTCGCGCAGATCCAAGCGGTGTCGGTCAAACCGGCGGCGGCAAAACCGGGAGAGACGATCTCCGTTGCATACGCCGCCGCCGGTGACGGCGGCTACGTGCGCCTGCTCGGAACCGACGGAACCGTCTGGGCGCAGCGTCCGTTTTCCCATAGCGGGCAAGCGAAATTCGTCGTGCCGTCGGTGCCCAACTTGCATGAGATGCGAGTCGTTCTGCACGTGACGCAAGGCCGGTCGAGCGCGCAAACCATGGCCGGGCTCGCCGTTCTCGGCGACGATACGGCGATCGACGCGCCGATTGCCGGCGACGACAACCCGAACTCCTCGGCGAACACCATCGGCGACGCCAACGGCACTTTCCAAGTCATCGCGCGCTCGGTCAAAGGCGGCACGCCGATTCGCATCCGCATTCTCTCGCCGCGCAACGGCATGCGCATCGTGCTGACCGATCCGCAGTCGCGCGAGGTCGCGTCGGCCGACGTCGGTGCCGAGTCCGACGTCGTTACGCTTCCCGCACCGCACGTAACCGTTCCCACCCGCTACACCGTCGTCGCCGCTTTTACCGATGGGTTCGGGCAAGAGAGCATCGTTCAGCCCATAACGATCCAACCATAAGTCCCAGCAAATTGGGACCTGCGTCCCAATTTTGTTGAAAGACGTTGACGCGTTAACGGCCACCGTGGCATAATCCGGCAGCGCTCGCAAGGGCGCTTTCATTGTGCCCGGCCGTTTCGTGCTTCCCGGCCGAGCTGAGGCCGTCTAAAGAGGGACGGCTTCGTTTCGCGCGATCCGCTCGGTCGCGCGTGGGGAGGCATGCCGCGGATGTCACTTCTCGATGCGATCTAGGCTGCGCCGGCTCGTTCCCCGCGTTGCCTTTGGCGCCGCTGCTTATTGGGTCGCCAATGCCGCTCTGCTCGCGGCGGAAGTGCGTTGGCACGTCCTATCGCGACTTATCGCCTTTGATTTGCGCGCGGCGGAAGTCATTCCGGCGCTGATCGCAGCGAAACTTTTAGGCGTCTCCATCGCGCTCGTGCTGACGTGCAAATAAAGCACGAACGCCGACGTCCCACGCTACCGGGACCTTATTACCAGCAACGCCATGCCGCATAACTCACGCGGAAACGAACCTTTGTTGAACTACGTTGACGCATTAGCAAACTGGTGGCATAATGCGTCGCGAACTGCTGCCACTTGTATTGGCAAGGGAGGCACTGGAAATTGAAACGCAACGCTGAGTCGGGACACGTACTACCGCTGGTCGCGCTCGCTCTAGCAGCACTGATGGGCTTCGGCGGTATAGCCGCCGACGTCGGCTATTGGCGTTATCAGGAGCGTCAGCAGCAGTCGGCCACCGATGCCGCCGCGGTCGGCGGAGCGCAGCAGCTGCTCCGTTCGACTTGTCCGAACAACACGGTCGCGACGTCGGCGGCACAGCAGGATGCGGCCGATAACAACTTTACAAACGCCGGGAGCGTCAGCGTCGCGGTCAATAACCCTCCGACGAGCGGCGCGTTTAGCGGCGATCAGTGCGCGGTCATGGTGCAGATCACGACCAATAACGTACCCGTCTTTATGACGCGGCTCTTCGGCCGGTCGTTCATGACGACGACGACGCAAGCCGTCGCCCGGATCGTGAATAATAACAACTCCTGTATCTATCTGCTCAGCACGAACCAGCAAACGAACTTCAACGGCGCCGACGTCAACGCTCCGGGCTGCTCGATCGCGATGAACGACACGGCCAACTTCAACGGAGCGACGATCACCGCGCCGCACATCGGCTACGCGGGCAGCACGCCCAACACGAACGGCGCGAGCTTTCCGATGGCCAGCCCGGCGCGGATTCCGCCCGTCACCGACCCGTGCCCCGAAATCTTGGGGTGCGCGGCGATCGCCGCCGGCGCCCCGCCCACCGGGAACTGCGCGGGGTTCAACGGCAACGGTTATCACGGTATCCTTCCTGCCGGATGTTACAGCAACCTCAATCTCAACGGCGCAACCGTCACGATGAGCGGCGTATATACCTTGAGCGGAAGCTCCAACTTCAACGGGGCGACGATCACCGGTACCGGTGTGACGCTCTACGTACCGGCCGGCGGAACGGCGCCGAACTTTAACGGCGTCTCGGCGGCAACGATGACGCCGCCCACCACCGGGCCGTACGCCGGCGTGCTGTACTATCAGGTTCCCTCGAATACGAGCGGTCCTAACTTCAACGGCACCAACGTAAACCTGAGCGGTTTGGTCTACTGTCCCGCGTGCTCCGTTAATTTCAACGGCGCGCACGGCGGGTACCTCGTGCTCGTTTTGGGCTCCGCTAACTTCAACGGCGGCAACGCCAGCGATTTCGCGACGCCGCCCGCCGGACAAACCCTCATTCGCAACGTCGTGCTCGCGCAATGACGTTCGTTCGCCTTCGCCGCTGCGAGTCCGGATCGAGCCTGCTCGAGTTCGCGCTCGTTCTGCCGGTCCTGCTGGTGCTCCTGATCGGCCTCATCGATCTCGGCCGGGCAGCGTACTTTGGAATCCTGACCTCCAACGCCGCCCGAGCCGGCGCACAGTACGGGGCGCAAAGCATCTATACTTCCACCGATACGACCGGGATGAGTAACGCCGCCATCGCCGACGCGCCGGGTATCGGGCTAACGGCCGTGGGCACGACGCTCTGTACCGTCAACGGCGGCGGCCTGACGAACTGCCCCTCGAACATAACCGGGCAAACCGTCGTTTATTACGTGAAGGTTCACGTGTCGGGTACTTTTTCGTCGTTGGTCACCTATCCCGGACTCCCGTCGTCGATTCCCATCGGCGGCGATTCGATAATGCGGGTGGTGTCGCAGTGACGCGGCACGGCGAACGCGGCGCGAGCCTTCCCGAAGCGGCGATCGTCATGACGCTGCTGCTGACGCTGATGTTTGGAATCGTGGATTTCGGCCGCGCTTTCTACACCTACGACCTCGTGAGTCATCTCGCCCGGCAGGGCGTTCGATGGGCGATCGTGCGCGGCTCGCAATGCAGCGGGCTCGACCACTGTCCCGCCCAGCAAGGCTCGACCGACATCCAGCCCTACGTTCAGGGTCTCTCCGAAGGCGCGACCGACGCGAGCAAAATCACCGCGCAGCTAACCTTTCCGTCGTGTACCGGCTCGTCCGGCGGCGGAACCAACGCGCCCGGCTGCGTTGCCCAAGTCACGGTATCCTACCCCTTCAACTTTCTGCTGCCGTTCGTCCATAGTGGCCAAATCACGATGACGAGCAGCTCGCAGATGGTGATCTCGAATTGAGATTGCCGGCCCCAATCACCACCTACTGCAAGGAGACACAATGCTAAACACCCTCAAGACCATGATCCGCGACGAAGAAGGCGCCTCGATGGTTGAGTACGGCCTTCTCGTTAGCCTCATCGCCCTAGTCGCTATCGTCGGCGTCACGGCCGTTGGCACCAAGCTGAACACGTTGTTCAACACCGTCGCCGGCTCGCTCTAAGCGCGTCAAGCAAGATGGTTGCGGGGCGCGCAGCGCCTGCGCTCGCGCCTCGGTAACTGTTCATGGAAATAGCAATTTGGCTTACTCTCGCCGGTACGCTGCTCGCAAGCCTCTTCGACCTGCGCAGCCGCCGGATTCCTAACGCGCTCACGGCCTCTCTGGCCGTGGCCGCGCTGATCGTTCACGCCTTTAGCGGCCCGGCTGCCGTGTTGACGAGCCTCGCCGTGATGGTCGCGCTGATGCTGGGCGGCGCGCTGGTCTATGCCCGCGGCGGCATCGGCGGAGGCGACGTGAAACTCGCCGTCGCCGCGTCGGGAATGCTCGGCTATCCGCTGTGCCTTCCGTTTCTGCTCTACTCGGCACTGGCGGGCGGTCTGCTCGCCGTTTTCTACCTGATCTTTCGTCCCGCCGCGCGTCCATCTTTGGCGAGCGTCGCACTCATGGCTTCGGGCGGCGGAACCAGCCTGGGTGCCAAGCGCGTGACGATGCCGTACGCGCTCGCCTTTGCCTCTGGCGCGATCGTCGTTGCGCTCGCCCAGAGCGTCGCTCCATTTTTGAGGATCGCTCTTTGAACACGCGCCGCACGACGCTCTTGATCGCCATCATCCTCGCGGTAGGAACCGGCTGGCTAACCCTCACCTACCTGTCGTCGTTGCGGCCGGCATCCAACGCGGAGCGTTCGGTCGTCGTCGCAACCCAAGAGATTCCGGCGCGCAGCCGCATCACCGCCGCGATGCTCTCCAAACAAACGCGTCCTGCGACGGGCGTTGACCCCGACGCGCTAGCCGACCCGGCGCAAGCGGCCGGCTCGCTGGCGCTCATTACGATTCCCGCCGGCGGTCAGATTACGTCGTCGAAGATCGGAACGAACGTTGCCATGGCGCTGCCGGTGCGGCTGCAGCCGGGTATGCGCGCGGTCAGCATTCCGGTCGATCGCGTCAAAGACGTGGCCGGCCTGGTGCAGCCCGGCGACCGCGTCGACGTCATCGCCATTCCCCCGCCGCGTCAGAGCGGTCCGCCGCCAAAAGCGGTCACGATTTTCCGAGCCGTGCGGGTGCTCGCCGTCGGTAACGCGCTCGAGGATCCGTCGGCAACGCCGTCACCGCAAGAGCAGCAAGCCGCAACGGTGACGCTCGAAGTCTCGCCGCGGCAGGCCGATCTGCTGGCCTGGGCCGATGCCAACGCGACGCTGCGCCTCGCGCTGCGTTCGCCGCGCGAATCGCCGCGCACCCAACTTGCCGAACAGCTAACCTTGAGCGGAAATTCGGCTGCTGTTTCCGCTCCCGCACAAGTCGCGCCGGCGCCGCCACAACCTCCTCCGGCGGCGCCGCGCGCGACGCGTGGAGCGGCATCGCCGGTTGAACTGATCGTCGGCGACCGCATCGTGAGCGCTAGCGAGACGGAGGCGCAGCGATGAGCCAATCGCGCGTGATCCTTTTCGTCGGCGCCAAGGGCGGCGCCGGAACGACCACGCTCTGCACGGAGCTCGCGCGCGCCATTCCCAAAGACGGCAACGCCGTGCTCGTCGACGGCGACTTGACCGGCCGGCGCAGCGTCGCGCTGACCTTCGAGGCGGTGCGCGCGCTCGATGCGGCGCGCGGCACCTCGCCGATCGCCCGCGCGCGCCTCAACGGCGTCACGTTAATCGAGCTTGCCGATCGTTACGATGCGGCCTTTGCCCTCGATCCCGGTGCCGTCGAATCGCTCGCCGAAAGCCTCGCCGATTCGGGTACGGTAATCGTCGACGCGCCGCAGCCGTTTGCCGCCATCCTGCGTCCGTTCGTCAAGCGCGCTTCGCGCGTCGCGATCGTCGTGGAGCCGACGCTGTTGGGCGTTGCCGGCGCGCGCGCCGTCTACGCCGACCTCGAGCGTTTCGGTATTCCGGCCGCCCGCATCGTGCTCGTCGCCAACGCGCGCGGTGAGAGCGCCATGCCGGCGCGCGAGATCGAGCGCGTCGTGGGCGCCAAGATATTTGCCGAAATTCCGCAGTCGTCTCAGCGCGGTTACGCTAAGAGCATCGCCGCGTTGGCGCGTGCGCTCGCATCGGTGCCGCCTGAGGTGCCGCTGGCCGCTCTTCAGCCCTCGGCCGCGTCGCACACCGGCGATTCGCCGGTTCCGCTGCGCCGCGTTGCGGCGCCGCGGACCAACGGACACAGCGCGGTGCAGATCGATCCCAAGCGCGAAGCGCTCAAACAAGAAGTGCACGCCTCGCTGCTGCGCCAGCTCGACCTTGTTTCGGCGAGTACCGCGCACACCGACGCCGCCAAGCTCGCCGAGCTCCGCGCCAAAGTCGAGAGCGTTACCGCCGCGTTCGCGGTAGAGCGTAAGTTCGAGGGATCCGCCGAAGAGCTCGCCGCGCTGCGCAAGGAGATCGTCGACGAAGCGCTCGGCCTCGGCCCGCTCGAGGACCTCATGAAGGATCCGGATCTGACCGAAATCATGGTCAACGGACCCGATACGATCTACGTCGAGCGCCACGGCGTCATCGAGCGCTCGCCAAAGCGCTTTACCGAAAGCCGCCAGCTGCGTCTGATCATCGAGCGCATCATCACGCCGCTGGGGCGGCGCATCGACGAAGCCTCGCCGATGGTCGACGCGCGCCTGCCCGACGGCTCGCGCGTCAACGCCATTATCGAGCCGGTCGCCATCGACGGCACTACCTTGACGATCCGCCGCTTTGGCCATCACCGCCTCACCGCCGAGGATCTAATCGCCAACGGCGCCGTGCCCAAGCAGGTAATGGATTTTCTCCAGGCCGCCGTTCAGGCGCGGCTCAACTGCGTGGTTAGCGGCGGCACCGGTTCCGGTAAGACGACCTTCCTCAACGTGCTTTCGTCGTTTCTGCCCGACCGCGAACGCATCATCACCATCGAAGACGCGGCCGAGCTGCTGCTCAATCAATCGCACGTCGTGCGTTTGGAGTCGCGCCCGCCCAACGTCGAAGGCACCGGCGAGATCGCCATTCGCGACCTCTTCCGTAACGCGCTGCGCATGCGCCCCGACCGCATCATCATCGGCGAGTGCCGCGGCGCCGAGGCGCTGGACATGCTGCAGGCCATGAACACCGGCCACGACGGTTCGCTCACGACCATCCATGCCAACGGCCAACGCGACGCACTGTCGCGCATCGAGACGATGGTGCTGATGGCCGGCTTCGACCTTCCGGTGCGCGCCATCCGCGAACAAATTGCCAGCGCGTTGGATATGGTCGTCCATACGGCTCGCCTGCGCGACGGCTCGCGCAAGATCATCGGCGTCAGTGAGGTGGTCGGAATGGAGGGCGACATCGTCACCATGCAAGAGATCGTGCGCTTCGCCCAGCGCGGCGTCGACGACGACAACAAGGTCGTCGGCGAGTTTTGCTACACCGGCGTTCAGCCGGTCTGCCTCAAGCGCTTTGCCGAATACGGCGTACCCTACGATCACCGCGATCTGAGCCAGCTCGCCCCGGTGCCGGCGCTATGGTAGATATTCTCGTTCCAACCGCCGTTTTTGCCGGCGTTACCGCGACGGCGTTCTTCGCCTTTCTCTCGATCTGGCACTGGTTGAACGAGCGCGCCAACGCGCGCGTCCGCGGCTTCTCCGAACAGCTCGACCGGGCCGGCATCCGACTGAGCTCGCAGGAGATCGTGCTCACGGTCTGTGCCGGGATCGCCGTCGTATGGATCGCGCTGGCCCTGGTTCTGCATCCGTCGCTGCTCTTTGCCCTGCTGCTGCTCGTGGGGCTGGCGGCCCTGGCATTCTTTGGATTCTCGGGCTTCGTCGCGTTCTGCATTCGCCGGCGCCTCGACGCTTTCGTGACGCAGCTCGAACCGGCAGCGCGCCTCATCGCCGGCGGCTTACGCGTCGGCTTGGGAACGCGCCAAGCATTGGCGATCGTGATCGAGGAGCTTCCCGATCCGGCACGCCACGAGTTTAAGCGCGTCATCGGGCAAACCAATCTCGGCGCGAGCATCTTCGATGCGATCGACGACCTGGCCGAACGCATGCCCAGCCCCGAATCCAAGATGCTGGCGCGCGTCTTCCGCGTCCAGTCCGAGACGGGCGGCGATTTGGCGCGCATTCTCGATCAGCTCGGCGAAACCATCAAGGCGCGGCGTCAGGTGCAGCGTAAGACCTCGTCGCTGACGGCAGAAGGCCGGATGAGCGCGTGGGTGCTGATGGCAATCCCGGTCTTCCTCGGCCTCTTTATCGCCGCCACGCAGCCGACGATGGCAAACGCGCTCACGGCAACGTTCGTCGGGCGCGTCGTTCTGCTCGTCGTTTTAGGCCTCGAAGTGGCCGCCTATTTCTCGCTCAAAGTCGTCATGCGGATTGATGTATAACGTGAACCTAACGCCCGCGCTCGCCCTCGTCATCCCTTTGCTCTCGGCGGTCTCCGCCTTTCTGCTGGTGCTGTCGCTCATTCCGAGCAAAAGCATCCTCGTGCAGCAGCTCGACGAGCTGCGCGCGCCGCACGAGCGCGAAGGATTCGGTTCGCCGCTGCTCGAGCGTATCTTTACCCAAGAGCGGCGCAGCGCGCTGGCGCGGCGCTTTGCCGAGGCGGGCTGGTACACCCTAACGCCGGTAAAATTCGTGATGCGCGTCATCGCCGGCGTCGGTTTGGGCGTCGTTGCGGGTCTGCTCGGGTGGAACGTTTCGGGCATCGGGGTGAGCTGGATGCTCCCGGTTCTTGCATTCGCGGCGTTTATCGGCGGATACGTCCCCGTCTTTATGCTCAATCGCGCAAGCGAGGCTCGCAAGAGCGCGATCCAAAAAAGCCTGCCCGAGTTTCTCGACATGATCGCTTCCACGGTGCAGGCTGGACTGGCGCTCAACGCGGCACTGGGTTACGCGGCCGAGGCCGTTCCCGGGCCGGTCGGCGACGAGGTAAAAGAAGCCCTTTCGCAGATCCGGATGGGCCAGTCGCGCGCCGAGGCGCTGCGCGCCGTCGGCGACCGCACCAATCACCCGGCACTGCGTAACGCGCTGCGCGTCATGACGCAGGCCGAACGCCTGGGCGCCAATATTACCAAGATGCTCACCAACTTGGCCGAAGACGCGCGCCACCAGCGCTTGATGCTGGTCGAAGAAGCGGCCGGCAAGCTGCCGGTCAAGATGGTCTTCCCCATGGTGTTCTTTCTGATTCCGGCTATAATCACGATGATCTTCGGCGCCGTCGCCGCCAACTATATCGCCACGACACCGCACTAACGGTTGTCATTCCGAGCCGGGCCCGCAGGGCCCGTGTCGAAGGCCGGGTCGGCGTAAAGCGCGCGGCGACGCGAAGACACCGCAAAAAGATTATGCCGATTGCAATAGCAGCGATTTTCTTTGCCTCCGTCGCAGTCGTGGCGGTGCAGCTGAGCCGCGCCGCCTGTGCCGGGGAGTCGCCGGCACAAGACGGACCTGCGGCCGGCAAGCCGCCGTACGCGCTGCTCGTTGTCGGATGCGCGGTGCTCGGGGGACTGCTCGTCTACGCCGGTGCGACGGCGATCCAACTGGGCATCGCCGCTCTCGTGCTCTTCACGCTCGTCGCCGCCTGGTGCAGCGACACCCTCTGCGGTCTCGTTCTCGACGTCTTCACGCTTCCGCCGCTTGCGGCGCTGCTGCTCTTTGCGATCTCGGAAAGGCAATGGATGATGCTCGTCGCCGCCGCGGTCGCCTTTGTGCCCTTCGCCGTTGCGGCAATGCTCTCGCGCGGCATGGGCATGGGTTGGGGCGACGCAAAACTGGTGGCGATTACCGGTGCGGCCCTGGGCTTACCGCTCGCCGTGCTCGCACTTGCGGCCGCTTGCGCCGCCGCCGCCATCCTTCACCGGCTGCTCCGGGGTAAGGGTTCGCCGATCGCCTTCGCTCCCTACATCGCCGCCGCCACGGCTCTGGCACTGCCGCTCGCGCTCGGGTCACCCTAAGCGTAGTTACGCGGTAGCTACTCCGCGGCAGCCGCCACCACGGCCGTAGCGCGCCGGACGGAATGTCCCCGAATCAGAAAAATCAACGGCGTCGACAATACGAAGACGATCGCCGTAACGCGGAAGAGGTAGTTGTAGGCGATCATCGCCGACTGCTGCGCGACCATGCCGGTGAGCACTTGCACCGGATACCCGTGCGTCGCCGTAACGCCCGACGCCAGTTGGTTCCAGGCGACGGCCGTCTGGTGGGTAAGCATCGTCGTGAGTATCGCGATGCCCAGGCTTCCGCCGAGCTGTCGCAACAAGGTAAACACGCCCGTCGCATTCGCCAGCTCCGGAACCGGAACGTCGCTGAGCGAGATCGTCGTCAGCGGCACGAAGAGAAACCCGAGTGCGAAGCCCTGCACCAGCCGCGGCCAGAAGACGTCCCAATACCCCGCCTGCGTCGTCAACCCGCCCAGCAGCCACGTCGACCACGCGAAGAGCAGCGTCCCGAACACAATCGACCATCGCCCGTCGATGCGGTTGAGCAACCTCCCGATGATCAGCATCGAGATCGCCGTTGAGATCGCGCCCGGCATCAACGCCATGCCGGTATCGAAGGCCGTAAAGCCGAGCATCGTTTGGAAGAAGAGCGGCAGAATCAGCGCCGTTCCAAACAAACCGAACCCCATGATGATCCCGAGGAACGATCCGACCGAGAACGATCGAAACTTAAAGACCGACAAATCGACGATCGGATGGCGGTCGTTGAGCGCCTTGAGTACGAACGTCACCAGCGCCACCGCCGCCACCGCGCTGAGCAGTACAATAGTCTTTGAATCAAACCAGTCGTCGCGTTCGCCCTGTTCGAGCACGTACTGCAGCGACGCGAGTCCGGCCGTTAGCAGACCCAGCCCGATCCAGTCGATGCCGCCCTTCGGCTTGCTGATGTAGCGCGGATTTGGAATGAAGGCCAGCGTCATCGCGAACGCCACGATGCCGATCGGCACGTTGATGTAAAAGATGAGCGGCCAGTTGGCGTTGTCGATGATCCAGCCGCCCAGCGTCGGTCCGATCGCCGGCCCGACCATCGCCCCCATACCGAAGATTGCCATCGCGGCGCCGCGCTTCGCCGGCGGGAAGGTTTCGAAGAGAATGGCCTGCGCGGTCGGCTGCAGCGCGCCCCCGCCGATTCCTTGCACGACGCGATAAAAGACGAGCACCCAAATCGAGCGTGCGGTGCCGCATAAGAACGAGGCGACGGTAAAAAGCGCCAGCGAGATGGCGTAGAACCGCTTGCGTCCCAGCAGTGCCGTCAGCCACCCGTTCAACGGCATGATCACGACGCTGGCCAGAATATAACCGGTCGCGACCCAGGCCACTTCGTCGACCGTCGCGCCGAGATTCCCGCCGATGGTTTCAATCGCCACGTTGACGATGGTCGTGTCGATGATCGCCATGATCATTCCGAGCATCACCGTTATCGTGACGAGCGCCACCGGGGTTCCCATTCTAAAGGCCTCTAACCCCTTCTCGCACAAGGGACGTTGCGGTGCAATCGCCAGTCGGATCGCCACGCAAGAAGACGGCCGCCTTTCTCGTTGCGGCTGCATTTGCGCTCTTCGCACTGGTCGACGTCATCGCGTTCCGCACGCCGCTCTATCGCAGCGTGCTCGATCCTTCGTCCACTACCGGCAGCTTTGAGGCGGCCATCGCTCAATTCCGCGCTTTCCCGGCGCAGCCGAGCCGCGACGTGCTGGTGCTCGGCGATTCGCGCACCTACTCCGGGCTCGATCCCGCCGCCGCGGCCGCCGGAGCCGGCGGCAAGCTTCGGTTTCTCAACGGCGGGGTGCCGGGAACGACGCCGCGCTGCTGGCCCTTCTTCGTGCGCGCCATCGACCCCGGCGCGCGCCGTTTCCGCGCCGTCGTCATTCCCGTCGACACGTTTTCCGACGACGACAGCGCCATTGGAAGCCTCGACGGCGACGACCGTCCGATGGATCTGCGTTACGTCGTCTTCCAAACGCGGCTGACCGATCTGCCCAAACTCGCCGGCTCTTTCTCCGATCCGCGCGAGCGCATCGAGTACGGCATCGATCTCTTTTGGCGCGGCGCCGAACTGCGCGACGATTTCCAAAATCTCGCGGCCGATCCGCCGGCACGCGCCGCCGCCATCGCGCAAGCCCGCCGCGATCCTGCCTACGAGCCGCTTGCCGCGCATCCGCGCACCGAAACGCTCGCCGGCCTGCGCGCCGACTTCGCGACGAATACGCTCGACTATCCGCCGAATCTGACGCAGGATCGGCGCGATGCCCTCGCCACGCAAGTCTTGCGCGCGGCCAAGCCCAGCCCCTCATACGCCAAATACCGGCTGCAGTGGCTGGCACCGATCGCCGCGCGCTATGCGGCAACCGGAACGCCCGTTTTCTTCGTAAGAATTCCGACGCGACCGGTGCATCGCTTCAATGTCGAAGCGCCCAGCGGCTCGCTGGTCGAGATCGCGCAGACCTATGGCGCGCAACTTCTACCGGCAGAACCGTTCCTCGCGCTGGAACGCCCCGAGCTTTTTGCCGACGAAGACCATCTCAATCGTGCCGGCAGCGTGCAGTTCAGCCGCCTGCTCGGCGAGCGCATTGCCGGCGCCATGGCGCCCCGCCCGATGGCCGCCGCGGCACCGGCTGCGGCCCAAGGTCCCGCCACCTCGGCGGCTACGCCAAAAGCATCGCCGCCCTCACCGCTCCCGCCGCCGCCGCCCGCGCCGCGCGAACGTCGCGATCTTTCGTGGTACGCCGCGGCGATCGGCATCGGCATCCCGCTGCGCTTTCAGTCCTACGAGTTCTGGCTCTTCTTTGCAATCGTTGCCGCCCTCTTTTACGGCTTGCCGCGCCGCTACGGGCGCTACGTACTGCTCGTTGCCAGTTACTATTTCTACGCGCGCTGGAACGCGTGGTACGTGCTCTTTCTGTGGATACTCACGCTCAGCGACTTCCTCATCGGAGTCGCGCTGGAACGAATGCGCGAAGCGCAAAAAGAATCGCGGCTGGCGCTGGCGCTCGGCATTGGCGCCAACCTCGCCTTTCTCGGAACCTTCAAGTATCTGAACTTCGCGAGCGCGACGGTTGCGGCGCTGATCGGGATGCATCAAAACCCGTGGCTGGTCAGCCTCTTCGTGCCGATCGGAATCAGCTTCCACACCTTTCAGAGCATTTCGTACTTGGTCGACGTTTATCGCGGCAAGACCAAAGCCGTGCGCACGCCGCTCGATTACGCGTTGTTCCTCGCCTTCTTTCCGCAGTTGCTGGCCGGACCGATCGTGCGTGCCGGGCTCTTTTTCGGCGAGCTTTTCGCCTGGCGGGCGCCCGGACCCGAAGATATCACCTACGGGCTGGCGCGCGCCGGCTTCGGTCTCTTCAAGAAGATGGCCGTCGCCGATCAGTTCGCCGCCGTCTCCAACGGTTATTTCGATTCGATCGCGGCGCATCCGGGCGCGCCCGCCGCGTGGTGCGCGATGTTCGCCTTCGCGATGCAGATCTATTTCGATTTCTCCGGTTACAGCGACATCGCCATCGGCTGCGCGCGGATGCTCGGCTTCGTCTTTCCCGAGAACTTCAACCTGCCGTACCTGGCGACGAGCGTGACCGACTTCTGGCATCGCTGGCACATGACGCTCTCGACCTGGCTGCGCGATTACCTCTACATTCCGCTGGGCGGCAGCCGCCACGGCACGCTCGCGACGCTGCGCAACTTGATGGTCACGATGCTTTTGGGCGGCCTCTGGCACGGCGCGCAGTGGACGTTCGTTGCTTGGGGCGCCTTCCACGGCGTCGCGCTCTGCATCGAGCGGGTGACCGGAATCGGCCACGAGCGCAACGCGCCGCGCGGGTTGATTGCCGTGGTTCGCATCGTCTTGACCTTCGTGGTCGTGCTCCTCGCCTGGGTGCTCTTCCGCGCGCCGGCGTTCGATGTGGCGCTGGGCATCTATCGAGCCCTGCTCGCCGGCGGCAGCGGAGCCGCGCTGCTGGCCGGCTGGCAGGCCGTGCTGGCCGCCGGCATCGTTGCATTCGGGGCGATGCGCCTGTTTTTGAATCGCCGCGGCTTTGCGCCCGGTTGGACGCAGCTGCGCCCGCTGACGCAGGCGGGCGCGCTCGCCGGACTGCTGTTGGCCCTCCAGTTGCTCTCCTGGCCGGGCCTCTCTCCCACCTTTATCTACTTTAAATTCTGAGCCGGGACGCCGCGCCGCAAGCTCAGCCCGGGCCTAACGAACGCGGGGCCTCTTTGCGCAAGGAGGCGCGCAGACGGTCGATCGTCTCGAAGATCGTCAACGCAAAGTTCGCCAGCGCCGGAATGACGCGCGGGCGAATCAAACGCGGATCGAATGCCGCCATGTAGCGCTCGTTCTCTTCGACGCAGGCGCGGATGAAGGTCGCCGGCGTGAGGCCTTTCATCGCATCGGCAAAGAGATCCATCGATCCGGCCTCGGGCTGCTGGCCTTGGATTTTTTGCCCGCTTTTGACGCGCCCGGCGATTGCGCGCGCGTAGCACGCCAGGGCGGCGGGTGCCTGCATCGCAAAGGTGCGCAGTCCGCGGCGATACCGGTCCCAGGCAATCCAGTTCACGAAGAAGACGATGTGACGCGCCTCCTCGATCATGACCCGCGAGAAGAGCGACGTCAGCGACTCGGGCAGCACCTGCGCGTCGCGCGCCAAGCGGAAGATGCCGAATCCGGCAAACGAATCGACGCACTCGTCGTAACCGAAATCGCGAAACGCGCTGCGCGTGGGCGGCTTGCGCACCACTTCGGGCTTTGCCGTCAGACCGTACTTCCCGATCATGTATTGCAGGATGCGCCCGTGACGATCTTCCTCGTAGCCCTGCAGTTCGAGGGCTTCGCGCACCAGCGGGTCGCGCTCGCTCCGAGCAAATTCCGTCAGCATCACGCCCGCGGCGACCTCGATCTCGAGCGCCAGCGTCCAAATCGGAATCGCCCGCAAACGGGCGAGTGCGAGGCCCTCGAGTTCGGGCCACGGCAAATCGGCCGGCTCGTAAGCTCGATGTGACTCTAAGAACGACCGGCAGAAGAGTTCCTTATGTTCGGTCGAGCCGATTTGCATCCACGATCCTCCCTTGGCGGACGAGCTATCTTAGGGAAGGCAACCATCCGCGCAGCGGTCGAAGGAGCGCCGAGCCATGAACCGGCTCTCCCAGCACCTTCCCCTGAGCGGGCAGCGCGCCTCTCTTCAGCGATACCTGGCTGAAATCGTTTTTTCTTTCGACTCGGTTGCGGGCCGCATCATTGAAGAACGCATGCCGGTCGAGTCGGCCCGCGACCCGCTGCGGCCGTCGCTCGTGCTGTGGGCCTGCGACGCCAACGGCGGCGACCGCCGCGAAGCGCTCCCGGTGGCGGCCGCCTTTGCCCTCTTCGATCGCTTTATGCTGCTCCACGACGAGCTGGCCGACGACTCCGCCGAGTCAATCGCACGGTGGGGTCTCGGGCAGACGCTCAATGCCGGCGACGCCTTCTACGCGCTGGCGTTTGGGGCGCTGGCCCGCGACGTCGGCGATCCGGGCCGGCGGCTCGAAGCGGCTCGGCTCGTCGGTCAAGCGGTGCTGGAAGCGATCGAGGCTCGGCCCGGAGACGCGGCACGCCATGCGGCGATGACGGCGGCGGCGCTGCGCGCGGGCGCGCTCGTCGCCGGCGCCTCACCGCTCGTAGCGGCCGCCTATTCGCGTGCCGGAACGCTGTTGGGACTCGCCTGCGTGGTTGACGATGCGGCGGAAGCGCAGCGCCTCACGCAAGAGGCGGTCGCGGCGCTGCGCCGTCACGCGCCGTCGGGCGATCTCGCCGTCTTTGAAGAAGTAGCCGAGTACCTTGCGCGACGAGCCGGCTGATCCGCTAACCGCCTCGCGCAAAGCCGATCACCTGCGCATCAATATCGAACGCGACGTCGCGGCGAAGGGCGTTGCGGCCGGCTTTGACGATTACGCGTTGGCGCACCGCGCCTTGCCGGAGATCGACCTAAGCGACGTCGATCTATCGTGCGAGTTTCTCGGCCGCCGGCTCGCCGCGCCGCTGCTCGTCTCGTGCATGACCGGCGGCACGCCGGAGGCGGGCGAGATCAACGCACGCCTAGCCCGCGTCGCGCAGCAGTACGGATTGGCCATGGGGTTGGGCTCGGGTCGCGCGCTCGTCGAGTCGCCCGAGCAGTTGCCGACCTTCGAGGTGCGCTCGGAGGCGCCGGGTATTCTGCTCTTGGCCAATCTTGGCGCCGTTCAACTCAACAAAGGTTACGGGCCCGGCGAGTGCCGTGGTCTGGTCGAGCTGCTGGGCGCCGACGCGCTGGTGCTGCATTGCAATCCCTTGCAAGAAGCGCTGCAGCCCGAAGGCGATACGTGCTTTGCCGGACTCTTGCGCGCCATCGAAAAACTGTGCGCGCACGTTGACTTCCCCGTCGTCGTCAAGGAAGTCGGCTGGGGCATCGCCGCCGATCAAGTCCGCGCGCTCTTCGACGCCGGCGTCGCCGCCGTCGACCTCGCCGGTGCGGGCGGCACGTCGTGGAGCGAAGTCGAGCGTCACCGCATCGCCGAGCCGTGGCGCGCGCGCGTCGCTGCCGAGTTCGCCGCCTGGGGAATTCCGACCGCACGCTGCTTGGTCGAAGCGCGTGCCGTCGCGCCCAACGAACCGCTGATCGCCAGCGGCGGCATTCGCAGCGGTCTCGACGTTGCCAAGGCGCTGGCGCTCGGCGCCGATCTTGCCGGCATCGCCGGCCCCTTTCTGCGCGCTGCGGATCGGGGCGAAGAGGCCGCCGCCGAACTGGCTCGCGAACTGATCGAAACGCTTCGCGTTACGATGTTTTGCACCGGCGCGCGCCGAGTAATTGACTTACGAGGAACGGTTAGGGCTCCGAACTACCGCCGTCCGTGGCGATGAGGTAGGTCACGACGTCCCACGAGTTGTGGATGCCGATGAAGTTGAGCAGCAAAACGCCGCCGCCCACCGCAAAGAGCGCGTGATGCACGTCGAGGGGCATCGCGATCGCTCCCGCGGCGATAGCGCCGTAGGCGACGAACGGCAAGATGGTATACCACGTCCAGTCTTCGGCGTCCGGGATATACTTGCTCAACCGTCTCGCGCGCAGCGTGACGCGCACCGCGTACATCACTCCGATAACTCCGGTGACGGTGAGGGTAACAGCCGGGAGCATCAGCTCCTGCCACGGAGCCAGTAAAATCGCCGAGACCAGCAGCGCGGCGCAAAAATGCACGACGGTCGGCGTGCTGAACGTTCCGGTGCCCTCGGCCGAGCGCCTGACGCGTTCCATTCCCGCCACTAGTGAGATTACCACGAACATGAGGCCGGTGAGCGCGGCCGCCGAGGAGCCGCTGACCGTGTAGAAGCTCGACCACTCGGCTAGCGAGGATGTCATAACCGTCTATTCAATGCGCCCGGGTCGCCTCTCCCGGACGGCGCGCTTGGGCCGTGCGGGGGAGACAAGCCCCGCTGCGCTAATTACGACTACCCAGATGAACCTCAACCTCGAGGCAGCGGACGCCTATTGCCGCACGCTCACGCGCCGGCACTACGAAAATTTCAGCGTCGCGTCGCGCTTCGTCGACGCCGAGCGGCGTCGCGACCTAAGCCGCGTCTACGCCTTCTGCCGCACTACCGACGACCTCGGCGACGAGAGTCCGGCGGGCATGGCGCTGCCGCGCTTGGAGCGCTGGCGCAGCGAGCTAGAAGCGCTCTTTAGCGGTATGCAGCCGGTCCATCCGGTGCTCTTTGCGCTGGCCGCGACGATCGAGCGGCGATCCATCCCGGCGGCACCGTTTCTCGATCTGATCGCCGCCAACGTGCAGGACCAGCACGTTAAGCGCTACGCGACGTGGCAGGAGCTGCACGATTACTGCCGGCTCTCGGCCGCGCCGGTCGGGCGCATGGTGCTGCGCGTCTTCGGTGTCGTCGATCCGGCCGCCGAGCAGCTTTCCGACGACGTCTGCATCGGGCTGCAGCTGGCCAATCACGCGCAGGACGTCAGCCGCGACGCGCGCATCGGCCGGCGCTACCTCGTCGACGGCGACGTGTCCACAAGGGGAATCTCGGGTGCCGCGCAAGCCATGGTGGAACGAGCCCGCGCGCTGCTGGCCTCGGGCGAGGCGCTCGAAGCGTACGTCCCGCGTCCGCTGCGCCTGCAGCTCGCACTCTACCGCATGGGAGGCTTGGCAATCTGCGACGCGATAGCGGCAATCGGGTATAACACGGAAAATGAGCGGCCCAGCGTTTCGGTGCCGACGAAGGTTTCGTTGGTCTTGCGCGCCGCAATAGGGACCTTCGCCCCGGTGCGGCCGGCGTAAGAATGCTCAACATCCAACGTGCCTTGCGCGGCATGACGCAGCAGCCGTCGGAGCATCAGCGTGCCGAGCGCTTCAATCGCGAAATGGCCAAGCGTGAGGCCGGCAACTTTTACTGGGGCTTCATCTCGCTCGGTTATCACGAGCGGATGGCCATCTACGCGCTTTACAACTTTGCGCGCCAGGTCGACGACGAAGCCGACGGCGGAGGCGTCGAGAATCTCCCGGCCCGTCTTGCCGTGCACCGCAAGCGCATTTCGCGCTGCGTGCGAGGCGACTACGGCGACGACCCGATCATGCGCGTCCTCGCCGAGGCGGTGCAGCGCTACTCGATTCCCGAGACCGAGCTGCAGATGCTCGTGGACGGCTGCGAGATGGACTTCAGCCGCTCCCGCTATCAGTCGTTCGCCGAACTGGCCGATTACTGCAACCTCGTCGCGTCGGTGGTGGGGCGGATGTGCGTGCGCATCTTCGGCTTTACCGATCCGATCGCGCTCCAACGCGCCGACGACCTCGGCATGGCGTTGCAGCTCACCAACATTCTGCGCGACGTGCGCGAGGATGCGGTCGACATGCAGCGCGTCTACCTGCCTCAGGACGAGCTGCGCCACTACGGCATCCCCGAGCGCGCACTCTTCAATGGAGAAATCTATCCCGGCTGGGACGAGTTCATCGCCCACAGCGTGACGCGGGCGAGAGCCTATTTCGCAACCGGTTACGAGGTGCTGCGCTATATTCCGCGCCGCCCGGCGGCCTGCGTGCAGACGATGGCCGGCATCTACGAAGAGCTGCTGAAAAAGATCGAGCGCAATCCCGGCCTGCCCCTTCGCGAGCGCGCCGCGCTTTCGAAGACGGAAAAGCTTTACGTCGTCGTGCGTTCGTGGCTGTCGAGCGCGTAGCTGTCGTTGGCGGCGGCCTAGCTGGTTTGTCGGCGGCTCTCGAACTCAAAGACGCCGGCATGCACGTCGAGCTCTTCGAGCGCAGCCGCCTTTTGGGCGGCCGCGCCACGTCGTTTGAGATAGACGGCGTCGAGGTCGATAACGGACAGCACGTTTTCCTGGCCTGCTGCACCGAGTTCGTGCGCTTCGCGCAGCGCGTCGGCATGGAGGACGAGCTGCGCCTGCAGGAACGCTTCGATGCGCGAATACTCGCTCGCGACGGCCGCGAGGGACGACTCTGCGCCGGCTCTCTGCCGGCGCCCCTGCATCTAACCGGCTCCTTTCTAACCTATCCGCATCTGAGCCTCGCCGCCAAACTCCGCATCGCCCGCGCACTAGGTAGCGTCATCCTGAGCGGAGCTGCATCCAACGAATCAAACGAAACGGAAACGTTCGAAGAATGGCTGGTTCGCCACGGTCAAGGACCTGAGGAACGCCGCGCCTTCTGGGATCCATTCTTCATCCCCGCACTCAACGCGCCGTTCGATCGCGTCGAAGCCGCGGAAGCAACGTTTGTTTTACGCACCGCATTCCTCAACGACGCTAAAGCCGCGCGCTTCGGTTTTTCGCTCGTTCCGCTCGCGCATCTCGCGCAAGCCGCCGCCGCCCGACTCGACGCCGTCCACCTTTCCACCGCGGTTACCACCCTCGAACTAAACGAAGCGAACGGCGCCACCCCCAGCCCCGCGCGCGTCACCCTGAGCCTGTCGAAGGGTGACGAAAAGCCGACCTTCGACGCCGTCGTCCTCGCCGTTCCGCCGCGCCAGGTCGCCAAACTTCTCGGCGACCCCGCGCGCTGCGGCGTGCACGGCCTCGACGCATACGAACCCTATCCCATCGTCGACGTGCACCTCTGGCACGACGCCGGCAGCATCGGCCTCGATTTTGCCGCGGCGCTCGACTCGCCGCTGCAGTGGATCTTCGAAAAAGCGCCGGGCTATTTGTGCTGCAGTTTCAGCGCGGCGCAAGAATACCTCACGCTCCCAACCGCCGAGCTCGAAGCCCTCGCCTGGCGCGAAGCGCAAGCCTTTCTTCCCTCGCTGAAAAACGCAAACCTCACCCGCAGCGCGGTCACGCGCAATCCCGAAGCTACCTGGCTTCCGCGCGTCGGCACCAAGCGCACCGCGCAGTCCACCTCGCATCCGGCGATCGCCATTGCCGGTTCCTGGACCGCCACCGGCTGGGCCGACACCATGGAATCGGCCGTCCGCAGCGGTGCCGCCGCCGCCAACCATCTGCTCGATGCTCGACCCGAAATCGGCGCACCGGCCGAAACGAGCGCGCCCGCTCCGCGGCAACCCGGCGCCGAGCGACGAAAAGCGCAAGCCCTGCATCGTGCCACCGGGTGGCTGCTGCAGAATCAATCTACCGAAGGCTGGTGGTCGGGCGAGCTTGAGACCAACGTGACGATGACGGCCGAGCACGTGCTGCTCTTCCGCTTTCTCGGCTTACCGCTCGACGAGTTCCGTACCGGCGCGATCGCTCACATTCTCCACCATCAGCGCAGCGACGGGTCGTGGGCGCTCTACTACGACGGCCCTGCCGATGTGAGCACCACGATCGAAGCCTACGTGGCGCTCAAAGTGCTCGGCGTCGATCCCCAGCGCAGCGAGATGCGCAACGCGCTGCAAGTAATTCTGCGCGAAGGCGGCGTCGTCAAGGCGCGGGTTTTCACCAAGATTTGGCTCGCGCTCTTCGGCGTCTATCCCTGGTCGGGCGTACCGTCGCTGCCGCCCGAGCTGGTATTCTTTCCGCTCTGGATGCCGTTCAATCTTTACGACTTCGCCTGCTGGGCGCGCGGCACGGTCGCGCCGCTCACGATCGTCGTTTCGAAGAAGCCGGTTCGTCGCCTGGGCGTCGACGTGCGCGAGATTATCGCGCCGGGCACCGAAGACGAAATGAAGAGGGTGAGCGGCAAGCGGCACTGGCTGATGTTGGTCGAGCGGCTGCAGAAACTCTACGAGCGTCTTTCCAAACAGCCCAAGCGCGAAGAGGCGCAGCGCCGCGTCGCCGAGTGGATCGTCGAACGGCAAGAGGCCGACGGCAGCTGGGGCGGGATTCAGCCGCCCTGGGTCTACTCGCTGATCGCGCTCGACCTGATGGGCTACGGCCTCGATCATCCGGTGATGCGCAAAGGCATCGACGGCATGCGCCGCTTCTCGCTCGACGACCACGAAGGATGGCGTTTCCTCGCCTGCATGTCACCGGTATGGGATACGGCCTGGGCGGTGCGCGCGCTGGCGATCGCCGGTTTCGATGCCTCGCATCCGGCCATGCGCCGCGCGGTGGAGTGGATGCTGCGCGAGCAGATTCCCGACGACGCGCCCGGCGATTGGCGGATGAAGTGCGAGGAAACGCACGGCAACGGCTGGGCCTTCGAGTTCGACAACGACGCCTATCCCGACATCGACGATACGACGATCGTCGTGCTCTCGCTGCTCGAAGGCGGCGAACGCAACGCCGTCGCCTCGGCGGTCGAGCGCGGACGGCGCTGGACGCTGGCGATGGATTGCCGCAACGGCGCGTGGGCCGCATTCGATCGCGACAACACCCGCGAGCTGCTCTACGACATGCCGTTTTCCGACTTTGGTGCGATGATCGATCCGCCGACCGAAGACGTCACCGCGCACGTGCTGGAGATGCTCGCCGCGCTCGGCTACGACACCTCGAACCGTTACGTCGCCCGCGGCCTCGAGTATCTGCGCGAGATGCAACGGCCGTCGGGCGCGTGGTGGGGGCGCTGGGGCGTCAACTTCATCTACGGGACGTGGTGCGTCATCTCGGCGCTCGCCGCGCTGCGCACCGGTCGCGACATGATCGAGAAGGGGGCAGCCTGGCTCGTCTCGGTGCAAAATCCCGACGGCGGCTGGGGCGAGACGTGCCATTCGTACGCCGACGAATCGTTCGCCGGCATCGGCCGCAGCACGGCGTCGCAAACGGCGTGGGCGGTCAATGCCCTGCAACTTGCCGGCCTTGCGCAACACTCGGCGACCCAACGTGGTCTATCGTATCTGTGCGAGCGCCAGCGACCGGACGGTACGTGGGACGAGCCCGAGTGCACGGGTACGGGCTTCCCGAGAGACTTTTACATCAACTATCACCTTTATCGCCACCTCTTCCCAACGATGGCCCTCGGCATGGACGCCAAACTCCGTCACCCTGAGCGCGATGCCGTCATCCCGAGCGAGGCTGCAGCCGAGGCGAAGGAGGCCGACTCCCAACCGGTCATGAAGGAACCAGCCACACAATTATGAGCATGCCCCTCAGGCAAAAGATCGCCGTTGCCAAGTACATCGCCGGCAAACGGTTCAAAGGTGAAACGAAATACCCGCTCGTGCTGGAGCTCGAACCGCTGCTGCAATGCAACCTGGCGTGCGCCGGATGCGGTAAGATTCAGCATCCCGACGACATTTTGCGCCGGCGCTTGAGCGTCGAAGAGTGTATCGCCGCGGTGGAAGAGTGCGGCGCGCCGATGGTGTCGATTGCCGGAGGCGAGCCGCTGGTGCACGACCAGATGCCGCAGATCGTCGAGGAGCTGGTCAAGCGCAAGAAGTTCGTTTTCTTGTGCACCAACGCGCTGCTGCTCAAGAAGAAGATCGAGCTCTTCAAGCCGTCGGTTTATTTCGTTTGGATGATCCATCTCGACGGCATGCGCGAGCGCCACGATCAGTCGGTTTGCCGCGACGGCGTCTTCGACAAGGCGATCGACGCGATCAAAGAAGCGAAGTCGCGCGGCTTCCGCGTCTTCACCAACACGACGTTCTTCGATCAAGACGGCCCCGAGTCGGTCCGCGCGGTGCTCGACTATCTCAACGACGACCTCAAGGTCGACATGATGCAGATCTCACCGGCATACGCCTACGAGAAGGCGCCCGACCAAGAGCACTTCCTGGGCGTCAAGCGCACCCGAGAGGTCTTCAGCAGCGTCTTCGCCGGCGGTAAGCGCAAGAAGTGGCGCCTCAATCACAGCCCGCTCTATCTCGACTTCCTCGAAGGGAAAGTCGACTTCGAGTGTACGCCGTGGGGAATTCCGTGCTACACCGTCTTCGGTTGGCAGCGCCCCTGCTATCTGATGAGCAAAGAAGGGTACGCGCGCACGTATAAAGAGCTGCTCGACGAAACCGATTGGTCGAAGTACGGCCGCGGCAAGCACGAGTCGTGCGAAAACTGCATGGCCCACTGCGGATACGAACCCACCGCGGTCATAAAGACTACCGCTTCGTTCAAAGAATCGCTCCGGGCCGCCTTCGGCAACTAACCTCGGTATCTAACGTAAGCGCTCAGCGCGCCGCGCTGACTGCCGCGCCAAACGGATATTGCATGCCGCCGAATCTCTTGACCGGCAAACCGCCGCCGGGATATTTATAGAAGCGCACGGCGTTTTCGCAGACGTCGGGCGCCACGACGTGCGTTCCTTGCGGATTCCCCTTGCCGCTGCCGAGTTTTGGAATCGCGAAGCCCAAGAGATCGCAGCTCTCGCGGAGTCTCGTCTTGCCGGCGACCGTCCCGCGTGACCCCGAAACGGAAATCTGATAGATCACCGGCGAGCGGCCGTCTTGGGGCGAACGGTCGCCAAGCGCGAGATACTTACCGTCCCACGCAACCGCGCCGGGGAAACCGACGTGTTGGTCGAGCTTGATCCGGCGCAGCCTCCTATCGCCGCGCGCCAGTTCTGCCAAGTGAAACCTGTAACCGGCGCTGAGTCCGTCGACGAAGAGATTCCCGCGATCGTCGTAGGCGCAGAAGAAGACGCCGCTGAGATCCGCGCTGCGGAAGCGCTGCGGCGTGCCTTTGCCACCGGTGTAGATGACGACGCTGCCGGCCTGACCGGCGCGTCCGGCGTCGGTAATGGCGAGATCGCCGCTGGTCGGATCGACCGAGCAGGCCTGAAAACGCAGTGCGTTGGCGTCTACTAGCGCCCACTCCGGCTGCTGGCCGCCGTGTGCGTACTTGAATACCCGGTTGGGCGCGTTGACGACCCAGACGTGGCCCGCCTTGTCGGAACAGATACCGGCCGGATCGTGAAACTGCTGCAGCACGCCGGCCGCCTCACCGAGCGGATAGGTGAACACGTCGACCGCATTGACGGCCTCGTCGGAGATGTAGAGTAAGTTCTGCCCGGTCGCGGCGGGATTCATCCACGAGCCGTCTCCGGCCGCCGCCGCAACGCCCTGCAGGGCGCTTCCCGCTCCGGCGCAGCCGGCGAGTACAAACGAAAGCGCAAGCACTCCGATAATCCAGGGTTGCCGGCCCTTTGTAGTCAACTTCCGCCTCCGAGATGAGCTTTCTATATATCCTAGCCTGGATTTTTGCCGCCGGTTTAGTTTGCGTAGGACTCTATTCGCTGCTCGCTCCCCGGTTACTCGCCGGGCACTACGGCGTTGAGGTCGAGCACCATACCGGCGAAGGCTACGTTCGTGCAACGGGGGTACGCGACGTTGCGCTCGGCGTTATTCTCGGCGCCATCGCCTACACGCACGCAACGTTGCTGCTCGTCATCTTTGCGATAGTCGCGATCGTCGTTTCCCTCGTCGATCTGCTGCTCGTTCGCAGCCACGGCGGCCATCGCGGCATGCATCGCTCGCACGCGATTCACGCCGGCGGCATCGTCGCATTCATCTTAATTCTATCGATGGCGCTTTTCGCCATCGGCCGCTGACGGACAAACGGGGGCCCATGGGACTGAAGGAATATAAGCCCGGCGCGGCTTTCAACGGCATAATCGGCCGCACGTTCGATGAGTCTTCGCCGGCGTGGCCGCAGCCGCGGCGCGCCAAAGAGGGCGCGCCGAACGTTCTTTTCATCGTCCAAGACGATACCGGCTACGGACAGATGGGTTGCTACGGCGGTCCCATCGAGACGCCGAACATCGACGCCCTGGCAAAAGGCGGGTTGCTCTTCAACAACATGCACACCACGGCGCTGTGCTCGCCTAGCCGCTCGTGCTTTCTGACCGGACGCAACCATCATTCCAATGCGATGGCGTGCATTACGGAAGGCTCCGAAGGGTTCCCCGGCAGCAATGGAAACATCCCGTTCGAGAACGGCATGCTCTCCGAGATCCTCTTGGAGCACGGATACAACACGTACGCGATCGGAAAGTGGCACTTGACGCCGGCCGATCAGATTTCCGCAGCGGGACCGTACGACCGCTGGCCGCTCGGCCGCGGTTTCGAACGCTACTACGGCTTTCTTGGCGGCGACACCAATCAGTACTATCCCGAACTGGTTTACGACAATCACTCCGTCGAGCCGCCGAAAACGCCCGAGGAAGGCTATCACCTGACCGTGGATCTGGTCGACAAGGCGATGGCCTTTATTGCAGATTCCAAACAAGTCGCACCCAACAAGCCGTTCTTCATGTATTTCTGCCCGGGTGCGATGCACGCGCCTCATCACGTGCCTAAGCAGTGGGCCGACCGCTACAAGGGTGCCTTTGACGATGGCTGGGACGCATATCGCGAGAAGGCGTTCGCGCGGCAGAAAGAACTTGGCGTCGTCCCCAAGGATGCGGAGCTCTCGCGTCACGACCCCGACGTGCAAGATTGGAACTCGCTCTCCGCCGACGAACGCAAGCTCTATTCGCGCATGATGGAGGTCTTCGCCGGGTTTTTGAGTCACACCGACCATCAATACGGCCGGCTCTTTGACTTTCTCAAGTCGATCGGCGAGTTCGACAACACGCTGATTATGTTCGTGAGCGATAACGGCGCCAGCGCCGAAGGCGGGCCGCACGGCTCCATCAACGAGGGCCTGTTTTTCAACAACGTTCCGGAAACCGCCGCCGACGGCTTGAAGATGCTCGACGAGCTGGGCGGCCCCAAAACGTTCAACCATTATCCGTGGGGTTGGACCTTCGCCGGCAATACGCCGTTCCGCCGCTGGAAGCGCGAGACGTACCGTGGGGGCATCAGCGATCCGTTCGTCGTGCACTGGCCCAAGGGAATCGAAGCCAAGGGCGAGATCCGCACGCAGTATGCCCACGCGATCGACTTGCTGCCCACGACGCTCGAGATGCTCGGCATCGATCCCCCTGAAGTCATCGGCGGCGTCACGCAATCGCCGATTCAGGGTGTCAGCTTCGCTCACGCCCTCGATAAAGCCGGCGCGCCGAGCAATCACCATACGCAGTACTTTGAGATGTTCGGGCACCGTTCCATCTACCACGACGGTTGGCGGGCGGTCTGCCCGTGGCCGGGCACGTCATTTACCGAATCGGGCTTGGAGTTCGGTGCGCCGATCGACGCCGCGAAGCTTACGGAGCTCGATGCGACGGGCTGGGAGCTCTACCACGTGGACTCGGATTTCGCCGAGAACCATAACGTAGCAACGGAGAATCGCGACAAGCTCATCGAGATGATCGGCCGCTGGTACGTCGAGGCCGGCAAGTACGACGTGCTTCCGATCGACAGCCGCGGGACGCTGCGCTTTGCCGACGAGCGCCCGGAGATCGCCAAGGACCGAACGCGATACACGTACTATCCGGGCACGCAAACCGTTCCGCCCAACTCCTCGCCGAAGGTTTTGAACCGGGCGCACGCCTTTGAAGCCGACGTCGAGATCCCCGCCGGCGGAGCCGAAGGCGTGTTGCTTTCAGCCGGCGGCGTGGACGGCGGGTTTTCTTTCTACGTCAAAGGCGGCAAGGTGCACTATCACTATAATTATCTCGCGCTGCAGCAGTTTCACGTCGAATCGGAGAGTACGATCGCGCAAGGGCGGCACAAGCTGCGCTTCGAGTTCGAACCTACGGGAAAGCCGGACATCGCAGCGGGCAAGGGCGCGCCGGGACGGGCTCAGCTCTACGTCGACGGTAAACTCGTCGGCCAGACCGAGCTGCCGGTGACGGTTCCCCTGATGTTCGGTCTCGCCGGCGGCTTTCAGTGCGGCAGCGACCCGGGATCGCCGGTGACCGATGCCTATAGCCCTCCGTTTGCTTTCACCGGCACGCTGTACGACGTTGTCGTGGACGTAAGCGGCGACCTGATCGAGGACGACGCAGCCGAAATGAAGATGTTGCTGGCGCGGCAGTAAACGCGGGTGCTTTAGAAGATCGGCACGGCGTTGGCCGCGTCGCGGCGGGTCAAGCCCAATGCTCGCGGATCGTCGAAGATTTCGACGGCGCGTTTGTACGGTACGAAGCCGGATCGCTCGTAGAACGCCATGGCCTTGGGGTGATCGAGCGTGCACGTATGCAGCCAGAACCGTTCGATCGGATGCGACCACGCGGCCTCGATGCCGTGGTTTATTAGGACTCGTCCGGCGCCGCTGCCGACCAGCGACGGCGCGACGCCGAACAAGCTTACTTCGCACTCGCCCTCGACGCGAAAATCCAACTCCAACAAACCTCGATCGCCATCGCGCGTTACCAGCGCGTACGTTTCGTATTGCGGGTCGCTTAAAAGCTGCACGACCTCGTGCTTCGGCATCTGCAGCCGCAGCGTCCACAGATGTTCGTCGCCGACGCAATGGAACAGCGCGAAGTAGCGCTCCAGATCGACCGGAACGAAGCGCTCCACGCGCCACGATGGTTCGTTGGGCGCCGTGCGGAGCGGCGGCCGTGCGCGCATCTCCAAGAAGGTCTGCACGGCGGCGAGTTTGCCGGGCGGCACGTCATGATAGCCGTTAGAAAGCCCCATAGCCGCCCATTCGGCGAGCCGGCTGGGAGACCGGCCGGGCAGCTCGTTGCCCCGAGGAAACACCGGAGAAACAACCGTATGTTAGGGTGGTTCGATGGAGAACGGAAGTGCGATCCTCGAGGCGATCCTAACGCTGCGCGAAGCGACGGAGATGGGCTTCGCACGTGTCGAAGCCCGATTCGAAGGCATTGACGCCCGATTCGGAGGCATTGACGCCCGATTCGAACGCATTGATGCCCGATTCCAAGGCATCGACGCCCGTTTCGAAGGCATTGACGCCCGTTTCGAACGCGTGGAGTCGCGGCTGGGAGCGCTCGAAACCCGCCTCGTCCATTTCGAGGCGAACGTTTACGAGCGCTTCGACCGGTTGGAGATCCGGCTCGGCTCCGTCGAGACGCGCTAGCGCGCGCTTCTAGCTTCCCGGATACTTATAGCGCATCACCTTCGTTAAATCGATTCCGCGGATAATGCCGTTGGCGTGATACGCCAGGCCCCACGAGTCGATCGACGACATGTCCGGGAAGATGCAGGCTTCGAGCACCTGATCGACCGAGTTCTTCTTGTACCAGCCGCCGCCGGCACCGGTCGTCCCGCCAAACTGGTCCGATCCGCCGAGATACGAGCAGTAGCACGACGCTGGATTTCCTTGGCACGACCCCGTCGGCGGCTTCAAAATGTAGGCCAGCGCGGCCAGCGTCGGTTTGGTCGTCCACAACGTGCTCAGCAGAATGTGAATCCGCGAGCCGTCTTTTTTGCTCGTGTACTGACAGAACGCTTTGACGCCCGCTAAAGGCAGCGGATTGGAACCGTTGGTCCCGTAGAGCGCGTGGCGAATCTCGACCTTCCCCTTGGTTTGCCGGCAGTAGGCAGCGGCGCCGGAGTCCGCCGCTTCCGGTGCGTCGGCCAGCACCGGAAGGTTCGCGCGAGCCGATTGTGCTGCGGGCGCGCTGCCGCTGGGGGCGGAGAAGCCGGCCGCGCCGCTGTTGCATCCCGCAACGGTCACCGAAAAGATAGCCGCAATGGCGGCAAATGAAAACTTCATCTACGTCACCTCGTACGGCCTAAGTACCGCTCGTGCGACGAGGAGCCCTCTGCGAATCGGCAGTAACACGCGAAAATGGCGCAGCGCGATCTCGTATTCCTAACGGGAGCAACCGGCTTCGTCGGCTCGCATATTCTGCGCGAACTTTTAGCGCAAGGCTACGCCGTCCGCGCCCTGCGCCGCTCTCACGCGACCCCGGCAGACAACCTTACCTGGATCGAAGGCGACCTGCGCGACGTCGGCACGTTCGCACGCTCGCTGCGAGGCTGTCGCCACCTCATCCACTGCGCCGCGCTCTACTCGTTCGCTCCGCGGGACCGCGCCGCGATGCGCGCCGTCAACGTCGACGCGACGGCAAGCCTGATGATGGCGGCCTATCTCGCCGGCGTCGAGCGCGGCGTGCTGACGTCGAGCTCGGCGACGCTCGGACACGCCCACAGCGGCTACCATCGCTCGAAGCTCGAACAAGAACGCGCTGCATTCTCATCGCGTCTGCCGATCGTCGCCTTGCTCCCGACCGCGCCCGTCGGGCCGGGCGACGCGAAGCCGACGCCGACCGGCCGTCTCGTCCTCGACTTTCTTCGCGGTCAGATCGTGGCCAAAGCGCCGGGCCACGGCGGCATGAATCTCGTCCCCGTCGAGGACGTAGCCCGCGCCCACGTTGCCGCGCTCGAGCTCGGGAACATCGGCGAGCGTTACGTCATCGGCGGCGAGAACCTAAGCATGGACGAGATTTGGGCGCTGCTCGCCGAGATAACGGGAAAACCGATGCCGTCGTGGCGCGCCCCCTATGCGCTGGCGCTTACCGCAGCCGCTCTCGACGAGCTGCGCTGCCGCATCACCGGCGGCGCACCGAACGTTCCGCTCGAGGGCGTGCGGCTGTCGCGCGAGCGCATGTACGCCGACTCGGCGCCGGCGCGCCTCGATCTCGCGTACGCTCCCTCACCGGTACGCGAAGCACTCGAACGCGCCGTTGCGTGGTACCGCGCGAACGTTACGCCGGAGACGGGTCGAAGGCGCGACGATCGAGACTAAACCCGGGAAGTACTCAAAGCCGTTTTTCGACTGACTCCACGCCCGATTCAACGGCTTGCTCGCCGCGCCGCAGCATATTGACGATCCAGTGAATCGTCGCATAGACGCCGACGATCGCGAAAACAAAGACGATAACGAAGAACCACGCGGCGGTCTCCGCGATGCGCACGAACGCGTGCTCCACGATAACCCTCCTATTGCTCCTCGCGGGGCGGACGGGGCCGCGCCGCCCGCAAAACGTCGTAATCGGAATGAAATGGTCGCCGCGGTCCTTGAGTATCCGGCGCACGCTCGGCGTGCCGTGGCGCTAGCCCTTGAGAAATGGCGTTCCCTCGTGCGCGACGAGCAAGTCGTGCATGTCGTTGGCGTGCTCTTCCTCTTGTGAGAGGATCCCTTCGAGCATCACCCGCGTCGTCGGATCGTTGTCGCCGAAGTAGCGAATGAGATCGCGATAGTGCTCGACGGCGATCCGCTCGGCGATGAGATTCTCTTTAATCATGTCGACTAGGTTTTGGGCGTGGCCGTACTCCGTCGCCGAGCGCGTCGCGAGGCCCTCGGGATCGAGGTTGGGCGTGCCGCCCAGCTGATTGATGCGTTCGGCGATCTGCTGCATGTGGTTGTACTCGTCCGCGGCGTGCTGCTCGAACTCGTCCTTCACGCTCTCGCTGTCGATGCCGACCGCCGCGATGAAATGCATCTTGTAGCGCAGCACGCAGACGATCTCGGTCGCCAGCGCCGTCTGCAGCAGCTCGATGGCCTGCTTTACGTCGCCTCCGTAGTTCTGGGTGAGCGCTCCCTGGCCGATCTGCTCGCGGGCCCGGCGGCGCAGCTCGGTAACGTCCGTCAAAAAGGGTTGGGTCGCAGCCATTGGCATGACTCCTTTCGAAGAGTGTCTTTACGTTTTTCCCGACCTTTAAACGCGCTACGAGGCGGGTTGGCTGCACGGGCGGGGAATCCATCGCCGGTGGTCATCGTCGCCGCAACCTCGCTGGAGCGCAAGCCGCTGCGCCGCGCGCTGCCCGGCGCGCGCGTCGTCCTGGCTGGGGTTGGTCTCGCGAATCTGCGCGAGGACCTAGGCGACACGGTCTTGAGCTGCGGCCTGGCGGGCGGGTTGCGCAAGGGTCTTCCCACCGGCACGCTGTTGCTGCCGCTCCAAGTACGCCGCCCCGGCGGCGGCACGCTGCAGTGCGACGAGGCGCTGGTCGAGGCGCTCGCGCTTGGCGCTCGCACGGTCGGGCTCGAACCGGTCTTCGAACCGCTGCTGACCGCGGACTCGATCGTCAACGGCGCGGCGCGCGCGTATTGGGCGCGGCAAGGCTATGCCGGCGTGGATATGGAGACCGGACGTTTGACGGCAGCGCGCGTGGCCGCGGTGCGCGTGATTCTCGACACGCCGGAAAATGAGATCTCCGCCGATTGGGCGGTGCCGTGGCGCGCGTTGCTCAAGCCGTCGAACTGGCGGCAGGCACGCTGGCTTGCACGCGAAGCGCCGCGCGCCGCCGCGCTGGCGGCCGCCGTCGTCGCGGCCTCGCAACTTCCTGCGCGGGTTGCTTAGCGGGCTGCGCAGGGTAACGGTTCACGAAAAGGATATAACTTCGTACATGGTGATCGAGCGCGTCGACTCTCCGGCTGACGTTAAGGGCCTAAAGCGCGAACAGATAGACGTCTTAGCCAGCGAGATTCGGGACCTGCTCGTCCGTACGTGCGCCGTCAACGGCGGCCACCTCGCACCCAATCTCGGCGTCGTCGAACTGACCCTCGCGCTGCACAAAGTGCTCGACCTTCCCAGCGACAAACTCGTCTGGGACGTTAGCCACCAAACCTACGTGCACAAGATTCTCACCGGGCGGCGCGATCGCTTCGGCACGATACGAAAGGGCGGCGGCATCTCGGGCTTCGCGATGCGCAGCGAATCGCCGTACGATCCGTTTGGCGCCGGGCACGCCAGCACGGCCGTTTCGTCGGCGCTGGGAATGGCGCTGGCGCGCGACCTGATGGGTGGCAAGGAGAACGTCGTCGCGGTCATCGGCGACGGCGCGCTGACCGGCGGCCTCGCCTACGAAGCGCTCAACAACGCCGGCGCGCTGCGGACGCCCTTCGTGGTGATCCTCAACGACAACGAGATGTCCATCGCCCCCAACGTCGGGTCGATCGCCTCGTATCTATCGGTGCTGCGCACCAAGCCCTTCGCCAACTTCGTCCGGCGCACCGGAAAGATGATGCTCAGGCGCATGCCGCTGGGGCAGACCGCCAAGAAGGCGATCGAAGGCGCCGAGATCGGCGCGATGCATTTCATCGGGCCGTCCGAGAAGACCGCGGTGATCTTCGAGGAGCTGGGCTTCCGCTACATCGGCCCGCTGGACGGCCACAACTACGACGTGCTGGTCGACGCCCTGCAAACGGCCAAGGATTTCGAGCGACCCGTGCTGCTGCACGTGCGCACCGTCAAGGGTAAGGGCTACGAGCCCGCCGAGCGCGACTCGCGCACGTTCCACGGCATTGGCGCCAACGCGTTCGAACCGTCCGACGGCAGCAAGAAGAGTAGTCCCGCCGGACGTCCCAAGTTCCAAGACGCCTTCGGCGATGCGATGATCGCCGTTGCCGAAAAAGATCCGCGCATCGTCGGCATCACCGCCGCGATGCCCGACGGAACCGGGCTTGCTAAGTTCGGCAAGCGTTTTCCCGACCGCTACTTCGACGTCGGCATCGCCGAAGCGCACGCGGTATGCTTCGCCGCCGGACTGGCCTCGAGCGGCTTCCGCCCGGTCTGCGCGATCTACTCGACGTTCTTGCAGCGCGCCTACGACCAAGTGATCCACGACGTCGTCGTGCAGGGTCTGCCCGTTCTCTTTTGCATGGACCGCGCCGGCTTCGTCGGCGACGACGGCCCGACGCACATGGGGCTCTACGACATCGCCTACATGCGCACGCTTCCCGGAATGACGCTGATGGCCCCGCGTTGCGAAGCCGAGCTCCTGCCGATGATGCAGCACGCGCTTTCGCTCAACGCGCCGGCCGCGATCCGCTATCCGCGCGGGTCGAGCAGCGGTAAGCATGAGATTCCGCTCGCACCGCTCTCCCACGGCAAAGCCGAAGTCCTACACTGGGGCAGCCGCGTCGCGCTGATCGCCTACGGCACGTCCGTCGACCTCGCACTCGATGCCTACGTCATCCTGAGCCAAGCAATGCAAAGCGTTGCGAAGTCGAAGGACGGAAGCGAAAACAACCTCCCCACCGTCATTAACGCCCGGTTCGCCAAGCCGCTGGATGAGGCGCTGCTGATCGAACTCGAGCGCGACCACACGCACGTCATCACCCTCGAGGAGCATTCGCTGGCCGGCGGCTTCGGCACGGCCGTCGCCGAGTTCGTCTCCGATCGCGGGTTGAAGCTGCGCGTCGAGCGGATCGGGGTCGCCAACGTGCTGGTGCAGCACGACTCGCAGGATAAGCAGCGCGGTCTCTTCGGTTTGACCGGCGAGGCGATCGCCGCGCGCGTCAAGACCATCCTCGCCGTCGAGCCCGGCACGGTTCCCGTTCGTTAGCCCGGCCGTCGAGGCGCCGACCGCGGCCGTGCGATTTGGTACGCCGGCTTCGCTACGATGAGCCCATGACACGAGATCTTTGGCTGCTCGCCGCCACGGCGGTATTCGCCCTCAGCGTAACCTTCTTCGCCGGTACCTACCATCCGGAGTCGTACAGCGTCGCTCGGCCGCAAATAACCGTCGTGGGGACGGGCGACGTTGCGTCCCGGCCCGACGGCGCGGTCTTCTAGTAGGGCGCTCCCTGCGGCGCCGCCGGACTGACCGCGACGCCCGTATATCCTCGGTCAAAAACGGTGATCGATTGTTTCGCGTGCGCGTCCGGTCCGGGATATTTGTAACTCTGTAACAGTCCATAGCCCGCATTCTCGACCCACGCGTGTTTCTCGCGCTTGTCGAGCGCGACGCCAAACGACCCCGGCATGCCCCTCGCAAACAGGTTCGTCATCGTCGTCGAGCCGGGCGCGAACTCGCCGCAGGCCGCCGATTGATCGCAGACCAGCAGCGCCCCGCTCTTAGTGGTTTGAATCCCGCCCGGTGCTTGCAGCGCGATGCCCAGATCTACTGCCGAGCCGCCGCCGCCCATCCACTCGTCGATCCGGCCGGTTCCGGTCGGGCCGTTGAACTTGAGGTAGGTGACGTAAAGATTGCCGTGGTTGTCGACCGCGTCGTTGAAGGCGTAGCTCATATTTGGGTCGCTCAACGTCGAGGTCGGCGTGGTGCTGCCGCCGGCATAGACCACGACGACGCCGTTGTTGCCGCTGCCGCAGCCTTGACCGTAGCCGAAGAAGTCGGTCACGTAGACCGTCCCGCTCTTATTGTCGACGGCAACGTCGGTGGCCGGACCGTCGGGATCTTGGAGCGTCTTTATCGGCATCAGGCCGCCCGGCGCGAACTCCAGCACGCTGGAAAACGTATTCTTGCAATCCCCGGTGATCGCCACCCAGAGATTGTCGTGCTTATCCACGAAGAGTCCCTGCGGATTGGTCAGTCCGGTAATCCGGCCGCAGGGCGTCCCGCCATTGTGCTTCTGATCGTAGATGTAAACCGAGTTGTCGTAGGACGTCACGTAGACGACCGGCTTCCTGCAGCTCGACGCGTCCATTCGCGCCCGGCCGCCGGCGGCCACCGCCCGGCCCGAGCCCATCGCCGGGTCGCCGGCCAAGGGCGCCGATCCGCCGCCGCAAGCCGTCAGGGTGGGTAGAAGTAAAACCCCCAGGGCCAAAACCGGGGCGAGAACGCTAAGCGAACGGCTCGGTAACATGAGGCACCTCCGAGACCTGGCTGCGACGGGCGAGCCCTCGGCACCTACAGCGACTTAAGTCGAGCCGGATGCGCGGGCCAAGCAGGGTTCCTTGACGCTCCCAGCGACGGATGCTAAACTGCAAGCCTATGCCCCGGGGCGCATGATAGCCGCCAAAAAAGAAGGGCGAGACACCTCCGTGTAACGGAGCCCGTGTTTCGTCTTTTTGGTGTGCCCCAAAGTCACCCGCGCCCGTCGCACTCATTAATTGTAGATTATCCGCACAGAGAAAGAGAGTAATGGCGAAGACGACAGCTCCGAAGTCCGCAAGCAAAATTCCCGCGGAGTCTGTCCCCAGCCCGTCTCGAGTCACTAAAGGAAGGTCCAAGCGTTCGGCATCCAAGGGTGCCGACGGCAACGGCGCCTCGACGGTAATGCCGGCGACGTTTCCGATGCCCACCGGTGCCTTTACCATCGAGCAGCGGCCCGAGCCGGGTCCCAAGCGCGAGCGCTACACGTTCGCAAAGATCCCGCACGTCCTCGAGATTCCGAACCTCATCGAACTTCAGAAGGCCAGCTTTGACTGGTTCAAGACCGAGGGGCTTGCCGAGGCCTTTTCCTCGATCTCGCCCATCAAAGACTTCACCGGCAACCTGATCCTGGAGTTCGGCGAGCACTCGCTGGGCGAGCCCAAGTATTCCATCGAAGAGTGCCGCGAGCGCGACATGACCTATAGTGCGCCGCTGCGCGTTCGCGTTCGCTTGATCACCGCCGAGTCGGGCGAAATCAAAGGTATTCCCGACCAAGAGATCTTCATGGGCGACTTCCCGCTGATGACCGACAAGGGAACGTTCATGATCAACGGGGCCGAGCGGGTCATCGTCAGCCAGCTCGTGCGCTCGCCGGGCGTCTACTACAGCCAAGACGTCGACACCAACTCGCGCCCCACGTTCAACGCCACGATCATCCCCAACCGCGGCGCGTGGATCGAGTTCGAGACCGATAACGGCACCAAAAACGACGAGACCGAAGGCACGATCGGCGTTCGCATCGACAAGAACCGCAAGATTTACGTTTCGACGTTCGTGCGCGCCCTCTCGCGTCCCGACCTCGGCCTCAACTGGGAAACCGACGAAGCCATCCTGAGCCTCTTCAACGATAGTCCGTTGATCCGCAACTCGATCGAGAAGGACAAGGATATCAAGACGCGCGAGGACGCGCTCAAGGAAATTTATAAGAAGCTGCGTCCCGGCGAGCCCGAAAACGCGGAGAACGCCGAAAAGCTGCTCGAGTCGCTCTTCTTTGACGAGAAGCGCTACGATCTCGCCGGCGTCGGCCGCTATAAGCTCAACGGCAAGTTCCACTACCGCATCGAGAACCGCGATCCCGACGAGCGCGTCGAACGTCCGTACATCGTCATCGACGAGTACGCCGATGCCGGTCTCGAGATGCCGCCGATGACGTCGAGGTGCCTGACGCGCGCCGACATGATCGCGGTGATTCGCCGTCTGATCAAGGTCGCGACGGGCGTCGTTCCCAAGGACGACATCGACCATCTCGGCAATCGCCGGGTGCGTTCCGTCGGCGAGCTGCTTCAGAATCAGTTCCGGGTAGGTCTGCTCCGTCTCGAGCGCGTCGTGCGCGAGCGCATGACGGTGCAAGATATCGAAACGGTTACGCCTCAGGCGCTGATCAACATCCGGCCGGTCGTCGCGGCCATCAAAGAGTTCTTCGGCTCGTCCCAGCTCTCGCAGTTCATGGACCAGACCAACTCGCTGGCCGAGCTGACGCACAAGCGGCGACTCTCCGCGCTGGGCCCGGGCGGCCTTTCGCGCGAGCGCGCCGGCTTTGAGGTGCGCGACGTTCATCACTCGCACTACGGCCGCATCTGTCCGATCGAGACGCCGGAAGGTCCGAACATCGGGCTGATCGGCTCGTTGGCGACCTACGCGCGCGTCAACAGGTTCGGCTTCCTCGAAACGCCGTACCGCGTCGTACGCGACGGCATCGTTACCGATGAGATCGTCTACCTCACCGCCGACCGCGAAGACGAGTACATCGTCGCGCAGGCCAACACGCCGGTCGATCCCGAGTCGGGCAAGATCATGTCGGAGTCGGTCATCTGCCGCTACGCCGAGGAGTACATCGAAGAGCCGGCGGCGCGCGTTCAGCTCATGGACGTGTCGCCCAAGCAAATCGTCTCGGTCGCGACCGCGCTCATTCCGTTCCTCGAGCACGACGACGCCAACCGCGCGCTCATGGGAGCCAACATGCAGCGTCAGGCCGTTCCGCTGCTGCGCCCCGATGCGCCGATCGTCGGCACCGGCATGGAGTATCGTGCCGCCAAGGACTCGGGGAGTCTGATCGTTGCCGAACAAGCCGGCACGGTGACTGCCGTCGACGCGCAGAGCGTCACGCTCCGGAACGATGAAGGCGTCGATCGCACCTACGAGCTGCTCAAGTTCGTGCGCAGCAACGCCGGCACGTGCATCAACCAGCGTCCGATCGTCGCCGTCGGCGACCGCGTGAGCGCCGGTCAAATAATCGTGGACGGACCGTCGTCGGATCAGGGCGAGCTGGCTCTGGGGCAGAACGTGCTGGTCGCGTTCATGCCGTGGGAAGGCTACAACTACGAAGACGCCATCCTCATCAGCGAGCGCATGGTCAAGGAAGACCGCTTCACCTCGATTCACATCGAGGAGTACGAGTGCGAAGCGCGCGACACTAAGCTGGGTCCGGAAGAGATCACGCGCGACATTCCCAACGTCGGAGAAGACGCCCTCAAGGACCTCGACGAGCGCGGCATCATTCGCATCGGTGCCGAGGTTCGCCCCGAGGATATCCTCGTCGGCAAGGTGACGCCCAAGGGCGAAACCGAGCTGACCGCCGAGGAGCGGCTGCTGCGGGCGATCTTCGGCGAGAAGTCGCGCGAAGTGCGCGACACCAGCCTCAAAGTGCCGCACGGCGAGAAGGGCAAGATCATCGACGTTAAGGTCTTCTCGCGCGAAAACGGCGACGAGCTCTCGCCCGGCGTCAACCATCTGGTCCGCGTCTACGTCGCGCAGAAGCGTAAGATTCTGCAAGGCGACAAGATGGCCGGACGCCACGGCAACAAGGGCGTCATCGCTAAGGTGCTGCCCGAAGAAGACATGCCGTATCTGGAAGACGGATCGCCCGTCGACATCGTGCTCAACCCGCTCGGCGTGCCGTCGCGCATGAATCTGGGACAGATCATGGAGACGCACTTGGGCTGGGCGGCGCGCATGCTCGGGATGAGCGTGGCGACGCCGGTCTTCGACGGCGCGCATGCCGAGGACATCGCCGAGTGGCTGCAAGACGCCGGTCTGCCGGCCGACGGCAAGACGTGGCTTCGCGACGGCCGCAGCGGCGAGCGTTTCTCGCGTCCGATCACCGTCGGCTTGATCTACATGCTCAAACTCGCGCATCTCGTCGACGACAAGATCCACGCGCGTTCGACCGGTCCATACTCGATGATCACGCAGCAGCCGCTGGGCGGCAAGGCGCAGTTCGGCGGACAGCGCTTCGGTGAAATGGAGGTCTGGGCGCTGGAAGCGTACGGCGCCGCCTATACGCTGCAAGAGTTGCTCACCGTCAAATCCGACGACGTCGTCGGTCGCGTCAAGACCTACGAAGCGATCGTCAAGGGCGAGAACGTGATGGAACCCGGTGTTCCGGAATCGTTCAAGGTGCTCATCAAGGAGCTCCAATCGCTCGCGCTCGACGTCAAGGTGCTCACCGAGAACCGCGAAGAGGTCGAGATTCGAACGCCCGAAGACGAGATGGCGGAGTCCGAACGTCGCGAGTACGGATTGCTCATGGGCGACGAGCAGACGGCCGTTTCGCAGACCGCAGTAGCGGCGCGCGAGGCTGTGGCCGAGGCGGTGCCCGAGCCGGAGCAAGAAGTCGAGGAAGAGGAAGAAGAGGAGATCGACGACAGCAAACCGCTCGACGCGACCGCTCCGATTCCAGCGCCTCCGCCGCCGGCACGCGGCGCCGAAATCGAAGCAGACGAAATCTTCGAAGAAGCGGAAGAGCCCGCCGAAGAAGAGGTCGAGGGTCCGCAAGGCTACGAGCTCGAGGAAGAGGACGAAGAGCCGACGTACGAGGACGAAAAGCCATCGTACGAAGGCGAAGAAGACGAAGCGCCCTACACCGAAACCAACACCGAAGAAGAGTTCTAGCCGAAGTCCAGCGCTGATAAAAGAAAGAGACCCCGCTAATCGCGGGGCCTCTTTCTATCGAGCGCCATTCGAGCGGCTCCAAACCCCCAGGCCCGCGCCAAGCGGCAGGCCGATACCTAAATAGGATAAGTTCATCTTAGACTGCAAAGAGTTTCTCGTTGGCTAAGTCTGCACCAACGCCCTTGATGCGGACGTTCTGCGTTGTGCTCTCGTTAGGAGATTCTTGTCATGTTACGTTGCATCGCACTCATAACAACCTTTGCGTTAGGGCTTAGTGCTGCGGCTTCTGCCTGCACCGGCATTCGGCTGATCGCCAAAGACGGAACCGTCGTGGTATCTCGGACTCTCGAGTTTGGACTCGACCTCCAGTCGAAGATCGTCGTGATTCCGGCGGGGACCAAACTCACCGGATCGCTGCCGAATAACGCGAGCGGCATCTCGTACGTGGCCAAGCACGGGTTTCTCGGCGCCAACGCGTTTGGGCTGCCCGTAATCATTGACGGGCTCAACGACCAAGGCCTATACGTCGGCGAGTTCTTTTTTCCCGGCTATGCCGGCTATGCCGAGGCGACGCCCGAGAACGCGTCGCGAGCGATGGGCGGCTACGAATATAGCGATTGGATTCTCGCTAACTTCTCTAGCGTCGCCGAGCTAAAAGCGGCTTACGATCGAGTGACGCTCGTCTCGACGGTCGTTCCGCAAATGGGTATCGCGCCCCCGGTCCATTTTCGCGTCGTCGACGCGACCGGCGCCTCGGTCGTCATCGAGCCGCTCGACGGAAAGCTGCGCTTGTACGACGATCCCCTCGGCGTCATCACTAACTCGCCGACGTTCGATTGGCATCTCACCAATCTCAGCAACTACGTCGGCTTGCGCCCGGCGATGGAGCATCCGGTAACGCTGAGCAACGGCTATACGGTGCAGAGTTTCGGCCAAGGGTCGGGCTTCTACGGACTTCCGGGCGACTTTACGCCCCCGTCGCGCTTCGTGCGGGCCGTCGCCTATCAGCAGACCGCGGTACAGCCTGCCACGGGCGCCGATGCCGTGCAGCAGTCCTTCCACATCCTCAACAACTTCGACATCCCCGTCGGCGCGGTGCGCGACGTCGTGCAAGGCAAGTCGATCGACGAATACACTCTGTGGACGAGCGCCGCAGACCTGAAGAACCTGCAGTTTTACTTCCGTACGTTCGGCGATCAGTCGCTGCGCAGCGTTGACGTGACGAAGACCCTGGCGGCCGGCACCCAGATTCGCGAACTTCCTATGGAGTCTGGAGCGGCCACGCCGATAACCCCCGTTTCGGGGCAGTAGGTTCGAGAAAAGAACGGGGCCCCGCGCTGCGGAGCCCCATTTCTTGCTAGTGCTTCGTACAAGTCGTCGTCACGCTGACGACTCGCCCGGTTTTCGTCTCGGTGAACGAGGACGAACCGGTCGTTTTGGTGTTGCTGACTTTGGTTACGACGTTGTCGGTCTGGCTCTTGATGTCGGGACCGCTTTCAAAGCCGGTGTCGTGCCACGACATCTGATCGCCGGTCCAGCCTTTGGAGAACGCGAGACCGTAAGCACCGCCGTCGCCGTACGACACGTCGACCCAACGATGCGAATCGGGATCGTAGGTGATCTTGTCCCAGGTGGAGAGCTTGCGCGAGATCCACGAGTTCGGCGTGACGGTCGACACCTCGTTAAGCCAATAGCCGGTCGGGTCCATGGTGTAGGTCGACGTCGTCACGTAGGCCGTCGGACGGCGTGCGCTCTTGGTGTGGCACGTCCACGTGCCGACCATGAACTCCATAGACGAGAAGTTCGGCTTGTTCGGCGCGGGGATCGGCGTGCTCTCGACTTGTGCCGGAGCGTATGCGGGAAGCGCGGCCGCAGATAACAATGCAAGTGCGGCTAGAAAGCCGGGTAGACGCATGAGAAAACCTCCTGTGTGAACAGCGGCACGGCCGAAAAGCCGTGGAAGACGGGCCTTTGGCAGCGTCCTCCCGCACGCCTGCCTCCTGGTCGCGGCAAACGAGGATTGCGAGCGCGCGCGGCTTACCGCAATCGCCGAGGCTGCGGGGTTTTTCGCTCGCCGGCTGCTCGAAGGTCCGCAGCGTCGGTACAAATAAGCACCGACCCGGTCCGGGCGATGCCCGCGCCATGTGAGGATGTTATAGATTGAAGCAGTTATCAGTTGCTAAGCGTGCCGCTAGCCTCGCGGTATCAGCCGTCCTTTTCGGATGCCTGGGCTCCCTTTCTCCTCCCGTCTCCGCACGAATGGCGGCCTCGCCCGCAGCCCAGGAAAAGATGGCCGCGGATATCTACGTGTACGGATACCCGCTAATCACGATGGAACTTACGAGACGCTCGTTTACCAACGTTGCTGCAGCGTCCCCAACCAATGCGCCGATGGGTCAGTTTGCGAATATGCAATCCTATCCAGCCGTCGACGACCATCGTGTAACCGCACCGAACGCCGACACGCTGTACTCTACCGCATGGCTGGACGTGAGCAAGGAGCCCTACGTACTGAGCATCCCGGACATGCACGGGCGCTACTTTCTCATGCCGATGTTGGACGGCTTCACGAACGTGTTTCAAGTGCCTGGGAAGCGCACGACCGGCACCGCAGCGCAGAAGTTTCTCATTAGCGGACCGGGATGGAACGGAACCGTGCCGGCGGGCCTGACACACTATAAGTCGGCGACCGGGCTGGTGTGGATTCTGGGCCGAATTTACTGCACGGGAACGCCGCAAGACTATGCAGCCGTACATGCGGAGCAGGCGGAATTATCCCTCGTGCCTCTGAGTTCCTACGGTAAACCGTACGCTCCGTCTGCGGGAGTTGTAAATCCCGATTACGCTCAAAAAGTAGGAGTGCGCAGCCAAGTTGAGGCCCTTTCGGCCGCTCGATATTTCGAATTGCTCGGCGAACTGCTCAAGACGAATCCGCCGGAGATGCAGCAAGATGCCGCGATCGTCGGCGAGATGAAGGAGCTAGGGCTGACACCGGGTCAGACCTGGAATGTGAGCGGCCTCTCTGCTTCGGCTCAATTGGCCATCAACGCGGCGAAATCGATCGCGGTGCGACGCATCAAGGCGTTTGCCACGCAAGGCGGCATCGAAATGGTGAATGGCTGGGGGATTCTAAAGAAGACGGGTCTCTATGGCCGCGATTACCTAGATCGCGCTTTTGTGACCGCGGTCGGGCTGGGCGCGAATCGGCCGCAAGATGCAATTTATCCCTTCACGCAAGCGTCTTTCATCGGTTCGAAGACGTACTTCATTCGATTCGCGAAGGGAGAGACTCCGCCGGTCAAGGGGTTCTGGTCGATCACGATGTACGACCCGGCGTACTTCTTTGTGAAGAACGCTCTTAACAAGCAGAGCATCAGTCCGCGCCAGCATTTCGCGCAAAACGCCGACGGGTCGATCGTTCTCTATTTCTCGAATAAACAGCCGGCCGGCGTTCCGGCTTCAAACTGGCTGCCGGCGCCACCAGGAAAGTTCTTGCTCATGATGCGCAACTACTGGCCGAGTCCAACGCCGCCGACACTCTTAGACGGGAGTTGGAAGCCGCCAATGGTGCGGGAAAAAAGCTAGGGCGAAGGCCCCTGGAGAATAAAATGAGCACGCTTGGAAAAATCGGCATCGTCGGTACTGGACGCATGGGCGCCAACATTGCGCGGCGGCTCCATGACGTCGGATACGAGATCGCGGCGCTCTACGACGCCAATCCCCAATCGGCCGCCGAAACCGCCGCCGACACCGGCGGCGAGGTCGCAACGTCGCTCTCGCGCGTAGCGGAGCTATCCGACGTCGTGCTGACCGTCGTCAGCGACGACGCGGCCATGTACGCGATCTTCTCACCCGGCGGTGAGTCGCTGCTGGCCGGCGCCGAGGGAAAGATCTTCGTGAACTGCGCGACGGTCTCGCCCAAGGTGCACGTCGACGTCGAGCGTCTTGCCGAGTCGCGCGGCGCGCACTCGCTCGAAGCCTGCATGGCCAGCTCGATTCCACAAGCGCGGAACGGCACGCTCTACCTGATGGTCGGCGGGCGGCGCGAGATCTTCGAGCGGACCAAACCGATGCTCGAAAAGATGAGCGCTTCGCTCCGGTACGTCGGCGAAGCCGGTCGCGCGGCCCAGGTCAAAGCGCTGGTCAACATGGTGATGAACGTCAACACCGCCGGCCTAGCCGAAGGGCTGGGTCTCGGCGATGCGCTCGGCCTCGACCTGTCCATGCTCCGCGAAGTGTTCTCGCAGACGGGCGCGAACTCACGCGTGCTCGAGACCGACGGCGCCGACATGCAGAACCGCGAACACGACGTCTACTTCTCTGCCGCGCACGCCGCCAAAGACTCCGGCATCGCGCTGGCGCTGGCGGCCGAGGCGGGGCTGCGTCTGCCGCTCGCGCAGGCGACCTTCGACCAGTTCGAGCGCATGAAGGCGCTGGGCTTGGGCGAACTGGACAAATCCGGCGTTTCGGAACTTACCTTTCAATCGCGTCACGGCCGCGAAGCCGTGGCCAAACCCTAACTCGGAAGGAGCACCCATGACCGCGGGAACTGAAACCAAAGTCGTCCCTCTTATCAGCTCCGGCACGGCCGGACCGCTCGGAGCGATCCATCTGCCGCGCCTGTGGCTGAAGGTCTCGCTCGCCGCGGCCGGCGCGCTGCCCGAGGGATACGATGAATGCGGCCACGGCTTCGACGACATGACGTTGAGCGCGCTGGGCCTCGATCGCGAGAAGACGCTCGAATTTATTCGCAACGAACGGCCCAGTTACATGGAGTTCGAAGAGTGGGTCGTTGCCAACGGCAAGACCGACAAAGAAACCATCGATCGTCATAACGCTGCGGTGCGCGGCTACAATCACGGCGACGATCTCGGTCGCAAGATGCGCGCTGCATCGAAGATTCGCAGCGAGGCGGTCAAAGACGCAGTGATGCTAAACACCATAGAAGACCTCGACGAAGTTCACCGCCAACACATCAAGAAATAGCGTCTCACGCGATTTTAATCGCGCGCTTTTAATCGCCTTATAACCCGGCGTTCACGCTTTAACGTGTGGGCGCCGGCTTGTATTCTCCGACAATTCTCGTATGACCGCAATTGTGCGGTTGATTGCCTTTGAGGAGAGTACAATGCGCAAGGTGCTTCTCACACTCGCGATCCTGCTTATGGTCTCGTCGCAGGTTGCGAGAGCCGACGTTTCGTCGAGTCCGGCTCCGGCCGACGAATACTTCGGTCCCTACAAGCAGAGCGTTATCGAGATCCGTAACCGGCTCAGCGATTATGACGCGCTTGATCCCCGCGCCATGCTCGATCCGTCGGTTGGCGGCTACCTCGATCATCTGCAGGTTGCCGTTCGCGACTGGCAGCAAAAGTATCCGCGCGACCCGTGGCTGCCCCGTATCTGGGCGCACTTGATCCGCGAATACTGGCGCGCCGGCCAATCCTCCAGCCGTCCCGGAATGGCGGCACTGTCCACGATGCGCACCACCTTCCCCGATGCTCCGGAGACGAGCGCGACGATCTCGTTGGTCTACGGCTCCAATAGGGCGCTCGATAACATCGCCCTAGACCGTCCGCAAGTCCAGGCCTACGCGCCGCCGCCGGTCTACCAGCAACCCGCGTACCAGCAACCGGCGTACCAGCAACCGGCGTACCAGCAACCGGAATATCAGCCGGTCTACCAAGAGCCGGCATACTCGCAGCAAGCCTACCAGCCGCCGGCACCCGCCTACGAAGAGCCTGCGCCGCCGCAGTATCCGTCCTACGAAGAACCGGCGCCGGCGTACGACGATGGCTCGCACGACACCGCCGCCGTTCAAGACTCGATTCCCGCTCAGGTGGCAGCCGGCGACCAATCGTCGGGCGAAGACTCCCCCGACGACGCACCCACCCCGCCCCCGATGCGCTAAGCGAAACGCGCGAGAAGCAGAGCGCCCGATTCTTTCGGGCGCTCTTTGCTTTGAGGTGCTATCATACGACGGCGATGACTGCAAAAAGTAAATTTCTGGATCCCGCGGTTCAAGGTTACATCGTCGAGGCGACGGTGCGCGAACATCCCGTCTTGCGCGAGCTCCGCGAAGAGACGGCGGCACGCAATCCGCACGCGCGCATGGCGATCGGGCCCGAGCAGGGCCGCTTCATGGCGCTGCTGGCCAATCTCATCGGCGCGCGCCGTTACTTAGAGATCGGGGTCTTCACCGGCTACAGCTCGTTGGCGATGGCGCTCGCGCTGCCGGAAGACGGCTACATTCTCGCCTGCGACTCGAGCGAAGAGTGGACCAGCGTGGCCCGGCGTTACTGGCAGGCCGCAGGCGTCGCCGGCAAGATCGACTTGCGCGTTGCTCCCGCTCTCGAAACGCTGGCGCGGCTGCCGGCCGGCGTGGAGCCCTTCGACATCGCTTTCATCGACGCCGACAAGAACAACGTCGACAACTATTACGAACGCGCGCTCGAGCTGCTCCGCCCCGGCGGCGTGATTCTGGTCGACAACGTCATCTGGGACGGCGCGGTACTCGATCCAAACCCGGAAGACGAAGACACGCGCGCGCTGCGCGCCATCAGCTTCAAGGCCGGCAGCGATCCCCGCGTGGATGCGTCGCTCGTCCCCATCTGCGACGGCCTTCTGATCGCAGTAAAGCGCTAGCAGCGCTACCGCGGTGGGCGCAAGTAGTTAAAACGCGACCATGCGTCGTGCCAGTATGTCGGCTGCGCGCTGCTGGAATCTTGAGCGACGTAGCCGCCGACGTCGAAGCACATGCGCCGGTGCGGATAGTCGATCGCCATCGCGTGGACGGAGGTGAGATTGGTTTCGAGCATTCCGTTATATCCGTCGGGGCGTTGCGGTTCGGTGCAGATCGGCATCGGGGTGACCGGCGAGCCGGGCGTGTAGCGGACCGATGCGATGGCACCGCAAGCAAAGCCCGCGCGTGCCGCTTCGGGTTGGGTCTGATAGTCGGCGTCGGCGACCAGCGGCTGGTGCAGTCGAGTTCGCACCCCTTCCCACATCACGCCGCCCCCGGCCATTCCCGAATCGAGGACGATGTGACTCATTCGCGTCTCGTTGATTTCGACGGTCGCCAGCGCGATCCGAGCGGTTACGTCGATCGGAATGCAATGCATCCGATCGACCTTCGATGCTGCGGGGAAGAGCGTTACGACCTGCCGGTCGCGATCGAGAAGCAGCGGAAAGTGCGCCAGGAAGTCGTACCCGCAGAGCGCGTCGTTACCGCTGAGGTTCGACGAGATCAACGCCCGAACGCCGTGCAGGCTATAGCCGGCAACGCCGAGTCTTCCGATGGTCGTCTGACGGTCCATGTACGAGCGCCCGTCGGGCGCGACTTCAAAGGTGGCGGCGCGCGCCTGAAGCCCGGCCGCGCGGGCGAGGGCCGGCGATACCAGCACGGCCGAGCTTCCCGTGTCGAGAATGCATTCTGCGCGCTGGCCGTCGATCGTCACGGGGATTGTGGTGCGCGCCGCATAGGTTCCGCTCGCAAGCGTCACCGAGGATGCCGCATCGGCGCGCCGCGCGTCGTGCGCAGTCAACGCGACGACCGTTCCGGCGCTGAGGCAAATTAGGATAAGGCGAAGCGCGGGTGTTCTGATCACGGCTCGAGCGTAGGCTACCATACCGGGGCGGGATTCGTCTGCGCCTCTAATCAAAGTGTAAGCAAGTGACCAAGGCTTTGACTATGCGCGTAACGTGCGTCGGCGGCGGGCCGGCGGGCCTGTACTTCGGAGTTCTCGCTAAGCGCCGCTTCCCCGACTGGTCGATCCGCGTGCTCGAGCGCAATCGCCCCCTCGACACCTTCGGCTGGGGCGTGGTCTTTTCCGACGCGACGCTGGAGAATCTACGAGCCGCCGACGAGCCGACGCATCGTGCCATCACGCAAGCCTTCGAGCACTGGGACGACATCGTCATTTATTTCAAAGGTCACACGATTCGCTCGGGCGGCCACGGCTTCAGCGGGATCTCGCGAAAGCACTTGCTGGCGATCCTGCAAGAGCGGGCAGCCGAGGTCGGTGTCGAGCTCTGCTTCCAAACCGAAGTCGAAGACATCGAAGCCGAGCGCGCGAACTGCGACCTGCTCGTCGGGGCCGACGGCATCAACAGTCGCGTGCGCGCCGCGTATGCCCAGGCATTTAAACCCGATCTCGACAAGCGGCGCTGCCGCTTCGTTTGGCTGGGGACGGACTTACCGCTCGATGCGTTTACGTTTATTTTCGAGCGCACCGAGCACGGCTGGTTCACCGTGCACGCCTACCGCTTCGACAAAGAGCTCAGCACCTTTATCGTCGAGTGCCGCGAGGAAACGTGGCTCGCGCACGGGCTCGATTCTGCCGGCAGCCGCGAGACGATCGCCTTTTGCGAAAATCTCTTTGCGCCATATCTTCGCGGACGCCGCCTCATGGCCAACTCGGCCCACTTGCGCGGCCGCGATTGGCTCAACTTTACGCGGGTCGGCAACGAACGTTGGGTTCACGGCAACGTCGTGCTGATGGGCGACGCCGCGCACACGGCACACTTCTCGGTCGGCTCGGGAACCAAGCTCGCCCTGGAAGACGCGATCGGCCTCGCCGACGCTTTGGCGGGGACGGGTGACTTAGCCGGCGCCCTGGACAGCTATGAAGCGGCCCGCCGCATAGAAGTGCTCAAGCTGCAGAACGCAGCGCGCAACTCGACGGAGTGGTTCGAAAACGTGGCGCGCTATGCGGCGTTGCCGCCGGAACAGTTTGCCTACAGTTTGCTGACGCGCAGTCAGCGGATCGGCCACGAGAACCTGCGGCTGCGCGACACGACGTACGTGGGTAGCCTCGAGCAGTGGTTCGCGGGGAAGCCGATTCCTCCGATGTTCGCTCCGTTTAAACTGCGATCGCTCGAACTCATCAACCGCATCGTCGTCTCGCCGATGGATATGTATAGCGCCGAGGACGGCATGCCCAACGACTTCCACCTCGTCCACCTCGGCACGCGCGCGCTCGGCGGCGCCGGCCTGGTCTTCACCGAGATGACGTGCGTCACGCGCGACGGACGCATCTCGCCCGGCTGCACCGGAATGTACCTGCCGGAGCACGTCGCGGCGTGGAAGCGCATCGTCGAGTTCGTCCACGCCAACTCGCGCGCCAAGATCTGCCTGCAGCTCGGACACTCCGGGCCGAAAGGCTCGACCAAACTCATGTGGGAGGGAATGGACGAACCGCTGCGCGACGGGAACTGGCCGGTCGTCGGGCCGTCGGCTATCCCGTATTCCGCAGCGAGTCAAACCCCGCAAGAGCTCACGCGCGAAGAAATGGCCGAGATCCGCGACGCCTTCGCGCGCGCCGCCGCGATGGGACTGCAAGCCGGCTTCGACATGCTCGAGCTGCACTGCGCCCACGGCTACCTGCTTTCGGCCTTCATCACCCCGCTGCGCAACCAGCGCACCGACGAGTACGGCGGCTCGCTCGAAAACCGTCTGCGTTACCCGCTGGAAGTCTTTCGCGCCATGCGCGAGGTTTGGCCGGAAGACCGCCCGATCTCGGTGCGCATCTCCGCCACCGATTGGGTCGACGGCGGGATCTCCGGCGACGATTCGGTCGAGATTGCTCGCGCCTTCAAGGCCGCAGGCGCCGATTTGATCGACGTCTCGACCGGTCAAACGTCCCCCGACGCCAAACCCGTCTACGGACGCATGTTCCAAACACCCTACGCCGACAAGATTCGTAACGAGGTCGGCATCGCCACGATGGCCGTCGGCAACATTACCGACGTCGACCAGGCCAGCGCCATCGTCGCCGGCGGCCGCGCCGATCTCGTCGCCCTAGGACGGCCGCATTTAGCGGATCCGTTCTGGACGCTTCACGCCGCCGCGCAGCTCGGCTATCATGAGGCGTCCTGGCCGGTGCAATATCTCCCCGGCAAGGATCAGCTCGAACGGCTGGCAGCGCGCGCGAAGGAGGCATCGGCGTGACCCTGAGCGGCAGGCATGCCGTCGTAACCGGCGGCGCCCGCGGAATTGGTTTGGCCGTGGCAAAGCTGCTGGCCGGCGAAGGCGCGCACATCAGCATCCTCAGCCGCAATCCATCGCCCTCCCGCATCACGCTGACCGACGCCGAGAAGGGAAGGGGCGATTTTTTCCGAGTTGCCGGCGACGTCACCGACGCCGACGCAATCCGCCGCGCCTTCACCGCCTGCCGCGAACGCCACGGGCCGATCACGATCCTTATCAATAACGCCGGAATCGCCGAGTCGGCACCGCTCAGACGCACCACGCGCTGGCTCTGGGATCGCACGATCGCAACGAACCTGACGGGCACGTTCCTCTGCACGCAGGCGGCGGTCGAAGACATGCTCGGCGCAAAATGGGGGCGCATCGTCAATGTCGCCAGCATCGCCGGTCTCGTCGGGGCGCCGTATATCTCTGCCTACTGTGCCAGCAAGCACGGCGTGGTCGGGTTGACGCGTGCGGTCGCAGCCGAGCTGTCGGGAAGCGGCGTTACTGCCAATGCCGTCTGCCCCGGCTACACCGAGACCGACATGATGGGCCGCACCATCGAGAACATCGTGCGCCGCACCGGGCGCACCGAAGCGGAAACGCGCGCGCTGCTGGCCCGCGACAATCCCGGCGGCCGCATCGCCACCGCCGAAGAAGTCGCCCAAGCCGTTCTCAAACTTATCAGCGGCACCGAAACCGGCCTCGCAATCGTGGTGCCCGACAACGGGTTGCCATCCTCAGTGAAGTGAGCGCGGCGAACGGCGTCGCGGTTTTTAGCTCAGGCTCCGTACCACCGCAGGTTCGGCCAGATGTCGCGCAACGGCAGAACCGGATCGCGGCAGAGATAGATCGGCGCCGGCCCCTCGACGATCCACTTGTATGGTTCGCTCGAGGTACGCACCAACGTCACGCTGCGATAGTATCGGCGCAGAAGGCCGATCCGCGTCGCGCCGATCGCCACCAGCGTCGATCCCTCGTATTCGCGGTAGCCCCACAAATAATAGTTGTTCTGACTGGAAATTGCCGGCGGCAGGCCGTAGCGCGGTCCGAAAAAGTCGAGCGCGCCCGCGTCGCCGTACGTATCGGCGTAGATGGCCGCGCCGCGGCGCACGGAGGGCGGCAGCGAGAAGTACACGCCCGCAACGTCGCGCGCCAGCCGGTCCCAGCCGAACTCCTCGGCAAAAACGGGCTGCATCAGATGAGCCGGCGTGCCGCCGCGCCCGGTCAGCCCGAGACGCTGCGTGTAAGCGACGAGCGCGTCGACCGGCAGCACGGGAAGTGAGAGCGGCATGGCGACGAGCCCCACTGCTGCCAACGTCACGAACGCCGCCGCCCGAAGCGGGAAGCCCAAACGCTCGATCGCGACCGCCCCCACCGCCAGCAGCGAAGCGTAATACCCAACGATGTAGTAACCTTTGGCCGCAAAGCCAACGGCAACCACAAACACTACCGCATACCCGATCGCGACAAAGCGCAAATCCCTCAACGAGCGCAAACGAAACGGCGCAATCAGTCCCGTCACCCACACGATCGCCGCGATGGGATTGGTATACACTAGTTGTTCGACCGCGAACGCCGTAAAATTCTGCCAAAGATTGCGATACTCCAGCGCGATGCCCACCGCAAAGGCGGGCCGATGCGCCGCATCGCCGCGCAGCACCTCGACGAACGGCCAGCCGTGCGACGCTTGCCACACCACGTTGGGCGCCAGCAGCACCGCCGCCACCGCAGCCCCGTAGAGGACGAAGGGCGAGCGCAACGCGCGCCGCTGCGGCGTAAGCAGCAACCCGACGACGACTCCAACCATCGGCAGCAGCATCGAGTATTTGGCGTAGCATCCTGCCGCCGTAACGACTCCCAGCAGCAGCCACCACGGCGCCGCCTGCTCCTCCGATCCGCGGACGATTCGTATCGCAACGAGTATCGCCAGCGTCCAGAAGAGCGGCTCGAGCGAACTCGTCGTCAGCGTGTTGCCCAGCAATAGATAGGCCGGCGCGAGCAGCGTTGCAACTCCGGACAGCGCCTGCGCGAACCGCCCGCCGCCCAACTCTGCCGCCAGCCGGGTCGCAACGTAGACGGTGAGCGCCGCCGCCAGAATCGGCAAGGCGCGCAGTGCGACGAGCGGATAACCGAGAGGCCCGGCCAGCCACGCGGCAAACGCAACCAGCGGCGGCTGATCGACGTATCCCCACGCCAAGCGTTTGGCGCAGGCAATGAAGTAGAGCTCGTCGCGGAAGTAACCGTAGCGCATCGCCGTTGCCGCATGCAGCAGCAACGCCGCCAGCGCGAGCGCCGGCGCGATCACGCGCTGCGTCGGGCGAGGATCAGAAGACTTAACGAAAACCCGCAGACGCCCGCCCAAATCCACGAGCCCAGCGCCACGTTCCAATCCCACCAAATCCCGTCGGTGGCAAGCGTCGCCGCGAGATAAACGCCGATGTAAACCATCGGCACGCCGACGGCAAAGCGCCGGAACGCCGCCGACGTGCCGGGTGCCGGATGCGGATCAAAGCGCCACGCGTACCAATCGGCCAGCAAACCCGTGAGCAACGTCTGCACGAGCGTAACGGCTAACAGCGGCGTTTGGTTGGTGAAGGCGGCCGCCGCCGGAATATTACCGGCCAGCAGAAAGATGGTTAGGGCGCCGAAACACGGTCTTACGCGAGCGACGAACCACAGCAGAAAGCCGGTAATCAGCGTGCTCTGGAAGATAACGATCAGCGCGCCGTCGGCAACTTTGTAGTAGCCGATGCCGAGCGCGGTGAGATAATCCGGCGTGAACGGGACGATCGACGGCGGTGCGTTGGTTCGGCCGGCCGCCGGATCGAATGCGTAGGCGGTGCCGAAGTGCGCCAGGATCAGCCAGGTCGCCAAACCGAGGACTAGCGGCAGCTGACGCGTCAGCGTGGTTGCCGCCCGGTCGGCCAGCACCGAGCGAATCGGTCCGCTGGATAAAAAGAAAATGCCCAGGCCAAGGATTTGATGCGTCGGGCTCAGGAGCGCGTCGACGCCTTCCTCGAGGCCCAAGATGTGATGCCATATCAGGTCGCCGAAGCCGCCGGCCACGAAGATCGGGATACCCAGCAGCGCCAGCCGGTAGGGGCGCGGCACGGAGTTGATCCAGTCGTAGCCGAGCCGGTGATTGCGCGCCGCGAATGCGGTCACCACCGCGATCGTCACCAGCATGCCCGAGTAGAAAACGGCGTGATACGGGGTGAAAAAGCTTTCTACCGGAACGTGTCCGTGCGCCCACGCGTCCAAGAAGAACCCGCCGGCGATCCAGACGCCGCAGATGCCGGTCGCGTAATCCAGTGCCAGGCTCCTCGGCACGGCGTGCGGCAACACGCGCTCCTGCACCATGAGCGGCCCTTACGCGCCCGCGTGCGCGGCGCCTCCCGGAGAAGGTGGCGTCCCAGCGAATTCCGTACGACTGCAAACGTGCTTCCTCGCGTGGGCGCGTTCTGCGTTGCAATGCTGCTTGCGGGCTGCGCGTCGCGGCCGACCGACGTTCCGCCCAACGTCTCGATCGGTCTCGCCAAGCTCCCGGCTCCGCGCCTCGAACCCAACGACGCACCGCCGAGCATTCTGGCGATGCGCTTCTCGTCGCTCAATATTCGCCGAGGCCAGCGCTGGTCGGGCTCGTTTGTAGCCGGCACCGACGTGGCGAGCATCGAAGTGCGCACCAACCTCTTTTCGATCAACGTGCCGCACCGCAGCCCCGGACGCTTTTCGTTCGGCGTCGACGTGCTCGACCTGCCGCCGATCTTCGTCCGTGCCTACCGGCTGCGCGTCATCGCGCGCAACAGCGCCGGCGACGAGTACGAAGAAGACTTGCCGTTCCGCATTCGATGAAGGGCGCGCGCGTCGAGATCGCCGATCGCGTGATGACCGTCACGCTGGAGCGGCCCGACCGGAAAAATCCGCTGACCTTCGAGCTCTACGCCGAGTTGCGCGACCTCTTTCGATCGCTCGGTAGCGAGTCGAACGTCAAGACCGTCGTGCTGACCGGTGCCGGGAACGACTTCTGTTCGGGCGGCGACGTCCACGAAATCATCGGTCCGCTTACTCAAAGCAGTCCGGCCGAACTTCTCGCCTTCACCCAGATGACGGGAGATCTCGTCAAAGCCATGCGCGCCTGTCCGCAGCCGATTATCGCCGCCATCGACGGCGCGTGTGCCGGCGCCGGTGCGATACTCGCAATGGCCGGCGATCTGCGCTTGGGCACGGATCGATCGCGCGTCGCGTTTTTGTTCGTGCGCGTCGGCCTCTCGGGCGCCGACATGGGTGCCTGCGCCATGTTGCCGCGCATCGTCGGTTTGGGCCGAGCCGCCGAGCTGCTCTACACGGGTCGCGCGCTGCCTGGGGGCCAGGCCTACGACTGGGGCTTTTACAACGAACTCTGCCAGCCCGAGGTCCTGCAGACGCGCGCGCGCGAGCTTGCGGCGCAGCTCGCCAACGGCCCCACGCTCGCGCATGCCGTAACCAAACGAATGCTGCACGAGGAATGGGCGCTTCCGCTGGACGCGGCGATCGACGCGGAAGCCCGCGTGCAGGCGCAATGCATGGAAGGCAAAGATTTCAAGCGCGCGTACGATGCCTTCGTCGCCAAGCAGCGGCCGCGTTTCGAGGGCGACTGAGATGCTCGAGTTGCCGTTCTTTGACGAAGAACATCGGGCGTTTGCGGCCGCGTTGGAACGCTGGCTCGAGGAAGCCAAGGTTTTCGACGACGAGCGAGATGCCGACGGGAGCTGTCGCGCTTGGGTTCGCGCGCTGGGCGACGCGGGATGGCTGCGCGCCTGCGTGCCCGGCACCTACGGCGGCATGCGGGCGGATCTCGACGCGCGGACGCTTTGCCTGGCGCGCGAACGGCTGGCGCAGCGTTCGGCGCTGGCCGATTTTGCCTTCGCGATGCAGGGTCTGGCAAGCGCGCCGATCGGGCTGTTCGGTTCGGCCGAGCTCCAGCGCCGGTATTTGCCGCGCGTGGCTTCGGGCCAATGCATCGGTGCTTTCGCGCTCTCCGAACGCGAGGCCGGTTCCGACGTTGCGGCGATTGCAACGCGTGCGCGCCGCGACGGTGACGCGTACGTCATCGATGGCGAGAAGTGCTGGATCTCCAATGCCGGTCTGGCCGGCTGTTATGTCGTCTTCGCACGCACGTCGGACGGCGGCGCTAAGGGACTGACGGCGTTTGCCGTTGACGCAGCCTCGCCGGGGCTTTCGGTCGTCGAACGCATCGAAACCATCTCGCCGCATCCGCTCGGAGCGCTGCGATTCGACGGCCTGCGGGTTCCCGCGGGAAACCGTATCGGCGAGGAAGGCCAAGGCTTTCGCATCGCCATGGCCACGCTCGATCTGCTTCGCAGCACCGTCGGCGCGGCGGCACTGGGTTTCGCGCGACGGGCACTGACCGAAACGATTCGCCACGTCAACGCGAGACGGCTCTTCGGCGCGCCGTTGGCAACGCTGCAGCTAACGCAGGCCGCGATCGCCGGGATGGCAACCGACGTAGATGCGAGCGCGCTCTTGATCTACCGCGCGGCTTGGAAGAAGGACGGCGGTGCGGCACGCGTCACCCGCGAGGCGGCAATGGCAAAGTGGTTCGCCACCGAGGCCGCGGGCCGCGTCTGCGACCGCGCCGTGCAGCTCTTTGGCGGGCGCGGCGTAACGCGCGGTGAGATCGTCGAACGCCTCTACCGCGACGTCCGCGCGCTGCGCATTTACGAAGGCGCCAGCGAAATCCAGCAGCTCGTAATCGCCAAGCAGACGTTAGAGGCATGATAGCGCGCGCCTCCGCCCACGTCGATCGTTTTGCCGAAGAACGCCTTCCCCCGCAGGAGGCCATGCCGGAAATCATCGACGTGCTCGGGCTCGACTACCCCGAGCGCGTGAACTTTGCCGGCCGCCTCCTCGACGCGCACATCGAGCGTGGCGGGGCGCGGGATCGCTGCGTGCTCTCGCCCTCGGCGCGCTGGACCTACGCGCAGTTGCGCGCGACGGCCAATCGCATCGCGCGCGTGCTTACCGAAGATTTGATGCTGGAGCCGGGCAATCGCGTGCTCCTGCGCGGCACGAACACGCCGATGCTGGCGGCGTGCTGGTTTGCCGTGCTCAAGGCCGGCGGAATCGCCGTCACCACCATGCCGCTCTACCGCGCCGGCGAGCTGCGTTTCATGATGGAGAAGGCGCAGGTAAAGCACGCGCTCTGCGACGCGCGCCTGCGCGACGAGTTCGATCGCGCCTGCGCTTCGTTCGGCGGCGTGCGCGCGCTGTTTTTCAACGCTCCAAAAGACCGCGACGGCGATTCACTCGAGCGCTCGATGGAGGGCAAGGCCGACGACTTTGCCGACGTTCAAACCGGTTGCGACGACGTCGCGCTCATCGCGTTTACCTCGGGAACGACCGGGACGCCGAAAGCGGCGATGCATTATCATCGCGATCTGCTGGCGATTTGCGACACGTATTGCGCGCGAGTGCTCCGCCCGCAAGCCGACGATCTGTTTTGCGGAAGCCCGCCGCTGGGCTTCACCTTTGGGTTGGGCGGCCAGCTGCTCTTTCCGCTCTACACCGGTGCGGCGACGCTGCTCCTCGAGCGCGCCGGCCCGGCCGAGCTGCTCGAAGCGGTCGACGAGTTCGGCGTCACCACGATCTTCACCGCACCGATCGCCTATCGCACCATGGCCGCCGCGTGCGGTCGTTACGACATCTCGACGCTGCGCACGTGCGTCTCGGCCGGCGAAGCGCTGCCCAAGGCGGTCTGGGAGGAGTGGCACGAAAAGACCGGTCTAAAAATCCTCGACGGAATCGGCAGCACCGAGATGCTGCATATCTTCATCGGCTCGCCGCGCGACGAAGCGCGTCCCGGCGCTACGGGCCGCGCGGTTCCGGGCTACATCGCAGAGATTCACGACGATCGCGGCCGCCCGCTTCCCGACGGCACGATGGGACGCCTGGCCGTTAAAGGGCCGACCGGATGCAAATATCTGCAGGACGAGCGGCAGAGTATTTACGTGCAGGGCGGCTGGAACTATCCCGGCGACGCCTACCGGCGCGATGCCGACGGTTATTTTTGGTACGTCGCGCGCACCGACGACATGATCGTTTCGGCCGGCTACAACATCTCCGGCCCTGAGGTCGAGCAGGCGCTGATCGCGCACGCCGACGTCAAAGAGGTGGCCGTCGTCGGTAAGCGCGATCCGGAAAAGGAGACGAATCTGGTCAAGGCCTTCGTCGTGTTGGCCGAAGGCCGCGCCGCAAGCGACGCCAAGGCAGACGAGCTGCGCGAGTTCTGCAAGAGGCAAATTGCGCCGTTCAAGGCGCCGCGCGAAATCGAGTTCGTTGCCGAGCTGCCGCGAACCGAGACCGGCAAACTCCAGCGCTATAAGTTGAGGGAGGTTCCGTGATGACCCTGACGCGGCGCCTAGCATCGGGCATTCTTATGGCCTTCCTATGGGGAACTTCGGCTCTCGCTGCGACCGGCCGGACGATCCAGGTCAAGGGCACGGGCTACGATCAACTCAACGGCGCCGTGGTGCATTCCAAACAAAAGACGGCTACCGGCGTGATCGAGCGCAGCACGGAAATCGTCGTGCTCGACGGCGACTTGCACGGAAGAGTGCTCTATCAGGTCACCTCGGTAATCGACGACAAAGCCGGCACGCTCGTCAACTCGGGCAACCAGGTGTTCTCCGGCACGGTAGCGGGGTCGGCGCCCGTCATGCTGTACGATTCACGTTTTAGGTTTTACGCGAACCTCAAAACCGGCGAGGAACGCGGTTCGGTCTATTTCACCGGCCATCTCGCGGGGCCACGCGTGCAATGTGTCCTCGACGTCGTAGGCACGGGTAAGCGCGCCGGCGGTAACCCTGCTTTCAAATACGCCGGAACGTGCACGTTCGCGCCCTCAGGACGGAGTGCCGGCCTTCGGTAACACGGCGGTCGCCTCGATCTCGACCTTCGCGCCTTCTTCGAGCAGACCGGCGACCTGCACCAGCGCCATCGCCGGGTAATGGTCGCCGACGATTTCGCGGTAGGCGCGGCCAAGCTCGCGGACGTTCGCCCGATAGGCGCCTTTGTCGGTGACGTACCACGTCAACCGAACCAGATCCGGCGCGTCGCCGCCGGCGGCGCGTAGAACGGCCATCACGTTGCCTAGCGCTTGGCGCGCTTGATCGAGGAAATCGTCGCCGACCAATTCGTTGCGGTCGTTCCAGCCGATTTGGCCCGATATCGCTAGGTAGCGACCCTCGGCAACGATGCCGTTTGCGTACCCGCTCGGGCGGGGCCAGCCTTCGGGATTGATCGTTTGACTCATGCGTATTTCCTCGCAGGTAGAACGAGCGTTGCGGCGGCGGCCACCGCCAGGTTGAGGCAGAGCGCGTAGAGAGCGATGAAACCGGTTATCGAAGCGCCGAAGAGATGGAGCGTATAGTTCGACGTAAACCCGCCGGCAAATGCCATCGCGCAGCTGGCGGCAAACCCGCAGGCCCACCCCAGCAGCAGCGCCTTGGGATGGAACCAGCGAGTCCACAGGCCCAACACAAAGGCGGGGAAAATCTGCAGCATCAGCGCGCCGCCGAGTAGCTGGAAGTCGATGGCGTACGGCACCGGAACGGTCACCACAAAGATCAGCGCGACGGCACATATCGCCAGCGTCAGGAGCTTGGCGATGACGACTTCCAGCGGCGATCGCTGAGGTGAGAACTCGCGAAAGACGTTGCTGGCAAAAAGGTTGGCCGCGCCGATGCACATGATTGCCGCCGGCACGAGTGCGCCGATCACGATGGCCGCGTCGGCCACGCCGGCGAACCACTGCGGGAAATAGTGGGCGAAGAGCAGCGGCATCACGCTGCTCGAGTCCTTCGGCGCTAGGCCGGCGGCGATGGCGCAGTAGCCGAGCAGCGCCAGCAGGCCGAGGAGCAGCGAATAGATCGGCAGCAGCGCGGCGTTGCGCCGAACGACGTCTCGGCTGCGCGCCGCCAGCACGCTGGTAATCGAGTGCGGGTAGATGAAGAGCGACAGCGCCGAGCCGAACGCCATCGTGGCATACGTGAAGTACTGCGGCGTCGCGAGGAAGATCGACGAGGGCTTCGGGCGCTGCGCCAGCGCTTGCTGCGAGACGGCGAAGACGTGCGCCCATCCGCCGAGGCGAGCCGGGATGACCACGATCGCGGCGATCACGGTAATGTAGATCAGCGTGTCCTTGACGAAGGCAATCGAGGCCGGCGCGCGCAGCCCGCTGGAATACGTATATGCCGCGAGCAGCACGAAAGCAATCGTTAGCGCCGGCAGGCCGTGCCCGATTCCCAGCGCGTTGAACTGGCCGAAGACGGCGCGCATTCCGACCAGTTGCAAGGCGATGTACGGCAGCGCCCCCACGACGCCGGTCAGTGCGACGGCAACCTCGAGCGACCGGTCGCCAAAGCGGTCGCGCACGAAATCGGCGGTCGTCACGTAATCGCGCTCGCGCGCGACGACCCAAAAGCGCGACAGCACGATCAAGGCGATGGGATAGGCGATCGTCGCGTACGGCACGGCGAAGAATCCCAGCGCGCCCACGCCGTAGACCAGCGCCGGAACGGCGATAAACGTGTAGGCGGTGTAGAGATCGCCGCCGAGCAGAAACCACGAGACGAGCGTGCCGAAGTTGCGCCCGCCCAGCGCCCATTCGTCGAGCGTGTCGAGCTTCGCCGGATGCCAGCGTCCGGCGAGAAAGCCGAGAATCGTGACGGCCGCAACGAACGCGGCCAAGATCGCCGCACCGCTAGACATCGCGTTCTTTGGTTAGGACGACGACCAGTCCGAGAAGCGCGGCGGTGACGAGCACCCACGCGAGCTGATACCAGTAAAAGAAGGGGATTCCGAAGAACGCCGGCTGCGCGCGGTTGTACAGCCAAGGCAGCAGGGTCCCGGCAAAAGGCAGGATGAGCAGCACATACCAGCCGCGCCCCATGGCGCCGTCGTTCACGCAGGCGTGGGCCGGCGCCTGTTGCAGGCGAGCGCTTGACAAAGGGGCGCCGTGGCGCAGGGGCTAAGAACGCCGAAAGCTCGCGACATCTCTCGAAAGCGAAAGGGGCATTCAAATGTCCGTGACTCAACCCCCGAAAGATACGCCGTTCGGTCTCGAACCAAACGTGGCCGCAGGGCTTGCGTATCTGTTTTGCTTGCTGGGCGGCATCGTCATGCTCGTCGGCGGCGGAACGAATAAATTCGTGAAGTGGGCGGCAGCGCAGTCGATTACGATTTGGGCGCTGTACTTCATTCTCTCGTTCGTCCTTACGTTCGTCCACCTGTATCTGCTCTGGCCGATCCTGTGGATTCTCGCGCTCGTCATCTGGGTGTGGACCACGGTCACGGGCTTCCAAGGAAAAGAAGTGCGCGTGCCCGGCGTCGCTTCGCTGACGGAGAGTATCTTTAAGTCGGTACTCGCTTAGCCTTCTTGTCCGCCCCCGGCCGCCGCAGCCGGAGCAGCGGACGCTCGAAGAGATAGGTTACGATCGTCGCTGCCGCGATGGCCCCACTAAAGGCCATCGCGGTATAACGTGCCTGCCAGTGTGGATCGTCGTGCGGGTCGCCGCGGTACGACGGGACGTGATGCGCTAAAAGCTCGCGTGCGATCATCTGGTGGTAGAGATAGAGATTGTAGGAAATCGTGGCCAGAAAGCGCAGCGGCGAGTTGTCGAGCAAAATCTGCCACCAGCGCGGGCTCGTCAGCGAGCCCAGCGCGATCAGCGCAAACGCGCCGCCCAGCAGCGGCCGGTTGTCGATCTGCCACACCGCCGACCAATTTTCGTAAAGCCGGTACGCGTAGAGATTCTCCAGGAGCGCAACCAGTGCGGCGATGCCGCCGATCGCGACGGCCGGCGCGGCAAAGCGTAACCGCGAAGCGCGCACGCGCTCGCCAAAGCCGGTGTAAACGTACGCCGCGATCATTCCGAAGGCGAAGATGTCGAGGTAGCCCGGCAAGTTCTCTTCGTAGAGGGTAAAGATCGTCGAGTAACAGCACTTCGCCATCGCGGCGCGCCAGATTTCGGCAATCGCGATCATCGCTACCGCGGTGATCCACGGACGGCGCCGGAAGCACCACCAGATCAGCGGGAAGATGCAGTAGAACTCGACTTCGACGGAGAGCGTCCAGAGCACGCCGTCGATCGTGCCGTAACGCGCCGGAAACCAGGTATGAATGAAGAGCAGGTGCGTGACGAGATCGGGAATGGTCGACGCGTACGGTTGCTGCTGTGCGTAGCCGGCGGCGTAGGCCACCACGATCGAGAGCACGTACGACGGCACGATCTTGATGAAGCGCCGCCACGCGAACTCGCGCCACGACGGCGCCGGCCGCCCGGTAAGCGCGGCGCGCAGAAACGGATACGTGATAACGAATCCGCTGAGAAAGAAGAAGAGGTGAACGCCGATAAACCCCGTGGCCGGAATAAAATCGAGCACCGGCCCCGGCGACCACCACGAGATCTCCCAAACGTGGTACCACAGCACCAGCAGCACCGCGATGCCGCGCAGTCCGTCGAGCACGCCCAAACGCGGACTTTCGTGAAGCGCCCCGCTTGCCGCCATGGCCCGCGGGTTTATGCGGGGATTGCACCAACCCCTTGACACAAAGCCCGAGCTTTGTAATAGGCTGTTGGTACAATGACCGCAGGACACGAAGAAACCATAAGAATCGCGATGGCCGCCTTCCTGCGGGGCCGTGGGCGTGGCTTCCTTCTTATCGCCGCGCTGCATGTTCGGGGTGCCGGGCATGATGACGTGCTCGAAGGCGTCGCTTTCGCCCAGTCAACAGGAGCGTCTGCGCCATGCGTTGGCGGCGCGTCGAAACGCCGAGGGGATCTTCGGCCGCGGTTACGGCCGCCTCTTCACGCTGCTCTGCGCCCTAGCCGCCGGGATCGAGTTCGTTCCTGGGATTCCGTACGTTTTGCCCTACGCCATCGTTTGCATCACCCTCGCGCTGATCACGTACCTGGGCTACGTTCAGTTTCGCCGCGCGGCCGAGCGGCGCGTCGCGCCGCTGGAACGCCGTTCCGTACTGGCGGCGCTGCCGCTGGTCTCGATCGTGTCGATGCTGGGTGCGCTTACGGCCGCGTTGATGTTTACGGTCTATCCGTCGCTGCGCTTGGGCGCGCTCGCCGTGGCGGCGGCAACGTTATTGCTCGGCATAACCGCCTGGCGCATCGCCACGGCCCCCTCGCTGCTGCTTGGCGAAGACCCGCAGGTAGAATATGCCATCGATCAGCGCCTGCGCGTCGGCCGCGCGACCGGTATTGCGGTGCTGGCGTGCGCGCCGGGCGGACTCTTTGCGGCCTTCGCGGGGACCATGCTTTCCGGCAGCGATCTCTACGCAAACGTAGCGCAAGATCTCGCCTTGGCGGCGCTGATCGTGGCGCTCGTCGCAGGCGTTCTGCCGCTAATCAAGCGCCTTTCGTTCGCGTGACCTCGCCCTACCTCACGGTAGACTCCAGCCTGGAAATTCCGCCATACCAGCAAGTCGCCGAGCAGATTCGGGCGGGCATCGAGCGAGGGGAGCTGCCGCCCGACTCACCTTTGCCGACCGTCCGTCAACTAGCCGGCGACCTGGGGATTGCGCCCAACACCGTCGCGCGCGCCTACGGCGAGCTTCAATCCGACGGTTGGCTGGTTAGCGACGGGCGGCGAGGAACGCGGGTGGCCGGAAACCTCCCGGTCAACGAGCGCACCCGGATGCAGACTCTGCGCGAGGCGGCGCAACGCTTCGTCGAGTCGCTCCGCCACCGCGGCTTTACCGCTGAGGAGATCGCGCTGGAGCTTGCGCGGCTAAGCGGTCCATAAGACATTTGCTTCTCGCGCTGCCGTTGCCAACGCCGTATCGATCGTTGCGAGCGGACGATCTAGCTGCAGTGCAAGCGTCAGGTAAAAGGCGTCGTAGCACGTGAGCCCGTGCTTGCGCGCCAGCACGAGCGCGCGCTGCACGTCGGGCATTTCGACGTCGAACGGTAGCGCGAGAATCTCGCGCAAGGCAGAAGAAGAGAGCGTCTCGGTGATTCGGCCGCGCCGCTCGGCTTGCAGCAGTCCGTGCGCGACTTCGCTATGAAAGTTGCCGGGCACGACACCTCCCGCTTGCCCAACATGCCCGATGGCGGCGTCTGCATACGCCGTGTGCTCGTCGTCGATGATAAAAGCCAGCGCGATCGACGCATCGGCGACAATCAAGGCCGCCCCGTGTCAATGAGATCTCGAATCGTCTCGCCGGGCGCGAGCTTAAGAGCTCCGCGGATCGCGCGTAGGCGCTCGATCGCTTGCCTGGTACGCTCGCGCCGCGTATCGTCGACCGGAACGACAAGGGCGACGGATTTTCCCCGCTTGGTGATCACCGTGGTCTTTCCGGCCATAGCGTCGTCGATCAACGCCGAAAAATGGGTTTTAGCGGCAAATACGCCGACCCGTTTGGTTCCTGGGGTCTCCTTCGGCCGAGCTTTCACCCAACTAGTCTACTACCTGGTTAGGTGGGATTCAAGAATCCGCATTTCGGAGTCCCGCCCCGGTATTTGACGCCCCCCGGGGGCCTTGGTATAGTGAATGTTCGGTCCCACCTGCGGGTGAGGCCGTTGTTTGTGTGTGAGAGGAGCAGCCGACAATTCCGACCATCAACCAGCTTGTGCGCCGTGGGCGTGAAAAGACCGAGCAAAAGGTCAAGACTCGGGCGTTCCGCGTGATTTTGACCGGCCCCAAGCCTGGACATCCCGACCTGCCGACCCGGACGTTCGAAGTGGCCGGGAATCCGCAGCGTCGCGGCGTCTGTACGCAAGTAAAGACCGTAACGCCCAAGAAGCCGAACTCGGCTCTGCGTAAGGTCGCGCGCGTGCGTCTGACCAACGGCGAAGAGGTGACGGCATATATTCCGGGCATCGGGCACAACCTGCAAGAGCACTCGGTCGTCCTAGTGCGCGGCGGACGCGTCAAGGATCTCCCGGGCGTGCGCTATCACATTATTCGCGGTACGCTCGACACGGCCGGAACGGCCAACCGCAAACAAGGTCGCTCTAAGTACGGCGCTAAGCGCGAGAAGAAGAAGTAATGCCACGTAAGGGACCCGCTCCGAAGCGGCAGATTCTTCCCGACGGGAAGTTCAACTCCAAAGTGCTGGCGCGTTTCATCAATAAGGTGATGCTGCGCGGCAAGAAGTCGACTGCCGAGCACATTACCTACGGCGCACTGGAAATCGTTGCCGAGAAGACCGGCCGCGATCCAATGGAAGTTTTCTCGCAAGCGCTCTCGAACGCGATGCCGCTGGTCGAGGTGCGGCCGCGCCGCGTCGGCGGCGCCACCTACCAGGTGCCGATGGAGGTCCGTCCGGACCGCCGTCAGGCGATGGGGATGCGCTGGCTGATCGGCTTTGCGCGCGCGCGCAGCGGGCGCTCGATGGAAGAGAAGCTCGCCAACGAACTGCTCGATGCATCCAACAACACGGGTGCGACGATTAAGAAGCGTGAAGACACGCACAAGATGGCGGAGGCAAATAAGGCCTTTGCCCATTATCGCTGGTAACACGACGCTAAACTAAAACGCCATGGCTCTAAGGGAATATCCACTCGAACGCACGAGGAATATCGGCATTGCCGCGCACATCGATGCCGGCAAGACGACCTGTACCGAACGCATCCTCTTTTTCACCGGACGCGTCCATAAGATGGGCGAGGTGCACGACGGGGCCGCGACGATGGACTGGATGGTCCAAGAGCAAGAGCGCGGCATCACGATCACCTCGGCGGCGACCGCCACGACGTGGCGAGACACGCGCATCAACATCATCGACACGCCCGGGCACGTAGACTTCACCGTCGAAGTCGAGCGCTCGCTGCGCGTGCTCGACGGCCTCGTCGCGCTCTTCGACTCCGTTGCCGCCGTGCAGCCGCAGTCGGAAACGGTCTGGCGCCAGGCCAACAAATATAAGGTCCCGCGCATCATCTTCGTCAACAAGATGGACCGCATCGGCGCCGACTTCTTCAACGTAGTCGAAAAAATTCGCGAGCGCCTCGGCGCGCGCGCCGTTCCGGTCCAAGTGCCGATCGGCGCCGAAGATCGGTTTAAGGGCGTCGTCGATCTGTTCACCATGAAGAAAGTCGTCTACAGCGACGACCTCGGCTCGACCATGGCTGAAGAAGAGGTCGAAGGGGAGCTGCGCGATTTGGCGATGCAGTGGCGGCAGAATCTCGTCGAGGCAATTGCCGAGCAGGACGACGAGCTGCTCGAGATGTTCTTCGACGGCAAAGAGCTGCCGGTCGACCGTATGAAGACGGCGCTGCGCAAGGCCACCATCGAGGGCACGGTGCTGCCGATGCTTTGCGGATCGGCCTTCAAGAATAAGGGCGTGCAGCCGTTGCTCGACGCGATCGTCGAGTACATGCCGTCGCCGTTGGAAGCCAAGGCGATCGTCGGCCGTAATCCAAAGACCGGCGACGAGATTCTGCGCAAGCCCGACGACGGCGAACCCTTCTGCGCGCTGGCATTCAAGATCGCCACCGATCCCTACGGCAACCTCTCGTATTTCCGCGTCTACTCTGGAGTTCTCAACAAGGGTAGCTACGTGCTCAACTCGCGGACCGGTCGCAAGGAGCGCATCGGTCGCATCTTGCGCATGCACGCCAACCATCGCGAGGACATCGACTCTATCGGCGCGGGCGACATCGCGGCGGCCGTCGGTCTGAGCGACACCCGCACCGGCGACACGCTCTGCGACGAGCGCTCGCCGATCGCGCTGGAGTCGATTACGTTTCCCGAACCGGTCATCCACCAGGCGATCGAGCCGAAGAGCAAGGCGGACCAAGACAAGCTTGGTCTCGCTCTAACGCGCCTCGCCCAAGAAGATCCGACCTTCCGCATGCGCACCGACGAGGAGACTCAGCAGACGATTATCGCGGGGATGGGCGAGCTGCATCTCGAGATCATTCTCGACCGCTTGCGCCGAGAGTTCAAGGTCGAGGCCAACGTCGGCAAGCCGCAAGTCGCGTACAAAGAAGCCATCACCAAGACCGTTGAAAAAGAAGGCCGCTTCGTCCGGCAGACCGGCGGCAAGGGTCAGTTCGGCGACGTCTGGATTCGCGTCGAGCCGCAGCCGCCGGGCACCGGCTTCGTCTTCGAATGGAAGATTGTCGGCGGCGCCGTTCCCAAGGAGTACCAAAAGGCGGTGCAAGAGGGCATTCGCGAGTCGTCGCTGAGCGGCGTGCTCGCCGGGTTCCCGGTCATGGACTTTAAAGCCGTGGCTTTCGACGGTTCGTACCACGAGGTCGACTCTTCGGAAATGGCCTTTAAGATCGCCGCTTCGATGGCATGGAAAGAGGCCAACCGCGCGGCCGGCCCGATTCTGCTCGAGCCGATCATGAAAGTCGAAGTGACGACGCCCAAGGAGTACATGGGCGCGATCAACGGCGACCTCAGCCGGCGGCGCGGCGCGATCCACGCCACCGAGGAGGCCCCCGGCGGAGCGCAGGTGATTACGGCGCACGTGCCGCTCTCGGAGATGTTCGGCTACGCTACCGACATGCGCTCGGCCACCCAAGGCCGCGCCACCTACACGATGGAGTTCTCGCACTACGAGAAGGCGCCGCGGACGATCGAAGAAGAGATCGTCGCCAAGGCCGGCGGCAAAAAGCTTGCTCCAGCCTAAGCGGACCGCTGTCATCCCGAGCCGCACCCGAAGGGCGCGAGTCGAAGGGCGACTCAGCCAATAACGTTGACAGAGAAAAGAATTGCCTGATAATATCCGTGGTTGTACGCCCTCTCGGTGAGGGCGTTCACCGCGTAATGAGACCGGAAGGCGTTAGATACGCCTGGATCCGTGGACTAAAGGAGTCAAATGGCAAAGCAAAAGTTCGAGCGTAACAAGCCGCACGTCAATATCGGAACGACGGGTCACGTCGATCACGGCAAGACGACGCTGACGGCTGCCATCATGCACTGCCTTTCGACCGAGGGGTTGGCGCAGAAAGTCGGCGTCGATCAGATCGACAACGCCCCCGAGGAAAAAGAGCGCGGCATCACGATCGCCATCTCGCACCAAGAGTACGAGACGGCCAAGCGCCACTACGCCCACGTCGACTGCCCCGGTCATGCCGACTACATCAAGAACATGATTACCGGCGCGGCGCAAATGGACGGTGCAATTCTCGTCGTGGCGGCAACCGACGGCCCGATGCCTCAGACGCGCGAGCATATTCTGCTCATGCGTCAGGTCGGCGTGCCGCGCATCATCGTCTTCCTCAATAAGGTAGACATGGTCGAGGATGAGGAGCTGCTCGAACTCGTCGAGATGGAGATCCGCGAACTGCTCAACCAGTACGAGTTCCCCGGCGACGACACGCCGATCATCCGCGGCTCGGCACTCAAGGCGCTCAACTCGAGCGGCAAGAAGGGCGACCCCGATGCCGATCCCATCTTTAAGCTGATGGACACGGTCGACGATTACATTCCGCAGCCGGAGCGTCAGGTCGACAAGCCCTTCCTGATGCCGGTCGAGGACGTCTTTACGATCACCGGCCGCGGCACGGTCGGAACCGGCCGCGTCGAGCGCGGTCAAGTCAAGGTCGGCGAGGAAGTCGAGATCGTCGGTCTCAAGGACGAGACGAAGAAAACGGTCGTCACCGGCATCGAGATGTTCCGCAAGCTGCTCGACTCGGGCATTGCCGGCGACAACATCGGCGTGCTGCTTCGTGGTGTGGATCGCAACGAGATCGAGCGTGGCCAAGTGCTGGCCAAGCCGGGCTCCGTTAAGCCGCACAAGAAGTTCAAAGCCGAAGTCTACGTGCTCTCGAAGGAAGAGGGCGGCCGGCACACGCCGTTCTTCGGCAACTACCGTCCGCAGTTTTATTTCCGTACGACCGACGTGACGGGAACGATCAAACTGCCCGAGGGCGTCGAAATGGTGATGCCCGGCGACAACGTACAGATGGACGTCGAGTTGATCACTCCGATCGCCTGCGAAGAGGGCCTGCGCTTCGCCATTCGGGAAGGCGGCCGCACCGTCGGCGCCGGCGTCGTCACCGCCGTCGCCGAATAATAGTATTGTCATCCTGAGCGAAGCGCCCGCGGGGCGCGAAGTCGAAGGACGAATCCCACGTCGAACCTTGATAAACTGAAAGAACCGGAAACAAAAACATGGCGAAGCAGATGATTCGCATACGCCTCAAGGCGTATGACCACAAGGTGCTCGATCAGTCGGCCGAGCGCATCGTCGAAACGGCGAAGCGCACCGGCGCGTTCGTGAGCGGGCCCGTTCCCCTTCCGACCGAGATCAACCGGTTCTGCGTGCAGCGTTCGACGAACAACGATAAGAAGTCGCGCGAGCACTTCGAGATGCGCACGCACAAGCGGCTCATCGATATTCTGCAGGCGTCACCCAAGACGATGGACGCCTTGATGCATCTCGACCTTCCCGCCGGCGTGGATATCGAGCTCAAGGCCTAGAAGGCGGCGACTCGAAAAGTAACGGCCCCGAAGCAGCGCTTCGGGGCCTTTGTCTTTCTTGCTGGAGGGAATATCGTGGAGATCAAAACGTCGTACCTAGGCACGATGATCGGGCTGGCGACGGTTGCGTTCGGCCTTATCGCTGCCGGCGCGTGGAACAAGTTTATCAGCGACACCATCGCGCTCTTCCTCAAGCCCGGCAACGGCGTGGTTGCCGAGCTGATCTATGCCGTCCTCGTTACCATCCTCGCCATCCTCGTGATCCAATCGCTGGCGAGGCTTGCCGAGAAGGAGTCGCAGCTCTCCGCCAAGCTCCCGTTCGGAAAGAAGCCGCAGGAGTAAAGGCTAGCCCGACGCGGCGTCGCCTTTCTTGGGCGGTTTGCCGGCGCGAATCTTGAACGCCAGTTCCGGCCGGCGCTGAAAAGGGGGATAGACGTGCGCGCGCACTTCGAAGCCCTTTTTCTCCAGGCCCAAGCGAAACGCGGCCTGCTGAATGCCGTGGAGAATGGCGGCGTTAAGCGTCTCGTCGGAGACGCCGAGATCCATGAGCGAATCGACGCCGTCTTTCTTCGAGAGCAGCGTCAGGCGAATCTCTCCGGGGATTCGTTTGGACTCGTGCTCCTCGTCCTCGGGATCGTGGAAGACGACGACGTGACGGTCTTCATACACGATCTCGCTGTCGCCGACGACCTTCTCCCACGGCTTGGGATCCTTGAGCCACTGCGGCTGGGCACCCAAAACGTCGGCGGGCGTGAGCGGTTTGTTCTTGGGATCGGCTGACATGACGCGCACCGCTTCACCCGTTGGCAACAGGACGCCTGCCTGCCGAGCGGAAACCACGGCGCATGGCAGCGTGGATTTCCGAAATGATTTCCGGCCCGGAGCAACGCACCTGGGAGAAGCCCGATCCCGAGCACACGTTTCGCGGACGTCTCGACGGCACGCGTGCCAAGGCCGACGAGGTCGTCTACGAAGATGCGGAAGTCTTTGCGTTCCGTCACAACATCGACACCAGCAAAGAAGAATGGTGGGAAATCCACGTGGTCATCATTCCGAAGAAGTGGATTCCTACGATTTTGGATCTCGGGCTCGGCGACGCCAAGATCTGGCATCGCCTCATCGGCGGCATTCAAAAGGTCGCACTTCAGCTCGGTCTTTTCGAGAAGGGCTTCGTGATCCGCATGGGCGTGCTGCCGCCGTACCAGCACACCGAGCACGTGCACATTCACATTCTTTCAGGCAAGCACACCTCGCCCGTCGTCGACGGGCCCATGCCGGATGTCAGCTGATGCGGTAGAAGCGCCGCGGCCGTCGCTGCTGAGTATCGCGCTCGCTTTTGCCGCGATCTCTTCGACCGCGTTCGGCGGCGGTCAGAAGGCCGGCATCCGGCAGCAAGTGCTCTCGCGCGGCTGGATGGATGCCGAGCGCTTCATGGACGGCCTCGAGATCGCGCAAGTGCTGCCCGGTCCGAATATTCTCAATCTCGCCATCTATTGCGGTCAGCGGGTTCGCGGACTCCCCGGCGCGATCGCCGCGTTTCTCGGCGCCAGCGTGCCGCCCTTCGCCATCGTCTTGATCGCCGGCGCGCTCTACTTTAAATTTTCCTCGAACCCGTTCGTCCACGGCGCGCTGCGCGGCTGTGCCGCCGGCGCGCTGGGCCTAACGATCGGCAACGCCTTGGAGCTGAGCTGGGACGAACGCAGCGATTGGATTCGGATCGCGTTACTCGCCGTTACCGCGCTGACCGTTACGTTTTTGCACATGCCGCTCTTGTTGGTGCTCTTCGTCTTCGGCGGATTGGGAATCGCGCACGAGTATCGCCGCTGGCGAAAGGCGCCTAAATGAGCGGCTCGGTGCAGACGCTGCTGCACTTGCTATGGGTCTTCGGCCAGCTTTCGGTGCTCGGCTTCGGCGGCGGCAAGGGCATCATACCGCAGATGCATGCCGATGCGGTCTCACGCTATCACTGGGTAACCTCGGAGCAGTTCACGCAGTTCTACACCCTCGGCAAGCTCGTGCCCGGTCCCACGACGATCTTTGCGGCGCTCGTCGGTTACGCCGCGACGCCGGAGCGACCCTACCTTGGTGCGGCGGTGGCAACGTTGGGCATGTTCGTCCCGTCGAGCGCGATCATGATGGGCTTCGACGTCCTGTGGACGCGCTTCCAGAACTCGCCGTGGCGCGCGATTCTCTCGCACGGCTTAGCGCCGGCGATCGTCGGTTTGGTGTGGTCGAGCGTCTGGACGATTGCCCGCGGCGCCCCGAGCAGCGTCGTCGCCTACGTTGTGACGGCGGTGGTGACGATCGTAATGCTGCGCGCCAAGGTCAGCGCGCCGCTGCTAATCCTACTAGCGGGCGGCGTAGGGGTCGTAGCGCTTCGCTAAGCGAAGCGACCGGCCTATGCCCATAGAGCTTCATGAAGTGCGCTCTCGTTTGTTTCACGGAACCAAGCGGCGGATCTACCACCTGCTTGAAGAGATGGGTACGTCCGGCGATCAAATTTGGCCGTTTGCCTCGCAGCCGTTCATGCGTTCGCCGGGCCCGCTTGCGCCTGGGCGCACCGAGGAGTGGCACCTCGGCATCCACGGTATTTTGGACGAGGCCGCTCCCGAGGAGCGTATCGTCTGGCGCTTTCAAAACGACGGCTTTGACGGAACGCACGGCTTTCACTTATCGAGCGAAGGCAAGGAGACGCTGCTCGAGTACCGCGTCGACGCGATGCTCTCCGACACCGACGGGCGCCTTCTCTGGCGGCGATTCGAAGACCAGTTCGAACGCTCGACCGAAGCGCTCTTCGATAAGCTCGCCCGGGTCTTAAAGCGTTGAGCGGCGCGGCGGCTGCGTCGGGCCGCCGTGCGCCGGACGCGGTTGACTTCATCGACGTCGCCGGGCTGCTCAACGACGAAGAGCGCCTGGTTCGCGATACGGTGCGCGCCTACGTGCGCGATCGCGTATTGCCGCACGTCGCCGACTGGTTCGAAGCCGGAACGCTGCCGCGCGAGTTGGGTCCGGAGCTCGGCGCGCTCGGTCTGCTGGGCATGCATCTCGAAGGCTACGGCTGCCCCGGCGCGAGCGCGGTTGCCTATGGATTGGCCTGTCTCGAACTGGAGGCCGGCGACTCCGGATTGCGCAGCTTTGCCTCGGTGCAAGGCTCGCTGGCAATGTTTGCCATCCACCGCTGGGGCGACGAGGCGCAAAAGCAGCAATGGCTGCCGGCGATGGCGCGCGGCGAGTGCATCGGCTGCTTCGGTCTGACCGAACCCGATTTCGGCAGCAACCCCGCGGGCATGCGGACTTTCGCCCGGCGCGACGGTTCGGACTGGGTGCTGGACGGAACCAAGATGTGGATCACCAACGGTTCGATCGCCGATCTCGCGATCGTGTGGGCGCAGACCGATGCGGGAATTCGCGGCTTCGCCGTTCCGCGCGACACGCGAGGTTTTCACGCCAACGACATCCACCGCAAGCTTTCGCTGCGTGCCTCGGTCACCAGCGAGCTGGTGCTATCGGATTGCCGCCTGCCCGCCGGCGCGCTCCTACCGCTGGGCGAAGGTCTCGGCGCGCCGCTGGCCTGTCTGAACGAAGCGCGCTACGGCATTATCTGGGGCGCCATGGGCGCGGCGCGCGCCTGCTACGAAACGGCGCTCGAGTACGGCAAGACGCGCGTGCAGTTCGATCGTCCCATCGGCGGGTATCAAATCACGCAGCAGAAGCTGGTCGACATGCTTCTCGAACTCGGCAAGGGTACGCTGCTGGCGCTGCACCTCGGGCGGATGAAGGACGAAGACCGGCTGCATCCGGCGCAGGTCAGCTTCGCGAAACTCAACAACGTGCGCGAAGCGCTGCGCATAGCACGCGAAGCGCGCACGATCCTCGGCGCCAACGGCGTGACGCTCGAATACCCGGTGATCCGGCACATGAATAACCTCGAGTCGGTCCTCACCTACGAAGGCACCAGCGAAATGCACGCACTGGTAGTAGGCAAAGAAATCACCGGCCTCCCCGCCTTTACGTAGCGCTCCCCCGTCATCCTGAACGAAGCCCCGAAGGGGCGAAGTGCCCCGGACGGCGCCCGATATCCCAGGGCGCGGGGCCGTCGTGGTACGATGTTTGATACCTTTCCCCTCGACGGCCAAGGGTTCGCGCTTGACCGCGGCCCCGCACCTTGATATATTTCGTAAGTTGCCGTTGACGCATGCAATACGCCTGGCACCGTGTGCTTGTAACTGACCATCGACGAAAGCGAGATAATGAAGAACATCCTGGGCCGTAAGATCGGGATGACGAGCGTCTTCACGGAAGACGGGCGTTCGGTTCCGGTTACGGTAATCGCGGCGGGCCCCTGTACGGTCGTGGAACGCCGGACCAGGGAGCAGCATGGCTATGACGCCGTCGCGCTGGGCTTCGAGCCGGTCAAGAAGCGCCGCGTCACCCGTCCCCTCGCCGGCCACTTCAAGAAGCATAACGTCGAGCCGGTGCGCTTCGTCCGCGAGTTTCGCAACGGCATCGACGGCGTCGAAGCCGGGCAGAGCGTAACCGTCGCCGATTTCGAGGCCGGCGACCGCGTCGACGTGGTCGGTATCTCCAAGGGTCACGGTTTCTCCGGCGGCATCAAGCGCCACAACTTTTCCGGCGGCGGCGCCAGCCACGGCTCGATGATCCATCGCCAGCCGGGCTCCGCCGGCGACACCAACGCGGGCCGTACCGTTAAAGGAAGCCGCCGCCCCGGCCACTACGGCGTCGACCGCACGACGCTGCAGAATCTCGAGGTGGTCCGTGCCGACGGCGAACGCAATCTGCTGCTCGTCCGCGGCGCGGTGCCCGGCGCCAAGAACGGCCTGGTGATGGTCAGTCAGACCGTTAAGGCGCGTAAGGCGAAGTAATGGCAAACGTCATCGACGCAACCGGCGCCGTGGTCGGCGAACGCACCGTCCCCGAGGTTTTTCAAGGTGATTTCAGCGACAAGCTGTCCGTGATCTATCGTGCCGTGCATCGCGAGTTTGCCAACCCGCGCGCCGGCACGGCCTCCACGCTCAAGCGCGACGAAGTCCGCGGCGGCGGCCGCAAGCCGTGGCGCCAAAAGGGCACCGGCCGCGCCCGCCAGGGCTCGATCCGCTCGCCGCAGTGGCGGCACGGCGGCGTCGTGTTCGGGCCGCAGCCGCGCAGCTACGTCGAGTCGCTCAATAAGAAGGAACGCAAGCTCGCCTTCGTGGCCGCGCTGGCGGACCGATTCCGCAACGATGCGATCACGGTGCTCGATCCCGCCGAGTTCGGCATTGCCAAGACCGCGGGCTTCGCCAAGCTGCTCTTCGGCAGCGCCAAGGCGGCGCGCACCGGGCCGATGACGCTGGTCGTGTGCAGCGTCGGCGAACCGCACGCCGTCGCCATCGAGCGCGTCAGCCGCAACCTGCAGCGCGTCGGCCTCACCCACGACGGCGCGCTCGACGTCAAAGACGTGCTGCGCTACGAGCGCCTGATCTTTACCACCGCCGCGTACGACGCGATCGCCGAACGTTTGTCCGACAAGCAAGGAGAGAGCCGATGAACGCCCGCGACGTAATCGTTGCGCCGCGCATCACCGAGAAGGCCATGGCTGACGCGCTGGTCCAGCAGTACACCTTCGTCGTGCACCCCGACGCGACTAAAACGCAGATCCGTCACGCGGTCGAAGAGATTTTTAAAGTCAACGTTCTTAACGTCAACACCGTCAACGTTCGCGGCAAGTCGCGCACCTTCGCGCGGCGCGGCAAGCGCACGACCGGACGGCAGAGCGACTATAAGAAGGCCATCGTGACCATCAAGCCGGGTCAGAAGATCGAACTCGGCGGCGTCAACTACTTCGAGCAATAAGCATGCCAGTCAAAAAATATCGACCGACCTCCCCCGGTAAGCGCTTCCTGACCACGATCGACTTCTCCGATCTCTCGAAGGTCGCGCCGGAGCGTTCGCTGGTGGAAGTGCGCAAGAAGCACGCCGGCCGCAACAACAACGGACACATCACCGTACGGCATCGCGGCGGCGGCACGCGGCGTATTTACCGCATCGTCGACTTCAAGCGCTCCAAAGACGGCGTTCCCGCGAAAGTAGCGACCATCGAGTACGATCCGAACCGCTCCTGCCGCATCGCACTGCTGAACTACCGCGACGGTGAGAAGCGCTACATTCTCGCACCGCTGGGCCTGCAGGTCGGCGACAAGATCGAGTCGGGGGCCTCGGCCGACATCAAGATCGGCAACGCGCTGCCGATCCGCAACATTCCGGTCGGCACGGTGATTCACAACATCGAGCTGCGCCCCGGGCAGGGCGGCAAGCTGGTGCGCTCCGCCGGCGTTTCGGCGCAGCTGATGGCCAAGGAAGACGAGTACTCGCAGGTCCGCATGCCTTCGGGCGAAGTGCGCCGGATTCACATCGATTGCCGCGCGACCATCGGCCAGCTCGGCAACATCGAGCACGAGAATCAAGTGATCGGTAAGGCCGGCCGCATGCGCCATCTCGGCAAACGCCCGAGCGTGCGCGGCATCGCGATGAATCCCGTCGATCACCCGCACGGCGGCGGCGAGGCCCGTTCGACCTCGGGACGCCCGCCGACCACGCCGTGGGGACAGATGACTATGGGCAAAAAGACGCGCCGCAACAAGCGTACCAACAAGATGATCGTCCGCCGGAGAGGCTCTAAGTAACGTGGCAAGATCGCTGAAGAAGGGTCCCTTCGTCGCCGACCATCTCGTGCAGAAGATCGAGAAGCTCAACGAAACGCGCGAGCGCCGCGTCATCAAGACCTGGAGCCGCGCCTCGACGGTGCTGCCGTCGATGGTCGGACACACCATCGGCGTGCACAACGGCAAGACGCACATTCCGGTCTACATCAGCGAGAACATGGTCGGCCATAAGCTCGGCGAGTTCGCGCCGACGCGCCACTTCCGCGGGCACGGCGGCGACAAAGCGACGGTGAAGTCGTGAACGAACGCGCGCCGCAGGCCGTCGCGCATCTGCGCTTCGTCCGCACCGCTCCGCGCAAGCTGCGCCGGGTGGCCGACGCCATCCGCGGCAAGAGCGTCCGCGAGGCGCTGGTATTGCTGAAGTTTTCCGACGTCTACGCCGCCGAGCCGATTCAGAAGCTCGTTCGCAGTGCCGTCGCCAACGCCGGCAACAACCACGACATGAACGCCGACGAGCTGTACATCACTCGCATTACCGTCGACGGCGGTCCGGGCGGCCGTTTCACCAAGCGCCTCGATCCGCGCGCGCAAGGGCGCGCCGCGTTCAAGCGCAAGCGCCTCTCGCACGTGACGGTCATCGTGAGCGAGACTCCGCCCAAGAAGGCGCGCAAGCGAACTGCGGGCGCGTCGGTGCAGACCGCGCGCGTGACGCGTCGCGCCGCCGCGGCAGCGCCGCCGGAAAAGGGCGCGCGAAAGAAACGCAGCACGCGCAAAGCCGCCGTGGCCGCTGCAGCTCCGATCACCCCGGCTACTCCGGCTCCGGCCACAGAGGAAGCGTAATTGGGACAGAAGATTCACCCGGTCGGCATGCGCCTGGGCATCACCCGCACTTGGGACAGCCGCTGGTTCGAGAAGAAGCACTACGTCGATTGGCTGCACGAAGACGTCGCCATCCGCAAGTCGTTCAACCGCTGGATGCGCTCGGCGTCCATCAGTAAGATCGAGATCGAGCGCCGCGCCAATCAAGCGCGCGTCATCGTCAACACCGCCAAGCCCGGCATTATCATCGGCAAGCGCGGCGTCGGCATCGACGAGATCCGCAAGAACCTCGAGACGCTGACCGGCAAGAGCGTCGCCGTCAACGTGATGGAGATTCAGCATCCCGAGCTCGACGCGCGCCTGGTGGCGCAGAACATCGTCGATCAGCTCGAGAAGCGCATCGCCTTCCGCCGCGCCATGAAGCAGGCCATCATGCGCAGCATGCGCGCCGGCGCGCGCGGCATCAAGGTGCAAGTCTCCGGCCGTCTCGGCGGCGCGGAAATCGCCCGCACCGAGCACAACGCCGACGGCAAAGTTCCCCTGCACACGTTGCGTGCCGACATCGACTACGCGCAAGTCGAAGCATTTACCACGTTCGGCCGCATCGGGGTGAAGGTATGGATCTATCGGGGCGAGATTTTGCCCGACCAAGTCCGCGGTGACGGCGCGTTGCGCGATCGTCCCGAGCGCGGTCGCGAACGTCGCGAGCGCGGTGGCCGTGGCCGGGGACGCGAGATGCGTCCGCCGATGACGCCGCGTCCGGCCGTTGCTTCACCCGAGCCCGCCGCCGTTACGCCCGAACCGGCGGCCGTTACTCCCGAATCGGCCCTCGCTCAGCCGATCGTCGCGGTCGAACCGATGTTCCCGGCGCCCGAACCCGTTGCGGCCGCACCGGAGCCCGTCGCCGAAGCGAGCGCATCCGAGCCCGTCGCCGAAGCGAGCGCGCCGGAGAGTATCCCCGAGCAACCCTCGCAGGAGGCGAGCGAGTAAGATGCTGACACCCAAACGCGTCAAGTGGCGTAAGGTGCAGCGCGGCCGCATGCGCGGTGCGGCGCACCGAGGCAGTTCCTTGACCTTTGGCGATTTCGGCCTGCAAGCGATGGAACCGTGTTGGATGACCAACCGGCAGATCGAAGCCGCCCGTATCGCGATGACGCGTCACATCAAGCGCGGCGGCAAAGTTTGGATCAAGGTTTTCCCCGACAAGCCGGTCACCAAAAAACCGGCCGAAGTCCGCATGGGTTCCGGTAAGGGGAATCCCGAGCTTTGGGTCGCCGTCGTGCGTCCGGGCCGAGTGCTCTTCGAGCTCTCCGGCGTGGCGCCGAACGTCGCTCGCGAAGCGCTGCAGCGCGCCGCGGCCAAGCTCCCCATCGGCACCAAGATCGTTGCGCGTGAGGATGCATGAAAAATAAAGAACTTGAAGCATTGCGCGATCTCACCATAAACGAGCTGCAGCAGAAGGCGCGCGACGCCAAGTCGGAGCTCTTCAACCTCCGCTTTGCGCTGCGCACCGGGCACCTGACGGACTTCAGCAAGATCCGCGCGATGCGCCGTTCGTACGCTCAGATTCAGACCGTCATCAGCGAGAAGCGTCTCGCCGAGGGAGAGCATGGAGCAGCCTGATAATCGCTCGGCCGAGACGCTATCGACCCAAAAGACGGGCCGAGGAACTCGCCGGGTAAAGCAAGGGCGCGTCGCATCGGATAAGATGGACAAGACGATCGTCGTCATCTCCGAGACGCGCGTGCCGCATCCGGCCTACGGCAAGATCGTTCGTAAGTCGACGCGCTTCAAGGCGCACGACGAGCGTAACGAGGCCAAGGTCGGCGACGTCGTGCGAATCGTCGAGTGCCGGCCGCTCTCGCGTGAGAAGCGCTGGCGGCTCGTCGAGATCGTGGAGCGGGCGCGATGATCCAGCAAGAGACTCGACTCAAGGTCGCCGACAACAGCGGCGCCCGCGAGCTGCTGGTCATCCACGTCAGCGGCGGCGGACGCCACGTCTACGCCCATGTCGGCGACATCGTCGTCGGTACGGTCAAGAGCGCGATTCCCGGCGCGGCGGTCAAGAAAGGTCAGGTCGTCAAGGCGGTGGTCGTGCGCACCAGTGCGCCGATGCGGCGGGTCGACGGCTCGGTCGTTCGCTGCGACGACAACGCCTGCGTGATCATCAAGGGAGAGAAAGACAATCTCGATCCGCGCGGCACGCGCGTCTTCGGTCCGGTCATGCGCGAGCTGCGCGAGCGCGGATTCCTGAAGATCGCGTCGCTCGCGCCCGAGGTCTTGTAATCATGAAAGCAACCATCTTAAAAGGCGACACGGTGATGATCCGGCGCGGTAAGGAGCGCGGCAAGCGCGGTACCGTCAAGGCCGTGCATTCCACCATGGCAACCGTCGAAGGCGTCAACGTCGTCAAGCGCCACACCAAGCAGGGCACGCAGTCGTCGAACATGGGCGGCTCGATGCCGACCGGCGGCATCGTCGAGAAGGAAGCGCCGCTGCCTCTCTCGGCGCTGCAGTACGTCTGCGAGAAGTGTAAAGCGCCGACGCGTCTGCGCCGCGGCCGCACCTCCGATGGCGCGGTGCATCGCATCTGCGCGCGCTGCGGCGAACCCGCGCGCGACTCGGTGAAGGGATAACCATGGCGGAACGGCTCAAAGAGAAGTACGACGGCCAGGTTCGCGCCAAACTGCAGGAGCGCTTCGGCTACAAGAACGTCAACGAGATTCCCAAGCTCGAGAAGGTCGTCGTTAACATGAGCGTCGGTGAGGCCATCGTCAATCCCAAGGCGCTCGACGCTGCGGTGAGCGAACTGGCCGCGATCACCGGCCAACGCCCGATCGTGACCAAGGCGAAGAAGTCGATAGCCGCCTTCAAGCTGCGCGAGGGCATGAGCATCGGCGCGAAGGTGACGTTGCGTGGCGACCGGATGTACGTGTTCGTCGATAAGCTTTTCAACATCGTGCTGCCGCGCATCCGCGACTTTCGCGGGCTGCCGGCCCGCTCGTTCGACGGGCGTGGAAACTACAATCTGGGATTGCGAGAGCAGCTCGTCTTTCCGGAGATCAACTACGATAAGGTGGACAAGACACGAGGCATGGACGTAACCATCGTCACGACGGCCAAGACCGATGAGGAAGCTTCGGAGTTCCTCGTCGCGATGGGACTGCCGTTGCAGAAAGGCCGCGGCTAATGGCCAAGACGAGTCTGATCGTCAAGTCGCAGCGCAAGCCGAAGTTCGACGTGCGTCGGCACAACCGGTGCAAGGTGTGCGGCCGCCCGCGGGGCTACCTGCGCAAGTTTGCCATGTGCCGCATCTGTTTCCGCGAGAACGCGCACTTGGGAGTGGTCCCTGGTGTGACCAAGGCCTCGTGGTAAGGGAGACGACGATATGTCCGTAACCGATCCCATCGCCGATATGCTCACGCGCATCCGCAACGCCAACACCGCCAACCACAAAACGGTCGACGTGCCGGCCTCGCGGGCGAAGCAAGCCATCGCGCAGATTCTCCATGAAGAGGGCTTCATCGAGAGCTTCGAGCGTCTCTCCGAGGGGCCGCAGGGCACGATCCGCATTCAGCTGCGCTACGGTCCCGAGAAGGAGAAGATCATCACCGGCCTGCGCCGCATCTCGCGTCCGGGATTGCGCGTCTACACGCGCAAGACCGAGATTCCGCGCGTGCTCGGGGGGCTTGGCTTGGTGATCATGTCGACGCCGCAGGGCATTATGTCGGGCAAGCGTGCCCGCAAGCGCGGCGTCGGAGGAGAGGTCCTTGCGTACGTCTGGTAAGGTGGTGTGGCTATGTCGCGCATAGGTAAGCTTCCCGTTGCGGTTCCCGCAGGCGTCGACGTGAAGGTCGAGGCCGGTGAAGTCATGGTCAAGGGTCCGAAGGGCGAACTGCGCCAGCGGATTCTCGTCGACGTCGTCGACGTTCGGCTGGACGACGGCAAGGTGCTGGTCGAGCGCAAGGGCGACGCCAAGTCGCACCGCAGCGCGCACGGTCTAACGCGCACGCTCATCTCCAACATGGTCGATGGCGTGAGCAAAGGCTTTCGCAAGAGCCTGGAGATCAGCGGCGTCGGTTACCGCGCCGCCAAGGCGGGCGAGCGGCTCAACTTGAGCCTGGGCTATTCGCATCCGGTGAGCTTCGAGGCGCCCAAGGGAGTCACGCTCACCGTCGAGGGCACCAACAAGATTCACGTCGACGGCATCGATAAACAGGCCGTCGGCCAAGTCGCCGCCGATATTCGGCGTTTGCGTAAGCCCGAGCCGTATAAAGGCAAGGGCATTCGCTACGAAGGCGAGCGGATTCGCAAGAAGCTCGGCAAGGCAGGGAAGGCAGGTAAGAAATAATGAGCAAGGCCGACGCGCGTCGTACGCGCCACGTGCGCCTGCGCAAGAACCTGACCGGCACGACGGACCGGCCGCGTCTCTGCGTGCGCCGTTCGCTGCACCATATCTACGCCGTGCTCGTCGACGACGCCAAGGGGCACACCCTTGCCGCCGCATCGACGCGCCAAGCGGCGCTGGGCGGCGGGCTCTCTTCGAAAACGAATCTCGATGCCGCCAAGGCCGTCGGCAGCGCGATTGCCGCCAAGGCTAAAGAGGCCGGCATTACCGCGGTCGTCTTCGATCGCGGCGGCTACAAGTATCACGGACGCGTCCGCGCGCTTGCCGACGCGGCGCGTGAAGCGGGGTTGAGTTTCTAATGCAATATCGTGGTCGCGATCGCGACGGCAGCGGGCTGGAAGAGACGGTCGTTCGCGTCAACCGCGTCGCCAAGGTGGTCAAGGGCGGCAAGCGGTTTAGTTTCAGCGCGCTCGTCGTCGTCGGCGATCGCAAGGGGAAGGTCGGCTTCGCCATCGGCAAAGCCACCGAAGTCCCCGAAGCGATCCGTAAAGCCGTCGAGCAGGCGCGTAAGAGCATGGTGACCGTCGCTATGGTCGATAAGACGATTCCGCACGAGGTGCGTCACGAAGTCGGTGCGGCAACGGTGCTGCTCAAACCGGCGGCGCCGGGAACCGGCGTCATCGCCGGGGGTTCGATGCGCGCCGTGCTCGAGTTGGCCGGCATCCACGACATCCTCACGAAATGCCTGGGCACGACCAATCCCATCAACGTCGTCATGGCGACGGTGTCGGCGCTCAAGTCGCTGCGCACGGCCGAACAGGTTGCTGCGATGCGCGGCAAGACCGTCAAAGAACTTTTCGTAGCGTAACGATATGGCGGAGAATGCAATGCTAAAACTCGGCGCGCTCAAGCCCGCGCCCGGCAGCCGTCCGAAACGCCAGCGCATCGGTCGCGGACACGGTTCGGGTATGGTCAAGACCGGCGGCGAGGGCGGCAAGGGTCAAACCGTTCGCTCCGGCGGCGGCAAGGGGCCGGCCTTCGAAGGCGGGCAGACCGCGTGGGCGCGGCGCCTGCCGCATGGGCGCGGCTACTCGCAGAAGGGACGCGACACCGGCCATTTCGGCGCGCGCTACGCCACGCTCAACCTGCACCGGTTAGCGGGCTGGGATCCCAGTGTGGAGGTGACGCCCGATTCGCTGCGCGAGCGTGGACTGCTCAAAGTAACCCGCGACGGCGTCAAGATTCTCGGCGGCACCGCCGCCGGTAAGGCGCTTCCGCAGGGGCTGCGCTTCCGCGACGTCGTCTTCTCGGCGAGCGCGCGCGAGGCGCTCGACCAGGCCGGGGCCGTCATTGTTCAATAATCTTCGCGCCGCCGTACTCGTTCCGGAGATCCGGCAGCGCGTTCTCTTCGTCTTTTTCGCCTTCGCGTGGTTCGTATTCATGATCCACGTGCAGCTGCCCAACGTCAATCAGGCGGCCTGGCAGCGCGTGCTGCAGAGCGGGGCCTTCTATAACCTGCTCGGTTTCCTCTCGGGCGGCGCGCTGCAGAAGCTCTCGATCATCGCCATGGGCATCACGCCTTACATCAACGCCTCGATCATCATGCAGTTGATGACCGTCGTGCTGCCGCAGCTCGAGGAGATGGCCAAGAAAGGCGGCGAGGAGGGGCGCAAAAAGATCAGCCAATACACGCGCTGGCTCACCATCGTGCTGGCCACCATCCAGGCCAGCTTTATGGCGATCTCGATGGAGCGCTCCGGCGTCTTCTACGATACCAGCACGTGGTATTTGCTCTACGCCATCATCGCCATGGTCGGCGGCACGCTCTTTCTCATGTGGCTTGGCGAACAGATCACCGACAAGGGCATCGGCAACGGCGTCTCGCTGATCATCTTCATCGGCATCGTGCTGCGTTACCCGCAGTACGTTACCCAGACGTACGCCTCGGCCAGCCAGGGTGCCGAGTCGTTGCTCAACCTGTTCATCTATATTGCCATCGCGATCGTCGTCATCGTCTCGATCGTCTTCCTCTATCAGGGACAGCGGCGCGTTCCGGTGCAGCAGGCGCGGCGCGTCGTGGGCCGCAAGATGTTTGCCGGCCGCTCGACCTACATTCCGCTGCGCCTCAACAACGCCGGCGTGATCTCGATCATCTTCGCGATCTCCATCCTGCTGCTGCCCCAGCAGGCGCTCTCGTGGTTTGGCCGCAACGGCGCGCAGGCGACCTGGGCGCACCTCTTCGGGCCTTTTGATTTCCCGACCAATGCCGCGGCTCTCGCCAGCGTCTTCAACGTCTGGTTCTCTCCCAACGGTCTCTTATATAACATCGCGTACTTCATCCTAGTCGTCGTCTTCACGTTCTTCTACAGCTCGATCGTGCTCAACACGCGCGACGTCGCCGACAACCTGAAGAAGACCGGCGCCTTCATTCCGGGCATCCGCCCGGGGCAGCCGACGGTGGATTACCTCAACAAGATCCTGATCCGCATCACTACCGCCGCGGCAATCTATCTCGGCCTGCTCGCCGTCTTGCCGGGCGCCTTCCAAAAAGGCCTCTCCATCACCACGTTCTATCTTGGCTCGACATCGCTGCTCATCGTGGTTGGCGTCGCGCTCGATACGATTACGCAGATCGAGGCGCGCTTAGCGATGCGCGATTATCGAGGCTTCATCAAGCGATAATGCGGGTCGTTTTCCTCGGACCGCCGGGCGCCGGCAAGGGAACGCAAGCGCGTCACCTTCACGAGCGCTTCGGCATCGAGCACGTTTCGACCGGGGACATGCTGCGACGCCACCTGGCCGAAGGCACGCCGCTCGGTCTCGAAGCGCAGGACTACATGCAGCGCGGAGAACTGGTGCCCGACGGCTTGGTCATCGCGATGATCGAGGACGAGTTGGGACGGGTGCGCAAAGGTTTTGTCATGGATGGCTTCCCGCGTACGGTGGCGCAGGCACGAGCGCTCGACGCGCTGCTCGCGCGCCGGGGCCATCCGCTCGATGCGGTTGTTTCGTTCCGCGGCGATCGCCAGGCGCTCATCGCGCGGCTCGCGTCGCGCTGGACCAATCCGCGCAACGGGCGTACGTACAACACGCTGACCAACCCGCCCAAGCGAGCCGGCTTCGACGACGAGGACGGCGGCGAGCTGATTCAGCGCGAAGACGACCGTCCCGAAACGGTCGCCAAGCGTTTGGACGTCTACGAAGCGCAGACGCGCCCGCTCGAGGAGTACTATCGCAACGAAGGCAAGCTCGCCGAAATCGACGCCTTCCAGAGCGTCGATCGCGTTGCGGAAATCATTGCCGGCGCGATCGGAGCCGAACACGCCCGCCGCTAATCGAGTGTTGCAGCCATGGTAACGCTGAAGTCTCCGCGCGAGATCGAGACGATGCGGCGCAGCGGCAAGATCACCTCGGCCGTTTTGACCGAACTTATGAAGGCGGCACGCCCCGGCATGACCACCGGCGAGCTCGACGCGATGGCCGAGCGCGGCATCCGCGCCGCCGGCGGCATCCCTACGTTTAAGGGGTATAACGGCTTCGCCGGTTCGATCTGCGCCTCGGTCAACGACGAGGTCGTCCACGGCATTCCCGGCTCGCGGGTCTTACGCGACGGCGATCTGCTTTCGATCGATATCGGCACGACGCTAGAAGGTTACGTCAGCGATAGTGCCGTCACCATCGCTATCGGCACGGTGCCTCAGGCCGCCCGGCACCTGCTCGAGGTAACGCGCGAATGCCTGACGATCGGGATCGCGCAGATGGTTCGCGGCAAGCGGGTGGGCGATATCGGCGCCGCGGTGCAGGCCCATGCCGAGCGTCACGGCTTTGGCGTGGTGCGGGAACTCGTCGGCCACGGCGTCGGGCGCGCCATGCACGAGGAGCCGCAGGTCCCCAACTATGGTAAGCCGGGCACGGGGATGGAGCTTCGCCCGGGCTTGGTCCTGGCCATCGAGCCGATGATCACGCAGGGCGGCCCGGCCGTCCGGATCCTCGGCGACGGCTGGACAGTCGTCACCGCAGATGGTAAACTCGCAGCGCATTTCGAGCATACGATTGCGGTAACGGAGGACGGTCCGAAGATTCTCACGCTGCGCGACTTCGCGGAGCATCCTGAGATCGAGAGGTTTCGCCCCCCGCGAGAAGCGATTGCGTAATGGCTCGCAAGCGCGGCGGACGCGTACCTCGTGGCAAGAAAGCGCCCGCCGAAAAAGCCGCGAAAACGGCGACGCCCAAAGAAGAAGCGATCGAGGTTGAAGGTACGATCGTGGAACCGCTGCCCAATGCGATGTTTCGCGTTGAGCTGACCAACGGGCATCGCGTGCTCGCGCACGTTTCCGGGAAGATCCGGATGCACTTCATCCGTATCCTGCCGGGCGACCGGGTTTTGGTCGAACTCTCGCCCTACGACCTAAGCCACGGCCGCATAACCTATCGATACAAGTAACCCAGTGAAAAAAGCGAAAATAAAGGTAAGAACGACAAAGTGAAAGTCAGACCGTCGGTAAAGAAGATTTGTGAGAAGTGTAAGATCATCCGCCGCAACGGTAAGGTGCGGGTGATTTGCGACGTCAATCCCAAGCACAAACAGGTGCAGGGGTAGAGGTCCTTCCACATGCTCGGGACTAAAGAGGAAATTTAGAGATGGCTCGTATTGCTGGTATCGACCTGCCGCGCGAGAAGCGTATCGAAATTGCGCTGACGTATATTTTCGGCATCGGCCCCGCGACGGCGCGTAGGATTCTGGCATACGCTCACGTCGATTCGGACGTGCGCGTTAAAGCGCTCGGTGAAGAAGACGAGAAGAAGCTGCGCGACGCGATCGATGCGCTGCAGCTGCGCGTCGAGGGCGACCTTCGCCGGGAAGTGCAGGGCAACATCAAGCGGCTGATGGACATCGGCTGCTATCGCGGAATTCGCCACCGCCGCGGCCTGCCGGTACGCGGTCAGCGAACGAAGACCAACGCGCGTACGCGCAAGGGTCCCAAGCGAACCGTGGCCGGTAAGAAGAAGACCCTCGCCAAGAAGTAGTCCGCCGTGAAGGCGGTGATCACCGCCGGCGGCCGGATCGAGGGCGCTTTCGCCTCCCAGGCCGGTACGCCGGTGAAGGCGCTTGCGGTCGTGCGCGGCACCACGATGCTCGACCGCATGATTCGAGCGCTGCGCGGCGCGGGTGCCACCCGCATCGCGCTCGTCGGCGGCAGCGAGGTCCGCGCCGCCGCGCAAGAGCAAGTCGAACGATTTGTCGGCGAGAGCCCGTCGGGCAGTCAAAACATGCTGCGCGCGTTGCGCGCCTGGCCCGACGACGGCGAGCCGTTGCTCTATGCCACCAGCGACCTTCCCTACGTTACCGCCGCGACGGTTACCGATTTCCTGAAGCGCGTGCCGCCGCAAACGCTGAGCGTGGCACTCAGCGAACATGCCGACTACGTCGCGCGCTTTCCCGGCGCACCGGCGGCAGGTATCGCGCTGGCCGGCGAGCGCGTCGTCAACGGCGGCGTCTTTGTGATTCCCGGCGGGAGCGTCGAGCCGCTGGCCGGGATCGCGACGCAGTTCTTCGACGCGCGCAAACGCCCATGGCAGATGGCCGGCCTGGTCGGTGCCTCCGTCCTCTTACGGTTCGTCTTACGGCGCTTGAGCGTCGCCGATCTGGAGCGCCGGGCGCGCCAAACGCTGGGCGTAGAAGCACGGGGACTGCGTAACTGCGCGCCCGAGCTCGCATTCGACGTCGACGACGAGAATGAGTACCGTTATGCGCTCGCGCACGAGTAATCCGTTTGTCCTAGCCCTGTACTGGCTGGGCATTCAGTCGGTCTGGGGCGCGATCTTGGGAATCTCGCTGCAGTCGCGCTCGATCGAGTTGTCGAGCGGCGACGCTCTTATCGCCTACGGCCGGTTGGCCACCATTGGCGCGTTGGTCGCGGCGGTGGTGCAGATCGGCGTGGGCTTCTGGTCGGATGCGCGGCGCCGCAAGGGCAGCCGGCGCATCGAGTTCTACGTCGCCGGCGCCATCGGCGGCTCGGCAGCGTTGCTGTTCTTTTACCAAGCTCCATCGATGGTGGCGTTGACGATTGCCTACGTCGGGTTGCAGGCGGCGCTCAATCTGGCCATCGGACCGTATCAAGCGATCATCCCGGATTTCGTGCAACGCGCGCGCATCGGCGTCGCATCGTCGTGGATGGCGGCACTGCAGAGCTTCGGCAATGCCGTCGGCGCGCTAGCCGCGAGCTTTATCGGCGGCGCACGTCTGTTGAGCGGTCTGCTTAGCGCGCTGCTCTTGGCGACGTGCGCCGCCACCTCGCTGCACGTCCGCACGCTGCCGCTGCAGGAAACCGCAGAGGAAACGGAGGCTCCGCTGCGGGTCACGCGGCCGTTCGTCGATCTCTTTATCTCGCGCGCGCTGGTCTACGTCGGCTTCTACACGCTGCTTGGCTATCTGCTGTTTTACGTTGAAGGGGTGCTGGGCACGGGAACCCTCGCCGATGCCCGTCGCCAAACCGGGATTCTCATCGTTAGCTTTACCGTGATCGGGGCGTTGGGTGCCGCATTCGCTGCGCGCCCGAGCGATCGGCTCGACAAACGCCTAGTTGCTACCGTCGGCGCGGGGGCCTTCATCGCCGCCCTTGCGCTCTTTATTGCCTCTAACGGGTTTGGCGGCGCGATTGGCGCGACGCTGCTCGCGGGGCTGGGGTGGGGCGTTTTCCTGGTAGCCGATTGGGCCATAGCCTGCCGGGTGCTGCCGCCCGCCGCCATGGGCACGGCCATGGGGATTTGGAACGTCGCCATCGTCCTCCCGCAGATCGCGGCTCCCGCGCTCACGACCTTCGTCTTGCAGCGCCTGGCGCTGACCGGAGGCCCCCTGGCGCCCCGGGTGGCCTTTGGCTTGGCCCTGGTAGAGTCCGTGGCAGGGATCGCCTGGTTATGGCGGCTTTCCCGTCAAGTGGTAGGATAATACTGTCCCCTCGCCAAGCAGGCTGAGGGGCGTTCGCAACAATTACCCCGGCTGCTTCAACACGCCCAAAAGGCGATCTGAAAAGAAAGCGCCATGAAAGCACCGACAATCTCAAGGAGTTACTCTCAAATGAAACGACTGAGCACCGGAGTGCTCGCGGGGCTGATTATGCTGCTCTGCGGGTTAAACGCGGTTGCCGCTCCGTCGAGTGCGACGCACGGAAACATTGGAAACGGCGTCGCCCAAGCGGGGTCGCCGCCGGCGCCGGACTTCGGCAGTCCGCCATCCGGCCAAATTCCGATCCTATACAACGATCATCACGTCTATACCAAGCCCGACGAGCTCAAGCGTGGCCGCGTCCTCGCCGCGCTCGTCAAAGGCGGAACGATTCTGATTCCGCTGCGCTCGATGTTCGAACAGATGGGCGCAACGGTATCGTACGATCCGGCCAGTAAAACGGCGACGGTTAGCAAACCGGGCGCCGAAGTGAAGGTAACGGTCGGCAAAGCCGAAGTCGTTATCAACGGCGAATCGCGGCCGCTCGACGTGCCGCCCGAGATTTATCAGGGCGTCGTCGTCGTTCCGGTCCGCGTGATTTCGGAAGGCATGGGTGCCTACGTACAGTGGGTTCCGGATAAGCGTTTGGTTGTCGTCCGGTACATTCCGGCGACGCCGCCGCCCAGCCCGGCTCCGCCGCCCCCGCCGCCTCCTCCGCCGCCGCCGACTCCGGCTCCGATGCATACGCCAAACGTAATCTTCGTCGCCGGCGACTACCTGTTCAACCCGAAGGTCTATAACGAGTTCTCGCCGGGTAACGGCGGATCGGGGGCTTCGTACAGCGTTCGCGGCGGTGCCATGTTCGATGCATTCAGCCTGCCGCTGATGCTCGAGGTCGACTACAACAACTGGCAGTACCCGCATAACTGCGGCGTCGCAAAAGCAAATGCGTCGGCGCAGAACGCTCCGCAATGTTACGTGACTACGATCGGCAGCAGAGGCTCTACGTACGTGCCTGGCTTCACCGCGGTTAACCGCGATTTCGACGTCCGGCTCGGCTTCAAGGTCTTCAACCCGCACGTCTACATCGCGGTCGGTTATCTCTGGTCGTCGACCAACTACGGATATCCCAACTTGAACGCGGTGGGCGGCGGTCTTGAAAAGCTGCCCGACTACTCCCATCCGTTCACGTATTACGGCTCGGTCTACTACTATCCGAACTTAAGGGGCACGTACACCACGGGCAACAACGCGGTGCCGCCGAACGAGTCGTTCGGCGTCGGCTACAACCTCCTCAAGTACAAGGTCGGAGTGGACTGGGCGTTTATTCCGGCGGTAGCGATTGACCTCGGCTGGGCCGGCGAAAACGCTGCTAATAAGAATAACTTCCCGATTTCGGGCACCTACAACGGGGCCTACGCAGGCCTTCTCTTCTTCCTGCCCTTCTAAAACGGAAGCGATTCCCTCCTAAGTAAGCGCCCGGGCTCGGTCGAGCTCGGGCGCTTTCTCATGGCGGTTTATGGGCTGGCGCGAACGGGAAGAGTCGGTATCGTGTGCGTTTGTGCGGGCAGCAACCCGACGGGCGGTCGCTCGTTCTTAAAGATTTCGACAAGGAGGCATTCGTGAAACATCTGAGCACCGCAGGACTCGCCGCGCTGGTCGCGCTGTGTGGGCTCTGCGCGGTTGCCGCCCCGTCGGCCGCGGCGCCGGCTCCGCCGGCAGACTTCGGCAGTCCGCCATCCGGCCAAATTCCGATCCTATACAACGATCATCACGTCTATACCAAGCCCGACGAGCTCAAGCGTGGCCGCGTCCTCGCCGCGCTCGTCAAAGGCGGAACGATTCTGATTCCGCTGCGCTCGATGTTCGAACAGATGGGCGCAACGGTATCGTACGATCCGGCCAGTAAAACGGCGACGGTTAGCAAACCGGGCGCCGAAGTGAAGGTAACGGTCGGCAAAGCCGAAGTCGTTATCAACGGCGAATCGCGGCCGCTCGACGTGCCGCCCGAGATTTATCAGGGCGTCGTCGTCGTTCCGGTCCGCGTGATTTCGGAAGGCATGGGTGCCTACGTACAGTGGGTTCCGGATAAGCGTTTGGTCGTCGTCCGGTACATTCCGGCGACGCCGCCGCCCAGCCCGGCTCCGCCGCCCCCGCCGCCTCCTCCGCCGCCGCCGACTCCGGCTCCGATGCCGCCCAAGAGCGAGGCGTTCGTGGCGGGTGACTATATTTTCTCGCCCAAGGTGTACAACGAGTTTAGCCCCGGAAACAGCGGAACGAGCTCCTACGCCGTTCGCGGCGCAGGCGAGCTCAACTTGGGCAGCATCCCGTTCATGCTGGAAGGCGCCTACGAGCGCTGGCAGTATCCGCACAACTGCTCGACCTCAGCCGCGGCAACCGGCGCCATCCACTACTCGCCCGGGTGTTACGTGACGACGATCGGCGGCGGCGGCAGTTCTCCGGTCCAGACTAATACCAGTCTCTACGACCAGAACGTTGACGCGAGGCTTGCCGTGCGCGTTCTGCAGCCGCGGATCTACGTAGGCGTGGGCTACCTCTGGATGTCGGGCAACTACGGCTATCCGAACATGCAGAGCTGGGGCTTCGGTGGCGAGAAGCTGCCCGACCTCAACCACAACCTCTCGTTCTTCGGCAGCGTTTGGTACTATCCGAACGTCCATGGAACGTACACCAACGTGGCCTCGGCACCGATCAACCCGCAGACCTACGACCTCGCGTACAATCTCCTGAAGTACCAGGCGGGCCTCACGCTCGGCTTCGGAACCAGCCCGTTCTTCATCGAGGCCGGCTGGATGGGCGATCAGTGGTCGAACAAGCAAAACGCCCCGATCAACCGATCCTACAACGGGCCGTTCGCAGGCATCGGATTCCGCTTCCTCTACCCCTAGAGGCGAGCGGAGCAAGGAGAAGGGGGCTCGGCCGTTTCGGCCGGGCCCTTTCGCCGTTGACCCGGTTCGCCTCCTAAGGTAAGATACTCACTTGGCGCCTTTCGAGCGCCGGTGGCATTGCCACGCCCTCATCGCCTCCGGAGATTTTTTTGGCCGCCAAGAAGCAAACCAAGTCGCGCCGCAAGCGCGAAATCAAGAACGTCCAGTCGGGCGTCGCGCACGTGCATGCGTCTTTCAACAATACCATCGTCACCATTAGCGACCCGCATGGCGGCGTCGTTTCGTGGGCCTCTGCCGGTAATCTCGGCTTCAAAGGATCGAAGAAGTCGACGCCCTTTGCCGCGCAGATGGCGGCCGAAGCCGCCGCGCGCAAAGCGATGGAGCATGGGATGAAGTCGACCGAGGTGCTCGTCAAAGGCCCGGGCGCCGGCCGCGAGGCCGCGATTCGTTCGCTGCAAGCCGCCGGTCTGGAAATCACGATGATCAAAGACGTAACGCCGATTCCGCATAACGGCTGCCGTCCGCCCAAGCGGCGACGGGTCTAACGATGTCGCGTTATATCGGTCCGGTTTGCCGGCTCTGCCGGCGCGAAACCGCCGGCAGCAAAACCGGCGAAAAGATCAAGCTCTTTCTCAAAGGCGATCGCTGCCTCTCCCGCAACTGTGCGGTCGAGCGGCGCGGCACCGCTCCCGGTCAGAAGACGACCGGCAAGTCGCGCACCAAAGTTTCCGAGTACGGCCGTCAGCTGCGCGAGAAGCAGAAGATGCGCCGCTACTACGGCGTGCACGAGACGCAGTTCGAGAACTACTTCAGAGAAGCGGCGCGCGTTCCGGGTCAGACCGGCCGTACCTTCCTGCAGTTGCTCGAGCGCCGTCTCGATAACGTCGTCTATCGCTTGAACCTGGCCTCCAGCCGCGCCCAGGCGCGCCAGCTGGTGACGCATCGTCACTTCCGCGTCAACGGCCGCATCGTCAACATTCCGTCCTACATCGTGCGTGCCGGCGACGTCATCTCGATCGCGCCGGGCAGCCTCAAGTCTACCGTATTCGAATCGAACCTCGAGGTCGCGCAGAGCCGCCGCCCGCCCGAGTGGTTGGAGTGGAACGATCAGGACAAGACCGCCAAAGTCGTGCAAGCGCCCGCGCGCGAGCAGATCGATACGCCGGTCGACGAACAGCTCATCGTCGAGTACTACTCGCGATAAAACGAACCAACCGCCGCTGCTAGGCGTCCGATCGCCGGTCATACCGTATGCCCGGCGGATAACGTAAGCAGCAATGAAGGACACAACGACAACCATGACCATGCTGGAAGCGCCTGCGGGTGTAACCATCGAAGTACGCGAGCGCCGCGATAATTACGCCAAGTTCGTAATCGAGCCGCTCGAGCGCGGCTTTGGAATTACGCTGGGCAACGCGCTGCGCCGCGTGCTCCTCAGCTCGATTCCCGGCGCCGCCGTCACCTACATGAAGATCGACGGCGTGCTGCACGAGTTCTCCACCATCCCCGGGATGGCCGAAGACACGATCGCGCTGATGCTCAATCTCAAGGGCCTGCCCGTCAAGTTGAATAGCGACGAGCCCAAGGTGCTTACGCTCTCGGTGAACGGCGCGCGCGACGTGACGGCCGCCGACATCGTGCCCGATGCCGACGTCGAGATCCTCGACCCGGAATACCGGCTCGCCACGCTCTCTTCGAAAGACGCCAAGCTTACGATGGAGATCGGCGTCGAGACGGGTCGCGGCTACGTGATGGCCGACCGCCAGCGCAACGTCGAGCACATGATCGGATTGATTCCGCTCGATTCGATCTTCTCGCCGATCCGCAAGGTGAACTTTACCGTGGACGATACGCGAGTCGGCCAGAGCGTCGATTACGATCGCCTCACCGTCGAGATCGAGACCAACGGCTCGATCACGCCCGACGACGCGCTTTCGAACGCGGCGCAGATCATGCAGGAGCAGCTCGACCTCTTCGTTTCCTTCACCAATCGCGCCGAGCCGCTGCCCGAGACTCCGCCTAACGAGTGGGACATCCCGGTCGAGACGCTCAACCTCTCGGTGCGCTCCTTCAACTGCCTCAAGCGGGCCGGCATCTCCAAGGTGTCGGAACTGCTCGACCTCACCGAGGACGAGATCATGAAGATGCGCAACTTCGGCCGGAAGTCGCTCGACGAAATCAAGCAGGTCTTAGCCGAAAGGGGGCTGTCGCTGCGCCTAGCGTAGCGCCGTCATACGATGCCGCATTCGATCGCCTATAAACGCCTCTCGCGCACCGACGGCCACCGTCGGGCGCTGCTGCGCAACCTCGCCACCTCGCTCTTCAAACACGAGAAGATCGAAACGACCTCGACCAAGGCCAAGGAGATCGGCCGCGTGGCCGAGCGCCTCATCACCGCCGCAATGGCCGGCGATCTCGCGGCCCGCCGTCACGTTGCCGAATACATCACCGAACCCGCGGTCGTCAAAAAGCTCGTCGAGCAAATCGCACCGGCGCTCAAAGGGCGTACCGGCGGCTATACGCGCATCACTAAGACGCGCGTCCGCACCGGCGACGCCGCCGAGCTCTCCCTCATCGAGTTGGTAAAATAGCCCCGTCGTCCTGAGCCGCGCCCGCAGGCGCGTGTGGAAGGACGACTCAGCGATCGCCAAGTGCAAGCCTACGAAACCGAAGCCCGCGAACTCGACGCGGAAATACTCGCCGCAATCAACGCATGGAGTATCGAAGGCCGCTCGTTAGACGACGCGGCCTTCAACGCTCTCGCACTTCGGATCTTCGCCCACCAGCTCCGATATAACCAACGCTATTCGCGGTACTGTAGGCAGCTCGGCGTTACGCTGGAAGCGATGCCGGCGTCGTGGGAAGCGATACCCGCCGTGCCCGCCGCCGCGTTTAAGGAAGCTGCCCTCGCGACCTTCGACCCCGCGCGTGCCGCACTCACCTTCGAGACGAGCGGCACCACGCGCGGAACGGCCGGCCGCCACTACATGGAAAGCTCGGCGCTCTATGACGCCGCACTCCTCGCCGGCTTCGATCGCTTCATGCTGCCCGACGGCGCGCGGCTGCAGTACTTCAACCTGGTCCCCGATCCACGGGAGCGCCCGCACTCTTCGCTTGGCTACATGATGGCACGCGTCTCCGCTCGGCGCGGCGACGGCAGGAGCGGCTGGTACCTGCATGGCGAGACGCTCGACGTCAACGCATTCGTCCGCGACCTCCGTAGCGCCGCCGAAGCATCGCGGCCCGTCTGCATCGCGACCACCGCCTTCGCCCTCGTGCACGCGCTCGACGTCATGCAACGTGACGGCGTGGAGCTCGAACTCCCAAGAGGATCGCGGATGATGGAGACCGGCGGCGTCAAAGGCCGCACGCGCGCGATATCCCGCGACGAACTCTACGCGCGCACCTCCGCGCTTCTCGGTATAGCGACGGATAAGATCGTCGCCGAGTACGGAATGACCGAGTTAACCTCGCAGTATTACGACGTCGACGCAACGACGCGCGCCAAGAGCGGACCGCCGTGGCTGCGCGCGCGCGTGGTCGGCCCCGACCGCAAAACGCTCCCCAACGGTAAGACGGGCTCGCTGCTGCACGTGGATCTCGCCAATCGCGCGTCGTGCATCGCGGTGCAAACCGACGACCTCGGGGTACGCGAAGAAGACGGCTTTGTATTGCTCGGGCGCGATGGTGAAGCGGAATCTCGCGGCTGTTCGCTCGATGCGGAAGAGCTGCGCGAACGCGCCGGCCGGCGCTAAGAATAGCCACCTGCGAACGGACGATTGGCTCACGACGTTTCCTCCGATCGTTTCGCAGCCCGTGGTTGCCGCCACCGTGAGGTGATGATGCCGCTGTTCAGTCCGCCGGTCGAGAGCCCGCCGCAGAAGCGCGCGTGCTCGACCTTCATGCAGCGATCCACCACAACCGCCAGGCCGCTGCGGTCGGCAAGCGCGATCGCCTGGTCGTTGAGGACGCCGTATTGAAACCAGATCGCCTTGGCCCCGGCCGCGATCGCATCCTCGACGACGTTCGTCAGTTCGCTGGGCCGGCGGAAAACGTCGACGACGTCGGGCGCGCCACGTTCGGCCGCATACGCAGCGAGCGACGGATAGCATTTGATGCCGTCGACGTCGGCGATCGTCGGATTGATCGGCGTCACGTCGTACTCGGGTTGGCGCCGCAAGTAAGAGAAGACCGTATAGCTCGGGCGCAGCGGATTGGCCGACGCGCCGGCGACCGCAATGGTGCGAACGCGGTCGAGGAGATCGCGCCGCTGCGCCGCCGTCGTGAGGATCACGCGCGCACCGCGGCGCGCAGCGCGTTATCGAGATCCCAGGTGAGATCCGCCACGTCTTCGAGTCCGACCGAAAGGCGCACCGACCCGGGCTCGACGCCGGCCTTACGCAGCTCTTCGTCGGAGAGCTGCGAGTGCGTGGTCGAGGCCGGATGGATGACCAGGCTCTTGGAGTCGCCGACGTTGGCAAGGTGACTCCACAGCTGCAGGGCGTCGATGAAACGCCGCCCCGCTTCACGGCCGCCGCGCAAACCGAACGTAAAGATCGAGCCCATCTGCGGTTCGCGAACCCACGCGACCTCTTGACGGTCTCTTAGGAACGCGACGATCGCGGCGGCGTTGGCGATGTGGCGCTGCATCCGCAGCGGCAGCGTCTCGAGCCCGAGAAGCATCAGCCACGCGTCCATCGGCGACATCTGTGCGCCGACGTCGCGCAGAACCTCGGCGCGCGCGCGCATCAGGAACGCGTACTCGCCGAAGGTTTCGGTAAAAACTTTCTGCTGGTACCCGGGGCTGGGTTCGGAGAGCAGCGGGAAGCGGCCATTCGACCACGGGAAGCGGCCCGATTCGACCATCACGCCGCCGATAGCCGTTCCGTGTCCGTTGAGAAACTTGGTCGCGGAATGAACGACGATGTCGGCGCCGCGCTCGATCGGCCGGCAAAGGTACGGTGTCGCGAAGGTGTTGTCGACGACCAGCGGCACGCCGGCGTCGTGCGCCGTCTCCGCGAGCGCCGCGATATCAGCGACGACGCCGGACGGGTTGCCGACGGTTTCGGCAAAAAGCATCCGCGTTCGCGGACCGATGGCCGCGCTCATCGCGGCGAAGTCGTCGACGGGAACGAACGTTGTTTCGATGCCCATCCGCTTGATCGTGACGCCGAGCTGGGTGATCGTGCCGCCGTAAACGCTCTGCGTGCAGACGACGTGGTCGCCGGCCTGCGCCAGCGCGACGACGGTGCAAAGCTGCGCCGCCAGCCCGCTGGAGAAGGCTACGGCGCCCAGGCCGCCTTCCAGGCTGGCCATCCGCTCCTCGAACGCGGCAACCGTCGGATTGCTGATGCGGCTGTAGATGTGGCCGTAGCTGCGCAGCGCAAAGAGCTCCGCCGCCTGTTCGGTCGAGCCGAAGACGTAGGCCGCCGTCTGATATATCGGCACGGCGCGTGCCCCGGTCGCCGGATCGGGAGGCGTCCCGGCGTGAAGGGCGCGCGTGGCAAAACCAAAGGTTCGGTCGTGATGCATCTCAGAGGGTCCTAAGCGTACTTCGCGCTATAATGTCCTTATCATGGGCATGACGCTTACCGAAAAAATTCTCGCGCGGCACGCCGGGCTCGAACGCGTCGAACCCGGCCAGATCGTCAACGCGAAGACCGACCTCGTGTTGGCCAACGAGCTCTCCGCAGCCGTCGCCATCGGCGTGATGCGCGGCATGAAGGGCGCGACGCGCGTCTTCGACCCCGGCAAGATCGCCCTGGTCGAAGATCACTTCGTGCCGGCCAAGGACGCCCAGTCGGCAAAGCTCGCTAAGCTCATGAAAGATTTCGCCAGGGAGCAAAACATCGAACACTTCTTCGACGTTGGCCGTGGCGGCATCGAGCACGTCGTGCTTCCCGAAGAAGGCTTGGTCGCACCGGGCGAGCTCATCGTCGGCGGCGACTCGCACACCTGCACGTACGGCGCCTTCGGTGCGTTCGCAACGGGAATGGGTTCGACGGACATCGCGGCGGCCTTCGTGCTCGGCGAAGTCTGGATCAAGGTTCCCGGCTCGATCAAGATCGTCTACAGCGGATCGCTCGGAAACATGGTTTTCGCTAAAGACATCATGCTGCGCACCGTCGGCGAGCTGGGGATCGACGGCGCGACGTACCGCGCCATCGAGTACCACGGCACGACGGTCGACGAGCTTCCCATTACCGGACGCATCACCATGGCCAACATGGCGATTGAGGCCGGAGCGAAGAACGGTATCTTCCATGCTGACGAAAAGACGATCGCCTACGTCAAAGAGCGCACCGATCGCCCGTTCGTCGTCGAGCGCGCCGATCCCGACGCCGTTTACGAGCGGACGATTGCCATAGACATAAGCTCCCTCGAGCCGCAAGTCGCCTGTCCGCACACGCCCGATAACGTGCATCCGATCTCCCAGGTCGTGCGCGAAGATCTTCCGGTCGATCAAGTCTTCATAGGCTCGTGCACCAACGGTTACATCGACGACCTGCGCATTGTCGCCAAGATTCTCGAGGGTAAGCGCATCGCGTCGAACCTGCGCGTGATCGTCAATCCCGGTTCGCAGAAAGTCTGGATGCAGGCCGCGCAGGAAGGCGTGCTTACGACGCTGGCCGCCGCCGGCTGCGCGGTCAACACGCCGGGCTGCGGCGCCTGCTTCGGCGGGCACATGGGTACGCTGGGCGACGGCGAGCGCGCGATCTCGACGACTAACCGCAACTATGTCGGCCGCATGGGCTCGCCGAAGGCGGAGATCTATCTCGCTTCGCCGGCAACCTGCGCCGCCTCGGCGATCGCCGGGCGCATCACCGACCCGCGAACCGTCGCGGAGCTCGACCTCAGCAACGTCACCCTCAGCGCGGCGAAGCGCGAAAAAGCGATCAGCCTGCTTTAGCGGAGAAGGATCTTGGAATCGAAACTGCGCGGAAGCGCCCATAAATACGGAAAGAACGTCGACACCGACGTTATCATCCCCGGTAAGTACTGCAACATCATCGATCAAGCCGAGTTGGGAAGGCACGCGCTCGAGGGGCTCGATCCGGAGTTCACGGCGCGCATGAAGCCCGGCGACATCATCGTCGCCGAAACCAACTTCGGCTGCGGTTCCAGCCGCGAGGTAGCGCCGATCGCCATCAAGGGGTCGGGCACGTCGGCGGTCATCGCCAAGAGCTTCGCGCGAATCTTTTACCGCAACGCGCTCAACATCGGCTTACCGATCTTCGAGTCGGCCGAAGCCGTCGACGGCATCGAAGCCGGCGACGAAATCGAGCTCGAACCGGCTAGCGGCGTCATCCGCAACGTCACGAAAGGCACGACCTATCACTCCGCCGAGTTTCCGCCGTTTATGCGCGCGCTAATCGACGCCGGCGGCCTCGTTCCATACGTCGAACGCCGCCTAGCCGAACGCTAAAGCGAGTCTCTTAGGAGAAGCGGGCCGGTCGCGTTCGGACGAGGACCGTCTGACCGAGCGCCGGAGCAAGGAGTGCGAGAGGCGCGAGGCAGACGATAGGAGCGCGACACGATGTCGCGCGACGAATGTGTCCGAGTTCGAATGCGACTGGCCCGCTTCTTCTTAGGGCGGAGTGTAACCGCCTTGCGACGGCACGCCACCGGGCGACGGGTTGACGTTCTCGATCCAGTTCGTTTTCGCGCGATAGGATGCGGTGAACGGAACCTCGCCTTTGGGCGTCGTCATCTCCCCGATCATATCGCTCGTGCCGTCGAGTTTGCCCTCCATCAACAACGTCGTGCCGTTGGGCATCGTTACGATCAGCCGAATCTGTTGACCGTCGAGCGATCCCGCCAGCGGATACTTCGTCTTTCCGTCGACGTACGTACCGCTAATTTGATCGCCGGTCTGCGACAGCAAGAAGTGCGTGTAGTCGGTGCTGTTGGTATGCTGAATCGCGACCTCCCAAACGCCTTCGATGCCTTTGCGCGGGTTTGGCGGCGCTGGTGATGGATGCGCGTTCGGCGTCGCCTTGGTCGATGGAATGGTCGTCGAAGGCGTCGAGCTCGGCACCGGGGCCGCGGGCGGAGGCGTCACCGGCGAGCCGATCGGCGGCGGCGTCGGCGGGGGTGTCGCGGCAGCGGCAGCGAGGCGGGCGCCGGGCGCCCAGATCGAAAGTCCGGCGGCGGCCGCGACGCCGGCGGAGGCAGCTAAAAGTACTAGGGGCTTCACCCTCTCAGGCTTCTTGGAATGGCGCAAGAGCCTCCTTTTGACACCCCTGCTATAATGCAGAAGTTGTGAAGGTCAAAATTCATCCTAAGTGGCACCCGCAGGCCCGGGTCCACTGTGCTTGCGGCAATAGCTTCGTGACGGGATCGACGCTGCCGGAGATCGCCGTGGAAATCTGCGCGGCGTGCCACCCCCTCTTTACCGGTCAGCAGAAACTCATCGATACCGCCGGTCGCGTGGATAAGTTCAATCAGCGCTCGGCTGCCGCACGACTCAAGCAGGAGGAGGCCGCCGCGCGTAAGGCCGCGCGCGAGGCGAAGAAAGCGGCCGCCGAAGTCTGAACGCGCGCCTAGAGTCGATGGCCCGGCGTTTCGACGAGATCGAGGCGCAGTTGGCCAACCCGACCGGCACGTTCGACCAATCGCGATACACGGCGCTCGTCAAGGAGCGCGCGCAACTCGAGCCCCCCGTGCAAACCTATCGCCGGCTTGCGGCAACGCTCGCCGAGATTGCAGCTAATGAAGCGCTTACCCGCTCCGAAGACGCCGAGATGCGCGAGCTTGCCGGCGACGAGAATAAACGGCTGCGCGAGCGTGCGGCCGCATTAGAAAGCGAGCTTAGCGAGCTGATGGCGCCGCGCGACCCCAACGACTCGCGCGACGTGTTCGTGGAAATCCGCGCGGGTACGGGCGGCGACGAGGCGGCGATCTTTGCCGGCGACCTCGCCCGCATGTACATGCGCTTTGCCGAGAACGCCGGCATGAGGGCCGAGTTGGTCTCCGAGAGCACCAGCGAGGCGGGCGGTTATAAGGAGATAGTTTTTAGCATCAAAAACGGCGAGCCGTATCGCTTTCTCAAGCACGAGTCGGGCGTCCATCGCGTGCAACGCGTTCCCGCAACCGAAGCGCAGGGGCGCATCCACACCAGCACCGCCACCGTAGCCGTTTTGCCCGAGGTCGACGACGACGTCGAAGTCGAGATTAGGCCCGCGGACCTTCAGATCGATACGTACAAAGCCTCGGGTGCGGGCGGCCAGTACGTCAACAAGACCGAGTCGGCGATCCGCATCACGCACCTTCCGACGGGCATCGTCGTGGCCTCGCAGCAGGAACGCTCGCAACAGCAGAATCGCGAGAAGGCGATGCAGATGCTCCGTGCTACGCTCTACGACCGCAAGCGCCGGGAACAGGAAGAAGCCGTAGATTCGTTGCGCCGTTCGCAGGTCGGCACCGGTGAGCGGTCGGAGAAAATCCGAACCTACAACTTTCCGCAAGACCGCGTCACCGATCATCGGATCAACCGCAACTTCGGAAACATCCGCGGCATCATGGACGGCAATCTTGCCCCCATCGCGCAGGAGCTTATCGCCGACGAACGCGCTCGTTTGCTGGCGGGCGAGCCGGCGTGACCATCGACGATGCGCTCGCTCGCGGCGCCGGGCTGCTCGAGCGTTCGAGCCGATCGCCGCGCGCGGATGCACTTTTGCTGCTCGAGCGCGTGCTCGAGCGCCCACGCTCGTGGATCGTGGCTCATGGCGGCGATTCCAGCCGCGCGGGCGATGCCGCGCAGTTCTTTACCCTATGCGAGCGCCGCGCCGCGGGACGGCCGCTGGCCTACGTGTTGGGAAGCGCCGGATTCTACGGCCGCGAGTTTGTCGTTGATGAGTCGGTGCTCGTCCCGCGCCCCGAGACCGAGCACCTCGTCGACGATGCGATTGCCTTTTTGCGAGAGATGCCGCGCGAGCAGGTGCCGGCGGTACTGGATCTCGGCACCGGAAGCGGCGCTATCGCCTGCACGATCGCTGCGGAGACGCGGGCGCTCGTCGATGCCGTCGACGCTTCCCCCGCCGCGTTGGGCGTCGCGCGCGAAAACGCTCGCCGGCTAAACGTCGCCGGTCGCTGCCGCTTTATTTTCGGCGATTTGATCGCGCCGGTAAACGCCCAGCGGTACGACGTCGTGATCGCCAACTTGCCGTACGTGCCGACCAACGATATTCCGAACCGACCCGACCCGCTCTCGTTCGAGCCGCGCCTTGCGCTGGACGGCGGCCGCGACGGGCTCGCGATATACGGCCGCCTCTTGCCGCAAATGCGGGAGATCCTCAACCCGCACGCGCTGGTGTTGCTCGAAGCGGCTCCGCCGACGATCGCGGCCTTGTCGCAGCTTGCCGCCACTGCCCTTAAAGACTTCGTAATTGAGGTGCGTTCTGATTACGCGGGCATGGAGCGCTACGTCCGGGCCGCCGGCCGGCCCCCCAGAGGTCTAACAAAAGAGATAGGAGAACGTTAACTGCCCCAGATGGCGAAGTACATATTCTTCACCGGGGGCGTCGTGAGTTCGCTTGGCAAAGGCATCACGGCAGCTTCGCTCGGACGACTCCTGAAGTCGCGCGGCCTTAGCGTTTCCATCCAGAAACTGGACCCCTACATCAACTGCGACGCCGGTACGATGAACCCGTATCAGCACGGCGAGGTTTTCGTTACCGAAGACGGGGCCGAGACGGATCTCGATCTGGGGCATTACGAGCGTTTCATTGACGAGAATTTGACGCGCGCCAACAACGTCACGACCGGACAAATCTACAACTCGGTTATCGAGAAGGAGCGCCGCGGCGATTATCTCGGCGCAACCGTGCAGGTCATCCCGCATATCACTAACGAGATCAAAGCGCACATCAAGCGGGTCGCCGAAGCGAGCCGCGCGGAGGTCTGCATCGTCGAAGTCGGCGGAACGGTCGGCGATATCGAATCCCTGCCGTTCTTAGAAGCGATCCGCCAGATGCGCTACGACGTCGGCGACGAGAACGTGATGTTCGTGCACCTGACGCTGTTGCCGCACCTAGGCGCCGCCGACGAGCTCAAGACCAAGCCGACGCAGCACTCGGTGCGCGAGCTGCGCGGCATCGGTATCTCACCCGATGCCATCGTCTGCCGCACCCAGTCGGCGCTGCCCATGCCGCTGGAGCTGAAGGAGAAGATCGCGCTCTTCTGCGACGTTCCGCCGGGCGCCGTGGTGCAAAACAGCGACGCGCGCACGATCTATCAGGTGCCGCTCAACCTCGAAGCCGAGGGCCTCGCGCAGGCAGCAATTCGCAAGCTCAACTTGCCGGCGGCCGCGCCGAAGCTCGACGATTGGGTCGGGATTTCCGAGCGCATCCTGCACCCCCGCCACCAAGTCACGATCGCACTGGTCGGCAAATACGTCGAGCTAAAGGACGCATATATCTCCATCAACGAGGCGCTGCACCACTCCGGCGTCTTCCATCACGCTGCGGTCGAGATACGGCGTATCGATTCCGAGCTGGTCGAGAACGAGGGCGTCGAGGTTTTGCGCGGTGCGCACGGCGTGGTCGTGGCCCCGGGATTCGGCGCGCGCGGCGTGAAGGGCAAGCTGCGCGCAATTCAACACGTCCGCGAGCGTAAGATTCCGTTCTTGGGCATCTGCTACGGCATGCAGCTGGCCTGCGTCGAGTTCGCCCGCAACGTCTGCGGCCTGCCCGAAGCCATGACCAGCGAAGTCGACGAGACGAGCACCGACCCGGTCATCGACTTCATGCCCGATCAGCGCAATCTCGAGATGTACGGCGGAACGATGCGCTTGGGTACTTATTCGTGCACGCTGCAGGAGGGCAGTCTGGCGGCTCGGGCCTACGGCGAGCTCGAAATCAGCGAGCGCCACCGGCATCGTTACGAGTTCAACAATCGTTATCGTCCCATCTTCGAGGAGCACGGCATGCGCTTCACCGGACACCATGCGATCGGAAAGACGCGCCTGGTCGAAGTCGTCGAGCTTCCGGCCGACATGCATCCGTGGTTCGTGGCCACGCAGGCGCATCCCGAGTTCCGCTCGCGACCCGATCGCCCGGCGCCGCTCTACCGCGACTTTATCGGTGCGGCTCTCGCCCACGAGGAACGCATGGAGAATCGCTCCGGAGTCGTTGAGGCGGCCACCTGGACGCAGGCCTAATTACCGCCGTCGTTCTCACCCGCGACGAAGAACGCAATCTGCCGCGTGCCCTAACCAGCCTCCCCCGCGGAATGCAGATCCTGGTGCTCGACGCGTGCTCGCGCGATCACACGATTCAATTCGCTCGCGCGGCCGGCGCCAACGTCATTCAGCGCGAGTGGACCGACTTCGTCGATGCCCGTACCTTCGCGCTATCGCAGGTAACGACGCCGTGGACGCTGATGATCGACGCGGACGAGGCGCTCGACGACGTGCTTTGCGCTTCGATTCTGTCGGCAAGCGGCGAGTCTAACGGCTACCGTCTGCGGCGCACGACGTATTTTTGCGGTAAGCCGATGCGCGTCTGGCGCAACGAGTCGCTCCTGCGCCTCTTCCCGACGGGGGGCGCGCGACTACAGGCGCATCCCGCGGCGGGAAGCGATGCCGCAGTGCACGAGGGCTGGGTCTGCGACGGGCCGGCACCGGAACTGCCTGGCACGCTGCTGCACTATTCGTACCCCGACGTTTCGACCTACCGCATAAAGTACGACCGCTACACGTCGATCGAGGCCAGAGAGCTGCCGCCTTCGCTAGGGCGCGTCATGACCGCGGTCGCGGCGAGCATTCCCCGGCTGCTGTGGCTGCTGCTGCGCAAAGGCGCGTTGCTGGACGGCCCGCGCGGTTGGTACGTCGCCTACCGTTCGGCGCTCTATCCGGCCGTCGCGGCGCGAAAAGCCCTTTTACGGTGAGCCGTTCGCGCGTCGGCCTGGACGCGCGGCTGACGCGTCAGATGTCGGTCGGTATGAAGACGTATGCGGCCGAGCTCGCCGCGCGACTGCCGCGCGTCGCTGCGGAGTACGAATACGTCGCCTTTTCCGGGGGCGGCAACTTCGGCTGGAACGAACAGGTGCGGCTGCCGTTGGCGATGCGCCGCGCCCGGCTCGATCTGATTCACTTCCTCGCGCTCTACGTTCCACTCGTCGTACCGGCCAAGTTCGTCATCACGATTCACGACCTGATTCATCTGCGCTTCCCGCAGTATTTCAAAGCCAAGGTGGCGCCCTACTATCAAACGGTGGTGCGTTGGGCCTGTGCGCGCGCTTCGCGGGTGATCACCGACGACGCGCGGACGGTCGACGATCTGGTGGAGCTGCTCGGCGTAGATCGCGGTAAAGTACGGGTGATTCCGCTGGGCGTCACCGAGGCGTTTCTCAAGCCGGTGCCGCCGCACGTAGGCCGGCGGCCGTATGTGCTCTACGTCGGAAATCACCGCGAGCATAAAGACCTGGCGACGCTTTTTACCGCATGGTCGGCGCTGCCCGACCGATGGCAGGTCGATCTGTACGTTACCGGCGCCGACGACTTTGGCGGCGAACTGCAGCGGCGCAGCGGCCTCTCGCGCGCGATCCTGCCCTTGGGCGACGTTAGTGCCGAACGCCTCATCGAATATTATGCGGGAGCCCGGGCGCTGGTGCAGCCGGCGCTCCGTGAGGGCTTTGGACTGCCGATGCTCGAGGCGATGGCGGCCGGCTGTCCGGTGATCGCCTGCCAAGATGCGGTCCCCGAAGAGCTCGCCGAGGCGGCCCTCACCTTTCCGGCGCGCGACGCCTCGGCGCTGCGCCGGGTGCTGGAGCGCACGCTCGCCGACGAGGGACTCCGCGAGCGATCGCTCAACTTGGGAAGGGAAGTGGCGCGACGGCTCAGCTGGGATCGCTGCGCGCGCGCGACCGCCGACGTTTATCGAGAGGTCTTGGAGTACGCATGAAAAGGGCCTTAGCGCTGCTGGCTCTGATCCTTTTGGGAGCGCAGCCGAAGCCGATTACCGTCATCATCAACGGTGACGTCCTGTCGCTCGATCCGCCGCCGCGATTCGAACACAACGTTCTGTTCGTGCCGGTGCGACGCACCATCGAGGCCCTCGGGTTACCCTTCGAGCACTCCGGTAAGCATCTCATAACCCAAGTGGGATCGCGTTCGGTCGTTCTGACGATCGGCAGCCGCGTGGCACAAGTCGACGGCGACCAGGTCCTGCTCGACGCGCCGCCCCTCGACGTCAAAAACGTCCAGTACGTGCCGCTGCGCTTTTTTACCGACGTGCTCGGCGCGCAAACGCATTTCGACCGGCACGCCAATACCGTTACGATCGTCGCGCAGCTCGTCGGCCGATCGGGCAACGGGATGGTTCGAACCGGCAGCGGCTTTCAGCGCTTTGGTACCGTTGCCGCGGTCGACGTGCTCTCCGATCCGCCGACGATCGCGCTGCAGTACAACGGCGGCCTCAAAGTGATCGGAGTCGCACCCAACGCGCAGATCGATATGGAAGACGTGAACGTTTCGGTGACTTCGCCCGGCGAACTGAGCGACATCCGTCCGGGCGACTTCGCGCGCGTCGAGATGCGCAAAGACGGCCGCGTCACGCGCGTCGTTGACGAGTACGGCTCGCGCAACGGCCATATCGTTGCGATCGCCGGCAATCGATTCGTCCTCGACGACGGCCAGGTGATCGCTGCCGGACGAACCACCGAGGTTTCGCTCAACGGCAAAGGGGCCGCGATGAGCGACCTTCGGCCGCGCGACCAAGTTACCGTGCGTTACAACGTCGAGACCAACGAGGTACGCGAGATTCTCGCCAGCCGCGCTGCGGTGAACGGTAGCCAAAGCGGCGGCGTCACCATCACCAGTGTGGATAGCGATGCAACGCGTCCGTTGCGCGCCGGCGATACGATCCACGTAACCCTGCGCGGGACGCCGGGCGGTGCCGCGGCCTTCGACATCGGCTCGGACGTGCTCGATCAGGCGATGCGCGCCGGCTCCCCGGGCGTCTACGCCGGCAGCTACACGATTCCGCGCGGTGCGAACTTCGAGGACGTCACGCTGATCGGGCGTCTAACGGTCGGTAATACCGTCGCGCAGGCGCCGGCACCGCAGACGGTCTCGGCCTCCAGCGTACCGCCGGGAATCTCCGACTTTGCGCCGGACAACGGCGAAACCATCAACAACGACCGCCCCGCCGTCTATGCCGCCTTTGCCTCCGACGCCGTTGCGGTCAATCCCGCCAGCGCGCTGCTCTGGATCGACGGTCGCGACGTAACCTCGCAGTGCGTTCGCACCGAGCATTTCATCCAGTACCTGCCCTCGTATGCCTACCCGGAAGGCCCCGTTCGCGTCACCGTACGCGTCGCCGATCTCGCCGGAAACACCACCACGAAATCGTGGACCTTTAACATCCGGACGCATTGATGGACGAGTGCATTTTCTGCAAAATTGCCGCCGGCGACGTGCCGGCCAAGATCGTCTATCGCGACGAAAACGTCGTGGCAATTGAAGATCTCAATCCACAAGCGCCAACGCACCTGCTGGTCATTCCGCTCGATCATTTTCCGTCGCTGGTCGAGTCGATCGGTGACGGCGGCGATGCGCTCGCCGCGGGCTTGTTCTCGGTCGCGGCGCGGCTAGGCCGCGAGCACGGCGGCGCGGCCGGTTTTCGTCTCGTCGTCAACACCGGTCCCGATGGCGGGCAGACCGTCGGGCATCTGCACGTGCACGTGCTTGCAGGGCGCCCGATGGCGTGGCCCCCCGGCTAGGACTGCTCTCTATTTGACGCTGCCCGGAGCGCTGTGCTAGGCTACTGCAGGAGGCCCTTTGGGGCCTAATTTTTCGTGCTCGGAAAGATTCTGCCGGCACGCCGAAAGGGGGGTTGTAATTTAATGGAAGTTCGCATCGCACCCGGCGAGACGATCGAGAGCGCGCTGCGCCGTTTTAAGAAGGCCACCCAGAAGGCGGGGATACTCGCGGAAGCGCGCAAGCACGAGCACTACGAAAAGCCGAGCGTTCGCAAGAAGAAGAAGTCGGCCGCCGCGCGCAAGCGCCGCGCATAACGCGCACCCGTAAATCGTGGGAGCGCTCAAAGACCGAATCGCCTCGGACCTCAAGGATGCGATGAGAGCGCGCGACCAGCTGCGTTTAGATACGCTGCGGTCGGCGCTCTCTGGTTTTATCTATAAGCGTTCGGAGGGTGGCCGCGAACTCTCCGACGCCGACGAGCTCGACGTTGTGCGCCGTCTGGTGAAGCAGCGCGGCGATTCGCTGACCGAGTTCGAACGCGCCGGCCGCACCGATCTGGCCGAAAAAGAACGCGCCGAGCGCGAAATTCTGATGGCCTATCTGCCGCCGCAACGCTCCGAGGCCGAAGTGCGCGAAATCGTTCAGAGCGTCCTCGCCGAACTTCCGGCCGAATCGCGCAACGCCGGCGCCGTAATGAAAGTCGTCATGCCGCAGCTCAAAGGCCAAGCCGACGGCAACCTCGTCCGCCAAATCGTCACCGAACTACTCTCAGCGTAGCTACGCTCCCAGCCCCTCATGGTGGGCTCTTGGGGACGCGCGCATTTTCGCATCCTGCGAAAATGCTGCTCGCCTCGTCGGCGCTCCCGGCATCCTGCCTCCGCGCCTCCCTTCACACGCCCCAAGAGCCCACCATGAGGGGCTGGGAGCGTAACTTCCCAGCCTAACCCCAGGTAGCAGCGCATATGAACGCACAGCGGCTCCGAGCGTGGGTTTCGGCCACGCTTTTACTCATTGGAATGGCCGGCATGGCCGCCGCCGCCGCGCCGGCGGGGGCTCCGGTAGTGGTGGTTCCGATCACGGGAACCGTCGACGACGGTATGGCGCACCTGGTCGAGCGCTCGGTCGACGAGGCGAACCAGGAACACGCGCGGGCGATCGTGCTCGACGTCAACAGCCCCGGCGGGCTCGTCGACGCGGCCTTTCGAATCCGCGACGCCATTTTTTCAGCTCGGGAGCCGGTGGTCGCGTACGTCGGCGAGCGCGCCTATTCGGCCGCGGCGCTGATCGCGCTGTCGGCCAATCGCATCGTGCTCGGGCCGGGCGCCTCGATCGGCGCGGCCGAGCCGGTTCAGGCCGGCGGCGCGGTGCCCGCCAGCGAGAAGGTGATCTCCGCGTTGCGCGCCGAGTTCGAATCCACGGCGCAGCGCAACCATCGAAACTCGCAGATCGCCGGCGCGATGGTCGATAAGAACGTCGATCTCCCCGAATATAAGCGCAGCGGCGCCATTCTCACGCTCAATACCAGCGACGCGTTGCGCGCCGGTATGGCCGATGCGACGGCGCCGTCGCTCGATGCGGCCCTCGCGCAGCTCAAGCTTTCCGACCCTCCGCGCGTCACCGAAACCTACAGTTGGGGCGAGCAGCTGGCGCGATTTGCCACCAATCCCGTCGTGAGCGGATTGCTGTTGACGTTGGGTATGCTCGGGCTCTTGATCGAGATGCAGACGCTGCACGGCATCGCCGGTTTGATCGGCGTGGGCGCGCTCTCGCTCTTTTTCGGCTCGCACATTTATTCCGGATTCTCCAACGGCTTCGTCGCCGTGCTGGCGATCCTCGGCCTCGTCGGCATCTTGTGGGAACTGCACGTCGTCCCCGGCCACGGGGTGCCGGGAATCTTGGGGGTCTGTGCGCTTGTGGTCGCGGCATTGCTCGCTTTTGGCCTGCCGTTCTTACTCATTGGAATCGAAACGCTGGCGACGGCCATCGTTTTGACGGTCATCGGCTTCTCGCTCGTCGTGCGCGCCGTGCCCCAGAACGCCTGGGCGCAGCGCCTCGCGCTCTCCGCCGCGCAAGGGCCGGATTACGTGGCCAGCAGCGACTTTCGGAGTCTGCGCGGCCGCGCCGGAACGGCCGCCACGTATCTGCGTCCGGCCGGCATCGCTTCGATCGACGGACGTCGCGTCGACGTCCTCACCGCCGGTGAGTTCATCGCCCAGGGGACTCCCATTAAGGTCGTGCGCGTGGAAGGTGCACGCGTCTTTGTCGAACCCGTTCTCGGAGAGGAGAAATAATGGCTATCGGCAGTGAGGTCGGCGCTATCGTCGTCCTCCTCGTCCTGGTTATTGCGTTCTTTGCGTTTCTCTATTACTTCCCGATCGGTCTGTGGATCCGCACCATCGCGGCCGGCGTGCCGCTGGGGATTATTGCGCTGGTGCGCATGCGCCTCATCGGCATCCCGCCCAGCGTCATCGTCACTAACTACGTCCGTGCGCGCAAGGCCGGCCTCAATCTTACCGTCGATCAGATGCAGTCGCACTATCTGGCCGGCGGCAACGTCGAGAACGTTACGCTGGCCATGATTGCCGCGCAGCGCGCCGAGATTCCGCTGGAATGGCAGCGTGCCGCGGCCATCGACCTAGCCGGGCGCAACGTGCTCGAAGCGCTGCAGACGTCGGTGAATCCGAAGGTGATCGAGACCCCGATCTTCCAGGGCGTCGCGCAGAACGGTATTCAGCTCAACGTGAAGGCGCGAATCACGGTCCGCAGCAATCTCGATCGCTACGTCGGCGGCGCCGGCGAACCAACCATCATCGCGCGTGTCGGCGAAGGTGTCGTTTCCGCCGTCGGCGCGGCCATCGACCACAAGGAAGTCCTCGAGTATCCCGACCGCATCAGCAAGGCGGTGCTGGCGAAGGGGCTCGATGCCGGAACCGCCTTTGAGATCGTTTCCATCGACATCGCCGACGTTGACGTCGGCAAGAACATCGGTGCCGAGCTCCAGACAAGCCAAGCCGAGGCCGACCGGCGCATCGCGCAAGCAAAGGCCGCAGAACGGCAGTACGCGGCGCTCGCCGCCGAACAAGAACAGAAGGCCGAAACGCAGGCCATGCGCGCCAAGGTCGTCGAGGCCGAAGCCACCATTCCGCAGGCGATCGCGCAGGCGTTTCGCAGTGGCAACCTCGGCGTCATGGATTATTATCGCTTGAAGAACGTGCAGGCAGATACCGAAATGCGCTCTTCGATCGGGGCCTCGACTGAGGCACCGAACGAGGGCCAACCGCCGCCCATCCCAGGCACGAAGTAGCTCGCAGCGATGCGCGAAGTCGGAGTGATCGTCTGGGTCGTGTTGTTGCTCGTCGGCGTCACTAGCAGCATCGTCTCCAGCATCCGCAAGGCCTCGGCCGCCCAGCAGCGTCCCGGGCTCGGCCCCGTCGCGCCGCCGCCCCGCCAGGCCACCGTCAAGGAGTTGGTCGCCGCCCTTCAGGCCCAAGCCCAGGCGCAGGCCGCTCCGCCTCGGCCTCGTGCGGCGCCCGCGCCGCCCCAGCCTCGTGCAGCACCCGCTCCTCAGCCCGCCGAGCTTCCTTGGCCGGTGGCGCCGGTGCCCCGGTCGTCGGCGCACCGGCTCTTTGCCGGCCGGGGGGATGCCGTCCGCGGCATCATCGCGGCGGAAATTCTGGGAAGCCCTCGCGGCTTGCGCGACGAACCGTTCCGGCGTTGACCGCCCAACGCTCAATCGACCTTCACGAGCTATCGGATCGCGTCCGGCTCTTCGGAGAATACGACCGCAATCTCTCGGCCATCGAGTCGTCGCTCGACGTCGCCGTCCATGCCGACGGCGACCGTTTATTACTGGCCGGCGACGATGCCGCCGTGCGCCGCGCCGAGGGTGTGGTGCGGCGCGTCCTCGAGGCGGCCGTCGGCGGTGCGCACATAACGCCCGACGACGTCGCACTGGCGCTCTCCGACGCCCAGAAGCAGCCCGAAGGAGCAGCGCTGCCGGCCACGCTCTTACGCACGCATCGCGGCCGCGAAGTTCGCCCGCGAACCGCGGGACAGCGAGAGTTCGTGCAAGCCATCGAAAACTCGACGCTCACCATCGGCATCGGTCCGGCCGGCACCGGGAAAACCTACCTCGCCATCGTGATGGCGGTGCGCGCCCTCAAGCGCCACGAGGCCTCGCGCGTGGTGCTCTCGCGTCCGGCGGTCGAAGCCGGCGAGCGGCTGGGCTTTCTTCCCGGCGATTTGCGGGAAAAAGTCGATCCGTATATGCGCCCGCTCTTCGATGCGCTCGGCGATCTGCTCGACGATACCGTGGTCGGCAAGTATATGGAACGGGGTACGCTGGAGGTTGCGCCGCTGGCCTACATGCGCGGCCGGACCCTCTCCGACGCGTTCGTAATACTCGATGAAGCGCAGAACGCCACCGACGATCAGCTCAAAATGTTTCTGACGCGTCTGGGCAGCGGCTCGAAGATGGTCGTTACCGGTGACGTAACGCAAATCGACCTGCCGGGCGGCCAGCGCAGCGGCTTGCGCGCCGCCGCCGGGCGCCTCGCGGCCATCGACGAGATCGGCGTCGTCGAGCTCACCGACGCCGACGTCGTTCGTCATCCGCTGGTTGCCAAGATCGTTCGAGCCTACTCATGATCTACTACCGTAACGACGTGCGGCGCAGCGGCATCAACGGACGGGCCTTGGTGGCAACGGCGCGGCGTCTGCTCTCGGCGTTGGGCGAACCGCCCGAGTCGGCGCTCTCGCTCTCGCTGGTCGACGATGCGTCGATCCGTTCGCTCAACCGGCAATACCGCGGCAAAGACACGCCGACCGACGTGCTGAGCTTCGCGTTGGACGGCGCGCCCGGCGAAGCGGAACGCCTGCTCGGCGACGTGGTGATCTCGGTCGAGACGGCTCGGCGCCAAGCTGCCGGCTACGACGCGCCGATCCAGCGCGAGATCTACCGGCTGCTCATCCACGGACTGCTCCACCTCAAGGGACACGACCACAACGAGCGCGCGGAGCGCCGGATAATGGAACGCGAAGAACGGCGCCTGGCCCAAAGCATCGCGCTGCCCTGGCCGTATTAATGCACCATCCGGTTCACAACCCGCCTCACTCACCCGCCGACGAGCGCAGCAAAAAAGAGCCGCACTATCTGCCGATCGACCGCAGCCGTATGATGCGGTCGTTCCACCACGCGTTCGAAGGCATCATCTATGCCACGCGCACGCAGCCGAACATGCGCGTGCATTTTCTCATCGCGCTGCTGGTGTTGCTGGCGACGCTGGTGCTGCGTCTCGATCGCCTCTACGTCGTTGCCACCGTCACGCTCATCGCGCTGGTATTGAGCTTAGAGCTGATGAACACCGCGATCGAGTCGATCGTGGATCTGCTCACCGTCGCCCATCATCCGTTGGCCAAGAGCGCGAAGGATGCGGCCGCGGGCGCGGTACTAGTCGCCGCGGTCGGGTCGGCGCTGGCGGCATATTTGATTTTCTATCAGGGATTGATGAGCGGCGGGGCGCGCGTCTTTGCCGCCGTACAGGCGGTCCCGGCAAACGTCGCGTTGATCGTGCTCGCGGTAGCGGCGATTGCCACCATCTTCGCCAAAGCCTGGGTCGGCCGCGGTTCGGCGCTGCAAGGCGGGGCGGTCTCGGGTCATGCCGCGCTCGCGTTTGCGGTGGCGACGGTGCTGGCGCTCTTCTATCAGAAGCCGCTGGCCGCGATCCTCGCGTACTTCGTCGCGTTCTTGGTCGCGCAGAGCCGCGTCGAGGCGCGAATTCACCGCCCCTTTGAGGTTTTCTGGGGAGCGGTGCTCGGCACGCTTGCTGCCCTCGCCATCTATCTGCTGGTGCGGCCTCACGTTATGCTATAATGGCGCCGATTTGAACAGCGACCCCGCTCGAAGTACTCCCGAGGGCCTGACGGGCCAAGTCATCGCGCTCGTCGTGCTCGTCCTTCTGGCGGCCTTCTTCGCGGCGTGCGAGGCAGCGCTCGTTTCGATTTCGCGCTTGCGCGCGCGGGCCTTGGCCGAGCGTCGCATCCGCGGCTCGCGCCGGCTGCAATCGCTCGTAGACGAGAAGAGCCGCTTTCTCACCACCGTGCTGGTGGGTAACACCATCGTCTTGCTCGTGGCGGACTCGCTGGCCACCTACATCGCGATCTCGCTGCAGCTGCCGTCGGGCGCGGTGCTCTCGACGATCGTGATGACGGTGATCTTCTTGCTCTTCGGCGAGGTCGTGCCCAAGACGGTGGCCACGGGAGATTCCGAGCGCTGGGCGCTGCGCCTGGGGGGACCGATCTACTACGTCGCCGTGATCCTGACGCCGATCACGCGCACGTTCGAGATCCTCACCAACGGCATCTTACGACTGTTCGGCATCCGTCACGCGCATCGGATCAACGTCACCGAAGAGGACATTCGCTCGCTGGTCAACGTCGGTGCCGAACAGCGCGTCATCGAGGAGCAAGAGCGCGAGCTGATCCACTCGGTGATGGAGTTCGCCGACACGATCGTCCGCGAGGTGATGAAGCCGCGGCCCGAGGTGGTGGCGGTTTCGATCGACGATTCGCCGCGCCGCGTTCTCGACGTCGTTATCGCGGAGGGCTACTCGAAGCTCCCCGTCTATCAGGAATCCAAGGACGACATCGTCGGCGTCATCCACGACCGCGAGCTGCTCATCGCGCTCGCCAATGGGTCGCTCGCGCACGCCACCGTCCGGTCGCTGATGCGCCCCGCCGTGCACGTTCCGGAGACGAAGAAGATCTCGGACTTGCTGCGCGAGATGCAGCGCGACAAGTTCTCGCTGGCCATCGTGGTGGACGAGTACGGCGGCACGGCCGGCTTGGTCACGATGGAAGATTTGCTGGAAGAGATCGTCGGCGAGATTCGCGACGAGCACGACGTCGACGAGCAAGAGCCGATCGCGGTCGTCTCCGACGTCGAGGCGGTCGTGGAAGCGGGCACCAACATCGAGGACGTCAATGCCAAGCTGGGCACGACGCTTCCGACCGAAGACTTCGAAACGATCGGGGGCTACACCGTGGGCCTTTTCGGACGCCTTCCCAACGAAGGCGAAGAGATCGAGGCCGACGACCACACCCGCCTGCGCGTCGAGCGTACGCGCGGCCGGCGCATTCTCGCCGTGCGCGTCTATAACAACGGGTCGCCGCAAACCGAGCCGGAGGAGACCGAGGATCCCGACACCGCCGCGCGCTTATAAGACGCGGGGCGTCGTGCTGCGCGCGCGCCCGCTCGGCGAAGCCGACCGGATCGTCACGCTCTTCACGCTCGATCGCGGTAAGGTTGATGCCGTCGCCAAAGGGGTACGCCGGGCGCGCAGCCACTTTGCCGGCCGGCTGGAGTTCGCCAACGAGTGCGAGTTGCTGATGCACCGCGGCCGCTCTCTGGACGTCATCGTATCGGCCGACATCGCGCGAGCGCCGTGGGAGCGCATGGTCGAACCCGAGCGCTATGGCGTCGCTTCACTGGTCGCCGAACTCGTCGACGCGTTCTGCGAGCCGGAAATGGCGCTGGCGGACGTGTACGAGTTGCTTACCGGGGCACTCGAGGCAATCGCACGTTCGAGCGCGCCGCGCACGCTATTGCCCCGCTTCTCGCTGCGTCTGCTCGAGATGCTAGGCATCGGGCCGCCGCTCTTCGACTGCGTGCGGTGCGGCGCGCCGCTGCGGGAGACGCCGGTGTGGCTCGACGCCGAGGCCGGCGGGGTGGTCGATCGGGGCTGTCGCGAGCGCTGGCGCGAGCTGCCGGAACTCGAGGGCGGCGATCTCGAGAACCTGCGCGCGCTGGCCCGTCCGCGCAACGAGGGCGCGGCGCTTGCGGCCACGCCGGCTGCGGCCGCGGCGGTCGAAGAGCTCGTCGCACACCATCTCGGACGGCGCCCTAAAGCGTCGGCGCATCTCGATACGCTGGGAGCCTAGCGCGGCGATGATCATGGCGCTCGACGTCGGCAGCAAGCGCATAGGCATTGCCGTCGCCGATCCCAGCGAGACGTTCGCGCTTCCCGTCGGCACGGTCGAGCGCAGCAACAAGCGTAACGACTTGGCACGGTTGGGCGAATACTTCGATTCCTACGGCGTCGGGGAGCTGGTCGTCGGCGATCCGCTGACGCTGAGCGGCGAACGCGGCGTTGCGGCTGCGGCCATGGACGCGTTCGTTGAGGAGCTCCGCGCCGTCTTCACCGGAACGATCCATCGTTTCGACGAGCGGCTTACCACGGCGCAGGCAACCAAGACGCTCGTAGCCGCCGACGTCAGCCGCCGCAAACGGCGCCAAGTCGTCGATAAAATGGCGGCTGCGCTGATCTTGGAATCGTTTCTCGCGCGCCGTCGCCGCGGCACCGTTTCGTGAGCAGGTTTTGGCGAGCCGCGGCGATCCTGCTGGGCGTCGCCGTATTGCTCGTGGCGGGCGCTTGCGGGCTTCTCTTTTATCTGATTTATGGCGACCGGACGCACCCGGCTCGAGGGGCGCGAGTCGTTATCGCGCGCGGTTCGACGTTTGATGAAATCGCACGAGAACTGGCCGAGGCGGGCGTCATCGGCAACGTCGTGACCTTTCGGGCGTTAGCGCGAATGCGCGGACAGGACGTGGCGGTGCGCGCCGGCGAGTACCAGTTCGATCCTCGGCGCACGCAAAGCGAAGTGCTGGAGGCGCTGGTTACGGGCGGCGCGCAGGTCGCAACCTGGGTGACGATTCCCGAAGGATTCACCGCGGCGCAGATCGCCGGCCGCCTGCACGCCGAAGGCGTCGGCGACGCAGCGCCGTTTGCCCGCGAGTTTCTCGGACGCAGCATCGTCGTCGACGGCACGCGTACCAAGAACCTCGAGGGCTTTCTCTTCCCGAGCACCTATCTGGTACCGCTGGACGCCACGCCGGATCAGGTTGCCGACACGTTGATCGCCGAGTTCTTCAAAGAGTTGCCGGGCGACGCCGAACGGCGCGTGCGCGCCTTACGGGTCACCATCCCGCAAGCGGTGACGATTGCATCCTTGGTGGAGCGCGAGGCAAAGAGCGCTTCCGACCGCCCGCAGATCGCCGCGGTCATCTATAACCGGCTGCACGTGGGCATGCCGCTGCAGGTCGACGCGTCCATCGAATACGCGCTGCCGCGCCATAAAACGGCGCTCTCGTTCGCCGACCTCAAGCTCGACTCGCCCTACAATACGTACACCCACGTGGGGCTGCCCCCGACGCCGATCGCCAACCCGGGGCGGCCCTCGCTGGAAGCGGCGCTCCATCCGTCGAAGAGCGAATACCTCTACTACGTCTACTGCGGGAACGGGCGTCACGTTTTTTCCAGGACGCTGGCCCAGCATCAAGCCAACGTCGCGCGCTGCTTGCAGTAGGAAGGGAGATTGCCGATGCCATCGACTAACGGTGCCAGCGAATCACACGCTCCATTGGAGCTTCACGACGTCTTGCGAATCGGTACCGGAGACGGCACGGAGTTACAGTTCGAAGTCGTCGGGCTGGTCGAATCCGAGGAGGGTGCTGCCTATGCCGTTCTCCATCACGAAGGCGGCGAGGGCGACGAGGATCAGTTTATCGTGACCGATCTTGCCGGCAATCTGCTCGACGATCAAAGCGTCGCCGAAGAGATCATCGAGTACTTCTTGGAGGAGCCCTAATTCGCGTTCTCTTTCTCTCGGCTAGCGTCGGCGTCGGCCACTCCTCAGCGGCCAACGCCGTCGGCGCCGAGCTTCGCGCGATCGAGCCGCGAGCGCAGACTCCGGTCGTCGACTCCTACGACTATGCCGCGCTGGTGGTTTCGCGCATCGTCTCCGATGGGTACCTGCGCATGGTCAAGACCATTCCGCAAATGTACAAATATATTTATAACCGCGCCGAGCGCGCCACTGAGGTCGGTCGCTTTCGTACCTGGGCCCACCAGTTCACGGCGAGCAACTTGCGCGCCCTGATGCTGCGCGAGCGGCCCGACGTCGTCGTTTGCACCCATGCGTTTCCCAGCGGTGCGATGGCCGAATATAAACGAACCTATGCCGACGCTCCACCGGTCGTCGCCATCGTCACCGACTTTGCCGTGCACGGCTTTTGGATTCACGAGAACATCGATCGCTACGTCGTCGCCACCGAAAGCATGCGCGACGCACTGCTGGCGCGCAACGTGCGATCCGACACAATTGCGGTCAGCGGCATTCCGGTTCGTCGCGAGTTCGTCGAAAGCGGCGAATCGAAGGCCTCGCTGCGCGAGCGGCTCGACTTGCCGCGCGATCGGCAGATCGCGCTGCTGATGGGCGGCGGCCTGGGAATCGCGCCGCTGGAGCGGATGCTCTCGACGCTGGAATCGGTGCAGACCCCGCTGGCGGCCGTCGTCATCGCCGGACGAAACCGGCGAATCGGCAAACGTCTCTCGCGCGCCGCGGAAACGGTGAACTATCCGGTTCGTGCGTTAGGCTTTGTCGAGAACGTCTACGACTACATGCACGCCGCCGACGTGCTGGTGACCAAGCCGGGCGGGCTTAGCACGTCCGAAGCGCTAGTCGCGCAGGTGCCGATGGTGCTCTGCAAACCGCTTCCCGGCCAAGAAGAGCGTAACGCCCGGCTCCTGATCGAGTCCGGCGCCGCCGTGCGCACCCGGCGCATCGACGAGCTTCCGGGCGTCCTCGACGCGCTCTTCGCCGACGGTGCGCGACGCGAGTGCATGATTGCCGCCGCCGCGCGGCTGCGCCGACCGCGTGCTGCAGCGGAAACGGCGGCCATGATTGCCGGGTTGATTCGCATGCGAAAGGAGAGCGTCGCGTAGTGCTGCCCTCATCGCGAACGTACGGTCTGGTGCTCGCGCTGGTTCGCATCCTCACGGGCGCGATTTGGCTGAGCCACGCCGTTCCGAAGTTCATGCACCCCGATCGTTTCATGCCGCCCGGCGGCGTCTTTGCGACGTATCTGCAGAACGGCATCGCCAAGACTGCCGGCCCGTATCACGACTTTCTCGTCAACATCGTCGCGCCCAACGCCGTGGGCTTCGCCGATCTCGTGCGCTTTGGCGAGCTCTGCGTCGGCATATCGCTCTTCCTCGGGTTGCTGACGCGCTTCGGCGCGCTCTTTGGCGTGCTCTTACCGTTCAGCTATCTGGCGACGCGCGGCGCATTAGGGTCGTTCAGCGCCTGGGGCGCGCTCGATGGTGCGGTGGCGCTGCTCTCCGCGATCAGCTTGGTCTTGCCGACCGGGCGCGTTCTCGGCATCGACGGCCTGGTGTCGCGTCGCGCGCCGCGGCCGCCGAGAGTGATCGCCGAGGTCGTTCCCGAGCGACCGCTCGAAGGTCCGACGGCTTCGCCATAGGTTCGGGAGTAACTCCGTGGGCAGAACAGGGTAGCCCCAGCTTCCGCACTATCGCGACGAAGGTTAGCCGCACGACTCGCGAGTCTCGCGGAAAGGCGAGTTCATATGATTTCAGCAGCGGCCGGCGCGGAGCGGTGCTTCCGCACGAGGGGAAGACTCGCATTACGATGTGGATCGACTCCGACACGTTGAATTGGTTCTGCGCGAGGGCCGAGTGCGAGGGCAGGGCTATCAGACGGCAATGAACGATGCCCTGAAGGCGTTTACGAAAGAGGACCAGCTAATTGAGCGACGCACGGTGACGTCGCGCGGGTGACTTTGGCGAAAGCCGAGGCCGAGTCAAGAAGCGCGAGATCTACAAGGTCCGCGTCTCGGTCCAGTTTGAGAGGCCCGTCCGAGCGCAGGTTGCGATGGCGTTCGACTTCAAGACTTGCGTCACGGCTTCGCAAGCCTTATGCTGGCGGACGGCGTCGGCATCCTCTCGACCTACCTCCATCCCGGCGAGGGCGAGCCAGTCGAGGGGCGGTGAGCAGCCTACACGGTCGCTGCTCAATGCGAAGGTAGCGCCCTCGCTGTGAGCAAATCGTGAGCAAATCGCCTCAGACCGGGATCGCTCGGCTGAGGAGATAATCGAAAAACCCCGTAAAAGGCTTGCGGGGTTGTGGAGAGATGGCCGAGCGGCTGAAGGCGGCGGTTTGCTAAACCGTTATACGATGTAAAGTCGTATCGAGGGTTCGAATCCCTCTCTCTCCGAGTCGACTACAAAGAAATGCGGTCGTAGCTCAATTGGATAGAGCAACAGGCTACGAACTTGTAGGTTGGGGGTTCGAGTCCCTCCGACCGCGATTTTGAAGAAGAAGCAGCCCGCAACGTGATTCGCGCGGCTGCTTTTCTTTCGGCGGAAAGCCGCAAGCAGCCGCCGAATCGTTCGTCTCAAAAGGAGGGCATCATGAGGCTTTCTCGGTCTCTTTTTGGATTGGCGCTGATGGCGGCGCTGGGAACGCTCGGAGCCGTGCGGCCCGCAAATGCCGCGGCAGCCATGCCGGCGGCGCTTTCGACGCTGGTCGGCAGTTGGAGCTGCACCTACAGCGGCCCCAAGGGCAGCTCGCACTCGACGTATACGATTACGAAAATCAGCAATTTGTGGGTTGAAGGCATGGGCGAGGAGAGCGCCTACGGTGACCGTCCCACTCACAAGAGCTTTTTCCTGATCGGATACGATCCCAAGAAACAGATGTATGTCAGCATGGGCGGCGACACGCTGGCCGGCGACTATGGTACGTCAACGGCACCGGCAAGCACGACCGCCATGAAGATGACGTACGTAAACAGCTATCCGGCCGACCCGACGCACGAGAAAGACGTCTGGACGTACACGCCTACGACTATTTCGATCGCCTCGGCCTGGACCGAGAAGGGCAAGGCGATGACCGCAAAGGGCAGCTGCACCAAGCAATAGCCGCCTCTTGGAGTAAACGGCTACCGCGCGGGCTGGAAGAACATCCGCCCGTGCGGATAGTCGAACTGGATCCCAAAGTGCTGTAAGAAGTCCAGACCGACGAGGACGTTGCGGCCGCTCACAAGTCCCGACTCTACCTTGCAAGCCGCGGCGCCGCCGTAGGCGATTGGGCCTAGCTGCAACGACTCGATATTTCCGCACTCGACGCTTCCCGCGCCGACGCGCGTGCCGATGCTCCGCGCCATGCGGAGATGGTATTTGTACAGGATGTCGGGACCGAAGACGACCACGCCCGGGTCGCCGGTATCGAGCATCGCATTAACCGCAATCGTCTTGTTGAGCGTCATCGGAACGGTAGGGATGCGATTCGAGGTATCCACGAGCACGCCCAACCCCTGCGGGTCGACGATCGCCAAACTCGGATCGGCAATCGTCATCGCCTTTGCCGCAGTCTCGAGCGTAACTACCGCCCCGGCGAAGAAATCGTACCCCAGCAGCCCGTCGTAGTCGCGATCGTCGAGCCCCCAATAGTTGCTCGAGTTAAAGTCCTGCGCTTCCACGAGGACGTTCGAGAGCGTATTGCCGCCGATCTCCATCGTCGCGACCCGCCGTACGGTGGCACGCTGAGCGCCGCTGATTCCAACCACGATGCCGGCGTCGGCCACTTTGACGACCTTGGCACGCTCGGCGAATCGTTCGTTGAGAAAGATCGCGTTGGCACCGGTGTCGACGATGAAGTGCCCCTTCACCCCGTTGACCGTTGCGTCGACGAGAACGCGGCTTGGCTTTATCGTCGTTGCGATCGGAAAGGGCTTGTCGTTGGCGAACGTCCAGCGGGCCCGTGCGGCAGGCGGATGAAGCTCGGCGTCGGCGATGGATAGGTTGGGCTCGATGTCGGAATACGTGTAGGTGCCGGCCGGGCCGTCGCCAATGCGATACGATCCGATCAGGCGTTTTCCCGAGACTTGCACGTACGAAAGGATATGAACGACGAGTTCGTGACGGCCGCCCGGATCGACGATCGCGCGCACGTAAGCGCCCGTCTCCGGATCCACGTCGAGGTCGATCGGGTCGGCTTGCGGCACGTCGAGACGCAGATTTGCGTACGGCTTTCCGTCGATGGTATCCGTACCGCGCGACTCGCCCGACAGGCTGGTCGTTCCTTCGTTGAAGAGGAGGTCATAACTATAGCGCTGCTTCGCCAAATCGCCGTACAGCGGCGTAGTGAAGCCGTTCTGGCTGCTCGTCCAAAAGACGTTCCCGGTGAAGCCGGCATCGTCGGTCACTGCCTCGCGATGCGGAAGAAACGTCGTCGTGCGATAGATGAGACCCGCCCGCCGTTCGGTGGCGACCTGCGTGGTGTTACCGTCGGCATCGACGTAGCGCCGGCTGAGCAGAAGCGTTTTGAACGTTCCGTCGCCCAACTGCCAGCCGGCGAAGGTCCGATGCTTTAGCAGCAAGGCCGCGACGCTCGTATCGGCGGTCGGGGCGGACCGCGCCGGCGCGCCAAGGCACGCAACGGCTATTGCAAGGGCAACGCCGAGCACCCGGTAGGGCATCAGGGAGCGTATCGCTTGTCGCCGACGAAGGGTCCTGCTATACTGCCTTGTCGTATCGGCGCAAGGACGGCTGCGGCTCGGTAGCTCAGTGGTAGAGCAGGGGACTCATAAGCCCTTGGTCGTAGGTTCGAGTCCTACCCGAGCCAGAAGATTATAAAGTCAGGCCGCCGCTCGAGGCGGCCGGCTTTCATTCCGAGGTGTCATTTCAATGTCGACGATTCCCTGTGATTTCTGTCCGCATCCGGTCGACCGGGGGCAAATGGAGGAAATCGAAATCTCTCACTACGTGCCCGACAGCTCCGGCGAAGATCTCGCCTACGCGCGGACGTATTTCTTTGGCCATCCCGACTGCGTTCGGAAGTTTTACCGCACGCTCATCGATCATAAGCTCGACCTTTTCAAACACATGCCGAGCACGGGCACGCCGCCCGACGCGGCGCGTTGACGCCGTCGTGCGCCCGTAGCGTAGCTGGATAACGCACAGCCCTCCGAAGGCTGGGATCGGGGGTTCGAATCCCTCCGGGCGCGCCATCTCGACCCATGAACGACGAATCGTATCTCCGGCGCGCGCTCGAGCTCGCCGACCAAGCCGCGCTCGCCGGCGACGTGCCGATCGGCGCGGTACTGGTCAGCGGCGACTTAGTCTTAGAAGCGAAGAACGAAAAAGAGTTCCGGCGCGACGCAACCGCGCACGCCGAGATGCTTCTCTTGCGTGAGGCGGCGAAGCGACTCGGCGCGTGGCGCCTCTCGGACGCGACGCTCTACGTCACCAAAGAGCCCTGCGTCATGTGCGCCGGCGCGATCCTCGCGGCGCGAATCAAGCGGCTCGTCTATGGCGCGCGCGACCCCAAAGGCGGCGCCGACGGCGGCGCTTTCGACGTGCTCCAATCGCCCAAAACAAACCATCGCCTCGAGGTGACTGCGGGTGTGATGGAGAGCGAAGCGGCGACCCAGCTGCAGCGCTTCTTTCGCGAAAAGCGCGGCGCGGCGGAAGAAGGTATATCGCCCCCCTCGTCCCAAACCGAAGCCGCGGAGAGGTGGTCGAGTGGTTGAAGGCACCCGCCTCGAAAGCGGGCGAACGTGAGAGCGTTCCGTGAGTTCGAATCTCACCCTCTCCGAAGTTCTTTCAGACGCTCGCTCATGCAGAATCGCCACACGATGTGGCGCGACGAGCGTCTCCTGGCGGGCAGCGTGCGCTGCGGCGAAACCCCCTTACGCGCGCGGTAAGTGCACGATGAAGCGCGAGCCGTTCGGACTGGTGTCCACGGAGATCGTCCCATGCGCGCGTTCGACGGCGCGCTTGACGATCGCGAGTCCGAGGCCCGAACCCGAAACGTCGCGCTGCGCGCCGCGATAAAAGCGGTCGAAGACGCGCGTCACGTCGGTTGAGGGTATGCCCGGGCCGCGGTCGGCGACCTCGATAACCGCCGTGGAGTTTTCCGCACGCACGCTGATGGCAATCTCGCCGAGTCCGTATTTGACGGCGTTGTCGGCGAGGTTGGTAACGACGTAGCCGAGTTCCGTAGGGTCGATTTCAGCAAGGATGCCGGGCTGTGCGTTGACGGCAAAGGTGCGATCGGGATTGGCGTCAACGATCGGCGCGACTAAATCGCCGACCAGCGTACCAACGTCGATCGGCGCGGGCTTTTCCGCCGACTCGGGGCTCTCCCAGCGCTCCAGCAAGATGAGCTTGTCGATGAGCGAGCCCATGATGCGGCTCTGATCGTTCATCGTATCGAGGATGCGATCGCGGTCGGGCGGACTGTCGAAGCCGCCGCGGCGCAGAATCGCGATGAAACCCTGCACGACCGTCAGCGGCGTGCGCAGCTGGTGGCCGGCGTCGGCGATGAACTGCCGCATGGATGAGTTGGCGCGATCGCGCGCCTCGAACGCGCGCTCCATCTGCGCGATGGCGCCGTTATAAGCGCTGGCTAAGGGCGCGAGCTCGTTGGCCGGCTCCGTCGGCACCCACCGCGGCGTCAGATCGCCTTCGGCAAAACGCTGCAGCGCCCCGGTCACGTCTTCGAGCGGGCGCAGCGCCTGGCGCGTCAGTACGCGCGCGACCAAAACGGCGCACACCACGGCCAGTGCCAGCGCAAGGACGAGAGGGACGACGAAGGATTGCACGTTGGAAACGAGCGTCGCATCGTTGGCGCGTACGATGACGAAGAGATTCCCGACGTGCGCGCGCAGCGATTGAAGGCCAAAGGCCGTGGCCAGGCCGAGGATGACCCGGCTCAGCGCTCCCGACGGCACGGGATCGCCCGAGAGATCGCCGCGCGAGCGCACCTTGATGGCCGGGCGCGGATCGGAGCGGTGCATGCGGTAGACGGTGACGCGCGTGTTGCTGTCGAGAAAGACGATTTCGCTGCCCGAACCGAGCAGCAACGAGCCGGCGAACGCACCACCGGCCCGCGCGTTCGGAAGCGCATTGCGCGCGACGGCTCCCTGCAACTGCGCCATCGTGCCGGTGATCTCGTTGGAGAGCGTGCGAATGTAGGAGCCGAAGCCGAGCAACGCGCCGCCGGCGATGATCGCCGCCAGTACCAGCGCGATCTCGATGGTGGCGAGCGTTTCGATCCGGCGTGCGAGCTTCGAGGTCACGCCGGCGTCGCTCGCAGCGTATAGCCCAGTCCGCGCAACGTTTGAATCAGTTTGACCGCTTCGCCGCTATCGACTTTCGCCCGCAGAAACGAAACGTAGGTTTCGACGGTATTGGGAATGACGTCGCGGTCGATGCCCCATACCATGTCCAGCAGTTGGGAGCGGGTCAGCACCTCTTCGGCATGCTCGGCGAAGACGCGCAGCAGGTCGAACTCGCGGGTTGAGAGTTCGATGCGGCGGTTGCCGCGATAGACGGTGCGGCTCGGAGCGTCGATGCTGAGGTCCGCATAGGTGAAGGTCTCGCGGCGCTCGATTGCCGGACGCCGCAGCAGCGTGCGCAGGCGCGCGACCAGCTCTTCGAGATCGAACGGCTTGCCGACGTAATCGTCGGCCCCGGCGGTCAGGCCGGCGACTTTTTCGGCAATCTCCGTACGGGCCGTCAGCATCACGACCGGAGCCGTAGTCAAGCCGCGGATCTCGGGCAGCAGCGCAAAACCGTCGCTGCCGGGCAGCATTACATCCAAGACGATAAGGTCGGGGGGCCAACTCTCCAACAAAGCCAGGGCAGCCGAGCCGTCGACGGCGCTGCGAACCTGAAAGCCTGCCTGCTCGAGTCCATACTCGAGCAGCTCCCGCAACCCACGCTCGTCGTCGATGACCAGCACGCGCGGCCGATCGCTTGCCGTACCCATTCTCAGACTCACTCCAGGACTAAAATCCGGCCCTTTCGGTACAATCGGGCCAGCCCATGAAACCAAGGGACGCCCTTTCCGGAATCTTCTTCGGTGCTACGCTCGTCATTCTAGCCGTAACCGGATGCGCCCGCCGCCCGGCCGCAGAGCCGTCGGCCGCTCCTTACGTGCAAGTCGCCGTCGCAAGCTTTGGGTCCATCGAGCCGGCAAGAAATCTCGCGGGTGTCATCGCTCCGTACCAAAACGTCGCGATTCAAAGCTCCCTCTCCGAGCCCGCCGACGCCGTGTACGTTCGCGAGGGCGACACCGTTCGCGCCGGACAGCCGCTGGCGCAGCTCGATACCTCCGACCTGCAAGCCCAGCTCGATGCCGATCTGGCCACCGCCAGCAGCAATCACGCCAATACCCTCCATACCAGTTACCAAGGCTCGCTCAACATATCGCAAGGCGTCGACACGCTGCATGCCGATGAGGCTGCCGCGAGCCAAGCTCGAGAAACGCTTGCGAACGACACGCACAACCTGCAGCGCGACCGGAATCTGCTGACTCAGGGCTACATCTCGCAGCAGGCGGTGGACGCGCAAGCGACGCTGGTACGTAACGACCAACAAGCCGTCAATACCGCCAACTCCAACGTGGCTTCCGCTCGCGCGGCCGTTCAAGCCAACGGCAGCATCTCGGGATCGGGGCTGCAGGCGTCGGCGGTGGAGCAATCGGCCGCGCAGGAGAAGGTTGCGCTGGCGCAGGCTCAACAGGTGCGCGTGCAGATTTCGAAGGCCGCGATCGTCTCGCCGATCGACGGCGTCGTCGTCAACCGCAACATCAATCCCGGCGAATATCCCGGCTCGCGCCAGATCTTCACGCTCCAGCAAGTCAATCCAATTTATGCCGTGCTGCACGCGTCGAGCGAGCAGGTCGCGCGCATTACCAACGGGACGCCGGCAACCGTCGATGCAACCGACCTTGGGGGACAACGCTTTAACGGGCACGTCACCGGAATCCTCAACCAGATCAATCCCGGGTCGACCGACTTTCAGGTCAAGGTGCTCCTCAACAACCCCGCCCAGCGCTTGCGCCCGGGTATGGTCGTTCAGGCGCAGGTTGCGACGGTTCCGCTTCGCGGCGTACGCGTCCCGGTCAGCGCTTTTACCGACGACAATCACGACGCGGTGATGGTCGTGCAATCGGGCGACATCATCAAGACGACCAAAGTAGCGGAGGTGGGAAGCGACGGCACGACCTCGATCGTCACCGGACTTGCGAGTGGGGCGCGCCTCGTCAGTAACGGCCAGATGAGCCTGGGCGACGGCGAAAAGGTTTCTTTCCAGCCGTGAACTTCAGTCTGACCCGGCTTTTCATCAATCGGCCGACGTTGGTCTTTGTGATCGTGTCGCTGATGCTCTTTGCCGGCATCCTGTCGCTGATGACGATCGTCAAAGAGCTCTATCCCGACGTTTCCCAACCTACGGTCAGCATCTCGGTCGGCTACAACGGCGCATCGGTCACGGAGATGCGCGACAATATCGTTGCGCCCATCGAGCAGAATCTCGCCGGCACGCCCGACCTGCAGACGTTCAACTCGGTCGTCCAGCAGGGGCAGGCCCAGATCACCGCCGTTTACGATATCACCTCCGATACCGCAACCGATCTGGCGCTGACCAACAAGGCCATTCAGGCGGCGGAAAAATATCTGCCCACCAACATTAGCCCGCCGACCGTAAACCTGCGCGATCCAACGCAGTCGGTCGTCGTCACGCTCGCGCTCTATTCAAAGAAGCTCTCGCTCTCGCGGCTGGCGCTCTACGCGACGAACGTGATCGCGCCGCAGCTCGAGCAGGTTCCCGAGATCTCCTTCGTCAACGTCGGCGGCGTCGTTACGCCGGCTTACGAGGTCGTCGTCGACCCGGCGCGCCTGTCGGCAAACAACCTGACGATCGACGACGTCATCAACACGCTGCAGGCCGACAATCAGCGCGTTCCCGGCGGATTCGCCTACGAGCCCAATCGCCAGACCACCATCGACATCCGCGGCGACATCCAAAACCTTGATACGGTGCGCAATCTGGCGATCATTCCGGCCAACGGCGGCGGCATCGCCGCCGCCGTTGCCTCGTCGACCGGTGCGCAGACCCAAAACTACCGCGGCGGCCTGTCGGCGATGGCCGGCGTGGTGAATCCGTGGAGCGCGGCCAACTCGGTCGTACGCATCGGCGACGTGGCGACGGTGAACGAAGGCTACGAGCCCCGATTACAGTTTGCGCAAATCAGCGGCCAACCCGGGCTCTTTCTTCAGGTACAGAAGGCTTCCGGCGGCAGTGAGGTGACGGCGTCGGAAAACGTGCAGCGTGCGCTGCCGAAGATCGAACGCCAGTTCCCCGACATCGCGTTCCGCGTCATCCACGTACAGTCGAAGTTCACCGATCAGCAAATTCAGGCGGTTACGCATACCCTGATGATCGCCATTTTGCTCACCGCGCTGGCGATGGTGTTCTTCTTGAGGTCGTGGCGCAGTGCGATCGTCGTTTGCGTTTCGATTCCGACGTCGTTAGCCATCGCGGTCACTGCGATGAAGCTGCTGCATCTGACGATCGATACCATTTCGCTGCTGGGGATGTCGCTGGTGATCGGCATCTTGGTCGACGACTCGACCGTGGTGCTCGAAAATATCGAGCGCCACTTCACGGAGCTCAAAGAGCCGCCGGAAGAGGCCGCCGTGCGCGGACGAGAGGAGATCGGTGCTGCGGCGGTCGTGATAACGCTGGTCGACGTGGTCGTGTTTTTTCCGATTGCCTTCATTCAGGGCCAGGTCGGACGGCAAATCGCCGAATTCGCCATCGTCGTCGTAATCTCGACGCTGACCTCACTCTTCGTTTCCTTTACCATTACGCCGACGCTGGCCGGGCTGTGGGCCCTGCGTTCGCATTGGAAACCGTGGCGCGTCGTGGACTGGTTCGGCCAAGGGTTCGATCGCCTGCGCTCTTGGTACACGGGTCGCGTGCTGCCGTGGAGCCTGCAGCACGGCCGCCTCGTGGCCGTGTTCTGTGCGGGAACGTTCGTCGTGGCGCTGGGACTCGTGGGCATCGGCGCCGTCGGCGAGGAGTTCATTCCGCCCGTCGACCGCGGCGAAATCTATATCCAACTGATGTATCCGATCGGGACGCCCATCCAGACGGTCGAGAACGGCACGTTTGCACTCCAGCGTAAGATCCTCGATACGCCGGACATTTTTGCCAATACCGCAGTGGCCGGTGCGTACTCCGCGTCCTTCGGCGGATTCGTCAGCCAGAGCAACGTCGGGCAAGTCCACATCTGGCTCAAGGACGGCAGGAAAGAATCGACCAGCGATTGGGTTCGCAAATACCGGGAGATCGCCAAGCAGGCGTTGCCGCAGGGCGTGCAGTTCGTCGTCGTGCCTGCCACTTCGACCCAAGGCGGTAACGCGCAGCCGATCGACTTTCTCGTGACCGATCTCACCGGCGGCGATCCGACCCCCTACGCGCAGAAAGTCACCGATCTGCTCAAAGGCGTGCCCGGTGCGGTCAGCGTTAACAGCACCGGCACGCAGCTCACGCCCGAGATTTCCATTCAATTCGACCGCAACAAGGCGCAAGCGCTCGGCGTTGATTTGGGCCAAGCGGCGCAAGCTGCCGGCGCCGCGTTCGGCGGTAACCTGGCGACGCAGTTCGAGACGACCTCCGGACTCGAGCAAGTCCAAGTCATCTATCCCGAGCGCGACCGCACCAACCTCGATCAGCTCAAGTCGGTCGCTATCCGTTCCTCGAGCGGCGGCCTGGTGTATTTAAGCGACATTGCGCGTTTCGAGTCGACGCCGACGTCACCGCTGATTACCCGCACCGATCGCAACACCGTCATTCACGTCAACGCCAACTACGCCCAGAACTCGTCGCTATCGGCCGTGGAAAAGGGGCTTATGAAGCGGCTGCCCTCGCTGCACTTGCCGCCAAATATCGTCGTGCGTCCGGCGCCGCTTGGCCAACAAGACTTCATGCACCAAACGCTCACGGGCATGGGGCTGGCGATGATCGTTTCGGTAATCCTCGTATACCTGCTGATGGTCGCCCTTTATAACAGCTATGTTTCGCCGTTCGTCATCATCTTTTCGGTTCCGGTGGCGGCCATCGGCGCGATCGGAGCCTTGTGGCTAACCCATCGCACGCTCAATCTCTTTTCGCTCATCGGCACGATTCTTCTCATCGGCATTGCCACCAAGAACGGCATCCTGCTGGTAGACTACGCTAATACGCTGCGCTCGCGGGGGCTCGACAAGCTCTCTGCTATTAAGGAGAGCGCGCACACGCGGTTCCGCCCGATCATCATGACCAGTTGCTCGATCATGGCCGGCAACTTGCCGTTGGCGCTCTCGCTCGATCCAGGCTCGGCGTCGCGTTCCAGCTTGGGTATCGTCGTGATCGGCGGCGTCTTGAGCTCGCTGGTGCTGACGCTCTTGCTGATTCCGAATATCTACCTGTGGGTCGCCCCCAAAGAACATCGCGCCGGCAACGGCGTCTCGCGCGGAAAAGTCGTTAAGGAAACCGCTACTGCGGCGAAGCAGCCGGTATAGGCGTTCCCGCCAAGCGCGGGTCGGGTGGTTCGGAGGGAAAGGCGATGTCGCTGAACGTGACGTCGGCAATCACTTTGAACGTCAAGAACGCGGCATGCTGGGTCGCGCTAAACCGTCCGTGCGTGATGATCCAATGCCCGTCCATCACCGCATAATCGAGCTGGATGATTTCGTCGTTCCCTCCGGCGACGCGCATCTCGATGCGCGACGGGAGATGCGATTGCGGATCCTCGGAAACCTCCGAAGGATAGAAGCCCGCACGCACGCGCGGTGTCGGTTCGATGAGCAGATGCAGCGCGGCGTCGGTTGAGTCGGGAGCGTAGCGCGCCGCCCAGTAGCTGTTGTAGGGGACGAGGACGTCGACGCTCGGATCGGGGGCCGGGATTGCCAGCGTCAGCGGGGCGCCCCGCTGCAGCGTGATGTCCACTCGCTTGAGGTTGGCGAAATAGCTGAACGTAAAGGCGGAGAGCGGATCGAAGTAAGCGACGATTGGAAAGGCTTGCCCGGTGCGTTCCGAGCCGTTGGGGAGATCTTTCATCACCGCGTAGTTGTCGGCAACGCGCACCGCGATCGACCGGTCGATATCCTGGGTCCGGCCCAGGGTCGGGGCGTTGACGTGCGTGTGCTCGACGTACGTCATATACGCTGGTGGATTGGCCGCATAGTACGCGCTCGTCCGGTTGATCAGCAGCGCGAAGGCGAGATCGGCGGTCGTCATCATTGGCGTCGGTTCGCTTCGTCGGCGGGAGCGAAAGTACCGGTGCGGTAACTCCGGTCGTCATGGCTATCGAAGTAGACGACGCTTTGGCCGCGCGGGTCGTCGAGTTGCGGCGCGCGATTCATCGCCGGCCCGAGCTGGGTTTCGAAGAGAACGGTACCGCGGCGCTGGTCGAGGGCGAGCTCGACGCGCTTGCCGTCGAGCACCGCCGCATCGCCAAAACGGGTGTCGTCGGGCGCATCGACGGAGGAAAATCCGGGCGCGTCGCCGCCCTGCGGGCCGACATGGACGCGCTGCCGATCGCCGAGCGTACCGGCCTTCCGTTTGCTTCGGAAAACGCCGGAAAGATGCACGCCTGCGGTCACGACTCACACACCGCCATGCTGCTCGGCGCGGCGCGAGCGCTCGGCGGCTCGCGTCAAACGATGGCTGGAACGGCGGTGCTCATCTTTCAGCCGGCAGAAGAAGGCCCGGGCGGCGCGCTGCCGATGATTGAGGAGGGCGCGCTCGACGATCCAAGAGTGGATGCGATCGCCATGCTGCACGTCGACTCGCGCCTCGATGCCGGAACGATCGGCATCACGCCGGGCGGCGTCAGTGCGTCGGCCGACGAGATGTATATTACCGTGCGCGGCGTCGGCGGCCACGGCGCCCATCCGCACACGTCGGTCGACGCGATTCCCGCCGCCGCGGCGATGGTGCTGGCGCTGCAGAACGTCGTGGCGCGCGAAACCGATCCGCTGGCGAGCGCCGTCGTGACGATCGGCACGATCGCCGGCGGATATCGCAACAACATCATCGCCGACGTAATCGAGCTCAGCGGCACGCTGCGCGCGTACGACGCGGCCGTGCGCGACTCGCTCGAAGAACGCGTCCGCCGCATCGTCGCCGGCGTCGCCGCGGCCTATGGCGTGAGTGCCGAAGTCCGGGTCGTGCGCGGCTATCCGCCGGTATTTAACGACTTGCAACTGGCCAAGGAGTTTGCCGAGTACGCACGCAGGAACGGCCTGCGCGTCGAAGAGCCTCAGCCCACGATGGGCGCAGAGGATTTTGCCTACTTCGCGCAACGCGTTCCAGGGTTGTTGATTCGTTTGGGCGTTCGAAACGAGTCCGTCGGCGCGACTCACCCGGTGCACAGTCCGCTCTTTCGGCTCGACGAGGCGGCCTTGCCGGTCGGCGTCGCGAGCCTGCTGCTCTTCGCTCGAGGAATTGGAAGCGGTGAAATCGGTTGATAAAGATGCACAAAATTGTGGATATTATATAGAAAGGAATGCTGTGGCAACATGCCGGATATAAAGCGCCGTTATGCTCGTCGCAGACGATTCAATTGTCCCGGGGCTACGCTCGCATAGCGCGAGCCTAGATCTCGATTGCGCCGCGGAAGAAGCTTTCGCGCTGCTCTGTGAAGTCGAGAAATGGCCGGTCTGGCTTTCGTTTCTGCGTAGCGCGCGCCGCGCCGGCGGCGGGCCGCAGTTAGGCGTCGGCAGCGAGGTCGTGATCCGCTCCTGGCTGCCCGGCGACGAGGACCAGCTCTACGAGGTCGACGCGCTGATCACCAACTTTCGTTTGTCGCTCGTCGGGGCGTATTCGTTGCGCCGGCGCCTCGACTTTCGCATCGAGCGCCGCACCTCGTGCTCCAAGCTCCACGTGCAGCTGGCCTACCCGGCGTATCACGGGAAGCTCGGTGGCCTGCTCGATCGCTGGCAGCGCGGGCGGCGGGTCGCCGGCGCCTTAGCCGACTCGCTGGTGCATTTCAAAGGGCTCGTGGAGTACAAGCGGGACGGCGCGGTCCTCGCCGACTTCTGAGCCCAGGGGCGGGCGGCTAGCACTCATTGACCCAGAGTGCTAGGACCGATATACTTTTGACGATGCCTCTTTACGACTATGCCTGTACGCAGTGCGGGCGGGTGCATGAAGTGCGCCACGGCTTCGACGAGACCTATGAGAAGGCGTGCGAAGCGTGTGGGGCGGCCCTACGGCGCGTCTTTAACCCCGCGCCGGTGCTTTTCAAGGGATCCGGCTTCTACGTGACCGATTCGCGCGCTTCGCCGGGAGCGGCAAAGTCGGAGAAGCCCAAGGAGGCAAGCCCGGAAACGAAAAGCGAGGCCGCCCCTCCTAAGGCTGCTGCGAGCGACTCAAAGCCCTCCGAACCGGCCGCTTAGGGGCAGCGCAGGCTCGCCAGGGCCGGAGCAAACTCAGGGAAGCTGACGTCCACGCTTTCGGCGTCGGCCACTTCCAGCGGCCCTGCGGCGCAGGCCAGCACTGCCGCCGCCATCGCGACCCGGTGGTCGCCCTCGGTCGAGACTACGCCGCCTCGCGTCGCCGGCGCGCCGCCGGAGATCCGCAACGTCCGTCCTTCGATCGAACTCTCGATTCCGACGGCTGCAAGAAGCCGTCCGATCGCGGCGGCGCGATCCGATTCTTTGGTTCGCAAGGGCTCGATCCCGGAAATCACGGTCGTTCCGACGGCGAAGGCCGCGGCCACCGCAATTAGGATCAGCTCGTCTACCGCGCGCAGCGCGAGGTCGCTACCAACGGTCGTGGCCACGAGCGGCCGGTGTTCGAGCGCGACGTCGGCTATCGGTTCGCCGCAGGATTCGCGTTGGTTGCGCAGCTCGATCGCCGCTCCCATTGCCCGCAGGACGTCGATGAGGCCGGTGCGAGTCGAATTTACGCCCACGCCGCGAACCTCGATCGTGCTTCCGGGCGTGATTGCGGCTGCCGTGAGAAAGAAGGCCGCGGCCGAGAAATCGCCGGCAACGGTCACCAGGCGCGGCTCCAGCGGGCCGCCGCTGAAGGCAACGTAACGCTGGTCCCACTCCACCTCGGCGCCCAGGTAACGCAAGAGGCGCTCGGTATGGTCGCGCGAGCCGCGATCGCCGTCGACCCGTAACGCGATGCCGCCAAAGAGGCCGGCAAAGAGCAACGCCGATTTCACTTGCGCCGATGGAGCGAGCAGAATGAAGCGGCGGGTTTCGATCCGCGGCGTGCCGTGCAGAGCGAGCGGCAGCCGCCCTTGCGTGGTATCGATTTTCGCGCCAAAGGCGCGCAACTGTGCTGCAACCGGCTCCATGGGCCGGCGACGAAGCGATGCGTCTCCATCGAAGCGGGCGCTCAGATTGGCTCCGGCGCACGCTCCAAGGAGCATCCTTGCCGTCGATCCCGAGTTCATGCACTCCAACGCGGCGCGCGGTGGATGCAGCCCCGGCCCGCAAACCCGCACCTCGGGGCCTTCGCTGTCGATGCGAACGCCCAGCGCCTCCAGCGCTTCCCGCGTCGCGCGAACGTCGCGACCGGGGTTGAGATTTGCGATGCGCAACGGCTCGGCACAGCGGGCTCCGGCAATCAGCGCCCGGTGCGAAATCGACTTGTCGCCCGGCACGGCAACGCTGCCGCGCAGCCTCCCCGGATCAAAGGTCACGACGCTTGGGGGCATCGGAGCAGATTTGGTGACAAGGAGTCCATCATCATTTCGTAGCAAGCAGCGCCGGAGCAATTTCGTAAGAGCAGGCGCTGCTTTTTCAGACGAAAGGAACCGATGAATAAACAAGATTTGGTGCGCTCGGCAATCGAGCGTTTCGAGCTTTCGCGCAAGGATGCCGTCGCGATTATCGACGCCCTCTTTGAAGACATTCAGTCGGCAGTAGTAATGGGCGAACCCGTAAAGATTCCGGGTTTCGGTCAGTTTAAGGTTCGCGATCGCGCCGCTCGCATGGCGCGCAATCCCGCGACCGGCGAACAGGTTAAAGTTCCGGCGAAGCGCGTTTTCAAATTCCTACCCGCCAAGGCGCTCAAAGAAGCCGTGATGTCCAAGCGCGGAGGCCGCGCCGTCGCTCGCAAGACGACGGCACGGAAGAGCGCCGCGCGCAAGACTGCCGTACGCAAGGCTGCCGCACGTAAGAGGCGGTAGCATCCTCTTTCTCCCCGACCTTCTTAGGAGTAACAATGCGACGCTTTTTCGTTTCTTTGACGGCACTGGTGCCGGTCGTTTTGCTGTCCGCATGCGGCGGCAATAATGCGGCGACGAGCGGGCTGCCGGCGCAATCGCAACCGCAATCGCAACAGCACTATACCGTGGCTTCGCTTTCGCGGAACACGCGCCGTCATCACACGCCGGCACATCGGCCCAAGCCAACGCGCAAACTCACGGCCGCGGATTACGCGCGGGCCAGGGCGGCCGGCTGGACCCCCGTCGCCAACGTTCCGAGCTTTCCCAACGGCGCGGGTACGGAAATCCTGATGACCGACGGCACGGTCATGATAGCCGACAACTGCAGCGCCCTCTGGTACAGCCTGGCGCCCGACAGCAACGGCAACTACGCCACCGGAACGTGGACGCAAAAAGCGGCGCCCAGTTACGCTCCGCTCTATTTCGCTTCGGCCATCCTGCCCGACGGTAAATTGATCATCAACGGCGGCGAATACGATCAGTGCGTCGGCAAGGAAACGACGAAGGGCGCGATCTACGACCCCGTCGCCAACACCTGGACGAACGTAAATCCGCCGAGCGGCTGGAGCGAAATCGGCGACGCGCAGAGCGTGGTGCTCGACGACGGGACGTACATGATCGGCAACTGCTGCACCAGCGCCCAGGCGCAATATAACGAGTCGACCGGCTCGTGGACGGCCGTGGGTAACGGCAAGCACGACGCCAACAGTGAGGAAGGCTGGACGCTGCTGCCCAACGGCACGGTGCTCGCAGCCGACGTCATCGCCGAGCCAAACTCCGAAGCGTACAACTACTCCAGCAACATGTGGTCTACGCTGGGCAGCGTCGGGATCAACCTGACGTCGGGCGAGGAAATCGGCCCGCAAACGCTGCGTCCTAATGGTGAAGTCTGGGTTGCCGGCGGCAACGGATTGAGCGCGTCGTACGACACCAAGACCGGGAGTTGGAGGCAAGGCCCGAGCTTTCCGGTCGTAAACGGTCAGCAACTCGACGTGGCCGACGGCCCGTCGACGGTGCTTCCCAACGGCGACGTATTGATACCGGCGAGCCCGGGTCTCTACAATGCACCCTCGACGTTCTTTATCTACAACGGCAAGAAGCTCAAGCAAATCACCGGGCCGCCGAACGCGCCCAACGATTCGAGCTTCGAGTTCCGGCTGCTGATGTTACCGAACGGACAAATCCTTACCACGGACTTCTCCGACGACGTCGAGATTTACACGCCGCATAAACGTGCCAAGCGCAAACAGGCGCCGGTGATCGCGTCCGTCCCGACGAGCCTGACGCACGGGCAGAGCTACGTCGTCAGCGGAACGAAGTTCAACGGCTCGACGCAAGAGAACTTCTACGGCGACGACGATACCCAAGCGGAGAACTATCCGCTGGTGCGGATCGTCAACGATGCGACGGGCCGCGTTTTCTACGCGCGTACGCATGGCTTCACGTTCATGGGCGTCGCCGCGCCGACGCAGCCGGTTTCCGCAACGTTCGACGTACCGTCGAGCATCCAGACCGGGGCGGCCAAACTGGAGGTCGTCACCAATGGTAATGCCTCCAAGCCGGTTAGCGTAACCGTCTACTAGAAAAACGGGTATCCGGACGGTCGGGTAAGCGATGCGATGAATGCATTCGATTACCTGACCGTCCTTATCTCCATCGTTCTGGGGTTGGCGATTGCCAACGTGCTCGCGCGGCTCGCCGCCGTCATCACGGCGCGCGAGCGCGTCAATTTCTACTGGCCGCCGGTCGCCTGGGCGATCTGGCTCTTTTTCATCGCCGCGCAGCACTGGTGGGCCGAATGGAGCCTGCGCCACACGCAGCAGTGGAGTTTCGGCATCTTTTGGCTGCAGCTGCTCACGCCGGTCGATCTCTTCTTGCTCTCCGCGCTCGTGCTGCCCGATCGCGAAGAGAGCGAACGCCTCGACCTCGCCGAGTGGTACTTCCGCAACCGCCGCTGGTTCTTCGCGGTAATGTTCTTTTTGCCGGTGCTGAGCATCGCGGAAGAGATCGCGCGCACCGGGCGCATGTCGTCGTTGCTCAATCTTGCCTTTTTGCTGCTCTTCGACGCCGTGATCGTGGTCGCGTACTTGCTGCGCTCGCGGCGTGCCCAGGAATGGATCACCGCCCAGGCGATGGCGCTCACAGTGCTCTACGTCGGATTGCTCTTCGTGCAGCTGCCCGGATAGGCGCGGCCTACGGGAGCCGTTCCTTGAGCTCCAGCACGAAGGGCAGCGCCACATTGGGGTTGACGGCGCGCGACATCGTGCCGCGAATCACCCCGCCGCTGCCGAGTCGGCCGCGCAGAATAATCTCGAACTCCGGCGCGCTGTCGCCAAAAACGTTCGGTGCCGCAGCGCTATGCTTGACGATTCGGCCCCGGCCGATAACCAGCGGCACGTCGGACGCGTCGTAGTCGCCAACGTAATAGTAGTTGCTGTCGCCGCCGAAGAAGCCCCGCCCCTTGAGCACGACGACCCCGCCGTTGGCTCGAGAGCCGGTGACGCCTCCGAAAGTTACTACGTAGAGCCCATCGAGTTCCATTATCCGGCCTTGCCGATCGCGGTCGCCGGGAGCGGTACGTAGATGTTCCCTTTCGGGATGGGCAGTGCGCACGTGCCGGTGGTCCGCCCGGCGGTCTTTCCTTGTTCGACCATGATCAGGTTAAAGGTGCAGCCGCGAAAGCGTCCGGGATTGGTGCCGAGATCGACGCTGGCTACGGCGCCGTGATTGAACTGGACTTCGGAATCGGGCGGCAGGGGGGCCGAAAAGACGCGCAGCGTGGGCGGGAGCGCACCGACGCGAAACCACACCAAGTCACCGTAGTCGGTAATTTTCGTTCCGGGACGCCAGGCATAACCGTATCGTTGGTATGTCCCGGCCAGCATGCAGACGATCCCGTTCTCGAAGTCGGCCGTGCCGGTGCAGGGAACGCCGCGAATGCGGCTCGCCCGCGCCAGACGGCATTCGACCAGCTTACCGCTCGAAAACCGTGTCGTGCCGTTGGTGGAACAGAAGGCTTGGCCGATTTGCGCGTCGCGCGCCAGCGTGACGCTGCCGTCAACGTCGCCGTAAGCAAAACCGGCATGCCCCACCAGCGGTATGCCGTGAATTTCAGTAGCCGCCGGAAGATCGACTGCGGCGAGTTCCTTGGGGTCGTCGGATGCGTGCGTTACGATCGTTCCCGCCGGCAAGCGGATGCCGCTTACGACGGAGGCGTGCGTTAGCGTCGTCTGGCGCGAGCGCAAGTCCGATTCGTAGTCGGCTTGATTCTTAGCCTGCGTGGCAAAGGCTATTACATGCGTACCGGCCGAGCCGATCCACAGCAGGCCGAAGAGTACGGCAGCGATCCGTGCCGGCCACGATTTGCGCCGCCGCCACCACCAGAGCGCCGCGCCGAGTTCGATGAGCGTCAGCGGCCAAAACCAGAGCGCGAGCAGTAAGAGGCCGTACTGCCACCAGGTGAAGGTGAAGGAGATGTCGCTCACTGATTACGGCTCTTCTTTAAGCCTGGCGCGATTCCCAGGCCCAATCGGCCGGCGTTACGTCACCGGCCGAGGTCGCCGGGCGTTATCTCATCACTATGGTTATTCTGCAAGTTTTGTTGGCGGCGTTCACCTTTGCCGCATTCCCCATGGACCAAAGCCCATTGCAAACCAGCGTGATGGTGCGCGGGACGGTTATCGACGCGCGCAGCGGCCACCGCCTCGCCGGGGCCGTCGTATACGCGAGTTCCGGCGCGTTCGTGCAAAGAGCCGAAAGCAACGACCGAGGGAACTTCTACTTTCTGACGCTCTGGCCCGGAACGTACACCCTCTCGGCTTCGAAGACGGGTTGGCGCGACTGCCCCCTGCGCTTCGACGGGCCTACCGAGTTGAACGCCGGATTCGAATATCTCGCTACCGTTGGCCTTTGCTGAGCGCGACGCCGTTGGGTGGATCCACGCTGCGCGTTACTTGACGATAACCGGCACGCCTCCCTGATACCTAGGCTGCGCCGCCGGACTGCCGCCCTTAGGATAAGCCCACTTTTCCATCGCGCTGCACCAGAGGTTCGTGCCTACCAATTGGGTGACCGGTTTGCCGGGAACGTCGTTCGGTTTTTTACTATAGCCGGCCCACCCTACGACGTCGGAATAATCCTCGAAGCAGCTGTCGCTTAGGGTTACCGTGTTGTGACTCGTCGCGGTGGTTCCTGAAACGCTGGTCTGGTAGATAGCGGTCACGTATTTTCCGCCGCTCTGCTGATCGCCGACGCCGAGATATTTGCCGTCCCATTGCACCGCGTTCGGGAAGCCGATGGCTTGGTCGAACGATAAAATCTGCCAGGAGCTGCCGCCATGGGGCAGTTCCTCGAGACATATTCCGCTGCAATTCCCCTGCTCGCCTTCGGCGAAGAGGTTGCCCTTGGGGTCGTATCCCGCCGGCCAAGTGTACTCCGTCCCAACGTATTGCACCGGCGAGCCGGTTCCGTTTGGAAAGATGGAGACGCCGCCGTCGAAGGTTGTAACCGCAAGGTCATTGTTGACGGGATTCACCGCGCAGCCGACCGGAAGCTCGTTGCTATCGGTCAGCGTTCTCGTCACCGTGAGCGTGCGTGCAGCAAAAAGGGCGATGGTTTGCCCATCGACGACGTAGACGTCGCCTTTTTTGTCGCTGCATGAATAGCTCGCGCCGTAGAAGCCGCCGGCGGCGCCAAGCTGCTTGCCGGACTTATAAGTGTAAAGATCGACCTCGCTGCCGTCGGGAACGTAGATCAGCGCTGCCCTGCCATGGTGCGTGGCTTTGAGCTCCGGGCTTACCCACGACCTCGCGGGCGTAGTGCGCAGCGCGGGCATTCTGCCCGCGGCATACATCAGCGCTAGGCCGCGAGCCGAGCCGAGCGGGGCTCTGGGAAGCGCCGGCTCAGACGTTTGGTTACCGCCGCATCCGGCAAGCATCATACTCGCGGAGCCAATGGCGAAAATCAGCAACCGTTTCATGCGAAGCTCCTTTGGGCGTTTTGTGCCAGTACTATAGTGGGAGGCGCCGACTTCCCGCAACAGTGTAATTCGGGCGTATCCGGCGAAGTGTCGACTCGACGTGCGGGCATTTTTATCTAAGATTCAGTCGATCGGATGGCGTCTTGCCATCGTGGCGCTGACGCCGTTTTTGACGACTTTCTCGGCGCACGCGCAAGGCCTTTCGGCGGCGGCGCTTTTCGACCGAGGCGACTTTCCCGCGGCAGCCGCCGCATACGCCGAGACGCTCCGGGCGAACCCGTCGGATCGCGATGCGCAACTCGGACTCGCGTCGGTCCGGCTCTTCCAAAACGATCTCGCGCTGGCAAAGCCGCTGCTGGGTTCGGTGCTCGCAGCAGATCCGCAGAACGCGCGCGCCAGGGGACTGCTCGCCGAGCTCGAGCGCCGGCAAGCCGAAGCCGGGCGTCGCACGACCATTGACGGGAGCGAGAGCGTCGTGCCTTTCGTGACCGCAGAACCGCTGCCGGTGGTACGCGCGACGGTCAACGGCATCACGGCAAACTTCCTGGTCGACACCGGTGGCGACGTCGACCTCGAGCCGGCACTCGCTGCGAAGGCGCACGTGGCGACGGTTGACTCGGGAATGGGCAACTTTGCCGGCGGGTTAAAAGCGCCGACGCGGCGCGGCGAGTTGCAGTCGATGGCGCTCGGGAGCGCGACCGCCTACGACGTGCCGGTGCACGTCTTTCCGACCCATGCTTCCGCGCTCTTTGCCGGCACAAAGATCGACGGCGTCGTCGGGACGACGTTCTTCGAACGCTTTTTAACGACCGTGGATTATCCACGTAACCGCCTGGTGCTTCGCCCGCGGTCCAGCTCCGCGTCTGCGGCCTTTGAGGCCGGTGCCGACAACGCGCACGACGCGATCGTGCCGTGCTATCTCGTCGGCGACCATTTCGTCATCGCACCGGCCGCGGTCAACGATGCCGGCGGACTCTTTCTCTTCGACTCCGGACTCGCCGGCGGCGGCGTGATGCCTTCCAACGCGCTCGTTGAAGCGGCGAAGATTCCGGTTGATCGAGCTCGCGCGACCACCGGCTTTGGTGGGGGCGGTGCGGTCACGGCAATTCCTTTTGTCGCCCAGAGCGTGAGCGTCGGTACGGCGCTGCAGCGCGACGTTCCCGGGATTTACACGCCGCAAGGTTCGCCGTTCTCGCTCTTTCCGTTCGTCGTCTGGGGTGCGATCTCGCATGAGTTTCTCAAGCATTACGCCTTTACGCTTGACTTCGACGCGATGAAGATCGTTCTCCAAGCGCCGCACGCCGTCGCGACGGCGCCGACGGCGCAGCAGATCTTCGATGCGGCGTTTCGCCGCCTGCAATCGTACCCGGTGCCCCCGTACGCCGTCTGGACAAGTACGTGGCATATCACGCGCACGCCGATGGGGTACTACACTGGGGAGTCGTCATCGGTTGAAGTCAACCGCTATGCCGTGCGGCTCGCTGACGGCATGGAGAACGTCAGCGATCCGATTCCCAGCGGCAAGCTCCCGCCGGCACTTATCGAGCCCGAGTTTTTAGGGCCGTTTGCGTGGACGATTCGCTCCTCGGTTCGCGTTGCACCGGCGCAAGCCGGCGGCCCGATGCTCGTGCCTGACATGGCGGGACTGATGACCATCGCTCACGTCGTGTCGGTGGCGAAATGGCCCTACTCTCTCGCGGGCGATGCCGCCGCGCCGCCGGTGGAACAGGTCGACGGCCGTCAGACCTATCATTTCCAACTGCACCCGCGCGACGATCCGCAAAAGCATAACCTGCGCGACCTCTGGATCGACGTCAGCACGTACGACATCTGGAAGGTGCGCTTCGTCGGAACGTATCGACCGGTGCCGCAAGCGCGGGTGAGCCCGACCGAAGCGACGGTTGATTTTCGGAACGTGCTCGGCTGTTGGGTCGTTACGCGAGCGCGATGGACGTACGAAGACGCGCCGATCGTGTATACGTTCGACGTGCAGAACAACGAGATCGGATTGCCGGACGCGCTGCCCGACTGGCTGTTCGACGCGGCCGAGTATCGCAAGCACGAGGCCGCCGGCGAGCCGGACTACCTCGGGCTATTGTTGGAACGACTGCGTAAAGGAAACGGTCGCTGACACTGCGTGGCGGGTCGCTCGATTACCCGGGCCCGACGCTCCCGAGTCGATACTCATAACTATAGCGGCCTAACAAATAGGGACTTTGCCCTAGGGAAGCGACCCGCGCGGACGCGAAGGGGCATTGCGGATGGAAGAAGCGGAGCGCTTGCCCGTCGCTTCGGACTTTGGAAGACTCTTGCGTCAGCACCGCCTTGCTGCGGGACTCTCGCAAGAAGCCTTGGCTGAGCTCGCCCGCATGAGCGCATTTGCGATCAGCGCTCTGGAACGCGGCCACCGCCGAAAGCCCCAGCTCAAGACCTTGGCGCTTTTGGCCGGTGCGCTTGCACTCGACGACGACCACCGCGCGGAGTTTGAGGCGGCAGCGCGCTCGGTCCAAAGACCCCGCGATGGATCCGTTGCGGTCGGCCCATGGTCCGGCGCGATCGCGCCTCGAGCCTTTCCTCACAATCTCCCGTGCCAAGTGACGCCTCTGATCGGCCGCGAGGACGATGTGGCGACGATCGCACCCCTGGTGCGAGAGCATCCGCTCGTTACGCTGGTTGGAGCCGGAGGCGTCGGTAAAACGCGCCTGGCGCTTCGGGCCGGTGAAGGCTTGCTCCCAGACTTCGCTGACGGTGTCTGGCTCGTCGAGTTAGCGCCGTCCGGCGAAACCGCGTCACCAGTCCAAACCATCGCATCGATCTTCGGGATCGGCGATCGCGAAAAGCGCTCGCTGTTCGACGCAGTGATCCAGGAGCTGCGGCCTCGCCGTTTGCTCTTAATCGTCGACAATTGCGAGCACGTCATCGAGGAGGCGGCGCGCGTCGTCGACGCCCTCGTGAGGCAGGCTCCAAATATCCGCGTTCTTGCGACTAGCCGCGAACCTTTGTGCATTGCCGCAGAACGTGTCTATCGCGTGCCGCCGTTGGCAGTACCTTCGCGCCAGGCGCTGACGGCACTAGCAGTGCGGCGATACAGCGCGGTCGCGTTGTTCGCCGAGCGAGCTAAAGCAGCGCAGGCAGAGTTTATGCTGACCGATGAGAATGCTGCTGCCGTAAGCGAGATCTGCACGCGGCTCGATGGTATTCCTCTAGCGATCGAACTTGCCGCCGCCCGTACGAGGGTGCTTTCAGTGCCGGAGCTGGCGGATAAACTGGACCAACGCTTCAGCATATTGACCGGTTGCCGCCGAACGTCGAGTCCGCGCCAGCAAACGCTGCGCGCATTAATCGATTGGAGTTACAATCTTTTATCGGAATTGGAAAGGAAGTTGCTTCGGAGCCTGAGCGTCTTCTCGGGCGACGCTTCCCTCGAATCCGTCGCCGCGGTACAGCAGAATGCGAAAGAAGCCGCCTTCGAACTCCTGGCATCGCTCGTTGAGAAGTCACTGGTGCACGCCGAGGCGATCGACGGAAAAACGCGCTTCCGTTTGCTCGAATCGCTCCGCGAATACGCCCACGAGAAGCTGATTGCACATGGTGAACGAAATGCGGCGGCCCTGGCACACGCTCGAACTTACCTAGAACTGGCCGAGCGACTGGAGTCGAAGTGGGACGCTACGCCCGACGTTGAGTGGAGGGCGAACGCCGAGCCGGAGTTGGAAAACTGGCGGGCCGCCTTGAGATGGGCCTTCGCCTCCCGAGGCGAGCTCAACTTGGGCCTGCGACTAATCGTGGCTCTTCGCCCCGTGTGGTTCACGTTGGCGCCGGCCGAGGGCCTCGCTTGGGTGCGCGCCGGACTGGAGGCGTGCGGCGATTCGCGACCGGACCGCATTAGAGCCTGGCTGGAACTATCCGCGGCGCATCTCGCAATGGTGACGCAGCGTTACGGAGATGCCGCAGAGTCGGCGCAGCGAGCTCTCGCCGATTTTTCCGAACTCGGCGAAGAGAAGGGGAGCGCGCTCGCGCGCTTATTTAGAGCCTGTGCACGCGGAATGCTGGGGGAGACGAAGGAAGCGCAAAAAGATCTTCGCGCGGCGCTGGAAGAATGCCGTGCGCTAGGGGCGCGTCGCGCGGTTGGGGCCGCGCTGCTCTACCTGGCCGCGCTGGAACTCGGGACCGGAGATGCCGGCTCGGCGCGTAGCCTCTTCGCAGAAGCCTTGACGCTGTTCAAAACCCTCGGAGCCTCGCGACCCGCCGCACACGTCGCGCTAAACCTCGCCGAACTCGAGTTCAAGAACGGAAATCCGGCCGAGGCGGTACGCCTGGCGAACGAGGCTCTCGAAGCTGACGGCGCATTGAACGATCGCGATGCCGTTGCCTACGATCTGTGCAACCTCGCCGCATATGAAGGCGCGCTGTGCCGTTGGGAGGCGGGCGTGCTGCACGCTCGCGAAGCGCTCGCTCTCGCTCGCGAACGCGAAATGAGCAGCGCGGCGGTGTGGGCGATCCAGCATCTCGCGGCGGTCGCGGCGCTGCGACCTATTCCCGACCCCGCGCTCGCGATTGAACAGCGGTGCCGCGCTGCACGTTTGATCGGCTTTGTCGACGCGCGAGTCGCGGAGGACGGGTGGCATCGCGATTTTACCGAGCGGCGCGAACACGAGCAGATCTTAGCTGCCGCTCGCAACGCGCTCGGTGCGCAGACGGATCGTTTGATCGAGGAAGGCCGCACCTGGACCGAAGGACGCGTCTTCGAGGAAATCCTACTTATCTGATAGGAGATCCAGATGAAGCACTTTGTGCGCCTCGTCGCGATGGCTGGCCTAACCGCGGCGGCGTCGTGCGGCCATTCTGCGGTGACGCCGGCGCAGGCGGCTGGGAACGCCCTCGCATTTGCCAAGACCGATGCGATCCCGCGGACCGTGCACGTGATCCCGTTCTACGACTACGGGAAGTCGGGTTACCAGGCGCTGGGCCTTGGCGGTAATGGCGGTCTTATCGGGAGCGAGACAGCGCTTTATGGTGCCACCGTGTTGGGTGGAGATGCGAAATGTTCGACGCCGTACGACTCGGGTTCCAACACCGGGTGCGGCATCGTTTATCGTCTCCTTCCAAGTACGGGCAGGACGTATAAAATCGACGTTCTCCATACCTTCAAAGGAGCACCTGGGGATGGAGCGGCATCGCTCGCTACGCTGCGCGCAGACAAGAGCGGCGACCTAGGGCGAAGGCTACCATGTGTCCAAGCAGTTGCTTGGTGCCCTCTGGCCATGCCAGTGGCGCTGGAAGTCCATGGAACGGAGGCCGTCATTTATGAAATGTCTGCGCTTGTTTATCTCTATGCTTAGCGTCGCTGGCCTTGCCGGCGCGTCGTCGTGCGGCCATTCCACCATGACCCCGGCACAGTCGTTCGTCAAAGCGCTTGCATTTGTCAGAACCAATGCGATCCCGCAGACGATCCACGTCATTCCGTTCTTCAACTACGGGAAGAAGGGTTACCAGGGACTCAATGCGCCCGGCGGTGACCCGGGGCTTATCGGCAGCGAGACGGCGCTCTACGGCGAGACCGAGTTCGGTGGGAGTACGACGTGCTCGACACCTTTTAACTCGGGTTCGACCACCGGGTGCGGTATCGTTTACCGTCTCACCCCAAACAAAGGCAAGCAGACCTATAAGCTCAAGGTACTGCATACCTTTCAAGGAGCCCCTGCGGATGGCGCGGCGTCATTCGCGGAGTTATTTGCAGACAAGAGCGGCGACCTCTATGGCACGACGTTTTACGGCGGCGCATACGACGGCGGGACGCTCTTCAAACTGCATCCGACCGGATCCCGTTATACGGAAACGATCGTCCACAGCTTTGGTTACGGTCAGGACGGCGCCTACCCGATATCGGGCGTGATTGAAGTGAATGGAGTTCTCTACGGCACGACGATCGGCGGTGGCGCCTATACCAATCAGATAATATGCAAACGCTATGGACTCTCGCCCAACGGAACCTGCGGTACGATATACAGCGTCAATCCGGCCACCGGCGCGGAGCAGGTCTTGCACAGCTTCGGCCAGACCGGCGACGGTGCAAATCCTTACGCTGCGCCGCTCGCCATCAACGGCACTCTTTACGGCACGACCTACCTTGGCGGGACGTCCGACCGGTGTGGCACTGTGTACAGTATCGGCACCGACGGGAATGGCGAGAAAGTTGTTCACAGTTTTCTCAACGCCATGTATGGCGACGGGTGCGATCCGTTCGGGAGCCTGATCACCATAAAGGGCACGCTCTACGGCACGACGTGCTGCGGCGGGGGAAACTTCTGTCAGGATCATTGCGAGGGGACGCTCTTCAGCGTGGATCTCGCCACGGGGAACGAGCAGGTGCTGCACGAATTTGGGAAAGGGAAGGACGGCTCCGAGCCGCAGGCCGGGTTAGTAAACGTCGGAGGCGTGCTGTATGGGACCACCCATCTTGGCGGAAAACCTGCCTGCGACCAAGACCTGGGCTGTGGCACCATTTTTAGCTTTGCGCCGTCGCCCTCCAACGCGGTGTACAAAACGGTCTACGACTTTAAGGGGCGCGCTGACGGCGGCAACCCGTGGGACACGCTCCTTTATGCGCACGGCGCATTCTACGGCACCACGACAACGGGCGGCAAGAACGGCCTCGGAACGGGAGTCAAACTGCCGTTATAGTCGCCATTTCATCTCCACGGCGCGTGTAAAGGTCGGTTGGTCCAAGTGCCCGTCGTCGGAGCACCACGTTGACCGCGGCCTATTCGAGCGAAGGAGCCTACTCGTGAAAGCAGGCGCACTCGGGGCCGGTTGCGGTGCCAACTATTGCGGTGGGCGCGGCGGAGGCGGGTCTGCAAAGCATTCAGGGCGGTGCACCTCCCGGAAACGGTCGGGTTATCTTCTCCTGGCAAAGAGATTGCGCGGAGGTCCGTTTTATCGAGCCCCCTTTTTCCCAACTTGTCCAAGTCGATTGTCCAAGTGTCCGTTAACTAGAGCCTGCTAAAGCGGCATCATGAGCACGTGAGCAAGAAACAGTGAGGCTCCGTCGCCGGAGCCTTTCTGAGGAGATCGCTCGTGGCAGCGGCGCTTAATTATATCGCGTCTCGGCCTGCAGGCTGTGATGGAGGCGTAGCTGCTCCAACTCCGTCGAGGCTAACTGAGCCTCGCGGATTCTGCTCAAGAGGGGGGTGCTTGTGAAAAGGCTTTACATCTTCGGGGCGTGCCTGAGCATTACACTGTTAGCGGCTTGCGGTGGAAACTCGCCCGCGCTGACGTCAACCATTCCACAGCAAACTGGAGCACTCGCTGCCGCTCGTCCGGCGCATTTAAGGGGAAACCCACAAACGGCTCAAGAGACAGTGCTATGGAACTTCTACCAAAGCCAGCAGAAGTCGTGTTCCGGAAATGGCACCAATCCTCATGGCGGCCTTCTAGCCGGTAAGAAAGGTGTGCTGTATGGGACGACCTCGGGCGAGACCGAGGATTGCGGAAACTACGGGCAAGTATATGAAATGGTGCCTTCGTCTTCCGGCTACGCATACAGGCTTCTTTACAGTTTCGGTGCTGCGTACGGCGGTTCGTATTATGATGGTGTTCACCCACACGGGGAACTGATCGCGGACAGGTCTGGCGCCCTGTACGGCACGACTTGGCAGGGCGGCTATAGCGGCTACGGCACGGTTTTCAAGTTGAGCCAAACGCGCAGAGGGTGGCGCAAAACCACCATCCACGATTTCCAGGGCTTTCAGGACGGTAGGTACCCGCTCTCGGGACTCGTTATGGATGGGTCCGGAGCCTTGTACGGCACGACAAGTCAACAGGGCGAAAGCAACGGAAGTGGTAGCGGCACGCTCTTCAAACTCACCCGGCAAGGGGGCGTATGGGTGGAGACAATCCTCCACGTCTTCCTCGACTATCCCTACGATGGCGGCAACCCGGTTGGCCGTCTTCTGTACGTCGCAAAAGCTGGCGGCACGCTCTATGGGACGACCGCCTCAGGTGGCTCCTTTATATGCTCGTATCTTCCTTGCGGCACGGTATTTGAGCTGAATCTGAGCAGCAATTCCTACCGGGTCATCTACAACTTTAGCGGGCTCGATGGCGCATTTCCCCAAGCGGGTCTCATCGCTGACAAGAAGGGGCATCTGTACGGCACGACCTCGCAGGGGGGCAGCTATCACTGCGGGTCATCAGGGCAGCTCACGTGCGGCACGGCCTTCAAGCTTTCGCGTTCGGGAAGCAGCTATACAGAGGTCTTTTCGTATAGTTTCCAGGGTAGTGACCTGCATGGTCCCGACGGAGCATTTCCGCAGGCACCCTTGCTTGCCGACAAGGCAGGTAACTTATACGGAACGACGCAGAGCGGTGGGATTGTCTGCAATGCCGGCGGTTATGGCTGCGGCACCGTTTTCAAACTGACGCCCTCTGGCGGGGGCTATACCGAAAGCGTCGTCTACTCCTTTGGCAGTCACCAATCGTACTCTGATGGATGGTTCCCGGTGGCTCCGCTCATCGCCGTGAAGGCCAAATTCTACGGCACCACGCTTTCCGGCGGTGTCTACGGCTGGCCTTGTTGTGCTGGCGGCACCGTCTTCACGGTTGAACCTTGATGTCGGGCTCGGTCCTGGCAGAGCCAGGCATGGTCGCTCAGCAGCTTCCTGGCTTAGCCGCATGAAAGCCTGGCTAAGCTCGCTGCGATCGCGCGGGGCGGGCGAGTCGGCGGGGCGGGTGGAGATGGGCGAGGCGGCGAGACCGGGCTAATCAGAATGCGTCTGTCGGAACACTTCATTCGCGCTTCCCACTCGCTCCTCGCAGTAAGAGGTGGATCGGGAACGCGCCTACCGTACCGCCAACGGCGTGATGCGTCAGTTGCAGGTCGGCATCGTCCGTGAAAAGTGGTGTAGGCCCGGGCCTGAGCCCCAGAAACTAGTCCAACGGAAATTGTGGGTTTCCGGCCAAGATGGCCACAAAGGAGACCTGCATGCGCAAGCGACGCTATACCGAAGTGCAGATCGTCGCGATCCTCAAAGAGCTTGATGCCGGCAGACCCGCCGCTGAACTTGCTCGCAAACACGGCGTTCACGTCAACACGCTGCGGCTGTGGCGCAGCAAATACGGCGGCCTCGATATCAGCGATCTATCTCGGCTCAAAGAACTCGAAAGCGAGAATGGGCAGATGGAGCGGATCATTGCACGCCAAGCGCTCGAGATTCGCGCGATGTCGGAGGTAATCCGAAAAAACGGGTGGGGCCCTCAGCGCGCAAAGAAGCGGTGAGGGCGCTCCAAGCCGAGGGGTTGAGCGAAAGACAAGCATCTCGCCTCGCTGGTTGCCCGCGGCCAACGGCCCGATATCGATCCTGCAAGGAGCCCGATGACGAGTTCATTCGTGATCGGCTGCGATGTCTTGCGCAGGAACGCCCGCGCTTTGGATGGCGACGACTGAAGATCTTGCTCAAACGAGAGGGTATCATTCTCAACCACAAGCGGTTACGGCGCCTTTACCGAGAGGAGTGCCTACAGGTGCGGCCCCGCCGCAAACGCCGCGTTCGCTTGATTCGCGGCAACGTCTCGCCACCGCCGACAATGATCAATGAGGAGTGGGGGCTTGATTTCATGCACGAATACTTTATGACGAAGCGGAAAGTGCGGCTGCTCACGATCGAGGACCGATTCACCCGCGAGGGCCTTGCGCTCGATCCTGACTTCTCACTGACGAGCCGCCGCGTCATCCGTACGCTCGACGACATCGCCGCCGTCCGAGGTTATCCAGCTCGTCTGCGCGTCGACAATGGACCCGAAAATGTTGCTGGCGCCATGCTGCAGTGGTCGATCGACCACCAAGTGCTCTTGCACTTTATCGATCCCGGCAAGCCCGCTCAGAATGCCTGGATCGAGTCGTTCAATGCCCGAGTTCGCGACGAGTTTCTCAACGTGCAAGTGTTCTGGGGTCTAGCCGACCTACGAGAAGCTGCGGACGCGTGGCTCATCGATTACAATGAGCTACGGCCGCATTCGTCGCTCGGCTATCTTACGCCAAAGGAATTCGCTGAAACCCTGACAACTCAACCCATCCCACAATTGCCTGCGGCATAGAAAATGGGCTCAGGCCCGCCCCATTTGAGCCGACTGCCAGTGTTCTGAAGCTTCAAGAGCTTGAGACCTTTGAACTGGGAACCGCCGGCGGGCAGCTTCTCCACGTGAGTGCCGCCGGGCACTTCGCCCCACACGTACTCGAAGTTCGCCACGCTGTAGACGACCGGGGCCCTGCCCCTGCGCATTCGCGTAGACGATCATATTTGAGCCGCTCGCCCGAGGGTGCCACATCCGCGGCATTGGGACGCCTCGTTTTCAATCGTCTATTCAGTGGCTGCGGCTGTGTCTTGGACTTAAAGACGAAAGGGGCGCGCTGTCATAATCCGGTCATCTTAAGAGCCGCTTGAGGCAGACGTTCCCCGACGACGTGAAGTTGAGACGCCCTCTCCTCGATCTCGCGTAAATCATCAATGGTTAAATCAACGTCAAGCGATCCCAAATTCTCCTCCAACCTAGGGAGTTTAGTCGTTCCAGGAATCGGAATGATCCAAGGCTTTTGCGCCAGAAGTCAAGCAAGTGCAACCCGAGCGGTGTCGCGTGCTTGCGAGCCCCGATGGTCCTTACGAAATCAGCGAGCACGAAGTTGGCTTCGTAGAGCAGTTTGCCGTCGGGCGCTACTTCCGCCCCTTCATCCGGCCCCGGCGAAGTCGCGCCGCCCGTGGCCGCTTTGGTAAAGCCCATTTAGCAGGTTTGATAGCGCGGGGTCCGTTCGATCGGGCCTTCCCATTCTTTCCGACTTGTCCAAGTCAGTTGTCCAAGTGTCCGTTACGGCGAACTTCGCGGTGCGTCATCCTTAATATGAGTTTCGCATGGGATGGTGCCGGGCAGGCGCACTATCCCTCGCCCTGGCAAAGGAGACCATATTGAAGGAGTTCATTCGTGTCGCCGTCGCGTGCCTAATGGCGGCATTCCTGGCAGCCTGTGGAGCGGGGAATGCCTCCGCTCCGATCGGCGCCATTCCGTCGGGCATCACTCCGGCCAGCTCGGCGCCTCTCACGAAGCATGCAACGCCTCTCGCGAAACACGCGCCGCCGCACGATATTTTCGTTGCTGATTTCGGCGGCACGGTCGTAAAGGAAATTCCGAAAGCATGCGGTTACGCAAGTTGCGTTGTGACGGCCGGCACGGGATTCTCGTGCCCGACCTTTGTGAGCCTCGACTCGTCACTCGACGTATATGTGAGCAACACTTGCGACTACGGTACGGCCGTCTATAAAATGGCACCCGGATGTACCAGCATCAGTTGCGCTTCAACCGTGCCTGGCGATTACCTTAATCCATTCAACACGGTGTCCGATAAGCACGGAAACCTCTACGTCCCCGACTATAGCCACGGCTACGTCAAAGAAGTTCCGGCCGGCTGTCAAAGCAGTTCGTGCGTAGTGAGATTGGGTGGTGATGCTTTCGTCGGTCCGGGATACGATCCGTGGGATTACGGGCCGACCGACATTGCGCTTGACAAGCATGGAAACGTCTATGTTGCTTCCTATTATTATATTTCGGAAATGCCGCCAAATTGCCACTCGGACTCATGCGTGACCAGGCTGGGCGGCGATTGGAACATCCCCTGGAGCGTTTCACTGGACCGCAAAGGCAATATCTACGTTGACGATCGCGGGAGTAAGGAAGTCAAGGAAATGCCGCCGCATTGCCACTCGGGATCGTGCGTAAATGTAGTAATGGGAGGATTCACCGACCCCTTGGCAGCGAAAGTAGATCCTAAAGATAATATCTACATTTCGGATAGCGGTAATAGCTCGGTAAGAGAGATTCCAAAGGGCTGTCAATCACAGTCGTGCATGCTAACGATCGGTGGAGGATTCTCGCAACCGTTAGGCCTAGCCGTGGGGCCATAGCCAAGGTCATCTTGTGGAACGCCGCAGTTGGCTAACGGCAAGTATGGGTCGATAGCGCGGGAGGTCCGTTTCTCCGGGCCTCCTCTTTCTGATTCGTCCAAGTCGTCTGGAGCGGCATCATCGATATGAGTGGGGAGCGGCAGGCGTAGCGCGATAAGGGGCCGCCTATTGGCGAGTGGGAGTCGAGCCGTGAGGGGCTTCCTGGATTGCGGCTTAAGGTACTAAGGTGGAAGAGCTTGCGGGAGAGGCTCAAGGCCTTTGCCGCTGATAGGTTCGCGGAGCAAAGGAGCGTCGTGGTGAAAGCTTTAGATTCTAAACGGGATGCGTTATGCATTTGCGCGATAGTTGCGCTGCTTTCGGGATGCGGCGGATTGCAGCCGCCGATCGGTGCGCCGGGCGCCGTGACGCAGAGGGAGGAAATCGCAGCGGCCGACTCCGCCGCGATGGCTCGTGCCGGCGGGCATCATACCCTACCTGCATCCTCTTATGAGGTGCTGCACCGTTTCCATGGCCGCGATGGATCGCACCCGACCGCGGGCCTAATCAATGTAAATGCTATGCTTTACGGCACGGCGTCTGCACCAGGGGGCGTGGTGTACAGCATTAGCACAACTGGCAAGGAGAGAGTGCTGCATCGCTTCCACGGCCTCGACGGAAAGAATCCGTACGCGAACTTGATCGACGTGAACGGAACGCTGTACGGGACGACCTACGGCGGCGGCGATAACGATGAAGGAACTGCCTTTAGCGTTACGACGACCGGCGCGGAGAAGGTTCTGTACAGTTTCGGCGGCGGCTCCGACGGGAAGAATCCGGCGGGCAGCTTGATCACCGTAGACGGCACGCTGTACGGCACGACCGACTGGGGCGGATCGGGATCCTGCACTGGTGGCTGCGGCACGATCTTCAGCATCACGGCGAGCGGCACGGAGCAGGTGCTGCACACCTTCGGCGGTGGCTCCGACGGGTCTCATCCGGACGCCGGCTTGACTAACGTAAAGGGAACGCTGTACGGCACGACAGAAAGCGGCGGCGCGAACGCTGAAGGAACCGTTTTCAGCGTTACCACGAGCGGCAAAGAGCAGGTGCTCTACAGCTTCGCTGGCCACGATGGGGCGGCTCCGCAGGCCGGACTGATAAACGTGAATGGCACACTATTCGGTACGACCTATTCTGGCGGCTCGCGGTGCGGCAGCTATGGTTGCGGAACGGTTTTCAGCGTCAGTACGCGCGGCACGGAAAAGGTGCTGTACAGCTTCGGTGGAGGCTCAGACGGGGCGGCTCCGGAGGCCGGTTTGGTCAACGTGAACGGCACGTTGTACGGCACAACTACTTTCGGCGGCGGAAAAAATGACGGAACCGTCTTTAGCGTTGCCATGACCGGCAAGGAGCGAGTGTTGCACAGCTTCGGTGGCGGCTCAGATGGGTCGCTTCCAATGGCCAGTTTGATCGACGTAAGAGGTAAGCTCTACGGCACGAGCTGGCGCGGCGGCGGTTCCGGATGCCGAGGCGTTGGCTGTGGAACCGTTTTCGCATTTACGCCGTAGCTCACCGCGGCGGACCATGGCCTCCGCGCACGGTTTCATGAATCGCGAAGCCGTTGACCTTAGTGAGCTTTGTCCGCGGCAGCCACACAGCAGTAGCCGCGCCGATCGCAACATCGTAGCTGACACGGAGGGACCGACCGAACTACGGGCTTTCAAAACGGGTCCCCTTGCCGGGCGTCGGGTGGGGAACGCTAAGCCTAAGTTACATTGAGCGCACTCAAGGTAGTCTCAAGAGGACGTTCTCGAGCGTTGTATGCGTCAGCGTGCGCTCGGGTCCGCGATCTTCGCCTCCTCACCGTTCGCACCACCGTTGCCGCTCTACGGCACGACGAGCAGCGGTGGCCGCATCGGTCGCCATAACGTAAACAACGGATCGTTCTTTCGGATCTCGCCGTGATTTCGGTGCGTAAACAGTAGCTTGCGATTCGGGGCCATTCTCGCCGTTTCGGTTTTGGCAGCGGTGGGCTGTAACGCACGTCCGCAAGCATTACCGAATATGTATCTTCCGGTCGCGGACGAAATCGAGCTGGGCAGCGGCGGCTCGAACGACGACTGGACGACGTTTGCGCACGACTATAGGCGCTCTGGGTTCAACCCTGCCGTTACGCGCCTCACGCGGTCGACGGTCTCCGGACTCCGGCTACGGTGGAAGCGAAACGTCGGCGACGAGATCTTCGCAAGTCCGGTAATCTACGACGGCAATCTGATCGTCGTGTCGGAAGGATCGAAAAAGGGCCGGCCGGGCTCGGTCGTCTACGATTTTGCCGCCTCAGACGGGCACTTGCTCTGGAAATTTGCGATGGGCGCTGAAGCGCAAATGACGCCCGCGATCGATCCTGACGCGGGCATGGTCATCGTCGGCAACCAACAGAAAAGGCATCGCCGGACCAACCCGTCGTACGTCTTTGCGCTGCGGCTCGTTGACGGCACTCTCGTGTGGCGCCGCGCGGTGTATGCGTTGTTACGTGCGGCGCCGGTCGTGGCCGGCGGAACGGTGTACGTCGGGCGCGCGGGGGGCGACCCGCCAGGTTGCGTGCGTGGCGGCGTCACCGCTATTAACGAGTCAACGGGCAAACTCGACTGGAGTTGGAGCGTCGATCCCAAGCCCGACGAGGGCGGGTCCGTTTGGGGCGCCATTGCCTATGACGGTACGCATTTGATCTTCGGAACGGGCAACACGTGCCAGACGCCGCTGCCGACTGCAAACGGTGCCGTCTCGCTCGATCTCGACGGTACGCCGGCCTGGAGCATGGTTGCGGTGAAAGACGCTCACTACGATTCGGATACCGGCGGTGGCGTGATGCTCTTTCACGGACGCGCGCACTTCATCAATAAGAATGGAGCGTTCTACGCACTTAACAAAGAGACGGGTAATATCGCGTGGAGCACAGACCTCAATCCGTCCGTTCATCGTCCCTATTGGAGAGGGGGCTTCGCAAGCCCGACGACGGACGGCACGACGATCGTAGAAGGGTCGGGACTCTATCAAAACTCAGGATCCGGCGACGAGGGTGAGTTCTGCCAGCTAACGGCGGTTAAGCCCGCCGAGGTCTTCCCCGGCTTTTATTCCAAGCTGCAGGGAATGAATCTTAGCGGGCACGTTCTCTGGGCCCGCAGGATGCAAAATCGTCTCGTGGGCTATGTGGCCCTTGCGCAAGGCGTCGGCTTTGTTGGCTTAAACAAAGATTTCGTGGCGCTCGATTTGAGCACCGGTAAAACGCTTTGGAGTCACCAGACCCCATACTACATCGACGCCTCTATGGTCGTCGTTCCGTCCGGTGTCTATGGTGCGGACGACGGAGGCAACGTATATGCTTTTGCCTTAAAGGCTTTTTAACCGATCCCGTCGCGGAAGGCGATCGCTGTTATCGTGGCATCTACCAGGAGATGACGATCTGGCCGTTGCCGGGGGGCGCCCCACCTTGGACGTTCTTCACGTTGCTTGCGTACTTTTCAACGAACGAAGAGCCGCCGCCCGCACCGCCGCCTCCGCTACCGCATCCGACGCCGCCCCGACCGCCCTGGCCGAGAGCGCCGTTGGTACCCGCATAGCCATTGCAGTAGTCGCCTTTTTTAAAGCGGTATTGGCCTCCGAGTCCGCCGATGCCGCCCGCCTTTTGCGTCCCGCCACCGCCGCCGTCGCCGCCGCCGGCGTCGGAGCTTGGTGACCCTCCATCGCCTGTGCCTTGGCACGGGCGCGTAGACTCAGACACCCAGCAGTGGACACTACATACAGGCCTCGGCAGTTTCGATTGGGGGGGCGTGCCACCCGATCGGCACCGGGCCGCGCAGCTGCGAGGCTACGCTAAGCCACCCCACGCCCTCGAGGCCGCATCACGGCTAGTGGGGGGCAAGGCCAGGAGCGCGCGCTTAGCTTGTCGTCCACAACGATGACAGCGCGCAAACGGCATCTTTCTTTGCTTCGCTTATCCCCCTGCCTAGTTGCCGACCGTTACCAACGGTGGTTTCCACTGGCCATTAATCGCCGATTCCTCCGGCCAATAAACCCGTAGAATCATAAAGAAGGACCCCGGAGGCGCGGGTAGCCAGTTCGATTCCTTGTCGGTGCCAGGCGACGCGTTTTGGATGTAGATTGTTAGCCCCCCGTCATCGTCCAATTTCATGCTTGGAAGCATTGGCGAGTTAATAAGATACCTGTTGATAGAATTTGCGACCAGGAGTTGCTGCGGCAAGTTATACATCGTCACCGACCAAAACGCTCTAGCTGGAGGAAACTGCCCCTTGGCAAAATGGATCCTATAATTGCTAGAGCCGCTCAGCGACTGACCATCGGATGATTTCGTGATTCCAAAATACTGAGCTTCTGCTACGCTATTTCCAAGTATTCCGTACTGTGCCCCGACCGCCCGATTCAAATAGTTGTCGTGCATCTCTTCGGGCGTTCCGAATAGGTCATTCGTACTTGTAACGACGGCCCGAGCCGCGCCGATTTCCTTTTGCCCGGTAGTCATGCCCGCGACATACGCACTGGTTTGCGAACCCGCGTCAAACGGTTTCCCCGGAGCGATACCAATAGTAGCAAAGCTCTGCCGAAGCGCGACTTCACTCGGGCGGGTGGGGCAGAACTGTAGGATGAAGGCCAGTAGGCTAAACGCTTGGGGTGAGGTGCGCTCTTCCGCGGGTGTTAGCGGCGGGAGCCAGTCCACCGCTTGGGCGGCTGGTGGCGCGGCGGTTTTCAAGAATGACGACAACGGTTCGACCGCATACCCCGCCTGTATCTTCCTGACATTATCAAGGTCTGAGGGTCCAAAAAGCTGCGTGCGGATTCCGACTAGCCCGAACTGCGTGTCGAAGCGAATGACCTTGGTAATGCCGCTTGGCGTCGGGCCATTCCAATCGGGGCCCGTAAGGAGGAACTCGCCGCCGCCATTGCCCGTTGTGCGCGTGCCTGCGTAGGCGATGTTGTACGTGTACTGATCGACAAACTGCGCCGAGTAGTAGCGATTTTTTTCGATCGGGGGCATCGTGAGCACGAGCGGCTCGGCGCGCAAGTCAAGGCCCACAAACGAATAGGGGGTGTCGGAGTTCGGTGTTTGAACGGTCGTGTCGGCCGGAGTGTAAACGTTGGCGCTATTACTAATACTATTGAAAGGTCCCTTGAAGGCCGGCGTTTTTGAGTCGATAAAGTACCCGAACATTATGCGGTACAGATCCACCATCGGAAAGCCATAGATGTACGCTTCTTTTGCGACAGCCTCCGTTTGCGTGTATTACGAGTAGTGGGGGGAGGATGATGTGTGGTAGGGGTTTAAAGAGTTAAACTCAGGTGCTGGCGAATCGATGCGGAGCGTCTGTCGGAAGCGGCGCGCATCCATCACGTTCATCCGAAACATTCGGTCTGGAAGCGCACGTTGCGTAAATATGGTGAACGCTCGTTTGCCGGCAACGGCGCGCGTACAGCGATGAAGCTAAGATCGCACAGCTAGAGCGCGCGCTCGGGCAAGCCACGCTCGAGAACTCACTTTTAAAAAAAGCCTTGAGTGTGCTCAAAGACTGGAGCGAAAGAGCGGCGGAAAGCGCTGATCGCCGTGGCCTGCAGCTATACCGGTAAAATTGCCGGAACAAGGATCGCGCGACTCTTTGGATTCTCGCGCGCCGAGCTCTACCGCCACCGCGACCGATCGTCGATCGGGATCAGCCACGAGACGAGATCCACGCCATCGCGCTCGACTTTCCGGTTTACGGCTACCGGATGATCACCCACGAGCTGCGGCGGCGCGGCTGGACGGTCACATGAAGCGGGTGCTGCGCATTATGCGCCTGGACGGCCTGTGCGCACGCCGGCGCAAGGTGCGCGGCTTGCCGTATCGCCGCCATGGTCTGGCGACGTATCCCTATCTCGCATCCGACTTCAAGCCGAGGGCTCCCAATCAGCTCTGGGTCGCCGACTTCACCTACGTCCGGCTGTTTGGATCGTTTATCTTCGTGGCGATCATCTTGGACGCGTTCAGCCGGCGCTGCATCGGCTGGTCTGTCGCTCATCATTACCGTACCGATCTGACGCTGGGGGCGCTACGGATGGCGTTGCAGCGACGTCAACCGCCGTCGGGCCTCATCCACCATTCCGATCGCGGATCACAGTACGCCGCTGACGACTACGTGCGCGTCCTTCGGGCATATGGCATCGAGATCAGCATGAGTAGTGCCGGCACGCCATCGACAACGCGATCTGCGAGCGCTTCATGCGCACGTTCAAAGAGGAGGAAGTTCTGATCCGCGATTACCTCGACATCGCCGACGCCGTGCGTTCGATGCGGCGATATCTCGAGGTTACGTATAACCAGCGGCGCTTGCACTCGGCGCTCGGCTATCGACCGCCGGCAGAGATCGAGAGCCTCTAATAGAAGCCCAATGTTTACCTACCCCAGCTTAACTGGTTGTATCAGAAATGGGGAGATAACATCTTGAGCTGAAGCGCGTAATGGCGGCGGTGAAAGCAACAGCGCCATCGCAACTAAGAATGCAGCGGAAATACTGTACGTAGCGAGAAGGGGCTTCACTTAAGCTCGGTCCTTTCAATTTGTTGTGAGTTTGTGGCTCGATTGGAGGGGGTAACGCACGTGCGGAGCTACAGCGTATACCTGAAGTAGTAGTAAATTCTTTCCGAATAGCAAGCTCCTCGTCCTTCGTTATAGATCTGCCGACAAGCTACCGCCCTTAACTCCAAACTGGTATCGACAACTTTGGAAGGGCTCGAGAATCGCGGCGAGCGCTGGCGCAGCTGAATAGGGGTCGCCGCCGGGGAGCCCTAGTGGTAGATCACCGCGGGCCGATAACTGCGTCGCGCAACGCCGGCATGCGAAACGGGCGTGGCGGGTGTGCCCACTACGTCAGTGGAGACTGAGACCAGCGAACCTTGCGCAGGCATCTCACCTTTCAGCACCCTGGCGGTATAGCTGAGCGTGTCATCAGCTAGAACTGGGTCTCGTAGCACCGCCACAACCTGGTGAACTTTGTTACCTTCGAGAATTGAGATGTCGGTGTTAGGCGGATCCGAAAGGAAACTATCCTTTCGCTTATTCCAAAATGGTACGAACACCGCCGCCTCCATGTTCCCTGCGATCCGTTCGGGCCGATCGGAAAAGAACAGCGTGATCGGTGAGACACCTTCTAGCCTTAAGCCATTGGTCGATCTGTCGAAAGCGAGGCTCTTAGCCGTTTGAACAAATAAATAGTCGACTTTTTGCTGGGACCCGTCGCTCGCTGCTGCAAGCATGGGCTCCGCGGAAATCGCCGCAGCGAGAGCCGAGGTCGCGGCCAACAAGGTCCGCCTCGTAATCATGTGGTCCCCCTCTTGCGCGCCGCAATAATCAGCGACGCTGACAGAAATGCGTGAACGACAACGGCCGGCCACAACACTATGCCGGCGGTACCGCGGATGCCGACGGCGATCAGATAAAGCATGACAAGAATGCTGTAGGTGAGCATCGCGTAGAGGCCTTGGCGTGCTCCTTGCGGGTAACACGCGACGCCGAGACTCACGAGGGCGATTCCCGCAACGCGAGTCATTATGACGGCGCTCGCCAGCGGCTCGCTGCCAAAAAGGAGTGAGAGCCCGAGCCCCGGCAACGCGAAGATGAAGACGCCGAAGGCGGCCTCGCCCAGCGCAGCGGCGGCAAGAAGTTTATTGATCATGGATCGTTTGGGACCGTTCTGGTTGAGTGCTCCGCCGCGGCCACAGCCGCAGCCAGGCCCGCGTCATCTGCCCCTAAGATCAGCTTTTGCCCGATGACAAGCGCTGGGGTTCCCGTGACGCCCAGGGTCGCTGCTAACCGAGAATTACGTTGAATAGCTGCGTCGATATTCTTGGTTTGGCTCTGCTCGTAGAGTGTGGCCGGATTCAGCCCCATGCTTCGAACAGCTTTATCGATGCTTGCGCGATCACCGTCAGGCGGAACCTTCGCGTACATCGTCGCGTAGAATTCGGAGAATCTGCCGATTCGAGCAGCCGCGTAACCGAGACGTGCTGCATATACCGAATCGGGCCCGAGGATTGGAAGGCTTTTGAGGACGAGCTTAACGCGGTGATCACGCCGTAACAGACTCTCCAGCATAGGTGCGGTGCTCTTGCAGTATGGGCATCGGAAGTCGAAGAACTCGGCGATGACTACATCACCCTTCACCGCACCTATCGTTGGCGAGATCCCATCGGCGAAGATCTCTGCTTGATGCGCGCGGATCAGAGCAGCGTCCTGAGACTCCTGTTGCGTTGCCTGATTTGCTTGTTCGGCATCGAGGGCGGCGGCAAGCACGTCCGGGTGCCCATCGATGTAACTGACTATAGCGCCTTTGACGGCGGTATTAAACAAGAGCGCATACGTCAGGACGGCTCCGCAAGACCCTCCCACGATTGCGACCACGAGTGTTGCAGCAAGCCACCAAACCTTATTCGACCTCATCGTCTGCGGAGGTGGCTGATAAGCAGCAGAGTGTAGTTGTTCTTCTTCCACGTCGTCCGCGCTCTAGGGCGTGCCGGATTCGTGGCACAGGTTCAGCGCAGGAACGTGCCCATTGAGGCTGACAGCCAGATTCTGAACCATGCCGGGTGGGGCGCCGACGTACACCGTCGAGCCCGTGTTGGTGTTCGCGGTGTCCTTGTGGCAGTATCGGAAGAACGATTGTTGGCAAGGGTATGGACCGAGGATGCCATGCCCTACTACCCTTGCGGCGCCGGTCGGCGTGGTAACTGGGCAGGAGCAAACGATCTGCCCTTTCGGCACGGGCTTGTCGAAGCCCGGGAACGTCGTACTCTCCGTGCTCCTAAAGCACAGTCCGCCGTCGCACTGGGCGTAGGCGCCCTGGGATGGCCCTCCGGAGCAGGTGTAGACCGCACGATTCCCATGTGGTGCAACGACTTCTGGGGGTAGGCTATACGTGCTCACCATGTACCGGTTGTTGGCGCCTTGTGCATTTACGGAGCAAACATCACGCTTGCCCATGTTGAACGTGAGGCTAATGCTGTTGCCGGACTTAACCTGACACTGACAGTAGGCAACCCCATCGTAGACATTGCAACGCGCGGCGGCGCAAAGAGCGTAGGTCTGACTCTTGCAGATCTTGATCTGCGATTTCGCAACCATCGTCTGCTCTACGTGCTGTTCTACGCTCTGTTCCGGGTGGCCGCCACAGGCTGGAGTCATCATGAGCGCGACCGCGGCCCCAAATACGACCAACCCCGGCGTCGGCGAACAAAGTCTCGCCCTCATAGTCACCTTTCGTCCCGACTTCGATTAGTCGCGGATTTGTCGGCCTGCGAATAGGCAAGCCTAGCGGTTTACGTATAACCCAGATGCTAGCTTACTCCCCGAATGTGAAGCCCTTGAGAAGGTCTCGAGAAAGCCTCGCTGGATACACAATCGCCTACGTGGCTCGTTCGAGCCTCTGAAGCGCCGCTTCGATCTTCGCAATGCTCCGCGGCTGCAGTCCCTTACCTTGATTAAGGAACGCCTGAATCCGAGATCGGCTAACGCGAGCCTCCGCGGCGACGCGATTGACGCCGGCCTTCCGGAGTTCTTCGGCCGTAAGCTCCTCGCTGCTGTCAGTTGGATCGACGATAAGCTCTTTTCCAACATGTACGCTAGTCCTCACTTCAACCGGTCGCGGCATCGTCAGCCCATGCGTGATGAACGGCCGCGCTTCAGAGCCGTCGGCTGCTAACCGCTTGAGCTCAATCGATCGCGAGAGCTTAGTAACGATGCGCCGGTACGTCTGAAAGACCGGCTCTTCGGTATTGGCAAGGAACGGATCGATCGGATGACCGCACGACAAACATCGCCACCGCTGCTGTGCCCACTGCGTGGGATCGCGAAAGAGTGTGCACGCCGATCGCGGCGCATCGCAGCAGCGTAGTAGTCCGGGGTATGCCGCCTGCGCGACAGCTAGAAAGTCAAAAGGTCCACTCGTTTTCTTGTCGTGCTTCATGAGATTGCCCGTCGAAAGCGTCAGCTGTGAGGTCGCCGGCAACGCGAACCACTCAGGCCTCTTCGACGGGCTGCCCGGTGGCCGTAGCGATAGCATAGCGCCACGCTTCAGCGATCCATCGCCGCTCGCGATCACCAGGGTAGGGCGAGCGATACTGACCGATCGTATGCGCGCTCAGTTTCTGCAGCGCGGCATTGCGTAGCAACTGGCCAGATGGCATGGTGATTGACGAGATGTTTCGTACTCGCGGGCGATCGCGTTGGCGTTTTTCCCGGACCGACTCAGCTCAATGATCTTAGCTCGGAACTCCGGCGGATAGACTCGTTTCTTGGCCATAGTGGGGTCCCACTCCGCAAAGCGGAAAGACTCCACGAAACCGGGTCAGCTCCAGTCCGTGTGCGGTCATCGGTTGGCGTTACGATCCACTTGGGAACCTTCCACTCCGGGCCGGTCGGCACGGGAGCGGCTATGGCGTTTACCTTAGGCGGCCCGAAGGTGATTCGGGGGCGCTTGCCCCTCAGCCACCGAAAGGAGCGGGCTATCGTTGATGCTACCGGAGCGCCGAGGCCATTTGCGATCGCAAGCCCAACGGGAACAACAATAGCTACGACAATCGCTAGGACAAGCAAGATGATCGCTCCTGCCGTTGAGGTAGTCCATGAACGATGAGGGTGCGCCTCGCAGTTGACTGAGATATTCTAGTCCACGATTCAAGGCCGCGTCACCAGTCCGTCATCAGTAGCGTCGTAAAATGCCGATTTTCCGACATATTTTCATGGGGAAGGTGGGAGTCGAACCCACATGAGTTGCCTCGGCCGCTTTTGAGGCGGCTGCGTCTGCCATTCCGCCACTTCCCCGGAAGCTACCGCTGATTCGCGTCGAGCAGCCGTTGTGCCTCGGCGGAGCTTTTTGCGGCGTGAACGCCGAGGCGTAAGGCGATCGAGCGTCGCGAAAAGACGAGCGTTACCAGTTGCGCGCCACGCGTGCCGCGCACGTCTACCCGCGAGACCTCGCCTTGCCTCCAGCGCAGGATCGCCAAACGCCCAGCGTGGAGTATACCGATAGCGTCGCGGCCGGCCGACCACAGCAACTGGTCCCCCGGCGCAAAGGCGAAGCCGGAGATACTAACGAGATGCGCGCCCGAGTTAGGACGGTGCGGTGCGAACTGCTCGGAAACCACGAGCTCAGCGGATTCCTGGCCCAGGTCGAAGCGGCGTTTGAAATCGGCACCTCCTTCAGGCACGTCCGGCGCATCGTATTCGCATCCGACGCTGAGTTGCGACTCGGTGATGCGGCTCGAATCGCACGCATACGTCCGGTTGAAGGTTCCGGCTGCCAGCGGATGCGTGTAGGCCGCGATATAATCGCGCGGCGAAGCCGGCGGCATCGGATCGACGGCGTCGCGTAAAAGGCCGATGCTCGTTGCGACGTTGCCGCTGCCGTCGTCGAGCTCCGCGATCCGCGCGCCGGCGCGGGGCGCGATCGCTACCCGCAGAGATCTGCTCCGTAAAAGCCGCGCTTCGTCGTCGTGAAAGGGCGGCGGTGTCGCGGTCGCCGGGCCTTGCGTGCGCGCGGATGGCCGCGCCGATAGCCCAACGGGAATGAGCCGCGCACTGCGCGCCGCCAGCGAGTCCGCCGGAACGCCAACGACGCCGCGCGCGAGCTCGACGCGAAACGGCCCGATGCTGCGAGCCGTGTCGCCGGGGTTGATCGCATCGACGAACGCGTAGGTACGATCGTCGGCCAGCAGCAGCGTCGCATCGCGGAAGCCGCGGCTGCGAATCGATGCGAGGCTCCCGATCAACCGATGCGACGTTCGCAACCGCTCGAGCAGCGCCGCCGCCCAAGGCTCCATGCGGCCCGCTGCGATCGTCGAGGGCAGCACCGGCAGAAGAAGCGGCAATCTCGCCGCGGGCCGCCTCTCGCCGTACTTGAGGTCGATCATCGTGCAGCTCAGAGCTTGCGCGCTGCAGGCCCGCTGCATCCGGATCGTCGCGTCGGCAAATGCAGCGAAAGCAGCGTTGCTCAGCGACCCCGGGTGATACAAGCTCGGCGGCCACACGATCGCCGCATCGGCCGCGACGTGCGTTCGTGCCAGCAACGTGCCGTATCGGCGAATCGCGTCGGCGAACTCCGCCGTCGGAGCGTAGCGTGGCGCGAAGCCCAAATCGCTGGTCAGTGCTGCATCCCATGCGTACGACCAGTTGGCCCACGGCGCTTCCCAGCCGTCGGGGTCGATCGTATCCTGCACCGGAAAGTTCACGATGCCGTGCGCGCCGTCGCGCAGCAGCTCGTTGAGCGCAAGCGCGGTATTGGACGGATCGCTTGGTCGCGACATTCCCTCGTCTGCGCCCTGCAGCCAACCGGCTTGAAACTCCGCCTGCATCACGGGGTAGCGCGACTGTGTCTGCAGCAGCCCGGTGGCGAAGTCGAGATCGGCGAGATCGTGCGCGCCGATGCGATAGGCGTCGCTCTGATACCAGTCGCCCCACGCCCAGGCCGGCGCGGCGGCCGTGACCTTCATCTGGTACGTATTGATGAAGAGCGGAATGCGCGTGCCGGCGGCGCCGCGCACGACCGAGCGTAGCCAGTTAACGTACGCGTGCCAGTGCGGCGCCGGCCAGGTGTCGTTGTCGAGATAGGCACCTTGATCGTCGTCGAGCGCAATGGCGACAACGTCGCGCGAGTAGGGCGCGGTAACCCGCAAGACGGCGCGCAGCCATGCAGCGGCATAGCGGCAGTGCGTCGCGTTGGCCAACCACTCGGCGCCGGCTGCGTCGGCATGGGCGTTCTGCAGCGTCGCCGTGGCCGGATACCGGCCTTCGAGTACGTCGTGCAGCGGCATGCGATACTCCGGCCGCTCCAGCAGCCACGCCGGGTAGCCGCCGTTACGCCATTCGTTGCGAATCACCGGGCCGGGACGAAGGATCAGCTTAAACCCCAGCTGGTGCGTCAGGCGCAACAGCCCGCGCAGATCGCGGCGCGGATCGGTCGCCCCGGTAAAATCGGGCGCCGCTTGATCCGGCTGATGCCAGTTCCACATGATGTAGAGGTCGATCGTGTTGATGCCCATCGCCTTATACGCGACCAGCGCGTCGCGCCAGCGTTGGCGCGGGACGCGTTCGTAGAAGAGGGCGGCCCCATATACGAAGAACGGCTTCCCGTCAACGCGCAGCACCGGATAGCCGCCGTCGGAGACGATCTGTGCGTCGGCGCGGGCCGCCGGCGGCAACGCGAAGGCAAGAACGAGCACTAGGGCGGCCAACGCAAACGGCCACCAGCGTTGCACCCGGGCGCTGATGAGATAGACGGCCGTACCGGCAACGAGCCAGCCGACGCCCAGCGAAATTGCCAGCGGCCCGGCGCTGAAGAAGGCCAGGCCCCAGCCGCCTAGCGCTACCAGTGCCGGCAACGGATAGAGCGGCATCCGAAACGGCGCCGCGTCCTCGCGTCGCAGTCGCAGTAAGACGAGTGCGGCGACCTGAGCGACGCCTTGAATCAAGACGATGCCGGCGGTAAGAATCGCGATGACCTGATCGAGTGTAAAGAGGCTCGCCACTAACGCGAGCGCACCGACGACCAGCAGCGCGACGTGCGGAATGTCTTTGCGCGGATGCAGTCGCGCAAACGCCGCGAGGAATGCGCCGTCGCGGGCTGCGGCGAACGAGATGCGCGAAAACCCGAGCAAATTGCCGTAAAGCGAGGCAAACGCCGTCACCAGCACCAGCAGCGTCACGCCGATCGCCGCGACGTGTCCCCAGCTGCGCTCGACGACGAAGGCGCCGATATACTGTGCCTGTGCGGTCGGTACGCCGCCGGCATCCAAAAGCGAGCGCCACGGCACGGCTCCTAAGACTCCGATCTGCAGCAGCACGTAGAGCACCGCAACGAGCAGAACCGAGAGCAGTATCGCAAGTGGAATGGTGCGTTGCGGCCGCCGTACCTCCTCGCCGAGCAGTGCGGCATCGGCGTACCCGGCGTAATCGTAGAGCGTAATCAGCAGCGCGCTGCCGAAACCGGCCAGAAATCCGCCGGTCAAGCGGAACGGCCGTTCGAGATGGAACGCGCGTCCAAAGTCGGCGTGCGATAGTCCGGCCAGCGCAACGAGCAGCAGCGTCAGCGCGGCGGCGTAGGCGAGCAGCGTTCCCACCGATGCGACTTTCGCGGTGCGGCGATACAGCAGCGCGATGGTTAAGAGGCCCACGCCGATGGCTACCGCATCGTGCCCGATGCGATCGCGCGCCAGCGCGGGGTAGAGATAGGCAGCATAGTTCGCGAAGCCGATGTAGCCGCTGGCCAGAAGACACGGAGCGTAGAGCAAAAACTGCCAGTTGAAGAGAAAGGCGAGCGCCTTGCCGAGCCGATTCGCCCCGAAACTCTCGCGTAAGTAGACGTACGTTCCACCCGAACCGGGAAATCGCGAAGAGAGCTCCGCCCACACCATGCCGTCGCAGAGGGCTACGGCTGCTCCGGCAATCCATCCGACGAGCGCGAGCGGGCCGCCAAGCGCGGCGACGACGAGCGGAATGGTAACCAGCGGTCCGATCCCGATCATCGTGATGACGTTAATCGCCACCGCGCCGCGTAAGTCGATCGCGCGCTTTAGCTGGCCCATAGGCTCGGCCTCTTCGCGCGACGAATCAGCGCGCCATGCACGAGCGTTCCGAGATCGCGCGCCTTTTGCGTTTGGAGGGCGACGCACGCATCGACTTCGTCGAAAGCAGTGCGCTGGCCGGAAATCCGCTTGGCGACCCGTCGCTGCGACCGGTGGTCGTCTATCTGCCGCCGGGATACGACGGGGGCGGTTCGCGCCGCTATCCGGTCCTTTACGTGCTGCACGGCTATACCGGCGATGCCGCCGCGCTCGTATCCGCGCGTCCCTGGGAGACCAACGTGCTGCAGTGGGCCGACCGGCTCGTACGCGAAGAGCGCATGCCGCCCGCACTCGTCGTGCTGGTCGACGGTTTCACGCGCTTGGGCGGCTCGCAATACGTCGACTCGATTCACAACGGAGCGTACGCAACGTACGCGGTGCGCGACGTGGTGGGTCACGTCGATGCCAACTATCGAACGATTGCGGCCGAAGGCGGTCGAGCGGTGCTGGGAAAGTCGTCGGGCGGCTTTGGAGCGATGCATTTGGTGCTCGAGCACCCTGGCGTCTTTGCCGCGTTCGCCTCGCACAGCGGCGACTCGTACTTTCGCTACGCGCACTTCCCGGCGTTCGCGACGGCTCACCGAGCGTTGGAGGCGCACGATTTCGACCTCGCAGCGTTCGTCACGGCTTTTGAAGCCAAGCACAAGCGGGATATGGCCGAGTACACGACGATGGAGATGCTGGCCTACACGGCGGCCTATTCTCCAAAGGGTGCGCGCGCCTTCGAGCTCGACTTGCCCTTCGATCGCGAAACGGGAGAGCTGCGCGACGACGTTTTCGCTCGCTGGCTCGCATTCGACCCAGCCGAGCGGGTTGCCGGTTGCCAAGCCGAGCTGAGCCGCTTGCGCCTGCGCTACCTCGACTGCGGACGACGCGACGAGTATAATCTCGACGTCGGCGCGCGCGTCGTCGCCCGGCGGATTCGCGACCTCGGGCTGGAGGTGCGTCACGAGGAATTCGACGACGACCACCGCAACGTCGGATATAGGTACGCTATATCACTTCCGGCGCTTGCCGCCGCCTTGGATCACGAATGAAGATACAAAACCTTCTGCTTTTGACCGTTCTGCTCGCCCTGGCCGCCGGGCCCGCCGCGCAAGCGCAAACGGCGGCCGCGGGCCCCACCCCGGATCCGCTTACCTACAGCGATCCGGCAATGAACTTCACCGCACCGCCCGATGCGGTGCTGTTGAACCGGCAACCGATTGCGGTCGACCAACTCAGCAACGATCTCCAGCCCGTCGCCGCGTGGATACTGCGGCCGGGGAAGGAAGACTCGCGCATGATCACGCTGTCGATGGAGGCTTATAGCGGAGCACCGGATCAGTGGGAAGGCGTGTTCGAGAGCCAGACGCATTCGTCGCAAGACGGCACGTTGATTCGCAACAAGACGCCGATGGCGTTGCTCAACGGCATGCCCGCCACGTTCGTCGAGGTCGCCTACGGCGGCGGATTCGACGCCCGCAAGGAGTACGCCATCGTGTGGGCTGACGGCGCGCGCGGCATCGTGCTAGCGGAAACGACGCGTCTGGGCGATGCGGGCCCCGACGAGGCGAAAGAGGTGCTCAAACAGGTAACGGCCGTGCGTTATCCCTTGACGCAGCCGTAGCGTCGAGCGCGCTCTGTAAATCCTCGAGCAGATCGGAGGCCTCTTCGATTCCGACCGAGAGCCGCAAAAGGCGCTCGCTGATGCCGCGCCGTTCGCGGTCCTCTGCGGGAATCGATCCGTGCGTCATGCGCGCCGGATGACAGATCAGCGACTCCACGCCGCCCAAGCTTTCCGCTAAGCTGAAGTACTTCAGCCGTTTGGCGAATTCGAAGGTGCGCTCGACCGGTCCGGCGAGCACGAACGAAAGCATGCCGCCAAACCCGCTCATCTGACGTTGCGCCAGCGCGTGCTGGGGATGCGACGGCAGACCCGGATAATATACGGCTTCAACGTCGTCGCGAGCGGAGAGCAACTCTGCCACGAGTTGCGCGTTGTGGGCGTGCTCGCGCATGCGCAACGCCAGCGTCTTGGCACCGCGCATCGTCAGCCAGGCGTCGTGCGGACTGGGCACCGCGCCGGCCGCATTCTGGAGAAAGCGGATTTGCTCGTGCACGGCCGCATCGTCGGTGATTACCACGCCGCCGACGACGTCGCTGTGTCCGCCGATATATTTCGTGGTCGAGTGCACGACGATGTTGGCGCCAAGGGCCAGCGGCTGCTGAAAGTACGGCGTGGCAAAGGTGTTGTCGACGGCGAGTAACTGCCCGTCGCGCAAAAGACCGGCCACGCCGGCAATGTCGACGATCTTCATCAGCGGATTGCTCGGCGTCTCGATCCAGAAAAGCTTCGTAGCCGGCGTGACGGCGTTGCGCATCGCGGTGAGGTCGCGCGCGTCGGCGTAGGTGAAGCTTACGCCGTAGCGTTCGAGCACTCGCGAGAAGAGGCGATAGGTTCCGCCGTAGAGGTCGTCTCCGACCACCACGTGATCTCCCGCCGAGAGCAGTCCCAGCACCGCGCTGGTTGCGGCCATGCCGCTGGCGAAAGCGCTGCCGTATTGCGCGCCTTCGAGCGAGGCCAGTTGCCGCTCCAAGGCGACTCGCGTGGGATTGATCGTGCGGCTGTAGTCGAAACCTTTATGCTTGCCGATCTCGCTCTGCGTGTAGGTCGAGGTTTGATAGATCGGGACGATCGTGGCACCGGTCGCCGGATCGGGATCCTGCCCGACGTGAATCGCCTTTGTCGAAAACTTCACTTACGCACGATGTCGGAGCTGGTGGAGAGAAAGCTGATGATATCTTGGCGCGTCAGCACGCCGATCGGCTCGGCGTCGTCGGTCACGACGATCGCCGGATTCGCCAACGTCAGCAGCTTGTAGGCGCGTTCGATCTCTTCCGATTGCTCGAGTGCCGGGAAGGGCCGGGCCATTACTTCGCTGACCGGCTGATGAAGGATGTCGGCGTGGTCGAATACGCTCTGCATCACGCCGATGTCGTTAACGCTGCCCACCTGCTCGGTCCCCTTCATAACCGGCAGTTGTGAGATTTCGTATTGGCGCAGCAGATCGAGCGCGGTCTTTACGGTATCGTCCTGCTGGACGGTGATCAGCAGCGGGATGGGCGTCTTGCTGCGCAACACGTCCCCGACGGTGGCGCGCCGCTTTGCGTCGGCTAGAAAACCGTTGGCGATCATCCAGTCGTCGTTGAAGATCTTCGACATGTAGCCGCGGCCCGAGTCGGGCAGGATTACGACGACCACCGCTTCGGCCGGCAGCGTCTTGGCGAGCTTCACCGCCGCCACCGCGGCCGTGCCCGAGGAACCGCCGACGAGCAGCCCCTCCTCGCGCGCGATGCGCCGCGCCATCAGGAACGAATCGCGATCGGAGACGCGTACCATCTCGTCAATGACGCGCAGATCCACGGTTTCCGGCAGGTAATTCATGCCGATGCCTTCGACGGCGTACGAGCGCGGGATATCGCCGGAGTAGATCGAGCCCTCGGGATCGGCGCCGACGACGTAAATCGACGGATTCTTCTCTTTGAGATAGCGCGCGGTTCCCGAGATCGTTCCGCCGGTGCCGAGGCCGGCGACGAAATGCGTGATCGCTCCGCCCGTCGCTTCCCAAATCTCCGGGCCGGTCGTGCGATAGTGCGCTTCGGGATTAAAATGATTGTGGAACTGATTTGGTTGAAACGCTCCGGGGATCTCGGAAGCCAAGCGATTAGCGACGCCGTAGTACGACTCGGGCGAATCGGGTGGCACGTTGCTCGGCGTAATGACGACGTCGGCACCGTATGCGCGCAGAAGGTCGACCTTTTCGCGCGACATTTTATCGGGCATTACCAGAATGCAGCGGTATCCACGAATCGCCGCCGCCATTGCCAAACCCGTGCCGGTGTTGCCGCTCGTCGGCTCGACGATCGTGCCTCCTGGGCGCAGCAGCCCTTGACGCTCCGCTTCGTCGAGCATGGCCACGGCCGGCCGGTCCTTGACGCTGCCGCCGGGATTGACGTACTCGACCTTCGCCAGCACTAAACACGCCGCATCGTCGACGACCTTGTTGAGCTTTACGAGCGGCGTCCGGCCGATTGCCTCGAGCGCGTTTTCGAAATACACGGGGCGGGCCGTACGCGAGGACGGGGCGGTGCTGGCCATAGGAGCGGCGGCTTCAGCACGGCGAAGAACTTCACCTATGAAAGCACTTTTCGGCCGATTCGCCGTCGCCGCGGCGTTGCTGATCGCCGGCACGCCGGGGTGCAACAACGATTCGCTGCCGCCCGCCGCGGGCTACGCGGCGGTTAGCGGAACGATCGTCGATGCGACGACGCATAGCCCTGTGGCAGGAGCGGTCATCACCATCGACACGGTGCTTTCGGCAACGACCGATTCCGCCGGCAAGTTCTCGATCGAGAAGGTTCCCAGCGGGATCGCCGACTATGCGGTCCAGGCGACGGGATACCAGACGCTTTCGTCGAGCACGAACATCGAGCCGGGAAAGCCGTTCGAGCTCGATCTAACCCTCGCGCAGCAAACCGGACACTAGTTTCGTTACGGCGTTAGCCGTACGCGGTCGAGCGCCGATAGGCACTGGCCGGTTTCACCAGCGTGGCGCGATTGGCGACCGTGCGATCCACGATTCCCAATACTACCGCCGCCAGCTTGTCGGAATCGTGCCGAACCGTCACGGTTTCGCCGATGACCGCCGCGGAAACCGGCTCGACGCCCAGCGCCGAGATTCGATCGAGGTCGGGCACTACCGGAACCTGTCCTTCTTGAGCGTACGCGGCGAGCAAACGCGATGGCGGTTCGTCGTTGACGATCACGTAATCGCAAACGTGCTCGCCCGCATTGGTAAGAAGGGCTTCGACGTGGTCGGCGGCGGTCATACCGTCGGTCTCTCCCGGCTGCGTCATCACGTTGCAGACGTACACCTTCACGGCGTGCGCGTCGGCGACTTCGCGCGCGATGCGGCTGACCAAAAAGTTCGGCGCCACCGAGGTGAAGAGCGAGCCCGGACCGAGTACGATGGCATCGGCATCGCGAATTGCGGCGATGACTTCGTCGAGCGGCGAGGCCGCCGGCGGGTCGAAGAAGACTCGCTTGATGGGGCGGTGCGCCGCGGAGATCTTTGATTCTCCTTCGACAATCGTGCCGTCGTCGAGCTCGGCACAAAGACGCACGACGCCAAGCGTCGCCGGCAGAACGCGACCGACGATGTTGAGCACCCGGCTCGACTCTTTGATGGCGCGGTCGAAGTTGCCGGTGATGCCGCTCATCGCCGCTAAAAAGAGATTGCCGAAGGAGTGGCCGGTTAGGCCTTCGCCTTCGGTGAAGCGATAGCGGAAGAGGTCGGTCACCATCGCTTCGTCGTCGGCTAGGGCGACGAGACAGTTGCGCACGTCGCCGGGCGGCAAAACGCCGAGCTCTTTCTGCAGCCTGCCCGACGAGCCGCCGTCGTCGCTGACCGTCACGACGGCCGTCAAGTTGCTGGTGCGACGCTTGAGCCCGCGCAGCAACGTCGAGAGTCCCGTCCCCCCGCCGATAGCGACGATCTTGTAGCCTTGCTGCAGTTTGCGCCCGGTTAGCGCGTCGCGAAAACCTTTGGAGCGCCCGCGCGTCATATTGACGATCGACCGCGTCCACATCCAAACGCCCGCAATGAGGAGCCCGATTCCCAAGAAGCCGAGTATGCCGGTGAGATAGACCGGCGGGAAATAATCGTCGACGATGTCGTCGAGGATCTCGTTGATATGGATGCCCGTTCCCTCGGCGATGAACCAGCGGGTAATCGCGTCGAGCAAGAGCACCAGGCCGAGTGCGGCCAGCACGATCCAGCGCTTGACGCCGGTTCCCGGCAGCAGCCAGTTCAGCGCGCCGACGACACGTTGCCGCATTACACCGCGCGCTCTAGATCGCGCGCCTCGAAGCGCACGTCGAGACGAGGCTCGCCGGCGAAGTGCTTGCTGAGCCGGCGCGCGACGTAGACCGAACGATGGTGGCCGCCGGTGCATCCGAGGCCGACGGTGAGCTGCGTCTTACCCTCGGCCAGAAAGCGCGGCAGCAAGAACTCCAGAAGATCCTCCACCTTCGTTAAGAACGGCGCGAGCGCCGGGTCCTCTTCGATGAATGCCCCGACCGCGGGATCGTCGCCGGTCTGTTCGGCAAGGGCTTCTTCGTAGTTTGGATTGCGCAAAAAGCGCACGTCGAAGAGGAGATCGAGATCGATCGGCAGTCCGTACTTGAAGCCAAAGGCGACGAAGGTAACCGCCAGCCGAACCGGCCGATCGCGCAAGAAGGCCGTCGCGACTCGTTGTTTGAGCGAGCCGTGCGTGAGGTTGGTGGTATCGATCACCACGTCGGCGCGCTCGCGCAGCGGCGCCAACACGCGCCGGTCGGCTTCTATGGCCTCGCGAACCGAGCCGGTTCCTGCGAATGGATGGCGCCGGCGCGTCTGGCTGAAACGCCGCACCAGCAGGTCGTCGTCGGCATCCAAAAAGAGCAGACGCGCGTTATGGGTACGTAGGACCGAGTCGATGGCGCTGCCCGGGTCACCCAAGCCTTGGTCGCTGCGAACGTCCAGCGCGATGGCAACGTCTTCGACCGAAGACCGCTCCAGCGCCGAAACGGCCGCGTCGAGCACGACGGGAGGAAGGTGCTCGATGCAGTAAAAGCCCAAATCTTCAAACGACTTGATCGCCTGACTCAAGCCCGCACCGGAGACGCCGGTCACCAGCACGATACGCAGCGAGCTCATATGAAACTCTTTTCGCCCGAACGCGCCAACGCCCTCATCGGCAAGCTCGAACCGCTCGTCCGGGAGCTCCTGGAGCGGCGCCGCGACTTGGCCATCAAGCTGTTGGAGTCCGACCCGGCGCTGCACCACGGCCTGACCGCGCGCCGGCCGCGACTGGCTAGCCTGCGCTCGTCGCTTCCCGCGCCGCGCTTTGGTGAGCTGAAACACGAAATCGGCCGGTTGATCTATCGAATCGAGTCCCACGGATGCGTCGTCAAGGATATCGACCTGGGGCTCATCGATTTCCCCGCAATGGTCGACGACGAACCAGCCTATCTTTGTTGGAAACTGGGCGAGCCCACCGTTGCCTACTGGCACCGCATGGACGAGGGCTTTAGCACCCGCCGCGAGCTTTAGCTCGCTGCCGCTTCGACCGGGACGACGATGAAGTCTTCGGCGAGTCCCTGAAGGCGTACGTCGCCGAAATCCGCCGTATAGGCGCCGCCCTCGGCGCCGATGATCTCTCCCACCTCCGGCACGCCGGCCAACTGCGGAATCTTTTCGCGGATCTCGTCGGGGATGCGGACGCGATCGCCGATCGAGAGCGCGTTCTGCTCGAAGAGCGCGTTGAGGCTATCGAGCAGCATCGGCAGCGGAATGCCGTAGTCGACGCTGATCGCGCAGATCGTATGAGACTCGCTGATAGCGCAGTTCGAGCAACCGCCTAAATGGAACTTGGCGAAGACGCGCCGGGCGCCCGCATGGAGCTGGAACGCCTGGTCGACCGTCATGTCGGGAGTAAAGGCTTGCTGGTTCATCGGTTGCATCCTTTCGCTTAGAACGCCCCTAAGCCCCACCGAGTTGCATTGCGGAGCGCGCCTGTAAGCCGGATTCTGTTCCCACATCGTGGGTGACGGCCATCTCTCTGGGGCGCGCGTTACCGAGCGCCTCGATGCGACGTTGCTCGTTCGGACGGGCCGTCCGTTCGGCGGCCAAAGCCGCAGAAGCGTCGAGCGGTCTTGCTTCAGGTGGGGTTTACCCGAGGCTGCGTCACCGCAGCACTCCGTGAGCTCTTACCTCACGATTTCACCCTTACAGGCGCCCTTAGGCGCCGCGGTATGTTTCTGTGGCACTTTCCTTCGAGTTGCCCCGACAGGACGTTATCCTGCACCCTGCCCTGTGAAGCCCGGACTTTCCTCACTCCCCAGCGGGGAGCGCGGCCGCCCAGCGTGCTCCGCGCCGCTAGTATAGCACCTCCGCCGTCAACCTGAGCGCGAGCAGCGACTCGAAGCGGGGACCGGCGGTGCATCCTTCCGGTCGTTCAAAGGGTCACAGAGTCCGAAGCCGTGACGTCGGAGGCGTTAGACGACCGGCCTTCATTTTGCGGTCCGCTCGGTTCTTGATTCGTTTTCAACTCCTGGTTCCGATTTGCGAAGTGAGTCTTCTGCGCCGATTTTCGAACCAAGGAGTTCAATTTATGTATAGAGACGAGATCCTTAATTGCGTTGACTGCAGCGCACCCTTTACTTTTGGGAGCGGAGAGCAAGAGTTCTTCGCAACGAAGGGATTCACGAACAAACCGAGCCGCTGTCCCGACTGTCGTACTGCCCGTAAGGCGCAGCGCGGGGACGGCGGGTACTCGGGCCGCGCGAGCGTTGGTCGTGAGCGCGAAATGTTTACTGCAACGTGCGGCCAGTGCCGCGGGGTCGCTCAGGTCCCATTCCAACCGCGGGATGACCGGCCCGTGTATTGCCGTGATTGTTTTGCAACAAGACAACCCTCGTACCGCTAGGGAAACCTGACAACAACGGCATCTCGTGAATCGATTCGCCGCGGTAATGCCGACGAGCCGCCAGGCTTTATGGCGTTGCGGCGGGATCTCCGGAGGCGTCCTCGATTGTCGCGATCTGGTCCCCGCCATGGATGGGTTGAACTTCTTGATCGGTCATGCTTTCCAAATCACCTGAAGGTCGCCATGGGTTGCGCCATGCCGACAGCCTGGGGGCGCCAAAGCCAACGCCACGTGGCGAGGCGCCAATGCCCGGCGACGAGGGCAGTTCATACTGCGCTCGGCCCTCAGAATTGATGACGCCATTCATACCACTTCGCAATAATTTCCGACGCCTCGACCAAGCGCGGGCCGGGCCGGCTCAAATACGCATTGCCGTCCAACGCCAGCACGCGTCCGGAGCGATTCGCTCGCAACGAACGCCACTGCGGCGTTGCGCAGAGCTCGGCGATTGCAGCCTTAGTCTTCGCTAAGTCGAAACCGCACGGCGCGACGATAACCGCGTCGGGATCGGCCGCTGCTACCGCATCCCACTCCAAGCGCTTGGAATCCGTGCCGGGATTCGCCAATACCGGCTCGCCGCCGGCTAGCTCGATGAGTTCGGGAATCCAGTGACCGGCGCTCATCGGCGGATCGGTCCACTCCAGCACGAGCGTCCGTGGGCGGGGAACATCCACGCTGCGCGCGTCCCGCAAGGCTGCAACGCGCTCTTCGAGTGAAGCGACGACGTCGCGCGCATTAGCTTCGCGATTCGTAACTCGCCCGAGAAGAAGAATGGTTTCGAACACGTCTCGCAGCGACGACGGCTCCAGGGAAACGATCCGCGCCTCCGAGCGAAGCTCCTTCGCTGCAGCATCGACAACTTCGTACGACACCGCGCAGACCGGACAAAGCTCTTGCGTAACGATCAAATCCGGCCGTAGACTCTCCAGCAAACGACGATCGAGCGAATAAAGACTCGACCCGGCATGGAGCGATTCGCGCACGTGCCGGTCGATCTCGGCCGGCCTCGCATAATCCGGACCGGCCGACGCGGTCAAACGCGGCAGCCGCAACGCCTCATCGGGATAATCGCATTCATGCGTAACCCCCACGACCTCATCCCCCGCCCCGATAGCAAACAAAATCTCCGTCGCACTGGGCAGCAAGCTAACTATTCTCAAGCCATCGCCGTTCTTCGGTTGGACTACGAGCCGTTGAGGGGCGTCGAGGAGGAGCGGAGCCAGGATGGCGAGAGCGACGACGAAACGAGCAGCGTTTTTCGCACGATGCGAAAAATGCTGCGTCCCCGATGCGGCTCGTAGTCCAGCCGAAGAACGCGGTAGCTACTCCCCCTGGGCCAGCGAGTAACCACGCTCGCCGTTGAACGTGTAGAGTCCCTCGGTCTTGATGACGTCGAACCCGGCCGTATCGGCCGCCTGTAAGAGTTTGACCATGTGGTTGGGCGTAAAAAGCACTCCGTTCGCGGACTCGAAGCGGCAGCACCAGTGATCGCTCCAATAGGTGTCGGGATTGCCGTTCGGCCACACCTTCGTGCCGCGATTGCTGATCGTCGTGAGCTTGACGCCCTCGACGCCGAGTTTCTGCATGACCTCGGCGATCTGATCGGGATTGCCGTCGCGACGGTCGATGAAGATGTCGACGCCGGCGCGCAGCTTCATGGGAGGCTTGCCGGCGGGCCGAATCGCCAGATTCATCGAGGCCTTATCGTACTCGACGGCCTTCAGACTCTGCGGCTTCTGACCGAGACGCTCGATCACGGCGTCGGCGAACTCTTTGGTGCCGACCTTTTGCCTCGACGTTCCAGCTTTATAAATGTCGTAGGTATGGATCCCATCTTCGATAGTGCGCAGCCAGGCGTTATGCACGCGCTCGGCAACCTCGGCCTGACCGATGTGCACCAGCATGAGGATCGCCCCGTGAAGCAGCCCCGACGGATTGGCCAGATTCTGGCCGGCGCGGCGCGGCGCCGAACCGTGGATCGCTTCGAACATCGAGCAATGATCGCCGATGTTCGCCGAGCCTGCCAACCCGACCGAACCGGTAATCTGCGCGGCCACGTCGGAGAGCACGTCGCCGTAGAGATTCGGCATCACGATGACGTCGAACGCTTCGGGCGTGTCGGCCATCTTGGCCGCGCCGATGTCGACGATCCAGTGCTCGCTCTCGATGTCGGGATACTCCGTCGCAATCTCGTTGAAGGTTCGGTGGAAGAGCCCATCGGTGATCTTCATGATGTTGTCTTTGGTGAAACAGGTGACTTTCTTACGCTTATTGGCGTGAGCGTATTCGAACGCGTAACGAATGATCCGTTTGCTGCCCGGCCGCGAGATAAGCTTGAGGCACTGCGCGACCTGATTGGTCTGGCGGTGCTCGATGCCGCCGTAGACGTCCTCTTCGTTCTCGCGTACGATGACCACGTCCATGAGCGGGTGTTTGGTCGCCACGTATGGATGCAGCGACATGCACGGTCGCACGTTGGCGTACATGCCCAGCGTTTTACGCACCGTAACGTTGAGGCTCTTGAAGCCGCCGCCCTGCGGCGTAGTGATCGGTGCCTTTAGGAAGACTTTGGTACGGCGCAGCGACTCCCACGACGACGGCTCGATGCCGTTGCTCAAGCCTTTATTGTAAATAGACTCGCCGATCTCGATCCGCTCCAGCTCGAGCGGGGCTCCGGACGCCTCGAGAATCCGCAGCGTTGCGGTCATGATCTCGGGCCCGATGCCGTCTCCATACGCGACGGTCACGGGGGTCTTCTTTGCCGTGGAAATGGTCGTGGTCAATTCGTTCTCCTAAAGGCGGGCCGGCGGCGGCTTTTGGTACGCGGTCTACCGGCGCCAATCCTGGGCGTTCCACGCCTCGCTGATGCCGTTGGGCATGAAAAAGCGCAGGTCGGCCGAGTGGGCGTAGCGCAGCGACTGATCGTAGATAAAGGCGGCAGGCGCGTCGCTCAGCAGCAGCGACTCGATGCGCGAGTACGCGCGCTTGCGCGTGGCGCGGTTAAAGGTTGAAAGGGCAAGGCGTTGGGCGGCCTCCATCGCGGGCGAGCAGTACCGAGCGATATTGTTGCCCGCCGGCGGTATCATCGCACAAGACCACTGCGATGAGTTGTCGGGATCCGATCCCGAGACCCAAGCGTACATCGCCAAATCGAACTTCCCGCCATTGAGGATCCCGCCGCTTTGGGCTGCGGCGTAGAGCGTCGAGTAGTCGAAGCCCTTGAGCTCGAGATCGATGCCCAATGCGCGGTACATCTGCTGGATTTGGGCCGTGATGGTGCGGACGGTCTGACTCTGGGTCCCATAGACGAGCAGCAACGACAGACGCGTCCCGTTGCGCACGCGCACGCCGTCGGGGCCTTCGCGCCACCCGGCCGCGTCGAGCAACTGCTTGGCCAAGGCGGGATCGTAGGGCGTCGGACGCAGCGCGGGGTCGAACGCCCAGTAATACGGTCCAAGGTCTGCGACGGCCAGCGTTCCGGTGCCGTAGGTATTGTCGCGAACGATCGCTGCACGGTCCATGCCGAGCACGAGTGCCCGGCGGATGCGCACGTCGTCGAGCGGCGAGCGCCGCGTGTTGAAGATGACGGCGGTGTACGCCGGCGCTTGCGCCAACTGGCGCCGGACGCCGGGAGTTTGAGCAACGCCGCCGTAGACGGCCGACGGTATCTCGATGGCCAAGTTCGCTTCGCCCGACTGCAGCTGAGCCTGCGTCGTGTTGTCGTCGGGAATGATCGCGAGGGTCAAATCCTTAATCGCCGGCGCCCCCGCGAAGTAGTTCGGATTAGCTTGCAGCACGATGCGATCGCCGCGTTGCCAGCGGACGAAGCGGTACGGTCCGGTGCCCACCGGCGCCGAGTTGAACGGAACCTGATTGAGATTCGGATATTTCGCCAGCAGGTGCGCGGGAAGGATGCGCGTCGGTGAGTCGCTCTCGGCGAAAAGCGTGTCCACGGCCGGGGGGAAAAGCTGCTTCATGTGTATGACGACGGTGTAGTCGTCGGGCGTGTCCATGGATCTAACCAGATCGTAGCCGCGCCGCGACACCACGTTGTTGCGCGGGTTCATGACCGCCTGCCACGTGAACTTCACGTCGCGGCTGGTGAAGGGAACGCCGTCCTGCCACTTGACGCCGCGCCGCAGATGATAGGTGAGCGTCAGCCCATCTTTGCTGATGCCGCCGTTTTGAAGCGACGGAACCGTTTGCGCCAGCTCGGGGATTTGATGGTGATGCTGGTCGTGCGTCACGAGCAGATTGAAAAAGAGGCTGTCGGCAAAGGTTTCTATCGTATTCTGCGCCAGGATCGGATTGAGTTGCGTCGGGTTGATATTGATGGCGACGCGCAGACGGTCGGACGCTCCGGTGCCGCTATAACCGCCCTTCGAGCATGCCGTTAGCGACGCTGCCGAGATGCCGGCCAGCAGCACCAGCGCCGCGCAGCGCTTCAAGCGACGCAGCGGAACTTAGCAAACATATACGGATAGTCGTCGTAGAACCAGTTTCGGAACGAGCGGCGAACCAGCTCGCGCGGCGTCACCGGCGACGCGCCCTTCATCACGTAGTGTTTCCCGTCGAAGAAATCGGCTGAGTATTGCGGGTACGAGGCCATCGTTTCGAAGCCGGGCAGCGGCGCGAACGGGGTCGAGGTCCACTCCCAGCCGTTGCCGATCAAATCGGCAATCCCCCAGGCGCTGTTACCCTCGGGATGTGCGTCGACCGGTTCGGGGTCGAAGCGTTCGAAGTTGAAGTTGCCATGACGAGGACCGGGCGACTCGTGGCCCCACGGGAAGGGCCGCTCTTCACCGGCCGGCGTTCCGAAGGCGGCACGATGGTACTCTGCTTCGCTGGGGAGACGCATGCCGGCCCATGCTGCATAAGCCGTTGCCTGACGGTGCGTCACGTAGACGGGCCACGAGCGCGGCAGCGCAATCTCTTCGCCCATCAAACGCAACAGCCGGCCCCCGCCCCGCTCGCTCCAAAAGTGCGGAACCGGGCCGCCTTGCTCGACGAAGCGCAACCACTCGCCGTTGGTGACGGGACGCTGCGACATCGAAAAGGCCGCAACGTCAACCTCGGTGCGCTCGAACTCGTTGTCCCAACCAAAAGCGATCTCGTCGCGCCCGGCGCCGAGCGTCGCGACGCCCGCAGCGACGTCGCGCATCTCGGCCGGAGCGAGCGAATGATCCGCGTGCACCGCGGTGACGCGCTGCTTGCGGCCGTAATCGAGCTCGTGCACGATATAAAGGGTCGTCTCTTGGTGCATGCTTTCGTGCTCTAAAATCGTGTAGGGCGCCTGCGCGCGAGCTAATCGCGGCACCGCCGCGTCTTCGATCTTGGCGCTCGCGAGGGCTTCGATCACGCGCGCGTCGCATTGCGCCGCGAACGCGGCAACGGCGGCCCGGTCGGGCCAGTCGGCCCGCTCGTGACGCCGCGCTTCGTCGAGCGAGCCGGGATCGATGCCGCGCTCGAAGAGCCGTTCGAAGGCGGGATCGAGCGCTTCTTGTCCCAGACCGCGCTCGTTGAGCACGAGAAAACTGAATGCCGGAATGTGGCCTTCGTAGAAGGCGAAGGGATGACGCAGCGGGATCGGGCGCTCGTGGAACGCCTCCGGGTCCACCAGCGCGAAGATGCTCGCCGTGCGCTCGCGATTACGGCGATACCACTCGATTAGCGCAGCGCGATTGAGGACTTCGCCGGCGATCATAGCGTGCCGCGTTTTTCCTGTTCCCGCTCGATGGAGACGAAGAGCGCCTTGAAGTTACCCTTACCGAACGAAAGACTGCCCTTGCGCTGAATGATTTCGAAGAAAACCGTTGGGCGGTCTTGCAGCGGTTTGGTGAAGATCTGAAGCATATAACCCATGTCGTCGCGGTCGACCAGAATGCGCAGGTCGCGCAGCGTCTCGATGGCTTCGTCGATCCTTCCGACCCGCTCGGCGAGCAGCTCGTAATACGAGTCGGGCGTGTCGAGAAACTCGACCCCGTTGGCCTTGAGCGCGCGGATGGTCTCGGCGATGTCCTCGGTGCGAATGGCCATGTGTTGAACGCCCGCGCCGTGGTAGAAGTCGAGGTACTCCTCGATCTGCGATTTTTTCTTACCCTGCGCCGGTTCGTTGATCGGGAACTTGACCTGATGTCGCGGGTCGGTCATCACCTTGGAGCGCAGTGCGGTATAGTCCGTCGAAATATCCTTGTCGTCGAACGAGACGAGCTGCGAGAAGCCGAAGACGCGGGCGTAGAAGTCGCCCCACGCATCCATCTCTCCCCACCCGACGTTGCCGACGCAGTGATCGATGAACTGCAGTCCGGGCTTCCGCGCTGCCGGGATGGTCCGGCGCGCCTCGACGAATCCCGGCGCGAAGATCCCCGAGTATCCGTCGCGCTGAATGAAGGAGTGCACGGTGTCGCCGTACGTGGCGATGGTTGCTCTAATCAGCCTTCCCGACGCATCTTCGAGGACGGCCGGCTCGCAAACGACGCGCGCACCGCCGCGGACGGCCATCTCGAAGGCGGCATTCGCATCCTCGACGAGAATGGCAACGTCCTTAATGCCGTCGCCGTGCTGCATCACGTGCCGCGCGATCTCGTCGTCGGGGCGCAGACTGGCGGTGAGAACGAAGCGCAGCTTGTTCTGTTCGAGCAGGTAACTCACGCGGTCGCGCACGCCGGTTTCGGGTCCGGCGTAAGCGATCTGATCGAAACCAAAGGCCGACATGTAAAAGTGTGCCGCCTGTTTGGCGTTACCGACGTAGAACTCGACGTGATCCCAGTCGATCTGTGCCAGCGGGTTGCTGCGCGCTTCGGTTGCCGTGCTCATCGCAGGCGGACTTGGCGAAGCCTCGCGGGGGGCCCTGTCGAAAGAGGGGGCATGAGCACCTCGACGGCGCTGCGCCCCTCCGTGCGCGCCGCCTTCACCGCCTTGATCGACTACGCCGGCCTCTTTCCGCCGGCGCAGCTGCCTCTGCAGCAGGCGTCCGACGAATATCTCAAAGAGCGCACCGGGCCGTACGCCTGGATGCTTGGGCGCTTTATCGCGCCCGTGACGCTTCTTGCCGCGCCGGAAACGCGATTCGACGCGCCCTTTTCAGCAATCGTGCGAGGGGCAGACGAGCTTTCGACGGTGGCTGCCCTGCGCCGCGATGCGGCGCGGATCGAGACGCTCGAGTTTTCACCGCACCCCGATCCGGTAGAACGGCTGCGCGAACGCCTGGATGCCGAGGGGCTCGGGGATCTTCCGGCATACGTCGAGATCGCGCGCGGCGCGGATTGGTTCGCGACGTTAGACTCGACGATGGGGCGCCTGCAGGCACGGCGTCTCGGCGCAAAGCTGCGCTGCGGCGGGCTGACCGCCGGCGCGTTTCCCAGCGTTAGGGACGTCGCACTCTTTATTGCCGCGGCTCGCAGCAAAAATGTTCCCTTCAAGGCGACGGCCGGACTGCATCATCCGGTGCGTCACCTCGACCGCGCCACGGGATTCACGCAGCACGGTTTTTTGAACCTGCTCGGCGCCGCGGCGCTCGCCCCGCGCGTGAACGCTAAAACGCTCGAGCAGATCGTCGCAGAAGAAGACCCAAGCGCGTTCGCTTTTGACGATGATACCTTTAGCTGGCGCGCCGAGCGCATCGACGTGGCCGATCTCGAGCGATCGCGCAAAGAAGGCTTCGTTGCCTACGGCAGTTGCAGCTTCTCCGAACCGGTTGAGGATCTGGTCGCGTTGGGAGTGCTGCCTCCGCGATGATCGCCGCTTCCGATACGACCGACCCGCGGCTCGAGTCATGGGTTCCCGTCGCCACGGACAGCGACTTCCCGATTCAAAACTTGCCGTTCGGCGTCTTTGCCGATGGCGGTCTTGAGCGCATCGGCGTCGCGCTCGGCGATCGTATCCTCGATCTAGCAGCGGTTGCCGAAGCAGGCCTTGCCGACGATCTTTGCGAGCGCCAGCTGCTGACGGCGCCGCGGCTCAATCCCCTGCTCGCCGCCGGCCGTTCGGTTTGGAGCCCGCTGCGCGAAAGACTCTCGTTGCTGCTGCGCCGCGACGGCGATCCGCGCTTGCGCGAGGCTCGTGCGGAACGCTTCTTCGTCGCGCGCGGTGCGGTCGCGATGCGCGTGCCGATGGAGATCGGCGACTACGTCGACTTTTACTCGTCCATCGAGCACGCGACCAATCTCGGGCGCCTCTTCCGGCCCAACGCCGAGCCGCTGTTGCCCAACTGGCGCTGGCTTCCGGTCGGCTACCACGGGCGTTCCGGCACGGTCGTTATCGACGGCACCCCGATTCGCCGTCCGTCCGGTCAGCGCAAACCGCCCGACGCGCCGGCGCCGGATTTCGGCCCCAGCCGCCGTCTCGACATCGAGCTCGAAATGGGCTTCGTCAGCGGCGCCGGTAACGAGCTCGGCGTGCCGATTCCCGCCGCCGGCGCGCACGAGCACATCTTCGGTCTGCTGCTCGTCAACGATTGGAGCGCGCGCGACATTCAAGCCTGGGAGTATCAGCCGCTCGGGCCGTTCTTGGGCAAATCGTTTGCCACCACGATTTCGCCGTGGATCGTGACGCTCGACGCGCTCGAGCCGTTTCGCGTCGCGGGCCCGGTACAAGAGCCGCCTCCGCTGCCGTACTTGCGGGTCAATCGACCCTGGGGGTATGCCATCGATCTCGCGGTCGCGCTGCAGAGCGAACGAATGCGTGCGCGGGGCGCCGCGCCGGCGACGATTTCGCGAACCAGCTTTCGCGATATGTATTGGAACGTCGCACAGCAGTTGGCGCACGCAACCGCCAACGGCGCGACCGCGCGTCCCGGCGATCTTTTTGCCTCGGGAACGATCAGCGGTGCGTCCCAGGGGAGTCAAGGGAGTCTGATCGAGCTCACCTGGAACGGCGAACGGCCGATCGAACTTCCCGACGGCGAGACGCGCCGTTTTCTCGACGATGGGGACGAAGTCGTGCTGCGCGGTTGGTGCGAGCGCCAGGGGGCGCGGCGCATCGGTTTCGGCGCGGCACGCGGCCGCATCGAACCGGCGTTAGACGACTAGCAACCTCTTAAACGCTGCTGGGGGCTTCGAGCCAGGAGCGGAAATACTCGCGGTCCTCGCATTCAAAAGCCGCTTGAGCCAACTGCAGCGGCCGGAACGTATCGACCATCACCGCGATTTCGTCGGTCGATTTCTTGCCCAGGCTGGACTCGACCGCGCCCGGTTGCGGACCGTGCGGCGCACCCGCGGCGTGCAGCGTGATCGAGCCTTCCTCGACGCCGCGGCGGCTCATGAAGTTGCCGCTGACGTAATACAAGACTTCGTCGCAATCGACGCTGGAGTGATTGTAAGGAACCGGTATTGCCAACGGGTGATAGTCGAAGAGGCGCGGCACGAAGGCGCAGAAGGCCGCTCCCGGCGCCTCGAAGGTCGCATGGGCCGGCGGGGGCTGATGCAGCTTTCCGGTTATCGGCGCGAACTCGTCGACGTTGAAGGCGTATGGGTAGCAGTAGCCGTCCCAGCCGATGACGTCGCAGGGGTGATTCTGCACCACGTAGATTGCGTTGCGGTCCGCATTGGTAACGCGGATCTCGTATTCGCCTTGCGCTTCGACGGGCGCTTTGAGCGCCGGCACGCGGAAATCGCGCTCGTAATACGGCGCGTGCTCTTCGAGCTGACCGAACTCGTTGCGATATTTTCGCGGAATCTTTACGTTGCCGGTGGACTCGTGCACCAGCATGCGCGTATCCGAAGCGGGAACGACGCGGTAGGTCGTTCCGGTGGGAATCACGAGATAGTCGCGCTCGCGATAGGCCAGCTCCCCGAACTGCGTTTCGAGGCATCCCGCCCCGTGATGAATGAAGATCAGCTCGTCGCCGCCGGTATTGCGATAGAAGTACTCCATCGGCCGGGCCGCCCGCGCCACCGATATCAGGATGTCGCTGTTGCCCAGCAGCGGCGTGCGCGACTCGATCGCGTCGCTATCTTCGAGCGCAAGCACCTGCGTCTTGAAGTGCCGGTTGCGCAGCGGCTGATTGGGATCGAGACGAACTGGACGCCGCTCCCACGGCCGAACGTCGAGCGTTGCCGTCGGCGGGCGGAGGTGGTAGAGGAGCGAGTAGACGCTCTCAAAGCCTTTGGTCGAGAAGAGCTCTTCGGCGTAGAGCCCGCCGTCGGGGCGGCGGAACTGAATGTGGCGCTTGTGCGGAAGCGAGCCGGCGCGAACGTACGAGGGCATTACGGGCTCGCTTCGGGCACCGCTTCGGGAACCGCGGCGCGTTCGGTCGCCATGAAACCACTGGTGCGGTGCGTTCCGTCGCAGAACGGCTTGGTCTGCGATCCGCCGCAGCGGCAGAGTGCGACGTTGGGACCTTGCACCGTGTAGGGGTTGCCGTCGGCGTCGGTCAGGGTAAACGTTCCGCGAACTAAATATGGGCCGCTCTCGCGGGCTTTGATGGTAACTTCGTCCATGTCGCCGTCGGCGTTCGACGCCACGGCTCTAGGGCCTTGACGCGGTCGCCTCCAGCACGGCGCGTGCCAGCACGTGGCCTTCGATCTTCTTTTGCAGCTGCGCGTTGTCGAGCGGCGTCCCGGCTGCGATACGCGCCACGCCGAGCGCGTAAAGCGTCCAGCTATAATGATGGGCCGGTCCCGGCGGCGGACACGGGCCGTAGTAGCCGGGTTTCCCGAGCGACGTATTCCCGAGTTGGTCGGCGTGCAGCGCCGCGCCCGACGCAAGCTCGTGCGTAGAGGCCGGAAGATTGTATACGACCCAATGGTAGAAACCACCGGAGATCGGCGCGTCGGCGTCGTGCATCACCAAGGCAAACGACTTGACCTCGCCTGGCGGATTCGTCCAGGTTAGCTGCGGCGAGCGGTTGCGGCCGCCGCAATCGGTTGCCATAAAAACTTGCGCCAGGGCGGCGCCGCCTGAGAAGTCGGCACTATGCAACTGCATCGTGCCGGTCGCCGCCGTCACGACGGCTGCCATCGTCACCGCGCGAATCATGGCCGTATGGTATCATGGCGTGGCCATGATGGGAGTTGGGCCTCACGCGGCGTAACCTCGTGAACCCCGCCAGGACCGGAAGGTAGCAACGGTAAGCGAGCCCTTACGGGTGCCGTGATCCACCTGACTCTCGTCGTGGTGACTGATTCGGATATTATTCGGATATTATAAGGATGCAGCCGGTTACTATCTATGCCGCCGCGGCCGCTCTCGCCGGAGCGCTCGTGGCCCTGGGACTCTACCATGCCGCGATCGTGCGGCCGGCGTTGGCGCGCATGCGGGCATTGCTGGAACTCCACGACGGGCTCATTGGCGGCGGCGCCGGCGCGGCCGACCGCCTCGGCGAGATCGAGGGAAATCAGCGCGGCGCCCAAGATGCAGCACGGCGTATCGCCGCTCGCGTCGACGAGCTGGAAGCCTTGGCTGCCGCCGATATCTCGCGCGCCGGATTCGTACGCTACGACGCCTTTGCCGACGGCGAAACGGGGCTTTCTTACGCGCTGGCGTTGCTCAACCGGCGTGGCGACGGCGTCGTGCTCACCAGCATCTACTCGCGTGCCGACTCGCGGACGTTCGGTAAGCCGGTCGAGTCTTTCAAGCCGACGGTGCACGCGTCGGCCGAAGAACTCGAGGCAATCGAGCGGGCGCGCTCGTCGAGTCCGTAGAAGGCGCGACGACTTGAACATATTGCTCTGCGACTTGGCCGGCGGACTGCGCTACGCGGTATATGCCTATACGCTCCTACTCTTCGTCTACGCCGTCTGCTCGTGGATACCGGATCTGCGGCGCGGACGGTGGTTCTACTTTTTGGCCTCGCTGATCGAGCCGGTGCTGATGCCCGTGCGCCGCGTCATCCCGCCGATCGGCGGCCTCGACATCGCGTTCCTCGTCGTGCTGCTCGTGCTGCAGCTCTTCGTCGCCCCGGGGCTGGCGCGGCTCGAATATTCGAGCTGTTTTCCGTATTGAGGAATCTCTGACTCTTCGAACCGACCGCGCGCACCGCGTCGAGGTTGCCGCCAACGTCCGCAACTTCTGCATCATCGCGCACATCGACCACGGCAAGACGACGCTCTCCGACCGATTGTTGGAAATCACGCGGACCGTCGAGACGCGCGATATGGAAGACCAGGCGCTCGACGCGATGGACTTAGAGCGCGAGCGCGGCATCACCATCCGCATGCACCCGGTGACGCTCAACTACCGGGCGCAGAACGGCGAGCAGTACCGCCTCAACCTCATCGACACGCCCGGGCACGTCGATTTCTCATACGAGGTTTCTCGCTCGCTGGCGGCTTGCGAAGGCGCCGTTCTGATCATCGACGCGGCGCAAGGCATCGAGGCGCAGACGCTGGCCAACTACCACCTCGCCCTGGAACACGATCTGACGATCATTCCGGTGATCAACAAGATCGACTTGCCGGCCGCCGACCCGGACCGCGTGATGGGTGAGGTCGAGGAGCTGCTCGTCGTAGAGCGCAGCGAGTGCATCTTGGCCAGCGCCAAAAACGGCGTCGGTATCGAGGATATCCTGGAAGCCATCGTGCACCGGATTCCCCCGCCGCGCGGGCATCGCGAGCATTTGCGGGCGCTGGTCTTCAATGCCCAGTTCGATCCGTATCGCGGCGTCGTCAGTTACGTGCGCGTCGTCGACGGCACGCTCGCTGCAGGAACGCGGTTTATGTCGATGGCGCACGAGCACGTCTACGAATGCACCGAGGTCGGAGTCTTCGTACCGCAGATGCGGGCCACGCGCGAGCTTCAGATCGGCGACGTCGGCTACGTCATCGGGAACATTAAATCGCTGGGCGAGATCGACGTCGGCGACACCATTACCTCGGCCAACGAGCCGGCGCACGTCCCGCTTGCAGGGTATCGCAAAGCGGTTCCGATGGTCTACTGCGGCCTGTATCCCAACGAAGGCGAGTACGACGGGCTGCGCGATGCGCTGGAGAAGCTCAAGCTCAACGATGCGGCGCTGGTCTACGAACCGGAGAGTTCGGTCGCGTTGGGCTTCGGATTTCGCTGCGGCTTCCTGGGGCTGCTCCACATGGAGATCGTTCAGGAACGGCTGGAGCGCGATTACAACCTCGACCTAATCGCGACGTCGCCGTCGGTGGTCTTCCACGTCGTCTGCACCGACGGCACGACGCTGACCATCGACAATCCGTCGAAGCTGCCGGCCCCCAACGTTACGTCCCGGATCGAGGAGCCGTACGTGAAGGCGACGATCATCTCGCCGCCGGATTACGTGGGCGCGATCATGGAACTCACCCAGAACCGGCGAGGCACGCTCTCCAACATGGAGTATCTGCACGACGGGCGCGTCATCATGACCTACGAGATGCCCCTGGTCGAGGTGATCGTAGATTTCTTCGACGCGCTCAAGTCGCGGACGAAGGGCTACGCTTCGCTGGACTACGAGGTGACCGGGTATCGCGAGGGCCAGCTGGCCAAGCTCGAGATCATGCTCAACGGCGAGCCGGTCGATGCTCTTTCGTTTATCGTTGCGCGCGACAAAGCCGTTTCGCGTGGCCGGGCCCTTACGGAAAAGCTCAAGCAACTGATTCCTCGCCAGATGTTCGAAGTGCCGATTCAGGCGGCGATCGGTGGAAAGATCGTCGCGCGCGAAACGGTCAGCGCCATGCGTAAAAACGTTCTGTCGAAGTGCTATGGCGGCGACATCACGCGTAAGCGCAAGCTGCTGGAGAAACAGAAAGCCGGCAAGGAGCGCATGAAGCGCGTCGGCCGGGTCGAGCTTCCTCAGGAAGCCTTCATGGCCGTCCTAAAGTTGGGCTCGGAGTGAGGACGTACGTCGCGACGCACAATCCGGGAAAGCTGCGCGAAATCAAAGCGCTCTTCGCCGGCTCGCCCCTCGCGCCGCTCTACACGCGCAAGTACGACGACGTGATCGAAAGCGCCGATTCGTATGAAGGCAACGCGCTGCTCAAGGCGCAGGCGCTCATGGCGACGCTACGCGATCGCAAGCTCTCCGGACGCGTGCTGGCCGACGACAGCGGCCTGGAGATCGACGCGCTTAGCGGCGGTCCGGGCATCTACTCCGCGCGCTACGGCGGCCAGGATCTGTCGTGGCCGGAGCGACGCGCCGCGCTGCTCGGCGATTTACGCGGCGTGCCGCCGTATCGCCGGACCGCACGATTCGTCAGCGTGCTCGTCTTGCTGGAACCGGATCGCGAGCCGTTGATGGCGATGGGCCGCGTCAACGGTTACATCTTGGAGTCCGAGCGCGGTACGGGTGGCTTCGGATACGATCCGATCTTCTTGTATCCGCCCTCCGGGGTGAGCTTCGCAGCGCTTTCCGAGAAGGAGAAGAACGCGGTCAGCCACCGCCGGCGTGCCGCCGACGTGCTGCTGGCGATGCTGCGCGAGCGTGGCTGAGATTTCTGTCGACCGGGCAACGGTCGACGAGATACGGACGATCGGACGTCGTCGAGCCTTCGACGATGCGGCGATGCGTTTGGCGCTCGAGTTTGCCGACCGCGGAACGGCCTTCGCCGCGCGCGACGCGGGTGAGGTGGTCGGCGTGGCTGTTGTCCGGGCGCTTGAAGAGGAACGCTATTTAGGCGATTGGTTTGTCGAGCCGTCGTATCGAGGGCAAGGTGTCGGCGCGCGTTTAGCCGACGCGGCGTTGGGCGAAGCGGAAGACGCGGCGCGATCCGTGCTGCTCGACCCCGAGGATCGGGGTGCGGCGGTTTTGGCGGTGCGCCGTGGCTTAGCGCCCCGCGAAACGGTGCTTCGCTTTGCCGGAGCGATTCCAAAAGAAGAAGAGCTGGCGCGCATGGCAGCCGGCTCGTATACGTTTGCCGTAGATGAGATCGACCCGTCGGCGCACGGGTTTGCCCTAGACGCGCTGGACCGCAGAGTGCGCGGCGCGGCAAGAGAGTCCGATCATCACTGGCTCGCGCGGCATACGTCCGGCCTCGCATTTCTCCTCAACGGCGAGTTTGTGGCGTATGCTTACGTCTGGGCCGACGGGCGCATCGGTCCGATCGCCGCGGCTTCGGCGGCCTATCTCGTTCAAATCTTTGCCTACGTGCTGGTTACGTTGCAGCGCCGCCACGCCGCCTCGTGGTGCACGGCGCTCGTCCCCGGTTCGAATCTTCGAATCGCGCGAACCTGTCTGCGCGCCGGCCTGCGGATCGAAGAATCGCTTGTGCTTGCGTCTGATGCAAGCATTGCCGATTTATCAACCTACGTCGGCTACCACCGTTTGCTATTCTAGTATTGCCGTGCCGAACAGGATCGGCCTCGTGTCGTCCTGAGCGCGAGCGCCGCAAATCGAAGGGCGATTAAACTTTAAAGCAAAAGTTCGGTGTGCAATACAGGTGGCACAGAGCTCTGCGATAGTAAATACATGAAGTGGTGCGCAAGATGTAAGTCGAATCTTCCGATGGCCGCCTTCGCAGCCTCGGTGAATCGTAAGCGTGGCGGGAGCTACTGCCGCGCATGCCAGAATGCGTATTCAAAGGAACATTATCGCCAAAATGCTAGCGTCCATAAGAAGCGCCGCAGCATCAACCGTCTTAGATATATTTCAGGGAATCAACGGTGGCTGGGTCAGTATCTGCAGGGGCAGGCCTGTGTCGATTGTGGCGAGATGGATCCGGTCGTGCTTGAGTTTGATCATGTGAGTGGGACCAAGGTCGACGACATAGGGAACATGCTTCGGAGGGGTTGGGGACGACACAGGATCGTTGCCGAGGTCGCCAAATGTGTCATTCGCTGCGCGAACTGTCACCGCCGCAAGACGGCGCATCAGTTCGGATGGTGGCGTGTTAGAAACGGGGCGTAGCTCAGCTTGGTAGAGCGCCCGCTTTGGGAGCGGGAGGTTCGCAGGTTCAACTCCTGTCGCCCCGACCAACTTGGCGCCCGTGGTCTAACGGGATAAGGCACGAGTCTTCTAAACTCGAAGATGGGGGTTCGAGTCCCTCCGGGCGCAAGGTCTTATGGTACAATGCCGCTTTGTGGTGACTGTAGCTCAGTTGGTTAGAGCGTCGGTCTGTGGCACCGAAGGTCGCGGGTTCGACCCCCGTCAGTCACCCCAAGACCTCATTCGGAGGACGTCGAAGCGCGATTGCGTAGAAGTGTGGCGGCCGACGAAGCAGGCGCCTTTAGCTCAGTCGGTAGAGCAGCGGCCTTTTAAGCCGTTGGTCCCGGGTTCGAGTCCCGGAGGGCGCAAAACGCACCGCTAGCTCAATGGTAGAGCAGGTGACTCTTAATCACTTGGTTCGGGGTTCGAGTCCCTGGCGGTGCAGATCGTAGAAAGCCCGGTAGCACAAAGACGCCACCGGGCTTTTTTGCGCTTGCGGAACCCTACTGCCTACGTGTGATGCGGCGTCCCAAGATAGGGAAACACTTCGAGGGTATCGGTGTGCGGCTTCAACCCGGTTGGCGGGATCTCGCCTTTGGAGAGAAACGCGAGGCGGTGATTGATGACGTCGTCGGTGAAGACGCGGCCATTCGGGTACGTCGCCGGCTTTGAGGGATTGTAGTGCAGCATGTCGGGCAGAAGGCCGTCAGCGTCGATCGCGGCAATCGCTTCTTCGCGCGTATAGTCGCCCGTATGCCCCATCAGGTGAACGAACATATCGGTCCATCTCGCGCGGTCGCTGACGGGCTCGCTCGCGTTATATTCCAGCTTCGTGTCGTTCGTGTTGAAGAAGCTGCTGACCGACGGATGCCCCGCCCGATCGACGTGTAAGAGGATGCCGTCCTGACCGCGCACGCTGCAACGTCCCCAGATGCGAATATCGGGGTTGGCGCCGAGCTCGCTGGTCGGCAACTCTAGCACCATCGAAAAAATGTTGGCTTGCGTGTTCGAATCGACGCCGCTCCACGGCGACTTGACGCCCTTCTGAAGGTCGGTGAAGTTCTTCTTGCCGCTGGTGTCGTAAAGATTTTTGATCCCGTCGTAGTCGAAGAAGAACGCGTCGCTGCGAGCGCCGGCAAAAAACGTGTACGGGCCGGATTTAACGATGGTTGGTTCCGGGCCGAACGAGACCGGGACGTTGGAAAAAATTTCCGTTCCCACGGCCTCGATCGAACGCGCGTCGTCGCCTTTCGCCATATAGACGCTTACGGTCTGCTTTCCGTCTTGCGGTTTGGAGAATACGTAGCTAAAGGCGATGTCGTTTAGCAAGTCCCCGTCGTTGTCGATGGCGAGCCGGTAAATGGCGTCGGGGTGAAGCGCATCGGCGTTTGGATTGGCATTGAGGATCAACACCGTCCTCTGTGCGTCGCCTGGGGACGGGAACGCATAGAGGTCGCACAAATCGAGCCTCTGATCGCCGAGCGGCGGCCCCAGGCTAAGACCGGTGAAATGATTCGACATCGCGTAGCTCCTTGCAGAAGGGTGTGTTTCGTGGGTCGATGGTAGATGGCCCCAATGTGCCGTCGAACGTCTGAAGCCTGCTCGCCTGGCGGCAGAAACTCCGTAAGCTGGGATTCCCTAGAAGTTTGCTTAAAAGCCGTTGGTCAAATCGGGGATCGAAAACGCACGCCGATCGGCCCGGGCATCCGATCGTTTTGATTGTAAAAACGCGCGCCGCCGTCGTGCGAGTCGTTCTTGGGCGCAAAAACTCTGATGCGACGCGAACGCCTCGGTCAGCGTGCCCTCTGCTTAGGCCATTGGTAAGTGCCGGTCCGACCGGACCACCGAAGGCGGGCACCTTGGCAGGCGCGGCGGAAAGTTATCGGGGAGTCGGGGAATGGACGCCGTTGGGCCGGTCAGACCCTGAAAAAAGTACCATAAGCGCCCTCCAATCGGCCCAATTTGCGGGTTTTAGCCGAATTGCGTTCGGAAAACAGCCTGGGTGGCACGCCATCGGACAGACCTAACCGGAACAGTCCATTTAAGTTGGTTGAGCGTTAATGGATGTTGACGAGTTAACGCCTATCACCCAGCGCTCTTGGTCGGGTGGGCAAGAACTTTGGGGCTTTTGGGCAAGCGCTATGAGCGAGGGCGGTATTGTGTTGTCCTCAGTACCAATGCCGGTGACGATTCGGCTATACATCGTCGAGGGCCAACTTCTTTTTGGCAAGGCCCTCTGTCAACTCTTCGCGCGGGAAGGCACCGTGAGCATCGTTGGCGATTCGGAGACGCTTTCGGCAACGAGCCTCGCCAAATCGGCGCCCGACGTAATCCTTCTCGACGTAGACGGCAGGCCCGCCGAGCTAACGGAGATGATCGCACTCTGCCGCCAGGCAGCTCCCGAGGCTCGCGTCTGTGTTCTGTCGTTACGGTTACAATCCGAGTTAATGCAGCGCTGCTTGGCGGCCGGAGCCGAAGGCTACGTCATCAAAGACGCCACGCCGCAAGACCTGATGCGCGCGGTAAAGATGGTCGCGGCGGGCGAGACGTACGTCGATCCGCGCGTAGCGGGAGGCCTCCTGCGCCGGCGTTGCCGCACCAACGGGCGCCCCGAGTTCGAGGAGCTCTCAGTGCGGGAACTGGACGTCATCCGCTTTATCGCCGAAGGGCTTTCGAACAAAGAGATCAGCGCCCGGCTCTACCTATCCGAGAAGACCGTGAAAAACCACATTAGCAGAATCTTTTCTAAGCTCAACATCTCCGCTCGCTCTCAAGCGGCGGTTCACGCCGTCAGAATGGGCTTGCTCTGAGCAGCAGCCGTGGGCGCGAGCACTTCTCGGACCGCCTCGGCAACGTCCGTGACGTCGCCGTCGCTCATCCCGGGATACAATGGGAGAGAAAGAATGCGCCCGGCGATCGCTTCGGTGTTCGGCAGCGGTCGGCCGGCCATCTTGCGGTAAGCCGTAAACCAGTGCGTGGGAATGTAGTGCACGCTCGTGCCGATTTTTCTTCGACGTAGTTCCTTGACGAGTTGATCGCGGTCTACGCGGGTAATTCGCTCGTCGATCAGGATCGCGAACATGCACCAGCTCATTCGGTCGTCGCGCCCCTCGATGAAGCGCTGGAAGGAGAGGCCGCGCACGCCTCGCAGCGATGCGATGTAGCGCGACGCGATTTCGTCGCGGCGCTGCTGAAGAGCCTCCAGGCGCTCGAGTTGCGCGACGCCGATGCTGGCCGCGATGTCCGACATGTTGTACTTGAATCCAGGCTCGAGAACGTCGTAGCGCCACGACCCGCCTTCGGTGTAGCGTCCCCAAGCGTCGCGGCTCATGCCGTGCAGAGCTAGCCGGCGTACCCGCGCCGCGAGCTTTGAATCGTTGGTGAGCAGCATCCCTCCCTCTCCAGTGGAGAGATTTTTCGTCGCGTAAAAGCTGAAGATCGCCGCGGTGCTGCGCGTGCCCGGCCATTTACCGCGGTCCAGCGTCCCGGCGGCGTGCGCCGCATCCTCGATAACGGCAATCCCGCGTGCGCGTGCGTGAGCGCACACCTCCTCAATACCCAGGGGCCGCCCCGCATAAGGCATCGTTATAATCGCCTTCGTCCTTTCGGTTATCAGCGGCGCGATCGTTCGAAGGCTGACGCTCAGCGTGTCCGCTTCGACGTCGCAGAAGACGGGACGCGCGCCGACCTCAACCGTGCATTGTGCGCCGGCGACGAAGCTGAAGGAGGGCATGATCACGTCGTCACCGGCACCGATATCGAGCGCCGCCAAAGCCAAATGAATACCCGCGGTGCAGCTATTGAGAGCAACGGCATGCGGAACCCCGCTTTTCTCGGTAAATGCCTCCTCGAAAATTGCGGTGCGGGGTCCGGTCGTAAGCCAACCGTTGCGCATGGCACTCTCCACGGCGGCGACTTCGTCGTCGCCCATGGCGGGCCGGGCATAGTGAAGGAACGACGATCGCATGTTATGCTCCTTTATGGGCGTTGCGCAGGAGTGCGGCAAACATGAACGTGAGCCACACGTACTTTGAAATCATGACGTCGAGGAAGAGCGCGGCTACGAAGGTACCGATGATCGCCGCTTCCGCGGCGAGGCGGTACGTATAGCCCGGCTCGGTTGACGCGACGCACCGGACCAATCGGAACTGCGCGATCCATCCCGCGAGCAGTAATGCCAGCCCCACGACGCCGAGCTCGACCGTCGTGCCGAGCAGTAAGTTGTGTGGAGCTCGGTGCCAACTGGCGAACTCGATCTGGTGGGCCTGCAGCAGCGCCTGATCGTACGCGAACGGAAAGTCGTTATAGCCGGCGCCGGCCAGCCAGTGCGCTTTGAGTGCTCGCAGGCCGGTGTCCCAGATGGCGACTCGATTGGATCCGCCGCTCGCAAGCGAGTCGGAGAAACGCGCCCAAATCGACGCGTGCGCCGTGAGCGCCGCGATCAAGGCCGCACTGGGGACCGTGAAAAGCAACAGCCGGCGGCGGTGATCGCCGCGAATGAAGACGTAGGCGAGCATCGCTGCAAGGCCCAGCGCTGCGCCTCGTGAGCCGCTCTCTCCCAGGGCGACGAGCATGATGGCCAAGGCCGCAAGGGCGGCGATGCTCTGCCAGAGCACGCGTGAGCGAAGCGCCAGCATGCCTGCGAGCGCAAGCGGTAAGAGCAAGGCTGCCCCAAAGTGGTTGGGATCGATCGCGCTGTCGTTGCTCGCAATCCATAGGCGGCTGCCGTTCCCCGCGAGGTCTGTTCCGGAGGCAAAGAGATAGGCGCCGTAGGCTGCAGCCGAAGTGCCGCCGGCGATGATTGCGAGGGCGACCCAGTGGACGGTGGCGCGGTCGCTCCGGAAAAACGAAACGGCCGCGTAGAGCGCGAGCAGTTGCACGGCGGTCGGGATGAGCAGCAGGACAGTGGACTGATCCAAAGCCCAGAAGGTCGTGGCGATCATCCAACAGATGAGAGCGCACCAAATCAGCAGCGTTTTGGAAGGCCTTACAAACCGTCGCGTCCTGAGCATAAAGATCACGAGCGCCGCGCCCGACGCCGCACCCAGGAACCTAGTGAGCGTCCCAAACGCGGCGAGGCTGAGCAAATTGTCGAAGGGCACGAGCAGCGCGTAAAGGCAAAATGGAAACACGATCGGTGCGGCGACGGCGAGATACAGCAGCGTCGGGCCACCCACTGCGGCCAGTGCCAGCGCGGCGCCGGTCTTGGTTCCCGAGAGAAACGTCGACGCAAACGAGGCTGCCAGTCCGCTGAGAGAAATCAGCAGCGCTGCAAAAAGCCGGCCAGAGCGGCCGCGGCTGCGGACCGCCGCGATCACGTTGACTTACCGGCGAGGCGCGGGGGTAGCGCGCGCAACGCGTCGCGCCAGAGTTCGGCAATGAATGCGCCGTAAAGGCGGAGGTCGCCCAGGGTCGGCAACGTCATCGCGCGCAGCCCGATTTTCGTAGTTCGAGCGAAATACCAAAAAGCTAAGATTTGGCCCACCACGTAACCGGCGCTCGACGCCCAAGCGGCCCCGACGATGCCCGAGCTGGGAACCAGTATCACGCTGCCGCCGATGCATATCGCAGCCGCAATCGACGCGAGAATCAATGAAACTTCGGGCTTCGCAAGCTTCAGCGTGTAATAGGTAGAGATCGGGCTTGCGCACGCGAGCGCGACGACGCCGAGCAACAAAATCCGAAGCGAAGAGACCATCGGAAGAAAGGCCGGCCCGTAGAACAGATTCACCGCAAACGGTGCGGCCACGTAGAGAGCGGCGCAGAGCGCGACGGCCACCAGGAGATTGTTGCGCACGCAGCGGGCCGCGAGCCGCGCCGCCGGCCCTCGCTCCAGCGTCGCAATGTGCGGCGCGGTGACCAGAGCCGCGACCTGCGTCGGCAACAGCAGCGCCTGAGGCGCAGAGGTTGCGACGCTGTAAAGCCCGAGCGCCGCCGGCGGCAGCATGATCGCGACGATGTAGAGGTCGCCGCGGTAATTTAGAAGCGAAACGGCGCTGGTCGCACCGACCTTGATGGCGATGCGGCAGTAATCGCGGAGCCTTATGGATCCGCTGGGCTGCAACGTGTGGGCATGGACGAGCATAGCTAGCCACGCAACTGCCGCGACGACGATCAGCGATGCCAGCCATGCTGCGATCGCCACGACCGGCGCCCGGGCGATGAAAATGAAGCCGAACAGGGTGAGTGCGAGGTTCGCCAGCGTCGTTGCAAGCGCGAGCGTCGTTGCTGATCGTACGCGCTTCGACCCACGGCGTAACCGGTTGCAACGTTAATCACGGCCAGAGCGGGCAGCGATGCGATAGCGGCCGGAGCCGCCCAAAGTGCGTTGCCGACAATCGCGATCGGCACTATTGCAAGCGCAGCGGCGATGATGAAAAGTGCGCTCGCCGCCGTTGCCGGTTTGAGTATGCTGCGGCCGCTGCACCCGTTGAGCATATAGAACGACGTTGCCGAGGAAAGTCCCGTAAAGATGGTTGCTACGAGATATGCTTGCACGAGGGCGAGCGCGTAAATGCCCTTGCCGGCCGGTCCGAGAACGCGAGCGGTCACGATGCCCAGAGCGAGCGACGCTGCAATATTGACCAAGCGCAAGCCGAAGGTATACAGACCGTCGTATAGGATTCCGCTGCGTGACGCGGACGCGCGGCTAAACGGCACGGTGAAACAAAAACTCGACGGCTGTCTTGAGCACTACGAGCGAGTCGAGCAATGCCGACGTGTGTTTTACATAAAAAAGGTCGTACTGCAGCACCTCCGGCATATCCCATCGTTCCAAATTCCGTTTGAGTTGGATCTGAGCCCAACCGGTCAGACCGGGACGCAACGCGTGGCGCTCGTCGTAGTGCGCGATCGTTCGCGAGAAGCGACGAGCGTACTCGACCATCTCGGGCCGCGGTCCCACCAGCGACATGTCGCCGCGGATTACGTTGAAAAGCTGGGGCAGCTCGTCGATGCTGCATCGGCGAAGGAAGGCGCCTACGTGCGTGATGCGGCGGTCGCCTCGAACCGCCCAAGCGGTACCCGCCGAGACCCGCATCGTACGAAACAAGGGTAAAACCGAGCCCGTCTTGACCGACTCGTTGCTGGCGAAAGAGGATCGGCCCGTTCGATTCGGCGACGATCGCCATAGCCGCGAGAAGCATCGCCGGAGAAAGGACCAGCAAGCCGATGCTCGCGAGCGCCGCATCGACTGCATGCTTCCATCGAAGAGCGCGTTGCCGTTCGCGCGCGTATACGCGCCGGAAGACGGCCCCGACCGCTCCGCTCGGCGGTTCCTGTCCCGCGTACCGCGCCGCGTGGATCGCGACGTGGTAGACCGCAATCGTTAGGGCGGCGCCGGCTAAGCCGGCGATGGTGCGCATGGGATGGAGCGGAGTGACGAAGCGGGCGTAGGCCCACAGCGGAAACGCGGCGAGTGCGGCGCCCACGCAGACGTGATAGATTTCGTCGCGTGCTCGCAGTGCGTACGATCGCCCGTACGCTCCGCATGCCCAAAGTGCGGCGCAGAAAATCAACGCAGCGATCGAGCCGATGAGTGGAGCGTGGCCGAGCGAGGTCAGGACGATCAGCATTATGGCGGCATCCCCGCAAAGCAGGGTGCCGCTCCAAGCGATCGGGAGCGGCTCCGGCAGACTCTTAACGTGAAACGTGCGAACCATATGACGCGGCGGTGCCTTCGCGAAACGCGCCGATGCGACGCATGGATTCGCGCAGCTGAGTGTAAAGTCCGAAAGCCAGACCCTGGTGCCGCAGTTGTGCGTAGGGGATTCCTACGGCGCCGAGATGTTTCTTGAAGTTCTCGACGCCGGGAAGCCCGGCGCTGGAACCGATGTTGCACCACCGCAGGTTGCGTCGAGATGCTGCGGCGATGACCCCGGCGTTGAGCGCCTCGCTCGGCCGCAGCTTGAAGAATTCGCGGCGTGTCGCAGCGGTAAATCCGAACGCTTCCTGCGAGCCATACAAGACCACGGCCCCGCCGATGGCGTGCTCCTGCCACTCCGTGACCCACACCTCGACGTCCGGTTGCCCTAAGGCGAGGAGAGACTGAATGAGCTCGAGCTCGACCGGCGGGCGAGCGAGTCCCCATGCCCGCGCTGCCTCGCATAAGATGGCATAGTACGCCACCCCCGCCTCGGGTGAATCGCTGCGGGCGGAGTGAACGCCGCCGCGTTCCGCGCGGCGCAGGTTGGTCCGCGTATTGGAACTAAAGCGACTCAACGCGGCGTCGACTCCCTCCGATAAGTCCATCACGCTCGTTTCGCACGGCGCTGCGTGCCATGCGGGTGGCGATTGCGGCGTGGGACCGAGCGGCCACGGTATGACGGTCGCGACGTCGCACTGCTTGGCGATGTGCGTGAGGGCGCGGGAAAATGCTTGGGGTGACGCTAAGGATCCGTCGTTCCGTAACGCGCAGGTATATCCGCCGCGCGGCATGGCGACGATATCGTTCCAGCCGATTCTTCCCCGGCCGCGCGCATGAGCGGGATCAGGAGATCGCCCTCGGGGTCCGGGACGCAGACCGGAAACGGCTGCAGGTGCCGATGAACCTGGGAAATGGCCAGCGACCACGCCGGTCGCGCGAAGAACGTCGGTGCCGGGTGCTTCGCATCGAAGCGGACCCATTCGTTGACCGAGAGCGGCGAGATCATCCGGCGGCTACCAATTGGTCGAGTTCGTCTTGGAACCGAAGCGCAACGGTTGCCGGCGCAAAGTTGCCGCGAACGAACGGCGGCCCGGCGAGATTTGCTCGCAGCGATCCCTCTAGGTGAGCGCGATAGAGTTCCTGCAGGCCGTGCAGCGCCGCCGCGTCGTCGGCAACCGCATGGACGCCCGGAAATTTGTGAGTCCATAGAACGTAGCTGGCCGCGCGCGAGCGCCTCGAGAACCATCAGCGAGGTCCCGTCGTGCTCCGGCAGGCGTACGAGAATCGTCGCCGCGTCGATTAGTTCGCCCGCGTCTTGCACGTGCCCGCAGAATCTCACATTCGGAGGGGCCGCGGGATCGGGCTCGCCGTTACCGATTACGAGAATTTTAATCGCCGGCATCGAAACAGCCAGCGCATAAACGCGCTTCTCGCCGTAGAACCCGCGCCGGGGTGCAGGCAGGTAGGTCAATACGCGAAAACGCGTTGGAAGCGGGGCCACGCTCTCCGCGACGGGTACTGCGGTAAGGGCGCGATACCGTGCTGGAATGCCGATCCAGTCGCAACTCCTCTGCCAGCCACGGCGCATCGGCGAAGTTGATGAAATCGCGCACCGGTATTTTCGGGGGCCGGGCGGCGGCCGTAGTTACGTCGCTCCCCACCCATATGACGACGACGGGAATGCGGCGCGTTCGCGCCGCCTTGCACAGGTGAATGCTTGGTCCGGGGCCTCCAACCGAGATTAAGGCGTGCGCGTCACGCAGCCCATACAAGGCGCGCAGCGTTCCCGACCGGCTGTTGGAAAAGGCGCACAAGCGCCAGCCCCTAGAGGTTTCGTTGACGACGCGCGCGAGGCGCCCCGCGTGAAATGGATAGCCGACGACGACGGCTTTTCTGTGCGCGTTCATCGCCATGCGACCGGGGCATGGGACGGCAATAGGGCTGCAAGAAGGATGGCGCCGTCTCGCGGCGTCCTTACGCTCATGATGTAGGTTGTATCAAACGAGCCCGGCAACGGCGTGGCCCAGCTTTCCCGGAGGACGAGGACTCCCGCACTAAGCCCCTTGCCGCACTTGGCCATTTCAGTCCACCGGCCGGGATCGTACTATCGTCCTGCATGGTTCGCACGATCGCGCTGGTTATCTGCGTCCTCGCGGGCATTTGCGCAGCCGCTGCGAGCGGGACGCGCTTGGCGTGGGCGGCACCGGTCACCGGAACGCTTATTCATCCCGGAGATCAACTCAGCGTCGAGGTCTTTGGCGATCAAGGGCTGACGCAGAACGTCATGGTTCTCGCCGATGGAACGATCGATTATCCATTGGTGGGGAGGGTCGCCGTCGGCGGGAAGACCCCGAGTCAAGCGGCTTCCTCGCTGGCGGCGCGCCTTCGCGATTACGTTCGCCACCCGGTCGTTACCATTGCAATCGCTCAGCTCGGTCAACCCAACGTCATGGTCCTCGGCGACGTCAAAAATCCGGGTAAGTATCAGCTTCCATCCGATGCGAAGGTCAGCGACGCAATCGCGGCGGCGGGCGGTTTGATCAACGTCAACGGCGCATTTCCGGACGCGCGGATAACCAATCCGAACGGCCAAGTCACGAAAGTTCCGCTTGAGGAGCTGCTCCAGCACGGCCAGACCGCGTTGGATGCGTCCTTGAGCGAAGGGTCGGTCGTTTACGTACCGGGACCAATTAAGTTCACGGTCGAGGTGGCCGGCGCCGTCGATCACCCCGGCGACGTCCAGGTGAGCGAGGGCGACCGGCTCGCCGTCGCGATCGCCAAGGCCGGAAATAGCCAGAACTCGCAAGCCGATCTCAACCACATCCGGTTGATTCGCACCGATGCGTCGGGCAAACAGACGGCGACGACCATCGATCTCTATCAGAGAGCACGGACGGCGATCCCCAGCGTCGACGTACCGTTGCAGAAGGGGAGCGTCATTTTCGTTCCCGCAGGCAGGGAGGCACACGGACGTATGGACCACGCTCGGCAGCGGACTGCTTTATATCTTAGGCCACATCATCCCGTGATAGCGCTTCCGGGAACGGGCACCTAGCCGATAGCCCCTAGGAAGTACGCGATCGAACAGACCGACGTCTGGCGCCTCGGCAAACTCTTCATGAGGCGGCTTAGGCCGAGCCTTGCGATATTCTTCGGTTTCATTGCCTTGGTGCTCGCCTTCACGCTGACGATGCCAAAAAGCTATACCACTACCGTGAAGCTCATTGCCGGCAATTCGGGCAGCAATCTAAATGCTGCGGGCACTTCGGCGGGCGCGTTCCGGGCTGCCGAACAGCGACATCCCGGCGCTCAACGCGTTGATCGCTCTTTCCGGCGTGCAGAGCGCCGAAACGTACGTCGAGCTGTTTCAGGAAACGCCGGTGGCCGAACAAGTCGCGAGCACCCTGGGCCTTCACGTCTCGCCGGGGACACTGCAGAGCCGCGTGCGAGTGCGGCCCGTACCGAACACATCAATCATCGCTTTGTCTGCAACGTGGTCCGACCGGCAGACGTCGGCAAGAATCGCGAACAAACTCGCCGGCGTCGTCGTCGACCGCGAGCGGAAGCTGGCTGCCGACCAGGCCGGCGATGCCCTGGCGTTCCTCAGCAAGCAGCTGCCTCGGGCACAGAAGGCGATGAATCTCGCGCAAGGACGGCTTGCCGGCTACGAGGCGGAACGTCACATCGTCGATATCAATGCGCAGACGCAATCGATGATGCGGTTCGTTAACCGCGCTCGACTCCAAGATCGGACAAGTAGAAGTGGATCGTCGCCAAGCGCAGGCGCAACTGGCCAATGCGAGGTCGCAGCTGGCCAACACGCCGGCTACCGTGGTTGGCGGCCGAAGAAGCGTTGCGGGACCCGAGTCATCGTGCAGCTCGAGACGCAACTCGCGCAAGTAGAGGTGCAGCTGCAAACGGCCCAAGAGGAATATACCAATCGCCATCCGACCGTGATCGGGTTGCGGCGTCAAGAGGCCGAAATCAAACGCGAAATCGAACGAGAGAGCGGAACCGTGCTGGCCAACACCAACTCGGTTCTAAATCCGCTCTACGAGCAGCTCGAGCAGCAACAGTCGCAGGACTCGATGCAGGCTGCCGCGGACACCGCCCAACTCGAGGCGCTGCGAAAGCAGGAGCATTCCCTAAAGCCGCAGCTGGCGCAGCTGCCTTCCGAGGCGCAGAGATTAGCCGACCTTCAGGTCGAGGCCCAGTCCGCGCAAAGCGTCTACAATGCGCTGCAGAGCAAGTACAACAACGCGGCGATCGCTCGAGAAACGGCGCTCAGCGACGTGGTTATCACCCAGCCCGCCGATCCGCGATACGCTGAGTCCACCGAACCTACGGCTCAATCTCCTCCTGGCGGTCGTGCTGGGCCTTGCGCTCGCGATATCGAGCGCCTTTGTGATCGACTATCTGGACGCCACGATCAAGGACGATCGCGAGGTCGAGGAGGAGTTCGCGCTACCGGCGCTTGGCGCTATTCCCTTGATGAAACGTAACGGGGCTCCCGACTTGCCCTGGGTCCGCAAGATGTCGATTGAGGCTTTCCTGCAGGTTGTGACGTCGATCAAGTATGCGTCCTCGACACCCCTCACGACGCTAGTCGTGACGAGCCCGTCGCAGGGCGACGGAAAGTCCACCATCGCGCTCAATATTGCCGTGACCATGGCGGAACTGGAACCGCGCGTTCTCCTAGTAGATGCCGACCTTCGCCGAGCCTCGCTCCACACCAAGCTGCGGATGAGCAACGCCCGCGGCCTCTCCGACATTTTGGTGGGGCGCAGCGGCTTTTCGGAGGTAGTGCAACGCACGCGTTATGCCGGGCTCGACGTCCTCACCTGCGGGACGCCGGCACCCAACCCGATCAAGTTGTTCGAGTCCTCAGCAATGGATGAGTTTCTCCGCGTCGCCCAGCGGAGCTACCGGTTCGTCGTCATCGACGGGCCCGCGCTATGCGGTAACGTGGATTCCGCGGTAGTAGCTCGCAAAGCCGACGGCATGGCTTTCGTCCTTTCCGCAAACTATACGGATATGCGCGCGGCAAGACAGGCGTTGCGGCGGCTGCAGCAAGTCGGCGTGCACAACGTCCTGGGTTTTATTCTCAACCGCGTCGTGCCCAGCAGGAACGACTACAGCGCGTACGATGTCCTGCCGACCGTCGACCGGTCGGCTAGCCAAGAGGGAATGATCACCGCATAGATGGTGATGCAAAGTCGAGAGAAACGGAGGCAAATGCGCGTGAACGGATCGTTATATTGGTCGTGGGTACCGGCGGGGCTTCTCGGTGCCGCCGCGCTCGCCGCATGCGGCGGCGGGAACCAACGCGCAGAGACGGGCGCGCCGGCCGCGCTCCCCGGAACGTTACAGCACGGAATCGGCGCGTTAAAGCGCCTTCCCGCCATCGTTACTTATCCCGGTGCCGTCATTGGAGTACCGGGCATGTTCGAGCCGCCGAGCGGGGACGGTGCCGGCGGTGGACAGGGTGGTCCCGTCGACAAAATCGGCTGCTATGCCAAAGAGATCGTCAACGAGTACCACATTCACGTCTTTCTAGGGGTCGTTTACGACAAAGTCATGATGGCGCTGCCGACGCAGATCGGCATGATCGATCCAGGCTCGCCCGACAACGGCTTTACGAGTAAGGCGAAGTGCTTCTACCGCATCCATACGCACGACTCTTCCGGTATCGTCCACCTCGAGTTCAAGTCGAAACGTCCGTTAGGTGCGGCATTCGTTACGTTAAAGGATTTCTTGGATATTTGGGGCGTCGGCCATGGTTCCAGTGGATTTGGGCCGTTCAGCGGAGCGGTCCACGTGTTCTATGGTAAAGAGTCGACTCTCGGGCAAGTGACGATCGGCTCCTACAAGAAGTACGCGGGACAGCTCGCAAAGATCGTTCTCCACTCGCACGACGTCGTTTGGGTTGAAGTCGGCGACAGCTACTATTCCGCCGCCGAGCTGCCGCCGGTTCAGTTCTATATGGAGTATTAGGCCGGAGCGCCGGCGCGGGAGACGATCCGGGCGGGAACCCCGGCGGCGATCGAGTCGGGCGGAACGTCGTGAGTCACGACCGCTCCGGCAGCGACGATGGCGCGGCGCCCAATTTTTACGCCTGGGACGACGATGGCTCCGGAGTAGATCAAGACCTCGTCGCCGATGTAGATCGGCGCGCAGTCGATCCGTAGGCGACCGGCGTCTTCGGGGCAATCGACGTTTTCGAAGCGACCCTGCTGTGACGTGAGGTGAACGTGAGCTCCGAGGTGGACGTTATCGCCGATCTCGATCCCGCCGCCGCCCCAAAGGACGCAATAAGGACCGATCTCGACGTTGTTGCCCATCGAAATATATCCGCGCCGCGCATTAACCGTGCCGGCGGAAAGATAGGCCCGGTGATCGATAAAGACGTCGGACCCCACCGCGATGCGCTCCGCGCCGCGGATCAGAACGCCGCTGCCGAAACGGACGCCCGGCAGGGCCATGCGTTGCCTCTCGTCGGCGACGGCGGCGAAGATGCCCTGCGTTAACGCGCGGCAAGCAGCGCCAAAACGCGTAAGCCCGATCACGCCGTAAGTGTACTCTCTTTCGAACGCCGTTCTAATGGCCCGGAAGACCTACTGGGCGCGGTGCGATGGAACCCAGCAATCTAGCCATCTCCCTCGTGATATGAAGCGGCACTCGACCTACAATGCATTCAGTGAGGACAACGATAGATGCCGCTCGACAACCCCATCTGCGCGGCATCCGGCCCGCGTTGCGCTTTGGGCTTCTCGTTACGGATTTATTCGTAGCAGCGGCCGCAGTCGCGCTCGCTCAACTGGTTGCCGACGTGCACTCGGCGACGATCGGGCAATTGGCGATCATCGCCGTCGTGCTGTGGGTGAGCGGCGCGTACATCCAGTTCCGATATGAAAGCGCGCGGACGTTCGATTTTCACGACGTGCTGCGGCTGCTCGGCGGCGCCATCGCGGGGACGCTCCTCGCCATGCTCTGCGTTTGGATCCTTCCCAGTCCGCTCTGGCATGCCTCGGGGCGTATCGTCGCCGTGGCGGCGATGCTGGCTTTTATCATGCGCACCTTCGTCCGGATTGGGCTCGTTATCGTGCGCACGCGCATATACACGCACCGGCCAAACGCGCAGCGAGTTATCGTGGTCGGCGTAGGGCTCCCTGCCCTACTGCTCGTCCGCGGCATTCAAGAGGATCGCGATCTGCCCATTTCCGTCGTCGGCTGCATAGACGACGGCGCGATCAAGCGGGTCGACGGCGTGCCCGTATTGGGAAAGATCGACGACTTGCCGCAGCTCTTGAAACGCCGTCGCATCGATTCGGTCATCGTAGCCATACCCGCGGCTCCGCTTCAGGTCGTCAATCGCATACGAGAGCTATGTAAGGCCGCGCGCCGGGACGGCGAAGTCGAAGTTACTGTCAAAGTCGTTCCCGATGCGGGCGAATTGCTCAGCGACCGCGTGACGGTTTCGCGCATTCGCGATATCCGCCTGGAAGACGTGCTCGCGCGCGAGCCGGTCGTGGTCGACACCGCCTCGCTCCGCCCGTTTTTGGAAAAGCAGGTCGTTCTCGTAACCGGCGCAGGCGGATCGATCGGAAGCGAGCTATGCCGGCAGATCGTGGCGTTCGAGCCCGAGAGACTCGTTCTGTTGGGGCACGGCGAGAATAGCATATTCGCGATCGAACAAGAGCTGCGGTTCCGGTACGGCTTCAGCCGCAGCAAGATGGCCCTGGCGGACGTGGGCGATCCCTGCGCTATTCGTGCGATCTTCAACGAGCATTATCCGAAAATCGTCTTTCATGCAGCCGCGCACAAGCACGTGCCCATCGTAGAGGAAAACATTTGCGAAGCGGCTCGAAACAACGTCTTAGGCACGCACACGGTGGCGCTGGCCGCCGCGGCGAACGGCGTTGCGAAGTTCGTCCTGCTGTCGACCGATAAGGCCGTGAACCCAACGAGCGTAATGGGCCTCACTAAGCGAATGGCGGAACTCATCTGTCAGTCGTTCGCCGGTGGTAGTCCGACCGAGTTCGTCGCCGTTCGATTCGGAAACGTGCTAGGCAGCCGCGGCAGCGTCGTTCCCACTTCAAGCAGCAGGTTGCGGCGGGCGGCCCGGTTACCATTACGCACCGCGATATGAAGCGCTACTTCATGACGATTCCCGAAGCGGTTTCTCTCGTTCTGCAGGCGATGTCGATGGGGCGCGACGGCGAAGTGTTCGTCCTCGACATGGGCAAGCCGATTCGAATCCTCGATCTTGCCGAGTCGGTAATCCGTCTGAGCGGCTTCACGCCCTACCGCGACATCCAGATCGTCGAAACCAACGCCCGTCCCGGCGAAAAGCTCTTCGAGGAAATCCTCACCAACCGCGAGGACTTCACGCGGACGAGCCACGAGCGCCTTTTCATCGCCAAGCAAGATCGTCTCGACTACGGTGGCCTCGCAGTGGCACTGGACCTTCTACAGCGTGCCGTTCGCAGCGCCGATAGGCGCTCCGCGCTCGATATTATGCGGGAGTTCGTCCCCGAGTTCACGCCGGGAGGACACCTCGAGACCTACGCGCCGGCGGCACGAGTGCAACGCGAAACGGTCGTTGCGGCTTCCAACGGCAAGCCTGCTCAAAAAGCCGTCCTGGTGGGTGTTCAAGCATGACCGTACTGCAGAAAATCGATGCGCCGTTCTCGCCGGCCGCCGAATTGAAGAGGAAGATTCTCGATCGATCGGCCGTCATCGGCGTCGCCGGCGTCGGTTACGTCGGCCTGCCCCTCGCGGTCGAAAAGGCTAAGGTAGGCTTTAGCGTCATGGGGTACGACCGGAACCCCATTCGGGTCGATCAGATCAATAAGGGACTGAACTATATCCGTGACGTCAACGACCGCGAGCTTGCGCAAATGGTCGAGACGGGCCGCTTGAGCGCTACGACCGACTTCTCGGCGCTCGCCCGCAGCGACGCCATCATCATTTGCGTGCCGACGCCGCTAACGGCGAATTTGGATCCGGACATTTCGTATATCCGCGCGGTCGGCGAGCTCGTGGCACAACAGTTGCGCGTGGGGCAGCTAATCTGTCTCGAGAGCACGACCTACCCGGGAACCACGATCGAAGTTCTCTTACCGATGCTTCAAGCGACGGGACTGCACTTCGGCGAAGATTTCTTTCTCTGTTTTTCGCCCGAACGCGTCGATCCCGGCAACGCCCGTTATACGACGAAAAACACCAATAAAGTGGTGGGCGGCGTGACCCCGGCCTGTCTCGAAAGTGGCACGTGTCTTTATCGGCAAACGATTCTGGACGTCCTGCAAGTGTCGTCGCCTAAGGTCGCCGAGATGACGAAGGTTTTCGAAAACACATTTCGAGCCGTGAACATCGCGCTCGTCAACGAGATGGCGATGCTTTGCGACCGGCTCGACATCGACATCTGGGAAGTGATCGACGCGGCATCCACCAAGCCGTTCGGCATTATGCGCTTCGAGCCGGGTCCCGGCGTCGGCGGCCATTGCATTCCGCTCGACCCGTTCTACTTGGCATGGAAAGCGCGCGAGTACGATTTTCACGTTCGCTTCATCGAGCTGGCGGGAGAGATCAACGTAGGGATGCCCTATTTCGTGCGCGAGAAGATCATGCGCTCCCTCAACGAGCATAAGACGGCACTCAAAGGTGCGGACATTCTCGTCATCGGCGTTGCTTACAAGCGTGACGTGGACGATCGCCGCGAATCGCCTGCGGTGAAAGTCATGGATCTGCTCGACCGCGATGGCGCCCATCTGGAATACCACGATCCGCACGTTCCGAGCTTTACGGACAATCGCGGCGTAAGGCGCCAGTCCGTTCCGATGTCGAGGGAAAGACTGGAGCGGGCGGACTGCGTTCTCATTTTAACGGACCACTCCGATCTGGACTACGAGCGGATTTTGGAATGTTCGCGGCTCGTGGTCGACACGCGGAACGCAACCAAGCGCTTTGCGCCGGGCGGCGCCAACGTGGTTCGGTTGTGAGCGGATCGCGGTCGCGCATCGGCGTCGTCGGTGCGGGAAAGTGGGGCATGAACATTGTGAGGACGTGCGCCAAAATGGGCGTCTTGGCGGCCGTCTGCGACGCCGATCTCCATCCACTCGAGGCGATCCGGCACGTGCACTCGGACGTCCGCATCTTCGACGATTACGCCACGATGTTCGCACTGGCGGATTTGAACGCCGTAGTCGTAGCCCTTCCCGCGCAGTTGCACGCTGAGGTTGCGTTGGCCGCAATCGCTGCCGGACTCGACGTGTTCGTCGAGAAGCCGCTGGCCCTCAACGTGAATGACGCGCAGGCGGTGGTCGATGCCGCCCGCGAGAAGGGCCGAACGATCGTTGTCGGCCATCTGCTGCTCTATCATCCCGCCGTACGCATCATGCTCGGCATGGTACGGGCGGGCGCGATCGGCGATTTACGCCACCTGCGGGCGCGACGCACGGGCTGGGGGCGGCTACGCTCGCACGAGGACGTCTGGTGGAGTTTCGCGCCGCACGACGTCGCCGTGATGCTCGAGCTCTTTGGCGAAGCGCCGCATTCGGCGGTTTGGGATACCTCGGCGTACGTACAACCTCACATCGCCGATGCAGCCTACGCCAGTTTTCGCTTTTCCTTGGGCCGGACGGCACACGTTGCCGTTTCGTGGATCGATCCTGAGAAGGTTTCACGCTTCGACGTTTTCGGGTCGCGTGGCGTACTGACGTTCGTCGACGGGAACGACGGAGGGAGCCTGACCCTAACGCCCTGCGGCGATCGGCTCGGCGTGCGGGGCGAGCCCGAACTCTGGCGCGAGGACGCGCGAACGATCGACGTGCCGCGGGACGAACCCCTCGAGGTAGAGATGCGCGAATTTTGCCAAGCGGTTCGCGGGGGACCGCTGCCGCCGTCGCAAGGCGAGGCCGGCTTGGAGGTCGTGCGCGCTCTTTCGTTGGTCGCCCCGCGGGAAGCGGTAGGCTGTCCGTGAGGGCCATAACCGAGTGCGGCTATTTCGTGCACGAAAGCGCGTACGTCGATTCACCTTGCGAGATAGGCGACGGAACGAAGATCTGGCACTTTTCGCACGTGCTTGCGGGCAGCCGCATCGGTGCGGCATGCACGATCGGTCAAAACGTAATGATCGGCCCTAACGCCGTCGTGGGGAATCGGGTCAAGATCCAAAACAACGTATCCATCTACGAGGGCGTCGAGCTCGAGGATGAGGTTTTTTGCGGGCCCAGCGTCGTGTTCACCAACATCAGCACCCCCCGAAGCGGTACCCCTCGCAACCGTCCCGAGGATTTCTTGCGCACGATCGTCAAGCGTGGGGCGACCATCGGCGCCAATGCCACGGTGGTTTGCGGCCACACCATCGGAGAGTACGCCTTTGTCGGTGCGGGCGCGGTAGTCACAAAGTACGTTCCCGCTCACGCAATCGTGTTCGGCAATCCCGCGCGGTTGCGCGGTTACGCCTGCGAGTGCGGGCTTCGGTTGACCTTCGCGGGAGCGCGGGCCGGCTGCGCTTGCGGGCGGTTCTATCAGATGCTTGGCGGCGGCGTTTGGAAGGTTTCGCATCGGCTATGATTCCGCTGCTCGATCTCACCCGGCAGTACCGCGACCTTCAACCGCAGATCGATGCAGCGATCTCGCTCGTGCTGCAGCAAGGGCTTTTCATCAACGGCCCCAACGTCGCGGCATTTGAGATGGAACTGGCAAGCTACGTCGGGGCTCGGCACGGGGTGGGACTCAATTCCGGCACCGATGCGCTATATCTGGCGTTACGCGCCCTCGACATCGGTCCCGGCGACGAGGTCATCACGACCCCGTTTTCATTTGCCGCGACGAGCGAGGCGATCGCGGCGGCGGGCGCCTCGCCGGTCTTCGCCGATATCGATGCGGCCAGTTTTAATCTCGATCCGTCTGCGGTTCGCGCCGCACTGACGCCGCGAACCCGGGCGATCGTTCCCGTCCATCTTTACGGACGACCGGCAGCCATGGGGCAACTCTGCGAAATCGCGCGCTCGGCGGGAGTAGCGATCGTCGAAGATTGTGCTCAAGCCATCGGCGCGCGCTTCGGCGGATGGCAGATTGGATCGCTCGGGACCATTGGGGCGTTCAGCTTCTTTCCTTCGAAGAACCTCGGGGCCTACGGCGATGGCGGAATGATCGTCACCAACGACGCTTCGCTAGCGGAACGCGTTCGGCGCCTACGGGCCCACGGTGCCGCGGAGAAATACCATCATGACGAGTTGGGCGTCAACAGCCGCCTGGATGAGATCCAGGCGGCGATCTTACGGGTGAAGCTGCCGCACCTCGAGCAGTGGAATCGCCGGAGGCAAGCCATCGCCGCGCGCTACGCCAAAGCGTTTGACGGATTACCGCTAGTGACGGCACCCGACGTCAACGCCGCGCCGGGCCACGTCTACCATCAGTTCACCATTCGCGTCACAGCGGAGCGCGACCGGCTCGCCGGCGCGCTGTTCGAGGCGGGCGTTCGGACGGCGGTTTATTATCCCGTTCCTCTCCACTTGCAGCGCGCTCATGCCCAACTGGGTTTGCGCCGAGGAAATTTTCCGAAGGCGGAGCGCGCCGCGCGCGAGGTCCTTTCGTTGCCGATCTTCCCCGAACTGCGCGACGACGAGATCGATGCGGTCATCGCAACGCTCGCCGCGGCGGTCGCTCCGCTGCTGGCTCAAACGGGATAGCCGGCGTGCGCGTTTTGACCTTCATCGGCGCGAGACCGCAATTCGTCAAGTCCGCGTTGCTTAGCGCGGAGTTTTCCAGGCTCGATATCGAAGAGATCGTCGTTCACTCCGGCCAGCATTACGACTTCGAAATGTCCGAGATATTCTTCCGGGAGCTCTCGTTGCCGGCGCCGCGTCACTCGTTAGGCGTAGGTTCGGGTTCGCACGGCGCTCAGACCGGTGCGATGATGCGCCGTTTGGAACCCATCGTCGCGGCCGAAGCGCCCGATTGGCTTCTCGTTTACGGAGATACGAACACCACGCTCGCGGGCGCGCTGGTAGGCGCCAAACTCGGCGTTGGAGTCGCCCACGTGGAAGCGGGCTTGCGTTCTTTCAACCGCGGGATGCCCGAAGAGATCAATCGCATCGTGACCGATCACGTCGCCGATCTGCTTTTTGCGCCGGATGCGAGGGCGATGAAGCAGCTCGCCGCCGAAGGCGTGAGGCAGGGCGTGCACGCGGTGGGCGACCTCATGGCGGATCTCGCGGCGGCCGTGGCGGCAAAGCTGCCGAAGCTTCCCGCGGTGCTGGAGCGCCTCGGTGTTACTTCCGGCGCGTATGGCCTGGCGACCATCCATCGGGCCGGTAACACCGACGATGCTTCAAAATTCGACGCGCTGGTTGCCGGGCTGCGCGCCGTCGACATGCCGATCGTCTTCCCGGTCCACCCCCGAACGCAGGCTCTAGCTCGCTCGCGGACGCTCGGCAGAAACGACAACGTCATCGTCGTGCCGCCGCTTTCGTACCACGACACGATCGCGCTTATGAGCCGGGCCCGCACGATCTTCACCGATTCGGGCGGAATGCAGAAGGAGGCGTACGTTCTTCAAGTGCCCTGCGTGACGCTACGCGAGGAAACGGAGTGGCTCGAGACTCTGGAGGACGGTTGGAACGTCTTGGCCGGGTGCGATCCCCAAAAGATTTCCGCCGGCGCGCTTCGGTTCCGGCCGGAGCGGCATCGGCGGCACTACGGCGATGGAAACGCTGCGGCGCGCATTGCCGCCGTCCTGCTAAACACGCGCGGCGTCGAGTTGTGCCGCGAACGAACGGGCGAGGTCTCGAGCCTGAAGAACCGCGCCGTCGTCGAGGCAAACTTCCGAGTCGCCGGCGATAAAGCGCCGATGGGCTTCGCGTAGTGCCGCTTTGGCCTCTTCGAGCGTCGTCGCAAACCACCCCAGCCGATGACGCGCGATGAAATCCCGCAGAGCGCTGCCCGGCGCTCCAAAGGCCAGAACGGGACGCCGCGCTCCCGCATATTCGAAAATTTTGCTGCCGAGCTCGTGCGCGGTGACGTCACGCGAATCCAGAAAGATGAGGAGATCCGATGCGCTGCGCTGAGCGGCGAGCGCTTTTTCGTGCGGCACGACGTCGCCATGCCGGTCCACGAGGTGTTCTACGCCGAACTTGCCGGCAAGATCGTGAATGAAATCGGAATTGGGACCCAGGAACGTCAGTCGCGCTTGCGCGGCCGGGTCTCCCTCACCGCGCAACGACGCGAGGGCTTCGAACAACAGCGCGGGCGATCGGCGCCCATCGTAGAGAGATCCGGTATAACAAAGCTGGAACGCACGTGGCTTCAGGCATTGGTAAGGGGCCGATTCCGCCGGATCGTATGCATTTGGAACGACGGCGACGAATCTCGAATGGAGCGTTTCGAGCTGCGCCGCGATCGCGTCGGAAACGCTCGTAACGGCGCATGCTCGGCGAATTAACGCTTGCTCGAGCTTGCGCTCCGCGGCGCCGCGCACGGGACTGCGTTCGAGGTACGGATTGCCCGTCCAAGCGTCGCGATAATCGGCAATCCACGGCAGTCCTCGGCGCCCGGCAATCGCGGCGCCGACGACGTGCGCGGTCGCCGGCATCGCCGTGCTGAGAACTGCGTCGAACCTGCCCTCGCGCGTCACGGCGAGGCCCCGCGCGATTGCTGTGGGAACCCAGCCTGCCGTGCGATCGGGGAAGAGCAGCGCATCGCGTGCTTCTCCGAGCAGGCGGCGCCAAAGCGGGGCTTTCGACCCGTTCCGGCCTGGCTTTAAGACGGCCCCTCGGCGCGCTGCACGCCCTCGCCCAGAACCGGAGCGGTGACCACGCGAGCCGGTATGTCCCTCGCCTCTCCTAACGGGCGCGTCAGCACGGTAACCTCCCAACCAAACTCCGGCAAGTACTTGGCGAGGAATGCCGGGCGGCGGGAACCGGCCGCCGGCTCGGGCGGAAAATGGTATGAGATCAACAGCACGCGCGACATGGTCATAAGCGACTCGAGCCTGAGCGTAACACAGTTGCGCGTAGTGCGAGGGGACCGTTCTCCCGCAATCCTTGGGTCTTTTCGGGTAGCGTGAGGAGGCAATCTCAAGGAAGATGGACTCGATGATGCCGCGTCGCCGGAAAGTAGTTCACCTCACGTCGGTTCATGCCGCTAACGACACGCGAATCGTCGGCAAAATGTGCGCGACTCTTTCCAAGGAAGGATACGACGTCGTCGTCGTGGCGCCGGGGCCCGAGCGGGCATTACCCGACGGCGTACGCCATCGACCCGTAACCGCGCCGCGCAACCGCGCGGAGCGCTTTTTGAGAACGATCTTCCAGGTCTATCGCGCCGCCCGCGACGAGCGCGGTGACGTCTACCATTTTCACGATCCCGAGCTGATCGGCGTGGGGATTGCGCTGCACCGCCGCGGCACGTCCGTGATCTTCGACGTGCACGAAGACGTGCCGCTCGACGTCAAGAGTAAGGCATGGATTCCCGGCCCGCTGCGAGCCCTCGTAAGCAAGACGACGTTCGTCGTGCTGCGCTACGTACAACGTTTCTTCAGCGCTATCGTTCCGGCTACGCCGTCGATTGCCGAGTCGTTCACTCACCCGCGTATCGTGATCGTCCGCAACTACCCTAAGCTAGACGACATTGGCCTAGTCGACACCCCGTCGCCTTTTGAATCGAGGCCGTTGCTGGCACTTTATCTCGGCAGCATTTCGCTTTTACGCGGGGTCGAGCAAATCGTACGAGCCATGGACGACGAACGCATTCCAGCGGAGCGCGATTGCTGCTTGCCGGGGAATTCGAAGACGATGCTTTGCGAACGCGCGTAGCGACGCTGCCGGGATGGGCGCTTACGGACGCGCCCGGACGGCTATCGCCGGCACAGGTGGCTTGCGCACTCCAGACCGCTAGAGCCGGGCTAGTACCGCTGCTTCCCTCTCCCAACCACGAACGCGCCATGCCTCAGAAGGTTTTTGAATATATGGCGGCCGGCATACCGGTCGTGCTATCGAAGTTTTTGCTGGAGTGCCGTGAGATCGTGGAGCGTCACGAATGCGGCATTATCGTCGACCCGCGCGACAGCGCCGAGATCGCCGAGGCTCTACGGACGCTTCTCGACGATCCAGGGCGCGCCGAAATGATGGGATGCCGCGGGCGCGCTGCGGTCCGCCAACGTTACGAATGGCGGTCGCAGGCGGAGAATCTTATCGGTCTCTATGCCGAGATGGCATGATGATCGTGACCGCAATCGTTCCGACGTATAACGAGGGGCGTTACATCGGGCGTTGTTTGAAGAGTCTTTTCGCCCAGCGGGGCATCGACGACTTCGAAGTCCTGGTCGTGGATGGCGGAAGCGAGGACGATACGGTGAACGAGGTTCGGAGCTTCACCGGTTTTGGAACGCGCCTGCGACTGCTGCACAATCCACATCGTCTTGGAGTCTATGCTTGCAATTTGGGCTGCCGGGCCGCTCGCGGAAAATACGTCGCCTTCATCAGTGCCCATAGCACGTACGACCCGGCGCACCTGCGGACGTGCGTGGACCTTCTCGAGCGCCACGAGGCCGAAGCTGTCGGCCCGCTTCAGGTCGCCACGGGCGACGGCATACTGGGCGCCGCCGTCGTTTGGGCAATGAGCAGCCCGTTCGGAATCGGCAATGCGCGCTACCGATTCACGCAACGCCAAGAACACGTGGATTCCGTTTTTAGCATGGTGCTGGCTCGCCGGACGTTCGAAGCCTTGGGCGGATACGACGAGCGCATTCCGTACGACGAGGATTCGGAGTTCTGCTATCGCCTTCGGATGTCGGGCGGACGAGTCGTCGTTACGCCCGCGAGTACGTCGCGCTATCAAGTGCGTCGCTCATTGACGGCGCTCGCCCGGCAGATGCGCGGTTACGGCTATTGGCGCCGCTTCACCCAGCGGCTCCACGCTTCAGGCGTGCCCCTACGAGTCTATGCGCCGCCCGCTCTGGTCGTCGCCTTGGGGCTTTCCCTGCTCGCCTGGGCTTTGGGATTCCCCGTGGCCGCAGCCGCGGCTCCCGGCGCTTATGCGGCATATCTGGCGGCCGCCATGCTAGCCGCGGCGCGGCAGCGAGTGCCGGTGGCATCGATTTGCTGTCTTGCCGCAGTGCTGCCGTGCATGCATCTCTCGTATGGCGTCGGTTATTGGCAGGCCAGAATCACCCCGTCGGGGCGAGTCCTCGCGACGAACGAACGGCGGCATACAGCACGTCGTAACGTCGCGCGTTGACCCGCCACGTCAAGCGGGCGCGCGCAAAACGGTGCGCAGCGTGGCCCATTTCGATGGCATGGGCGGGATTTTCCGCAAGGATTCGCAGCCGGTCGGCCAGCGCCGGAACGTCGCCGGCCTTAACGAGATATCCGCGGACGTTGTCGCTGACGATCTCGGGAATTCCGCCGATTTCCGTGGCGACGATCGGTCGTCCCGAGAGCATCGCCTCACAGATCGATACCGGCAGTCCCTCGCGGTAGCTGGGCAGCGCGAAAGCATCCGATGCGCCGAGCACCCGCGCGAGTTCTCCATGTTCCAGGACGCCGCAGAGTCTCGCCTCCACGCCGTGCGTACGCAGGGCCCGCTCCACGGAGTCCAGCCGCGCGCCGGCAACCAGCAGGAGCGGCTTCAAGTCGCCGACGCGGGCGAGGGCTTCGATGAGATCGAATATTCCCTTGGCCTGCGACGGGTAGCCGGCGAACGCTACCACGAACCGGTCGGGCGCGATGCCCAGCGTGGCTCGCGATTCGAAACGGCCTAACGGCGTAAATACCCGTTCGTCAGCTCCGTTAAAGATAACCTCGACGTTGCGTTCGGCCAGCGCACGAACGTGGCGGGCTATGAAATCGCTTACGGCCACGACCGCCCGGGCGCCCCTGATCGCCTCGATAGCCGCATTGCTGAGACCCGGCCGCCGCCACGCCCAATCGTAGGCGTCGCTGCCGTGAGCAGTCACCAGAGCCGGAGTAGAGTGCCTCACTGCGAGCTGCCCGCAAGGGATGAGGAAATGCGCGTGGACGATATCGGCATCGAACTCACGGATGATCCGCGCGAGCGAGCGGTCGAGCTGAAGGGGCAGATATTCCATCGCCACCATCCGCGGTGGTAGAAATACGCGAAGCGACTCCACCGTTATGCCGCCGATCGTATACCGCGCCGGTACCGCCCGGTAACGGCGCCACTTCGCCGTCCAGGGCGGGGCGTGCGGCACGATGCGTACGACCCGCAGTTCGTGACCGAGCTCGATAAGCGCTTGGGCTTGTCTCAAGACGAAAATGCCGTCCTGCGGCTCGCCGGGCGCCGGAAAATCCTTGGCGATGACGAGGACGCGCATCTCGGCTACCTAAACGCGAGCTCCGCCGACCGACCGTCCAGTTCGGACGGCGGTCGCGCGGCGATAATCCGGACGCTTCCACCGTCGACGATGCTGCCCCCGGCCAGTGCGATAGTTCGCGTATACCCGCTGAGGCTGAGGCGATGAGACGCCAAGTCCGGATTCACCGCGATGGCGCATCGGCCCACCGGTGCGCCCCGCAAGTAACACGCCCGATAGACGCGCTCGTAGATCCCCGTGCGGGTTTGAAGGTCTTGAATCGATGCGACGCGGCGTTCCGGTTGAAGCGCGACGAGTTGCGTCTCCGGCATGACGTGAAAATGAGACGTTCCTTCGTAGTACTCCCACAGAACGGAGCGTTGCGGATCGTACGACAACAAAAACGACGCGTATACGTAGAGACGCCTATCGAGAACGTCGGCCGCGGGCGACGTGTCGTTTCCATAGCAGAAAAAGATTTTATGCGCTGCCGCCATGCGCAACTCCGTATTCTCGGCGACGATCCACGCGTCACCCGCACTAGGCGGCGAACCGGCGCCTCCGGCGTAACATTGTTCCATCATTCCGCCGATTGCCGAAGCGTTGAGTCCAATCGATGGCGAAACCGTCCTGTCGGTAAAATTGCTCAAGCCGTTGTAAATGACGGGAAATTGGAGCGACTTCTGCATTGCGTTCGTCGCGGCTAGCCAATCCGGGGCGGAGTATCCGCACGGCTCCGAGCGAACGTAAGCGATGGTATTTGCATCGTCGGATAGGACGGCATCGAATTGCCCTTCGGCGACATACCTGTCGACGTGTCGTTTCCAGAGGTCGAGCAGCGCCGCCGAATGAGGATCCATGAGATACTGACCGGCGCGGTTCGCTTCGACCCGGGCGCCGCGGCAATCGTGAGCGAACGTCGCTTCGTCTTTCGAAAACTCCGGGTCGCCGCGCATGGTCCGGTTCGGATCGGTATAGAGAATCGTCTTGATGCCGAGCGGCCGCACCTTACGGGAGGTGGCGATGTCGGTCTCGGCCCAGGTGAGCCAACGGCTCGCTACCTGCGGCGCGACCGCGTGCGTTCCGGCATAGCCCGCGAAGTAGTCGGAGGTCGCAATATGAAGCGGCGCGGGAGCGGCAGCTAAAAGCCAAAGGGAGGCGCCGGCTACGAGGGCCCCCGTCGAGGGAGAAGACATTTTCATTAGGATAACGCCCGGGTCGCCGGGCCGATAGGGCGAAGAGTCCCTCCCCGCTAGTGGAAAACGACCTCGCCGGTAATCGGCGCAACGCTGGAGCCGGGTGCCGGGCCCTGCGTCGAGAGGGTGCCGCCGTCCAAGAGGCCGCTCCCGCTCAGCGTCAGCGTGTGATTGTACCCGGTAAGCGGAAAAGTGGCGCTGGCCCAGTAGTTGGAGTTTACGACGGCGGCGCAAGGTCCGACGGCCACACCGGCGACATAACAGGCTTTGTACTCGCGAGCGTATGCCCCGCCGGATTGCAGCAGACCCGAGATGTCCTTTGGGGCACGCACGACCGGCTCCGTCGCAACCACTTGTGTTTCCGGAAGCACGGTAAAGCCCGAAGGCGTCTTAAAGTACGTCCAATAGATGCTCGTGGAGGGCCTATACGTCAATAGAAATGACGCTTCCGCGTAGAGCCGCGCCGGCATCTCCGAGCTGGCGTCGCCGATGTCTTGTACCATGCAGAGGAACGCCTTGCCCTTGGCCGATACTTTCAGCTCGGTATTCTCGATGTCGGCCCAGAGCCACCCGTTCTCCTCGCTCTGCTGTTCGGAGGCATAACAGCCCTCCCACGTACCGCCAACCGTATTACTCCCCGCAACCAACCCTATCGACAGCGACGGCGAGTCGTTATTGAGGTCAGCCAGACCGTTGAAGATCACGGGGATCGGCGGAGCCTGGTTCAGTTGAATCTCTTGCTGGATCCATCGGTGATCCTTATATTTGCAGGGCATATCCGGATAGAACGGATCGTAAGGCTCGTACGCCGACAGCGCGCCGGCGTTGTCCTCGAAGATGCCGTCGTACTTCGCGTACGCCAGCACCGACTCGACGTATGAAGCGAAGAGCGACTGCATTGACGACGAGGCCGGGTTTGTGACCCACATCTTGGTGTTGTCCCAGTTGGCATAAATCTTGTCGCCGGGACAGGTGTGGGCGTATGTCGTATCGTCGTCGTTGTAGAGCGGATTTCCCTGATAAATCCGATTGGGATCGAGGTAGAGAAGCGCCTTGATTCCCACGTTGTGGATCGCGGTCGCATCCGTTTGGTCGGTTTCGGCCCATGTAAGGTAAGGCGCGGCCTCCTGCCAGTCCATCTGCGGTCCGTAGAGACCCCCGAGATAAGCGCCGGTCAGGACGTGCGTCATCGCGCCCTTTTGGCGCGCGTGTTGCGCGCTCGACGCTCTAGGGATTTCCGGCGTCGCGCCGGGACCGCTGCAGGAACCGATCGCAACGCACGCTGCGGCAGCCCAAAGTTCGAGGAAGCGCGGTTTTTTCATTGAGATCCATCCATGCTTTCACCGCCGATATGCGTCGTTTGCTTCGCAACAAAAATCATGGCATAGCTCGAGGCGTTAACGTGTCAACGCGTCGTCCGCGTTGAGTTAGAATCCGCGCGCCCGTCGCGCGCCAAGTTCTCGGCAAGCGGGGTCAATCCAATCCTTCGCGACCTCAAGCATCCTTGGTCCGTTAGGCCCCTCGGCGTTGGGTCTTTTGGGGTATCACCCCTCTTTGACTGCGAGCGAGTGCTTGGTCTACGCTAGAAGGTAGGCTGCGCGTAGGCGCGGTATAATTTAGCCAACTAGCTAGTCGCAGCTGGCTATTTCAGCGCATCGCTACGGGGAGTAACGAGCACGCAGTCCACGAACGGCCTTTTGAGCGCCCTCCCTGAAGACGGGCTCCGCGCTCTTTGGCCTTTCTTCGAGCCGGTCGAGCTTGAACGGGGGCAAATTCTCTATGCCGCCGGCGAAGAAATCTCCAGCTTATATTTCATCGAAAGCGGCCTGATCTCGCTGGTCAAGTCGACCAAGGACGGCCAGTGCGTCGAAGTAGGCACGGTCGGGTACGAGGGGGTCGCGCCGCCGTTCGGTCTGCTCTTCTTCGATCGAGCGGAAGCGGTATTAGACTCAATGGTCCAGATGCGGGCTACCGCAGAGCGCATTCGTCGGGACGATCTCATGCAGAGGTCGGCTGCGGACGAGCGGCTCGCCCATCTGCTGCACAGTTATGCGACCGCCTCCTTGCACCAAATGACGCAGACCGCGGCTTGCAACATTCTGCATCAGATCGAGCAGCGATGCTGCCGCTGGTTATTGATCGCCCATGACAGCGCGCGCCGCGACAGTTTCATCCTGACCCACGAATTTCTCGCGATGATGCTGGGCGTCCGGCGAGCCAGCGTCTCCAAGGCGTGCGAAGCGTTGCAGGAAGCGCAACTCATTCGATACTGCCGAGGCAACGTGGTCGTGCTGGATCGTCCGGGCCTCGACAGTGCCGCCTGCGAGTGCTACGCAACGGTTCGAAAGCATTTGAGCGGCGTCATCCCCGACCCGAACGACGTGGCCGGCTTGTAGAAAGGCCGCCTCTGACGGCGAGGCTGCCCCAGCCGGACCCGTGCTCCCGCGGCGCCGGTGTTGGGGCGGTGCATTCGGCCCGATCGCGATGCATGGCACAGACTTGCCGCGTGACGCGGTCGATTCGCCACGTCGTACCGTCCGAGCTCACGTACTGATAGCGCAGGAAGACTTGAAAGATTGCGGCCGCGACGAGCGCGAGGACGACGATCTCGAGCCAGCGCAGTGGAAGACGGGTGTCGTTGCGGGCGGTCATTACCACGAGCGTATCACGCCTGGAAGCGATAAACCACGTGCAGTTCACCTACACTAAGACGCACGTTTGACCGTACGGTTGGGATCGCCGCTAGTGCGGCTTGCCTCTTTTGCGGTCTATGGCTTTGACGCTGAGGCTCATCGAAGTGCTCGTGCTGGTGCTCGTACTCGTACTGACCGTGGCGGCCGGCGCGCTCGGCGTGCACTGCGCTTCGCCGATGGCGACCTTACACGTCTGCTGCGTCAAACGGTCCACCCGCCACGTCACGCCGTTGGCCTCGAGGTACTGATAGCGGAAGAAGAGCTGAAAGAGAAGCGCTGTTATGAGCAAGCCTCCGGCGATATATGCCGCCGCAAGTGCATATTGGCCGAGGCGGATCCGCCCGCGTTTTTGCTTGGCTGCGTCAACCCGTTTTTGTTTGGCTGCGTCGAACCGAGAGACAGCGTTCACGTTAACTGGGATGCTCCATGGAGATGGTTGGGCCGCTTGGACCATGCCAATACGCTGCCCAGGGGGCGGGGGCCCTGCTAAGCGTCCAAACCGGGGCCCCGGTTGGCCGTCCGAGCCCAGCCGCCGCTCCCAAAGGAAAAGCCCCGGGCGCGTTCTATCTATGGGGGTCGCCGGGCAAGTGGCGGAACTGGCAGACGCGCTGGATTTAGGTTCCAGTGGGGCAACCCGTCAGAGTTCGAGTCTCTGCTTGCCCACGTGTTGCCGCCCGGACCTAAGGATCGGGATCTGAACTTTTTACCTAACGAATGGTTAGGCGGGCGTGGCGGCGTGGGCCGACCAAAAATTTACGCGGAAGTAGCTCAGTGGTAGAGCATCGCCTTGCCAAGGCGAGGGTCGCGAGTTCGAATCTCGTCTTCCGCTCCACGATATGACCTCAACCTTAACCCGCCTCGCACCGACTCAAGTGGCTCTGGAGTTTTCGATCACCGATCGGGAGCTTGCCGAGGCCGAAGAGCGTGCCTTTCGCCGGCTCTCGAAGAACGTGCGCCTCCCCGGCTTTCGCAAGGGGAAAGTGCCGCGCAAGATCTTCGAGCAAACGTACGGCAGCGAAACCCTCACCAGCCAAGCCGTCGACGAAGTCGTTCCGGAAGTCTATGCCAAGGCGGTTCGCGAGCACGACCTCGAACCCGTCGAACGCCCGAAGATTGAGATTCTCGAGGAAAACGCCGGCCGGCCCACCCGCCTCAAAGCGACCGTGGAAGTGCGGCCGGAGATCGCGCTCGGCCAGTATAAGGGCCTAAAGGCGACCCGCCCGCCCGGTGCGGTTTCGGATGAGGACGTCGAACGCAGCCTCAAGACGTTGGCTAAGGAGCGGGCGACGCTGGTGCCGGTCGAGCGCGCCGCGCAACTCGGCGATCTCGTCACGCTGGACTACGAAGGAAAGATCGGCGACGCGCCCTTTGAGGGCGGCACCGCCCGCGGCCAGACCACCGAACTCGACGAGGGACGTTTCGTTCCCGGCTTCGTCGCCGGCATCGTCGGGATGCAGCCCGGTGAGACCAAGAGCGTTCCGGCGCGATTTCCCGACGAGTATCCCGCCCAAGAGCTCGCGGGAAAAGACGCAGTCTTCACGATTACGCTGCACGAGCTCAAGGAGATCGAGCTGCCGGCCATCGACGACGATTTCGCCAAAGCGATCTCGACTAACCAGACCCTAGACGAACTGCGCGCCGACCTGCGCCGCCGCCTCGAAGCCATCAACGAAGGGCGTTCGCGTCGCGCGCTAGGCAACGTTCTGATGAGCCGGCTGCTCGCGACGCATGAGTTTGCCCTGCCCGCGACGATGGTTGAGGGCGAGATCGACCGCATGCTGGAAGACGCCGGACCGCCGCCCGCACCAGACGAGCGCAGCACCGAAGAGCGTCGCGCGGCCTTGCGTGCCGAAGCCGAATCGCGCATCAAGGCCGGGCTCCTTATTGAAGCAATTGCCAAGGCGGAGAAAATTGCTGCGACTCCTGCCGACGTGGCGTCCGAGCTCGAAGTGCTCGCGCGCCGCTACGGTCAACCCGTCGCTCGTATCCGTCAAGCGCTGGGGAATAATCTGCTTTCGCTGATGGACGGCATCGTCCGCAACAAGACGCTCGAATTCCTCATCGACAACGCCGAGGTCGTTGGCGACGAAGAAACCTCACGCTCCGCGTCGTAGTTATCTGGAGCATGGGACATTTAGTACCGATGGTCGTGGAGCAGACGGCGCGCGGAGAACGCGCGTACGACATTTACTCGCGCCTGCTCAAAGACCGCATCGTTTTTGTCGGCGGCGCGATCGACGACCACCTGGCTAACTTGGTCATCGCGCAGCTCCTCTTTCTCGAAAGGGAAGACCCCGAGAAGGACATCGACATGTACATCAATAGCCCCGGAGGCAGCGTTACTGCCGGGCTCGCGATGTTCGATACGATGCGTTTCATCCGCCCCGACGTGGCAACCATGTGCATGGGATTTGCCGCCTCGATGGGCTCGATTCTCTTGACTGGAGGAGCCGCCGGCAAGCGCTACGCTCTGCCCAACTCCAAGGTCGTCATCCATCAGCCATGGGTCTCGCAGATCGGGGGCCAAGCCACCGACGTCGAAATAGCCGCCCGGGACCTGATCGCGACCCGCCATACGGTCGCACGGATCTATCACGAGACCACGAAAAAGCCGATCGACGAGGTTCTCAAAGACATCGAACGGGATTATTATATGACCGCGCAAGAGGCCAAGGACTACGGGATAATCGACCAAATCATCGAAAACCACCAAAGCCTGCCTACGCCGGCGTAACGACTGGAGGACCCCCCGGACCCGGATGTTCCGTTTTGGAGACGACAAGGGCCAGCTAAAGTGTAGCTTCTGCGGAAAATCGCAGGAGCAAGTTCGTAAATTGATCGCCGGACCCGGCGTTTATATTTGCGACGAGTGTATCGAGCTCTGTAACGAGATTATCGAAGAGGAGCTCTACAAGAACGTCGACGAGAACCTGCGGCTTCGCAACATTCCCAAGCCCAAAGAGATCAATCACATTCTCAACCAGTATGTGATCGGTCAGGAGCGTGCCAAGAAGTCGCTCGCCGTCGCGGTCTACAACCACTACAAGCGCATCAACGCCGGCGGCACCGCCGACGACGTCGAGCTGCAGAAGTCGAACATCCTGCTGGTCGGCCCGACCGGCTCGGGCAAGACCTATCTCGCGCAGACGTTGGCCAAGATTCTCGACGTGCCGCTGGCGATGGCCGACGCAACCTCGCTCACCGAAGCCGGCTACGTCGGCGAAGATGTCGAGAATATTCTTCTCAAGCTGATCCAGGCCGCCGACTACGACGTCAAGCGCGCCGAGAAAGGCATCGTCTACATCGACGAGATCGACAAGATCGCGCGCAAGAGCGAGAATCCGTCGATCACCCGCGACGTTTCAGGCGAAGGCGTGCAGCAGGCCTTGCTCAAAATTTTGGAAGGCACGACCGCTAACGTGCCGCCGCAAGGCGGGCGCAAGCATCCGCACCAAGAGTTCATCCAAATCGACACCACCAACGTGCTCTTCATCTGCGGCGGCGCCTTCGATGGTCTGGAACGGATCATCGAGTCTCGGGTGGCGGCCAACAATATGGGCTTCCGCGCTACACCCGAGGGCAAGCGCGACCTGCGCGTCGCCAAACTCCTACAACAGTTGATGCCTGAAGATCTGTTACGCTTCGGCCTGATTCCCGAGTTTATCGGACGCTTGCCGATCGTCGTCACGCTCGACGCGCTCGACGAGCTGGCACTGCGCCGCATTCTCACCGAGCCGCGCAACGCGCTGGTGCGCCAGTTCCAGAAGATTCTCAACATGGACGGCGTCGATCTGCAGTTCACTAAAGAGGCGCTCGTCGCCATCGCCCATAAGGCGCAAAGCCGTAAGACCGGCGCGCGTGGCCTGCGTTCGATTCTCGAGGAGACGATGCTCGAAGTCATGTACGACCTGCCGTCGCTGCAAGGCGTCAAGAAGTGCGTCGTCAACAAGGACGTCATCGAGAAGAAAGAAGCGCCGACGCTCGTATACCACGAGCAAAAGAAAGACATGCCCGCCTAAGGGCCCATATTTGCCTCAACTCGTTGTTGCCGAGATCCTCGATTACCACTGTAAACTTCGGATCTCGGCTCCTAGATTTGGGCCAAATCCGAACCCCTAGTATTGCCGGTCTTTAAGAGGCTGCTAGCGTAACGTTGATGAACGCTGGCGAAGCGATGCAGCTCCCCAAGCAGTACGACCCGCAGGCGGTAGAGCCGCGCACTTATGCGCGTTGGGAAAATAGCGGCTACTTTCACGAGGAGCCCGATCCGGCGCGTCCGCCGTTCATCATCTGCATGCCGCCGCCCAACGTCACGGCGCGCGCGCACCTCGGCCACGGCTCGACCTACCTTCCGATGGACGTACTGACGCGATATCACCGCATGCTGGGGCAGAACGCCGATTGGCTCCCCGGCGTCGACCACGCAGCGATCGCCACCGAAGCCGTTCTCGTCCGCGAACTCGCTAAGGAGGGACTGCGGCGCGAAGATTTAGGACGCGAGCAGTTCGTCGCGCACGCATGGAAGTGGTCGCGCACCTACGGCGGTTTGATCGACGAGCAGTTCCGCCGGCTCGGCTTCGGTGCCGATTGGGCGCGTTCGCGGTTCACGATGGACGAGGGGTTGTCGGCGGCGGTATCGCGCGTCTTCGTGCAGCTCTATCGGGATGGCCTAATCTATCGCGGCAGGCGCTTGATCAACTGGGATCCGACGGCGCAGACGACCGTCTCCGATGCCGAGCTCGAGTACGTCGAGCGCGACGGCACGCTCTGGCGGATACGGTATCCGTTCTCTCGCGACGACCTTAGCGGAGGAATCGAGGTCGCCACCACGCGTCCGGAGACGATGCTCGCCGACGTCGCCGTGGCCGTTAATCCGAACGATCCGCGCTACGCACATCTCGTTGGGCGCAGCGTGCTCCTCCCGCCGCTGCTCGAACGCGCCATTCCGGTCGTCGCCGACCGGGCCGTAGATACGGAGTTCGGTACCGGTGCCGTCAAGGTCACCCCGGCGCACGATCCGGTCGATTACGAGATCGGTTTGCGTCACGAGCTCGAGACGCCGACCGTCATCGGACTCGACGCGCGAATCACCGGAGCAGAAGTCGGCGTCGGGCCTTATGCCGGGCTCGACCGCTATGACGCGCGCGAGCGCATCGTCGCCGACTTGCGGGCGCTCGGGCTGCTCGTCGAAGCCGCACCGCATCGTCATTCGGTATCGACCAGCTCGCGCAGCGGCGACGTCGTCGAGCCCCTGCTCTCGCTGCAGTGGTTCGTGAAGACCGCGTCGCTGGCCGCTCCGGCCCTGGCAGCCTATCGCGAGGGCCGCGTGCGATTCGTGCAAGAGCGATGGGGCCGCACTTACGAGCATTGGCTCGAGAGTATCCGCGACTGGAACGTTTCGCGACAAATCTGGTGGGGACATCAGCTTCCGGTTTGGTATACCCCCGACGGTCGTGAGGTCGTCGCCGAAAGCGAGGAGGAAGCGCGCGAGCTCGCGCAGCGGACCTACGGCACGCGCGAACTGACGCGCGATCCCGACACGCTCGACACGTGGTTCTCCAGCGGCCTCTGGCCGTTTTCGATTCTCGGCTGGCCGCAATCGACCCAGGAGCTGCGCTGCTGGTACCCTTCGCAAGTGCTGGTGACCGGCGGCGACATCATCTTTCTCTGGGTCGCGCGAATGGTGATGCTCGGCCTGCATTTCATGAACGACGTGCCGTTCCACGAGGTGCTCATTACGCCCACGGTCTTCGACGCGCAAGGACGCAAGATGTCCAAGTCGCTGGGTAACGTCATCGATCCGATGGATCTCGCGCAAAACTACGGCGCCGACGCCTTCCGGCTCTCGATTCTGCGGCAGATGCGTTTGGAGAGCCAGGAGATTCGCTACCACGAGTCGCGCTGCGAAGAAGCCCGCAACTTCAACAATAAGATTTGGAACGCGACCCGCTACATGCTTGCCCTGCCCGAAGGCCTGCCGCCGGCGATGACGCTGCCTGCCGAAAGCGCGCTGACGCTGGCCGACCGATGGATCCTTACCCGTCTGCGCGAGACGGTCGTGCGGATCGGCGCGCTCTTGGACGCTTACGATTTCGGCAATGCAACCGAAACGATTTGGCGTTTCCTCTGGTACGAGTTCTGCGACTGGTATGTTGAAGCAACCAAGGCGGAAGAGAACCGCGCCACGCGTGCCGCCGTTCTCTCCTTCGTGTGGAACGCGGCGATGCGGCTGCTCCATCCGCTGGCGCCCTTTATCAGCGAGGAAATCTGGCTGGCGCTCCCTCACGACGGCGAGAGCATCGTGACCGCAAACTGGCCCGATCCGCTCGAGGTTCCCGAATCCGCGGCTGCCGCGCGCGACTTCGAATCGATCGTCGCGGCCGTGGAACGCCTGCGTAACCAGCGCGCCGAGATCGGTCTGCATCCGCGCGAGCGCGCCGTCTGCGAGGTACCGGCCAATCTCCGCGACGATGCCGCCGCCCTGCTGACGCTCTACGCCGGCGCCGACCTGGACCGCTCCGGCGACGCAACCGAAACCCTGGAAGAGGCCCTGGGGGCGGTGCGGCTGCGCGCCTCGGCCGCGTTGCTGGAGGAGCGCTATCGCAAGGCGCTGGCGCACCTGCAATCCGAGATCGACCGCGGCGAACGCAAGCTCGCCAACGAGGCCTTCGTCGCCAAGGCGGCACCCGACGTGGTTGCGAAGGAGCGCGAGAAACTAGAAGGCTATCGCGCCGAGCTCGCTCGCACCGAAGCGGCGCTGCGCGCACTGAAGGAACCAGCATGACGACGGCCGCCCGGCGCGTGCTCGCGCGCGGCGACGAGATCCAGCGCATCATCGCGCGGCTCGCGCATCAGATTCTCGAACCGGACGAGGCCCAGCAGGGGCTCGTCATACTCGGCATCCGCCGCGGCGGCGAAGCCCTGGCGCAGCGGCTAGCAGCCGAGATCGAACGGATCAACGGCCGTGCCCCGGCGCTCGGCTTCTTGAACATCAATCTTTATCGCGACGACCGCGTCACGCACGAGCTGCCCGACTCGCAGATTCCTGCCGACCTCGCCGGGCGCACGATCGTCATCGTCGACGACGTGCTCTACACCGGCCGCACCGTTCGCGCCGCCCTCGACGCCGCAACCGATCTCGGCCGGCCGGCCGCCGTGCGCCTCTGCGTCCTCGTGGATCGCGGCTTGCGCGAGCTTCCCATTCAGCCCGATTACGTCGGCCGCTTCATAGCGACCGATCGGAGCGAGCGCGTCGAAGTGGCGCTCGGGCTGCAAGCCTCACCCGACGACGAGGTCGTGATTCTAGGAAGCTCCAGTGCGGATTCGCCGTAGCCTCATCGACTTAGACGATCTATCGGCCGAAGAGCTCGCGCATATCTTCAAACGGACCGCCGAGTTCGAGCGTAAGGCTCCCGGACCGCTGTTGGCCGGTCGGGCTTGCGTCAACATGTTCTTCGAAGAGAGCACGCGCACGTTCGCCTCGTTCAATCTCGCCGAGTTGCGACTCGGTGCCGACGTCGTCAACCTTGCACCGGCGGCATTGAGCTTGGCCACCAAGGGCGAAACGATCGAAGACACCGCGATTACGCTGGGCGCGATGGGCGTCTGCGTGCTGGTGATCCGCCACTCCACGCCTGGTTTTCCGCACTCCGTCGCGTCGTCGTTCGACGGTCACGTCATCAACGCCGGCGACGGCGGACACGCGCATCCGACGCAGGCGCTGCTCGATATCTACACTTTGATCGAAGAGTTTGGCGATCTGTCCGGCCTGCGCGTTGCGATCGTGGGCGACGTTCTCCATAGCCGCGTCGCTCACTCGACGATGCGCGGCCTCATCCGGCTCGGCGCGCAGGTCGTCCTCGTAGGTCCCGAATCGTTTCTTCCCGGCAACTACGCCGTCAACGGCATCGGCGTCGAGCGCGACTTCGACGAAATACTGCCGACGGTAGACGCCGTCGTGCTGCTGCGCATCCAGCGCGAGCGTTTCGCCGAGATGCCGATCTCCGATCGCGACTACGTCGCGGCTTATCGCCTCGACGAGCGCCGGTTGGCCTCGATGCGCAAAGAAGCCATCGTCATGCACCCCGGCCCATATAACCGCGGCATGGAGCTCGATGACTGCGTGCTCAACTTCGCCGGCTGGCGCTACGCCCGGCAAGTGCATCACGGCGTCGCCGTCCGCATGGCCGTGCTGGATCTCCTCGTCAACAACCAATGACGAACCTCATCGTCGCCAACGGCCGAGTCGTCGATCCGGCGGCATCGCTCGATGCGCTGTGCGACCTGCGCATCCAAGACGGGCGCATCGCCGAGGTGGGAACGGGTCTGCGAGCAAACGACGGCGAGCGCATCATCGACGTACGCGGCTGCGTCGTCGCGCCGGGATTCATCGACATGCACGTGCATCTGCGCGAGCCCGGTTTTCCCGAGAAGGAGACGATCGCGACCGGAACCGAGGCGGCGGTGCGCGGCGGTTTTACCGCGGTGGCCTGCATGCCCAACACCCTTCCCGCGCTCGACGACCCGCAAGTATTGCGCGATCTCGCGGCGAGCGCAGCACGCAACGCGCGCTGCCGCGTCTATCCGATTGCGGCGATTACGCGCGGGCGCAAAGGAACCGAGCTCTGCGACTTTGCCGCCCTCGCGCAAGCCGGCGCGGTCGCCTTCTCCGACGACGGCGACACGGTACGCGACGGACGCCTTATGCGTGAAGCGGCCGAGCTGGCGCGCGGACTGCGCGCACCGATGATCGCCCACAGCGAGCCCGAGGATAGCATCGTCGCACGCGATCTCGAGATTGCGGCCGGCACGAAGAAGGCCTGGCACGTGGCGCACGTCTCGACGCGCGCTGCGCTCGATTTGATTCGCGCGGCGCGCGTCGCGGGAGCGCCGGTGACGTGCGAGGCAACGCCGCACCACCTCACTTTCACCGAAGAAGCCGCCGGGAGGTTGGGCCCGGCCGCGCGCGTCAATCCGCCGTTACGAACCGCGGATGACGTCGCGGCGTTGCGCGAGGCCGTCTACGACGGGACGGTCGATGCGTTGGCCAGCGATCACGCGCCGCACACCGAGAGCGAGAAGCGCGAGGGAGCGGCTCCCGGTTTTACCGGGCTCGAGGTTGCGGTCGGCGCCTATGCTGCGGCGCTGCCGAATCTGCCGCTGCCGCGCTTCATCGAGCTGCTCTCGGTCAACCCCGCGCGCATCCTCGCCTTACCCGGCGGCACGCTGGCCCTCGGTGCGCCCGCCGACATCACGATTTTCGCCGACCGCGAGTGGACCGTCGACGCCGCGACCTTCGCATCCAAGGGAAAGTTCACTCCGTTTGCCGGTAGGCGTTTGCCGCGCCGCATCGTCGCGACGATCGTCGGCGGCGAGCTGCGCCATGGCGCACTGGAGTTTGCGCCGTGAGCGCCGCACTTCCGGCGGCGCTCTTCCTCGCGGACGGCAGTCGCTTCGACGGTCACGGACTGACCCTTGAAGGCATCGCGCTGGGCGAGGCGGTCTTCTACACCGGGATGACCGGCTACGAAGAGGCGCTCACCGATCCGTCTTACGCCGGGCAGATTCTTACGTTTACGTATCCGATGATCGGCAACTACGGCATCTCCGGAGAGGCGGCGCAATACCGGCGCGTCTGCGCCGCGGCGACCGTGATCAAGCAAATCGCCTATCATCCCTCGCACTATCTCGCCAGACGCGACCTGCCGTCGTGGCTGGACGAACAGAAGGTGCTCGCGCTTATCGGCGCCGACACGCGCGCGGTCACGATCTCGCTGCGCGAACACGGAACGATTTGGGCGGCGCTAGCCGTCGGCGATGCGGCACTCCACGACGCCGAGCGGCGTCTGGCCGAGTACGTGCGCACGGCGAACACCAAGGCCTTGGTTCCCAGCGTCGCCACCCCGCGGGAGTTCTCGGTCGGACCGCCCGGCGGCCCGCACGTGGTTCTGATCGACTGCGGCGTGAAGCGCGCCATCCTTCGCCAACTCGAAGCGCTCGGCGCGCGGGTTACCGTACTGCCATACGACGCGACGCTTGACGACGTAATGGCGCACGATCCGGCTGCCGTGGTAATCTCGCCCGGTCCCGGCGATCCAACCGACCTCGCCGGCACCGTCGAACTGCTGCGCGAGTTGGTCGGCCGCAAACCGCTCTTCGGCATCTGTTTGGGACACCAGTTGTTGGCGCTGGCGTGCGGTGCGACGACCTACAAACTTCCCTACGGCCACCGCGGCGGCAACCAGCCGGTGCTCGACCTGCGCGGCAACGAGGTGCTGGTCACCGCGCACAATCACGGCTACGCCGTCGACGCAAAGTCGTTACCGGGCGAACTGGAAGCGACCATGACCAACCTCAACGACGGTACCAACGAAGGCTTTCGTCATCGCACGCTGCCGATCTCGGCGGTGCAGTTTCACCCCGAAGCGGCGCCCGGCCCGTTCGATGCGCGCCGCATCTTTGCGCAATGGTTAGACGAGCTGCCGCGGCCCTAGCGCTGCTGACCGTCGCGTGGCTCGCCACGCCGGCGCCGTCGAGCGCGCAGTCGCTGCAGCGGCTGACGGTCGAATCGTTCGTGCTCTCCGCCGATACCACGGCCCCGCAAGTCGACGCGCCGTTCCACCTGATCGTGACGCTGCACGTGCGCGAAAAGGTCGCGCGCATCGACAACCTCGACCTGCCGCTGCTGGCCGAGCTCGAGCTATTGGGTGACGAACGCCAGACGCAGAGCGGGCGGCGCGGCACGCAGTATCGCGAAACGATCACCGTGGTCGCCCGTCATCCCGGGACGGTCGCCATCGCGCCGGCGACGCTGCAAGCGGTGGACGCTCGCGACGGCAAGCCCAAACAATGGTACACCAACGCGCTTCGTTTGCAGGTCGCCGGTCCGCCCCTTATCGTGAGCGGAGCGGCCGCGTTACGCGGCATGCTGCACGTCGTGCTGCGGATTCTTCTCTGGGTTGTCGGCATTGCGATCGTGGTGGGTCTGATCGTGCTGATCGCCAGGCGCCGTCCCAGACCGCTGCCGATGCCGATACCGGCCCCGGTCGCGCCGCCGGAACCGCCGCCGGTCGTCGTGGTGCGCTCGCGCCGCCAAGCGATCGACGATGCGCTTACCGTGCTGCGAGCCGAGGGCACGCGCGTTTCCGCGGTGCGCGTGCGCGCCGCCGTGTGGCGCATGGTCGGCGCTTCGGAGGGCGAAACCCTGGCCGACGTGCTGCGCCGTCCGCAAGGCAACGACGCGGTGCTGCGCCGCCTGCTGGTCGCACTGGAACGCAGCGCCTTCACCTACGACGACGATCTGCGTGCCGCCATCGCCGATGCGTGTGCCGCGCTCGAGAGCTATGCGGAGACGCTCCCATGATACCGCCTCGCCGCCCGGCCGATCTGCGCGCCGCCCTCGCCGAGACCATCGTCGGGCAAGATGGCGTCCTCGAGGCGTTGCTGCTGGCGTTGCTCTCCAACGGGCACGTCTTACTCGAGGGGCCGCCGGGTTTAGCCAAAACGCTGGCCTGCCGCTCGCTCGCGGCGGCGTTGGAGGGCGAGTTCAAGCGCATTCAATTCACGCCCGACCTTTTGCCCAGCGACATCGTCGGAACGCGCATCTTCGATCAGCGCGAAAGCGCCTTCGCCACGGTGCTCGGGCCGATCTTCGCCAACGTCGTGCTGGCCGACGAGATCAATCGCGCGCCGGCTAAAGTGCAGTCGGCGCTGCTCGAAGCCATGCAGGAGCGTCAGGTCACCATCGGACCGCAGTCGTACGCGCTGCCCGATCCCTTCATCGTCATGGCGACGATGAATCCGCTCGACTCGGAAGGAACCTACGCGCTGCCGATCGCGCAGATGGATCGCTTCCTGATGAAGATCGACGTCGGTTATCCGTCGCGAGAAGAAGAGCTGCGCATTCTGGACCGCTTCGCCGTCGCCGACACGCAGCCGGTGCGCTCCGTGGCGAGCCTCGACGACGTGCGTTCGTGGCGCGAACGAGCGCATTCGGTGCACATCGACGAGAAGCTCAAGCGCTACATCGTCGAGCTCGTTGCCGTGACGCGCGATGCCGGTTCCGTCTCCGTGCCGGCCAAGTCCGGCTCGGCGATAAGCGCCGCGGAGTTCATCGACTACGGCGCTAGCCCGCGCGCCACGCTGGCTCTGGCATTTCTCGCCCGCGGACGCGCGATGCTCGAGGATCGCGACTTTGCGCTCCCCGACGACGTGCGCGCCGTTGCGAGCCACGCGCTCTGCCATCGCATCGGCTTCAACTATCGCCTCGCCACCGAGGGCGTCAGCGCGGACCGGATCATCCAGGCGATGATCGCCTCTATTCCCGCGCCGTGACGATTCGCGACGCGCTGCTGCGCGCTCGCCGGCGCCCGCGACACTTGGGTGCCGGATCGCCGACGATCTACCGCGGCGACGGTTACGAGTTCGTCGAGCTGCGCGCCTACGTTCCCGGCGACGACGTGCGCCGCATCGACTGGGCGGCGACGGCGCGCTCGGGCGACCTGCAGACGCGCGTCGTGCTAGAAGACGTCGCGCTCACGCTGGCCGGACTCGTCGACGCATCCCCCTCGATGCGCGTCGGACGCAAGCGCCCGCTGCTCGATGCCGCGCGAGAGGCACTGGAGAGCTGGTTCGGCGCGGCGAGCGGTGAGGATCGCTGCATCCGCGTCGAGGCCGATGCCGTGACCCCGCCCGCGCTGCAACGCCGCGCCCGCCACGCCGTCGCGCAGTGTGCGCCGTTGCAGCATTTCAACGCGCCGCGCGCGTTGCGCACCGCTCGCGCCGCATTGCCGCGTGGAACGGCCTTACTCGCCATCGGCGACTGGTACGATTTGGATGTCGCACTCGACCGCGACTTGGCCGACCTCGGCGCGCGTTTCGATTGCACCGTGCTCGTCGCGCGTGATCCTTGGTACGACGGCCTGCCGCTGGGCGGCATCGTCCGTTTGCGCGGCGCAGAAGGCGGAACGCTGCGCGCCTACGTCGGCCCGCGCGAGCGGGCGGCCTACGCAGAGGCGGTGCGCGCTCGCGAGGCCGGGCTGCTGGCGCGGTTTGGCGCGGCGAACTGGCGCACCGGCATTCTGCACGAGGCGAACGGCGCGGCCTCACTCGCTGCCGCCTTCGGCCTGCCGGCGTGACCATCGATCATCCGGCGCGTCTGCTCGCCGGCCTCGTAATCGTGGCGCTTTTCGCGTTGCTCTATCAGTGGCTGACGCGCCGCGCGACGGCGCGCGACCTCGCCTATTCCAACATCGCCTTCTTCGAAACGGCGGTCAAGCCGCGCCGCTGGATTCCGCGCCTGCTCCAAGCACTGTGGATCGTCGCACTCGGGTGCGTCGCACTCGCCGTTTCCGGGCCGCACGTGACGCTGGCGGTTCCTGCGCGTGACGGCAACGTCTTCGTCTGTATCGACACGTCGGGCTCGATGCAGTCGGCCGACGTCTTTCCCACGCGAGCCCAAGCCGCCAAGGCCGCCGCGCGCGCCTTCATCAACGAGAGTCCGGCCGGAACGAAGATCGGAATCATCGCGTTTGACGGAAGCGCCGAGGTTGTCCAACCGCTCAGCGCCGACCACCAGCAGGTCATCGCCTCGCTGCAAGAGATACCGTCGCCCAACGGCGCGACCGCAATCGGCGATGCGCTCAAACTCTCCGCGCAACTCTTGCCGCCGGCCGGCCATCGCGTCGTCATTCTGATTACCGACGGCGTGAACAACTCGGGCACCGATCCCGACGAGATCTCGCAGTGGCTGGGCGCGCACCACGTTCCGGTCTACACCGTAGGCATCGGCACGCCCAACGGCGGCCTGATTCCCGGCACCAACGAAGAGGCGACGATCGACGAAAACGCACTGCGCGGTTACGCGCAAGCTTCGGGCGGCGCCTACGCGCGCGCCGAAAACGCTACCCAGCTGCGCGACGCCCTAGCGCAGCTGGGGCGCATCACCTCGCTGCAGCGCAAGCCGGTCGACGCCTCGCTGGGCTTGGCCGTCGCCGGCGCTCTGGGAATGCTCGTCGCCTTTCTGGCCGGCTTCGGCTTAGGGCGCTATCCGTGAGCGAGCCCCTGGAGCAACTCGCGCGATGGATCGACGAGGCCGGCGGCGTGGAACGCCTCGAGACCGTGACGATGTGTCTGGCAACGGCCGATACGCGAGCGCATCCGTCGGCACGCCTCGTGCTGCTGCGCGGTCTCGACGATCGCGGTCTGCGATTTTTCACGTCGTACCTCAGCCGCAAAGCGCGCGAAATCGCCGAAAACCCGTACGCCGCCGCCGTTCTCTACTGGCCCGGCCTCGGCCGTCAAGTCCGCGTCGAAGGCGAAATCGCGCTCCTGAGCGAGGACGAATCAGACTCCTACTTCGACGCGCGCCCGCGCGGCCATCAACTCGCCGCCTGGGCATCGGAACAGAGCGAACCGATCGAAAACTACGAGATGCTCGACGAACGCTTTTCCGCATTCGAGCAGCGCTTCGAAGACGAATCCATTCCACGTCCCCATTCGTGGGGCGGCTATCTCTTAACGCCGTCGCGTATCGAGTTCTGGCAAAACCGCCCCAACCGCCTCCACGAACGCACCCTCTACACCCGAACCCCCGGCACCTGGCAAAAACAACTCCTGCAACCCTAAAAAAATCTTCGTTGCCGTGTCCATCGGACTTGGGTAGTTGCTTGTCGTGCTGGGGGGCATGGGTGCCGGGAAGGCTCCAACTTTTTCGGCCATCACAGGATGTGATATTCAAAACTTTGTTCTGCCTAAAAAGTGGCGCAGCAGGAGCGGCACACGATGTGCCGCGACGAGCGTCTTCCCGGCGCCCATGCCCCCTGGCACGGCAAGCAACGCTAGCGATAACCAAGGGACTTCACGAGCGCGGCAATAAAGTAACCGCCCGGCATGCACCGGCGCAGCGTGATGGTCATCGGGTCGGGACCGATCGTCATCGGTCAGGCTGCCGAGTTCGATTACGCCGGCGTTCAAGCGTGCCGCGCGCTGCAGGCCGAAGGCCACCGCGTCGTTCTCGTCAACTCCAATCCGGCGACGATCATGACCGATCCCGAAGTTGCGGATGCGGTTTATCTCGAGCCGCTGACGGTTGCTTCGGTTGAAGAAATCATCGCCCGCGAACGCCCCGATGCGCTGCTGCCGACGCTGGGAGGTCAGACCGGCCTCAACCTCGCCGTCGAGCTCGACGAAGCCGGCGTTCTGGAACGCTACTCCGTCGAGCTGCTCGGCACGCCGATCGACACCATTCGTCTGGCCGAAGACCGCGAGCGCTTCAAAATGAAGATGCTCGAGATCGGCGAGCCGGTTCCCGAGAGTGCCGTCGTCACCGAGGTCGACGTGGGCCTGGACTTTGCGCGGCGCGTCGGCTATCCGCTGGTCGTTCGTCCCGCTTATACGCTAGCCGGCACCGGCGGCGGCGTCGTCTACGACGAGGAGCAGTTGCGCGCTACGCTCGACGCCGGTCTCAACGCCAGCCTCATCCATCAAGTCTTGCTCGAAACGTCGCTGCTGGGTTGGAAGGAAATCGAGTACGAAGTGCTGCGCGACGGCGCCGGCAACTGCATCGTCGTCTGCAACATGGAGAACGTCGATCCGGTCGGCGTTCATACCGGCGACTCGATCGTCGTCGCGCCATCGCAGACGCTCTCGGACGCCGAGTATCAAACGCTGCGCAGCGCCAGCCTCAACGTTATCCGCGCGCTCGACGTGCAGGGCGGCTGCAACATTCAGTTCGCGCTCCATCCCGACCGCATGGAGTACGCCATCATCGAAGTCAACCCGCGCGTCTCGCGCAGTTCGGCGTTGGCCTCGAAAGCCACCGGCTATCCGATCGCCAAGATCGCGACGCGCATCGCCCTCGGCCAGCGGCTCGACGAGATCCCCAACCCCGTGACCGGCGTAACGAAAGCCGCCTACGAGCCGACCCTCGATTACGTGGTCGTAAAGATTCCGCGCTGGCCTTTCGACAAGTTTCCGATCGCCGACACCGCGCTCGGCACGCAGATGAAATCCACCGGCGAAGCGATGGGTATTGGGCGTACCTTTCGCGCGGCGCTGCTCAAGGCGGTACGCGGTCTCGACCTCGGGCGCGAGACGCTGACCGGCCCGCTGCGCGAGTGGAGCGACGCAGAGCTCGAAAATATCGTTCGCCGAGCAACGCACGAGCGGCTCTTTGCCGTCTGCGAGCTCTTGCGCCGCGCCGGCGCCGAACCGGAGAGCGCCATCGAAAACATCCACGAGCAATCGGCAATCGACCGCTTCTGGCTCTATGAGTTCGCCGCGCTCGTCAACCTCGAGGAGCGCCTGCGTAACGAGCCGTCCGGCGATGACGTTAGCGAGGCGCTGGAATCGGGCTACTCTAGCGCCAGCCTGAAGATTCTCACCGGACGCAAAGGTCGTTACGACTCCGCCGCCTTCCGCATGGTCGATACGGCCGCCGCCGAGTTTCCCGCGAAGTCGCCCTACTACTATATTTCGCGCGGGGAGCTCGACGAGATGCGCGCCACGCCGCGCGAAGCCGTCGTCGTGGTCGGCAGCGGGCCGATACGCATCGGGCAAGGCATCGAGTTCGACTACTCGTGCGTGCACGCGGCTTGGGCGCTCAAGGCGGCCGGCTGCTCGCCGGTGGTCGTCAACAACAACCCCGAGACGGTCTCGACCGACTTTGATATCTCCGACACGCTGGTCTTCGAGCCGCCCGGCGCCGACGAAGTCGAAGCGGCCTATCGCGCGACCAATGCACGCGGCGTTATGCTCGCTTTCGGCGGACAGACCGCCATCAATCTGGCCGGCGAGCTGACGCGGCGCGGCGTTCCGATCGTCGGCAGCGATCGCCGTTCGCTCGATATGGCGGAGAATCGCGAACAGTTCGACGCGGCGCTCTCGCGGCTGGGCGTCGCGCGCCCAGAGGGAAAAGCGGCGCGGAGCTTTCGCGAGGCCCGCGTCATCGCACGCGAACTTGGTTTTCCGGTGCTCGTGCGCCCCTCGTTCGTCCTCGGCGGACGCGCCATGGAGATCGTGCACAACGAGGCACAACTCGCCGCCTACGCCGAATCGGCACCGCCGATTCTCCCCGACGCGCCGCTGCTCGTGGACAAGTACCTACGCGGCTTGGAGCTCGAGGTTGACGCCGTCTTCGACGGCGAGGATATTCTCATACCCGGCATCTTCGAGCACGTCGAGCGCGCCGGCGTGCACTCCGGCGATTCGATCAGCGTCTACCCGGTTCAGAGCATCGATGCGGCGATGGAGCGCCGCGTCGCCGGCGTCGCGCTCGCGATCGCGCGCGAGCTCGGCATTCGCGGGCTGATCAATATTCAGTTCGTCGTCCACGATGGGCGTCTGTACATCATCGAAGCCAATCCTCGTGCCAGCCGCACCGTGCCGATTATCCAGAAAGCTACCGGTGTAAATCTCGTCGCCGCCGCTACGCGCATCGCGCTGGGCGAGAAGTTGCGCGAAATGGAGTACGGCACCGGATTGCTTCCCCACATTCCCTACGTGGTGGTCAAAGTGCCGGTATTCTCATTTTCCAAGATGCGCGGCGTCGAGACCATGCTTGGGCCCGAGATGAAATCGACCGGCGAGGTTCTGGGAATCGACGAGACCTTTGCCGGGGCGCTGCTCAAAGGCTTCGTGGCGGCCGGCGTCCGTCTCCCCGGAACGGGCGGCCGCATCTTGGTTTCGATCGCCGACGAAGAGAAAGAAGAAGCGGTCGGCGTGCTGCAGGCCTATGCCGCGCTCGGGCATCGGCTGGTCGCTACGCCGGGAACGCGCGCCGTTCTCGAAGCGGCGGGCATTGCAAGCGAGCCGATCAACAAGATTGCCGACGGGTCGCCGCACGTCCTCGATATTATCTCGACGCGTGCCGTCGATCTCGTCGTCAACGATGCGAAAGGGCCGCGCGAACTCACCGATGACTACAAGATTCGCCGCACTGCGGTCGAAGCCAGTATTGCTTGTTTGACGAGTTTAGACACCGCGCGGGCGCTGGCGGAGGCGCTCGCAAGCCAGGCTGGGCCGCCGCGCAGCCTGCAAGAGTATCGCAGCGGACGGGCGGCGATCGGACGATAGAAGCACCCGAGCCGGCGCAAGTCTTCGCTCTGGGCGGCAACGACCGAACGCTGGCAATCATCAACGCCATGCTCCCGACCAACGGCACCATCGCCGCGCGGCTGATTCCGCTGGCGTGGACGCCGCTCGGTACCTCCGTCGGAGAGGGCGCGCAGGTCGTTCACGTGCCCTTCGAAGGACTGCTCGACTGGATCGATCGCACCTTCCCGCCCGAAGACGAGTACTCGTTCGGGGGGTCGGCGCGCGACCTCGAGCTCCTAGCGCGCATCGGCTGGAACGCGCCGCTCCCCGAAGTTATCGGCGCCGGCAACGTCCTTAACGTCGAGGATCTTCCCGACGACGTCGTCGCGGCGCTCGCCCATCCGCCGGAGGTGCTCGTCCAGTGCGCGGCCTGCCGGCGGCTCTGCGTTCGCGACGACTTCGTTTGGAAAGAGAAGCAGCTTTGCGCGTGGGATTTTCACACGCAGGTTTTCGGCAAGCGCGGTCCGTGGCACGAGGGTGTGTATGAGGAACGCCATTTCGAGACGCTGCCGGCGTGTGCGTACGTCGCCGTCGGCCTACTCGGAGAACTCGGCGTCGAGCCCATCCTGCGCCTCGGCGCGCTGCCCGAGAACGTCGAGCGCGAAATCGTCAACGACGTTCTCGTAGCCGAACCTGGACGGCCGCACATGGCCGTTCGCACCGACGGTGGGTTCACGGTGTTGCGCGAGGCATGACGAACCGCGCAATCCGCGACCTGGCGGCCTTTTTCTTGATGCTCTTTGCCGTGCTGGCGATCCGCCAGGTCTACGTGCAGGTGATCCAGGCGCCGAAGATCGCGGCGCGGCCGAGCAATCCGCGCCACGCGATGCTCGACGCCGGGCGCGGCCGGATTCTGGCCACCGACGGAACCGTACTCGCTCGCAGCAGCGGAAGTCACCGCGTCTACCCGATGGGCGAACAGCTCGCGCAAGTTGTCGGCTATGCTTCGCCGCGCTACGGGACCAGCGGCATCGAAAGCGCCTTCGATCGGGCGCTCAGCCCGCCGGGAAGCGCGGGCGATCCCGCGGAGCAGTTCGACGAGATCGTTGCCACGGTGCGCGGAACGGCCGCCGCGGCGCATGGCGCCGACGTCGTGACGACGATCGTACCGCCGGTGCAGACGCAGCTCTACCAGTTGCTCTCGCGCTATCCGCGCGCCGCGGGCGTTGCGCTCGATCCGCGCACCGGCGCGGTACTGGCACTCGCCAGCGTCCCCAGCTACGATCCCAATGCGCTCGACGATGAGTTCTCGTCGCTGCTGCAGGACCCGGGCGCGCCACTGCTCGATCGCGCCATCGACGGTCTCTATCCGCCGGGATCGACGTTCAAAATCTTCACCGCCGCGGCCGCACTCGACAGCCATACCGTCGGCATGGACTCGCACTTCGAAGATCCAGGCTACCTGACGATCGGCGACACGACGCTGCACGACAACGAGGGTGAGGCGACCGGTTATACCGACCTGACCACCGCGTTCGCGCTCTCCAGCAACGTCGACTTCGGGCAGATCGCGCTGAAGTTGGGCGTCGACGGCTTTTACGAGTATCTGCGGCGCTGGGGCATCGGCGATTCGCTCGACTTTCAGATTCCGGCGCAGGCGAGCCGCGTGCCGCCGCAAGCCGGCATCGTTCCCGGCGAGCTCGCGCAGATGGGATTCGGGCAGGGCGCGCTGCTGATGACGCCGCTGCAGATGGCGCTCGTCGGCGCAACGATTGCCAACGGTGGTGACGAGCCGCGGCCCTACATCGTTCGTCAAGTGGTTCGCGACGGCGTGCCGGCAACCGTCTCGGCGACCTCAACGCTTGCAAACCCGGTATCGGGGGAGACCGCCGCGAACGTGACCGCCATGATGGTCGCCGTGGTGCAGCGCGGAACCGGCACTCCGGCGCGGCTGCCGCACGTCAGCGTCGCGGGTAAGACGGGGACCGCCACCAACCCGCTGGGACGCTCGCACTCGTGGTTCGTAGCCTTCGCTCCGGCCGATCGTCCGCGCGTCGCCGTGGCGATCGTCGTCGAGAACGTCGGATATGGAGCGACCTACGCGGCGCCGATCGCGCGCGAGGTGCTGCGCACGGCTCTGGAGATCGCCGGTAGTTGATCGAAGAGCGAATCTTCAATAATCGCTATCGCCTCGACCGCAAGCTCGGCGAGGGTGGAATGGCAACCGTCTTCTGCGGCACCGACATTCTATTGCGCCGCCGCGTTGCGATCAAAGTGCTGCGCGATCAGTACGCCGCCGACGAAGAGTTCGTGCGCCGCTTCTACCAAGAGGCGGAATCGGCGGCGAAGCTCTCCCACCCTAATATCGTCAACACGTTCGACGTCGGAAGGCAGGACGACACCTACTTCATCGTCATGGAGCTCGTCGACGGTCCGTCGCTGGCCGAGATCATCGCCGCCGACGGACGTCTTCCCGAGCCTGTGGCCATTGACTACGCCGCACAGATCGCCAGCGGCCTGGCTTACGCGCATCGTCAGGGATTGCTCCATCGCGACATCAAGCCGGCCAACATTTTGGTGACCAAAGACGACGTGGTCAAGCTTTCCGACTTCGGCATCGCGCGCGCCGTTTCGCAACAAACGATGGCGTTGACCAAACCGGGCTTGGTGATGGGCAGCGTCTACTATATTTCACCCGAGCAGGCGCAAGAGCACGAAGTGCACGAAACCGCCGATCTCTATAGCCTCGGCGTCGTGCTCTATCAGATGCTCACCGGCAAGCTGCCGTACGCCGGAGAGTCGCCGGTGACCGTCGCGCTCAAACATATCGGCGACCCGGTTCCGACCATCGATCAGCAAGAGACCGGCGTTAGTCCCGCCTTGGCGGCTATCGTCAATCGCCTGCTCCAGAAGAAGCCGGAGCACCGCTTTCAATCGGCGAGCGAGCTCGCCACCGCTCTGCGCGAGGCCCGCGAGCGCCCCACGATCGCCGGGTATCGCATCGCCGACGATGCGCCTCCGGGAGCGACGCAAGTATTGCGCCGTACGCAAGCCCTGCCGCCGCGCCGTTCACCGATGCCCGATCGCACGGATGGCGGCGAGGAGTTCGAGCAAGCCCCACCGCGCCGCGGGCGCAACGTCGTCGTCTTAATTCTTTCGCTGCTTGCGGCAACGGCGCTGGGCTACGTGCTTTTCGCTCGGGGACTGCCGGGACTACCCCAAGGCGTGACGGTCGCCGATTACACCGGCATGTCGCAGGCGCAGGCGCAGCAGGCGGTCGTCAACGCCGGCCTGCGCACGCGTTTCACCAAAGGCGCGAGCGAGACGATCCCGCCGGATCACGTGATCCGCCAATCGCCCCCGGTGGGCACGCAGGTCGAGAAGAATCAGGTCGTCGAGCTGGTCATCAGCAACGGCAAGCCTCTGCGCGGTCTCGAGGACGTGCGCGGCTTCAACGTCAACGACGCGCAGCGCGCGCTTCAGCAGCAGGGTTTCGCCGTGACGCTCAACCGGCGGTTCGACAACACGGTCAAAGACAACGTCATCGAGCAGAATCCCAAGGCGGGCGCGAAGGTCCCCGAAGGCAGCCGCGTTACGCTGGTCGTTTCGGACGGCCCCGCTCCGGTAATCGTACCGAACTTCGTCGGACTGACGCTGGACAAAGCGCAGGCGGCGGCGCGGAACGCGGGCATCACCCTCGACTCCTCGCAGAGCGTGCCGGGCGTTCCGGCCGATACCATCGCTTCGCAGAGCATCGCCGCAAGCACCAAAGTCGATCGTAACGCCACCGTGCGCGTCATCGTCAATAGCGGTATCACCAGCGCGCCGACGCCGCCGCCGGGCGGCGAAGCCTCCACGCTGCCAAACGTCGTCGGCTTGGAGTACGACACCGCCCGCCAGACGCTGACGCAGTCGGGCTTTACGTTTACCGTTCGCTACGCGCAGCAGACGAGCAACAACGGAACGATCGTCGCGCAGGACCCGCCCGCCGGTCAGGTAGCGCAGGGTGCGACGGTGACGATCACGCTCTCGGTCTCCGGCGAGGTTCCCGACACGGTCGGCATGGCGCCGGTCGACGCGATCCGAACGCTGCGGGCTTACGGATACACGATTTCGAGCTGGCAGTATACGAGCGACGCCGGCGCCGACGGCAAGGTGATCGGCACGCAACCGCCGGCGGGGACGTCGCTTGCACCGGGCTCGGCGGTCACGGTCACGGTCAACGGGACGCGCCCACCGTAATGCCCTACGGTGCGGTGCGCATTCTGGGGGTCGATCCCGCCCTGCGCACGACCGGATACGGCGCGATCGAGCGGCGTAACGGTCGCGTGCACCTGGTCGAGGCCGGCGTCGTCGTGCCGCGCCTGGGCGGCACGCTCGAAGAACGATTGCGCGAGCTGCACGACGGCATCTGCGAAGTCATCGCGCAGACCGCGCCGGCGCTGGTCGTCATCGAGGATCTCTACACCAACTATCGCAACCCGCGAGCGGCGCTGTTGATGGGCCACGCGCGCGGCGTGCTCTGCTTGGCCAGCGCGCAAGCCGGCGTAGCGGTTCATACGCTCGGGCACGCGCGCGTCAAACGCGCGCTGGTCGGGTCGGGAAGCGCGCGCAAGGACCAGGTCAACGCCATGGTGACGCGACTGCTCGGTCTGCGCCGGGCGCCTAGACCGAACGACGTCTCCGACGCGCTCGCCTTGGCACTGGCCTTTCTCAACGTGCTCGACGTCAATCCCGCCGCACGCGATGTTCGATAGAATTTCCGGATCGCTGGTCGAGCGCGGTAAAGACGTCGCGCTGATCGAGGCCAACGGCCTCGGCTACGAAATCGTGTTGCCGCCCTGCATATCCGAGAAACTCCCAAGCACCCCGGGCGAACGGGTGACGCTCGAGATCTACTCGGTCGTCAACATGGAAGGCAATACCGGGCGATTTACCTACTATGGCTTTACCAACGCGATCGAGCGCGACTTCTTCGAAGCCCTGCTCACCGTCGCGTCGATCGGTCCGCGCTCGGCGGCGCGCGCGTTCTCCGCGCCGATGTCCACCATCGCCGGTGCGATCGATCGCGGCGACCATCCGTTTCTGCGCAGCTTGCCCGGCATCGGGCAGCAGAAGGCCCGCGATATCGTCGCCAAGCTCCAGGGGAAAGTCACGAAGTTCTTGCTGATTCGCGACGCCCCGTCTCCCCCGCCGGCGGCCATTCCCGATTTCGCCGACGAAGCGCTGGCCGTGCTCTTACAGCTCGGCTATAAACGCACCGAAGGCGAGGCCATGATTCGCAGCACGCTCGAAGCGGATGCGTCGATACGCGACGCGGAACGGCTGCTCGCGGAGATATACCGCAACAAGGCGGCGAAGAGTTCGGCATGAGCGAGCCCAAGGCGCGCCGGCGCCTGTTGGGCCCGGAGGACGCGAACAGCGATCCGGCCGCGGCACCCGACCGGCCGCGGATCGTCGACCCGTCCGAGACGATCGAAGAAGAGCTCTACGGCGCGAGCCTTCGGCCGCGCTCGTTTGACGAATACGTCGGGCAGGAACGGGTCGTCGAAAATCTGCGCATCGCCATCGACGCCGCTAAACGGCGCGGCGAACCGCTCGAGCACGTGCTCTTCTACGGTCCGCCGGGGTTGGGGAAAACGACCCTGGCCGGACTCATCGCGCGCGAGCTCGGTGCGAACTTTCGCCCAACCAGCGGACCGACGCTGGAGAAGCCCAAGGATCTCGTCGGCATACTTACATCGCTCGGAGAGGGCGACGTCTTTTTCGTCGATGAGGTGCATCGGCTGGGTCGCGTGGTCGAAGAGTTTCTCTACCCGGCAATGGAGGATTTTCAAATCGACTTCGTCGTCGATCGCGGCGCGTATGCCAAAACGCTGAAGCTTCCGCTGCAGCGTTTCACCCTGATCGGTGCGACGACGCGCGCCGGGATGCTGACGGCGCCGCTGCGCGAACGGTTCGGATTGGTCGCCCATCTCGATTATTACTCCGCACCCGAGCTCGAACGCATCGTGCAGCGCTCGGCGAACGTGCTCGGCGTTCCAATCGATGCCGAGGGGGCGAGCATCATCGCGGCGCGCAGCCGCGGAACGCCGCGAGTTGCGAACCGCCTGTTGCGGCGGGTGCGCGATTTCGCCGAAGTCCGCGGCGACGGCCGCATCACCCTCGAGATTGCCAACGAAGCGCTGCGCCGCGAGGGCGTCGACGAGCTCGGACTCGATCGTCTCGACCGCGCCTTCCTACGGACGATCGTCGAACAATATCGCGGCGGACCGGCCGGCATCGCGGCGATCGCCGCCACGCTGACCGAGGATGCCGAGACGCTGGAAGACGTCGTCGAACCCTATCTGCTCAAAGAGGGCTTCGTTACGCGGACTGCCAGCGGCCGGCGCGCATCGGCGCGCGCGTACGAACATCTTGGCGTGCGTGGGGGTAGTGCGCCCGCGCAGGAGCGGTTACTCTAACGCGCCGCGCGCATTTCTTATGGCTCGGCGCGCTGCCGTTGCTGCGGCCGGCACGCGTTACCGCACAGGTTGACGCCGATCCGGCAACCTCGTCGCAGCGCCCGGCGCTGCGAGTGCTCCTCGGCTCGGGCGAGGCCAACGCGACCTCCAACGACGCCTTCGTCTTTAACGGACGCAGCTATCGCGGCACGTTCCAGCGGCTCGACGACGGGCGCATCGTCAACGTCGTCGACCTCGAAGCGTACCTTTGTAGCGTCGTTCCCGCCGAGATGTCGCCGCGTTGGCCCGCCGCAGCGCTGCAGGCGCAGGCGATATGCGCCCGCACGTACGTGCTGCAGCGCAGCGACCCGCGGCGCCCCTACGACTTAGTGCCTTCGCAGCTCGACCAAGTCTACACCGGAATGGCCGGCGAGGCGCCGGGCGCCGCAGCCGCCGTCGATTCGACCGCCGGGCGCGTGCTGAAGTTCGGTCCGGGATTCGCGCAAGTGGCATACTCGTCGTGCTGCGGGGGACACACCGAATCGTCGTCCGATGCGTGGGGCGGGTCGCCGTTCCCATATCTAGGCGGTGTCGTCTGCACTTGGTGCACCGGCTCGCCGAACTATCGTTGGGCCGCGAACCTCGAACTCGATGCCGTTGCCGCACGTTTTCCCGTGCCGCTCGGGCCGTTGGGCGAGCTGCAAGATCTGCGCGTTACCGCCTACGATCGCAGTGGACGCGCACGCGCTTTCGAGCTCGTCGCAACGAGCGGCAGCACGACCGTCGGTGCGACGGCGTTTCGGCTTGCGATCGGGGCGCGCGTGCTGCGCAGCCTGCTGGTAACGAGTTTGCGCCGCGCGCCCGACAGAGGGGCGGTGCTCGTCGAAGGCGGCGGCCTCGGACACGGCGTGGGGCTCTGCCAGTGGGGGGCGCGCGGCATGGCGCAAAGTGGCGCCGATGCCAACGCGATACTCGCGCTCTACTTTCCCGGAACGGTCATCGGCAATTACGACCGATGAGCGGCTGACCGCCGCCTACGATTACGATCTGCCGCAAGCGCTGGTCGCTCAGCACCCGGCGGCGGAGCGCGACGCCAGCCGATTGATGGTGCTCGAAGGCGCAGCGACGCAGCATCGCCGGTTCGCCGATCTTCCGGCGTTGTTGAGATCCGGCGACCTGCTGGTGCTCAACGAGACGCGCGTCATTCGCGCGCGCCTGCTCGGGCGCCGCGCCGGCGGTGGAAGCGCCGAGCTGTTCTTGCTGCATCCGGCGGGCTCGATGCGCTACGACCCGTCGGCGCTGCGCTGGATCGCGCTAACGCGTCCGGCGCGGCGGCTGCGTCGCGGCGATTGCGTCTCCTTCGCCGCCCTGGGCGAGGCCGTCGTCGTCGCGGAGCTGGCCAACGGCATGCGCGAAGTCGAGTTTCGATTGCGCGTACCGTTCGAAACATTCTTGGAGGCGGCCGGACGCATGCCGCTGCCGCCATACATTCACAACGAATCTGCCGAAGCCCAAGAACGTTACCAGACCGTCTTTGCTCGCGATCCCGGAAGCGTCGCCGCTCCGACCGCGTCGCTGCATTTTACCGCCGGGTTGCTCGAGCGCCTGGCAGACGGCGGCGTCGAGATCGCGCGTCTCTCACTCGACGTGGGGCTCGGCACGTTTCGTCCGGTCACCGCCGAATCCGTAGACGAGCACGTCATGCACGCCGAGGTCTATGCCATCTCTTCCGCAGCAGCATCCGCGATCGAACGAGCTCGGAGCGCCGGCCGGCGGATCGTCGCGGCAGGCACCACCGTGGTGCGAGCTTTGGAGGGCAACCTTCTAACGTTCGGGCGCATCGAGGCCGGCGAGCATCAGACCGATTGTTTCATTACGCCGGGTTTCTCGTTCGGCGTCGTCGGCGGGATGATCACCAACTTTCACTTGCCGCGCTCGACGCTGCTGATGATGGTCAGCGCCTTTACCGGGCGCGAACGCATTCTGCGCGCCTATACCGAAGCAATCGCGCGTGGATACCGCTTTTACTCGTTCGGCGACGCGATGCTGATTCTGCCGTGAAGATGCTCTACGTCGGGTTCGACGCCCCGGGCGGTCCCGAAGTCTTACGCATCGAGGAAGGCGACGCGCCGCAGCCCCGGGCCGGTGAGGTGCTGATCGCCGTTGCCGCCGCCGGCGTTTCGCATGCCGACGTTATGCAGCGCCAGGGCAACTATCCGCCGCCGCCCGGTGCGTCGCCGATCTTGGGGCTCGAAGCCGCCGGCACGATCGTGGCGCTCGGCGACGGCGTGTCGCGTTGGAGACTCGGCGACCACGTCTGCGCGCTCGTCAACGGTGGCGGCTACGCGCAGTACGTGACCGCGCCCGAAGGTCAAGTCTTGCCGGTACCGGACGGCTGGAGCCTGGTCGAGGCGGCGACCCTGCCCGAGAATGCGTTCACCGTTTACGATAACTTGATCGCGCGCGGCCGGCTTTGCGCGGGCGAGACCGTGCTCGTGCACGGCGGCACCAGCGGCATCGGCAGCACCGCGATCATGTTTTCCAAGGCGCTGGGAGCGTCGGCCATCGCCACGGCGGGCAGCGACGAAAAGTGCGCGGCGTGCCTGCGCTTGGGTGCAGTCTACGCGATCAACTATCGCACGCAGGATTTCGTCGCCGAAGTCAAGCGGATTACGGCGGGAGGCGGCGCGAACGTCGTGATCGACATCGTCGGAGGCGATTATATCGCCCGCGACCTCGATGCCTTGGCAGTCGACGGTCGCCTCGTCTGCATCTCGATGCCTCGCGGCCGCGTCGTGGAGCTCGATTTCGGAAAGCTCTTCGCGAAACGCGGCGCGATCATGGCCTCGAGCCTGCGCCCGCGCAGCGCGCCCGAGAAAGCGGCGATTGCCGCAGGGCTGCGGCAGCAGATCTGGCCGCTGCTTCCGGAGCGCGACCCGATCGCACCGGTCATCGATTCCATCTACCCGTTCGATCGCGCCGCGCAAGCGCACGCCCGAATGGAGTCGAGCGCCCACATCGGCAAGATCATCTTAGTTCCGAAATTTATCTAACCTTGACTGGTCGTTCGCGAAGCTCGACAAAACGCGGCGGTTGAGGGGCGTGTGAAGGGAGGCGCGGAGGCCGGATGCCGGGAGCGCCGACGAGGCGAGCAGCATTTTTGCACGATGCAAAAATGCGCGCGTCCCCGAAACTGCCGCGTTTTGTCGAGCTTCGCGAACGGGTGCTAAAGCGTAATAACGACTAGTGGTAGATGATCTGCGACATCGACGTGGGTCCGGTTGCCATGAAGAAGAGCATCGGAATCGAGAGCATCGTGTTGGCGCGCGACGCAAGGAAGGCTAGGCGGCGCGCTTTGTTCTTTTGTTCGTCGGTAGCCGGGACCAAGCCCAGAACTTTCTTCTGATTCCGCCAGATCACGCCCCACACGTTCAACAGCATGATCGTGCCCAGCCACGCGCCGATGCCGATCGGGGCCATCACGCCCTGCAACGCGAAGGCGGCGACGAAGCCGTTGCCGCCGCTGGGAGTATGAAAGTTGCCCAGCAGCGCCGCACCGAAGATCCAGGTCGCCACCGCACCCCAGCGAAACCAGAAGAGCGCTCGCGGGAGAACGTACTTGGAAATCGGTCCCGCTTCGCCGGCCGCGCTCGCCTCTTTGACGGCCGCGACATTGACGAAGTTGAAGAAGTAGAGCAGGCCGATCCACATGATGCCGGCCATGATGTGGAACCAGCGAAAAATCCAATCGGAGGCCGCCATGCTAGCCACCCGTCCCGACGGCGTGCGAGACGATGGTGCGCGCCAGATACCAGAGAATCAAGGTAAGGATAAAGCCGCAAACGATCGTGCCGGAGAGTGAGTCCAAAGGGTTCTTCACGGATGCCTCCTCCCGTGGTCGTCTTGATTAGCTCGCTAGGTTGGGTTACTATTTGCGGGCTTCCTCCCGGTCGACCGCCGTACGGGCGTTGTCCCGCAAGCCGCCGGTTTCAACGAACCAATCAAGGGGTATCGGTGCTGCATAATGAGTGTTGAATCGCCGCCAATCAAGGCATACGCGCCTCACAAGTGGGCGCTCTCGGGTCTGCAAGGCATCTCGGACGCCACGCTCGAGCTGCATTTTGGCCTCTACGAAGGCTACGTCAAGAACGTCAACCTAATCAACGAACGCCTGAACGAGATCCGCGCCGCCGGGAAAGCCGCCGGAAGCTCTCCGGGCTATGCCGAGCTCGTGCGCCGTCTGGGCTTCGAGTACAACGGCATGCGCCTTCACGAGTACTACTTCGACAACCTGACCCGCCGGCCCGAGGATATCGGCACCGGGCACCTCTACAACGCCTTAGGCGAATGCTACGGCGGTTTTGAGGAATGGAAACGTGACTTCATGGCCGTGGGCGGGATGCGCGGCGTCGGCTGGGCCATCGCCTATTGCGATACGACCAACGGCCGGATCACCAACCACTGGATCGGCGACCACGAAAACGGTAATCTCGCCGGCTTCGTGCCCGTCGTCGTCATGGACGTTTGGGAACACGCTTTCATCAAGGATTACAAGCCGGCCGACAAAGGGAAATATATCGAAGCCTTCTTTGCCAACCTGGATTGGAAGGCTTGCGAAGAGCGCTTACCGATTACGTAGCGCCGTCCAGCGGCCTGGGCCGAGCCACAATCGTCTTGGCCTGCGTGTACCAAACCAGACCCGGCGCTGAGTTGGGGCGTTTGCGCACGTACTTGCGCGGCGTGTAATCAACCGCGATCGCGTTGCCGGCGCGGCCCCGAGAGTAGAAAGCGGCGAAGGCCGCCGCCGTTTCGAGGTCTTCTTCGGGCGCTTCGGAGCGATCGTCGCGCGTCAGTATGACGTGTGCGCCGGGGATGCCGCGAGCGTGGAACCAGAGATCGTTGGGGCGCGCCAGCCGAAACGTGAGCTCGGCGTTCTCGACCGGCGAGCGTCCAACCACGATACGCGACCCTGCCGGCGTGCGAGTCTCGAGTAGCGTTCGCTTGCGTTTGGTCGCGCTGCCGGCGCGTGCCGGTGCGCGCGGCCAGAGCTGCGCCGCCGCACTTTCGACTTCCTCGATATCCTCGTCGCGGGCGCGCTCGAGCTCCCACCGAAGCATCTCCACCGCTTCGAGCATCGCTCCGGCTTCGCGCTCGCGCTCGTCGAGGTGCGGAAGGCTCTTCCCGAGCTTCTTATACTCGGTGAAGAGCTTACCGGCGCGTTCCTTGGCCGCGTCCCGTTTCGGCTCGGCGACGTCGTGCAGAGTCGCGTAGATGTGCTCGCCCTCATCGCGCAGAGCCTCGCGCGAAAGCGCGCGTTCACGCTTGCGAGCGATGCCGTCCAACTCTTCGCGAAGCTTCCGTTCGCGATCGTCCAAACGCTTGCCGATCGCACGAGCGCGCCGGCGGCGCCGCTCGTCGCCGGCGGCCGCCAGCTGCTGGCCGCGCAACTCTGCGAAAATCGCCAGCAGCGACGGTTCGCAGGTCTGCACGGCGTCGTCGAAGCCCGAGAGCGGCGCCAGGTAGGCTTGAAGCAAGCGTCCGTCCCGGCGATAGACGTGCAGCGGGCCGAGATCGTCTATCTCGCCGGTCGTGGCCAGCCTCGTGGTGCGCGGAGGAAGCGGCGGAAGCGAATACGCACCGCCGGCCTGCAGAGCGCGCCGCGGATTCTCGGACGGCGCGAACTCTTTACGGGCGGCGACGACGTGGTCGCCCTTGACCAGCACGGCGTTGCCGAACCGCGGAACGAGCTCGAGATAGCAGTCGAAGCTGTCGCTCACACCGAAGCGCGAGCGCGTTCCGAAGGTTAGCCGCAGCAAACGGTCGTCGCGCCGCGCGGAGACTTCCGCGAGGACCGTGCCCCGCAGCGAACGCCGCAGCGCGCGACCAAAACCGGCCTCATCGAGGACCGCCGGCATCTGTGTTTCGAGCGTGACCAACGGGGGCGACGCGAACAGATCGACGGCCAGCAACCGCTGCTCGCGCGCCTTGTGAAAGAGTATCGCGATGCGCCCGTCGGCGAGCAGGCCCGCGTCCTCGACTCGCGCGCCGCGCAATTGGTCCTTTAACTCGTGCGCGAGCCGCCGGATAAGGACCCAATCGGTCAGCATCAAACCTTCTTATGGTGAGAATCGCAATCGCCTTGGCCGCGATCCCCCTCGCATTGCTCGCGGCGTGCGGCGGCGGCGCGTCGTCGGTCGCACCGAAGGACTGGAAGCCCATGCCCGGCGCGAGCGACGCCTGGTCGAGCGGAAACGGCATCGGCGCTCAGGAGTACCACTATGCTCGCAAGGCCTTCGCAGGCACCCTTTCCGACCTCGCCTCGGTGGTCACCATCGACGCCCTTCTGCGTCACCGCGGAGCCAAGTCGAGGGGCAATCTCCCCTTCGCGGCTTGCCCCGGGCTGGCCGGGGTAGCAACGTTCGCCCTCCCCGAGGCAGAGATTCTGCAAGAGGGCTTTACGGTACGCAATGGCTTTTCGGTGCGAATCAGCTACTCGCGGCCGGCGGGCTCGCAGGTCGATTCCAACGCGGCGGCGGCCATGCAGAGGGCTCTCTGCAGCCGCCCCTGAACGACTCTGGGTTGATCACGGGGCCAGGGCTGCTCTTCGTCGTCTCCGGACCGTCGGGGGCCGGGAAGGACACCCTCGTAAAGGCGCTCCGGGATCGGCGGCCCAATCTGCTGTATTCGGTCTCGGCGACGACCCGTTCGCCTAGGGCGGGGGAGCGAGCCGGCGAGCACTATTTCTTCGTTTCAAACGAGGAGTTCGCCGCACTGCTGCAGAGCGACGGCCTGCTCGAGTCCCGCGAGTACAACGGCAACCTTTACGGTACCCCGCGCGATTACGTCCAGCAGAGCCTGACGCAAGGCTACGACGTGATTATGAAGCCCGAGGTCAACGGCGCGCTAGCCGTGAAGGCGGCGTACGGTGACGCGGTGCTGATCTTCGTGGTTCCGGATCGGTTTTCGCATCTTCGGGAGCGTCTGCTCGCTCGTCGCTCCGAGACGAACGAGGAGATTGCCGGGCGGCTGGAGATCGCGCATCGCGAAATGCAGTACATTCGGAGCTTCGATTACATGGTGGTCAACGAGCAGGGACGGCCCGAGCAGGCGGTGCGCGACCTGGAATCAATCCTGCAGGCGGAGCGTTTTCGCCTCCATCGCTACCCCGACGATTCGATTAGACGCGTCCAGTCGTCATAAGAACAGTGCAGCCAAACAGAAGAAGGAACGGTACCAACCATCGTGAGCAAATCGGTATTCGGCGATCTTGACGTCCTCCTCGAGCATGCCGACTCGAAGTTCAGCCTGGTCAACGTGGTGACCAAACGTGCGCGGCAGCTCAACAACTGGATTCGCGTTCAGCAGCTTCCCGCGACGGACCGCCGCGAATACTTTGCCAGCGAGCCGCTGGTAGACCACGAGGGTATCAACCCCAACAAGCCCGTTTCGATCGCCCTCGACGAGATCGCCGAAGGCAAGATCGCCTACCGGCGCACGCGCGAGGGGATCAAGTAGCAAAGGGTTTCGGCCATGTGCGGAATCGTCGGTTATATCGGGCGGCGCGACAGCGTTCCGATCATCCTCGACGCGCTGCAGCGCCTGGAGTATCGCGGGTACGATAGCGCCGGGATTGCCGTCATCGACGAGAACGGAATGCTCGCCGGCACTAAAGCCGAGGGTAAGCTCTCCAGGCTCGCCGAGCGTCTGAATAACGGTGAGGCGCTGGCCGGTATGGTCGGCGTCGGACATACGCGTTGGGCGACGCACGGGCGTCCCTCCGACGCCAACGCCCATCCGCATCGGGATTGTCAAGGCCGCATCGCCGTCGTGCACAACGGCATCATCGAAAACTATGCGGCACTGCGCGCGCGCCTGATCGCGATGGGGCATGCGTTCAGCAGCGAGACCGACACCGAGGTCTTGGCGCACCTCATCGAAATGCACTACGACGGCGACTTGGAAGAGGCCGTGCGCCGCACGCTGCACGAGGTCCGGGGCGCCTATGCGCTGGGCGTAATCTCGAGCGACGACCCCGAGCATCTGGTTTTCGCTCGCAACGGCGCCAGTCCGCTGGTGCTCGGCATCGGCGAAGGCGAGATGTACGTCGCCTCGGACACGCCGGCAATTCTGCCCTACACCCGGCGCGAGATCATCATTCAAGAAGGCGAGATTGCGGTGGTCGGCCGCGACGGATACCGCCTGACCGATTACAGCGGCGCGCGCGTCGAGCGCGATCCCATCGCCATCGCCTGGGATCCCGGTGCGGCCGAGAAGAGCGGCTTCAAGCACTTCATGCTCAAGGAGATCTTCGAGCAGCCCAACGTCATCAAAGAGACGCTGGCCGGGCGCGTCGACGAAGACGGCGACGTGCATTTGGGCGGCGAACTCGAGGCACTGGGCATCGACCGGCTCCGCAACCTGAGCAAGATTGCGATAACCGGCTGCGGCACCGCCTATCACGCCGGCCTGATCGGCATGTACCTGTTGCGCTCTCTGGTGCACCTGCCCGTGGAGATGGAGCTGGCCAGCGAGTTTCGTTACGGCGATCCGGTGATCGATCCGACGACGCTGGTAATCGCCATGTCGCAGTCGGGCGAGACCGCCGACACCATCGAAGCGGTGCGCATCGCGCGCAACTCGGGATGCGGCGTCTTAGGCATCTCCAACGTCCTCGGTTCGCATCTGACGCGGCTCGCCGACGCGATGCTCTATACTCGCGGCGGCCCCGAAATCGGCGTTGCGGCGACGAAGACCTACGTCTCGCAGGTTACCGCGCTGACGCTTTTCGCACTCTACCTCGCGAGGCTCCGCGGCACGGCCGACGAGCGGCGCCTGCGCGAGGTGGGCGACGGCACCAAGCTGCTGCCGGCGGCCGTCGACGTCGTGCTCAATACGTCCGACGAGATTCGCAAGGTCGCGCGCGAGCTGCGCAAGGCGCAAAGCGTCCTGTTCATCGGGCGTTACGTGAACTTCCCGACCGCGCTCGAGGGCGCACTCAAGCTCAAAGAGATCTCCTACATTCACGCTGAGGGCTATCCCGCCGGCGAGATGAAGCACGGACCGATCGCACTGCTCGACTCGACGGTTCCGGTCGTCGGCATCGTCACCCAGGATCGCGTGCGCGACAAGATGCTCTCCAACATCATGGAGAGCAAGGCGCGCGAGGCACCCGTCATCGTCGTCGCCAACCGCGGTGACGAAGAGGTGCGCAGCGTGGCCGATCACGTCTTCTCCGTACCGAAGGTCGACGAGCTGCTCTCGCCGATCGTCAACGTCATTCCGCTGCAGCTGCTCGCCTACCACATCGCCGATATCGAAGGCAAAGACGTCGATCAGCCGCGCAACCTCGCCAAAACCGTCACCGTAGAGTAATGCTCCGCAGCGACGGGCGCCGGCCAGACGAGTTACGGCCGGCGAGCATCGAGACCGGCGTGCTCAAATACGCCGAGGGCAGCGCGATGGTTTCCTTTGGTAACACGCGCGTGCTCTGTGCCGCGTCGCTGGAAGAGCGCGTGCCCCCTTGGATGAAGGGGCGGGGCGTGGGATGGGTGACGGCCGAGTACGCGATGCTCCCGCGCGCCACGCAGGAGCGCACCCAGCGCGAGGCGTCGCGTGGACGCTTGGGCGGCCGCACGCACGAGATTCAACGGATCATCGGGCGCGCGCTGCGTGCCGTTACCGACACCGCCAAATTAGGCGAACGCACGATCTGGATGGACTGCGACGTCATTCAGGCCGATGGCGGCACGCGCACCGCCGCGGTTACGGGTGCCTGCGTCGCGCTGGCGTTGGCGCTTCGCCGCCTCTTCGATCCGGCCGATAAAGCGCGATGGCCGCTCGATACCATGGTCGCCGCGGTCAGCGTCGGCATCGTCGCCGGATTGCCGCTGCTCGATCTCGCTTACGACGAGGATAGTCAGGCGCTGGTCGATATGAACGTCTTTATGACCGACGCCGGCCGTTACGTGGAGATTCAAGGCACGGCCGAGGCGGCGCCCTTCGACCGGCGCGAGCTCGACGCGCTGCTCGCCCTGGCCGAAGGCGGCATTCGCCGTCTCTTCGCCCTTCAGAATGCGGCGCTCGACGCGGCGCCGCCCGTGCATGCCGGTTGACGCCGGCCTGCTGGCTCTCGTCCAGCGCGTCGGCGCCTTCCACATCACCCAGCGCGGCATGAAGCGCGCGCAGGTCGCCATCGAGGCGGCCATCGCGCGCGAAGACGTCGGCGAAACGCTGCGGCGATCCTACCTCGGGGAAGTCCGCCGCTATTTCAGCGAGTTTGACTCCGAGGCGCGCACCCATCTGCGCGACGTCGACCGCCGTCTCGAGCAGATCAATCAGGTTCACTTCAACCTCACCGCCGAGCGCGGCGTGGCCGTCAAACGAATCGAAGCGACCAGCGCCATTCTTACGGAGCTCGACGCCCTCGCGGAGCGCCCCGCATGAGATTCCTCGACCGCGCCGGACGCGCCACGATCGGATTCTTCGAATATGCCGGCGGCTTGACGATGCTTTCGGCCGAATCCGTCGGCTTCGCCGTCACCTTGAAGATCCGCCTCGCCGAGACGATTTCGCAGTGCGCGCTGCTCGGCGTGCAGTCGTTGATCATCGTCGTTCTCACCTCGCTCTTCACCGGCATGGTGATCTCGCTGGAATCGGCGCAGCAAGCCGTATCGTACGGCTTCGGAAACTTCGTCGGCGGCGCGGTCGCCTACGCTTCGGTGCGCGAACTCGGTCCGATGCTCACCGGCGTGGTCGTGGCCGGACGAGTCGGCGCCGCCATCGCGGCGGAGATCGGCTCGATGGTGGTGACCGAGCAGATCGAGGCGTTGCGATCGATGGGTTTGGAACCCGCGCGCTTTTTGGTCGTCCCGCGTTTCGTCGCGCTGCTGGTCATGCTGCCGCTTCTAACGATCTTCGCCGACGTCGTTTCGATTGCCGGCGGCGCCTGGATCGCCCAATCCTACGCCCACATCTCGTACGATTCGTACATCGCCTCCGTCCGGCAGACGATCGACTTTCCCGACGTTCTCAAAGGTCTGCTCAAGGCGATCGTCTTTGGGGCGATCATCGCCATCGTCGGCGCCTACCAAGGTCTCTCGACGCGCGGCGGCGCGGCCGGCGTGGGCAAGTCGACGACCGGTGCGGTGGTGATTTCGATCATCTTGATCTTCATGTCCAACTTTCTGCTCTCGCTGCTGCTGTTCGGCTGACGATGCACGGCAACGGTAAAGCGATCGCCCGCATCGAGAACGCCTCGCTTGCGTTCGGCGACCGCGTCGTCCTCAAGAACTGCAGCCTCGACGTGGTCGAAGGCGCGATCACCTGCATCATCGGCCTCTCGGGTGCCGGAAAGTCTACGATTTTGCGCTTGATCGACGGATTGCTGCTTCCCCAAGAAGGGCACGTCTACGTACGCGGCCGGGACATCTGCCATATGAACGAAGACGAACGCAACGTCGTTCGCCGTAAGATCAGCCTCTCGTTCCAGTTCTCGGCGCTGCTCGATAGTTTGACGGTCGGCGAAAACGTCGCGCTGCCGCTGCGCGAACATACCAAGCTTTCGGAAGCGGAGATCCGGCGCACCGTCATGGATGCGCTCGACAGCGTGGGGCTCACCCAAGCCTACGACAATCTGCCCTCCGAGCTCTCCGGCGGCATGCTCAAGCGCGCCGGCTTTGCGCGCGCGATCGTAACGCGCCCCGAGCTGGTGCTCTACGACGAACCCACGACCGGTCTCGACCCGATCGTTACCAACCTCATCACCGACACGATCCTGCGGCTGCGCGAGAAACTAGGAGGCAGCGCCGTGGTCATCTCGCACGACCTGCAGTCGATCTTTGGGATGGCCGATTACGTGGCAATGCTCTTCGAGGGCGCGATCATCGCATACGATACCGCCGCCGCCATCCGCAACTCACGAAACCCCATCGTACAGCAGTTTTTGGCCGGCTCGGAGGTGGGGCCGATTCCGATATGATGCCGCGCGAGGCTCTTTGCCCCCGAGGAATAAATAACAGGCTCGTATGACTAGGCAAGCCCAAGTCGGCGCCTTCGCCATCATCGCGATGCTGTTGCTCTTCGGCATCTTTTACGTCGTCACGAACTTCGGCACTCGCCACACCGGCTATCGCATCGGGGTGCACTTCCAGTCGGCTGCCGGCCTTACGCCCGGCGCGCAGGTCTACTTCAGCGGCGTCGACACCGGCTCGGTCGATTCGATCGAGCTGCTCCCCGACAATACGGTCGACGTTATCCTGGCGATCAACCACGACATCAACGTCCCGGCCGCGTCGCGTTTCTTGATTCAGGCGCCGCTTACGGGCTCACCCTCGGTCATTATCGTGCCGCCGCGCGCCAAACCGCCGATCGCGCTCTTGCCGCGTCGAGTGTTGCCGATCGAAGAGCAGCCGCGAGGTAACAACACGGCGACGATCGCCGATTTGCTCCAGCAGGGTCAAGGTGAACTCAAGCGCTTCGACAGCGTGATGAGCCTGCTCGAAGCGCGCACCCCCAAACTGCTCAACACGCTGCAGACCACGCTCGACAACGCCAACTCGCTGACGCTCACGACCAAGGCCTCGCTCCAGCGGCTCTCCGGCGAGTTGCTGACGATGGGTACCAATCTGCAGACGAGTCTGTCGGCGGCGGGCAACAACGTCGTCGAGCTCTCGGCAACGCTCAACACTTCGGCGGCGACGGACTCGAAGAAGGTCGGCGTGCTGCTCGATAAGTTTCAATCGACCGCCGATTCGCTAAACAAATCGATGAACGCGCTCGAACAACTGGCGACCGATCCGCAGCTCAAGGCCAACGTGCTCGCGACGACCGCAAGCATCGCCGAAACGACGGCGACGCTCGCGGCGCTTACCAAGGATTTGCGCACGGTTACCGGCGATCCGCAGACGCAAGCGCAGATCCGCAATACGATTGCCAATCTCGACGCCGTCATGCAGAAAGCGAACTCGCTCTTGGGCCAACTCGGCGGGACTAGCAGCGTGACCGGGGTTGACGCGAACGCTTCGCCGTATCCCGCGGTGCCCTACGCCACGCCCTATCCCATCGGTCCGCAGCCATCGAGCTCGCCCGCGGCGCACGCCGGGGTAACGCCGCAGATGCGCGCCGACGTGCAGGGTAAGCTCGCCTCGCTGGCGCGTAACCTCGTGGCCATCCAGGTGCGTCTGAGCGGGCTCTCGCCGCAGCACAATCCCGGGCTCAATCCCGTGCTGACCAGCAGTCAGGGACCGCTGGGCGACATCAACCTGATCGCGCTGCCGCATTCCAACACCAACGTCATGTTCGGCGCCAACGCAATCGGTAACAACACCACTTGGAACGCGCTGCTGCAGCAGCGTAAGGGCAACTTCCAGGTTGGAGCGGGCGTGCTCTACTCGCAGATCGGCGTGCGCGGTGCCTACGACCCGGCCCACGGCTTCGGCCTAGAAACGCGCATCTACGATCTCACCTATCCGATGATCGATCTCTACGGCAACTTCAAGATCTCGCCCGGCGCGGAGCTCTTCTTCGGCCAGCGCGACGTGACGCACGCCTCGCGCCGCAACACCTTCGGCCTGCAGTTCCAGTTCTAAAGCCATGGCTGGAGAATCGGAGCGGCTGCGCGTCGGCATTATAGGAGCCGGAGCGATGGGCACCCTCTTTGGTTTCCGGCTCGCCGCGCGCGGCGACGTAACGATGCTCGACGACAACGCGGCCGTCGCCGACGCCGTCGAACGTAACGGCTTGCGCGTCAACGACGAGCCGGCGCGCCGCGTCGCCGTGGCCCGCACGGCGCGCGATCTCTTTGGATCGCAGATGCTCTTTCTCTTCGTCAAAGCGGTCGACACGCTGCGGGCGCTGCGCGCCTTCGCCGGCGAGCTCGACCCCGCCGCGCCCGTCGTCTCGCTGCAGAACGGCGTCGGCAACGAGGACGCCATCAAGACGGCGCTCGGCGGCGCGGTGCCGGTAATCTTGGGCATTACGACCGAATCCTCGCAAACCGTCGGTTTCGGACACGTCCGAAGCTCTCAAGAAGGTAACACCATTATCGGCTCGACGACCGTCTCTTCGACGACGGCGCGCACGGTTGCCGATCTCTTGACGCACAGCGGCCTGCGCGCCTCGGTCGTGTACGACATCCGGCCGCATCTGTGGGGCAAGCTCGTCGTCAATGCGTCGGTCAACGCCCTCTCGGCGCTGCTCGACTGCAACGCGGGAGAGATTCTGCGCGACCCCAATGCCGCGCGGCTCGCCGAGGCATTGGCCGAGGAGACGGCCGGCGTCGCCGCAGCGCTGAAGATCAATCTTCCCTTCGTCAACCCGTGGCGTTACGTCACCGAAGTGGTCGCCCTCGGGGCCGATGCCAAGAGCTCGATGGCCTACGATTTGGAGTCGGGACATCCCAGCGAGATCGACCATATCAACGGCGCCGTCGTCGCCATTGGCCGCCGCACGGCAACGCCGACGCCCTACAACGAAACGATGTTGCGGTTGGTCAAAGCCCGCGAGTCGCTGCTGGAGCGCTCACGGCTGAGGCTGTAGCTTCAGCAGGCGAACCGCCCCCGACGTTGTCTCGACGTCGATGCCGTGCCCGCCGCCGCCGTTGACGTTTCCGTCGATCGTTTCGGCGCTGCCGTTCGAGGTACCGCGTAATCCGAAATCGGTGTAGAGCGTGCCCGAATCGGTGTGCAGATGCGCCGCGAACGACGCCTTCGCGCTGATCCAAACTTCGACGTCGCCGCCGCCGCTGGAGAAGCGCAGCGTCCCGGGCCAATCCGTCGCCCCCATCGTCACCGACAGATTACCGTGCTTCACCCAGCCTTGCGCGTAGCCGGGAAGCATGACCTTGACGTTGCCTTCACCGGCGCGTACGCGCGCGTTGCCGGTGATATCGGTGACGTTAACGTCGCCGCGCTGCGACTCCACCGCGAGATCGACGCCTTTGGGCACGCGCACCAGCAGCGCGATCAGCTTTCCGCGCGAAACGATGGTTAGGCCGCCTGGGTCGGCGTGAATTTTCGGTGCGGGCGGCGGCGAACCGCGCGGTGCGGTCGCTTCGACGGTGAAGAGGTCGTGGCGTTGCCCCGCGGCCGGCTGATAGGCGTTGACGGTTGCGTCCTCGACCTTCACCGTCATCGTCTTCCCGGGTTGCAGAGTACCGACGGTTGTCGCGTACGTGTCGGGAGCGCTGCAAGCGGCTGGCAGCCCGACGAGAAGAAGAAGAGCGATGAGCTTCACGAAACCCATCCATTCGATGGTTCACCGGCGCCTCTTGCACGTTTCGATCGCCCTCCTGGCCGCAGCGCTCTGCGCTTGTGGTGCCGGCAACGTGCCGTCTGCAACGAGCGCGCCGCTCGGACCGGCCGGCCGGCCAACGCGCTGGGTTCCCAGCGCCGGCGAATCGTTTCAGATTCAATACGACGGCAAACTCGATCTCAGCGTCGACGCCCAGATCTACGATCTCGATCTGTTCGACACCTCAGCGTCGGTCGTCGCGCAGCTGCATGCGATGGGACGCCGCGTGATGTGTTACGTCGACGTTGGGACGTGGGAGAAATGGCGCCCCGATGCCGGCAAGTTCCCCAAGAGCGTGCTCGGCAATCCCGACGGCCACTGGAAGGGCGAGCGCTGGCTCGACGTTCGACAGACCACGATTTTAGAGCCGATCATGGCGCATCGCCTCGAGCTATGCAAGCGCAAGGGCTTCGACGGCGTCGACCCCGACAATCTGGACGGATACGAGAATAAGACCGGATTCCCGCTGACGTATGCCGATCAACTGACCTACGATTCGTGGGTCGCCAAGGCGGCGCACGCCCGCGGCCTCACCGCCGACCAAAAGGGCGATAACGACCAGGTGAAAGACTTGGTCAAAGTGTTCGACTTCGCCGTCATCGAGCAGTGCTACGCGCAGGGATGGTGCAAGCAGTTCGCCGTCTACACCCAGCAGAACCGGCTCGTCGTCGACGTCGAGTACGGGATCTCGCAGCAGCGCTTTCAGACGAAGACTTGCCCCGACACCGGTCAATACGACGAGACCGCGATTCTCAAGAAGCTGCAGCTCACCGCATGGATCGTCACCTGCGCTAATCGTTGACCGTAGTTAATTCTTCCGAGTAGCCTCATCGCTTGCTCATCCGCGAGAGAGCGGCGCTTGAGGCAAACGATGATTGAGAGCAATTTTTCACGAAAGCTCCTACCCCGAGATCAACTCGGAGAGGAGCATCCCGTTGAAACATTCTGGCTTTATCGCATTGCTATGCGTAGCCGCCGTCGGGCTTAGTGCCTGTAATGGCGGCGGCGTTTCGTCTTCCATACCCGGCACCGGCAGCTTCTCGGCGCTTTCATCGAAATTTCGTCACGCTACCGGCAGCACGCCGATCTCCCACATCGTTGTGATCGTGCAAGAAAACCGTACGCTCAACAACCTCTTTGCGACGTTCCCCGGCGCAAACGGATCCACCGTCGGAAAGCGCATCGTCGGCAAGAAGAAGAGGACCCAAAACGTCACTCTTACCGAGGTAGGGCTCTTCCTGAAGAAGGACCTCAACCACACCTACTCGGGCTTTTTGACGGCCTACGACGGTGGCAAGATGGACGGCTTCAATCAAGTCAAGTACGTTGTCGGCAACAAAGCCGAAGCGACGTCGCCGTACGTCTACGTCGATCCCAGCCAAATCGTCCCGTACTGGACGCTGGCGCAGCAATACGCGCTGGCGGTCGCGATGTTCGCGACCCAAGGCAGCGCGAGCTTCAGCGCACACCAGGACTTGATCCGCGGCGGTACGTTCATCGATTCGACGCACAGTTTGATCGACAATCCGAAGTACGGCAACAAGGCCTGGGGCTGCGATTCAAATTCGGGCACGAAGACCTCGCTGATAACGACCGGACTGCTCCTGCAGAAGGGTGCCGGGCCGTTTCCATGCACGACCGCGTTCCCAAATGGGAGCGGCAGCTATGCAACATTGCGAGATCTGCTCGACGCGCAGTCCATCTCGTGGAAGTACTACACGCCGGCGATCGGCGATTCGGGGGCCATTTGGAGCGCCTTCGACGTCATCGCGTCCGTCCGTAACGGCCCGGAGTGGAACACCAACGTCTCGTCGCCGGAAACCAATATCTTCAGCGACATCACCACTGGAACGCTTCCGGCGGTCTCCTGGGTGATCCCCAACGGCGAAAACTCCGACCACCCGAGCAACGGCTCGGATACCGGACCCTCGTGGGTCGCCAGCGTCGTCAACGCGGTCGGCGAGAGCCAGTATTGGGATAGCTCGGCCATCCTTATCGTCTGGGACGACTGGGGAGGCTTTTACGACAACGTCGCGCCGCCGCTGCCGCGCGACAATCAGGGCGGCCCGGGTCTGCGGGTGCCGTTGCTCGTCGTCTCGCCCTACACCCGCGAAGCGGTCCCCAGCCAGCCGGGCTATATTTCGAACACGTTTTACGAGTTCGGAAGCATCGTCCGGTTCGTCGAGGATACCTATGGCCTGGGTCGCCTCGGCACGACCGATTCGACCAGCAACAGCATCGACGACATGTTCGACTTCAACCAGGCGCCGCGCCCGTTCCAGACGATCGGTTCGAAATACTCGCGGTCGTACTTCCTCCACCAGAAGCCCTCGACGCTCCCCGTCGACACCCAGTAAACTAGAGAAGCCCCTCCCTAACGCCCAACCCCGGGAGGGGCTCTCTTCTCGCTCTCGAATGCGATGAAAGATTTATTATGTCGCATTCAGCAAGCGCGAAGAAGACGCCCCGGAAGGCCCCGCAGCCCGTCGATCCCCTCGTCCGCGACCTGAGGGGCTATCTCCTGACCGAGCGTAAGCGCAGCCCTCTGACCGTCGCTGCCTACGAGCGCGACCTCATGGAGTTCGGCGCGTTCTTGCGGGCGACACAAGACGGCGCGCCGCTGCTGGCCGTCAAGCCGACGCAGATCCGCCAGTATATCGCCCATATGTTCGACGGCCGCGGCTACGACAGCCGCACGGTCTGCCGTAAGCTCTCGTCGATTCGGGCGCTCTATCGGTTCCTCAAAATCACCGGCGTCCTGGAGAACGACCCGGCCGCGGCCATACCCGGACCCTCGGTCTCCAAAAAGCGCCCGGCCCCGCTCAAGGTCGACGAGGTGGTCGAGCTGCTGCGAACTTCCCTGGCCGGCCAAACCGGCGAGGCGCGCCTGCGCGATGCCGCGATCATGGAGCTCTTTTACGCCAGCGGCATGCGCCGCGCCGAAGTGGCCGGCGTCCGCCTAGCCGACGTCGACCTTGCCGAGCGGACCATTCGCGTCACCGGCAAGGGCAACAAGGAACGGACGGTGGTGATCAATCGCACGTCTGCCGCCGCCATCGAAGCCTATCTGCGCGTCCGGCCGCACAGCGCCGACCCCTGCCTTTTTCTCGGGCGCGGCGGCAAGGGGCTGACGCCCAAACACGTGTGGCGGATCTTTCACGCGATCTATCGCATCAGCGGCATTCAGAAACACGCCTCGCCGCATACGTTGCGCCACTCGTTCGCGACCCATCTCGTCGAGAACGGCGTGGACCTCGAAACCGTCCGCGAGCTGCTCGGGCACGAGAGCTTGGCTACGACGGGCGTCTACCTGCAGCTGGCGATGGGCCATAAGCGCCGCGCCTACGACGAAGCCCATCCACGCGATCGCAATCGGTAATAGAGCGCGGCCCGACGAGGAAAGGGCATCGGATGGTTCGACGCGCACTTGCTGGCATGCGCGGTAATTGCGGAATGCGCATCAGCCGTTAAGCGACTGAAACGCTGACCCCGTTCGTCTACATCATCGCCGCGGCGGCGATGATCTTGCTCGGTTTACGACCCTGGCGCATTCACACATGGATCTGGCCGCTCGCCGGCGCGCTGATCGTTTTAGCAGCCGGATTCGAACCGCCTTTGGCGGCGCTCGATGCGCTGATGCGGCAGTGGAACGTGCTGCTCTTTATTCTCGGCCTGATGCTGTTATCGGCGGCCGCCGAAGAGAGCGGCGCTTTCGAATGGATCACGGAGCTTTTGCTCGAGCGCGCGGGCGGCTCGCAGCGGCGGCTCTTCGTTTACCTTTTCTTGGCTGCGGCGGCGGTCACGATCGTGCTTTCCAACGATGCAACGGCGATCGCGCTTACCCCAATCGTTTACCGGGCGGTCGCGGCGCATTCCAAAATACGCGCCGAACCGTTTCTTTACGGCTGCATTTTCGTCGCCAACACGGCCTCGTTCGGCCTGCCGTTTTCCAATCCGGCCAACGTTCTGATTCTTCCGCACGCGCGTCTTTTGCCGTATCTCTGGCACTTAGGTCCGGCAGAAGCCCTGGCCATCGCCGCCAATCTCGGCATCTTCCTCTTCTTCTTCCGCCGCCGCCTGCGCGGGCGTTACGAAGTCGCCAAATCCAAGTCGCCGCAACCGCGAACGGTGCGCGTACTCTGGGGCATGCTCGCAGTGGCGCTGGCTTACGTAGCGGCATTGATCTTCGACTGGCCGCTTGGAGCTGTTGCCGCCGTCGGCGGTGCGCTGCTGCTGGCCGTCGCCGAGACCCATCCGCTCGAGGCTGTCCGCCATATCAAGTGGAGCACGTTCGTCTTGCTGGCGGGCCTTTTCGTGCTGCTCGATGCGGTCACGCGCGCCGGATTTACGCAGTGGGCAATCTCGGCGCTCGATTCAACGTTTAAGTACGGCGCTCTGGCGTTCAACGCAGCTGCCGCCGGCGGCGCGGCGCTCTTCTCGAACGTCTTCAATAACTTGCCCGTTGCCGTCGCCGCCTCGCACATCGCGACGCATTCGCAAGCCGACGGCGTCGCCTATCCGCTGATCGCCGGTGTCGATCTGGGACCGAATTTTTTTACCAGCGGGTCGCTGGCGACGATTCTTTGGCTCGCGGTGCTGCGCCGCTACGGATTGAGCATGAGCCGCGGCGAATATCTGCGTCTCGGCGCCATCGTCGTTCCGGTAACGCTCGGCATCACGATCCTCTGGCTTTGGATCGCCGGCTAAGGCTAGTGACGGATGGCGAGCACGGGAATTTCCGACTCGCGGATGACCCCCTCGCAGGTGCTGCCCAGCATCGCGCGTTTGAGCCCCTTTCGGCCATGCGTCCCGATCACGATCATGTCGGCTGGAATCTCGCCGGCCAGCATGAGGATCTGTTCGACGGTATGGCCTCGCCGAATGTGGCAGGTGAGCCTTGCGCCGTCCACGCTTGCCCGCTCCAGCGCGACGGCCAATGCCGTTTCCGCTTCGGTCGCCAGAATATCGGGCGCGTCCGGTGGGGCTTTGCCGAGTTGTTCGGGCACCTCGGCATAGTCCACGACTGCGACTGCGTGAAGCTCCGGCTCCTCTGCGAACTGCCTCCGCAGTTCGAGCATCCGGGCCAGCGCGTGCATCGAGGTATGCGATCCGTCGATCGCGACCAATGCGCGTATCATTCCCCGGTTCTTCTTCGCCGTTTCGCGAGGTCCGCGTAGCATCGCCGCATGCAGACCCGGCAAGGTCTCACGTCGCCGGAAGCCGCGCGCCGGCTGGCGCGCTTCGGCCCAAACGAGCTCGTACCGGCGCGCGGCTCGGGCAGCATCCTCGTGTGGCTCTTACGGCTGGTCGCCGATCCGATGGTCGTGCTCCTGGCAATCGCCGGTACGACCTACGCTCTACTGGGCGACCGATTCGATGCGTTTGTCGTGTGCGCCGCCTTGCTGCCGATCTTTGCCGTAACGGCGGTGTTGGAGTACCGCTCGGATCGTGCCTTAGAAGAATTGAGCCGTTCGGCGCCGCCGCGGGCTCGCGTCGTCCGTGACGGATGCGAACTCCAGCTTCCCGCTTCCGAGGTAGTGCCCGGCGACACCCTGCTCTTGCGTGAAGGCGATGTTATTGCCGCCGACGGCTACCTGCTCCAAGCAACGCGACTGCTGGTCGACGAAGCGGCGTTGACCGGCGAATCGTTACCGGTAGAAAAATCGCCGGAAGACAACGACAGACGGGCAATACTGGCCGGTACGGTCGTGCGATCCGGACGAGGGGTGGCAGAGGTCGAGCGTACCGGCCGCTCGACCGAGTATGGGCGCATTTCCCGTACGCTCGCGGGATTGCGCGGGCAACGCACGCCGATCGAACGTTCCATTCACCGCATCGTTTTCAACGTCGCCATCGGCGTCATTGCGGCTTGCATCCTGATCGTGGCGGTTCAGCGCTGGCACGGCGACTCGTGGGCAATCGCCGTAATCGCCGGCGTGAGTCTTGCGATGGCTGCGATTCCCGAAGAGCTTCCGATGGTTTACACGTTGTATCTTGCACTCGGCGCATGGCGCTTGGCCAAAGACAACGCTCTCGTCCGCCGCCTTTCGGCTGCCGAGACCCTCGGTTCAACCACGGTAATTTGCGTCGACAAGACCGGCACGCTGACTTTCGGCAGACTTGCGGTTCAAGCTGCCATCGCGGTGGCCGGCGACCGCATCGAAAACGTCATCGCCACTGCGGCACTGGCGGCCGATGCAGACTCGGGCGATCCGCTGGACGCGGCGATTTTCGAGGCCTACGGGGCGCCGCCCGATCTGAGCCGGCGGGCCGTCGAGATTCCGTTCGACCCCGCCCGCCGCTATGCAGCGAGTGTTTGGCGCGTTGGTCCCGCTTACGTAGTCGCGGCAAAGGGTGCGTATGAAGTCCTGCTCGAGCGATGCGGCGGCCAAGCGCCCGAGGGGTTTACAGCCTTTCTCGAAGAGCAAGCGAACCGCGGCGCGCGCGTCCTCGCGGTAGCGCGCGCCGAGACGCCTACGCTCCATGAACGCCCGGTCGAGAGCACCGCGTTGCGCTTGATTGGATTGATCGCGTTTGCAGATACGCTTCGGCCCGCTGCCGTCGAAGCGGTGGCGAAATGCCGCGCCGCGGGCATCCGCTTTATCATGATAACGGGCGACCACCCGGCGACCGCTCGGGCCATCGCCCTAGCATCGGGGTTAAACGCAGTCTCTTTAGCGTCGGGCGATTCAGATCTGAACTCGTGGAACGACCAAGAGCTTCAAAGGCAGATCCGGAGCATCGACGTCTTCGCCCGCGTTCGCCCGGAACAAAAGCTGCGTATCGTTCGCGCCTTGCATGCCGCAGGCGAGGTTGTCGCGATGACGGGAGACGGCACGAACGACGCGCTCGCCTTACGCGAAGCCGATATCGGTGTTGCGATGGGGCGAGGGGGAACGGAGGTGGCACGTGCGGCAGCCGACCTCATTCTTCTTGACGATGATGTGCGCACGATCGTTCATGCCGTCGCGGACGGGCGGAGAATCTTCGGCAACCTGCGCCATGCCTTCTCCTATCTGATTGCTTTTCACGCTCCGCTGCTGCTCGGCGCGTTTCTTCTGCCTTTGCTCGGGGCGCCGATCTTGCTGTTGCCGATCCACCTCATCTGGCTCGAGCTGATCGTCCATCCAACCTCGGCCCTCGTTTTCGAGAACGATCCTCCCCCCTCGGATCTCATGACCAGGCCGCCGCGAAAACCGCACGCCGGACTTTTGCGACGCGACGACTGGGCACGCGCAGTCGTTCTCGGAGGCGCACTAGCCGTGACGGTCGTCGCGATCTTCAGCCTGACTCTTCGTTCCGGCCTAGGCGTCGACGCTTCGCGTGCGGCCGCTCTAATAGCGATGTTCGCAGGGCAAATCTCGCTGATCTTCGTCGAGCGGGCCGGCAGCCGGGCCATCTGGCAGGTCAGCCTGCGCGATAATCGTACGATCGTTCCGATCGCCGCCGGAACTGCCGCTAGCCTAGCATTAGCGGTACTCTGGCCTCCGTTAGCTAGGGTGCTTCATCTTGCGACCGTACCTTTGTGGATCGCAATGGCGTCCGCAATCGCGGGCTGCCTGGCGGTGCTGTGGATGCAACCGCTATATGCGCTGAGCCGGCGACCGCCGGATCTTGAAGTCGCACGTTCGGCGAGCCGGTGATTTGCAGAGACTTCGGATAGAAGTTTCCCGACGGCCGTCAACGCTCGACGTCGTCCTCGACCCAGTCGCGCGTAAGAAAGAGCCAGAACGCCAGGCCGGCGTACTTGCCGTAGCGCGCGAAAGCGCGCTGGATCGTCGAGTCGGCGGCTCGCCGCTTTCCGCTGACCCGCAGAAATTTCGGCCGCGTCCACGAGTCCAGCACCAAGCGCCGATGGCGGCCAAGCAGTTGCATGACGTGCGCCGCGCCGTACGGACCGATTCCGGGAAGCTCGAGCAGCCGCTCTTCGACCTCATCGTCTCCGAAGCGCTCGAACGAGCGCAGCGACTCCAAATCGAGCGCACCACCGGCGACGTTGCTCGCAATGCTTCGCAGGTACTCGCCGCGGTAGCCGGCGCGAGCTTCGTCGCGATACCACGATTCGGGAGCTGCGGCCATCCGCTCGGGTTCGGGGAAGGCCCCTTCGCCCAGCTCGCTGAGCGCGCGTGTCATCCGCACCGTCGCCGACCACGCGCAGTTGGTCGTGCAGATCGTCTTGACGACGTCCTCGAAAACCGTCGGGCTGGCGAGAATGCGCCCCGCACCGTGCGCGGCCCATCCTAGGAGCGCGTCCCCGGCGATGCTCGCGTAAAACGGCGAGAGATCTTCGCTGAGGCGAAACATCGTCGCGACCTCTGAAGCGATGCGTGCTGCCGCTCGCGTTCCGAGTCTTGCCGGAGTTTCGACAACCAGCATTCCGTCGCGCTCGCGCATCGCCGCCTCGACGACGCGCGCTCCGGCGCGAAACGCTCGGCGATATACGAGCGGCGAGCTTTCCACCGCGGCGGGCGGCAGCTCGGCGCATCCGTGCGAATAGACCGTGCGAGCAAAAGAAATCGGTTCGCCGCCCGCACCGCGCAGCGGCAACTCGCAGACCAGGTTCACTTTTGGATCGCGTTAAGCGACGTAAGAGATGTTGACGGCGACGCCCGCAGCCTCGGCGCGCATGATTACGCCGTAAACCGCTTCAAGCTCGTCTTCGATCGCTGCCATCTCGCCGGCGCTTACGGCAAAGCGGGCGGCGTGCGTCCACAGCAGGCTGCGCGCTCGCTCGAGGGCGCTATGCAGCCGCTCGGGCGTGGCTTCCAAAACCGGCCAATCCAGCTCGCCCTGGGCCGGCACCACGCGCCAGCCTCGACCCGAAATGGACGGAATCTCTTCTTCGGGGCCCAGCGCGTGCGGCACCGCGGCCAGCACGTCAACGGCCTCTTGATCGGCCAGTGAAAGCGGAAGCCCCAGCTCGCCTAGCCGCAAGATGTAGCGAAAGAACGACGCGTTGCCTACGGTATAGGCGCCGGCCGTTGAAGCCACGTTGACGTGGATCAGATCGAGATCGGGCTGGTGCTTCGAAGAGGCTTTCATCTAGCCTCGTATTTCGGTTAGCCCCGTACCGAGTCCGTTTCCCCGCTTAGGCGGGAACCAGGCCAAGCTCCCGAACCGCGTCGCGCTCCTTGCGCAGCTCGTCGAGGGTATGCGCCAGCTTGCCCCTGCCGAAGTCGTCGTGGTCGAGCCCTTCCACGATGCGCGAGACGCCGTTCTCCGTTCGCGACGGGAACGAGAAGATCAAGCCGCGATCGATGCCGTACTCACCGTTCGAGCAGCGTCCGACCGAGTAATACTCGCCCTCCGGCGTATCGTGGGTGAGATTGTAAACGCCAACCACGGCAGCGTTTGCCGCCGATGCCGCCGACGAGGCTCCGCGCGCCTTGATCACTTCCGCGCCGCGATTCTGCACCGTCGAGATAAATTCGTTCTCGAGCCACGCGCGATCGCCGATCGCCTCGTGTGCGGCTTTGCCGCCGATCTTGGCGTGCGCGAAGTCCGGATACTGGGTCGTGGAGTGGTTTCCCCAGATCGCCATTTGCGTGATGGCCGTGATGTCGGCACCGCTCTTACGCGCCAGCAGAGCGCGGGCGCGCAGCTCGTCCAGCGTCGTCATGGCAAAGAAACGCTCTTTAGGAACCTTCGGCGCGTTCTCCATTGCGATGAGACAGTTGGTGTTGGCCGGATTGCCGACCACGAAGACTTGGACGTCCTTGGCGGCGCGCTCGTTGATCGCGCGACCCTGCTCGGTGAAGATTTGTCCGTTGATGCGCAGCAAATCCGAACGCTCCATGCCCGCCTTGCGCGGCACGGCTCCGACCAGCAGCGCCCAGTTGACGCCATTCATCGCCTCGTCGACGTCCGAACCGGTTCGCACCGCCTTGAGCAGAGGGAAGGCAGCGTCTTCCAGTTCCATGACGACGCCGTTGAGGCTGGGCAGCGCCGCTTCCAATTCCAGCAGCTGAAGCTCGAGCTCGGTATCGGCTCCGAACATCTGCCCGGAGGCGACCCGAAAGAGCAACGCATAGCCGATTTGTCCGGCCGCACCGGTGACCGCAACCTTGATTCGTTTCTTCACGCTACCTCCCGAGTTTGATGCCGCGACGATTTGCCGGAAGAGCTGACGACCGTGCAGGCGAAGCCCTCGAGCGCCGATGACTGCGCCGCAGGGATTCAGCGGAACCGACCAGCCGAAAGCGTCAATCTATGACGCCTGCATACGGTGCGGGCTCTGCTTGCCGTCGTGTCCGACCTACCTGGAAACTATGACAGAAACGTCTGGACCGCGCGGCCGCATTAGTCTGATCAAATCGGTGGCGCAGGGGCAGCTCGACCTGCTCGGCGCCGGCTTCGTCCACCAGATGCACGAGTGCCTCGACTGCCGCGCCTGCGAAGCGGCCTGTCCTTCCGGCGTTGCCTACGGCCAACTCCTCGAAACCGCCCGGGCGCAAATACTGCGCGCGCAAATGCCGGCCGAGAGTACGCGTTCCCGTTTGACGCAGGGCTTGATGCGGGCGCTCTTCGGGCGCCCCGAACTGATGCGCGCCGCGGCCCGGATCCTACGCTTCGCGCAGCAGACGCGGCTCGTCCGGATCGCCGGACTCGTCGGGCTGGGTGCGGCCGCCAAACTGGCGCCGCCGATCTCGCCCTCTTTCTTCTTCGCCGGGGGCCGGCGTTTCGACGCACCGCGCCCACAAGGCCTCGCTATGCTGCACGCGGGCTGCATCATGCCCGTCGCCTTTCCATCGGTTCACGAAGCGACGCTGCGCATGCTCTGCCGTGGGGGACTCTCGGTGACCGTCCCCGCGGAGCAGGGCTGCTGCGGCGCCATTGCGGTTCACGCCGGAGACCGCGATTTTGCGCGCGCGTTGGCAAAGCGCAATATCGCTGCCTTCGAGAAGAGCGGCGCCGAGGTCTACGTCGTCAATGCGGCGGGCTGCGGCAGCGCGTTGCGCGAGTATGGGGAGCTGCTTGCCGGCGAGCAGGAGTGGGCCGCGCGAGCCGAGCGTTTTTCGGCTCGCGTGCGCGACGTCACGGAAGTCCTCGACGCTCTCGATCTCGGCTCGCCGAGCCGCAGCGTCGACGCAACCGCGACCTATCAACAGCCCTGCCACCTCGTTCACGCACAGCGCGTTGCCCGTGCGCCGCGTCGCCTACTCTCAAAGATTCCCGGGCTCCGACTCGTTGAAATGGATGAAAGCGACCTCTGCTGCGGCAGCGCCGGGATATACAACCTCACCCAACCGGAGATGGCGTCGCGGCTGCAGCGGCGTAAAGTGCGCGCGATCGAGCGCACCGGCGCGACGGTCGTGGTAACGGCAAATCCCGGCTGCGCGATACAAGTGGCGGCAGGCTTACGCGACGCGGGCTATCGTGCGAGCGTCAAACACGTCGTCGAGCTCGTCGACGAAGCGTTTAACGAAGCTTAGAGACTCGCCTGAACGCGATCGCGCTTTTGCTGCGCGTCTTCAAGCGATCGGTAGACGGCGAAGACGCCGATCAATCCGGTGATGTTGAGCAGACGCGCGATCGCGCCGTCTCCGATCACCAGGCGAAAAGATCCGGCATGTTCGGCCACGCGCCGGTGCGCGCCGATGAGGACGCCCAGCCCGGTCGAATCGAGAAACTCCAGTTGCGTCAGATCGACGATGATGTCGTGCGGCCCCGTATCGGTGGCTTCGTTCAGCGCTGCCCGCACGGTCGGCGCCGTGGCGAGATCGAGGCTCCCGCGCAGCCCGAAAACGAGCACTCCTCCCTCTTCGGTGCGCAGATCAATGCTCAATTCATCGTGGGTCATGCAAGTCGTGTCCTTCGCGTCGGCGCTCACGCGAACCTGGCCGCGTCGTCGTCCCATCGAACGCAGCGCTCGGGCACGAGATGCACGCCCCCGACCCACCGGTCGATGGCATGCTCGTCGAGCCAATCCGCATCTCCCGCGAGGACGCGCCGGCCCAACGCGCTCGGCGCCAACTGTTCGCCTTCGCGCTCGATTAGCGCGCTCTCCCCGCCCGCGAGCTGGTCGAGAATCCGCGCGAAGCTGCGCTTTCCCAGAAACGTCGCTTCTTCTCGATCCCCTGCGCGCGTGAAGAGTTCGTCGATGCTAGCCGGACCGCGCGCTACCGCCTCGAGTGCTTGCCGCTGCGAACGCGAAAGGCCGTCGCGCGTCCACGGATACTCTTCGCAGAGACGCCGTATTGCTGCGCGCAAAAATGGAAGTCCGATGGCATCTTCGTTCGCGGCGGCATAGAGTTCCGCCGGCGACGACGACGTAAAGCGCTCCCAGCTTCGTCGAGCCGACTTGAAGATCGCGGCCGTCGCCGTGCGCCGCTTGCGTAACAACGGGGACATCTCGTCCACCGTCATGCCGGCGATATAGTGGTCTGCTTGTACGACGGCTACCTGGCCGGCTTCCAGATCGAGTTCCTCGAGCGTCGTGAGAATCTGCAGCAGCTGTAACTGATCGTACAGATCGTGCTCGAACCACAGTACGACCTCTTGAAACTCGCGCGCGCGCCGCAGCTGCGCGTCACGGCGCTCGAAGTCGTGGATGAGTTTGATCGGGTTTCCGTAACCTCGCTCGGCGAAATAGCGCGCTCGCAAACCGCTCGCCTCTTCCAGCGCGAGGCCGGCCGGCACCGGACCATCGTTGAGCGCGTCGCGCCACGCTAGGTGCGTCCCGGGGATCCCCGCCTTCTTCAACAGATAGAGCGCCCCGTCGCCATTGGTGACGTGCAACGTTGCGTCGCTGCCCATTGCGGCGACCATTTCGACGGCAGGCGTGCGCTACGCTTTACCGTTCGGACGCTTTGTCACGCGTCGACGCGCACCCCCGAACCACTAGAACGCGCCGATGCCGTTGGGCGAGCCCCAGCCGGTGCACGTCGTGTATTGACCGTAGCCGTAACCGCCGCACGAACCGCTCAGCGCATACAGATGCCGGTGATGCCCTGCCTTCCAGAAAGTTCTTCCGCCCGTCTGCTTCGACGCGTTGCCGGCCAGCCCAAAGACGCCCGCTAAGAGCGGACTCGCGACGCCGGTGCCGCTGATCTTTGCCCAACCGCCGTAGCCATAGGAGTCGTACGCCGCTAGGTCGTTCGCAACGGCCGCGACGTCGTTGGTCAGGCGATACTTGCAGTAGCCGTCGTGCTGCCATTTCGGCTTCTTGATGTGGCGCGCGCAACCGCCCGGAGGCGACCAGATGCTCTCGCTGTATTGCGAACCGTTCCTGGACAGCATCGTGCCGCCGACCGCCACGACGGTATCGAATACCGAAGGCGCACTGAGTCCGCCACCGCTGCCGGCAGCGGCGAGATAGGTAACGCCCTTTGCGCCGAAGTCTTTCTTCGATACGCAGGTGTAGGAGCCGGCGCAGCCCCAACTGGCGTTCACGATGTGCGCGCCGAGCTTGACCGCTTCGCGCACGGATGCGGCAAGGTCGCTGCCTTCGGCACTGTTTGCTTCGATCAAGTAGATCGTGCAGAGCGGACAGCTCGCCGATACCATCTCGACGTCGACGTCGATCTGGACGCCCCATCCGGTGTTCCCCTGCGGATAGCTACCGGTCTGACCTTGCTGGTTGTACTTGGTGAAGTCCGCCGTTCCCAAACCGTAGTTGGAGCGATACGTCGCCAGGTCCGACGCGACGTTCGGATTGTCGTACGCATCGACGATCGCGACGATTTGCCCCGAGCCTTTCGTCGAGGACGGAAGATTGTAGCGGGCTTGAAGATCGGCCGGCGCCCATCCCGAAGCCGCGGGACCCATCGCAACCTTCACGCCGCTCGCCGCGCGTTGCGCCGCCGGCGACGGCGACGTGGAAAAGATCGAGTTTGCCGGTCCCCGACAGGCAGACAACAAAAGAGCCGCGGCAGCTGCGAGCGCCGGTCGGCTCATCGATAATGACGTCATCGTCCAGTTCCTCCAGACAATGCAGCTTGAGGTAAAAACTGGGGTGGCTGGATTCGAACCAACGCATGGCGGAGTCAAAGTCCGCTGCCTTACCGCTTGGCTACACCCCATCGCTCGGCACTTGGCCTTGCTTATGGTAACCCCAAACGGCAAGCGGAACTATCGCTGGGGCGGCAATGCCCCGGCAGCGGGCCCGCGACGGCTACTTGTTGCGGGTCGCGACCATTCGGCGAGCGCCGACGTACCGCGCCGCCCAATAGGAGTCCGACAGGTGGCTCACCATCACGCCGTGGCTCGAGCTGGCATGCACGAACCGTCCTTTGCCCAGGTAGATGCCCACGTGCGAGACGCCGCCGTAAGTGTCGAAAAACACCAGGTCGCCCGCTCGTGGACCGCCGGTGGCCGGCCTCCCGGCATCGTATTGCGCGTCGGCGGTTCGCGGCAGCCCGATCCCGAGCCCGGCAAAGACGTGCTGTACGAACCCGGAACAGTCGAAGCCGGACGTGCTGGTTCCCCCGAACACGTAGGGCACGCCCAGAAAGCGCAGCGCGCTTCTGGTGAGCTCTTGCGCGATCCGCGAGGTGCGCGCCAGAATTCCGCCGGCGAGGCGGTTCATGCTGTGATGGTGCGCGGCCGGCGAGGTAATGATCAGGCGGGAAGTCCACTCGGCGACGTCAGGACTGACGGCCTGAGCGTTGGCGTTAGCCGAGGATCCCGTGTAGCCGAGCTGCGGTGACGTAGCAGCGTCAGCACGAGCCGTAAAGCCCACGCTAGCGACAAATAAGGCAAAAGCCCCAACGAGCAACGAACGGCGCAAGAACCGACTCCTCTTTCTCGACACTTGCGGGGTTAGTTGACGGGTTCGGGCGGGAAAGAGTAGCCCTAGGACCGACCGGCCCATTCACCCCTACCGGGACATCCCCCGCTCGGGACGTGCATCCCGACTCAGTGACCTGTCTAGGTAAAGCGGGTGCCCCGATGAGCCGTTATATCGGCCGTTCGCGACTCCCCAGATTGGCGGGCGCTTCGGCATCCCGTTGGCGTGCCCTTCCCGCTCCATCGACTTGCCCGGACGATGCCTCGCTTTTTGCCAAGCGCTCGGCCTCCTGCTCGATCCGGCCGGCGACGCGGGCGGCCACACCCTCGATGATCGAGCGGTCGTCGCCCTCCGCCATCACGCGGATCAACGGTTCGGTTCCCGACGGACGAATCAGTAAACGGCCCGTCCCCGCCAGCTTTGCCTGCGCTGCGGCAATCTCGTCGCGCACCGCGCTGCTTTCGAGCACTTCGCGACGGTCGGTGCGCACGTTGAGCAGCACTTGCGGCGCAACCACGATTTCGGAAACCATTTCGTGCAGCGACGCTCCGCGCGCAACCATCAGGCTCAGCAGGGTCACCGCAGTTCGCGGTCCGTCGCCCGTCGTATTGTAGCGAAAGTCGACGACGTGCCCCGACTGCTCGCCTCCGAGCACGTAATTGCCTTCGCGCATCTTCTCCAGAACGTACCGGTCGCCCACGGCGGCCCGCACCAGCTCGATCCCGTGGTTTTGCAGCGCGCGCTCGAAACCGATGTTGCTCATCACCGTTGCGACGACCGCATCGCCGCGCAGCTCGCCGCGCCCGTGCAAATCGCAAGCCAGCGCGAACATCACGTGGTCGCCGCTCACCACCGCGCCGCTTTCGTCCACGAAAAGCGCCCGGTCGGCATCGCCGTCGAAGGCCACGCCGACGACCCGCCGCTCCCCCTCGGCGATCTTCGCGCGCACCGCCGCTTGCAGCGGACGCAGGTCGGTCGCTCCGCCGCCGACGTTGATCCTCGCTCCCTCGTCTTCGCAGTTGATCTCGATGACGGTCGCACCAAGCTTGTGCAGTGCGTAGGGTGCGATCGCGTACGCCGCACCGCACGCGCCGTCGACGATCGCGGTCAGGCCCGTAAGGTCCGCCGCTTCCGCGTAAAGCTCTTCGTAATAGTGCCGCGCCAGGTTCTGCGCCACGCGGGCCTTCCCGACGCCCGCCCCGATCGGTCGCGGCAGATCGGTCGCGTCGATCAACTCTTCGATTTCGTCTTCGAAAGCGTCGGCGAACTTAAAACCGTCCGAGCCGAAGAGCTTGATGCCGTTATCTTCAATTGGATTGTGCGAAGCGCTGATCACCACGCCCGCCGCTGCGGACGTGCGCTTCGTGACGCAGGCGACGGCCGGCGTCGGAACGACGCCTAACGAGATCGTGTCGCGACCCACCGAGGTGATGCCGGCTACTATGGCGGCTTCGAGCATGGAGCCCGAGAGGCGCGTATCGCGCCCGATAATCACCGGCGCACGCTCCACCGTTTCCGCCAATAGGCTCGCCGTCACCCTACCGAGGCGATAAGCGAGTTCCGGCGTAAGGTCGCGGTTGGCGACGCCGCGAACGCCGTCGGTTCCGAAGAGCCGGCTCACTTGTCGGACCCCGCGACGAAACGCACGCGCAAGCGCACCAAGTTCGGAGCGACGGCGAGCCCCGCGACCTCGGCGCCGCCGGCGTTGACCGCGGTCGGCCGCACCATTTCGTCGAGCGCTTTCGGCTCGCTTGGCAGCGTCACGTCCACGTGCACCGCCGCCACTTGGGCAAGCAACGACATCGGGCCGCGCACGACGGCGGCTTGCGGCTCGGTCTGCGCGTCGCTTACCACGATGCCGGTGGGCAGCGTTCCCACATAGTGAACCGTCACCGGGAACGAGTGCTCCTCGAGCTTTTCTACCGTCAGCGTTACCGATGCCGGGCTGAGGCTCTGCACCACCACGTCGGGCGCGACCAACTGAACCGGCACGTTGTAGACGCCCGTTTCCTTGTTCGTCAGATCGAGAACGGCTTTGATCTCTTCCGGTTTGATCGCCGGCTCACCGCGCTTTGAGGCAACGGTTACTATCGCTTGGCGGTCGGCGTAATGAGCCACGAAGCCGAACGGTAAGTTCACCGCCGTGATCGGAATGGAAACCTGCTGGTTGAACTGCGCGGTTGCGACGATCGGGTTGCTGGCGAAGCGGAAATAGGCCCAGCCGACGATCGCCAAACTTACTGCCAAGAGTTTGAGCGCGAAGTTCTTTCGGACGATCTGCACGATGCGGCGTTACGAAACGAGTTCCGACGACTCGCGTCCCGATCGCAGCCTCGCGCGCAGGTTCGAGATGAAGTCGTTCGGCCGCCGGCGCAGATGGCGCGGCGGACGCGTAACCGCGAGCAGCATCTTGATCAGCCGCTGCTCGTCGTCGACGGGGCGGGAAAGCTTCCCCGAACGCGCGATCCTGATTCCGCCGGTCTGCTCGGAGACGACGATGATAACCGCGTCGGTCTGCTCGCTCAGACCCAGCGCCGCGCGGTGGCGCGTTCCCAGACGGCCGTGCATCAGCGACTGTTCGGCCAGCGGCAGCAAACATGCGGCGGCTTCGATGCGCCGCTCGCGGACGATCACCGCACCGTCGTGCAGCGGAGAAGCGACCGAGAAGATCGAGAGCAGCAGTTCCTCGCTGATATCGGCGTGCATCATGGTGCCGCTCTCGCAGTACTCTTTGAGCCCGGTCTGCTGCTCGAGGACCAGCAGCGCGCCGCGCCTTCCCAAGCCGAGCAGAAAACAGGTGTGAGCGAGCAGCGCGACGGTGCGGTCCTCGGGCCGGCGTCCCCACGGGCTTTCACCGTCGCCGCTCTCCATACGGAAGAGACCGCCGCGGCCGATCTGTTCGAGCGCCCGTCGCAGTTCGGGCTGAAAGACGATCGGAATTGTGACCGCAGCGCCGACGACCATCAACCGCAGAATCGTCGCTAAGAGCGCCAGTTGGAAGAGATTTGCCAAGCCAAGCAAGCCGACGGTAACGAGAATTCCGATCAGTATCTGCACGGCGCGCGTCCCGCGAATCAACAGCAAGACGTAGTAGATCAGAATGCTGGTCGCGATCACGTCGACTACATCGGAGATCCCCACGTAGTGCCCGATGGTGCTAAACACGGTCGCTTCCGATCTGCAGTTCCAAGACCCGCTCCACAACGATTTGTTCGGCCCGCAATCCCTCGGCGGCAACCGCCGTTGCAACCTCGGGGGGAAGCGGCGAGAGCAGCTCGTTGGTGCGGCCGCAGGCGAAGCGTCCCAGCTCGGCGTCGATCAGGCTCGTCACCAGGCGCGCGCCGCTGACGCTCGGATCCCACTCCACGACGATGCCGTTAGGAATAGTGTGACAGGTCAATATTCCCGCCGGGCGCCCATCGCCGGCCAGTGCGTCCATTAGCGGCGGCAAGGCTTCGGCCAGCGCAGGGAAAACTGCCAAGGCAATGACCGCCTTTTCGTATAGCGTCGCCCCCGCGGGCATTGGCATCGACGCGCCGGCATCGGGTTTCGGCAGCGCGATGGATGCGTACGAACGCCCCGCCGCAGCGCTGCTGCGCCAAATCGCATTTCCGCCGCCGCGCCGCGCGGCCTCCTCGAGTGCGTGGCGTTGCTTGTCGGTCGGAACTCCCTCCATGCTCAAGGTCAAGTAAGTCACGCTCGTTTCAACGTTTGCCGTTGCCGGCGTGCAATCTTGCGAATGAGCGATCTGCAACGTGCGTTCGTCGTTTCGACGGGGAAGAATTCGGCATGGATCTCGATCGACGGCGAGTCGCTGCCGCGTCTTGCGTCGCTTCGCCGAATGTCGGGCAAGCGCTATATGCCCGTTCCGGGCGACGTCGTTGCGGTGCGCGTGCTCGAAGAGGGACATGCGGTCGTGGAGCGCATCGAGCCACGGACGCTGACTCTACGACGCCATAGCGCGGGCGGCCGGTCGAAGACGATGGCGGCAAACGTCGATTTGCTCGTCACCGTCACCTCGCTGGCCAATCCGGCGCCGCGGCCGATCACCCTCGACCAACTGCTTGCCTTTGCCGAGTTCGAAAAAATCGCCGCCGCGGTCGTGCTTACCAAGCCCGACCTGGCCGAACCCCCAGTCTGCGAGGGCCTGGCCGGCATCTATCGCGCCTTGGAGTATCCCACGATCGTGGTCAATCCCAAGCGCGGCGAGATCGAGCCGCTCCGCGATCTGATCGCGGGCCGCCACGCCATGCTGGCCGGCAACTCGGGTGTCGGAAAGAGCACCATCTTTAGAGCGCTGGGAGGGGACACGTCGGTGGGCGAGGTCTCGCGGCACGGACTGGGACGCCAGACGACGTCGGCCGGACGACTCTACCGGCTCGCTGGGGGCTTCCTAATCGATAGCCCGGGGATCAACGAGTTCGGCCTGGGCGGCGTCGACGCCCGAACCCTGGCGCCGGCCTTTCGCGAGATCCCGCCTCTGGCGGCGCTCTGCCGATTCGCCGACTGCACCCACCTGGCCGAACCCGACTGCGCCGTCGCTGCGGCCGCCGCCGACGGCACGATGGCTCCCAGCCGCTATGCCAGCTACCGCCGGATGATCTTGGAACCGGCCTAGCCTCGCGGGGGGCGCGGCCTGGACACCTCGCGCGGGCACCTGCTATGATACTCGGCGTTCTTTCGCTTGCGCTTTAGCTAGGGGAGTCTGCTTGCCGAACATCAAGGCCGCCGAGAAGTGGGCCATACAATCCGAGAAGCGCGAAACGCGCAACAAGGCCGTCAAGAGCAGCCTCAAAACGCTCTTCAAGGGCGCCGTCGCCTCGCGAGAGGCCGCAGCTGCCGGCTCCGTCGAGAGCGCCTACGATAAAGCCGCCGCCAAAGGAATCATCCATCCCAACAAGGCTGCGCGCAAGAAATCGCGCCTGGCCAAAGCAATGCGCCGTGCCGCCACGGCTCCGGCGAAGACGACCAAGCGCTCGAGCCGCTCGAAAAAGTAATCCGACCTAGGGATCGATATTGATCGCCAGGCGCGTTGCCGCATCGGCGCGCGCCTTCGGCAGAATTCGCTCGCGTAAAACGCGCCGCAGCGTTGCCGGCTTGCGAGTCCTGACCGCGACGCGATAGCGCCACTCCTGGTTAACTCGGGCGATCGGGTATGGCGCCGGACCGAGCACTTCTCCAACCTCGCTGCGGCGCAGAATCGCCGCATACTCGCCGGCCCGTTCGACGACGGCTGTCCGGCTGCGTCCCAACACTCCCAGATACGCCAAACGCTGTGCCGGGGGAAAGCCCGAAAGCTCGCGTTCCTGTAACTCCGCCGTCGCAAAACCGTCGTAATCGTGACGCGCGGCAAAGGTAATCGCCGGATGATCGGGAGCGTAGCTCTGCACGATCGCTTCCCCGCGGCGCATGCGTCCGCTGCGGCCGCAGACTTGGGCGATCAAGGCGAAGCTGCGCTCCGCCGCGCGAAAATCCGGCACGTTTAGGCCGATATCGGCGGCGACGACGGCGGCGAGCGTAACGGTCGGATAATCCAAACCCTTGGCCACCATCTGCGTACCGACCAGCACGTCGCCGTTCGCCTCGAACTCCGAGAGGATGCGGGCGTGATCGCCGACGCGCGTCGTGGTGTCCGAGTCCATGCGTAGAACGCGCGCCGCCGGAAATAGGCGCGCGACCTCTTCGGCGACGCGCTCCGTACCGATACCCAGCTCCCGGATGTTCTCCGAGCCGCATGCCGGACAACGGCGCGGAATCGGTGACTGGTAATCGCAGTAATGGCAGCGCAGCAGCCGTTCGCTGCGATGCACCGAGAGCGCGACGCTGCAGCGCGGGCATTGCGGCGAAGCTCCACAGGCACGGCAGACCATCGCGCCGGCGCTGCCCCGGCGGTTGACGAAGAGCAGACTCTTCTCTCCCCGCGCGATCCGTTCTCCCAGCGCCTGAACCAGCGCGTTGCTGAAGATGCCGTGGTTGCCGCTTTCGAACTCTTTGCGCAGGTCGACGACCACAACGCCGGGCATCGGCTGCGCCGTCGCGCGCTCGCGTAGCTCCAAGAGCGTAAGCTTGCCGGCGCGCGCCGCGGCGTAACTCTCGAGTGAAGGCGTCGCGCTGCCGAGCACCAGCAATCCGCCTTCGCAGCGCATCCGTTCGGCCGCCACCGCGACGGCGTGATACCGCGGCACCGACTCCTGCTTGTACGACGGATCGTGCGCCTCGTCGACGACCACGAGTCCCACCGAAGGCAAGGGCGCGAAGACCGCGCTGCGGGCTCCGACGACTACGTCGATCTCGCCCCGAGCGCACGCCTGCCAGGCGTCGAAACGCTCGCGATCGGAGAGCGCCGAGTGCAGCACCGCGACTCGATCGCCGAACGCCGCCTCGAAACGCTGCGCCGTCTGGGGCGTCAACGATATTTCCGGAACGAGCACGATGGCGCGCCGTCCCCCTGCGAGCACGTGCCGAATCGCCTCCACGTAGACCAGCGTCTTACCGCTGCCCGTGACGCCGTAAAGCAACAGCGGCGGATGTTCCGGGCGCGCCAACGCGCGATCGATACGCTCGAGCGCTCGACGTTGCTCGTCCGTCGGCGTAAGCGACGCTGCTTCCTCGGCCGCGCCGCGACGTTCCGTTGCGGGCCGCACCGAGCGTTCGACGACTGCGCCGGCTGCGATCGCGCGAGCGATCACCGCCCCGCTGAATCCGGCCAACACGGCCTCGGAACGCGCCACGCCGGGACGCTCGCGCACGAAAGCGGCCAGCGCCGATGCCTTCTTTCCCCTTACCGAACCCGCTGCCGGCTCCAGCACGCGAACGCGGTACTCACCGATGCGCGGTTCGACCACCGAGCGCCGTCGTTCCAAAACTTTGCCGCGCACCAGGGCGCGCACGTGGCGCAGCAGCGCGGCACGGTCGGCCGCACGGCGCGCCTCCGGATGGCGCACGAGCTGCTCGGCGGTAAAGCCTTCGTGCAGCTCTCCCCAAATCAGCCGAATCAATCGCGGTGGAATCGAAGGGAAACGATGCGGCTCGGGCGCCGGCCCGGCCACGGCGAACGAATCGCGCACGTGTGGAATCGCGTCCGCCCGAACCACCGCTGCGAGCGCTTCACCCAGCGTGCAGCAGTAACGCTGGGCGACAAAGCGCGCCAAGTGCAAGCCCACTTCGTCGAACGCCCGCGGAACTGCCAATCGCTCCAAGATCGGCTTTAGCGGCTGCTTGGGCTCGGCGATCTCGCGCGTCGGCGAGACGATGAACGCGATTACCTCGCGCGTTCCGAGAGCGGCTCGAACTACGTCCCCGACGCGCAGCTCGAGCGACGCGGCATCGTAGGTCAACGGCAGGTCGAAGCGCGACGAGCGAACGATCGGGAGCGCGTCAACGACGCGCACGAAAACTCTCCGGCGGTCGGCGCAGCCGCCGGAGCACCGCGCGCACGCTGGCATCGGCGCACTCGACCCCGTATTCGACGTCGCCGATTGCACGCGGCAGCACGAAACGCAGCCGCCCGCCGCGACGCTTCTTGTCGGCGCGCATCGCCTGGAAGACGGCCTCCGGCTCCAGCGCAGTCTGCAGCGGCATTCCAAAGAGCGCGAGCAAGGTGAGCACGCGCAGGTGCGCGGCACGGTCGAATCGGCCGGTTTGCAACGCCAGCAATCCCGCCGCGCGCAGGCCCAGCGCTACCGCCGCGCCGTGCGTGATGCGATAGCGCGACGCCCGCTCGATCCCGTGTGCGAAGGTGTGACCGAGATTGAGCGTCTCACGCAAGCCGGCTTCCATGCGGTCGTCGGCGACGATCGCCGTCTTTACTTTAATTGCCGCGGCAATAAGCTCGCCCCACGGCCACGTTGCAAAGGGATCGCCCGAGAGTTCCTCGAGCACTTCGAAGAGCTCGCCGCCCTCGATGACGGCCGCCTTGACCACCTCGGCCAGACCCTCGCGCAGCGCCTCGCCGGGCAGCGTCCGCAACGCGTTGACGTCGCAAAAGACCGCGACCGGGTCGCGAAAACTGCCCGCCAAGTTCTTACCGCCGCGCAAGTTCACGCCGGTCTTCCCGCCGATCGCCGCATCCACCATAGACACCAGCGACGTGGCTACGTGCGCGTAGCCGATCCCGCGCATGTAGGTCGCGCTCGAAAATCCGAAGAGATCGCCGGCAATGCCGCCGCCCACGCCCAGCACCCACGAGTTGCGTTCGACGCCGGCGCGATGCATCGCGTCCAGCACCTGCTCCACGGTTGCGAGTCGCTTTCGCTCCTCGCCCAACGCAAAGGCGAGAATCGGTGCGCGGCCCGCGCCGACCGTCTTCGCGATCGCGCGAACGTGCCGGTTAGCATCGCAAACGATCGCCGCCGGGGCACCGTGGCGTTCGGCGAAATCGTCGACCGCGGCTCTTGCGTCGCCGGTAACGACGATCGGGTAACCCAGATCGTAGTTCGCGATGGAAACGTTCACGTGCCGGCGCCTTTGGCCCGGCGCAAGTGCAGCCAGGCCATCGTCTCTTCGATCACGTCGCCGGCGCGCTTGCCTTCCGTTTCGACCACGTGATCGGCGCTCAAGTATTGCGCCATCCTCCGAGCGTAGAGCTCGGTGATGCGCCGCAGCGTCGGCGTCTTGCCAAGCAGCGGCCGAACCTCGCGACTGCGCCGCAAGCGTGCGAGAATTTGACCGGGCGAAGCTTTGATGAAGACGCGATGGGCGTGCCGCTCCAGCAGCCGGCGATTGCCCGCGACGGTCAGCGCTCCGCCGCCCAGCGCGATGATGCTTTCAGCTTCGCTCTCCAGCGCTTCGCGCACGGCTTCGCGTTCGTAGCGGCGGAACGCCGCCTCGCCCTCGCGGGCAAAGATTTCGGGTATCGCGCCGTGCGCGCGCACGATGAGGTCGTCGGTATCCACGAAGCGATAGTTGAGCCTTCGCGCCAGCTTGCGTCCGATCGTCGATTTGCCGCATCCCATAAAGCCCACCAACGCAACGTGGCGCTTGCGCGCCGGTCCGCCGTTCAGGGTGCGAAGAGCCGATCGGCGGCCTCGCGGCCGCGGCGCAAATTATCCAGCGTCTCCTCCATCGAGTCGCCGCCGTACTTTTCCAAGACCGGCGCCATTAAGGCCAAGCGCACCATCGCTTCGCCGACGATCGCCGCCGCCGGAACGACGCAGACGTCGCTGCGCACGATCGTCGCCGGCGCGTCGGTTCGTGCGTGCAGGTTGACCGACGGAAGCGCCTTCATAAGCGTCGGAATCGGCTTCACCGACACGCGAACGACGATCGGCTCGCCGTTGCTCATGCCGCCCTCGATGCCGCCGGCGCGATTGCTTCCCCGGACGACGCTGTCGCCGTCGAGGGCGAAGACGTCGTGCGCTTTCGAGCCGGGGGTGGCCGCGACGCCGGCGCCCATGCCGATCTCGACGGACTTAACGGTCTGCATGCCCATTACCGCGCCGGCGAGCACGCCGTCGAGCCTCTGGCTGGGTTGACGGTTGCTCCCGACGCCGACCGGCATGCCGTCCACGCGTACGACGAACTGGCCGCCGATGGTATCTCCCGACCCGCGCGCCGCGTCGATCGCTTCGATCATGGCTTGGGCCGCAGACGGATCGGGACAACGCACGTCGCTCGACTCTACGTCCTCCTGATTCCAGTCGTCGAGCGGCGGAGCTTCGACCGGTCCGATGCGCGCGACGTAGCTGCGCGTCGTGATTCCCAGCGCCCCGAGGAACTGTGCGCAGATCGCGCCGAGACAGACGCGCATCGCCGTTTCGCGAGCGCTGGCGCGCTCCAACACGTTGCGCAAGTCGCGCTGCCGGTACTTCAGCGCTCCGGCGTAATCGGCGTGGCCGGGCCGCGGATTGGTAAGCGGATCGCCCGCGCCGGTGAGCGGGTCCATCAGAGCGCGGTTCTTCGGCGTAAGGTAGTCGCGATTGCGCACGACCACGGCAATCGGGGAGCCGAGCGTCTCGCTGCCGCGAACGCCGGCAAGAAACTCGACGCTGTCGCTCTCGATCTTCATGCGCGCGCCCCGCCCGTAGCCGCCCTGGCGGCGCGCCAGCGTTTCGTCGATGGCAGCGACGTCCAGACGAAGATGCGCCGGAACTCCGTCGAGAATCCCAACCAGCGCGGGACCGTGCGACTCTCCCGCCGTCAGGTAGCGAAACATGCGATGCCGCCCTTCGGCGCGGGGAGGCGACGCTACTTCACTGCGGCACGTCGCCCCGGCGCGCGTGCTTGAGCCGGTCCAAGGCGCTGCGATGCAGCCGCGTCACGTGACGGCGTGAGTAGCCGAGGCGTCGCGCGACCTCCACGACCGGCAATCCGTCGAGATAGATCGCGCGCACGATCTGCCGTTCGATCGGCGAAAGCGCCGCGAGCATCTGCTCCACGGTCATTCGATCGAGAATTTCGTCGATCGGAGGCCCGAGGGCGCGCTGATCCGATAGATTGAGCACCTCGAACGAGAGCACGCAATTGCTGGCGCGATAGGCTCGGATTTCGCGGATTTCGGCCGCCGTCGCGCCGACGCGCCGGGCGACGTCGCTTTCACGCGGCTCGCGCCCGAGCGCGCTCCACAACTGCCGTTCCGCCGCCGACCATCGGCGCTCGGCGTCGCGCACGTTCCGCGGTGCCCGGAGGACGCGCTCGCTGTCGCGGACGTAATGCATCAGCTCGCCGACGACCAGCAGCCATGCATAGGCCTCGAACGGAGCGCGTTGCCCGGGATCGAAACGGTCGACGGCTTTAATCAAACCGATCGCACCGGTCTGCTCTAAATCCGCCCGGTCGAGTCCGCGACGCATGAAACGTCGCGCCGCACGCCGGCACAGATACCAATATTGCGCAACGAGGCGTTCGCGCTCGCGCGGCAACGCCGCTGCGCGTAAACAAAGAGCCACACCCAACCTCTTCGTTCGTTGACGAACCGTGCGCCGTTTGGCGGCGCGTGCTACTTCTTATATATCAGTCGAATCTAAAGCGCAAGAGGTGCGGCGTGCAGGAGTCTGCGCGCGGCAACGGCTAGTGTCGTGCATGCGCCGAGTTCGTGCCGGCAAAGCCGGACGCGTCGTCATCACGGTGGCGCTGGCGCTTCTGGCCGTGGCGGCGGTGCGAGACTTCGCTCGGCTCGGCGACGCGCTCCCTTGGCGCCAACTCTACGATTTTTCCGATTTTTATTGTGCCGGATCCGTGCTCGACGCGCGCGCCGACCCCTATCGCTACGAACCGTTGCGCGGATGCGAACATCGCGTCAATGCCGGCGAAGCCTACCGCCGCGATCCCGGTCGCGTCGTACCCGCCCCCTTGCCCCCCTACGACTTTCCGCCGTTCATGGCGGCGGCAAGGCTCGACTTCGATCTGGCGCGCGCCCTCGATGCCCTCGCCATAACCGCGGCCGTCGCGGCATGTATGTTCGGCCTGAGCCTCCTTGCGGTTCCACTCGACGTTGCGGCGCTCGCGCTGCTCTTACCGGCCGGTTTCGTGCTCCTCTCGGCCGGACAAGTCGTGCCCTTCGCGTTGGTCGCGCTCGTCTATTGCGGCGTCGCGCTCGCCAAAGGGCGCGCCTCCATCGCTGGGGTGTTGGGCGCGCTGACGCTGATCGAGCCGCATCTCGGCCTGCCCGTCGTCGTCGCGCTGCTCTGTTACGCGCCGCGCACTCGGCATGCGCTGCTGCTTGCCGGAGCGGCGCTGGCGCTCACCGCAGTTATCGTCGCCGGTGCGGGAGGCGTTACCGAATATTTGACGCGGGTGCTTCCCGCCCAGGCCGCGGCGGAAACGGGCTACGCCTACCAATACAGCCTGACGTATCTCTTGAGCGCCGCCGGGCTCGCGCCCAACGTCGCACTGCTCGCGGGAGAGGCGTGGTACGCGGCGATGCTTGCCGTCGGCGTTTGGCTCGGGGCTCGGCTGGCGCGCTCCATCGGCGCGCCCGAGATGCTGGTCTACCTCCCCGCAGCCTGTAGCATTTTAGGCGGACCGTACGTTCACATGGTCAACGTGGCCTTTGCGATTCCCGCGGCGGTCGTGCTCGCGAGGCGGCTGCGCGGGCCGGCACGCAATATCGCGCTCGTTGCGGTCGCGTTGCTTGCGGTACCGTGGATCGCGGCGTGGATTGCCAAGAAACTCTTTCTTGCCGCCGTTCTCGTCGTCGCAGTGCTTCTGTGGCGTCTGCGCGCCGGGCTGACGCTCACGATCGCCCTCCCCTGCATCGTCGCCTTGACGCTCTACGCCTTCGAGCTCGCGCCGCCGCCGCCGATGGTCGCAACGACGACGCGATCGTTCGCTCCCGGCGACTTGGCCCAAGCCGCTTGGGCCGACTACGTCGCGGCGTTGCCTAAACCCGGTGCGGGGTGGCTGCTGATCAAGGTGCCGACGTGGTTGGGGCTTACCGGCATCCTGGCCGCCGCGCTGATAGCGGTGCGCCGCCGCAGTCCCAGCTCCGCGTAATGCGCGCCGGCACGAACCGAATACTCCTCACGGCGTTTCTCTTGCTTTTGGGGATCGCGGCACTGCGCGATCTCGCGCGGCTCGGCGACGCGTTTCCGTGGCGCGCCATGGATGACTTCCCCGATTTCTTCTGCGCCGGCGCCGCCCTCGACGCAAGGGCAAGTCCGTATACCTACGAGCCGTTGCACGCCTGCGAGCATCGCGTCAACGCCGGCACGACGTTTCGCGGACGCGTCTTCGCCGCCAATCCGGCTCTAGCCGTTCCGGCGCCGCAACCCGCTTACGACTTTCTGCCGTTCATGGCGCTGGCACGACTGCCGTTTCCCCTCGCGCGCGCCATTGACGCCGCGGCAATACTCGTCGCGGTCGCACTTTGCGCTGCGGCACTGGCCGGCCTCGCCGTGCCGTTGAGCCTAGCGGTCGCGGCGTTGCTGCTCTCCACCGCTTATGCCGGACTGAATACCGGACAGATCGTTCCCTTTTCCCTCGCGGCACTCGCCTCGTGCGGACTCGCGCTGTCGCGCGGACGAGAGAAGCTCGCCGGCGTGCTCGCCGTCGCGACGGCAATCGAACCAACGGTCGGGTTACCGGTCGCGCTGGCGACGCTCGCCTTCGTGCCACGAGCACGCGTCGCGCTAGCGATGACGGCTGCCGCTTTTGCGTTGGCCGCATTTCTGCTGCTCGGAGCAAACGGTTTCGTCAGCTACTTTTCCGGCGTGCTCCCCGCGCATGCTGCCTCGGAACTGTACTTCCCGTTTCAATACAGCTTGACGTATCTCGCCACGCAGGCCGGGTTCGCTTCGGCGACGGCGCGCGCCGCCGGCGCGCTCTCCTACGTTCTACTCTTAGGGCTCGGTCTGTGGCTGGCACCGCGCGCGCAGCGTTCGTTCGCGCGGCGCGAGCTTTTCGTCTTCATCCCGGCGCTCTGTGCCGTGATCGCCGGCCCGTTTCTCCATCAAGAAGAGCTGAGCTTTGCGCTTCCGGCACTTCTGGTGCTCGCCGTCGCGACGCGCGGCGCCGTGCGCGCCGTTCTTGCCGCGGCGCTCTGCGCTCTTTCGATACCGTGGATCGCCGTTTGGGGCATGAAACAGCTCTTTTTGGCGAGTCTCTTCGTCTGCGCCGTGATTCTGGCAACGCTGCGCATTCAACGCTGGGCCGCAATCGGCATCTTCTGCGCGACGGCTTTGACGATCTACGCGTTCGAACTCCACCCGCCGCACCTGCCCACGCCCGTGGCAATAACTCGGCAATATTCGCCGGCGGAGTTTGCTGAAATCGCCTGGCGCGACTACACGGCTGCTCGCGCGAGCGACGACCCGCTCTGGGTGTTGATCAAACTGCCCGCCTGGGCGGCGCTGCTCGCCACCCTGGCCGTCGCCGTTCGAAGGGCTAACGCCTAAGCCACCCTAACCCCAGCAAGTCATGCTTGCACCGCTGCGAATCCCCAACGCCTACTGCTACTCGCAAATCCTGCCCGAACGTCCGCTCGTAAATCACGCCTACGTCTTTGCCAACGAGAGCGGTAACGTGCTCGTCGAACCGTTGTTTCCGGACGAACCGGCCGCGCGTGCGCTCGACGAGCTTGGCGGGCTATCGCTAATCGTCGTGATGAGTGAAGAACGGCGTGAAGCGGCGCACACCCTGGCCGCCCGGTACGGCTGCGACGTCGTCGGCGAGCCTCGCCACCGCCAAGCGATCGCACCGGGAATGCGCGCCATCGCATTACCCGGTCAGCGCCGGGAAAGCGAGTTCGCCGTCAGCATTGCCGAAGCGCGCACGGTCGTCTGCGGCGATAGTTTGCTCGGAACGCCGGCCGGGGCGCTCTCGCTACCCGGCCAATCGCTGTACGCCGACGCGCTCAAAGGCGCGTTGGGTCTGCGCCGCATCCTGCGCGAGTATCCCGAAACGATCCTCACGAGCTGGGGAGCGCCGGTCTTTGCCGGCGCTTACGGTGCGCTCTACGAGGCCCTTCACGCCCGCGCCGGCGCAGAATTGCTGCGCATAAATCTCGACGAGCTCGAGTTTCTCGACGAACGCTCCGAACATCCCGACCAGCCGCCGCAGTTCAGCTGCCGCGACGCCGAGGTCGGATTTACCATCGGCGCGCGTAAGCTCGGCTATCGCGTCAGCACGCTGGACCCCGGCACGCGTTTCTGTCCGCTGCACGGTCACGCGCGCGAGGAAGAGCTCTTCCTCGTGCTCGACGGCGAGCCCAGCGTCCGCACCCTCTCGGGAACCATCCGCTGCCGCAAGGGCGACTTTATCGCACTGCCCGTCGGCGTCTCCGGAACGCATCAGCTGCTAAACGAGAGCGAGGCTCCCGCCACCATCCTCCTCCTAGCCCGCACCGAAGCCTTCGACGCCTGCTATTACCCCGATTCCGACAAGCTGCTCGTCGACATGCCCGCACCACTGATCGCAAACCGCGAATCGCTGCTTATCGCCGCCTCCCCGCAACTAGACTACTTCGACGGCGAAGCGTGAGGTATTCCAGCAGACGCTGGGCTTAGTCTGAGAGTGCGGTGCGCGGCCGAAGCGAAGGCTCCAACTTTTTCGGCCATCACAGGATGTGATCTTCAAAACTTCGTTCTGCCGAAAAAGTGGAGCGGCAGGAGCGCCACACGATGTGGCGCGACGAGCGTCTTCGCGCAGGCCGCGCACGGCGCTCTCAGACTAAGCCCAGGGCACCGTAATGGCCAGCGTTTGCAGCTTCGCCTCGAGCTCGGATCGCTCGCGCTTGCCCAAGGCTTGCGCCCGGGCCACCGCTTCGGCGGAACGCCCGCTGCCGATGAGCGCGACGATCTCCTTGTCGATCTTCGAAAGCACCAGCGACTCCAGCGAGTAGTCGACGAACGCCTCCCACGCCAGCGGACACCACGCGGCCACGATTTGTTCGCCGATCACGCCGGCATAACGGCGGATCTCGTCTTGGGCGTGCGCGTCCATGCGCAACGCCAGAAAGTTGAACAGATTGTGCAGGTCGATCTTCCAGTAGGCCTCGGTATAGGTCGAGACCGGGAGGTCTTTACGGGCCTGTTCCCGCGCCACGCCCGCCGCGATTCGCTCCTCGTAGACTTCGCGGGCCAGCGTTTGCAGTTGCCGCTCGCGCTCCGAGAGATCGTGACCGACGGCGGCATCGATTGCCGCGTCGCTGCCTTGCCGGTTGGCACTCGATTGACGGCGCCATTGCTCCTGGCTCGTGCCTTGCGCCGAGTCGATGGCCAGCGAGTAGCGCGTCGAGTACTCGTTGATGTTGGCGGTGCGGTGGCGGATCCATTGCCGCCAGCAATCCATCGGCACGCGCACGTGGAGCTTGATCTCGCACATCTCGAACGGCGTCGTGTGGCGGTGGCGCATTAAGTATCGAATGAGCCCGCGGTCCTCGGAGATGCGCTTCGTGCCCGCGCCGTACGAGACGCGTGCCGCCTGCACGATGGATTCGTCGCCACCCATGTAGTCGACGACGCGCACGAAACCGTCGTCGAGCACGGGCAGTCTCACCCCCAACATTGCGTCGAGGGCGGGACTGGCGTTCACGGTAGCTCCGTTAGCCGCGATAGCGCAGGAAGGCCGGTACGTCGATGTCGTCCATCGTAACCGGCGCGACGGTTTCCAGGCGTCCGGTATCGAACGCGTAGCCGCCCTGCGCTCCGCGATAGTTGCGCCGCGAGCCGAATCCGGCGGCCAACACCGTTACGCGCACCTTCCCAGACATCGTCGGATCGATCGAGGCACCAAAAATGATCTGCGCGTCGGAGTCGACGGCGCGGCTGATCATCTCGGCCGCTTCGTTGACTTCGTACATCGCCATGTCCGGACCGCCGGTGATGTTGAAGATCACGCCGTGCGCGCCTTCCACGGTCGTCTCGAGCAACGGCGACGCGATGGCCTTTTGCGCGGCGTCCGCGGCGCGATGCTCGCCGGTGCCCTCGCCGATGCCCATCATCGCCGACCCCGCGTCGGTCATGATCATCTTTACGTCGGCAAAATCCAAGTTGATCAGACCGGGCTGGGTAATCAGATCGCTGATGCCGGCAATACCCTGACGCAGCACGTCGTCGGCATACGAGAAGGCCTCGTTGAGGGGCGTCTTCTTTTCGATGACCTGCAGGATGCGCTCGTTGGGAATGGTGATGAGCGTATCGACTTTAGCCTCGAGCTCGGCGATGCCGTTCTCGGCGATCTGCATGCGCTTCTTGCCTTCGAAGGCAAACGGTTTGGTAACGACGGCAATGGTCAGCGCACCCGACTCGCGGGCCAGCTCGGCGATCACCGGCGCAGCACCGGTGCCCGTTCCACCGCCCATGCCGGCGGTTAGAAAGACGAGATCGGCACCGTCGAGGATCAATCCCAAGTCCTCGCGAGACGCTTCGGCTGCCTCGCGGCCCAGCGTCGGGTTCGCGCCGGCTCCCAGGCCGCGCGTTTGACTTCCGCCGATGTGCACGCGGTTCTCCGTGAGCGCGCCGCGCAGCGCTTGAACGTCGGAGTTTACCGCAAAGAAATCCACGCCGGCGAGTCCCGCCGCGATCATGCGGTTCACGGCGTTGCAGCCGCCGCCGCCGACGCCGACCACCTTGATCGTCGCGGCGTGTTCGGGCTCGGAAGCGGAGCGTCGTAGGTCAGCCATTGATTCGGGTTCCCTCCGTCAAAACGATAAGTGAGTCGTTACGTCCACAGATCTGCCAGCCACCGCTGGACTCGTGCCGCCAGCGCGCCGCCGCGCTTCTTTACGCGAAGCGCATCCTCGCGATCGCCGTTGGCGCCGAGAAGAACGAGCCCGATCGCAGTGGCATACTGCGGCGCGCTCATCGCCTCGGTCAGACCTCCGACGCTATTCGGCGTCCCAATCCGTACCGGCAATCCGAAAACCTCCTCGGCTAGCGGCTCGATATTCGGCAAAAGCGCCCCGCCTCCGGTCAGCACCACTTCGCCGAGCACGAGGTCGCGCGGCACGTTTTCGACGATCTTCTGCTTAGCCATGCGCAGCGTTTCCAAAACGCGCGGAACGACGATCTGGCGCAGCTCGGACGTCGTGTGCTCCCGGGTCGAGCGGCCGTCAAGCGTGCGTATGGCAAAGCTCTCGCCGTTTCCGCCGGCTCCCAAGCGCTTCTTCACGTCCTCGGCTTCGGCCAGCGTGGTCTTGAGGCCCAACGAAATGTCGCTGGTGAGCACGTTCCCGCCCACCGGAATCGTCGCGGTATAAATTGCGCTGCCCAGCGAGTAGACTGCGATATCGGTCGTTCCCCCGCCGATGTCGAGCAGCACGACGCCGACCTGCTTCTCTTCTTGAAGGAGCGTCGCGGCGGAGCTCGCCAAGGGCTCGAAGACCACGCCCAACGACTCGAGTCCGGCGCGCTGGACGCACTTGAGCACGTTGGTGATGAAGCTGGTGCTTCCGGTGACGATGTGAGTGTCGACCTCGAGCCGTCCGCCGGCCATGCCCACCGGGTCGCTCACGCCTTCCTGGCCGTCTACCGTAAAGTAGCGCGGCAAGGCGTGGATGATTTGCCGGTCGCCGGGTAGATTGATGATCTTGCTGGCGTCGATAACGCGGCGGACGTCCCCGTGGCTCACCTCGCGATCGTCGCTCGTGACGGCGACCACGGCGCGATTGTTGGTGCTGCGGATATGATCGCCGGTGATTCCGACAAATACTTCGCTGAAGTGGACGCCCGCCATGCGCTCGGCCCTCTCGGTGGCGGCTTCGATCGATTTGATCGTCTCGTCCAAGTCGACCACGACGCCCTTGCGCATCCCCATCGAGGGAGCCTCGCCGACCCCCACGATCTCGAGACCGGTCGGACTGGTAACGGCGACGACCGTACACGTCTTGGTCGTCCCGATGTCGAGCCCGCAAACGGTCTCGTGCTTCATGCCCCTGCGCCCACCTGCCTAGTAGAGAATTGCCCGGTCTAACCACGATATATTGTGGTTTGTCTCGCCGAATCCTACTAGGTATAGATGGATGCGGCGATATGTTGGAGGCCTTAGCGAGCACTCGCGCATCTCCTTGAGGAGAGTCTGAGGACAAGTAGGCAAAAGGTGTGGAGAGCCTGTGTATGCCAAAATAGGGCGACGGAAAAGTCGGCCCGGCTCTAGAACGGCCGCACGACTTGCGATATGATGCCTATCAACTTTCGCTTTGTTATGAACGGGAGCTAGCCGTAGTGAATCGTAACCGCTTTTTTGTGGCCCTTGCCTTTGCTTGTTCCGTGCCGCTTGCCGCCGCTGCGGCAACGGTTAGTCCGTCGAACATTCCCGACGGTACGTATACCGTTACGGTCGAGAAGGTCGTCGACCCGAAGCACGTCGAGGTAAAGATGGATAACGGTTCCGACACGACGTTGCCGGCCGGCCGCGCCTCGGTCGATTTCTCCAAAGTTCAGCCGAACGATCACCTCAAACTTTCGGTAATCGCCGGAGCGGTCGCCGTGTTCATGGATCTCACCACTCACTAAAATATTCAGCGGTACACGACCACCGGCGTCGCCGGCGCGCGCACGTCGATCGCCGCCACGCGGCGTTCTCCGTGCACGACTTGGGCTAAAATCGCATTCGCCAACGCGAGCTTCTTGGAGAGATCCGAACGATTGCCTAGGAGCAGGCGCGGCCCCGTTTGCAACGTGACGTCTAGCCCGTCGTAACGGTCGAGGCCTAGCTGCACCGGCACGAAGCCTCGTTCCAGCAGCGCGCCATAGGCGTCGCGTAACGAGAGCGCGTCGGACGAAGTGACGAACGTTCCCGGCGTCAGGTCGACGCCGGGCCGCAGCACGAAAATCGGCAGCTTCTGCCCCTCGTCGTACGACAAGACGCGCATCGCGCGATCGGCGACGGCGTCGTTGGCGCCGCTGCGCAGCACGGCATACGGTACTCGCTCGGTAACGCTAATGCGGATCGTCGCGGGCGGAATCCGGCGAACCTTTGCCGACTCGACGTCGGGAATGCTCGCGATTCTCCGTGCCATCGCACCGGTGCTTTGAAACCAGATGCTCGTTCGCGGCGCGATCGCCGCTTTGGCGAGAATCTCGCTCGACGCCACGCGCTGGTTGCCCGTCACGCGGATCGACGCCGGATCGAATCCAGGCCACGTTACCGCAAAGCCGGCGCCCACGGCGACCAGCGCAGCGGCGAAGGTGATGGCGATCCAAAAGGGACGTATTCGCGCCGCCGTCGATCGGCGCCGTCTCTTCGGGCGCGACCCTTTCACGTCAGCACGTACCGTTCGAGCGCTTCCGCCACGCCATCGTGCGCGACGTCCCCGACGACCGCATCGGCAATCTCGCGCAGTTCCGGCGGGCCCGAGCCCATCGCTACCGCAAATCCGGCCGCCCGCAGCAGCGGCGCATCGTTCCACGAATCGCCGATCGCCAGCGTCGTTTCGATCGGGACGCCGAGCCGGCCGGCGACAAAGCGCAGCGCGCCGCCTTTATCGACGCCTGGATCGAGCACTTCCACGAACTCCGGCAGGCTGCGCGTAACGTACGCGCGATTGGCAAAATGCTCTTGCAGGCGACGCTCGTACTCGCGCGCCGCCGGAGCGTCGGACACGATCACTGCTTTGGTTGCCGGACTGAACGCGAAGGCGTCGCGCAGCGAGGGCACGATGACCGGCTCGGTCAGCGAGACCGACGCATAAAGCTCGGAAAACCGGTTGCGGGCTTCGCAGTAATACTCGTCGTTGCGATAGAGCTGCAGATGCATCGCGTCGCGCTCGGTAAGGCCGATCAGCTCGCGCACCAGCTCGTTGGCCAGGGCCGAGTGGGCGAGCACTTCGTCGGTCGCTGGATCGACAATCGCGGCGCCTTGATAGCAAATCATCGGAGAATCCAAGTGCAGCGTACGCGCGAAGGGCACGGTCGCGCGGTACATGCGACCGGTGACCAGACACCCGGCCACGCCCGACTCGCGCATTTTGGCGACCGCGTCCTTCACGCGATTGGAGATCGTCAAGTCGCGGCCGACGAGCGTCCCGTCCACGTCGAAGGCGACCAGCCGGACGGGCTGCGCGGGCCCGGCGCTCAACTGCCGAATCTCATGCGCGCGCTCGCCGCGTGGTGCGGGAAGCCCTCTAGCTCCGCGAGCGCGGCGAGCGCCGCCGTATCGGCCGCCGCCCTTTCCTCGCTATTTTCGACGACGGCGAAGCTGCGCGTGAAGTCCGTCAGCGAGAGAGCCGACGAAAAGCGCGCGGTTCCCGCCGTCGGAACGACGTGATTGGTTCCGGCGAGATACTCACCGCTAACCAGCGGCGTCAAATCGCCGACGAAGACGGCGCCCGCCGCATCGATGCGTTCGAGATACGGCGCGGCGTCGCGCACGTGTAGGCAGAGCACGGCGGGCGCGAAGCGGTTCGCGACGGACACGAGCTCGTCGCGATCGCGAGCCGCGATCAACCGGCACCTCTCCGATATCGCCGCGCTCACGAGCTCGCCGCGTTCGAGCGTCGGCAGATCGAGCGTGTCGAGCAACTGCGCCACTGCGTCGAGCAGCGGCCGCGACTCCGAGAGCACCGCCAGGCGGCGCACCTCGGCGCGCTCCGCCTGCGCGAGCAGCTCGCCAACCAGGTACTCGCTGTTCGCGCCGTCGTCGGCGACGATCAACACCTCGGCACCGCCCGAGAGCGCGTCGATTCCGCAGGCGCCGAAGACTTGCCGTTTGGCTTCGGTCGTGCGGACGCCCGCGTGACCGACGATCTTGGCGACGCGTGCGATCGAATCGGTGCCGAAGGCCGCAGCGCCGATTGCGTGCGGGCCGCCCGCAGCGTAGAGTTCGTCAACGCCGCAAAGCGCGCAAGCGAACAGAAGGGCCGGGCTGACGCCGCCGGGTCCGGCCGGAGTCAGCACGATGACGCGCGCGACGCCGGCAATTTTTGCCGGTACGGCTCCCATGAGGATCGACGAGGGCGCGTGTCGCGGAGCGTAGACGGCGACCGAGGAGAGCGGGCGCCACTGGATGGCGTACCGCGATCCGTCCTCGTCGGCGTAAGCGATCTCCGCTCTTCGCTGACGCTGATGGAAGCGCGCGATGCGCGCTTTAGCGAGTTCGAGGGCGGCCACGATCTCATCCGGCATCGAAGCGCGCGCCGCGGTGAGCATCGGAATGGCGACGCGCAGCTTCGATCCGTCGAAGTACGGGTCGTCGAAGCGCCGCGCATAATCCACGACCGCGGCATCGCCGCGCGCTCGAACGTCGGCGAGAGTCTCGGCAACCTCGGCGACGATCTCTGCGGGCGCGTTCCAGACGCAATCCAGGAAACCGGCCAGCGCGGTCGAGTCGGAAACTGAGACGACGTTCACGTGCGAGCCGCCTATAACGCGTCCGGCAAGCCTTGTCGCACGCCCTGCGGCGCAAAGATTCGCTCGAGCTCGCTGCGGACGCGGACGTCGGCGGCAATGTTGCGCGAGACGCGCTGCGCCCGTCCTTGCACGTGCATCACGACCGGTACTTCTCCCGGCCATTCGTCTATTAGCCGCGCCAAGCGGTCGATCTGCTCGCGCGAAGTCACGTCGACGTGCCAGCCGCTCGCGCCGTTGACCGGCGCGCGCACGGCCGGAAGCACGAACGGCGTCACCTCGTTCGCCGCGATCGAGAGTTCCACGTTGGGCTCGTCGCCCGGCGCCGCGCCCGGACGCTCGCGCACGCGCAATCGCCCTTTGACGATCAAAACCGCGTCGTTCTCGAAAAGATGCTGCGATTGCGGATAGATCTTCGAAAAGACGACCACGTCGCAGACGCCGGTCGTATCTTCGATCTGAGCGATGAGAATTTGCTGATTCGTTTTGGTCAGCGTGCGCCGCGCGGCCGTCACCGCCCCCGCGATCGTCACCGCCGCTTCTTCGGGCAGCTTGCGCAAGTCTTTGAGCGGCGTCGCACCGGCGCGCGCCAGCAGCGGCGCGATTTCGGCCAGCGGATGTCCGGATACGAAGATGCCTAACGTCTCGCGCTCCCAGGCAAGCATGTCGCGCGTCGTGGGCGCAGCCAATGGCGGCAGCCGCGGCGCCAGGGCCGGCGCGTGCGCGTCGCTCTCCCCGAAGAGCGAGACTTGTCCCAGCTCGGCATCGCGCGAGGAGCGAGCCGCGAGTTCCAGCGCGGCGTCGAGCGCCGCCAGCTTTTGCGCGCGGTTCCCGGCGACGCCGTCCAGCGCGCCGCACTTTATCAGCGCCTCGAAAACCCGGCGATTAACCAGCTTCGCGTCGACGCGCTGCGCAAAGTCGAAGAGATCGATGAAGCGCCCGTCGGCCAGGCGCGTCGCAATGATGCCGCGGACCGCCGCCTCGCCCACGCCCTTGATCGCCGCCAAGCCGAAGCGAATAGCCTCTCCGACGACCGCGAAATCGGTGAGCGACTCGTTGACGTCGGGTGGTAACACCTCGATGCCGAGCTTCTTGGCCTCTTCGATGTACTCGACGAGCTTGTCGGTCTTGTCCTTCACCGACGTCATCAGCGCCGCCAGATACTGCAGCGGATGCTTCGCCTTGAGGTACGCCGTTTGATACGCGATCCACGCATACGCAACGGCGTGCGACTTGTTGAAGCCGTATCCGGCGAACGGCTCGATGAAGTGAAAGAGCCGCTCCGCCAGCGCGCGGTCCATCGCGCACGTTGCAATTGCGCCTTCGACGAACTTCTCTTGATAGATGGGGATCTTCTCCTTCTGCTTCTTCCCCATCACTTTGCGCAGCTCGTCGGCTTCGCCCATCGTGAAGCCGGCGATGTCGCGCGCCATCTGCATCACTTGCTCTTGATAGATCGGAATTCCGTAGCTCTCCGAAAGAATCGGCTCGAGCTTCGGGTGGAGATACTGCGGTTTGGCGCGCCCGTGCTTGTTGGCGACGTATTGCGGTATGAGCTCCATCGGGCCGGGGCGGAAGAGCGCGACGAGCGCGACGACGTCTTCGAATCGCGATGGCTGGAGCTCGGCGCAAACGCGCTTCATCCCCTCGGATTCGAGCTGGAAGATGCCCATCGTCTCGCCGCGCGCCAACATCTCGTAGGTCTTCGCATCGTCGTAGGGGATGAGCGACAGGTCGAACTCCGGATCGACCGTTCGGCGAATCTCGCGAACGGCGTTCTCCATTACCGTGAGATTGCGCAGCCCGAGAAAATCCATTTTGAGCAGCCCGATCCGCTCGATCCAGTCCATGTCGTACTGCGTGTTGACGCCGCCGTCGCCGAAGCGAACCAGCGGCGTGTAATCCATCAGCGGCCCCGCCGAGATGACGACCCCCGCGGCGTGCGTGCCCGCATTGCGTGCCAGGCCCTCGATCTCTTTGGCCGTATCGAGGAGTTTGCGAATCTCCGGCTGGGTTGCGTAGATCGTCTTGAGCTCGGGGATTCTGTCGACAGCCTCGTTGATCGAAAAGCCGCCCGGGCCGGAGGGAACCAGCTTGGCAATCCGGTCGACGTCGGGCAGCGGCACGCCCAAGGCGCGCCCGGCGTCGCGAATCGCCGCTCGCGCGGCCATCGTGCCGAAGGTGACGATCTGCGCGACGCGATCCTCGCCGTACTTTTGCGTGACGTAGCGGATTACTTCGTCGCGGCGTTCGACGCAGAAATCGGTGTCGATATCCGGCATCGAGATTCGGTCGGGATTGAGGAAGCGTTCGAAGAGCAGATCGAAGCGCAGCGGATCCAGGTCGGTGATCTTCAAGCAGTACGAAACCAGCGAGCCGACCGCCGAGCCGCGTCCCGGGCCGACTGGAATGCCGCGATCCCGTGCGTACTTCACGAAATCCCAGACGATCAGGAAGTACGAAGAAAAGCCCATCTTGGTGATGACGTCGAGCTCGTAGGCCAACCGATCGCGTAGCGCCGCGTCCCCGGCGACGCGCTCCTCGCCGTAGCGTTCGAGCAATCCGGCGTCGCACAGCTCGCGCAAGTAGTCCGCGTCGCCGCGTTCGGGCTCGCCCGCGACTTCCGGGACGGGGTACTGCGGCAAGTGGAAAATCTTTTCCGGAATCCTGATGTCGACGCGCCGCGCGATGTTCACGGTGTTATCGCAGGCTTCGGGCAGGTCGCTCCAAAGCGCTCGCATCTCGTCTGGCGACTTGAGGAAGAACTGATCGGAATAAAAGCGCATCCGGTTGGTATCGGAGACCGTCTTGCCGGTACCGATGCAGAGCAGAACGTCGTGCGCCGGCGCGTCCTTCTGCTCGAGATAGTGAGCGTCGTTGGTCGCGACGAGCGGAATGGCGAGCTCGCGAGCGACGCGCAGCAAACCCTCGTTGATGGTATCTTGCTCGGGCATGCCGTGACGCATCACTTCGATGTAGAAGCGGTCGCCGAAGATATCCACGTACGCCTTGGCGTTGCGGACCGCCGCCGAATAGTCGCCGCGCAGGAGCGGCGCCGCAACGAGCCCAGACATGCAGCCGGAGAGTACGATCAGCCCGTCGTGGTGCTTGGAGAGCAGTTCCAGATCGATGCGCGGCTTATAGTAGTAGCCCTCCAAGAAGCCCTTGGAGACCAGCGCGATCAGATTGCGATAGCCGATCAAGTCCGCGGCCAACAGCGTCACGTGCGCTTCGTCTCGCATGGTTCGGTCGAGGCGCCCACGCGGTGCGACGTAGGCCTCGCAGCCGAGAATCGGCGTTAGCCGCATTTCTCGCGCCGCATAATAAAACTCCATCGCGCCGTACATGACGCCGTGATCGGTCAAGGCAAGCGCTGTCGCGCCCGACTCGGCGGCGCGGCGGCAGAGTCCCGCCCGCAGGTCTCCCGGACGGTCGATTCGGCAGGCCCCGTCGAGCAACGAGTACTCCGAATGAACGTGCAGGTGCACGAACTGCGAGGACACGCCAACGTTTACCGTATCTCGCGCGACCGACCCTTTAAAGGCCTTCGGCAACGTGAGGGAGAGGAGCGTTTCGTATCTCTTCTTTCACGGACGCTGCGAAGAGGCGCTCGATTTCTACAAGGTCGCGCTTGGCGGCACGTTCGGCGCGGTTACCGATCGCTTCGGAGTTCGGTGGACGATCGGTATCCGCTGATCGCCCCAGCCGCCTCAAGCATCTGCATGACCCGGGGAACCGGCAGCGCGTAGACGGTCGCGCCATCGCGGCCGGTCATCGTGCGCGCCTCGAAGAGCGCGTCGTAGATCGCGGCTTGCGTTGCTTCGGCGGTCGCCGCGTACAGGGCGTCGAGCGCGTCGTCGTCCTCGACGATCCGGCTCTTCGGTGCGGCCACGGTGAAATCGGCGACGCGTTCGAAGACGTGCGAGGTCGAAAAGGCGACGATCAAGTCGCCGCTTCCGACCGACGACGTGAGCCCCGTGCGTGCCATCCCCATCGAAGCGCGAAGCGTTAGCGCCCGCAGTTGGCGGCTATCGAGCGGCGCGTCGGTCGCTACGACGATGATGATGCTGCCGCTGCCCAGGCGTCCCCGGAGAGCGGTACGCTTAGGGTAGACCGGCCGCAGTTCGCCGGCCAACCGCTGGCCGACCGGTACCCCAACGATGGTAAGCTGGCGCCGGCTGCTCCCGGTGTTGTCGTTGACCAGTACCCCGACCCGATACCCGCCTTGGTCGCTGCCGGTCACGCGAGAAGCCGAGCCGATCCCGGCGCGGAAGCCGAACGCGTTCATCCCCGTCCCGGCGCCGACGCTGCCGCGGGCGAACTGTCCGGGCGCCGCGGCGTCGAGCAGCCGAACGACGTCGGCGGCGCTGACGCTGCGCGCTTGGATGTCGTTGAGCAGCGCATCGTCGCACTCGGCGACCACCGGGAGCGGCACGTCGTCGCCTCGCCCAACCTTGGGATGGTGCTCGATCACCCAACTCACCACCCCGTCGCCCGCGCGCCCAATGTCCAGCGTGTCGGTCAGCACGACCGGCTCCTCGAGATACCCGGACTCCTCGATCCAGTGCGTTCCCGTCATTTCGCCGTTACCGTTAAAAGCAAAGAAAGCGGCCGAGACCTTGTGATCCCACGGGTCGGCGTTGGGCAGCACGGCGGTCGCGCCGGTCCGGATGTCGCTGCCCTCGATCTTGGTAACGTGGCCGACCTCGACGCCGGCGACATCGGTGATTGCATCCAGCGGTCCGGAGGCGAATAATCCAAAGTGAAACGGTAAGACGGCGCCGGCAGGCGCGGCCGCCAAGGCAAGCGCCAGCGCCGCGCAGGCAGGAATCACGAGCTTGGAACGCATCCGCGTTGCATTGGATTCCGCCAAAATCCGGCCTGCAGGCGCGTCCGTCAACCGCGGGAAAGCAGTAACGAAATCCTGTCAGGTTAAGAGGAGGGCCCGTCATTCTTTCGGTTCCGGAGAAACTCAAGGTCGCTAAGCTGTGGGAGAGCCTATCGGTTCCCGAGCTCATCGAGCACGCGCTGGCACGCGGGGAAGGCGTACTGGGCGAGGACGGCCAGCTCATCGTCGATACGCGACCGCACACCGGACGCTCTCCCAAGGACAAGTTCTTTGTCCGCGAGCCGTCGAGCGAGGCCCACATCGATTGGAACGACGCGAACCAGGCGATCGACGAAGCCAAGTTCGACGCGCTCTGGGGGCGCGTGACGGCCTATCTCTCGGAACGGGAAGCCTACTCGCTGGACTGCTACGTCGGAGCCGACGAACGCTATCGCGTGCCGCTGCGCGTCTACACCGAGTTGGCCTGGCACAGCCTCTTCGCGCATCATCTCTTTATCACGCCGGAACGGCCCGATCCCGGCTTCACGCCCGAATTCACGGTCGTCGACGCCGCACTCTTTCAGGGCAGTCCCGACCGCGACGGCACCCGCACCGGCACCTTCATTTTGGTGAACTTCGCCCGGCGTATCATCCTCATCGGCGGGACGCGCTATGCGGGCGAGATCAAAAAGTCCGTCTTTACCGTTATGAACTATCTGCTGCCGCTGCGCGAAACGCTGCCGATGCACTGTTCCGCCAACGTCGGCCGCGAAGGCGACGTCGCGATCCTCTTCGGCCTCTCGGGAACCGGTAAGACGACGCTCTCCTCTGACTCGACGCGGCCGCTCATCGGTGACGACGAGCACGGCTGGTCGGCCGACGGCGTCTTCAACTTCGAGGGCGGGTGCTACGCCAAGGTCATTCGTCTTTCGGCGACGGCCGAGCCGGAAATCTGGGCGGCGACGCACCGCTTCTCGACGGTCCTCGAGAACGTGGTTTTCGACGAACGCACGCGCGCCCTCAACGTCGACTCGGACGAGAAGACGGAGAACACCCGGGCCGCTTATCCGCTCGAGTACATCCCCAACGTCGTAAAGTCGAGCAAAGCCGGCCATCCCTCGACGATCGTCATGCTGACCGCCGACGCGTTCGGCGTGCTGCCGCCGATCGCGAAGCTGTCGCGCGAGCAGGCGATGTATCACTTCCTCTCCGGCTACACCGCCAAGGTCGCCGGCACGGAGCGCGGCATCAGCGAGCCGCAAGCCACGTTTTCAACGTGCTTTGGTGCGCCGTTCATGGTCCATCATCCGACCGTTTACGCGCGCTTGCTCGGACGCAAGATCGACGAGCACGAGGTGTCGTGCTGGCTGGTCAACACCGGCTGGACGGGGGGCCCATACGGCGTCGGCCACCGCATGTCCATAGCGCACACCAGGGCGATGGTCAACGCCGCCATCGAGGGACGCATTCCCGGAGAGTACGAGACCGAGCCCTTCTTCGGTTTGGCTATCCCTAAGAGCGTTCCGGGGGTTCCTCAAGAAGTGCTCAATCCGCGCAACGCCTGGGCGGACAAGGCCGCCTACGACGAGCAAGCGCGCAAACTCTCGCAGCTCTTCTTCGACAACTTCAAACGCTTCGAGATGCACGTCGCCGAGTCGGTTAATGCGGTCGCGATACGCCCGCTTGCCAGGTCCTAATCCCGGCTTCACGCGCCATCCGCCCCGACCCGGTAGTATCGAGGCCATGAAGATCAACCTCCTGAGCGCCGCCGCCTTCGTTATGGCGCTCGCTATGCCGCTGGGCGCGAGCGCCCAGCAGAATCAGACGCCGGGTGGACGCGGACATCATGCAACGACGACGCCCAGCCAAGCGAAAATCTCGCATCGCTGGCAGAAGCGACTCGGCAACCTAAACTTATCGGGCGATCAGCAGCAACGCGTTCAGTCGCTGATCGAGCGTTATTCTCAAGATCATCCCGAAGGAAGCCCGCGCGACCGCAGCGCCAGTCGCGAGCTTCGCAAGCAGATCATGGGCGTGCTGAACAGCGATCAGCAGAATCAATACCACCAAGAGATGCGTCAGCGCCACGCGCAGGGCCATCACCGCGGCGGGTCCGATCAGTACCAGGGCGGACAGCAGCCGCAAGACCAAGGTAACCCGCAGCCTCAGGGCGGGCCCCCGCAAAATCAAGGCGGCCCCGGCCCGTATCAGGGTCAAGGCCCGCCGCAAGGTGAGGAAGGTCCGCCGAATCAAGGCCCTCCCTCGGGAGACGCGCCGCCCGCATAACTCGCGCGGGGCGAACTCGCGTTTTAGGGGAATGAAGGTTGCCTATGCGATCGGCAGCCTTCACCGCGGCACTCTCACTCTTCGTCGTACTGGGCGCGTGCGCGCAGACCGGAACTGCGCCGAGTTACGGCGCTTCATCAAAGGTAACGGCGTACGCGGGCTCGCACCGCGGCGTTTGCGGCGCCCGTGAATACGCCGCATCGCCTTCGCGCGCCGCGCACGCCGAGACCGGCCTGCAGGTGCCCAAGGGCTTCACCATCGAGACGATCGCTTCAATCGGCGACGCGCGCGAGCTGGCCGCGCTTCCCAATGGCGATCTTATCGTTGGGACCAGCGGCAGCGACGTCTACATCGTTCCCGACGCCGAAGGCGCGCCGGCAACGCCGCAGGTTTTCGCCGAAATCAACGATTCACTCGCCGCGGGCGTCGCGTTCGCCGCTGCGCGTTGCGAGATCTACGTCGCCTCCGAGAATCACGTCTGGCGCATTCCGTATCGCGGCGAGCGCAAGGCGAGCGGAGTTCATAAAATTGCCGACGTTAGAACCGGACCCGAGGCGCCGGGAACCGACGGCGACGTTCATACCACGACCTCGGTCGCGTTTACCGGCGGGCACGTCTATGCCGCGGCCGGTTCGTCGTGCAACGCTACGATGGATTACGGTAAAGAACCCTGCACCGAAGTCGATCCGACGCGTGCCGCCGTTTCGGTCATGAAGCCGGACGGATCCGACTTCCATCAGCGCGCAAAGCGCGTTCGCAACGCCGTGGCCCTCGCCGTTAACCCCGGCACCCAGTCGCTCTGGATCGGCGGTGCCGGGCAAGACAGCCTTCCCTCGGGACATCCGTACGAATATCTCGACGATCTTTCGGAGCATCCCGGCGATGCCGACTACGGCTGGCCCGTTTGCGAAGAGAATCACCACGTCTACTGGCAAGGTTACCATTGCGGAAAAACGGTCGCTCCGCTGGTCGAGCTGCCCGCGTACTCGACGATAATCGGCGCGGCCTTCTACCCGCCGCACCAGACCGGGCGCTACGCCTTCCCGTCGAAATACCGCAGCGGTCTCTTCGCCGCGGCGCACGGTTCGTGGCACACGGATCGCAACGGTTGCAACGTCGATCCGCCTCGCGTCGTCTTCGTCGCGATGAAGGGCGATTCACCGGTCAGGGGCGTCGATTGGAACGACCCAACCAAACAGTGGAGCGAGTTCGTCACCGGTTTTCAGAGCGGCTGCACCTCGCGTATCGGCCGCGCCACCGGAATAATCGTCGGGCCGAAAGGCAGCCTCTTTATCGCCGACGACCGCGCCGGCGCCATTTATCGCGTCCGCCCAACCCGCTGAAGCGAGCCGCATGTCCGATGCTTTAGCGATTCTCGTCGGTGGCGGACCGGCGCCGGGAATCAACGGCGTGATCGCCTCCGCCGCGATGGAGGCATTCAAGTGTGGACTGCGCGCGATCGGCATTTACGACGGCTACCGCGACCTCGCTGCCGGCCGAACGCCTCAGACCGTCGAACTGAACTTCGATCGCGTTTCCCGGATTCACACTGCCGGCGGCTCGATCTTGCGCACCTCGCGCACCAATCCGGCCAAAGACGACGCGACGCTCGAGCGCAGCGTCGCATCGCTGCAAGCGCTGGGGCTGCGCTATCTCGTCTGCATCGGCGGTGACGACACGACCTACGGCGCGGCGAAGATCGCCGAGCGCACTAAAGGACGCATCGGCGTGGCGACCGTCCCCAAGACCATCGACAACGACCTGCCGCTGCCGGAAAACGCTCCGACCTTCGGCTTCGAAACCGCGCGCTCGGTGGGCGCCGGCATTCTCGAGAGCTTGATGGAGGACGCGCGCACCACGGAACGCTGGTATGTGGTCGTCTGTATGGGGCGCAAATCCGGATCGCTCGCGCTGGGCATGTGCAAAGCGGCAGGCTCGACGCTGGCGATTCTGCCCGAAGAGTTTCCGGAAAAGGCGACGCTGGCATCGGTCACCGACACCATCGTCGGCGCGATCGTCAAGCGCCGCGCCTTTGGCCGGACGCACGGCATCGCCGTCGTTGCCGAGGGCATCGCGGAACGCATTTGGGACGACGTCTTCAGTACCGGCGAGGATCTCGGACGCGACTCCTTCGGCAACGTGCGGTTAGCCGACGTTCCGCTTGGCGTCGTGCTGCGCGACGCCGTGCGCACCCGTCTCGACGAGATCGGTGTAGATTCGGTGGTGCATGCCAAAGACATCGGCTACGAGCTGCGCTGCGCCAAGCCGGTTCCTTTCGACGTCGACTATACGCGCACGCTGGGATACGGTGCGGTGCGCTATCTCGTCGACGGCGGCAGCGGCGCGCTCATCGCGCTGGAAGGCGGCAACGTGCGTCCGATCTCGCTGGAAGATTTGCTCGATCCGGCGACCGGTCGCATTCGCACGCGGCAAGTAGACTTAACGACCGAGGCCTACCGCGTCGCTCGCGACTACATGGTCTATCTCGAGCCGTCGGATTTCACCGATCCGGCGAAGCTCGACGTCTTGGCGGCACGGACGAATCTGGCGCCGGCGGCATTTAGAGAGGCCTTCGAGCCGGTCGCGCGGCCGTAGCGCTACGAGGTCTTCCCGACGATCATTCGCCCCGCATGGGGGAGCTTCTCGATGACGCTGAGATCGAGCCCGAGATTATCGGCCAGCAATCGGCGCGGATTCGACGCCAGCCACGACGAGATGGAGATCTCCTGATAGTCGGGGCTATTGAAGGCAACCAGAATTCGCGTCGGCTCGTTTCCGATCTGCCGGATGTAATGGCCGAAGCCGCGATTGATGAAGGCGACGTCGCCCGGACCGAACTCGTCTTGACGGTACTTCGCGTTGGCGCCGAAGATACCGATCTCCGAGCGGCCGGAGATATAATACTGCCATTCGTCGGCGTTGGGATGCCAATGCAGTTCGCGCAGTCCCCCGGGTTCGATGGTTAGCAGCACGCCCGTAATGGTCGACGAGATCGGAAACTGCTGCTGTGACACGAGCTGTTCGGTTCCACCGGCGAATCGCATGAGCGGCGCCGCACCGAGACGGAACTTGTGATTGAGCTGGCTCGGTTCGAGATTCGGATTGAGCGGATCGGGCGTCAATGCCGGCGGCACCTCGCCCCGCACGATATAGACTTCTTCTTTCGGAAGTTTAGCCAAGGCTTCGGGCGGCAAGCTCAAGTTCTGCGCCAGCACCTCGGGCGGGGTGCGCGCCAACCAGTCGGTGATGCTGAACGTGCCGAACTCTGAGAACCGGCCGTCGTCGAAGACGAGCAGAAAGTGACACTCCTGCGGTCCGAGCCCCTGAATCGAGTGACCGTGTCCCTTGGGGAAATACCACACGTCGCCCGGACCGAAATCCGAGATCTCTGCATCTCCCGACGGCGCGATCACCGTTACGCGGCACCTTCCACTGACGACGTAGGCCCACTCCGCCGCGATGGCGTGCCAATGCAGCTCGCGCAGCGCACCGGGTTCCAGCCGCATCGAAACCGCGGCAAAACTCGCGGAGACCGGGAACTCGTTGACCGTATGCTGTCGCGCCGAGCCGGCGGCACCGCTCCATCCGCTCGCTTTTTCGAGCTCGAATTTAAAGTTCGGAAGATCGGCCATTACTGACCCTGCGGCGCGGCCGCGCCGAGCGAGTCGATGAGTGCCTGCGCCTTTGACGCACCGGTCTCGTCGTTGACGATGCGGTAGTGCTTGAGCGCCGCCTGCGCCGAAGCGCGCGCCTCGGCGGTGTTTCCTAGTTTTACTTCGATCTGCGCGCGCAGCAAGTGCCCGTCGGCATCGTCCTCGTCGTTAGAGATATATTTATCTACGTTTTTTAAAGCATCGACGTACGAGCCCGCGTTGAGATCGGCTTCGGCGATCCAGTAGTAGGCATTATTATCGCTGGGATCGAGCCTCAGAGCGGTCGAAAAGTCGGCGACGGAAGCCTTGTAGTCTTCCTGTAGATACTCGGCCCGCGCGCGATAAAAGAACGCCGTATCCAGATTCGGATTGATTGCTGCCGCTGAGTTGCAGTCGGCGATCGCGTTGGCGTACTGCCCGAGCGCCGTGTACGCGCGGCAGCGGCTGACGAGTGCCGTCGCGCTCGAGGGCGAGATCGCCAGCGCTTCGTTGGCATCGGCCAACGCCGCCTTGGGATTGCCCTGAGTAAGATCGATGCGCGCGCGAACGCGATAAGCGTAAGCGAGCTTCGGCTCGAGCTCGATGGCTTTGTTGCAATCTTGCAGTCCGCGCTGATCCTGCTCGAGGTGGAAGTACGACTCGCAGCGTGAAGCGTAGGCGTACGCGAAGTCCGGATTGGCGCCTATGGCCGCGGTGTAATCGGCAATCGCGGTCTGGTGCTCCCCGAGCGCTTCGTAGTCGTCGCCCCGGTCCACTAGTGCCGCTGCGTCATTCGGATGCGCCTTGAGGTAGGCGTCGAGAACGGCGATCGACTCCTTGAACTTGCCGTCGTTATAGAGCTGCTCCGCTTGGGCGACTTCCGCCGGCGTGGCGGCCGGAGCGGCCGCCGTAGCAATTAGAAAGAGCGCTGCAGATAAGATGGGCCAGAGCGCGCGATGCATTGTCGGTCCCCCCAAGAAAAGCAATCAGCCCGCCGCAAGTTAGCGGCAGGGCTGATTGCTTCCGAAATAATCTGGCACCGTCCTACTTTCGAGGGGCCCTGCGGCCCGACTATCATCGGCGCTGGCGGGCTTAACTGCCGTGTTCGGGATGGGAACGGGTGGGACCCCGCCGCCATAGGCACCAGAAACTTTATCAATCCTTGGTCCCCGAGCGCGATGGCGAGCCGGAGCTCGAGCCGATCGCGCCGGGAAGATCTAAAGCTGTACAGAGAAGAACTTCCAAATGCCCTCACGACACGCGTGCGTATATTAGTCAAAATTTCCGAGCGATTAGTACCGGTCAGCTCCACGCCTTACGACGCTTCCACCTCCGGCCTATCAACGTGGTAGTCTACCACGACTCTTCACCCTTACGGGATTGAGATCTCATCTTGGAGTCAGTTTCACGCTTATATGCTTTCAGCGTTTATCTGATCCGAACATAGCTACCCGGCTATGCTCCTGGCGGAACAACCGGTTCACCAGAGGTTCGTTCGACCCGGTCCTCTCGTACTAGGGTCCAATCTCCTCAAATCTCCTACGCCCACAGCGGATAGGGACCGAACTGTCTCACGACGTTCTGAACCCAGATCGCGTACCGCTTTAATGGGCGAACAGCCCAACCCTTGGGACCTACTACAGCCCCAGGATGCGACGATCCGACATCGCGCGTGCTTCCATCGTTACCGATGGCGCAGACTATATCTTCACCCTGCCCGAGAAACTCTCGGGCGAGGGGCCGGCGTATGATAGCCACCATAGATTTGGCCGAATCTCGACCAGCAGTTGCTATCTTACCATCCCTAGGATGCGGGATGGATCAGTCGTTACGGGGTCATGACGGCAACTTGTACACTGTTTCAGCAGCATGTCGAGCATCCGCATTTGGCTGCCCAAGTCAAACTGCGTTTCCGTCAGACTTCCCACGGTATTGTCCTCGGCTCGCCCACGAGCCGGTCGGAGTTCACCGTTATAAGCCGGAACCTTAGATGATGTTTCCATCACCTCACCCCTTATGTTGAGGTGCCAAACCTCCCCGTCGATGTGGACTCTTGGGGGAGATAAGCCTGTTATCCCCGGAGTAGCTTTTATCCGATAAGCGACGGCCCTTCCATTCGGAACCGCCGGATCACTTAGCCCTGCTTTCGCATCTGCTCGACCTGTCCGTCTCGCAGTTAAGCTCCCTTATGCCTATGCACTCTGTACGAACGGTTTCTGACCGTCCTGAGGGAACCTTTGGGCGCCTCCGTTACTCTTTGGGAGGCGACCGCCCCAGTCAAACTGCCCACCTGACCATGTCCTACCACCGGATTACGGCGGCTAGTTAGAATCCCAAGATTATCAGGGTGGTATCCCAACGTTGCCTCCCCTACGGCTAGCGCCGCAGGATCATAGGCTCCCACCTATCCTGTACGGATAATCTCAGAACCCAAGATCAGGATACAGTAAAGCTTCACGGGGTCTTTCCGTCCTGCTGCGGGTAACCAGCATCTTCACTGGTACTGCAATTTCGCCGGGATCCCCATCGAGACAGTGCCCAAGTCGTTACTCCATTCGTGCAGGTCGGAACTTACCCGACAAGGAATTTCGCTCGGTTTCTCCGGCGCTTTCACGCCGGACCGGACTCTATCTTCATCCATCGAGAGAACCGCGTACGGTTCTACCCATTCTTGGAGCCTGGCGTATAGTCTCTGAGGATCCCTCGAATCAAAAGACCCGAGGTTTCCTGCGGATTGTCCAATCCTCAACATTTTTACTGATCGCGTATAACGATCGAGTAGTTGAGGCTCTAAGGATGTTCCCGCATATAGCCAGGTTGTCGTTCGCACGTCTCCGTGCGATGAGGCAACGATATGTCACCTTAGGACGGTTATAGTTACCGCCGCCGTTTACTGGGGCTTCAGTTCGCCGCTTCGCTTGCGCTGACGACTCCCTTTAACCTTCCAGCACCGGGCAGGAGTCAGCCCCTATACGTCTGCTTTCGCATTCGCAGAGACCTGTGTTTTTGTTAAACAGTCGCTTGGGCCTATTTTGTGCCGCCTCCCTCAGCTTTCGTGGTAAACACTAGACCAAAGGAGGCACCCCTTCTCCCTAAGTTACGGGGTTAATTTGCCGAGTTCCTTAACAGGGATTCTCCCGTCGCCTTAGCATGCTCTGCCAGTCTACCTGTGTCGGTGTACGGTACGGGCACCTACGATCTACCTAGGGGCTTTTCTTGGCAGCGTGGAGTCAGTCACTTCGGCTCCGAAGAGCCTCGCATTCACTTCTCGGCGTTACGTGCTGCGGACTTACCTACAGCACCGCCTACCAGCTTAGACGCGCACATCCATCGGCGCGCTGACGTATCCTCCTGCGTCACCCCCTCGGCTCATAGGCCTATGCTAACGATGCCATGCCCGCGAGTCTTTTCGTCGATCGCTTCGTCGCTCTTCAGTCATGGTCCATAGACCACTCCTTCATCGCTCCTTGCGCTCGGCGAAAATCCTTCGCGGCTTCGATCCCGATGGATTCATGACACTGTTCGCACAGGTCTAAACGGTCGTCGGTGGTAGCAGAATATGAACTGCTTGTGCATCGCCTACGCTTCTCAGCCTCGGCTTAGCTCCCGACTCACCCTGAGACGATTGACGTTGCTCAGGAAACCTTAGACTTCCGGCGTGCGGGGTTCTCACCCGCATTTATCGCTACTTATACCTGCATTCGCACTTGTGGTTCGTCCACACGTCCTCACGGTCGTGCTTCGGCCTACGCCACAACGCTCCCCTACCGATTATTTTAGTAATCCCAAAGCTTCGGTTCGATGCTTGAGCCCCGTTGGATTTTCGGCGCCCCATCACTCGACTAGTGAGCTATTACGCACTCTTTCAAGGGTGGCTGCTTCTAAGCCAACCTCCTAGTTGTCTGAGCGACAAGACCTCCTTTACCACTGAGCATCGATTAGGGACCTTAGCTGTTGATCTGGGCTGTTTCCCTTTTGACCATGGAGCTTATCCCCCACAGTCTGACTGCTGCGTGGTTCGCCGCGGTATTCGGAGTTTGATTGGGTTCGGTAATCCGGTAAGACCCCTAGCCCTGTCAGTGCTCTACCCCCGCGGGTTAACGCGCAACGCTAGTCCTAAAACTATTTCGGGGAGAACCAGCTATCTCCGAGTTCGATTGGCTTTTCACCCCTATCCACAGCTCATCCAATGTTTTTTCAACAACAACAGGTTCGGGCCTCCACGTGAGGTTAATCACGCTTCACCCTGGCCATGGATAGATCACTCGGTTTCGGGTCTACTGCAACGGACAAAACGCCCTATTCAGACTCGCTTTCGCTACGGCTCCGGCTCAACACCTTAACCAAGCCCGTTACAAGTAACTCGCAGGTTCATTCTTCAATAGGCACGCGATCAGCCTTGCTTGCGCATGGGCCTTTCACGGTTTGTAGGCATGCGGTTTCATGTTCTATTTCACTCCCCTTCAGGGGTTCTTTTCACCTTTCCCTCACGGTACTGGTACGCTATCGGTTTCCACAGAATATTTAGCCTTGGAAGATGGTCCTCCCGGTTTCAAACGGGGTTTCCCGTGCCCCGCCCTACTCACGAACAGCTCCGCGAGATCGATTGCTTTTGTCTACAGGACTTTCACCTTCTATGGTGCGGCTTTCCAGCCGGCTTCTACTAACGATCGATTTTTTGACTCGCGCCTGGAGATTCGGCTCCAAGACGGCTGTCGTACAACCCCGCTCGTGCAACGCCCGAATGCTTGCACACGAACGGTTTAGGCTCTTCCCTGTTCGCTCGCCACTACTAGGGGAATCTCGGTTGATGTCTATTCCTCCGGCTACTTAGATGTTTCAGTTCACCGGGTACGCTCGCTCACGACTATTGAATTCATCGTGGCGTCCATGCCCATGACGGCATGGGGGTTGCCCCATTCGGATATCGCCGGATCATCGCTTCTTAGCAGCTCCCCGACGCTTTTCGCAGCTTGGCACGTCCTTCATCGCCTGTGGAACCAAGGTATCCACCTGCATGCCCTTACTTAACTTTAACTAACGCAAAATTGCACCACTTCTTTCAAAGTGGCCGCTTCATGTGTCGTGATTTGTTGAACACATGAAAGTTCTTCTCTATACAGTTTTCAAGGAACTCGCCGGCGATCTCTTTGCAATGAAGCGCGGAGACCGACGACGCTCTGAGAGAGTTCATTCCCTCAAAGCTGAACAGTGCAACGTCGCGCAATATATTTCGAGCCTCCGGCCATACGATCGAGATGATCGATAGACTCCTTGGCTCGAGCAGCTCTTCTCATCCGAAACGGACTTAAAGAAGTCTGTGTTCGACTTAGAATGTACGCCGGCGCGATCGCATGACGCGATCCGTCGGCACGTACTCCTTAGAAAGGAGGTGATCCAGCCGCACCTTCCGATACGGCTACCTTGTTACGACTTCGTCCCCCTTACCTAGCATACCTTAGACGCCTTGCTCCTTGCGGTTGCTCAGGCGGCTTCGGGTACACTAAACTCAGGTGACGTGACGGGCGGTGTGTACAAGGCCCGGGAACGTATTCACCGCAGCGTAGCTGATCTACGGTTACTAGCGATTCCGACTTCATGAAGGCGAGTTGCAGCCTTCAATCCGAACTGAGAGAGGGTTTGTGAGATTAGCTTGCCCTCGCGGGTTCGCGACTCGTTGTCCCTCCCATTGTAGCACGTGTGTAGCCCGGGACGTAAGGGCCATGCTGACTTGACGTCATCCCCACCTTCCTCCGGCTTGTCACCGGCGGTCCCGCGTGAGAGATCTTGCGACCAACACACGGCAAGGGTTGCGCTCGTTGCGGGACTTAACCCAACACCTCACGGCACGAGCTGACGACAGCCATGCAGCACCTGTCTCTGCGTCCGGTTGCCCGGAAACCTAGTCTCCTAGGATAGCGCAGGATGTCAAGCCCCGGTAAGGTTCTTCGCGTTGCGTCGAATTAAACCACATGCTCCACCGCTTGTGCGGGCCCCCGTCAATTCCTTTGAGTTTTAACCTTGCGGCCGTACTCCCCAGGCGGGATACTTATTGTGTTAACTGCGGCACAGATGGAGTCGATACCACCTACACCTAGTATCCATCGTTTACGGCTAGGACTACCGGGGTATCTAATCCCGTTTGCTCCCCTAGCTTTCGCTCCTCAGTGTCAGGTTAGCCCCAGATGATCGCCTTCGCCACTGGTGTTCCTCCCGATATCTACGCATTTCACCGCTACACCGGGAATTCCATCATCCTCTGACTACCTCAAGGTTTGCAGTATCCACACGGGTTCCCGAGTTGAGCCCGGGTCTTTCCTTGCAGACTTGCAAATCCACCTACGAGCGCTTTACGCCCAATAATTCCGGACAACGCTTGCCCCCTACGTCTTACCGCGGCTGCTGGCACGTAGTTAGCCGGGGCTTCCTCCAAGGGTACCGTCATTATCGTCCCCTTCGACAGTGGTTTACGACCCGAAGGCCTTCATCCCACACGCGGCGTCGCTCCGTCAGGCTTTCGCCCATTGCGGAAAATTCCTCACTGCTGCCTCCCGTAGGAGTCTGGACCGTGTCTCAGTTCCAGTGTGGCTGGTCGCTCTCTCAAGCCAGCTACCCATCGGAGTCTTGGTAGGCCGTTACCCCACCAACTAACTAATGGGACGCAGTCCCCTCTTCGCGCGGATTGCTCCTTTCATCGTCTCGAGATGCCCCGAAACGATCGTATGCGGTATTAGCTAACCTTTCGGCTAGTTATCCCCCACGCGAAGGCAGGTTGACCACGTGTTACTCACCCGTCTGCCACTAGGTATTGCTACCTCGTTCGACTTGCATGTGTTAGGCACGCCGCCAGCGTTAGTCCTGAGCCAGGATCAAACTCTCCATAAAAAACTTTATGGAGCCTTGATTGGCTCTATGGAAGTTCTGGCTTCGCCGATCTCATTGAGCTCGACGGAAGTCAGTGCTTCCTCAATTTGTAATTGTACGAGTTCTCGCGACGCAAAAGACGTTGCCAAACGGCGTTGTCTCGAGACATCGGAGACCCACAGACTTATATTGCTGTATATTGCTGTTGCACTGTTCAGTTTTCAAGGAGCGAACCCGTAAAAACGCCGACGGCCTCCTGGGTCGAGCGACCCTGGCGGGCGCCGAGCGGCTTTCTACGCTTCGGGTTGGCCCGCGCGACTCCCGTCGCCTTCGGGCACGACCGCTATCATATCGCCGCCCCCTGCGCGTGTCAAGGAAAGCGGTCCAGCTTTCCTCGCGGCTTAATTTGCCGGCTCGGGGAGCCGCCCAAGCATTTCGCTAATGCGTCGCGTATGACCGCCCCGTTATTCGATCACGTCGACCTCCGCGTCGGCGATCTGCGCAAGGTGCGAGGACTCTACGACGCCCTCCTTACCGCCATGGGATACGGCCGAATCTCCGAAGACGCCGAGTCCATCTGCTATTACACCCCCGGCGGCGAGCGTTCGGCCCCGTTTTTCGGAATCGATCTCGACCCGGGCCACCGGACCAACGGAACCCGCATCGCGCTGCGGGCCGAAAGCCGCCGCGAAGTCGACCGCTTAGCGGCGGTTGCCCGCGACGCCGGCGCCACTGCCTTCGAAGCGCCCCACTTCTGCGAGGAGTACACGCCCGTCTACTACGCTGCGTTTTTCGAGGACGCCGAAGGCAACAAGCTCGAGATCTGCTACCGCGAGGCGCCGGCCCCTTAGACCTTTCGCGACATCGACTTGCCCTGCATGAAAAGCAGCAGGTAATCGGGTCCGCCGGCCTTACTGTCGGTTCCCGACATGTTGAACCCGCCGAACGGGTGGACGCCTACCATCGCGCCGGTGCTCTTCCGGTTGAAGTAAAGGTTACCGACGAAGAAGTCCTCACGGGCCCGCCGGATCTTTTCCTCGTCGCTGGTGTAGAGCGATCCGGTCAGCCCGAACTCCGTGTTGTTCGCGATGGCCATGGCGTCGTCGAAGTCCTTGGCCTTGATGACGGCCAGCACCGGACCGAAGATCTCTTCTTGGGCGATGGTCGCGTCGGGGGCGACGTCGGCGATGACCGTCGGCTCCAGGAAGTAGCCGGTCTCCCCGACCCGCTTACCGCCCGCGATCAGGCGTCCTTCGCTCTGGCCCTTCTCGATGTAGCGCATGATCGAGCGCAGCGCTCCTTCGTTCACCACAGGCCCCATATAATTGGAAGGATCGGTCGGGTCGCCCACCGCGATCTGCCCGACCCGGCGGCGGAGCTTCTCGACAAACTCGTCGTAAACGCGCTCGTCCACGATCGCCCGCGAGCACGCCGAACACTTCTGCCCTTGGAACCCGAAGGCCGAGACGGCCACCCCCTCGACCGCGGCGTCGACGTCGGCATCGGCCGCCACCACGATCGAATCCTTACCGCCCATCTCGGCGACGACGCGCTTGATCCACTTTTGGCCGGGCTGCGGCTTGGCGGCCAGCTCGTTGATCCGCAGACCGACCTCCTTCGAGCCGGTAAACGAAATAAAGCGGATGGCCGGATGCGAGACGATCAAGTCGCCGATCTCGCTGCCCGAACCGGGAATAAAGTTCACCACGCCCTTGGGGACGCCGATCTCCTCGAGCAGGTCGACGAACCACGCGGCAATCACCGCCGCGTCGCTGGAAGGTTTGAGCACGACGGTGTTGCCGCAGACGATCGACGCTGCGGTCATGCCGATCATGATCGCGCCCGCGAAGTTCCACGGCGGAATTACCGCACCGACGCCGAGCGGAATATAAACCAGCTCGTTTCGCTCGCCTTCGATCGGCACGACCGGCTGAGGCTGCGCGAACCGCAGCGCCTCGCGCGCGTAGAACTCCAAGAAGTCGATGGCTTCGGCGATGTCGCCGTCGGCCTCGGGCCAGCTCTTTCCGACTTCGTATACCAGCAGCGCATCGTACTGGAAGCGGCGTTCGCGCAGCAAGCGCGCCGCTTTGAGAATATACTCGGCGCGTTGCTCGAGCGTCAGCCGGCGCCACGACTCGAAGGCCCGTGCCGCCGCCTCGATCGCTTCGTTGGCCTGGTCTTTCGAAGCGGCGCTCGTCAGACCGATAACCTCGTCGGGGTTGGCTGGATTGAGCGACCGGATCTTCTTCTCGGTCTCGATCCTGCGGCCGTCGATAACGAGCGGATAGTGCCGGCCGAACTGCCCTTTCACATCGGCCAGCGCGGCCTTCATGGCCGCGGCATCGGCGGGATTGCGAAAGTCTTTGACCGTCTCGTTGGTAAACGGAGCGATCTTGCCTGAGGTGCGTTCTGCGGTCGTTGTCATGCGGTTATACTACCAGCCCGCGAGCGCCACGCCTTGCTTCTCTTGCGACAGCGCGCGGCGGGCCCCGCTTTCCGCGCGGAGAAACATCCCGCCATGACGCAGCTCCGAGCGGTAGCTATCGCGGCGCTTTTTCTAGGCGTCGGAATGGCCGGCTCGCCGCTGGCGCCGCTCCACGTGCTGCTGGCCGCCGCGCTTTTACTGCTCTTTGCCGTGGCTCTCGAGCGCCGGCCCACCACCCTTTTGGTCTTCCTTTTCGGTTTTGCGGGCGTTCTGCTGGCCTGCTACGTCCAGCATTCCGAAGTCTATCCCGGCACCGGCGTGGTCGGAGTCGGGTTAGGCGGGCTGGCCGCTGCCTCGTACGGGCGCCCGCACGCTCCGCCGGCCGTCGCCGTTCTAGGGACGGTTATCGGGACGACGCTCTTCTTTCTCTTATAAATCGTTACCCGACGGCCGGAGCTCGCGTCGCCGCGCCGCGCAGCGCCGCCACCAGAGGACCGCGTTCTTCGCATTGCATCAGCGCTTCGCCGATAAGGAATCCGCGCGCCCCCGCGGCGCGCAGCCGCGCGACGTCGGCGGCATCGCGCATTCCGCTTTCGCTGATGGCGAACGTGCCCGGCGGCACTTTCGGCAACAAATGCTCGCTGACTGCGAGGTCGGTCTCGAGCGTGCGCAGATTGCGGTTGTTGATGCCCACCAGCGTCGCACCGGCCGCGACCGCGCGGCCAAGCTCGGGTTCGTCGTGCACCTCGACGAGGACGTCGAGATCGTAGGCTCCTGCCTCGTCCATGCACTCACGCAGCGTCTCGTCGTTTAATCCTCCGACGATCAGCAGCGCGCAATCCGCACCGTACGCCGCCGACTGTGCGATCTGATATCGCGTCCAGATGAAATCTTTACGCAGCAGCGGGCGCGACGTCGCGGCGCGTACGACGTCGAGATACTCCAGTTCGCCGAGGAAGTGATCGCGCTCGGTCAAGATGCTGATCGCGTCGCTTCCGGCGGCGTCGTAGGCACGCGCAATTTCCAGCGGGTCAAAGCTGCGCGCGATCAAACCTGCCGAGGGCGAGGCGCGCTTGATCTCGGCGACGATCGCGCCGCCGTCGGCTCGTTGCAACGCACTCAAGAAGGGACGCCGCTCGTCTCGGCGCGCAAGCGCCCGCGCGCGTACTCGTTCGTAGGGCTCGGCGAGGCATTCTTGCTCGAGCACCGCCGCCTTGGCCGCGTAAATCTTTTGAAGGATATCGCTCATCAAGCGTGCCGCTAGGTGGGTGTCGGCGTCGGGGTCGGCCCCGGGGAGCCCGACGGCGTGGACGTCGGAACGATCGCCGGACCGACGGTAACCGTCGATCCCGTTGCGTCCTTGAGGATCGTCACGTTCTTCCCCGTCGTTCCCGATCCGAACGTCACTTTTCTCACGTACTGACCGTTTCTATTGGCTTGCTGCTGCCGCGGGTTCCACGTATCGTCGAGCGCGTTGGCCGTTTCGTAGCGGCGCTTGATGTAGATCTCCGTAGCGAGCGCGCCGATGAAATCGTTGCCGCCGGTCGAGTTTAACGCGCCGCCGCCAAAGTCGATCGCGCCGCGTAACGTCGTCGCGACGACCGGGTCGAGCACGTCGGCGAATGCATAGCGGCTGCGGGCGAACGTTTCGCCCTCCGCCATCACGTCGATGCTGCCGTCGGTTGCAATATCGACGACCTTGGCCGCGACGGTGCTGTCGCTCTGACCGTGTATTAGCGTAATTGACGGTGGGGTCGCGTAGGGCGATGCCGTCGCTATCGGCACGGATATGCCGCCGACTGCGAAATCGTTGCCGCGAATCGTACACGACGAACAGGTTAGCGACCCACCGGCGACGAGCACCCCGCTCACGGCGCGTCGAGCGGTTGCAATTCCGGCGCCCAAGCTGGACGTCGATACGTTGAGCGTGCCGAAGGTGTCGACCGCTACGTACGCCGGCTTCGAGCCCGGCAGACGGATCGACGAGGCCCCGACGTATAGATCGCTCAGACTCACGCTCACCGACGGGGCGATCTCCAGCGTGGTGTATGCCGTCTTGGGCGGCGCGTGCACGATGCTTTCGAAGAGCGTGTCCTCGCCGACGCCGTTGATGAACGTACCGCTGCGCAGGTCGCGTCCGTAGTTCGTCCCGGTGATCGCCACGTCGCGCGGAATCACGATGGGAAAGACTTCGCCGTTGCGCGTGCCGTAGTTGCCGGTCGAAAGAAAGATGGTGACGCCGTTGGGAGCGATCGATTTTGCAGCGGCCAACACCGCAACCGCCTTGGTCAGCGTCTTATACGGCTTGTTCTGGCTGCCGTTGCCCGAACTATCGCTGCCGGTGTGCGAATCGACGTAGAGCTGCGAGATCGGCGCGAGCGTCGGGGTGATCGGCCCGGGTTGTCCCCAGCGGGTGCACGCGGTGCCGCTCGCGATTCCCGCGACCGCCATAACTGCGACGACCGCGAAGAAGAGCCGCGACACCCAGAGACTGCGCATCTCGCGGCCCCTTTGCCGTAGCGAACGCCGGGACCTCGGGGAGTCCTCGGCAGTACTCCGGAAAAGAGATGAAGCCATGGTTAAGACGCCGGTTCGTTCCATCGTCGGCGCTATCGCCGATGCGGCGGCTCGTTGGAGCGAGCCGGCCTTTCCGCCGCGGCTGCGCGCACGCGATGGCGTCGGCGCGCGAACTGGATATGCGCCCGCCGCCGTCGACTATGCCTTCGACCGCCTATTTGGTTCCCTGACGGCTGACGCCATCGAAGCCGTCATTAGCGGCGAGCTCGGATCGCTCGACGTCCTCGACGGTTTTGTCGCGGGCCGCGGGCGTCCGCCGTTCCGCGCGCTCCCGATCGGACGCGTTTGCGTGATATCCAGCCGCACGACCGCCGGCGTGGCAATCGTGCCGGCGATCTTTGCGCTCTGCGCGAAATGCTCGGTTCTCGTCAAGGACCGCGAAGACTCCCTTGCAGCGGCTTTTCTCGCGACGGTCGTCGAGCATCTCGAAACCCTCCGCGGCGCGGTTGAGGCGCGAGCGTGGGACGGCGCAGATCGTGCGGGCGCCTTGAGCGGCTTCGATGCCGTGGTCGCCTTCGGCAGCAACGCGACGCTGGGAGAAATCGCTGCACGCCTCGAGCCCGAAGTGCGTTTTATCGCCTACGGCTCCAAGGCGAGTGCCGGATACGTTACGCTCCAAGCGTTGCAAGAAGAGTCGACGGCGCAAGCGGCCGCGCGCGGCGCGGCTTTGGATCTGATCCTGTATGAGGGCGAGGGTTGCCTCTCGGTCCACGTTCTGTTCGTCGAGCGCGACGGCGCGGTGACGCCGCAACGCTTCGGCGAGCTTCTTGGCCGGGCGATCGCCGAGCTCGCGCCGCGCTTTCCGCCGGCCGCGCGCGACGAAAGCATCGCCGCGAAAGTTGCCGGTGCCCGCGACCTTGCAGTCTTTCGCCGCAGCGCCGGCGCGACGGCGCTGGCCGATCCGTACGGCGGCTTTCTGGTAGCGCTCGACCCGCCGGCGGACGAACCTCCGCTCTTTCTGCCGCGCGTCGTGGGCGTCCGCTCCGTCGGCGGCCCGCATGAGGCATCGCAATATCTCCAACGGCACGCCGTTACGTTGGAAGGCGTTGCGGTTACCGAGCATCGCGACGACCTCGTCGAATTCGCCCGAGCCGCCGGTGCGTCGCGCATCACGACGTTTGGAGCGCTGCAAGCACCGCCGCTCGGCACCTTCCACGGCGGCCGTCCGCGAATCGCCGAGTTCGTCCGCTGGATGAGTGACGAAACGTGAGCGAAAACTTCGAGAAAATCGTCACGAGCGTTCCGGGCAAGCGCAGCCGCGAGCTCGCCAGGTCGCTCGCTCTTCGCGAGTCGCGCAACGTTACGTACCTGGCCGACGACTTTCCGATCTTTTGGGAATCGGCGCACGGCGCGACCGTCACCGACGTCGACGGCAATCGTTACATCGACTGCACGGCGGCTTTCGGCGTCGCCAATGCCGGGCACGCCAATCCGCGCGTCACGCAGGCCGTGGCCGAGCAAGCCGAACGCTTAGTCCACGGCATGGGCGACGTTTACCCGACGGAGGTCCGCGTGCGCCTCTTCGAGCGGCTGGCGGAGATTATGCCGCCCGAGCTGTCGCGCGTCTTCCTAGCCACGACGGGATCTGAGGCAGTGGAAGCGGCGTTGAAAACGGCGATGCTTGCTACCGGAAGATCGCGCTTTGCCTCGTTTCACGGCGCCTATCACGGGCTCTCGTTCGGTGCGCTCGCCGTAGGCGGCATCGATCGCTTTCGCCGGCCCTTTGCCGCCGCGCTGGCCGAGCCGCTGCTGCTGGAGTTCCCGCGCGACGCCGCAGGCATCTCGCTCGAGCACGCCGTGCAACAAACGCACGATGCGCTCGAGCATGCTGGAGATATTGCCGCAGTAATTATCGAGCCGGTGCAGGGACGTGCCGGGTGTATCCGCCCCATCGCGGGCTACTTAACGGCGCTGCGGCGCATCTGCGACGAGCTCGGGATTCTCCTGGTGATGGACGAGATTTACACTGGTTTCGGCCGCACCGGGCATTGGTTTGCGTTCGAGCGTGAAGGTGTGGTTCCCGACGTTCTCTGCATCGGCAAGGCCTTTGGCTCGGGCTTCCCGATCAGCGCCGCGGTCGGCCGGCGCGCCGTCATGGATGCATGGCCGCGATCGACCGGAGAGGCCTTGCACACCTCAACCTATCTCGGAAACCCGATCGGCTGCGCCGCCGCCCTGGCAACGATCGCCGAGATGCGGCGTCTCGACTTGCCGCAGCGCGCCGCGCGGCTGGGCAACGAACTCGCAACGCGGCTACAAGTTCTGCGCAAACACCCACGAGTCGCCGAGGTCCGCGGCTGCGGACTCTTTTGGGCCGTGCAGGGACGGGGCGCGTCGGTAGCCGGCGCCGCAGTGAAAGGCGCGCTCGCGCGCGGAGCTATCTTCCTACAGTCGGGGGTTACGGGCGACTCCGTCACGATCGCGCCTCCGTTAACGATCGGCCAGGAGCAGTTGCTGCGCGCCGTCGACATTCTGGAGGAGAGCCTTTAATGAAGCCGCATCGCGTAGGAATCGTCGGCTCCGGCTTCGGCGCCGCCGCCCATCTACCGGCGTTAACGCACCATCCGGACTTCATGGTCGCGGCGATCGCTTCGCCGACCAATGCGGCGCGGATTGCCCGCGAAAAGCACGTCGCTAGCGCCTACGACTCCTTGAGCGCGATGCTTGCCGAGTGCGAGCTCGACGTCGTCACCGTAGCCTCGCCTCCGTTCTCACATCGTGCCGACGTTCTCGCCGCGCTAGCTGCCGGCAAACACGTGATGTGCGAAAAGCCCTTCGCCCTCTCCGTCGAAGACGCGCAGGAAATGCTCGACGCGTCGCGCTCGGCCGGCACGGCCTGCGGCGTCGCACACGAGTTCCGTTTCGTGCCTCAGATTCAAGCCATCAGAGAGCTGCGGGTTAATAAGCATCTCGATCCGCTCCGCGACGTCGAGTTGACGCTTTTGCGAAGTAATCTTCGCCGCTCCGAACGCCGTCCGCGCAGCTGGTGGTTCGAGCGCGAGCGCGGCGGCGGTCTCGCCGGCGCGGCACTCTCGCATCTCATCGACCAGGCAAACTGGCTCGCCACGCGGCCCGCGCAACGCGTCGCCGGATTCCTGCGCACGGCTAATCCCGAACGCAACGACGAGCGCGGCCCCTTCACCTCCACCGTCGACGACGGAGCCTTCGCCCTCATCGACTACGGCGACGGCTTGGTGGCCCGAGTCACCGTCGACGGAACTACCGCCGTCGAAAGCTTCACCTGCGCGGCGCACGGCGAGCGGCGAACCGCGGTCGCAAGCGGACCTACGATCACCGATCTCACGCTCTACACGATCGATCGAACGTCGACCGACGAACTCGCCTGCAAGCCCTCGCCTTTCGCGAAGCACGAGCCGCTCCACAGCCACGTTCCGTACTTGATGGACCTGTACGAAGAACTCTCCAAAGCCATCGAAGGAAAACCAAACGAACTCCCAACCTTCGACGACGCTCTAGCCACCCAAAAAATCCTAGCATCAATCGGGTATGGCAGCTAACCCTCGCTTCTACATGGGCGAGAGCCCAGCCACGCGGTGGCTAAGGGGCGTCGAGGAGGCGCGGAGGCACGGATGCCGGGAGCGCCGACGAAACGAGTAGCATTTTCGCACGAGGCGAAAATGCGTACGTCCCCGTGCCGCCGCGTGGCCGGGCTCTCGCCCACGCGCCACACGAGCCTAAGATTCGCCTCGCAAGTCACGCCACAAGACGTTGAGCGCCATCGTCGTGGCGCGGCTTACGATCGCGTCTCGGTCGCCGCGAAACTGAAACTTCGAAGTTCGTACGACGTCGCCGTCCGCTAAGCCGAACCATACCAGACCGACGGGCTTCTCGGCGGTTCCGCCGCTCGGGCCGGCGATCCCGGTGGTGGAGAGTGCGATGTCGGCACCGAGGCGTTCGCGTGCGCCGCGCGCCATTGCTTCGGCCACTTCGCTGCTTACCGCGCCGCAACGCTCGATGATCGTGCTCTCTACACCGAGCTGCGCGATCTTCACGGAGTCGTCGTAGGCGACGATGCCGCCGACGAAGCTTCGCGAAGCGCCCGGTACGCTCGTCAACGCAGCGGCAATTCGCCCGCCGGTGCAGGACTCGGCGACCGCTAGCGTTCGCCTCTGCGCGTGAAGGAGATCGAGAACCGCGCTTTGCGGCGTGTCCGCGCCGGTGCCGAAGACGTAACCCGAGAGCCGGCGCTCCACCTCCGCCTGCAGCGGACCGATCATCGCTTCGGCTTCCCCCGCCGATCCTGCTTTTGCCATGATCTTGACGTCGGCGCGAAAGTCGTGTGCCAACACCGCGATCTTTGGATTCTCTCCCTCTCGAAAGAGGTCGTCGATGCGCTGGTCGAGATCCGACTCGCCGAGGCCGATGGTGTGGATGACTCGCGTCACGATCGTCGCGTCGGCACCGAGCCTCTCGCGCAGAAACGGCACGACTCGATCGACCAGCATCGGTTTCATCTCGCGCGGAACGCCGGGCATCGAGGCAACGAACTTTCCATCGGCCGCAAAGGCGATGAAGCCCGGCGCCGTGCCGTTAGGATTGTCTATGGGTATGCTCCCCGTCGGAAGTTCGGCCTGTTTGCGGTTGTTCTCGGGCATCGGGCGCCCCATTGAAGCAAACGCGCTCTCCATTCGCGTCAGCGCCGGCTCGTAGAGCTGGACGCCAAGCCCGAATGCCAGACAAACGGCGTCTTTGGTGAGATCGTCGATCGTCGGCCCCAAGCCGCCCGTCGTCAGCACCCCGTCGGCGCGCTGTAAAGCATCGCGAATCACCGCGGCGATGCGTTGGCGGTTGTCGCCTACCGCCTGCGTGCGCCGCACGTCGATCCCCGCCTCGGCGAGCCGCTGAGCGATGAATGCCGTATTCGTATCGACGAGCTGCCCCAACAGCAGCTCGGTGCCGATCGCCACGATCTCAAGGCTCGGCATCGTCGAACCACTCCGGATATTCGAAGCGTACGTCGGCGCGGAAACCGCGCGCCGCCTCGATCATCGCTTCTCGGCGAACGGGAGACTCTTCCGGAGCGGGGTGCTCCGCTTGCGTGCGTTCGCGCATCTCGGCCAGCCGCGCGATGAACCTCGTAAAGTGCGCGTCCATCGCTCGCGTCAGCGCGTTCTTCAAGGCCTTGCCGACGCGCGGAGCGAGTCCGGTCGTCGAGATGGCGATGCGCACCGGGCCCGCCTTGGCGATCGCCGTCATCGCCACGAACCCAAAGCGCGGCTGATCGATGCAGCAAAGCAAGAAGCGATGCCGATCGGCCAGCCCCCGCAGCCGCGCCGAAAGCGCAGCATCCTGCGGCGTCGAGATAACGAAGAAGGCACCGGTGACGTCTTCGTCTCGAAGCGCGGCTGCGTCGTAGATGCGCCGGACGACCGCGCCCGATTCCTCGAGCATCGCGCTCTTCTCGATTGCCTCGCGATCGTCGGCGGCGCCGATCACCACGCACGGCCGCCCATCGAGGTTGAGGCTTACCGGAAAGAATGGTTTACGCACGGCCCGCGCTTAGTAATCCACGGGTCGTAAATAGAACTCGTTGATGGCCGTGTTCGACAGCATCGCCGTCGTCGGAAGGTGGCGCTTCCAGTGCGTCGCATCTACGCGGCGGCGAACCAACGCGACTTCGCCCGGCTCGAATCCGCGTTCGACGATCGCCGCATCGGCGTATCCGAGCAGCAGCTGCGCGAGAATCGCGTCGGCGCGCGCGTAGCTGATGCCTAGATCGGCTTCGTCGGTCTGATCGGCCACGAGATCTGCGCTCGGCGCCTTTTCGATGAGGGCCTTCGGTACGCCGAGGTAGCGCGCGAGTTCCCACACCTGGCTCTTGAAGAGATCGCCCAGCGGATTGACCGGTGGAGTGTCATCCGCATGCCAGGTAAAGTATCCCAGCAATCGCTCCGTCTTATTTCCCGTTCCGATTGGGAGGGCGCCGAGCTTGGCGGATTGATCGAACAGTACCAGCATGCGCGTTCGCGCCATCACGTTTCCGCGCCGGCGTGCGTCGGCATCGGGTTCGTATTGCAAGTAGCCGTCGACTGCGGCGGTAATCTCGATGGTGCGCGCGTGAATTCCCAGCGCGTCGACGACCAGCCGCGCGTCCGCGAGGCTCGACGGGCTCGATGTCGCATAGGGCAACCGGAACGCATAGACGTTTTCCGCTCCGAGGGCCCGCGCGCAAAGATACGTCGTTACCGCCGAATCCACGCCCCCCGACAGACCCACGACCGCGCGGGCAATCCCCCGGCGCACGCAGAGCTCGTCGCGTAAAAAGGCAACGAGCCACTCGGCGGCGACCGAGGGATCGATCTGCGGCGGTTGCGTCGAGGGACGCGGGGCTTCAACGACCGGCAGCATCGGGAGGCTCGCGCGGCACGGGAAGTTCGGGATCGAGCAGCAGATCGGGAAGCACGGCTCGCAAGTCGCCCAGCAGCGGCAAGCTAGCGCGCGCGAGATCGATTTCGCGCAAATCGAGGTCGGCGCGAACGATGCAGGCCTCCAGCACCGGAGCCTGGACGAGCGTGTTGCCGCGCGGGTCGATGACGCAGGACGATCCGGTCATGCCCTTACCGCCTTCGAACCCGGCGAGCCCGGCATAAATCACGAAGAGCCCGTGCTCGGCGGCGATGGAGCGCAGAATCTCGCGCCACTGCGCGATGCTTTCGAGCTCCCCTTTACCTTCGATTCCGCGGCCCGGCGAAGCGCTGGGAATAATCAAAATGCGCGCGCCCTTGACTGCGGCAAACGTCGGTACGATGGTGTGCCACGCGTCCTCGCAGATCAGCACGGCGGCACGCCCGAACTCCGTTTCGAAGACCCCGATTCCACGTCCGCGCGATAGAAAACGCTCTTCGTCGAACACGCCGTAGGTCGGAAGAAAAAGTTTACGATGAAGGTGCACGATCCGCTGGTTCCGTGCGTCGACGTGCAGGTACATCGCGCTGTTGTAATACGTGCCGCCGTCGTTCTCGTAGAAACCGGCGACGAGATCGACGGGACGGTCGCATGCGTCGCGCCATTCCTCGGCAAGGTCGGCGGCCAAATCGTCCGCGCGAAGCGCCAGTTCGTAAACCGCGCCCTCCAAGAAGTATCCGGTCAGCCCGGCTTCCGGGAGCACCACCAAATCAGGCGGATCGTCGGCCAGCTGAGTAAACGCCGTTCCGACGGCATCGAGGTTCTGCCGGTATTCTCCCTTGGCCGGCTTGGTCTGCAGGATCGCAACGCGCGCGCGAACGCGTGCTTCACTCACTCGCGACGCTCGTTGCCAGCTCGAGCTGCTCGTCGCCGGGCGCCTTGGTTCCGAGCTGAGCCGCACAAATCTCCGCCGGATAGGTCCAGATCTCGGCCAGCGTCGGATGCAGGTGCGGAATGCGCATAAACTCGTCGACCGTCGCGTTGAAACGCATCGCAACGATCATCTCGTGAATCAGCTCCGACCCTTGCGGACCGACGACCGTAGCGCCCAAGATTCGCCCGCTCGTCGCGTCGGCCATGATTTTGACGAAGCCTTTCGTCTTTCCCAAGCACTGTGCCTTACCGTGCTCGGCGAAGTCGTAACGCCCGACGACGTAGCCGATCCCGCGCTCGCGCAAATCCTTCTCGCTCGTGCCGGCAACGGCCACCTGCGGATCGGTGAAGATCGTGTGCGCGCCCACCAGTCCGTATTCGGCGACTTCCCAAGCGTCCTGACAGGCGTTGCGCGCGGCGATCTCGCCTTGGTAGATCGCAACGTGAACGAGCATCTGATCGCCGGTCACGTCGCCCACCGCAAAGATACTCGGATTGCTCGTGCGCAGGGTCGAGTCAACGGCGATTCCGCCGGCCGCATCGTATGCGACGCCGGCACTCTCCAGCGAGAGACCGGCCGTATTGGGCACGCGCCCCAGCGCGTAGAAGACCTCCGCGCCGGCGGCTTCGTGCTCGCCGCCATCCCTTTGGTAGCGAACGACCTTCTGCCCCCCTTCGCGCCGCACGTCCAACAGCGTCGACCCGATAACGACGTTTATGCCTTCGCCGCGGAAGTACTCCGTCAGCGCGTCGCCTACGTCGTCGTCGGTGTGCGTGAGCAAGTGATTGCTGCGAATCAGAATCGTGGTCCGAGCGCCCATCCGCGCCAGAAACTGGCCCAGCTCGCAGGCCGTATACCCGCCGCCCAATACGACGACCGATTCGGGGACGCTCTCGAGCTCGAGGACTCCGTCGCTATCCACGTAACCGGCTTCCCGCAGTCCGGGAATCTCGCTGGGTGGAATCACGCTCCCGGTAGCGATAATAAACTTCGGCGCCTCGAGGACGACGTCGTCGCCGACCGCCAGCTGCGTGGGAGAGAGAAAGCGCGCCGCCCCCGAGTAGAGCGGAAACTGGGCGATGCCCTCAATGCGGTAGTCGGCAAACTCTTTGACCAGCGCGCGCTTGCGCGCCGCGATGAAGGGAACGTCGGCACTTATGCCTTCGACGTTAATCCCCAGCGCGTGCGCCTCGCGCACGTCGGCAAGCCCATCGCTCGATGCCAAGAACGCTTTGCTCGGCATGCAGCCGCGCAGGATGCACAGGCCGCCCAGCGGTCCGGGATCGACCAGTGCGACGTCGCATCCAAAATCGCGGCCCGTGCGTGCGGCCGCGTAACCGCCGGACCCCGCACCGACGACGACGAGATCGTGCCGGTGCGCAGCGCTGGACATTTAGCGCCCTGGGCGCGCGACGAGCCGATGCGTCGAGTCGATAAAGCGCACGGTTCCGCTGGAGTGCACTAAAATCGAGTGCGTACGCGCCTGATTGCCCAAGAAACGTACTCCCCGTACGAGGTCGCCGTCGGTGATGCCGGTCGCGCAGAAGATCACGTCGTCGCTCTTTACTAGGTCGTCGAGATCCAAGATGCGATTGAGATCTCCGAAGCCCATCGCGCGCGCCCGTTCGGCTTCGTCGTCGTTCCGCGGCTGCAGCCGGCCCATCAAGTTGCCGCCCAGGCATTTGAGCGCCGCAGCAGCGAGCACGCCTTCCGGAGCGCCGCCCGTTCCCATCGCAACGTGAATGCCCGTGGAATCTATGGCCGTCGCGATACACGCGTCGACGTCTCCGTCGGAAATCAAGCGGATGCGCGCGCCCGCGGCACGCACCTCGCGAATCAAATCGGCGTGGCGCGGGCGATCGAGGATGATCACGCACACGTCGTTGATCGGTTTTTCGAGCGCGTTGGCAACGGCTTCCAAGTTGTCGCGCACCGGCGCATCGATGTGCACGTACGGAGCCGATCTCGGCCCGACCGCGAGTTTCTTCATATAGGTGTCGGGTGCGTGAAGCAACCCGCCGCGCTCGGCGATGGCCATGACCGCGATCGAGTTCGGCAGTCCGTTGGCGACGAGGTTCGTGCCCTCGACCGGATCTACCGCAATGTCCACCTCTTTGCCGCCGCTGCCTACCTCCTCACCGATGTAAAGCATCGGCGCTTCGTCGCGCTCGCCCTCGCCGATGACGATGCGCCCGGCGATCTCCATCTCGCCCAGCGATTCCCGCATCTTCTCTACGGCAGCCTCGTCGGCGGCATCGCGTTCCCCGCGGCCCATCCAGCGTGAGGCCGCCAGCGCCGCACTCTCGGTAACCTTCACGAAATCCAGCGAGTGCACCGGATGGTTGAGGAGCGCGCGCATGACGGAACGTGGCATTGCTTCAACCCTACAAAGGGAAGCGGCTCATTTCCTGTTAAAGAGGTGACGGCGTGTCGGCCGGTACCGAACTCTCACAACCATTGCGCGCGCGACTCTTTCGCGGCACCGATCTCCTGACGGCGGGCTGGGCGGGGCTGACGGCAGTCGCGCTGTCCGGCCTCACGCTCGGCTTCTTCGGCTGGTATGCCGTAATCGTTCCCAATCATCACGGCGTCCTCAGCGAAGCCGGGCTCTTGGCCGGCACGCTGGGGGGTATCGCGCTCGCCGTGGCAGCCTGGTTGGCGTACTCCGCGTACTTTGCGCGGCGCGCTCAAATCACGCCGGTCCGTGCGCTGCAGTACGACGCCGTTACGTGGACGCCTTTTCTCTTACTCTGGCTAACCTTCGTGCTCGCGCCGCAGTTAACGCACGGCGCACGCCTCTTTGTTTTCGCCGCGTCGCTCTTCTGCGTCGGCAAAGTGCTGATTGCCGCACGTTTCAATCAAACCGTCCGCGAGGTGCTCGTCGACTTCGCGGCGACGCGGCTCGCAATCATCGTCATCGCCGAGCTGGCTGCGGTGATTATCGGACAACGCGCCGGGACGCACGTCCAGGAATCCTCGCATGCCCTGCTGGCGGTTTGGGGGCGTTGGGACGCCGTACACTATCTGGACATCGCGACCCAGGGCTATCAAGGCACGAACATGGCCTTCTTCCCCCTCTACCCGCTGCTCATACGCATCCTTGGATCGCTGGCCGGAAACCACCTGATCGCAGGACTCTTAATCTCCAACGCATCGTTTTTCTTTGGCCTGCTCTTCCTCTATAAGCTGCTGGAGCGCGAGTACGACCGCGCCGTCGCGCGCCGCGCGATTTTCTACGTATCCATTTTTCCGACGTCCGTCTACTTTACCGCGGTCTACAGCGAATCGCTTTTCTTCATGCTTACCGTCGCCTCGTTCTACTACATGCGATCGCGCGCGTGGTGGCTTGCCGGCGTTTTCGGGTTCCTTGCGGCTCTGACGCGCGTCGAGGGCGTGCTGCTGATCGTGCCCTTCTTGGTCGAATGGTTCTCGCAGCAGCGCCCGATCGACCGCCGGTCGATCGCCGGTCTGTTCGCCGGAGCGTTGATTCCGCTGGGGCTAGCTATCTACATGGCCTACCTCTGGGTGCTGCGCGCCGACCCGCTCTATTTCTCGCACGTCCAGATCCATTGGAACCGCCACCTCGCGCCGCCATGGGTGAGCCTGGTGAATGCCTTTGCAAAGGTCGCGCATGCGGCGACACCGCAGATCGTCGCCAATCAGTCGCTCGAGATTGGCTTTACGCTGCTGATGGTCGCCGTCTTGCTCGCCGGCTGGCACGCCTTGCGCCCGTCGTATATTGCCTACATGGCGCTCTCTATTTTGGTCCCGATGTCGACCTCGAACTTGATGTCGATGCCCCGTTTCGCGCTGGTGCTCTTCCCGATGTTCGCCATTTTGGCGCGCTGGGGAGAACGGCCGTGGGTCAATAACGTCATCTTGGCTTTCTCGCTGCCGCTGCTCGGCCTCTTTACCGTTCTCTTCGCAGATTGGTACTGGGTTGCGTAGCGAAACGGCGACGACGTTCGTGCGAGAGTTGAGCCGCCGGCGCGGCGTTCGGCAGTTTCTGAAGTTTGGACTCGTCGGCGCGTCGGGCACGGTCGTAAACTTCGTGGCCGCCCATACGCTCGAAAAGACCTCGTCGCTGAGCTGGTTTGCGGATTTCGCCATCGGCTTCATGCTCGGCGGCATATCGAACTATATCCTCAATCGAATCTGGACCTTCGGCTCGCGCCGCAACCCGTTGGTCGAGGGCTTTCAGTTTCTCGCCGTCTCCGCCGGCGCGCTGCTCTTAGGCAAGCTGGTTTTCGAGCTGGCCGCACGCACCGGTTTTCATCATTTCACGATCACCTGGTTCGTCGCAACGCTCTCCGGCACGTTCGTCAACTTCTTCCTCAATAAATATTGGACGTTCCGCCACCTCAATTGACGAAGCGGCTCTGGCTCTTGGGCCTGCTCGCGCTCGTCGTGCTCGCCGCGGCACTGCGGCTCCACGGCATCCGCGATCCCATCCTCGACCATCCTGGCTGGCGCCAGGGCGATACCGCGGGAATCGCGCGCAACTTCGCTCGCCTGCAGTTCGATCCCATGCATCCCCAGACGATGTACGACGGTCCGCCGCCAAACTACGTCGAGCTGGAGCTCCAGATCGTTCCGTTCCTAGCCGCCGCGCTCTATAAAGTCTTCGGCGTCCACGTTACATTCGGACGTCTGATCGTGATGGCGTTTAGCTTAGGGACGATCGTCACGCTCGCATACTTCGCGCGCTGGCTTTTCGGCGGAGCGCCCGCCGGCTTGATCGCCTCCTTCTTCTACGCGGTCTTTCCCGGCAGCATTTACTACGGGCGCACCTTCATGCCCGACACGGCGATGGTCTTTTTTCTCACCGCGGCGCTCTTTGCGACGGCTCGATATCTTACCGGCGGCGAGCGGCTCTCACCTCAGCGGCTCTCGTATGCTGCCGCGTTGCTGACGCTAGCCTATTTAGCCAAGCCGGTGGCCGTCTTGGCGCTCGTACCCGTCGTCGCGTTAGTCGTTGCGCGCTATCTCGCGCGCCGGCCGACGCCCGTCTGGCAGATCTCCGTGCTCCTCGCGCTTCCGCTGCTCGTCCTGTGGCTCTACGATCGCCGCGTCGCGTCGTACGCCGAATGGCACTGGGCCAGCGGAATCACGCAACTGCACGTCTTGCCGGCGTTGCGCGCTGCTCTCACCGGCGCAGCTGCCTTTCTCACTAAGCTCGCGCAGTTGCGTGTCGTCTTCGGAATGCTGCGCGCGACGATGCTCGGGCCGCTCGGATTTCTTCTCTCCATCGCGGCCTTTATCGCGTTGCCCTGGACCGGCCCGCGTAGTAAGGCCCTGTTGTGGGGATGGCTGGCGGGCGCGCTGGCATATGCTTACGTCGTCGTTACGGTGGAGCGCGTCGACTACTACCTCTATCCCTTTCTTCCGCTGTGCGCGTTGGCGATCGGCGGTGCGCTCGGACGCGCGGCTGCAACGGTGTGGGCCGCCGACGCCGCGCCCGCGGCGCGTCTCGCGCTGCTCGCGCTGATTCCCGCCATTGCCGCGGCGGTACTCGCCCAAAGCCCTGCGGCCGTCGCCGCCTACTATGCCTACAGCCCGAGGGCGTACCAAAATGCCGTCGCACTCGATCGCGCGTTGCCGAAGGGCGCACTCGTCGTCATCGGGCATTATGGCCCCGACATTCAGTACTATATCGACCGTTTCGGCTGGGAAGAGGACCCATATCTCTGGACGCCCTTCGACGAAGAGAGTGCCATTGCCAAAGGCGCCCGCTACTTCATCTCCATTGAAGACGGCCGCTTGCACCGCAATCTCGAGCTATGCGCGTGGCTCGCGCGCTTCCCCGTCGTTGCCGGACCCGGCCGCTGGCCCGTCTACCAAACCGACCCGTCGCTCGTGCTGCCCAACGCCGAATCCTTTTGGCGCGCCTTTCGCCGGGCCGAGCGCGCCGGGGCTGGACGCGCCTTCCTCGATTCGCGCGGCGTCTGCCTAACGCGCGCGAATGCGGCCTCGAACGCTACAACTCGTTAACGCTATCGAGGAGGCTGCGAAACGCCTCGGGCTGCACGGCGATGCTGCCCCGGTAAGGATAGTCGAGTGCCACGACCAGAAAAACTACTAGGCCGATGACCAAGGCGAGGCCGCCGATCATCAACTGCTGCATCACGGTGCGATCGAAGCCGAACAGGTACGTGAAGGCGACGGTCACGTAGGCTCCAAGTATCAGAACGATCCACATCACCTCGTTGATGCCGATGAAGTCCACCGTTAGGCGCGTTTCCCGGTCCCGCAGCGCGGTATCCATTGCCGCGAGCATCTGCGTGTGAATGTCTTGCAGGTTTGGCGTGGGCGCCTGCAGCGCTCGTACGTCGGCGTGCGCGGTCTCGAGCAGCACGTCGGTATACTTCGACTTCTCGCCGCGGCGCATCTGCGGCCACTCGTCGTCGATGACCGAGCGGGCGTAGGCGCGAAGCACGGTGCGCAAACGCTCCGAGTGACCGAAGGAGAGTGAATCGCGGTAGACCGTCGCCAGTGCGCCGGCCTCATCGTAGGTACGCACTTCGGCCTCTTGGAAACGCTCCCAGACGCCGATGGCTACGAACGCCAGCAGCACCGCATAAACGACGCCGATCACAGCCAGGATGAAGCCGGCGCGATCGGTGTTGGCAGCTCGTACCTCTTTTGAGGTGAACTTATGCACTAATAACCCGAGTAGCATCGTCGAGACTACGAAACCGCCGACGACTACGAGCCCCGCGTCGAAGGTTGGGATCGATTCGAGCCAAGCGATCACGGCAGCGGCAACAGCGACGCGGCGCCGAAGGTGGTCGCCTGTTCGGGCGCGACCGGCGCTCCCGAGGTCACGACTTGCCGGTACACGATTAGCCGGTTCGTATTCTTCGCCAGCTCGAGCTGCAGTTCGTAGCTTCGCTTGATCGCCGCCGTCAAGTCCTCGGAATCGAAGGTATATCCAAAGCGTCGAAGACTGCGCAGCAGCAGCGCGTTGACCGCGTTGAGCTGCTGATAGGCTCGCTGGAGCTCGAGTCCGGTGGCTCGGTAGGTCGGGTAGTTCGTCACTACGATCTCGCGCTGCAGCTTGGCCTGCTCGATGCGAGCCTTCAGCGCGGCCAGCACGGCGCTTTGCGGGTCGACCGCCAGTCCGCTATCGACCGTCTCCAGTGCATCTTCGAAACCGCCCTTGGTATATTCGGAGCGCGCTAACTCTGAGGCCGACTGCACGTATCCCGAGCGGGCCGCGGGGTCCTGCGGATTCACCCGCAGGGCTAAACGGTAGGCCAGTGCCGCATCGCGCGCGTTACCGTGCGCCAGCGCTGCGTCGCCTTGGTGAACTCGCGTATTAACGATCCAGCGCTCGATCGACCCGGCACAGCCGGCGAGCGTCAGCACCGCTAGCGATGCGAGAACCGATCTAGATACGTACGTGAGACGCAAAACGTGCAACTACCTCGATGACGACGGCGGCCGGATAGAGCACCGCTTGGGAAAGCAGCGAGCCTATGATGGCCGTAAGCGATAAGTAGAACACCATCGAGCGAACTTCCTCGACGCTGCGCTTGCCGTGGATGGCCTGATCGGTGATGATGGCCGAAGTGGGATCCACGAAGAGCGTGAAGGCGATCGTGCCAATTCCGTTGATCACGCCGGATAGGCCGATCGACGTTCTCGCCACCGCGACGTCGAGAACCGACGCTAGATACGACGCCTGAACTCCGATGGCATAGACGCACATCACGACCGTATTGAAGACGAGCAGCCGCTTGGGGAGCAGCCGCCAGTCGAACCGGCGAAGCTCCGCCATGCTCGGCAGCCGCTGCGCTCGCAGCACTTCAGCGATAACCCTGGGGGAGAGCAACCGAACCAGCGAGTGCGGAACAGACCCGCGCGCTTCGAACGAGTGAACGCCGCGCCGGAACAGATACGTAAACATCGGCAAGAAGAGCGCGAAGACGACCATGCCGACCGTGCCTGCCAATACGATCAGCCGCAGCTGTATCTCGAATACGTGCTGCCATGCCGCCATGGCCGCCGGATCGCCGGCCAGCTTACCAACCGCGTTTCCGGCTTGATCCGAGAGCGGGCCCAAAAAGAAAATGACGAAGAGATTGGCCAAGCGCCCCGCCGTGACGAAGAGGTTGAAGAGCGAGATCGAAGTAGCGATGCGCTTTGTCTGCACCCCAGCCAGCCGCGCCGCATACGCGCCGATCGTCACGCCCTGCACGATGAAGGTAATCGCCATCGCTCCGACGAGCTTTCCCGACCACAGGTGAGGCGCCAGTGCTGTAGCGTTCATCGCAGTTTCATCGAGTTGGGGTACAGTAGGCGACGATGCACGACGACGAACGGCCGGTAGCAACTAAGGTTCCCGAGGTAACGCTCGGCTTTTGGGTCATCAAGATCGCCGCGACCACGCTCGGTGAAACGGGCGGCGACACGGTGACGATGACACTCAACTGGGGATATCTGGCCGGTACGAGCCTCTTCTTGACGCTGCTCGTCGTGCTGGTCGCCGCGCAGATCGTTGCGAAAAAGTTCCATCCCCTGCTCTACTGGGGGACGATCGTCGCGTCGACGACCTTCGGAACGACGTTGGCCGATTTCGCCGACCGTTCGCTGGGCATCGGTTATACCGGCGGTTCGCTCTTGCTGGCGGCCTGCTTGCTCATCGTTCTCGCACTTTGGTATCGGTTCGAAGGAACCATCTCGGTCAATACGGTGAGTACGCCGCGAGTCGAGGCCTTTTACTGGGCCGCAATCACCTTGTCGCAGACGCTGGGCACGGCGCTGGGCGATTGGGTCGCCGATACCCGCGGGTTCGGATATGAAGGCGGTGCACTGCTCTTTGCCGGCGGCCTTGCCGTCGTGGCTGCGCTCTATTTGTGGACGCGCGCTTCGCGCGTCACCCTTTTCTGGGCGGCATTTATCCTGACGCGCCCGCTCGGCGCTACCGTCGGCGACTTTCTCGATAAGCCGGTCGCGCACGGCGGTCTCGCTCTGAGCCGTCCGCTTGCATCGGCGGTCATTGCGGCGTTCATCATCGTCGCGGTACTCGTGCTGCCGCAGCGCCCGGGCGTTCATCCGAGAACCGTTCGTAACTGACGCCGCGCGGGTCTATGCCGCGCTGCAGCTCCAGGCAATTCGCGATTCGTCGACGGGTCCGATGATGCAGAGACCGAGGTGCTCGTCGGCGAGCAAGTCGCGTGCGAGCAGCCGCACGTCTTGCGGCGTTACCGCATCGACGCGTTGTTCGATCTCTTCCGGAGTAACGTTGCGGCCCAAGGCAAGCTCGTTGCGCCCGAGGCGAATCATGCGGCTGGACGTCGACTCCAGCGAGAGCGTCAGGTTTCCTTTGATGTGCTCCTTGGCCAAAGCCAACTCTTGGTCGCCGATCGGTTCGTCGCGCACCCGTCCGAACTGCTCGACGATCACGTCGATGCAGGCCTGAACGTTCTCCGGCGACGTGCCGGCGTAGACGCCGAACAGGCCGGCGGCGCGGTACGCGGCTTGGAAAGAATAGACGCTGTACACCAGGCCCCGTTCCTCGCGGATCTCTTGAAAGAGCCGGCTCGACATCCCGCCGCCCAACACCGTGTCGAGCAGCGAGAGCGCGTAACGGCGTTCGTCGCGCACGTCGAGGCCGCGGCTTCCGACGATGACGTACGCCTGTTCGCTCTCTTTGTGACGGACGTTAGTTGAGGGCGTCGTCGCCGGACGCGGCTGCGGCGCGAGGATGCAGCTGCCGTCAAAGCTGGAGAACTGCTCCGCGACCAGTTCGACGAATTGCTCGTGATCCACGTTGCCGGCCGCCGCCACCACGACGCAGTTCGGTGCGTAATGAGCGAGCATATGCGCGCGCAAATCGTCGGGCGTCAGGCGCACCACCGTGTCGGCGAATCCGATCGTCGGTTCGCCCAAGCTCGCGCCGCTCCACATCGTCTGTAGAAAGACGTCGTGGATCAGCTCGTCTGGCGAGTCCTCGTACATCTTGATTTCTTCGAGCACGACCTTCTGCTCCTTAGCCAACTCCTGCGGGTCGAAGTTGGAGTGCAGAAACATATCCGACAGCACGTCGAGGGCCAGCGGTACGTGCCGGTCGATGACTTTGGCGTAGTAACAGGTCGTCTCTTTATCGGTGAAGGCGTTGAGGTTGCCGCCGACGCCGTCCATCGTTTCGGCGATGGCGCGAGCCGTTCGCCGCGGGGTTCCCTTGAAGAGCATGTGCTCGACGAGATGCGAGATGCCGCGCCGTTCGGCAACTTCGACCGACGAGCCCACGTCGGCCCAGATGCCGACCGAGGCGGAGCGGACGCTCGGCATCGTCTCGGTCAAAACCCGCAGGCCACTTGGTAGCGTCGTCTTGGCGTACACTACATCGCCTCTTTGAAAGCCGAACGAACCCATTCCTGGTCCCAAAAAACGCCCTCGCCGGAGTAGGCTCTAGCCCGCAGCTTTGCGTCGGTCTCATCTCGCCGTGCGGTGAGGCTGAAAACGAGGCGAGACGTCGGCTTGGCCAAATCGCCGCTGACGACGATGTCCCTGCCGACGACGATCGGTACGCTGGCCCAGACGTCGATCTCTTCGGCCGAGGGCTCGGCGGCGAAGGTTTTGCCGATCAGTCCGACGACTTCGTCGACGAATTCGTCGCGCGTCAGCGGTTTGTGGAACTTCACGCCCCAGATGCGGATGCCGACGATGAGGTGACTGCCCAGTTGGTTGGCCGAGATCTGGCTGACTTCGGCCGGCCACTCCGTCGCAAAGACCGCCTCGCCGATATGCTCGGCGAGGTCGCGCCGGTTTCCCGAGGCCCGGGCGGTCGCGTCCAAGTCGGCGATACTCGGCGAAAACGCCTGCGAAACGGCGCCGGCAATGCCCAGCATCAACGCCACCGCGGCGACCGCGGCGCCGGCGCGAAAACTAATACGATTGCGCAAAATAGGCCCGTGCTTTCGCCGGCTCTCCACAAGCCGTGCAGACGCCGCCGGGAAGTTCGAGCTCTCGTACGATGCGCGTCGTCGCGCTGGTCGCGGCTTTGATCGCCGCCTCGCATTCGGGGCGCTCGCACCACGCGATGTCGACCATGCCGGCGCGGCCGCGCAGAAGCTCGAAGAGCTCGTCGCGCTTCTCGGTCGCGAACGTGTGGGATTCGAGAAACGCTTTCGCTTGCTCGTAAAGCGTTCGCTGCACGTCGTCGAGGCGCTCGCGCAAGACCGTCCCGATTCGGTCCATAGCCACGCTCTCGCGCTGATCGGGGTCGCCCTTGGCGCGATCGCGCCGCGCCAGGACGGCGGTTCCCGCATCGACGTCGCGCGGACCGATCTCGATACGAATTGGGACGCCGCGCATGTCCCACTCGCTGTATTTCCAGCCGGGCTGCTCGTCCCGCGTGTCGACGCGCGCGCGAAAACCGGACGCTTTCAACGAAGCCGCAAGCTGCTCGCAGCGCTCGACGGCACGGCGGTCGTTGGAGCGCACGATCGGCACGAGAATCGCCTCGATTGGCGCCATCTTCGGAGGAATGCGCAGGCCGCGATCGTCGCCGTGAACCATGATCATGCCGCCGAGCATTCGCCACGAGACGCCCCACGAGGTCGTGTACGCGTGCTTGATGGCGCGATCCGAGTCGACGAACTTAATATCGTAGGCTTTAGCGAAGTTTTGCCCGAGGTCGTGCGATGTGCCCGATTGCAGCGCTTTGCCGTCGGGCATCAGCGCCTCGATGGAGAACGTTTCGATCGCCCCGGGAAAGCGCTCGCTGGCGCTCTTGCGTCCGTGATAGACCGGTATCGCGGCGACGTTTTCGGCGAAGTCGCGATAGACCTCGAGCATGCGCAGCGTCTCCTCGCGTCCTTGCGCGGCGGTGGCGTGCGCGGTGTGGCCCTCCTGCCAAAGAAACTCCATGGTGCGTAGAAAAGGGCGCGTGGCCTTCTCCCAGCGCACGACGTTGCACCACTGGTTGATGAGGATGGGCAGGTCGCGATACGACTCGACCCATTGCGCGTACATGGTGCCGACCATCGCTTCGGACGTGGGCCGTATGGCGAGGCGCTCGGTCAGCTTTTCGCTCCCGCCTTGGGTTACCCACGCGACTTCGGGAGCGAAGCCTTCGACGTGCTCGGCCTCGCGGATCAGCAGACTCTCGGGAATAAGGAGCGGGAAATAGGCGTTCTCGTGTCCGGTAGCCTTGAATCGCTCGTCGAGCTGACGCTGCAAATTCTCCCACAGGCCGAACCCGTAGGGGCGCAAAACCACGCAGCCGCGCACCGGCGAGTACGAAACCAGCTCGGCCCGCAAGCAGACCGCGGTGTACCACGCGGATAGGTCGGCCGCCTTGGGAGGGATCTCCTTGAGCGCGCTCCCGGCGAACGTTTCGGACATGACCGGCCCCGCTTCGCGCGCCGTCGTGCGAGCGCCTGTCCCCGCGCCTTGCCGGGATTGAACGGGCGTGCCGCGCATTAGGAAGAGCGATGCCTAAGCACACGCGCATCTACACCCGCACGGGCGACGCCGGGACGACGGGATTGATCGGCGGCGCGCGCATCGGTAAGAACGCTCGGCGGATCGAAGCCTACGGGACCGTTGACGAGCTCTCGAGCGCCATCGGCGTGGCCCGGGCGGCGCTGCGTCCATCGCTTCCCAGCGTCGAACGCGCGGCCCGGCTAGACGCATGGCTGGCGTGGACGCAGGACGCGCTCTTCAATCTGGGCAGCGATCTCGCAACCCCGCTGCAAGGACGCGCCGGCAACGCACCGCGCGTCGGCGACGCCGATGAGAAAGCGCTCGAACGTGCCATCGATGCTGCCGAAAACGACCTTCCGGCGCTGGCAAACTTCATTCACCCCGGAGGATCGCTTCCGGGCGCCCAGCTCCACGTGGCTCGCACCGTCTGCCGCCGCGCCGAGCGTCTCGTCGTTGGGCTGGCGGAGGACGGCGAGGCTGAGGCTCCCGCAACGCTGCGGTATCTCAATCGCCTCTCCGATGCGCTCTTCGTTTGGGCTCGCTGGATCAACGACGCGCTCGGCGTCCCCGAGCATCTCTGGGATCCGTCGAGGCGGCCGCCGTCGTAGCGTCTGCGGGGAACCCGCATTTGCGCTCCGAAGCGGGAGCGTAATGTCGTTCTTTTCGGCGCTCTTTGCGACGACCGACGTTGAAAAGCTGCGCGAACTTGGCTCGCGCAAAATTTTGCGCCGCGCGCTGACGGCAAAGGACCTCGTCGCCATCGGCTTGGGGACGATGATCGGCGGCGGAATCTTCACGACGATCGGCACGGGCGTCAAGGGTGCCGGACCGGCGGTCATCATCTCGTACCTGCTGGCCGGATTGACGTCGTTCTTCGCCGCCCTCTGCTACGCCGAGTTGGGCGCGATGGTTCCGGTCGCCGGAAGTGCCTATACCTACGCCTACGCCACGATGGGCAAACTCTTTGCGTGGATTATCGGATTCGCGCTGATCTTTGAGTACGGAATAAGCGCCGCGCCCGTCGCCCAACAGTTTTCCGCCGCAATTCAGGACGTCGCCAAAGATGCGGGTCTCGTTTTGCCGGCCTGGGCGCAGCAGTCCAACTTGGCCATGCACGGTGCCTGGTGGCAGCCTGCCAGCTGGGATCTCCTTCACTCGCAGTTCGATCTGGTCGCCGCCGTCTTCGTGATCGGCCTGAGCGCCCTTCTCTCGATCGGCATTCGCGAATCCGCGACGGTCAACAACGTCTTCGTGGTGCTCAAGATTTCGGCACTGGCCGTCTTCATCGTCGCCGGTGCCTTCCTGGTGCACGCGGCAAATCTGCACAACTTCAATCCGGTCGGCTGGGGAACGCTTCGTCCCTTCGGCGGAATGGCCGACTACTCGTCATCGGCGCAGCCCTACGGCATCATCGCCATCGGCGCCTACGTCTTCTTCAGCTACATCGGCTTCGACACCGCCACGACGACCGCCGAAGAGTGCAAGCGGCCGCAGTTCGACGTGCCCGTCGGCGTGATCGGCGCGCTGGCGATCGGCACGATAATCTATTGCGCAACGGCCATCGTTCTCGTCGGCGCGGTTCCGTGGAGTCAGGTGCCGATCAAAAATCCGCTAGTCTACGCGCTCGCGCCGCTGCATATGCCGGTGCTGAACTGGGTTATCACCATCGGCGTGCTGGCCGGCACGACGAGCGTCGCGCTCGCGTCGCTGCTCGGACAGTCGCGCATCTTCTACGTCATGGCGCGCGACGGAATGCTTCCCCCCATCGTCGCGAAAGTGAATCCGCGTTTCAAGACGCCGCTCGTCACGACCATGATTACCGGCGTCGCCGTGGCCTTTCTCGCCCTCATCGTGCCGCTCAACAATTTACTCAACCTGGTGAACATCGGAACGCTGATCGCCTTCTCGGTCGTTTGCGCCGGCGTGCTCTACCTGCGCAAGAAGCGCCCCGAGCTGCCGCGCAGCTTCCGCGTGCCGTTCGTTCCGCTCTTCCCGATCTTGGGAATCGTCTGCTCGCTCTTTTTGGCGATCTTCGGCCTCTCGCGCGCGACCTGGACGTGGTTCCTCATCGCCCTCGTGGTCGGACTGATCTTCTTCTTCGCGTATGGCTTCCGCAAGTCAAACCCGGCCGACGTCGTCCCCGTCGAAGAACCCGAAGGCCTCAGCGAATACGCCTAGCTTCGGGAAATGAAAACGAGGTGGCGCGACCAGCGTTACGCGCTAGTACTAAGGCCCTCGGCCGGGCCGATTTCGTGGAGATACGCCGGGTACTTTTCGGCGATAACTTTTTCGATTTCAAGCCGCAGCATGCCGAGGAGCTCGTCCTCGGGATAGGTTCCGACCAGCTCGCCGGCACGATAAATAGCGCCCTTGCCTTTTCCGCCGGCAACGCCGACGTCCGCCATCTTCGACTCGCCGGGACCGTTGACGACGCAGCCCATCACGGCAACCTTAACCGGCGCTTGATACGACTTGGCAATCGCTTCGACCGCGCGTCCGAGCTCGAGCACCGAGATCTCGGCGCGGCCGCACGACGGGCACGCGGTAATCTCAAAGCCCTTTTCGCGCAGCCCGAGCGACTTGAGGATCCCCCAGCATACCGGCACTTCTTCGATCGGATCGGCCGCCAGCGAAACGCGAATCGTATCGCCGATGCCTTCCCAAAGCAAGATGCCTAAGCCAATCGACGACTTGATGGTGCCGTCGCGCAGCATGCCCGCTTCGGTGATGCCGAGGTGCAGCGCGTAAGGCGTGCCGCGCTCGCGCAGCTTTTGGTCTGCGAGCCGATACGCCGCCACCGTCGTCGCGACGTCGTGCGCTTTGAGCGAGATGGCGATCTCGCCGTGGCCGTGCTCTTCGAGCAGCTCGACGTGGCGCAGCGCCGAGAGCACCATCGCCTCAGCCGTATGCCCGAACGCCTTCTCCAGATCCGGCGCGAGCGAGCCCATGTTCACGCCGACGCGAATCGGAATTTCTCGCGCCTTTGCCGCGGTTACGACTTCGGCGACCTTCTTGGGGTCGCGGATGTTACCCGGATTTAGACGGAGCTTGGCGACTCCGGCCTCGATCGCCGCCAGCGCCATCTTGTGATCGAAGTGAATGTCGGCAACGATCGGCACCGGCGAGCGATGAACGATCGCGGGTAAGCCCGCGGCGTCCGGCGGATCCTTGACGGTAACGCGCACGACCTCACAGCCTTCCATCGCCAAGCCGTAGATCTGCTCCAACGTCGCATCCGCGTCGGCCGTATCGGTCGTCGTCATCGACTGCACCACGACGGGGTGCTCGCCGCCGATCCAGACGCTCTTCGCCTCGGCCTTTCCCGTCTTGTTTTGAAGGAAGATCGGTTTGCTGGTGCGCCGGATCCGCAGCATTACATCACTCCTTGGCCGCTGACGATGCGGGCGATGTCGTGGAAAGCAACGAGCATGATCAGCGCCATCAGCGCGGCAAAGCCGGCGATATGCACCATCGCCTCTTTCTCCGGATCGACCGGCCGTCCGCGGATCAGTTCGGCGATGATGAAGGCGGCGCGTCCGCCGTCGAGCGCCGGAATGGGCAGCAGATTAAACAAGCCCAGCGCGAACGAGATGGTCGCCGCCAGTGAAAAGTACGGCCCCCATCCCCAGTCCTGGACGGTCGCCGCGACTTGCCCCATGCCGATCGGCCCGGCGATTTGCGGTGCGTACTTGGAGAACTGAGTGACCAACAGTCCGATGCCGTCGAACGTCTGCCGTGCAATGGCGACGAACTCGCTGCCGCTTTCCCTAAATGCCCGCATGACGCCGACGCGCTCGTAGGCCGGAACCGGCGAGAAACCGATGCAGCCGCTGCTGCGTCCGACCGGCGGCGGGCACGGGCGCGGCGAGACGTAAACTTCGTTGCGCACGCCGTTGCGCTGGTAGATCAAGTCAAGGCGCTTTCCGAGCGCCGCGTGAATGCGATCGACGAGGTTCTTACCGTTCGCGATCGGCACGTTGTCGATCGCCAGGATGCGATCCCCCGGTCGAATGCCGGCGACTGACGCCGGCGAACCGGGCAACACCTCGCCCACGACGGGCTGATTGGCTTTGTCGCTGGCAACGCCGAATGCCAGCGCCGCAATGAGTAAGATCGCATAGCAAAGTATGAAGTTCGCAATCGGCCCCGCCAGGATGATGGCTAGACGGCTCCAGGGTGACTTCGCCTGAAAGTTACTGTCGCCGGCCCCAACTCCGGCGGAGCGAAACTCGCGCTGCTGCTCGGCCTCCGATACGCGGTTGTCCTCGCCCTCCATCGCGCAGAAGCCGCCGATCGGCAGGGCGCGCAGCGAGTACTGCGTGCCGCTCGCAGGACTGGTCCAGCTTACAATCTTTGGACCGAAGCCCACGGCGAACTCGTTGATCCGAACGCCGTTGCGCCGAGCCAGCACGAAGTGGCCCAGCTCGTGAAGAACGATCAGCACCGAGAGCATTACGAGGAACGTAACGACTTTCTCGATTCCGACTAAGCTTACGACGGCTAACACGTTAGTTACTCAGACGACCTTTCGATGGCGGCCACGACCTCTCCGGCGGCTTTTCGAGCTTCCCGGTCGGCCAATTTTACCCCCTCGAGGCTGGGCTCACCGCGCGGGGTGAGATTCATCGCCGCCGCGATGACCTCGGAAATTTTGCCGAAAGCGATTCTCCCTTCTACAAACGCAGTCACGGCTATTTCGTTTGCGGCCGAGAGGACCGCCGGCATCGTTCCTGCCGCAGCGAGCGCTTCATACGCCAGGGCGATGCAAGGGAAGCGTACGGGATCGGGCGATTCGAAGTCGTACCGCAGGCCGGCGTCGCCGTTCCTGGCACCCAGCATCCAGAGCAGGCCGCGATCCGACCCGCCGCCCCGGGCGCCGTCGTCACGGGATTCCAGCCGCTTGGGATAACTCAGCGCGTAGCCGATGGGAAGGCGCATGTCCGGATAAGCCAGCTGCGACTTCACGTTTCCGTCGGTAAAGATGACGAAGCCGTGCGCGATGGATTGCGGATGCACGACGATGCGAATCCGCTCTCCTTCGATACCGAACAGGCGGCTGGCTTCGATAACCTCGAGCCCTTTGTTCATCATCGTTGCCGAGTCGATCGTGTTCTTCGTTCCCATGCGCCACGTAGGATGCGCCAGCGCCGTGGCAACGTCGGCTCGTTCCATTTCCTCGCGTGAGGCGTTGCGGAACGGACCTCCCGACGCGGTCAAAACAATCGCCGCCACGCTCTCGGGCGCTTCACCGACGAGACATTGAAAGATCGCGCTGTGCTCGCTATCGACCGGCAGCACCCGCGAGCCGCTGCCGCGCGCCGCTTCCATCAGCAAATCTCCGGCAGCGACGATTAGCTCTTTGTTGGCCACTGCGACGTCGATGCCGCGCGAGACCGCCGCGAATACCGCTTCGAACGCTACCGAACCGTCGGTCGCAGCGAGCACGATCTCGGCGTCGCTCTCGACGGCTACCCGCAGCAAGCCTTTTGCGCCGTCGGCGGCGCTGCTGACGACCGGCGTCCCGAACCGCTGCGCCTGACGCTCGAGCAAGTCGACGTTTCGCCCCGCCGCCAGCCCCACGACCGCAAACTCTTGCGGATGTTCGCCGATCACGTCGAGCGCCTGCGTACCGATCGATCCCGTCGAGCCTAAAATCGCAACGCGCTTGCGCTCGCTCATTGAACCTGCACTACTCCCAGCAGGTGCAGCGTGGCGAAGAACGCAACGCCGCCTAAGAGATAGGAGTCGAAGCGGTCCAGCACGCCGCCGTGTCCCTGGATCATCGCGCCGGCGTCCTTGACGCCGGCATCGCGCTTGAATGCCGACTCGACGAGGTCGCCGACTTGCGCCCCGACGCTGGTCGCGATTCCCAGCACGCCACCTTGCCACCACGTCAGGTGCAAGGGCGCGAACCAGGTCGCGCCGATCGCAAAAGCGGTTGCGATCGACAGCGCTCCGACCGAGCCTTCAATGGTTTTGTTCGGCGAAATCTTGGTTAGACTATGCCGGCCGAAGCTCGTTCCGACCAGCATTCCGAAAGTATCGGTAAGCACGATTATCACGATGACGTAAAACGTCATCCACATGCCGTTGCCGGCGATCTCGCGAATGAAGACGAAGTAGGTGAGCAGCTTGCCGATGTATAGGACGGCAAGCAGCGTGTAGGCGGTTCGCGCGAAGTATCCCTTTTGCTCGCCGTACATGCCGATCCAGAAGGCCACGATGACGATCCCGGCGAGGAGCACGCCTTCCCATTTGTGCAGCAGACCGAAGACCGCCATCGCGATGTACGCGACGACGCCCAGCACCGCAACCGGATACTCCAGCGGCTGCCCCTTTTGGGCGCAGAGATAGTTGAACTCGTAGATGCTCGCTAGTCCGATGGCCAGCAGCAGGGCGTAAAACGCCCAGGGGTAGAGCACGCAAAAAAGGCCGATCGCCGCGACGATCAGGCCCATAACGACGCGTCGCCCGGTCAAGTCCCGCCGAACCGGCGTTCCCGCTGTTGAAAAGCGATCAGCGCTCGTATCAAGTCTTCCTTTGAGAACTCGGGCCAGTAAACGTCCACCATCACGAGCTCGGCGTACGCGGCCTGATATAGCAGAAAGTTCGAGAGCCGGTGCTCGCCGCCTGGCCGAATCAAGAGATCGAGCTCCGGCATCTCGGCCGTGTATAAATACTCGGAGATGAGGGCTTCGTCGATCGCCTCCGGGGCGAGTTTACCGCCGGCAACGTCGGACGCAATCGCCCGCACGGCTCGCTCCAGCTCGGCGTGCGAGCTATAGTTTACCGCTAAATTGAGCACCAACCCGGTATTCCCCGCCGTCTCCGACTGAAGGTCGGCCAGTGCGCCCCGCGGCGCGGGCGGCAGCGATTCCCACTCGCCGATCACGCGCACGCGCACGTTGTTGCGGCGCAGCTCGATCAGCTCGTTTCGCGCGAAGTACACGCAAAGCTCGAAAAGGAGCGAGATTTCGCGCGCGTCACGATTCCAGTTCTCGGTCGAGAAGCCGTAGACGGTCAGGGCTTCGATTCCCAGATCGCTCGCCGCACGGGTAACGTGCCGCAGCGCCACCATCCCGCGGCGATGGCCTTCGATGGCCGGCATTCCGTGCTCTTTGGCCCAGCGCCGGTTGCCGTCCATGATGATCGCAACGTGGCGCGGCACCGTTGCCGTGTCCAGCGCAATGCGAGAGGCGAGCGAGATGCTCACGCGCCGGCCACGGGCTGGTACGATTCGTACCCGACGGTAAGGTCGCAGGAACGATCCTCGTTGACCTTGAGCCGTAGAACGCGCAGCGCGCCGCAGCCGATCCACGAACCGAAGGGGGCAAGGACGTGCAGCTGCAGCGGCCGATTTCCCAAAGCCAGCCGTGCGCGTACTTCCGGCACGAGTATCACGTCCTCGTTCACACTTCCATGATCTCTTTTTCTTTTGCCACGACCAGCGCGTCGATCTCCTTGACGAACTTATCGGTAAGTTTCTGCAACGTCTCTTGCATGCGCTTGTTGTCGTCTTCGGTGATGTCGTGCGTCTTGAGCTGCGCGCGCAGCTCGTCGTGGGCGCGGTGGCGCACGTTGCGCACGGCAACGCGCCCGTCTTCGGCCTTCTTCTTAACCAGCTTGGCGAGATCCTTACGCCGCTCTTCGTTCAACGGCGGAATGACCAGCCGGATCGAGCTGCCGTCGACGTTGGGCGTCAAGCCGAGGTCGCTTTTCTCGATCGCCTTGCGAATCTGCGGGACGACGCCTTTATCCCATGCGGCTATCATCAGCGTCCGCGAGTCCGGCGTGGAGACGCCGGCTACTTGTTTGAGCGGAACCGGCTGTCCGTACGCTTCGACCACGATCCGGTCGAGCAAGGCCGGCGAGGCCCGCCCCGTACGAATCGAAGCGAACTCGTTGCGCGTCGCCTCGAGGCATTTGTACATGCGCTCTTCGATCTCTTTGAAATATGCGTCGGCCATCTTACCCGCTCCCTACCGGCGATGCGTCGCGCCGCCCGACGTACGTACCGATCGGCTCGCCCCAAATCACGCGGCGGATATTTCCCGGAACCGCCATGTCGAAGACAATGACCGGAAGCGCGTTATCCATGCAGAGCGCCATCGACGTAGAGTCCATTACTTCCAGGCCGCGCTGCAGCACGTCCATGTACTCGAGACGGTCGAAGCGCGTGGCGTGCGGGTCTTTCTTCGGATCGGCCGAGTAGATGCCGTCGACCTTCGTCGCCTTGAGAATCGCTTCGGCGTTGACTTCGACGGCGCGCAGCGCGGCCGTCGTGTCGGTCGTAAAGTACGGATTGCCGGTTCCGGCGGCAAAGATCACCACCCGGCCCTTCTCCAAATGCCGGATGGCGCGGCGCCGAATGTACGGCTCGGCGATTTGGTGCATCGCAATCGCCGTCTGCACTCTCGAAGCCACGCCCATGCGCTCCAGCGCGTCCTGAAGAGCGAGCGCGTTGATGACCGTGGCGAGCATGCCCATGTAGTCGGCCGTCGCCCGGTCCATCCCGGCCTCTTCGTGAACCTTGCCGCGCCAAATGTTACCACCGCCAACCACGATCGCCACCGAAACGCCGGCTCGGCTGACCTCGGCGATCTGATCGGCCATCACCCGGGTCGTGTTGACGTCGAGGCCGCCGCCATCGACGGCGAAGGCCTCTCCCGAGATCTTGAGGAGGACGCGCGAAAATCGCGGCCCCGCGACCTCACTCACCGAGGGCGTATCGGGTGAAGCGCCGCACGCGAATCTTTTCGCCGAGCGCTCCGATCGAACGGTTCACTAGATCTCCAACGCTCATCGAGTCGTCCTTGACGAAGGCTTGGTCGAGCAGACAGTTCTCCTCGTACCACTTGTTAAGCTTCCCTTGCACGATCTTGTCGGCAACCTCCGGCGGCTTACCGGCCGGGACCGCCGCGCGAAACTCTTCGGTGAAGCGTTCGACTTCTTCCGCCGGCACGCTCGCCCGGTCGAGATAGCGCGGTGACATGGCGGCGACGTGCATCGCGATGTCGCGCGACAGCTCGGAAAACTTGGGATTGCGGGCCACGAAGTCGGTCTCGCTGTTGACCTCCACCAGTACGCCGATCTTGCCGCCGGGGTGGATGTAGCTGGTGACCAGACCTTCGTCGGCGGTCCGCTGGGCCTTCTTCTCGGCTTGAGCCTCGCCGCGCTCGAGCAGCAGCTTCTTGGCGCGCTCCACGTCGCCGGCCGCATCGACCAGCGCCTTACGGCAATCCATCATCGGCGCGCTGGTCTCTTCGCGCAGCGCCTTGATCTCTTCGGGTTTGGGCGAGTAGGAAATCAAAGCCCCGCCTCCGCCATGGTTACCGGTCCTTCTTCGACGTACTCCTCGGCGGTGCCGGGGTATGCGCCTTCGTCGTACGCGCTCTCGCTCTCGGTCCGGCCCTCGATGATGGCGTCGGCGATCTTACCCACCATCAGCTTTACCGCGCGGATCGCGTCGTCGTTGCCCGGAATCGGATAGTCGATTTCGTCGGGATCGCAGTTGGTATCGATGACGGCGATGATCGGAATCTTCAGCTTACGCGCTTCGAGAACCGCGATGCGTTCTTTCTTCGGATCGACGATGAAAAGGGCGTCGGGAAGGCGATGCATGTCTTTGATGCCGCCCAAGAAGCGCTCCAGGCGATTCATCTCGTCGGCCAGCTTGGCCACTTCTTTCTTGGGAAGGCGCTCGAAATCGCCCTGGAGCTTCATATTCTCAAGCTCGCGAAGGCGGGCAATGCGCTTCTGGATCGTCGCGAAGTTCGTGAGCGTACCGCCCAGCCAGCGCTGGTTCACGAAAAACGTGCCGGCGCGCTCGGCTTCCTCGCGGACCACGTCTTGCGCTTGTTTCTTCGTGCCGACGAAGAGGATCACGCGCCCCTCGCGAGACAGCTGCTTGACGACCTCGTAGGTGTCCCGCAGCCGCTGAACGGTGAGCGCCAAATCGATGATGTAGATGCCGTTGCGCTCTTGGAAGATGAAGGGCTTCATCTTGGGGTTCCATCGGCGCGTCTGATGGCCGAAGTGGACGCCCGCCTCTAAGAGCTCCCGCATGGTTACGACGGACATAGTCAAACCTTTCTGGCTCCCGGCCGCCGTCCATCCTGGAGTTGCAGCCGCGTCGAAGAGCCATCGCCTCCCCGCTTCCGTGCGGGTCGAAGTGATAGACAGCCGCGCGATTATACCATGGGGTCAAGCACCGCCCCAAGCGCAAAGCCGTGCCCGCCTTCGGCCGCGGCTCGGCCGGCGACCGGTCGGTCGCCCCTAAAGGTTTTTCAGCGGCGTCCCGAAACGGCGCGGCATGCGCTGGCTGGTGACGGGCGGCTTAGGCTTCATCGGCTCGCATTTTGTTCGCATAGCGCTGCGCGAACGGCCGCGCCTCGAGGTCGTCAACCTGGACGCGATCACCTATGCCGGCAATCCCGCCAACCTGCGCGACGTGGAAGGCGACCCGCGGTACCGCTTTTGCAAGGGCGACATCTGCGACCCGCAAACCGTGCGCGCGGCCATCGGCGACGGCGTCGACGCGGTCGTGAATTTCGCGGCCGAAACGCACGTCGACCGCTCCATCCGCGACCCCGAGCGGTTTTTGCGAACCGACGCCTTAGGTACCCACGTTCTGCTCGAAGCCGTCCGCGGGCTGCGGGTGCCGCGTTATCTCCAGGTTTCGACCGATGAAGTCTACGGTGACGTGGCGCGCGGCGAGTCGAGAGAGAGCGACCCTTTGCGGCCGCGCAGCCCCTACGCCGCCAGCAAAGCCGCCGCCGATCTGATGACGCTGGCGTATCGCGAAACGTTCGGCACGCCGGTGCTGATCACGCGCGGCTGCAACACCTACGGCCCAAATCAATATCCCGAAAAGATCGTGCCGCTCTTTGTCACCAATCTGATCGACGATCTGCCCGTTCCCGTTTACGGCGACGGCCTGCAGATCCGCGACTGGCTCTACGTCGACGACCACGCGCGCGCCGTGCTGCACGTGCTCGAGCGCGGCGAGATCGGCGCCGTCTACAACGTTGCCGGTGGAGCGCCGCGCACCAACCTCGAACTCACCGCGATGCTTTTGGAACGCTGCGGCCGCACTGCCCGGACGCACGTGCGTCACGTCGAGGATCGGCCCGGGCACGATCGCCGCTACGCCATCGACGCCGCGAAACTGCGCGCCCTAGGCTGGCGTCCGCAAGTAAACTTCGACGACGGCATCTCCGGTACGGTCGACTGGTACCGCGAGAACGAATCCTGGTGGCGCCCGCTCAAAATGCCGAGGGCAACTGCGTGAAAGGCGTCATTTTGGCCGGTGGCTTGGGGTCGCGCCTGCGTCCGCTCACCAAAGTCACCAACAAGCATCTGCTGCCGGTTTACGACAAGCCCATGATCTACTATCCGCTCGAGACGCTATGCGCGGCCGGCATACGCGAGATCATGATCGTTACCGGCGGCAGCTCGGCCGGAGATTTTCTGCGTCTGTTGGGCAACGGCGCCGACTTCGGACTGCGCGATATTTACTACACGTACCAGGAAGGCGAGGGCGGAATCGCCGACGCGCTCGGTCTCTGCGAAAACTTCGCCGAAGGGCAGCGCGTGGTCGTCATCCTCGGCGATAACGTCATCCAGAACGACATTTCGCCCTATCTCGAACGCTTCGAAAAGCAACCCTCCGGCGCGCGCATTCTGCTTAAAGAGGTCGAAGATCCGCAGCGCTTCGGCGTCCCCGTCTTCGACGGCGAGCGGATCGTCGCCATCGAAGAGAAACCGGCCGACCCAAAGAGCCGTTACGCCGTTACCGGGGTGTACATGTTCGACCGCAAGGTCTTCGACTATATCGCGACGCTGGTGCCGTCAGACCGCGGCGAACTCGAAATCGCCGACGTACATAATCGCTACATCGGCGAAAACGAGCTCGAGTACGATATCCTCGACGGCTGGTGGACCGATGCCGGCACTTTCGCGAGCCTCTTTCGGGCTACCGAACTGATCGCCGGCGAGCGAGGACGCAGCTAGGCTCTAGCCCTTGGCGTGCAGGATCGGCAGCAGCGCCAGCGCGACGATCACGAGCACGCCCGCCAGCGCTCCACGGAACATCCGCTCGGGAAGCCGCGTGACGAAGTGCGTGCCGACGAAGACGCCGGGAATCGAGCCGAGCAGCAGCGAGGCCGCGATGACCGGGTTGACGTCGCCGATCTTCCAGTGGCCGATCAGCGACGGCACCAGAACGACGACCGCGAAGGCCAAGTCCGTCCCGACCAGGCGCCTTAAGGCAACGCTCGACGCGAAGACGAGCAGCAGCGGAAGCGTCAGCGAACCCGCGCCGATCGAGGTGATGCTCACGCAAATGCCGACGAAAAAGCCCAGCGCCGCCAACTGCCACGTGTTCTCGCCCTTGGCGTCGCTCGGTGCGTCGCTGGCGAGCTTGCGATTGAAAATGATGCCCGTCGCCGAGATTAATAGCGCAACGGCAACCCCGATGCGCAGCACGTGTTCGAGCTGCTTGACGTCGAGGGTGTGATGCAGGTAGGCGCTGATCGAGACGCCGATGATCGCTCCGGGAAGTCCGCCTGCCGAGAGGCGCCAGAGCACCGACCACTGGATCGTACGCTTTTGCACGTGTGTCAGCACGGCGACGATCTTCGTGCCCAGCGCGAAGAGCAGGTCCGACCCGATCGCCGTGTTCGTCCCAACTCCTAAGAATATCAAGAGCGGCGTGGTGATCGCGCCGGCGCCGACGCCGCTGTACGACATGCACATGCCCACGATGAACCCGACGAGGACGTAACTCCAGGTGATGGTCATCGCCGGAGCTCCGCCTCAGCGACTGGGAGGCGAGCCAAGGGAGGGAAGGTCGCGCACATTACGGTCAACTCCGTTATTTGGTAGCGCCCGAGCACGGGGCCGCCGGCCCACGGTTCGGAGGCGTTCTCCCGTATAAGAGAACCTGGGTCATTACTTTTAGGGAACCTGGGTCAACATTCCACGGCTCGGGGTGCTCCCCTCCCGCTTATTCAGCCCTTTGCGTGCGGCACCACCGGCAGCATAAATAGGGCGACGACGACCAGTAGGATCGCCAGGGCGCTCCGGAACCACCGCTCCGGCAGGCGCGTCACGAAGTGGGAGCCGACCAGAACGCCGGGGATTGACCCCAATAGCAACGATGCCGCGATACCGATATTGACGTCCCCGATCTGCCAGTGCCCGAGCAACGACGGCACCAGTACTACCACGGCAAAGGCGAGGTCGGTACCGACCAGCCGCCGCAGCGCCACGACCGGCGCGACCAGCAGGAGCAGCGGCAGCGTCAGCGACCCGGCGCCGATCGACGTGACGCTTACCGTCAAGCCGACGAAGAAGCCGATCGAGGCCAGCTTTAACGTCGGCAAGCCGTTGGTTTGACCCGTCTCCTCGCCCGCAAGCCCGCGATTAAAAACGATTCCCGCGGCCGAAACCAGCAGCGCAATCGCCACCGCGATCCGCAGCACGTGCTCCAACTGTGCGATATCGAGGTGATCGTGCAGATAGGCGCTGAGCCACACGCCGATGATCGCGCCGGGCAGGCCGCCCAGCGAGAGCCGCCAGAGGACCGACCACTGCACCGTCCGCTTTTGAATGTGCGCGAACATGGCGACGACTCGCGTTCCGAGGGCAAAGAGCAGATCCGAGCCGATCGCGTTGCTTACCGGGACGCCTAGAAAGATCAGCAGCGGCGTGGTGATCGCGCCCGCGCCAACCCCACTGTAGGCGGTGGAGGCACCCACGATAAACCCGACGAGAACGTAGCTCCAGTTGACGGTCACGCCGCTGAGCCCGCGCGCCTCCGGGCGCAAAAATAGACCTGGGTCATTCTTCTTCGGCCCCGCCGTGGATGTCGGCGTAGACTTCGAAGCGGTGCACCGGCACGTCTTTCGGCGCTTCGATTCCGAGTTTCACTTGATCGCGATCTACTCCAACGACGAGTATTCGGATGTCGCTGCCGATCATAATCGACTGATTGGCCTTGCGACTGAGTACGAGCATCGACGCCCTCCTTGGCCAGTCTTGAGTTCGCGCACCCCTTTTCGTTCGGGAGGCATCATCTGCCTTCGCACGCAATTTGGCGCAGACGGGAGGACTGCCGGATGGTTAAAGAGATCGCATTCTTCGCCTACTCCGTGCGTGACGTGCCGCGAGCTCGGACCTTTTACACCGAGACCCTCGGCCTCAAACCCGGCGCGGAGTTCGGCGATCACTGGATCGAGTTCGACGTCGGAAACGCAACCTTCGGCATCGGCAACGGCGAGGGACTCGGCTTTAAACCCGGCTCCTCCACGGGCGCCGCCTTCGAAGTGGACGACTTGCCGGCGATGCGGGAAAAACTTCTGGCAAGCGCCGTCGAGGTGAGCGACGTGTTCGAGTTCCCCAACTGCATGACGTGCTTCGCTAGCGATCCGGAAGGCAATCGCTTCGCGCTTCACCAGCGCAGAACGCCGCCGAGCGGCACGGCCGCATAATTGAAAAAGAAGGCTTGACTCGAATCAAGCCTTCTTTTTATTTGCGGTTTTGCGCTTAGGCCGAAGCCTTTTCCCGCGATGCCTCGATGAGGATCTGCGCCACTTCCGGGCGCGAGAACTCCGGCGGCGGGAGTTGCCCGGCGCGCAGCATCTCGCGAACCTGCGTGCCGCTCAGCGTCACGTGGTTCTCGGGGTCGTGGTTGCAGGTTTTCTGCGAGGCCATCGCCTGGCAGCGCCGGCAGTAGAAGCTGTTCTCGAACTTCAGCGGAGTAATGCCGAGTTCTTCTGCGGTAAACTCGTCGAAGAGCTTCTGCGCGTCGTAGGTTCCGTAATAGCTTCCTACGCCGGCGTGATCGCGGCCTACGATGAAGTGCGTGCAGCCGTAGTTCTTGCGAATCATCGCGTGGAAGATCGCTTCGCGCGGTCCGGCGTAGCGCATCGCCGCCGGCAGCGTGCTCAGCTGTACGCGATCGGCTGGATAGTAGTTATCCAGCAGCGCGCGGTAACAGCGCATGCGCACGTCGGCCGGGATGTCGTCGCTCTTCGTCTCTCCAACTAACGGATGGAGCAGAAGTCCGTCGACGGTCTCGAGGGCGCACTTCTGAATGTACTCGTGCGCGCGGTGCACCGGGTTGCGCGTTTGGAAGCCGACGATCGTCTTCCAGCCGCGGCGTTCGAACTCAGCGCGGGTCTCGGCCGGCGTTAGGCTTTCGGGGTTGCTCTCCCGCGGCAGTACCCAGACCGGCCCACCGATGAGTACGTCCTTGCGTTCGTACAACGCCGCGACGCCGGGGTGTTTCGGGTCTTCGGTGCGATACACGTTGCGCGCTTCGTTCGCCTTGTCGTACTCGAAGACGTCTTCTACTTCGATGACGCCGCGCAGCGTGCCGTCGCCGTCGTAGAGCGCGGCCTTGCTGCCGACCACCGGAGCCTCTTCGCGATCCACGGCCAGGACCACGGGAATGCTCCACGGCAGCCCGTTGGCCAGGCGCATCGTGGGCACGACCGACTCGTAGTCCTTGCGCGTCATGAAGCCCGTGAGCGGACTGCAAGCACCGATGGCAATGAGCGCCAGGTCGTTGAGTTCGCGTCCGGTGAGCGTTAGCCGCCGCAGCTCTTTCGCCGATTCGCGGAGCTCGCGTTCGGCTTCGGGTGAATCGACGGTCCGATCGATCAGCTTTCCGCCGTGTGGCGCGATCATAGCGCCGCCTTGGCGTCGACCGTGAGAAAACCGCGCTTGGAGAGCTCGCCGAGAATCTTCGAGACGCTTTCCTCTACCGTCTGCGTCTCGCTGTCGACGATGACGTCGGGATTCTCCGGAGCTTCGTACGGGTCGGAGACGCCGGTGAAGTGCTGAATCTCGCCGGAAATCGCCTTTTTGTAGAGTCCCTTGACGTCGCGGCGTACCAGCTCGTCGAGCGAGCAGCGAACGAAGACTTCTACGAACTGCGTTTTTCCGATGCGATCGCGCGCCTCGCTGCGCGCCTGCGAGTAGGGCGAGATGGCTGCGGTGATCACGGCGGCTCCGTGGCGGACGAGCAGCGACGCGACGAAGGAAATGCGCCCGATATTGATGTCGCGGTCTTCGCGGCTAAAACCGAGCCCTTTCGAAAGATGGGTGCGGACCTCGTCGCCGTCGAGCACCTCGACGCTGCAGCCGCGGGCGCTGAGCTCGGGGGCGAGCCTTTCGGCAATCGTGCTCTTTCCGGCACCGGATAAGCCCGTAAGCCACACGGTGAATCCCTGGTTCAAGTGAAGTTCCTTTCTGGAGGGCTTGTGGGAGGAGGGTGACCCCAAACGGTCCCGCTTCTTCGCCTTCAGATTGTTGATTCCCGGCAACTTTTTGACCGCTTCGTCGCCCGCTACGGGGTTTTGAGAGAGAACTGCGCCGCATGCAGGCGGGCGTAAGCACCGCCCTTGGCCAGCAGTTCGTCGTGGGTCCCCACTTCGACTACTCGGCCGCCCTCGATGAAGAGTACCTTGTGAGCCCGCCGCACGGTTGAGAGGCGGTGCGCGATGATCAGGGTCGTGCGGCCGGGTAAAAGCCGGTCGAGCGCCTGCTCGATCATTGCCTCCGAGTGGCTGTCGAGCGCGCTCGTGGCCTCGTCCAAGATGAGGATTCGCGGATCGCGCAGGACGGCGCGGGCGATCGCGATGCGCTGGCGCTCGCCCCCGGATAGGCGAATGCCCCGCTCCCCGACCTCCGTCGCGTAGCCATCGGGAAAGGCGCTGACGTAATCGTCCACGTTGGCGTCGCGCGCGGCCGCCCGCACCTCGTCGTCGCTGGCCTCCAGCCGTCCGTAACGGATGTTCTCGATGATCGAGCCGCGGAAGAGTTGCACGTCTTGCGGCACGATCGCGATCGCGCGGCGCAAGTCCGCCAGCCGTACGCCGGCGACGTCGATTCCGTCCACCAGCAACGCGCCTTCCTGAGGCTCGTAAAAGCGCGGAACCAGGTTTACCAGCGTCGTCTTACCGGCACCCGACGGGCCCACCAGCGCTACGATCTCCCCCGCTTCGATCGTCGCCGTAACGTTGCGCAGTGCCGGCGGCTGTTCGGGCTTATAGCGCAGCGTCACGTTGCGGTACTCGATGCGTCCTTGTACCAGCGGCAGCGCAACGGCGCCGGGTGGATCGGCCACTTCGATCGGAAGGTCGAGAATTTCGAAGACGCGGCCGGCGCCGACGATCGCTTTGCTGATGTCTCCGAAAAAGGCCGCGACCCGGTTCATCGGATTCATCAGGTTAACCAGCAGTCCCCAATACATGAATACTTTGCCGGTATCGAGTCTTCCGACCAGAACCTCGCGAACCGAGAGCCACATGATCGCCACCACGGCCGCGACCATGATCGACGAAATAACCAGCGGCTGCGTCTGAATGAACTGCGTCAGCTTCATATAGGCGCCGAAGAAGTCGTCGTTGCGCCGGCGGAAGCGACCGACTTCGAACTGCTCTCGGCCGAACGACTTCACGACTCGCTGGCTCTGGAGGATCTCCGACAGGTTAGCGGTGAGGTCGGCGATGCGTTGCTGGGCGCGATGGGTTCCGGTGCTAATGAGCCGCTGGAAGTTGGAGACGGCCACCGATACGATCGGCGCAACCAACACCAGCGATATGGTCAGCAGCCAGTCGAGGTAGAGCATCGTGGCAAACGAGGAGATGAACGTCGCCAACGCCACCACGAGCTGCGGAACCGAGACGCTGACCGCGTCGATCATGATCTGCAAGTCGGTCGAAAAACGCGCGATCAGCTCGCCGGGGCGCCACTTGTCGAACTCGCCCAGAGGCAGGTTCAAGAGGCGTTCGAAGAGGCGCACGCGCAAACGCGCCACCAGGTGCTGCCCGCTCCACGCCGTCAGGTAGGTCTGCCCGTAGATGGCGGCGTTCGCGAGCACCAGCGCAACCGACGTCAGGATCAGCGACAGGTACAGCGCGCGCAGGTCGGGGGCCCGTCCTCCCTGCGGAACGAGCACTTGATTGATGATGATGCGAAAGGCCAGCGGCGGCACGATGGAAAGTACCCCGGCCAGGACGCCCATGGCCATGGCAACCGCAAGGCGCGGATAGTACGGACGCGCTTCGCGTGCAAGGCGCTGGAGAATCGAGCGTCGGCTCATCCGCGACTTGCACTTGCGGTCGCCCGGCAATGAAACCTCCCCGGGTGCGTCAGGGTACGTGTGGGTGCATACGGAAAAGGATGGCGTAAACTCTATGGACTGCTATTTCCACTCGAACGTCCCGTCGGTAGCCCCGTGCGTCGAATGCGGCAAACCGATCTGCGCGACGTGCCGCGACGAGCGCGGCGGTTGCCCGAGCTGCCGCCTTGCGGCAAAAGTCGAAGCGGCCACCGCCACGCGCCAGCAGATTCCGGGCTCGGTGCCCCCACGGCCGGCGCCGGCCAGCGTGCGCGGCAAGGCGACGGTGGCGACGATGCCCGACCCAGTCGAGTCTCGAGCGCTCGTTGCGCTCGGCTACCCGCTCTGGCCGCTAGCCCTGATTTCGCTGCTCGACCGCAAGCAGTCGCGTACCCTGCGCCGTCAAGCGCTGCAGGCGCTGGGCTTTAACGTCGGCTTCTTCGGCTTCTGGGGTCTCCTGTCGCTGCTCGCGCAGATTCCATTCCTCGGATTTTCCGCGCTGGTGCTCGTCCCGTTCCTCGCACCGCTCTTCCTCGTTGCCAGCGTTTACTACGGCATCAAGACGTGGAACGGCGACGACGTGCGCATCCCGATCATCAGCAGTTGGCTCGACGACCGCTTTCCTCAAGGCGAAACGAACTCGCGATAGCGCCGTAGAAAGGCGCGCGCCGCCGAGGCGTGATCCACGACCGGCTTGGGATAACTATCGGCCGCGAAGAGCCCCAGACGCAGCTGCGCCTGCTCGGCCTCGCGGCCGTACCACGTTTCGAGCGGAAGGTCGCGAAGTTCGCCGACCCAGCGGCGCACGTAGGCGCCGTCGGGGTCGAAGCGGCGCCGTTGCCGCTCCGGATTGTAGATGCGAGGGTACTGCGCCATGTCGGCGCCGACGCCGGCAATCCACTGCCAGTTCCCGGTCGCCAGCGCCATGTCGTCTTCGATTAACTTGCGGTCCCACTCGTCGCGTCCGACGCGCCAGTCGACCCCCAAATCGAAGCAGAGCAGCGACGCGGCGACGGCGCGCACGTGCGGATGCATCCATCCCGTCGCGTGCAGCTGGCGAATCCCCGCATCGACGAGGGGAAAGCCGGTCTCTCCCGCGCGCCACGCATCCAAGGCCGGATGTAAACGCTCCCATGTAAAGCCGTGCATCTTCTCCTGCAGCGGCTCGTCGTGCGTCCACGGATAGAACCACGACAGCTGCAAAAAGAAATCGCGATGCGCCAATGCGCGCAAGAACAGCCGCAGCGAATGGCGTTCCTCGCCGAGCGCAAACGGATCGGCGAGCCGCTCGCGAACGCGGCGCGCAACGGTTCGCGCCGCGATGGTTCCGAAGCTGAGATGCGCCGAAAGATGCGACGTCCGGCCGTCTGCCGGCGCGGTGGCAGCGAGTGCGTACGTCAGGGCACCCTCTCGCAAGAACGTTTCGAGAAGCTCCCGCGCCGCAGGCGCGCCGGCGGCAACGCCGGTTGCGGCTCCGCCGAACTCTGCGGGTTGCGGCAGATTCTCGACCGCACCGTCGGGAGACGTAAAGCGCAGTAAAAGCGGCTGCTCGTGCGATGCGATCGGCAGCTTCCACCAAGCGTCGAAATAGGGCGCAAACGCCCGGTATGCCGGGCCGCCGCCGCTGCGCGCTTCGGCCGTCTCTTCCGGACCGATCGCCGGCGCGTCGTGCACGATGACCGCAGCCAAGCCCCGTTCTTCGAGTTCCGATTGCAGCTGGCGATCGCGCTGAATTCCGGCGCGATCGTAGGACGCGCCCCAGGCAACGCCGGCGGCGTGGTTCGCCCGGGCGAGCGCTCGTATTGCATCGGCGGCTTCGGCGCGGGCGACGACGAGGCGCGTTCCGCGCTCGCGCAGCTCGGCGTCGAGCGCCGCAACCGCCGCACAAAAAAATGCCGCTCGCCGCGGCGAAGCCTCCAAACGCGCTCGTAAGGCCGCGTCGATCGCGATCATCGGAAGCACGGTGCCGCGCGAAGCCGCGGCGGCTAATCCCGCGTGATCGTCGAGGCGCAGGTCTTTCGCGAAACGATAAATGAAGGGCCCGTCCGCCATGACAGGCCCGATTCCGGTTGGCTCGCGGGCTTCCCCGCGCGATGCTATCGGTTCGGCGTGCGCGTTCGCATTGCCGCGCGGCAAACGGCGTCGTCGAGGCTGCGGAATCCCGACGTTCGCACGATGCGGCACGATGTGGGTTTCCCGCTCCGGTCGGTGCTCAATGCGAAGAGCGCCTGCCGCTGAGCCGAGGAGCTTTCGAAAACCAGCGACTCCGCCCGCTGTTCGCGGCGCGGCGCGCTCTGCGTCGTAAGCGCCGCGATCGCTTCAGCGCCGTTCGCGGCGCGATGCGAGACCGCCGGATGCGGCTGAGGATTGAAGATCGCGAAGGCAAACGCCGCGGCAGTCGCCGCTACGGCACCCCAGCGCAGCAGGCCCACGGGTTGCGAACGGCGCCGGGTCACGGCCCGCAGCGCCGGCTCCCAGCGCTCCTCGTCGCGCGCGTTGACGGCCGCGGCCATCACGCGCTCGATCTCACGCTCGCCGCCGTTCGCGGCCAGACAGCCCGGGCACGCCGCGACGTGCGCGCGATACTCTTTGCGCTCCGCCTCGTTCGCCTCGCCTAGGGCGATCGCACCGGCCAGCGTCTCCGCTCGTCCGCAGTGCACTCCAACGTTCATTGCTCGTGCTCCTCGTTCATGATGCCGCGCAAAACGCGCATCGCTCGGCAAACTCGCTGACGGACGGCGTCGGGCGTGGTTCCCAACATCGCTGCGGCCTCCGCCGAGGAATACCCGGCGTAGCTGGTCAGCAGCAGCGCCGCCGACTGATCCGGACGCAGTTTGGCCAAGGCGCTCTGCAGATCGAGCGAGGCGTTGCTCCGCTCGTCTACGCGCCATGCCGCGGTGTCGATCTCACGGTCGAGCGGAAGCATCCGCAATAGCTTGCGGCGTCGCAGCTGCGAGATCGCCGCGTTGGTAGCGGCGCGGTAGAGCCATCCCGCCGTGAGCTCGCGGTCGGGATCGCTGCGCAGCACGCGGTATGCCGAGAGAAAGACGTCCTGCGTCACGTCGAGTGCGGCTTCGGCATCGTTGAGCATGCGCCGCAGATAGCGCGCGAGCTTGGTCTGATACTCGCGCACCATGGTATCGACTCGCGCCTGGGCTCGCGTTGCTGCGTCCAGGGTAAAGGACTCCGCCTGCAGGCTCACCAGCCAAAGCCTTTCATTACTGAGGCAACGCGCGGCGTCCCACGCGCGTGACCCCTATCCGCCGATCTCGGAAAAGGCCCGCATGCGCGAGGCCGTCTCCCCGAGGCGCAAGTGGTGCCGCTCCGGCTTGATCAACATCGCCGAGCTCAGCAGGCCGGCCAGCTTCTCACGGTCCGCACCGGCTCGCAACGGCGATCTCAGGTCGAGGTTGTGATCGCCGAAGAGACAGAGGCGCAGGCGACCGTCGGCGGTTAGGCGCACCCGGTTGCAGCGCTCGCAGTAGTCGTGGGAGAGGGGGCTGATGACGCCGACCGCACCGGCGGCGTTGGGAAAGGCGAAGTACCGGGCTGGTCCGTTTCCGCCCGGACCAACGACCGGGTGCAGCTCGCCTCGGGCGCCGATGCGCTCTAGTATCTCGTCCGCGCTAACGTACTCGTCGCGCTGCATCCCGAGATTTTCGTGAACCGGCATCACTTCGATGAAACGTACGTAGATGGCGCGGTCGCGCGTCAGCTCGGCAAAATCGTGCACCTCGTCGTCGTTGCGGCCGCGCATGACCACGCAGTTGAGCTTGAGCGGCACGAGGCCCGCGCGCAGCGTGGCGTCCATGCCGCGCAGTACCGCATCCAAGCCGGGACGCCGCGCGATCGCTTCGAAACGGTCGCCGCGCAGCGTATCGAGCGAGAGATTGATCCGCCGAAGCCCGGCGGCCACCAGATCGTCGAGCTGTTCTTCGAGCAGCAGGCCATTGGTCGAGAGCGCGATATCCTCGATTCCCGGCACGGCGGCAATCGCGCGGACGAGGCGCGCCAGATCGCGCCGAACCAGCGGCTCGCCGCCGGTCAATCGAATGCTGCGCACGCCGACCGATGCTGCGGCGGCGACGATTTGGGCGATCTCTTCGTAACTGAGGATCTCCTCGCGGTGCAGCCATGGCAGTCCGGTTTCGGGCATGCAATAGACGCAGCGCAGGTTGCATTTATCGGTCACCGAGACGCGCAAGTACGTGATCGGCCGGTTGAAACCGTCGATCAGCGAAAGGTTCATTGCGAGAAGATTCCGTCCGGCAGCCGCGCGTTGATCTTATAGTCGTCGACGGTCGAGGTAATGTCGCCGGTATAGCCGGGTTCTTCGACGTGGCCGCTCTGCGATGCCACCACTTGATTGCCGTCGATGCTTTGGTAGCGATTGTGGACTTCCGCGTACGCGCCCTTGGCGTAGTTCCAGCGCATGGACGTTACGGTAGCGGTTTTGTCGTCGACCACGGCCTGGATGCTTTCGACGTTGCCCTGCTGCTTGGGCACGAGCCGGAAGTGCGTCGACGTTCCGTCGTCGGAGGTAACGGTTACCGCGTTGCGTTGCTTCCACTGCGACGGCGGCTCGAGCCGAACGTACAGCTTGTCGAACTGCTGGGCGATGACCGGAAGTCCGCCGGTGAAAACGACCTTATACTTGTCGGGCTGGCGATAGTACCAGTTGCCGCTGACGTCGGCCGACAGATACGGGAACGACTTCATGACGACGTGGGCGTGCAGCGCCGCCGTGAAGGTGTGCAGATTGGGATTGACGGCTGCCGCGCGGGCGAGCAGATCGTCGGCCGGTGCCGCTCCGGTCAAAAGCACGGCGGCCAGCATTTGTGCGTATCTCATACTTCTCGCTCCCCTCCTACCCAGCCGAAGGGCTGCAGAGCCGTTTCGATCTCCGATCGCACGGTGCCGTCCTGCTCGAGCGGCCACCTGCGGCGCAGCTCGGCCAGCGCCTTGGGCGAGCCGATCCGGCCCAGCGCCCAGGCTGCGTGACCGCGCACCATCGGGTGCGGATCGCCTTCGAGCGACAGCGCCAGCGCCTCAACTGCCGAGCGGTCGAGGGCATTGCCCAGCGCGACGGCGGCGTTGCGGCGCAGCACGGCAGCGCCCCGCCAACCCATCGCCGTGCCCGCATATTGCCGTTTGAACTCTCCCGAGCGCAAGGCAAGGAGCTCGACCAGCGCCGGTCGCGCCGTTCCTCGCGAGGCCGGGCTCCACTGCGAAGAACCCGGCGTCCCGGCGGCAACGGTCGGCGGGCAGACCAGTTGGCACGCGTCGCATCCCCACACCCACTCGCCGACCAGCGGCCGCATTGCCGCCGGAATTCCATCGGTGCGTTGGGTGAGGTCGGAGATGCAGCGCGTGGCGTCGATCGTATAGTCGCCGCGCAGCGCTTGCGTCGGACACGCATCGATGCAGCGGCGGCACTCGCCGCAGCTTTTACGCAGCGGCGCGTCGGGCGGGAGTTCCAGCGTCGTGACGACCTCGCCCAAGAAAACGAACGAGCCCAGCGACGGCGAGATCAGATTGGTGTGTTTGCCGATCCATCCGAGTCCGGCTGCGGCCGCAAGCGCCCGTTCGCCCAGCGGACGCGTATCGCACGCAATAGCCGTTACCGGTTCTCCGGCAGCGGCGTCAATCTCTCCGGCGACGCGCCGGAGCAGGTCGCGAACGCGGCGATGATAGTCCGTAGACCATGCGTAGTTGGAGACGCGTCCGCGCAGCGGCGCTCTCTCCCGGAGTGGCGGCGATGCGTACGGCACCGCGATGCAGATCACGCTGCGCGCCTCGGACAACAGCGTTCGCGGATCGGTCGCCCGCCGCGCGTACGTTGCGTCGTAGCCCCACGTGGCGAAATCGCCACGCTCGAAGGCCGCCGCCATGCGCCGGCGCGACACGAGGTCGGTGCGCGCCGCCGTGACGCGCACCGCTCCCGCGCCGAACGAAAAGGCGGTACGCACGGCGAGTGCTTTGATTTCTTGGGGAGCGAGCGTCGTTTGATTCATAACGTGGCCAGCGGTCCGAGCCGCCCTCGAGGAAAGGCGGCATCGATTGCCGCGAGATCGCCGGCGTCGAGTTCGAGCGAGCCGGCGGCAGCGTTCTCTTCGACGTGCTCTAGGCGCGCCGCCTTGGGAATGGCAAAGAGCTCGGGCTCGGCGGTGATAAACGCCAGCGCGACTTGCCGCGGCGTAGCGCCGTGCTTTGCGGCGACGGCCTCGAGCGTTTGACGGCGGCCGGCGCCGCCGCGCAAGAAACTGCCTCGACCAAAGGGGGTATAGGCAACGACGGCGATGCCGGCGCGGCGTGCCGCGGGAACGACCTCGTGTTCGATTCCACGCTCGTCGAGATGGTAGAGCACCTGGTTGCACGCCAGCGGAACGTCGCCCAGATGGGCGGCCGCTTCGAGCATCTCTCCCGCTTCGAAGTTGCTCACGCCGACGAATCGCGTCTTTCCTTGCTCGACCAAAGCGCGCAGCGCGCGCATCGTCTCTTCGAGCGGATGCGAGCCCGGCCAGTGTAGCAAGTAGAGATCGAGGTAATCGCAGCGCAAGCGCCGCAAGCTGCGCTCCGCCGCGCGCAGCGTTCCGGCGTACGTGGCGTTGCTCGGCAGAACCTTGGTGGTGATGAAGAGCCGCTCGCGTTCGATGCCCGCGAGCGCGTCGCCGACCAGCTCCTCGACGCGTCCGTTACCGTACATCTCGGCCAGATCGATATGCGTCATCCCTACCTCGATGCCGCGGCGCAGCGCGCGTTGCGCCTCGCGTAAGGCGGCCCCGCTTTCGGGCATGTTCCAGGTTCCCTGTCCGATGACGCACAGTTCCGCGCCGGTCTTTCCAAACGGCTTGAAGCGCATGCGTTAGAAGAACTCGAACTCGGCGTGCCGCACGGCGTATGCCAGTAAACCGCCGCGCAAGTGAACGAGCCTGGTAAAGCCGGCGTCGCGCAAACGCTGCGCCGCCCAGAGCGACTTCGCGCCGACGCGGCAGGCGACGACGTACTTCTTCGCGCTGTCGAGCTCGTGAAGCCGCGACTCCAGCTGCGAAGCCGGCATCGAGACGGCACCTTCGATCGAGCCGAGGACGGCTTCGTGCGGCTCGCGCACGTCCAGCAGCACCGCGTCGCGCAGCTCGTCGTCGAGCGCATCGGCTTCGATTTCCAGCAGGTCGCGTGGTGTGGTCGCGGCGACGCCGTCGTAAGCGCCAAGATCCAGCGCGTCGATTTCCGCCCCCGTACCGCACAGCCGGCAGGCCGGATCTCGATCGAAACGCACTTCTCGAACGCGCGCCGCCAACGTATCGATCAGCATCACGCGCCCGGCGAGCACTTCCCCAATCCCCAAGATTACTTTGAGCGCCTCGCAGGCTTGCCAAGAGCCTACGATCCCGGCAAGCACGCCCAGCACGCCGCCTTCGGCGCAGGTCGGCGCCGCTTCCGGCGGCGGCGCTTCGGGATAGAGACAGCGATAGCACGGCCCCCGTCCGCGCGCGAACACGCTCACTTGGCCGTCGAAGCGGAAGATCGATCCGTAGATGTCGGGACGATTTTCGAGAAAGCACGCGTCGTTGATCAAATAACGCGTCGGAAAGCGATCGGTGCAATCCAGCACCGCATCGTAGGCGCGCACCAGATCGCGCGCGTTGGCGGCATCGACGCGCACCGGTAACGCGTCCACGGCGACCAAAGGGTTGAGCGCGCGCAGGCGTTCTGCGGCGGCCACCGCTTTGTTCCGTCCTACGTCCGCGGTCGCAAAGATCGTCTGACGCTGCAGATTTGTCTCGTCCACGACGTCGTCGTCCGCCACGCCGATGCGGCCCACGCCTGCTGCGGCGAGATACTGCAGCGCGGGCGAACCCAAGCCGCCGGCACCGACGACGAGCACCCGCGCGGCGCCGAGCCGTTCCTGCCCCGCAAGCCCGACTTCGGGTATCAGCAAGTGACGGCTATAACGCCGCAGGCGTCCCGCGTTCACGCCGGATGGCGCTCCGACAGCCAGCTCAACACCGCGGCCCGCGACCGCTCGGCGGCATAGGTGTGGTCGCTATCGATGGTCACCAGCCACTTCGGTTCGGGCGCGCGGTCGTAGAGCGCTTTGACGCTGCTCGGACTTACCATCGCATCGCGGCTCGCAGCGATATAGAGTGCCGGACGCCCGGCCAGCCGCGGAAGGAGCTCGTCGTAGACCTTTTCGATGCCGCCAACCAGTTCGGGCAGCGGGACGCCAACGACGTACGAGGCGCGAAAATCGCTGACGCCGACGCGCTGCAGCGCATCCAGGGACGTCGGCCGGCCGTAGCCGGTCGTAATCGCAATGGTTCCGGCGACGCTTTCGTCCAGCGCCGCGCAGAAGATAGCCGTCATTCCTCCCATGCTGTGACCCATCGTATAGTGCGGTCCGTTGCCGCGCGCGCGAGAAAACTCCAGCACCCGCGACATCGCCTCGATGCAGTCGTCGACGCCGCGCAGCTCGCCGCCGCTGGCGCCGAGCTTATGTCCGGGAAAATCGAGGCTGTAAACGCCAAAGCCGTGGCTGGCTAGAAACGAGCAGAGAAAATCGAGGTTCTGTTTGCTCGACGAGTAACCGTGCCCGGCGACGAGCGTCACGCCGCGCGGCCGCCGTGCTTCGTAATAGAGCACGGCTAGCGGATTGCGCGTCCCTTCCAGCCGGATCAGCTCGACGTTAACCACGCGCCGCGTTCGCCTTCCAATGCTCTTGCCCGTCGGCGTAGCGCTCTTTCTTCCAAATGGGCGCGCGGCGTTTCAATTCGTCGATGCAGTAGCGGCAGGCCTCAAAGGCCGCGTCGCGGTGCGGCGCCGCAGCGACCACGGCCACCGCGACGTCGCCGACGCTCAGCTCGCCGATGCGGTGAACGATCGTAATGCGCAGTTCGCCGAATCGATCCCGAGCTTCGGCTGCGATGCGTTCGAACTCGCCGATCGCCATCGGCTCGAAAGCCTCGTAGGATAGTCCCACGACGGATCGGCCGTCGTCGGATTTGTCGCGCACCACGCCCACGAACGTCACCACGCCGCCCTCGCCGCTTCGCCGGCTCTCCAAGGCAGCCGGGTCGATTGCATCGCGAGTAATCGCCAACATGCGTTAACCTCCACCGACCGGCGGCAGCAGTGCCAGCTCGTCGCCGTCGCGCAATGGCTCCTGAGCCGAGACCAGCGCGCCGTTGCGAGCCAAGCGCGTCGAAGCACCCGCTGCGGCGAGTGCCGGAAGCCGCTGCGCGAGCAGCGCCCAGGCGTCGCCGGCCTTCGCGTTCGCAGGCAGCTCCAGGGCAAGCTCGGCTCGCCCGAGCAGTTCGCGCAAGTGAGCGAAGGCCAGCACCCGAATTTGCATGAGGTCTCCTTTCAACGGGTACGGTGCCGATTCGTACCGAAGCGCGCGCAGGGATTTAACCGATGAAACGAATGCCGGCGACGCTAGTCGCCTTGGCGGCCTTGGCCGCCCCGCTCGTCTCCAGCGCAGCGACGCCGTGCACGCAAGAGACGCTCACCATCAGAGGCACGCCGGTAACGATCGGCTATTGCATCGCCGGTCGGGTTCGGCCCACCGGTTCCCAAGAGCTGATCGTGCCGGTAGCCGCGACCTACGCAGCGCGCGGCGGCGGGTCGTTTGCGCGCGGCGAAGAGCTGCACTTTCTAGCCGAAGAGGGCGTCTCGCGCGTCATCGAGGCCCTAGACCTCACCAAATTGGGGCTGAGCGGGACGCTGCACTTGACGCTGGCCTACGCCCACGGCGTGGTGCGCATCGAGGGCGCTCTGCTAACTCCTGGCGCCATCACCGTCAAGTGAGCCGGCCGCTCGGGTCGGTCCAAAGCGCAACCCAATTGGGGTCCGTGGGACTTTAGAGGACCGTATGCGCCGGCGCTACATCGCCTTCAACAACTCCAAGATCCCCGACGGCTGTCGATAGAGGAGACCGTTCTTTCCCTATGCCCTGTACGGCGACCATTCCAAATCTCACGGCTCGCGAGCAAGCGCACCACCTTTACGAGACGATACCCCCCGGTCTGTTCCGGGTCACCGATGAAAAAGAGCGTATCGCCTGGCGCGTCAGCCCCGAGCCGTTTGCATTGTCGCCGCAGCAGGTCGGTGAGATCGAGCGGCTGGGGCACGACCTGTATCGCTTTTATCGCGCGCTCAACAATCTGTACAATCGCAGCGCCCGCGGAACCGCGCCGTCCTTTATCGCCGACTACCTCGATCGCGGCAAGCCCGAGCAAGTCGTCAAACTGGCACGGCAGAACCGCTTCAAGCAAGAGCTGCCCGGCGTCATCCGCCCCGACCTCATCATCACCGCAGACGGGTTTGCCGCAACCGAGCTCGACAGCATTCCCGGCGGCATGGGATTCGTCGGTGCGACCACCGAGGCGTATTGCCGATTGGGAATCGAGAGCGTCGGCGGCGCCGACGGCATACCGCGCGGATTTGCCGCGATGCTGCGCAATGCGACCGGCGTCGAACTTCCAACCGTGGCGATCGTCGTCTCCGACGAGTCGGCCGACTATCGCGCCGAGATGGACTGGCTCGCCGGAACGCTCCGGCGCCTCAACTTAGCCGACGCGTGGCTGCGGCGTCCGCAGGAAGTCATCTTTACCGAGGAAGGCCTCTTCATACGCCACGAAGACGGGCGCGAGGCGCGCTTGGACGCGCTCTACCGTAACTTCGAGCTCTTCGATCTCTTCAACGTTCCCAAGCAAGAGCTCATGCTGTACTCGGCACGGCACAATCGCGTGAAGATTACGCCGCCGCCGAAGGCGACGCTCGAAGAGAAACTCTCGTTCGCGCTCTTCCATCACCATGCGCTGGCGCCGCTATGGCGTTCGGAACTCGGCGACGAGACGTTCGAACGGCTGGAGCGTCTCTTTCCCAAAACGTGGGTCATCGATCCGCGGCCGCTGCCGCCGCAGGCGGCCATCGTCGGGCTGCAAGCCGGCGGCGCGCCAATCACTGATTTTCGCCAGCTGACCGCGCTTCCCAAGAGCGAGCGCGCTTACGTCGTCAAGCCGTCGGGATTCTCAGCGCTGGCCTGGGGCTCGCGCGGCGTAAAGATCGGCGACGACCTTACGCGCGAAGAGTGGACCGCCACCATCGACACCGCGCTGGCCGACTTCGACCGCACGCCCTGGATCCTCCAAGAGTTTCATAAAGGCAAGCGCGTGCGCCAAAGCTACCTCGATCGCGAACGCGACGAGATTCGTCAGTACGACGGCCGCGTGAGGCTCTGTCCGTACTACTTCGTTACCGGCGAGGAGAGCGTCACGCTGGGCGGCATTCTGGCCACGATCGCGCCGGCCGATAAGCGCCTCATTCACGGCATGACCGACGCGGTGATGACCTCGTCGATTCTACGCGAAACGCCGGCATAGCACCCTAAACGTGCGTCAAATCGTGCTGTTGCGCCACGGCGCGACCGAGCACAACGCGGCCGGACGCTTTTTATCCAGCGACGACCCGCCGTTAAGCGACGCCGGCCGCGCCGCGTGCCGCAGCGTCGCCGAGGCGTTACGCCGAATCTCCGTCGCGCGCGTCTTCGTCAGTCCGATGCGTCGCGCGCTGCAGACGCGCGACATCGTCGCGCCGGCGACCCCTTACGAGATTTGCGACGCGCTGCGCGAGGTCGATTTTGGATCGTGGGAAGGCAAGACGCTGGAATGGCTCGAGCATAACGACGCCGAGCGGCTGGCCGCGCGCCGGCGCGATCCGGTGCGGTTCCGTCCGCCGGGCGGCGAAAGTTTTGAAGACGCCGTACCCCGCCTGCGCGCCGTGGCTGAGAGAATTCCCGACGGCAGCAACGTCCTGGTCATCGGGCACCGCGGAAGCTTGGGCGTGCTGGAGCGCATCCTGCGCGGACTCGCGCTCGATGCTAAAGACGTGACTCCAATGGAGCCGGCCGAGCTTAGGATCGTTGGCGGGTAAGAACCGCGTTCTGCGACGGGACGAGGATCTCGTCGGGCACCATCGTTGACGGGTCGTACCAAATCGTTACCGGGATTCTTCCCGTGGATGACGTCCCAACCAGAGAAATCGCAACGTCGTTGGGCGGCACGCCGTCCGGCGGCGAGCTCGGCGGATCCGATTGCGTGGCCAGCGAGGCGGCTTCGGCTGTGATCGGCGTCACCCAGGTGACCGAATCCTCGCGCCACGCGGCGAGCTGCGCGGGCAGAACGAAGAGTCCGGCGGCGAGTCCGGGATCGATGATCACGAGATGCCGCGTGTTGGGGACGAGGCCGAGATTTTTTGCCGGCGGCGCTTGCGAGCTCGTAACGGTGGCGCTGTCTGACGTCGCGGCAACGCTGACGATCGGATTGAGCCCGGCGGCGCGATAGTTTCCATCGTATTTCACCGGCGAGAAGTCCGGGCCGAGCACGAGTGCGGCTTTGGCCGACATCTGCACGCCCATGAAGATTGCGACGGAGTCTTCGTCGATCTCGGTTCCCTCCGAGCCCGCTTTGACGTTGAGCGTCCAGTGGCCGGCGGGCTGACCGTTGAGCGTCGCGGAGTAGCGATACGTGCCGGGAGCGGGGAACGACGCGGTCGCGGTCGCTGCCGCAAGCATCAGTGAAGCGAGCATTGGAGCCTTTCCAAGAGTCTGTCGATCTCTTCCTCGGTGTCGTAATCGTGTGGCGAGACGCGCACTCCGGTGCTGCGCTGCGTGGCGACGATCCCCTCCTTGCAGCGCGCCGTCACTCGGCGCCGATCATATCCTTCGTATGCCAGGCAATGTTGCCGGCGCGGTCGCCGACGCGCTCGAGCGACGCCAGCACGAAAAGATAGCGCGTTCCCGGCCGGACGATCTCCGGATCGGCCCGCATCTCTTCTTGAAGCAGCTTGATGCTGCGCTTGTAGAGCTTGTCGACTTCGTCGTCACGCTCGATAACTTCGCTGGCGAGATTCGCGTCGCGCTCGGTGTAAGCGCGCATCGCATCGAGCAGCATGGCGTGCGCCACGCTCGCGATGCGATCGATCTCGACGCGCTGCGGGCGCATCATCTGATCGGAGAGTTTGATGGCGTTCTTCGAGATGTCGACGGCGTAGTCGCCGACGCGTTCCAGGTCGGTGGCGATTTCCAGCATGGCGGCGATCTCGCGCAGCTCGCCGGCGACCGGCTGCTGCCGCCAGATCAGCTCGATGCAGTGCGCCTCGATGCGGCGGCGCAAATCGTCGACGACGTCGTCGCCGGCGACCACGCGCGCGCCGGCCGATGCGTCGCGGCTATTGAGCGCGTCGACCGCAACGCGAATTGCATCGCCGACCAACGCGCCGAGGCGAACGACGTCGAGTCTCGTCGCCTCCAATGCTTCGTGATACGCTGTCCGAACCGCCACCAAATCCTCCTAGACGAAAACCGCTAATAGTATAGAACACGGGGAGTTTCCGTGCAACGCAACGCAGGAACCTGCGCCTTCATCAAACCATAAGGTTCTCACAATGCAATTTGAAGATATCCTGGTCGACGTCGAAGAGCCGCTCGGCGTAATAACGCTCAATCGGCCGACCGTCCTCAACGCATTGCGAAGCGGCCTGTTAGACGAGCTTGGAGCGGCTCTCGCCGAGATGGAGCAGCACCCGCGCGTTCGTGTCGTCGTCCTTACGGGCGCGGGTGAAAAAGCCTTCGCCGCGGGCGCCGACATCGGCGAACTCAACGCTCTTGCGACCGCCGGTTCGGGTACCGAGCAAGCGCGCCGCGGACAGGCTCTGACGCGCCAAATCGAGCGAATGCGTAAGCCGGTCGTAATGGCGATCAACGGCTTCGCACTCGGCGGGGGCTGCGAGCTGGCGATGGCCGGCGATATTCTCATCGCGAGCGAGAATGCCAAGTTCGGTCAACCGGAAGTCAACCTTGGCCTCATTCCCGGCTACGGCGGCTCGCAGCGCACGACGCGCCTAATCGGAAAAGGCATGGCGGCGTATCTCTGTCTCACCGGAGAAATCATCGATGCGAAGGAAGCGCTGCGCATCGGTCTGGTGCAGCGCGTCGTCCCCGCGGCAGAGTTGATGAGCGAGGCCAAGCGCGTCGCCTCGGTTATCGCCTCGAAAGCGCCGCTCGCCATCGCCGCGTGCAAACGCGCCATCAACAACGGCGCGCATCTTTCCATCGACGACGCTCTCGAACTCGAAGCATTAGAGTTCGGATCGCTCGTCAACACCGAGGATATCAAAGAAGGCACGGGCGCCTTCCTCGAAAAACGCAAACCCGTCTGGAAAGGCCGCTAACGCCCGTAAGGCTTACAAACTTTTCTCCGCGTTACTCATCGCAAGCGCGACGGCAGGATTCAAGCCCTCCCACTTCGCGCGAACGTTTCCGGCGCTATCGATCACGACCACCGTAGGAAAGCCGGTCACGCCGAAGAGTGCGCGCGATGACGCTTGCGGGTCGAGTGCCGTATTGGTGAGGCCGTAGCGCCGTGCAAAAGCCGAAGCAACGCTCGGCGACTCCGCAACGTCGACGGGAACCACGACTGCCTCGGGGTGGCTGCCCGCCCACGATTTTACCAGCGGCAGCTCGATCTTGCACGGCACGCACCAGCTCGCGTAAAAGTCGAGGAAGACGAGATGCCCGCGCTGATCGGCAACGCGGAACTGGCCGCCCTCGACGCGCTCGAAGACGGCGTGCGGCGCCGGATGCGCGCCGGGCGCCATGAAGGCGCGCGGCGCGATGAAGATCTTCCAGACCGCAAACGCGATCGCCGCGGCCGCGAGAACGTCCCAGATTCGCGACGTGGTGAAGAACGGTTTTCTGGGTGCGCTACTCTGCACTGAAGACGGCGGCGATGCCTTGACCTCCGCCGATGCAGGCCGACGCGACGCCGTAGCCGCCGCCGCGTTCGCGCAGCTCGTGAAGCGTCGTTATGGCTAGGCGCGCGCCCGATGCGCCGAGCGGATGCCCCAGCGCGATCGCGCCTCCATGGGGATTGAGCGCCACGCCGTCGCCGGGCTTTCCGGACGCGCCCATTTCACGAAGACAGGCGATCACTTGTGGCGCAAAGGCTTCGTTGATTTCGACGACGGCCATATCGTCGAGCCTCATATCTGCGCGCTGCAGCGCTTTCGGAATCGAGAACGCCGGACCGATGCCCATGATCGAGGGGTCGACGCCCACGACGCTCGACGCAACGATGCGCCCAATCCACCGGCGGCCGTCTTCTCGCGCGCGCTTCACCGTAGTAAGCACAACGGCGGCCGCGCCGTCGGTGATGCCGCTCGCATTCCCCGGCGTAACGACGCCGTCTTTGGTAAAGCGTGCGGCCAGCTTTCCAAGCTTCTCCATCGTCAGGCCTTGGCGTGGTCCCTCATCGCGATCCACCGTTATCGTAGTTCCCTTTGGGCCGGGAATCTGGACGGGAGTAATCTCCTCGGCAAAATAACCGTTGGCTTGCGCCGCGAGCGCACGCTCCTGGCTGGCGAGCGCGAACTCGTCGCATTCCTCGCGCGTCACGCCGTACTTCTTCGCTAAATTCTCCGCCGTGATCGCCATCGGCGTGTCGCCGTACGAATCGATCAGAGCCGTCCACAAGGAATCCTCGAACGCCACGTTCTGGCCGAGATGAAATCCCTTGCGCGCGCCGCGCACGACGTGCGGCGCCTGGCTCATGTTCTCCGATCCCCCGGCCAACGCGTACGATGCGCTGCCGAGCGCCAGCGATTGGGCCGCCGAGAGAATCGCTTGCAGCCCCGAGCCGCAGAGCCGGTTGACCGTGAGTGCTGGAACGCCGATCGGCAATCCGGCTCGCAGGCCGACGTGACGGGCCAGGTAGATGGCGTCGGCGCTGGTCTGCATCACGTTGCCGAAAACGACCTCGTCGATCGCATCTTTCGGAACGCCGCTGCGTTCGATCGCCGCCGACGCCGCCTCGACCGCCAGGTCGGTCGCGGTGAGCCCGGAAAGCGCTCCGCCGAGATTTCCAAATGGGGTGCGCGCTCCGGCGAGAACCACGATATCGCTGTCTTTGACTGGAATGCTCATGTCGGTGCGCAGTATTCCGCGGGCACGGCGACGCGTCCCGGCAGGCGCCGCCGCCGGGGGTCACTAAGACCGGCCCTGCATATGCCGATTAATCGTCCTGCCGCGGTTACGCTTGACGCCCGGTCGCTGGCGCCTGCGACCAAAACCGAGCAGATTCTCGAAAGCTTCGACCGCCTCCAGATCGGCTCGGCGTTGGAGCTCAACGAGGAGACCGACCCGCGCGCGCTGCGCAACGAAATGGCTCAGCTGAGGCCGGGACGCTTCTCGTGGGATGCGCGAAACCTCGGCGGAAACCGCTGGACGATCCGCCTCGAGCGCATCGACGAGAACGCCGATGGCCAGACCTTCCTCTCGCACGTAGCCGCCTTCACCTCGGCCAAGGCCGCCACCATGAAAGAGCTGGCGGCGCAGATGAGCGAGCGAACCTACCGCTCGAGCGACACCATCTTCGATGAGGGCGAAGTCTGGCCGTATCTCGGCATCGTTAAGAGCGGCAAAGTGATCTACACCCTGCTCTCGCCCGACGGTAAGACGCACACCATCGGCGAGCGTCTGACCCACGACACGCTCAACGAAAGCGGCACCTTCGATGGCGGCGGCGCAACGACGCGCGCCGAAGCGCTCACCGACGCAACGATCGTCACGCTGCCGAGCGAGGCGGTCCTTCACGCCGTGCGCAACGACGCGGAACTCGCGCTCGGTTTTCTCATCGCTTCGTCACAAGCCAGGCGCCGCTCGATCGACACGATCGCCGACTTGGCGTTCGCGCACGTATTGCAGCGCGTCGCAAAGTTCTTGCTCGGTTACGCGCGCACGTCGGTCGGCATGGCCCGCGGCCTCCCCGGCGTCGAAAACCTGTCGCAAGCGCAGATCGCCGCGGCTGCCGGCACCGTGCGCGACATGGCGGCCCGCGCGCTTTTGCGGCTGCGCACCGCCGGCGCGTTAGAGCTCGATCGGGGCCGCGTCAAAGCGATCGATCGCGCTCGGCTCGAAGCCTTCGCGCACAACGTCCAAGCCCCACCGGTATAGAAGCGCACCGCGCACGTCACCGCTAAGCGCACGGCGCGCCGTGTCAACGTAACGCCGAGCGTTACCTGCGATAGACGTCGGCGGTCGCGTTCGGGTCGACGAGCGCGGGATGCACGCGCGGACCGCTGCACATAATTGAGTCATGGCCGATGGCGATCTTCACGCGCGCGGTTTCGCCGCCGATGACGTCGTCGACCGCGCAGCCTTCGACTTTACCCGGCACCTGCGCCATGATGATATAGCGTCCCGGATTGAGCGTGATGTCGCTAAAGAATCCGCGACGGTTCGTCTCCAGCTTCATGATGTGGTTCGGGCCGTTCTCGAGGTACGGCGCGCGATAATAATAGAGCGTGACGTTCGGCATCGCCTGGCCCGTCTTTGCATCGACGACGGTTCCCGAAACTCCACCGAGTTCGTCGGCGAAAGCGGGTGCAGCCATCGTCGCCAGCCCGGCGAGCGCGAGCACGGTTACTATTCTTCTCATCCGCCCTAATTACCCAAGGAGCCGGGTCTTAGACCGATTCGAGCTCCGCGGTCTCTTCGGCGGCGGATTGCAGGTCGAAGGCGGCTCGCTTGCTCTTGGCGGCCGCGTCTGCCAGCGGCTGCTCGGAAGGCGCGGGAGGACGGCGTTCGAGCATCTCCTTCCCTTTTCGCACGGCGCCCAGGGCGTTGGCCAAGCGGGCCTCCATCTCGGCCAGCGTCTCGGCGGCATAGCGATCGGCGCCTTCGCGAATCTTGCCGGCGCGCTCCTCGGCTTCGCGCAGAACGGTGTCGGCGGTCGTGCGCGCGCGCTGGACGATCTCGTTCTGATCGACCAGCTCCTCGTGCTTGCTCGCGGCCTCGTCGACGATCGCCTGCGCCTTTTCCTGAGCCGCGCGCATGACGCGATCTTGATCCTTGGCGATGACCTTGGCGCGGCCGACCTCTTCGGGTAACGAGGCCCGGACTTTCTCGAGCAGCTCCAGCAACCGCTCCTCCGACAGAATTCGATAGCCGGCGGGCAACCAGGTGCCCTCGTGAACGTAGGCTTCGAGTTTATCCAAGACGCGATAGACCGACATCATTACCTCCGTTGTAGGGCGGCTCGCTTCTCCGTCATTACGCGGAGCACCGGCTCGGGGACCAGCGCCGCGACTTCGCCCCCGAGAAAGAATACCTCTTTGACCAAACTTGAGCTTACGAACGAGTATCGTTGATCGGACATGAGAAAGAGCGTGTCCACGTCGCTCAGCGACCGGTTCATCATCGCCGCCGACATCTCGCTCTCGAAATCGGAGACGACTCGGAGACCCTTCACGATTACGTCGGCGCGTTCCGCCTTGACGTAGTCGGCCAGCAGCCCCCGGAAGTGCTCGACCCGCACGTTGGGGATTGCGGTCACGCTGCTTCTGAGCATTGCCTCGCGCTCTTCGAGCGAGAACATCGGCGAGCGCTTCTGCGGGTTCACCACGATGGCAACGATCAGCTCGCCAAAGCATCGTGCCGCGCGCTCGATTACGTCCAGATGCCCGTTCGTCGGCGGATCGAAGGATCCGGGATAAACGGCGCGCGTCACGCGCATCGACTTACCGTCGTTCAACCGTCCGGCGCGAGGAAGGCGAGGGCGACATCGCCGTAGACTTCTTCGCGTTCGGAGCGATATCCGGGTATGTCGGGCAGTATCCGCTTGGCGGCGTGCTCGTACACCACCAGCGCGTCGGGAGCCAGCAAGTTACGCTCGCGCAACAGCCGGAACACTTGCAGCGGTACCGGGTCGGCGTACGGCGGGTCGAGATAGACGATGTCGAACGGCCCCTCCAGACGGTAGAGCGCGCGCTCGGCCGGAGCCTGAAAGACCGTGACGACGCCGTCGACGCCCATATTCTTGGCCGCCTCTTCGATGCTCGTGGCGATCTCGCGGCTCGCCTCCACGCAAACGACGCGCGCCGCGCCGCGCGATGCCGCCTCGAACCCGATCGCACCGGTGCCGGCGAACAGGTCGAGCATGCGCGCGCCCTCGAGGCGATGCATCAGAATCGAAAAGAGCGACTCCTTGACGCGCCCCGGCGTTGGACGCACTTGCGTGCCCTTTGGCGACTTCAACTTCCGGCTCCCCAGCGAACCGCCCGTAATCTTCGGCACGCGCGCGTCCTCAAAAGCTCCGCGGAAGCATCGGCGTCAACGTGGGCTCGAGCCACGACGCGTCGCCGAGCCACTCGTAGCGAATCGTCGAATACGGGACGGTTCCGTACGAAAGAAGACGATCGTGGAAGGCTTCCAGAGAAAAGTCCGACCCCTCGCGGTCGCTCACGGGCCCGATCAGCATCTCGATTTGGGTCTTGCCGATCAGATAGTCGATGGCTTGACCGGGGTCCATGGCGAAGCGCGTTGCCTCGCCTCGCGCCGTGTCGTAGTCAATGCCGGCGTTTTTTTGAAAGTAGGCGATGGCTTGCGGCAGCGTCATTTCGCCCGTGGCCAGGCCGACGTCTACGCCGACGCGCGTGGCACGATGGCGCATGAGGTGTATCACCTGCTTGCGCGCTCCGGGATTATCGTCGTAGAGCCCTTCGCGCATCAGCATCTCCTCGCCGTAAAAGGCCCAGCCTTCGGCAAAGACGCCGTCGTCGTGCACGTGCCGGATGTAGTCGGGGTTGTGGTAGGCATAGGTGAACTGCATGAAGTGTCCGGGAATGCCTTCGTGCCCCAGCAGCGGCAGCACGGACTGCCGCGCCTGCTCCACGAAGAAGCTGGTATTGCTCGGGCTGAAATCCGGAACGAAATAAAAGCCTTGCGGATCGGTCGAGAACATCGGCGGCGGATTCATGAAGCCGCCGGGATAGGTCGCCGCCAGCGCCTTGGGCACCTCGACGATATGGAATGGTCCGATGTACGACGGAATCGTAACGATCTGATGCGAGTTGATAAAGCTGACGATCTTCTGCAAGCTCGCTTCGTAATAGGCTAAGAACTCCGCCTTGGTCGCAAACGTCGGCGCGGGCGACGATGCCGGTTCGTGCGCGTCGCGGCCGTTCTCCCAGGCTTCCAGCGCCCGGTCGCGCGCCAGTTCGGTGCGGCCGATCGCCGCAACCTGACGTGAGTCGAACGGCAGCATCAGCACTCGCCGCAGGAAATAGTCGTACTGCGTGCGCCCGACCGCGAATCCGCCGGCTTTAAAGCTCGACATATGCGCGTCGAGCCACCCACGATAGGCGTGCAGCGCCGACAGCGCCTGCGATTGCGCCGACTTCAACTCGGCGCGGGTCGCAGGCGAGACGTCGCGCGCGATCTCGTCGAGCGTCGTCGTGTAGAGCGCATCGCCGTCGCGGATGTCTTCCGACGCAATCTGCGCGAACTCGCGGACCGTCTGCGTCAAGTTCGCTTTGCCTTGCGATAGCACGCGCGGGCAGGCGCGCAGACGCGCGATTGCCGAGCGAATCCGCGTCTCGTCGGGCGCGTACTGCCGCTTGACGATCGAAAAGATCCCGTTGCTGCACTCGCCCTCGTAGATGCTCGGGTTACGCTGGAGCGCGCGCAGCACGGTGCGGCCCCACCAATCGCCCTCGATGTCGGAGCGAATCAGCAAGTAATCGACGCGCGCGTGGGCGTCGGTGCCGGCCGGCGGCAGCAGCCCGGCCAGCTCGTTGCGGAATGCCCGCAGTCGCGTCATTTCGGCGCTCTGAGTGGCGGCCGAGTAGTCGGAGAGCAGCCGATCGTAGGTATGGATGCCGGCATCGGTCGCCGAGGCCGGACTCTCTTGGAACGACCACGCCGTGTAACGCTTCTGCAGGTCGACGAGCTTCTGCTCGTAACTCAGCGGCGCCGGGTTGGCCGGCGTTGCGCCGGCGATTATTGCCAGCGTCAAAACGAAAGCGAAACGGCGCATCATAGCGCGTACGCCGCAGCGGGTAGGAGCTCGAGCAGGTCGTCGAACGTACTAATCGTATGTCGAGGCGGCGCCAACTCTTGCGGATACTCCTTTCGCTCCCAGTTCATCCAGATCGCGCCCATGCCGGCATCTTGCGCTCCGGCGACGTCAACGCTCGGATCGTCTCCGACGTACCAGGTTTCGCCGGGCGGCGTTCCCAGCCGCGCCGCCAGCAGGTAGAAGGCTCCGGCCGCCGGTTTGCGCTCGCCGATTTCGCTGCTTACCAGCACCGGGCCGTCGAAGCCGGCCTGCATAGCTTTGCGCGCTTGCAGCGGATTCCATCCATTGCTGAGAGCGGCAACGGCGATGCCGCGCCTCCGCAGCGTCTCGAGCATGCGCTTAACGCCGGGCAACGGCACGACGAACTCTTCGACCATCTCGACGGCATTGGCGCGGAACGTTTCGACGAACGATCGATCCGGCTCGAGGCCGTGCTCGCTCACGAAACGCCGCACCGCTTCGTCCACCGAAAACTCTCCGCGGCGCTGACGCGCCAGCAGCGCATCGATGCTCTCGATCTCGTCGGCCAGCGTGCCGACCGTGCGCCCACCGCGCGCCAACACGAACTCGAGCAGGCGCAGCAGCGCCACGCGTTCGAGACGGTTGTCGATTACGAGCGTGTGATCGATATCGAAACCGATCCCGCGGACGGCGGTCACCCTCGGCGCGTTCGGTCTATTGCGGGCCCGGTCCCGTCACCACGCGGACGAACGCGTTGGGACGGACGTATTTCGCCAAGGCCTGCTGTATGCTCGCCGCGCTGGCGTCGAGCTCGTTTCGGGCGTCGATGACGCTTTGGTCGAGCGGCAACCCGAGATCGGAGAAACCCAGCAGCTGCTGCGTGACGCCCCCGTAGCTGGAAACGCTGATCGGAATGCGGCCCATCAACAGGGCCTTCGAGCTCGAGAGCCGCGCCGGATCGATCGGTTCGCGAGAGATCTGGCCGAGGATGGCTTCGATTTGCTCTTCGGCCGGCACGATCTTCTGCGGATCGCAGGCGTAGTCGATGCCGAACGTGCCTCGCACGCGATCCGCGCTCACCGAACTCTCGACCGAATAGACGTAGCCGTGCACTTCGCGCAGATCGTGGTAGAGCAGCGACGAGTAGAAGCCGCCGGTCAGTACGGCGTTGGCGACTTGCAGCGGCGCCCACGCCGGATCCGAACGCACCAGGGGCATCGTCTCCACCAGACTCACCGACGATTGCACGCGTCCCGTCGCCGGCACTTCGGCCCGGCTCGGAGCGTTGGGCGGAACGGGCGGAAGCTCGACGTTGGGCTTGGGACCGCTCGCCGTCCATCCGCCAAAATATTTTTCGAAAACGGCGCGCGCCGCTTGCGGCGTCGTGTCGCCGATAACCACGATCGTCGTAAGATCGGGGCGGTAGGCCGCCGCGAACCAACGCTTGGCGTCGTCGAGCGTTAACGCGGCGATGCTCTTTGGCGTGGCGAACCGCTGCGACGGATCGCCGGCCGGATAGAGCGCTTTGGCGAGCGCCACACCGGCGAGGTGGTCGGGCGCGGTCATCTCGCCTTCGAGCTCGCCGGCGATCTGCTGCTGCACGACCGAGAAGTCCGCCGCCTTAAAGGCCGGATGCAGCTGCTCGTCGGCGAGCAACTGCACGCCCCGATCGAAGTTCGCCGAAAGCACGTCCAGACCGAAGCTGGTTCCCGTCTCCGTCGATGCGGCGATGGCATCGAGCTCGCGCTGCAAGCCGATGCGATCGTACGTCGTCGTCCCGTACGGGAGCAGCGCTTCGGTGACGTCGGCGACGCCCTCCTGTCCTGCAGGTTCCTGCACTTGCGGAGTGTTTTTGATCTCGCCGTCGACCACGACGGTGCGCGAAATGTGCTCCTCTTGAACGATCAAGCGGATGCCGTTGGAGAGCGTCATGTCGACCGGCGCGAGCGTTTGTTCGGGCACCCGCAGATTCTGCAGCACGCTCTGAGCCCACGCCGGAAGCGGCTCGTGCTTGCTGGGAGGAATGAGATTATTCTCTTTGGCCATCTGCCCGCTGCCGGCGTTGACCGCACCGTTATTCTTCGGCACCGCATAAGCAACCACGGCGCGCTTACCGTCGAGGTAGGTGCGCAGAACGCGATTTACGTCGGCCACGGTGACGCGATCGAAGCGGCCGGTCATGTCGTCGGGCGAGTTGAGGCCTTGAACGGCCACGGCCTGACTCCATTGGGAGGCTTGCCCCTCGATCGAGTTTGCGTTGAACTCCAAGGCCGAGATCTCGCGGAGCTTGGCGGCTCGCACGAGATCGGCCGGCACGCCGTCCTGCTGGTACTTTTTGATGATGGCGCGCAAAAGAGCGTCGATCTTTTCCGGCGGCGTTGAAACGGGCACCGCGCCGAAGGCAATGCCGATGCCGGCCTTCGGATAGGTCTGGGTAACGAACTGCGTCCCCAGCGCTTTTCCGGTGTAAGCCAATCCGCCGAAGTCGCTGCGCTGACTGCTGAGCACGTCGCTCAGGATCTCGCCCGCGGCGTAATCCGGGCTGTCGTAGCCGGGAAAGCGATAGCCCAGGAGCACCGCCGTATAGGCCTGATCGGAGCTATCGTGGTAGAGCGCCGGCCGCAGCGGGCGCAGCGTTACCTTCTCGCGCGCGGGGAGCGCGACCGCCGGCAGGTCGCCGAAGAGCTCCCGCACTTTGGCGATCGTTGCTTGAGGGTCGACGTTGCCGGCGATCACGTAGACGGCGTTGTTAGGATGGTACCACTCTTGGTAAAACTTGTGCAGTTGCGTGCTGTTTACGGCGTTGTCGAACGCGGCAACCGTGCCTAGCGTGTTCTTCGCATATGGCGTGCCGGCGATCAGCCGGTTCTGCATCTTCGTGAAGAGCCGGTAGAGGGCGTCGCTGTCGTCCTGTTTGACCTCTTGGACGATCGCGCCGCGTTCTTGGCCCCACAGTTCGGGCGTCAGCAGCAAACCCTCGGCGCGCGATCGCTCCGCACGCAATGCGATGTCGAGATACGCCGATGGAACCGTGAAGTAATATTGCGTTACGTTGCTCTCCGTATCCGCATCGAACGCGCCGCCCGTAACTCCGATCGAGTCCATCAGCTGCGCCGACGAGAGCGTCGCGCTGCCGCGGAACATCATGTGCTCCGTTGCGTGCGCCAATCCCGGGATCCATTGCTCGTCGGAGCCCGCCTCGTAGTTGAGCATCGCCGTAGCCACCGGGGCGAGCGTGTTGCGCACGACGATGACGCGCAGGCCGTTGGAAAGCGTTGCTCGCGCGACCTCCGGCGCCGCGGCTTGGGCAATGCCCGGCGTGATGGAGAGCGCCGCCGTCAAGACGGCCGCTAGCACGAAGCTGCGGTTGGACATGCCCGGCGCTATTCGCGCCGCTGCCGCCTAACCCTCACGACGAGAGCAGCAGGGCGCGCGTGCTCGGCGCGGCTTCGAGTGCCGCACGCAGCCCGGCGTGTTCCGGGCGCGCCAGTGCCGGGTCGGCGGCAACGATGGCCTCGGCGGCGCGCTTAGCGGCGCGATACACGTCGATGTCGCGGAAAAGATCGCCGAGCTTGAGGTCCGCGGCACCGGACTGAACGGTGCCCGCGAGCTGGCCCGGGCCGCGCAGGCGCAGATCCTCGTCGGCAATCTCGAAGCCGTCGGTGGAACGGGTGAGGATCTCGAGCCGCTCGCGCTCGCCGTCGCCGTCGGGATAGACGAGGATGCAATACGATTTCGCCGCGCCCCGTCCAACGCGTCCGCGAAGCTGGTGCAGCTGCGCCAATCCGTAGTGGTGCGCGTCGAGCACGACCATCGTAGTTGCATTGGCGACGTCCACGCCGACTTCGATAACCGTCGTCGAGACCAGCACGTCGAGCTCGCCGCGCACGAATCGCCCCATCGTCGCCTCTTTATCGCGCGACGAGAGGCGCCCGTGCAGCAGACCGACGCGCAGATCGGAAAACACTTTACGCTGCAGCCGCTCGGCTTCGGCCACGGCGCTGGTGAGCCCGTTCTCGCCCTCGTCGATCGCCGGGGCGACGATGTAAGCCTGATTGCCGAGAGCCGCGATTTTGCGCACGAACTCGTACGCGCGTCCCAACCGGCTCGATCGAATGGCAAAGGTCTCGACCGGCGTTCGCCCGGGCGGAAGCTCGTCGAGTTGCGAGTTGTCGAGGTCGGCGTAGACCGACTGCGCCAACGTCCGCGGTATTGGGGTCGCCGTCATGTGCAGCGTGTGGGGCGACGCACCTTTAGCGCGTAGCAGCGCGCGCTGCTCGACGCCGAAGCGATGTTGTTCGTCGATGATGGCTAGCCCCAAACGATCGAAGTCGACGCCTTGCGTCAGCAGTGCGTGCGTTCCGACGGCAACGGCGGCCGCACCGCCGGCAAGCTTCTCGACCGCCTCGCTTCGCGAGCGCGCGCTTTGACTGCCGAAAACCGCCTCGAGGCCGATGCCGAAGGGAAGCAGCAGCGGGGCTAGTTTTCCGGCGTGCTGCCATGCCAGCAGTTCGGTCGGCGCCATCAGGGCCGACTGCATCCCGTTGGCGGCCGCCAACAGAATCGCGGCTGCGGCGACCAGCGTCTTTCCGCTGCCGACGTCGCCTTGCAGCAATCGGTTCATCGGAACGTCGCGCCGCATGTCGTCCCAAATCTCGCCGATCACGCGACGCTGCGCGCCGGTCAAGGCGAAGGGCAGCGACGCTTCGAGGCGCTCCAGCAAGTCGGGCGGAACCTGCAGCGCTCGGGCGTCGTGATCGCGCTCGCGCTCGGCACGCCGCAGTTGCGCGGCCGTCGCCAGCGCCAGAAACTCGGCGAAAACAAAACGTTCGCGGGCGAGCTCGGCCTCTTGCGGATCCCGCGGTGCGTGCGCGGCGCGATACGCATCGCGCAACGGTGCGTAGCCGCGTTCGCGCGCGAGGGCCGGCGGAAGCGGATCGGGCGGAGCCAGCTCCAGCAGACGCGGCAGGTTCTTCTTCACCACCGTCGCGATCTTCCGGGTGGCCAGCTCCTTGCTGGCGCGATAGACGGGTACGAGCTCGCCGCGATACTGCTCGTTCTCGCCCAGCTGCGCGTAGTGCGCGACGTTGACGATCGGACCGGTTAAGTTGCGCTCGATGCGACCGCGCACGAAAAGTTTCATGCCTTCGCGGAAGCGTCCGTAGGCGTAGCGGTTACGCCCGATCCACTTCGCCGCGAACGGCGTTCCGGCGTCGTCGCGGAGTGCGACTTCCACGATCTCGAGGCCGCGAACGCGCCGTTCTTTGACGCCGGTCACCCATCCGACCGCGTTGTCTTCTCCCTCACCCTGTCCGAGACGAACGGCCGGCGTCGGAAAACGCAGATCGTCGTAACGAAAGGGCAGGTAATCGAGCAACGCCTGTGCGGTCTCGATGCCTAACGATTGAAAGAGCGGCGCGGTCTTCGGCCCGACGCCGCTTAAACCGGCGATTTCCACGTCGCGCTCAATCGCTGCAGTTCGCCGTACGCTTCGCGCACTAAAGGAGTCGCGACGCCGTAGCGCTCGCCCAGCTCGCAGACCGCACCGAGAATCGGGTCGAGCTCGAGCGGTCGCTGCTGCTCGACGTCCTGCAACATCGACGTTCTGACGTTATCGAGCCGCGCGGCATAGGCGATGCGCGCGTCGACGTCTACCTCGCCGACGACTCCCATCGCCTGGCCTACCGCTAGCGCTTCGTGCATCAGGCCGGCAACGTGCCGTCGCGCCGCGGAATCTTCGAGCATTGGCTTGATCGTGAGGCCGCGCAGCGCGCTGACTGCGTTGAGCCCGGTATTGTTGACCAGCTTGAGCCACACCGTCTGGCGGACGTTGGTATCGATCTCCGCGGCGAGACCGGCAGAGCGCAAGGCGCCGACGAGTTCGCCGACCGAAGCACCGGCGCCGCCGCCGGGATCGCCGCAGACGTAGCGCAGTCCGCCGCTCTGGCGCACGTAGCCCGGTTCGACGATCTCGCCGGACACGTGCACGACCGATCCGATCGTTTGCTCGTCGCCAAAGAGGCGCCCGACGGCGCCCTGTGGATCGACGCTGCGCAGCGGCGGCTCGCGCACGTACCAAAAGGGAAGACCGTTCTGCATGGTGACGATCCGAGTGGCCGTGTCCGCGAACGGCGCGAGCTGCGCGATGAAGCCCGGCCACTGATGCGCTTTAAAGGTAAGCAGCAAGAAGTCGAAGTCGCCGAGGTCGCGCAGGTCGCCGCTTGCCTCGACCCGCACCGTAAAGCCGCCCAGATCGCCGTCAATCCGCAGGCCGCGGCGTACGATCGCCCGCAGATGCGCCCCGCGGGCGACGACCGCAACTCGGAAACCGGCCCGAGCAAGAGCCGCGGCAACAAATCCGCCGATGGCACCTGCGCCTACTACCGCGACTCGCATTGGGAGAAACTTCAGGCGACGGGCAGATTCGAACTGCCGAATGGGGCTTTTGCAGAGCCCTGCCTTACCACTTGGCTACGTCGCCTCACCTGTGACCGCTTCTTACCGAGCGGGTAGTGGGAATCGAACCCACGCATCAACCTTGGGAAGGTCGCAGGCTACCATTACATCATACCCGCGCCAGGCGACCCTTCCGGTTCGAGCAGCCCCATACCGGCCCCTACAACCCACGCCTGGGCGAAATCGCCGCACCGCTCAAGCAAGAAGACTAACCGACCGCGCCAGCACGATGGCGATGGTTATCAGTGAGATCAGGGCTTCGAAACCCATCAGCGACTTGGCCCAGCGGCTCAGCGGCATGACGTCGGCCGGACTAAAGGCCATCGAGTTGGTCAGCGACAGGTAGAAATAATCTAGAAACTGCGGTTTCCACATCGGATCGATGCATCGCGCCGCGGGGCTGTGCGTAAACATCAGCTCCATCTGCGGAAAGAGGAAGTCGGCGTTGCGAAACTCGGTCGCCGCCGAGGCGTGCGCCCGCGCATCGGGTCCGTCTCCGTCGAGCTCCCAGAACCACAGTGCAAAGACGATCATGTTGGTCAGCCAAATCTGCGCGCCGATGCGCAGCAGCCCAGCGGCCGAATGCACCAGCGCCTTCTCAGGATGAAAGAAGTGTGCGATCAGCAACAGCACCGACGCCAAGTTGAAGATGGTGACCAGTGCGATGAGCGCTATGCTCCAAAAGCGCGTCCGTCGCGTTTCACGCCGGCGCCGCGGCTCGAGGATCGAGAGCGGAATCAGCACCAGCAGCACCAGCGCCGGCGCCACCCAGATCGGCCCAATCGTGAGCCGGGGCGGCAGCGTAACGTAGAGCACGACCGTCGCCAATACGGCGATCGATGCGTGCCATCGCGGCTCGTGGCGCACGACAATTCCTTCAGCCTGCACGACTACGCACCGTTCGCTCGGCTCGGCGGCGCAACCCGCCACATTTGGTCGGCCTTATAAGGGGTATGCCTACCGATTTTAGAGACGGAAAGACTTTTCCACGCCGTGGCCGCGAGGCGATCGGCGACGCGCTGTGGCTGCTTCGCGTCTCGGACAAAGGCCGGGCCGCGGCCGCCGGCACCATCTACGATTACATTTATCCGTGCCCGATGGACAAGGGCATGCTGGAGCGCTGGGGCGTCACGCCCGCCGAGTTCGACGAGGCGCTGCGTGAAAATGCCACCGATCAATCACTTTTCGCCTGGTTCTCCCAGCGTGTCGCGCCCGAAGACGTGCAGCGCGCGAACGCCTGGCTCGTAACCGAACGGCGCGAGAATCTCGAGCGCCAGGACGCCGAGGAGACCGCTCCGGTCACGCACGCCTAATGGGTAGGATGGTCGATTTCATTCGGCCCGACGGCGCCGCCGCGCCGGGATATCTCGCCGAAGCCCCCGACCTCGGCCTTGAGCGCCCACCGGGCGTCGTCATGTTCGAGGAGTGGTGGGGCGTTGACGAGCGCATCAAGGAGACGGCGGACCGTCTCGCATCCTACGGATTCAACGTGCTCGTCCCCGATGTATTTCGCGGGCGCAGCGCCGCGACCGGCGACGAAGCGAACCATCTGATGGAAGGCCTCGATTTTGTCGATGCGGCGTCGCAAGACGGCGTCGGCGCCGCTCGCTATTTACGCGAGCTCGGCGCGGCGCACGTCGGCGTCGTGGGATTTTGCATGGGCGGCGCGCTGGCATTGCTGGATGTCATGCACACCACCGAGTTCGACGCCGCAAGCCTTTGGTACGGCTACCCGCCGCCCGAGGCCGGCGACCCGAGCAAGATCTCCGTTCCGGTGCAGGGACATTGGGCGACGGAAGACGGCCACTTTACTCTTGACGGCGTCGACGCGCTCGAGAAGAGACTGCGTGACGCCGGCGTGCAATACGAGTTTCATCGTTACGACGCCAAACACGGCTTCTATAACACCGGCAAGCCCGGTCAAGGCGGTCTAGGACACCACCACCCCGGACACGCCGAAACGGCGTGGCAACGTATGGTGGAGTTTTTCGAGCGCACGCTGCGCCAACCAGGTTAGCCTTCGGCCGCGGAGAACGCGGCAGACCTGGGAGGATCGGCGAATGATGATTTCCCGCGCGTACCGATTTGTTTGCGCCGTCATCGTGGCGGCGGTCGCTCTGTCGGGGTGCAACGGCCCGACGCTTCCCACGAGCACGGTCACGGCGTTTGGCCGGGCATCGCGAGTCAGCAGCGCGGCGGGCAAGAGCCTGCTCTACGTGACCGGAGCGTGCGGAGGCACGTGCATTCTCTCGTATCCCAAAGGCAAACGAGTTTCGGCGCTCGGCGTCGCCGGCGCGAGTTTGTGTTCGGATCGGAGCGGCAACGTTTTCGTGCCCACGTCGACGAGCAGTGGGCAGGCGGTAGTTTATGAGTTCGCTCACGGCGGCACGCAGCCCATCGCGACGTTAAATCTCTCCGGCATTCTCGCCGAAGGTTGCTCGCTCGATCCAAAGAGCGGCGACCTCGCCGTCACTTATCTCTGCAGCGGCTGCAACTACGGGCCGGTGGCCGTTTTCCACAACGCGCAAGGCATGCCGTCGGTCTATTCTCAGAGCGGGGTCTTTCTCTCGTATTGCGGCTACGACGGCAAGGGGAATCTCTTTGCCGACGGCAACGGCGCCAACGGTTTTGCCTTGCTCGAGCTTCCTAGCGGCGGCAGCACGCTGGGACAAATCTCCGTGAGTCAAAGCATTTCGACTCCCGGCGCGGTGCAGTGGGACGGTACCGGCCTCGCGATCGAGGATCTTACCAATCCCGCGATCTATCGCTTCACGATCTCCGGCTCGACGGCAACGCTTGCCGGCACGGTGACGCTCAAAGGCGCCGGCAGCTACATCGCTCCGTCGTGGATCCGAGGCGGGACGGTTTTGGTACCGTTCGGGGGCGCGAGCTACTCGCCAAAATACGTCGGCTACTGGAAATACCCGGCCGGCGGCAATGCAAAGAAGGTCGTCAAGAAACACCTCGATGCAACCGGCATCGCCGGCGTCACCGTCAGCGTGGGAAAGTAAAAAAAGAGGCCCGGTTTCTCCGGGCCTCTTCGGGAGTCTGCCAAGGGCGCGAATCGAACGCGCGACACCGCACTTTTCAGGCGCGTGCTCTACCAACTGAGCTACCTTGGCGCGCCGGTTAAGGCGAGCGCACCGCATTTTCTCTTTCGCGCTGGTATGCGGTGCGCTCGGGACTATGGCGACGCTGATGGGGCTCGAACCCACGACCTTCGCCGTGACAGGGCGACGCTCTAAACCAACTGAGCTACAGCGCCAGATACCGAAGCGACGAGGCGAGTGGTGGGCACGGTTGGGATTGAACCAACGACCCCCCGCGTGTGAAGCGGATGCTCTCCCACTGAGCTACGCGCCCGCACCGGCTACGGCACCTTGGACAAAAGCGTATCTTACCCTACCCCTCCTTGGGGTGTCCAGCACGGAGAGCGCGGGGCGGCGGCAGAAAGTCCGCTCGTGAACGTCGCCGCCGTCATCGTTGCCGCCGTCGTGGCAGTAGCCACCTCCGTTCACCTGCCCGTCGCGGCTGCCGATCCGCAAGCGCAAGCCGAAATTGACCGCGCTCTCTTCTTCTATTATGCCTACAACGGCGACGCCGCGGCCCGGACGTTCGCGCAGGTGACGGCGCGCGATCCGCGTCTTGCGATGGCCTACTGGGGAATCGCGCTCGCCGAGGGGCCCGATCTCAATACACCGATGACGCAAGAGCGCTTCGCGGCGGCGCAGCAGGCCGTGACGCGGGCCGTAGCGCTGGAGTCGAACCTCTCGCCAACCAATCGCGGACTGATCGACGCAACGGTACTTCGTTATAAAGGCAGTTTTGCCGACTGGCAGCGCGACGACACTACCTACCGCCGTGCGATGGTATCGCTTGCAGAGCGTTCCGGCGATGAGAACGTGCGGCTCTTGACGGCCGAAGCGCTGATGGAGACCGGCGGATTGACGTGGAGCGGCTCGGCGCCGCTTAGTGCGGAAACCCAAGACGCCCTGACGCTGGTCGAGGGGGTCTTGCGCGACGACCCAACCAATCCGATGGCCAATCACCTCTGCCTTCATCTCTACGATCTGGCGCCGCAACGCGAGGCGGCCCTCAACTGCGCTCAACGTCTCGATGCGGCAGACTTTCCGCCGCAGGCCGAGCATCTGGCGCATATGCCCGCGCACTATTGGATCGAGACGGGCAACTATGCGGCGGCCATTGCTTCCAGCGAGCGTGCCTACGACCTCATGCAGCAGCTCGACGCCGCCGGAAGCGATCCCCAGCACGCCGATCGCTACGTCATTCACGATATCGCCGTCGCTTATTCCGCCGCGATGATGCTGGGAAACTATGCCCTTGCGCGGCAGTGGGCGCAGCGCATGACCGTCCGGCTCGACACGAACTTCGGCGCGCTGACCGCGCTGCGTTTCGGCGATTACGCCGGCGCCTACGCGGCTGCCGGGAATCAATACGGTGGAGCGGCGGTCCGCGGACTGGCAGCGCTGGCGCTCCAGCATACGAGCGAGGCGCGCGGCATCGCGGCGGCCCTCATGAAGAACGGCGGCCCGAAGCGCGGCTACTTACCGCAACTCTTTCTCGCGCGGCTTGCCGAAACCGATGGGAACGAGCGCGACGCGGTGCGCTGGCTCGAGGCCGCGATCGCCAATCAGCGAGCAGATTATTCTGGCGAACTAATCCCCTACGTTCCCGCCGGTGAGGCGCTCGGCGCGCTCTATCTTCGGCGGGGCGCAAACGCGCAAGCCATTGATGCGTTCAATGCAACGCTTCTAACGTATCCCAACGATCCCCGCGCGCTCTACGGATTGGCCGCGGCGATGACTGCAGACGGCCAAGTGACGCAGGCGGCGGCCACCCGCGCACGCTTTGAAAAAGAGTGGAAGGGCGCCGACGTCACGATGGATGCCGCCGCCCTTCTGTAACGATTAGCGAGCTTCGCCGCGAACCAGATTCTGCGCGAATGCTTCGAGCGCGTCGCTCAGTCCCTGCGCTGCGGCCGCGATGCGAATGCGAATCCCCGGACTTCGTCCGCTCGACGCCAGGCTTGCGAGCCGGCCGCGGCGGGCGTTTTCCAAGGCGTCGTCATGGCGCACCCGAGCCTCGCTCTGATGCCAGAGTTCCATGATGTTGCCTCACTTATGAGAGTGAATTGTGGAAAATGAAAAGGCCCCCGGGTCGTTCGCGGAGGCCTTCGGATGGAGCGAGACGCCGACGTTACGCCGGTCCGCCCTCCGAAGGTCCAAAACACGCCGACCCGCCGTCGGTGATCGACGGCCAGGGGAAGCAATTTCGAAGATTTTGATTCATCGTGCCTCCGTGTTGGCGAGTGAAAAGTGGTACGCGCCACTCTATCACGCGCGCGAAGGGCTTGTCAAACCGCCGATCGGCAGGGCCGGCGCTCGCAGTTGCGAAGAATCGGCACTTCTCGCGATCTGCGACGGGCGGTTAGCTCAGTGGGAGAGCGCTTCCTTGACACGGAAGAGGTCACATGTTCAATCCATGTACCGCCCAAGTTTGGAAAAGGCCCGTCAAATAGAGGCGCTGCGGGCCTTTTTTATTTGCTGCTAAGACGTCTTTTTCGCACGGGGAGCAACGCGCCGACTAGCGCAAGCGCCAACGTCGGCGGGCGGGCGCTATGCGCGGATCCCTTGATATGTTCGGCGGGCGTCTTGCAAGGCTTCACCTTAAAGGCGCCTACGTTCCAGTCGCGTTTCTGAAGGAGCTCTTTGTAGGGGTTGGTGCCCCGGGCGACGCCGGTAAGCCGCTGGTATTCGTGCTATTGACGGCGAAAATAGCACCGCTTTCGATGATGTCTTCAACTGGCGTAAGGTCCCTCGCAGTAGCAGCCGTCGTCGCGCTGTGCGCTCTGGTAAGCGGCGTTTTGTTTTTTCTCTCGACAAATCTCGGCAACATCTGGCCGTTGGCGTGGATTGCGCCGGCTCCGATTCTGTGGCTCGCGTACGGGCGCTCTCGGCCTTGGCTTGTATTTGCTGCCGGCTTCGCCGCATTCGCGATCGGTCAGCTGACGTTGTTCGAAGCCTACAGCATTATGGCGCCGACGCTCCTGGCCTTGCTCATCATTACGTCAGGAGCGTTTGGAGCCGGAGCCGTGTTCGCGCAACTCGCCCACCGTTCGTTGCCGCCGGTCATCGCGGTGCTCGCTTTCCCTGCGTGTTGGACTGCCTTCGAGTTCGCCTACATGCACGCGTCGCCAAATGGCTCGTACGGATCTTTGAGCTACAGCCAAGTCGCTGAGCCGGTTTTTATCCAAAGCGCAGCCTTGGTCGGGCTCGGCGGCGTAACGTTCTTGATTTGTCTCGTTGCAAACGCTATCGCGCTGCTACTGCGCGACGGGCGTCGCGCGTTACCGGCCGCCGCTCTCGCCGCAGTGTTGTTCGGCTCGAACCTTGCCTTAGGTTACACGAGGCTCGAAGCTCATCCCGAGCAGACGATACGAGTCGCCGCTGCAGCCAGCGACGACCAGCGCTTTGGGTGGACTGAAGGCGAAACACTCGCCATCGCAAAGCGCTACGCCACTGAGGCGCAACGGCTGGCAGCCGGCGGTGCGCAAGTTGTCGTGTTCTCCGAAAAGGGGGCGATTCTCAAGCCGAGTTGGTCCCGCGTGATTTCGCTCCTTCAACGGACCGCAAGGAAGACGCACGCGACGATCGTGGCCGGGTTCGAGGAACACGGCTCCGTAACGCAAAACATTGCGCTGACCTTTGAGTCCGATGGTTCGATCGTTCGCTATGCAAAGCAACGGCTGCTCGTGGGATTTGAGAACTATCCGGCCGGAGCGAAGCCTGGCATTCTAGCCGGCGGAGAAGCGGTCGAGATTTGCAAAGACATGGACTATCCCGACGGTGTGAGGACCGACGTCCGAGGTCGCGACATTCGGTTAATGCTGGTACCGGCGCTGGATTTTTCGATCGATCGACGATCGCACGCAAACATCGCCATTATGCGGAGCGTAGAAGACGGCTTTGCATTGGTTCGGGCCGCACGGTTCGGTTTGCTGACCGCGAATGACGCCGAAGGCAGGATCCTCGCGCTCGCGCGCTCGGACTCCCGCGGTGAACGGTGGATTCTCGCAACCGTACCACTTGGGCCGGGGCAAACACCGTTTCTACTCGTCGGCGACGCTTTCGACTGGCTCTGCGTGGGGTTCACGATCTTTGCCGGAGCTTTGGTGTTCAGCCGCACGAAGAAGAGCGACACACGGGACGAAACAAGGATCTGACGCCATCGGTACCAAGCTCAGAGAGCGCTCGAGCATATGGTAGGGCAGCCGGAGTTCGGCCCAAACAGAGCCCCGCTCGATCGGTCCTTCTGGCGTTGTAACTTGACCGCGCTTGTGCATGATCACGACCATTCCGCTCATTTGGTGAAGGGCCGCGAGAGGTTGCAAAGCGACGAGAACGTTTTCGTCCAGGCCGGAGATGCTGGGGTTTTCGCCTTTGACGAGATTCGCGTCGTGATTGTCAGCGCGTCGTAATCCGGCCGATCCCTGTGGGTTCGCCGGCACTGGTAAACCACACGTCGCCCAGCGGACCGGACGTAAGCTGCAGGAGCACGGGGTCGCTGCCGCCGGCGAACTTGTAGAGCCTCACTTTGCCCGAGGTTGTCATGCGGCCGATGGCGGCGCTGCCGGAGGAGTCAAATGCGAACCAGAGTGCGCCGTCCGAACCGCTCGCAATGCCCTCCGCTATGGCGCTCGAGCCGCGCTTAATCGGAAACTGACTCAACTTGCCATCCGTTGTCATTCGCCCGATCTCGTCGGCGAACTCCGTGAACCACAACGCTTTGTCGGGGCCCACGCAGATGTACTCCGGGCCGCCGGAAACCTTGTAGGATTTGACCTTGCCGGATGTCTTAAGACGAATTACCTTGCCGGGAACGTAGTTGCCGGTCTGTATCGCCCATAGCGCACCGTCCGCACCTGTGACGATGCTCGTGATCTCAGCTTTTTCAGGACCGACCTTAAAATGCGTAACGCTTCCTTGCGTGGTGATGCGGCCGATCGTGCCGTTCGATTCACCGAACCAGAGCGCACCGTCCGGCCCCGTCGTTATCCCTTGCGGAAAGTAGCCGGCGGGATCGTTAAAAAGCGTGAGCGTGCCGCTCGTCGTGATGCGACCAATTAAGGCGTTAGCGCCATATTGGGCCGTCGTAAACCAAAGGGCGCCGTCTGGTCCCGCCGTGATGCCCGTCGAAAGTTCCACTCCCGTCTGGTAGAAGGTAAAGGAGCCGTGCGTCGTCATGCGGCCGATCGTATCGTTTCCCGTGTCGGTAAACCAGAGCGCCCCGTCGGGGCCGGCCGTGATTCCCGCCGGAACCGGATCTGCGTAATCGTCGATGAAGAACCTAATTTTCCCTCGCTTATCGCGTGCGGCGCTATCGTTAGGACTCGCTGCATCCGGCAAAAGCGCCGGAGCGAATCTGCCGCCGCTGCCGAGCGAGCTGCAGCCGGCCAAAGCGATGAGACTGATAAAACAGGTGCACATAAGTCGACGCAAATCTAAGCGGTTCATTCTTATATTCCTCGGCGTCAGCGTGCCGGGAACCAGATTCGGCACGCTCGTACTGAAACCCACTCTACACTCTCGCCGTGTCAAATCAAGACCTCACTAAGGTACCGGACTATGGCAAAGACTCCCGTCGTTTCGAAACGCTTCTTCCGTCAACATAAGTCTCGACACTATCGACCTTGCTGCGCTGCAACAACCAGGCACCGTCGCTGTCGATCCACGTATCGCTAAAGAACGTGCGCGTCGCGAGCGTGCGCCTTTTACCGCCGTCGATCGCTTCCACGGCTTCCAGAGATTTGCGCCTAACGGCGAAGCGCTTTCCAATTTCGCGCACCGAGAGCACCGTCGTCGTCTGAATTCGGGGCTTTGGGCCCGAGGCTATTCTAGAGAGCATCTGCTGGGCGTTTTCCCCGTGCCCCCTCACGTCCGTGCTGACGAAGTCCGGAGTAAGGTAGGCCGTAAAGGCCAACTCATTGTGCGCCCTAAGCGCAGCGGTCAAGCGATTGTATTCTTCTTGCATCGATGCAATGAGCGCGCACTCTCCCGTGATCGCTTTGGCCGCGTCCTTTAACGGTTTCGAAACCAGCGTCAGCGGCAACTGCACGGCACTAAACTTGGCAACGTATCTTTCCGCAACGCAGGTGCAAAATGTAGGGCCGTAGCTGGTCAGGTTTGCATCGCTCGTGGCCTTGGTGCATTGCGAAGTGTACGCGGCAGCCCATCGCGCCTTGGCCTCCGTGTCCGCCTCCCTCGAACAAGCTGAAGTCAGCGCCAGCGCGGCCAGCGCCAGAACGGCTGGGAGCTGCGAGCCCGGCGATATTTCCTTCATTTCAGCTCGACGATTGGGAACGTTCTGGAATGCCGGTGGCCCTCGCGTTCCCAAGTGATCGCAACGCTGTTATTGCCGCGCACGATTTCGTCCCACTGACGGTAGGTAACCAGCTCTGCATCGCGCCCGTTAATGGCAACGACCGTGTCCCCCCACAGCACCCCGGCCCTTGCCGGCGCACGCCCGGGAAGCACGTCGCGCACGAGCCGCTTTCGCTGGCGAAAGGAGATGGATAAGCCGCACGTCCTTTCCCCCGGTACCGTGAACTCGCGCCCCGTAAACAGCGGCGAAAACGCCACACGCTGATGGATGCGGTCAAACTCCAGCACGAACTGCTCGATCACGTCCACGCCGATGTCGGGCACCGGCAGTGACTCATTGATGGCGACGGCCGGCCGCTGCGCGTAAAAACCCCCGAGCTCTAGCACTCCATCGATCGACGTAATCCGCGTTCGGGTGGCTCCGGTCTCTCCGTTGAAGACGATCGCCGACTCGACCGGTGTGGAGTCGTAGCTCAGCCCTTGAAGATCGGCCGACGTTCCCTCCCAAGCGTACGCGTCGTCGCCCGAGTCGATCAGCGTCGGCAACCGCCGGCTGTCGATGGAAAGCTCGATCGTAGGCAGATGCTTCTTCAACATGTACGGCAGCCAACTAGCGGACGCTAGCGGCAACGGCCGGCTTCCCACCGTAAGGGTTCGCCGCTCGAGGTTCAGCCTTAAGTAGTTCTTGCCGAATGCGTTGAAACCGAGGATCCCGTCGACGTCGTCGCCGTCCGCGATCACCACGAAGTAATCGCGCATCGAGATTCCGCCGGCACGGAGCTCGCCCAACTTCGCGATGGCGTGGTGCCCCGGAACTTTGCTCACGATCGCGGCACCGCTCTCCCGCGCAACCTGCGAGCTCACGGTCGTCACGTTCGACCCCGTATCAAAGAGAAACGTATACGGCCCGTGCCCGTTTGCGAAGACTTTGATATACGGCGAGCGGTAGTGCCCGTACCAGTCCGTCCCCTGCAATGGAATCGTCGTCGGATCCGCGGGAAGACGTACGGCTGTCGCGCCCATTAGATACTCCCGATGAACGCTCTCGGGAATCTCCGCAGCTCGAACGCCGGCGACCGCGAGCATCGCAACGGCCACAACGAAGCATCCTCCTCGAAAGCGCACCGAACCCTAGACGCTCAGCGCCGCGCGCAGATCCCGCAAGGCTCGCTGCGACGCAGCGTTCCCGGTAAGTTTGACGTTTAAATCTAGTGCCCGCAGTTCAACCAGCGGACCGCCGGCAACCCGCGACAGCTCGACGGCTTCGCTGCTGCACCGCTGCGCTTCGCGGCTTGAAGAAAGCGCCGACAGCGCGATCGCTTCGGCCAGCTTTGCGCGCGCGTGCAGCCGCGGCCACTCCACTACGCGAGCGCCGGCCTTGCGCGCCACATCCAGCGCGAGGCCCGGCTGATCGACGAGCGCCAGCGCCTCGGCTTCGGAGATCGCGACCGCTTGCGTGATGGGAAAGGCGTCGCATCCCGTCTGCGCGCGCAAGTGCGACCCACTCGAGTGCCTGCGCGCCGTCGCGCCGATGGATCTCGATGCGAGCCAAGTTCGACAGCACGATGGCGCGATCGAGCGCGCTACCGAACAGCTCGATAAGCGCGCGCGCCTGCAACGCATATTCCTTTGCTTCATCGAGCCGGCCCAGCGTCAACAGGTGTGCAGACATCGTCTGCAATCCCAGACGCAGCGTGCGCGCGTCGCGCCAGTGCATACCCGCGTCCACGATGCGCGCGGCTTCCTCCAGCGCGCCCGATAGCCCATCCGGATGCGCCGCATGCAATCCGGAAACCCTCACTTGCACGTCGACGACTAAACACGTATCTACCAAAGGCTCGCGCCGAACCAACGCCGCGGCTTCTTCGATCAGCCCGAGCGCGTGGAGCTCGTCGCCCCGCCCAAAGAGCAGCGAAGCCTCGCCGATGAGCGCCTTGACCAATAGCGACGCATAGGCGCGATCGCCCGCCGCCCGGGCTCGCAAACGTGCTGAGACATGCTTCTCGCGCAGCCGGCTCGGCCGGCGTCCCGCTGCAGTGCGCCGACTCAAAATCCTCCAAGTCACAGGCAAGCGAGAACAGGTCGAACAGACGCGCGTCCGCCACTTCAGGCAGCAACGCCCGCGCCTCGCGCGTGCTCTCGCGCGCACATTCGAACCGGCCCGATTCCGTTTCCAGTTCGGCGCGCAGACAGAGCAGCTCGATCGCCTCGACCGCGCCGGCATCTCGCAGCGACTGCGTGGCGGCGGCGCGAGCGCGATCGTGTTGGCCCGATGCCCGCAGCGTCTCGACGGTCATGCGGCGCGCGGCGACCGCCGGATGCAAAAATCCCTGCGAGGCGCGCACGCTGAACGCGCGGTCGAGGGCGTCGGCTAAGCGTTCGCGGGCCGCATGCAGATCCCGATAGAACTGGCTTCGCGAAAGGCCGACGTCGCGAGCGATGGCGTCGTGCGCCTCGTGCAGCACGTCGCTGCGGCGCAAGACGGTGAAGCGGCGCCGCTCCCGTTCCGATTCCGACGCGATCTCGTCGATGATCTTACCGACGAGGGCATCGAGCGACGGGCCGCCTAGCTCGGTTCGGCGAGCGGCCGGATGCACCGACTGCAAGTTCTGCAGTAATGCCGAAACTGCCGATGGTTTACGCTTGGGCATGGGACTAACGTGAGACTTTAGCGGACGGAGCCAACGTCTTCAATCGGTAAATTACACATTCAGAAAACCTTCACGCCTACAAAGGAGATTGTCCGCGTGCGTCTTTCCGCCTCCACCCTTGCCGCTGCCGCTGCCGCAGCCTTAGCGCTTGGTTTGCTTACGGCTTGCGCCGGCGTCGTTCCACAGGCGAACGTACGCGGCGGCTTTACTCCGCTGCGCGCGCCCGGTGGCGCAGCATCGGTTTTTCCGGCGTCCTTTAAACCAAATCTCGCACGCCCCGCCTGGATGAAGCCCGCGCCGGCGGGAACGCGGCGCCACTCGGGAATCGCCGTCGCCCAGTTCGGCGGGTCCAGCGTGCTGTGGTTCAAGGCAAACGACAAGACGAATAAGCCTCCCACCGTGTGCGAGCCGGCCGATTCGACCAACGGCATCCGCATCGACCGTAAGGGTAACCTGTGGGTCCCCGACGGGCGCGCCGACTCGACCACGGAATACGCGCCCAACTGCGGCGCCGCCAAGCTCACCATCGCCGATCCAACCGGCGAGCCGGCCGACGTTGCCTTCGATCGGCACGGGCACATCTATATTCTCAACATCAACGACATCAGCGGCCCGCCGACGGTCAACGTCTACAACTCGAAGGGCAAGCTGCTGCGTACGCTTAGCGATCCTTCGTTCTCGGTGCTGTTCGGCGTGGAGAGCGACAATAAGGGCGACGTTTTTGTCTCCAACTTGACGAGCAGCAACCAAGGCATCGTCATCGAGTTTCCGCAAGGAAAAATGCCTGGCATGCAGCTCTCGGGCATCGATCTCGGTCTGCCCGGCGTACCGGCCTTCGACGCGCAGGATAATCTCGTGATCAGCGACTGGTACCGCGGGACCATTGACGTCTTCGCACCGCCCTACACGAGCGCGCCGACGACGTTCCCGTTGATGGGTGCGTCGATCTGGTGCCCGCTCGACCACAAACAGAAACACATCTACTGCGGCGACGCCGAGAACGGCTCGCTCGACGTGTATGCTTACCCGTCGGGAACCTACCTCTACAGCGACACCGGCGATCTCTCGGCGAGCGCGCTGGTGACCGGCGTCGCGCCGGCGCCGCCCGCTCCGTACTAGAATACGTCCTCATAATCGAGGGGCCCGTCAGCGAGCCCCTCGATTATTCTTTTACTGCGCGGCGGCGTACATCGCGGAGATCTCGCCCGCACTGAGCGCCCGCTTCCAAAGCGCTACGGCATCGATGCCGCCTTGGAAGTAACGCCCGGTAAAGACGAGGCTCTCCCCGATGCTCAACGCCGCCGTTTTCGGGCTGCTGCTGACCGGCCCGCTAAACGGCGCAACGAGCGAGCCGTCCCAGTAGATGTCGCGAAAGCCCGAGCTTCCGCCCTGATAGGTAACGGCCACCATGTGCCACTGACCGACCAGCGACGAAGTATCCGTAACAAACTCGGTGTTCTCGCCGGCGCCGGTATAAAAATATAGGTTATTGTCGTTTTCGAACTGCACGTCGAAATCATTGGCAACTTCCGACTCGCCCGCGATGTAGAAGTACTGGCCTCCCATGCTCGGGAGCTCGGAAAGATTCACCCACGCGACCATGCTTCCGGTCCCCGGAACGTTGCCCGCAACCGACGTCGTCGCATACGCTTGATCCGCTAACTTGAGATACTTGTTCTTCTTGCGATCGGCCCGAATCGCGCCGCCCTTGACGATCTTCGCACCGCCTACGAGGGTCAAAGTATATTTTCCGCCGACGCTTCCACCGCTGGCCTTGTTGAGCGCAAAATAGGCGACGGGGTTCGTCTTCATGACCGCCTTTTGATACGCGGACTTCGACAAATCAACCACCTGCGCCGGTGCCCCCGGTGGAGGGGCCGGCGGCGCGGAAGCCGGTCCCGCGCAGGCGTAAAGCACGACGGCCGCGCCGGCAAACGAGGCGTAACGATAAACGGACGAGATCTTCATATCGCCGGTCCTTCCTAAAGTAGCTTACCCGCACCGCGAGCTTCGACGCCGGGAGTCAGGCCCCGTTACATACGTTTCTTGGTAAAATAGCCGAGGCCGATTTTAAACGCGGTCAACGAAAGCGTGTCGGCCTGCACCGCGGCGACGAGGAGAGTGCGGTAATCGGCCAGACGATTCATGATCCACATCTTTTGCGGATGCCGGATCACCGCGACGGACCAGATAGGCAGCGCAGACGAGCCCCAGCAGCACCGACGCCATGGAGAGACTCTCCAACGGTCGGTTCCGTTATGCCCCGAGCGTATCGAGCTGCTTGTAAACCTCGTCGCTCAGGTGAAGTCCGGCCGCGGCAACGTTCTCCTCGAGATGGGCTAGCGACGACGTGCCGGGGATCGGCAAGATTGCCGGCGAGCGATGCAGCAGCCACGCCAACCCCACCTGCCAGATCGTCGCTCCGGCCGCTGCCGCAATTGGTTTGAGCCCTTCGATCGCGTGCAAGTCGCCCCCGTCGAGCGGGAAGTATGGAATGAAGACGATGCCGTTGTCTTGGCAATACTCGACGATGGATTCGCTCTCGCGATCGCCGACGTTGTAGCTGTTCTGCACCGAGGCGATCTCGACGATGCCTCGCGCCGCCTGCAGCTGGGCTAGCGTCACGTTGGAAAGGCCGGCGTAACGGATCTTCCCCTCGTCTCGAAGGTCGCGCAGCGCACCGACCTGATCCTCAAACGGTACCGTGGGGTCGACCGCGTGCAACTGATAGAGGTCGATCCACTCCAGGCGCAGGCGCCGCAGGCTTCCCTCGCACGCCTCCTTGAGATGCGACGGCCGCCCGTCGCGTCCCCAATCGCCCGGGCCGCCGCGCGTGGATCCGCCCTTCGTTGCGATTACCAAATCGTTAGGATACGGGTAGAGTGCCTGCGCGATCTGCTCTTCGTTGACGTTAGGCCCGTACGCGTCGGCGGTGTCGATGAAGTTTACGCCGAGCTCGACCGCGCGGCGCAAGACGCTCGACGCGTTTTCCCGGTCGGCCGGCCATCCCCAGATTCCCGGGCCGCACAGCCGCATGGCGCCAAAGCCCATGCGGTTTGCGTGCAGCGCGCCACCGATGCCGATCGTCGTCGCCTCGTTCATGTGCGCGCTCTTCGGTCGGACGTAAAAAAAACCGCCCGGCTCTGCGCCGGGCGGTTGCGTGAACGAACCCTGGAAAAGTTACTTGCTGGGGTTAACGGGCTTGTTCTGATTCGGGTTCTGGTTCAGGTTCTGGTTCACGGTTCTGGCTCATGTTCGCCGTCGCAGCCTTGACGGTCGCCTCGGTCTGCTTTTGGGCCTCGGCGATCATCTCGGCCATGCGAAGGGTCCAGGCCTTGCGCAGCTCCAGGAGCTGGCTGGCGAAGCCGAACGAGAACTCGACGAACTGGGTCGGGGTCGGCATATTCTCGAGGGTCGGGACGGTGCCCGGCTTCTCGCTCATCTCGCGGCCGAGCTCGCGCCACGTGCTCATCGCCTTGAGGCTGGCCTCTTGCGTCTGCTTGATCGCGGCGAGACCCTCTTCCTGAAACTTGTTCATGTATTCCATTACGTTGACAGCCATGTTAAAACGCTCTCTCCTCATCGGTATTTCTTAGGTGTGCTAAGTATACCAAGCAGATGCTGTGCCTGTCAACAGGGGCTACTCCCGCCCGACGAAGCTCCGGTAGATCCGGATAATGGCTTCCTTTTGGTCGACGGTCAGGCGCGGATCGAGCTTGACCGCGTGCTCGACCCCGTGGTGGCTCTCGTCCCGGGCCACCGACTCGTCCAGGAGCCCGGCTTGGGTGTACATCGTCTCGGCGGAGATGTGGAGGGCGTTGGCGATGCTCTTGAGGACGTCGGCCGAGGGCTTGTAGAGGCCCCGCTCGACCTGGCTCAGGTAGGGGTTGGAGATTTTGGAGATCTCGGCCAGCTGGCGCATCGAGAGGTTGGCCAGCTCCCGCTGGCTTCGGATGAAGTCGCCGAGGCTGCGCCAGGCGCCGCCTGGGCCGGTCTTGTCGTCGTCTGTCATTTATTCGCCGCTACTTTCGGCGCGAAGGCCTCGGCACTCTCGTTGCGGACGTAGCGTCCCGGTGCGGCCTCCCCTTCGGGGATCGGATAGGGCTCGCGCATCGGCCCGCCGTGGGCGTCGGCCCAGACGGCCCAGTCTTCCCACCAGGAACCGTGCTTGCGGTCGGCACCCTCGAGCCAATCCTCGGCGGATTGGCCGCGCTCGGCGGCCGGCCGGGTGTAGTGCCAGGTCTTCTTCCCGCCCGGCGGGTTGACGATACCGGCGATGTGCCCCGAGTTGGTCAGCACGTACTTCGACTCACCGCCGACGTGCTGCGTCGTTAGATAGGTCGCATGCCACGGCGCGATGTGGTCGTTTTCGGCCCCGAGCACGTAGAGCGGCGCGGTGATCTTCCCGAGGTCGATCGGCGTGCCGCCGATTTTAAACGCTCCCGGCTTGACGATCGCGTTGTGCAGATAGCAGGCGCGCAGATACTCCGAGTGCATCTCGACCGGCATGCGCGTCGAGTCGTTGTTCCAGGCGAGGATGTCGAACGCCGGCGGCTCCTTGCCTTTGAACCAGTTGTTGATGACGTAACTCCAGATCAGATCGCGCGAGCGCATCCAATCGAAGGTCCGCGCCATCTCGCGCGCTTCCAGGAAGCCCTTCTCGCGCATCCGCTTTTCCAAACGCACGATCGTGTCTTCGTCGGTGAACACGCCGAGATCGCCGGGGATGCTGAAATCCACCAGCGTGTTGGTCACCGTCGCGGAGGCGACGCGATCGGCCTGGCCGTTGCGCGGCGAGATACGCCATCTCGACCAGCGCCAGCGTTCCGCCTAGGCAGAGCGCGGCGAGGTTAACTTGCGGCGCGCCGGTGATTTCCTGAACGGCGTCGATGGCGGCGAGAAGCCCGTCGCGCAGATAGTGCTCCATCGTGTAGTGCGACATAGCTTCGTCGGGATTGCGGTACGAAATCATGAAGGTCTGGTGGCCGTTGCGCACCGCCCACTCGACGAACGAGCGCCCCGGCGCCAGATCCATGATGTAGTACTTGTTGATCCACGGCGGGCTGCAGAGCAGCGGAATCGCATGCACGTGCGGCGTCTGCGGATCGTAGGCGATCAGCTCGATGAGCTCGTTGCGCATGACGATGCGGCCGGGCGTCGCGGCCAGATGCGTTCCAAGTTCGAAGGCGGAACGATCGACCTGCTTGCGGATAGCCGCCGTTGTTGGCCATGTCGTCCATGAAGTTTTGCAGCCCGTGCAGCAGGCTGAGCCCGCCGGTATCGGTCGCCTCTTTCAGGACGCCCGGATTAAGCCACGGAATGTTGCTCGGCGAGAATGCATCGCACATCAGCTGCATCGCAAAGCGAGCCTTGTTTCTCGTCGTCGCCGGCAGACGCGCCGAATCGACCAGCTGCAACGCCGCATTCGTGCGCGCCTGATAATCTTCGACGAATCCGGCGAGCATCGGGTTGGTGCTCCACTCCGGCTCGGAAAAGCGCTTGTCGCCCGGCAAACGACGGGGCCGTCGTTTCGCCGCCCAGCCGGCGCAGCATGTTGAGTCCGACGTTCTGCTCGGCCAGCGCCAGACCGGTGAGCCACGTGCTCATGCGCAGCGGATCGGCCATCGCGTCGGCAATAACCGCGCGCAGCGAGTCGGTTAGCGACGCAAAGTCTAATCCGGCGACGTCGATGCCGTAGTTGAGTTCCTCGGGAGCGATTCGTTCTTCGACGTTCACATGTACCAGCCGCCGTTGATATTGTACACCGCACCCGTAATATACCCGGAATTTTCGTCCAGCAGAAAACGCACCAGCTGCGCGACTTCCTCGGGACGCCCCAAACGCCGCCCCGGCGTCTGTTCGATTGCCGTTTCGATCGCCGCCAACGGCATCGCCCGCGTCATGTCGGTGTCGATGAATCCCGGCGCGACGGCATTGACCGTAATGCCGCGCTTGGCAACCTCACGCGCCACGGTCTTGGTCAGGCCGATGAGTCCGGCTTTAGCGGCCGCGTAGTTGGCTTGCCCGAAGTTGCCGGTGACGCCGACCACCGAGCTGACGTTGACGATGCGCCCGTAGCTGCGTTCGAGCATCGACTCGAGCACCGCTTTGATCATAAAAAAAGGCCCCGAAAGATTGACTTGCAGGACCGCTTCCCATTCCTCGACCGACATATTGCGAATCGTGTGATCGCGAGTGATGCCGGCGTTGTTGACGAGGAAGTCGATCTTCCCGTGCTCGCGGAGCACGGCGTCGACGGCCTCCTTACAGCGCTCGAAGATTCCAACGTTGGTTTCGTAAAAATGAAGCCGCGATGCCGCGCCGTTTAAGTGCGATGCCAGCGTCTGCGTTCGTGCCCGGTCCTCCGGGAGACCGAGGACGGCAACCGTCGCGCCGTCTTGAGCGAGCAGCGAGCTGATAGCCCCGCCGATCCCGCGAGACCCGCCTGTGACGATGCCGACCCGTCCTTGAAGAGCTGATTGTTCCACGCGCTAGATTTACCCAACTTCCGCGCGGTTTACCTTCCGCTCGCTTTCCAACCGGGACCAATGGACTATCAGCGAAACGTTTTGCCGTCAGGCCGTCTTTTCTAGCCGTGCGCAAATAATGAGCGCTATTGACAAAAGTGCGTGAACCGCGACGCCCGGCCATAGCAGGATTCCCGCGGAGCCACCGATGCCCATTAAGACCAGATAGACGGTAATGAGAACGCTGAACGCGAGCATTCCAAAGAATCCTTGCCGTGTGTCCCGCGGATAACAGGCAATGCCGAAACCAACCAATGAGATCCCCGCCACGCGAGTCATGATTATGCCGCTGGCGGCAGGCTAGCTTCCAATCGACGCCGCAGCGAGTAGCCGGCTTACCAGGCGATCACGACCGTGCCGTTGCCGGGCGGCGCTGCACCGTGGCGATCTGAAATCAGCTTCCCTGTCGGCGTAACGTAAGAGGAACCTCCGCCGCCGCCGCCTCCCGAGCCATCCGTAGGAAGCGCTATAACGATTCCCGCCCCCACCACCACCGCCGCCGAAGTAGCCGCCGCCTCCGCCACCTCCGCCGCCGCCATAGGCCGACCCACACCCCTGGCCGCCGTCACCCCCAACGCCGAGCGATCCGCTTGCTCCGTCGTCGTGACAACTGCCGCGACCCGCGCCGCCTCCGCCCGAGCCGCCGGCGGTCTGCGTGCCGCCTCCGCCGCCCTGGCCGTCACTTTGGCCGTAGCAGCATCCGTTCGCGCCGTGCTTTCCGGCTTTGCCGCCACCAGCGCCACCCTTACCACTCTGCGTCCCGCTGCAGCAGCCGGCAAAGAGACCGGCGCCGGCGCCGCCGGCCGCGACGACGACGCGATCGGCAATCTGGCTACCACCTTGGCGAACGTCCGAAGCACCGCCGCCGCCACCGCCCGTACCAACGTAGAGCGGACGAACACCGTCTCCAAAGCGAGAGTCGGGCGCGCCGCCCTGCCCACCGCCGTTATAGCCGCCGACGCCAGGGCCGGCGTATCCACCCGCTTGGCCGACATAGACGCGCAACTTCTCACCAGGCGTGACGACGATCTTCGCCTTTACTAAACCGCCGGCGCCGCCCGTCGAATCGGGACTGGTATCTTCGCCGCTGGCGCCGGCGGCGGTAACCGTGACGCTCGTGACGCCGGGGGGCACCGTAAAGGTCTGCCTGGTGCCGGTGTAACCAAAACTCTGCGAGTGATTCTTGCGCGGCGGCGCGGTCTGCGCGTTGACGAAGCCGCTCGTGCCCGCCGGGAGCTGCGATCCGCCGCAACCGGCGAGTACCGCAAAAAGAGCGCCTACAAGTACGGCGCGGGGATCGAAACTCAAACCCTTCATGGTGTGCTCCTTACCACGTCAAGAATGGAGTTGGCTGCCTTCGCCGCCGCCGCGGCTACATCCAGGTGGATTCTGAGCATCCGCGCCCCGCTTTACATATCGAGTCCGCCGTTGATCGAGTAGACCGCACCGGTGATATAGCTGGAGTCGTCCTCGAGCAGGAAAGCGACGACGCGCGCCACCTCTTCGGGCTTACCCAAACGGCGCTGCGGAATCTTCTCGATCACTTTCGAAAGCGCGGCCTCGGGAATCGCCGACACCATCTCGGTGGCGATAAAGCCAGGGGCGACGGAGTTCACGGTGATGCCGCGCTGCGCCATCTCCAGCGCCAAGCTCTTGGTGAAGCCGAAGAGTCCCGCTTTGGACGCGGCGTAGTTTGCTTGACCGATATTGCCGGTTTCGCCGATGACCGAACTGATGTTAACGATGCGTCCGGAACCGCGCTCGATCATGTGCTCCAAAACGGCCTTGGTCATTTGGAAGGCGCCCAAGAGATTGACGTCGAGCACCTGCTTCCAGTCGTCGACGGTCATCTTTCGCACGGTCTTGTCGACGGTGATGCCGGCGTTGTTCACCAGATAGTCGACACGCCCGAACTGATCGAGCACTTCTTTAACGACGCGATTGCAGTCGTCCGCCTCGTCGACGCGCCCTTGGTGTATCGACACCTTGGCGCCCTCGGTCGCCATCCTGCCGGCGAACTTTTCGGCGCTCTCCTTGCCCCGGCTATAGCCCGCCGCAACGTGCGCCCCGTTGCGGGCCAGCTTCTCGGTGATGGCCGCGCCGATGCCGCGCGTTCCACCGGTAACCAGAGCCACTCGACCTTCGAACACGGCCGCTTCCTCCTCTTTCAGTATGGAATCGCCGAAATTCGCGCCGCGCCGCGGTTTGTCATCCCAGGGAGACATGATTTACTTTAAGGATGTCTATCCTCAGCATCGTTCGTCCCTCGTTTATCGCGTGCGCTGCGGGCGCTGTGCTCGCCGGCTGCAGCAACACCGGAAGCGCAAGCTCGTCCTCGACACTCGCAGTGCCGTCGGGCGGTGCGGCGCCGCACTCAAACGTGCCGCGGTGCCGAGCGTGGCGGCCCGGCCCGACGCGGCCGTCCGGACGGATCATGATAAGTCGTGGGTCTCGCCCGACGCCAAGCGCGCACCGCGACTGCTCTTTATTTCCGACTACGGCGCCGGCGACGTCAGCATCTTTAGCCTCCCCGGCCTGACCCTCAAAGGCACGCTGACGGGCTTCAGCTTCCCGGAAGGCGAGTGTTCGGACGCGTCGGGCAATATCTGGATCGCCAATACCGGCGCATCGCAGATGCTGCTCTACACGCGGACGGAACGCTCGTCAAGACGCTCTCCGTCCCGAATGAATTTCGGCTGGCTGTTCGGTGAACAAATCAAACAACGATCTTGCCGTCACCAACATCGAAAGCATCAGCGGCGGCGCCGGCAGCGTCATGGTATTCAAGAACGGATCCGGCACCGGCACCGCCTACACCGCTCCCAACTTCTATCTCTATTTCTTCGCCGGCTACGACGAGAGCGGGAACCTCTTCTTCGACGGCATGGACGCAGCCGTCTCACCAGTTACCTCGCCGAGTTGCCCAAAGGAAGCAATAACCCGAAATCAATAACGATCAACGGGCCCACGGTCTACGTAGCGGGCCTCGTTCAATGGTACAAGAGCGGCGGTTATCTCGCGCTCGGCGATCAGGAGTGCGGAGGCACTCCCTCGGCCTGTATCTTCTTCGTGAGCATCTCCGGATCGACTGGGAATATCACGGGCGGCACGTCTGTAACCACGTATAACGGCAACCGGTATGCGATCTCGCCGAAGGCGTCATCGCGGCGGACGGCGAGCGGTATGTCGCTGGTGCCGACTATGAGTCATGCGGCTATACGCCGATCACCGCAAACCGCTGGCCCTACCCAGGCGGCGGCCCGCCGACGAACTACAACGACACCACATCATCCTTCGTTGAACCGCTAGGCGCCGCCGTAAGCACGAAGTAACCCGCTGTCATCCCGAGCCTGAAATGCGACCTGAGCCCGGTCCTCTGGGCAGACGCCGCCGACGCTCTTGGTGGTCAACGCCGACGCTTTCCGCAAGATCGCGACAAAACGAGTGCTTCTTCAAGCGGCAAAACGCGCACGCGCCGGAGCTGCGCTCTAGGGCTCTCACCCAACAACTTCGAGCGGCGAATGGATCAAAGCGGGTCAGCTCCAGGGGTACGACTTTCAGCGTCGCGCTTCACTAACGGTAACTTGCTCGAGCGCAATGAGCCATGTGCCATACCGTTTGGCGTGGCCAATCAGTGCCGCGCGCTGTTGCACAGAGTACTGCGGCGGAAACCGTGACGGACGGGAACGGCTGCCAATCGAAGCGCCGACCAAGGTTGTCGTCGATGGTGCACGTCGAGAGAATGCCTCGGAGGCTCAGCAGGAATCACGCTGGAAAGGATTACACGAACTGCAGACCATTCAAGTTGGTTATGATCGTTAGAATCGCTGCCGCTTTTGCCACCTGCGCAGTGGGCACCGCGCTAGCGGGCTGCGGATCGCCACGATCGCTTCCCACTGCGGGTTTCGTCGCGCCTTCACAAGCCGTGCAAAGCGGCCGGCACCGCACCGATCTCCTCTACGTCTCCGACTTCCTGTCGCACGACGTTTTCGTGTACTCGTATCCGGGAGGAATCTTTACGCAAACCCTTTCCGGCTTTTCTTCACCCGCCGGCGAATGCGTGGATAAACAGGGTGACGTATTCGTCGTCGATGCCGGAGCGGCCACCGTGCTCGAGTACGCGCACGGCGCGACCACGCCCAAGGCCACACTCTCGGATTCCGGGTCCATTCCGGACGGCTGTGCTATCGACCCGACGACGGGAAACGTTGCGGTCGCGAACTTTTCCACGAACGGGGGATCCGGTGATGTCGCTCTCTATTCTCGCGGCAAGACCAAGCCCAAGAAACGCTACACCGACTCGTCCTTTGGCGGGATGGTTCTCTGCGGCTACGACTCGGTAGGTAATCTCTTTGTCGACGGTAGCAGCCCCGAGGAAACGTTTGCCTTTGCCGAACTCCGGCGCGGAGGCAACGCCCTTACGGCCGTTGCCTTGGATCAGTCGTTTATCAGCCCTGGCGCCGTTCAATGGGACGGCAAATATCTTGCGGTCGGCGACGAGTCGACCGGACAGATATATCGGTTTGCCATCAACGGCGAAAATGGAACTACCGAGGGAACGACGACGTTGGGCGAAGCCAACAAAGTCTTTCAGTCTTGGATTGTGGGTGGCCGCGTCGTGGGTCCGAACTTCGGCTCCGGCACGGTCGGCGTTTGGAAATACCCGGCCGGCGGCGAGCCGGTCGAAACGATCGCTGGTCCTTCCGAGCCCGTCGGTGCCGTAGTCAGCAAGAAGTAGCGTCTACGCTACCAGACTCGCTCAAGAAAGCGCCGACCTTGTCACCCTGAGCCTGTCGAAGGATGGTGCTGTTTTGAAGTCAGGATGATATCGTTAGCCGAAGCGGCCGGTGATGTAGTCTTCCGTGCGGCTGTCGGTCGGCTTAGTGAAGAGCTTGCCCGTTTCGTCGACTTCGATAAGGCGGCCAATGCCGGTTTCGTCGGCCAACATGAAGGCCGTGCAGTCCGAGACACGCGCGGCCTGCTGCATGTTGTGCGTTACCGCCACGATCGTAAACTCGTCTGTCAGCGACGACATCAGCTCTTCGATGACTGCCGTGGCGATGGGGTCGAGCGATGCGGTCGGCTCGTCCATCAGCAAAACTTCGGGTTGCGCGGCTACCGCGCGGGCGATGCAAAGGCGCTGCTGCTGGCCGCCCGAGAGCCGCAGCGGGCTCGTCTTGAGCTTATCCTTGACCTCGTCCCAGAGCGCGGCCGAACGCAGCGCGCGTTCTGCCACCTCGAGCTTCTCGCGGCGACCCAGCCCGCGTCCGGCGCAGGCCAGCGTGTTGTCGAGAATCGAGAGCGTCGGGAAAGGGTTCGGGCGTTGGAAGACCATGCCGATGCGGCGCCGGATCGACATCGGATCGACGTCCGCGGCATAAATATCTTGCCCCTCGAGCAATACGCGCCCCTCGACCTGTGCGTCGAAAGCCACTTCGTGAATTCGATTGAGGCAACGCAGCATCGTCGTCTTCCCGCAGCCCGACGGTCCGATCAGCGCGGTTACCGCCTTGCGGCGAAAGCCGATCGTAACGTTGCCTACGGCCTTGTTGCCGCCGTAATATGCGCTGAGGTCATCGGTCGCCAGCACGCTATCCGTGCCGGGGACAATCGCGGCGGTCATGCGTCGAGGTCTCGCGTCGCGCGGCGCAGCATCAAGCGCGCGCCCAAGCTCAAGATCAGTACGGCCAGGATCAGCAAGAACGCGCCGCCCCACGCTTGCGTCTGCCACTCCGGATACGGCGCGATTGCATATGTGAAAACTTGCAAGGCGAGTACCGCCATCGGCTGATTCGGATTCGCCTGCCAGAACTGGCTTCCAAAGGCGGTGAACAACAGCGGTGCGGTTTCACCGACCACGCGTGCGATCGCCAGGAGCAGCGCCGTAATGATCGCCGGCATCGCCGTCGGCAGCACGATGTAAACCGTGGCGCGGAAGTTGGACATACCCAGCGCGAGCGCACCTTCGCGCACCGTCTGCGGCACCGAACGTATCGCCTGTTCCGACGTGCGCACCAAGAGCGGCAGCATCAGCATCATAAAGGCGAACGACGCCGAGAATGCCGAGAAGTGCTTGAGCGGCGCGACGAGCACGGCGTACGCGAACAACCCGATGGCAATGCTCGGCACGCCCGAGAGAACGTCGGAGAGAAAGCGCAGCCCTTCGGGAATCGGTCCGCGCCCGAAGAGCGCGAGATAAATTCCGGTCAGCAAACCGAGGGGGACCGCCATCGCGGTTGCGATGCCGATAATGATGAACGTGCCGAGAATGCCGTTGCCGACGCCGCCCCCGGGCACGCCGATGGGGTGCGGAAGTTGCGTGAGGAAGTCCCAGTTGATGGCGCGCGCACCCTGCACTACGACGTACGCGAGAATGACCAGCAGCACGCCTGCGGCCAGCGCCGCGCAAAACAGCGCCAGCCCCATGCCCAGCGAAGCGTACACGCGCCGGCGTCCCAAGCTCCGGTAGCGCGGCGCGAGTTCCCCTTCGGGAAGGGCTCGGCCCATGGTCGTCACGGCCTAGGTACGCTCCGAGCCGCGGACGCTCCAGATCATTAGCCGGGCGAGCGCGTTGACGACGATGCTGACGAAGAACAGGATCAATCCCAGCTCGATGAGGGCGCTGATATAAATGCTGGTCGTCGCCTCGGTAAACTCGTTGGCGATGACGCTGGCCAGCGTATACGACGGCGCGAAGAGTGATGACGAAATCTCGGGACGATTTCCAATTACCATCGTCACTGCAATAGTCTCACCCAAGGCGCGCCCCAGCGCCAGGACGCAGGCGCCGAAGATGCCGACGCGAGCCGCCGGCAGCACCACGCGAATCGCCGTCTCCCATCGCGTCGTGCCCAACGCCATCGAGGCTTCCCGCAAGTCGCGGGGAATCGCCGCGATGACGTCGCGGGAGATCGCCGTAACCGTCGGCACGATCATCAAAGCGAGGATGATGCCGGCGGTCAGCAATCCGACACCATAGATCGGGCCGGAAAAAAGCGGCGTCCAGCCCAGAACTTTTTGCAGCGCCGGCCCAATGGCCGTGCGCACGAAGGGCGAAAGGACGAAGAGGCCCCAGAGCCCGTAAACGACGCTGGGCACCGCAGCGAGCAGCTCGATCATGAACGACAGCGGCGTAGCCAGCCAACGCGGCGCGAAATCGGCTAAGAAGACCGCCGCCATGATTCCCACGAACGAAGCCAGCGCAATCGCGATCAACGACGTCACGACCGTTCCGTAAATCATCGGAAGAGCGCCGAATTTATTGGCGACGGGATTCCAGGCGCTCTTCCAGATGAACGAGGGTCCGAAGTGAACGATCGACGGCCACGAGCCGAGCACCAGCTCGACGAAGAGCGCGACGATCAGCAGCGCAAACAGAATGCTTCCGCCGTAGACGACCGCGGCAAAGCCGCGGTCCGCGGGGCTAACGAATCGCGCGACGCGCCGGAAGCGCGGCTCAGCGTGCTGCAATTAGTGCTGCATCTGCCTCAGGGTCGCCGAGGCGGCGCTTTGCACGTTCACCGGGAGCGGAACGTAATCGACCGACTTGGCGTTGGACTGACCTTGAGGTCCGACCAGCCACGAAAGCACGTCGTACAGAATCTTGCCGCGCGTCTTGTCGGACTGTTCCTTGTAGACCACTATCCACGAATATCCCGAGACGGGGTACGAATTCGCACCGGCGCTGTCCACGATGGAGAAGTTCGTCGAGCTCACGTTCGGCTTGGTGGCGGCGGCTGCAGCCACCGTCTCCGGCGAGCAGGCCACCCATTTACCGGCGCGGTTCTGCAGCGTCGCCGCGGGCATGTGATTTTCGATCACGTAGGCCAGTTCGACGTAGCCGATCGCGCCCGGCGTGCTGCGCACCTGTCCGGCGACGCCCTCGTTGCCCTTGGCTCCGACCGAGCTGGGCGCGGGCCAGGAAACGCTCTTGCCGGTTCCGACCTTGCTCTTCCACTCCGGCGAAACGTGGCTCAAGAAGTCGGTAAAGATGTAGCTCGTTCCCGATCCGTCGGAACGGTGAACCACGACGATCGGGGTGTCGGGAAGCGTGACCCCCGCGTTGGTCTTGGCGATCTGAGGGTCGTTCCACTTCGTGATTTTGCCGAGGTAGATGTCGGCCAGCGCCTGCCGCGTCAGACGAATCGTGGCGCTGACGCCGGGAAGATTGTAGGCGATCGCCGCACCCCCTAGGGTCACCGGAATCTGCAATACCGCCTGTTTGGCGCGCCCTAGCTCTTCGGCGTTCATCGGAACGTCGGTGGCGCCGAAGTCCACGTTTTTAGCGGTGAACTGCTGAATGCCGCCGCCGCTGCCGATGGACTGGTAGTTTACCGTCACGTCGGGCCGCTTCTGATTGTAAATGTAGAAGGCTTTCGAGAAGAACGGGTAGTCGAAGCTCGATCCTGCTCCGGTTAGTTGGGTTGCCGCCGCGGCCGGCAGCATCATTGCCATTCCAAGGGCCAGCACGGCCAGCCCACGATAGAACGAACGTCTCACAGAAAAAGCTCCTCTGGTGAAGTTAGTTCTAGTTGTAATCGAGACGCGATTAACCTGACGTTAAGGCATCGGCGCATCGGCGCAAGGAGACTCCCCGAAGGCCCCGATGCCGTGGGGCGCCGAAGCCGCCCCTCCTAATGATTGCCGACGCCCAGAGTGACGACGGCCGGCCTTCGCTTGCCGAGCTCCGCCATACGGCCGCTCACGTGCTCGCTTACGCCGTGCAGGACCTCTTCCCCGATGCCAAGCCGACGATCGGCCCGGCCATCGAGAATGGCTTCTATTACGATTTCGATCGCGCCACCCCGTTCACGCCCGAGGACCTGACCCGCCTCGAGGCCCGCATGAACGAAATCGTCGCCGCCGATTACCCCATGACCGGGCGTGAGGTCGGCCGCGGTGACGCGGTCGGCGCCTTCGCCGGCCAATCCTTATAAAGTTGAGATCGCGCGCGAGATCCCCGAAGGTCAGCCGATCACGCTCTATACGATCGGCGGCTTCACCGATCTCTGTCGCGGCGGCCATGCCGACTCCACCGGCAAGATCGGTGCGTTCAAGTTAACGGGCGTCGCCGGCGCGTACTGGCGCGGCGACGAGCATAACGCCATGCTGCAGCGGATCTACGGCACGGCTTGGTACACGCAAGAGGACCTCGAGGCGCATCTGAATCGCCTCGAAGAAGCGCAGCGGCGCGACCATCGCAAGCTGGGCGCCGAACTCGACCTCTTCTCCATCGAGGAAGACGCCGGCGGCGGATTGGTCTTCTGGCACCCTAAAGGGGCGATCGTGCGCGGCCTCATCGAGGATTTCATTCGGCAAGGTTTGCGCGAACGCGGCTACTTGCCGGTCGTGACGCCGCATATCGTTTCCGAACGTTTGTACGAGATATCCGGACATCTCGAGAACTTCAGCGAGAATATGTTCGGTCCGATCGAAGTCGAGACGCAGCGCTTCCGGCTCAAGCCGATGAACTGCCCGGGCCACATTCTGATTTACCAAAGCCGTTTGCGCAGCTATCGCGATTTGCCGTTACGCTTCTCCGAGTTCGGAACCGTCTATCGCTTCGAGCGATCGGGGGTGCTGCACGGGCTGACGCGCGTACGCGGCTTCACGCAGGACGACGCGCACCTCTTCTGCACGCCCGACCAACTGCAAGGCGAGTTCGAACGCACGCTCGACGAGGCGTTGCGGCTGATGAAAGCCTTCGGCTTTAACGAGTTCCAATACGTGCTCTCGACGCGAGACGCGGCCGCGCGCGGCGAAACCGACGCGCTCGCCGAGGAAGCGATTCGGCAAGCGCTGCAGCGCTACGAACTGAGCTACGAGATCGACGAAGGCGGCGGCGCGTTCTACGGGCCCAAGCTCGACGTCAACGTGCGCGACGCCATCGGCCGTCCGTGGCAGCTTGGTACGGTGCAGGTTGACTTCATCTTGCCGGCGCGCTTCGGGCTGAAGTACCGCGCCGCCGACGGTCAGGACCACCAGCCGGTCATGATTCACCGGGCGCTCGCAGGCTCTCTGGAACGTTTCTTCGGGATTCTCGTTGAGCACTATGGGGGCGCGTTCCCCGTATGGTTGGCGCCGATCCAGGTCGTCGTCACAGCCATTTCTCAGCATCAAGCAGCATATGCTCAAGAGGTAGCTTCGCGCCTTAGCGGAGCGGGCTTTCGGGTAGAACTTGACGAAACGAATGAAAAGCTCGGCTATAAGATACGACACTGGAAGACGCAAAAAGTGCCCTACGTCTTAGTAGTCGGCAAACAAGAGGTTGCAGACGGCACCGTGAACGTGAACGAGCGCGGTATCGAAGAGAAGCGAACGGTTTTGATAGAGACTTTCATCGAAGACTTGCATCGCGCAGTGGAGGCTAAGTTATGATGCGATGCGATTGGCGCGTCGTTTTTGCCGGGCTTGCTCTCTCGCTCGCTTCCTGTCAGGGTTCGGGCCTCGACAGCGGAATGGGCGGAATGGGCGACATGACGCCACCGGTCTCGCAAGGCGGCGGCATTGGCGGCGGCCTTCCGGGTCAAATGGGCGGCGGAATGCAGGGCGCAATGGCCGGACCCAGCACCGGTCCCAACGGTCAGGAGCAACTTGCACCCAACGCCGGTGCGACGCTCGCTCCCAACGTGGCGCAGTATCCGCTGGCGCAAGGTCCCAGCGGAATGAAGTGTCCGACGGTGACGCAGTTCAACACGCAGTACGGCTGCACGCTCGCCTTCAATATCCCGGCCCCATCGGCCAGCGGATCGCCCAAGCCGACGGCAAGTCCGACGCCGACCCCGCAGCCCAGCGCATCCTCCGACAGCGACGATAGCGACGACAGCGACGCATCGCCGACGGCCACGCCCGCCGGAGGAACGATGACGCTGCAAGTCGAGCCGATGCCCAAAGACGTTCCGACGATGAACAACCCCAACCCGCTGCTGCTGCGCGTAGCGCCGGTCGTCGCGGTTCGCCTGCAGAGCAACATGGACTTCCAGCTCAATGGCGGCGCGACAGTGCAGTACATCCTTCCAACGGTTCAGTATAACGGACGCACGTTTGTGCTGCAGCTCTTCAACGAGACGACCTTCCGCGGGAAGCGCACCGATCAATATATCGGTAGTTACGCCAAGTACACCACCCCGCAGAGTAACACCGTCAACTTCGCCTTTACGCTGCCGCGCGGCATCAGCGTGCGCCACACGCAGGTGTGGCTGCTGGCGCTCTACGGCGCGACGCTCCCGCCGGGCAGCACGCCGACGCCGTCGCCATCTCCCAGCCCCTCGCCCACTAGTTCCGCCAGCTCCAGCCCTAGGACGTAACGAAGACCCGCGGCGAAGACGCCGCGGGTGACCTCGGCGGCGCGAAGGACTTTTATCGCGAGCTTCCTGGGATGGATGCTCGACGCGTTCGATTTTTTGCTGTTGACCTTCGTCGTGACGCGCATCGCGACGACGTTCGATCGCACCGTTGCCGACGTCGCCTTTTCCATCACGCTGACGCTGATGTGCCGTCCGATCGGGGCGCTGATCTTCGGCTGGTTCGCCGACCGTTTCGGCCGCCGCACGCCGTTGATGATCGACATTGCCTTCTACTCGCTCATCGAACTGCTGACCGCGTTCTCGCCCAACTTCACGACGTTTCTCGTCCTTCGCGCTCTCTACGGAATCGCCATGGGCGGCGAATGGGGGCTCGGCGCCGCGATGACGATGGAAGCGCTGCCGCCAAACCGCCGCGGATTCTACAGCGGGTTGCTGCAGAGCGGCTATATGGCCGGCTATCTGCTGGCGACCGCGGTGTACTACGGCGTCTTTACCTTCACGCATTGGGATTGGCGGGCGCTCTTCGTCATCGGCGTGCTCCCCGCCGGTCTGATTCTTTACATCCGGACGAGCGTTCCCGAGTCTCCCGTCTGGCTTGCGGGCCGGGCGGAGCGCATCGCGGCCCCCGCCGGCGCGGTCGTGAAGTCGCTGCTGCAGCACTGGCCGCTCTTTCTATATGCCGTGGCCTTCATGGCCTCGCTCAACGCCATGTCCCATGGAACGCAAGATCTCTATGCCACATTCTTGCAAAAACAGCGCGGCTTCTCGACGTCGACGACGTCTTTACTCTCGAGCCTCGCCGCAGTCGGCGCGATCGCCGGCAGCATCACCTTCGGCGCGCTGTCGCAGCGAGTCGGGCGCCGGACCAGCGTCATGATCTGTGCGATCTTCGGGGCGTGCGCGATCCCGCTCTGGGCCCTGAGCCCGACGGTCGCATTGCTTGCGACGGGCGCCTTCGTCATCCAGTTCATGATCCAGGGCGCCTGGGGCGTGATACCCGCGCATCTGAACGAGCTCTCGCCGGCCGGCGTCCGCGGCACGTTCCCAGGCTTCACCTATCAGATCGGCAATCTCGTTGCCGCCGGCACGGCGCAGTTCGAAGCGGTTCTCGCGCAGCGCATGCCCCTTCCCGGCGGACTCCACAACTACGGTGCGGCCATGGCAATTGTCGCTGCGGTCGTTTTTGCTTCCGTCTTCGTGCTTAGCGCACTCGGTTATCTCATTCGTAAGGAAAACCGCACCCTAAACTGGTCGGCGCGAGAGGCGGTAAGCTAGCGGTCGTAGCCTTTGATACCCGCATGACGATACTTTGATATGTCGTTGAAACAGCGCGGCGCGCATTCCGGTATCATGTGTATGTCGTACTTCGGTTAAGGAAAGGACTATGACTACACGAGAATCGTTTTCGCGCCTTCTCGGCGCGGCCGGCCTAGTCTTCGCGGTTGCAAGTCAGACGAGCGGAGCGTTAGCCGGAACCAGCGGCGGCGTCGCCGGAATCGTTACGAACTCTCAAAACGGCACCCCCGTCGCCAACGCGACCGTACGAATCAGCTCTCCGTCCCAAACGGTGACGACCAAAACCGATTCAAAGGGTCACTTCATCGTCTTCGCGCTTCAGCCCGACAGCTACAACGTCACGGCGGTCAAGGAAGGCTACGATGCGCATTCAGTCACCGGATATGAGGTGCAAGCCGATCAAACCCAGCAGGTCGACGTGCAGCTCAGTCCTTCTTCAGGAGCTGACGCAAGTGGACAACCGCCTGGGCGTGGATCTGCGATACGCGCGATTCCGACACGCCCAGCGCGGTCTTAATCTCCCTTAGGGTGCGTCCCTCGAAGTAATACCGTCGAATTACCGTCCGTTCGTGAGGTGGGAGCGCTTCGACGGCCCTGACGAGCTCGCGACGAAGCTCGTGGCGCTCAATCTCCGTGGTTACATCGCTCTCGGCGTCCTCGATCGTATCTCGAACATAGAGTTCTTGGTCGCCGGAGTTCGGCAGCGGTTCCTCGAGCGAAACGACGCTCGTTCCGCGAACCCGCTGCATCAGGCGATCGAGCTCGCGTACCGAGAGATCGAGGCGCCTCGCCAACTCGACGTCGTTGGGTGCGCGGCCGAGCTCGACTTCGAGCCGGTCGTGCGCCCGTTCGACCTGACGCGCCTGCTGGCGCACCGTGCGCGGAACCCAGTCCAACGTGCGCAGCGCGTCGAAGATCGCTCCGTTGATCCGCGTCATCGCATACGTTTCGAACTTGACCGCGCGCGCGCCGTCGTACTTTTCGATCGCGTCGAGCAGGCCGAAGACGCCGTCGCCGATCAGGTCGTTGATGTCGACGCTCGACGGCAGATTGACGAAGATGCGGCCGGCCGCATATTTCACCAAGGGCAAGTAGCGATGGATGACCTCTTCGCGCGTGAGGGCGGCGCCGTCGATGGTGTAACGGCGGGCGGGATCGGCGCGCAGCATCGCCCTACTCACGGCACGCGGCGGTGCGGAGCCCAAAGCGCAGCGCTTCCCGGTAAATGTAGAGTCGATCGCTCACGGTGCGCTCGTAATCTTCCTTGAGCATTACTTCGGCCAGACGCGGAGTCCTCGCCAGCTGTTTGAAGAGCACCGCGTAGCGGCTCGGACGCTTTTCCAAATAGCGCATGAGCCGAACGCGATGCGCTAGTCGCCGTACAAATCGTTTTTGAATAAGCTCGTTGTAGCGAGCGGTCGTCTTATTCCCGCGGTATCGGCAGACCGCATCGGCGGCGATGCGTCCGCTCATCGCCGCTTCGTAGATGCCTTCACCATTGGTAGCGTCCACCAGGCCGGCTGCCGTGCCGCCGACCATCACGTCACCGTCGGCAACCGCGGGCCGCGGCATGCCACCGTAGAGCAGATGACCTTCGATTTTGACCGCGCGCACGGCGATGCCGGGATATAGACGCGCGCGCGTTCTTTCGGTGAACTCGTCGAGTTCGGCGCGCAGCGTCGCGCCGGGCATCTTTCCCATCACGCCCAGACCGATGGCCAAGTGATCGCGTTTGGGAAACATCCAGGCGATAATCTGACGCCCGTCGCGGCCACCGTAGTAGTGCAGCTCGAGCGTTTGATACGCTACCGCCGCCGCCGGCCGTTCCAGATAGACGCGATACTGCAGCGTCGTCAGTAGTCCATCGCGCCAGCGCTCCCAGGCCAGCCGGCCAAAGGCGGAAGAATCGAGCCGCGCCGTCGCGCCGACCGCCAAGAAGACGTTGCGCGCTGCGATCGTGCGCCGGACGCCGGCCGCGAGATCGGCGTATTCGACCACCGTCCGGTCGCCGTCTCGCTCGATGCTTCGTAGCAGCGCTTGCGTGCGCACCTCTGCGCCGGCGGCTTGCGCCAGCCGCGCCATCGTGCCGTCCAGCTCCTCGCGCGTGGTGGTGTGGCCGGGGCCCATGAATATCTCGTGCTCGCCGCCGCGGGCGTCGAAGAGCGCGAGGCGCGGCGTATCGCAATGCACGATCTCTCGCGGCAGATCGAAGGTGTTGCAGAATCCCGGCCGCAGTCCGGCCGCGCAGACACGCTTGGCGCCGACGACTGCGTCCCGCTCGAGCACGACGGTTTCGACTCCCGCGCCTGCCGCCTCGCGAGCGGCCGTTGCCCCTGCAGGGCCGCAGCCCACCACCAAAAACTCCGTGCTCTCGGCACCGCTCATTGTCGAGAAGCTTCGCTGATGGCCCCGGCTTAACCACGCGGACGCCTGTTTCGTTCATTAAGCTACGGAGAGATTGAGCGAGGGCCGTACGATAGGACTTGCGGGTTTCGCCGGAGTAGGCAAGCCGGTCGGCCCGCTCCGGGCCGGTCTTTTTGCTTAAACAGGGATAGGAATGACCGCACAGACAGCCATCGATGCCGGACTTGCCGGCGGCGCGCTTGCCGTGCTTTACGGCATCGCGCTCACCTTCTGGGTTCTCGCCCAACCGGCCGGCAACGAGCGGATGCGCGAGATTGCCGCCGCCATCCAAGAAGGCGCGATGGCCTTCCTCCAGCGTCAATACACCACCGTCGGCATCGTCGCGATCGTGCTCGCGCTGGTGATTCTGTTCGCCCCGACGCTCGGCAAGGAGGCGGCCGTCGGCTTCTTGATCGGTGCGATTCTCTCCGGTGCTGCCGGCTTCATCGGTATGATCGTATCGGTGCGCGCCAACGTGCGCACCGCCGAAGCGGCGCGCGGCGGACTGGCCCCGGCGCTCAACGTCGCCTTCCGCGGCGGATCGGTCACCGGCATGCTGGTGGTCGGGCTCGGTTTGTTTGCCGTTTCGGGCTACTACGCCATTCTGCAGTCGATCAACCACGGCGACACGGGGACCACGCTCAACGCCATGGTCGGATTGGCCTTCGGCTGTTCGCTGATCTCGGTCTTCGCGCGTTTGGGCGGCGGCATCTACACCAAAGCTGCCGACGTCGGCGCCGACCTGGTCGGAAAAGTCGAAGCCGGAATTCCCGAGGACGACCCGCGCAATCCGGCGGTGATCGCCGACAACGTAGGCGACAACGTCGGCGATTGCGCCGGCATGGCGGCCGACCTCTTCGAGACCTACTGCGTCACGACCGTCGCTGCGATGCTGCTCGGAAATCTGCTCTTCGGGTCCTCGATTCCCGGCGCGGTCACCTTCCCGCTGCTGCTCGGCGCGGTTTCCATCGTCGCCTCGATTATCGGCGTGATGTTCGTCGGCGTGGGCGGCGTGCAGAAAACCACGATCATGCGCGCGCTCTATAGCGGCATGATCGTGGCCGGCGTCCTCGCGCTGATCGGTTTCTACTTCGCCTCCAACGCCGTCTTCACCGACGCCGTGGGCGTGAGCCGCACCTCAATATTCATCTGCGCGGTAATCGGCGTGTTAATTACCGGGCTCATTACTATCATCACCGAGTTCTACACCGGAACGCAGTTCCCACCGGTGCGCGGCATCGCCAAAGCGTCGATCACCGGGCATGCAACCAACATCATCGCCGGCCTCGCGGTTGGGATGGAAGCCACCGCGCTTCCCGCGCTGGTCATCGTCGTCGGCCTCCTTGCCAGCTACGCGCTGGCGGGCGTGTATGGCGTCGGTATTGCCGTCATGGCGATGCTTTCGCTGGCCGGCATCATCGTCGCCATCGACTCATTTGGCCCCATCACCGACAATGCCGGCGGCATCGCCGAGATGGCCGACATGCCGTCCGACGTCCGCGCCGTCACCGATCCGCTCGACGCTGTCGGCAACACGACCAAAGCCGTGACCAAAGGTTACGCCATCGGATCGGCCGCGCTGGCCGCCATCGTGCTCTTCGCCTCCTTCTTACAGCAGCTGATCAACCACAAGTGTCCGGGCACGCCGACCGCAGCTTGCACCGAAGGCGTGCGCAATCTCTTTGCCATCGGCAATCCGTTCGTGCTCGCCGGACTCTTTATCGGCGGCTTGCTGCCCTATCTGTTCGCTTCGCTTTCGATGAAAGCCGTGGGACGCGCCGGCGGCGCCGTCGTCGAAGAGGTGCGCCGTCAGTTCCGCGAGATTCCCGGCATCATGTTGGGCACCGCGCGGCCCGATTACGGCACCACGGTCGACATCGTAACCCGCGCCGCGCTTCGCGAAATGATCGTGCCGGCGCTCATCCCCGTCGGCGTTCCCGTTCTCGTCGTACTCCTCTCCTACTTTGGCGTCTTCCCGCACGATACGGGCGCGCAGATGATGGGCGGAATCCTCGTCGGCTCCATCGTTACCGGCTTCTTCGTCGCCATCTCGTTCACGTCGGGCGGCGGCGCGTGGGACAACGCCAAGAAATACATCGAAGACGGACAGTACGGCGGCAAAGGCTCGATCGCGCATCAGGCGGCCGTCACCGGCGACACCGTCGGCGATCCCTACAAAGACACCGCCGGCCCCGCGATCAACCCGATGATCAAAGTCCTCAACATCGTAGCGCTCCTACTAGTAGCCTTCCTCCGCTAAGCTTGTCATCCTGAGCGTAGTATTGCTTCGCTCCGCGAAGCAATCGGTTTGTCATCCTGAGCGCGAGCGCAGCGAGCCGAAGTGCAAGCGCAGGCACACCCCTATTATCGCGGCCACGCAGCGCGCCGATGCAGTATCTGATGGATACCGTGGCCTTTGGCGTGGGATACTACATAAGGTCATCGGTAGTTCCGGTAGGCCTTGCCTTCGATTCGACGTGCCGCTTCGATTTTTGGTAAACTTCCGCGGGTTGACTAATTCGGAGCCGGTACGGGAGCTTCTTTCGAACGCGTTCGATTGAAGCTCCCATGAGTTTGATTTTACGCTGCGTGCAAACTGGCGCCACACGTTCGATTCATCACATGAATCGAAACCATCGGGACCTATTCACCGATCACGATGAGTCCTAGGCCGATCGGGGGCACCCGTGTACGTAATACTGGCGAACGTCTTACTTATGAGCGGCACCGGAGGCTGCATTGAAGCCGCGATCTGACGAAATACCGCGCCTCCCGCTATTAGAAGCCACATCACCGCCCGCTCCACAGAATGGCGCTCGGCAGGTGGCTGTTGAACTTAATCGTATCATACGGCGATTCCAAAAATACGCTCACGATTTGGTTGGGAAGCAGGCTTTGCGCGGTGCCGTTGTTTATTTGAAACGTCGATGGGCCCGTTCCGCTCGCCGTAAACATGACGAACGACGGACCGTAGTAGCTCGTTCCGCCATGGACGCCTTGGTCGTAAGCGGCATACGCCGTTCCCGCCGTGAGATTCGACAACGTATTTATGAGAGTGTTTTGGTCGTTGTATCCCGGGGAGTCCGTGATGTAGAGCGGGCCCCTTCCTGGCGGATTGAGGCCGATGGTAATGCTTCCCGTCACGCCAACTGGACTGCCGCTGAAGCCGCTCATATCGCAGTTCCGAACCTGAATCGGGCCAGCGCTGAGCGTGCCGCTGACCAGTAGCGCATACTGTGAAGCCGCCGAACCATGGCTGCCACCCCCAGCGTTGACGTACGTCGGACGAAGGTCCACACTGTCAATGATCACCGACGCAGGATTGCCGGAGATGCAGATATTCGCCGAGCCGTCGCTGCCCGTCATCGTCATCGTGCCCATGTTGCCAATCTTGCCGCCAATAACGCGAATGCTGTCGCCGGCGTTGATTTGAATTCCGTAGGTGTTCGGCTGTGCGTAACCAGTATTCATGCCGCTGTTCGTGATGTTCGAGAAGATGAGGTTGCCGATGAGGTCGATCGACGATACGTTGGTATTCGGGCCGCCGACACCACCGGGCCCTAGCGCCCCGGTGTCGATCAAAACGACCGGGTTGGAGTTCGTCGAATTTTGGCTTATAGAAAGCGTATTCCCGATAATTTTTTGGCCATAGATATTGCCGGTACTGGAGTAGGTAGTGAGGTTTATACACGCTCCAGCGTGAGGATATGTCGACCCTACGCCTTGTCCGTTCATCTCGCAATTAGCAATTGTGGTGTATTCGCAGCCGCTGTGCGAACCGTTGACAATTGCTCCATTCATATCGGCGTAGTCCACGCAGGTTGCCCAGTCAGTGAAATGCACGCTGTCGATAACGTTGTGCTCGTTAGCCATCAGGCCGCCGCCGATTGCAACCCCCGTGCAGCCGGCCGGGCCGCCCGCGCCGGTGCCCTGGCAGAGGAGAATCGAAGGGCCCATAAGACCGGTCTGCTGCCCAGCGAGAACGACGCACGTTGCGTTGGCGGGACCGTTGAGATACTTCACCTGGCACTCGCGCATGATCGAGCCCAACGCAACAGGCGAGCTGGTAGATGTATAGCCTGCGAAGTTGACGGCGGTCGGGCAATCCGTGAACGTGCACCGATAGACAAGCGTTGCGGCGAATCCAACGTTGATGGCCGTATCGCCAGCATAGGAGGCCGGGCTGCTCCAATCCAAGGCAAGATTGCGGAATTCAGTGCCGCCTATTGAGTGGTTGCCCTCCGCAACAAACAGCGCGGACGCCGATGTCGCGCCGGTCGGGTCGGAAATCGTGAAATGATAGTTTGAACCGGCGAGCCCCTGGCCGCCGGTACCCAAGCCTTGGATAATCACCTGATCGGGGACGGGGAGGCCCATCCCCGACCCACTGACAGGCATGACAGCCACGACGGGGAAGTTGTATTGCAGAATCCGTACAAATCCGCCCTTTAATGCCGATCCCGCTCCGCTACTCAACGCTGTAAAGAGCGAATTGAGCGCCGCGTTGTTGACTGAGGTGCTTCCGCCAGCAATCAAGCCATAGTCCACGGAATTGTAAATGGTGTTATTGTTGCTTCCTTGCCACGACGAGGTTGGCCATCCCGTGGCTCCGGAAAACGTAAAGTAATGGATCGAGCCATCTGGATTCTGGACCGTCGCATAGGCCGTTGAAACGCCCGATTGAAACTGCCACAGTCCTGCGATGAGCGACGCGCCGTAGACGCGGAACATTTGCGTTGTGGAGGTTGCCCCTACCGTAGTAACCACCACGCGATCCTCGTGATACACGCCGGGATCGCCCGGGGTTATCGAGTATGTCGCACCGGGGTTTGTCCCCGAGGCCATGAGATCTCCCATGATAAAAGTTCCTTTTTGATATTGGATGGATTTAAACTTGGGTGTCGGTCGGTTGTGCTCCCCATTTCTGATACAACCAGTTAAGCTGGGGTAGGTAAACATTGGGCTTCGAGATAGAGGCTCTCGAACTCTGCCGGCGGTCGATAGCCGAGCGCCGAGTGCAAGCGCCGCTGGTTATACGTAACCTCGAGATATCGCCGCATCGAACGCACGGCGTCGGCGATGTCGAGGTAATCGCGGATCAGAACTTCCTCCTCTTTTAACGTGCGCATGAAGCGCTCGCAGATCGCGTTGTCCGATGGCGTGCCGGCACGACTCATGCTGATCTCGATGCCATATGCCCGAAGGACGCGCACGTAGTCGTCAGCGGCGTACTGTGATCCGCGGTCGGAATGGTGGATGAGGCCCGACGGCGGTTGACGTCGCTGCAACGCCATCCGTAGCGCCCCCAGCGTCAGATCGGTACGGTAATGATGAGCGACAGACCAGCCGATACAGCGCCGGCTGAACGCGTCCAGGATGATCGCCACGAAGATAAACGATCCAAACAGCCGGACGTAGGTGAAGTCGGCGACCCAGAGCTGATTGGGAGCCCTCGGCTTGAAGTCGGATGCGAGATTGGGATACGTCGCCAGACCATGGCGACGATACGGCAAGCCGCGCATCTTGCGCCGCCGTGCGCACAGGCCGTCCAGGCGCATGATGCGCAACACACGCTTCATGTTGACCGTCCAGCCGCGCCGCCGCAGCTCGTGGCTGATCATCCGATAGCCGTAGACCGGAAAGTCGAGCGCGATGGCGTGGATCTCGTCGCGTAGGGCTTGATTCCGATCGACGATCGTGTCGCGGTGGCGGTAGAGCTCGGCGCGCGAGAATCCAAAGAGTCGCGCGATCTTTGTTCCAGCAATTTTACCGGTATAGCTGTAGGCCACGGCGATCAGCGCTTTCCGCCGCTCTTTCGCTCCAGTTCTTTGAGCACACTCAAGGCTTTTTTTAAAAGTGAGTTCTCGAGCGTGGCTTGCCCGAGCGCGCGCTCGAGCTGTGCGATCTTAGCTTCATCGCTGTACGCGCGGCCGTTGCCGGCAAACGAGCGTTCACCGTATTTACGCAACGTGCGCTTCCAGACGCGAATGGTTTCGGGATGAACGTGATGGATGCGCGCCGCTTCGGCGACAGACGCTCCGGCATCGATTTCGCCGAGCACCTGGAGTTTGAACTCTTTTGAGAAGACCCTACGTGAGCGCGAACGAGGCATGGGCATTCCTTTCGGAAGGTGCCCCCAGCTTAACTTCCTGTCTCAAATTCGGGGTGCATAACCGTCCACAAGTAATGGATCAAACCATCGGGATTCTGGACCGTCGCGTAGACAGTCGAAACGCTGCTCATAAAAGCCCATTGCGTTGTCGATTCTCCGTATACCGTACTAACCGCCACGCGATTCTCGCAATTAACGCCGGAATCGGTGGTAGGGGATATCAAGCATGCCTTAGGGGAGTTTGTCCCCAAGACCATGAGCTCTCCCATGATAAAATCTCCCTTTGAATATTGGATCATTTAAAATCCGCTGCTCCTCCACGTTCCCCTCTAGTGAGCTGGCGGACGTTCATCGTAGCACTGCGAAAATGGGAGCCGCAATCGGTGAAGTTCTCAGATCGAAATGCTAAACTTCTTGTTTGCACTCTACCGGCGCGCCGATAGTCTGCGCATCGCGGAATGCAGCCGGATCCTGCTTAGAGGCCCGGATTCCGACGATGATAGGTACGGCGACGCAGTCTCACACGGCTTTCGGTGACAGGGTTTAGATCGCGTTTTCTACGTTAAGAGGTTACGTTAGACAAGCCTTAAGCCTACGGCAATAATGCAGGGTAATGGGCGACGCCATTGGGCTCGTATAGGCCTTTGCTGATTTTTCGTTTCAGCGGCGTAAGCGACCCCAGCGCAAACTCGACAACCGTGCTATTTCCGATATTGCTAACGTAGAGCGTGCCTTTTTTGTCTACTGTCACGTCTGCCGGACGGTCCATCGCCTTCGTAATCGTCTGAAACGGATCATCTTGACCTGACGGATACTCTGCGACGTTATTTTGGGACAAATTGGTTACGTAGAGCGTTCCGTTTGAATCGACTGCGAGGCCGCGCGGTGAGGTAACGCCGTTCGTGATCGTCCTCGAAGGCGATTTGCTTCCGGGACTGTAGACCTGCACATTTCCCTCCGAAGTAGAAATGAAGTTTCCTACGTACAGGTTGCCGGAAGCGTCAAACGCGATTCCAACGGGGCTCACGAGACCCTTCGTGATGATGACATGTGGCTTCTTTGAGCCCGTAAGATACTCGGTGACGTTGCGACCACCGTAGTTGGTAACCCACAGGTTCCCTTGCCCATCGATCGCGCAGTAGGCTGGTCCATTCATGCCATCTGTGATAACCATCGATGGCTTTGTCTTCCCAAGCGGGTACTCCGAAACCCATCCGCCACTAGGCGGCTCGTTAGTCACGTAGAGTGTACCTTGTCCATCAATGCAGGCACCCACTGGGATATCGAGGCCGTCTGAAATCGTTGCTAGTGGAGCGGGATCCTTGGCGTCCGCCCGATATATCGTGACGCCTTCCCAATTTTTAGCGTTGAACAGGTTCGTTGCATAGAGCAGCGGCGCTGTGATTTTGTATCGGGGGCCTCCGAGGGCCGGCTTTAGCCCCCGCATCGCCGAGGCTATAGCGCCAGAATGCATTTGCGCCTGAAACGGCGCACCCCGTGCGACGAGCGGCGGCTGCGCCCCGCCGCAACTGGCGAGCATAGCGAAGGTCACGCTCAAACAAAGCGCACCAATAAAGCCTCGATTCATGAATCCGCCTCCGAGCTAGTCTGTCGTGACGATAACGCTTCGACGGGCTCGTTCGGTTCCCCGGAGACTTAGGTCACTATTGCGCCTGGTTTACCGGCACTTAAACCTTGCGCCATCGTGGGGCGGCGTTCCCGAGGCCAACAATAGGCGTTGCTCCGTTGCAAGCTCCCCGATCCGTCGCGCCGTCGTGGTCTTCGGCTGGGAGACGCCTTTGATCAGCTTGCGCCATCCGCGCTCGGTGATCCCGAGCTCGCGCGCCGTCGCCGCTTGCGGGAACGTCGCCAAGTAGACGATGTCGCCTGCGAGATGGTCGCGCGGTTATGCACCCCGAATTTGAGACAGGAAGTTAAGCTGGGGGCACCTTCCGAAAGGAATGCCCATGCCTCGTTCGCGCTCACGTAGGGTCTTCTCAAAAGAGTTCAAACTCCAGGTGCTCGGCGAAATCGATGCCGGAGCGTCTGTCGCCGAAGCGGCGCGCATCCATCACGTTCATCCCGAAACCATTCGCGTCTGGAAGCGCACGTTGCGTAAATATGGTGAACGCTCGTTTGCCGGCAACGGCCGCGCGTACAGCGATGAAGCTAAGATCGCACAGCTCGAGCGCGCGCTCGGGCAAGCCACGCTCGAGAACTCACTTTTAAAAAAAGCCTTGAGTGTGCTCAAAGAACTGGAGCGAAAGAGCGGCGGAAAGCGCTGATCGCCGTGGCCTGCAGCTATACCGGTAAAATTGCCGGAACAAGGATCGCGCGACTCTTTGGATTCTCGCGCGCCGAGCTCTACCGCCACCGCGACACGATCGTCGATCGGGATCAAGCCCTACGAGACGAGATCCACGCCATCGCGCTCGACTTTCCGGTTTACGGCTACCGGATGATCACCCACGAGCTGCGGCGGCGCGGCTGGACGGTCAACATGAAGCGGGTGCTGCGCATTATGCGCCTGGACGGCCTGTGCGCACGCCGGCGCAAGGTGCGCGGCTTGCCGTATCGCCGCCATGGTCTGGCGACGTATCCCAATCTCGCATCCGACTTCAAGCCGAGGGCTCCCAATCAGCTCTGGGTCGCCGACTTCACCTACGTCCGGCTGTTTGGATCGTTTATCTTCGTGGCGATCATCTTGGACGCGTTCAGCCGGCGCTGCATCGGCTGGTCTGTCGCTCATCATTACCGTACCGATCTGACGCTGGGGGCGCTACGGATGGCGTTGCAGCGACGTCAACCGCCGTCGGGCCTCATCCACCATTCCGACCGCGGATCACAGTACGCCGCTGACGACTACGTGCGCGTCCTTCGGGCATATGGCATCGAGATCAGCATGAGTCGTGCCGGCACGCCATCGGACAACGCGATCTGCGAGCGCTTCATGCGCACGTTCAAAGAGGAGGAAGTTCTGATCCGCGATTACCTCGACATCGCCGACGCCGTGCGTTCGATGCGGCGATATCTCGAGGTTACGTATAACCAGCGGCGCTTGCACTCGGCGCTCGGCTATCGACCGCCGGCAGAGTTCGAGAGCCTCTATCTCGAAGCCCAATGTTTACCTACCCCAGCTTAACTGGTTGTATCAGAAATGGGGAGCATAACCAACAACCAGAGCCGTAACATGCCTAACCCAATTGGGTGTGGCAACTTTGAATGCGACTGCAATCCCGTCACTTGACCGACCTTGCGCCAGGTGCCTGTCCCTGGAGAAACCGTAAGGCCCAAGCTCCTCGGCTAACGGGTAGCGGAACGGTCAACTGCCGTTAAGCAATTAGCCTCCTGGTAATAGGTGAGAACGAGGCGTCCTGGCGAACCGTTCTCGAACCGTAGGAGGTATTTAGTAATGAGGTTTTCGCTAGGCCGCGACATTGCGGGTCTTTTGACCGCGATGCTTATCGCTTCGGGCTGCGGCGGCTCAGTGGGTCAATCGCCAGGAGTCACCGCGTTATCGGCTGTCGCGAAGCCAGCTCACGCTTCACGACCGGCAACAGCCGGTAACCTAATTTACGCTACCGGTGGGTGCGGTGGCACCTGCGTCATGTCTTATCCCGCTGGAGAAGTCGTCGGCAGTTTACCCGTAGGCGGCCACGGATTCGGTACGGGTGATTGCGTTGACGGCGCTGGAAACGTCTATATCGGCAACGATACGTCCGTGGTTGAATATGCGCACGGCGGAACAACGCCGATAAACACGTTCAATCTGCCAGGTACCGGCGCTTTGGGTTGCTCTGTTGACCCAACGACGGGCAACCTCGCCGTAGCCTTCGGCAGCCAAAACGCGAATATCGCCGTGTTCCCGCCAGGCGGCGGGACGCCAGCGACTTATGGAGCTGTGATTTCGTCGAGAACGTGTGGTTACGATAATCAAGGCAATCTCTTTGTTGCGGGATACAATGGACAAGACTACGGCTTGTCCGAGTTACCTGCGAACAGCAATGAGTTCGTTGCATTAAAAATCATTGGCAAAGTTGGGCGACCAGGGCAGGTTCAGTTTGACGGCCAGTACATCGCCTATGAGGGCACGACTAAAGGAAAGGCAACGATCACAGAACTGAGCATAAGCGGTTCTACAGCAACGGCGGTAAAGCAGATTACCCTTAAAGGTATTAAAGGCAACTCGTACCTTTCTTGGATTTACAACGGAGTTATTTTAGTGCCGTTTTCGCAACGTGGGCTTTACGCGAAGAAAATTGGCATTTGGAATTACCCTGCTGGCGGCAAGCCAGCTAGGGTTTACAATAAACTCGTAAAGCCGCGCCCAAATTTCCAGGCAGTTACGCTTAGCGTTGCGAGTTAAGCTGACCCGCGCCCGGTTAGTAGACCGGCGCGTTTCGGTGGAAGATCGGCCGTGAGCCTCACCTTGGAAAACAAGTCATCATCATATGAAAGGGGACTAAATTTTTGTCCGGTATTCAGTGGTCGTCACCAGGCATCTTTAATGTCTTGGATCCGTGGATTTTCTATGGGAGCGCGTACGTTGGTATGGTCGCTAATAGCACCGGGTCCGCCGCGCAAAACACTTACGTCCTGCAAAAAATAATCCAACTCGCGCAGGAATATACCGCTTTAGGCAAATGCCCTAACGGGCCGCCGGTAGGTGCAATCATTCTATTTCCCGGCCAGAGTTACCGACAGAGTCAGGGCGGCGGTGGCGGCACGGAGCTAGGTTCCGTCTATTACCTTGAGGCTGCATCGGGACAGCCCTTCGCCGTCGAAGTCAACTGCAACTGGCCTATTCGATTTCTCGGGACGGGCAGCGTCGTTCTATCAATGGCTGAAAGCGATACAACTTGGGGTGACATGTTTTACCTTCACACCAATACCGGGCACGACGCGAATATCGGCGGAGTCACCTTCGAGGACCTGCATTTTGCTTACGGCAACGACCCGGATAATGCCGCGCAGGGCGCGGCGATTCACACCGTTGCCGCAGCAGCCACGGGCGACAACAACGGCGCGCAAAACGTGCGAATAATTCAATGTATTTTCGACGACTGCCCCACGGCGGTTTGGTTTGAACAAGGCCTGCAGCCGTCGATGACCCGATGCACCGTGACATTTAATAAGAACGTCGGTACCGCTGTGAGATTAGGCGCCGCGAACAACGGGTTTGAATCCCCCGCACCCAAGGAGGTACATATCTCTAACTGTATCTTCCGTGTTGGCACAAACGGTGCGGTGGGAAGTACGGCTATGACTATTACTTCTGTTGAGCACCTGCGGATAGATAACATTCGCATGGAGGCCTTCAGCCAAGGTATCGTGATCAACCCGGCAGCTAGTCACAACGTTACCAAGTGCAATTTCAGCAACATCTCATGCCATGTCGGTGTTGGTGAGGACGGCACAATTGGCAGTAGCCTTGTCATCAAAACCGACTATACGGCTGAGAACCCCACGTTCGTGTCGCAACTCGTCTTTAGGGGCTGCTTCTTTGAACCGGGCGAAAGCAACGACTCTAGCACCCAGTCAACCGGGCCGGGCATCCTAATTCAGCAAGCCCACCCCTCCGCTCAGATCGAGAATATTCGTTTTGTATCGTGCTATTCTGCGCGATGGCCGGGTCCTGGAATACAAATCAACGGTGGTTCAGACATAGAGATTCTAGGCGGCATGTATGCGGGCAACAATCTTGGAGAAGATGGCACTCCGGCTAGCCAGCCATATGGAATCTGGGCAGAAAGCGTTTCGGGTTTAAGAATCGTCGGGGTTTCGTGCGTTGGGAAATACAACGATATTATTCTTTATCGGGAGAGAGGCTCGCCCCAACAGGCTACCGGGATTTTTCTAGACTCGGACGCGTCGGCTGTTGTTATAAGCGGTTGCGACGTGCGGCTAAACGGGGATAACGGGATTGTGGTAAACGGTGCGTCGGGGGTCACGATTAACGGATGCGTTTTAAGTGATAACGGAACCCTCGGTATTCTCGTAAACGCTGGCTCGTCAGATGTAAATATTGGCGGCTGTGACGTTCGGAACAACGGCACTAACGGCATTAAAATTGACGCTTCTGGCGGGACCGTGACGGATATTTTTATCTCCAACTGTAATGCCACGGGCTACGGCTCGTATAGCACAGCGATTAATGTTTCTGGTTCTGGGGCCAACGTCTCGTCGGTTCAGGTGACCGATTGTGCAGGCTATAACGACCAAAGCGTGCCGGTCAGAACGACGGCTCCCGCATCAAGCCCCTTCAGCGCTCTTACCTACGGTTATTACGGTCCCGTCGTGGTCTACGGAGTGGGTTCTTCTCTGCTTGTGGTGACCCAGGCTGGGCACGCAACTGGCCTTGGCAATGGAACCTTCACGATGGCTCCCGGCGGAGCCCTAAGTTATGTCATCGCTGTAGGCGGACATACCTGGACGACTTTTACAATGGTCGGGCAGTAACCGTTGAGGCCCGCACGCGCTAACCCAGTCACGACGGGCTAAAAGTAACTTACCCCGGGGCTCGCACGATCAGCGACAACATACCCCACCGCTAGCCGAGGCCGTCGATCGCCAGCCAAACCGGAACTGCCGAGGGGCTTATGTAGTATCCCGTTGCCCTTGGCGTGAGATAGCACATAAGGGAGTCAGTAGTTTCGGTTTCGCCCGGCGATCGAGGGGCTCGGGCTAGGCGGTGTAAGGCGAAACAAGTACAAGAAGAGCCACGGTGCCGCAGAGTTGCGGGATAGGAGTTGAGCCGTTTTGAAATGCCGCCCCCCTAGCGCCCAGGCTCCAAGCCGCCGCGATCCAAACTGCAACGCGTTAGGCGTCGCGACATAAGCCGCTAGACTGCGAGGCCTGCTGCGAGGTGTGGCTGCCGTGCTGCGAGGCGTGCAAAGCGGCGCTGCGAGGCCGATCGGCGCGATGCTGCGAGGCGCTAGCGTGTGGCGCTGTGCAGCTGCGGTGCGGGATAGGAGTTGGCGAGGCCAAGACGAGACACCCGGCGGCCTACGTCGTGCGGAGCTCGATCCAGGCCGCCCGCGATCCAAGCCGCAACGCGTTAAGCGCCGCGATCTAAACCGCGAGACTGCGAGGCAACTGCGAGGCAATGCGCAAGCGATCGGCGTCGGGCTGCGCGGCTGCGAGGCTACGCTAAGCGCCTAGCGCGATGCGGCCTCGCGGGCGCGGCGGGGCCAGGGAGGGTCTGAGCAATCGGAGAGACGCCAGATAGCTACAAAATCGCGCCATGTTATTGCGACGCTAGTTTCTGACCTGTAGGCGCCGATTCGGACAGACGGAGACTGTGAGTTTAGGGCGTAAAGCCCGGTCAGGAGACTCACATGCGAAAGAGCCGGTTTACCGAAGCGCAGATTGTCGCGATTCTCAAGGAGTTAGATTCCGGACGGCCGGTGGCCGATCTCGCTCGGCGTCATGGCGTTCACGCCAACACGATTCGACTCTGGAAAGATCGGTACGGCGGACTTGAAACCAGCGATCTCGTTCGCTTAAAGCAACTCGAGGACGAGAGTCGACGCAAAGACCGCATCATCGCTCGGCTGTCGCTTGAGGTCGACGCCATGAAAGAGCTGGTCGAAAAAAACGGCTGGGGCCCTTGTATCATCGATCAGGTCACGCCGAAAGTCCGCTGACTTAGCGAACTAGGGAATGACGGCAGCGACTCACACGACTATGGGGCCCTTAAGCTTCGAGCTTCTCTGCGAGATGGTCGGTGAGCCGCAGGATTTTCAAGATCGGACGGTATCGTAGGCCCGTCTTCTGGC
>CAVWIX010000003.1:0-1125989 GCA_963755295.1 Vulcanimicrobiota bacterium
TACGCACAGCCGTCGCGTGCCGGCGATCAACGCGATATTCAACGAGTTTGAGTAAGTCACGGAGTTCCGGGCGCCGGCAACTGGCGCTCTAAGGTGAAGCGTATTGACTTGGCGCATCTGCTCGGCACCGAGTGCGCGCGACTACCTTCGCCTAAACACTGTGCTCTGCGAGCTGTGTTATTCCACCACCAAATTCCAGCTTCAACAAAGGAGGCTGCTGCTTGCCGGCTAACTGTTAGGTTGCAAGCGCTAGACTCGGGTTGATCCGATCGGCCCCAAGGGAGAAGTGCCCCATGCTCAGAGCACAAACGATTCTGCTTCTAAGCGTGATCTCAATCATAGCACTCAGCCCGCCAACCGCTGCAGGCGTTAAGGGTCCTCATCTATCTCAATCGGAGAGCGTACTCGTGGCTCAGGCCCAACCGAGCTACATTCCCTGGTATACGCCTCCTCCTTCTCCGTGGCCCAGCCCAACATGGCCCGCTCCTATTCCCAGCGCATATGCCGCCATTGACCAGGCCTTCGCCGCGGGAAACATTTACAACACCGGGAGCGGTGGAACCGGGTCTCACTCGGGCTTTGATACATACATCACGCTGAAATGCAACTTTATCTGCTTTGGTAAGCGGGGCTTTGCGTCGTCCAATGTTTTGGTATTTGGCAATGACGTCGACAGTACCGCTTTTACCGAGGTGGGCGCCCCGGACGACTGCGGTACGCATTGCCCAGGTTCCGTCCCGAACAACGTCTTTGGCGTTACGCTGAATACCCAGCCCTCACCAGCGAACAGCGGTTACTTCGTCTCGGTGGGTGGCAAAGGGAGTTTAGGAGTCTATAACAACGTCGTTGCCGGAGCCTCTGTCATCGCTGGCGCTGGGACGGGCAATCCGTATCCTTCTCCAACCGCTGCCGGTGGCTCACTTGTTTCGTATACAGGCGCGGGGACGGGCGAGTTGCGCATGGGAAGCGCTAGTGACTATGTACGGTGCGATTATGGTGCAAGTACAACGGATGTGCTTACCTGCAACGCGCCCTTAATGGCCGCAAAAACGACAACCTCTGCGCCCGGGCCGGTACCGCCGTGCTACAAGGGCGGTGGTGATCCGTGCGACAGCACCTTCCATATCGTCAAGAATAAGCCGAGTCTCAGTATAACGACCGGCTCGAGCGGCTGTGCCGCGAATTCGTGGTGTTCGCTGGGGGCCAGTGCTACGATTTCGCTATCGGGCCCAGCGGTCTTCGCCGATGGTAACTACGCCTGCGCGTTGAGTTCCTCCTCAACCCAACAACTGGCCCTCATGGTTAACATGCAAACCAGCACGAGTTTTACCATTCAAGCATACAACCCCGGAAACATGATAGGCGCAAACACCGACCTCGGCATCAGCTACACCTGTTCTGGAATGTAGCTTCCGTTGGTTTCGCTGCTCGGGCTTTAATGGTGGACAGGTCAATGCTAAGAGTGCAAACAATTCTACTTCTAAGCGTGATCTCAATCATAGCGCTCAGCCCGCCAACCGCTGCAGGCGTTAGCGGTCCTCATCCAGCTCAGCCGGAGAGCGTACTCGTGGCTCAGGTTCAAGCGAGCTACATTCCCTGGTATACCCCTCCTCCTTCACCGTGGCCCGATCCGACATGGCCCGCTCCAATTCCCAACGCCTACGCCGCAATCGATGGTGCCTTCGCCGTAGGAAACATCTACGATACCGGTACCGGGGGCTTTCAGGCGCCTTCCGGCTTTGACATGTTCATCTCAGGAATGTGCAACTTCGTCTGCTTCGGTCACCGCGGCCGACAATCACACCATGTCATCGCGTTTGGATCTGATGATAATGCCTATTCGTTCACGCATCAGGGTGGCGCTAGCGACCATCACGTCGCAACTATTTTGAATGAAATTTACAGCGTTGCGGTATCGGTCAGTTCGTCGCCGGAGGTCGAGGCCCACTACGTTGCGGTCAATGGCAAAGGAAGCCTAGGGGTCTATAACAACGTCATTGCCGGAGCCTCGGTCATCGCTGGTGCTGGGACGAGCAATCCGTATCCTTCTCCAACCGCTGCCGGTGGTTCGCTTGTTTCATATACTGGCGCGGGGACGGGCGAGTTGCGCATGGGAAGCGCCACTGATTATGTACGGTGCGATTATGGTGCGAAGACTACAGCTGTGCTTACCTGCAACGCGCCCTTAATGGCCGCAAAAACGACAACCTCTGCGCCCGGCCCGGTACCGCCGTGCTACAAGAGCGGTGGTGATCCGTGCGACAGCACCTTCCATATCGTCAAGAATAAGCCGAGCCTCGGTTTAACGACCGGCGCGAGCGGCTGTGCAGCGAACTCGTGGTGTTCGCTGGGGACTAGTGCTACGATTTCGCTATCGGGTCCAGCCGTCTTCGCTGATGGTAACTATGGCTGCGCGTTGAGTTCCTCCTCATCCCAAAAACTGATCCTCATGGTTAACGGGCAGCAGTACAACCAGTTTACGATTCAAGCATACAACCCCGGAAACATGATAGGCGCAAACACCGACCTCGGCATCAACTACTTCTGTTCAGGGAATTAACTCTGACCGACAATTTCAATGCCGAAGTAGATTTTTATCTACACTCCCCCGCGCTGAGCGGCCTTCGGCGTTCGCGCAAAGCCAGCCCTTCGTTACCGATTAGGAATGTAATTCAAGGCGCTCTTCGCGTTGGATCGAACGGCTCCGGAATTTCGGGCCGCGAACGACCTCAACGCCAAACCAAAAGAAGCCGCCGCTTGCTCGAATGTATTTTTGGAAGTTACGTGCCGCACGGGAGCCGTCTTCGCACTGGTCGAAGTACGCGAAATGCGGCGCTGTTGTTGGATCCTACTTGCTGCATTTGGTCTATTGACGGCATGCAGCTCCGCGCTGCCGTACGGAACCGCCAGCCGCATAGCTGTGCAGTCTACACGCGCGGCGAAAGATGCGTGGTCCGGCGACCTTCTTTATGTGGCGACGGGTGGCGACGTGTACGTCCTATCGTATCCGAGCGGAGAGAACGTGGGACGTCTGGGAATTGATAGGGCCAATAGCCTGTGTTCCGACAAACAAGGGAACGTCTTCGTTGTGCAAATCTACGGTGTCGCCGAATATTCGCACCGCGGCAAGCTCGTTAGAACGCTGACGCCGCCTGATGTACCTACAAGCTGTAGTGTCGACCCAACGACTGGCGATCTCGCAGTCCCCACCGCAGACTACTCGTGCGTCTATTTCTATTCAGGAGCGCCTTCCCCGTCACGACACATTTGCGACAACGCTTTCGAACTCGTCGGCCTATGCGGATACGATAGCGGCGGAAATCTATTTCTCACCGGCGCTGGCGGCGGTCCGCACGGCTCGCGCGTACCTAACCTCGCCGAACTTCCAAAAGGCGGCAAGAAATTCCACAACTACCCGCTCGGAAGTCGGTTCCGGTACGATTACTTCGATAGCGTTAATTGGGACGGCACCTATGTAACGCTGTCCAATCCTAGCACCCACTCGATCTATCGCATGCATATCGCGCGCCAAGCGAAGATTGTCGGCGCGACGCGCGTCCGCGGATGGGTTGGTGGATTCTCTGGTACAAACGGAGGCACTCAGACCTGGCTTAGAGGCGGAAGGTTCATCGCGCAATGGCGCTCGGAGCCTCAGTTGGCGATATGGTCGTACCCCACTGGCGGAAAGCCGTCCACAATACTCCCGCCATTTGCAAGTGCCGGGACATCAGTCGACGGCGTAGTGCTTTCGCGGGCGCCGTATCAACCGCGACCATAACCGAATCGAGCCCCGGTTTTTTACTCGATATTGGTGAACGGCCAATCCGATCTTAAATGGGTGCCCATTGCAGATGCCTTCGCTCTCACCGGCCCAAATCGGCTACTGCTAGAGACGGAGACCCATAGAGGCGCCGGCGGACGTGAGCAAGCCGAAATTGCTCACCGTTTTGCTCACACAATTCATCTTGGCTGACCTCGCTAAGACTCGGGAACTGCGGTTCTGCGCACCTCCCGGCACTTGGCGTCTCTTATCGAGATGAACGGTGTGCATTTCAAGACCTCAGCATTCAACCGCTCCCGCCGAGTCTACCCCGTTAATCTGACCGGCCACGCGAAGAGTTAGGTTGTCACAGATTTGTCACGGAGCGGCCGAATCGCCGCGGTATTGGTCGGAATCGGCTGGAACGGTGAAGCGCCGAAAGCCCGATAAGATAAGCGCTTTCGTCAATGCTCGGGATCGGCCGAGACCGCAGTGGAGGGGTTCGATTCCCGTGGGGCTAATTCAAAATGCGCCGCACCGAGCTGCGGTCTAATAGATGGTGATGTTGTAGTCGGTTTTCAGCCCGGTCTTCGAGCCGCTGATGGTCCGAACCGGCGCAACGTTACCGTTCGCCTTCGCGTCGAAGACCCGCACGTCGCTGACACCGCTGTTCGCAACGTAGATTTTACCCTTGGCATCGAGGACGACGCCACCGTCTTGGGCCAGCCCCGTGTACGAGCCGCCGATCGTTCGGATCGGCGCGACGTTGCCGTTCGCGTTCGCGGCGAAGACGAGGACGTTGCTGCTGGCGTAGCCCGCGACGTACACCTCGCCGGTTCTCGCGCTCACGAAGAGGCCTTGTGGATTGTCCAGCCCCGTATTCGAACCGCTGATGGTTCTGATCGGTGCCTTGTTGCCAGTTGCGTTCTCGGCGTAAACGGTCACGCTGTTGCCTGCATAGTTTACGACGTACATATTCGTTTTATACAGAGCGACGCCCACGGGAGCGTTGAGCCCGGTCTTCGAACCGCTCAGCGTCCGGATCGGCGCAACGTTGCCGTTCGCGCCCGCGGCGAAAACGAGCACATCGTTACCACCGTAGTTCGCAACGTACGTATTGCCGCCGCCATCCAGCGCAATCCCATTGGGATAGGCCAACGTTGTATTAGAGCCGCTGATGGTTCTGATGGGTACCTTGTTGCCCTTCGCGCTTGCCGAGTAGACCGTCAACGTGGGGCCGTAGACGTTTGAGACATAGATATTGTGACTGGTATCCAAGGCAATGCCGTCAGGATTTATAAGCCCGGTATTCGAGCCGCTTATCGTTCGAATCGGAGACACGTTCCCTTTGGCTTTTAGCGCGAAAAGAGTCACGCTACCAGCTCCGCTCGGACCTCCGGTGTAATTCGTGACGTAGATGCAGGGCTTCGTCGCGCATGCCGTTGCCGGCGAGATAGCCTGATGCGCGACAACCTGCGATAACGGTTGCGGCAAGCCGATTTGCGTCTCCGATTTGCCGCAGCCTGCGAGAAACGCAACCGCGACGCAGACGCCAAAAGCGTAGCGACAACAATCTGAAAACTTCACGAGCGTTGCTCCTTTCCGGCGTGATGCCAAGGCTGGTTGGTATATTTTACGGCGAGCGCTCGTTCCCATGGCCCCCCTAGATTGGAGCGAGAATCGGGTGGGCCGTCCGTCATCGCGCAACTGCGACTCTCGACTCGGCCACGTTCTAGTCCAGTCCGGGCGCTTGGCGAAATGCGCTTATCTCGTGACGGCCACCCCCACGGGATACTCCACGACGCCGTTACCAATGGTTTGGAGCGGCGCACCGCCGGCGGGGTAGCTAAAGACGTTCACGTTGGAGGCACCGCCCGATTGCGTATAGTTTGGCGCGACGACTGTTTGGCCGTCCAAGAAAAAGCTCCACACGTACTGACCAGTGTTAGTTAGAGGCGTGATTTCTACTTCGCTCGCCTGCCGGCCGTCAACCGTAAACTCGTAAATCACCGACCCCCAAACATCGCCGATTGCGAGACGCGTGCCATCCCAAAAAATTCCGCCGGCTAGCCCGAATGATTGATCGACCGAAATGCGCTCGAGCCTCTTGCCACCCTTGGCTAGTTCGTCGAGCTCAAAGGCTTGAAACGACTCATGCTCGCCGTCGACGAACAGATTTCCATTCGAATCATACCCACCGCAATACGGATGATACATCGCACGATAACGCACTGGCCGGCCGCGCGCTTTACGATAGATGGCGACTCCGCCGCGTTGGTGAGCAAATGGATTCCCCTGATTCATGACCGCGAGATCCCCGGTCGTGGGATCGACTGCACACGCATTCGGCACCAAGGCGGCTTTTTCGTGCAGTGTTTTCATCGGGCTCGTCGCCCCCCGAGCAAACTCTACGATCGTGCCGTTCCCGGCCTCGGTGACGAACACGTCGTCTCGCTTGTCCATACAGAGTCCACTCGGCAGGTAAAACCCGGTAAGCGTTCCTGCAAGCGTTCCAGCAGGGTACGAAAAGACGTATACGTCGCCCGTGCTTACGTCAGCAACGTAAAGGAGCCGTCCTTTGAAAGCTGCGACAGACATCCACGACGACCGCAGATCGCGATGCGCGTTGATATCCAAACGCGCCCACGGTACAACGGGCGGCTCCATCCGCAACAAAGGCGTGCGGCTCACCGCCACGCTACCGGTCGAAACGTTACCCGGCTGGGTTCCCGAGCACGCCGCAAACATCGTAGCTGCCACAAAACCGAAAAGCGCGCGATATAAGAAACGCTCCATTGTAGATCTCCCCAGCCACTATCGTATCTCGCCCCGGCGCCTGCACGGTAGGCCGGGTCAGCCTAGCGGTCGGGACTTTTGACCTGAATGTTAGAGATGGCGACGACCTCGCGCGGCGCCGGCCGGCTGCAGGGCCGGTTCGACTCCCGTTGGCGCTACCAAGAAACGTCGTAACCACGGCCTTTTTGTTCCCCACCGGTGCTGCGTGGCACCGAGACGATTGCGGCGGGACGAACCGCCGAACGCTTTAGCAACGGTGTTGCCGACCAGCGCATCAATGCGAGCGCACCGAGTGCGGATGGAAGCGGGGCGAGACGAATTGTTTTAGTTGGAACGTGCCTCGGCCGCGACGTCGGCCTTCACAAAATTGGCCTTCTCAAATTGGCCTTCTCACGGAAGCGGTTTAGCAGATCGAACGCCTCGCGGACTTCGTACGCATTTGAGCTACCTCGTGGTCGGTCTACGCCGTAGCCACGCGACGGCGACGAATCCAAAGGCAAATGCGGTAGCGGTCTGCACGAAGTCGAGAGTAAAGTAGGCCAACGAACGGGCGGCTTCGCCGCTCTCGAAGGTCGCCGCCCATGCGGCCAATGCGATCGCCGTGACCGTCACAAATCGGCCGATGGCGCGACTAAAGATAGCCACTCCAATGCCGAGAGCGGCCCCACTGCAAACGGACAGTAACTCAAACATCGCTACTCCTCTCCTAGGGTGCTCTGCTGGCGCAGCGGCTTGGCGATCGGGCTGATTTGCTTGGCGGCTTCAAGTAAGGCAGCGCGCATGCGCGCGCTGGCCTCGAGTTGGGCTTCCAGTCCCTGGACGATCGTCAGGAACAGCGACTGTTCGACGAGCGTCTTCCAGCCGGGGCGCCGAACGATTGCGCGCAGCTCTGCAATATCTTGCGTCGCCGAGCTCTGTTGGATTGTGCGTTCGATAGCGGCCAGCGCGGCATCGAGGTGTGGGATGGCGCTCGTCGGCATGAGGTAGTCCTTTCTTGTTTTATCGGGGTTGCACGCGGATGTTCGCCGAAAGCTGCGCGACCCACAGCGATCTGCCGAAGGTCGACAGGAATAGGTAGCTGCCGCTTTGGTCTTGGAAATAGCGCATGTCCGAGCAATGCGGCCGCCGCGGAAGGCCGCCGGAAACGTCGCTCCAGCTATTGCCCCAGTTGTTGCTTGCATAGACCTTTGCATCGGTTGCAACGTAGACCGTTAGTGGATCGGTCGTAACGTCGACTTCCATCGCGTAGATAAATTCGCGCGGAAAATCGCCCGGCACCTTCGACCACGTGTTTCCGTCCCAGCGCAGCACGGTCCCCGATGAGCCATCCGATCGATTGAACGACGCGAATGCAGTTCGTCCGTCGACGGTAACGATGCGGTGAATTATGAATGTTTCGTCCCCGCTGGGTTTGGAGATCGCCGTGTTGACGAGTTCGATCGGCGTCGTGTTCCACGGGTTGATCGAGAACATCCGCGCGCCGTAGGTCCCCACGAACACGACGGTACCGTCGCGCGACGAGACTGCCGAAACAAAATCGAGGCCGATCGGCACTCCGGCGAGATAGCTCCAGCGTGTGTTGTCGCCATTGTCGTCGCCGTATAATCCGTAGACGAACTCTCCGGTCGCTCCGATACCGTAGAGCAACTGTCCGTTGGCGTTGCGGAACGAGGGTTGTTCGACGCGCTCGAATGCCGGGCTTTTCAGCACGCGGTCTTGGTAGTATGGAATGACGCCGCGGTTCTGAAGGTTCGTGCCGTCCCACACGCTCAGCTGGGCGCGGTCGTCGTCGCCGAAATAGTGTACCAAGGCCCCGTTGGTGAGGAACGACATGATTCGTCCGTCGCCGCCCTCGTAAAACGTCCAGTACTGCGGGCTGGCGTTGAGCACGGTGTATAGGTTTCCGTTATCCTGTGTGCCGGCACCCACCAGTCCGGGCGCCGTAGGCGAACATCCGAGCGATCCGTACCACTCGCGTGCTCCGGTCGTTCCCAGCAGCTGCAGGTTGAGCAGTCTCTGATTGAACGTGCTTACGAAAGAGTCTCCCAAATCGTCGGTGCGAATGATACCGCCATCCGAACCGATGTAGAGACGTCCGTTTCTGTCGTTCGCGTCAAAGTGCATCGCGTGGTAGTCACCGTGAATATGGGCGTATTTGCTGCCGTCGCCGGGATCGGTATCAAGGCTCGGCGTTACGTACCGGAAGGTTGCGCCGCCGTTGGAGGATATAAATGGCCCAGCGCGCCATCCTAGGGCCACCAAACCCGGCGAGATCGGCCCGGCACCCAACGCATTGCAAGGCCGCCCGCCGTCGTTCCCCTGCCCGGTGCAAAAGGTGTAGATCGACTCTTGCTTCGGATCGTTCTCGATAAGGCCGGGAAGAAACGTCCAATGCGCGCCCCCGTCGATGGTCGTCAGCAGCGCTAACATGTTGCCCGGGCCGTTCGAAGCGCTGGCATACATGCGCGCGGGAAACTCTGCGCACGATGCCAGCGTCGTATAGCACATCTGCGTCGGATCGGTGCCCGCGATCTCGGAGCGTTGGAACACCAGGTTGTCGCTTGCGTCCCAGCCGCCGTGGAAAATTCCGTAAAGTCCGCTCTTAACATTGGCGCCCCACGCGGCGACGACGACGCCGGGAAGGCGTCCGGCCCGTGGCCCGAGGACGACTGCCGCAAAGTTGCCTGGCGGCAGACCTTTGGCCGCAACCCACGCATAGGCGGCGCGCGGCGCGTTCTGTCCCATGCCGAAGAGCGATGGAAGACAGCCGGCACATCCGCCCTGGCCCGACGCCGCCGGAACTGTGGCCCAATAAACGCCGCTAGCGGTTGCGACCACGATGCGGCGCGATGCCGTGTCAACTGCGATGTCCTGAATCGTACCGACGGAGTTGCCGTCCGAATCGGTGACGGTCACTTCGCTCCACGAGAGTAATGGAGCAACCTGCGAGACGTCGGTTTCAAAGAGCGTCTCGCCACCGGCGAATAGGTGCGTGTCACCATCGGGGCCCTGCGCCAGACACCACATGTCGGGTTTGTCCGTGTCGATCAGGCAGATGCCCGTACCTTGCTCGCCGACGGCCCAGATGCCGCCGCTATCCGTGGCCACGATTACGCTTCCGCCGCGGGTTGCCAAGATGTCTTTGACGATTCCGGCGTGCCACGCGTTGTGGTCGCTGTCGATGAAGATCGCTTCAATGTCGGCCTGCGACCAGCCGAGCGGCGCCGTCACGGTCGCGGCCGGCGTCGCCGGGTAAGCGTTCCGAAAAGGTTCATGTCGTTAACCTTCCGCGGGTTAGGGAGTGCTCGGATTGGCCGTGCGGCGATAGGCGCCCTGCAGGCCAAGCCGCCGCATCGCGAACGCAATGACGGCGAGGAATGCGGTCGCAGCCATTGTACTCAAGGACGACTTAGATCGAGGCTTGCGCCGAGGACGTTTCTTCTGGTTGAAATTAGTCACCGTAGGTTTGCCGCAGTATCGTTCTCGACTCCCGTAGGCGCTTAGCGAATCGCATAGCGCACGCGCGGCTTCCATCAAAAACGCTCAATTGAAGACGGAAACCGGCGCCACCCTTCCTTAGAGGTGCTCTACATACAGGAAGCAGACGGGATAAGGTGCCCCGAAACGCGGGCCCATTGTGGCCCACATACCCTAGCTAATCGCCGAAGCTCCCCGCAATGCAGGTGGCAGTGATGGATGATGATCCGAAAAGATTAGACTCATCTTACTCGCTGCGGCTCAAATTGCCGGACGGATACACGATACCGTTGCACTGGCATCCGGATACTGAACGCCTTACTGTATTGAGCGGCGTCGTGTTGTTTGGCGCTGGTAATAAAATGGACCCGGAACCGATTTACAATATCTGCGGAAAAAAGTGGGGAATAAAGATGCTCGCACGGCGTTGGGCGGTACCATCGCACGACGCGTCATGGGGATCTCCGCGACGATCAGCACAGCTTGGACATGGGTACGCGGTTCCGCGACGGCGCGAGCAAGCGTTTTAAGATGCTTGGTAGGAGTACGATCAAGCGTTAGGCTCATTGCCTATCGAACGCCTGGCTGCCTTGTGATATGGTACAGACCCTCGGAGGTGTTATCGTGAAAGCCGCTCTTATTTTGAGAACCCTCATGCCGTTTGCCGCTATCGCGGCTATTGCCGGGTGCAGCGCTTCGCGGTCCTCTTCCGGCGCCGGGCCGGTTCCGTTCGAAAAGGCGTCGTGGGTCTCGCCCAACGCACGGCACGGCGATCTACTTTATATCTCCAACATCGGCGACGCCACCGTCACGATATATTCGTGGCCCAAAGGCGAGTTCGTCGGTTCTCTCTCGGGCCTTTTCGTCGAGCCGGAGGGACTCTGTTCGGACAACAACGGGAACGTCTTTATTACCGATGATTATTTGGAAGAAACGTTCGAGTTCGTTCATGGCAGCTCGACGGTGACTCAGACACTGACCGATCCCGGTTATGTGCCCAACGGATGTGCCGTCAATCCGGTCAACGGCGATCTTGCGGTCGCGAATAAGATCGGCCCCACGCGACACTCGAGTAAGTTGGGGCGCGGATCGGTTGCGATCTATAGGAATGCCAGCGGCACACCAATCAACCTCGTTCCACATGACGTATACTCCGAGTACTTCTGCGGATATGACGCCAACGGCGATCTGTTCGTTAATGGATATTCCGAAAACGCGCGCCACGCTCGCTTTGCCGAATTACCAAACGGAAGCGGCTCGTTTCATAAGCTCAAACTAAATCGGAACATCGACTACGTCGGCGGCGTTCAGTGGGACGGGCAATACCTCGCCATCGGCGACGCGCACCGGATTCGTCGCTTCAGCATTACGGCCGGCCGGGGAACGCAGGCCGGTTCGACGCCGCTGCGCGGTGCTACGGCCGTAGAGCAGTTCACCATTCAAGGCTCGCGTGTCGTTGGCCCGGACGAAGTAAATGCCGTAATATGGTCTTATCCCGCCGGAGGATCGCCCATAAAGGTCATTACGCAGGACCTTGATTTTGCGGTCGGATCCGCGATCAGCGTCGCACCAAAACATTAAAAGCGGCCGCTTATCCGGCGGGCGGCGATTCCTTCAAGGCGTTCGGGTTGCCCCAACGCGAGATCAGAGGCTACTTGCTGACCGCGGCGCCTGTGGGTTGCTCGAGCTTTTTGATCGTCTTCGTAGGCTTGCCGCCGGTAGGATATTTGTAGAAACCTGCATCGTTGCCATAGACGTTTGGACCCACGACGGTTTTGCCGTCAATCCAGAATTGGACGATATCCTCGGCGCTGCCGTCGGTGGGGTCGTCGAGCGGCACTTTGTGTACGATCTTGCCACCCCCACCCGTCGTTTGGTAAATCGCTGAGACATCTATTCCTTGAACGTTCTGGTCGCCAACCGCGACGTACTTACCGTCCCACTGTATGCCGCCGGGGTAGTAGATTAAACCGCCTTTGAGTGTAATGTTCTTAAAAGTCTTTGCGCCTTTAGTAAGCTCGGCAAAGTGAAATTGGCTTTGAGCTGCATCGGTTCCGTCGGCGTAGAGATTCCCCTTGAGGTCGTAGCCGCAAAAATTGAAGTGCGGTATTTTCGAATCCGGATAGTGCTGTGGCTTGCCTTTGGCATGTGCGTAGATTGAAACGAGTCCTCCTCCGGCAGAGCCGTAACCGTACGACGTGACCGCGAGATTGCCGGTCGCCGGATCGACGGAGCACCCAATGTGGGCCCCAGCACCCGGATCCTGAACCGCCGCGACGTGAGTTTTGCCGCCATGCTTATACTCAACGGCAACGTCGCCCACCGAATAGTTGTTCACAATCCAAATATTTTGTTTGTTGTCGACGCATATGCCGTCCGGCCCAGAAAGGTCGTCCGTCAGCATCCCCACTAACTTCCCGGTGGGGTAGGAGTAGACGTTGACCGCGGCGCCGCTGGAGACGTAGAGGAGGTCCTGTGTTTTCGCTGCGTCGGGAGACATCCACGAGCGCGCACCGTTTGCGTGTACGAGGGGAATCCCGACGGTGGGGAGACCTCCGGCCGTATTTTGAAGACCTCCGGATAATTGACTCGGCCGTAACTGGGCCCCGCTACCGCATGCCGCGAGGACGGCTAGAGCCCAAAAGCCAAGCGCGTAGCGGCTAAAGTCTGAAAATGCCATATGCACTGCTCCCATGATACCCCTGCAAACCTCTGCAGGGGACAGCGTATCCAAATGCCGGCGCCACCAAAACGCGGTGAGTCAAGGACCTTCAACAAATCATTGCCGGCACGCACGGCGCTCTACCTCGTCATAATAAACCGTCTAGAAACGAAGCCAAAAGATTGGCCGCTAGTTTGTCGACGCTTACGCCATCCTAGCGCGCCGCAATCGCGCACGCAACCTCTCCCTACATTTCGCGAAGCGGCGTGGGCGGCGCGCTAACGGTTGGCGACGGGCACCGTCCCGCCTTGCGCTCGCAGGTATCGGCGGGGCGTGAGTCCGCTAGGGTTGCGATGCTTCTTTGTTAAGGCATCTTTCGGGCCGCATTTGTTGTTGCTGTATCCCCAACATAACGTGGCAAAGCCGTCGCCGAATTCCGCGCCGGTATTCATGATCACGTTTGTCGCGCTCGCTTCGGCGAAACCCGAACCGCCGCCGCCGCCAGCGCCGCCGTTGGCACCTCCGCCCCCGTAATATCCGCCCCCGCCCCCGCCGCTGCCGAATCCAATGCCTCCTGTAGAACTGCCGCAGTAGCCGAAGCCGATTCCGCCCGACCCGAGGGTGCCGTTGTTGTTACCCGCGCCTCCCGCGCCGCCCGAGGTCTGCGTACCGCCGCCGCCGCCTTTGCCCATCAAGCCCAAACAATACCCGTCTTGGCCGCTCCCACCGGTGAGGCCGCCGCCGGGGCCCCCAAACGAACTTATGAGCGGATCGGCATAACCGCTGCCGCCACCGCCGCCCGCCACGACCACGCGGTTTGCCAGCGCACTTCCGCCCTGGCGTGCGTCACTCGCCCCGCCTCCGCCGTTGCCGCCGCCAAAGGCTTTGGAAAGTTCTGGGGGCGCGCCGGCGCCGCCGCCGTTGAACCCACCATAGCCCTGGGTCGAATACGTGCCGTTGCCACCCGCGCCGCCGATGTAGATCGCGAGCGACTCGCCCGGCGTGGTCGGGATAGTCGCCCCGACCTCACCGCCGTATCCGCCAGGATCGTTGGAGAACGGCCCTCCGCCTTGTGCTCCAGCGACGATGACATACATGGTCGTTGCGCAGACCGGGACCGTAAAGTTTTGCGAGCCGCCGGTGTAGAGGAGGACTTTGGAACCTTTCACCTGCGGCGTGAATTGAGCGGTTGCGATAACGGTCCCGGCGGCGGCTTCGATCGTTGCGGCACCACCTGCGATCGATTGGCCGTTCCACGCGAGGGTTGCGACGTCGGAGGAGCTCAGCAGCGTGTCGGCCGGCGGATTATCTGCCCCGCTCGTCGCAATCGCCGTCGCACCGCTGGTGTCGCTGTCGCTCAGCGTGATCTCCGTCGCGTAGGCACCGCCTATGGGGTAGCCGTCGGCATCCAAGGCGGTCACCGTGAATGGCGTGGGCCCGAACGCAACGCCGAGGCACTGGTTAGGAAGCGGCCCGATGGACAGACTCCCCTCCACGCCCTCAAGCTTGGGCGAGATGCCGGTCGGCTTCCCCTTCTTGATGGAAAACGCAACGTTGGAGGCCGTCGACAACAGATGAGCGTTGTCGGGAATCTTGCCGCCCACCGGCGCCAGATCGTAGAGGTTGACATCCGTTTTGTATTTACCAGGATTTAAAGGCAACGCGATTTTGCAGACGAGCGGATTGCCCTTGCAATTCTTATTGTTGGAGGTGAGATCGAACGCTTTCGTCCCGCTCGATTTCCCGCTCCAGAGCAGCGTCAAGCCTTTGGAACCCGGCGAGACATAGCCTCGCGCCCCTTTCTGGGCCGCAACCGTGCCGCGCAAATCCTTGTGCGAGGGTGCAGGGATGGTGATTTTAAGCGTGAGCCGGCTCTTACCGGCATCGGGCTCCGCTGCGAAACCTGCTGACGTCGTGTCGTCCGGTCCGGCGGACGCTGCGGCGTACGTGCCGATCGTGGACGGGACACTGCGGGTTCCGCCGCCGGCGCAGCCGGCGAGGAGCGCGATAAAACCGATCGCCGCGAGCCGTATAAGGCTTTGCATCTCGAGCCTGCTCATTATCGCCGCCAGTTCTGCTTACGCAGCCGTAGGTTGTCTCAAATCCCCTTCAGCCCACGGTAAGGGATCCCTGCGCTCCCTCGTCGTCGAGAATCCAAACGAAGGCAGATCCGGTGCAATCGGGTGACGGAAATAGTGGGATGCGGGCGGCATCATCAATTGCTTTGCTAAACGGCCCGACCTCAAAACTCACCTACGAGAACACCGTAGCGCATTAAGCGGAGGCGCGCCGTTCTCGAGGCCACGCGGTTTGGCCGCGAGATCTTACTTTTTGACGACCCGCGTGACGTGTCGATCTACCAGTGGCCTGCACTTTGACCGCCATCTACATGGGAAATTTCCCCAGTTACGTACGGAGCGTTTTCCAGATACATCACGGCAGAGACGACGTCTTGGATCTCTCCAATTCGTCCGAGCGGAGTCTGCGATTCGAGTCCGGCGTACGACGCCTCCGGATGCGTCCTAATAATTATTGGTGAGACCGCATTCACCCGGATGCCATATGACGCATATTCGATCGCGAGTGCCCTTGTCACTGAGTTCAAGGCGCCCTTGGCCAACGATGCTAACGCCGCCGGAACACCTTTGACAGGCTGCTCGGCCACCGTCGCCGTGATGTTCACGATATGACCCCACCCTTGGGCCTGCATCACGCGCACCGCGCGCTGCGTAATGTGGAAAAACCCTGCGAGGTTCGTTGAAAGCATCAAGTCATAGTCAGCCAGGGTGTACTGTGTGAATGGTTTCGAAATATAGGCTCCTGCATTATTGACTAGTGTATCGAGCCGTCCGAATCGATCGACGCCCTCGCTCATAATGAGTTCGGCGGTTTCGGGGTTACCGATGTCGCCGGCGACGCTCAGCACATTCGGATCTGCGCCGCGCCCGATTGAGAGTGCGCTGGCGACCACCTTGAAACCCGCATCGCGGTATGCGGCTACGAGGCCCGCGCCGATACCGTGCGAAGCACCGGTGATTATCGCAACCTTTTCATCGATCACGCCGGTAGCCGAGCGGGCCGATCTTGATGACGTAGCCGTGGAGGATCAGCAGATCGGTCGATGTCGGCGACGGCGATAGAATTCAGCTTACTCACGGGATGAGAAGCACCTTGCCGATACCGCCCTTCGTGAACGCGGCCTGCGCCGGGCCCGCATTCTTTAGCTCCTCGCGACGTCCGATCGGGATCGTCACCTTGCCGGAGTTCACGGCATCGGAGATGAAGGCGATGCCCGCTCGGTCTTGCTTTGAGCGGAACGGGACGACGCGCACGTTCGGGTAGTCCATGGCAGCGTTGGGTTCTCCCGTCACCGATGCAAACGTCCCGCCGTCCTTCACCTTCGCGAGCAAATCTGTCGCCGTTCTCCCGCGAAGCGTGTTCGCCACGATATCGACTTGCGGAATCGTCGCGAAGGCGACAGGGTCGTCGAGGGCGATGGTTTCATCCGCGCCGATGCTATCCGCTTGGTCGAGCTGAAAACGCTGCACGCCCGCGATTACGCGCGCGCCCGACACCTTTGCCATGTAGACGGCGCAACGACCGACCGCGCCCGCCGCGCCTGAGACCAGCACCGTCTGGCCCGACTGCAACCCGCTTGCGACGGAGATCAATTGGCAGCCCGTGAGGCCTACGAGCGGAATCGCGGCCGCGTCGACCAGGTCCATCGTCTCCGGCACCTTGGCGAAAAGAGTCGCTTTGTCGGCGACTAGTTCAGCGTACGTGTGATACGACCACGCGCAGACACGGTCGCCGACCTCGAGGTCGGTGACGCCGTCGCCCTTCGCGAGCACCGTTCCCGACACGTCCAGGCCGATGATCGCCGGAAAGTGCATCGGCCACCGATCCTTCAAGTCGCCGTTGCGCTCTAGCATGTCTTCCGGGTTGATGCCGATGCCGGCCACCTTGACGAGGACCTCGCCCACGCCCAGCTCCGGATCCGGCATGTCTAGATATTTCATCACTTCCGGACCGCCGTACGCGCTAACAACAGATGCCTTCATGTGTCGTTTAGATGAAGCGGGCGCGCAGTCCAAGCGACATCAGAGCGTTCCCTCTTCCTTAGCCACTGCTCATCCATAAGGGATCCCCGCTTTGCTTTGCCCGACTTCGATGATGTAACCGTCAGGATCGCGGATGTAGCAGCGCGTCTCACCATACTTGTCCAGAGGTTCGGTGAGAAACGTCGCTCCCCGACTCTTCCATAACTTGTAGCACGCTTGAATATCTGCGACACGGATATTCATAAAACTGCTGATCTCATTGGGGTCGGGAGGGGGGCGGAGGGTCACCGTTGGCTTGTCAGGCGTCGGGCCGCCCCCAACGTTGATTATGAGCCACGTGTTTGCGATTTTGATGTACGGCGGCGCGTCTCCATCGCCCATGCTCACTATTTCTCCTCCGAAGACCGTCTTGTAGAATTCGGCGGATCGCTCGAGGTCGGCCACCGTGAGAAAGTGAGCGACGGTAAACCCCTCGCGCGGTGGCATCTCATAGCTTTTCTGCTCGACGTGCACTTCGTCCATTGATCTCTCCAATTGCAGTTATAGTTTAACGAATTGCAGCTATAGTTTGATGCGCGGGTACAATGAACTCGACGGTTACCGCGCACCGTCACGCCGTATAACGTCGCCGCGTTTGAGCGACGCCGCTGCGGCCCGGACACGAATCGGCGTCGGCTCGAACGCCCGGCACCTCAGGTTACGTCCAGTTTCAACAACTTAGAACCAAGAAATGACGGATACCTTCATCGATAAACTCGAACGTGAGGCGAGGCGCTCCGTCGCGCGCGCCGGCTATCTCGGCACGCTAAGGCGATCCTGGGGAACTTCACAGGGAGGGCCGTGAGTCCGTGGGACATTCGCTACAAGGTTGATGGTTCTTAAAAAGTTAGCGCCTGCTCCTTTGACGACGATCTAACGCACTACGCAAAACCCTCACTGGTGCACCGGTTGGAGAAACAACCGACCGTGGGGGTAGTCGAACGTCATGTCGAAGTGTCGTAGAAAGTCAAGGCCGACGAGAATGCTGCGGCCCGACATCACATCGGTCGTGCGCTCGCAAGCATCGACCCCGGAGTAAACGATAGGGCCCAAAGTAAGCTTGCCTAGTGTGCCACACGCGATCATTCCATAACCTACGGCCCCTCCTTCAACCTTGGTTCCCATTGAGAGATGGTATTTGAAGATGAGATCGGGGCCAAAGATAACAGTGTCGGGATCCCCGCTATCGAAATAGGCCTTTACCGCGATTGAGCCGTCGAGCGTCATTGGAACCGACGGTATGCCATCGGCGATATCGACTAGCAACGGCAGCCCTTTTTCGCCGGAGGAGTCGAAGGAAGCGGGATCGTCGATCGCCATGGTGGCCGCACCCAGATCTACGCGAACGATCGCGCCCGCGAACAAACCGTAACCGATGAGACCGTCGTAGTTCTTACCATCAAGGCCACGATAGTCCTTAGATGCAAAGGCATTGTTGAAGTCGACGGCTTCAACGATCATATTCGAAAGAGTGTTGCCGCCCATTTCGATCGTGTCGACCCGTCGCAAGTCTATAGGCGTTGGCTCGTAAAGCGTGAGAGTCTGACCGTGCACCTGCAAATCTTTTGCACCGATCCTATCGGCGAAAGATTTGTTGAGAATGACGCCTTCGCTCGCTCCAGTGTCAAGAATAAACGTTCCTTGCGTGCCGTTGACGATCGCGCGTACGATGATGCGCGTGGGCGTGAGCAAGATCGAAAACGGCTTTGAGTTAGCGAACGTCCACGATGCGGTCGGCGCTGCGGGGTGCAACTCTGTATCGGAGATTACGACGTTCGGCTCGATTTTCGTATAAGTAAAGGTTCCGCGCCTATCGCCGATGCGAAACGAACCGATCACCTTCTTAGCAGGTATCGGCTCCGTATAGGATACGATGTGGAACGTCGTTTCGTAATCGCCGCCCGGGTCAACGACGGCCTTCACGATTGCACCAGTTGCCGGATCGATAAAGAGATCGACGGCGTCGGCCCGTGGCATCGGAACGTGCACGACCGTAACAGCTCTTCCGTCCTCCGTGTCACTGCGGAGAACGGTCGCTCCGACACTGGGCAATCCTTCGTTCAACAGCGCTGTGGCTGAAAGCCGGTACTTGGCGAGGTCGCCATAGATCGGAGTCGTGAATCCGTTGATGTCCGATCTCCAGAAGACAGTGCCTGTAAACCCGGTTTCGTCGGTCGTATTCGCACGCTTAAGATACGTGTACGTGTTGCGGTACAGCAATCCGACGCGCCGTTCCAGCGACCGTTCTGTTACTACGCCTTTATCGCTTAGGAACTCGCGCTCGAGGCGCATCGTTTTGAAGGTGCCGTCCGTCAATTGCCAACCCACGAACGCGCGATGCTTGGCGAGGAGAGCCTGCGCCTCGTTGTCCGCCCGCACCGGTGCAGCGCAGAGCACCGCCGCCGATATTGCGATCGCAGTTGCAAAAAGGTGCGAGGGTATCCGCCACATGTTGGGCTCCTCGATGAACGAGCTACGAGGCGGAGAACTTACTGATTTGTTTGCGCCATCCTTTCGACTCGACCCACTCCCGGAACAGAAAGGGACGAGACACAAAAAGGCGCCTAATCCTCGCTGGTTACGTGGCCGTGACTTCTTCGAGTTGATGCAGCAACGCCTCCCATTGGATGACGCGCTCCCGGCTGCGCATTTTCAGTCCGGCGAGTTCGTCGCTCAACGCCGTGGATCTGGCCGCGTCGGTATAGATCTCGGGCGTTTCGAAGAGAAGCTCGATCTCGGTGACACGCGCATCGATGTCTCCGATTTCTCGTTCGATTCGCTCGATCTGTCCCTTTAGCTGCGAGCGTACGCGCAACGGCGTTTGACGCGACGCCTTAGGACGCACGGTCGACTCTTCGACCGCGCGGTCGATCGCCGCTTTGTCGCGTTCGCGCTGGGCCGCCTCGTACACGTCGTAACCGCCGTCGATGAGTCCCCACCCTCCTCGTTCGAGCCACAATACCCGATCGCACAGGCGCGACAGCAGATAGCGATCGTGCGAGACGACGACGATCGTCCCCTCGTAGTCGCATAAGACGCTTTCGAGTGCTTCGCGGCTGTCGATATCGAGATCGTTGGTCGGCTCGTCGAGCAGCAAGACGTCGGCCGAGCGCGCCATCAGTCGCGCCAGCATGATACGGCGCCGCTCGCCACCGGAAAAATCGCGCACGGCTTTGTCGGCAGCATCGCCGCTGATGCGCATGCGGCCGAGCAGCCCGCGCGCTTCCTGCGGGGTCAGTGCGGCGCCGTCCAGCACGGCTGCGAGCGCGCTCTCCCGGACATCGAGTTGATCGTGCGAATTCTGGGCAAAATACGCGACTTGCGCCGCGGGATTGAAGACAACCGACCCGGAATCCGGTTGCGCTGCGCCGGTCAGAATCTTCAAAAGCGTCGACTTTCCGGAGCCGTTCGGACCGACGATGCCGAGGCGCTCCCCGCGCTCGACGTCGATCGCCAGCCCGCCGAAGAGCCGTTGATCGTACGCTTTGCTCAAGCCCCGGGCTTCGAAGGCGAACCCGCTGCCGGCGCGCCGCGATGGGCGCAGGCGGACCGAGATCCGGCGTTCGGGAGCCGCCGGAGACGGGGCTCGGGTTGTCGCTTCGATGCGCGCCAGCTGCTTCTCGCGACTGCGCACTTGGCTGTAATCCGAGGAGGTGTGCGTCGCTCGCAGGCCGGCAATCGTCCTGCGCCGCTTGTCGCGTTCGACGACGAAGGTTTCGTACTCGCGCCGTTCCGCCTCTAGGCGCACGTCTTTCGCGGCGACGTAGGCGGTGTATGCGGGCCGCTCGGGTGCGTAGGCGTGGAAGCGCCCTCGCTCGATCTCCCAGATGCGCGTAGCTATCCGGTCGAGGAAGTAGCGGTCGTGCGAAACGACGATGTAACCGCGGGAATCGTTGGAGATGAACGATTCGAGCCAGCGGATCGTCGCGACGTCGAGATGATTAGTGGGTTCGTCGAGAATCAGGTAGTCGGGCTCGTCGATCAGCACGTGCGTTAACGCTACTTTCGCCCGCTGGCCGCCTGAAAACGAGCGTAGCGGACGATCGTATTCCGATGGCGCAAAGCCGAATGCGGAGAGCATGGTGCGCAGCACTTTGTTGCGCACGCCCGACTCTTCGTGCGCCGCTCTGGCCAGCGCAGCGTCGACGAGGTCCTGCAGCGTCGACTCGGTCTCGTCGGCAACGCCCTGAGCGAGATACCCGAGCTTCAGGCCTTTCGCCCGTACGACGGTACCGCCGAATGGCCGGTCGACACCGGCGAGAAGACGCAAGAGCGACGACTTCCCCGCGCCGTTGGGGCCTACGAGGCCGATGCGTTCGCCGTGGTTGAAAACTCCACTAAGACTCGAGAATACCTCGCGCGCCCCATAGTGACATTCGAGATCGGAAAACCGCAACAATTCCACGCCGAGCCGTACATTTGTGCGCGCTCAGGCCGCAGGCCTTCGCACCCGAGAGAGGTGGGATTCGAGCGGTGGCAACCACCACCGGCAAGTCAGCGAAACCGATGGCGGCGCAGCAGCGCCGCTCACTTGGCCACGAGCAAAATCCAGGCGGTTCCCACCGTCAGGAAAACGAGCATGTAAAAAATCGTCGTCAGCAAACCGAGTCTATACAGCTCGGCTTGTTTGAGGTAACCCGCGCCGACAAAGATGATGTTTTGGCTTCCGCCTTGCGGTGTGATCACCGAGAAATAACTGCTGGCAAATAGCAATGAAAACGCCATGAGCGGCGCTGGTACACCTCCCGAGATGCCGACGGTGAGAAAAACGCTGAGCAACGCCAGCACCTGCGCCGACTGGCTGACGAACATGTAATGCACGAAGACGTAGATCGCAACGAGCGAGACGTAGAGCAGGGGCCATGACAGCCCTTTGGTAAGCGAGGCTAAGAGTTGTCCGGCCCACGTCATGAATCCGAGCTGGTTGAGCTGGCTGCTGAGCGCGAAGAGGACGGCCAGCCATAAGAACGTCGCCAGCGTGTCGCCCATGAGCGCGATGTCTTTTAGCGTGAGCACGCTTAGCGCCAAGAGCACGCCGAGACCCGCGAATGCCACGATCGTCGTGCTGATTTTGAAGGGTTCGCCGAAGACCCACAGGATCACCATGATCACGAACACGATTGCAGTGACCCACTCGTCCCGCGAGAGCGAGCCAAGTTTGCCAAGCGCCTCGCGTGATGCGCGCGGCGCTTCCGGCGTTTCGCCAACGCCCGGCGGGAAAAGCTTCGAGACGAGCCACGGCAAAGCGACGAGGGCGCACAGCGCGGGTACCGACGATGCGATGAGCCATTTTCCGAAATCGATGTTCACCCCGGCATCGCGCGCGATTTGAATGCCAATAGGATTCGACGACGTCGCCGTCATCCAGAGCGCAGACGATATCGCCAGACTTGCCATCGCGCAAAACATGAGATAACCGCCGAGCCGGCGTCCCTTTTCGTCATCCGGTTTTGAGCCGGAGCCTTCCGAAACCGAAAGCACAATGGGAAATAAGACGCCGCCACGCGCCGTATTGCTGGGGAATGCCGGTGCGATCAATGCATCGGTAAGGACGATGCTGTATGCGAGACCCAGCGACGAGCGGCCGAAAAGACTGACCATGAAGAGGCTGATGCGGCGGCCAAGTCCGGATTTGACGACTGCCTGCGCGACCATGAACGCGATGACGACGAGCAGTACCGTCGGGCTCGCAAAGCCTTCGAACGCTTTTGCCGGTGTGAGCGTCCCGGTAAAAACTACGGCTGCGACCGCGAGCATTGTTGATGTCAGTAGCGGATAGGCACCCTCTAACACGGCGATGATCGCTGAAATAAAAATCGCGAATAGATGCCATGCCGCGGGCGTTAGGCCGGCGGGAATTGGCGTTAACCAAATGCCGATGGCCACGGCAAATGGAATGATTCGCCGGACGATCAAGCCGGGGCTGCTCATGGGCTCTTGCCTGCACGAATGCGACCGGAAAGATCGCTAGTTTGTCCTTGTATACCGCCGTCCTCACTATCGATCACGAATTGCCACGTGAACGTAAACGAGCCCGTTGCTCCAACGAAGCGCCCGGTGCCGCCAATGAACGTCCCTTTTATTTTCTTACCTCGTGCGACGCCGGTGCCGTGAAGCTCGCTGAAGATTTGACTGCCGTCTGAGTCGGTCCAGACGCCCCGGCCTTCTGCGCCGGCTCCAGTATCGTTGAACACGATCGCCTCACCACGGAATCCGCGCGCCGGCCGACTGTTGCCGGAAAGCAGCATCGTGCCTTCAAGATCCGCAATCGACGCACGCCGGTCTGCACCCAACGGGATCGTGCTGCGCGTTCCGGTCGCGATCCAGTTCCCGGTGAACGTGTGCCATTCGCCCGGCGCAGCTTCTGAAGCCGGCGCCGCTGCGTGGCTGCATGCGTTGATGAGGGCCAGTGCGACAAGGGCAATCAAGCGCATACCATTAGACTACCAGCACGTCGATATGCCGGCAACCGGATCCGGAACCGGCCGCGTAGGCAGCGCAGCCCCGATCGATCCAGGCAGAGCCGGTTTCCTGAGTAAGCCGGCACTACCTAAGGGGTCCGATACCCGTTGGCGCTACCACAACCGGCGCCACTGGAAAGTGGGTGCGCATGCCGGCGTCGTAAGGAGGCGCTATGGACTCGCCAAATCGCCTCACTACGATCCGCGCTGAACCTTTCAATGCTGAAGCGCCATTAACGGCGCTTGAGGCGCCGATCACTCCCACCAGCCTCCATTTTGTGCGCCGAAACTTCGCGCTTCCCGAGCACGATGGCCGGCTTGCGATCGGCGGCGCGGTTGCGAATCCATTTACGCTAACGCTGGACGATTTGTGCGATATGCCCCGCAAAGAGCTCGTCGTTACGCTGGAGTGTGCCGGCAATGCTCGCCTCGGGCAGACGCCGCTCCCTGAGGGGGAGCCTTGGACCGGCAACGCGGTTTCAACGGCTCGTTGGGCGGGCGTCCTTCTCAGCGAAGTCCTCGAAAAGGCCGAACCGTCGCCCGACGGAGTTGCCGTTAGCTTCGAAGGCGCCGATCATGGGCCGTACCGCGAGCATGCGGACATTCATTTTGCGCGGTCCTTATCGCTCGAGCACGCGCTCGATCCGACGGCTGAGATTCTGATTGCATATGAGATGAATGGCGAACCCCTGAACGCCGAACATGGCGCGCCCTTTCGAATCGTCGTGCCGCGCTGGTACGGCGTAGCATCGGTAAAGTGGTTGACGCGAATCGACGTTTTGACCGCGCCCTTCGAAGGGACGTTTCAAATCGTTCGTTACATTTACGAGTGGCCCGATCGCCCCGTCCAACCGGTCACGCTGATGCTTCCGAGAGCCAAGATTACCGCCCCGGTTCACGGCGTAACGTTACGCCCCGGGCCGTATACCGTGCGCGGAAAGGCCTGGTCTGGAAGCGGCCCGATTGCAAACGTCGACGTGTGCTTAGGCGAGGGTGACTGGCGCGCCGCCGAGTTGGAGCCTCCTGCAGGCCCTTATCAATGGCAGGAATGGTCGTTCGTCTGGAATCTTCGCGATCGCGGAAGGCACACGCTGCGCGCTCGTGCGACCGATGCCGCCGGTAACGTGCAACCGGAATCCCCTAACTGGAACCGCTTGGGCTACGGAAACAATGCGGTCGAACTGATCTACGTTCACGTGCAATGAGGACGCGTCTTTGGGCGATCCGCCAAAGGTAGCCCGCGCGAATGACAGCTTGACGACACGGAGGAGTGGTTTGGTCCCGCGCCGGTGAACTTTTCCGGAGGCCGGACGTTCCGGACGGGGAGGATCGATGCGCCTTTCTAGCGCTGTCGCGGTGCTCTTTCTAAGCGTTGCCGCGGGTTGCTCGCAACACGCGGTGTCGTCGCCGCTTTCGGCCTTACCGGCTAGCACGGTTGCGCGAGAAGTGCCGATGGCCGGCGGCTTCAAGCCGCTCTACAGCTTCAAAGGAAATCCGGACGGCCAAAACCCCTATTCGGGGATGGTCGCCATCAAGGGCACACTTTACGGCACGACCGAGCTTGGGGGTAAGTACGGCTTCGGCGTCCTCTACAAGGTGAGCACGTCCGGCGCGGAGCACGTGCTGCATACGTTTGGGGGTGCCTCCAACGGCGACGGCTCGGATCCGTATGGCGCCCTTATCCTCCTCAAAGGCGTACTCTACGGCACGACCTACTATGGCGGCCGCGCACCCGCCGACTACGGCACCGTTTACAAGGCGACCTTAGCCGGCGCGGAGCACGAGGTCTGCAGCTTCACGTCGAGTCAAGGCAAAGATCCCTATGCGGGTGTGGTCGCCTTAAACGGTACGCTGTATGGCGCCACCTACCAAGGCGGAAAGAAGAATTACGGAACGGTGTACGGCTGCACCACGTCCGGAAAGGTACGCGTCCTCCATAGTTTCACGCTATCGCCTGACGGCGCCTACCCCTATTCGCCGCCGACGGCACTTGGAGGCACGCTTTACGGCACCACATATCAAGGTGGGACGAAAGACAGTACCTACGGCTACGGCATCGTTTACAAGGTGACAACGTCGGGCGCGGAGCACGTCCTCCACAAGTTCGCGGGCTATCCTAACGATGGCTCGTACCCCTACGCGCCCCTGCTCGCCGTCGGCGGCAAGCTCTACGGCACGACGGCGCACGGCGGCACAGCCAATTACGGAACGGTTTACGAGATCGCCCCATCGGGCAGCGAACGCGTCATATACAGCTTCGAGGGAGGCACGGACGGCGCGGGACCGCAAGCAGGTTTGATCGCCGTTAACGGCACGCTGTACGGCACGACGTCGAGCGGCGGGCAATCCAATCAAGGTACGGTTTACAAGGTGAGCACCTCCGGTAAAGAACAGGTGCTCCACAGCTTCACGGGCGCTGCACCGGATGGTTCGGACTCGCTCGGCGCCCTCGTCAACGTCAACGGCGAGCTTTACGGCACCACGTTCTACGGCGGTAAGTACGGCGACGGAATCGTCTTCAAAATCACACCGTAGCCTCGGTGTGGTCCGCGCCGCGCCTTCTGCAGACCTCTCTTAACGCTCTTTAGCTATGCTGACTGACTCGCCTTGCGACTGGAACCCGAACGCCTTGAAGGAATCGCCGCCCGCCGGATAGTGCCACAAACGAAGGTCCGCCTGACAGAATTCGTCTGAGCCGGCGACGACGTGGCTTTGCCGGTGGTTGACGGGCGTATTCTTGCGGCCCACGATAAACGGCTGGATAACGTGCGAGTAGCCCGCGTCGCAGCCGCTCAGAGCGATTTGGGCGTGATAGGTTAATGTCGCGTTCGAGACCGTGGCCTCGACGATGCCCGATTGAAAGCCTCCTCCGAGTTGCTGGTCGCCAAGCGCGAGGTATTTGCCGTCCCACATGGTGGAATCCGGCGAGTAGATCGTAAACCCGCTAGCACTCAGTGTCGTCAGAGATTTGGACCCTTTCAGCAGTGCGCAAAACGTGACCGTTTCCGACGCCTGGTTCTCGGCGATCATAACGAGGTTTCCCTCGTCGTCGTAACCCCCAGGCCATATGTAGTAACAATCCGCCGGGTCGTCGTAAACGACGCCTTTGCTGGAACCGTTCGGGAAAACCGTCACGCTCCCGGCAGTATAACTGGGTCCGGAAAAATCGGTAACGGCGAGGTCGCCCTTCCTATCGACCGAACAGCCGTAAGCGCCTCCGCTAGTCGTATACGTCTTGATGGGCGTTTGGCCGCCGTGCGCGTACTCGTAAACGACCCCGCTGCCGTCGGCGATATAGACGTCGCCTTTGGCATCGACACACTGGCCGTTCGGCGAAGAGAAGCCGGTCAGCGTTCCGACTTGCGTGCCACTCGAGTAGTCATACACGTAGACGTCATTGCCGTTAAAGGCCGAAACGTAGAGCAGCTTCGACTTCCTTTTCGCATCCGGGCTCATCCAGGGCTTGTGCTGCCCCGAAGGCACGGAACGAACGGAGGTCGGCATCAGACCACTCTGAGTGGAGCCGCCGCCACAGGCCGCTAGCAGTACGAGGGTCGCGAAGAGCCCGCAACACGTGGACGCAAAGCGTTTCAACATTTCTCGTGCACTCCGTTTTTGGTAGCAAGGTGGGTAAAGACGGGAATTCTCTACACAAGGGAAGACCCCCCCTCTGGAAGGTCACCCTGTGGAGCAGCCGGCGCCGGCAGCGAAGTGCCGATGAGTCGCTCATTCCATGAAACGGTAAGGCCATCGTCCAAGCGAACAAAGAGCGCTCGCGGCAGTCACTAGTGCGTCGAGTACGGGAGGCACGAGCGGTTTGCCGTGGCGAGTGATTGCGATCCCGAGTAGGTGCCGCGGAGCGAAACCTCCAAGTACGTCTCGCAATATCGCTTTTAAAAAGACTCAAGAGTTTTCCGTTGCGACAGCTTCGACCGACTAAACTCAGGCGCCGTTGCGCTCGCTGCTTGCTTAGCGTCGCGCCGTGCCCAGGTTGACGCCCACGCCGCGATCGCTCGCGTCAAATCTGTTGGAGGCGCTTTGCGAGCGCGGGATGATTCGCGAGATCGCGAAGCGCAACGCGACGTCGCAAGCGTCCGGCGATCCGACAATGCGGGCCCTGGACGCCGCCATTTTCTTCGCTCGGGATCGGTTCCACGAAGCCGCTCGCGCGGGGCTCCAAGTCGCTCTCGTCATGCTGCGCAACGAACGAGGCTCCGCGCGCAAGCGACACCGCTTCCGAATATTTTGCGCCGCTGCGTATCTCGCGTACGCTCGGGGAGCCATGGCTCGCGCCGAATATCTCGCTCGCAGTGCGATCGCGCAGGCGCGCCGCCTGGCGCCGGCCGAACGGCGCGCCGCGCGCCACTTGGCTCGCAGCAACCTCGCGCGCGTGCTCGAGAAAACCGGACGTTGCACCGAAGCGCTGGCGCTCTACGAAGCGTCGCTTCGCGAATTGCCGACGACGGTGAATGCGCTCAATCTCGCCTTTGCCTACCACGAAGCGGAACGCTCCGACAACGTGATCGCCGCTCTCGGCGCCGCCCGCCGGCCTTTCGACCCGCTCGAAGCGGCAAGCGCGGAGCTGTTGCGCGCGGTCGCGTTCTTTCGGCTCGGAAAACGCGCGGGCGCGAGACAGGCTCTTCTGCGATATCGCTCGCTTGCGCGCGAGCACGGGTTCGAACCAGTTGCTCTTTGAAACGGAGAACGTTCGTTCGCGGCTCGTCGACGGACGAACGATACTGCTCGATATTCCCGCCGGCGACTACGTCGTCTTCGATCGGACCGCGACCGCGATGTGGGAGGTTTTACGCACGCTTCCGGCAGCACGGCGCGTCGACGCATTGCAGGCAAACTTCAACGCCCCTCGCGATCGGCTAGAGGCGGATTTGGCCGCCTTCGAGCAGCTGTGCCGCAGCCGCGGTTTTCTCAGCACCGCTACGCACGAGGCTGTCCCCCGCGCGCCCTTGCGCCGGCGGTCGCGTCGTGCCTGGACGCTGCTCGCCTGGTGGGCCCTCGCCGCGACGACGGTTGCCTTGCGCCGTAATGGTTTTGCCGCGGTTTACCGCGCCTGCGCGCTATTACCCCAGCCGGCGAACGGACCGATCGACGAAGCCGCGTTGGACCGCGCGGAGCGCGCGTTTTTGCGTGCCGAGAATTTCTTCGCCTTGAAGACCGCGCCGAAGGATTGCCTTCCTCGCTCGCTCGCACTGTACCGGTTCTTGACGACTATCGGGTTTAGGGCCGAGCACTGCATCGGCGTGATGCGCTACCATTTCGAAGCACACGCGTGGGTGCGGTGCGGCGACCGGCTCGTCCTCGATACACCCGAGTTTGTCGCGAGGTATACGGTCCTTGCCCGGATGTGATCCGGACGGTTTTCTCGGCGTGCTCTTGGCCGGCGCACCGCCGCGGCTGGGCAGCCGGCCGGTTCCGGCCCGTATCCGTTGCCTGCAGATTCTCTACCGCGGCTACATCGGGAATCGTGCGGCGCCGATCGGAGATGACGGTTCGGAGCGGGACGACCCCGACGCCGAGTTCTTCGCCGCGGCGTACGATCGCTGGGGCGCGCACCTCTCGCGCCACGTTCTCGGCGAGTACGCGGTGGCAATCTACGACACGCACCACCGGACGCTCACGCTGGCTCACGACGAGCTCGGTCTGATGCCGCTCTTCTACGCTGTCGACGGCGACGCGATCGCATTCGGCACGCATCTTGCCGATCTCGTCGAGGAAATCGGCGTTGGTTCGCTCGACGAAGAGTACGTCGCCGATTACTTCGCCCGCGGCGAACACCTCGGCGGTCGCACGCCCTACGAGCGCATTTCGCGTCTCTTGCCGGGCGAGAGCCTAACTTACTGCGAAGGGCGCGTTCGCACCCGGAGTACGTGGACGTTGGCGAAGCCGGCGTCCACCGGCGCGAGCGGTGTCGCGGAGGAAGAAGCGCGCCTGCGCCAGCTCCTGAGCGAAGCGGTGACGGCCGCCCTTCCGGCGGACGGCCGCGTCCTATGCGAACTCTCGGGGGGACTCGACTCGTCGACGATCTTCAATCTGGCACGGCGCGTTCCGGGAACCAGCGTTGAAGCGCTTTCGTACGTCTACTCGCGTTCGCACACGGCCGACGAGCAGCGCTGGATCGAAATCGTACTGCGTGAGGCACCGTTGCCATGGCATCCGCTCGACGTGGATGCGACGCCCGCGCTCTCCGAACTACCGCGCGTGCGAATCGGCGAGCCGCACGTTTGGGTTTCGCACCTCGCGCTGAACCGGCGCTACGTCGAAACGGTTCGGGCGACCGGTGCGAGCGTCGTGCTCACCGGTGAAGGCGGCGATTCCGTGCTCTGTGGCGACCTTCAGATGCCGTTTTTCTTGGCCGATCGGCTGCGCTGCGGAGAACTGACATCGCTCGTGCGGGAGGCGCGTGATTGGTGCGACGGATTGCAGGGAAAGCGATCGCTGCGCCACGTGCTGATGCGCTTCGCGTTCAACGGTATGCTCGCGCGGATGCGCGGTGAAGCGCTGGAACACCGCACGCCCGAGATTCCCTGGGCCGATGCTGCCTATGCACGGCGTGTCGGTCTCTTTCGGCGTGGAAAGAATCCCTGGCTGCCCCCGGCCGGCAGCGCCGGCAGTGCGTACGCGCTTCAGCGCGTGATGCGCTCGGCAAATCTCGTCGCGACGAACTATCATTTTCGCCGTGACCTTCCACCGTCGCGCCATCCGATGCTGTACCGGCCGCTGCTCGAGTTCATGCTTGGAGTGGATTGGAGCCATAAGATCGCGCCGAAGAGCGATCGGCTTTTGCAGCGCGGCGCGCTTCGCTCGATCCTCCCCGACGCCACGCTGCAGCGGCGCGATAAGGGCGGCAGCAGCCAGCCCTTTTTTGACGGTCTCGACGCGAGCCTATCGTGGCGTGCGGCGCTCACCGAGCGTCCGCGAATCGTCGACCGCGGCTACGCGAAACTGGACGAATGGCGCAGGGCCGTGGATCTCGCCCGCGCCGGCCGTACGAGCGATCTCAGCGCGTTTCGTGCCGCGGCGATTCTCGAAGTCTGGCTCCAGCATCTCGAGACCCTGCCGCAAACCGGCCATCGCAAGATCGCCGGTGAGGCGGTCCCGATTAATGGGTAATTGTTGATTGCAGGTGCGGCGCGCGGCCGCTGCCAAACTGGCGATACGCCTGAAAGGAGTGACACATGTCCAAAGAGACTCGCGAAACCGCAAATGCCGTCGAAACGGAGAGCTATGCCTCGCCCGAGCTGACCGTCATCGGCCGAGTGAAAGACTTAACCGCCGGCCCGATCACGACTACCGATGAGAGCCCCTCGGGGATGAAAGGCTAAGCGCGAACGTTCGCGTTTTTGCGTCAGCGGGCCGATCCGAAAGTGACCGGCCCTCTAACGTTTTCTCCGAATCGCCTTCCGCAACGATGAGCGCGCGCTGCCTCGGCACGATCTGCCTGAATGCCGCGCTGCTGGCTCCCGAACTCCAGGCGCTTAGCGCCCGGAGAAAATTTCCGTGTGCCGACGCGGTGGGTGAATGGGGTTTCTCCGATTTGTGGACGGGCCCGGCGTGGACGCAGGGGGCGCCGCCGCTCGAAATCGACGCGGCACGCCGCGAACTGCCGGCTCTGGTGGAATGCGTGGAGTCGGTTTTCGACCTGTCGAAGCTTGCGATCGCGCGCGTTTTTTCCGCCGCACGATACGGCTTCATTCGGCCGCACCGCGACTGGATGGGAAGCGAAGTTCCCTTCACTCGGCTGCACGTGCCGTTGCAGACCAATCCGCGAGCGCTCAATTCTGAAGACGCCATCATTTACCACATGAGCGTCGGCGAAGTCTGGCACCTCGACGGGTCCCGCGTGCACGGCGGCGGCTGCTTCGCCGATGAGGTTCGCCTGCATCTCGTGCTCGATTTTGCCCCGCAGCTCTCGCCCAAAGACTTGCTGCGCGATGGCGCCGCGTACGCTCCTGCGCCGCCGGCCCCGCTCGCGCGGCCGGCGCTGACGACAGCGCAGCACGACGCCGTACGCCATCTGAGCCTCCTCGTCGGTAGGGCAACGCTGAGCCCGCTGACCGATCTGCTCGGCACGATACACTACGATCGGGAGACGGACTGCGGCGTCGCCTATGATTGGCTCTGCGCGATTGCCGGCGATGCCGGCGATTCGCAGGCGATCGAAAGCGCTCGGGCGACGCGAGACAAGTATCTCGGACCAACGAGTCCTCCCTCATGATGGCGCACCCGATCGGCAGGATCGCCTTCGACGACGCTGTGCTCGCGAAAGAACTCGAAACGCTCGAACGACAGGCGACGGTCCCGTGCACTGGCTACGCTCACGGCCACTGGGGAAAGTGCATCCTGGCAATGCGTGCCGCGGGCGAGAGCGCGCCTCGCGTAAACGCCTGCGGCGAAAATGCGCCGCATCTCATGGAACGCGTCGCCGCGACTTTTCGCATGGAACACGTCAAGGTCGTGCAGCTTTTCGCGGCGTCAAACGGCGGCTTCGTACGGCCGCACGTGGACTGGAAGTCCGATGCGCCGCTCTATACGCGACTCCACGTGCCGCTTCGCACGAACCCCTACGCGCTCAGTTCGGTGGAGGACGTCGTCTTTCAAATGGGCTACGGCGAAATCTGGTTTCTCGACGCGAGCCGGCCGCACAGCGGCGGATGCTTTGCGGCCGAAACGCGGCTCCATCTCATCGTAGACCTCGATGCGACGGTGTCGCTCGAGCGCGCCTTCGTCGAAGAGCCTCAATACGTCGTGTCGCCGTGCCGCAACGTCGTCGCGTTGCCGGAGCTTACCTCCGCCGATCGCAACGCGATCGACGGGCTCGCGGAACTCGTGACCGATACAAATCTTAGCGCGATCCTCGATTTCCTGAGTGCGATACATTTTCAGCGCCGAGTCGATTGTGCGAAGACGTACGATTGGCTTCTGCAAATTGCCGGTTCCAGCGGCAACTCTCACCTCGTTTCGCGTGCTCGCGAATACCGCCGTATCTATCTGGCGCCGTTCGGACCCGAACGCTGAGGCGTGGGAGGTTGCCCTCGCCTTTCGGAATGCCGCCACGTATGCGGTTTTCGAAACCCTCGCTCGGCAGTGAAAATCTCGTCATCTCACTATCCGGCGCCTCACCGTCGGGACCCAGCGGATCGACGTGTTCGGATCAATGAGTAACAATTAACGGCGACGGGGTTTCGATGCCTATGGGCAGCCCGACGGCGACTCCTTTTCGTGCGATCGCTATTCGCCTGGCCTCAGAAAAGCAGGCTTAAGGCGACGGGTGATGGCGGCTTGAGTTGGTCCCATAGTGCGAAGAATTATCCCACGGCGACCATGAGTTTCTCGGCCACCGATGGTGAATCGGAACGAACGAGTGCCTATTCGTGCGAACGTGCTTGCGCAGAATTTTCGCTTGCTGCGGCAATGCCCAAGCCGTGATCGTCCCGTCGGCCGCACCGACGTACACCATTCCGTTGGCGATGATGGCGCCGACGTTGCCCCAGCTCGACAGCGGGATGGTCCATAGCAAAGTGCCTGACGCAGCGTTGAACGCGTATTCCGTGTCGCCCGTATAGTTACTGACGTAAACGACGCCGTTGGCGATCGAAATCGGCGAGCGTGGCGTTTGTCCCCCTCCTGCGCCATCGGGGCCGAAGCTCGCGGCCCACACCGGCGAGGGATTCAACGTGCAGTTACCCTGCATGTTAAACGCGGCTATGCCCGGGACATAGGACCCCGTCGTGGACGGCATCCCGACGTAGACATAACCCGTTGCCGGATCGTACGCGGGCACGCCGACAAAACTGGCGCTGTCGGTGGGAACGGACATCGCGATGTATTGAATCGGCCCGGAGCTGATCGAAGATTCGTCATAAAGCTCGAACATTCCCGACTTGTTTATCGCCGCGACGAGCGTCGGACAGCCCGCGGGTTGGAAAATCAGCGGCGTCGCGCCGAAATCGAAGTCGTCGTAGCCGTTGACGATCGGAATATTTGTGGGGTAGTTGTTCGCCAGGACGGAACCGAGCGTGGAAGAGAGCTCCAGCACCTGCTCGGCATACGTCGCATTCTGCGACCCGCCGCCGGTCGTGTCGGCGTTGCCGGTCGCGATGAAGACGTTGTTGTTCGAAGGATCGATCGATCCGCCGCCCGGTCCCCATATGCCCCCACCGCTCGGACCCTGCGTCGAGTTCCCGCTCATCGTGAAGAATTCTCCGGCGAAATTGGGGCCGGCGGTGTTGATCGCAACTATTCTTCCATACCATGGCGAAATATCGCACGTCGATCCGGTGACCGCATACAGCAACCCGGTTGCCGGATTGTAAGTCAACCCGCCGTGCATGAAATTGTGATCCGGCGTATAGTCCGCAACGGTCAGTGGCCAGCCGGCCGCCTCTTGTCCCGTTGCCAAGCTTACGGCGTGCACCTGATTCTGACCGTCGGCAAAATACAATAGGTTCTTGCCGCGATCGATGGCCGGCGTCTCGCCGATTCCAAACTGCGATGACGATTTACCACACTTGTAGCTCGACGACGGAACGGGATCGGACCACACGGTCGCACCGGTACTCGCGTTGATCGCATACATGGTCGATCCGTACGACGAGCCGGCGTAGATGATATTGGTCGGCTGTCCGCCCACGTTGACGCCATAAGCGTAGACGGGTTCGTGGACCATCGTCGAACCCACGTTGTACGCCCACACTTGTTGGAGCGACCCGACGTTACTAGATGAGACGATCGTCTCATTCGGGTTGTAGCCCGAGCGCTGCAAGTCGAAGCCGAACGTGCTCCAATCGGTGGCGGACGACGGTGTCGGTGTGGGGCTTGGTGAAGGCGACGGCGTCGCTCCCTGACCGGTCGTTCCGGCGACGTAGTGATTCTGAATTTGGGTTGCGGTCAACACCTTTCCGGCGTACACGGCGACTTCGTCGATGATTCCGTTGAAAGCCGGATCGCTGTGCCCGGCATCGTCGGCAATGGTGAAGCCGTACCCGGGAGCGTAGTTCTTGAAGGTGCCCGATAGCGTCGCGGTAGCGTTTTGAACGCCGTTGATGTAAAGGCGCCCGGTCGTACCGTCATAGGTTGCGGCGACGTAGTAAGGGGTGTTTGCCGAGAGATGGGACGTCGAGCCGACCTCGAGCACTCCGCCGGTTGTGAAAAACTGTGCGAGGATTTGGCCGTTTGTCCGAAAGAAAAACCCATAGGGAGCGTAATACGAATCGCTTCCGTACCCAAGCGCGAAAGTGTACGTAGCGGGCGTCTTCGAGAATTGCAGCCAGGCTTCGAGCGATACCGTCGAAGCGGGCTGTAACTTCGAGGTCGCCGGAACCGAAACGGTGCCGGCCGTGGTAGCGCTGCCGGGGAAACTCATGGCCTTATCGGCATACCCCTGAAGAAGGCCCGCAACGCCGGTAGTAACGGACGATCCGATCGATCCGTTGAGTCCGTTGCCGCTTGCATCGGCCGCGGTGGCTCCGGAATCGTCCACGTGATAGTATGCGGTAGGTCCGTCGCCTAGAATGACGCTCGAGTAGTTGCCGGTGCCGGTCGGCGTGGGCAACGGCGACGGCGTCGGTGTCGGCGGTGGAGTCGGGCTCGGCGTCGCCGAGGCTGCAGTGGTTCCGGCGGTATAGTGATTGGCAACCTGTGCCGCCGTCAGCGTCTGGTTGGCGTAAATCGCCACCTCGTCGAGCGTGCCGTTGAAGGCCGGATCTTCGAATGCCGCGTCATCGCCAATGGCGAATCCGAAATTCTTAACGTAACCCGTCAGCGTCCCCGATTTCGTGCCGGTTGCCGCGGACGCGCCGTTGACGTACAGGCTGCCGGTCGTCCCGTCGTACGTACTTACGATGTGATACGTCGTATTGGCCGCCAGCGCCGGACCTTTCACCTCGAGGACGCCGCCCGTCGTATTGAATTGCGCGACGATCGTGCCGCCGGAGCGAAAGAACAGGTCGAAGGGTGCGTAGCCGCGATCGCTGCCGTACGCAACTGCGACCGTGTAGGTCTTCGGCACGCTGGTAAAGCGCAGCCACGCCTCGAGCGAGACTTTCGTCGACGGCTCCATGGCTTTGATTTCCGGAAAGCTCACGATGCCCGCAAGCGTTGCGGTGCCGGGGAGCACCATGGCGTTGTCGCTTTCCGCGAGTAGCCCGGCCGCGTTCTCCCGCACCGAAGTGCCGACCGTCCCAACATAGCCATTGCCACTGCTGTCGGCGGCGACCGCACCCGCATCGTCCAGTCGATAATAACCTGTGGGGTTGTCCCCTAGAATCACCGCAGCGTAGCTCTGCGTTGCGTTCGGGCGAAAGTGACGGTGACGGGCGGCCGGAGTCGGAGGCAGCGAGTTTCCATGCCCACTACAGGCGATGGCAAGCGACACCAGCGCTAGTGACAGCAGCGCGAAGGCGTACAAACGTTTACCGACGTCTGCCACCCGATAAAGGTATCTCGGGCGCTGCTTGCTTAATAGAGCAATACGTCCCACGATATGGGACTTCCGACGCGTAGATTATTCCAGTCCGCATCCCGTGGTAGCGGCGAAAACTGGCCGTCGGGCACCCCGTTTCACGCGCGGCACGCCCCGGTACGGCACCCTGTACCCCAGCGTTATCGGCTTACCGAGTCGTTGGGTCGACGACAGCCTTCGTGCGCGTCGATGGAGCTAAACTTCTAGTAACACGCTCCTCGAGCGGAACTCCCATGTCGTAGGCCGGCAAATCGAAATCGTCGCTGACGGTTCGACCAAGAAACAAGTCTGAAACCTTTGGCAGGCGCATGAGTTTCGTCACCTGGTTGCGCATCCATATCCCAAACGCAGTCTTCGGCACGAACGAGGAGGCGAAGGCCTCGGCCGCCTTCTGCTTGCGATCCACAAAAGGTCGCAATCGTTTCTCGTGATTCCTAAACGCCGTGCGGTGATCGTTTTTTGCGCGCTCTAGCTCGCCTGCTAAGACGTAAGCCTCAGCCATGGCGATGCCCGTCCCCTCTCCGGCCAAAAGCGACACCGCGGACGCAGCGTCTCCAATGAGCATCACTCGCCCTCGGGACCATGTATCCATTCTAATTTGGCTGACGCGATCGAAATAGATCTCCTCGACTTCTTCCATCGCCTTAAGTATTTGCGCGCTTTCCCAGCCCATATTCTTATATATGCCTCGCAGCAAGGCGCGCGTCTCCCGTGGGTTGGAAGGCTCGGGCTCAGCCATGAGTTCGGCACGGAAAACAAAGAGAAATACCGTACGATCGTCGCGCAGGGCAATTCTCGCGAACTGTCGACCGGGCGCCGAACGGGCAACGTAAACTAGTTCGTCACGCGGCGCGTATCCGTCTACCTGGAAGGATGCCACGCGGTAGCCGAGCTGTTTTTCAAACCTGTCTTCCGGCCCGAATACGAGACGCCGTACCCGCGAATGCAACCCGTCGGCTCCGATCACGAGATCGAAATCGCGCGGTCCGCCGCGCTCGAGCGTCGCGCGCACTCCACTTCCGCTTTCTTCGATTCCCGAAATGCTATTTTCGAATAGGCATTCGACGCGGTTCTCGATCGTTCGACAGATCGTCGTCCCCAGGTCTCCACGCGGCAAACTGGTAAATCTTCCGTCGGTCATTCGCCGAAAAACGTCGGTGGAGAACCCACCTACCTTGCGACCATTTTCGTCGAGAAGCCGCAGTTCTTTGAACGAATAGCCGGCGTTCAGCACATCCGGCAGGATGCCCATTCGTTCGGCGATCGAATAACCCACGCCCCAAAAATCGACCACATAACCACCGCTGCGAAAGCTCGGGGCTTTCTCAATCAGTGTGGGTTCGTGGCCGTTACGATACAGCCAATGAGCAAGCGTCAGGCCCGCAATGCCGGCTCCATTGATGGCAATTCTCATGGCAGCCAGGAATTTACCCCTTGGCGACGCGCGTAAACGGTTTCCGAGCGAATCTCGTGTATTGCGCGCGACCCGCATTGCCGAGGATCGCCGCAGCGAAGTAACGCTTGGCGTGAGGACGATCGGTTGAATAAAGCGACGTTGGCGTTAGTGCATTGGACGCCGTGCTCGCGGCGGGGAGTTCGCGAGCACTTCCTCGCTCGTTCGCGCAGTTCGTTTAACGCGTCGAACGCGCGGGAAGGACCGGACTATGGCGCAATGCCATTCCGTTCGAGCGCAACGTTGCTAATGTGGGCGCGGCCGCGACCACGCCGTTCGGCTCGTCGCAACCTTCGAGATCGAAGCGAGTTGCGCGTAACGGAGCAGGGAGGAAGATCGGTCATGCGAGTCTTGGTCGTAGGAGCCAGCGGTGCCATCGGCAGCCGCCTCGTGCCGCAACTTCGTAAACGGGGGCACGACGTGATTGGTAGCTCCCGTTCGCCGGCAAAAGGCGAAACGTTGCGAGCGTTGGGTGCCCATCCGATCGTGCTCGACGCACTGGATGGCGATGCCGTTCGCACGGCAATTGCCGCCAACCGGCCCGACGCAGTCGTGTTCGAAGCGACGTCGCTTGCGGATCTACGCGACTTTAGGAACTTCGATCGCAGCTTTGCCCAAACCAACAGGTTGAGAACCGAAGGGATCGACATCCTCATTGCCGCTGCGCGCGACGCGGAAGTCCGGCGTATCGTCGCTCAGAGTTACGCCTCTATCCGCTACGAACGCAAAGGCGGACCGGTCAAAAGCGAGGACGACCCGCTCGACCTGAGTCCGCCTGCCGCGATGCGCGAGACCGTGGCTGCTCTGGCGCACCTCGATAACGCGGTCACGGATGCTGGTGGAGTCGCGCTTCGGTACGGCAGCTTCTACGGCGATACCTTTGATAAGATCGGCGCTGCGGTTCGCGCTCGCAACTGGCCGATTGTTGGCGATGGCGGAGGCGTTTCGTCCTGGATCCATCTTGACGACGCCGCTGCCGCAACGGTACTCGCGCTCGAGCGTGACGGCCCGGCGATCTACAATGTCGCGGACGACGAACCTGCCCCCACGCGCGTGTGGCTGCCGGAACTAGCAAAGATCCTTGGAGCGCCGCCGCCTCTGCACTTCCCCCGCCTACTGGCGCGTCTTCTCGCAGGCGAAGCTCTCGTCGTTATGTCAACCGAGTCGCGCGGCGCCTCGAACGCAAAGGCAAAACGAGAACTTGGCTGGACGCTTCGGTACCCGAGTTGGCGACAGGGCTTCGCAGCGACGTATGGCCGAGAGAATCGCAGTAAGAAACGCGAAACACATCGGCTGTCGGGCGCTAGCGTTACGAATCATTTCGGGTAACGCGGCATGGGCCGAAAGTCTCAAATCGGGTTCCGAGATTCGGTTTGGACGGAGTGGCGAAGCGCGGCGCAGAAGAAAAGTGTAGGAATTTTCCGAGGCATTCATGCCTCAGAAAGGACGGCTGATGAGCGTTCTACATTTCAGCCGCTGCGCGTTTGGCGTTTGCGCAGCCGTCGCGTTACTGGCAGGCTGCCGCGGAAGCGAGTCGCCACTCGGTGGGCGCTCCGCGGAAACGGTAATTGCGGAAACGAGCGGCGCCGCACGGGGCGGATCGGGGAAAATGCACCCCAACCGCGGTCGCTCGTGGATGTCGCCCGATGCGGCGACGAAGGACCTGCTCTACATCTCCAACTACACGGAAAACAGCGTTTCCGTTTACTCCTACCCGCAGGGCCAGTTGGTGGGAACGCTGACGGGCTTCGCTGCCCCGGACGGCATCTGCGTCGACAAGAAAGGCGACGTATGGATTGTGAACAATGCCGCGACAGGCTCGGGCGAAGACGCCGTTGAGTATAAGCACGGCGGCAAGAATCCGATCGCGACCCTGAAGATCGGCAGCGGGTATGCCGTTTCGTGCTCCGTCGATCCGATAACCGGCAACCTCGCCACGACGGTTCTCGAGAGTTACGGCAGCGGACAGGGGTACGTAGCCATCTTTGCGCACGCCAAGGGCACCCCAACGTACTACTCGGACTCGGAAATGTTCGCGGTATATTTCTGCGGGTACGACGACAAGGGTAACCTCTACGTCGATGGGACCGCGGGCGGGCCATCCGGGCCATTTAGATTTGCCGAACTACCCAAGGGAAAGAAGAAGCTCAAGAATATCACACTGAAGGGTGGAAGCATTGTCTTCCCCGGAACCATCCGGTGGGACGGAAAGCACGTAGCGGTCGGCGATCAGGTGTATCAGGGGGCCTACCCGGAGACTTCGGCCATTTACCAGACCACCGGCGCAGGCGGCAAGATCGTAGGCGTGACAGAGCTCAACGACTCCTCGGATGTCGAAGGGTTCTGGATTGATGGCAAGACCGTCATCGGAACGAATGAGTGCCAAAACGGCTGTACTAAGTTCTCAACCGTAGGATTCTACAAGTACCCGGCCGGAGGCAAGCCAATGAAGACGATCAAAGAAGCGGGCGACTGGCCTATCGGAGCGGCGATCAGCCGGTAGCATCGTCCCGACTCACCATCGCGTATCCGGCGCATCCGGCGGCGAATAATAGGGCGGCGAATAACGGGGGGCGCAAGATTAGCGAGGCCATGACGGCATCATAGGGCTTTCGCCGTCTGCAAGCGTCCCGCCACGCCGCGGGACGCACGGCGAACGAGCGGGTAAGTCCTGAAGATGAACGCTCCAAGCGCCTTCCCCGAGACGACCGTCTGGGCCGCGCTCGCGTTGGAAGCCCGGCAAGCTTTACTCAATCTGGTCGGGATCGCGGTCGGGCGTCTACCGGCCTTCATCACCGCGATCGTCGTTTTGATCGCTACCAGCTTCGTCGCGCGAAGCGTGCGGCGTTCTTCTAACGTCGTCGTGCGCCGGTTCTTCCAAAGCCCCTCCCTCCACATTCTTTTCTCCAAGTCAGCCGAACTGGGGACGTGGGTCGTCGGGGTGTTGATCGCGAGCCTGCTGCTCTTTCCCGGGTTGCGTCTTGGCGACTTGGTTGCGACGCTCGGCATAGGCTCGGTCGCAATTGGGTTTGCTTTTCAGGACATATTCAAAAACTTTTTGGCCGGCGTGCTGCTCTTGATTCAGGAACCATTTAGGATCGGCGACGCGATCGTCGTAGGCCAATACGAGGGCGTGGTAGAGCACATCGACATTCGCACGACCAACCTGCGCACCTATAACGGCGAGCGCGTTCTCGTGCCGAATGCCTTGGTCTTTACCACCGCCGTCCAGGTGCGGACCGCATACGCGAGCCGCCGCACCGATCTCGCGATCGGGCTCGGATACGAGACGGATCTCAAAGCGGCGGCCGGAATCGCTGAATCGACGATTTGTGCGACGGAGGGTGTCGAGCGCGAACCCGCGCCGCGCGTCGACATCACGGGGTTTGGGGAGAGCTCCATGAACTTCGTCGTGCGTTACTGGACACGTTCGGACATTCCAACATCGCTGCGCGTGCAGACGCGCGCGGTCGTCGCGCTCAAGGCGGCTTTCGATGCCGCCGGAATTGAGATACCCTTCCCGATTCGGACGATCTATGTGCCAAAGGGACTGGGCCGCGACCCAGCCACGATCGACCGGCGTAACGCTGCTGCTGACGGCGCAAATAGAAAATTATCCCGGCTCGAGAACGAACCGGGATAGCTCGTTTGGAGGCGAGGTAAAACTACTGTCTGGAGCGCGGGCTGTACGTAACGCCTTCCACGCCGTTGAAGGCGGAGAGGCCGTTGTTGAAGCTGTACCAATAGGTGAAGGCACCCTGGTGGTAGTCGTAAACGTCGATCTGTCCGTTGACCACGTCGGCGGCGGCGAAGGTCATCGACTGTCTGTTTAGATGGCCGAAGACCGCGTTGCCCTGGAGCGTAAACGGGCCGCTGACGACCGTGCACGCGGGGTTGCATCCCGAGTAGACCGTTGCGGTGCCGAAGATGCTGTCGAGCGAAACGATGTTGCCTTTGTTGTCGATGTCGAGTCCGCCGAAGGAGCCGTTCTGATAGCCGGTTGCGGTTTGCCCGGAGCCCGTGCAGCCTTGGAACCACGTGAGCGTCGGATTGCCGCTGCCGTCGACGGCTGACGCCCAGCAATCGCCGCTGGTTTTTCTCATGACGACGCTCGAAACCGCAAACATGTTCGGATTGGTGAGGTTCGTGCTGCATCCCCCCGAGAGCGTGCAGATCGAGATGCTGCCGGCACCGAAGAAGTCGAAGACGTTGGCTACGGCAATCTTTCCATTAACCGCGTCTGCGGTCGAGGCGTCGACCGGCTCGCCGAAGGTGTCGTTGATCGTTCCCAGCGAGGGTCCGCAAGCGCCAAGGCCTTTGAATATCTGAACCGTCGCCGTGCCGCCGTCAGGTTCGACGATGTCGCCCCGATCGTCTGAGGAGATGCCCTGAGGCAGGGCCACGCCGCCGATCGTGCACGCCGGCGGGGCGTTGCCGGTGTTCTTGTTCGCGTAATGAAGGAGTTCGGTCCCCAAAAGTTCACCGACGTAAATGCCGCCGACGCCCGCTCCGCCGCCGCCGCCGCCCTTTTTGGCGAGCGGGACGCCGTGCAATGGCATCTTGTGACGGGGTCGCATCGAATCGGGGACGAGCGTCGCGTGCCTCGACCAGTGCGGCGCAAGGTGGCCCTGAGCGTCGCGCGTGATCGCGGGGCTAACGCCCGTGTCGGCAGAGGGAGTCGTTGAAGTCGGACCTCCCGAACACGCTGCCAAGAGCGCGGCAGTGGCGATCGCTGCGATCGCTGAGGAGACTGAACGCATAACTAAATGCTCTCTTTCCTAAAGAAGAAGATGGGCGGTTTCCGGTTGTGGCAGGTCGTTCTGTTTTGGGCTAATTTTAGCCAAAAAAACCAAACTTAAAACTACCATTAGGCCCTTCGGCCGCGACGTTAAGGGCATTGCTTTGTGGGACTAAAGGCTGTCGCGGTCTAGGCTGCCGACCCGTGGCCGCGCGCTCGGTTTCGTCTTCTGTGTAACCGTCGAGTGACGCATTGGTGATGGCGACGATAGCCGTAGCGGTTTCTTGCGTGAGGCACGGCCGCGATATTAAAAGTAAATCTGCCGTTACAAAGGCGTCTCGCGTATCCGAGGCACCGTTGATTAGTCCCCCGTCGCCGACTGAGGCCAATACTCGATGCCGTACCGCTTGAACTCGCTCCACCGTGCGGCGAGCGACGGCCGCATGTTGCGGCAGATGACGATTGGACGGTTGCGTTCGTACGGCATCAGGTATGGCGAGGTTCCGTATCGCGCCGCGAGAGTGACCGAACCGCAAAGCGGCGCCAACGCGGACGGTTCGAAGCCGACACCGATTACCACGGAGCCGTCGTAGCCGCGCGGCCCCCAAAGGTAGTACTGATTGTTGCCGCTGAGCGCGGGCGGTAGGCCCTTTCCGAAGATATCGATCGCCGCGGCCTCAGCGTAGGTTGATGCTAAGACGGCTGCCTTTGCTCGATCGCCGGCCGGCAGGGCCGCGTAGACGTCGGCGGTGCGCTGCGCGACCTCTTCCCACCCGAACTCCAGGGAGAAGATGCATCCCAGCGGCGCCCCAATGCACGCTTTCTCCATCGGCGGCGGACGGAAGTTCATCCGTTCGAGCATCTCGGCGAGTCGCGCGGGCGGGTCCAGCGGCAGAACGAACGGCATCGCCAACGCTGCATTCGCCGCAGTGAGCACGGCCCAGAGCGCGACGAACCAACGCCAAAGACGGGTGCACGCCACAGCACCCACGGCAAACATCGTCGGATAGGCACCGGCTAAATAATAGTCCTTGCCGTGTGTGGCGACCACCAGTACGGCGGTCACCACGAATGCGACCGAGAGAAACCGTGCCGGCGCCATTCGCTTTGAGGCAAAGGGCGCGACGATTCCAGCGATCCATAGTGGCGCGAGCAGGACGCTTACCAGGAAGAGCTGATCCAGCAAGAAGCGCAGCGGACTGCCGGTTAAGTTTCCGGCGTTGTCGTTGCGTACGAGCTCTAAGAACGGAAGCCCGTGCGCCAGCTGCCAGGCGGCGTTCGGAAGCGCGATCAGCGCCACGATACCCGCGCCAATCCAGAAATCTCGCGACCGCCAGATCGAACGATTGCTAAAGAATGCGAGGCCAAGCCCGATTCCCAAGAGCCAAAACACGATGCCGTATTTTGCTTCCAGTGCGATCCCGGCGATCAGACCTGCCCACCAGAACGCGCGGGACTCCGCCAGCAGCACGCCGCGCGAAACGAAATAGCCTACGGCGGTAAACGCGAGCGGCTCGAAGGTCGAAGTCGACAGCGCCGCGCTCATCGCCGTTATCATCGGAGACGCAGCAGCGGCAATAGCGGCCAGCCAGGCCGCGCGCGCGTTGCCACCGAGCAATCGTGCAAGCGCCACGACCAGCGGCACGAGCGCCACGGCCGCGAGCACTGCGGGCAGGCGCAGCAGCCATACGTTGACGCCGCCGATCTGCGTCGCCGCGGCGAGCAGCGGTATCAGCGGTGGCTGGTCGACGTAGCCGATTGCCGGGTGGCGACCGCAAACGATAAAATACAATTCGTTGGCAAAAAAGCCGTAGCGACCGGCACTCACCAAATGCACGAGGGCGACCGCCGCGGCCACGAGGGTCGCCGCAAACCACATGGAACGGCTCACGCGCATTTTATGACGTTCCCATAGGACCGAATGCGACTCTCCATACGACAGCATTTGACGAATCGGGTTCCTCTCGCCTGTTCGGCGGCGTCCCGGATTCCCACCGGCGTCGAGTGGCCTCGAGCGGCTCAGAAGCGCAATGACGGCAAACAGGTGCTTGTCGATGCGTACGGTAATGATAGCCCGACAATGCTTTCAGCCTTCAGGCGCTGCTCGTTTTGCTTTTGTACAGTTTTTCTGCTTTTGGCAGGCTGCGCTTCATCGGACTCCAGGCTCGGGCTCGACACGGCCCGTCTTTTATCCGTTGGAGACCCGCACGTATGCCCGTGCGCCTACGTGACGAACCCAGGAAACAACAGCGTAACCGTGTACGCAATGGGAATAGCGCGTAGCGACCTTCGTCCGATTCAGACCGTAAGCGGCTCCAACACCGGCCTCTATGGCCCCCGCTCGATCGCCGTCGACGCAAGTCGCAACATATACGTGGCTAATCCTGCGGGTGCGATCGTTACGGTGTACGCAGCCGGAGCCTCGGGCAACGTCTCGCCTATCGCAACGCTCAGCGGGTATAGCATCGCCGTTCCCGGAGGTATTGCGGTCGATAGCGACGGCAACATCTACGTACAGAACTACGACAGCATTAGCGAATACGCGCCCAACGCGAGCGGCTCCGACACGCCGATTAGGACCATCGCCGGCAGGCGTACGAAATTGACTCACAACAGCGGCTTTGCCATGGACGCCGAAGGCAATTTCTACGTCGACCATTATTTCCTCAAAGGGCGAATAACCGAATATGCTTCGAACGCTAGCGGCGACGTAAAACCCATCCGAACCATCTCGGGGAAGAAGACGGGGCTGGGTGAGTCCGGGTCGCTGACCGTCGATAAAAGCGGGAACATCTACGTCGTCGCCGGATGCTGTTACGCCCAAGGCTCCGTGGAGGTCTTTGCCGCAGACGCGAAAGGCGATGCTAAACCTATTCGCACCATCGCGGGGCCGAAGACCATGCTCGACACGCCGACGGGAGTGGCGGTCGACTCGAATGAGAATCTTTACGTTTCGAACTTTTCGAGCAGCATCATAACCGTCTATGCTCCCGGTGCAAAGGGTAACGTTTCGCCGGAGCGCACGATCGGCGGCTCCCAATCCGGACTCGATTACCCCGGCGGCATCGCGATTTGGCCCCCGGGCTGACCGGCTGCCGACCCGGACAGGCAAGCCCCGCGTCGCCTTATAAGTACTGCCGTTCCCAGACCGGTTCAAGAAAAGGAGCATCTGTGAACGGATTTTTGAGGTTTTTTCCGCTGGTAGTGGCGCTGGCCATCACCGGCTGTAACGCGGCCGGCTCGTCGGTTCCAACGTCGGGCGGCCCGTCGCAAAGCGGAGCCTCCACCTCCGCGCACTTCGTGCCCGAGTGGAAGTCCAAGCACGAAGCGCGGAGCGCCTGTAAAGAAGTTCCGGGGGGCCCGGAGTGCCACGTATTAATTGTGACCAAGGGTATGAAACGTGACTGCTCGCCATCAGGCGGCAGCTGCGGCTGGCGCCCGATCGACTTGCAGACTGTATATAATCTTTCGGGATCGCTGGGCAAGGGATCGGGAACGATCGTCGCGCTCATCGAGCTCGGCGACTTGCCTAATGCCTCGACGGACTTAGCGACCTACCGCAGCACATTCGGGCTGGGCACGGCGACATTTGCGAAATACAATGAGGAGGGACAACAATCCAACTATCCTGAGAGTTGTGAGAACTTCGGGTGGTGTATTGAAACGGACCTCGATATTGAAATGGTCTCCGCCAGCTGTCCCCTATGCACGATCTATCTCATCGAAGGCGGCAATTGCGGGGGCCTCATCTGCGGCTTAGAGAACGCCGAAGCGACGGCCGTTAAGCTCGGTGCCAAGATCCTCAGCAACAGCTGGGGGTGCAGTAGTTTCAACTACGGCCAAAACTGCGGCGACCCCAACTTCCCAAGCTACTTTAGCACCCCTGGCGTCGCCTATATAGCATCGTCCGGCGATTCCGGGTATCCACAGATCGAGTGGCCCGCGGCGCTTGCGAACGTACTCGCCGTCGGCGGCACGCAGCTAGAACAGTCCGGGTCGATCTTTAGCGAAACCGCCTGGGACGGCGCCGGAGCGGGCTGCGCAACCACGACCCCCAAGCCGAAGTGGCAACACGATCCGGACTGCGCCGGCAAGACGATCTCGGACATCTCCGCGGAGGCCGGCTGTAGCCCCGGCGTCGCCGAATACATCGGCTCCTACGGCGGCTGGACCGATGTCTGCGGAACGAGTGTCGCAGCACCGCTCACGGCCGGCATCGTCGCGCTCGCCGGCCACGTGAACAAGCTAACCAACGGCGGCAAAATCTTCTGGGATCTTAGAAAGGGAAAACGCAAGACGGAGCTGCACGCAATCACGTCTGGAAGCGACGGCAACTGCAACGACTATCTCTGCAAGGCCGGCCTCTCAAAGAAAGATGGCGGCTATAAAAAGTACAGCGGCCCGGCCGGATGGGGAACTCCGAACGGCATTTCCGCGTACTAGTTTCCAGCGCGCATCACCTCGTAGGGCGACGGCGGCGCTGAAACGTCCGGCGACGCACCTGCGGCTCGGCCGTAAAGGCTCGAGCCGCGGATGCGGACTCCATGAAGCCGTGCTCGCTGCGCTTTAGAGGTGTGCCGATGGCGCCTTCGATGCGTGCAAACGAGCCGGCCTCATCGCGCGAGACGAACGTAATCGCGTCGCCGGTCTTCTGAGCGCGCGCCGTACGCCCGATGCGATGTATGTAATCGGTGGGCTCGGCGGGCACGTCGTAGTTTATGACGTGTCCGAGATCGTCGATGTCGAGGCCTCGCGCGGCGACGTCGGTGGCGACTAAGACCCGGTAGCGGCCTTTCTTAAACGCCTCAAGGACGCGGGAGCGCTGCGCTTGCGAACGGTCGCCGTGAATGCGCTCCGCATCGACGTGATGTCGCATCAAAGCGCCGGCGACGCGCTCGGCCCGCGACTTGGTCCGCGTGAAAACAATTGCGTTATAGACGCGCCCATCTTTGAGCAGGTCTACCAGGAGATCCGTTTTCTTGTGCGGTTCCACTTCGTACACCCACTGGGTTACGGTTTGTACCGGCGTCTGAGGTGCTAAATTGATGCGCACCGGCTCGTGGAGGAACTCGCGCGCAAGCTGCACCACCGCACTGCCGAGCGTTGCCGAGAAACAGAGCGTTTGGCGGTGGGCCGGAAGTTTGGCCACGATGCGCTTTACGGCCGGTAAGAAGCCCATATCGAGCATTCGATCCGCTTCGTCGAGCACGAAAATCTTAACATTGTCTAGACGAACTTCGCCCTGCTGCATCAAATCGATGAGCCGTCCAGGCGTTGCGACGATGACGTCGGTACCGCGGCGCATGGCTTTGATCTGCGGTTTCATGGCCACGCCCCCGTAAATCGGCGTGATTTGCAGGCTGGTGTGTTTTGCCAACTGCCGAAGATGTTCCGCAATTTGCTGGGCCAGCTCGCGAGTCGGCGTCAAGATCAGCGCGGCACCGCGGTCGGCGCGTCGCTCGAGCAGTTTCTGGAGCAGCGGAATGCCGAAAGCTGCGGTTTTCCCGCTGCCGGTCGGAGCGCTCGCGAAGACGTCGTGGCCGGCCAGCGCAACGGGAATGGCCGAGCGTTGGATGGGGGTGGACTCTATATAGTGAAGGTCTTCGATGCCGCGCAGTATGGCAGCATCCAGAGCAAGTTCTGAAAAAATGGAGATGTTAAAGCCTTATCTTTCGGTGGGCGCAACTTATCGACCACTCGAAAGATCGCGCTTGAGGACGGGAAGGAGTGTCTCACAGACTCCTTGCCAATGCAAACCCTTATACTCCATAGAGTCAAAAAAGGTTGCGCTTCCGGTCCCGAGACCCGCGCTGGACCTCGATTTTGGGGCTCGATAGCCGTTGGCGCTAGAGTTAGCGTGCGCGAGCTCGCGCGGCTCTGGTAGCGCGTGCGGCTAGATCGGGGGCGTCGAGCCGCTCGCACAGGGCGGGAAATTCGGCGGTTGGCCCGCGCCACTCCAACTCGTTGACATCCGCAAAAAGTTTTGCGTCGGTTCGAAGTGTTGCCAGTACCTTGAATAACAGCGCGAGACTTTGCCGCTCACCGAGCTCTTGCGGCGGGAACGACTCGATCGCGCCATAGCGTGTGAGGAGCGCGGCCGCCCCTTTCGGTCCGATGCCCGCGATCCCGGGAAAGCCATCGGCGGAATCGCCGACGAGCGCAAGATAGTCGGGTATCAGCTCGGGACTTACCCCAAACTTGGCTCGGACGCCGTCAGCGTTCCGGACGACTTTACTCCTTCGATCGATTTGCACGATGCGATCCTGGCGCACGCATTGCGAGAGATCTTTATCCGGAGTCCAAATGCAGATTTTCTCCACCCGAGAATCCTGCGAGGCGATTGTTGCTGCCGAAGCCAGCGCATCGTCGGCCTCCAGCTCGACCATCGCCCAAACCGCAATACCCATAGCTCGCAACCCGTCCTCGAGCGGTTCGAACTGCGCGAGAAGCGCGGGATCGATTCCGGCTCCCGTTTTGTAGCCGCTCCAAAGCCCGTTGCGGAAGGACTCGATAACGTGATCCGTGGCGACGCCTACGTGTGTGGCGCCTTCGCCGATCATTTGAAGGAGGGTATTGAGCACTCCGACGACTGCCCCGAATCGCCGGTCCTTCCCATCGGTAGCTCGACGCAGTCCATAGAAATGGCGGAAGAGCTCGTAGGTTCCGTCGACCAGATGAACGATCACGTTGACATCATGGCCAGGCGTTCAATCACTAGTACGTCTTCGTTCGCTTGCCCGGACGCTACCTTTCGCTGCTCTCACGCAGTGCCAAATCCGTCCAGGGGACGGAACGGCGGAGCGCGAAACGCGGGACGCGGAGCAACGTCGCTAAATAAAGCGTAGCGATTGCCAAGCCTCGACTTCGTTACGTCGGCCAAGGGAGAAATGCGACACGATGAAACCCAATGGCGAGAGCGGTAAGACCAGGGGCAAGTTCCTCACACGATGCGCGCAGTTTTTGGCCGGCCTGGGACTGATGCGGATTCCCGAATACGCGGTAGCCCAGACGCCGCAAAGCCCGTCAGTTGGCTTTGACTCCAGCAAACCGCCTTATAACATTGTCTTTATCATCGTAGACCAAAGGGTTGAAAGGCTTCTTGCAGGCTCCGATTATTCTTTGCCTGCCATGAATGCGCTTGCGGGGCGCGGGGTCACTTTTCAAAAGCATTACATCTCCTCCGCTCAATGCTCGCCGTCCAGAGCGTCCTTCCTGACCGGCCAACCCCCTCAGGTCACCGGCGTCATCGACCAAATGCAGTTCTCGTTCGTGCACAGCCTGAACCCCGCGATGCCCAATATGGGATCCGTCTTGAAAGGACTGGGCTACAAGACCGCCTATTTCGGCAAGTTCGAAATGGACAAGGCGATTCTCAACCCAAAGCCGACCGTCAACTACCGCGACGCCGCCCAAGCTTACGGCTTTGACGTATTCGGTGCCGGCGGTGACATCGGCAGCACGCCGGATAGCGGCTACGATAACGATCTCTTTATCGCCGGCGAAAGCGCGCGATATCTCCGCGAGGCCGCTCCTAAAGCTCGAAAGAGTGGGCAGCCGTTCTTCATGGTCGCAAGTTTCGTCAATCCTCACGACATCATGTACGGAGATGGCAACGTTCCCGGCCAGCCGCCGGTCCAGATTCCGGTAATACCGTCGGCAATACCGCCTCCGCCGGCGAACTCGATTTACCAAAAGAACTGGTCCTTCAACCTTCCCGACAGCCTTGAGGAATCTCTCGCCGCGCCGGGCATGCCCAACGCACTTTTGGAATACAAAAAGGGTTGGGATGGCTGGTCGGGTACGATCCCAACGGATCGCAAAGACATGTGGACGATCTTTTACAACTATTACCTCAATGCGATTCAAGACGTCGACCGGGGCATACAGCAGATTGTCGACGTCGTGAACGAGATGGATTTGTGGCGTGATACCGTTGTCGTTTTTACGGCCGATCACGGCGAAATGGGAGGCGCCCACGGCGGCCTAAAGGGCAAAGGCCCGTTCGTCTACGAGGAAAACGTCCACGTGCCGTTAGTCGTCACACATCCTGCCGCGAAAGCCGGCGCGACATGCTCCGCACTCACCAGTCATCTGGATCTACTCCCCACGTTCGTCGGACTGACGGGACTGCCCGACTCGAAACGCCCAGCCGCGGTGACGGCCCTCCCCGGCCGTGACTTTTCGTTGCTATTGGCCGATCCCGAGAAAGCAAGTCTGACGCAGATACGCCCGGCTATTCTCTTCAACTACGTCGGGCCGGCAACCGTCGACGGCGACTTCCTCAACAAAACGATGGACACGCAGTTTAGGGGCGAACCCTCGCCGCCTCTATCCGAGGCGAACCTGTCCAAGCGTGGTTTGCTCGCACTGGCATTTGACGGACGCTATAAATTTGGGCGGTACTATGCTCCGACTGCCTGTAACACGCCACGGACTCTAGACGAAATTCTCAAGAACAACGACGTCCAGCTCTTCGACCTTCTAAACGATCCACAAGAGGTCCATAATCTCGCGCTCGAACCCGAGAAGAACCAAGAGACGATTCTGCGGATGAACGGGCTACTCAACGACCTGATCGCAAAGGAAGTCGGCGACGCTTGCCAACTTCTCACTAAGGCGCTTGGCCCGATTTAATTTAAAACGCGCCGGCTCTCGCGGAGTGCACGTCCATCAAACCCAAGCGATGAGGAGTAGTGCAACGCGACGCACGGTCAGGGCCTATTCAAGTGAAGATCCAGGAACTGCCGAAGGTACCAGAGCGCGATGCGATTGTGAAAGCCGGTTGGGAGAGTCTCGAAAGCGTGATCGGCCCAGGGCAGCTCGACGTAGGTGACGCTGACGCCATCGCCTCGAAGTTCGTCGCGAAGAAGATGTTCGAAACCAAGGTCGACGACGTGGTCGCGACCCGCCGCGATCATGAGAATTGGCGGCATACCGGCGTGGACTACGTATCGTGGAGATCCGCTTCGGTAACACGCGGGTTGCTCTTCCGGCGTGCCGCCGCAAAGGTCGAGCAGGATGTGACGCAGGTCGATAAGGCCAGGTAGAGGCGGATATTCATAGCCGAGCTCGAGGTCCACGGGGCTTTCGTAGGTTACGACCGCGCTGATCCGGTGCGGTCGCATAGCTGCGGCGATGACGGCCAATTGCGCGCCGGACGAGTGTCCGAGCACGGCGACGCGGCCACTTGGCAAGGCGTCGATTTGACGAAGAATGGCGTCACGCTGTGCAGGCCAGTGCGAGCGAGGCGCGTGCGGGTAATGCAGCGCGACGACGCGGTACCCCCAAGAAGCGACGATCGCATTGAGTCGCGCATCGTTTTTCGGCGAGCCGTGCTCCCACGCGCCGCCATAAATCGCGAGCACGACGGGGGCGCCGGAGCGCGCCGCGATCGCGCGTTCGGGAAGCGGCGTCAGTAGCGCCGACAACGGGACGTAGGGACCTCGTATCGCATAGGCAAGCGGCGGGACGAGCGTACAGAGCAGCGCCGCCAGCGCGATGATCACTGCCGCCGGTCGCAGGGAACCGCGCGAGCGCCACGCGACGAACATCGCGACGGCGGCAAAAAATGTCAGCGCCGGCCAGAGTTCGGTACCGGCAACCGTCAGAACGAACAGCGGAACGATCGGACCTGGAACCACGATCCAGATCGACAGGAGAAATGCGAGTAATGACAGCGCGAACGGCACTAAGCCCGTATCGTATGGAAAACGAAGACGCTCCTGCTTAGACTCTATTGCGCTCCGGCTGCGGCGGTCGCGGTTACGTGCTTTACCGGCCTAGAACCTTAGAATCGCGAGCCAACCCTAAATTGTCCGGCCGTGCAGATCTCGGAGATCTGCTCGTGGCTCAGGCGGTGGAAGCTCTTCGTGCCATACTCAAAAGTCTCGCCCGCTTCGGTCGCATCGTAGCGCGCTTGGGCGCCAGCGTTAAGGGGCGGTCGCTCCTTCAAGATCTGGTTCTTGAAGTTGACTCGATAGGCGACGTCTTTTGCAAACAAGACGACCTCGCCGCGCCCATTTGCGTAGCCTCCGTAGACCGCTTCGGAGCGCTCCGAACACGGGGGGCCTTTGACGACACCTGTAATTGCGAGCGTGGCGACCGGGAGAGAATCCATCACAGCTTTCCTTAGACCACCAAACGGCAGCAGAAGTTGCATTTATGCGGTTTCTTGGGTTTGATACGGTTTGTAATGGACCTAACGAAAACGCCGCCGCGCAGTGTCCGAGAGACGATGCACGGCATCGTGCAACTCGCGCGAACGATCGACAAGGCAAAGGCCGTGGCCCAGGGCCGCTTCGGCGAGTACCGCTACGACTGCCCGATGGATCGACGGCTCTTCGATTTTCTCGGGATGGACTCGCAGGAGTTGCTCAATATCGTCAAGACCGCGAGGGACAATTCCGGAATCGAAGCCTACGCCGGAGTCTTTGTTGCTAGGAAGGATGCACGATCGATCGAGGCGTTTAACGAGCATTGGCTCTCAGATCTTCCGACCGGAGATTTCTTAGAGGCCTTTTATGAACTACGCGCCAAGGTCGCGCCCAGCCGAACCGACGTCACCTCCTGGCCCGACCTGCTCGATCTAGAAGAAGGACGCACGGTTCCTGTGCGCTAGTCCGGCCTCGGCGGGCGCTTTTCACGATGGTTAGCTCCTCTCCGTCATGCTATGCTGGCAGGGGCTTCTTGGCCCCAATCGCGCGACGCAATCGCTTCGTCGCCCTGAAAGCGTGCTATTTATGGCCTGCGCACGTGCCTTGGCCATCGACCCAAAGGATATCGAGCTGGCCGGCCGCGGAATTGCTTCCGCTATCCTCGTGGCACCTCGATTCGTGATGGCGCTATCGTTACCGCAATCATAAACGCCGGCCACCCGGCGAAAGCTGACTTGCCGCTTGGCATTTGGCCTACGCACAATGCCGAAAGCTACGTCGTGATCCTTTCGGCGCGGCGCGTTTTCCGACGACGGCGCGGAGGCGACGATGCCGCCGCAACTGCCCTCCGCGAGTTTGGTCGCGGCTCGTGAACGAGCCGGAAACCGCCGACGAAATCTCGATCGGCCATATGTACGAGTACGGCGAAAGCGCTTCGCAGGATTATGCGACGGCGTTGCACTGGTACCAACTGGCTGCGATTGCGGCTGCTCGATGAGGCAGCTCACCCGACCACTGGTAGAAATAGAGGAGTTAAATCGTGAAAAGTCTGTGTGCGGCACTTGCCGCAGCGACGCTCGTCGTAATCGCCTGCGTGGCGGCCCGCGCCGATCCGTCGACCTTGAATTTAGAACTATACGCTCAGAATCGGCCGGGCAAGACCGGCACGGCGAAGCTCGAGCAAGTTGCGGGCGGCGTTAAGATCGTCGTCCTCATGGCCGACGGCCAAAACGGCGCGCAGCCCATCCATATCCACACCGGCACCTGCGCGAACCTGAACCCGGTACCCACGTATACCTTGACCGACATCGTAAATGGGAGCAGCACTACCACGCTATCGGACGTTACGCTCGACTACTTGCTAAAGGGTAACTACGTCATCGACGTCCACGAGAGCAGTGCCGATGCGGCCAGATACGTGGCTTGCGCGGCGATTGCAATGGCGAAGTGACGGCTTAGTTTCATCGGGACGCATCGTAGGCGGAAGGTATCGCTAGGATGAAAAAGGAGAGCACGATCGTGCTCCCCTCTCTAGTCGGCTAGGCGGCCGGCTCCTGCTTAGGCGCGAGCCACCCCGCGAAGGGGAACCGTCCGACCTTCTTCTAGATCGATTAGGTCAGACCAAGACACGATATCGTTGCGGCTTGGAGCGACCTTGCTACGCAGCTCCTCAAAGTGCTTCAATGATTCACCGGTCGGGATCGCCGAGATGAATTTCTTGTTGAAGGCCTCGATGCTCCGAGGATCTTTCCTAGCGACGAACGTCTTCGCGTATGCTTCGATTTCAGAGTCATTCTTTGCATCCTTCACGACTTTAAGGAATGCCTTCGGATCCATGTCGAGGTACTCGAAGAGGCCTTGGTCCATCGGGGAATCGTACTCGTACTCGCCAATCGTATCGTGCGCTAACGCCTTTGCTTTGTCGGTCGTGCGCGCAAGTTGCACGATGCCGAGCATCGTTTCGCTGGAGCTGCGCGGCGTGGTTTTGGTTAGGTCCATCATAAAACGTTCAACTTTCATTTGAGTTTCTTTTCCTGTACCCGATGAACCGAAAGGACGGAATAAAGTTGCGCGATCGAATTGATCGCTCGGGAGCAGGTGTTTTGACTCTTTAAGCGGTGCCGCGTTTTACCCGCAGCGCGACGTGCTTTACTGCAAAAGGACCAACGGAACGACTCGAAAAGGCGCTTTCACCGAACGAAGGCATGCCCCGCTAAAGACCTGAAAAGGACCGCTCGCCTGCGATCGAATCCGAACGCGAGCCGCCGTTAGCGACTTCGCGTAGCCGCTGTATCGATTTGCTTGGGATCTTGATTTGGTCTGCAAGTCGCAGAAACGAAAGGATCCTGACGTGCCACCACGTCACGTCGATCTCGAACCAGCGCAGCCCATGGCGCGCCGAGAAGGGAAAGGCGTGGTGATTGTTATGCCAACCTTCACCCCAAGAGATGAGCGCGACCCACCAGCAGTTCGTCGATTGGTCGGTCGTCTCGTATGAGCGATAGCCGAGCATATGGGACGCGCTGTTTACCAGCCACGTCGAATGATAGCTAATCACCAACCGGACGAAAATGCCCCAAATCACTGACGGCCACCCACCGAACGCAAAGAGTCCGATCCCCAGCCCGATCTGAAGCGGGATGTTCAGGTACTGCAGCGCGCGATAGAATCGCTGGGCGCAGAGGTCGGGCGCGAAGTGTAGCATTTCCTCATCCGAGGGTAGCGCGATGTTGTGCCGGTAAAGCCAGTCGACGTGCGCCCACTTAAACCCGCCTTGGATGCTATGAGGGTCGCCCTCTCGATCGGCATGCGCGTGGTGCTTGCGGTGCACCGCCACCCATCGGATTGGATCGCCCTGCAGCGCCAGCGTTCCGAAGATCGCCAGCAGGTATTCCAACGGTTTGATGAGGCGCAAGCTGCGGTGCGTTAGGACGCGATGGAAGCAGAGTGAAATGCCCAAAGCTACGGTCGCATAGGATACGACGCTTGCGGCTGCCAGTGCCGGCCACTGAAAGAAAGCCGGCCATAAGGCGGCAATCGCGCCGATATGAATCCCGAGTAGCCCGAGGCCTTTGATGGATCCATAAGTCCGATCCACGCGCCCTGTCATTTAGGCTTGGCGGTCGCGCCTTCGAGTGGCCGTTCCGGCATTCCCACAAAATGCATGACGAACCGTAGGTGCAAGTCTCTGCAGTTGCAGTGCATCGTCCAAGCATTCGACGACGCGAACGACGCCTTGCATTTTCAGCAGATCGAAGAGCCTTCGGACGAGCGGCCGACCGAGGACAACGGTTTCACGGTCGAACCCCTGGTCGTGGCGACGCGCGTGCATCTTCAACATCTCGGTCAAGCAGGTAGCGTCTAGGTAGCTAACGTCGCTAAAGTCAATGATGACGTTTGGCTCGCAGCAGAGGCCCTCGAGCACCTCGGACCACTGACGCTTGCACGTCACGTCGTACTCTCCAGAAAAGACCATTAGGGCGGTTCGAGCCGCCACTCCGGATCCGCTCATCTTTTGACCTGCCAGTGTAGCGCGGACCGGGAGCGCGGCGCTATCGTGAAAAGCGCCCCATATCCGCCGCGTTTTCCCATCCCAGCACCCGAGCAATCAACTCGGTACGGTTCCGGCTTTCGGTCTTGTCGATCATGCTCTTGACGTGATGCTGAACGGTTGAAGCAGCGATGTGCAGCTCTCGACCGATATCCTCGAGCTTCGCCCCATCTAGCAGCATCGCAAGCACTTGCAGCTCCCGCGGCGAGATATGGAAGCGCGCCGCCGGGCCGCTCAGCGACTTCGGCGGCTTAAAGCGGTCGATCCGCACGCCGATGAAGAGTCCGGCCGGCCCCGACATTGGCTGCGTTCGCACGACTAGGAACGGGACCGGATGCGCGACGCCGATCTTTTGCGAACCGGCGTCGCTCCGCCACCCGGCGATCAGGTCGCGGACGGCTTCTTCGAGCACTTTCGGCAGGCGATGGGCAATCCTCGTACGCAGCCCGGTGAGCGCGACGCGGCGTTGCTGTTCGGCCGTCCAGGCCAGTACGATCTGAAGGTCGCGATCGAGCACGTAGAAGGATTCGTCGGAAGCCTCGGGTGCGTCGCTAGCTCGCGCCGGGCCGGCGGGCCGATCGTCGACGTCGGCCGGAGCGGGTCGTCCGGCTTCGTGGGGGTGTAGGCGCAGGGCCGAGAGACGCTCTGACGCAGCGTCGAGCGACAATGCCAGAACGCTGATTTCGCTTGACGTGAACGGTCCCAGCTCGCTCGTCCGGAGCAACGTCAGGATTCCGAAGCTGGCGTGGGCGTCGGCGAATAGCAGCGTTATTCCGCTTTCGAAGTCGCCGAGTGGACCGAGTGTGGCGGCGATGCGGGGGCCCTTCTTTGCCTTCTCGCGCTGGCGTTCGAACTCACCCTTGAGTCGCGACAGCTCGCCGCCGTCTCCGCGGGTATCGAGCAGGAGTCCGGCCAGTTCCCCTTCGGGCATCAGGCGAGCGAATGCCCACCGCGACGCCGGCACGACGCGAAGGATCGCCTCGACGATGGGGTACGCCGGATCCGACTCCGGCAAGAAATCGGCTCTAAGCGTCAACGCTTAGTCCGGGCGGGCGGAATCGGACTTTTTCACGATGGTGAGTTTCTCGCCTCGATGGTAAGCTTAAGACCCGCTTCTTCTCTTATGCGGCGACGTACTGCTTCGTCCGCCTGAAAGCGTAACTAGTTATGGCCCGCCTATGCTGCTTGGCCGTCGACTCCAAGGACATTCCGCTGCTCGGCGCTTCGCTTAAAGCCGCCGGTCAGCCAGGCCTAGCGATCGTCGCCCACCTCGACGTGGCCGCGTTAGGGAAGCTCTCACCCGACGTGCTCGTTGCCGACGTCGATCGTCAGAAAGTGGATCCGCTCGAGATGTTGCGCCAGCTGCGCTTCGTTTTACCAGAGTGCGTCATTGTGGTCTATACGGGGACGGTAACGCGCGCTTGGGGCCGCGCGTGTCATCTCGCAGGCGCGAGCTGCGTGCTCTCCAAGGAGTCGGGTAAGGCATTGCTCGTATCCGGTTTGCAGTGCGCAATAGAGACCGGCTGCTTTACCGATCCGCGCTTTGCTGCGTAGATTCGATTGACGCCGCATTAAGATGAGTCGTTGCCCGCAGCCTGCACGCCGTTGGCGCGGCGAATCGCGGGTGCCACGATGCGAACGACGAGCACTTGCAGGACGGCCGCCGCCGGAACGGCCAGGAAGGCACCGCCGATTCCGAGCAGCGTTCCACCGATGATGGTGGCTAAAATGATCAAAAGAAAACTCAGCTGAACGCGTTGGCCGAAGATGATCGGCGAGAGCACGTTTTGGTCGATGGCTTGGACGACCACGAAGATCGCTAACGCAAGCAGCATCTTTTCCCAGCCGCTGGTCGCCAGCACCACGACGAGAATGACTGGGCCGGAGATCACGGCACCCACCATTGGGATCGCCTGAAAGATCGCCGCGATGAATCCCAGGAGCAGGGCGTACGGAACGCCCATCAGCCCAAGCGAAGCGCCCATCACGACGCCGACGATGGCGCCGTTGAGAACAACGCCCTGCACGTAAGCGCTAAGCTTGGCGCCGATGTCGGCAAAGGCATCCCGCCAGTCGCCGCTCACGCTCGGCGGCATCAGACTGAGGACGAACCGCTCGAGTTCGTCCGATGACAGCATCCAGCCGATCGCGAGCAAAACGATGAGGAGACCATCGCCGATCGCCGTTGCAATAAGCTTCGGCCCACTGAGAAGCTGCGGTCCGATCACGCTTGCCACGGTGCCGGCGGAACTGGCCAATACGGAGGCGAGCTGTCGCGCCATTTGGTCGTTCCTAAGGTAACGTTGCGCTGCGGCGAGTTGATGCTGCAGCGAGTTCGCATAGCTAGGTATGGTCTGGATCAACTTCACGAGTTCTGCGCCCAGCGGCTGGATCAGAAGGAAGCCGACTGCGACGACCGCGACGATCGCGACGCTAAACGAAAGGCCGACGGCAGCCCCGAACGGCATCCGTTTCCCGAGACGATCGACGATCGGCCGAAGGCCGGCCGAGAGCAGCACGGCCGTGAAAAGCAGCAACAGTGCGGAGAGCGCACCGGCCAGAACGCCCCACACCAGGAACGCCAATGCGAAGACGACCGCGGCGGTCACCCAGCCGCGCACGCCGTTCACGAGGAAGTCGCTTTCGCCATTGCTTCTTCGATTACGAGCGCGCGGCGGATTACCTACGCAGAAACGATGAACTTGGGCGAACGTAACGCCCCCGGGCTTTGGATGCGAGGCTCAAGCCCATGGCAAGCTGTCTGCCCCGGCCCCGTGCGGCGATTGGCCGCCGCTACGAAGTCGCCTGCGGCCGATAGGTGCCGAAGCTCCAAATATGCCCCTCCGGATCGCACACGCCGAATTCGTGCGAGCCGTAGTCCGTATCTTCGAGTTCCCGGACGATCCGAGCTCCCGCGGCCTTGGCACGAGCGTAGGCGGCGTCGACTTGCGCGCCGCCGTCGAGCGCTATATAGATTCCGCCCGTAACGCCGCCTAAAGTTTTCGGACTCGTACCATAGGGATCGTCTTTGACGCTCCCTAGCATAATCAAGTTACCCGCCAGTTGCAGCTCCGCGTGTGCGATGGTATCGCCATTGCCGGCATAGACCTCTTTCTCCTCGAACGCCAGGGCCGATTTAAGCCACGCGATCGCGGCTTTGGCGTCGTTATAGCGAACGCTCGGATAAACGGTTTGCACTTTCGTCCTCACTTGTGTGGCATTCATCGCCTTAGCATAAGATATCGCAGCCGCCGCGTCTTGGAAAATTGTTCAAGGTTCGGCAAGGCTGGGCGACTCCGGATACCGCCGGGCAGCTACGAAGTCGCCTGGCGTCAGGTGCGCGAACTCCGCGAAATCGCGGTACATATGTGCCTGATCGTAATAAGCGAGCTCGGCCGCTACGGCCGCGATCTGCCCGGTGCGATGGAGGAGCGAAAGCGCACTATGGAAACGAACGATCCGCGCGAAGCGCTTCGGCGTCAATCCGGTCCCGTCGCGAAAGCGCCGGGCAAATTCGTTGCGCGACACGCCCAGTCGACCACCGAGCTGGTCGAGTGAAACCGTGCCTCGCGCTTCGCGAATCATCGTCGAAGTCCAACGGACCAGGGCGTCGCATTCGGTCCGCATGTGCGTCTGCAGCCAATCCACCGCAGCGAAGATAACGGAGGCAGCGTTTCGTCTTTCGTTTAGCGGCGAGACCTGCGCAGCGGCGGCGCAGCGTTCTCCCAGCTCCTCGGCGGCGCGTCCAATTGCGTCGCGAACGTCAACCGTCACGTCGACCAGATCCTTCATGTTCGATCGCAAAAGCGCGCACGCTCCGGCCGGTGCAAAACTAATGCCGAGAACGCGGCAGCGTCCCGGCGGGCTCACAACGACTGAGGGTTGCGTCCGGCATCCGTTGATGCACACGGTAGGAAATGGCGCAAGCGCGGGGTCGCCTCCGTCACGATGCCGCTCGTCTAACATTACGATTAGCTCCGCGGTCCCGTCCGGAAAGACGCGCTCCTTTGCGTGCGTCAACTGGCCTGCGAAGTACCAGATGCGCTCGACGGAGTCGTGAAACGGCGAATCCAAGGACGGGGTCCATCGCCCTACGGTCCACCGCCCCAACGACGAGTCTTGGGTTTGGACCACCAAGCCTTGCATAGAGAAATCTTAGCCCCGTTACGACGACCATCCCCTAAGATGTTGCCGCTGCGCTCGGGCCCGTTGCCCTGCGCCGCGAATATGGCGGCGATTCGTGAGAATGCTAAGTAGCCGCTTTAACATGCTGAGACGCGAGAGCAATGGCGGCCTCTTCGGTCCATTGCGCGCCAAGGGCAATGAGCTCGTCGAGGCGCTCACCGAGCGCCTCTCGAAGCGCCGAGACGACGCGGTCGTGCTCTTGCCGTTCGGTATAGTCGCGGCAGGCACCAAGCGATTTCAGCCGCATTTCGACGAAGCCCAGCAGCATCGCCGCCTGTTCGCGGTGCTTTGCCGATCGAGGCTCGCCCGAGTCTTGGTGCAGCGTCGCGATCGCGGCAACGTGTTGCAGAACGAATGCCGTTAGCACCGGCGAGCGGACGTCTTGGGCGGCCTCCAAGGCTTGCGATGCATGCGAGCGGGCGTCGTCAAAACAGTCGAGCGCCACTAGATATGCCGCCATATTGCTCAAATCGGCCGCTTCCGAACGACGATTCCGAGTCGCGGCATGGCCGATGCGAGCCTCTTCGGCTCGGTGCAGCGCAGCGGCCGGATCGCCCGCCTCGAATTCGACTTCGGCAAGGTGACCGGCGATCGATGCGGCGGGTCTCTCGAGATCTAGCGAAACGTAAAGTGCGAGTGCTGCAGCGTAGAATTGTCGCGCGCCGTTGACGTCCTTCCGCCGAGAGCGGACGGTTCCGAGATCGCTGAACGCTAGCGCTTGCAGGCGGCGATTCGCGAGGCGCTCGGCGGTAGCCAGCGCCTCCTGCAGAAGCGCTTCGCCCTTCGAGCCCTTCCCAGTTGCCGCCAGCGCGCTACCGGCAGCGTGTTGGCCGCGTGCTACCTGCAGGTCGTCGAGTGTGGAGCCGAGGCGTAACGCCTGTTCCGCAGATGCGAGTGATGCCGCCGACTCGCCAAGCGCCCCGCAGAGTTCCGCATCCGCAATGTAGAGCTGCGCGAGTTCGCCGGCTCCAACTTCGGCAATCCGGTCCATCGCCAGGCGAACCCAACGGCGCCCTTCCACGGGAGAAACCGAATACCATAGCCTTGCAAGAGCTCCGGCAAGAAGACTACCGGAGTGAAGATCGTTTCGCGCCTCGAGTGACCACCCAAGCGCCGCGCGGAAGTTATCGAGTTCGGCTTCGGCTTCGCGAAACCACGCTTGCTCGGAAGCGCCATACCATTGACGGTCGAGTCGGACCGCCACCTTAAGTAGCGCGAGCGCGTGGCGCGCCGCCAGCACGTCTCGTTCGCCCCTACCCACTAGTTTTTCCAACGCGTATTGCCTCGTGGCGTCAAGCAGATGATAGCGCGCGCTGCCGGCCCCTATGTCGACCATAACCAGCGATTGCCCGATCAGCGACGAAAGCAACTCTAGAACGTCGTGTTGGGGAACGTTTTCGTCGGCGCATACGGTCGTCGCCGTTTCCAGAGTAAAGCCCCCGACGAAGATGGCGAGCCGATCGAAGAGCAGCCGCTCCTGCGGGGAGAGGAGCTCGTAACTCCAATCGATCACCGCGCGCATCGTTGCGTGGCGCGGGACCGACGTTTGCGGGGCTACCGTCAGCACGTCGAAGACGCGATCGAGGCGATCGCGGATCTCCTGTGGTGAGAGCATGCTTGCTCGTGCGGCCGCTAATTCCAGCGCGAGGGGTAAGCCATCGAGACGCCGGCAGATCTCGACTACGGGGTTTACGTTCTCCTCGGTCAGTTCGAAGCGAGTAGCGGCGGCCCGAACGCGGTCCACGAAAAGGGCGACGGCGCCATACTGCGCGGCCTCAACCGCGGAGGGCCGGCTTTGCCTAGGAACCGCGAGAGAGGGGATTTTATAGGTTCGCTCGCCGGTGATGCTCAGGGCCTCTCGACTCGTCGCCAGCAACGCAACTGTCGGGCATTCACGCAGCAGCGATCCCGCCACGGACCGCGCCTGTGAGATAACGTGTTCGCAGTTGTCGAGGATAATTAGCAAACGTTTGTGCGCCAGAAAGGCGACGAGCGTCTCGAGCAGAGAGCGTTTGGGTGACTCTTGAACGCGCAACGCTCCCGCGAGGGCATGCGGCACGAGGGCGGGATTGCCGAGGGGCGCGAACTCGACGAACCACACCCCATGCGGGAAATGGTTTATGGAGCGTCTTCCGACCTCGATCGCGGCGCGCGTCTTCCCGGCTCCGCCGGTTCCGACGATGCTGACGAGTGGGGCCGTCGCAACTAAATCCGCGATCTCCGCAACGACCGCTTCGCGTCCGAGAAACGACGTTAGCTGACGCGGCAGATTGTTCGGCGGCGCTCGTTCGCCCTCGATGAGGCGCGGACCGCGCGAACGATGAGCGGAGAGCTCGAGCATCTGCCGCTCTTCGTCCGAAAGTGCGAGCGCATCGGCGATGCGTTCCAGCGTGGCGCGATAAGGCGCTCTGCGGAATCCGCGCTCTAAGGCGCTGATGGCCTGCGCGCTGACGAGCGCGCGGTCTGCAAGTACCTGCTGCGAGATACCGGCCTGCAGCCGAAATTTCCTGAGAAGTGCGGGTAGCTCTGCGGTCCCCGCCGCGTTTCCCAAACCCGGTCGCGGTGGAACCATGGGCCTTTGCTTCCTAACTCCCCGGTGCCGGCGCGACTCCGATTGGGGGGTCGGTAACTCCGCCGATGATTTGCAGAATGTAAGCGATTAACCCTTGGAGATTTACCGCATCGAGGTAGCCCGCGGCGTCCGCAACCCATAGATTCTGGGGATCGCTGTTATCGAAGTTGACGTTCGTCGGACTGATGAGGCCGCCAAGGATGATTGGTGCAAAAATTGCGCACGACGAGCCCTGGCATTTGAAGATGCCGAGCAGTTGATCGACGTAGTACAGGTTTCCGCTGTGGTCGAAGGCCAGTCCGCCGGCTTTCAAGATTCCGGACTCGAAGAGCGTGCCGGTTCCACTGCAGCCCGCAAATTCCACGATCGATCCGGTCAACTCGTTAGGATCGTTGAAGCTCCAATAACAGTTGCCCTGCGAATCGATCGCGATACCCTCGCCTTGGACCGGATCGCTGCCATAGGTCAGTTTGCGCGACGGCCGATGGTGCCGGTTCAGGTAAACGCTCACGCTTCCCGCGCCGCCTCCGCTCGTCGTGCCGTTAGAAACCGCGACGAGCCGCTGGTTGGGGGTGGCGTCGACGTTGACCGGAACTTCTCCGTCATCCCGAAGCGTTGCTTTAGGGCCTTGGGGCCCCGAACGCGTCGTGCGATAGACGAGGACGTCTGAAGCTCCGGAGTTGGCGACGTACCAGCGTCCGTCGGGTGTCGTCACCATGCCCATGGGTTTCGCGAACCCCGTAGTCAGCGTTTCGTAGGGCGTCAGCGTGTAGCTTTTCTTCTTGCGTTTATAGACGACTACTTCGTTGCTGGCGGGCTGAGACGAATACATGAAATCGTTGCCGTAGAAATGGGTCGCCGGTTGCGCGAGAACCTGCGACGTGCCTAAATAGGGCTGCGCCGGGGTGGGTAACTCTTGCGCGCATCCACTCGCTGCGAGGGCGAGCGTTAATTGCACGAGTCGTCGAGCCGCAAGGCCAGACATATTCGTAATTTTCCTCGCGCTGCGGGGTCACTCCTCGGCTGGCCGCCGGCCGCCCTCCGCCGAACCCCGCTACAGGAAAAAGGCCCGCCTGGGACGAGCCTTTTCACCGCTTTGAGAGGAGGTTGGCTTTGCTAAAGGGTGACCTTCACCGTCACTTTCAGTTGGCGGCCCTTCGCGTCTTTCACGACGAAGTGTCCGCTGCCCAGCAGCGCACCGAGGATCGTGAACTTCGTCGATTGCGAGCCGCTCATCGGCGTGATCACGACTACGCCTTTCGTATCGTTTGCCAGCGTGAACGTGCCGTCTCCATAACCCCGTTCGCGGAACCTGCAGTCGACAATGCCGAGAAGAACGATGTGGACGTGTTTGCCGCAGCTCGAGACGATCTGGATTTTTCGCTTTGCGTCCGGCGCGGTTAGACCGGCGCCGGCTTGCGGCACCGAAAGGGCCGTCGAGTTTGAGGGAATATAACCCGAGTTCCCGGGCGACTGCCCGTGGCACGCTACCATCGCGAGCGAGAACGCTACCGTTCCGGCGAAGAATCCGGTCCGTTTAAGATTGAAACGCATAAAGTTGCTCCTTGTGCCTTTGTCGCTCGAGTTTTGCGTGAGGCCGAGGGAGGTCTCGAGCGGGCCCTTCCGCGGACTTAGCTATCCGAGAAGATCGATTTCACGCTTGCGACCCGTGGAGCCGACGGAGATTTGATTGCGTGCACGCCATCGCGGGCCTAAGCATACGACCAAGTTAGCGCACCGACGTGACGCCGGCCACATACAGCCGCGACCGTATCAAGAAACTGTATGAACTAACTGTATGAGCCTCGCCGCGGAAGCGGGACAAAAGTAGCCCCTGTCGATTGGAGATGTCGCCGCGATCGAAAAGTTCCCCGGATCGACGCCGATCGTTTCGGCGGGAACCCCAAAGAACAGGCTTTTTCGGAAGTTGAGGGACGGCAAGTAAGCGTGTTCTCACGCCATGCGGTTGCGGCGGCGGGCTCGCCTCTCTTATATATTAAGTTGCAGCCCCAAGCAATTTGTGAGAGAATCCAGCCACAGAGCAGCGCGATCTTTCGAATGTTCGATAAAATTGCGCCAGTGAAAGATCGGTAGCTATTACGGACCTCCCCGGGCTTCTAGCGAGCGCAAGCCTCCGCCACGGAGGAACCTTGCGCTTGAATAACTGGTAGCCTGGATATCGCTAAGTACAAGGAGTACGCAACATTCCGCCTCGCAATCGAAAAAGCAGATCCGGCCCGCGCCCGCCAAAAACCAAGTCTGTCCAAAACGTCAAAGAAGCACCTCTTGAAGTGCTGGGCAGCATTAAGCAAGTTTTTCCGAGCACGACCTTCTCCGTCGAGCTCGACAACGGCCACGTCGTCCTCGCTCATATCGCTGGACGCCTGCGCCGCCACCGCATCAGAATTCTCCCCGGTGACCGTGTAGACGTGGAACTTTCGCCGTATGATTTGACGAAAGGCCGCATCGTCTATCGCTATCGCGCGGGTGAAGAGCGCCGGCCCCAGCGCGGGTCCGAGCAAACGCCCTAAAACTGCCTAGTAAGGCAGTTGCCTGGGAGTCAGTCTAAACGAGCTCGATACGCAGATCTCGATGATCTGCGGCTCGCTCAACCTGCGAAACGTCTTGTTGCCGTACTGAAAATCCTCGCCGGCTGCGGTCGCATCGTACCGTGCTTGCGCGCCCGGATTCAATTGCGGACGCAGTTGCAGCGTCTGCTTCTTCAAGTTGACGCCGTATGCGGCTTCTTTCCCGAAAAGAACGATGTTGCCGCGTCCGTTGGCATAGCCCCCATAGACGGGTTCGGAAAGGTCGGCGGCGTCGGCAGAATTGCGCTCGGCCTTGATTGCGAGGACAGCAACGGGCGCACTTAGGCTATACATCCCTACCCCAAACAACGGTTCGCTGAAAAAGGTTGCCGGCGGAAGGGCCGGACAAAAGTCGCCCCCGTCTGGTCCGGCCTTGGCCGAGCGCGGCCTCCGTGACTGAACGCCGAACCCATCCCGAACTCGAGTCCGAAGGGGCCGTCGCGATTCGACGCCGCGGCAAATACGCTCTCGAAAAAAGTCACGACCTTCCCGCCGCTGCAGTAAGAGAAGGCACGCCGCCGAAATTCACGCGGCGTAAAAAGGGGAGCGTGGATATGAAGGCTTTCTCGGGGTTGTTGCGTGGCGGGCTAAGTGCATGCGCGGTTCTTTCCATGGTTTGGGGCTGCGGCGGTTCGCAGACGCAAACGAACGCTCTGGTTCCGGGCCGGTCAAACGCTGCCACCGCCGAGTTAGGCCGCCTCGGAGTGGGCTCGACCATGGCTGCCGACGCACAATCCAGCGATCTCCTCTACGTGGCGGACGCCAAGGACGGTAGCGTTCACGTCTACTCGTATCCCGCGGGTAAGCCGCAAGGCAGGCTCCTCGACGTTCGGGCAAACGCGCTCTGTGCCGGGAAAAACGGCGACGTCTTTGCCCCGGCCGGTAACGAAGTGCTGCGATACGCGCACGGCGGTACGCGGCCGATTGCCGTGCTCCACGACCCCCTCGGAGCCGCCCCGCAGTCTTGTGCCGTGGATTCTTCTACCGGAAACCTTGCCGTTTCCGGCGGCTCCGCTACTCAATCCGGCATTGCGATCTACGTCGCCGCCAAAGGCAGCCCAACCATCTATGCAGGGCGCAACGACGCCCGCTACGGTTCGGTTGCCTACGATAACGACGGCAATCTTTTTGCGCTGACGAGCGCCGGCAAGGTGGCCGAGCTGGCCAATGGCGGTAAGAGATTTAGAGAGCTCGGCTGGAGCGGAGCGGCTCCGACGCAGGCCGGCTCGATTCAGTGGGACGGGAAGTACCTCGCGGTTGCAAGTGATGCAACGATCTCCCGATATGCTGTGGCGGACTATCGGGCAACGCCGGCAGGCGAGATTGCGATCGAGGGCGCTGCGAACGTCCCGCAGTTCTGGATTCACAAAGGCAAGGTCGTCATCCCGGACTCGCGCGGCGTCGCGCTCTACGGCTACCCCGCAGGCGGCAGCCCGCTCGTCGTCATCAAGGACGCCCGCGCCGCGCAAGCCGTAACGGTCAGTCGCGGCACGCCATCCGCGTTCGCGATCACCACTTACCACTACGACAACTTTCGAACCGGATGGAACAACGACGAAACGACGTTGACGTACGGCAACGTCAACGCCGGTTCGTTTGGCCTGCTTCACAGTTTATCGCTCGACGATCAAGTCGACACGCAGCCGCTCCTCGTTCCGAACGTAACCACTACTCGCGGGAAGTCGCCCAGCGCCCACGACGTGGTCTACGTCGCAACGGAAAGCAACACGGTCTACGCGATCGACGCATCGAGCGGGGCGATCCTATTTCAAACCAACTTAGGCGCCCCGGTTCCGGCGCCGCTCGGCTGCAACAACAACGGGCCGAACGTCGGCATCGACGGAACGCCGGTCATCGACCGAGCCGCCGGCGTGATGTACGTTATCGCGTACACGCTGGAGGGTAGCGTTCCGACCTATCGCATCCACGAGTTGAGCCTCTCGGACCTTTCCGAAGTGGCGCCCTCGGTCGTCGTCGCGGCGTCGCACACGCTGACCGACGGCACGACGTTCAACTTTGACGCAACCTATCAGCGGCAGAGGCCCGGACTGCTGGAAGCAAACGGGAATATTTATGCCGGGTTCGGGAGTTTCTGCGACTTTTCGGCATCGCAATCGCGAGGCTGGCTGCTTGGCTGGCAGGCCGGATCCCTTATTCCGCTTGCGGCGAACCGCCTGAACGATAGCCTCTCGCAATCGCCAAACAGCTTTTTCTTAACCGCGATCTGGATGTCCGGGTACGGCCTCGCAGCCGATCCCTCGGGCAACATTTACTTCGTGACCGGGAACTCGGACTATTCCGGAAACACGTACAACGGCGTTACCAACGTACCGGAAAGCGTCGTCAAGGTTAGCGCCGACCTCACCCAGCTCCTTAGCATTTTCACCCCCTTTAACGTCGGTCAAATGGACCAGTCCGATGCCGACTTGGGATCGGGCGGCGTAATGCTGCTGCCGGTGGGTTCGACTCCGCTGGCCGCCGCGGCCGGCAAGACCGGAACTATGTACGTCCTCGATCAGAATAATTTAGGCGGATACGTGAAAAACGGTCCGAACAACGACGTCGCTGAGCTCAACGTGGGCGGATGCTGGTGCGGACCGTCATACTACGCGGTCAAGAAAAAGCATCGGCGCATCGTAGCCAGCGGCGGCAGCAGCGTGACCGTTTGGAACGTCAAAGACAAACACAAAGTTCGCTTGAAGTTTGCTGGATCGGCCGGATTGCCGAACGGACAAGATCCCGGCTTCTTTACCACCGTTTCGTCGGCTAAGAATGGCCGCAACGCAATCATTTGGGCGCTCGCGCGACCCCAGTCGGTTCCCGGACCCATGACGCTCGTCGCGCTTGCGGCCGAGCGGGGCAGCGGCTCGCAACTTCCGACGCTCTATCAAGCATCGGCCGGTTACTGGGCTGCGCCAAACGGAAACGCCAACACGGTTCCGGTCGTAGCTAACGGCAAAGTTTACATCGCCAGCTACCAACAGCTGCAGATCTTTGGGCTCGGCGGCTCGGCGGCGACCGCTTCAACGGGCCGAGCAATACCCGCCGGCGCCTACCGCGGCCCCGTCAAGACCCCGAACGAGGTTACCGGAACGCTCGTGAAGGTCGATGGCTCCCAGCTCACCTTGCGTACGCGCGACGGAAGACTCGTCCGGGTAGACGGCTCCGCGGCGGTCAAAAACGAGCGCAGTGAAGATCTGATCGTGGGCCGGCCGTTCGACGTGCGGGGAACGTACGATGCCGCCGGCATAATGCGCGCCGCCATCATCATACGGGCGAAGCCGTCACCATCGACGTGGCCTCCCGACCGGTAGCACGTTTGTTGGCTGGATTTCTTTTTTAGGGACGACCTCCAAGACGCGTTGACGTAAGCGGCGAGATGCATCCCGTATGGCGGGGCGGCAAATTCTTCCGAGCCACTACCGAGACACGGCGACGCCGTAAGCCGAGCTCAATCCGTTCTGGATCGTATTAACGTACTTGCCGGAAGGATACTCGTAAACGAGCACCGCGCCGACCTCTGGGTCGGCAACGTAGAGATGTTTGAACCGCTTGTCAAACGCGAGGCGGAACGGGTCCTCGATGTTTTGAGTGATGGTGAGCGACGGCGTCGTGGATGCCGGAGGGAACACATAGACGGCGGCGTTCCCAATGCCCGAGCCTTGGTCGGCAACGACGACGTCGCCCTGGCGATCCACCGCATCGCCGGCGGACCACACGATGGGAAGATTCAAACTTTTGCCGGTCGTCGAGCCTGGTGCGTACTCCGCGACGTCGCCTGGGCCGGCGCCGTTCGCGCCGGTATTATGGGAAACGTAGAGATTGTTGGCGGAATCGAGCGCCGCGCCTTGCGGATAGCTGATCGAAATCGTTCGCTTCGATCGTGTCTTTCCTCGCGGGAACTCGACGACTTTCTTCCCGACTAAGTCTACCACGTAGACCATGCCGTTGGCGCCGACGGCGACGTTGGTGGGATAGGCGAACCCTGTGTAGAGCAACGCGTAGCTCGTGCTTCCGCGCGGATACATCGTCACCGTAAAGTTCGTCGCGTTAGTTACAAACAGATCGCCCTTGCGATCTACCGAACAACCTTCGGGCCCGCTGATGCCGTCGGTAATTTGGCCGATCGGGTTCTGATTGGAGCCGCTCGCATCGTAGATTTCGATCGTATTTTTGAGAAAGTCCGAGACGTAGACGAGAGGCTTTCCCGATTTGGCCGCCGGCGAAAGCCAGCCGCCGCCGCGGCGGGCTGGATGCAACATTCCGGCGATCGCATTAAGGTGCGCGGCCACGTGCGCGCCGCCCGCTGCACCGTTCGGAAGCGCGGAAAGGCTCGAGGCGGCGGGCGTTCCGCCGCAACCCGCAGCCGCAACTGCGGCGGCCACGGTGACGATTTGCAGCACGTTGGGCGGGCGATGCATCGAGCGTTACTCCTTTGGGCTTCGCGCGAGCGGCGCGGGTGGATCGAGTGCTAGCCCGTTAGGGCCGTCGATTCCGTCGGTGATCGTGTCGAGCTGCTTTCCGCTCGGATAGGCGTAAACGTAAACCGCATTCCCGACCGAATCTCCGACATAAACGCGTTTCTCGCTCTTGAGGAAGCGAACGGGATCGGGGTCGAGTGCGTTCTGAGCGAAGGTCTGTGAGGGCTGAGTCTGCCCCGGAGGAAAGACCAGTACGCCGGGAAGCGTCTGATCGGCGGTGACGATGTTGTGGGCCTTATCGAGCACGATGCCGCCGGGCACCTTGGTAACGATACCGAGGTTCGTGCCTTGAGTGCTGCCCGGACCGTACTCAAAAATCTCTCCATTGCTGAAATTCGCGGTGTAGGTCGTTACGAAGACGTTGCCCGCGGCGTCGACCGCGACGTCGATCGGATAGGGTAAGTTCGCGATCTTGAGGCTCGCCGTGTTGACGCCTTGCGGGAAAATCTCCAACGACGCGGGCTGTAGGCTCGTCACGTACACGTTCTGCCGTGCATCGACGGCGACGCCCGCCGGAGCGCTCAGCCCCGAGCTGTACGTAAAGCTCGGATGAAGGCCGTCGCGCGGATACTCGGTTACGCTGTTGGTGTTAGTGTTGGTGATATAAAGGTTGCCCTTGCGATCGACCGCGGCGCCCTCGGGCGTCTTGATGCCGTCGGTGATCTGTCCGATCGGCGCTTGATTGTGACCTTTGGTGCAGTAGACGTCGACGTAGTTGAGCCGATAACTCGAAACGTACAGACGCGAGCGACAGTGCTTAGCTTCAGGCGCGAGCCAACCTGCCCGGGGAACGAGCAACGGCGAGGCCGGTGGGGGCGCTTGCGGCGTTGCGGTTCCGGCGCAGCCGGCGAGCGCCAGCAACGCGCATGGCCTAATAAAACTGCTCCAACGTAGCATAAATCAAGTACTCGATTTTCGCCGTCTGCGTTCCTGCCGCGCGAGGGCCGCATACTTGGCCATTCTCGAAACGAGCGTGCGCGGCAGCGGCAAGTCATATGGGAATTGGACGGATCCTTTGCCGGTCTTGTATCTCGTTAGCTGACCGGCGAACTTAGCAATCGCCGACGAACCGGGATAAAAGCCGACGTGCTTCTTGAAGGCCGCAAACCATACGATTTTCTTCCCATCAATCGTGAAAGCAGGGATGCCATAGGAGATTGCCTCGGTCGCCGCCGGGAGCGCCGCAGCGATCGTCTCCCGGATTTCACCGAGGCTGCGCCGCACGCCGGCGTCAAAGGAGGAAGCGTATTCTCGATAATTTTTTGGTGCGGTCATCGCGTATAGTTAATTCGCAGGCTTTGTCGTCCATACCATCGTCGAGATAAGCCATGTGCCGCCCGTTTTGTGCAACGTGTACGTCAGGGTTCCCGATTCGGCGAACGGTTTGCCGGGGGTGGTTGCGGTAATCGTCATGGATTGCACCAAGTAAGCGTCGGTCGGCGACTGCTTGAACTCACCGGTGCGAACGTTCGTCGCCTGCAGGTGGCTCAGCCGAGCCTTCTTCGTGATTTGCTGGACGACGTGCCACCATGCGACTCCGGCATTGGCTCCGCGCCACGCGAACGGCGGATTTTCGTCGACGACGACCGCGTCGTCGGCGAAGAGACCGGCAAGCGCCGAAGCGTCATCGGTATTCGTGCCGTGAATCACGGCGCTCGCAAGCTTCAAGATCTCCGGCGGCGGCGAGCCGGAGGCAGCTGCGGAGACCACGGGCGCGAGCGCCATAACGAGAAGTGCGGCGATCGTTCGTACTTGCATAAATCCCCCAATACGACATACGATAGCGGACAACCCTAGCTGCGGGCTATGTGAGCAAGATGGAGATCGCGGCGTGAAGTCGGTATCGGCAAGCGAACTCGAACGGCGCCTCAGCGGCGACTCGGTGCCGTTTCTGCTCGATGTCCGCGAGCCGGAAGAAATGGCCGATGGCGCGATCGCCGGCTCGGTCAACATTCCTATGGAGGACGTCGAGCAGCGGCTGGGCGAGCTTCCCAGGGATCGCGACATCGTCGTGGTCTGCCATCTCGGTGCCCGAAGCGCCTATATAACGAAGAAGCTCAGCGCGCTCGGCTACGATCGCGTGATGAACCTCATCGGCGGCATGGAAGCGTGGCTCGAAGAGCCGCGGCGATAAGGCTACTTCCCGGGCTTCTGTCCCGGAGAGAGGGCCACGCCTTCTAGCTCGTCGGCGGAGCCGAACGTGAACGAACCCGCCGGCGTCCCGGCCTTGTAGTTGTAGAGGTCGACGGCAAAGTTGGCCGGATCGGCCATATAGAGCGTCGCGTCCTTCTTGTCCAGCGCGAGCTTTGAGGGTTGTTCGTAGTGCACCGAGATCGTGCGGAAGGGGGTCGTGGCGCCCCGCTTATAGATGTCGATCGTCTGGCCGTATACGTCGCCTACCAGCAGATTACCGTGCAAGTCAATGGCGATGCCTTGCGCAAGGCCGACGGAAATACCGAGGTCGGTGCAGCTCGTTGCCAGCGGCTTACAAACGGCTACGTGTCCGGCCGACGAAGCGTTATACGTTACGTAAAGGTCGTTGTTCTTTGCGTTGACGGCGTCGGCCGGATGACTGATGGTCACGGTTGCGTCGGGCGAAGTGCTGCCGGGCTTGAACTCGAGAATTTGGCCCGCCGAACCGTCCATTACGTAGACGATGCCGGTGGAATCCACGGAAACGTCGAGCGGCCGAGAGATGCCCGTCGATAACGTGACGCTGACGTCAGTAGATCCGGCCGGATACTCGGTGACGGTGTTGTTGCCTTCGTTGGCAACGTAGAGCGTCCCCGACTTATCGACCGCAACTCCCTGCGGCTGGTCGATTCCGCTCACGATCTCGCCGATCGGCCCCGCACCGGTAGCGCCCTGCTTATAAATCAGGACGATGCTCGCGGTGTAGTCGGTAACGTAGAGCAGCTTCTTTTTTTTCGCCAACGGCGAGATCCAGCCGTGACGCGCGGCGCCTGCGCCGCCGAGAGCCGGCGAGGCCGGCGTTCCCGGCGACGTTTCCCCGGAGCAACCAGCCAACAGTAGCGCGGCGCACGCGCCGGCATAAAACAACTTCGCTCGGTCAGTCATTTCTGCGATCTCCCCGTCATCTTTTAGTAAGCGCCGATCCCGTTGGGCGTTCCCCAACCGGTCGGTCCATCGTAGCCGGTCTCTCCGGTGCAAAGATAGGCCGGCGAGCACGAGCCGTCCGCGCCGGTCGTAACGTCGTATAAATACTGCTGATTTTTCGCCTGATAGAACGACTGCGCCGCATCGAGCTGCGACGCGTTGCCGGCCAAGGCAAAGACGGCCGCGTTGAGCGGCGAACCGACGCTCGTTCCGCCGAGCTCGATCCAGCCCGACTGTTGATAGCTGTCGTACACGGCGACACCGGTTGCCGGATCGCCGACCGCGGCGATGTCATTTGCCGTGCGGTATTTGCAGCCCGAATCGGTCTGCCACGACGGCTTGGGAAACTTCGAGCAGCCGCTGCCCGAGCCGCGCCACACCGTTTCGGTCCAGCCCCGGCTTCCGCCGCCTCGGGTCAAGCTCGTTCCGCCGACCGCCACTACCGTTGGAAAGACGGCCGGCTGCTGATTGCGATGTCCGTAGTAGCCGTCGTCGCCGCCACTGGCAAGAATCATCACGCCGGGATGATCGTAGTCGCGCGGATTAGCGCCGTGCCCGATCGCCCCGTAGCTGTTGCTGACGATTTGCAGGCCGAGTTTGACCGCTTCGTCGACCGACTTTCCGACGTCATGCCACGTGCTGCGGTTCGCTTCGATCAACACGATCTTGCAGTTCGGACACGCCGCCGAGACCATGTCGAGATCGAGCGAAATCTCAATCGACCAATCGGCGTCGGGCGGCGGATACGGATGCTTTTTGCCTTTTTGATTGAGCTTCTTGAAGCATCCGTTAAGCGTGGAGCAGACCGGCAGTCCGAATTGGTTGCGATAGATGTAGAGATCCGCCTCGGCGTTGGGATCGTCGAAGGCGTCAACGATCGCGACGGTTTGCCCGCTGCCGTCGCTAGCCGAAGGCAGGTTATACGCGGATTGCAAGTCGCTGGGAGCGTAACCGGAGGGCGACCCCGACGGGACGTCCGTTCGCAACAGCGACTCGCAGTAGACAAGGTTGGGATCGTGGAGATGGGGGCAGACCGGCCGAGCGTTTAACGCCGGCTTCGCAGCATTCGCGTCAATTGGGAGCCCCGGCGACGTCGCACCGCCGCCCGAGGAGCAGGCTGAGAGGAACGCCGCCGCCACGAGGGCCGGCACGGCACGAGCAACGCGGCTTAACATGTGCGTCTATCGTACCACGGGCCGCTCGTGCATCGCAGCAGCAAGAAAGCGCGGCGGCTCCGTTTGCCGCCCGAAACCACGGAAAGCCCGCTGCCCGGCCGTAGATTTCAGCGGCGCTCCAGCTCGCCGACGACGGCATCGGCGAACGCAGCCGGGGCGGATTTGCAAACGCTCAAGTATAGCCCGGGCTCGATCAGCTCCAACTCGCTGACGCGCGGCTGCCGGTCGTCGTCGTTTGGGAGGTCTACCCGTGCGTAGAGCGGCTCTCCGGGAACTGCCGCCAGGGCCCGGCTCGCAACGGCGAGCTCTTCGCGAGTCGCCTCGACGATCAGCGTCGGCTCGTCGCCCACCACGAGCATTCGATCGAACGGCTTTTTCACCACCGCGTGCGAGAAGCGCCCGCACAGAAATATCAACGCCCGTTCGCCATAGCTCGCGACGGACTCCAGATACGGTTGGATGAGGACGTCTTCCGTTTGCAACATTCGGCCGAGGCGAGCTTGGCCGGTGGTATTCGAAGCTCGACCATCACGAACTAACGTTACCTCGAAGGCCGCCGCGCCGCGCCCACACGGTCGGTACGACCGGCACGCCCGACCGTTCGAGATCTCGCAGGTAGGACTTGTGTGCGTTCCAGCGCAGCAGGCGCGGGTCGTTGCGGACCGTCGTCTGCGATGCCGCGCGCTCGATCCACCGCGCGAACTCGTCATAACGCCGGTGATAATCCCACGTGGAGCGCACCATGCACAGCCGTGTAAGCGACCAGTCGACTCTCGGGTCGCTCCACACGCCGGTCGACACGCTCACCCCGCGTGCGCGAAGCTCGCGCACCGCCGCGCGATCGTCGGGGTCGAGGGCCGGCACGATATCGCACGTGACGAACATGCAATCGACGAACACAATCGCATAGTTCCTCTAAGACGGAGAACAGGCACGAAGCCGCGAAAAAAGCGCCGCTACCTCGAACTCTTGGGGGATCGTTGACCAAACGCCCGCGTTTCCACGCTCTCGATCGCGTCGACTGTGCCATCGTTCGCTCGCTTCAGCGTAACGGACGCGACTCGTTTGCCGAGATAGGCAAGAGCGCGCCCCAACGGCCCCGATGCGCACTATGTCAAAGTAGCGCGAGAGCGAAGCGAACTACCTCGAGCCCGCCGCCTTGCATATCGTGACGCTGGTCGTGCTCTCGACCGCCATCGAAGGAGTGCCAATTGATGTTACCGCGTAAAACAACGATCGATTTCGTTCTCGGCTTGGCGACGACCGCCGCGATTACCGGCTGCGCCGGCGCCACCGGGCAACCCCTCGGCATCGGCTCGCCGGCATCGACTCAAGCGACGCTGAGATCCTTGATGACGCCGCCGATTCTGCCGGAGATGCAGCGCTTCAACGCTCGGGGCGGTCGATTGCGTCCCCGCCTCGCGCTTAACCGGGCGGCTAAGGTCGCAATGTGGGCCTCGAATACCAACTTCAACTATTTGCTCGGTCAAGACTCGACGGGCCGGAAAACGGTAACGGCCGTCGATCTCTCCCAAAACGGCTGCTATTCGCCCGTGGCTCTGAAAGTCGATAGCGCGCGCAACGTGTGGGTCGGGTGCGAGCTCACGTCGCTCAGCGCTACCGATGGCGCCGTCCAAGAATACAGCAATGCCGGCGTGCTGCTCAAACGCTATACCCCCGCATGTCCGAGCCACGTTTCGGGTTGCGCGTCGTTCAGCGGCTACGGCTACGACAGCGGCATCGACTCGCACGGGAACGTCTTTGCCTCGCTGAATCTCTACGACATTCAGATCTGTAATCCCAGCTGCAACGACCAGCTCAGCGCGGGCTTTGAATGGTGGTCGAAGGGCGACCCGTCGGCGACACCTCGTTTGATTTCGGTCGGGACTAACTGCAGCCCGATCTGCGGGGTCGGATTCATGGACGTCGACTCGGCGGGTAACCTTTGGTTTACGTTCAGCGGTTACGATCAGAGCACGTACGGTTTTGGCCTGGGTGAGATTGCGAGCCCCACGAAGAGCCCAAAACTTACGATCGTCGAACCGATCGGCACGTACGGGTTTTTTGGCGGCGTCTACGCGAGCAGCGGCGGAAAAACGTTGAACGTAATCGATCAAAAGGCGCGGACGATCTCGCAGTATCATCTGCCGCTGGGGGCGAGCGGCGCGCCATACAACGTGCTGGGTCCGACGCTGCAAAACGCTTTCGGAGTCGGCGACCCGGTATCGGGCGGCTTCAACGCAGCGGAAACAAAAATGGCGATCGGCGACGCCGGAGGCTGGTTCGATGTCGGTAAGGTTTCGTCGAACGCATGGTCGGCGATAGCGAGTCCGAACTTTTACAGCGGAATAGAAGGCGCCGCCTATACCCCGTCAGACAAATAGCGGGAACCTCAGCACGCGGCTTCGATACGTATGCCTTGAACTCCACAGGCCGGCACGCGTCACATGGGCGGTCCGATGACGATCCAGGTCTTCCCTTTATAGCTTTCCAGCATCACGACCATTCCCGTGCCCGCCGTCCCGACGAGGAATGCGTCTTCGGTCTTCTGCATGCCGGGCTGCTGCAGCTCCTGAGCGCCTTTGAGGTGCGCCCGATACCAGGACTTCACTTTGGCGAAGCTATCTTCGGTAACGTAGGTCTTGGCTTGCGACGGCGGAGCTTTGAACGCGACGCCCGAGGGGCGCGCGGCGGCAACGGCACCGGGATAGACGGGGGGAGCCGCGCTCGCCAATGCCGGCGCGACGCCGGCCGTCAGGAACGCCGTAAAAGCTGTGGTCAGGATCGCACTCCGGATGGAGTTGGACATCTGAGCTCTCCTTTGGTTTGGACGAGTAATGTTCTTCCATCCTAGCTGCCGCGACGCACGAAATCGCACGGGCGCCCGAACGAACTTCGCGACCGCGAAGGCCGTGCGTCCACAACCATCAGGAGCCGCGCGAATTCTTGGCAGATAGCGACGCCGATGCTAGCTCGGAGTCTGCGTGGCGTGATGGGAATCGGCTTAGGTTAGCTTTACTTCCCCGTAAGCTTGCGCAACTCGCTCTGCGTGTAGATGAAGGGCACGTGCGCCGGTGTAACGATTCGCGCGACGTCGCGCACCATGACGCTGGCAACCCCTTCGATGGGCTCCGGGGCCTGATACGTAATCCAAGCGACGATCGTCATGCCGGTCGAGGGCGAATAGTAGTCGGCTGTGTTGTAGCCCGGAAGTGCGCCGGTGTATCCGTACCAGCCCTCGCTGCACGTAATGCCCAGGCCGAACGACGTGTTCCCCAAGAACGGGATGCAGTTGGTGAGATCGGCATAGGTTTCCCGTCCGCCTGCTACGCCGGTGGCGTAGAGTTTGATCCATCGGCGGATGTCGTTCATATCGGAGATCATCGCGCCGGCCGCCCACGCGAAGGCAACGGGGACGGTATTGCTGACGTCCTCCCAGTTCCCGCTCTTATCCAGGGTGTAGCCGCGCGCCCACGGAACCGGCATTGCCTCGGTTTGCGGAAAGACGGTCTGGGTTAGGCCGAAGGGCTCGAGAAGCCGCTTGCGGATTTGGTGGCCCACGCTGTCTTTAGTAACGGCTTCGATGATCAAGCCCAACAGCAAATAGTTGGTGTTGCTGTAATGGTAGCCTTGGTTGGGCGCAAAATATGGCTTCTGCCGTACCGCCCATCCGACGAGCATTCGCGGACTAAAGTCCTTCGGCAGCTTAAAGTTTAGGCGGTCGAACTGCGGCGTATCGTAGGCTTCGAAGAGTCCGCTGCGCATATCGCACAGCTCGCGAACGGTGATGTTCGCGGCGTTCGGAACCTCGACGCCGACGTCGAAGCGGCTGATCGGATCGTCGAGCGCGAGTTTCTTTTCTCCGACCAGTTGAAGCAGAACGCTCACCACAAAGGTCTTGGTGTTGCTGCCGATGCGGAAGTGGTCTGCCGTCGTCAGTGGAAGCTTCTTGGCGAGATCGGCGTAGCCGAACGTCTGGACGAAGGCGTGGCCTTCGCGGTCCCAGACGCCGACGAGCGCGGCCGGCAGCGGCGTTTTGCCGCCGAAGCGCGTACGATCGCGTTGTATTGCGGTGGCGATCTCCGACCGTACGGTCCGATCCGCGATCGACGGGAGGCTCGCTGCGGAGACCGCGACCGGCGCAAACGCGAAAAGACAACCCACTGCGAACGTCGGCTTCCACCAAGAGTTGAGCATAAGGGTGGCTACTACCCCAAGCGATGCAGCACCTGGCTGCCTCGTTGGTCTATAACGCGTCGCCGTTGAAAGCCGAGACCGCGTAGCCGACAACGCCGTGGTTGCCGATGCCGTCGCGGTGCTCGACCTCGCCGCACAGCACGTACGTCACCGTCGTATTAACGCTCACCCCGTTGGACCAAACCGCTCGGTCTTGATGCGTGAAGCTTCGTAACCCGCCGTCGTCAGCAGACCCGATGCAGCTTCGACGAAACTCGTGGGGCCGCAAACGTAGGCGATCGGTTCTTGCTCGGCTGGAAGAACGGCGGAAGCGATCAGTGCCGCGTCGATGCGCCTCGGCGCCGATGGCCAGTCCGGCGGCGCTAGCCGGGTGTAAGCGAACGTCAGCGCCGGGCCTCCGTTCTCCGATGCGAGCCGTTCCAGTTCGTTTGAATAAATGACGGCCTGCGGCGAGCGCGCCGAGTAGATTAGGCTAAACGGAGCGTCGCTGCCGGCTCGTTTGCGCGTTCGGATCATCGCCATGATCGGTACGATGCCCGAACCTCCGGCGACGAGCTGCACGGGATCGGTCTGCGCAGGTTCCCAAACGAACCAGCCTCCGATTGGGCCGAGAATTTCTAGCGGACTTCCCGCAGCGACCGTCTCCACGAGATAGGGTGAGACTTCGCCGTCAGGCATCAGTTCGATGGTGAGCTCGACGCGTTCGGCGTCCGGCGCGCTCGCGATGCTGTACGTCCTCACGGCGGTGTAGCCGTCCTGAGAGCGCAAGCGAACGTCGACGTGCTGCCCGGCTTTGTGCCCGGGCCAGTCCTTGACGTCGAGTACTAGAGTACTTGCCGTTTCCGTCTCTTGGCGCCGCTCGACGACGGTAGCGCCGTGCCAGCTCAGTCGCCCGTGTACCGTTGTTCCCGCCACGGGTCCCCATAGATATGGTAGCCGAGCTGTTCCCAGAAGCCGGGCTGGTCATCGAGCATGAGCGTCAACCCGCGAATCCACTTAGCGCTCTTCCAAAAATAGAGATGCGGCACCAAAAGACGCGCCGGACCGCCGTGTTCGGGCGACAGATCCTTATCGTCGAACTGGAACGCGATCCAGGCTTTGCCCTGGCGCAGGTCGGCTAGTGGCACGTTGGTCGAGTATCCGCCGTACGAGTGCGCCATCGCGAACTTTGCATCGGTTTCTACGCCGCTCAGCAGCGTATCGATCGTCACGCCCTTCCAAGACGTGCCAAGTTTGGACCAGCGGGTGACGCAATGGATGTCGGTGCTGATCGATTCGCTCGGCAACGAACGAAACTGCGACCAGTTCCAGGCGCGAGTCGCCCCGTTTTCGGTGGTGAGAGAGAACTCCCAACCATCGAGTGCGATCGACGGCGTCGGGCCGGCGGACAAAACCGGAAAATCTTCCACGAGGTATTGGCCCGGTGGAAGCGCCGGATTCTCTCGACGCCGCTTACCAAAAAATCCAGGGGTGGACATTAGAAGAGTTCCGGTTCGGGCGGACCGATGGCACCCTCGAGTTCCAACAAGATACGTTTTAACGGCAAGCCTCCACCATAACCGGTGAGCTTACCGTCCGATCCGATGACGCGGTGGCACGGAATGACGATCGGGATTGGATTCGCACCGTTGGCGCGTCCGACGGCGCGAGCCCCGTTGCTCAATCCCAGCGCGGTCGCAATCGCACCATAGGACGTCGTATCGCCGTATGGTATCTCCAGCAGCTGGTTCCACACTTGTTGTTCGAACGACGAGCCTTGCGGCCGCATCGGCAAATCAAAGACCCGGCGCCTTCCAGAGAAATACTCATTCAACTGTTGCCGAACCGCGCGCATGCCTTGCGTAGCCTCCGGGGAGAGGGGCTCCGGCGAGGGTGCCGGCGGGCGACGGTTGGGGAGCAGTATCTCGACGAGCGTTCCTTGGGTGTCTACCGCGAGTGCGAGTCTGCCGGCCGGTGTCTCCAGCGTCGAGCGATAGAGCGTTTCCCCCATAGGCGCCTAGACCGTTGCCCGGGACCCGGGAGTTGCGACTCGGAAGGTGCCTCCGTGGCCGAACCGATAGAGTGCGAGCGAGAGGAGGCACTTTATAATGCCCAAATTCTTGGTTCACGCGAGCTACACTACCGAAGGCACCAAAGGACTGCTCGAGAGCAGCGGCTCGGAGCGCCGCAAGGCCGTCGAGGATCTGGTCGGTTCGCTCGGTGGAAAGCTCGAATCGTTCTACTTCACGTTCGGAGAAGAAGACGCCATTCTGATCATCGAACTCCCGAATGTCGATGACGCGCTCTCCGTCGGGTTCGCAGTGCGTGCCTCCGGCATGGTCCACAGCAAGACGACGGTGCTGATTCCGATCGAAGAGGTCGACCGCGCCATCGAACACCACGTCAAATACACTTTTCCCAAGTCGTGATTCGGGCAAGCCGCTACGCTTATTCGGAAACCGTCGCGCGGCTAACCAAAGCGGCTGAAGATGCCGGCAACACGATTTTTGCCGTCATCGATCAAGCCGCCGCCGCTGCCGGCGTAGGATTGGCTCTGCGGCCGACAACGCTGATTCTCTTCGGAAACCCCAAGGGTGGGACGCCGCTCATGGCTGCCTTTCCGCTCACCGCGCTCGATCTTCCGCTCAAGCTGCTCGTCTGGGAAGAGAGCGGTCTGGTGAGCGTTGCATATACGCCCGTTTCTGACATCGCCGCGCGATACGACGTTACCGGGATGGAAGCGCGAATCGAGGCGATGGACCGCGCGCTCGCGGCGCTAGTCGCCGGCGTTGCCTGATCGCACCTGACGGCGAAGCACCTGTTCGACGAGGGGCAGACCGCTGGGCGTAACGGTGTTCTCATAGGCGAGGTAACCATCGGGACGAACCAGACGCAGTGCCCCGGCCGGACTCGACCGAACTTCCAACGTGCCCGAAAACTTTGATGCTAGTTCGTTTGCCTGAGCGAGGGCATCGTCGCCGGCCGGCGCCGTCAGAATGAAGCGGCGCCCAGTCTCCTCTCCGCCCGCAAGCGACTCGTCGAAATATCGTCGCCCGCCGCCGTCGACGATGGGACTCCCCTTATAAGCGTTGGCTAGCCCGGAGAGCCGTTCGGTAAACGCTTCGGTGAGCGCAGGCACGTGCGTGAAGATGGGAATCAACGCGTCGCGAATCCCCGAGGCTACCGCCGTGTGCGATCCGAGAGCGTTGGTCAAAAAATCCGTCGTCTTGATGACGTCCACGACGATCGGATGCCGTTCCAGCGTATAGCTTGCCAGCAGCGCGTCCGTCGCCAATCCGCGGACTGCGAGGTCGAGTTTCCATACTAGATTCCACGCATCTTGGAGTCCGGTGTTCATGCCCTGACCGCCGAACGGACTATGGATATGCGCCGCATCGCCCGCAATAAAGACGCGGCCGGCGCTCATCTGAGTCACGCAGCGATGATGGATGCGGAAGTAGCCCGACCACAGCAATGACTGCGCGGTGATACCCTTGGGGCCGCGCTCGGCGACGATTGCGTTAACGGAGCCGAGCGACGGCTCGTCGTCCGGCGTTGCCGCCGTCGTGGCGATAATCCGCCAACGCGTCGCGGTTATCGGGAAGAGGGCGAGCGGTCCCTGCCGGTTTGCGCAAAGGTGGAGCTCGTTTGCCGGAAGAGCGTCGTTGGTTATCGCATCGGCAAGCAAATAGGTGCCGGCGTAATCGCCTCCTTCGAACCCGAGTCCGAGCGCATGCCGCACCGCACTGTGCGCGCCATCGCAACCTACGACGAACGAAGCTTCGATCGTCTCCCGCTCGTCGCCGCGCTGCACGACGGCCCGCACGCCCAAATCGTCCTGTTGCAGCGAGACGAACGTCGTCTGGTATTCGACGGCGCCTCCCCTGCCGCGCAATCGCTCCAGCAAGAGCCGCTCCGTTTCGTCCTGCGGCACCATCCCCACGAACGAATACGGCGTCCCGGACGGATGAAAATCGATGTGCCCTTGTTCGTGCTCGTGCGAGAAGATGCCGAGAGCGGTGACGCGGTTGGCCGCCTGAAGGAAGGGCTGGACGACGCCGGCCATATCGAAAACTTCGAGCGTCCGCGGAAAGAGCGCGAGCGCCTTCGAGTGCGTCGACTGCGTAGCATTCGTCTCTACGATGCGATACGCCAGGCCGCGCCTGGCGCACTCGGTTGCTAGGAACAAGCCGACTGGGCCCGCTCCAACGATCAGAATGTCTACTCGAGAAGGCGGCATAGGCATGTAGTATATACCACGTCGCGTTACGAAGCGGGAATGACGACCTTACTGCCTCCGACCCAGGTCTCCGAAATCCCGATCTCGCCGAGTTTCGTCGGATCCGCGGTGAGCGGATTGCTCTCGAGGATTGCGAGGTCGGCATATTTGCCGGGCGTCAGCGATCCGGTCTTCTCGCCCAGGCCGCACTGCAGAGCGGCAACCGTCGTCATGCCGCGCAACGCCGCTTCGATCGGCACGCGTTCGTTATCGCCGACGACCGACCCGTCGATGCTGCAGATCCGGGTTACGGCCGTGCCGATCTCGCGCAGCGGTGCCACCGGCGAACACGGGCAGTCGCTGTGAATGGAAAACGGTATTCCCGCCGTTAGGTAACTGTTGGCCGGATTGAACCGGTTGGCGCGCTCGGCACCGAAAATTTTGTCGCGATAAGCGGCACCGTAGTAGAAGAGGTTGTTCATCAAATGGCTCGGCTGAACGCCCATCGCCTTCATCCGCGCGATCTGGTCGGCGTTGGCGAGCGTGCAATGCTCGATGCGGTTGATGCCGGTCGCCGGCGGCGACGAGCCGTAGGCGGCTTCGACTGCGTCGAGGGCGCGCTGCAGCGAGGCGTCGCCGTTGCAGTGAATCGAAACCGGCCAGCCGGCCTGCTTTACCTTGAGCACGAGCGCGTTGAGCTCGTCGGCCGTATAGTTCGGCAGGCCCATATTACCGCTGTTGAGATATGGCTGCAGTTGAAAGGCCGTCTCTTGTTGCGGCGAACCGTCGGAAACGATCTTGATTGCGTAAAACGAGAGTAAGGTTCCAGGGATTTCGAGCGCCTTGGCTCCCGGCTGCCCGTAGGGCTTGACGAACTCCATCGCGGCGTCGATGAATTCGACCGCGGGGCTCGCGCTGTATCGCACCGGCGAGTTGGTCATCACCGCTTTGTAGCCTTCGAGCGCACCCGGTGTGGGTGCGTACGCGCCGGCTTCGTGAACCATCGTAATGCCGAGTGATGCGCTCTGATACAAGAATTTCTTGACCGCCGCACCGACGAGCTCGAGCGACAGCTTCGGCAAGCCCATGACGAACTTTTGCAGCGCGGGCGGCTCGTAGATCATGCCGTTGAGATCGCCACGCGAATCCTTGCCGAAGTGTCCGCCGCCGGGGAGATCGCCGGTCGCGGCCGTCACGCCGGCCAGCTTGAATGCCGGCGAGTTTGCGGTGGCCGCATGCATGCTGACGTAGTAGACGAAGATCGGATGTGCCGTCGAGATGCCGTCCAGCTCTGCGATGGTGAGCTCGCCGCCTTGCAACAGATTGTCGTAGAGATCGGCATAGATCCATTGCCCGGCCGGAACCTGCTCGACCTTTGCCTTGAGCGCCGCGAGTACGTCGGCCTTAGTCTTATAGGTGTCGGAGCCGACGTTGGTCATCTGCGTGAGCATGATGCCCCCGGGAATGGGATGCTGATGCGGATCGATCAGCCCCGGCATTAGCGTGCGTCCGTCGAGATTGACTTTTTGTGCGCCCGCGCCGGCAGCGCGCATCACGTCGTCGGTCTCTCCGACGGCGAGAATCGTTCCGTTGGCGATCGCTACGGCTTTGACCGAAGCATAGCGGTCGTCCATCGAGAGGATGGTGCCGCCATAGAAGACCGTTGCGGGCTGCTCTGTTGCAGCGGACACAGCCAACGACGAACGGACCGTCGCGGCGAGTCCCGCTGCGGCTGCTGAAGCGGCGATGAATCGTCCGCGAGAGAGTTCGGTTGAAAAGAATCGTTCGATGCCGAAAATGTCGCCGATACAGCCTCTGCACATACGCAGAACGTTTAATGGCCGGTGCGAAACTCCTCGGACCACGTCGCCTTTATGGCGCTGCGAAGTACCGACTCGGGTTCGTTCCACGCATCGACGAAAGATTTGAGAACGCCGCCGGTAAAGCCCCAAATGTGACGCCCTTCATGGTCGAGTGCGTACATCGGTTTGCCGCGCAGACGGCTCGCTTCGGCGTCCTCGTAGATGGCACCGCCGGCGACGATCGCGGCTAGCGGAACGGCAAAGACTCCGGCGATCTCGTCACCATCGACGGCAAATTTCGCTTTTGAATCGAGCGCACCGACGACCGGCGTGATGACGAATCGGTTCATCGCTTGCTCGAGATCGGGCAAACGCCCGACGACGTTCACTAGCTCGGGCCCGACGCCGATCTCCTCAAAGACTTCGCGCAGCGCCGTCTTCTGCGGATCGCCGCCGTCGCTTGGATCGACGATGCCGCCGGGAAATCCGATCTGCCCCGGATGACGGCGCAGATGCTGCGCGCGCTCCACGAAGATGACGCCGTGCGGAGGGCTGGACAAGATCGGTACGAGTACGGCCCCGCGCCGCCACAGATCCTCCACCGCGCGCTTACATGGCCTTCCCGTCGAAGGTCTCGGCGTCGAGCGCGTCGAGAAATCTCGCGAGCTCGGCGGCTCGCTGCGCTCCCATCTGCTGCGCGGTCTTCGTTATGAGGTGCGGCGGTATCTCGCGGACGAAGGTGCGCAGCGTCTTAACCGCCCGAGCAAAGCTTTCCGAGGCCTCGCCCGTCAGCGAAATCATCCGCGCGGCGCCGATGTCGCCGAGGAAATCGAGAGAATCGGCGTCGTGAAGAACGATCGCTTCCGGCTGCGTACCGGGATCGCTGTAATACATGTGGCCTCGCTCGGCGCTTTGGACCGCCGCAAGCTTCTCCATCGGAAAGCCCGCCGCGCTCAGAATCGCGCCGCTCTGCTGCGCGGCGCACTCGCCGTGCTCGAGCTTAGTATCTTTGCAGGGCATAAAGGCCGACATGTCGTGCAAGAACGAGGCCGCGAACAGTACGTCGGTATCGACTTTCAAGCCGTCGCCTTTGGCGAGCTCCAGCGCGACGCGGTAGTTGCGCTCCGAATGTTGCCAGCCCCACCCCGGATGATGGAACTTCGAGCGTGCGAGATCGTAAATCGTTACCTTCCACGGGGCGTCGAGCGGAATGCCGGTGGCGGTCTGGGCGGGTTGCGCTGCGGCGAGCACGACCGCGGCGACGGCAAACTGAATCAACATGGCATCGGCTACCGCGAACCGAAACTGCTTCCCTCTGCGGACCGGCTTGCGAAGGTTCCGCACCATGCCGGCCGAAAGGGGCGGGCGGAAACTTGATCTTTTCAAATCGCGACCCCGATCACGGGGCTCACGGTATTCGCATCGCGCGCGATCTCGTCGAGATCGTGGCCATAGTCGTGGCCGGCCTCTGGGCGTTTTACGTCTTCGCCTACGAAAATCGGATCAAGCCTTCGTTCGCCAACCCCCAGGTAGAGTTCAACGCAACGATGACCAAGGGTACGGAGCGGAACGGAATGGTGGCGGTCACGCTGGACACGGAGGTTCGAAACGTCGGCCCGGTACCGGCGCACGTCATCGGCTATGCGGTATGGGTTTACGGCCGGCGGCTCTCCCCCCTCGATAAGCCGCAACCGGTCGGCATCCGCGACGCCCGGCTCGACCTCGACGGAGCCTTCTATCGGCTCTCACGGCGCACGCCGGTTTTTGGACACGGCTACATAACCGCGCTCGGCGACCCGGCGACGAAAGTCGATCTCCCGTTACAGCCGGGCGACGACGAAAAAGCGCAGGACGTCTTCTTCGTTCCCGCCCATCGCTTCGATCTGCTCGAAGTCTTCGTGCACGCCCGGTTTACGAAGGACGACAGCCACGTGATTCCTACCAAATTAGTCATCGGCCGCAGCGGTCTGCCGACGTTCATCGGTAGTCACGAAAATAACTCCGACTTCTCTAACGTAATCAGCCGCATCAGCATGATGTGAGCCGCGACGTTTCGCTCGCCGCCTTCGTCGGTTATTTCTTACGTCTGGGCCTGACGGGATTCGGCGGCCCCGTTGCGCTGGCCAACTACATGCGGCGGGACTTGGTGGAAAAGTACGGCTGGATCGGCGCCGACGAATACGACGAAGGACTGGCGATTGCTACGGCATGCCCCGGACCCCTCGCCTATCAACTGGGCGTCTACTGTGGATTCGTGACGCATGGATTGACCGGAGCGCTCGGCGTCGCCGTTGCCTTTGCAGCGGCGCCGTTCCTAATCGTCGTCGGGGTTGCCGCACTTTACGTGCGTTTCGGTTCGACCTGGCAGCTGCACGCAATCTTTTACGGCGTGGGGCCGGTCGTTATCGCCATTATCCTGCGATCGTGCTGGGATCTCGGCCGCAAGACGCTGCGCGGAGAATGGATGGCTTACGCGTTTGCCGTGGTTGCCTGCGCGATAACGGCGATCGTGCAGCAGGAGCTCGTGGCGCTCTTTCTGCTTGCCGGCGCCTTGGGAATCGTCATCTTCTACCGGCCGCCGCAGGATCGCGGCGATCCCCCTCCATCACTCGGCCCTCGCGAAGTTCGTCTGCGCTCGGTCGCGCCCGTCGCTGCGGGCCTCTACCCGATCGTGGCGCTGCCGAAGCTCTTTTGGTTCTTTTTCAAGACCGGACTGCTCGTTTTCGGCAGCGGCCTCGTCGTCGTGCCGTTCCTTAAGGCCTACGTCGTCGATCAGTACCACTGGCTATCGAATCGAGCATTTCTCGATGCCGTTGCGGTGGGAATCGTATCGCCCGGCCCGGTCGTAATCACCGCCACGTTTGTCGGATATCTCAATCATAGCGTGGCCGGCGCTTTCGTCGCTACGGTCGGCATCTTCACGCCCTCGCTGATCTTCGTGCTTCTCGGCACGCCGCTGCTGCGCCGCTACCGCAGTAACGGCCGCCTCCAGGGTTTCGTTCGCGGGATTACCGTAGCGGTGGTCGGCGTGCTGCTCGGCACGTCGTTCTTGGTGGCCCGCAGCACGATTCACGATCTTTTTGGGGCACTCGTATTCGCGGGCGCGCTCGCGGTTTTGCTGTCGAAATGGAAGGTTCCGGAAGCCGCGCTCGTCGGCGCAGGAGCGTTCTGCGGCCTCGTCCTCGCACTCTTTACGCACGGGGGTCAATAGTGCGGCTCAGCTGCCGGCGGGGGTGCAGGAGTGACGTGGCTGCCTGCGGGCGAACGGAAACGCATGGAGATCGTAATTGCTGAGAAAGGCGCCTTCTATTTCGAGCCGGCGATCACGGCGGAGGAAGCGCGTGGCCGCGCCAGCGCCCACAAGGTCTCGGCCTTCGGTACCTTGTCGCGCCTCTTTTCTCGACCCAAAGAAGACGACATCACCATCTCGGATCAAGGACTTTGGTATCTCCCGCTCTGGCATGCCAAGGCCCATCTTCGCTTCCTTTACGATCGCACCGAGTCGTACAAGGTATCGATCAAGACCAAGCACGTGGCGGCGGTTACCGTCGGTGATGCCGACTATGCCGTTGCCTCAGGCGCCATCGAAGTTCCGGTCATCGAACATTGCGAGCGCGACGAACAGCGCGAGCTCTGGCTCGACGCGCTAACCGATCAGCCGGCCAACGCAGAGCCTTATCTCAAGGCACGCGCTACACCGGTCAATCTCGACGAGTTCTCACCCGAAGGTGCGAAGATCGTCGCGCCATTGGTGAGGGCATCGTCGGTTATTCGAACTCTTTTAGGCGAAGATCTTCGCCCCGCCGATGCCGACACCATCAAAGAGGAGAAGGTCGAAGTTGCCTGCGTCGACCTCTACTTGCGGCCGACGTTCAACTTCAAGTGCGTTTGGGGATCGAAAAACAAGTCGGTAGACCTGGCGGTCGACGCAGTCACCGGCGAACTGCAAGCGCAGCCGCACGCCGCCATGGCCGCGGTACAGAGATTACTCAAGCCCGAAACGCTGTTCGACATCGGCGCCGAAACGCTCAATCTGGTCGTGCCGGGCGGCGCGATCGCGTTGATCGTTGCCAAAGCCATCACCGAGAAGAAGAAAGGCTAACCCTACAGCGGCTTCCCGTCGTCGTCGCTGCCTAGAATGAAGGGCCGCAAGAGCGGCAAGGGCGGATCGCCGCGCGAGAGCAGTTCGTCGTGGAACTTTTCCAGCGTGTAGGCGCTTCCGAGCTTGCGCCGGTAGTCGCGGCGGAGCTTGAGAATCATCAGCTTTCCGAGCGTATAATAGCCGTACATCGGGTCCTGCGTGCCGCGCAGCGATTCTTCGATGGCGACCTGACGCGTCTGAAAACACTGGTCGGTGAAGAGGCGCTCGGCCTGTTCGATGGTCATGCCCTGCGTGTGCATCTTTACCCCTACGACGTAGCGACACTCTCGTAAGAGGGCTTCGTCGAGCTGCGCCAGGCGAACGCGCGGATCGCCGTTGCCCCAGCCTTCGTCGACCATCATCTGCTCGCTGTAGTGCGCCCAGCCTTCGGCAAACTCCGAGCTCTGCGAAAGCTTGCGCGTTAGACTGAGGTTGAGGCCTCGATCGATCGCAAAGTTGGTGAAGTGTCCGGGGTAGACTTCGTGCGCCGAGATAATCGGAAACTCGAAGTCGTTGAACTGCGCCAGGAACTGCTCTTGCTCGGCCCGTGACAGCGTCGGGTCGGCGGGCGTGACGTAGTAGTACGACTGCGTCGCTACCGTTTCCAACGGACCCGGAGAGTTTTCGGCCGCGCTCGTGGTCGTCCGCTCGAAGGCCGGCGTCTCAACGACCTTGATGTTCGCGTCGGCGGGCAGAGTAACGATGTGCTTCGCTTCGACGAAGGCTCGCAAGCGCGTCAGGTCGCGCCGAGCCGTGGCGAGCAGCGCGTTTGGCTTTGGGTGGATCTTCGTTATCGAAAGATAGACTTGCAGCGGCGTTGCCTTCGGGCTTATCTTTTGAGCGGTCGCGACGAACTGCGCGCGCGTTTGCGCCAGCGCCTTTTCGCCGACGGCCAAGTACCGATCGAGTGGCATGTCCAGCGCGTCTTCGTAAAGGAGGCGCTGTTTATAGGCATCGGTGCCGATCGCGAAAGTGCCGCTTGGTTTGAGCGTTTTGATCCAGGCCGCATAAGCGCTCATGGCGGACGTTACGGCGGCGTTGGCTGCCTTGAATTCGCTCTGAAGCCGCGCGTCCTTCACCGAGTCGAACGCCAGTGGGACCGATGATTTGAAAAACTCGACCGAGCCGGCCGCGTCGGCGGCGGCAATGCGCTGCGTGACGGCGTCTACCGTCGTGATATTCGCCTTGGCCTGCTGCAGCATTGGCGGAATGAGCCGCTCGCGGTCGATCGCGTACTGCATGCGCCGGACGAGCGGAGCGTAATCCTTGCTCATGACCGTGAATACCGCACCGCTGGCCGCCTGCGCGTAGTCGTCGGGATTGTGCCGCCATTGGGCGAGCGTGTCGTTGAGGAGCAGGTCGTCGCGCAGCGAGTATTCGAGCAGCGTGCGGTCGAGGGCGACGCTGGGCGACAGCGTGGCCGGGTCGACCGCTTCGAGCTTGGCAAGATAGTCGCGATCGACGTCGAGTTGTTTGGCAATGCCTTGCGCCGAGAAGTCCCCGATCTGACTATCGTAATCGTGTACGCCAAGCTCCGTGGCATAGATCGGGCTCATCGCGAAGCTTTCGGTATAGTAAGTTCGTGCTAGAGCGGCGTATGCGGCATCGCCGTTGGACGGAGCGGGCGATGCGGCTGCCAGCACGGAGGAGGCGAGCAGGAGAGAAACGCTTTGCATCACGGCCTTGATCATGCGTTTCACTTCTCAACGTAGCGCCGCCGCCCTTGTTCGCGCCTTCAGCAGTTGTAGGCCCCCAGAAACTTTACGAGATCGACGATGACGCCCGCATAATAGTAGCGCGGCTCTGCGTAGCGCAAATTAGTGATGACGTAGCCGCCTTCGCTGCGCCGGAGGTCTACCGTTACGTGACTTTCTATGCCGCCCGTTAGGCGGAGCGTCACGTCGACTTCCGTTTGGTCGGCTGCGCTTCGCGTAGAACCGATGGCATAGCTCGTGGCGTGCGACGGGGAGTTTGAAAACGGGTCCCACGGGAGTTCCTTACACGGCTGATTCTCGGAAGGACAAGTGCTAACCACGAACGGTTCGTTGCCGTCTCCTTCCTCAAGTACGTCGTGCCGACAAGCTCGTAAAGCTGCGGGTCGAAAAGCGTCTGCGCTTGACCCCAGGACCTCTGGACGTACCCATGATGCGCGAGATACCAGTCATAGAACGAAGCGACCGTTCTCGACGGACCGTTTTCTTCGGCGGCGGGGGCCAGGTTCGGAGTCCAGAACACGACGCCGGCAGCAACGAGCGCCGCCAGCAATGGCATGGGTTTTCGATTCAGCATCGGTCCGGGGGCAGTGACCGGGGGCTATCTGGTTGGGAATCATCGGAAGACTCGGATACTCGAACCCCGGCCGGGCCGGAACTCGCAGCGACGAGCCGGCGGATGGACGCGCCGACGGCACCACGGCGCCGCTTTGCGGCACGGCGCATCCGGTCGGCATCCTCGCGACCGGCAACCATTGCCAAGGCCGTGAGGCGCGTAACATGAAGGTCCTCCTCGGTAGCTATCATGAGACCATGGTAGCGACGCGGGCGTACGAAAACGTCCGGACCGGGGGCCGGCCGTGAGCCCACCGAACATTAAGGTACATCACCGACCGAGGTACGGAAGAATGAAAATCCTCTGGCTTCTCCTCTTTACTTGCTGCCTGATGGTTGGCACCCTCGTGAACTCGCCGTGGGCGGGGGCCGCGAATAGCCCGACGCCGACTCCTTGCCCCACCTCGACGTCGCCACTCTCCACCGCGGTGCCGTGCTGAGCCGGTGGGGCGTTAAACCGGCCGACCTACTCAATCTCCTCGTCGCCGCAACCGCGCTGGTCTTCAGTCTCTATAACTACAACCAAGCCAATGCGGCTCAGCATAAGAAGATGCTCTTCGGCGGCTACATGCTCGGGCAAGACTACGAACGGCTACAGCTCTGCGAGCAAAAGAGTCCGTACGCTCACTGTCCGGAAACGCTGACGAACACCGACTTCAAACTGCTCGATCCGATGCTCGATACGCTACTGGAAATGCAGATCGACTGGCCTCTAAATCCCAACAAAGCAAAGCGCGGCGACGATTGGTCGGATCCGATGGCTTCTAGAACGATCATTCTCAACGCGCTGAACATGCACTACGGCAGCAGAGCCGTGGGAAGCGCGTTCGTCGTCGGTAGCAGCCTCATCATGCTCTTTTCGATGGTCGACGACCCGGCGGTGAGCTCCGACAAATCCAAGCACGATGCCTATACGAACTTAGTAGGCGCCGTAAACGGCGTCCTGGCGCGAGATCTGCAAGGTGTGTGCAGCAACAAGCTCAACCCGGATGCGCCCAATCGCGCCGGTCTTCTGAGCCTCAACGATTGTCTTAATTCGGAGTGGTTGCCGTTATGAAACCCTTTCGATTTTCTTTGATGCTGATGGGTGTTACGGCGCTTGCCGCGCTGCCGGCGCGTGCAGGCGACGATAACTTCTTTCGTTCGCCGACCGGCAATATCGGCTGCGCGTACGCGCCGGACCTCGGTTACATACGCTGCGACGTCCGAGACGGCGTCAAGCCTCTGCCGCCGATGCCGAAGAGCTGCGAGTACGACTGGGGCCAAGGCTTCTGGCTGCACAAAACCGGCAAAGCGTCCATCGTTTGCGCCGGCGACACGGCGCTGGGAAACGGCAAGGTACTGCCCTACGGACAAACGTGGAAGCGCGGCGGCTTCAGCTGCGCGTCGTCGACTGACGGATTTCGCTGCAAGAATGGCGACGGCCACGGTTTCTTCATCTCGCGAGGCAACGCGTACCGGTTCTGACCGGCGACGCTCGCGTCTTATGCCGGCGCGGCTTCGTGGACGCGTGCTTTGAGAACGATACTCGTCGATTCGTGCGTCGAGCGAATCTGGACGCCGTCCATAAAGGCTCGCATCAGCGCGAAGCCGTGACCGCGTTCCTCGCGCCGCACGAAAGGGCGCCAGCGCCCGAAATCCTCGACCGTCAAGACGAGCTGGCCGCGTTCGCTCGATACGCCCAGGCGAATCAACCCCGGAGCCGCTCCGCGGTAGGCGTGCTCGACGGCATTGGCAACGGCTTCGCCCAGCGCGACGAGAATGCCGAAGCGCCGCGTGCTGGCAACGTCGTTCGCATCGAGTTCGTCGGCGACGATCGCGCGAGTGATCGCCGAAACCACCGGCACGGCTGAGAAAAAGTAGTCGCGAACGGCCGAGTGCCGCGTAAGAACGAGCACGGCGGCGTCGTCGCGGTTGGAACCGCCTTTAGAAGTTAGCTCTTGCAGTGCGAGCGCCGGATCGAAGTTCGCGTCGTCGCCGGTCGCATCGCCCGTCATGCTGCGAGCCGCAGCGACCAGTCGCTTTTCGCCGGCGGTGACGTTGCGGTCGTTTCCGATCAGTCCGTCGGTATAGAAGATCGCTCGCGCACCCGCAGGCAACGTAAAGGTCCAGTCGCGCGCGCCCAGCTCCTCGGTGCATCCCAGTGGCAGCGCTCCACTTGGGAGAGCGCGGACCATGCCGTTGCGAAACACGAGCAGCGGCGGCGGATGGCCGGCGACGGCGTACGAGAGGGTGCCGGAAGCGGGGTCGTAGATTCCAAAGATAGCCGTTACCGTGCCGATAGAATCGGGCAACGCGATCGACCGGTTGACGTATTCGAGAACGGCGGCGGGGCTCGTCGCCCCGGCGGCTGCCGTCCGGATCGCCTGACGAACTTCAACCATAATCACGGCCGCATCCAAGCCGTGCCCGGCTACGTCGCCGATCGAAATCGCGACGCGGGCGTCGGGCAGGTCGAACGCATCGAACCAGTCGCCGCCGATTTCGGCTTCATCGCTCGCCGGTCGATAGGAAGCGTGAAGCGCCGCACCGGCAACCACCGGGAGCTGGCCGGGGAGCAGCGCCCGCTGCAGGCGATCGGCGACGCGGTGCTCGCGGCGCGTCAACTTTTGGGCGGAGAGGATCGCGCCTAGTTCGGTCGCGAGTACGCGGAGCGCTTCGCGCGTGATGTCGTCGAAGCCGGCGGGATCCGACGTCGCGCATGCGATCGTACCCAAAAGTGCGCGTCCGTCGCTCAAGCGCTCTTCCAGGAGGGCACCGCTCGTCGAGCGATCCGGCGCGCTGCCGGCCTCGACACGACAGCGCCTGCCGTCGGCGGCCGCGGCGCCGATCTCGATCGAGCAATGTTCCGCAAACTCGGCAACGACCGCGGCAGCAACCTGTCGCAGAGCTTCCTGAGGGTCGGCGCAGAGCGTCAGCGCGCGACCCGCATCCACCAGCACGCGGAGGGCACGCCGAAAACGCTCGGCCGGAGCATCGATCGAGCGCACTGCTTACTTCTTTCCACAACCGGTGCCGGTTAAACCGATTCGGCAACGAGGAACGAACCAAGGGATTGCCGTTCGATCGTTCGGGCGCCGGCGGCGAGATTGCCGAGGCGTTCTCGCGAGACGCGAGCGCTGCTGCCGGACGCTCCCGGACGGCCCGACGGCTAGCATGGTGCATCGTCACCACCAGCTATGCAAATAAGGAGCTTTCCGATGTACGACCTTCCTCGTCTTCGGCGCCACGCGGCGCTGATCTCGCTCGCGGCCTCACTCACCGCCTGCAGTGCGGAGCGATCCGGGGCCGCGCTCGTTCCGACACCCAATACCGGTGCCGCGGCGCCGACCGCAGCCGGCACGACCCAGCCGGACGGCAGTCAGCTGACCTACATGGTCTCGTTCTATCTCAACGAGATCACCGGCTTTCCGCTGACCGCAAACGGTAACGCGACGCCCTCCGTCATCGTCTCGGGGTCGAAAACCAAGCTGAATCAGCCCGATGCACTGGCGATCGACCCGAACTCGGGAAAACTCTTCGTTGCCAACGGCGCCTATCAAGACCGCCGCATTCTCATCTTTCCCAAGAACTCCAACGGCAACGTGGCGCCCAAGGTGTTGGCCGGATCGAACGTGCCGATTCAAAACACCGATGGATTAGCCGTCGATGCCACGGGCAATCTCTACGTCTCCGACTATACGGCTAAGGCAATTTACGTGTTCGCGGCCGGTGCGACGGGCAACGCGGCGCCGATTCGCACCATCGCCGGCACGGCGACGGGACTCGTGCAACCGTACGGCATGTCGTTCGACTCCCACGGTCATCTCTACGTTGCCCAAGGTCACGACGACACGGCCCCGATCGAAGAGTTCGCAGCAGACGCCAACGGCAACGTCGCGCCGATCGCCACCATCGGCGGCAGTCACACCAAGCTGTTGGGAATCTCCAATGTGGTGCTGGATAGGCACGATCGGATCGTCGTTCCCAACGCCGGCTCGATCGAGGTCTTCGCCGCGGGAGCGCACGGGAACGTCTCCCCCGTAGCCACGATCAAGGGGAACAAGACGACGATCGCCGACGTCACGACGGTGGGCACCGATCCCAACGGAAGCATCTACGGCACCAATGCGATCGACATCCCGCAACTAAAGTTTTCGCTGATCGTCTTCACTTCCGGCGCCAACGGAAACGTCGCGCCGGCGAGAATCATTTCCGGGTCGCACACCCACGTCGTCGACACGTTCTACCCCACGACGTACTAACCGAAAAACCCGCCGGCGGTCGCGTGCGGCCGCCGGCAGGGGTTTAACGCAGCCGAGCAAGAAGGCGCAATCGATGGAGCTTCGCCCCCTGGGATTCGGCGAAATTTTCGACCGGGCGGTTACGCTATACGTCCGCAACTTTATCCCGTTCGCAGCGATCGTCATGGTCTTGGTGTTGCCGCTCGCAATCCTGCAATATTACCTCGACCGCGCGGCGCAGCCGCAGTTCGACGCGATTCTGAAGATATTGACGAGCCCGGGCCACGCTGCACCGCGAGATATTCCCAATATGTACGAATCGCCGGCTACGATCGTGCTCATGGTCGTGACGGTTCTCCTAGTGTATTTGATTTGGCCGTTTTCGCTCAACGCCGTGGCCGTCGGCGTCGCGCGGCTCTACCGCAACCGGCCCGTCGACTTCCGCGCGTGCTACGAAGTCGTGCTGCAGCGCTGGTCGCAGATACTCGCGTTGATGTTCGTCGAGTTTCTGGTACTGATCGGCTGGTACGTGGCGGCAGTCCTCATCATCGTGGCCGTCGTTTTCGTGATCGCGGCGCTTTCGGCGGCTTCGGCGGCCTTTGCCTTTTGGTTCGGCTTTATCGGTTTCGTTATCGTCTTCGTCGCCATGGTACCGTTGCTTGCGCCGCTCTTTGTCGCGTTGACGTTCGCCATGTATGCGACCGTCATAGAAGAGAGTCCGGTGATTGCATCGCTAATGCTGGGCTTCGCGCGCGTCTTCAACCGCGGCGAGTTCTGGCGTGCGCTCCTTTTTGCAATCGCCGCGGGCGCGGTCGTCGCCGGTGCCTCTGCGGCCTTCAGCGCGCTGGGAATGGTCGCGGCCTTCGCCCACTTACCGAGCGTCGAAGCGATCGTCGAATCGCTCTCGCGCGCGGTGATCGGCCCCTTCGGCGTCGTCTTGCTGGCGGTCTATTACTTCGACGTGCGCATTCGGCGCGAGGGCTTCGACCTCGAGGCGAGCCTCGAACGCCTAGCCGGCGCGCAGCCGTCGTGATCGCCGCGTTAGCGGCTGCGGCAGCGGTTGCAACGCCGTCGAGGGAAGCGCTGGTGCGGCGCTGGCTGCACGCCAACCGCGCGCACTCCGTCACAAGTTTGCATTCGCCCGGACGCGCGGTGTCGCCGCCGCCGAACTTGCAGGCGCTGGCGCAACGCGAACTTGCTTCGCCGGGACGATACAGCCTGACCGAAACGCCGCCGCCGCCGGCGCGCGAGTCGCTATGGCGACGATTCTTGAGCTGGCTCGGAGATCGGTGGGATCGGCTCTGGCGCTCGCTCTCGAAGCGCGTGCACTTCAGCGAACGCACGGCTAACGGTATCGGCTGGACGCTTCTCGCCGTCGTGTCGTTCGTCTTATTGTGGGTCGCCGTACGCCTGCTGGTCAACCTGCAACTGGTGCGCTCGCGCAAGCGTCTCAACGCGCAGCCGCTGCAGGCACCGCTCGACCCGGAAGCACTCTATCAAACGGCGCGCGATGCTGCGAGCCGCGGTGAATACGGGCGCGCCGCGCTGCTGCTTTTCGCCGCGACCGTCGCGTTGCTCGACTTGCGCGGTGCCGTTTCCGGAAATCGCACCGCAACAGTGGGCGATCTGCGCCGCGACCTGCGCTCCAACGATGCATCGCTTGTCGCATTATTCGATGCGATCGCCGCACCGTTCGTGCAAACCGCTTACGCCGAGCGCGCCGTCGACGTCTCGCAATGGGAGCGGGCCGAACGGGAATATTCGAGACTCAGCGAGCCGAGTTAGGCCTCGCTGGGTCTACGAACGAGCGCGTAGGCGGCGATGGCACCATGGCATGGGCCAAACGCTTCATTTTTAGCCATTTGCGCGCATAACGGGCAGGTGGGCGGCGCCGGCAACGTGATAGTCGTCGCTCATGTTGCGGAAATATTGGTGGCTTTCAGCAGCCGCCTCAGCCGGCATTACACTAGCCGGCTGCAGCGGGCTGCACACAAACGGCGGCGCGGCACCAGCGTTGCCGGCAATCCACGCGAATGCGCAAGTGCGCGGCGCGACGGCCGGGAAGATCTCGCACGTCGTCATCGTGATCCAGACGAATCGCAGTTTCGATAATCTCTTCGCGACCTTCCCGGGAGCTAACGGCGCGACCAGCGGGAGGCAGAAGAATGGCCGGACGATTGCGCTTGCGAAGATCCCGCTCTACAGCAAGAAGCTTCTGCAGAATAGCCACGCGGCATTTCAGGTCGATTACGACGGCGGGTTGATGGATGGCTTTAGCGAGGTCTACGTGAGCCGCAAGGCCTGCCCGGCCTGCGCCTACGCTTACGTCGATCCGGCGCAAATTCGTCCCTACTGGACGATGGCAAAGCAATACGCTCTCGCCGATAATATGTTCCCGACGGAGAGCAGCGGCGATTTTAGCTCGCACCAAGACCTGATCCGCGGAAGCTCCGCGCTCGACGCCTCGAAGAGCGTGGTCGATTTTCCGACGCACGGGCCGTGGGGATGCGACGCGCAGCAGGGCACGACGACCCCCCTCTTGATGAGCAACGGACAGTACGTCAAGAAGGGTCCGGCGCCGTGCTTCGGATACGACACGCTGCGTGACGTCCTAAAAGACGCGGGCGTTTCGTGGAAGTATTACGCACCCGACCTCTTTACCGGCGGTCTGGCCGGAGCGTACTGGAATCCGTTCGACGCGATCGGCGCCGTACGTAACGGCCCCGAGTGGAAGACCAACATCTCTATGCCGGAGACGAACTTCTTCACCGACGTCTCCAAGGGCACGCTCCCGGCCGTTTCGTGGGTCTCGCCAAGCGATGCGAACTCCGATCACGCCGGATTCGGAAAGGCCGATAAGGGCCCGGCTTGGGTGGCGAAGATCGTTAACGCGGTCGGCACGAGCCGGTACTGGAACTCCACCGCCGTCATCGTTCTCTGGGAGGACTGGGGCGGCTGGTACGATCACGTTCCACCGCCGCAGCTGGATTACGCCGGCTTGGGGATTCGCGTACCGATGATCGTGGTCTCACCGTATGCCAAGGCCGGATACGTTTCGCACACGCAGTACGAGTTCGGCAGCGTCGTCAAGTTCGTCGAGGACGCGTGGTCGCTGCCTCGCCTCGGGACGACGGACGTACGCGCGGCCTCGATCGGCGACGTCTTCGACTTCACTGCGAAGCCGAGAAAGTTCGTCAAGATACCAGCCAAGTAATCGTTCGCGCTCGATACACCAAGCGACGGCTTCGTGAATGCAAAGCCGTCGCTTTTTGTTCACAACAATTCTAACTCAACGTTGGTCTTCGTTGACGCGTTAACGCAGCGCCCTCGTGGCATAATTCCGCGCCATGACGGCCTCAGAATTTATTCGGTTATTTTTGAGCGGCCTCGCAGCCGCACTATTGGCCAACTGCAGCGGGATGACGGCCATGCAGCCGGCCGCTCCCGCTAACGGCATTTTCTTAGGCACAAATCCCTCGCGCCACGCAATAGGCGAGTTGCTCGGCTGCCCGTATCCGTCGGGCGACGTCTGGCAGACCGATATCTCCAAAGCGCAGATCGACCCAAACAGCGCGGCGTACCTCAAGGCGGCAAGCGACGCGGGTGGAGGCGGGAGCTTCGACGCCTCGGCACCGACGACCGACGAGCTCATCAACCCGGCTAGCTCGTCGACTCCCTTGCTCACCGTCCAACCGAAGGTCAAGTGGCACACGCCGTATTCGCCCTGGCCGTGGGCCTCGAACTTCTACATCGAGCCTTTGGGCGACGCTCACGCGCTGGTTCTGCAATCTCAGGACTGCCAATACTACGAGGGCTACAGCGTAACGTACGGCAGCGGCAACCTCTCGATGTATAACGGCGGCATGTGGAAGTTGAACGCGCCCTTCTCGCGTCCGCAGCAAGGGTCGATTTCGACGGCCAGCGGGATCCCGATTGGTTTGCTGGCGGTACGTCCGGAGGAACTCAAGGCCGGCGCGATCATGCACGCGATCGGGTGGGACGGCGTGAGAAATAGCTGGTCGCAAACCGCGTGCGTCTCGCCTGCCGGGCAGAGCGATTGTACGGACGATATACCCTACAACGGGCCGTCCGGCGATACGCCGCCGCCGTATGGGGCGCACATCCGGCTCAAAGCGAGCTTTGACGACTCGGGCTTCCCAAACGAAGCGAAGATCGTCGCCGAAGCTCTGAAGAAGTACGGAGCGTACGGTTACGATACGGGTTGCTGCAATACGATCGTCTTTACCAACGACTCGTACGGCGGCCCGGTCTGGACCAGCGGCGACGAAGCGGCCCTTTCCGGCATCAATCTGTCCGATTTCGACGTCGTAGCAGCACCTTAATCCCGCGGCGCGCTCATAGGTCGAAGGGCTCAATTTTTGGCCCGCGTCCTGGGACGCCCCCGGAAGGAAATCGGCGCGCGCCTAAACGGGCATCCTATGCGCTATCTTTTACATAGGTTATTTTCGCTCGCCCTTGCCGGCGTGCTCTGTTCGTGCGCCGGTGCGCAAAACGGCAGCGTGCCGTCTTCGGGATTCGCGCCGCGCGTCTCCTCGTATGCCGGGCATTCCGGCTCGGTTGGCAACTACATCAAACACGTCGTCATTATCGTTCAAGAGAACCACAGCTTCGACAACCTCTTCGCAACTTTTCCGGGAGCCGACGGCGCGACCACCGGCAAGACGAGCACCGGCAAGACCGTCAAGCTCAAGAAGAGCAACCTCTATAGCCCAAAACTCTTCGAGAACAGCCATCGCGCCTTCACCGTCGATTACGACAACGGGAAGATGGACGGCTGGAATGAGGTCTACGTCGGCTCTAAGCCGTGTCCGAAATGCGCCTACGCGTACGTCAACCCGACCCAGATCGCGCCCTATTGGACGATGGCTCAGCAGTACGCTCTGGCCGATCGTATGTTCACCACCGAATCGAGCGGCAGCTTCACCGCTCACCAAGATCTGATCCGCGGCGACTCGGCGATCAACGGCACGACGAGCTTGATCGACTTCCCGTCGCGCGGGCCGTGGGGATGTGACGCGCCGGCGGGAGCGACGGTTCCCGAGCTGCTCTCGAACGGCAACTACGTTCAAAACGGGCCGTTCCCGTGCAGCAACGCCTTCGGTCAGTCGGCAAGCTACAACACGTTGCGCGACCTGCTCGACGGCGCGTCGGTCTCGTGGAAGTACTATACGCCGTCGCTCTTAAACGGCGGCCTCGCGGGGGCGTACTGGGATGCGTTCGACGTGATTGCGTCGGTACGCTATGGAAGCGAGTGGAACGCAAACATCGTCTCGCCCGAAAAAGCCGTTCTGAAGGACGCTTCTAAGGGCAAGCTGCCGGGCGTTTCCTGGGTTATTCCCGATGGCGTCAACTCGGATCACGCCGGTTTCGGAAGCTCCGACAAGGGCCCGTCGTGGGTTGCCGGCGTCGTCAATGCAATCGGCCAGGGTTCGGATTGGAACTCGACCGCCATCATCATCCTTTGGGACGACTGGGGCGGCTGGTACGATCACGTGGCGCCGCCGCAGCTCGATTACGCCGGTCTCGGATTCCGCGTACCGATGATCGTCGTCTCGCCGTACGCCAAGCAAGGCTACATTTCGAGCACGCAATACGAGTTCGGCAGCGTCGTGAAATTCGTCGAAGAGGCGTTCGGCTTGGGCAGCCTCGGCACCGACGATCAGCGCGCGACTTCGATCGACGATATGTTCAACTTCAACGGAAAGCCCCACGCATTCCGTCCGATTAACGCGAAATACTCGCGATCGTTCTTCGAGCACCAGCCTCCGTCGAACGTCCCGGTCGATACGAACTAACGACCCAGCATCAACGTCTGAGGTGGTGATTCGAAAGTCCTAAGGAATGGGACCTAAGTAGGATGAGACGGCGTACGCTGGAGAGAAGCAGCGTGCCCCATGAGCAACGCCAGCGCGGTACGTCGTTTCGGTGTAGTCACGGCGTTAATCACGCTGACCTCCTGTGACGGCACGGCGCTGCCGGCCGGCGTGACCGACTCGTCGGGCACGCTTGAACGCTGGGCAAACGTACGACCTCTGGGCGCTACGTTCTACGGTTGTCCGGCGTTTCGCGACAAGGAATCGTACAATAAGGTCGTCGCCAACGCGACCGTCGATCCGAACAGCCAGTCGTACATCGACTCGGTCGTGCAGGCCGGAGACACCTATGGGTTCTATGCCTCGACGGGCATCGAGCAGATCAATCTGGCCGATGACTCGACTCGCTTGCACGTCGTCAAGCCTAAATCCAAGTATCACCAGTTTCCCGACCCCTACCCTTGGAAATCGGACTACTACATCGAGCCTAGCGGCGACGCCCACGCCATCGTCGTTCAAACCAACAACTGCCGCCTGTACGAGGCGTACAGCACGTCGTTCTACGGCGATACGCTCAGCGCGTACAGCGGCGCGAACTGGCATCTACAGCGCAGGTTCGTGCCGCTCCCTCCCGGCAGTCCGTCGTCGATGGCCTCGGGGCTCTCGCTGTTCGCCGGAATGGTGCGGTGGGACGACTATGAATCCGGCGCAATCGATCACGCGCTGAACTGGGACGGCATCGCCCACACCGTTTCTCAATACGGCTTCGTTCGGCCGGCGAGCGATACCGACCGGCTGCCGTTCTACGGCAACAGCTCGTACCAACTTCCATACGGCGCGCGACTCCGGCTCAAGGCCTCGTTCAGCACGTCGGGCTGGGGGCCGCAGGCAACGATGGTCGCGATTGCGATGAAGACCTACGGCGTTTATCTCTCAGATACCGGTTCGTCCGCGAACGGGCTCTACTTCGCCAACGCCGAGGACGGCAGCAATCCTTGGAACTCTGCGGATCTTTCCGCGCTGGGTCAGATCAAGATGAGCGACTTCGACGTCCTGAAGCTGCCGACGACTCAGTTCGTTCACTGAGGTAACGATGCTCTCTGCCGTTTGGACGCTGGCGGCGATCACCAATGCGGGCTTGCTGAGCTGCGGGCTCTTCGGCGGGAGCGGTCCCTATGCGTCGCCGGTTACCGGCGCCGCCGTCGACCCCGACAGCCGCCGGTACGTCGCGGCGATGGCCGATGCCGGCAGCCGCAGCGGATTTTGGATCGCACCCGACCCGGTCGAATTCGTTAACCTCGCCAATAACGGCACGCCGACGTACCGGGTGCGGCAGAAGGTACCCTACCACCAGTTCGACACGCTCTTCCCGTGGAGCGCGAGCTTTCGTATCGAGCCGTTGAGCGACGCGCACGCGATCGTGGTGCAGACGCAGAGCTGCAAGCTCTACGAGACCTACAACACCAGCTTTGCCGCCAACGCGCTATCGGCATATAGCGGTGCGTGGTGGAACCTGCGCGCGCCATTCGTTCCGCTGGCACCGGGCAATCCGTCGGCCATGGCCTCCGGGCTCTCGCTGTACGCCGGCATGGTTCGCTGGGACGAAATTGCGAGCGGCTCGATCGATCACGCTTTGAACTGGGCGGCACCGGCAGGCACGGTCTCGCAATGGAACTTCGTGCGGCCGGCGAGTGACGCCGAGGGCATCGCGTATAAGGGGAGCTCGGCGTATCGCCTTCCCTATGGCGCGCGTCTCCGGCTGCGGGCCGATTTCGATATCTCGCGCTTCGGTCCGCAGAGCGCTGCGATCGCGCGTGCGATGAAACGCTACGGCATCTATCTCGCTGACACGGCGCGCGAGAACGAGCTTTATAATTCGCTCGCGCTCGACGGCTCGAATCCCTGGAACGCGCACGACCTCTCCGCGCTCTCGGCGATCCACATCACGGATTTCGAAGTGCTGGCGCTGCCGCATGCGGAGCGAGTGCCCGGCCACTAACGGGCGCAGGCGGCGATCTAGTGGCCGCTGATGAGTTTGGCGCCCCATTCGATGAAGAGCGCGGCCGGCACCAGCAGCAACTGCGAGCCGAGTAATCCAACGATCGCCGTGAGCGATAGCCCGGTCACTAACCCTTTGACGTCGTCGACCGAGCGCTCCCCGCGAACGGCCCGGTCGGTCAGCAGCGCCGAGGCTGGATCGACGATGATGTTGTAAGCGATCGTCGCGAAGCCGTTGACGAGACCGCTGGAGAGCAGCGCCGTTCGCGCGGCCGCCGGCTGCAGCACGCTGGCATAGGCCGCCGCCACGATCCCCGCGCCGTAGACGGCGGTAACCAAGACGTTGAGCACGAGAATATCTTTGGGCACGTGCTTGAACGATATGTCGCGCCAGCGCGTGGCCATGCCGAACTTCACTTCGCCGATGACCGCGGCGACGGTGGCCGGTCGAAAGATCGCCAGCGCCGCCTTAGGAATGCTACCGTTGCGCTCGAGCGATCGAATCGCGCGCAGATAGAACATCACGAACGTCGGGATTGCAAGCGTGCCGATAACGGCGCCGGCCGTTCCGGCAAAGATGATGAAGCGCAGCTGCCACTCGTAGACGGAAAACGTTGCCGGCGCGGCGCGATCGGAGAGCGCGCCGAGCATCGGCGTGTAGAGCATCTGAGCGAACCGGCTGCTGGTAGCGAAGATATTGAAGAGCGAAATTGCGGTAGCGACGCGACCCGAGCGCGCGCCGGCGAGGCGCGCGGAGTATGCCGCGATCGCCAACGCTTGAACGGCGCAGTTCAGAGCCATCGCCGCGACGAGCTGCCACGGCCAGAATCCATGGGGCACCTAGCCAGTCTACGTGGGCTGGTGCGGCCCGTAACCTACCGTAGGTCCCGCCTGCTGGGACGTTCGCTCCTGGACCTAAGGGCGGCGGGACGATAGGATTGAGGGTGTCCGCATGGCTACGATGACGTCGTCTGAATTTGCGCCGCGCGCTGCGCTAACGGCGCTCGTGCTCTTTGCCGTTTCCACGGCGGTGATGCTCGTTACCGGTCCGAGCCTCGTTTCGATCGGGCTCGTGGCGCTGGTGCTCTTGCCGGTCGTCATCTATCTCGCGCTGCGCTGGCCGCTCGCTTCGGCCTTCGGCCTATACGTGCTCTTGGTGCCGTTCGACAATTTGCTCAACACCGGTTCGTTCGGAACGATGACCAAGATGCTGGGGATGGTCGCCGGAGCCGCCCTGTTGCTCTACGTCGTGCGCCGGCGGCTCGTCTCGTTCGAAGATCCTGCGTTGCGCGTACTGGGCGTGCTCGCGCTTTGGATGCTGGCCAGTACGTTCTGGGCACTCGATCAAAAAGTCGCGCTCGCCGGCATGTCGACGTTCGCCGGGCTGATGCTGCTCTACGCCGTACTCACGATGGTTCCGATCTCGCGCGCCCAACTGAACATGCTGCTCCTGCTGGTCGTCGCCGGCGGCGTTTGCGCCGCGGCATATGGTGCGCATGCGTTCATGCACGATCCTACGTTCGCGCAAGAGTCGCTTCAGACGCGGCGCCTGATCGTTCACGTCGGTCAGTACGAGATCGACCCAAATCACTTTTCGGACGCGCTGATCTTTCCGGCGGCAATCGCCGCCATGTGGGGGCTGCGCACCCGATCGTGGATCGCGCGAGTGGCATGCGTCGGGGTGCTCGGGCTGCTGGTTACGGCGATTTTATATAGCGGCTCCCGCGAAGGCCTCTCGGCGCTGGGCTTGATCGCCGCCTACTATTTTTGGCGTTCCCAATACCGGCTCAAGCTCGCCATCGCCATAGCGGCGGTCGTCGCGGTGGTTTCAACCGTGCAGACGTCGGTTTTCCTACGCTTTGCGAGCGCGCTGGACACCGGTGGCTCGGGCCGCACTTCGATTTGGGCGGTCGCGCTGGAAGCGGCCAAACATCGCCTATTGCAAGGCTACGGCCTCGGCAACTTTACCCAAGCCTTCAACCTCTACTACTTGAAAATCCACCAGCCCTACCCGTACGGCTGGGACTCACCGGCGCACAATCTCGTGCTGCATTATCTGGTTGAGTTGGGTGCGATCGGCCTGGCGCTGATCGGCGCGTTCATCGTAATGCAGTTTCTTGGGCTCCGTGCGATCGACCGCAACAACGAGCTCTACGATTATCGCATCGTGATGGAGGCGTCGCTGCTGGCGATCGCAGTGCTCTCGTTGGCGATCGATCTCTTCCACTACAAGTACGCCTGGCTGGTCTTCGCGATGGTTGCGCTGGTACGCAATGCGGCGGTCGGCGTGCCCGCCCGGCAGATGAAGCCTCTGACGCCGCTTCGGCAGCCGTCGCCTCGGTTAAAGGCTCTCGCGGCGCGCTCGCCGTCCGGCATTTACGGCCGCACGTAGTCGATCAGACTCCTTGGGCAGCGTCGGCTGCGCGGGGTGCGGCGACCTCCTTGGGTGTTGCGAGTGCGGTGATACGGCGCACCAGCTCGGCCATTATCGCGGCTCGATCGGAACGCATGCGAATGCGTTCCTTACCGTCCTCACCGAGGCGCCGCAGCGCGCCCTTGCCGAGCAGCGATAGCCGGCGCAGTTCGCCGGCGAGCGCGGGCGCGTCTCCGGCCGGCGTGCAGATCGCGCCGAGAGACGTTCCTTCGTCGCGCGCTTCGCCATCGGCGACGACGACGACGGGACAGCCCACCGACAGCGCATCGTAGAGTTTGGTTGGAATGCTTTCCGTGAGGCCCTTGCGCAGCGGGATCACCGCGACGTCGGCGCCGGCGACCATCGCCATCGCCTCTTCGCGAGCAAAGCTGCCTTTGCAACGGACGTTCTCGACGCCTTCGTTCCGCACGCGCTCGGCCAGCCGCACGCGCTGCGCGCCGTCGCCGACGATCTCGATCGTGATTCCGTCGTTGGATAAGAGCTTGGCGGCATCGACCAGGACGTCCACATCGGTCGTCAGGCCGAGATTGCCCGCGTAGACGGCGGTGAAACCGTTGGTGCGCGGCGGCGGAGCCGACATCGCCGGCACCGACTCGTAGGCGTTGCGCGCAAGGACGACGCGCGACGGTGGAACGCCGCGCCGCAGTGCCTGCGCTTCTCCTGCGGGCGTGACGACCGAGACGAGGTCGGCGCGGCAATAAAGCCGGCGCACCAGCCACTCCAGCGTCCGCACGACCGGACTGTCGGCCTTCCAAACGCCCATCTTGACGCCGAGGTCGGGAAAAACGTCGCGCACGTCGACGACGAGTCGCGCGCGGTGGCGCCATGCGGCGACCACGCCCGGCAGCGCGACCGTGATCGGCGGCGAGCTGACGACGACCGCATCGAAACGCGCGCGCGTTCCCAGCAGATACAGCGATGAGGAGAATGCGGCCGAAAGCCAGTGCAAAAGTCTTGCGCCGGGCAGTTTTGGGATCAACATCGAGAAGACGCGCACGGTACGCACGCGCCCCTCCTCTTCCACGCGAATTAAGGGACGCTTGGCCTCCGAGAACTCACCTCGCGGGAAGGACGGGAAAGCGGTGACGACGGTGACGTCGTTGCCGCCGGAAGCAAGTGCTTGAACGAGCGAGTGAACGCGCAGCGCTCCCGCCCCCGGCTCCGGCGGATAGAAGTGTGCGATGACCGCAACTTTCAAGCGCGTGCTCCTCCCGGTACGCCGTCGCGCCCGAGCAGCCGCTCGGGCAACGTTTGCAGCGTGGTGCGAATCAGGCGGCGCCGCGACTCCGGCCCGTGCTGGTAGGCTTCCCAGCGGGAAGCGGTCGCTTCAAAAAGCGGCTCGGAGAACATCGCCGCCAGTACGTGCAGCTGTGCGATATGAAACTCGTGATACTTCAGCGTCGCGAGATGCGGCTGCCCGCCGGCGCTGCGCATAAGGCTGTAAAGCGACCACCACCCGTTGTCGAAGCGCGGAAGCCACCGCACGATGGTCTGCAGGCACCGCCGCGCGAGCTCGCCGGCCCAAGCTTCATCCGTGCGCTCGCAGAGCTCCCAAAGACCCCAGAGCGCGTAGATGCAGCCGTTGAGAATGTGAGGGGCGTGCGCGTTGGCGACCTCCTCGAAGAAAACGTCCGTTCCCGAACGCCACACGACGCCGCCTTGCGCGATCTCGGAGCGAAACGGCTGGGCCGCGCGAATAGCCGCCTTGCCGAATCCCGAACCGGGTTGGCGGTGATCGGCGCGCAGTAGGACCGAAATCGCTTCGCCTTGTCCCATCGCCGACGTCCATCCGCTCGGCGCACCGTACTTCTCCCACGGAAAGTCGAACGAGTAGATCCCTGCCATCGGCGCGTCGTGCTGATTGTCGCGCAGCCAGCACGCTTGCGCGTAAAAGTCCGCTCGCGCTTCGGCGTCACCCGTTGACTGCCAAACGCCGTACCGGTGCAGCGCGAACTGCGAGATGCGTATGGGGTGATACCGGTGGCTCGCACCGCTGAGCAGCACGCCGCCGGCATCGCGCGGAGCGCCGGTGAAATCCTCGCCGTACACGCCGTTCCCCGGATCCCATTCGATGAAGTAGGGCGCCGCGCCGGGCCCGCGCACGGCATCGAGCGACCACCCGCGCCGGTGATCCCAGTTCGTCGGAAACCCGAGCGCCAGACGGCGCAGCAGATTCACGCCACCGCCGACGCCGCGGCCGGCTCGATCTCGAGCGAACGGCCCAGCGTGTAACACTGGAATCCGCACTCGCGCCAACGATCGGTATCGAAGAAGTTGCGCGTGTCGATCAGTCGCGGCGTGCGCACGATGGCGGCCATCTCTTCCGGACGAATGCTTTCGAAACACGTGTGCGGCGTCACCAGCACCAAAGCGTCCGCACCGGCCGCGGCATCCTCGATGCGGCGCGCGAGCGGGCGATGAAACTGCTTGACGTGCGGATCGTAGACCGCGGTCGTATAGCCGCGCTCGCGCAGCATCGCCTCGATGCGAACGGCCGGGCTCTCGCGGACGTCGTCGACGTCGGCTTTATAGGCCGCGCCGAGCAACGCAATTTTACGGCCGGCTCCCGGTTCGACCAGCGCCGAAATCCGGCGCACGATGCGATAGGGCATCCGGTCGTTGACGCGCCGCGCAGCTTGAATCAGTTCGGTAACCAGCGGATTGGCGTCCGACAAAAACTGCGGATCGACCGGTATGCAATGGCCGCCGACGCCGGGTCCGGGTTGAAGAATATTGACGCGCGGATGCTTGTTGGCCAGTCCGATTGCTTCCCAAACGTCGATGTCGAGCTCTTCGGAGATAATGGCGAGCTCGTTGGCAAAGGCGATGTTGACGTCGCGATACGTGTTCTCGACGATCTTCACGAACTCGGCCGTGCGCGTCGACGTGAGCGAAATCGGCCCCCGGCAGAAACTCGCGTAGAGGTCGGCGACGATGCGGGCGTCGGCCGGGACGCGGCCGCCGATCACGCGCGCGTTGGCGCGCAACTCGGTGACGATGGCACCGGGAATGACGCGCTCGGGACAGTGGGCGATGCAGTAACGATCGGCGTTCTTCCCCGCAGCCTCGAGCGCGCGGGCAAAGATGCGGTCGGTTGCGCCCGGCGGTACGGTCGACTCCAGCACCAGTATCGATCCCGGCTCGGCAACGGTTGCTACGGCTGCTGCGGCCGTTTCGACGTAGCGCAAATCCGGCTTGCCTTCGTGAGTCGGCGTCGGGAGGCAGAGGATATACGCGTGGACGCTGGGGATCCGGTCGACGACCAGAAGCCGGCCGTGGCGCAACGCTTCCTCGGCGATTTCACGAACGGGTGGCTCGGCGCTGGGAACTTCGCCGCTTTGCAGGCTGCGCCGCAGGCGGGGGTTTGCGTCGTAACCGTAGACGCGATGGCCGGCCTCGGCCAAGAGTGCGGCAGTCGGCAACCCTATATAGCCGAGACCGATGACGGCAATATTCAACTCGTACTCCTTTGTTGCAGCGCCGCGGCGAGCACGCGCATCTGCGTACGTACGTCGTGTCGCTCGCTAACGATTGCGTGGGCATGCCGCGCGCGCACTTCGGCGGCGTCGGCATCGAGATAGACGTCTAAGAGCGCTTGAGCCAAACGCTCGGGATCGTCGGGAGGAACGACCGCACCGCTGCGATCGTCGACCAGCTCGCCGATGCTCCCCGAGTCCGTAACGACGACCGGCACGCCGAGGGCCATTGCCTCGATCAGCGCGGCCGGCAGTCCTTCCATCATCTTTTCTCCGGCGTTGCGGCTAGCCATAACCATTGCGGCAAAACGCCCCGAACGGTACGCCTCGCGCAGCCGTTCGTGCGGCACGAATCCGGCAAACTCGACCGCGTCGTGCAGGTTGAGCTCCGCGGCTTCGGCTCGCAGGCGATCTTGAAGCGGACCGCTTCCATAGAGCGTGCAACGAACCGGCACGTCCATCGAGCGCAGCCGCGCGACGGCGGCCAGCAACGTCGAGTGTCCCTTTACCGGAACGAGCGCCGCCGGACAGACGATGTTGAACTCGGAGCTCAGCCGCGACCGGACCGTCTGCGGATCCAGCTTCGTGCCGAGCCCAATTTCCAAGACGCGTCCGTTGAGGTGCGGCATGCGCTCGCGCAGGTCGTGCGCACCGCGGCTCGATATCGTGCGAACGAACGAAACGCTGCGCTCTTTGACGTCGAACGCGTTGCGCTCGTAGATGTCCCAGCGGTGAGCCGTCGCGCTCCAGGCGATGCCGCTCACCAGCGCGGCGATCATGGCGACCGTTGCCGGCGTCGATGCCCAGTAGGCGTGGATGTGATCGACGTCGTGCTCGATCGCCCAATCGGCAAGAGCTAAAGCCTTGATGATTACGGCCACGTTCTTTGCCCGGCCCGGATCGCGCGAGGCGAGTACTTGCGCGACCGCACGAGCGATCGGCTTAGGTCGCGTTTTGAGCAGGCGAAAAGCGCGTCCGAGCAGACCGGGGCTAATCAGCGGCCAGGCCAGAACCTCCACGCCCCCGGGCACGACGTGCTTCCGTGGCGACGCGGGCGGGCGAACCGGAGCGACGACAACCTCTTCGAAATAATTGGTCAGCTCCTCGAGTTCCGCGCTGAGGTATGCCTCTTGGCTTCCGAACGGAAAGCGCGAGGTGACGACGACGATGCGGCGCGTCGTTTTTTTCACGAGGCCGCTTTATAGAGCTGCAGGTACATGTCGCGATAGGCCTCCACCATGCGGTCCATGTGATACTGCTCGCGCACGTGAGCGCGCGCTCGCTCGGCGACGCTGCGGCGAATATTCGGGCGCGCGATCGCGCGTTCGATTTCCGCCGCGACGTGGAGCGGCTCGAAATCGGAGCTCAAGAAGCCGTATCGGCCGTCACCCAGCATGTTAGCCGCGCCTAGCCACGGCGTCGTTACGATCGGCACGCCGGCGATCATCGACTCAAGCAGCGCCAGCGGCATTCCTTCGAACCACGACGTCATCAGCACTAAGTCGACGCCCGGCAGCAGCGCCGCTACGTCGTTGCGATAGCCGAGAAACCGCACGCGGTCGTCGACCTTGAGCGCGGTCGCCAACCCGCGCAGCATTACCTCGTTTTCACCCGCGCCGGCAAAGAGCAGAATGGCGCGCGGGTGGATTCGCCGGCTCAACATGCTGAAGGCGCGCAGCGCCAAGACGTGGTTCTTCTGATACTCCATGCGCCCGATCAGCATGATCGCGAACTCGCTGTCGGTAACGCCCAAGCGGGAGCGGGCGGCCCGGCGGTCGTCGACCGTTTCGGCGAAGACGAGTCCGTTGGGAATAACGACCAGCTTGTTCTGAGGCAAGTGCTCGAGCTCGCTGAGGCGCCGACCTTGATCGCGGAAGAAGGTGACGACCCGCGAGGTCGCGCGATCGAGCACCCAATCGGCGGTGCGCTCGGCCGGAGTGCGGCGAAAATCGCAGGGATTATGCTCGGTGTGAACGATGCGGCGAATGCCGGCCATGATCGCGGCAGTACGGCCCCAATACTTACCCACGTGCGTGTGCGTGTGAACGATGTCGGGGGCGTACCGGCGGATCTCCCGCACTAAATTGAAGAGAAACAACCGGTCTTTGCGGTTCTTTCGCGCGGCGTGGAAGATCGGAAACGGCAGCGCTGCCGACGTGCCTTCGGGCGGCTCGTAAACCGTTAGCAGGGCCGCGTCGACCTCGGTAGACGGCAAGTGGCGCAGCAGCTCGACGGTAAGGCGCTCGGCACCGTAGCCGCGCACCGACGGCAGAATGTGCAGTACGCGTACGGCGCTCATGCTGCCCGGTGGAAAAGAAACTCGCAGAGTGTTTGAAAGCAGATCGCCACGTCGAGATACGGCGACCAGCTTTGGAGATATTGCAAGTCGTAACGTAACCGCTCGCCGGCGGCCGACGTGTCAACGTTGCGGCGCATGTGCACGTGCGACCAGCCGGTGATTCCGGGGCGCACGAGGTGACGCTCGTCGTAACCGGGGAGCGTCGCGCGGAAGAGGTCGACGAAAACCGGACGTTCGGGCCGCGGACCGACCAGCGACATGTCGCCGCGCAGCACGTTGAAGATTTGCGGGAGCTCGTCGATGCTGAAACGGCGGAGGAAGCTGCCGATGCGCGTCTTGCGCGGATCGTCCGTCTTTGCCCAGACGGCGCCGGACTGCGTCTCGGCGTCGGCGCGCATCGAGCGGAACTTGAAGATGCGGAACGTCTTACCGCCCAGGCCGACCCGTTCTTGCGAGTAGAGGATGGGAAATCCGGAATCGAGGACGACGGCAATTGCCGCCACGATCATCACCGGAGCGAAGAGCGCTAGGGCGATGCAGCCAAAGGTGACGTCGATCAGCCGCTTGATCAGCTGGGCGCGCGGCGTGCAAGCTCGCAGGCGCGACGGAACGATAAGGACCTGACTGCCGTCGGTCTGCAGCGAGAGCTCGTACGAGTGGCGGGAAATTTTCGGCGGAGCGAAGGCGAGACGGATCCGGTCTGCGGCGGCAACCTCCAAGAGATGCGCTAGCAGCGACGGCGGAACCATCTCCGTCAAGATCAGCGAATCGCATCCCCACGCCCGCGCGTGGTTGAACCACTCGATTCGGCGCAGGTTAGGATCGCGGCTCAGGTCGATCTGTTCGTCCGTCTGACCGGCCTGGTCGACGGCGATGAGGAGCGTTTCGGAGTTTTCGGCGAGCTCCAGGTTGTTGGCGACTTGCTCGAGATGCTCGGCGGCCCCGACGATGCCGACGCGGCGCCGGCTATGCCGCCATTGATTCTGCCGGATGTTATGAAGGAGGGCGCGCGACGATCCGACGAGCACGATCGAGAAGATCAGCGCGCAGATCAGGCCGATGCGCGAGGTCGAGATCCCGGGATAGATGGTGAAGACGACGAGTTGGGGGATCGTGCCGATCGCCAAGGCCGCGATTGTATAGTAGAGCTCGTCCTTCATCGAAAGCGCGTACGTGCGGCGATAAAGGCCCAGCCGGTCGAAAACGAAGACCCACAGCACGACGAAGATCGCTTCGGCTAGCAGTAGGTGGCTGACGATGCGAGGCGAGTTCCAATGGTGGAAGCCAATCAAGGCGCCAAGATTCGAAGCGATCACGAAAAGCGCGATGTCGCTCGCCAGAAGAATAGCGACCCATTTGAGGGGATAGGTCCGCGGGGCGGTCGTGCCGGCGAGCTTGCGTGACTGCTTCGGCCGCTCGAGAATGCGCGTAGCCATGGATGTACAAATGATACGCAGGTTGCGCGAACCGTCGCAGAGTCGTTAGTACCACAGAGCGTGACTCACGGGTACGGGACACAAGACCCGGGTAACCAAAGGTCCCATACGTTGAGCGGACTCGTCCTTATGCTCCGCACCCCCGGCGGCGTACCATTGCAGTTGCGATGTACAACATTGCGCCGCGTCGCGCCGATGCCCCGTTAGATTTTCCCCGGCAGACTCCCGATAAGCCGTTCCAGAGCGACGGCGGGGACGTCGAGCGCCTTTACCATGCCCTGATCAAGCGCTGGCGAATTTTCCTGGCCGTTGCCGGCGGATTCGTCGTCCTCGTCACCCTCGGCACGCTGGTGGCTCCGAAATCCTACACCACCACGGTCCGTTTGCTGGCGGGACGCGCCGACGGAGCGTCGAGCGCGCCTGACGGCAGCGGTACGGCCTTGCCGATTCTCAACGCGCTGGTACTTCAGAGCGGCGTGCAATCGGCCGAGACGCTCGCTGCCCTTGCCGGACAGCGCGACATAGCGGCAACCGTCGTCGGCCAGCTAGACTTGAAGGTCACGCCGCAACAACTGCTCGGCCACGTCAGCGTTCAGCCGGTAGCCAATACCGCACTGCTCAACTTGAACGTCGGATGGAGCTCGCCCGATCAATCCGCGCAAGTCGCCAACGCCTTCGCCAACGCTTTTGTCGATCAGGAGCGCGACTTCGTTCGTTCCGAAGCCGTAGCGGCGCTCGGATTTCTTTCGTCGTCCCTGCCCGACGCTCGCGCCGACATGGCGCGCACCGCAGAGCGTCTAGCAAAGTTTCAGGCCGGTCACGGATATCTCGATGCGACCACGCACGAGCAGAACGTCGCCTCGCGCGTCGACTCCATCGAGCAGCGGATAGATCAGCTCAAGGTCGACTCGAGCGAGGCAAACGCGCTGCTCAAGAGCGTCAACGGCCAGCTCGCACAGCTCGACGCCACGGTCAATAGCGCTCAGCAGGTCGCGCAGAACCCGGTCTCCGCGGATCTGCGCAGCAAACTCGCCGACGTCAATACGCAGCTGTCCGAAGCCGAACAGAAGTACACGCCGGCGCACCCGGCCGTAATTGCCTTGCGCCAGCAGCAGAAGGCGTTGCTCGCTCAGATCGCCGCGCAGCCGTCGGCGATCGTGAGCCAGACGACCGTCGCCCCCAACCCGATCTATCAAAGTCTGCAGCAGCAGGCGTCGACCTACCGCTCGCGGATCCAGGGGGATCAGGGCCAAGTGCGCGCACTTGAGGCCGAGCGGCGAGCGGCACGGCCGGTGATGAAGGCGCTGCCGCAGGAAGTGGTGGAGTTCTCAACGCTTCAAGAAGAGGCTAAGCGTTCCGCCAACGTCTACAGCGCGCTGACGCAAAAGTACAACGACGCGCTCGTTGCTAAAACGACGGCGATCAGCGACATCCTGGTCGTGCAGCCGGCCAGCGCCGATGCCGCGGTCAAGCACCCGAGCCTGCGTACCAACCTCGCCATCTCGGTCGTTCTCGGCCTGCTGCTGGGACTCGCCGTGATCTACATCCTCGACGTCCTCGAGCGGCGGCGTTCCAATCGCGATTTCTCGGCGCTGCTCGGATTGCCGGTGCTCGCGCGCATTCCCGCGATCGACCAGCGTAAGCAGCACATGCTGCCGTGGGTGCAGTCCATGACGGTGGAAGCGTTCCTTCATTTGTGTGTCGCGCTCCGGCTGGGCCAGACCCGCCGGGTGCAGACGCTCGCCGTTCTGAGCTCCCGCCGCGGCGAAGGCAAGTCGACCGTTGCTTATCAGCTCGCAAAAGGTTTGGCGACGCTGCAGCCGGGCGTGCTGCTCATCGACGGCGATTTGCGTCAACCCACGCTTCACGAGAAATCCGGCTGTCCCAACAACAATGGCCTGACCGACGTGTTGAGCGGCTCGGCCGAGCTCGAAGATGCGATCCAGCGCGTTTCGCCCGGGCTCGACATGCTCTCGAGCCGCCCGCATACGGCCAATCCCGTCGTGCTGCTGCAGTCTCGCCTCGAATCGGTGCTCGCATCGGTGCGGGAGACCTACAACACGATCATCGTCGACTCGCCGCCGCTCGGTACGTTCTCCGACGGGCTGGTCATCGCATCGCACGCCGACGGTTCGCTCTTCGTCGTCGCCGCCGACGAAACTGAAGAGGAAGGCGCGCGCCGGGCGGTCGGACAGCTGAGCCTCTTGGGCATCGACAACGTCTTAGGCATCGTCGTCACCAAGGAAATCGTTACCGGCAGCGATTACAACGACTACAACGATTACTTCCAGTCGGAAAACCGCGCCCTGGCGCCGAGCGCGTCATGAGCGGCGTCACGATCGTCGTTCCGGCGTACAACGAAGGCGCGGCCTTCGGTGCGACGCTGACCACTCTAGCCGACTACTTCGCGATGCATCGCGGAGGGGGGCGCGACTTTCACTATTTGATCGTCGACGACGGCAGCAGCGACGAGACCTTCGAGGCCGCCCAACGCTTCGCGCGCTGGCGCCAGAACGTTCGGGTGCTGCGTCACGAGCGCAATCGCGGCCTGGGCGGGGCCCTGCGCACTGCATTCGCCGAGACGGATACCGAGCTGGCCGTCGTTCTCGACGCCGATCTCAGTTACAGTCCGGCGATTGCAATGGACCTCGTCGAGTCACTCGAACGCGAAAACGCCGATATCGCGCTGGCTTCGGCTTATATGCGGGGCGGTTCGGTGGCCAACGTACCGCTGGTGCGCCGCGTCTTGAGCCGCGAGGCGAACCGGCTGCTCTCGCTCGCCACCGGCGGCAGGTACGCGACGCTCACCTGCATGGTGCGCGCCTACCGCACGGAGGTTGCGAAGCGGCTAGAGTTTCGCAGCGACGGGATGATCGCCATCCCCGAAATGCTGCTGTACGCGCTGCGCCAGAAACTGCACGTCATCGAACGTCCCGCGACGCTCCGCTGGGGCAAGGAGCGGGCGGCGCAAGCGCGTGGATTCAATTTTACCCGGGCGGCGCGGCAAACCGGCGCCACCATTGCGCTGGCTTTTCACCATCGGCCCGCACTCTGGCTGGCAGTGCCCGGCTTATTCCCCGGACTCTTGCCCCTCGTCGTCGCCATCCTGCTGATCATGCGAGTCTCCCCCGCGACGCTCGCCATCGGTACGACGATAACGATCGTCGTGCAGTACACCAGTCTAGCGCTCTTCACCGGCCAGCTCGTCGCGTTCTTTGGCCGGAAGTTCTCTTCAAAACGCCTTCGATCCAATGGAGCTACATAACCAAATGACGATGACCTTTCTCAACACGCGGCACCGTCCGCTTCCCTCCGATCAAGACGCCACCGGCCGCACGCTGGGTGACGAGGAGATAGCCTCGGTAACGGCCGCGTTGCGCGCCGGCGTCCTGACCAGCACCAAGGGTGCAACGGTCAAGGAGCTCGAGTCGCGCTTTGCCGCGATGATGGGCGTTAAGTACGCGTACGCATGTGCCTCCGGAACGGCGGCGATTCACTGCGCGATTGCCGCGCTCGACCTCGAGCCCGGCGACGAAGTTATTACGACTCCGATCACCGACATGGGAGCCCTCGCGCCGATCCTTTATCAGGGTGCCATCCCGGTCTTCGCCGACGTCGATGCGGCCACGTGTAACGTAACCGCAGCCACGATCGCAGAACGCGTCACCGAGCGCACGAAGGCCATCGTCGCGACGCACCTCTTCGGCAATCCGTGCGAGATCGACGAGATCGTCGCGCTGGGAGACCGGCTCGGCGTGCCCGTGATCGAAGACTGCGCCCAAGCGTTCTTAGCTTCATACAACGGTAACTTTGTCGGAACGATCGGACGAATCGGATGTTTCAGCCTTCAGCAGGGCAAACACATCACGACCGGTGAGGGCGGCATCGTCGTCACCAACGACGACCGTTTAGCGCGGCGCATGTATCTCTTCATCAATAAAGCATGGGGATACGGCGATCCGCGTCCCGACCATTACTTCTTGGCGCTCAACTACCGGATGTCGGAACTATGCGGCGCCGTGGCTTGCGCGCAGCTCAAGAAGCTGCCGATGGTCGTAGCGCGGCGGCGCATGCTGGCCGAACTGCTCACCTCGAAGCTTCGCGGCGTCGGCGGGATCGCCACGCCGAAAGTTCTGCCGGGCGCCCAGCATAGTTACTGGAAGTACTGCATTCGCGGGACCGCCGCGCACAATCCGGACGCGGTCGTCGAAATGGCACGTTTCCTGGGCGAGCGCGGAATCGCAAGCGCGCCGCGGTACATTCAAAAGCCGGCCTTTGCCTGCGAGATATTCCAGCAACGGAGGACCTTCGGCGCGAGCGAATATCCGTTCACGCTGGCTCAGCCTTCGGCACTGGATTACTCGGAACAGCGTTTTCCGGGGACCTATGCGGCGCTCGAACGCGTGCTCGTTATCCCGTGGAACGAAAAATACGACGAGAAAGACGTCGAGTATATCGCCGACGCGGTCGCTGCGGCTGCCGAAGGCCTGACCTACGGGCAGGCGGCATCGTGAAGAAGCTGAGGTTTGCCGTCGTCGGCGCCGGCGCGATCGCCCGCGCCTACGAAGCGGCGTTTCGCGAAACCAAAGCCGCCGATATCGTCGCCGTTTGCGACGTGCACGAGCCGGCCGCCCAAGCAATGGCCGCCAGCGTAGGCTGCGCGTCCTATCGCTCGGTGCCGGCGCTGCTGCACTGCGCGGAGTTCGACGCCGCCGTCGTCTGCACGCCGCCGTCCACCCACGAATCGGTCGCCTGTCAGCTGCTGGAGTCCGGAAAGCACGTACTTTGCGAGAAGCCGCTCGCGATCGACGTCGCCGGTGCGAAGCAAATGATCGAGTCCTCGCACGCGAACGGCACGGTTCTTACCATGGCCTCGAAGTTTCGCTACGCCGCCGACGTTCGCAAAGCTCGGGAACTTTTGTTGTCGGGTGAGATCGGCGAGCTCGTCTTTGCCGAGAACGCATTTACGTCGTTCGTCGACATGCGCAGTCGCTGGAACTCCGACGCCGCCGTGAGCGGCGGCGGCGTGCTGATGGACAACGGCACGCACGCGGTGGATATTCTGCGATATTTTCTGGGCACGCTGCGCGACATTCAAGTGGTCGAAGGCCGGCGGATGCAGGGGCTCGCGGTCGAGGATACCGTTCGCCTCTTCGTGCACAACACCGATGGCGTGATGGGCGCGGCAGATCTTTCTTGGAGCATCGACAAAGAGCTCGACACCTATCTGCGCATCTACGGCAGTGCCGGCACGATCCTCGTCGGATGGAAGGGATCGCGCTTCCGACGGCGCCACGAAAGCGAGTGGCACATCTTCGGAACGGGATACGATAAGATCCAAGCGTTCCGCGATCAGCTCGAGAATTTCTGCGGTGCGATCGAGGGCGCGCAACGCCTGGTCGTGACCCCGGAAGATGGCCTGGCATCGGTCGAAGTGATCGCGGCAGCGTACGCCGCGCTCTCTCAAGCTCGCTGGCAGGGGATCGCGAGTGCGGTCTCCGAGGTCGAGTTCGCCCCGATCGCTCAACGGCGCATGGCTGCCGCATCGTAGGGGACGCGATAACAAAAATGGCCGTACATCCGACCGCGATCGTCGAACCGGGGGTAGTTATCGGACGGAACACCTCCATTTGGGATAACGTTCACGTTCGCCACTCGACTCGCATCGGCGCCAACTGCATCATCGGCGAGAAGAGTTACATCGCCTACGACGTTCGCATCGACGACTTCGTCAAGATCAACGCGTTCGTGTACGTATGCACGGGCGTCACGATCGAGCGCGGCGTGATGATCGCCGCCGGCGTCGTCTTTACCAACGACCTGTTTCCGCGCGCGACGCCGCCGGAACTGGATCGGCTGCTGCCTTCCGATCCCAACGAGCACACGCTTCATACTCGCGTCGGGGAGGGCGCCACGATCGGCGCGCACGCTACGATCGGGCCCGGCTTGAAAATCGGCCGCTTCGCCATGATCGGGATGGGATCGGTCGTCACGCACGACGTTCCCGACTTCGCCATCGTTCGCGGCAACCCGGCGCGAATCGCCGGCTACGCTTGCGCTTGCGGCCAGCCGCTGGTGCCGGCGACCGCACGCGGCAACGATCTCTTGGTCTGTCCGGTCTGCTCGGCCGAGTACATGTTTGCCGGCTCGACCGTGGCGAGGCTGGGACTGCCTCAGCACCTTCCATGAGTCGCATCGGCATCGTCGGCGGCGGGATGCTGGGCATGACGCTCGGATGGAATCTCGCCAAGGCCGGCCATAGCGTCACGATCTTCGAAGGCGCGCCGCGATGCGGCGGCCTTGCCGGACCCTGGGAACTCGGCGACGTCGTCTGGGACCGTCACTATCACGTGACGCTCGCCGGCGATCTCGCGCTGCTCGCGCTGCTGCGCGAACTGGATCTCGAGAGCGAGCTGCGCTGGACCCGGCCCGGCACGGGCTTCTACGTGGATGGCAAACTCTACCCGTTCTCGGGAGCTCTCGACTATTTGCGTTTTCCGGCACTCAATCCGGTACAGAAGCTCAGACTCGGCGCAACGATCGCGCACGCCTCGCGCATCACCGATTGGCGCCCGCTCGAAAAGTTAACCGCGGTCGAATGGCTGACGCGACTTTCCGGGCGCGGTACGGTGGAGCGGATATGGCTGCCGTTGCTGCGGGCGAAGCTCGGCCCACACGCCGAGCGTGCATCCGCCGCGTTCATCTGGGCGATCATCGCCCGCATGTACGCCGCGCGCGGTGGTCCGCAACGCGAGCAGTTCGGTTATGTCTCCGGCGGTTACGACAAGACGCTTGGGCGGTTCGAAGAGCGCCTCGCGGAGCGCGGGGTCGAGATTCGAACCTCTTGCCGTATCGAAAGCGTCGAAGCGGTGGAGGGCGGCGTCGGCGTCGTCTCGGCATCGCAGATGGAGCAGTTCGATCGCGTCGTCGTGACGCTGGCCGCCCCACTGGCCCCGCGCGTCATCCCCGGACTGACGGAATCGGAACGCGCGCTCTGTGCCGGGGTCGAGTATCAGGGAATCATCTGTGCGTCGCTGCTCTGCGACGACCCGCTTACCAGCTATTACATCACCAATATCGCCGACGCGAGCGTGCCGTACACGGCCGTCATCGAAATGACGGCGCTGATCGATCGCCGCGAACTGGCCGGGCATTCGCTAATCTATCTTCCAAAATACGTGGCGTCGGACGATCCGGCGTTCTTACGCGACGACGCAGCGATCGAGGAAACGTTTTTGTCGGCGTTGGAACGCATGCACCCACGGTTCGAGCGCAACGGCGTCCGCGCGTTTCGCATCTCGCGCGTGCCCTACGTCTTTCCTATTCCGACCATCGGCTACTCCGACCGGCTGCCGCCGGTTCGCACCAGCATCCCGGGACTCTTCATGGCGAGCAGCGCGAACATCGTCAACGGCACGCTCAACGTCAACGAAACCGTCAAACTCGCCAACGCGTTGACGGCCGAAGTCCTTTCACAACCAGCATCCGCGCCAAATGGGGTATTAGGATCCGCCGCATGAAGGCTTCGCTCTCGCTCGACCTGGACAACAAGTGGTCGTATCTCAAAACTCACGGCGACGCCTCGTGGCAGTCCATGCCTTCGTACCTCGACGTGGTCGTACCGACCGCTCTCGAGATGCTGGAGCGCTTGCGCCTAAGGATTACGTTCTTCATCGTAGGCCAAGATGCGGCGATGCCGCAGCACGACGAGGTGTTGGGCGAGATTCCGCGCCGCGGGCACGAGGTCGGCAATCACTCGCATTACCACGAGCCGTGGATGCACAAGCGCGACGAAGGCGCGATCGAAGACGAGCTGGCCCGCGCCGAGGAGAGCATCGAACGCGCGACCGGGGTGCGCCCGCGCGGCTTTCGGGGGCCGGGATTCGTGCGCTCGGAATCTATTCTCGATACGCTCGTGCGCCGCGGCTACGAGTACGACGCGTCGTCGCTGCCCACGTTCATCGGCCCGCTGGCACGCGCGTACTATTTTCGCAGCACCAAGCTCGCCTCCGACGATGCCGCGCGGCGAACCGACCTTTTCGGAAAGTTTGCCGACGGATTCCGCCCCAACCGGCCGCACCGCATTACGACGGGCAGCGGATCGATCGCTGAGATCCCGGTAACGACCTTTCCCGTTTTGCGCGTCCCTATTCACATTAGCTACGTGCTCTATATTGCGACGGTTTCTCCCAAGGCGGCGCTTGCTTATTTCCGCGCTGCGCTGGCGGCCTGCAAACTGACGCGCACGCAGCCTTCGATCTTGCTCCATCCGCTCGATTTCATCGGTGCGCAAGAAGCCCCCGAGCTCGCGTTCTTCCCCGCCATGCAAATGGACGGCGATACGAAGCGACACGTCGTCAACGAGTCACTGCGACTACTAGGCAAGTCGTTCGACGTGCGTCCGCTCAGAGAGGTTCTCGCGCCGGCGGTCTGAGCGCGGGCTCAAAATTGCAGGCCAAGAGACCGAACGTGCGAATGGGCTCGGCGAGGAGCTTTATATGCACGGCCGTTCGCCGTTTGCCGGTATTCCAACATTCTTGAACGCGGGCTTGGACGGACTCGACGCAGCGATCCGGCGACGGATCGAACTGCATCTTTCGAAGGCAACGCGGACCGCCGGAGCCTCCGGTTGGGCTCTCGGGCTAATCAACGAAGAGCGCGATCTCACTGCTTTTTGCAGTTCGGGGCAGATCGAGATCCGCGATGCATTTACGTTGTTATGCTCGGTACCGTTCCCGCAATCGGCCGGGCCGGTCGAGATCAAGATGTCGCCGCACGAGGACGCTTTCGACGCGATCGGCATTTCCGTCGAGCTCGATGAGAGCGTCTCGCTGGCGATCGTCTTCGCAAAACCGCAGTTAGAAGACGCGACGCATTGGGAGGCCGTCGACGCAATCCAAAGCTGCGCCGGCGGACTCGCCCAAGAAATGGCCGGCTTCGCTCGAGATTACTCGGGATCCAACCCGGCCGCGACCGTTACGCGCGACCCGTGCGCGTTCTTTCTGCTCTCCGCAGCGCTCGACGTGAAGATTGCTTGGAACGCCGAGGACGAGGTTTCGAAAGCTCTCGCCGAGCTCGTCCGGCCCGACGGCGAGCGGCTGCCCCTCTTCCTCGAGCGCGCTATTCGCCGGTTGATTTCCGCGTGGAACTTTTCCGCGTTCGCGACGTGCACTTCGGGCGCCGCCTACCCGGTGCGCGGACTCTCCCTCCGGGTCGCGCCGATGAAGTGGAACGAAATTTACGTAGGCGTGTTTCTGAACGCTTACGAGGACGCCCACGACACCGGCACGGTTGCGGCGAGCTTCGGAATCTCGCCGCGCGAGATGCAAGTGCTTCACGAACTATTGGACGGGCGCTCCGTAGCCGAGATCGCCCGCACGCTCGGGCTCGCCGAATCTACCGTCAACGATCACATCGCGCGTATGATCGGAAAGACTGATGCCCGCAATCGCACGGAAATGATCGCCGTATTGCTGGGTTGGCCTGCCACCAAAGCCAAGCGCTCGACGAACGGCGCGGCACAGGGCGACGGTCAGACCGACGGCGGCCGGTTACGCTCCCTAGGATTTTTCGTGTAGCACTTTATCACCATCGCGTGATACTTTGTTACTAATCCGAGGGCATATAGGCCCTAGTTTACGCTCCTTTCCAGAAGCCGGCCCTAGTTTCTCCGGGACGTAGGTCTCACAACAAATCCGGGTTGTGGGACGTCCCGGGCCATGGCAAACTTGAGCCATGGGACTAAATGCCGTTTTAGAACGACCTCTTAAATCTACTCCGGCCGGCAAGCCGCTTCGCGTCGTCATTATCGAAAAGCAGATGCTTTTCGCCAAGGCGGTGGCGCAGGTGCTCTCGGCCGACCCCGACATCAAAGTCGTCGGGATCGCCGCCGAGCGCGATACCCCTCTGCTGAATAAAGACGTCGACATCGTCATCGTCGACATCGATACCGAAGAGATCGACGACGTCGTCGACCTGTTGAAGAATCGCGCACCCGATGCTCGGATCTGCGCGCTCTCGGCGCATACGCAAGGCGAGCTGATGCAGCACTGCCTCTGCGCCGGCGCCGACGCCTACATCGTCAAGGACTCCTCCCTGCAAGAACTCGTCGCCGCGATCAAAACCCTCGGCGAAGGATCGAGCTACGTCGATCCGCGCGTTGCGGCCTCGCTGCTGCGCCGCCGCGGTCCGTCGAAGCGGTTGACCAACGAACTCTCGCCGCGCGAGCGGGAGATTATCCGGCTTATCGCGCAGGGTCTCTCCAATCGCGATATCGGCCGCCGGCTGGTATTATCGGAGAAAACGATCAAGAATCACGTCAGCCACATCTTCGCCAAGATCCATTGCACTGCGCGTTCGCAAGCAGCCGTGCACGCGATTAGGATCGGGCTCGCTTAGTCGAGGCTGCGGCCGCACCGGCCAGCACGCCGAATAGACCGAGCCACGCCGCCGCCTGAGCTTCGAAGGCGGAGCGAGTCAAAGCAGGCGTGGCGGACAAATATCGCGCCCAAGCCGCCGGCGAAAGCTCGTTTGGTAGCGCGCTGAAATCGTGCGTTACGACCTGTGCGGCCGTCAGGGGCGGCGCGAAGTGGTGTAGGAGAACGAGTATTATCAGCGTCGCGCCGATCGCAGCTCCGGCGACGGCGATGCGGATCTCAATGGCGCCGTTGCGCACGGCGAGGATCGCCCCGGCAACGCCGGCGGCATCGATCGCCGCAACGGCGCCGCGCAAAGGCTGCGTCCAAACCGCGGCTAAGAGCGCGAGACCTGCGGTCGCCAGGGCTCGAGCGAAACCACTGGGTGCGATCGTCGCTACCGCAACGGCGGCCGGCAAGGCAATGAGCAGTTGAATGTCGTGCAAATAGATGCCGAAGAAGAGCACCGCCGCGGGCGGAAGCAGCGCGAGCAGCGCGCGATTGCCGGTTGCCTTCATCAGGCGCTGGGCCAGGGCGATACCGAGTGCGGCAATGCAGACGAACCAAATCTGTCCGATAGCGAGCGCCGCGCTCGGCGAAACGCCGCCGGCATAGAGCAGGTGGGCCAGGCTGTATTGATCGGCCGCGGCAATTTCCGCGCGCGCCATTCCCGGAAGAACTCTGGCGAAATACTCGACGTTCTGCGCCGGGCCGAGGGCGGCAACGCCGATCGCCGCAAGTGCGAACGCGCCCAGGAGTATGGCGCGCCGCGATTGGGGAGCGAAGATGAAGACGGCCAAGGCGGCGGGTGCGCCGACGTTGGGCTGAACGAGCGCGCAGCAGACGACCAGACCGGCGACCGTCCAGCGCTGTTTGACCAAAAAATATCCGGCGGCGCAAATCGCCAGCGTCGCCAGCGGAGGAACTTCACCATAGGCAACGTTGAGCAACGTCAGCGGCGTAAAGGCAAGGAGAATCGCCCAGCCGCGCCCGGAGAACGATGCGGCCAAACATCGGGCAGCGAGGATCGACGCGAGCGCCAGAAGCAGCGCGAAGAGCTCGGCGGCGAGTTTGGGCGGCAGCACCGTCAGTGGAACGAAGAGGGCGAGCGAGTATCCGGGAAGCGGTGCCGGCTCGACGTATCCCTGCGGCATCGGCGCCGGCTCCAGCGATCGCTCGCACGTCCGCAGCGGCTCGACCAGATAGGGATCGTGCCGTTCGCGCACGGCCGTCGCACCGCAATAGAATGCCTTGAAGCTTTGATGCTGTACGTCGCCACGCGCGGCCAGCGCGAAGGCGGCGATGCAAAGCAACAGCGAGATGCCGGCGAAGGCTATTCCCGCCGTTCGTTCCCTCATGAGTACCAGCATACGTTAGGCGGCCGGCGCCGCGCGAGGTGCGCGCGAACCTCGTTTCAGGCGATCGGCCCATTCGCAGTTCGGGACCTTTGCTTCAGGGGCTCATGGTGCATCGAGACGTTGGCGCAGCCCCCCGCCCCACGTATAATTCGCCGGTGACGCGCATCGAGGAGCTCCGCCGGACGGCTTCGCGCCGAATTTCGCCGAGCTTTTCATCCTCGGAAACCTGGCGATCTCGGTGCCGCTTGCCTATACGCTCAACCTTTGGCAAGACGAGGCCTATACGTTGCATACGACCGGAGCGAGCCTGTCGTATGCTTTTACGGCGGCGATCGGCTTCGAACAGAACGCGCCGCTCTACTTCCTGATCTTAAACTTGCTGCGTCACTTCGGCGACGGCGTTTTCTTCCTGCGGCTCTTCTCGGTGCTCTGCGTCGCGGCGACGGTCGGACTCGTGCCGCTCCTGTGCCGCCGCTACCTTCCCGACAGCAACGCTACCCTGGTGACGGCCGTCGTAGCTTTCAACCCCTTCATTATCTATGCCGCGGTCGACATGCGCGCCTACGGGCTGATCGTGTTGCTCTCCGCCTTACTGCTGCTGACCTACTACGAGGCCTTCTTGTCGGAGTCGCCGGAGGTGGGTCCCGCAGCGGCCTATGCGATTTGCGTGGCCGCCGCACTCTACGCGCAATATTACCTCGCCTTTCTGATCGCAGCGCAAGGCATTACGCTGCTTCTATTCCGGCGGCGCGCCTTTTGGCGGTTTCTCGTGGCCGGAGCGATCGGCGCTGCGGCGTTCGCCCCGATGGTTGCGATCGTGCCGGGGCAGGTGCAAAACTTCAAGGAAGGTTTTGCCGCGCCGTCGCTGGCGCACACGCTCGCCGGACTCGGCGGGATCCTGTTCCGCTACGTCCTTCCGCTGCCGTTCGCGCATGCGAAACTCGTCTACGCGGGCCTTGCGCTGCTGGGCGGGGTCGCGTTCGCCCTCCTCCGCCCGTCGCTCAAATCGACCGGCAACGCCCTCGTCGTCGTCACGAGCGGATGCGCCGCGGTTCTCTTTGCCGCCGGCGCGTACGCGAGTGGCGTACATATCCTCGACCGGCACGCTGCATCGTTATACTTGCCGGTGACGCTGAGCGTCTTCGCGGTGATCGCATCGTTGCCGGGGGAGAATCGGCAGCGCGTCGCGCTCGGATGGTGCGCCGCGGTCGTACTGCTCTCGTTAGCAAGCCTTGGGCGGACGTATGCGTCGCTGGCAAACTCCGGCGATTGGATTCGCGTCACGCGCTATCTCGAAGGAAACGAACGGCCCGGCGAACCAATCGCCGTATTCGAAGCCGAGAACGCGTTGCCGTTGGAGTATTATTATCGCGGACCGAACCGGATCGTGGCCATCCCCGAAGCGGTTGATTTCCACAAATACGACGTTACCGCGTTCGTCGTCCGCAGTTCCGCGCAGCTTGAATCGGCGCTGCCGCGCCAAGACCGCATTTGGCTCGTCACCGCCGGCGCGTGCACTTCCGCCAACGTCGCATTTGGCTGCACCACGCTCGAACGATACGTCTGCGAGCACTACGCAGTTGAGTCGGACGTTTCATTCCATGGGTCCCGCGTCCGGCGGCTCGCCCTCAAACCCCCCACCCGCTGCTTGAGGTAACTACTAAATGGCTCACTTTCTCTGGCTTATTTTGTCTCTTTTTGGCCCGTCGCCGGACGATACGCCGGGCGGCCCTATGGTTCAGAGCGCCGCGATAACGCTGCACGTAGCTGAAAGTGGAACGCACGGCGTTAACAATACGTTTACGGGTTAACAAGGCTTCGCGCGCGCGGAGTCTGCTGAAGCGTCGCTTGCACTGAGTGAGGAGCCAAGCATTGGGACCGCGCGAGTTATTTAGAAAAGGTGAGCTGTCGGCTTGCATTCGCATGGCCGAGAGTTCATCGACGTTTGCGGAGAGGGTTCTCCGGGTTCAGGCCTATGCACGCCTAGGGTCTTATGACGACGCGCTCTTCGCGGTTGCGAAGGTCGAGCCGGCAGACCTTGACGACCGCTCGCTCTTGCGCGCAGTGGAGGCGCAGTGCCATTTGCTGTACGGCTCCGCCGGGCGAGGGCGGCGCGTCCTCGCCGACCTCGGCGAGTCGCCCACGAGTATCGAGGCGCGCTTCGAAGTCGCTTACGCGAAGGCCCTGCTTGCCTGGACCGAAGGCAATGCCACTGCGATGGAGGGCGCACTGGAGAGCGTCGACGTGCGCTCGACGCCGCACCTTTACGGTCGCTGGCTTGCCGGCCGCTCGTGGGCGTCGGCGCTGCGCGGCGATTATCGCGAGCAACTTCGGCGACTCGAGGCCGCGATCGCGCACATGCAAACGCCCGCCGGTTGCGACGTATCGATGCTCGCCGCAACGACGCGAGCGTTCGTGCATCTCGTGCGAGAGATCGCAGCGCCCGGTACGTTCGAGTTTGCGTCGAAAGCCGTGCAATCCATTCCGTGGACGCCCGACATCGAAAACGAACGTTTCATGACGTTTCGCATTCTGGCGTGGGCGTACGCGCTGCGCGGTATGCACGAGACGGCGATGAACTATTCGTTCTTCGCCCGCGACATTGCGCCGTCGGCGATGTGGGTTACCGCGTGCTATGCCGACCAAGCCTATCTCGCGCGAATGGCCGGCGAGAATCGCAGCGCCGACGCGTTGCTGCGTCACGCCGTCTCCAGTGCGCAAGAGATAGAATGGATGTCCCCCGGCGAGGAACGCATCGCGCTGCTCAACCTCGTCGAGCTCGCTGCGGATCGAGATCTTGCGACGGCCAAGCGGCTCCTAGATATTTACCAAGTAATCCCGGTGGCGCTTTCGCCGCGGCTGGCGCTCTCCCGCGACGAACGCCTGCAAGCAATGGAAAAATATGCACGCGGCACGGTTCTCGCCGTCGCAGGCGACAAGACGGCCGCCGTCGCGCTGCTGCAGAGCAGCTATTCGATCTTCGAGTCGATCGGTTACGCGTGGCGGGCCGCTGCCGCAGCCTTGCGGCTCGATGCCGTTACCGGCGAACGTGCGTGGCTGCAGCTTGCCGCCGAAGCCGTCGAGGGCTTCCCCGAAAGCTCGGTCGCAGCGGAAATCCGCAAGGCCGCCGCAGCCGGTGTTGCGCCGCGCTCGGCGCGTCTCACCCCCGCGCAGCGCCGCGTCTTCGACCTGATCTGTCAGGGCCTGGGCGATAAAGAGATCGGCAGCGTTTTGCAGATCTCGCCCGATACGGTCAAGAACCACGCCGCGCGCGTCCGCAGCGTCTTTGGGGTGCGTTCCAGGGCGGCGCTGATCGCCGCCGCGCAGCGCGAGGCCGGCTAGAGGGTCGACCGTCCCGCACGGGGGGACTTGTGACCCTGGCCACGGCGCGTCCCCGGTACGTTGTGCCGGCGCCCCCTGCGCCGTAGGATAAATTCATGCGCCGGTCCGTGTCGGTTCTTTCCCTAGCCTTGCTCGTGGGCATCGCTCCCCTTGCCGTCCGTGCGGGCAGCCTTCAAACGGTGATCCATCCCGGCGACCAGATCGGCGTGCTCGTCTACGGCGACCAAACGCTCACGCAAAACGTGATGGTGCTGCCTGACGGTACCATCGAATTCCCGCTCGTCGGGCGCGTCCCGGTCGGCGGGAAGACGCCTTCGGCTGCCGCGTCGCTGCTCGAGACGCGTCTGCACGAATACGTGCGCCATCCCGTCGTCACGGTCTCGATCGTGACGTTGGGGCAACCCAACGTGCTCGTGCTCGGCGACGTGAAGACGCCGGGAAAGTATCAGCTGCGTTCGGATGCTAAGTTGACCGATGCAATCGCCGCTGCGGGCGGTATCGCCAATCCGAACGGAGCTTTGCCACCGGCGCGCGTCGCGGATTCGACGGGCAAAGTTACCGAAGTGTCGCTGGAAGATCTGCTGCAGCACGGCAACACGTCGCTCGACGTTCACCTTGGCGAAGGAACCGTCGTCTACGTGCCGGGTCCGGTGCATTTCACCGTCTCGGTGGCCGGCGCCGTCGACCATCCCGGCGACGTACAAGTAAACGAAGGCGACCGCGTCTCGATGGCGATCGCCAAGGCCGGCGATAGCCAGAACGCGCAGACCGACCTCAATCACGTTCGATTGATCCGAAACGGTCCCAACGGTACGCAGACGACCACCGAGATCAATCTCTACCAGGCGATCAAGGGCGGCGATTCGAGCGTCGACGTCGCACTGCAAAAAGGGGACGTCATCTACGTGCCGCAGGGCGTCAAGCACTCCGATATTTTCGGCGGCCTCGGCGGCAGTCTGCTCTACTTCCTGACGCGCCTTATCCCGATACCGTTATAAACTTCGAACTCGCGCGGCGAGCGCGGCCGAAGGACGACAGCGGGTTCTGACCAAACCGGCCCAGGGTGACGAAACGGTCACTCGAGCTCGCGATTCTGATCGCCGGCGCAGCCATCGTTGTATTGCTCGCGCTGGGAAGAGGCGGCGAGCAGGGTAAGCCCGTTTCGACCTCCTCCACCTACGACTCCGGAGCCAACGGGTACCGCGCCCTATATGAAATACTGCGCGCCACCGGCCTCCCGGTGACGCGCTTCGAGCGCGCCCTCGGCGCGCTCGACCCCTCGACGAAGACGCTCGTTTTTACCGGTTACGAATCCGACCCGTCGGCCAAGCCGCTCGACGAACGCGATGCCGAGTTCCTCGAGCACTTCGCCGAGACCGGCGGCCGCATCGTCGCCATCGACGCCGAGTTTGCCGGGAAGGACGACGTGACGCCCGGCGTCGGAACCTCGCTGCGCGGCGGCGGAACCGAGGCGATTACGCTGGCCCGAAACTCCTACACTGCGGGCGTCGCGCGCGTGCGCGGCCCCATTGGCTGGACCTTTCCTTTTAAAGAGCCGCGCGGCGTACCGCTGCTCGCCAACGGGCAGGGAATGGTCGCCGTGCTCTACCGCGTCGGCCGCGGCGAGGTAATCGCCATCACCGCCCCCGCGCTCTTCAGCAACAAGCAGCTGCGCAACGCCGACAATCTGCGTTTTATTTACAACGCCGTTGCCGGTCACGGCCCGGCAGTATTCGACGAGTACGTTCACGGTTACAGCGATCGCTTAACGACGTGGGCCGTGCTGCCCGCGCCGGTGCGCGCCGCGGTCTGGATCGTGATTGCAATTGTCGCCTTGGCGTTGATCGGGGCCAACGTGCCCTTCGCGCCGCCGTATCTGCCGGCGCCACCCGACGAACGCGACTCCTCCGATTACATCACCGCGATCGCCGAACTGATGCGCCGCTCGCGCTCGCGTCGGGCCGATGCCGTCGTGCTGCGCGAAGCGATTCTGGACTTTCAACGCCGAAAGGAGCATGCGTGAACAACTCAGCTGCCGAGGTTGCCGCCCGCCTCTCCGCCGGAATGGAGCGAGTGCTGGTTGGCGCCGACCGCATGACGCTCGGGCTGACCGTCGCGCTGCTAGCGCGCAGCCACGTGCTGATCGAAGGCGTTCCGGGCACCGGAAAGACGCTGGCGGTGCGCACGCTCGCCGTGCTGCTCGGACTGGAGTTCCGCCGCATCGCGTTCACCCCCGATTTGATGCCGTCAGACGTCGTCGGGACGACAGTCTTCAATCCACAGACCGCGCAGTTCACCACGCGCACCGGTCCAATCGTCGCCAACGTCGTACTCGCCGACGAAGTCAATCGCACGCCGCCCAAGACCCAGTCGGCGCTGTTGGAAGCGATGGAAGAGGGACGGGTTACCATCGACGGCGTCTCCTATCCGCTGCCGCAGCCGTTTCTGCTCTGCGCCACTCAGAATCCGATCGAGTACGAAGGCACCTACCCGCTTCCCGAAGCGCAGCTCGACCGCTTCATGATCAAGGTCGAATCGGGATATCCGAAGGAGGCTCAAGAACTGGAGCTCTTCTCCCGCGCCGCCGCCGGCTTCGATGCGCGAGCACTGGAAGAGTCTCACATCTCGCCGGTCACCAACGCTGCCGAAGTCATCGAAGCGCAGCATGCCGTGCGGCAGGTCCATTTATCCGAAGGCGTGCGCGAGTACACATACCGCATCGTCGTCGCGACGCGCACGCATCCACGCCTTACGCTCGGCGCGTCCCCGCGCGCGGGCATTCAGCTGCTGGCCGCCGCGCAAGCCGCCGCCGCGATCGCGGGGCGCGATTTCGCAACCCCGGACGACGTCAAAGACGTCGCCGATCTCGTGATTCCGCACCGTTTGATCGTCGCACCCGATGCCGAGATCGAAGGCATCTCGGCAAAAGATATTCTCCACGACGTCTTAGCACAAATCCCCGTCCCACGAGGCGACGCGCCATCGTCATGAACGAAGCCCGCGCACGCGTTTGAGCTGACGCATGAAACTCTGGCTGCCCGCGTGGATTACCCCGCGGTTTCTCTGGGTACTTGCCGCGGTCGCACTGCTGCTGGCGCTCTCACCGGGCGTGTCGCTCTTCACGCCGCTGGCGCTAGCCATCGGTGCCGCGCTGCTCGTGGCCACGATTGCCGACGGGGTGCTTGGGCCCCGGCCCGGCGATCTGCGCGTCGAGCGCACCCCGCCGGAGCACTTTGCGCTCGCCGTGCCGGCCGCGCTCTCCTACACGGTCGAAAACCGTTCGCGAGTCGCAGTGCGGGTCGCCATCGTCGAGACGCCCGTTCCAACGCTGCGCTACGACGTGGACGAAATCGCCGGCGACGTCCCGGCCCAGAGCCGGGCGACGATCGTTAGGCCCGTGACGCCGGTGACGCGCGGTGCCGCCGATCTCCAGTCGCTTTACGTCTGGTATGAAAACCCGCTCGGCTTGTTGCGCCGGCGCCGACGAATCGCCGCGCCACAACCGGTCCGCGTCTATCCCGACCTCAGTGCGGTCGAGCGCTACGGGGCGCTTCACGTGCGCAATCGCACCATCGAGGCGGGTCTGCGGCGCATTCAGCTGCGCGGCACCGGCACCGAGTTCGAGTCGCTGCGCGAATGGAGCGACGGCGACGCCTTCCGCACCATCGATTGGAAGGCAACGGCACGGCGCGGCAAGCTGATGGTCGCGCAGCACGAGGTCGAGCGAAGCCAAAGCGTGATGCTGCTGCTCGATTGCGGACGGCTGATGACGGCGCGCATCGACGGCCGCCGGAAGCTCGACTACGCGGTCACCGCCGCGTTATCGTTCGCGACCATCGCCGGCCTCGCCAGCGATCGCGTCGGCCTCGTCGCGTTCGCCCGCGAAATCATCGCCGCCGCCGCGCCGCGTTCGACGCGTTCGTCGATCGCCCGCCTCTCCGAGGCCCTTTACGACCTCGAGCCGCGCTTCGAAGAGGCCAACTACGCGCGCGCCTTCGCCTATCTGCGCCATCACCTGCACAAGCGTTCGCTGATCGTCTTTCTCACCGACGTGATCGACCCGCTCGCCCAGGCCGCAGCGATGGCCGAGGTCGCGTCGCTGGCAAAGCATCATCTCCTTATCTGCGTCTTCATGAACGATGCCGCCGTCGGCGAAGCGCTCGTGCGCGAACCGCATACCGTGCGCGAAGCCTATCGCGCCAACGTGGCCCAGGGACTGGCCAACGAGCGCCGCGCCGCTAAAGCCATCCTCGAACGCACCGGCGCGCTCGTCGTCGACGTGCCGGCCAAAAAGTTGAGCACGGCGCTGATCGACGAGTATCTGCGCGTTAAGCGGCGCGGCCTCCTGTGACGCCGGCGAGCCAGGCGATCTAGTAGAGCGCCGGATAGTGCGCATCGTCGATCCGGGTGCGCGAACCGCCGAGCACGCGCAGCGGCGCCTCGTTCCCCGTTGCATTCGCCGCAAAGACGAGTATTGACGACGTCTTTTTCTTGAAGTTGATATCGGCCGTATAGATATTCGAATCGGCATCGGTCCCGAGCGAATATGTGTCGTCGATCTTCGTCGCCTTCCCCTTGATAATCGCTTGCGGCTTGACGTTGCCGTGCGCGCCCGGTGCAAAAATGAGGATCGAATCCTCGCATGCAACCACGATGCGGTCGTGCCTGTCGATGCTGACGTTCCCAAAATCGTGCACGATTTTGGTGTGCTTTCCGCGCAGCACCGCGGTGGGCGCGACGTTTCCGTCGGCGTCCTTGGCAAACTCTTCGATTGGAAGTGCGAAATCGTACGGGTTGGCGACGTAGAGGTTGCCCTTCGAGTCGAACGACATCCCGACCGGCCCGTTCAGGCGCGTTTTGCTGCCCGCAATCGTGCGGATCGGCGCGGTATTCCCGCTCGCGCCCGCGGCGAAAACGTAGATCGCGTTCGCCTTATAGTCCGAAACGTAGATCTCGCCGCGCGAATCGACGGCAATGCCTTCGGTTGCCTGGATCGGTACTTTCGATCCACCCAGCGTCTGCGGCGCGACGTTTCCATTGGCGCCCTTGGGAAAGATGAAAATAGTGCTGCCCGGGTCGTTGGCGGCGTAGATGTTACCTGACCCCGGATCGACGGCTAACGCCACCGGTTCGTATAAACCGGTTTTATCGCCGGCGATCGCCACCGCCGGCGGGACGTTGCCCTTTGTGGTTGACGGAAATCCGAGAATCGCGTCGGCATCCCGCGACGTCATAAACAGCATCGCCGTTTTGTCGCGTGCGGCTTCCGTGCCGGTTGCGGGCGGCGACGATGTGGCGTCGACCTCGGGCAGGAGCGTTTCACCGCTGCCCGAGTGCATCGCGAAGCAGCCGGTCAGCGTGGCAAGGGCGACGACGCCCCAGCTGCGCTTCCGATAGATCTGAGCGAGAAGTTCCATGGCGGGTCTCCCTAACGAGCGTGTTACCAGCGCATCGTAGCGACCCAGGCGTCCGCCGGCGTCCGGAGGCTAGGGCTGCGAGGCGGTCCCGGCTGGATCGCCGCGCCGCCCGGCTCCCGTAAAATACAGAAGAAGCGCGAGCGCGGTAACCAACCCGACGGCGATCCGGATCGGCGCCGGAAGGCGGCGCGGTGAGAAGAAGGCTTCGATGGTGCCGGCCACGATCAGCATCGAAGCGACGCCCAATATCAGCGTTCCGGCACGGCGCGCGTTGCGCACGATGGCGTCGCGCCGGCGAAGGCGCCCGGGATAGACGATGCCGGCCGCGATCAGCAATCCCGACGCGCCGGCGATTTGAATGGCCGTCAGTTCGATCACGCCGTGCGGCGCGACCGTGGCCCAAAAATCCAGGCCGAAGCCGGCATTGGTGAAGAGCGCTCCGAGGCCGCCCAGCATCAGCCCGTTGAACGCGATGATGTAAATCGTCAGTATGCCGAGCGTAATCGAACCGGCAAAGGCAACGATTGCAACTTTGACGTTGTTGGTGATAATCGCCGCAGACATCGCCGGCGCGAAGTCGGCCGAAACGGCGAAGTTGCTGTCGTGAAGACTTCGGCGAATCGCTTCGGGCACGAGCATCTTCGGCAGCAGCGCATAGGCGTCGGCCGGGTGGTTGCGTACGAGAACGTACGCGACTACGGCGCACGCGATCGTAATGGCCGTGCAAATCGCTATGTAAGGCGCCGAGCGGCGAAACTCTTGGGGGAAGATCCGTCCGTAGTAGTCGGCGATGCGCGCAAAGCTGCTCTCGGGTGCGCGGGCATACACCTGTGCGTGGGCGCGCGCGACGCAGCGGTTGAGATACTCGGTCAGCGAGCGGTCGAAGCCGCGACCCTGCGCGTAGGCGAGGTCGCTCGTCGCGGCGCGATAGAAGCGCCCCAGCTCCCCGATCTCTTCGCTCGTTAGCTTTCCGATGCCGCGCCGCTCGACGCGCCGCAGCAGGGCATCGAGCTGTTGCCACATCGGCGAGCGCCGCGCCACGAAGGTAGATTGATTCAACGCATCGGGAGTTGGCGGGGCTCGCCCGTCGAACCTGGGCCTTTGTGGATCGCACCCTCGACGTTCGAACGCCCGAGAGTATCGCGTTCAGCTACGAGCTCGCCGGACTGGGGAGCCGCTTTCTCGCGCTTCTCGTCGATCAGGCGATCCAAATTCTTACGCTCGTGGCGATCTTTTTTGGGATCGTTTGGGCGGCGGCGCGCGTCGACAACGGGCGCGGACCGGCGGTGACCGATAAGCTGGCGATGAGCCTCGCCATCGCGCTCGTCGTCACGATCGTCTTCGTCATACTCTTCGGCTACTTCATCGTCTTCGAGGCGCTGTGGAACGGGCAGACGCCCGGCAAGAAGCTGCTCGGCCTGCGAGTCGTGCGCGACGGCGGCTATCCGATCGACTTCGGCGCCTCGCTCATTCGCAATCTCATTCGCGTCGGTGAGTCGATTCTCGGCTACTATCTGCTCGCCGCCGTCAGCGCGCTGCTCTCGCCGGAGAACAAACGTCTTGGCGATATCGCCGCCGGCACGATCGTCGTGCGCGACGCGCGCCTATCCGAGCCGCGCGACTTCGGCCGGCGCGAGGACGAGCCGGTCTATGCCGCTACGACGTATCTCAGCGGCGAGGAGCGCTCGCTGATAAAACGATTTCTGGAACGCCGCGATGCGCTGGCATCGGACCGGCGCGCGGAACTCGCGGCGCAACTAGCGGCGCGGGTGCGGAATCGCGTTCCTGCCGACCTCGCGCGACTCGACGACGAATCTCTGCTGGAAAGGTTGTAACCTTAGCCGCCTTCGAGAAAGGCGTCGAGCGCGGCAAGCCCTTCGGGAAGATTGGCGCGGCCGTAGCCGATGCGAAGATGCGCGTCGCCGGCGTCGAAAACGGAGCTCGGTAGAAGGAGCACTCCTGCCTCTTCCACTGCCCGCCGGCAGAACGCTTCGCTCCCCTCGTTACCGAGGTAATGCGGAAAGGCGGTCGTGCCGGCGCGCGGACGCGTCCAGCGAAACAAGTCCGCGCGGCGCGAGAAGAATTCGTCGAGCAAATCCAAGTTCCGGGTGCAAATCCCCCGCACGCGTTCGGTCAGGTCGTGGTCGTGCCGCAAGGCGAGCGCCGCGAGAAACTCGGTCGGCGCGCCGTTGCAGATCGTTAGATAATCTTTTATGGCCGCCATCCGCTCCAGCAGGGACGCTTGCGAAGTCGACACCCAGCCGATGCGCAACCCCGCCAGACCGTAGGCCTTGGCCATTCCGCCGAGTGAGACGCCGCGGTCGTAGAGGTCGCACGCGGCGGGCAGGCGCTCCGCTTCACGTTCCGTGCCGCGATAAACCTCGTCGCAGAAAAGCCACAGCCCGCGCGAGCTCGCCAACTCGACGATCGCGTCGAGGTCGGCGCGCGAAAACGAATACCCCGTCGGATTGTTCGGCGTCGTCACCACGATAGCGCGCGTTTCCGGCCGCAGCAGCCGTTCCAGCGACGCGACGCTGGGCGCGCCACCGGCGTCGAGATCGGAGTCCCAGTGGGTAACGCTCGCGCCGATGCTTTGGGCGATCGAATAATGCGATTGATAGGCCGGAAACTGCACGACGGCGTGATCGCCGGGCTCCAGAACCGCGTGCATGAAGGCAAAGATCGGCTCCTCGGAGCCCGCGTGGACGAGCACGCGCTCGGCATCGCCGTGCGTGTAGAGCCCAGCGATGGCCTCGCGCAGTTCGGGCGTACCCCGTGAGTCGACATAACCGAGCCGAAGCCGTGCGAACCGCCGCGCTGCGTCCGGCTCGAAGGTGAGTAGTTCGTCCACGGACATCGATTCCGCGTCGCTGGGGCAGAGCACGTAACGCGTGCTGAACTCGTAGCGCGCGAAGAAGCGCTCCAGCGCGAACGGCTCGAGCCGTCCCGGCAGGCTCATCGCCGCTGCCACCATTTGTGCGCGGCAACGATCGCCCACACGCCCTCGACGACGCCAAAGGGCCACGTTCCGGCCAGCCAACCATACGCCGATGCCAAGACGCAGGCGAAGGCAAAGGCGAGCGTGTATCCCGGCGCGCGCGCCTCCAATGCGTAGAAGAGCATCATTGCCGTTACGGCTGCGGCCCCGAATGCGGTGAGCGGACTCATCAGGCCCGGACGTTTGGGGACGCTCGCCCTGATAGCCTGCCTCCATACTGCAGCCCGGCCGCGTCGGCCGATCACTATGGAGAACCCTCTGTGCGTAACAATCCTATTCTCGCTCTGACGGCCTTCTTGCTCGTAGCTTCGTCGGCCGTAGCATCCGCGTTCCAGCCGCAACAACCGTTCCAGCCCGATGGCCACAAAAAGAGTGCCATCAAGGCAGGCATCGTTAACACCGATGGTTCGATCGTTTCCGGAACCGGCTATTCCGTCTCCCACGATGGAACCGGAGAGTACACGATCGACATCCCGGCCGGTCAGTTCAAAACGTGCCCGGCGAATATGGTGACGCCCGGCGGCGTCAACGGACACGCCCCAATTGCCGACGTGTACGATTATATTTCATGTGGTAACGGTCACGACGTGAAGTTCCAGGTCCGTATCTACTCGCGAACCGACGGTAAGCTTCAAGACAACGCCTTCGGTTTCGTATCGGTCGGCACGTAAACCCGAAGTGCCAAACAGCGGTCGGGGCCTCGCCGTAACGGTGGGGCCCCCAAATGTTCGTCTCAAAAAGGAGGACGGCGTGCCTGGCGATTCCGACCTCGACAGCGGCAGAAGCCGGGAAGATCGCCGCTTCGTAGTGCGTCTTTGGCGGGAAAAATCGGCGGGCGAGCCGGTTTGGCGCGGAAGCGTCTATGAAGCGTCGAGCGCTCTCGGTATCGCATCGAATAAGCTGCGCGATCTCTGGGACTTCATTATGCTGCGCCTCAATCAGGGCGGGGAGTGAGCCGCGCCGGCCGGCCCACGCCAGGGAAACGCTGCACGACGAGTAAGACCGCTCTCCGCCCTTGTCAGGCAGAGGTGACCGACGAGCAAGACTGCTACCTCCGCTAATCGCCGATCGCTTGAGATGCGTCTGTTAGGACAGGTCGCGCTGATCGTCGACGGCCTGCCATTTCGGCTGGCCACGCCGCGCAAGTCGCTCCAGGTCCTCGCCTACCTTTTGCTCCATCGCGACGCGCCGGTCTCTCGCGATTATCTCGCCTTCCTAATATGGCCCGACGAAGAGGAGGCCGCAGCGCGCACGCGGTTGCGCGCGACGCTAAGCGACCTCTTGCGCGTGCTGCCGCAGCCCGCCCAGGATTTTGTCGGAAGCAGCACCGATGCGTTATGGTGGAACGGCGACGTCGATCTTTGGCTGGATGTCGATAACTTCGTCGGCGCCTCGAAGGATGCCGCACGGCTCGAGGAGGCCGTCGCACTCTATCGCGGAGATCTGCTTCCGGAGCTCTACGACGAGTGGCTCGAAGTCCTGCGCGAGCGCCTTCGAAACGTCTATTTAACGGTCTTGGCTCAGCTCGTCTCGGAACTGCGCAAGCGCGGAGACCTGCCGCGAGCGATCGCCGTCGCACACATGATTCTCGAGGGCGACCCGTGGCGCGAGGACATCGTTCGGCGCATCGTCGCGCTTCGCTATGAGTTAGGCGATTCCGCCGGCGCCATCCACGAGTACCGTGACTTCGCAGCGCGGTTGCGCGAGGAGATGGGCGTGGATCCGATGCCGGAGACAGTTGGGTTGGCCGAACGGATTCTCAAAGGCCAGCCCGCTGCGACCAATGAGAGCGAGGCCGTCGTCGCAACGGATGCACAAATCAGCGAACGCGCGCAGTTGCTGCCGTTCCGCGGCCGCGAGCGAGAGATGGAGCGTCTCTCCGAAGCGTGGAGCCGCGCCAAGATGCAGCGCGGTGGAGTCGTTTTCATCGGCGGCGACGCCGGCATCGGCAAGTCGCGACTCGTGCGCGAGTTCGCGGCGATGGTGGAGGAATCGGGCGGCCGCGCGCTCTACGGCGCGACCGGATTTCCCGAGGCGTTTCCTTACCAGTCCCTGGTCGAAGCGCTGCGCGGGCAACTGCCGCTGGTGACGGCGCTCGACATCGGGACGACGTGGCTTGCCGCGCTTGCTGCGGTGGTGCCCGAAGTGAGCGCCCGCATTGCCGGACTTCCGCAACTGCCCACGATCGGGGCCGACGATCAGCGGCTGCGCCTCTTCGAAGCGTTTGGGCGCACCTTCGCCGGATTGTCGCGCCCGCGACCGTTGCTCGTCGTGCTGGAAGATTTGCATTGGGCGAGCCAAGCCACGTTCGATGCCCTTGCCTTACTAGCACGCCGTGCCTCCGGCGCGCGAGTGCTCTTTCTGGTGACGTTTCGCGACGACGAAACCTTGGCGCGCCATCCGCTGCGAAAATTGCAGCGCGAGGCGAAGATCGAGGGGAGTGCGTCCTCGCTTTCGGTGTTGCCGCTCGACGCCGCGGTCGTAGAGCGAATCGTCGGGGAGATGGGAAGGCCGTTCGAGGGGACGCTCCCGGCGTTCGCGGTGGCTCTGCATCGGCGCTCAAATGGAAATCCACTCTTTCTTACGCAATTGCTCGAGTCGCCGTCGCCGCAAGAGTCGGTTCCCGCCACGGTGGCATCGCTGGTCGGTGCGCGAGTCGCCGCGCTGTCGGCGCACACGCGGACCGTCGCGGAGGTCGCCGCGCTGGCCGGCCAACGCTTCTCCGCCGAGCTGCTGCGCGACGTTACCGGGTATAACGATGCGGCCGTAGATCTGGCCCTCGACGAACTCCTCGACCGCCGCATCGTGCAAGAGACCGCCGGTCGCGGAATTCTTCCCTATGCCTTCGGCCATCAGCTGGTGCAACAGGCGATTGCACACCTGGTGGAACCGGGACGCCTTCGCGAGCGCAGCCGCCGAATGGCTCGCGCACTCAAACAGCTCTACCCGGAACGCGCGCGCGAGTTCGCGTCGCAGATCGCCGCCCATCTCGAAGCGGCGTCTCAGTATGACGACGCCGCGGCAGAGTACCGTGTTGCCGGCGAGTGGGCGCTCGACCTCGGCGCGCCCGACGATGCCCGGCGGCATATCGATCGAGGGCTGACGCTAGCGACCGAGCGCGCTACGCGCGTGGCGCTGTTGCGGGAACGTCAGCGCATCGACGAGCGAGCCAGTAACGTTGCAGAGGAACGCGCCGATCTCGACGAGCTGGCGGCCGTTGCGGACCAGCTTGACGACGAAGACCTTCGCTGCAAAGTGCTGTTGCGCCGAGCGCGCATTGCTTTCAACGATTACACCGGGCGATCGGAGGCGTTCGCGCCGCTCGCCGAACTGCGCGAACGGGCGCAACGCTCGGGCAGCCTGCGCTGGCAGGCCGAAGCAGATCTCCTCGAGAGTATGTTCTATCCTCTCGGGGTCGCCGCCGGAGAGACCGTGCTGCTGGCAGAGCGCGCGCTCGAAGCGTATCGTCAGTTGGGTGACGACCTCGGCGTTGCTCGTGCCCTTTCGGAGATGTCGCGCACGCTCTTTGTCTCCGGAAGGACTAAGGAAGGACGTGCCCGATCGGCAGAGGCGCTGCTGATCGCCGAACGCCTCGGCGACTATGCAACCGCCGAGCGCACTCTCGGGCACCTCGCTGCAAACGCGCAAGATGCGCTCGATCGCGATGAGGCCGCAAAATGGAGCGCCCGGTGGATCGATCTGACCGTAAAAGCCGGCGACCGGCGCTGCGAAGCTGACGCTCTGGGACAGAGTACCTGGCCGTTGCTGTGGAGCCCCAACTTCCTCGATGCGATCCCGATCCTCGAGCAGGCCGCGCAGATTTGCCGCGAGTGCGGACTGACGCCCGCATTGATGGTGAACGAAATGAACATCGCCGAGTTCAACTTCAAGCTCGGCTTGTTTCGCGAAGGCCTAGCGCCGTTCGAGCGGACGATCGAGTCCTATTCTGCCGTCGCGCCGTTCTTTGCAGCCAAAGCGCGCAGCAACCTCGTTTTGCCCCTAACCTACAGCGGAAACGTGGAGCGTGCGCTCGCCGAAGGGCGAGAAGCGCTGGCCGTATTCGTCAAAAGCGAGAGCGTGTTCGCGCGCGAGAACGTTCTGCAGCACTTGGGAGAGGCCGAATATGTCCGCGGCAACATCGACCGAGCGATCGAACACCTTGAGGCGGCAATCGCGATCCGTCAAACGACTTCTCCTATCGTGGCAGCGGCGCACCACGGGGCGCTCCTTGCTGCCTTCCACGCCCAAGCCGGCAACTGCGATGCGGCGCTCAAATATGCCGCACAAGTTCCAAAAAACGAGCCCGAGCGATCCGTAGGTCTGTTCTGGCCGCAACGCTCGGCTTGGTGCGTGGCTTTTGCGTACCACCTCTGCAACGATGCCGCAGCTGCGACTGAATGGCTGGATCGGGCCACCGATTTCTACGAGGCTCATCTGCCGCATCTCAACGAGGATCAGCTCGCGGTCTTCGCCGAGCTTCCGTGGCATCGAGCGATGACCGCGGCAAGAAACGGCACGTGGCCCGCGGCGGTCTGGTAAGTGGCCGCGTCAGGTGACCGAAGATCGTAGAGAGCCGGCAGTGACCCTCCGAAAGCTCACGCGGGACGTGGCCGAGCGTGCCCACCGCGTCGAGTGGCGCGCGTTGATGGAATCCCTGCGGAGCAGCGGCGACTTCAGAGAACTGTTGTGCTATTCAACGCCGAAAAGGTTAGGTACCAAATGCAAGGGGCGCGCAGCCAGAAGGCCGCGCGCCGGTGCAACTCAGTGAGAGACGAGGCTTATTTCTTGACGGCCGGTATCGAGGCGATGCCGCGCGGATCGGGAATCCCGGTAATCGTTGAGAACGGCGTCGATTGACCCTTCTTATAGCCGCTCACGTTGCCGTTCTGATTCGACTGGAAGAAGTAATCCGACTTCGTCAGCCCGCCGAAGGTCGGGGCGGTGAGGCCGCTCGTAATCGTTCGCGACGGACTCGTCGTGCCGTAGGCGTAGACCTGTACGTTGTCGCTGCTGAAGTTGGAAACGTACATCTCGTCCTTTTTGCCAAACGCGACGCCGATCGTTCCAGCGAGACCCGAGAGACCCGCGTTCTGCGGGGTCGTAGAACCGGCCGGGATCTCGTAGACTTGGCTGGTCGTATCGCTGCCGACCCAGACGTTGTCCTTGGCATCGACGCCGACTCCCAAAGCCTGCCCGTACGAACTGAAGTTGATCGTCTCGAACGGCGACGTCGCGCCCGCTTTATAACCGACGATCGTGTCGTTGTTGAGATTTGCGATAAAAACGTCGCCCTTGGAGTCTACGCCGATGCCGTACGGTGCGTCGCAGCCGTCGGTGATCGTTAGGCTCGGCGTGCTAGAACCTTTCGGATAGATGGCGATGGAGCCGGCGCTGCCGCCGAGCAGGTTGGCGGCGTAGAGCGTACCCTTCTTGCCGACCGCGATGCCGAAGGTGTAATCGAGTCCGCTCGTGATCGAACCTTCGGGCGACGGATTGGGCGTCTTCGGGTTATACATCAGGATCTGATTGTTCTGGGGGTCGGCAACGAAAAGCACTTGCTGTTTCTTGTTCGGCCAGGCGTGCGGCAGCGGCCACGGGCGCGGAACGGAGGGCACCAGGAGCCGACGCTCGATGGCTGCCCCTTGGATGGAGTGCATGCCCACGAGGACCTTGTTGGAAGAAGAAGCTTGGCCCGGAGCAAGCGACCCCACGTTGCCCGAGCATCCAACTACGAAGGCGAGGGAAGCCGCCGCGACAATCGCGCGGCGCGATGAACTTTCGAACATGCGATAACCTCCGCGAGTGTGGTGAAGTAGGGGACCGAGGTCGTTCTGCCCGGTAAGGCGCGCGACCTGGTGTTAGATACCGATGCGTGCGCCGGCCGTAACCACGAGTTTAAGAGGCGTCAGCCATCAACCGGCGGGCACGCTCTTCGATGCGGTCGCGCCACGCCAGCTTCTCCAACCACGCACTGGGAATTCCGCTCAGCCCCCACAGGGCGCCGGCGATTTGCCCGGTTACCGCGCCGACCGTGTCGGCGTCACCGCCAAGATTTGCCGCGAGAATGACGGCGGCGGCAAAGCCGTCCGACGAGTATACCGACCAAAGTGCCGCCTCGAGCGTATCGACGACGTAGCCCGACGACTTGATTTCGGCGCGTTGCTTCGTGCGCCAATCCCCTTGTGCAATTCGCGACAGACCGCGAACGTCTACGTCGCGAGGGCGCAGCGCGTAGGCCTTGTCGCCGGTCTTGATCGCGTCGACCAAGATGTCGGCCAAAAGTGCCGACGCTTCGACGGCTTGGGGAGCACCGTGCGTCGTGCGGCTCTGCACGCGCGCGTGGCGCCGCGCCGCTTCAGGGTCGTTATGCCAGCGCAGGGCGACAGGCGCCAGGCGCATGATCGAGCCATTTCCCGCGGCGTATTCGTGGACCGGTCCGCTCTCCGGATTACCGGTTCGCAAGAAGCGGTTGATTGCGTCGGTGATCGTCCCGCCGACATCGATGCAGTATCCCGTCGGCGAGTTCTCGCCCTTCTCGCGCCAGCGGATGAAGCGCTCCATTAGATCCTTTGCGTTCAGACCGTTGGATTCTATGATGGAGTCGGCAAGACAGAGCGCCATGCTCGTATCGTCGGTCCACTCGCCCGGCTTTAAATTGAAGGTGCCTCCACCGACGAGGTCGGTGACCGGCGGGTGCTGGTCGCGCGTTTTGAACTCCAGCGTCGCGCCCAACGCATCGCCGACCGCCAAGCCCACGAGACAGCCGATGCCTCGATCCAAAACTGCTTCGCGCGTGCGCTTCGATTCGATCATGGTGGCTCCGAGAGATTCTTGAGGACCGGCTCAAGCTCGAGAAGAAGCGGCTGAACGCGTCGATCTTGCGAATCTCGGTACACGTCGAGGAGCCCGGTGTAGAATCGGCGGACGTCCGCCGGCGTGGCATGGGCGTTGCGTAGCTTCTCTGCTGCGCTTACTAGGAGCACAGAGGAATCGTTCGGGTCTACGGCCGGCGAATCGGAGCATCCATCTGCGATCGCCGCGACGCGGTCGCCAGAACTACAATTTTCTACCGCGTCGTGCCGGACCGCGGCAATTGCTTCATCTTCATTCGCTCCGCGCTCCAAGACGAGGCCGGCGACGGTCAAAAGATGACTCACGTACGGTATTTTTGTGCCCTTACGCCATTGCTCGCGATGGAGCTGCTCGGCGTAGGTGAGGGCGTCGCTAAAGCGCTCGGATAGAATCAACGAACCTCAACCGCTCCATGCGCATCCCCTTCGTGGCGAAACCTCGCCTGCCCCTGCGCCTACACTCGTCAAGCGAAACCGCTCCCGGATGTGGCCCCCTATTGGCGTGGATGCTCAACGCCGTGACGCTCGGTGTAATCTGTGCAGCGCCACGGCGTTTGGAACGGCCTCGCCTACGTTCTCGGCTTCGGGCGCGCGACGTACCAGTGGCCGCCGGCAAACGGAATGCCTTGTCCGTTTGATTCATCGGGACCCGAATCGCCCGCATACATATAGAGCGGATGATTCTTATAGGTCCACTGCATTCCGGTACCGTCGGAGCGCGTAGCGATGCCGAAGCTCTTCTGCGACTGCGATCCCTGGCTGGGCGCGAGCGGCAGCCAGACCGTGAGGCAGCCGCCGGTGCATTTGCCGCCCGTAGGCGTGTCGGTGCTGAGAATGTAGAGCGTCCGATTGCTCTTAGGATTTACGAATGCCGGCTTGCCGGCGACGCGCTGTGTGATCGGAGGATTCCCGTTATTTCCGGGCGGGTCGTTGACCGGAGGCGGACCGCCATAGACTCCGCCGCCACCGGCGAAGCCCGTTCCCCCTCCGCTTCCGCTGCATGCCGCCGGCGCCAGGGCAGCTAGGAGCGCCGAGATCCTGAGTAATTTTGCAACCATGTCCTATGAGTGTTCTCCTTGTGTCGAGCGAAATAAGTGAACGTTCGAGAGCAAGGTACATGGCGCAGATAAAAAAAGCATAAAGAAAAGAGTTCTCAAGAATTTCAGTAAATTACTCATCTTTTTCTTTTGCTGCCGAGACCGTCGGGAAGAAGCGACTTATTGACCATGAAGTCGTGATCGCAATGCAGGCAGATCACTTTCACCGTTTCGCGCCGAATCAGCAGCTCGTCGGTGCCGAGCTTCTTCATTTCGATGGCGGCGCCACCGTGAATTCTTGTAGGCTCGAAGGTGCGATGGCATCTGGGGCAGGCTAACACGACCCGGCCTTTCTGCGGCGCCGTCTGATTGCGTGACAACCGGCCGATACCCTTTGCGCGTGTTAAATGCGGAACGTTTGTACGAAGCGATCGAGTAGTTTCGGATCGCCGGTGATGCGGACCAGTCGCCTCTTGAGCGCAGCCGCGGGCGTGATTTCGCGCGCCAGCAGCGCCTTCATCGCCGGACCAGTTTCAATGATGAGATCGGGTTTGGCCACCGGACCGCGACCTACCGTAACCGCGCCGCCGCGTACGCGGGCGTGAATCTCGATCGGACCCAAGCGCAGCATATAGGTGACCTTCGACTTGCCGGCGGCTTCGGGGCGGAAGGTCGTGCGCAAGGCCATGGCAATCGAATCCTCGGTGACCGTTTCTGCGGGCCTTGGCTCGCCCAAATGCAGGGCGCCCCAGCGGCCCAGCGCCAGCACCGCATCTTCCAAGGCGGCGCCGTCCTCCGTCAGCTCGTAAGCGACACCCTTGGCCGGACGCTCCAGAAGGCGACGGCGCACTAGCCCGCTATCTTCGAGCTCGTTTAAGCGCGACGTGAGAATGTTGGTTGGAATCCCAGGAAGACCGCGTTCAATTTCGCTGAAGCGCTTGGGACCGATGAGGAGGTCGCGGACGATGAGCAGGGCCCACCGCTCCCCGACGAGCTCCAGCGCCCGCGAGAACCCGCAGTACTGCCCGTAGCTCCGTTTGACGATTGCCACGTCCTCAGTATACCCTAAGTCTACTTGTTTTTGCAAATAGTGCTTGCTTTTTACAAGTTCAGCTGCTATGATGGCGCCCTCTCTCCCCTCGACCGAAAGGAAAGCAGAAATGCCCAGCGTCACCCCGTTCCTGTGGTTCACCGGCGAGGCCGAAGAAGCGGCCAACTATTACGTCTCGGTCTTCAAGAATTCGAAAATCACCGACGTCAGCCGCTACGGCGAGGCTGGGCCCGGGCCGGCGGGCTCGGTGATGATCGTCGAGTTCGAGCTCGACGGCCAACCCTTCATGGCAATCAACGCGCCGGCCGGCGATCCCGACGTTGCCGGCGACAACTTCTCGCAAGGGAAGATCGCGCTTTTTGTCAGCTGTGCCACACAAGCCGAGGTTGACGACCTCTGGGACAAGCTCTCGCTAGGCGGCAAGCAGATGCCGTGCGGGTGGGTGGCCGACCGCTACGGGTTCGCTTGGAACGTCGTGCCGGAGGGTTTGCGCGAAGTGCTCGGCGGTTCGGACGAGCAGCGTTCGCAGCGCGCTATGCAGGCGATGCTGCAGATGGGCAAACTCGACATCGACGAATTGCGTCGCGTCTACAACGCATAACGAAGGAGAATCCCAACATGAAACACCCGGTCATGCATTTCGAGATCATGGGGCAAGACGCGCCGAAGCTGCGAAGCTTCTACACCGACGTCTTCGGTTGGAACGTCGCCGAGCCGCTGCCCGGCTTAGACGTTCAGTATAGTCTGGTCGATCCCGTCCCAGGATTCCAGCGCGGGATCATGGGTGGAATCGGCAAGGCGCCGGAAGGCTATGACGGCCACGTGACCTTCTACGTCGTGGTCGACGACGTCGAGGATGCCTTCGGCAAGATCGAATCGCACGGCGGCACGCGGATGATGGGGCCCGACAAGGTGCCTAACGGTCCGGTGATCGGACTCTTTCGCGATCCCGAAGGCCACACCATCGGCTTGGTCGACCCCGGCGACGACATGCGCGCGGCCCCGATGGAGCTGGTCCCGTTCGTTTTCTTTTACGGACGCTGCGCCGAGGCGCTGGAATTCTACAAGAAAGCGCTAGACGGAGACTATGAGATCCGCATGCGCGAAGGCGACACCGTGCACTACGCGACGTTCACCGGATCGGGCATCTCGTTCAAAGCTGCCGACGGACGGGACGAGAAAGCGGTCGACCCCGATGAAGGCAACATCTCACTCGCGCTCACCATCCTCGACCAAACGAAGGCCGCCGAAGTCTTCGAGGCGCTCGCCGCGGGCGGCGACGTCGTCACGCCGTTCGGCGATGCGGAATGGGGCGGAAAGTTCGGCGCGGTGCACGACCGCTTCGGCAACGAGTGGTACGTCGCGACGCAGGGATAACTAACGAACGCGCGCTCGCGTCATGACGTACTCTTGCTGCACCAGGTTGCCGGCGAAATAGGGCTCGGAGATCGTTTCGAATTCGCGCCGAATCGCCTCGAGTTGCTGCGGCGCATCCGCCAAGCTCTCGACGAGTTTGCGGATCGGTCCGATACTGTCTTCCATAAAGAGCCGGTAGTGTCCCAAGCTCAACGCCGAGACCGGCATCACGCCGCGTTCGAACTCGAGTCTGTCGAAGTCGTTGGATAGCCGCTGGGTAATCACGGCCTCGTCGCCCCACATCGGCGGCGGGGCCGCGCCGGGCGGAGGCGCCGGCGAGTTACGCCCGATGAAGGCAAAGACCTGACCGACCAGCCGGTCCGGCGGCCACGTAGCGAAGGCGATGCGTCCCGACGGCTTCAAAACGCGGCGCATTTCGGCGACGGCGCGATCGGGACGCGGCGCAAACATGTGCCCGAATTGGCTGACGACTACGTCGAATGACGCGTCGGGATAGGGAAGCTGTTCGACGTCGCCTTCCACGAACTCGACGTCGAGGCCGGCGAGGCGCGCGTTCTCGCGCGCGTGCTCGATCAAGAGCGGCGTTAAGTCAAGGCCGCGCGCACGCGCTCCCGCTCGCGCCGCGGTGATCGCGACGACGCCGGTTCCCGTCCCGACGTCGAGCACGTCTTCGCCCGGCTTAATTCCGGCGAAGCGAACGAGGTTCGCTGCGGTCGGCGTCGTGAAGACCGCGGTCGGCGCGAAGGTCGACCACATCTCGCGGTGCCGGTCTTTGAGGGCGGAGAACGGATCGGAAGTCATCGCGGGCCCGAGGGATCGACCGCCACGCCATACGGGATGGCCGCGTGCGTGAAGCCGCTGGTGATCACATCTAGCTGCTGCCCGCTGCCGTAATCGTAGCTCTCGATCATCGGATCGGAAAAGTTGGCGTACGCGATCCAGACTTGAGTCTGCTTCTTGTTGAGCGTCGGTTCGTTGCCGAAGGCCGGCAGCGTTCGCGCCGGGCCGCCGTTATACGGCGGCAACCAAATGCCAAGGTTGCCGTACTCGTCCTCCATCACCAAGTTCTTCTTCGCGTCGAAGGTGATATCGCTGATGGTCGTGCCTTGAATTCCCAATGGCTGGCCGGTCTGCGTGCCCGCTGCGACGACGGAAACCGTCGGCGGTCCGCTCGTCGGAATGTACGAGACGTAGACGTCGTCGCCCGCGTCGACGCCGATGCCGAGCGCGAGTTGCAAGCCTGAGATCGTTAGCGTGCCGCTGGGATCTGTGGCGCCCTTCTTCCAGTACGTCACATTGCCGGGCTGTCCGCTCGAACCTTGGGCGTTGGCGGCGAAGACGGTACCGTGGCTGTCGACGACGACCGAGATCGGATAATAACCGGGATCGTTGAGCGTTAGGTACGGTGCGGTCGCATTGCGCTTAAACGCGACAATGTTAAAGGCATTAGTGTTCGCGACCCACAGGTGATGGTGTTTGTCCACGAACATGCCTTGCGGGCTAAGGAGACCGGAAGTGAGCTGGCCGATCGGATCTTGGCCGGTGCCTTTCTCGCTATAAATGTTGATGAAGCCGCCGTCGTACGAGCTGCCGTACAGAATGGCGTTTTTCTTCCTCGCTGGATCGATCCACGAACGCCCGGTTTGCACGTGGTGCAGCGGCCCGCCAAAGCGAATCTCGTGCCGGCCGGCGCGAATCACGTGTTCGCCCGAAGGCAGAATTATCGAAGAGACGCCACCCAGGCGCGGCGTTGCGGAAGGCGTGCTGGTTGAGGAGCAGGCTGCGAGTGCACCGGCGAGCGCTGCAGCCAGGGATCGAGCGAAGCGCGAGAACATGGGCATCCGACCTCCGTTGAGAGAAGAGCAGGCGATGGCGGCCTAGCGGATATCTGCGTTGCCGCGGCCGTGCCACCCGGCTCCGGCGATTTCCCTAATTTTGGGAGAAAGGTACTCAGTATACCTTGTCACCCCGAGCCCGTCGGAGGGTGACCACGGGGCGATGCCCGAAAACTCGTCGAGTGTCCAAGGCTGAATTTCGGCCTTGGGCCGGCTTTCTATTCCGAGGCGTGATTGAGTTAGGAGCTTGGCATGCAGCTTCGTTTATATGCTTTATTTGCGGTAACGTTTTTAGCGTCCACGCTCGCCGCGTGCGGCATGCGGGGAGCGGCGCCGGTGCCGTCGGGATTCTCCGGCGCAAGTCCGGCTCCGCCGGCGCTGCGTGCGCCCGTTCCGAACGTCGGCGGCGTCTACAAAGGCTCGGTCACCGAAACGTCGCAGGGCCGGAGCATCAAGGCACCGCTGGAAATGACGATCAAGCAGAACGGCGACAAGTTCACCGGCATCTTCGACATCATGCTCAAAACGGTTTCGGACGAGTTCCCGATCATCAAAGGTAGAGTCGAAGTCTCGCACGGCAAGACGATCCTTCACTTCGTGATCGAAGGTGCCCCAGGCCGCAACGCTCGCGCGCACGCGTCGCTCGCGGGTTCGACGATCAAAGGCAAAGCGAAAGTGTCGGCCAAGAACGGTCCGGCCGTTCGCTTCAAATATAACGCGAAGAAGACGTAGCGCTTCGCGTTACGCGCTATAGGTAAACGGGCCGCCGGTCGCGCTTCCGCCGCCGGTCGTAAGCGTTACGTTCACGCGTCCTGCGTTTCCGGGCGGCGTCGTTACCGAGACCGCCGTATCGGAGGCAACGCGCACCGCCGCTGCCGCGACGCTTCCGAACGTGACGGCCGTCGTACCGGTGAAGCCGCTTCCGGTTATCGTCACGGTTTCGCCGCCGGCAGTTCGCCCGCCGGCTGGAGTGAAGCCGGAGATAACGGGTACGGGTACGGCGGCGGCGGCCGAAGGCATGAGGATCACGTCGGAGACTCGTTTGATGAGCTCGCGAAAGACTTGTTCGCGGTATCCCACGACAAACGCGATCAGATAGTAGAGCAGATTCGTGGGGGCGGTGACGTCTTGCCCCGGATTTAACGGATTGGGTTCGGGCGAGCTGGGAACCGAGCCGACGGCGAGGATTCCGGCCTGGAACGTGAGCCATGCGATGATCGCCAAGCTGACCCCAATGAGGGGTCGCGTGAAGTGCCACAACGACCACGTCGGATCCCAATCGGTGCGATGATCGAACGTGCCCGAAAGCGAGATGATCACGGCGCCGAGTGCGCCGAACCACGGCACACCGGCGGGCAGCGCGCCGAACGACGACGGCAGCGTGACGTGGGCCGCAGCGCCTAACGGCGTAAGGTAGAGAAGCGCGAGAATAAAGAGTACGACGAGGTAGAGCACCTCGACGAACGCGACAAAGCCGCGTCCCTCATACCACTTCGTCACGAGAGCTTCTGAATGAACGTTATCGCGCTAGCGCTGAGTGCGGTGACACCGTTGATTGCGAAAGGATAGTTGTTGGCGCTGGCCGGGTCGAGCGGCTTGAGCGTAACCGTCTCTTGGCTTCCGGCGATCGGCTCGAGCGTTCCAACGAACTCCTTACCCGCGTCGGCGAGTACGCGCTGGCCGAAGAGTGCTTTTAAACCGGCAATATCCATGCTGTGATGTTCGACGTAGGCAAGAGTACACCCGCCTGGTTAGCGGTGTCAGCCCGGGCTCATCGAAGGGTGGCACTCGTTTGCACCAAAATCAACGAGCGTGAATTCGAAGGCGCAAATCACCGCAACGGCACTCGCCCTGCTCGGCGCGGCAACGCCCGCGCCATCGGCCGTGCTCCCGCGCGCCGCGATCGTCGAGCTAAGCGCCGTGCAGAAATACTTTCCGGATGTTACGCGCGAGCGATACTCCGGAATGAATAAGACCGCGGCCGCAAACCCAACGGCGACGCGCAGCGTGATCTTCGCTAACGGCGATGGTTCGAAAAAAGTGACGCTCAGCGTCGATCGCTATGCGAGCGGGGGCGATGCCTTGAGCGCCTTCCACGAAGCGGTCGCAAAAAGCAAAATTCCCGGCTTTGCACCAATCGGCATCCCCGTGATCGGCCAGTCCTCGTTCGCCGGTCGCGTGACGCGCGGCAACGAGACGCACGTCGGAATAGGTGCGGTCGACGATAACCTCGTCGTCGGGGCGACGCTCGCCGGCTACTCCGCGACCGACGCGAACGTGCGGCACCTCATCTCACTCGCCCGCGTCGAAGACGAGCAGGCTAAGCGCTAAACTCTTGGCGCCGTCGGGCGCACTGCGCGCGCGGAACGCCGGGACAACCCGCCAACGCAAGCTGCGTCGGAGGATGGCGCATCGTCGCTTTGAATCCTTGCGCCTGGGCGAAGGCGCGCAGCGCCGAAGTCCGAGGATATCGCTAGCGATTCACCCCGAGGTCAGCAGAACCTGAGAAAATCAAAGGAGAATCTCCTTGCGCTACTGCTCTCTCGTCTTCGTTCTTCCGATAGCTCTGCTCGGCGGCTGCGCGCACCAAAACGCCGTCGCGCCGCTTCCCGCGAACGGTGCCGCTGCAACAACCCGCGACCTAACCTCTCCGGCGGCTGCCTTCAAGTTGCTCTATACCTTCAAAAGCAGACCCGACGGCGCGAAACCCGAGGCGCGGCTCGCGGCGCTGGACGGCGCTTTCTACGGCACCACGCGGTACGGGGGCACCGACGACGTTGGCACCGTTTTCGAGATGAAACCCGACGGCGCCGAAAACGTGCTGCACAGCTTCTCTCTCTCAAACTTCGACGGCCAAGCTCCGCTTACGGGCCTAGTCCCGCGCAACGGCGCCCTTTACGGTGCGACGCACGGCGGTGGAACGAAGGGCACGGGAATCTTCTACGAGATCAAGCGCGATGGAACGTTGAAGCTACTCCACAACTTTGAGTCCGCGACCGGCAGCTATCCCGTCGGCGAGTTGTTCGGTCTGGGCAGTGCGTTCTACGGCGTCACCAGTAATGGCGGCGCGCACGATCTCGGCACCGTCTATTCAATCACCGCGGCCGGGCACTACACGCTGATGCACAGCTTTGGCGGCGGAACCGACGGCGCTCGCCCGGAAGGCGGAGTCGAACTACTGGACCATCATTTTTACGGCACCACGTCCGAAGGCGGCGCGCACAATTTCGGCACGGTCTACGAGATTGCACCGGACGGCAAGGAAAAAGTCATCTACAGCTTCACCTACTCCGGCGACGACGGCGGAACGCCGGAAGCCGAAATCGTTTCGCTCCATGGCGCACTCTACGGTACCACCTTCCGCGGGGGCCACGGCGGAGTCATTTTCGAGGTGAAGAAGGACGGCAGCGAACGCGTCGTGCACAGCATGAAGCAGAATGAGGGCCGCCATCTGTCGGGTCTGACCGCGTTCAACGGTGCGCTCTACGGTACCGCGGCGAAAGGCGGATCGAAAGATCATGGAACGATTTTTGAAGTAAAGCCCGACGGCACGTTCGGCCTGCTGCACACCTTCGGCATCAAAGACGGCAGCGAACCGCGCGCGAGCCTCTTCCCGCGCGACGGCAAACTCTACGGCACGACCGCCAACGGAGGAGCCTCCTATAAAGGCGTCGTCTTCGAACTGACTCCGTAGCGAAACCTCAAGCGATTAAGGAGATCTCGTGCGCTACTTCTCGCTCGTCCTGACTCTTCCGATCGTACTTCTCGCCGGTTGCGCGCACCAAAACGCGGTCGCGCCCCTACCCGGCATGGCCGCCACGGCCGCCGATCTAATCTCGCCGGCAGCGGCGTTCAAACCGATCTACAGCTTCAAGGGGAAACCCGACGGCGAGCGCCCCGAAGCGCGACTCGCATTTTTGGACGGCGCCTTCTACGGCACCACGCAGTTCGGTGGAACCGACGGCAAAGGCGTGGTTTTCGAAGTCAAGCCCGACGGCACCGAAAAGGTGCTGCGCAGCCTCTCTAGGCCGGACGGCGATTCTCCGATTACCGGCCTCGTTCCCCGAGGCGCGGCGCTCTTCGGTGCGACACAGAGCGGCGGCAAGAATAACCGCGGAACGTTTTTCGAGATCGAGCGCGACGGAACGCTGAAGGTTCTCTACAACTTCACCGACTCCACGGGCGGGAATCCGGCCGGCGAACTGCTCAGCGTCGGCGGCTTGTTCTACGGCGTTGCCGGCAGCGGCGGCGCACACGGTCTCGGCGCCGTTTATTCGATCACCGCCGAAGGCCGGTACACGCTGATCCACAGCTTCGCCGGCGGCGATGACGGAGCGTCCCCTCTGGGCGGACTAGAGTTGCTGGATCGTCACTTCTACGGCACGACTTTCAAAGGGGGAGCCAAAGATCTGGGCACCGTGTACGAAATCACGTCCGCAGGCACGGAAAAAGTCGTCCACACGTTCACCGGATCAAACGGCGATGGCGCCGAGCCCGCAGCCGAACTCGTTGCTTTCAACGGCGCAACGTATGGAACCACTTTCCGCGGAGGGATCGGCGCCGGAGTCATCTTCGAGGTGAGAAAGGACGGCAGGGTACGCATCGTCCACACACTGAAACAAAGTGAGGGCACCCGCCCGCTCGCCGGTCTGACGGCATTCAACGAGGCGCTTTACGGCGTCACGACCAAAGGTGGTTCGAAACTGCACGGAACCGTCTTCCGAGTTAAGCCCGACGGCACGTTCAACGTTGTGCACGCCTTTGACAACAAGAACGGCAGCGACGCACGAGCGAGCTTACTCGAGCACGACGGCAAGCTCTACGGCACGACCGTCGCCGGCGGCGCCAACTTCCAAGGTACCGTCTTCGAACTAACGCCGTAAACTCGACTCCCGTGAAACCGATTCTAACGTACCGCGGCGCCGTCTATCCCTGGCACTGCGACCACATGGGCCATTTCAACGTGATGTACTACGTCGGGAAGTTCGACGAGGCGACTTGGCATCTGATGGCCGCAATCGGTATCACGCCGTCGTACATGCGCGAAGAAAAGCGCGGAGTGGCCGGCGTTCAGCAGAACATCACCTACAAGCGCGAACTCTTCGCTGGAGCGATCGTCGAGATTTGGTCGCACTTCGTCAGCGTCGGCGAGCGAAAGATGGTGTGGATTCACGAAATGCGCGACGCCGAGAACGGCGAGGTCTGCGCGACCTGCGAGCTTACCGCGGTGCACATCGATCGCGAGAAGCGGCGTGCGGCACCGTTCCCGCCCGAAATCCGCGCCCGCGCCGAAGTCTTAATCGCCGGCGGAGCACCCTTCACTCCTTAGGCCGGCCAGGTGTATTGATCGAGCTCGCCCACCTGCTCGAAGCCGAGTTTTCTGTACACACCAAATCCGGCTTTCGACGATTGCAGTATCGCAACCGTCGCGCCCAGTTCGCGGCCCTCGCGCGCCGCGTGCGCCGTCAATAACGTACCGAATCCTCTGCGCCGGGCACGCGGTAGCGTCGCCACGTTATAAACGCCCGCAACGCCGTCGTTAAACGCCAGCGATGAAGTGGCTACCAGCTCGCCATCCAACCAGAGCCCGTAGTTCCGCAACGGCCCGCCTGGGTTCTTCGCGAACGCTGCGGCAAAAGGAAGGAACGCATCGGAGAATTCCTGCGGCAGACCCGACCCGGTGCCAAGCACGTCGCTCCACACCCGCGCATCCGATTCGCGCGAGATCGTCGCGACACGAAAATCGTTACCGCCGCCCGGTGCGTCGAGCGACGCCGAGGCAAGATCGAGCGACATGCATGGCGACCTATCGACGTGCCGGAACCCCGCCGCCGTCAGACGCGCGCTCAAGTCAAGGGGCCGGTCATCGGGCAGCACCCACCACAGCAGCGGCACGCCTTTGGTTTGCGCTCGCGCCTTCACGGCTTCGATCGCGACGCTCGCATTCGACGGATCGAGGCGCGCCGCGAACAGGCTGTTGAAGAGTGCGAGCCGCACCGGCGTCAGCACCCAAAAGAGGTCGCCGCTCTCGTGCACCTCCGCGCCCGGCAAAGCGCGTGCGAGTTCCCTAAACACATAGACGAGGTTTTGCTCGACGTTAACAATGCTCGACAATCGGGCTCCTTAGTACGGCATCTCGTCGTGGCCGAGGCCGAAGTAGTGTCCGAGCTCGTGCATCACGGTTTCGCGAATCTGTTCGATCGCTTCGGCGCGCGAGCTCGTGGCACGCTCGATCGGGCCGCGAAAAAGGGCGACCTCATCGGGCAGCAACGGCATATCGTGCGAACGCTCGGTGAGCGCTACGCCGCGGTAGATGCCCAGCAGCTCCGCATCCGGATCGGCACCGTCCTCGATGCTTTCGAGATCTTCGCCGGTCGGTTCGTCCTCGATGGTGATGGCGACGTTTTCGATGAGACGCGTAAAGCGCTCCGGCAGCGACTCCAGCGCCTCATTGACCACGCGCTCGAACTCGGCGTGCGTCAATCGCCGATCAGTTTATTTGACGGCAGCGGGACGACCAGCACGCGCGGATTGAAGCCCGGGGGCGGCGCGTCGGAAATGCCGGCCGGGGGCGCAACCGGTGTAACGCCGATCGATTTGCACGACCACGGGCTTGGAATTGAGCGAACGACGTCGTCGGGAACGATCGCCCGCTCCGCCGGAATCGGCGGCTTTTTGCCGCTCAGTCGATCGGGGTCGAAGCCGCCCGATAAATCGCCGTTGTTATCGGTGCCGTCGTGCGGCCCGAAGGGCATGTAGTGCGCCTCGTCGGGCAACTGCGCCAGCGGCGCGCGATCGAAGAGCCGATTGACGAACTTAATGACCGATGCCTGATCGTTATAGTCGTGCACGACGGCGTTGCGCGCGTAGGGCGAAACCAGCAGCATCGGCACGCGCTGCCCGTTGCCGCAAGGATAGCCGTCGGGACAGACCAGCCACGACGGCGGCGGCACGTGATCCCAGAAGCCGCCGGGATCGTCCCAGGTGATGACGATGGCCGACTGGCTCCAGTATTTGCTGCGCGCGATCAGATTGACGAGTGCCGCGACGTCGGCTTGTGCGATCTGCATGTCGGACTCGCCCGGATGGTCGTCGTCGCCGGTAAAGGTGTTCGGCGCGGCGCCGGCCGGCTTGAGGCCGAGATTGCTGCCGAAGCCGCCCTTTAAATAGAAGAGGCCGCCGTCGCCGAGCTTGCCGCCTTCGACGTCGGACGCGAACTGCGTGATGTCGGCGACGTGGCGATCCATCGCCGGGTTGTTGGCGATATAGCCGAAGTAGTGCGGCGCGAGATGGTGCGTCACCAACGTGACGCGTCCGGGGTCGGCCGGATTGGCGTAGCCCTGCTCGTACCACGTCCAGTTGACCGGCGCTTGCGCTTTGCCGCGCAAAAACGCAATGTCGTTGGCGATATCCTGCGCGTTGTTGGTCAGCTCGCCGGCCTGCGCGCCTTCGAGGTTGAGCATCACCGTCGCGTAGGTTTGATCGACTTGGTGCTCCTTGCTGAAATCTTCGGTGTTGTACGGCCCCCACGCGGGATCGAGATCGACCCAAATGGGTACGCCGCGTCCATCGGCGTTGGGAGGATCCTCGGTGTACGGCGGCCCGAGGCTGCCGTAGCGCTCGTACTCGGTCTCGCCGTTCTGCGCGGCGATGATCTCGACGTTGCTCGGCGTCGACGGTCCGCGTGCGCCTTGGAAGAACGAATCGAAGAGCGCGAAGCGGGACGCGTAATTCCACAGATAGGGAATGGTGTCGCAGTCGACGTGCGCCATCGACTCGTCCCCGACTGATGCGGCTTGCGAAGGATCGGTCATCCCGAGTTTCTTTTGCGTATCGGGTGGAAGATTCGTAGCCAGCGCCGCTTCCTGCGTAACGAAGCCGTCCATCGCGCCGTTGTTGATTGCGGCATCGAAAAGCTTGCGCGCGTTGCTCAACACGCCGACTTGCGACGTCGCGATTCTAAAGGCTTGCGTGTCGCGCTTGGCGACGGGGTTATATTGGCGAAAGCCGTGCTTCTGCGCGTCGGGCGAGTAGATGCCGTTGGCTCCGGGATAGGTGCCGAAGTAATGGTCGAACGACCGGTTCTCTTGATAGATGACGAACACGTAGCGCACGCGTTGCTGGATCAGACTCTGCAGCGGCGAGGGCGGCGAGCTGGGGCCGGCGGCCACGAGCACTCCGAGGATGGCGGGCAAGAGAATGAGGCGCATGCCTGCGCTGATTCGGCCGAAGAGGCCGGGTTACCCCGATTTCGCGGCCTTATGGCGCGACGAGGCGCGCGACGACGTCGGAGACCTGGTCGTCGTTGCCCTCGCCGATAATCGTTTTGCGCAGCGTGCCGTGACGGTCGAAAATCATTTGCGTGGGCCAATACTGGATGCCGTACGCATCCCAAAGCGCACTGCCGTTGTCGAGGGTGACCGGCCAGGTGATGCCCTGAAGGGCGAGGTTCTGCACGACGTTGCTGCGGACGCGGTCGGTCGGCAGTTCCGGCGTGTGAATGCCGATGATGACTAGGTCTTGCGTTCCGTACCGGGCGCGAAGCCGCCGCAGCTCGGGAACGACGTGCCGGCAGTTGATGCACGAATAGGTGAAGACGTCGACCAGCACGACTTTGCCGGAGAGTTGCTTTGCCGTCGGCGGGTGGCCGATCCATTGCGTGGCGTGGAGTAACGGCGCTAACGTCAGTTCGGCCAGCATCAGCGCGGAAAGCAGCAGGCTCATGCTTTCAGTACGCGCTGCAGCCGTCGGCGGATGTCCGGGCGCAAAGGAGGCCGAGGCCTGCTTGCTTACGAAGGCCCTAACACCCAAAGGAGGGCCTTGCTCGTGAATAAATCTTTGCGTTTTCTTTGCGCTTTATCGATATTCGTAACAGTCGCCGGAGCGGGCGCGTTTGCCGCCGGCACGGTGACGGTTGAAGGAACGCCCGCACCAACCCAGCCCAAGCCGGATTTCTCCACCATGAAGTTTCTAATCGGCACGTGGACGTGCAGCGACCTGAGCTCGCGCCGCCCCGGACCATTCACTACGACCGAAGTTTACTCGATGGATCCCGGCGGCTATTGGATGATTCGCGAGTCGACCATCCACAAAGCCTCGTGGATTCCGCGCGAAGTCCACGGCGAGACCAAGTACACGTGGGACTCGTATGCAAAACGCTGGGTCCGCGTCACGACCGGCGATCGGGGCGGCTACGCGGTTGCAACGGCGCCGATGCCGACCGGCAAAACTAAAACCTACACCTACGTTATCCAGAGCAAGGCGCCAGACGTCGCGTCGTTCGAGCCGGAGGTTTACGCCAAGATGAGCGACACCAAGAAAACGATGACGACGTCGTTTACCGAAACGAGCGGCCGCGTCGTCAACGTGAAGGAAACGTGTACTAAGTCGTAGTCCGCAGCTGCTGCGCGGGTATCTGCGCGGGTATCGTCACCGGTTGCGCGGCGGGAACGCGCAGCCGCGCGAGCATCTCGTGCGTGGGAAGTTTCACGCTGCGAACGACGCCGGCGAGTTTCAGGAAGCGGATCGTCAGCCAGGTGAGGTCGAACTCGAACCAGCGCAGACCGTGCCGGGCCGAAAATGGGAAGGCGTGATGATTGTTATGCCACCCTTCCCCCCAAGCCAGTAACGCCACCCACCAGTTGTTGGTGGATAGGTCGCCGGTGCGAAAAGTGCGATAGCCTGTTAAATGCGCGGCGCTGTTCACGAGCCACGTGATGTGATAGGTCGCGACGAGTCGCGCAAAGATGCCCCAAACAACCAACGACCAGCCGCCGATGGCGAACAACAGCACGCCCAGCACGATTTGCCACAGCACCTGCGTCTTATCGAGAAAGCGGTAGAACGGATCGGCCGCCAGGTCCGCCGCCAGCCGGCGCTCCTCGGCCTTGGTCGGCCGCGCCGGGTTGGGCAAGTATAGCCATCCGACGTGCGCCCACCAAAAGCCGCGGTCCATGCCGTGAGGATCGCCCTCGCGGTCGGAGCGCGCATGATGGCGGCGGTGCGTCGCGACCCACCGGATCGGTCCGCCTTGCAGGGCGAGAACGCCGAGGAGGCTCACGAGGTACTCGAGCGGTCTGGGCATTTGCAGACTGCGGTGCGTGAGCATCCGGTGGTAGCCAAGCGTTACGCCGATTCCGGCGGTCACCCAACCGATAATTATTGCCGCGACCACGGCGTTCCACGAAAAGAGCGCCGGCACGAATGCCAACAGCGCACCGACATGGATAAGTAAAAGCCCTAGGCCGGTAGCTACGTTACTCCGGCCGCGCCGTACGGGAGAATCTTTCACGCCATCAAGACCTGTAGAACGCTAAGAATAGTTGCAAAAGCGCTTAGAAGAGGCGGCGCCATTTACCGGTCGAACCGCCGCGTTGGCGAATGCGCTCGCCGAATACGATAGCGTTGCCGTCCGACGCGTGCGCGCGTCGTGCCGCCTCGCCCTGCGTCTTACCGGTGAAGCTGGCTCGTTGTGAACTACCTCGCCGGGCGGCGTAGTCTCCAGCAGGCCGGCGCTCGATATAAAAGTTTTGATTATTACGGGGCATGGGTCTTCCTCATTTCTTGAGCACCGGGAATGGGCCGATCGGCGGCTGTACGTAGGAATACTTTTCGCCACAGACGCGGCAGACGTTGAGCGGGCTTCCGAAATGTTCGTGGGGCGGATACACTTTGGGAGCGGCTTTCGGCCGCTTTTTGGTCGGGGCTTCAGGTACGATAATATTCGATCTTCCTTGCTCCTGAGGCTAGGAGCGTGGCGCGTCCTACATTTTATAGGTGCCGCGACATGGTTCGAGGCAGAAGGGAAAAGGCCTGGTAGAGGCTTGGGTCGCGACATTAGTAGGAACGACGTTGGCAACCGGCTAGCGCAGCACGAGGCGAACGGTACGAGTCGTCTTGTCGTGTTGAACGGTCAGTTGCAGTGCCGTTCCCGGCCGTGCAGTGACGAGATCGAGAAAATCGGCGCCCGAGAGCTGGCGCGCCGCTTTCCCATTGACGGCGACGATCTTGTCGCCGGCGACGATGCCGGCTGCCGACGCGGCCGAGTTTGGGCGGACGGCGTCGACGGCGATCGCGGCGGCCTCATTCTTGGTGAAACCGAGGCCCGAGCGGTTCCTCGGAATCACCAACGGATGTGCGACCGGCTCGAGACAGAGCGTCTCGCCGGCATAATCGAACGTCGGCGTGAAGCGCGAAAGCACCGTGAGGCCCAAATCGCCGGCTTCGGTCCACGATGAGAACGAGCCCGTCTTCATTTGAGTAAAATCGGCCGTCAAGTCACGCAGCTCGTGTCCGCCGATCGAAAAGCCGGCGAGCGTCTCTAGGCGACCGGTATTCGTTCCACCGGTGCCCTGACCGCGCACGGTGTAGCCCCCGACGTATTTTGCCAGCAAGCCGGTCCGGCGCAAAAAGTCCCCGTATAGAACGAGCGCTCCCGCGTTGCCCGTGTCCACCCCAAACGATCCGGCGTGGCCGTCCGCCGCCGCGCGCGCGAGCGGCATGTCCTCTTGGAATCGTATCGGAACGCGCGTCGCGGCCCCGCGCATCCGGAAGCTCGGCAGCGGCGTGAGCGTCAAGCGCTTGCCGAGGTAATCGATGCGTGCGGCGTAACGTTCGAACCACTCGAGGCCTAAGATACCGGCGAGCGGCACGCGCCGCCCGCGCTCGTAGAAATCGTAAGAATAGGGAATCACGAGAACGGGCTGGTCGAGGAGTTCGGCGTTCCCGATACGGATGCTGCGCACGCGCGCGTACTGCAGCGCGATCGTTCCGGCGCCGGCACCCCCGCTCACGCCGGAACCCGCCGCATGCACGCCGAGCATCCGCGCCGCGACCGTATCGAGGATCGCGTGGCCGCCGGTGTCGAGGATGAACGGCATCGGCGATCTTCCATTGATCGACGCCCATACTAAGAGTTGACGACCCTCCAGCGCGATGGGTACGGTCGTCGACGAGGCCCCGAAGAGCATGCGCGCGTTCATCTCCGCGCGCGGCTTGGCGAAGTCGGCTGCGTTCACGCGGCGCGAGAAGGTGTATCGCGTCACCTCGGTCCGGTCCGCGTTGGCCGGCTCGAACGTGCTGGCGCTCGAAATCAAAAATGGAAGCACGAACGGTCCGGCTTGGCGATAGTCGGCGTAGGTGGTCACGTCGGTAGCGATCGGCGTTCGAACGGCGATGGAGGTAACGAGATGCGTTTGTACGTCGATCGATAACACCGCGGGGATGCCGCCGCTCGGCTCGACGCGCACCAGCGCCGGGCCGTTCGGCGCGGTTGTGGCCGATGCGAGACACGTTACGCTCCCGCGCGCATGCGGATCGAGATAGGCTCGCCGCATGAGATAGGCTTCCGTAACGGCGCGCGCGCGTGGATACCAAGAATCGTACGGGTGCACGCCGCCGGAGATATCGCGCGTCCACACCGTCGTGCCGTCGAAGGTCTGGACCGTCGTCCCCACGACCGGAAGTGAGGAGCGAGTCGCGTAGCGTCCGGCGTCGACGTCTTGGGCGAGACGCACGGTACCGTGCAGACCCGAGCTCGTTAAGTGCCCCTCCGCCGTAATCTCGCCGGCCGTCTTCCACGACGCGCCTCCCGTCGCGGCCGCAACTCGTGCCAAGAGCGCCGTCGCATTGCACGCAATTGCAGCGGAGGCGATCAAACCCAGCATGCGGCCAGGGTAGCGGCGGCGCCCGAGCGAGTCTTGAAGATTCTTAGCGCGCGAAGGTTCGGCGGTAGGCAGCGGGCGACAGGCCGAGCCGCTCGCTGAAGAGCCGTGTAAAGTGGCTTTGGTCGCTAAAGCCGGCGTTCAAGGCAATGCGGGAAAGTTTTGATGTAGTCGTGAGCAGCAGCTGCGACGCGACCTTTAAGCGTGCGCGCGCGCGATATTCGTTCGCCGTCATTCCGACGTGGCGGCGGAACTCGCGGCTGAAGTGCGTTTCGTGCACTCCCGCAACGGCCGCAGCTTCACGAAGCGGAACGGAATCCGCCCACGGGAACTCGACGAGAGCTCGGCGCAGCCACTCGGGCCGCTCGCGCGGCGCTTCGAGCGATTGCTCCGTCACGGCCGCTTGGAGATTCTTGACGGCTTCCTCCAAGCCGTCGGCGCGCCCGTAGAACGCTTCGATCACGGATTTCACCGCGCGGCTCGGCTCGGTGTCGAGAACGACTGCACCGCGCAGCGACGGTGCGCGGCCGTCGCGCGGAAGCTCGACGTTGAGACATCGCGTGTCGGTCGCGAACCGGTCGGCATGTTCTTCAGCGGTGTGATGAACGACGATCGAGCCGCCGCGGCAGACTTCCGGCTCGGCGTCGCGGACTTCGACATACGCTCCGCTTAGCACGATCGTTACGAACGGCGTTGCGTGGCGATGGTGCTCCATCGCGCTGCAGCCGCGATGATCGCTCTCGAAGACGGCCCCCGCTTCGGTTACGCGCTCAGTTCGTTGCATCGTTTGTCTCCCTGTCACCCTGAGCTTGTCGAAGGGTACTCATGCGTGTAAGCCGCGTTGGGGTAGGTGCCGTCCGCAGATTCCATTGATTCAAGATCTCCAGCAACGCGTTGAGGTGATTGCCCTGGCGCAAATACCGCAGCTGCACGACCGGCGCAACCGACGCGGCCGCCACCACGACCAGCGTCGCGACTTGCGGCTTTCTCCACTTCGCGCAGCGCCACCCCGCGATAGAGTTCCGCCAGCATTTTGGTGCGCGCGTCGATCAGCGCCGTTGCATTGGCGACCAGCGCCCGCTCGTCGGAGAGGTCGATTCCGAGAAAGCGCCGTTCCAACGCGGCCGGCGAGTCGTTGAAGCCGTTCTTCAACAGGGCGCCATAACGCGGCGAGAAGCCTTTGGGATCGGTTTCGAATTGCGTGAAGTACCTCAGCGCGAGCAGTCCGGCGTAGAGATAATTTACGTCGTAAAGCGGATCGGTAAAGAAGAGCCGGTTGCTCGCCCAATAAAGTTGCGTCGAGGGATCGTCGGCCGACGACGTGTCGTAGCGCGCGAATACTTTTGCGGTCAGCGCGTTGAAATCGGCGGCGGTTTTGATGGTGCCGTCGTCCACGCCTCGATAGATAGCGCTCTCCAGCTCGGTCTCCTTGGCCGACCCAAAGACTTGGAAGGTCGCGTCGCGGAGGAAGTAGTTGAGATAGTAGGCTCGCTCCGCGCCGGTCGCGGCGTTCTTATAGAGATGGTCGAGAAAGAGCAGCTCGTTGAAGAGCGCAAACGACTCGAACATAAACGCCGGGCCTTGGTTATAGGCGGCGATTGGCTGATGGGCGGCCACGAACTGCCGATGAACCGCGTGGCCGGACTCATGCGAGACGGCGCGCGCCTTTGCGGTGGTTCCGTCGTAGCCGCCGAAGTAGACGCCGGACTCCGAGCCGAGGAAGCCGACGGAGAAGCCGGTGTCGTCGCACTCTGGCGCCGTGCAGATCTCCAATCGGTGGTTGTCGTGATTGAGAAGCGTCGCGTAGGCGCCGGCATATTCGGTGCCCATCGGCTGCACGGCGGCCAGAATCAATGGGATGGCGTCGGATACGGGAATGGGTGCCGGCGAAAAGGCGGGCTTCGGCGCTCTGGCCGCGACGCCGAGATACTCTACGTAGGCGTTGGAATCGCGCACCGCTTGCAGCGTTCTTTCGACTGACGCCGGGTCGATCGATCTATCGAAGTACGACGCCGCAGCGGCGCCGCTAAAACCGCGCAGCCGCGCCACCCCGCTTCTTGCAATCGAAATGGAGACGAGCAGCGCAGCATAGGCGTCCTGATTACTCTCGATCGTCGCGCTCGACTTCCGCAACGCCTTGTAACTTGTTGCCGCCGCATCGAGCACGGGCGTTACCGCGAGCGCGACGCTTCGCGCCTCGGTTTGGCCGAGCTGGTGCTGGGCTTTTGCGAGCGAGGTGGTGAGAAGGTAGCGGTACGGCGCTAGTGCCGGATGCTCCGTCAAGCTGAGGATGCGTGTTTCCCCAAGCTGGCGCGCTGCTTCGACGACGCGATCGGAAATCAGCTCCTCGGTATTACCGAGCGCATCGTCGGCTTTTGCGTCGGCATTATCTTGGTCGTTCTCCTCGGCCTTGAGGTAGACGTAGATATCGTGGCGCTCGAGGCCGATCAGGAGCGCGTCATATCGCTTCAGCCACTCGAGTAAGGCCGTAGAGCCGGCCGGCGTCCCCGACGCGGCGAACGCTTTGGCATCGGCGATGACCGCCGCCCGCGTCTGCGCTTCGGCTGCGGCACTCGGAAAGTACCGCGCGAGGTCGATCCGGTACTGAACTGCGTCACCCTGAGCCTGCGGCGCGTCACCCTGAGCCTGTCGAATGGTGGCCGCAAGCAACAGCGCGATCGTTGTAATTAATGCGCGTGCTTTCACCCGCTCATCCTAGTGTCGGCCGAATATCCGATGCGCCTATTGGAAAAGCTTCAGCGCATTCTGGAGCGTGACCGCGACGCCCCACGTCAATGGAATTGCAAGCCAAAGCCACGCCAGCACCAGGAACGTGGTGCCGCGATCGCTGGGGCGCGTCTGCGCCGCCGGCGGAACGAGCCACCTGTTGAAGCGGGGCTTGGCGATCGAGTGGGCGCCGTCGAAGAATGCCACGCTGGGAAGATTCACCTTTTCTCGCACGGCGCCTCGCCCCGCCGGTTGCAGCTAATAGATGACGAAGCGTCCGCCGTTGGTGCAGAGCACGACCAGCAGCATCGAAACGAGAATGAGCTCGTAGTTCCAGCCGAGGCCGTCCTTGCCCCAGAAGCCGGTCTTCCAGATAAAAATTTTCTTTTGCAGTGCGCCGAGCATGATGAAGATGAGCCCGATCGCGGCCAGTTGCGCGAGCAGGCCGACGACGACGGCCGCGCCGCCGAGCAACTCGGCCGCACCGAGCACGATCGCCGCGCCCTTCGGAAGTCCGATGGTCTGGCCGCGGGCGGCGGGATCTTTGAGGTCGTTGTAGCCGCTATCGAGAAAGACGAGCCCCACCATCAGCCTAAGCGCGACGAGGGCGTAGTCCGTGAAGGCCGCGAGATGCGGAAACATGCAGAGCTATTCTGCTCGGAAGCGCCGGCGGGCCTGCGGAGGGGGTTTTGATTGGTTTTTGGCCGCGGTCTCGGGGGCGATGAGTTATGATGTTCTTTGCAAAGGAATGGCAGTAATGTTTGGAACGATCGTACTCGCGGCTGTAACGGCAGGGGTATCCACGCCGAGCTCGACCACCGTGCCGTTTACGCTCTTCGACAACCGGATGCTCGTACAGGTCTCGGTCGACGGAAGCGGCCCATACACGATGATCGTCGACACCGGGTCGGATCAGCTGGTCATTACGCCGAGCGTGGCGCAGCGTCTCGGCTTGGCGACCCGGCGCGCCGGATTTGCAAACGGAGCGGGCAGCGGGTCGGCGGAATTGCGATTGACGCGCGTACCAACGGTCACGGTGGGATCGCTGAGGTTTAGGGATGTTTCGGCCGCGGTGCTCGATCTCGGGCCAATCCAGCGCGCGATAGGCTTCCGGCGCTTGGACGGCGTCATCGGTTACAACATGCTGCGCCGCTTTCGCATCGGCGTCGACATGGACGATCAGCAGTTGACGTTCTCGTCCGCAGCAATACCGGTTCCGAAAACGGCGGTGACGATTCGGTTTACCATCGGCGGCGGAATTATGCGCGTGGCGGCCGCAGTGGACGGCGTTGACGGCACGTTCATGATCGACACCGGCGATCGTTCGTCACTGACGCTCTTCCGCCACTTTGCCGAGGCCAACAACTTCTATCGGAACGCGTCCGCTCGCAACGTTATCACTGGGATCGGCATTGGTGGGCCGGTCTATAGCGACGTGCTGCGAACGACGGTCTCGCTTTTTGATACGACGATCTCCGGCGTGGTGACGCGCGCCTCGCGCGATCGCGGCGGAGCCTTCGCGGTGGGAGGCGACGCCGCGAGCATCGGCACCGGGTTGCTAAAGCGCTTCAACATTGTCTACGACTATCCGAATGCGACGATCTTCGCGTGGCCAAGCCACTTTTTGCACGAGCCCGACCGGTACTCGCCGCTTATTTATGAGAACGGCGTTCTCCACGTTGAAGAGCCGGCCTACGACCCTACGCTGCTCGCCAGTCCGCAGCCGAAACCGCCGCCCCACCGCATCGCCGTTCAGGCAGCGATTATGGGGCGCGCTATCGTGCCGAAATCGGTCGGGCGCAGCCTGTTCTAGCTTTCGGAGCGGTGCCATGACGCGAGGTCAGTTGGATCTCCACAATCCTTCAAGAGACCGGGATCGCCTTCATCGCTGGGCAACGCGAATCGCTATTGCCTATGAACGACGCGGCAAAGGTAGGGCCGATATTCAAGTGAGGCGCTGATACTAAAGAAGGCAAGATGCGTCGCCGACAGCGGCCAAACGGCTGTGCCCGGCAACCTAAGCAACACCCAATACGGCTCGTGCGTGAGAGCCGCCATCGTGACGTGGCGTTACGTTAAAGTCTGCGGCCAAAGCCCAGACAATGTAGAGTCCGCGGCCCCGTTCGCTAAGGAGATCGGTAGGGAGCTTCGGGGTAAAGGTAAATCCCGGGCCGCGATCGAGCACGTGAAGCACCGGCGCGGCCCCGTGGTTCCAATGCAGTTCGATCTCGATCGGCCCCGGCGCAAACCGCACGACGTTGCCCAGCAGCTCGCCGAAGACGTGTTCCGCCGCGTCGAGCTGTTTCTCGCGCACTCCCGCATGGCGTAAAGCAGCGATAAATGCGTGACGCGTCGCGCGCGCGACATCGGCGTCCCCCGTGTCGAGACTCCACGCCAATCCGCTTTCAACCGGTGCCTCGAACTGCAGCGTCAGCACGACCACGTCGTCGTTGCCGCCGCGCTTGAGCACGGCGCGATAGATCGCGTCGGCGGGATTCGCGCCGCTCGCGATGTCCGGCCGGCCCATCGCTGCGGTCAGCCGCTCGAAGCCGCGCAGAAGGTTGCGATCCACTTCGATCAGACCGTCGCTGTAGAAGACGACGAGCCCCGAACTCGGCAGCTGCGTCGTCATCGCGGTCTCGCCGCGCTCGCGCAGACCCAGCGGCAACCCGCTGACGCCAAGCGGCGTCACTTCCCCCGCCGCATCGCGGAGGAACGGCGGAGGGTGTCCGGCCGAGGCGTGCGTGAGCGTTCGGGCGATGGGATCGAGCACGCCGACGAACGCAGTAACGAACGTGTCGGGATGCTCCGTCTTGAGCGTGCGATCGGCCGCGTCGAGCATGGCGATCGGGTCGGCATAAACCTGCGCGACGCCGCGAATCACTTGGCGCATCGAGGCCATGATCACCGCCGCCGCCAAACCGCTGCCGGCAACGTCGCCGACCGAAATGACGATTCGCCCGTCGTTGAGACGCAGCGCGTCATACCAGTCGCCGCCCAACAGCTCGCGATCGCTGGCCGGCACGTAGATGCCGTCGAAGTGCAGGCCGGGCACTTCGGGAAGCGAGATCGGCAGCGCCGCACGCTGAAAGGTAGCCGCGATCTCGCGTTCCCGTTCGTAGAGTCGCGCGTGGTCGATGGAAACGGCGGCGCGTTTCGTCAGCTCTTCGAAGAGCGGTAAATCGGTATCCGCATAACGCCGCGGCGTTTCGCACCAGTAAGCAACGAGCGATCCGATCGTCCGTCCGCGTGCCCGCAGCGGCACGGTGACGGCCGAGCGCGGCCCCAGCTCGCGAATTACCGGAAAGAGATTCGGCGCAGCCGCCCGCTTGAGAAGTTCGACGTTCACGTCGCGGATGACCATCGGCCGGCGCATGCGCAGCGCTTCGGCAATCGCCGGTTCGTAGCGCCGGTCGTGCGTGTAGCGCCCGACCATTCGCTTCACCAGCCGCATCTTCTCCGGATCGGCATGGATTGCGGCGACGGTCTTTAGGCGGTCGCCGTCGTCGAAGAGATCGATGGCCGCCCAATCGCCGAACTCCGGAACGATGATCCCGAGCAGCCGGTTGAGCGTGGCCTGCAAGTCGAGCGATTCGGCCAGCACTTCGCCGGCTTCCGCCAGAAAAGCAAAGAGTTCGCCTTGGCGCTTATAGTCGTCGATGTCGCTGCAGAGGCCGAGCCACGCCGCGTCCTCGCCGCGACTGCCGTCGAGCGGTGAAACGAAGAGTCGAAACCAGCGGTCCATTCCGTCCGCTCGCCGCAAGCGCAGCTCGAGCTCGAACGGGCCGGCTACCTGCATTTCCGCGAGCAGCGCCTGGCGGACGAATTCGCGATCGTCGCGATGGACCGCCGCCCACCACGCTTTCTCCAGCCCCGCGGGCGACGCGTTCGACCGCGCCTTCAGACCGGCGTACTCGCGCCACTCGCGATTGAACTGCAGCATCCGCCCGTCGCGCGTCGCGGTCCACGCGATCTCTGGAATATCGTCGAACGACAGGGTCGGAAGCGTCATCACCTGGGGCGGGTTTTCGCCGCCGGCGCAGGCTTTAACCCGCCGTAAGGCCTCGGCAGGTCGCGCTGCCGTGTCCGGTCAACCACGCGCGGACAGGACCACATGATGTGAGGCTCGCCTACTCCGTCCCACCGCTCTTTCTGCTGCTGATTCTGCTCGGAGCGACCCTGCTGGCGGCCGAAGGCGGCCTTTCGCTCGGGCGCTGGATCTCGCATCGCTACGGCTCGCGCGACAGCATCCTTTTCGGCGTGGTCGTCGGCGGCGTTCTCGGTCTGGTGGGCCTGATTCTGGGCTTCTCGTTTTCGCTTGCCATCGGGCGCTTCGACCATCGCGAAAGTCTGGTCGTGGCCGAGGCCAACGCCGCCGGAACCACCTATCTCCGCGCGTCATTCCTGCCGCCGGCGCAGCGCGAGCCTTTCAAGAATGCGTTGCGCGGCTATCTCGCGACGCGCATCGAGCTCTACGACGTCTACCGCTTCCAGGACCGCCGCGCCGCGTTACTGGCGCAAAGCAACCGCTACCGCGACCGCATGTGGGGCGTCATCACTACCGACGTCAATCGAACGCCGCAGCTGCCGCTGATGCAGCTCGCCGCCGCGACCAACGACCTCATCGATGCGGGCGGCCAAGAAGAAGCCTGGCTGAACAACCGCCTGCCGCAGGAACTCTCGTTGATGCTCGTCCTCGTCGTCTTATCCGGAGCGGCACTGCTCGGATATGGCTTCGGGCTCAACAACACGACGCGCCGCATCATGACGATCCTCTTCTGCGTGCTCGTCTCGGTGGTCGTGTTCATGATCTTCGATTTGGACCGGCCGCAGGTCGGCTTCGTTCGCGTTAGTCTGTCACCGCTGCAGTCGACCCTCGACGACATGCATTAACCCCTTCGACAGGCGTACGCCGGGAGACCGGACGGCCGCTAAGAGCGTCGCGGAGCAGAGCTAGCCGGATTGACTTTGCAGTCGGTTGATGATAATCAGCAGAAGGAGGCGTCGTGAGTTTTTGGGCTCGGCACGCGGACGCGGAGAGCGCCCTAAAGACTTCGTACGCAACCACGAAGCGTGCGCGCCGGAATGGCGTCGTAGAAGTCCGGCGAACATACTCCGATGCAGAGGCTGTAGGCTCTTATACTGTTTTTAACATCAAGGGGAATGCTTACCGTCCGATCACTAAAATCGAGTACTCGTCGCAGATCATCTTTATCAAAGAAGTATTGACCCATGCCGAATATGACAAGGACAAATGGAAGTGACGGCTGCTGACGCGGCGTACAGAGAATTGCTAATCGAGGAGCTGCCTCGTGCGATTCATCAGGACCGGGAGCATCAAAAATATCCCGAGCGTGTCGAGGCGCTCCTCGATAAGAAGAAGCGTTCGGCTGCCGAGAACCGTCTGCTCGAGCTTCTTTCGAAGCTCCCGATCCGGCTAGCGCACTCAAGGAGCTGATGTTGGCAAAAGGGATGTCTCAAGCACTCAGCAAGCTGCTAGGATCGAGTGGCATCGCCTCGGAGGTCTTGGCCGGCAAGCGTGAGTTGAGCAAGTCACACATTCGGAAGTCGTTCGCAGCATTCAACGTGTCGGCGGACGTGTTCGTCTAGGCCCGTGACGCTCGAGGAGGCGCTGAACCATCACTTTGGCTACGCCGCTTTTCGGCCGCTGCAGCGCGAAATTATCGACACGACGCTCGCCGGTTCCGACGCGGTAGCGCTGCTGCCGACCGGCGCTGGAAAGTCGCTTTGCTACCAGCTTCCGGCGCTGGTCGAGCCGGGCCTAACGCTGGTCGTCTCGCCGCTGATCGCGTTGATGAAAGATCAGGTCGACGCGCTCGAGGCCAACGGCATCGCGGCGACCTTCTTGAACAGCTCGCTCGACTCGCCGGAGGCTGCGCGCCGGATAAGCGGGCTCGATCGCGGCCGGTACCGGTTGCTCTACGTCGCTCCCGAACGCGCCGTTATGACCGAGTTTTTGAGCCGGCTCGACGGCTGGAACCTCCGCCGCGTCGCCATTGATGAAGCGCACTGCATCAGCGAGTGGGGGCACGACTTTCGGCCCGAGTATCGCCGACTGGCCTCACTGCGAGAACGATATCCCAGCGTGCCGATGCTGGCGTTGACCGCGACCGCCACCGAGCGCGTGCGCGGAGACATCGTGCGCTTTCTCGGTCTGCGCTCGCCGCAGCGCTTCGTCGCGAGCTTCAATCGCCCCAATCTGTGCTATGCCGTCTTCGAAAAGCGCGACGCCTACGCGCGGCTGCTCTCGTGGTGCACGGCGCGCGCGAAAGAAAGCGGCATCGTGTACGTGCAGAGCCGGGCGTCGGCGGAGTCGCTGGCATCGCGCCTCACCGCGGCAGGGATCTCGGCGCGCCCCTACCATGCCGGTCTCTCTCGCGAGGAGCGTTCTCGCAACCAGGAGATTTTTATTCGCGACGACGTTCGCGTCATCTGCGCGACGATTGCCTTCGGTATGGGCATCGACAAGCCGAACGTACGCTACGTCGTGCATTACGACGTTCCCAAAAGCATCGAGGGCTACTATCAGGAGACCGGCCGAGCCGGGCGCGACGGCCTGCCGAGTGAGTGCGCGCTGTTCTTCAGCGAAGGCGACGCCGGCAAGCAGCGCCACTTCATCCGGCAGATCGGCGACGCGGCCGAGCGCGAGCGGGCCGGACGGTTATTAGGCCGGATGCTCGAGTTTGCCGCGACGTCGCAGTGCCGGCGCGCCTATCTGCTGCGCTATTTCGGGGAGAGCGGCGTGCCGGACGAGTGCGGGAACTGCGACAACTGCCTGCACCCGACCGATCGTGTCGACGGCACGCTGGCCGCGCAAAAGCTGCTTTCGTGCGTTTATCGGATGCGCGAGCACAGTGGGTTTTCGAGCGGCGCGCAGCACATCGTCGACGTGCTGATGGGCAAGGCCACCCAAAAAGTCCTCGACCGTGGGCACAGCCGGCTGTCGACGTTCGGTATCGGCACCGAGCTAGCAAAGAATGAATGGTTGGCACTCGTCTCGGAGCTGTTGCGCGGCGGCTGCCTCGAGGAAGAGCCGCAATACCGGACGCTGCAGTTGACCGGCGAGGGCCGGCGCGCGCTCAACGAGCGCCGGACCTTCAGTTTTGCAAAGCCGCGGCTCGTTCAGAAGACGAAGAAAGCCCGCGGCCGAGCTTCGACGGTCGCGCTTGCCAGCGCGGACGAAAGCCTCTTTGAGGCGCTGCGCTCCCTGCGCAAGGAGATGGCCGACGCGCAAGACGTTCCCGCCTACGTCGTTTTCTCCGATGCCACGCTCCGCGAGCTGGCCTCGGCAAAGCCGGCGACGCTTGCCGCATTCCGCCAGATCGGCGGCGTAGGAGACGCGAAGCTCGAGCGCTACGGCGAGCGTTTCGTAAGCGCGATACGGCAAGCACGACAGGAGGGAACGCAATAGTGGCGTTTTCGGCTGACGATTTTACCGCGCCGGGCATCCGAAGGCTCTGCGACGTGGTGATGAAGGGCGGCATTACGAGCGGTGTCGTGTATCCGCTGGCGATCTGCAAGCTGGCGACGTCGTATGTGATCAAGAGCATCGGCGGAACGTCGGTCGGTGCGATTGCGGCCGCGATCACCGCTGCCGCCGAGTACCGCCGGCGCAATGGGTCGGGCGACGGTTACGTCGAGTTGGCGAAGCTGCCCGATTTTCTCGGCCGCACCGGGACGCTGTTCGCGCTTTTTGCCGCCGACCGGCAAGCGCGCCGACTCTTGAAGATCGCCCTGATTCCGATCGGTAATGCGTCGTTCGTTACCAAGGCCGCACGGCTAGTCGGCGAACTGCTCGTCCAATATTTTTGGATTCCGCTGCTCAGCATCGGAGTCGTCTTTGGCCTGATCGTTGCGGCGGCCTCGGCGCCGGCCCCCCAGCTGCTCTGGCGCTACCTCTTAGTTGCCGCGGTCGTCGGCGTTATCGCGGCGCTGGTGTTTATTGGGATTCGCGTCGCCATCGAAATCGTGGTCGTGCTCGATCGCAACAACTTTGGCTGGTGTCACGGGTACGATCGCGAGCGGGACGCTAAGCTTGCATCGTGCCCCGACGTCACGACGCTCGAAGCAAAAGACGTACCGCCGCTCTTCAACTGGCTGGAGGCGTTTATCGCGCAAACGGCGGGGCGTCCGGCAACCCAACCACTGACGTTCGGCGATCTGTGGGGCGCGCAAGATCCGTCGTGGCACGATCGTCGGTCGGACGAGCACGGCATCGACTTTCGCATGGTCACGACGTGTCTCACTCTGGGCAGGCCGTTTGCGCTTCCGTTCGACCCCAAGGATCCGATTAGCCTCACTCTTGATAAGGCTACGGATTTGGACGATGACGGAAACTTGCGACCCTCAATTTACTTCCGAAAAGAAGATCTCGACCGGTATTTTTCGGAGGCGATCGTCAGCCACATGGCTCGCTTCGGCAAGGAAACCGAGATCGGTAAGACCGAGAATGACACCTACTACCGGTTCCCCGCCGCGGACAAGTTGCCGATCGCCGTCGCCACGCGTCTCAGCATGTCGTTTCCGGTTTTGTTTTGCGCGTTTCCGCTGTATGCGTGCGATGCGACCGGCCAAATGCAGCGGCTTTGGTTTTCGGATGGGGGCCTCACGAGCAACTTCCCAATTCACTTCTTCGACTGTCCGTTGCCACACTGGCCGACGTTTGCCATCGACTTGCTGCGCGGAGCACCCTCATCGCCGGCCAAAGACGGCACGGCGCTGCGCGCGCGCTTCGCGGAACCGCGTCTCGCGGTGTACGCGACCGACGCCGTCTTCATCGAGAGCGAGTTGCCGCGGGGAACGGTCAGTCCCTGGGATAGACTCGACTGTGGAGACGCGCGAGGCAACGTCTTGGCGTTTGCGTCGTCGATTCTCGACGCAGCGCGAACCTGGCAGGACGTCACCGTCGCCGGACTTCCCGGTAATGCCAGCCGCATCGTCGCGATTCGCTTGTCCGACGACATGGGGGGACTTAATCTCAACATGCCGCGCGCAACGATCGACGCAATGAATGGCCTAGGTCTCGCTGCCGGCACCAAACTAGTCGCCGCTTTTGCGACGGGCACGCCCGAGCCTCCGGGTTGGAAGGCGCACCGTTGGATCCGTTACCGCGCCACGATGGGCGCGATTACCCGATGGATCGACGGTTTTAGATCCGGATATGCCCCCTTTGTGGAACAGCCGCTCCAAGAGCCGTATGCGGCGCTCATTACCGAGTTAGTGCCGGTCGGAGAGCAAGACCCCGTGCGAGACGCGACGCAGCGAGTCGCATCGGTGCCGATCGTTCAGACGTTTTACAACATCGAAGAGCAGCCGATCGCGGTGCTGCCGACGCGCCCGGTTGTGTAGCAGCGCGCGCCTCAAGGCGTAGGCGCGTAACCTTCCACGATCAGGAGATCGGTAGCGCTCAGCCGTTGGCGCAGCTCTTTTGCCGGAGCGTACTCGACTGAGTGCCACCACTCGTGCGCCTGTGCGTACGAAGGGAACTCGAGGATAACGATCCGCGTCGGTTCCCACGAGCCCTCCAGCACCTTCATTCGGCCGCCGCGGGCAAGATAACGCCCTCCGTATTGCGCGACGGTTTTCTGTGCCATTTCTTTATATTGCTCGTATTCTTCGGGGTGCTGGGTGTCGACGTTGACGATAACGTATGCCGGCATTTGGTTCGTCACTGCGGTACGGCGATGATGTCGAGATTCTTGAATCCCTTGTACGTAGTCAGCAGTTTGGGCTTCTTTTTTGAGAGCCACCCGTCGGCCGGTCGCGCAAAAGCGTAAACGCACTCTTTATTATGATCGGCTACATAGGCGATCGACGCGTCGCTGTTAAACGCGACGCCGCTGACCGAGGCTTCCGGGTCGGGAACTCGGAAATCCGCTCCGCCGCTGGGCGACGAAACCGAGACGAGTCCGCGGGCCCCGTCGACCGGCGTCATCACCTCTTCCCGATCGTCGGCCGCCCCGCCGATGAGCGCGATGGTGCCGATGCCGAAGCAATCACCCTGCGTGTACTTCCCGTGACCGGCGCGCGTATACGGCCGCACGCTGGCAAAGCCGCAACCGCCCGACACTAAAACGTTGGCTCCGTTGGGCGTCGCCGCGACCGAGGCGGCGTTCTGCGAGTTTTGCACTACGACCGTGGGGCCGCCCTTGGGCAGCTTTCCGTGCGGGAAAAAGTATACGGCTTGCTGGCCGTAATCGCTTACGTACACGTTGTCGTGCGCGTCGACGGAAACGTCGGTCAGGGACGGCGCACCCGACGCCCCCGAAAGAACCGGCGCGTCGAGCCGCTTCAGCAGCGTGCCGGTGTCGTCAAAGACCTCCACGCACGCGGCGCACGGTTTCCCGCTCGATTTAGTGATGGTCGTGTAAATGCGCCCCTGCGCATCCGAGGCAAGTCCCTGAGCGAGACCATTTCCCGGTTTGAACCGTTTGGTTTGCGTCGCTTTGCCGTTTTGAATTGAAAAGACGCTGATCGCTCCGTGGGAGTAATCGAGATTAAAAACCTCGCCGAGCCCGGAAGCCGAAGCCGGCGAACCGGTCTGCGGAATCGCACGTTGCGTCGACGTTCCGCCGGAGCAGCCAACCAATACCGCGAGTGCGGCAATGAGAGCGGAATATACTGCAGTCTTCATATGCCGTTTATTGGCAACCGCATCGCGAACTCATTCGCGCTTGGAAGGAACTGCCGCTTGCTCGTCGGATGCTGCGCGGATGCGACCACCAACGTTACATCGAAAACTTGCCGCGCTCGTCACGCTGATCTTTGTTGCGGCTTGCTCGGGACAGAGCGGTACTTTGGCGCCCCAAGCTCCGCGGCTCGCCGGCCCGTCGGCCAAGCGGACGGGCTCGCTTACTTTCACGGTTTATACCGCCGGTCAAACGCCCGGCTTTTTAGCAGGCGCCTCGGCAGTCGACCTCGCGGTAGGTCCCGCGGGCGACATGTGGTTTACGGATGCGGCAACGCCCGCGATCGGTCGCATCGCTGGGGACGGAACGATAACCGAGTTCACGAGCGGCCTCGCTTCCGGCGCGAAACCCTACTCCATCGTGGCCGGCCCCGACGGCAACATGTGGTTCTCCGACACCAGCAGCGTCGCGCCCGGCAAAATTACACCCGGCGGCACGATCACCGAATACAGCGCGCCGCAATATACCAACAGCAAGGCCGTCGGCATCGCGTTCGGCCCCAACGGCGAACCGTGGGTCGTGGGATTCGGTTCGCAGCCGCTGCTCGCGCATTTAACCCAAGGCACGATCGCGGCGCAGCTGCTGCCCGTAACCATGACGCCCAACGGCGCGCTCACGGCCGATTCGCAAGGCAACTTGTTCTTCGTCGCTCAGAACGGACACGGCAGAGCGGAACTCATCGAGCGCCGCGCCGTCGGGGGCGGTTTGCATCGCACGAAGGTTGGGATGCACGCGATCTTCGAGCCGTGCTGTCCGAACGTGGCGGCAAAATCCATCGCCATGGGCGCCGATGGAAATCCGTGGTTCACCACGCTGGACTTTGGACGTCGCGATTCGGGAGCGAACTTTCTCGGAGCGCTCGAGTCGGGTAAGGTTCACCTCACTCGCATCACCCACAAAGGTCTGTCGGAGCCGGCGTATCCGAGCGGCGTGGCTGCGACGGCAAGCGGTTTTTGGATGACCGGCGGCGATCCTCTCGCCTATAAGGGAGCGCTCTGGCACGTCGATACGACCGGAAAGCAGATCGGCTACGACCTGCCGTACGACCCGCTGAGCCTTGCGGCCGACGCCGGTGGAAACCCGTGGTTTACCACGCACTTTTCCGGAACGGCGAGCAGCATCGTCGAGGTGACCGGCGCCCGTTAGCACGTGAGCGGCCTTCGCTTCGGCGTCGCGACCGCCGACCATCAATGCGAGGCGTACGACGGGCGCGACGATATTCGCGACGTGTGGGAACGCGTGCGCGCTCTGGTCGCGCGCGGCAACGCCACCGATTTTTGGAATCGCTACAAGGAAGACGTCGAACTCGCGCGGGGCTTGGGCTGCACGCTCTTCCGCGTGTCCCTGTCGTGGGCGCGGCTCGAACCGCGGCCCGGCGTTTGGGACGACGCGGCCTTTGCGCACTATCGCGACGTGCTGCAAACCATTCGCGGTGCGGGGATGTCGGCGCTGGTCACGCTGGTACACAACACCTGGCCGCTGCACGTCCAGGCCGCCGGAAACGGCGCCGGCCCGCTCGACGACGGTTTTCCGGACCGGGTGGCCGTATACGCAAGAGAAGTTGCGACGCGGCTCGGCGATCTGATCGACGATTACGTAACGCTGAACGAGCCCAATCAGCTGGTCTACGGCTGGATAAAGGGTTTCTGGATGCGCGCCTACGCCATGGCGCCGGGACAGCCGCCGTACCAGAGCGGCGACGCGCAAATGGACGACGTACTGCGGCTCATTCCCAACCTGTTTCGCGCGCACGCCGATGCGCGATCGGCCATTCGCAAGATCAGGCCAAACGCGCGCGTCGGCGCCAACCCGCTGGTGTTGGGGTTGCCGCGCTGGCTGCAGCGCTGGATCGATCGTAACGCCACGCACCTGCAGTCCCCGCAGGCGGCAAAGCGGCAGGCGGAACGCATCGCGCAATCGCGACTCAACGAGGGCGGCCGGGTCGATTGTACCATCGCGCAGCTGACGATGACGCTCGAGCGTCAGGATCATTCGTTCTTTTCCGAGCCATACTATCGAGCGTCTCTCGCCGCACTGCACGCAAGTGCCTTAGGTCTTCCCGAGAACCCGGAGCAGTGGCGCGGCCGCGTCGCCGTGGTCGCCGACACGCTGCCGGCAAAAATCGTCGGCGGCTCGTTTCCTGCCGCGAAGGTCAGCTACGTCAAGGCGATGGACGATGCCGTCGAGGCGTTACGAGGCGGCGAGGTCGATGCAATCTTCGATGACGACGTAACGCTGCGTCAATATTCCGGCGATGCGCTCACACTCTCGCTTTTGCCGGGCCGGCCACAGTACTTTGCCGTCGCCATGGCGCTGGGGAGCCGTACGCTGCTCAATATCGTCGATCGCGCGATTCGGCAGCTGCGCCGGGAACATCCCGAGATCCCGGATGCGTTCAATCGTAAGACCGTCGCCCACGTTGGGCGCGAGGAGGAGGCCGGAGCAGACGATGCGCGCGCCGTGCCGGATATGGATCGATCCATCGACCGGATTCGCAAGCGGGGCAAGCTGCGAGTCGGCATTCATCCGGGCGTCGAAGGCCTCTGCATTGAGGTCGCCGATCGAACGGCGCAGGGTGAGTGTCAGAAGCGGTACGAAGGGCTCGAGCCGGAGATCGCGCGACGCGTCGCACGGTTGATTTTCGACGATCCGGAGGGCGTGGAGTTCGTCGTGGTGCAGGGCGAGCAGCGACTGGATGCAACGCGATCGTCCTTTTTTCACGGGCTTTTTCAGTTCCGCAAGGGCTTGGCGATCTTTACGACCTTGCTCGGCACGAACTGGTGGAATCTCGGCATGGCCGGGAAGCTGCCGGCGTTTCTCTGCCCGCCGGAATGCGCCGGCACGCTCGATTACGTTGGGCTCGACTACTATTGGGGCGTTCCCTCCTTCTGGCCGCGCGATCTGCATCGCCTTACGGCCGCATCGGACTTTCACTACGCCAATGCGCCGGTCTGGCCCGACGCCCTGAACCTGATTTTGCTCGAGGCGGCACGCGAGTTTCCCGGCAAGCCGATTATCGTAATCGAAAACGGCTGCGTTGCCAAGGCTGCCGACGTCGGACGTCCCGACTATATTTCCGAGCACGTCGCGCAAGTGCGCAAGGCCGTCGCGCGCGGCGCGCCGGTCGACGCATACCTCTGCTGGAGCATCACCTCAAACCGCGAATGGGGCCTGCCCTTCGACGGCGGCAGCGACTTCGGGCTCTACCATATCGACCTCGACACCGATCCAGGCTTAACGCGCAAACCGACCGACTCGAGCAGTACGTATGCTCGGCTCATCGCCGGCGCGCAGCAGTGAATCGACGCGATCCACCGAAAAGTTCCGCAATGAAGAGCACTCGTCGCGAGTTTCTCACCGGGCTTGGCGCCGGTGCGGCGGCGGTCGTCACGACCGTGCCGCTGGAACGTGCGTTGGCTGCAGCGCCGCGCGTGACGTTACTCTTTACGACCTCTACCGTCGAAGTGCTCGGGCGCACGGTCGAGCGGCTCGATATCGTGCAGCCCAACGGAACGCGCGGCATCGAGGCCGCTGCCGGAAGCCGCTTTCGCGTTCGGCTCGTCAACCGCATCGGCCGGCCCACGCTGGTTCATTGGCACGGCCTCGAAACGCCCACGCGGCAAGACGGCGTTCCGATACTCTCCCAACCGGCGCTGCCGCCCGGCCAGTTCTACGACTACGATTTTCCGTTGAAGCAGATCGGCACGTATTGGATGCACTCGCACGAGGGCATGCAGGAGCAGCGCCTCGCCTCGGCGCCGCTCATCATCGCCGACCCCGCCGGCGCAGGGCGCGACGAGCAGCAGGTTGTGGCCGAGATCGCCGATTTCAGCTTCCGGACGCCGGACGAAATCTTCGCGGAACTGCAGGCGCCCAAGCCAACGCCCGTAATCGCCAAACCCGACGTCAACGACGTTTCTTACGATGCCTTCCTCATCAATCGCCGGCCGATCGAGAACCCCGAAGTCGTACGCATCGAAGGCCGCGCGCGCGTGCGCCTGCGCTTTATCAACAGTGCCGCTTCGACCAACTTTACGGTTGACTTGGGATCCTTGCGCGGTACGCTCATCGCCGTTGACGGCCGCCCGGTCGAACCCATCGACGGCAGCTCCTTTCCGATAGCGATCGCGCAGCGCTGCGACATCCGAATCGACACGCCGGGGCCCGGCGTTTACCCAATCTTTGCCGTACGCGAAGCAGACAGCGCGCGCGCTGGGCTCGTTCTCGCGTCGCGCGGGACGGCCATTCCCGCGTATCCGGCGGGGGGAGCGTTCGTTGCGCCGCGCAACGGCCTGGCGCTCGAGAAGCAACTGCGCGCCGTCACCCCCCTCGCGCCGCGCCCGGTCGATCGGCAGCTAACCATCGCGCTTACCGGCGACATGGCGCGCTATGCCTGGAGCATCGACGGGGTGGCTTGGAGCGACGGGCTGGCACGCTCCAAAAATCCACCGCATCTGTCGGTCAAGCGCGGCGAACGCGTCGAGATTACGATGGAAAATAAGACGATGATGAGCCACCCGATGCACCTGCACGGACACTCGCTCCAAATCGTTGCCGTCGACGGCGAGCGTTTCGGCGGGGCTATGCGCGACACGGTCCTCGTCACGCCGCGCGGTTCCGTGACCTTTGCCTTTGATGCGAACAATCCGGGGTGGTGGTTTTTTCACTGCCACAACCTCTATCACTTGACCGCGGGCATGGCGACCTCGGTCAAGTACGTCGAATAAGGGAAAGCGCAAAGAAATTGGTGGGGTTCCCCGACTACGCTTGCGTCCGGCGGCGCCATACGATGGCGTTTAAGGAAGGGGAACCGAATTGCAACCGAATTTACAGCGATCTTTATTGACCGCGGCCGCGGCTATGCTCCTCGCGAGCACCGTTGCCGCCTGCGCCGGGCAGTCCGGCTCGGCGATTCCGTCTAGCAGCATCCTACGCCAAGAGGGGCGCGTTCCGAAAGCGGGGCTCAAGAGCGTCGAATACACGCAAGGCATCACGGCGAACAGCACGCCGCGCGGTATCACCTCGGGCTTTCCGGACGTGATGTGGTTCACGCAGCCCGGTTCCAACCAAATCGGGCGCATCAGCAAGAATGGCGGGGTGAAGGAGTTCGCCGCCACGACCAACGTCGTCAACAATATCGTTACGGGCCGCGACGGGAACGTCTGGTTCACGCAAGGCGGCGCCGACGCCATCGGCCGCATGACGCCGAAGGGGAAGATCACCATCTTTCCGACCGGGAACGAAGCCTACGGCCCGTTCGACATCTGTAACGGTCCCGATGGTAATTTATGGTTTACGTTCCGCTCTCCCAGCACCAACGCGATCGGGCGGATCACCACGCGAGGCGCGGTGACGCTCTTCACCAACGGCCTCACGGCCGGCGACATCGCCGTGCACGACATAACCGAAGGCACCGACGGCAACCTCTGGTTCACCGAGGAATTCGCCAACCAAATCGGCCGAATCACGCCGTCCGGGTCGATCACGGAGTTCTCCAACGGCATCAGCGCTCAAGCCGGTCTGGCCGACATCGCCGACGGCCCCGACGGTAACGTCTGGTTTACTGAAAACTCGCGCAACCAAATCGGCCGCATCACCAGCAATGGCACGGTGACGGAGTTCTCCCAAGGAATCTCGCCGGCGGCCGGTCCCGGATCGATTACTTCGGCGTCGGGCTATCTCTGGTTCACCGAGAGCGCCTACAGCCAGGTGGGCCGAGTGAGCACCGGCGGCGCCATCGCCGAGTATTCCATACCTGCCGCGCTCGGCTCCGACGTCGCTGCGGGACCAAACGGGACGGTGTGGATCACCGACTACACGGGCAACGGCATCGTCAAGGTCAAGCCGTAACGGCTACTCGACGCGGCGCAGTGAGGCGGCGACCAGCGCCGCCAGCTGCGCCCGCGAGGTGAGACCGAGCTTGGCATAGATCGACGTCAAATATTTCTCGACCGTCTTTTCGCCGATTGAGAGTGCGTCGGCTACGGCTCGGTTCGCCTTCCCCGACGCAACCTGCAGCGCGAGCTCGCGTTCGCGGGGGGTGAGCGCTCCAAGCGGCGACGCTGGGGCGCTCGCGTTTTCGCCAAACTCCAGGCGGCGCAGCTCGCCGGCCGCGCCGAATCGTTTATAAATAACGATCGCCCGGCGTGTCTCTCCCGCCATCTCGAGAGCGCGAGCTTCCAGCAGCGGCCATCCGAGCGCGGCGAATCGTTGCGCCGCGTCGGGCGCGCGTGACGGCGCGAGGCAAGCATCGAGAAAAGCGAGCAACGCCTTATTAATGCGATCGCCGTCGGGTTGCGCCGCAGCTTCGAGCAGCGGACGTATTTCGCCGGCGCGCCGTGGCATAATCGTGGTCAATGCGACGATCGGCAGTGCCATGCCGTGCGCGGTCGTCAGCGATTCGAGCACGCGTTCGAGCAGCGCGCGGGCTTCGTCCGTCCGACCCGTCGCTGCTAAGCCCATGGCGTGCGCCGCCGCCACGCGCGTCTGTGTTGCGGTAAGCGGACCGATCCCGGCATCGCTGGGCGGCGACTCGTCGAGATGGCGCGCCAGCATCGCGTCGTCACCCAACGCGATCGCCAGCGGTATTGCGACCTGCGCCAGCATCGCGCGCACCAAGAACCGATTCGACGACGGCATCGACTCGACGATACGGCGTGCTTCCGCGAGATTGCCGCCGTAGAGCTCGACCTGCGCGAGAAAGATGGCTTGATCGTCGAAATGCAGCCGCTGCGCCAGCTTGCCGGCGATGCGGTGATGCTCGCCCGCCAGTGCGGTCTCGCCTAACGCCAGCGCCTGATCGGCGAAATTGGAGTGCGCGACCTGTAGCGGTCCGGGATGACCCAGCGCGTCGTAAACCGCGATGCCTCGTTCGAAGCACGCGCGCCACCTTTCCGGTTCGCCGCGCACGGCATGCAGTTCGCTCGCGCAGAGATAGTACTCACCAGTCGCTTCGGCAGTTGGGTCGAGGGCGGTCGCGTCGATTGCTTGCAGCGTTTCCCAGGCGTCGTCGAGACGCGAGTCGCGTACCAGCGTCATCGCCAAGCGAGTACGCAGGCGGGAGTGCAACGCCTCATCGCGTTGCGCGAGCGGCAGCGTTGCGCGCAGTAAGGCGATCGCGGCCGCGCGCCGGCCGCCGTCGAAAAGGTGGCCGGCCATCAGCGCGCGGCTGCGGACGACCTGGGCGGTCTCGCCCAACTCGAGATGCAGCGCGACGGCGCGTTCGTACAGCGCGAGACCGCCGTCAAGATCGCCGGCGAAGATCAGCGCGCGGGCCGCTTTCGCCCAGACGGGAGCTCGCGCGGCGGGATCGCCGGCGAAGCCTTCGGCGGCGCGCTGGTAGAAGACCGCTGCATCCTCATAGGCGAAGACCGTCATTGCCGAATCGCCGGCTTGCTCGTAATATTGCGCGGCACGCTCGTGCCGATCGGCTTGCCAAAAATGGTGAGCCAGAGCTTCAGGCGCGTTGGCTCCCTCGCCTGACGATGCTTCGAGGTGCTCGGCGATGCGCAAGTGCAGCGGGCGTACCGACGCCGGCAGTATTTCGCGATAAATCGCATCGCGCGTCAGTGCGTGGCGGAAGCGGTACTGTCCAGCGGGCGAATCGACGGCGTCGAGAAGCTGCAGCTCGCACAAGCGTTCGAACATCGGTCGCATGGCCGGCGGCCGCCCCCCGAAGATCTCGCCGATCTGCGTCACGTTGAAATCACGGCCGAAAACTGAAGCGTTGCGCAATAAGGCGCGCTCGTCGTCGCTGCACTCCTGAAGCCGTTCGGCGACCAGCGCGTGCAGCGAGAGCGGCAGCGCGCCGGCGTCTGAAGGTAATCCGGCGCGCTGGGCATCGACCGCCGTACGCAGCAACTCTTCGGCAAAGAGCGGATTGCCGTCGGACCTCGCGCGCACCGCGTGCAGCACCGGCGTGGAGAGTTTCGCTACACCCTCGGTGGCCAGCGCCATCAGGCGATCGAGCTCGCGATCGGCAAAGCGCGGCAGGCTCACGACGGAGACGGCCGGCTCGCGTACCAGCTCCCCGAACCATTTGAAGAGCGCATGTGTCGGAACGATCTCGTTGTCGCGATAGGTCGCGATAAAGAGCAAACGCTGGCGTGCCGCCCGCCGCACGAGCAGCAGCAACGTTTGCATTAGATCGAGATCGGCCCAGTGCAAGTCCTCGACGATCGCAACGGTCGTGCGTTTGGCGGCGACGCGCTCGAAGGTCGCGGCGATGCGATCGAGCCGTTCGCTCTTGGTGGAACTCGCGAACTCCTCGGCCCGGGGGCGTGCGATCTGTTCGAGTACTTCGAGTACCGGCCCGAGCGGCCGCTGCGCGAATTCGCGGCACGCGCTCGCTGCAACGATCGAGGTATGGCGGTTCAGCCGCTCGCGCGCCTCGCGTACGAGTCGCGACTTTCCGATGCCGGGCTCGCCGGAGATCAAGGCCAGACCGCCGTGTCCGTTACCGGCTTGCCTTCGCCGGTGCAGCAGGTGCTCGAGCTCCTCCATGCGGCCGACGAACGCGCCGCAAATAATGCGCGTGGAAATCATCGTTGCCGTACTATTTTACGGAGCTCGTCCTACGGGCTTGGCGGCGGCCCGAGCAGCGCCGAGATTCCGTTCAGCTCGCTCACCGTCTGCTTGACGGCAGTGTCGAGGTCGCTCTGTCGTTTCGTGGCAATTGCTGCGGCGATTTTCGGAAAGGCGACGCTGGCGTAACCGTTGGCCGAGTAGGCGACTAAGTCGAGTCGCTGCGCCGCTTGCAGCGCCTTAGCGTCGTTGGGCGGCTGCGTACCGTCGTCGTAAGCGCCCGCCGCTTCTTTAAACGTAAGAATGGCTGCTGCCAGGTCGGGGCCGAGCGTCAACCCGGCTTGGGTCGCGGATTTCGTGAGCGTCGCAACGGCGGCGTCGATCGATTTCGCGTAGGGTGTGAAATGATACGGAATATTCGTTGCGTCGGCGAGGCGAATCGCAATCAAGCCCACCGTCTGCGCGATAGTCCGATGGTGCACGAAGCCGGGGTCGGCAAAGAGTTCGGCGTAACGGAAATCGTCGTAGGTCGAGTGATACGTGCCGAACGCGCCGCCGTAACCCAGATTGACGATCGGCGTTCCCAGCGCGTAGATAAACGGTTCGTAGTCGGAGCCGCCCGAGGGGTCGGCGATCTTGGGATTGCCGATATTCAAAACGCTCTGCACGGCGGGCACGACCATCGGCGTGAGGGCTCCGGCAATGGCGGCACGGAAGTGCGGACCGGCCGCGGATTCATCGACGTTGATGTAGGCGATGCAGCCGCGCGCCAGCTCGTCACGATGCTGGCGCACGTACTCGGCCGAGCCCAACTCGCCGATCTCCTCGCCGTCCCATCCGGCGATGCGAATGGTGCGCACCGGTTTCCAGCCGGTTTTTTGCAAGGCACCCAAACCGCGCGCGACTTCCAGCAGCGTCGAGATGCCCGAGCCGTCGTCGGTTACGCCGTACACCCATCCGTCGCGATGGCCGCCGAGGATAATCGATTGCGCCGAGTCGACGCCGGTCACTTCGCCGATCGTGTTCCACAGCGTCGTGCGCCGGGCGCTCATCTCGACGTAGAGGTGCACCAGCGCATTGGCGCCGTGCATGTTGGCGAGCAGACGTTCTGCCGTATAGAGCGTTACCGGTAACGTCGGAACGTGCAGCGGCACGTTGTCGTCGCCCATGACGTCGCCGCGCTGCACCGCGCCGGGCGGACGATTGGGGCCGTTGGGATAGGCGCGTCCGGGCGCCTCGTCTTTCGGCGAGTTATAGAAGATCACGCCCGCCGCGCCGCGCTGCTGAGCTCGCGCGGCGAGGTTGCCGCGGTACTCCGCCCCGTAGCGAATCAATGCGATATTGCCGTGCACCTTAACCCCGGCGCTCTCCAAGCGCGCGTAATCGGCGTCGAGACCACGCCCCGCGTCGAATACGTGCGCGCGCACGTCGCCGTTGCCGCTGCCGGCGTTGAACGGAAGGGGCACGCCCGGCCGCGATCCGTCGGGATCGGCGGCGATCTTTCCGTCGTGCAGGTCGAAGGTGTAGGGCGTCGGCGTGAGGATCTGAAGCTGCAGCAGGTGAGGCGTGTAGACGGTCGTTTCGAACGGCTCGATCGTTGCTTTCAGTCCGAACTTCTCCAGCGTATCGCGCATATACACGGCGAGCTTGTAATCGCCGGGCGTTCCGGGATAGTGATAGTAGCGGTTGATGACGGTGGAGCTGGCCCGGGCACCCTTCGAACTAGGGGCGCGCAGAAAAACCGATTCCTTATCGGCCGGCGCCGCCTGCGCCACCATCGTCATCAGGGCAATACCGGCAACGAGCATTTACAACCGCCTCCCTCGAGGTCTTCCGTGATGCCTAAAGCTTACCCGCTTTGTGCAGGGTCTGAAAAACGGAAATCATCAGCTTGCTCGACTGGTTTTGCTTAGAGTCGGGCTGGCTATTGAGACCGAAAGCAATCACCGCGTCCTGCTTGGGCAGATACATATGCAGCATGCGATAACCCAGCGTCATGCCTTCGTAGAACCACATCGTGCCGGTTTGCGCCGTCGTCATCTGGGCGATTCCCAGGCCGAAGCCGCGCGGGTCGTCGAGCGTAGTTTTCTTGATGGTCTTACCGTTTTTGAGCGAGACGATCGTCATCATCTCGGCGCGTTGCTTGGGCGCCAGCATCGAGCCGGTGTAAAGCGCGCGAGCCCACCGCGTAAGATCTTCCGGAGTCGAAACGATGGCGCCGGCCGACTTCATCCAGGAAACGCTATCGGCGCGGACGTCCCGGCCGAGCAGCGGTTTGAGTCCGGCGTTATCTTCGTCGTGGCTGAAGAAATAGCCGGAGACCATCCGATTGAGAATGTCGGACGGGTACGTCGTGCCGGAGTAATAGGTCGAGTTCAATCCGAGGTCTGAGCGTAAAAAGCGGCGGTTGAGTTCGCTGGTGTAGCTGTTGTGCGTCACCTTCTCGATGATCAGCTCGGCCAGGATGTAGCCGGTGTTCGAGTAGGCATAACCCTTGGTCGGCGGCGGTGCGTGCGGGTTACCGGGATACACGTACGCGACGAGTTGTGCGGGAGTAAGGTTGCGCTTTGGGTGCGCCGCGTAATCGGCGAGCATCTGATTGACGAGGTCGTACCCGGGGATGCCGCTGGTCATGTCGAGCAGGTGGCGGATCGTCACGTTCTTCCATGCGGGGTATTGGGGTAGGAAGCGCCCAAGCTTTTGATCGATGTTGAGCTTGCCTTCGGCTTCGAGTTGAAGGATGATCGCCGCGGTAAAGGCTTTGGTGTTGCTGCCGATCTGCCAGAGCTGTTCCGGCGCGACCGCATCGCCGGCGCCGTATTGCGTCGTGCCCGTCGTCAAGTTGATGTTCTGCGTCTGCCCGTGCAGGCTGATGCTCAGCGAGATTGCCGAGATGTGCTCCGGCTTGGCGCGAGCGGCCAGATATCGATCGAGGTCCTTTTGGAGGGCAGCCCTGAGCGCGGTGTCGGACGGTGCGGGCGTTGCCGGCAGCATCGACGCGACGGCGGCAAAGATCAAAACGGCAAGTCTAATCATACGGCCGCTTGCATTCGCGCCGGCGGTTCCAGCTCCCCGCGCGTCTATCGTCGACGTAAGTATTGTTGGGCGGCCGTCGAAATACGCGGCGTGCCGGAAGAGCAGCGGGTTCCGATTCCGCAGACGCATCGAGCCGAGTGGCCCGGTGCGACGCCGGTTGCCGACGTCGCCGCCGGCGACGTGCTGCTTACGGCGTGGCTGCGGCCGCGGCGCGGCGGAAATCTCGACGTGCAGCGCGCCGTCGACTTGGGCTCGATGCTGCCGGCGAGGCGCGCGTACCTCGAGCGTGCCGAGCTTGCCGAGCAGACCGGTGCCGATCCCGGCGACGTCGAGATACTGCGCAAGTATTGCGCCCGATTCGGCGTCGACGTCGAGGCGACGCATTGGCGTGCGGTCTCGCTGACCGGCTCGATTAGCGAGCTCGTCAAAGCTTTTGGTGCAACCGCCGCAATTTACGAGCTCGAAGATAAGCGGCGCTTCCGCCATCGTTCGCACTCTCTGCACGCACCGCCCGAAATCGCCGCCCTTCTGAGAGGCGTGTTCGGCATTCACCAATGGCCCCGTTCGCACGCTATCGGGCACATCGAGCCGCACACGGTGCCGCCGTCGGCCCTCGACACGGCGGCGCGCTACCAGTTTCCCGACGCCGACGGCAGCGGGCAGACGGTTGCGGTCGTGCAGCTGCGCGGCGAGTTCCATGCGGATGACTTCACCACGTGCATGCAGAGCCAAGGCGTCACGGCAAAGGTGCCGATCGTCAAGCGCGTCGACAACGCCGACCTCGAGCACGAGATCGCGACGATGAAAGATATCGAGTCGGCCATCGATACGCAGATCGTCGGTGCGCTCTCGCCGGGCGCGCAACAGGTAATTTACGCCGCACCCGATGACGAGCGCGGGGTGCTCGATGCAATACGCGCGGCGCTCTTCGACGAGGAGCACCGGCCGTCGATCCTCTCGATCAGCTTCGGATTTCCCGAGTATCTCTGGACGCCCGCGGCGCTGGCCATCCTCAACGATCTCTTCACCGTCGCCGCGCTGTTGGGCGTGAGCGTTTTTTGCGCCTCAGGCGACAACGGCGCCGAACTCGACGCGCAAGGCGATCCGCACGTGCTCGCGCCCGCGTCGAGCCCCTTCGCGCATGCCTGCGGCGGCACGCAGCTCGATGCTTCCAGCCCAGCCGAGGTCGCGTGGCCGAAAACCGGCGGCGGTTTCAGCGATCGCTTCAACGCGCCGGCGTGGCAGAAGGACGCACTCGCCGCGTTTGAGGCAGACGGCTGCCGAGGCGTACCCGATTTTGCCGGCGAGGCGATGCCGGGCTATCGCGTATTCTTCAACGGAACGGCGTTTGCGATGGGCGGCACCAGTGCCGTCGCGCCGCTGTGGGCGGCGTTGACTGCGCGGCTGGCGCAGCGCATCGGCACCGCGCCGGGATTCTTCGCGCCGCTGCTCTACGAAGCGCGTGCGCGCGACGCGTTTCGCGCCATTACGACAGGCGGAAACGACCGTTATCAAACGGCGGCAGGTTGGAATCCGTGCACGGGACTAGGGGTCCCGATCGGAACGGCCGTCGAAGCGGTGCTGCGCGGCGAAGGGTAGCGGCTAGAAACCCACGCAGGCGAGTGCGTCGTCGTGAAAAGCCTGATGCGCGGCTTTCAATTTTGCCACCGCTCCCGCTAAGCGTTCCTTGTCGCAGCCGGGCATCGCCGCCAGCTTTTGGTGAATCGCGTCGATGGCACGGCCGTGCTCTTCCAGTGCTTTGTGAAGTTCCGATTTTGCTTCAGACATTGGCTCGTTCTCCTTTTACGATAAGTGCGTCTTATGATCGAGCAACTCTTCATATATCGCTGCGGCGGCGGCGAGCGCCTCTTCCTCGGTCAAGGCCGCGCCGGCACCGGTCAATCGCTCGAGCTCGCCGCTCTCGAAGGCTCGCGCGAGCAGTGCGACCAGGCGATCGTAACCGGTGCGTTCGGTATGTTGGCGGACTTCGCCGCGCTTGCGATACCGAGCGTCGGTGAATCCGAAGAGCGTGGCGGCGCGCTCGTGACGTTCGTGCAGCGCGGCCAGCAGTGCGTGATGCTCCAGCACCGTCGTCAGCCAGCCTTGGCCGGTGCGCCGCACCAGCTGCAGCGCCTCGCGCAGATGCTCGACGGCCTCTTGCAGGTCGCCGGCGGCCATCGCATACGCGCCCAGATTTCCCAGCACGATGATGAGATAGGTCGAATCGAGCGAGGCGTACGTTTCGCGCGCTTGCCGCGCGGCATCGCGCGCCGCCTCGACGTTGCCCGTCGCATATTCGAGCTCGCCCAGGTTCAACAAAGCGCTCGCGTGGGCTTCGCTGCCGGCTCGTTCGGATCGCGCCACTTCGAGAAAACGGCGACGCGCCGACTCGACGTCGCCGCGTTGCAAATCGGTAACCGCCCACAGGCGCAAGACCGCGTTGGCCGCCGGACGCGACAGGCGGTCCGGATTCTGGTACGCTTCGACGAAAGCGGCTTCGGCCTCGTCGAAACGCCCGGCGGAGCGATAGCACGCGCCGAGATTTGCCAGAGCGCGTGAAATTTCGTCGGCATCGTCGCTGCTTCGGGCGACCTCGACTGCACGTTCGGCCGTCGCTTGGCGTTGCGAGGGCGACGTTCCGACGAGCCACTCGAGCAGCACGCAATGGCGCAAAATGCGCGCGTGCGCGACGGCGTCCGGCATCGCCGCGCTCTCTTCCGCGGCGCGTTCGTACCAGCGCAGCGCTTCGTGCGGCGTGGTCAAGATTTCCGGCCACTCCAGCGCCGCCAGCAGCGCGATGCCGGTGGCGGGCCCGTGCCGGCGCACCAGCGTCCAGTCGATCGCGGCGCGAAGATTGTCCAGCTCGGCGCCGCAGATGCGCTGCCACCGTTCGTCTTCCAGCGCTTCGACCAGCGGACGAAGCTCCGTGATGAGGCGGGCGTAGTAGGCGGCGTGGCGATCGGCAACGCGCTCCTCTTCGCCCGCTGCGCGCAGCTTTTCGAGTCCGTACTCGCGCATCGACTGCAGCAGGCGATAGCGCTGCTCGTCGCCGGCCGGTACGGCCATGACCAGCGACTTGTCGACGAGCGCGCTGAGAAGGTCGAGCGTCTCCCATTCGTCGACGTCGCCGTACGCGCCGCAGACTTCGGACGCCGCCGGGAGGCCGAAACCGCCGGCAAAGACGGCGATACGCCGGAAGAGTTCGCGCTCGCGAGTTTCGAGTAAATCGTAGCTCCAGTCGATCGTCGCGCGCAGCGTTTGCAGGCGTGCCGACGCGCTGCGGTCGCCGCCGGTGAGCATGCGAAAGCGCTCGTCGAGCCGCGCGGCGATCTGCGCCGGCGAGAGCACCTTGACGCGCGCCGCGGCGAGCTCGACTGCCAGCGGCATCCCGTCCAAGCGGGTGACGATTGCCGCGATCGATTCACGGTTTTCGTTGGTGAGCGCAAAGCGGGGGTCGGCGGCCGCCGCGCGATCGGCGAAGAGCGCCGTGGATGCCGAAGCGTCCAGCGAGGGCAGCCGCAGCACCTGTTCGCCGCCAATGCCGAGCGGTTCGCGGCTGGTCGCCAAGAGCCGCAGATGCGGGCACTTGCGCAACAGCTCGGCGGCGATCCGCCGGACCTCGTCGAGAAGGTGCTCGCAGTTGTCGAGGATCACGAGCACGTGCCGCGGCTCGAGGTATTCCGCGAGCGTTTCGAGCAGCGGACGATTCGGCGCTTCGCGCACGCCGAGCGTTAGTGCGATCGTGCCGGTGACGAGCGACGCATCGGCGAGAGGGGCGAGATCTGCGAACCACGTGCCGTCGGTCGTACTTTCCAAGAGTTCGTTTGCCGATTGCAGCGCGCAGCGCGTCTTGCCGACGCCGCCCGGGCCGACCACCGATACCAGTCGCTCGCGATGCAGCAGGGCCTTGATTTTCGCCACGCTCTCTTCGCGGCCGACGAACGACGTGAGCTTCGGCGGAAGATTGTTAGGCCGATGGCGCGGCGAGCGCAACGCGGGAAAGACGTCCTCGAGTTCGGGAGCGAGGATTTGAAAGACGCGTTCTGCACGCTCGAGATCGCGCAGCGAGTGCGATCCCAGATCGCGCAGACCGAGCTCCGCCGGCATCGTGTCGTGCAGCAAATCGGCGGTGCTGGCCGAGATAAGGACCTGTCCGCCGTGACCGATGGCGAGCAAACGCGCCACGCGATTGACGGACGTCCCAAAGTAGTCGCCGGCGCGCTCGTCGGCCTCTCCGGTATGCAGTGCCATGCGCACGCGCAGGCCCTCGACGTTGGAAAAATCCGTCGCGCCGAGCGCCCGTTGCGCGCGCACCGCCGCTGCGACGGCTTCGGGTACGGTCGGAAATACGGCGCAGAACGAGTCGCCCATTACCTTGAAAACGTAGCCGCGATGTGCCTCGATCGCTTCACGCATCAGGGCGTCGTGGCGCTCCAGCGCGGTCGCCATCGCTGCAGCGTGACGCTCCCAGCGCTGCGTGCTTCCCTCGATGTCCGAAAACAGGAACGTTACCGTTCCGCTAGGACGGTCCATGGAGCCGCTATTCGGGTTTTCGGAGTTGCGACCTCGCCGGGTCGCTAGGCGCGCCGCAGAACGGCGAAGAGATCGCGTACGGCATAGGAGAAGCCGGGTAAAGCCGCGTGCTCGATTGAGGCGCTTTCGTCCAGATACGCCGGTCCGCTAGTATCGTGCAGTTCGACGGTGCGGCTGGGCGGATCGACGACGATTACGAGCGTCGAGCCCGCGCGCAAGTACACGTCGATCTTGTCGTCGACGTCGGGGGCCGGCGGCGGCCGTTCGTTCGATACGTAAGCGACGTCCGGAACGTGAGCAGGGCGCCTTGCAAGCGAGAGTGGTCGCGCTGCGGGCTCACCTTTTGCAACGGCCGGCCACGGACCCATTCAGTCTCCGGCTTAGTCGCGGGCAGAACGATCTCGTGTATAGGCATGGCGTCACGACTAGTCTATCACGACGAACGGTCCAGCACCAAGCTAGGGTTCGGAGTAGTGCGACAGCGTTATGCGAAAACTCGAGTACGACGCCGGGTTTGGCCTGTCGATACCGCGCGAGAGATAAAAACCTTCGACGCCGGTAAGATCCAAATCGAGTTCCGAAGCGAGTGGTATTCTAAAGCCGCCGTAGGCTTCGGCGTAATTGTCGCCGTACTCGCGGTGATCGTCGAAGGAAAGATCGGCGCCGATCAGCGCACGCAGTGACGTCGCCAATCGTGCGTCGTAGTGCGCGTCCGCCGCGCCGATAACGTTACCGGCAAATCGCGAGTAATCGATCAGCTCGCCGTCGAGCTGCGCGTGGGGATAAGCGCTTTGAAACGACGAGCCGTAGTCGCGCGAGTAGTCGAAGCCAAAGCGCGTCTCGGGAAAGCTGAGTTGCCCCTGCAGGCCGAAGCTATAGCCGCCTTGCACGAAGATCTCGCCGTATCGCTCCGATCCAAACGGCAGGCGCAAACCCGCCGACGGAATCACCGCGTCTTCGTTGTAGATCTCGCTGAGTCCGGGCGTGCCGGGCTGCGTATCGTAGCTCAAGATGAGCTGCGCGTAGGGTAGCACGGTGCCGCGCGTGACTAAGTCGTAACGCGCCGTCAGGTCGACGATTACGTCGGCAAACTCCGAATCGTACTCGGCGCTCGCATCGATCTCGCTTCGGGCCGGCGCCGGCGCCGGTGACGGAATTGGAGAAGGCGTGCCGTAGATGGCCGGCGGAGGCGTGGGCTGCACGCCCCAATTTATCACAGCTAGGTTCTTCCAACAAACGTGGGTATACTCGACGAATATGGAAGACCCGACGAACTCCGGCCGGTATCGCTGGCCCGCGATGATACTCGGCGGCATCGCCCTCAACGTGGTCGCGAATACCCTCGCCACGTCGCGCGAAGCGAGAATCGAGTACGCGAGCAGCACGCGTCCATGGTTCGCACCGCCGGCATGGGCCTTCGGCGTCGCGTGGCCGGTCAATAATCTGCTGACGCTGTGGGCGAACCGGCGCGTCCTCAACTCGCCGCCGAGCCGCGACCGCACCGCCTATTTGCGCCTACAGGCCGCGACGTGGGCGCTCTTTACAACCTACGGCTTCGTTCGCTTCCGGCTCAGGAGCCCGATCCTCGGCTGCACGCACACGTCGCTCTACCTCGTGCTGTCGCTCGCTTCGGCCGTGCGCGCTTCACGAATCGATCGGCGGCTGCTGGCGTCCTTTACAACGCTGATTCCGTGGCTGCTGCTGGCGACCACGCTTTCGCTTTACCAGCTGGGAGACTCCGACTCGCCCTTCGAGGGTTAGGGCGAGGAGCGGCCGGCGGGGATGTCACCTCCCATTGGGCTATCCCGTCTAGTGGGCGGAGGTTCGAAAAACATCATGCTCAAGTGGTTGGTCAAGAAACAGCTCGTAAAGTTCGGCGATCGTTGGGGTTACGACACCGGTTACGCCCGGGAAATCGTCGATGACGCGGGCCTCGGCGCGGTGCTGCCGCTGCAAGCGTTGCAGAAGCTTGGAGGCTTTCGCAAGGTGCCGCTCGACGCGTACTACGGCGCGGCGCTGACGGCCGGCAAAGATGCCGACTGCGGTCCGTGCCTGCAACTCGGCGTGAAGATGGCCGAAGCCGAGGGCGTAAAGCCGCAGATTATCCGCGCCATTCTCGAGCGCGATTACGGCAAGTGTTCGAAGGACGCCCTGCTTGGTGTGGAGCTGGCGCTGGCGACGCTCGCTCGCGATGGCAGCGGCGAAGAAGCGCGTGGCGAGATTCTGCGGCGTTGGGGACGCGCCGGACTCGTCTCGTTGGCGTATGCCATCGTCGGCGCGCAGGTCTATCCATCGTTTAAATACGCCATCGGGCATGGGCAAACATGCATCAGATTGCGCGTCGGCGGGGAAACCATTGCCATGCAGAATCCGCAATACGCGTGACGACGGATCGCGCCGAGCGCTTCGAAATCTTCCGCCCGGCGCTCGTCCGCCACGCGTACCGCATGCTTGGCGAGTACGGCGAGGCCGAAGACGTCGCGCAAGATGCGTACTTGCGCTGGAGCTCCGCGCTCGACTCGTCGCACGTCGAGGACGACCGCGCGCTGGCGCGCACCATCGTGACGCGGCTCTGCCTCGACCGCTTGCGTTCGGCGCGCGCCAAACGTGAAGTTTACGTCGGGCCGTGGCTTCCCGAGCCGGTTCTTTCCGAAACGAAAGACGATCCCGAGGCCGCGGCCACCCTCGCCGACGACATTTCGTTCGCGCTGATGCTGGCGCTCGAACGCCTCGCGCCCTTAGAGCGCGCGGCGTTCTTACTGCACGACGTGCTCGACGTTCCCTTCGCCGAAGTTGCGGAGACGCTGGGTCGGGCCGAGCCGGCGGTGCGCAAGCTCGCCTCGCGTGCACGCGAGCACGTCCGCGATGCCGGACGTCGCTCGCGCAGCGACCCTCGTGATCTCGTGCGCGTGCGCGACGAATTCTTGGCGGCGATTCAAGGCGACGACCCGGCCAGATTGGCGCAGCTGCTCACCGACGACGTCGTCTTCACCAGCGACGGCGGCGGCAAGGCTCCGGCGGCGACCGTGCCTGTCGTCGGCCGCGAACGCGTGACCAAGCTCATCTTCGGATTGAAACAGAAGTCGGGCTGGCGCGACGTCGTACGCATGGATCTCGCGACCCTCAACGGCATGCCCGGGATCGTTACCTTCAACGCCGGCGGCGTTCAAGACGTAACGGCGCTCGAGATCGTGGACGGTCGAATCGCCGCGATGTACGTCGTGCGCAACCCGGAGAAGCTCCGCGCCGTCGAGCGCGGGTTTGGCTAGGCCTCGCCGAAGGGCGACGGCACGCGCTAGTCAAACGGCGCAACGATGAAAGGTGCGGTGCGAAAATGGGCCACCCTTCTGTGTGTAATCGTCTTGGTGGGAGCGTCGCCGATGCCGTCTGCGGCAAGTAGCGACGCTGCCGCGCTCGACCAGCTTGCCGACAAATACTGGCAGCGTAGGCTCGATACCGATTACTTCCTGCGCGAGCAGCTGGGGAAGCCGATCGAAAAGATTCAGCCGCTCACCTACGATAATGCCGATGCTTACGCGTCGTTTGCGCAGGGGATCCTCGACGGTCTCAAGGCGATCGATCCGTCCAAGCTCGATCACGAGCACTGGCTCACCTATCGTACGCTCCAGTATCTCTCGACCAACGACGTCGCGTATCGCACGTACTTCTGGCTGCGGCAGCAGGCTACGCCATACGCCGGGGGTGGTCAGATTGCGGTTATCGCCTCGATTTTAGGCGGATATCATTTCGCCAACTCGGCCGATGCGGCGCGCTACGAATCGCTGCTGCACCAGTATGCGACGTTGGTGCAATCGATGGGCGAGCTATTGAAGGGTCAGCACCAGCGCGGCATCGTTCTTCCAAACGTCGAGATCGATGCGTCGGCGGCGGTATTCGAGGGCTATGCAAGAGCCGGGCCGAGCGGCGCGCTGATTCCAGCCGAGTCGCGCTTGCAGTCGCTGACGCCGGCACGGCGCAGTGAACTCCGCGCTGCGGCGCAGAAGATCGTGAGCGGAGAAATCGTGCCGGCCTTCGAGTCGGTGGCGACCTATCTCAAGGGGCCGTATCGAGCCGGTGCGCCGAACGGCGTGGGCTTGTGGCAGTATCCCGGCGGCGAGGAATATTATCGCTATCTCGCGGTTGAGAACACGACGTTGACCGTCACGCCCGAGCAGCTCCACGAGAAGGGCTTGGAGGCCGTCGCCGGGCTCAACGAGGAGCTCGACGGCATCCGGCGCGAGGTCGGCTTCCACGGCGACCTGCTCGCGTTCAAGACGTACTTGCAAAAGGACCCGAAGTTTTACGTGAAAACGACGGAGCAGTTCGGCGAAAGGCTCGACGTGTACGTAGCGCGTGCCGCGGCGGCCGTGCCGAAGTACTTCTCGCATCTGCCCAAGGCCCCGTACGGCGTCGCGCCGCTGGCGAAGGAGCTGGCGGGGTCACAGACGTTCGGCTATTACGATCAGCCGACGGTTGCTAAGCCGAAAGGCGTGTATCTCTACAATGCATGGCATCCGGAGCGTACGTCGACGCTAAGTGCGGGTTCACTCATCTGCCACGAGCTAATTCCGGGGCATCACTTCCAAATCGCGCTGCAACAAGAGAACACGGCGCTTCCCGACGTTCGGCATTACGATTTCAGCGAAACGGGGTTCGTCGAGGGCTGGGGCGAGTATGCCTCGCAGCTCTGCTGGAATATGGGCGTTTATCAGACACCGTACGACAAGGCCGGCCGAATCATGCAAGACTTAATGGTCTCGACGCGGCTGGTCGTCGATACGGGGATGAATGCGATGCGCTGGAGCCGCGAACGCGCGATGGCGTATATGCGGGAGAATCTAACGCTCAGCGACGCGCAGATCGAGAGCGAGTCGCTGCGGTATTCGACGGACATCCCTGGTCAGGCGCTGGCATATAAGACGGGAGAGCTTACGTTCCTCGCGATCCGAAAGCACGCCGAAGATGAGCTTGGGCCGAAGTTCGACATGCGGAAGTTTCACTCGTGGGTTCTCGATAGCGGCTCGATGACGCTGGACACGCTGCGCGAGCACGTCGACTACGAAATTGCTCGAGAAAAGAACGGCTCCTAGCGGTAGCGCACGCTACTCGAGATGAGGTTTAGGAAGATAGCGTAGTTCGTCAGGGCGGAAACGGTGCTCGTGGAGCTCGCCGTCTTCTTTCTTATAGCGAACCACGATGGAACGAGTATCGACCTCGACTACCTCACCCTCGATTCCAAGGTTCTCGATCACCACGCGATCGCCATATCGTAGTTGTGACATTGGTTCTCCAATAACTGAAGTGCTGTTTTGCGTTAGGCCATCGTTAGAACCATTCGGAAGCGGGCGGCGCCGCTCATCATACGGTCGTAGGCCTCGGTCGCGCGTTCGAGCGGCATGACCTCGTTCATCGAACGAATCCCGGTTTGTACGGCGAATCGCATGGTATCCTCGGAATCCATACACGTTCCTGACGGCCACGAGCGGATCGAGTTGCGCCGCCGCATCAACGCCGTCGTATTAACCGGCAGGGGTTCGTGCGCCGCGCCGACGATCAGAAGCTGCCCATCTACGCCCAAACCGTCGATCGCCGGTTCCATCGCATCTGCGGCCGTTACCGTGGAAAGGACGACGCGCGCGCCCCCGAGCCGCTGCAGCTCGGCAGCTACGTCAGTCGCGCGGCTGTCGAGATAAAGCGCCGCGCCCAGCGAGCGCGCCAGCTCTTCCTTGTCGCGGCCGCGTGCGATCGCCACGGTGTTGAAACCCATCTTCGCCGCGAACTGTACGCCCAGGTGCCCCAGCCCGCCAATCCCGAGCACCGCTACCACATCGCCCGGCCCGGCGCCGCTGTGTCGCAGAGGGTTGAAGGTCGTAATTCCTGCGCACATTAGCGGCGCGGCTTCCACGAACGAAAGCCCGTCGGGAATGCGCGCTAACGCGCCCGCCGGCGCGAGCACGTACTGTGCGTAACCGCCATCGTAGGCGATTCCGGGAACCTGCAGATTCGGACACGTGATAAAGTCGCCGCGACGGCAACTGTTGCACGTTCCATCGTGGCCGCCGTGCCAGCCGACCCCGACGCGCTCTCCGACCTTCCACGGCGTTGTCTCGGGACCGAGCTTATCGATCGTTCCGGCGATCTCGTGTCCCGGAGCCCGCGGATATTTTATACCCGGCATAATGTCGAGTACGGTCAGCGAATCGCTGTGGCAGACGCCGCAGGCTTCAACCTTGATTCGAACTTGGCCCTGCCCGGGCTCGGGAAGCGCGACGTCGCGCAACTCCAGCCGGTGATCGTCCGCCGACGGCACGAGGGCGGCGCGCATCGCTCGTTCATTCATAGCGACACCTCCAACACGCGTATGCGGTCGGAGGTGTCACTTATAGACGAAGGTTTTCGCGGTGTCACCCTTCGGCTCGCTGCGCTCGCTCAGGGTGCCACGCTCGCCTGTCCTTCGACTGCTCGCTGCGCTCGCGCTCAGGATGACAAAGCGTTAGACGTAATCTGCGAGCGTTAGCTTTACGGTTCGCGACGCGCCGTCTTTACTGGTGATGCCCAGCGTGACGACCGTGCCGGCGGGTTGCGCGAGCAGTCCCCGGATGTCCCCGAGCTGCATCGTGCTGGTCGCTACCCCGTTAACCGACGTGATCGTGTCGCCCTTGGCGATTCCCGCGTTGGCGGCCGGTGTTCCCGGGCGCGCGTCCATGACGAGGACGCTGGCGCCTTTCTTAATGAGGAAGAGGCCCGAACGTTCGTACGTATCGAGCTGCGCGTAGTCCGAGTTGGGGACGAGCGTCATCGTGCCGTTGTAGTAGTCGAACGTGACGGTGAAGCGGCGTAACAGGTTGCCGCCTATGTTCGCCGCGACGAACGGCGCCGCAAGTGCGCCGGCGTTCTGGCTGGAGTAGTCGGCGACGAGGTTATCGAGCTTGAGGTCATCGATGCCGACCGACTGCAGGCGCCCGAGCTTACCCATCGCCGCCCCGCCAAAGCCGAAGCCGGTAATGCCGACAGCGGTCATCGATGCGGGAACGATCTGGGGGTGCGCGGCGACGAACGGCGACATGAGCGAAATCGTGTCGCGCGCGCCGGTGTCGATCGTGCACTCGGCCGGGATGGCGTCGATGGTGCATGCGATCTGCGGCTGCGTTCCGTAGAAGACGAACGGAACGACATGCCCATCGGCGGGCGGCGTTGCAGCACCAGGCATGGCGAGCGTTACCTGCAGGTTCGCGTAGTCGAACGTTGTGATGTAGCGCGCCAGTACTTCCCAGCCGATTAACCCGTCGACTTGGCGCCCGGCCGACACACCGAAGCCCATGCGCGTCGGCGCGACGGCAAAGAGCTGATCTTTAACCATGGCGTCGCCCACTTGCAGCGTCGAAACATTGGCGAAACTCAAGCCTTCGGTTTGCGAGCCGACGCCGCTGCCTTGGGCCATTCCGGCACTCAACGCGCCGATCTCTTTGGCGACCGCCGGATCGACGACGTTGGATCCGCCGGTGTCGAAGATGAAGCGATACGGACCCTTGCCGTTAAGCATTACATCGAGATAAACGTGATTCTCGCCCAGCACGAACGGGACGGTCGTCGACGTCTTGCCGTTCTGCATCGAGAAATCCGTAGGCCGTGTCTTCGGGCGCACCAACGCCTCTTCCGCACCGGGCGGATCGAGCTTCACGCCGACGATTTTAACGTCGGAGTTGTTGCCGTCGGTCGAGTCGATGTGAAAGCTTCGCGCGTAGGTCACGCCGCGCGCTGTGTGATAGTCGGAGAAGATGAGCGTGGCGGTGGTAAAGCCGTTGGGAAAGACGCAGCGCGCCGGCAAGTGCGTCGTGCGATCGAACCACATTTCGAACGCCACTTTCGAGCCGGTGGGCTGGATGCTCAGCGCATCGTACGTTTTGCCGGCGGCGGTTTTGGGGCCGGCCCACGTCACGGTAGCGCCGCGGTGGTTCGGCTGCCACAAGCCGAGGCTGGCGACGTAGGCTTGATTGACTTCCGATGCGTGGCCGCTGTCGCCGCCGTCGTTCCACACCAAATGCGTGCGGTCGGAATTCCACGTCACCTGCCCGTCGAAGCCGTCGGACTGCAGCAGCGGCGCGAGGTTGGTGGTTTCGGCCATCCGTCCGTCGCTGAAGTTGACGTACTGGGTGAGCGTCCCGGTCAGTCCGATGGCCGAGACGGTAGCGTTGATGCGCATCGTCTTATACGGCGCGAGCTTGGCTACACCGAGGGCCTTGCCGGACGCGGCGACCAGTTGCGCGACGCGGGAGTCAGAATCGGCCGCCCGCGAGGCGACCGGGGAAAGAAGGGCGGCCACGACGAGGGCGCCCGCGGCAAAACGCAAGAACTTCATGCTCCCCTGTACGGGCAAGCGGCCGATTTGGTTTCACCCGGCCGCGTTTTAGTGGCGGCCCTAGGGCCCGGCGAAGGCGGTGCCGTTCCAGAGCCGGCCGGCGATCGCGGCAAATGCGCTGTTGGCAATTGTCTCCGCGTTGTAGAGCAGGCTTAGCTCGTCGCCGAGTTTGGTTACGCCGCTCACCAGGCCGGTGATATTGGTGAAGGTTGCCCACGCATTATCGGTGTTGTTGGCCGGCATCGGCAGCGGTGAGGCCGGGTAGAAACCGGCCGTCGCCAAGATGGGAGCGACCGGGACGAAAGAGACTCCGGTTAGCGAAACCGTGGCGCTCGTCGTCGCAGTACATTGAATTGCATTGTAATTGGCCGGCGTCACCGTGCTTGGTCCCGCGCTCAAAACGTTCGCCGCAATTTGGAACGGATCGGTCGTACCGTCGGCTTGAATTAGCGCCAGCGGATCGGTCGCGGGATCGAGCAACGCGGCCGCCGGCGCCAGCGTCAACTCGCGACCGAGGTAGAGCAGAACGTCTTCGGGCGGCGATCCGCCCGGTGTTGATGCCGGTAGTTGCAGCACCGGGCTTCCGGCGAACGGCAGGGTTGCGCCGTATTGATGCAGCGACTGAATCGCCGACTTGAGCGCGCTGACGAAATCGGAGCGAACAAGCACGCTCAGGGGAATGGTCGGCTGTGCCGGGCCGCTGGGGCGATCGTTGGTGATGCTTACCATCGCCAACGGCTGCGTGGTGTCGATCCAGCCCAGCGGTGGATTCGGTCCCGCGACGCCCAGTATTCCGGCGAGCACCTGTTCGCGCATCGCCTTTTCTTTATATTGTGTCAGCAGATTGACGTAGCCGCCGATCTGCGTGATGTTTAGCGGCGGAGGCACGCGCGAACCAATCACGTCGCCTTCCAGCGCGATGCGGCGCATGATAATGTTCTGGGCCTCTAACGCATCGGGCGACGTGGCGTTCGTCAGCACGCCGACCAGATTGGAAACGAGCTCCGCAGACAGGCCGGGATCGACGTACGCGCCACCGTTGCCGGTCGAGGTCGTTGCGGAATAGGCGAACTGCGAAGCCGCAACGATCGGCGACGTACCCGACGGCGTCGTCACGCCGATATTGACGGTGCCGCTTCCGGGCGGACTGGTCGCAACGATAACGGAGTCGCCTTCGACGGAAATGCCCGTCGCTGCCGCGCCGCCGAAGAGCACCGCGGTCGCACCGGTAAATCCCGAGCCTTGAACCGTTACCGCAGTTCCGCCGCCGGCGGGTCCGCTGCTCGGGCTGATGCTGGTTATTGCTGGAGTTGCCATCGCCGTCTCCTAACTTCCGCCGCCGGAATCGGAACCGCCCGAACCGCTATCGCTCGAGCTGCCGTTGCCCGAACCCGATTTCTTCGAGCCTTTCGTTTTCGACGACCCCGAACTCGAATCGGAGCTCGAGCCGCTTCCGCCGCCGTTCACCGCCGACGCTGCGCTCGAACCGGCACTCGGATTGCCGTACATCCCGCCGACGATGTTGCCGACCGTCGCCATGGCCTGGCCGGTTAGCTGCTGCGTCGTCTTGAGCGCTCCCGCGCGGGCGTCGTTGGCCAACTGCTGCGAGCTCTGCATCAGCGGCGCCAGTTGTTGGGCGCCGGTCAGCGAGCTGCTGAAATCGGGTTGAGCGGTCGCGCTTGCGCCCATCGCCTGTACTAGTCCGGTGCTCGGCGTCGGCGCCTGCAGCACGTTGTTGATGAGCGATGGCAGATTCGTCAATGAGTTGGGAGCCGTTAAGCCCGCCGCGATCGAGCCGCTCGTCGTCGGAAGCGTCACCGGCGAGATGGCCGGCGCGGTATCGGCCGGCGAGTCTTGCCAGTTCCAGAAGCGGGTGAGGTCGATCTTTTCCGCCGATGCGCAGTGTCCGAGCACCGCTTCGCCGAGCACGCCGCGCGTCGGCAGCGCGATCGTCGAGTGCGGCGGCACGAACGACGCCTGCTGATAGGCCAGCATCGACTGCACGATCTGCGCGGGATCGATCTGCATCGAGTCGGCGACCGACTGCGGAATGATGAACGGCATGATCATCGAGTTTCCGAAGAAACCCAAGACCTTATTCTGCACGCAGTTAAGCAGCGGAACCATCTGGCTGGCGTCGCTGACGCCGTCGGAGGGCACGCCGATCGTATAACCGTCGAGGAGAATGGCGCGTTCGTCGGTGGTGAGCGAGACCCAGACCGCCTTCGAATACAGCGTCGTATTGCGCACGATGTGCTGCGCGACTTTTTCGATCTCCAAAATCTCGCTGTAGCGCAGTACCGGCGCGATCTGCAGCGCGGGCACCGGATAAGGCTGCAGCGGGAGCACCGTGCCGAAGAGCGGATCGTTGGCATAGGTTTCGTTCGGCGGCGCCGGCAGTTTATTGCCGTTGGCGTCGAACTCTTCGATCGAAGCCGAGAAGTAAAAGACGTTGGGTCCGCCGACGAACGGCTCGAGATCGCTCGGCGTCAGCGTTACGGTGGAGCGTTGGGTATCAAAGACCTTGCCCGCCAAGAGCAGGCCTGCCAGACCGCCGTAGACCTTTTCGAGCTCCTGTGCCGTTTCGACGACCTCGGTGAGGAGCGTGTAGCTCACCGTCTTCCAACTGCGCGAGATCTCGAAGCCGACGACGTCGCTGCGATTCATAGACGCCGGCAACGCGAGGCTCCCCTGGAGAACGCTAGCCGAAGCCTGGCGCTGCAACAGCAGCCACCGCAGCATCGAATCTTTGGCGGTGAACGTGTCGGGCGGAAGCTCCGGCGGCTGTCCGTTTACCATCGGTGCGAGCGTCACCGGACCGACGCGAGTGTCGCGCCGCGTCACCGCGACGACGCTGACGGTTTCGACGTTCAAGAACGAGCCGGTGAGCGAGAACTGGATGACGTCTTCCGCGACGCCGCCTTCCGGATCGACCTGCGCCGCCGGATCGCCGGCGAACTGCTCGAGCAGCTGCAAGCCGTACTGGAACTTGCGCGGGACGGCTTTCATGAGCACGTCGAGATGTTTGATGATGTTGGCGTAGCGCGTCAGCAGCTCGGCGCGCGTGCTCAGCTGGGACGGGCTGGTAATTGTCTGCGGCACGCCGGGCGGCATGAAGCGCACGATTTGCAGCGGCACCAGGCAGGTGAGCGAGAGGCCGTCGATGGCTGTGGTCACGTCAAAGACCCGCAGCACCTCCCAGTATTGCATCGTCAGTGCACGCGTGTGATTGTGATTGGTCACCGTCTTGGTCGTGACCGACTCCGACTCGGTAGCGCTCGCCAATCGCATGCCGGTGCGCGCGGCGCTACGCCGTGCCGAGGCTTGATTCTCGGCGTACGATTGCTGCGTCTCGGCGGCCGTCTGCGCGGCGTCGCGCTGCCCTTGCAGCCATTCGCTGGAACTCCCGCTCGACGACGACGAACCGCCGCCGCCACTGATGAGAATCAGCGATCCGCCCCAGCTCGAGCTGCTCGAATCGGTTTGGAAGGCGCTGCCGCCGCTGGCCGTTTCGTTAAAGGCCGAGTTGAACGTGGCGAACGTCGAGGTGTCGCTGAGCGCCTGCTGTTGCTGGGCCTGTTCTTCGCTGAACGACTCGCTTTCGAAGACGGCGGCCGTATCGGAGCGTTCGAAAACGGCAACCTCGGTCTGTTCGCCGGGCGCGAGCGGTAGCGAATAAACTAAATCGCCAAGGCCGAGGCCTTTGAAGTTCCACTCCTGCGAGAACCACAGCACGTAGCCGAGGCCGAGCGTCGCCGCCATCGGTACGGTTTCGTCGGCGACAAAAACGCCGGAGGTATCGACGCCGGCGATTTGATCGCGAAAACCGTCGACCGAGAGGGGCTGCTCCACCGGCCAGGTCGGTGTAGGACGAGGCCGTGCCGTTTTGAAACGCCGTTTTATAGATCGGCAGCGGATAGAATCGGTCGCCGATCGGAATGCGCGTTACCTGATTGACGATCGACATCTGCGGCTCGACCAGCCGGAAAAAGATGCCGTACGGAAAGCTCTCGACGGTAGCGTTGGCGGTGAACGATTGCGAGCACGGGCTGCCGTCTTCGCCGATCGTCACTTTCGGAAGCTGCGCCGGCGTCGGCGCTTGCTCGGCGGGTGCAGCGGTCGTTGCCGGAACGAGCGCTTCGAGCGCCGCGAGGATGCTCACCGGAAGCGGATCGAGACGCGTGGGCAGGGTCACCCGTCCGACGACGCCGTTGGCGGCGATCTGTGCCGGCGCAATCGTGACGTTGGCGTTGCCGTTGGCGCCGTGCACGATGAACGACAAACCTTGCGACGGCAGCGTCGCGCCGTTGGGCATCACCAAGACAAAGCCGCCGGAATCGTCGGTGAGCACCGTCACTGTGGGACCGTTGATGCCGACGTCCGATGGATTGAACTGGACCTGCACCTTGGCGGCGGCGCTGCCGTCGGGCTCCGCCAGGGAGCCGATGATCTGCGGCGGGACCGGCGTCGCCGAGAGCGCCTGCGAGATCAGACCGAGGTTTGCTTGAATCTGCGTAAGGCCGAGGTAAATCTTGCTGACCGCCGCCGTCCGGAACGGCGTCAGGGTCGACTCGATCGCGCTGCCGGCCTGTCCGAAGGGATCGATCGAGGCGGGGATGCGTTCGCGGGTCGGAGATAAGCGCGCGACGGCCGCCGCGGCACCTTCGGGCTGACGCGATGGAGTCTTAGTAGTCGTAGCCATGCAAAATCGTCCCTACAGCGAGCGCTTGGACTGCCATGGTATGAACGATTGCTCTCGCGGCGCTCTCCGCCGGCTCTCTGGGACCCCTTCCCTTGGGGGACAAAACGAGCTAACCTAAGGTAGGGCTGGGTGCTTGCCCAAAAGGAGCTGTCCGATGGCTTTTCGCGTAAAGGATCTCCTAATTAACGTCGTGTCCGCCTCGGAGGCCAAACGTGCGCTCGGTAACTGCAGGGCCACGGTCTGGACTGTACCGGCACTCCTTCAGTGCCGGCGGGTGCGGCACAGATACGACTCATGTGTGTCTGCTGGTATCGCAGGTTTTGTGCTGTCGCGCGACATGGTGGGGCCCGGCCCCGTAGGACCGGGCGATCCGGTCGAGTGGGTCGAGCAGTTGGCGATCCTCAAAGCGGAACTCAAAGAGGCATTGGAAGAGGTCGAACGACAGGAAGCCGCCCCCGAACAGGCGATGAAGCCCGCGACGTCGCCGAAATCGAGGAACTGGAAGACAAACTTCGCGAGGGCCTGGCGGAGCTCGAACGACTCAAGTCGGAGCTGGAGGGGAAGAAGTAAAGGCCTCTTAACTCCGTGGGGCCGGAACATGCGCCGCGCGTGTCGCGAATTCGCGTGCGGGCAAATCCCGAGTACGAGTTGGTGGTACTCGACTGCCTTTCGGACAAAGAGCGGCGCTTGTTGGCTGGTCTTAGCGGCGATCCCGATTGTTATGGCGTACTCCGCGCGCGCAACGATGCGAGTCTGACTATCAAGGCCGTTTCGCGAGACACCGCGCTCTTGTTCTCGACTCTCGACCGGCCTATGATGCTGCCCCAGTATGCGATTCGCCAGATGGGCGAAGAGTGCGACTCGGTTGTCGGCGCGATGATTGCCGACGGCATCCTGGAGGCCGAGCTCGATGGCCGGATGATCGCCGGGCCGGCTGCGTATCACGCGATCTTCGGTGAACCGGCATTGCCGGCACCGGGGGGGTTTCTCGGTGCCCTTTCGCGTCGCGCAATCGAATATGCCGATGCTTTGGAAATTTACGACGCGGACGTTCTCGCCGCTCGGCTCTATTCGTACAACCGCATTCCGATCACCCCGGCGTGGAGGAGGCGCTTGCCCGATACCGGCGCGGTCGAGACGTTTCTTGGATTGAACGGCGCGCACACGATGCGCCTGCTCGATCGCGAGTGGCTTCGCGTCCCCCAAACCGCAAACCCTGCGTGGATCTCGTTTCGCTCGCTTAGGCACCGCGTTCCGTCAGGCGAGATCCATAAACTCTACGTCAGTCCGCGGTGCGAAGCGCTTGCCGAAGCGATCGACGCCGTCGTTCCTGTTTTGCCGAGATTCAAGGTCTTCCACTGGAAAGTCGGAAGGGACTTGGCAGGACTGCTGCGACCGGACAAGATCGTAATTTACGTGTGCGATGCCGCCGCTCTTCAAGAGTTGGCTGCGGAGCTGCGCGAGAGGCTGGCGAATTGTCCCGCGCACGGCGTGCCGTTCACCGCCGAAATTGCGCCGAGCGGAGTACTTTCGCGGGGAGTCGATCCGCCAAGCGAAGAGTCTCACGGTTTACAGTGGTTGCAAGGGGAGAGTTGGCGCGTGCGCGTTTGCCGCCGATTGGCTGCGGCGCTCGTTGCAGCCAAACGCATGACCGAGCGCCACGTTACGCCTGTGCGCTATGCATTGGACCGACTGCGCCTGGAAAAGGTCGATACCGATACGTGGGCGCCTCGGAAGTGACCTTAACGGGGCAGTTCGTTTTGCCCGAAGGAGCGTCGCTGGTGCCGGTGGGCGATTTGCCCGAGCAGATGCAGCGTCAGATCACCGCCGAACCTGGCGATTACGCATTTAGCCGGCGGAACTCGCGATCCTACTCTAAAGTCCTCGATCCGGAAGCTGCCGCGTTGATCAGGGAGTTCGAAAAACCGAGCACCATCGCCCAAGCTGTCGCGCGTTTCAGCGTCAGCAACAAGCTCGATGCGGAACGGGTGCTAGTCGAATCGCTCCCGCTGCTTCGTTCGCTCGTCGAAACCGGACTGCTCGTTGCCGCAGGGTCGCCGGAATCTGTCGCCGTCGCGCCGTCTGTCGAAATCGGGTCTTCGATGGAGGGATGGACGATAGTCACCGCCGTTCAAGCGTTCGAGGATTGCGAGGTCTATCAAGTTCGCTCTGTCGAGGGTCTGCTTCGCCGCGATGAAGATTGCAAGGCCGGGCGTCGAATCCGCCGCTCGCGCTATTTCGCGGGAAGCCGCAATTTTGGCAACGGCTTGGCGGAGTTTTTACGCCGCGGGTGTTGGCGACCGGCGTGTGGAGCAGGGTCGCCCGTACTTGTGGTCGGAGTGGCTCGGCGGTTCCGAGGCGCACTTCGCGTGCGCCGAGTTCCGCAGTCGGGCGATCCGACCGCGCGCGGGGCGCTGCATACAATCGCGGGCAATATCGTCGAGGCATACGCCGAACTGCACGAACGTGGAGTCATTCACGGCGACGTCAATCCGCGCAACGCCTGGTGGACGCGCAGCATCGCCGTCAAGCTCATCGACTTCGGCCTAGCTCGCATCGCGGATAAATGCCGCTGACGAGCGTCGCAGCGCCGCGAGGCGGAGTTAGCTTTTACCTCGATCCCGAAAGTGCCAAAGCGGCCCTCGACGGCCCGCACCGCCGCCGCCGGCATCGTTCGCTGGCGAGCAATATGCTGCGGCCGCGATGCTGTACCACCTCGTCACGGGCTCGCACTATCTCAGATTTTATCTTTGAAAAGCGCGCGATGCTGCAGCAGATCGCGTACGACGTAAGATGATGCCGTTCGACGCGGCAGTCCGTTGCCGCTTGGCCCGATGCCGAAAGCGTGTACTGGCGCGCGCGCTGGAGAAGGTGCCGCAGAACCGGTTCGCTTCGATGGCCGAGTTCGCGCGCGCGTGGGGAGAAGTCGCGATTGAAGGCTCAACTGTGGACGGCAGCGACATCGAAGGAGCGCGCGCAAAACCTTCATTTCGGCATCGTCGCGGCGGCGGCGATCGGAGGGCGTTGATGCATACCGGGATGTCTGCACCGACGACCTCCGTCGCTTACGGCAGCGCCGGGCTCGCTTACGCGCTTTGTCGGCTCGCTTGCGTTCGCGAGCGACGGCTCATTGCTGGCGCTGGCCGACGCCTGGTGCGAGCGGTCGCTTCGCGCGGGTTCGGCGACGATAACGGCATTTTGGAGTGACGAATTAGACGTTGGGCGCCGAATGGCGTTGGGCCGCAATCTCTCTATCACGGTCCGCTTTGGGCGTCTATGCCGTTGCTGCGCTCATTGCATCGGCGCGCGGCGACGGCTACTCGCAAGATTTGGCGGCGGATCGCTTTCTCGGCCTCGCGCGGCAGCCGGCACGGTCTCGTCGAGCTACGGGAGGCCTGGCCGGAAGCACTGCTTGGGTTGCGCGCTGCTATGGGATGCCGTGCCGGCACGACGGCCGGAACTGAGCGAAACCGGCGACGCATCTGCTGCGCCTCTTGAAGGAAAGTTCGCCGGATACGCTCCGGTCGGCAGCTTCTCCCGGGCTTGCCATATTTCGGGATCGCTCACGGCTGGGCGGGGCTGTTATATCGCAGCGATGACGTGGCTGCTCGTTACCGGTAAAAGGATGTCCGACTGGCTCGTCAACTCGGCTCGAAGAGCTTGCCGCTTTCGGACGTACATGAGGGTCGCGGACTGCAGTGGAGCCGAAGGGTTCGGCGTCGCACCGCCGATCCGGCATTCGCCGCGAGCTGGTGCAACGGCGCCGCCGGGCTACGTCTTTCTTGTGGACGCAGGCAAACCGAGTTACTGCGCGACCCGCGATATTTCGAGCTGGCGGAAGGCGCCGCGTGGCACGCCTGGGAGAACGACACGCCTAACCCCAACCTCTGCTGCGGCATGGCCGGGCGAGCTTACGCGTTGCTCAACTTCTATCGTGCGTGCGGCGACGCGAGCTGGTTGCGGCGCGCTAGGCGTATTATGGAGGACGCCGTCGCGAATGCGGCCGATTTCCGGGGCGACGGTGGCTCGCGACGATTGGCGCAACGGTAGCTTATATAAAGGCGACGCGGCTTTGGCGCTTCTCGAGGCCGACATCGAGCGCCCCGAGGATGCGCGCATGCCGCTGTTCGAGCCCGAGGCTTAGGGCTGCATTACTTGCAGCGTCGCCGAGCGCTGCGTAAATCAGCGCGGCGCGGCGGTAGGCTTCCGCCGCATCTTGGTATTGGCCCAAGCCGCTCGTAGGCTGTTCCCAGATCCACCAGCGTGTCGGCCTCGCTGGCGAGCTCGCCCAGGTCGTGAAAGCCTTTGAGGGCGTACTTAAGCGGATCGAGCGCATCGGCATAGCGCGACTGATGCACGTAAACTAGGCCGAGCTTATGCTTCGCGTTGGCCTGGTCGTCGGGGTCGCCGATGGCCTTGAATGCCTCAAAGGCCTGCTTCTAGCAACTGCTGCGCGATGCTGTAGTTTCTCTTGCGCGTCTTCGAGAGCTCCGAGTCTCAGCAGACCGCGCTATTCTCGCCGACACGGTCGCCAAGCAGCTGGAAATCGTCGAAGCGCCTCGTCGAGGGATTGTCTCGACGCTTCGAAGTTTTTCAATTCGTACTGGGCTGTTCCGATGTTCATCGTTGTATAGGCTATCCACTCTTGGTCGTTTACGTCGTTGGAAGAGCCTCAGAGCTTCGGCCAGAATCTTCGAGCCCGTCGCGGTAGTGGTGCTGATAGGTCTCTATCAATGCCGGTGTTGTTCAGGGCGGAAGCCTCGCCATCGCGATCCCCTACCATTGCAAACATCGGCTCAGCCATTTTGGTCGATGCCAATGCCGCAGCATAGGCCCCCTTATGGGATTGTACGATCGCGATATTGAGTAGCGCTGCGAGCCTCGCCGTCTACATTTCTCGTCCTACGGAAAAGCGCGCGGGCACGCTCGTGCGACGCCAACGCATCGTCCAGGCGGCCTTGGTCCATCTCAACGTTACCGATGTCCGTGTACGTCGCCGGCTTTGCCGTCCTCATCGTTCACCTGGGCGAAGAGCTGGAGCGCGCGATCGAAGGCCTTCAGTGCGTCGACGTAGTTACTCTGATCGAAAAGGATCAATCCATTACCTTTGAGCGCGTTGGCCTCCCGGTCAGCATCGCCGAGTTGCTGCTCTTCAACGAACACTGCGCCGAAGAGATCTTGCGCTTCCGCGTAGTTCCCTTCGAAGCGCAAAATATTGGCAAGGTTCAATCGCGCGGCGTCAATGGCCGCGCGATCGCCGGAAGCCGTGGCTCGGCTCAGTTGGCTGCGATAGAAGGCTTCGGCTTGTGGAAAGGTATCGTAGTGCGCCAACTCCCACGTGAGGCTCGGATGGTAGGTCAGTTGCGGAGATCTCGTCGAGGAGAGGACGTCGATTAGCGACGTCTTTAGGCGCTTTGTGCCGATGATCAGGTAGCCGGCCTTGACGATGTTGACCTCGCCGCTGCGGCAGATATACGTGACGCTTCCGCCCGACGCGGCTACCGAGAATTGCGTTCCCCGGACCGAGGCGGTGAGAACTTCGCTCGACTGTACGCGGAAGAAGTCGAGACTGTGCGGTTCGACAAAATATTGCGACGTGCCGCCGTTAGCCGCAATCAGTTCGCCTTTCCCGGTGCTCACGAACGTTACGCTGGAGCCCGGTTCCAGCGTAATCGTACTCTTGTTATCGCTACTGACGACGACGACGGTAAGATTGCCGGTCACGTCGATGCGCGTGCCGTCGTCGATCCTTTCGTGGACGCGAATTGCGTGCGCCACGGTCCCGCCTCGTGCGATCGTGACGTCGCTTGCCGAACGTAGCTCTCGGTCGCCCATCCGCAACTGCCGGACGGTGTGGAAGCGTGCCTGCGCGGCGCCACTGGCCTGAAGACCCATCGAAATGCACAGCGCCGCCGCAAATGCGCAGTATGCCAGCTGTTTCACGAGGTTGGCGCCTCCTTCGTCGTATCGCTTGGCCGGGCGCGCCGCGATAGTGACGCGACGATCTCCGTCACGTGCTGGTCGACGATATCCGGCCGAGCGTCGATGCTGATTGCTTGAATGTCGTCGACGTCGGCCGGAATATCGGGGTATCCCCGCATAATCGGCAGCACGCAGCGCGAGCCCATTCCCAGACGGATCCACTTACGGTGCGCCCTCAGGATCTCGAAACGGCAATACGGCTGTGAGAAATACGCCGTAGAATAGACCGGTATGATAAATCGGCTGGCATCAATTGCAAGTGCGATCTTCGTTTGCCAGGCCGTTCCGGCTCGGATCGAATCGTTGTCAAAGAAAATCGCCAGCTTGCGCCCGTCGGCAAGCCGCGCCGCACGCAGCGGCCGGACCACGTGCTCGACTACCCAGTCGCGTTCGCCGTGCGCGTAGCTGACAAAAACGTCATAGTCATAGGTCTCCGTACCGGCGGGAGCGTCGAGCGCGGCGCTCTCTTCAGCCTGGAGCTGCGAGCCGCGCACGCCGCTCAACCCCGAGGCGAGCAACACGCCGAATGCAATCAGCGAAACCTGCGGCTGAAGGTGGTGCGACAAGAAAAGCCAGCCTTCGAAGGCCGCGAAGACGGCGAGGCCCACGGTCGCCGCGAAGGTCGCACAAATCCAGGGTGACAAGGCGCGCAGACCGCGCAAGCGAGCGCGACGCAGTGGAACGAAAACCGCGGCGTAGGCCAGTACCGATATCGCCGAGAAGAGCGGAATCAGCAAGAGCAGCGCTCCGTTCTGCGGCAGCACGTCGTAGTAGGCAGACCTCCCAACGAGGGCCCCTTCATCGAGTGCATTGCTGAGCGCCCAGGCTAGGACTTCCGGTCCGCTGCGGTCGTTAAACGGCAGCCGGTCGTATCGCATCGTTCCGACGATAACGAATGCCTTGTCGTCGAAATCCGCATAGTGGGCGAAGCTCCGTTCGCCGTTAAACTCATAGACGAAGGGACTGCGCATCGGGATCGAAGGACCGAGGCGCACCGGGACGTGCGTCTGGTCGCAAGGCGGAGAAGCGGCAAAAACGTGCGGCGTCATGAGCACTCGCGCGACCATCGCCCAAATGTTTTCGACGCCTTCCACGGTGCCCGTCGCGTCTTCGAGCGGTACGCCCGCATAACAGATTCGGTAAAACAGGCCTTTGGCGCTGGGTACGCTGATGAAACGCGTTTGCGCCGCGCCGCTGAGCGTTCGATAAATCTCGGGGTCCTTTGCGTCGAGCGGTCCTATGACGACGTCGTCGCGGCTGATTTGCGGCTCCTCGGTAGCGTAGACGGGAAAGTGCCGCGCGGCGTCGCGGATACTGGCGACTAGCGCTGCCCGAGCGGAGGCCATCGGCTCTCCACACGGGTTTGACTGGCATGGAACAAATTCCACATCGAGAATGACCGCGCCGGGCCGGTGGCTGCTCTTGACCAGCCCGTCGAGAAACTCGGCGATGCGACGGCGAAAGGCCGGGACGTCTGACGGGTCTCGATTGACGTCGACGATGCTTACGTCGGAAGAGAGCATCGGGGGAACGCCCGCGCTCAACCATTTGAGGACGTCCCAATCCCATTCGTGGGGCATCCAGAACGCCGCGACGGCCATCGTCGCGAAATAGATGCCGACGAGGAATCCGAGGCTAGCCGTCCATCTGGGCATCGCGAAGAACCTGTTGCACGCGCTCGCGTTCGCCTCCCGCATAGCGTGGACCGGACCGCCGCAAACTGATATCATTTCGAGCGATGAATCAACGGCCGAACGCGGCGAAAGGCCCACTGCCCCTCGTCGTCGGCGTGACGGGACACCGCGATCTTGCAGGCGATGCGATTCCTAAAATCGCCGAAGAAGTACGCCGTCTTTTCGCGTCCTTGAGCGAGCGCTATCCCAGCACGCCGATCGTCCTGCTCTCGTCGCTGGCCGAAGGTGCAGATCGGCTCGTTGCGCTCACGGCCCTCGATTGTGGGGCGAAGCTGTGCGCCGTTTTGCCGATGGCCGTAGATGTGTACGAAGGCGACTTTCAGTCGCCGCATTCCCTCGAAGAGTTTCGCCGGCTTCTGACGGAGAGTTACGACGCCATCGTCGTGCAAAACGCGGGCGACGACGGCGATAAGAATGTGGAGAGCCCGGGCCCGGCTCGCGATAGTCGCTACGCCAACGCCGGGGCCTTCATCGTGCGCCACAGTCAAGTTCTCATCGCGCTGTGGGATGGAAACCTCGACGAGATGCTCGGCGGAACGTCGCAGATCGTACGCTTCGCGCTTCGCGGCGTTCCCGCACACTATCTCAGCGGACGACGCGATGCGCTGCATACCGACGAAACGGGTGCCGTCTATCACATCCGGTCGGTACGCGACGTTGCAGCCGGTGAGTCTTGTCCGGCGGTAACGACGTCCGTGTCGGCGCGTTGGCTCTATCCGCAAGCGGATGCCTCCGAAGAAGGCGGCGCCGTAGCCGCGCGCAGAGCCTTTGAGGAGAGTTTGCGCAGCCTCGACCGCTTCAACCATGACGCGCTCACCGTACCAGTGGACCGGCAGGCCGCCAAGAGTGCCGACATGCTGCTGCCGTCCGCTGCGGCGACGAGGTTGAATCTGGAGCCCTCCATTCTGAGCTATACGCGTTCGCTCTTCGGCAAGGCCGACGCTTTGGCGCTACGGTGCCGCAATCTTACACACGCCGTAATGATGGCGCTATTTGGTGTGATTTGGATTGCTATTGCAGTCTTCAGCTTCTATTCGAACCTCTATACGGAGGCCGGGATACTCTACGCGGTCTTTTTTGCTCTCGTCGTCTTCGCTTTCGGCCTAGATCTCGCCGAGACGCGGAGTCGCTTGCAAGATCGCTTTCAGGATTATCGCGCCTTGGCCGAAGGGCTGCGCGTTCAGTTCTATTGGCGCCTCGCGGGAATCGCCGAGTCCGTCTACGATCACTACCTCGCACGGCAAGAAGGCGAACTCGATTGGATACGAAACGCGATGCGCGCTCCCACGTTCCAGCCGCAGAGCGACCCCGGCGCGCAGCTGAAGAAGGTCGATCAGCCGGCTTTACTGGAGATTATTCTCTCGCAGTGGGTTCGCGGCGAGGCGACGTATTTTGCCGGCGCCATGCAAAAGGAACGCGTCATGGCGTCGCGCATCAAATGGAGCGCGACGAGCTGCCTCCTCTTAACCGGTGCGGTTGCCATCGCGTTGGCGGGCGTCTTGGCAGCCGGCGCAACCGGTTATCGCGACGCACTCATAACGCTCCTGGAACTGGCGCTCGTGAGCGCCGGGCTCCTAACCGGCTACGCGCAAAAGCGCGCGCACGAGGAGCACGCTCGCCGCTACCATCGTATGTGGCTCCTCTACCGTATTGCGGCCGATCGTATCAGGCTATGCTTGGAGGAGTCGAATTTACCGGCAGCGCGATCCGTGCTGGTTCATCTCGGCCGCGAAGCGCTGGCGGAAACCTGCGACTGGCTGCTTCTCCACCGCGAGCGTCAGATCGACGTACCGACGGGATAGCCGCTAATCTTTCGGCGACGACGCGAGATTCGTCGCCGCGGCCGTCTGGTAGTCGGACTCGACGAACTTTTTGATGTCCTCGAGCAGCGCTCGGGCCGTCGCGGCGGCGATCTTTCGTCCGACGATGAGGTCGAACGCTTTTCCGGCGACGCCCAGCGGCGGCGTATAGGTCCCATCCAGCGTCAACGTCGTCTTGCCGGGCTCCGCCGGGCTGCTGGAAAGCGTTCCGCTGAAGCGCGGGACCGTCTGGTCCTCGGGATCCCACGACAACGCAAGGTGCTTGTGACCGTCCTCTCCGGCTAGTTCGTGCTGCACGCGCACGTCGTGGCGTGCCTGACTCGATCCGGGCAGCTTGAGGTTCGAAAGGTCGACTCGCAGCGACAGCATCCCCTGCGCCTGATCCCGGCGATGGACCGTGAAGAAACGCTCGACATGATGGATCGCATAGAACGCCGGGCATTCGACTTCGATTGTCTCTTTGAGATCGCTCATCACCCTCGCACCTCCGGAAGCGGACGCTTCGATTCCGCGGGCCGCCTTCCCGGTGCTCGGTCACGGGTGGCGTGCCCGAGGCGCTGAAATCAGGAGTACCGTGGGCTTCTTCGAGCGGCCCGATCCGCGACTGAGTGCCACCGCCGACCCGGCGCCCGTGGCGGCAGTCGCCTACGCTTTGCGCCGCCACGCCGTCGCGCTGTGCGTCTGTTTGACGGCAGCCGTTACCGCGTATATTGCCGACGTCGCCGGCGGGCTGCGCGGGGCGGCGGTCGCCGGCGGTACGTTTATCGCTCCGCAGCTCTCCGCGCCGGTGACGGTCCTGCGCGACCGGCGCGACATCCCGCACATTCGCGCGGCCAACGAGCACGATCTCTACTTTGCCGAGGGCTACGTCCAGGGTTCGGACCGGCTCTTTCAACTCGACTTGGCGCGGCGCTACGCGTACGGCCGATTGGCGGAAATCGCCGGGAATAAAGCACTGACCTACGATAGGATGCAGCGCGCGGTGGATATCGATGCGGTCGCGCAGCGGCAACTGCGCGCGATGACGCCGCACGATCGAGCCGCGGTGACGGCGTTTAGCGACGGCGTCAACGCGGCGGCGAAGTCGCAGCCGCTGCCGGTTGAGTTTCGGATGCTGCTCTACCGTCCGTTAGCCTGGACGCCGAAGGATTCGGTGGCCGTTTCGGTCGTCGCCTCGCTCGAGCTGGCCGACTCGTGGCACGACATCTTCACCCGCGATGCTACGTGGCGCCAAAGCGGGCCGCGCTGTTTCGACGCGTTCTTCCCGTTATCGGATGCGCGCTACGACGTGACCGTTGACGGCACGCGCGATCGTGCTGCGCCTCACGCCGTTGCGGAAGACTGCGATTCGTCGCAACTCGCCGATCGGTCGGTGCGGCACGACATCGGCAGCAACGCGTGGGGGAGCGGTGCTGCGCGCAGCCGCGACGGGCACGCTTTAGTGGCGAACGATCCACACCTCGACCTGACGATTCCGGGGATTTGGTATCTCGTCGACCTGCAATCGCCCGGGCTGCACGTTGCCGGCGCGGCCATTCCGGGAATGCCGGGCGTGGTGCTGGGACATAACGAATGGGTCGCGTGGGCCACGACCAACGCCGAGATGGCAACGACCAGCGTCTTCGAGGCGGGGCGCCTCGCTTCCAAGCGTTGGAGGCTAGAACGCTTTCACGTGCGATTCGCGCGCGACGTCACGCAGACGTACTATCGAACGGCGCGCGAGTTCTCCGTCCCCAACGACAACGATGCGTCGGCGGTGGCTTTGGTGCGCTGGCCGGTTTACGCCGAACGGCAATCGACGATCGCCACGGCGCTCGCCCTCGACCGCGCCCGCGATATCGGCGAAGCGTTGCGGATTGTGGCGCGCTATCGCGGTTCGCCGCAGAACTTCATCGTCGCCGACCGCAGCGGCCGCATAGCGTTTCACGTCGCCGGCCTCGTGCCCGACGATCCGGCGTGGGGGCGCTACGTGCATCCGGCGCGCGATCTGCGCGAACGCTTCGCGCCGATTCCCTTCGCTCGGTTGCCCGGCCGCGCGCCGTCACGCGATGCTATTTTAGTTACGGCAAACAACAAAGCGTACGAGCCCGCGTATCCGTATCGCTTATCGGCACAGTTCGGCGCGCCGTACCGCGCTTATCGAATCGCGCAGCTGCTCCGCTTGCGTGGGCGCTACGACGCGGCGTATTTCTCGCAGATGCAGCTCGATACGCTTTCGCCCATCGACGCCGAGATCGCCCGCGACGTCGTGCGTTTTGCGCGGACGCATTCCTCCCCCGACGTGAGTGAAGAAGCGCTGGCGATGCTGGGGCGCTGGGACGGGCGTTTTGCGCCGGATTCCCGCGCCGCATCGGTGGAACACGCGCTGCGCGCTGCGGTGCTGGATCAAGATCCCGCGTTCGAGCAGCGGCTCAATCAGTTGCGCGAAGATCCCGGGGCGCCGCTCGACCTGGAGCGCGATCTGCTGGGGATGTTCCGCTTCTTTGCGTTGCGCGAACGGCGGCCGTGGGGCGACGCCGGAAGCATGCGCATCGAGCATCTGCTCGCGCCGATGAACTTCCCGTTCCTCAATGGCGCGCGGCTGCCGGGCGAGGGCGACGAATACACGATTCACCTGCAGGAACCCGGGCTGGCGCAGGGCTTTCGCGCCGTTTGGGACGTCGGTGATTGGGATGCCGGCGGAATCGCGATCCCCAGCGGCGAGTCGGGCGAACCGGGATCGGGGCACTACACCGATCTCACGCGCGATTGGGTAGACGGGAAGCTGCAGCCGCTCCCGTTTACCGATGCAGCCATACGACGCGACGCCGGCGACGTGCTCGTACTAAAGCCCTGACATTTGGGGGTGACTCGGCACCACTGGCGGGCCGCCTTGCTTCGCGCTATCGTGTTGAGATGGAACCGATAAAGCCGTTGATGGTGACGGCGCTGGCCGGCGCCCTCCTGCTTCCCCAGACCGCCCGTGCCTTTCCAGTCGATTTCGGACCCGGCTTTACAACCCATCGCGTCACCGTCGATGGCGACACGGTGAGCGTCACGGTGGGCGGACGCGGTCCGGTCATCGTGCTGATTCACGGGTACGCCGAGGATTCGCGCATGTGGAAACCGCTGGCCGTTGCGTTGGCGCCCCGGTACACGGTCGTCGCGCCCGATCTGCCCGGCATCGGGAACTCCTCGATTCCCGCATCCGGATCGGACATGGCGAGCGCGGCGAAACGCATTCGCGACGCGGTGCGCGCGCTCGGGTACCGGCAAGTTCGAGTAGCCGGTCACGACATCGGCTTGATGGTTGCGTATGCCTACGCTGCGACGTATCCGCACGAAGTTATGCAACTGGCGCTGATGGATGCATTCCTCCCCGGCGTCGCCGGGTGGCGGGCGATCTACGACAACCCCAACCTCTGGCACTTTCGCTTTCACGGACCGACGCCGCTGGCGCTCGTCACCGGGCGCGAGCGAGCGTACTTCAACTACTACTGGAATGACTTCGCCGCCGATCCGAATCATTCGCTGACGCCCGCCGAGCGCGATCAATACATCGCGGCATATTCGCGTCCGGGACGCATGACGGCCGGGTGGGCTTACTTCGATTCCTTTCCGAAAACTGCGATCGATTTCGCCGCGCTGGCGAAGACGAAGCTGCAGATGCCCGTCCTGTCGATCGGCGGCGCTAAAGCCAACGGCGCGGCGCTCGGGAAGCAGGTGCGTTTGGTTGCGAGCGACGTTACCGTCGTGGTACTCGACAACACCGGTCATTGGCTAATGGAAGAAAATCCGAGCGCGACCATGGCGGCGCTCACGCGCTTCTTCGAGCGCCCGTAAACGGTCCTCGCGTATGAACTAGCGTTCGAGGCGCCGCACCGCAGGCGGAGGCGTGAAGACATGTGGGTCGACGTTATCAAACTGCACCGAGTTTAGGCGCGACGCGGCGACCAGCTTGTCGTTGCGAAAATCGGTTTCGCGCGTCGCGAATCCGATTCCGCCGAACTTTTTGTAGCCCTCAAAGACTTGGCGCGTCTCCGGTTTCTCCGCCTTCCCGGCAATCCACTGATGGAAGCGAAAGCCGGCAAGAAGCCCGCTCGTGACCTCGTAGTACTGATTGTTTTCGTTGTTCCACAACGTCGTGCCACGCAGATGGTAGCAGCGGCGCCCGGCAAACTCCTCGATGCCGACGACTTTCAATGAGCGGAAGTAGCGCTGGACGTGCGTCCAGTAATACATGTCGGCGTCGCGCCGGATCGAGATCGCGTCGTGTCCGCGGACGATCTCCACTTTACGGCCGGGTACGACCGACCACCCGATCTTTCCGTCGTACCCCGATAGATACGTCAAGCGGCCGACTTTTGCGACTTGGAGGCGCTTGAAGTTTGCGAGATATACGACGAGCGACGCGTGGATTCGACTCTGTTTGGGAGCGTACGCCGTGACGTCGCTGCGCAGCGTCATGGAGTGCGGCCGCAAGATTGCTTTCTCGCCGCCGACGGCGTCGACGAAGCGCTGTAAAACCTGGCCGACGGTCGGCAGCGCACCGGCTTGTTTTTGTGCTTGATTTCCACTGCTGCAAGCACTAAGTGCCGCGGTGAGAATCGCTGCCGCTAGGGCGCTCGCTTGGATTCGTGACGAAGCTCTCATTAAGTAGTGTTCGCGAACAGCACCGCCTTCCATCTAGTGACGTCAGCGCGCCCGTCTTCGGCAAGTGTCTGCTTGATAGTCGCTGGCCGCAACCGCCAGTGGGCCGGCACGATGAATCAACATCTCGTCGATGCAAAAACTGGGTTGTCGCGCAAGGCAACGCCGATCCGGCGAACTGGCCATCATGAGCAGCAGCTACGGGGGCTATGCCGTGCTGTCGGGCGTCGCCTTTTCGCCTGACGTCCGCGATGGAACAGAGGCTTAGCGGTGAACGTGCTTAGGCAGGCGATCCGTTCAGGCTTCAGGAGGCACAGCAAATGAGAACCCTAGACTTGGGCCCCTACGTTTTTAGCGTCAGCGTTGCCGCGGCAATGCTCGCGGGCTGCGAAGGACCGCAGGCTACGATCGGAGCGCCGGGCGCGCCTCCGCAGGGCAGAGTCAACCATGCGGGGATGGCGTCCGGCTCCGGTGACCTGCTTTACGTCGACCAAGGCTATAGCTTTGGACAACACCACGGTGTCGTCGTTATCTACACTTACCCAGGCAACGCTTTCGTGGCAAAATTTACGGTTTCGAATCCCTCCTATCCGCCTGCTACCACGGAGGGCATCTGTTCAGACAAGAAGGGCGATGTTTTTATCGAAGCGGAGTACTACTACGGCACCACGATTTACGAATATGCCCACGGTGGGACGGCGCCGATCGCTACGCTCGGCGATGGAGGCAACGGTTATGCCATGGATTGCGCCAGCGACCCGAAAACCGGGAATCTGGCCGTCGTGAGTCGCGCCGCCCCCAACTCTTCGCTAGCCGATGTCGCGATTTTCAAGCATGCCAAGGGCACGCCCAGCGCGTACACGGTTCCTGGCATGAACGCTTACTATTCGTGTGGCTATGACAGCCAGGGAGATCTCTTCGTCGAGGGCAACGCAGCTAGTGGCATAGAGCTTGCCGAGCTTTCCTCGGGAGCAAGTACGTTTACTAGAATTAACCTGAATAAGACGCTCGAGCGTGAGGGAGCCGTTCAATGGGACGGCAAGGACATCACCGTCCAGGACGGGGTTCTGATTTACCGGGTGAGCATCTCGGGCTCAACGGGAGCGGTTGTGGGTACGACTCGGACCCGACATCGTAGCGAGCCAGGGAGATTGGATTATATCTATCACGACCAAATTATTGCGCCGGACGGGAAGGAACATCAGGACGGCCGCATTGGCTTCTGGAGTTATCCAACAGGCAAACCAGTTGGCGTTCTCGTGGTGGACGGTGTTTCCAATCTCTATTCCGCGACGGTAAGCGTCGCACTAAATCGCTAAGTCTTGGTTTCACGTTCGTTAAGATAGGTGCGAAAGCGGGGTGCTTAGGTGACACGGCCAGCGGCGTCCTTCGACTACGGCGCTTCGCGCCTCGCTCAGGATGACAGAGGGGGCTCATAGAACTCTAGGCTCGTGAACGAGAAAGCTTTTCGGTTCGATCTGACCGTCGCGGTGGCCGCGCTTCTGATTAGCGGCGTGGCCGCCGGCGCCTCGGCTTATCAGACCTACGTGATCCGCAAACAGTTCAGTGCGACCGTCTGGCCATATTTGACCTATATCACGTCGAGCTCCCCCGATAAATTCTTTGAGCTCGACATCAGCAATGCGGGGATCGGACCGGCGCTGATCTTCAACGCGGTCGTGACGCGCGACAGAAAGCCGATCGAGCGGCCCGTGGGCCCGACCATCACGCCGGCGCTTAGCGACGCGATTCGCCCGGAACGCGACGCTACCCAGGCCGAGGAGAACCGCTTGCACGTGCACGGCGTCGCGAACATGACGGCGAGCAGCATCGTTGCCGGCGACGTCATTCCGGCGGGTTCAAAAGTCGAACTGCTTCGCGTCGAAGGAAAGTTTCTCGCAAATCGCGTGATTGCCGACATACGCCACATCGACCTCACGGTATGCTACTGCTCGCTCTTGGGCGACTGCTGGACCAAACGGCTCTGGGACCACGCCGTGCGGCCCAAGCCCGTCCCCAGCTGCCCGAACGCTTAAGGAGATTGCTCGTGAACCGGATGATTTTGGTTGCCGTCTTTCCGGCAGCTCTCTTGCTGGCCGGCTGCGCCCTCTCAAACGGCAGCGCCGTGCCGCAAGCATCGCACACCGCGCTTTCGAGGATGGCACTACTACCCGATAAACGCGGAAAAATCACGATTTTCGACGATACATTTGGTGATGCCACGCCGTATGGAATCACTGCTGGTCCCGACGGCGCGATTTGGTTCACCGATCCGGGCAACGACGTTATCGGGCGAATCACTACCGACGGCAACTATACGCTGCAGCAGTCGGCAGGCGTGGAGATTTCCACCGGCATAACCGTCGGTCCGGACAACAATCTTTGGTTTACGGTCGAACAGGACGACGCTACGATCGGGCGCATTACGCCCAGCGGCAGCGTCACGCTATTTAAAGATCCGGGCGGGTCGTTTCCGCAGGGAATAACGACGGGCCCCGATGGTGCCCTCTGGTTCGGCGAGTCCAACGGCACGGTCGGACGCATGACAACCAAAGGGAAGGTCAAGCACTTTACGCTGGGTGGGACGTACACGGAGTATCAGGGCATCGTTACCGGTCCCGACAAGAATCTTTGGGTAACTGAGTACCTCAACGGCAGCCACTCATCCGCGCGCGTAATTCGCCTGTCGCCCGGCGGGAAGAGCAAGGCGTTTGACGTCGGCTCCGCCCCCGATCAAATCTGCGTCGGGCCGAACGGCGCGCTCTGGTTTACCGAGGGCGAAGCGATCGGCCGTCTGACGACCAAAGGAAAATATAAAGAGTTTCCTATCAACGTTAAGTACTCGCAGCCCGGGGGTATCGCGACCGGCCCTGACGGTGCAATATGGTTTACTGATTTCGGCCAACGCTTCGGGATTGGACGGATGACGACCAAAGGTAAGGTGCAGTTCTTCAAGCCGCCGGCGAGCGAGTTAGGCGAGTACCCCGAGATTACCGAGGGTCCCGACGGGGCGATGTGGTTCACGTCGGTACTCGCGCCTGAGGCGGTCGGCCGGATAACCGTGCACTAGCCGAAACGGCGCCGATCGTCGGCATCAACGATGTCGACGATGAACTCCAACTCGGGATGCGCTTCCAGCGTTCCGGCATACTCGTTGCGGAAGTAGGCCTCGTCTTCGGCGTGTTTCGGCTTGATGCGGCGAAGGGTCGCGTTGATCGCCCGATATTGCGATGCGTCGGTGCGTTCGCGCAGCCAGGCAGCGACGTCGTCCTCCGTCGCGGCAAGCCTAACGGATTCCAACAGATCGGCCTCCGAAATCCCCAGGCGGTCCAGCAAGTATCCTGAGATTCCCTTAATCTTGCCGTTAATGAAGTAGATTCCCGGATCGCCGCCGGGCAGCTGCGCGCGCAGCTTGTCGATCGTGCGCGGCATCACCATCAGACCGTCGAGCTCTGCATAGCAGCTGCGCGGGGGCGTATTTCGTAGGTCGAGCGGTTCCATAAATAAATTTTCTCGACGGCGCAATCCAAGTGACCTGCCCCGCCGTTTGGGTGAAAACGGACAAAATAAGGAGCATTGAGGTACGTGCGTCGAGCGGCGAGTATAACGCTGTGGGCGGTGTGCTTGTCCTCGCTGGGAATCGGCACCGCTACCGCCCACCCTCTCGGGAACTTTACGATCAATCATCTCGTGCAAATCCAGGCGAGCGCGACCCGACTCCGTCTGCATTACGTGCTCGACATTGCCGAGATTCCAAGCTTTCAAATCATGCACGGTCCGCCATCGTGGAACGCCTCAACGATGCGCGATTGGGTCGATGCCGAAGGTAGACTCGTTGCCGGCGGACTTTCGCTTCACCGCAACGGCGTCTTGCTGCCGCTGCAACCCGAGCGCGTCTCCGCGCGAACGCGAAACGGTGCCGGAGGTTTGCCGATCCTCTACTGGACCGGCGATTACGTTGCATCACTGCCGCCCAATGCCTCGTCGATCTCGCTGAAAGATACCGTCTACGCCGACCGCCGCATCGGTTGGAAGGACGTCGTTCTTCCCGGCGGCACCGATCCGACCAACGGCCTTCGTTCTTATCCGAGCGCGCTGGTCGGTTCGCCGCGTCATAACGATGGCGCGACGTTCGACGTCGTCGCCGGACGGATTGTCAACGCACGTGTCTTTGCCGACGACCAGTCGGATGGCGGCGGCAATGCGTCGATCGTCCGCGCGTCACTCCTGTCCGACCTCGTCGCGCGTGAAGCGCAGACGCCGCTGTGGGTACTGCTGACGATTCTCGCCGCCTTCGGTCTCGGAGCGCTTCACGGGCTGGAGCCGGGGCACGGTAAAGCGTTGCTCGCCTTCACCTTGGTCGGCGCACGCGCCACCTTCAAACAGGCGCTGATTCTTGCCGCCGCTCTCACGTTCGCCCACACGATCGCCGTGCTGATACTCGGCGCGGTCCTTACTTTCGCGTCCGGCTTCGCAACGGAACGGCTCTTTGCGTGGATAACGCTGATTTCGGGCGTCGCCGTCGCGTTTATCGGCGCGCGCAGCCTGACCGCCGCCGTTGCTCGCGCGGCGCACGACCGCGAGCACTCGCGAGCTCATGCCTCCGGTCTCGAACACGCGCACGACCACCACCACGAGCACGGCCATTCGCACGCGATCCCCGGAGCGGCGCCGCTACGCTTTCGCAGCGCCGTCGTCGCGGCAATGAGCGGCGGCATCGCGCCCTGCCCGGCAGCGATCGTCGTACTGTTGACCGCGCTGCACTTGCACCGCGCCGGCTACGGTTTGCTGCTGATCGTCGTCTTCAGCCTCGGCTTGGCCGCGGTATTGAGCGGGCTGGGGCTGGCCGTCGTTCACGGCGCCGCATGGCTCGGCCGCCATACGCTCTTCGCCGGCGTCGCTCGCGTAGCGCCTTTCGTTACCGCTGCCGTCATTTCGATTATCGGCGCGACCGTATTCGCTCAGGGACTGGTCGCGCAGGGTCTGCGCATCTCAGAGTTCGCCGCGATTGCCGCGGTTCTGCTCGTCATTATCGTCGTTGCCGCATTACCAGCGCTTCACTCAACGCGGTTCGCGCACCGCGTACTCGCCATCAAGGAGACTACATGAAAACGCTACGCTCCGTCGGAATGATGGCGGCGGTCTTCGTGCTCGCGTTCTCGGTTTCGCTCTTCTCGTTTAGAGCGGCGCGGGGATCCGACCATCAAGACTCACCGACCGTCGTCAAGAATCCGCTTGCGGATATCACCGACGTCTACGCCTTCCCTAATCCGCACGACGCATCGCGCGTCGTACTGGCGATGGACGTTCGTCCGCTCATTCCAACTGGAATGACCGGCGGCATCGCCCTCGATCCCAATCTTCTCTACCAGTTCAAGATTGCCACCAAGGGCGTACCTTCGAACTCGTTCCAGGAAGACACGGTTTTGCAGTTCACTGCCGATTCGGCCGGAACGAGTCAGCAGATATCGCTCTACGGGCCGGGGGCCCCCAACGAAGTCGGAACGACGAACACCCTGATCGGTAAGACCGGTACGTTCCCGTTCGGCTCCATCACTAGGCTCAAAGGCGGCATCAAGGTCTTTGTCGGACCGCGGCGCGATCCGTTCTACTTCGATCTCGCCCAGTTCTTCAAGATCGTTCCGGATCGCAACTACATGAACCATCCCCACACGCCGCCCGCAACCGCGACGTCGTTCCGCTTCGCCTCGAAGGGTCAAGAGATCATTCTCAACGGCGTCGACTACGGCAGCGCCGGTTCGAACGGCTGCGTCATCAAGAAGCCGCACGACTATCTCGCCCCCTACGACGTCATCTCGATCGTCATCGAGATGCCCAAGAAAATGCTCGCACCGGCGAGCGGACCGCCGGGAGTCATCGCACTCTGGGCCACGACCGCTGCGTCAACCGGCCGGTTCCAATAGGAGACTCTGAACATGAAACCACGTTCCACGATCGGTCTCATCGGGCTCGCGCTGGCCGGCGCCGTCATCGGCGGCTGCAGCGCGAACGGTTCGATAGCCAATCCCAACCCCGCGGGCGCACAACTACCCTTCGCCGCCGCGGCCAAACAGGTCGCCTACAAACAGATCGAGCTGCTCTCGCGGCCGGCCGTCAAGGAAGCCTTCGAGATGTTCGAGGACCACAACAAAACCAATCGCTCGGAGCCGTACAACGATCCGGTCTTGCAGGGCGAGATCGAGTCGTTTGCGGCGATGTTCCGCGACCAGACGACTTCGCAGACGCTGCAAGCCGTACTCTACCCCAACGTCATGAAGGTCGATCTCTCGCAGAACACCACCACTGCCTCCTATCTTGGATACGAGACGGGCGGCGCGACCGGCAGCAAGTTCGGCGGGCGTGCCCTCAACGACGACATCATCGACATCTCGCTCGGCGCGATCTTCGGTAATACGCTGTCGGCGCTGGGCCTAATCCCCGACGATCATAAGGAAGTCCCTTGCCTCACCACGGACAACGTCGCCTACGACAAGTCGAATACCAAGACGTTCCCGTATATCCAGGCTCCGCTCTGATCGTGAGAGCACCTGGAGCGATTGCCGCCCTTGCGGCGGCAATCGCCATCGGGGCGGCGTGGGTGATATCCGTCGCGCACGGCGCGGCGGCGAGCGCGACGCCCGTTTTGGTTTCGACCGACTACCGGCAACGTAACGCCGCCGTCGCCTTTTACGAAGCGCAGGTTCGCATCGATCCCGACGATCAGATTACGCTGCGAATCCTTGCCGGCGAGTATCTGCAGCGATTTCGCGAGAACGGTGACTTCAACGACGTCACCCGCGCCATCGAGATGGCTCGACGGTCGTTGCGGCTCCAGCCGTATCGCAACGTTGGGGCGCTCAACGTGCTCGCCTCCGGCGACCTCGCGCTGCATCGCTTTAACTCGGCGCTGGCCGAGGAGCGGGCTGCGGCCGCGGCAGCACCCTTCGACGACGGCGCTCGCGCACAAATTGCTTCGATTCTGATGGAGCTGGGGCGCTACGAGCAGGCCGGCCGAATCCTGGCGTCGCCTCGCGACCGCGATCCCAATCCCACGTGGATGTCGATCCGGGCGCGGTACGACGAGTTGACCGGCAATCTCGCGGGCGCGCGCGTGCAGATGGCGCAGGCAACGGCGTTGATCGATGCCTCGGTGACCGTGCCGGCCTACACGAGGTCGTGGTATCACCTACGCGACGCTCAGCTCGCCTTCGTAACGGGTGACGCCGACGCGGCTGCCTCGCAGTTCGCGCAATCGCTGCGCGACTATCCTGCCAACGCCATGGCGCTGCTCTTTCAAGCAAAGTTTTATCGCGCGCGCGGCGATTGGACGCAGGCCCTCGAATCGGCCAAGCATAGCGCCGCTCTTTATCCGCTGCCGCAGACGCTCGGCTACGAGGCCGACGCGCAACGCGCCCTGGGCGATACGGCCGCGGCCCAAGGCACCGATGAACTGATTCGCGCCGAGCAGCGACTCTTCGACGTCCAGGGCGTCAACGACCGCTTGCTGGCGATGTACTACGCCGAGCACGGCGAGCACCTCGACGACGCGTTGCGCGCGGCTCGGTCCGATCTCGCCAAACGCGGCGACGAAATCTATGCCGACGACACGATGGCATGGGTGCTGGCGGCGCTGGAGCGCTGGCAGCAGGCTCGCGACTACGCGGTGCGCGCGACGCGCTACGAAACGCAAGATCCCGAGCTGCAGTATCACGCCGCCGTCATCGCGGCGCACACCGGCCACGTGGCCGAAGCACGGTACCGCCTGCGCGCGATCTTGTCGAACGGCGACGAGTTTCATCCGTTCTATGGCGCCGACGCCCGCCGAATGCTCGCGGCGCTGGGCGGGTAACGATGCGCGCGCGTGCATTCGCCCTAGTCGGTTTTCTGATCGGCCTTAACGCGGCGGCGTGGGCACTGGCGCTGGGCGCGTTTTGGTCGCACCCGGTTCTGCTTGGAACGGCATTGCTCGCCTTCACGTTCGGTTTACGCCATGCCGTCGACGCCGATCACATCTGCGCCATCGACAACGTCACCCGCAAGCTGGTGCAGGAACGGCGGCGCCCGATCGGCGTCGGGTTCTTCTTTTCGTTAGGGCACTCGACGGTCGTCGTCGCGCTATCGCTGGCGATCGCGGTTTCGGCCTCGGTCGTAAAAGATCACTTGCCGTCACTGCAGCGCCTCGGCGCGCTCGTCGGCTCGTCGGTCTCGGCGTTCTTCCTCTTGCTCGTCGCGGCGATCAACCTGGTCGTGCTGCTCGAGATTTTCTCCGCATTCAGCCGCGCTCGGCGCGGAGAAGCGCCCGCCGACGAGGCGCTCGACGCGATGTTCGACCGGCGTGGCCTGCTGGGAAGAATCTTCCGGCCGCTGCTGCGCGTCGTCGACCGCAGTTGGAAGATGTATCCGGTCGGCGTGCTCTTCGGTCTCGGATTCGACACCGCGACCGAGGTCGCGCTGCTCGGCATCGCGGCGGTCGAGGCCGGCAAAGGACTCCCAGTCTTCGCCATCTTGATCTTTCCGCTGCTCTTTACCGCCGGCATGGCGTTGATCGACACCGCCGACGGGATCTTGATGGTCGGTGCGTACGGCTGGGCCTTCATCAAACCGATGCGGAAGCTTTACTACAATCTGGTGATCACGCTCGTATCGGTGTTGGTCGCTCTGATCGTCGGCTGTATCGAAGCGACCAGCGTGATCGCCAGCCAACTGCAGCTCAGCGGAGCGTTTTGGGATGCCGTCAAGGCCGTCAACGATAACTTCGGGACGCTGGGCTTCGTGATCGTCGGCCTCTTCATCGCCAGCTGGCTCGTATCGATGGGGGTCTACCGCTTGCTCCGCTTGGACGCCGGCACGTAAACGCGTAAAATTGTCCGGACCCGGGCCGCTCGAACGTCTATGGGGCATCAACACGCTCACAGGAGACAGAAAATGGCGGATTATCTCTTCCTTTACCGCGGCGGCCAGCGGGGCAACAGCCCCGAAGAGAGCGGGCAGATCATGCAGAAATGGGTGAACTGGTTTAAGGATCTCGGCGCCAGCGGCAATCTCAAAGACGGCGGCCAGCCGCTCGAGGACGAAGGCAAGGTCGTGGGCAGCAAGGGCGGCCCGATTACCGATGGCCCGTACGCCGAAGCCAAGGATCTCGTCGGCGGTTACACGCTCATCGAGGCCGGATCGCTCGATCGCGCTGCCGAACTCGCGCGCGGCTGTCCGATTCTCGAGCGCGGCGGACGCGTCGAAGTCCGTCCGATCATGAAAATGGATATGTAAAAAACGTGGAGCCGAGCGACCATCTCTTCCGTCACGAAGCGGGACGCATGGTCGCGGCGCTCACGCGAGTCTTCGGGTTACACAATCTAGAGCTGGCAGAAGACGTCGTACAAGACGCCTTCTGCCGCGCTTTGGAAGTCTGGAAACTTCGCGGCATTCCCGAGAATCCTTCGGCTTGGCTGATGAAGACCGCGCGCAACCGCGCGCTCGACGTGTTGCGGCGGGAGCGCACGGCGCGAACCTTCGCGCCGGAGTACGGGCGCCTGCTCGAAACGGAGTGGACGCTGGCCAACGCCGTGCAGGAAGTTTTCGATTCCACCGACTTGCGCGACGATCAGCTGCGCATGATGTTCTCGTGCTGTCACGGCGAACTTCCCGAGACCGCACAGGTGATGCTCGTGCTCTCGCTGGTCGGCGGCTTCGGCGTACGCGAGACGGCCGCGGCCTTCGTCAGCTCGCACGCCGCCGTCGAGAAGCGCCTGACGCGAGCCAAGAAAACGCTCAAAGAATCCGGTCCGCTCTTCGACATCGCCGACGCCGGCGATTTCGCGCAACGCCTTCCGGCGGTGCAGCGCGCGCTCTATCTTATCTTCAGCGAGGGCTATCACGGCGCATCGGCGCGCCCGGTCGTACGCGCCGATCTCTGCAACGAAGCGATTCGCTTGACGCTGCTGCTGGCCAAACATCCGCTGGCCGCGCTCCCTTCGACGCATGCATTGCTGGCGTTGATGTACCTCGATGCGGCGCGTCTGCCGGCGCGGCTCGATCCGGCCGGCAATCTCACCTCGCTCTTCGATCAAGATCGCTCGCGCTGGGATCGCGCGACGATCGTCGAGGGCGTCAGGTGGCTGGAACGCTCGGCGACCGGTTCGGAGATGAGCCGCTATCACGTCGAAGCGGCGATCGCGGCGGTTCACGCGCGGGCGCAGACCATCGGCGAAACCGACTGGGGCGAGATCGTCACGCATTACGATCGCCTCATGGCGATTGCGCCTTCGCCGATCGTCGCGCTGAATCGGGCCATCGCCATCGCGCAGCGCGACGGAGCGGTCCGCGGCCTCGAAGCGATCGACTCCATCGCTAAACGCGACGTACTCGAAGGGTATCCGTTCTACCACGCGGCACGTGGGGAGCTCGAGCTGCGCCGTGGCGACGACGCGAAGGCGCGCGATCACTTCCAAGCCGCGATGGGGACGGCGCGCAATGCCGAAGAGCGGCGCTTCTACGAGAGCCGGGTGGCCGCGTGCGAGGCGCCCACGGCGGAAGCCGTGGCGCAGCGGAGAACTGCGGGAGGATGACCGACGCTACTTCGCAGCGAGCGCGAATCGCCGACATCATTCGCGACAGCGGCAAGATGGGCGGCGATGCCGCAGGCGCGTCGCAGGATCAGCTCGCCGCCTTTGCCGCCGCCGTTAGCGGCGCGCCGGCCGGCACCGTTCTTGCGTCGGAAGCGATCGCAAACGAGTTGGCGCAACGCTTTCCAAAACTCGCCAGTAAGGCGTCGGTCGCGCGCGAGGCCGATGCGGCGTACGAGACGGCCGGGCGCGCGCTAATTCTCGCACTTCAAGCCTGCGGCTATACCCTCAGCGCCGCTTTCGACACGAGCAGCGGAGCCGTGCTGGAAACGAAAAAGCCGATGTCTTTACTGGCGGGGCCGTTCGTAGTCGTGATTACCATTACCGATGGCGGAACGCAGACGCACCTGGCCGGCACGGCGCAGCACACCGGCGTGGACTGGGGGCAGAACGCCAAGCTGCTCGACGCGCTGTTCGATAAAACCAACGAATATCTGGCGCTCTTCCGCAGCTAACCGTTCTTCCCAAAGACCGCTTCGTGCTGCGCGAGAATGCGCGCCTGCGTCGCCATGTCGGGCTCGGTCGACCAGTCGCCGCGGTCGAAGGTTCCACCGAGAACGATGCCGTCGTTTCGCGGGAACATGTAGATCGTTCCGCTGAGATAGCAGTAGTCTACTTCGGGCTGCGGTTCCAATATCGAGAGCTGCCCGCGCACCGGTTCGAGCTGCGTATCGCCGAAGAGTGCGCGCGAGCCCAGGCCGGTGCAGTTAAAGATCACCGGCTCGTGCAGCGACGCAACGTCGGCCGTCGACTTGAAGGTGCGCACCACGATGCGGCCTCCCCGCAGCAAAAAGTCGCGCTCGACCGCCGGCAGAAAAGTATTGGGCTCGATCAGCATGGTGGCGAAGCGCTGGATGCTCTTGAATCCGACGAACGGTACGCTCGCCGGGTCGACCGTCTCGACGTCGGCGTAGAGGTCGGCAATGCCCACCGATTGCGCGTAGTGCAGCTCGCCGACCGGCGCGGCGGGGTCTTGCTTGAGGACGTAGTTGTCGATCCAGCGGACGCCGTACGTATCGCCGGCCATCAACTGAAAGGTGCGGTTGGCAATGCGCGACGCCTTGCGGAAGGTATCGAGAAAGGCCGGCGTAGCTTGCGGCAGCGCAAAGACCGTCGTCGGGGTCCACTGCGCCCCGGCGATATTCGAGGTCGTCTTCGGCGGCAAGGCCGAGGAGTAAATCGTCACTTCCCAACCCCGGTCTTGCAGAGTTCGCGCCGTCGCGAGTCCGACGACACCGCAGCCCAGCACCGCGGCGTGCGAGGGCGGGCGATCGGCGATCAGATCCGCGGCGAGCGCGGCGCAGCCCCACGACAAGCTGAAGCCTCCGCCCCCGTGGCCGTAATCGTGCACCAGCACCTTCGATCCAAACGGTTGCGCGCGAAGCACGAATCCGCTCGCTCGATAGGGACGCAGACCGACGATCGTGCGGATAACGCGCCCGGGGTCGACGCTCACCGGCGCGATGCGCGCTCCGGATCCGCCGGACGCCGCTCGGGCCGGGCGACGCTGTGCCAAGAGCGCGGGGACTCCCAATGACGTGCCGATGAACGCGCGACGCGAGAAATTCATGACCGCGAAACGTTGCGCCAGGAGCGCGTCGCTTCCTACTCAAACACGCGGGTGTGGACGTTCTCAAACTCCCTAAAGCGGAGCTGCACCTTCATATTGAAGGCACGTTCGAGCCGGAGCAGATCTTCGCGATGGCCGAGCGTAACGGCATTCGCCTCAACTATCCCAACGTCGAGGCGCTGCGCGACGCCTATAACTTTACCGACTTACAATCGTTTCTCGACGTCTACTACGCCGGGATGACGGCACTGCGCGTCGAGCAGGATTTCTACGAACTCACCACCGCCTATCTCGAGCGCGCCGCGGCGCAAGGGGTGCGGCACGCCGAGATATTCTTCGATCCGCAGGCGCATACCGGCCGCGGCGTCCCGTTTGCGACCGTCGTCGAGGGCATCGCGAAGGCGCTCGCCGACGGGGAGAAGAGCCTGGGCATCACCAGCCGCCTGATCATGTGCTTCCTGCGCAACCTATCGGCGGAATCGGCGATGGCGACGTTCGAGAGCGCGCTGCCGCACCTCGAGCACATCGTCGCGGTCGGGCTCGATTCGGGCGAGGTCGGAAATCCTCCGTCTAAGTTTGCGGCCGTCTTCGACCGGGCGCGTGCCAACGGTCTGCTTACCGTCGCGCACGCTGGTGAGGAAGGGCCGCCCGCCTATATTTGGGAGGCGCTCGACCTGCTCGAAGTTTCGCGCGTCGACCACGGCGTGCGGTGTTTGGAAGACGAAGCGCTCGTCGCGCGCCTGGTGCGCGAGCGGATGCCGCTGACCGTCTGTCCGTTCTCCAACGTGCGCCTGCGCGTCGTTCCGACGCTCGCCGCGCACCCGCTCAAGCGAATGATGGAAGCGGGCCTCACCTGTACCTGCAACTCCGACGACCCCGCCTACTTCGGCGGTTACGTCGGACGGAATCTGCGGGATACGGCGGCGGCGCTAAACATGAGCGACGAACAGGTCGTAGCGCTGGCTAAGAACTCTTTCGCAGCGTCCTTCATCGACGACGCGGCGAAGCGCCGTTACGCCGCCGAGGTGGACGCGTTTATCGCAGCGTCGTAGCTACTGACGCTGCGAAGTGCCGGACGCCATCGGTATCCACGTCTTGCCGGCATCGTTGGAATACTCGGTGCGCCAGCGGTAGAGGGCCGGGTTTTCAAAGACGTTGATCGTACGAATCGTAACGTCTTGCCCGGCGCTGTCCTTGAACGAAACGGGATAGGTAATGGTGTCGCCCTCGATCGTGATCGTCAGCGATGCCACCTTGGCGGGCCGCACGTTGAAGAAGCGATAAGCTTTTGCGTCGGGGTCGTAGGTGTAGAGCGCGATATCTTCGTTGGTGGCGCCGGCCATCGTAACGCTCTGCTGGCAAATCAAGAAAGTATGGCCATTCGACCAAACGCAAATCGTCGTCGCGTCGGCCGGTCCGGCTTTACCGTACGGGCTGTCGACGAACGTTCCGTGGCTTTTCCACGTACCGGCGAATCGGTCGAGCGAGTCGATCGGATCGGCAGCCGAAGCTTTTGCCGCCAAAGCCGCAACGGCGACGACGGTCAAGCAGAGCGTAGCAAGGAGCGTGCGCATCTAAACCCCCACATGTTCGGGCGCGAGTAGCTGTAGTTTTTTCTCGGTCTCCGAGCCCGGCGCCGCCGTCAGCACCACCATCCGCATGTCGCCATCACCGGGAAGCTCGAAGGTCGTGTGATCGAGGATCAGCTCGCCGAGTTCCGGATGAACGAATCGCTTGAGCCCTTCGGCCGATCCCAAGACGTCGTGCTCGGCCCAGAGCTTTCGAAACTCCGGCGAGTTGGCGCGCAGATCGTCGATGAGCTCGGTGAAGGCCGGATCGTTCGGATACTTGGCGGCGACGGCACGGAACTGCGCGACGCAGCGGCGTCGCGTGCATTCCGGATCCCCCAAGCGGCACTGCAGCGTCGCGTCGCGGAAGAGGCGCCACACCAGGTTGCGCGCCGGCCCGGTTGCGCTCGAGAAATCGTTGAGTCCGTCGGCGCTGCGATTCCAGGCGAGCACGTCCCAGCGCCGTCCGCGAATGTAGGCCGGAGAGGGGTCGAGCGCGTCAATCACGCGTAGCACGAGCTCGCTGGGGCGCTCTTCTTGCGGCGGCGTTACGGTTAACGGCAGGCCGGCCAAAAGATAGAGATGGCGGCGTTCGTCCGAGGTCAGGCGCAGCGCGCGCGAGATCGAGGCCAACACGTCGGAGGAGACGTTGATCGGCAAGCCTTGCTCGAGCCGCGTGTACCAGGTGGTCCCGATATTAGCCAGCAGCGCCACCTCTTCGCGGCGCAGGCCCGGCGTGCGCCGCCTCGCGCCGTCGGCCAGTCCGACATCTGACGGGGCGATCTTAGCCCGGCGCGTTCTAAGGAAGTCGCTGAGCTCGTGACGCCGCTGGTCGCTGCCGTTCATTTCTCGATTCACCTCTGGGTGCCGACTCCAGTGATAGGATAAGCCAGGTTCTAGTAGTAGTATCCCACATCCGGTAACCTAGGCGCAAGCGACGTTCTCGCCCTACCCCTTAAAGAACAACGGAGCATATCGTGTCGGTTGCCGAGCGGCCCGCCCGCGTCATCGGCGTCGTTCCCGCCCGTCCCAAATCGCAGGTCTCGCAGCGTCCGGCGCCGGCGCCGCAGCATGAGTCCGCGCCGGCTTCCCCGCTGGTTGAGTATGGGACGCGCCGCATTCTGGTCGTTGCCGGCGTCATGCTCGCCGCACTGCTTCAGACCGTTGATCTCACCATCGTCAACGTCGCGCTGCCGACGATTCAGGGTAACCTCGGCGCGACGGTCGACGAGGCCACTTGGGTGCTCACCGCTTACGTCGTCGCCAACGTCGTCGTCATCCCGCTCACGCCGTGGCTGCAAGTGCGCTTCGGGCGCAAGAACTATTTTCTGGTGTCGATCGCGGGATTTACTGCCGCGTCGATGCTCTGCGGCATGGCGAGCTCGCTCGGCGCCCTGATTCTCTTTCGCGTCGTGCAGGGCGCGTTCGGCGGCGGGCTGCTCGCGACGGCCCAAGTCATTCTGCGCGACACGTTCCCCAGCAAACAGATCGGACTGAGTCAGTCGATTTTCGCGCTCGGCACGATTTTGGGCCCGTCGGTCGGACCGACGATAGGCGGCGTTCTCGTCGACAATCTCTCTTGGCCGTGGATCTTCGACGTCAACCTCGTTCCCGGCATCGTAGCCTTCGCGATTCTGCTGCGCTATCTGCGCGACGATACCCGTCCGCGGCGCGCCGGCGTCGACGTCACCGGAATCGCCCTGCTCGTCGTCGCGATAAGCTGCATGCAGTACGTGCTCGATCAAGGACAGCACGACGATTGGTTCTCCAATCAGACGATCGTGCTCTGCACCTTCCTTTCGCTTGCGGCAACGGCCGCGTTCGTGTGGTGGGAGCTGCGCGTCGCCCAGCCGATCGTCGACTTGCGCATTCTAAGCCGTCCGGCGGTAGCCGCCGCTCTGGCAATCGCCGGAGCGTACGCGGCGATCATTTTTCCAAGCCTGCTGCTCCTGCCGCAGTTCACGGTCACCACGCTTGGCTTCACCAGCACGCTGGCCGGTTTTCTGATCGGCGCGCGCGCGCTGCCCGTGCTTCTGCTGACCATTCCCGTCGGGCGCCTCACCAGCATCGCGCGTTTGGACCTGCGCTGGCTGATCGGCGGTGGTCTGGCCGTCGCGGGATTCGGGTCGCTGTGGCTGGCGCGCGGCGTCACCACGCAGAGCGATCTCCTCACCTTCGTCATCCCGCTCTTGGTGATCGGAACCGGCGCCGCATTCGTCTACTCGCCGCTTCTCGTCGCTACGATGCGCGCCGTCGCGCCGCAGGAAGCCGCTAAGGCCTCCTCGTTCATCGTCTTATTCTTTCAGTTGGGCGGCTCGATTTCGTCGGCGGCGATCGTCGCCTTTCTCGATCGCCGGCTGCAGTTCCACCAAACGATTTTGGCCGCGCAAGAGAACCTCTCGCGGTTGCCGGTCGCGCAGTTTCTGCAGCAGCACGGAAGTCTCGCGCAACTGGCGGCGAGCGTCGCCGAACAAGCGGCGGCACTCGCCTACGCCGATGCCTTCGTTCTCACGGGCGTGCTCGCGCTCGTCATTGCGCCGGGCGCGCTGCTGCTCGCGCGCCGGCGCACGTAATCCCGATTTTCAGAACGCCGTTTACGGCGAGAGTGCTAACCCCGCCGGCGAACCGACGTTGACGACGTCTCGCGGAATCGCCTTGGGGTAGGTCAGGTGCAGCCACTCGTGATCGTTAGCCGTCGCGACGTAGAAGAGCTTGCCCGAACTCGGGAAGGCCAGGCCGGTAACCACGTCCATCAGGCCGCCCATGTCGATCTTTTTCTTCGGCTCGGTCGCGCCCGGCGGGAAGATGGCCAGATACTTGGGCGGGTTGTGGTCGAGCCGCTCGAACGGCACGACGAGATTTCCCGAGTGGTCGAAGGCCAGAGCGTAGGCAGGGAACGCATACGTCGGCAAATCGAGATTGAGGTTCGCCCCGTCGGTCGAACCTTCGGTCGGATACTTATAGATCTGCACGCCGAACGACGAGAGCGAGAACCAGGAAACGTAGAGCGCATTGGACGAGTCGAGTGCCACCGCGAAGGCATACTCGTTGGCGACTTGGATCGTCGCACTGGGCGTCATGCTCCCGGACGGGTACTCGGTGACGCTGCCGGCGTAACTCGCGCCACCCGTTTCGTTGGCAACGTAGACCGTGCCGTCGTTACCGACGGCCACATCGAAGGGCGTGCTGATTCCCTGCGAATAGGTTGCGCTCGGCGTCGTTTGACCGGGCGGATAGACCGTCACGGTGTTGTTGCCGGTGTTAGCGACGTACAGATTGCCGCTCGAGTCAACGGCCAGCCCGGCCGGCGTCGCGATGCCGTCGGTGATCGTGGCGATGGGTTTCTGCGCTTGACCCTTAGCGGAGTACACGTAGACGGCGCCCGTGCTGCTGTAATCGCTCGACACATAAACGAGCTGCTTGGCGCGAGCGAATGCACGGTGGCGTGCGCTCATCGGCAGCGGATTGAGGCCCGATTGTAGTCCTCCGCCGGCGCCGCCGCTGCAGGCTGCGATGGCCAGGAGCAACGCGCCCGCCGCGGCGCGCCGTACCAGATCGTTCATCGTGTGTCTCCTTGCAGCAGCGGATTGGGTGCGGTCGCAATGCCCAGCGTCGTCGTTGTATTCTGCGTGGGCCCGATCGATTCGAATGCGTTCTTGCCTTTCGGCCTGAAGGCATAGCCCTGCACGCACGGCGGAAAGACGCACGTTACCGGCACGTAGAGGTTCTTGTCCGGGCCGATCTGGATCATCGTCGGCGCGACCGTAAACGGCATCGAGTCGATCATGCGGAACGCGTTGTGCTTGCCGGGCTTATATTCGAGTACGTAGTCCGATCCGCTCGCGTTGTTCGAAACGAAAAGATCGCCTCGAGCGTCGAGCGTGACGCCGTTGCCCCCGTTACCGGTGACTAGGCCGTGCAGCTTCAACGCTCTGGGCTGCGTCGCGCCGGGCTTCAGCTTGAAGACGTCGACTCCGTAGGTCCGATCGTTCCAGTTTACGACGTACAGATTTCCTGGCGCGTCGGCGACGAGTCCGGCAAGACTGTTGAAGCCCGACGACGCGATCGCCTTGGCCGGCGACGTCGAACCCGACGGATAAACGAAAACGGAGGGTGTTTCCAGGCAGTACGCGCCGCAGTTGGAAACGTAGACCGTTCCCTGTCCGTCGACGGCGATGCCGACCGGATAGAAGATATTGCTTTGCCAAACCGTGTTCAGGACGGTCGGCGGTCCCGCATATGGGGGAGCGTACTTCAATACGTAGTCGTCGCCGGCGCTGGGACCGTTATTGACGACGAAAAGATTACCGGATGCGTCGACGACCATGCCTTGCTGGGAGGCTTGCAAGCCGGTGATCTGGGCGACCGGGGTGCTCGGATCGTCGAGCGGATAGATACCGATGGTGCCGTCTTCGTTGGGAACGAAGAGCAGTTGCGACGGGAGAGTCGCTGCGCGCCCGCGGCTCTGACGAACCGCCGGAAGCGCGCTGGTGTTGCCGAACGGGCCGGCGCTCGAGGCCGGCGATCCCGAGCACGCGGCTAGGATTGCCGGAATGAAAAGCGCGAGCCAAGAGCAGTTTCTTCGCATGGCCCATTCTGCAACCAACGGGCGAGCGCCCTATAGGTAATTACCTACAGATTCTGAAAGAGCGAACCCCGTGACGCAGAGCGTGCTGCTTGAGTCGCCCTACTGTGTCGGCCGCGACGCCGAGCTCGACCGCGTGGTAGGTTTGACTCACGACGCTGCGTTGGGAACCGGCTCGGCGCTCATTTGGCTGGGCGATGCAGGCGTCGGGAAAACGCGCTTGTTGCGCGAGTGCGGCGCGATCAAAGCCGCAGCGACGATCTTCGCGATCCGATGCGGCGCGTCGGCACGTTTTGCGCCCGATGCCGTCGCGCAACTCGCCGGAGCGCTGCGCATCGCCGGACCCCCCAGCGATCGGCGCCGCGCCGCAAACGCGCTCGCCGCCCTAGCCGCTCGAGCGACTCGCCGGCCCGTCGTCGTGCTCGTCGACGACGTGCACCAGTCGGACTCCGTCGAACGCGCGCTGATCGACGCGCTCGTCGCGATGACGCAGCGCCATCGCCTGGTCGTCATCGGCTGCGCTGACGGTTTGGGGCAGTTCCACGACGATCTTTGGCAGCGCCACGGTGCGGTGCTGCGCCGTCTGCCGCCGCTTGACGATGCGGCGATGGAACTCTTGATTCGCAGCCTCGTCGGCGCGCGCGCCATTACGGCGGGAGGTATGCGCGAACTGCTGGCGACGGCACAAGGCAATCCGCGCTACGGCATCGAGCTGGCCCACGCCGCGCTGCAATCCGGTGTGGAAGGATCGTTGGTTCCGCAAAGCGCTCGATCCACGGCCGCCTTCGCTCGGTCCCGTCTATCGAAGAACGATTTCGAAATCGTTTCGGCGTGCAGTGCGGTGGGCGACGCGTTCTGCGGCGATTGGCTGGCGGAGGTCGCACGTCAGCCGCGGGCCAAGGTGGCCGATGCACTGCAGAACGCCTGCGACCTCGGTCTGCTCGAAGAGGAATCGGGAGCTGAGGATTGGTTCGCCTTCCGGCAGAACGCGGTACGCAAGGCATTGTATGCTTCGATAGTCTCACTCAAGCGACGCATTCTGCACGAGCGCATCGTCGAGCGATTGTCCGGCGAGCGCAGCGGCGATCCACGCACCGAAGTGCTGCTGGCGCGTCACGCGGAGATCGTCGGCGACGGCGAGCGCGCCGCCGGCGCTTTCGCTGCGGCTGCGGACCGAATGTACGACGCCGCGGCTTTCGCCAAGGCGGCCGAGCTTTACGTTCGCGCCGCGGCGCATTGCTCCGCGGGCAAGGAACGATGGATCGCCCATCAGCGGCGCGCGATTCGCTGCTACCGCAATCTCGCCGACTGGCGCAACGTCGAGGCCGTCGTTCGTGCCTTGGTCGAGCGTCTCGACGGCGAACGCGACGCAACGACTCTCTCCGACGAGCTCGAGAATCTCTTTTTCGCACAGCTCAACGACGGCAATCTCGAAGCTGCCGAGGCTACGGCGCAGCAGATCTCGGCGCTCGGCCTGCCCGAGAGTCAAGACCGCGGCCGAATCGCGATGCTGATTATTGCCTACGGTCTCTGCTATTCGGGACGGCTCGCCGAAGCGGCGCGGCTCTTTGCGAGCGTCGATCCCTCGTCGCTCGGTGAGGGCGAGGTTCGGTTGCGCTACTGCATCGCCAAAGCAGAAATCGGCGCGCTCGTCACGCCGCTCGAGCAGACCCTGGCGCTCGTCGACGAAGCGGCCGGGATCGCGAGCGGCATCGGTATTCGCGGAACCGTGCTTGCATATGGCGTGGGAGTCGAGATCGCGTGCCGCTACGGCGACCTCGCTGCGGCGCGAACCTACGCCGATCGCGCCGAACGTTACGCGGCGCGCAGTGCCGGCGAGATCAACGACGTGCATCGGCACGTCATGAAGGATCGCACCCGCATCTCGGCGCTCGAGGGAGATCTCCCCACACTGCGTGAAGTGATGCGCGCCAATTTGCGCTGGCGCCCGTCGGGGCGCCACAATGAAGCCTTCGACGCCGGAAACGCCGTCAGCACGGGCATGCGCGTCGGCGATCTCGCGCTGGTCGACGCATTCTTCGATTTTCAGCTGCTTCTCGATACGATTGCGCAGCGCGACGCCGAGTCGTGCGGCGTGCTGCTTCCCGGATTCGCGGAAGTGATGCAAGTGCGCGGCATGGCCAAGGACTTGCGCGTCGCGCTCGAGCGCTGCATCAAGGCGCGCTTCATCGACCCGTACGCCTCGATACAGCTCTGCGCTGCGCGTTTTGGCTCGGAAGAAATTGCCCTAACGGCGGTCGCTCAAGCCGAAGAGTATTTCGACCGCGCGATCGCACCGGCAGCAGCCGGACACGTGGCGCTCTGCCGCGCGACGCTGTTGCGTCGCCAGGGTCGTCACGTTGCAGCCGCACAACCCGCTGCGGCGGCCGCAGCCCGTTTTCGTCAACTCGGTTGGCGGCTTTACGAGGCTATGGCACTGGAAGTCGCAGGGAACGTCCGCGCCGCGAGCCGCCTCTACCAAGCTTGCGGCGCCGTCTCGGACGTCGCGCGGCTCGCCGCCGGCGAAACGCGAAAACTCAAGTACGCGCCGTTCGGAGCGCGCTTGACGCCGCGCGAGCGTGAGGTTGCGCGGCTTGCCGCCGCCGGACGGTCGAACCGCGACATCGCTCGCGCACTCGAGATCAGCGTACGCACCGTCGACCACCACGTCGAAGCCGTATTCAGCAAGCTTGGCGTGCGCGCTCGCTGGGAGTTAACTGCCGAGGTGCTCGAGCCGGTTTTGGCACGCCGCGGCGCGACCGAGTAGCAGCGCGCGATCGCGCGCATTGCCGGCGAGCTTTGCGGCCCGCTCGAATTCGGTTCGTGCATCTTCGATGCGGCCGAGTTTGAAGAGCAGATCGGCACGAACGGCCGGAAACAAATGGTAGGCGCGCAGCGACGGTTCTTCGCGCAGAGCCTCGACGATTTCCAGCGCTTCCTGCGGTCCGAATGCCATTCCGACCGCGACCGCGCGATTGAGCTCGACGACCGGCGTGGGCATAACCCGTGCGAGCGCATCGTAAAGCTTGGCGATGCGTTGCCAGTCGGTCTGCCCGGCCGTTGCCGCTCGCGCGTGACAAGCGGCGATCGCGGCCTGCAGCGCGTACGGTCCTGGCGGGGTGGCGAGCTCCTCAGCGTGGGCGAGTGCCGCGAGGCCGCGGCCGATCAGCAGCCGATTCCATTTCGCGCGGTCTTGATCGAGAAGAAGAACCGGTTCCCCGCTCGGTCCGACGCGCGCTCGCATCCGCGACGCTTGGAGCTCCATCAGCGCAGTCAGACCGTGGACTTCGGGTTCGCTGGGAGCGAGTCGCGCAAGCATGCGGCCCAGTCGCAGCGCGTCTTCCACCAGCTCCGGGCGTAGAAGATCATCGCCCGCCGTCGCGGCGTAGCCCTCGTTGAAGATCAGATAGATCGCTTCCAGTACCGATGCCAAACGCGCGCGGCGATCCGCGGCCTCCGGCACCTCGAAGGGAATCTTCGCCTGCGCGAGCGCGCGTTTCGCGCGAACGATGCGCTGCGCGATGGTCTCTTCGGCCACGAGAAAGGCGCGCCCGATCTCGGCCGTCGTCAGGCCTCCGGCGAGCTTGAGCGTCAGCGCGACGCGCGCTTCCTTTGAGAGCACGGGATGGCAGGCGACGAACATCAATCGCAGCATGTCGTCGTCGATCTCGTCGTGTGCCGCCGCGAACTCGTCCGGCGGAGGCGTCGCGCTCTCATCGTAGGCGAGCTCGGTGGTTTTGCGGGCGTGCATCTCGCTCCGGCGAATCTCGTCGATCGCCTTTCGTTTTGCAACGGTCGCCAACCACGCACCGGGATTACGCGGAGTGCCCTCGTCGGGCCACTGCGAGATGGCCATAACGAAGGCATCCTGTGCGATTTCCTCGGCGCGCCCCACGTCGCGCAAGAGGCGCGAGAGCGTCGCGATCAGTTTGGGCGATTCGATTCGCCAAATCGCCGCGATCGTTGCATCGAGTTCGCCTGCCGGCATCAGGGCGTGGGCGAGACCTCGTGCACGTAGCACGTCGCGTCACTGCCGAGCACGTCGAGAAAACGGTTCGTACAAGCCAGGACCGCATCACGGTTCTCGACTTCGAAGAGCGCAAAGCCGCCAACGACCTCTTTCGATTCGGCAAACGGTCCATCGGTGTCGGTCGAACGGCCGTTCTTCCGCGCGATCGAGAACTCGTCCATGCTGCCGTCCCGCCCTCCGGTGTCGAGCAACGCGCCTTCGGCGCGCATCTCGGCGATGAGCTTGCCCATCCGTTCAATCGTCTCCGGACCGGCGTGGGCCCTCCCGAAGCCGAGCCTCACGCTCGCGCAACTCCGGTGTCAGTTTCTCGCCGAAATCCTCGGCTTCGAAGATTTGACGGATCTCGATGACCTGGCCGCCGTCAAACGGAGCGTGCATGAACCGCTCCACAACCTCTTCTTTCGACTTGGCCTGGACGATCCAGAAGCCGGCGACCAGCTCCTTCGTTTCGGCAAACGGGCCGTCGATGACCGTCGTTCGTCCGCCGTCGAAGCGCAGCCGCGCGCCTTTGGAGGTTGCGTGCAGGCCTTCGCCCGCCAGCATGATGCCGTCTTTGGCCAGCCGTTCGTTGAACTTACCCATCTCTTCGAGCAGCTCACGCGAGGGCAGAACTCCCGCTTCCGAATCCTTGTTGGCCTTGACCAGAACTGCGAATCTCATTTGTGCCTCTCCTTATTGTGGGTGTTCTGCCCATATGTCGAACGAGGGGCACGAATTTCGACACGTCCTCTAATTTCCGGCGGGGATGGTTTCGCAGGGCGGTTCAAACTCACGGCCGCTCGTTCGCGGCCGCCCGGCTACTCCACTTCGTTAGTAGTGGTTATGACGCTGCGTGATGGCGTGCGGTCACGCGCCGCAGGCTGATGCCGTGCGGGCGAATCTCGATCTCGTAGGGCTCGTGGTCCGTAATCTGCGGACGCATGCGCTTCCCCAAGGCCATGAAGAGCTGCGCCGGATGGTAGGGAAAATAGGCGCGCTTTGCTTGGCCGGTCGCGACTACCTCGAGCACGGCGCGCTCGAACTCGATCGTTTCGCGCAGGCACGGCACGTCGGCCGATTCACCTTCGAGAAAACTCAAGAACTGCGCTCCCTCTTGCGCCGGGAACATCGCCGGCGTAACGTGGGCGCAATAGCGCTCGAATACGGCTTGAAATGCTTTCACGCCGAGCGTCGCCAACAGCAGGCGCGTGACCAGGGGCGTCGACTTGAGCAGCATTCCGCCTCGCATCTCTCCGATCAGTTCGCGCACCAGGGCGTAGGCGCGCGATTCGTCCTCGACTCCGCCCGCCCGATCGACGCGTTCGGCCGTTTCTCGTTGGTGTTCCGCCACGCGCGCGCGAGCGTCGGCAAATGCCGGCAGCGGCGCGCGCGCGGCGACCGCGCGGGTCGCCTCTGCGCGGCGGCCGCGCTGCGCCCAAAGACCGCGAAGCCATTCGAGCTGTTCGTCGTGCTGAGACCGCTCGATCGTGCGCAGCGACTCGGGATGAGCCTCGAAGACGATTGCGCGGAGATTCGGGAGCCGCGGAACGACGTGTTCGGCCAGCAGACGCAGCTCGCGCGAAGCCAACCCGTGATGTGCGTCGAGATAAAAGCCGCGATGCACGTGGCCCCCTGCCACGTGAATTTCCCAGACTCGCTCGAACGGGATCGCGTCGAGGACGCTCTCGACGCTTTGCCGGCCGTTGCGTTCGTTGGCTAGCAGGTTGTGCAGGTCGAGGAGAATTCCGCAGTCGGCGTGCTCGGCGACGGCGGCGAAGAAGTGGCCGTCTTCCATATCCTCGTCGCACGGCGGAAAGTAATTGACGCCCGTTTCGAAGGCGACCGGAACGCCGAGCGCTTCGCGCAGCCGGCGCAGCCGTTCGACCGCGACGGCGACGGCGTCGAGCGATTGCGGCGGCGGTAAGAGAAAGCCGGTCCACCGCTCGCCCTTACCGTGCGCGACTCGATTGAAGCTGAGATGTTCGCTGACGAACGGCGGTCTTAGGACGCGCACGTTCTCGGCCAGAAGCTTTAGGGCGTCGCCGCCTGGGGCTGCCGCATTTCCAATCGGCAGCCCCACGCTGTGGACGAGGCGAGTCGTCGGAAGCTCCGCAAGTTCGGCCAGCTTTCCGGCATTCGCCGCGATCCCCCCGGCCGCATCGACGCTCCAGAATGTCTGCGGCTCGATCTCCAAGAGATCGTACGCCGTCAGGTCGATGCTGCGCCGGAGCTCCTCCAACTCGGAAAAGTAAACGAGGCCGACGCCCAGGTCTGGGATCAACGAAGCTCGACCTCCGCGGCGGGGCGCACCGCCGCTTCCGCCGTCACGAAGTAATCGATCTCGTTCACGAAGTTCAGGTCGCGCCCGGAGAAACAACCGGGATGACCGGCGGCAGTCATAATCTCGGCAATGACCTTTTGTGATTGTTGGAGAGTCAACCCCGCTGCCGGCAAGGAAACGTAAATGGGCCGGGCTTGCCTTGAAATAGCCATAGTACCCTCTCTCTTTTGAGTTAGGCGCGGTTACCGGACCATCATAACGTCGCCCCTCTCGGCAAACTCTCCGTAGACTCTTCGCCCCGACTTGAGCTGTCGTGCCAGCGCGGTCGTCTCGTGCGTAGGTTCGACGCCCAAGCGCTGGCGCAAATAGTCGCACAGCGATTCGTACTGGCGCTCGGCGCGATCGCGCAACCCAAGCGCGGCGAAGCAGCGCATGATCAGCCGCGTCGCCCCCTCGTGGCCGCGCTCCGCGTCTTGAAGCTTGAATCCGGCACTCAGCGCCGCCGGGAAATCTCGCGCTGCCTCGGCCCGCTGCGCCAGCGCCTCCAAGGCGCACGCGAAGGCCGCGGCGCAGCGCACGCGCATCGGCTGGAGCCAATCGGCGGTTTCGCCGGCGAGAAACTCACCGCCGTACAACGTAATGGCCGTCTCGAGCGATTCGGGTACGTCGCTCTTGCATAACGCGAGGAACGTTTCGACGTCTGAGCCGACGCTCGCGTGCGTGCTCCAAGCATATCCGCCGGTGACGGCCACGATCGCATCGGTTCCGCCGAGCAGGCCCCGCAAGTATACGCGCGCGCCGCTGGCCGCCAGATGCAACCGATGCGCTACGGCTTCGGGGTCGAGCTCGGGCCAAAATGCGGCGGCAAGTTCGTCTTTGGTTGCGATGCGCCGCGGATAGATCCCGAGATACTGCAATAGCTCGCCGCCTTTTTTGAGCGATGGGCCGGGCTGCCATCCGCCGAGACCGCGTATTGAGAACTGGCCGAGAAATCGAAACTCGAGGCCAAAGTTGAAGTCGCGGAAGCTCACCGAGACGACGTTCTCGACGTAGGGCAAATATGAAGCACCGCTGCCCCTTTTCGTAAGCGGATTTACAGCCTAGCACTACCGAAACGCGCGCACAAGTAGGGTGTGACGCGTTAACGCGTTAACGAAAATTTCAGACTTTTTAGCGAACGAAAAGGGAGAGTTCGTCGAGAGACGGGGCGCGCTAATTATGCGAGGATTGACTACTGACCTAGGCGCAGTTGCAGCGTCTGCTGCATCGTTTGCCCGGTCGCCGGGTCTTTGGCCGTCACGCGCACCGTGACCGACTGTTGGCCCATGAGGGCGCTCAGAGAGACCTTAATCCTGAAGTTTCCCTGGCCGCCGGCCGTCGTCGATCCTTTGAACTGTCCGGTGGAGTTCGGCGTCGCCCCGGCGGTCACGGTGACCTCGCCGTTCGCTACCGTGTTTCCGGCGACGACGAAGCTCCGGCCGACCGGCGCGTTCTCATCCGGCTGCGTGATGTTGAGCTTCATGTTCGAACGGCGAATCGCGAACGACCACGAGTGATCGAAGCCCGAGCCCCCGACGTCGCGGCCGCTGACGCGCACCGTGTGCGACCCGAAGTCGTACGGAGCCGGCGGTTTATAGGAGAAGGCAGTCGCCGAAATTCCGCAGCGATACGTGACGTCGTTACCGTCGAGCCGGACGCGCACCGATCCCGTTGCGACGCGCCGGCTGAAGTCGGCCGAGATCACGACGAAGCGATTCGTCGTGTTTGAGTCGGGAGCCGGCTGACGGTAGCGCAAGTATACCCCGCTCGGCGGGTTGGGCGGCGGATACGGCGGCGGCGGAGGACGCGGCGGACCGGGCGGCGGTCCCTGACCGCCTGGGCCGGCGATGGCGACGACCCGCGTCGAGTTGTCATAACCAACCTGTGCCCCGAGCGACTGCGCGACGAAGCGTAGAGGGACGTACGTCGTTGCGCCGACGATAAAGGGCGCGACGTCGAGCGTTTGGGTCTGTCCGTTGACCGTGGCCTGCGCCGAGCCGATCGTTAGGGAGACCGTCGTGCTGCCCTTAGTCGCGTTGATCGTGCCCTGGGAGTAGACCACGGCTGCGCCGAGTTTCTCGAAGATGCCCCGCAGCGGAACGAAGACGCGGCCAGCCTTTTCGATCGGGCCGGGGTTGAGATACATCGCCTGACCGTTGACGGTAACCGAAACCGCCTGTGCCGCGACGGGTGCCGGCCCCGACAGTAAAACCCCCGCGATCAGTCCGACCGGGAGAACGTAACGTGCTGGTAACATATAGGCTCGCTTCGCGCAAGCGACCCAAGCAGCCTCGTTTTCGTGGTTTACGCGCGGCCGTGCCAGTGGGCCGGAAGGGGTATTCCTCTGAGTCCGGTCGAGCGCGTTACATATATGATTTTGTGAAGTATACGATGCAACGGATGGCACATCTCGCTAATCCAATTTTTATCGACGCGAGGGCGTATCGAATTATGAATAGGGTTATTTTTTATTCTTTCAATGGTACGTTCGTACCATCGAAAAGAGTAACAAAGATATTTCGTCAGAGGTAAGCAGGGGCACAGGCAAGCCGGGAGAAACGACGGTGCCCGTGAGCTCGTTTATATAAGTAAAACGGGCGTTCCCCGTTGGCCTTATAAGCGATACGGGGATACTATTTACGGTCAACGCGTGTCGAAAGGGAAATATGGTTACCACCTTGCGTAGCGTCGCAACTGTTACACCGGAGCCTCCCGCTAGAACGACGGCTCAGATCCGCGTTTATGTCGTGCAGCAGCAGACCCTCATGGCCAAAGCGCTCGGCAACGTTCTGCAGCAGGATCCCGCCATTACGGTTGTCGGCGATGCAGGCGGCGTCAACGCAAACCAGCTGGCCAAAACCAATGCAACCCTGATTCTGCTCGACTCCGAATCGAGTTTTGAAGCGCTCTCCAACGCAATCGGCAGCTGTCGCATCGCCTGCCCCCGCGCCCGGATCGGCGTTCTCTCCGAACATCTCAGCTCTGAAGTCATGCAGCGCGCCTTCTCCGCCGGCGCCGACGGTTACATCGTCAAAGATATTACGCCCGAGGAGCTGGTCTCCGCGGTCAAGGCGATGGGCGCCGGGAACCTTTACGTGGATCCTCGTCTCGTCGGTTTGATTTTGCGCAAGCATGCCAAGATCGGACGTCGCGATCCCAACGAGCTCTCGCCGCGCGAAGCCGACATCGTGCGGCTGATCGCCGCGGGTCTGTCGAATCGCGAGATCAGCATTCGCCTCGGCCTCTCCGACAAAACGGTTAAGAATCACATTTCGCACGTTTTCGCAAAACTCAACGTTACCGCGCGAACCCAGGTCGTTATTTACGCCATTCGCAGCGGGCTAGCCTAACCGCAACGGGCGGGAGCCCCGAGCGCGCCCGGCACTGACGGTCGCGCTCCCTTGGAAGGGCCGTTTCAGAGCGTGCTAGTACTAGCTAGGCGCGAGGGGGAACGGCCATGGACACCATCCTGAACGACGATCGGCTGCTCGCAATGAGCCAGCAGCAGCTCGACGACCTCTTTAAATCGAGTCCGGCAGGTCCGATTCCAAACGGTGAGGCCAGAGGTACGGCCATTATTGCCCCCGGCACGACCTACAGCGCCGACATCGCGCACGCGATCAACGTCTTCGCCTGGCTGGGCAAGTCGTTCGACGCCGCCCACGGCGTCTTGGTCAATCGAATTACGCCGTTCGGGCTGAACGCAATCGTCGCAGACGTGTACGTCGCGCCGAGCTGGCTCGACGGAAAGGACTGCATCGTCCTCGACTATTCCAAGACGTCGACCGTCGCCCACTGGATTCGCGACGAAATTCGCGAAATCGCCCCGAATTATTATCTCGGCGTCGTCTACTGGGCCAAAAAGCGGCTGATCAACTTCAGCTTGGACTTTTCGGCCTCGTCGTGACGCCGCAGTCGGCATTTTTTGTGATGATGCCGATACGCCCTGAAGCCCACGACGAACTGGCCGCCCTCCTCGAGGGGATGAACGTCGAGCCCGGCCATGCCGATCCGCAGAACTCCTTGGTCCCCTTTGGCGCCTTCGAGCGGCTGCATTTCGCGCGAGCGTGCATTCTGCGCGATAACACCGTCGGCGACGTAGCCGCGTACGGAATCGCGCCTAGCTCCTATCCAGACTATCTGGCGATACTCGGCGACGTGGACGGGAGCGCCGATGCCTTCCTGCGCGAGCTAGCGGAGCGCGCCGGCGCCGGGCTGGCAAAACTCTTCTCGTATTGCGAAGGCTTCGGGCGCGGTGGGGACGTTCTGGCTTTCATGCAGGAGCACAGCGTCGGTGCGGCCGCCGCCTACGTGAACTGGCGAGGGCGAACCATGCTGCAGGTTCGCGAAGAGGCTGCGATCCGCGAGGCGGTGGAGACTTTCCTCGATCGGAACTCCGTCACGACCGCATTGGCCACGCCGCTCGAGCTGCACGGCATGCTGCGTCATTTCCTCAGCGACGAGATCGCCGCCGGTCGCCTGACCATGACTCCCGAGGCGCCGACGCAGTGGCGCTGGCTGCTCGCCAACGCTTTATCGGCCATCGTTCCGATTCTGCTTCTGATACTCTTGGCTCCGCTGGCGGTCGCCGGCGGGGCGATATTGTTGCTGCTCGTGCGCCGGCAGGAGACGCGCGACCCGGAGATTTGTCCGCGCGTGGATCTCGCCTACCGAGAGCGGATAGCCTTTACCGAAGATCGCGACGTTACCAACCCCTTCAGCGCGGTCGGAACGCTCAAACCCGGAGCGGTGCGCCGCGTCATGAGCATCGTGGGTCTGTGGATTCTTAGCTATGCGGTGCAGCATATCTACGGCGCCGGCCGCCTGGCGCGCGTGCGAACGATCCACTTTGCCCGCTGGGTCTGGATCGATCGGAAGAGGCGCCTCGTTTTCATGAGCAACTACGACGGCAGCCTCGAGAGCTACATGGACGACTTCATCAACAAAGCCGGATTCGGGCTCAACTTCGTCTTCAGCAACGGCATCGGCTACCCGAAAACCAGCTGGCTATTGAGCGGCGGCTGCAAGGACGAGCAAAAGTTCAAGAACTTCCTCCACCGCCATCAGTTCTATACGGACGTTTGGTATAACGCACATCCCGGTCTCACGGCCGTCGATCTCGAGCGCAACGCGCGCGTCCGAGCCGGGCTCGAAGCGAGCTCGTTGAGCCCGGAAGATGCCGGCGCGTGGGCTGCGCTGCTATGAACGCGACCGCCGCCGGCTCGTCGGTGGAGTACGATGACGTGCAAGGCATCGTGCGCTTCGGCTACAAGCATCTGACCGAGGCTCGTTATCTTTTGCTGCGGGTCGCCGATGCGCGAGCCGCGCGGGCGTGGCTCGGCGCCGCGCCGGTCGCTACCTCGGCGACCGCCACGACTCTCCCCGATACCGCGTTGCACGTCGCCTTTACGGCCGCAGGCCTGCGCGCGTTGGACGTACCAGAAGAAGTTGTCGGCGCATTCTCCGCTGAGTTCGTCTCCGGCATTGCCGGTCACGAGAGCCGTTCGCGGCGGCTCGGAGACGTGGGCGGCAACGCACCCGTGCACTGGATTTGGGGCGTGGGCGGCGCCGAGCCTCACATTCTCGCCGCGCTCTTCGCGGCGCCGGGAAAGGTTGACGCATTTTCTTCGTCGCTGCGCGGCGAGCCGTGGAATGCGGCCTTCGCGCAGATCGCTTGTCTCGATACGTCCGATCTCGGTGGAGTCGAGCCGTTCGGCTTTACCGACGGCATCAGCCAGCCCGCCATCGATTGGGAGTGCGTGAGAACGTTGCGCGGCAACAAGCCGAGGTATGGGAACTTGGTCGCGATCGGAGAGTTTCTGCTCGGCTATCCAAACGAGTACGATCGTTATACGGAACGTCCGCTGGTGGATCCGGGCGGCGCCGCCGACCTGCTCCCGCCGGCAGCAGAAGATTCGAGTCGCCGCGACGTCGGCCGCAACGGCACCTATCTCGTGCTTCGCGATCTGCGCCAGGACGTGCGAGGATTTTGGTCGTTTGCGCAATCCGACGATCTCGCGAGTGCTTTCGTCGGACGGCGGCGCAACGGCGATCCCCTGGTGCCGCCGGCGACGGCTCCGATCGAAGGCATCGGAAAAACGACGCCCGGCACCCCCGAAAATAACTTTACGTACGCCGGCGATCCGAAGGGAATCTTATGTCCTTTCGGCGCGCACATCCGCCGCGCCAATCCGCGCACCGGCGATTTTCCCACCGTGCCCTCCGGGCCGATCGCCACCGCCGCCGCGATGCTCGGGTTGGCTGGAAGCGCGTTTCACGACGATTTGACGTCTTCGGTTCGCTTTCACCGCATCTTACGGCGTGGCCGCGAATACGGCTCGGGCTTGTCGCCGCAAGAGGCTCGGGCGCCGGCGCCTGCCGGCGAACCGCCTCGCGGCCTACGCTTCGTTTGCCTCAATGCGAATATCGCTCGCCAGTTCGAGTTCTTACAGAACGCTTGGATCTCGAACGATTCGTTCGATGGGTTGATCGGCGAAAGCGATCCGCTGCTCGGCGATCGCGAGCCCGCCCCCGGAGGTCGCGCGACCGACTCCTTCGTCGCCAATCGCAAAGATGCGGCGCGCCGGCGCATCGCCGGATTGCCTCGCTTCGTCACTGTCACCGGCGGCGCGTACTTCTTTTTACCTGGCTTACGATCCCTACGCTATCTCTTGAGCTTCGGCACGGAAGGAGCCAAATGAACAGAACGATCGTACCGCCTAGCATCGTTGCCTTCGTCCTTCTGCTCGCGGGCTGCTGGGGGAGTTCGGGCACGACGCCGGACGAAGCCAAGAGCGTCGGGCGCAACGCCGCTTCGCTCACGGCTGCCGACGAGGATTATTTCCACGATATGGACGGCGCCATCGCGCTCACGCCCGACGAGATCAAGGGTCGCGACACGTGGCTCGTTTGGACGGGCGGAAACGATCGCTTGTGGGATCACCTCAGCAACATTAGCTTCGGGAATCTCGATCTGCTCAAAGCGCTCTCGTCGTATCCGTCGCTGGCGACGACCCGCGATAACCGCTGGGAGACGATGGGACTCGTCAACGAGCCATGTTTCAAGAAGGCGACCGGTCCCGATGGCGACCGTTTCGGTCTTTGGCTCGACGTGCGCGTCCAATCGCCGCAGTGTCCGGCCGATCCGTTCGAAAATGCGGCCAAGTATCCCGGCGTTGCGTTCGGAGCGCGCGGCAAAACCGTACCGCTCGGTTCGTACTTCGGCTTTGCCAGCGGCGTCGTCGGACTTCGGCTCTTCCCCAACCCCAACTTCGACGAGAAAGCCGCACGAGCGTGGAATCCCCAACGCTATTACAGCGATCCGTCCTACTATCAGAACAAGGACCTCGTTAAGCCGTATCGCGTGGGAATGTCGTGCGGGTTCTGCCACGTCGGCCCCAGTCCGGTCAATCCGCCCGCGGATCCCAACAATCCGGCTTGGTCGAACCTGAGCTCCACCACCGGCGCGCAATACATGTGGATCGACCGCATCTTCGCTTGGCGCCGGCGGCCGAGCGACTTCATCTCGCAGCTCTTCCAAACGTGGCGGCCGGGAACGCTCGATACGTCGTTGGTCTCGACCGACAACATCAATAATCCGCGTACGATGAACGCCATCTACGCCATATTGCCGCGCCTCGGCGACGCGACGCGTTTTGGACGAGAGACGCTCGCCGGCGGGGGGCTCGACAACCGTCAGTTCAACGACTTCGTTACGTCGGGTCCGCTGACCACATTTTTCGTGCCGCCGGCAACCGTGCTGACGCCGCACGTTCTCAAAGACGGTGCCGACTCGGTCGGCGTTCTGGGCGCGCTCAACCGCGTTTACGTCAACATCGGCACCGACAGCGAAGAGTGGCTGCTGCACTTCAACCCCGTCGTCGGCGGCAAGCCGATCACGCCGCTAACCATCAAAGACTCCAGGGAAAACTCGAGCTATTACGCGGCGACGGAAAACCAGACGCTCGACGAGGCGCTCTTCCTCATCCGCGCCAGTCAGAATCTGGATCGTCTCAGCGACGCGCCGGGCGGCAAGAAATATCTCACGGCCGATGGCGCCGCGCTCACGCGCGGCAAGATCGTCTTTGCCGAGAACTGCGCGCGCTGTCATTCCAGCAAGATCCCGCAGCCGGCGCCGGGGCTCGACCCCAACGGCTGCGTCGGTCCGCAGTATTTGGACTGCTTCAAGCGTTACTTTACGTGGACCGGGACGGCGGAGTTCAAGAGCAAGATGCGAGCCATCGTCCTCGACCCAAACTTCCTGCAAAACAACTACCTATCGGCCGACTTCCGCGTCCCGGTGACGTATCTGCATACTAACGCGTGCAGCCCGCTGGCGACCAATGCGATCGCCGATAACATCTGGGACAATTACTCTTCCCAATCTTATAAGGACTTGCCCTCGGTCGGGAGCATCACGTGGTACGATCCCTATACCGGCGAGCCGCACCAGTACGAAATGCCGGCCGGCGGCCGCGGCTATACCCGCGTGCCTTCATTAATCGCGTTGTGGTCGACCGCGCCCTATCTACTCAATAATAGCGTCGGTCCGTTCGATCAGAACCCGTCGGTCGACGCGCGCATGCGCGTCTTCGAAGCCTCGATTCGCCAGATGCTTTGGCCCCGTCTGCGCGCTCACGACTCGCTGCTCGGAACCAAAGTGCCCGGCCTCATCGACCGCACCACACAGCCATCGTACCTCACGATCGCCAAGGGTTATCTCCCCGATCTCGTTCAGAAGAATATCGGCGCCGTTCAAAAGATCGTTCCCAAGGCATTCTCGAACGGCTCGGATTCCGAACTGTCGATCGGACCGATTCCCACGGGGACGCCGGTCGGATTGCTTTCCAACATACGCCTGCTCTCAGAGGATCTGCGCGGCAATCAGCTTACCGAATACGAGCGCAATAAGGCTAAGCTCGTCGCCGGAATCATCGTCGATCTGCTGCGCTTGCCCGCCAATGCGTCGGATCAGGAGGCACGCAAGATCTTTTCAAACATCTATCCGGCCTTGCTGGCGCTGAGCAAGTGCCCCGACTACGTCGTCAACCGCGGGCACTACTTCGGTACCGGGTATCGCGAGCCCGGAGAGATCGGACCGCCGAGGCCGGGTTTGAGCGATCGAGATAAGTACGCCCTCATCGAGTTCCTGAAGACGTTTTGAGCATCGACGCCGGGACCCGGCTCGCCTTCAAGCGCTTCGTCCACGGCGTCTTCATCGCCGCGCTCCATTTCGAGCGACGCTTCGACCCGTTCTTCCGGCCCGCGTGGGACGCGCTTTTCAGAGAGCCGAGCGCGGCGATACTGCAGTGGTTGATCGGTCTGCAGCGCCGCGACGACGGTCTCGGACTCGCTCAGGAGAAGCCGCTGGCCGGCGAAGCGGAATACTTGGACTCGATCATCATTGACATGGGCACGTACATGCGCACGCATTGGACGCCGGGGAACTATCAGCGCGCCGGCAATACGAAGACGCATGGCATCGTCAGAGCCGAGTTCGTGGTAAACGGCGACCTGCCGGAACGGCTCAAGAGAGGCATTTTCGCCGAACCGCGCGCGTATAAAGCATACGTCCGTTTTTCCGGCCCCGGGCCGGACTGGCCGGCCGACGTCGACGACGTCGGTTTTATGAGCTGCACGGTCAAGCTGATGGGCGTTGCCGGTCCCAAGATTTTCGACGACGAGCGCTACACTCAGGATTTCTTGACGGTCACCACGCCGACGTTCGTTACGCCCGACGTCGGCTGCAACGCCCAGCTTCAGCGCGAGCTGCGCGACAGCACCGAGTTCTTCTATTTCTGTAACCTGACGCGGCCGCATCTGCTCGACGCGCTGATGCAGGGCCTGTGGAACAAGACCCAGAGCAGCCCGCTCGAAGCGCAGTACTGGAGCTGCACGCCCTATTTGCTGGGCGAAGGGCAGGCGATGCAGTATTCGATACGTTCGACGCTGCGAACGCGCTCGCGAATCCCGCGGCTTCCGTTGCGTCCGCCCGACAATTATCTGCGCGACGCGATGGTCGAAACGCTGGCGAAGCAAGCCGTGGATCTCGATTTTCTCATTCAGGTACAGACCGACGCGCACCGCATGCCGATCGAGAACGCGGCGGTTCGATGGCCGAGCAAGCTTTCGCCGTACGTCAAGGCGGCGACCATTCATATCCCGATGCAACGCTTCGATTCGCCGCAGCAGCTAGCGTTCGCCAACGTGCTGCGCTACTCGCCGTGGCATTGCATCCCAGAACATCGCCCGCTCGGAAACCAAAATCGCGTGCGCCGGCGGATGTATACCGAGCTTGCCAACCTGCGGCAGCTCATGAACGACGTTAGCCACTACGAACCGACCGGCGACGAGATCTTCAACTAGCGTAGTGCCGCAAACGAACGTGGAGTACGATTACGTCGTCGTCGGCTCGGGCGCGGGCGGCGGCACCGTCGCCGCGCGTCTCGCCGAGCGAGGTGCGAGCGTCATCGTCCTCGAGGCCGGCGGCGATCCGCGCGAGCTCGCCGGAAGCGATCCGGCACGGCCAGATGCCGATTGTCTTCCCTGCGATTACGACGTGCCGGCCTTCCACGTGCTCGCCTGCGAAAACGAGGCGATCAAGTGGGATTTCTTCGTGAAGCACTACACAGGCGACGAAGGGCGCGTGCTCTATCCGCGAGCCGGAACGCTGGGCGGCTGCACGGCGCACAACGCGATGATCTTCGTCTATCCGCACGACGAGGATTGGCAAGAGATCGCCGACCTTACCGGCGATGCATCGTGGCGCCCCGACCGAATGCGGCGGTATTTTCAGCGCCTGGAGCGATGCGCGTACCGGCCGGTGCAGTGGTTCCTCAGCCGCTTGGGCATCAACCCGTCTCGCCACGGCTTCGACGGTTGGCTTCGCAGCGAGTTACCGCGGCTATCGCCTCAGACCGCGCTCGAAGTTTTCGGTCCGCTCTTTGCCGAGATCGTGCGCGAGTTCGAGCTGGAGACGAACAAGCTGGCAAAGCTGCGCTGGTTTTCGCAAGCCGGGCTCGATGCAAACGATTGGCGTCTGGCCGGGCAAAATTCGACCGGCCTGCGTTCGGTACCGCTCACGACCGCGCGGCACCGGCGCGTGGGAACGCGCGAGCGACTCCTCGACGTCGCGCGGCGCACGCGGGGAAGGCTCACGATCGCACTCAACGCGCTGGCGACGAAAGTTCTCTTCGACGATTGCAATCGGGCCGTCGGCGTCGAGTATCTCGAGGGGCGCGGGCTCTACCGCGCCGGCAAGATCGATTCGAATGCCGGATCGCTCCGGCAAGTGACCGCGCGTCACGAGGTGATTTTGGCGGGAGGCGCATTCAACACGCCGCAGCTCCTGATGCTCTCCGGTATCGGGCCGCCCGATCATTTGCGCGAAATGGGGATCGGCGTTCGAGCGCCGCTTCCCGGCGTCGGAAGCAACCTGCAAGATCGTTACGAGATCGGGGTGGTCAATCGGCTCTGCGAGCCTTGGCCGTTCTTTCGCGGCGCGACTTTCTCACCCGGCGATGCGCAATATCGGGAGTGGAACGGGCGGGAGCCGTCGGGCGTATACACCACCAACGGCGTCGCGCTCTCGCTAGCGCGGCGATCCGCCGTCGCACAAGGCCCTCCGGATCTCTTTTGCATGCTGCTTCTGGCCGACTTTCACGGATATTATCCGGGCTTTTCGCGCGCGGTCGTCCGGCATTTGGACTACCTCACGTGGGTCGTCCTCAAGGCGCACACGCGTAATCGCGCCGGCACCGTGCGGCTGCGTTCGCCCGACCCTCGCGATACGCCGGATATCGACTTCAACTACTTCGCGCAAGGCGGCGATGCCGACTTGCAAGCGCTCGTCGAAGGCGTCCGCTTCGTTCGCGCTCTCGGAAAACCGCTCGTCGACGCGGGCGTTATCGCCGAAGAACTGCCGGGATCGCAGGTCGACGGAGACGACGCACTGCGAGAGTTTATCCGGCGCGGCGCCTGGGGACACCACGCGTCGTGCACCTGCCCGATCGGCAGCGCCGAGCAGGGCGGCGTCCTCTCGAGCGATCTCAACGTCCACGGCGTCGAACGGTTGCGCGTCGTAGACGCCTCCGCCTTCCCTAAGATTCCGGGTTTCTTTATCGCGAGCGCCACGTATATGATTGCCGAAAAGGCGGCCGACGCAATTCTTGCCGCACGCCGCAAAGGAGGTTGACGATGCCTTCCGTCGTTCTCGTTCACGGCTATAGCGAAACCTCGCTCGCAGCCTATCAGAACTATCCCGAACTTCTAAACGGAGCCGGCTTCGACACGATCGTCCTTTCGGCGTTCGATTCGCTGGACGATTTCGTGACCATCGACGACTTGGCGGTCAGCCTGGAAATGCGCGTCGCCGATTTGGAGGCGACCGGATTCGACGTGCGCGACGCGGCCTTCGTCTGTCATTCCACCGGTGCGCTGGTCGTGCGCCGCTGGGTACTCAATCGCCGCGCCGCGGCGCCGTCACCCGACCGTGCCGCTCTTCCGGCGCGTCTCGTCACGATGGCCGGCGCGAATCACGGATCGAGCTTGGCTGAAATCGGGAAGACGCCGCTCGGCTATCTGCAGAAACTGCTCTTCAAACACGTGCTCTCCGTCGGCAAAGGCGTCCTCACCGACCTTCAATACGGCAGCGACTTCCTCTGGCGGCTGAACGACGAGTGGATGTCGGCTTGGAACGACCCCGTCCATCCGCTCTCCGCGCAGGTTCTCGCCTTCAGCATGGGCGGCGACTTCATCGGCAACGACAAGGCGATGGAGATCTTCTGGGCGACCTCCGAGCGCGGAAGCGACAATACGGTTCGGATCAGCGGCGCTAACTTGAATTACACGATTCTGGAAGCCAATCCCGATTGCAACCCGCCGCTGATAACGCCCCGCACGTTGAGCCGCGCGGTGCCGCATCTCATTCTGCCGGGATACTCGCATTTCGGCAGCGACACCGGAATACTGCACGCCGCGACGCCGGCCGATGCCGCGTTTACCGCACTGATGACGGCCTTGCATACGGCCGATGCCGGCTACGATGCGCTCGCCCAGCAGTGGCGTAATGCCAACGTGACGTGGGCCGCCGGCGCGCCCGACGACACTAACTCGACGATCGTCTTTGCTTTGCACGATCAGGCGGGGCATCCGATCGGCGACTGCATGATCGCCTTTTGGGACGAAGCCGACATGCCCGGCGGCGATCCGCGCAGCCTCGCGGTGCCGCTCGATCGCCCGGCCGACGCCGACGTCGTTCCACCTGCGGCGGAAACCGACGCCGAGGCCGCCGCTCGCCACGCGATCGTCGCCGCTTCGCTCAGTTCCTCGGATACGATCTTGGACCACTCGCCGATTCACAACAACGTGGCGGTCGGTTCGTACTCGTTCTACGTCAGCTATCCGAAATGGGTCGGCGACGGGACTCGCCATCATGCGGTCTACATCGAAGCCGTCAGCGACAGCCAATACATCGAGTATAAACCGACGATTTACCGGCCGTCCGTCGACGTCAACCGCCTAATTCAGCCCAACCAGTTCACCTACGTGCGGGTAACCCTCAATCGCAATCCCGACAACGAGTACGCGCTCTATACCTGGTCGCCGGATCTCGACGCTGCGGCGCGCGAGGCGGCGAACTGGCGGCCGTTCCCGACGCTGCCGGGCCGCGTTCCGCCTAGGCCGGGCTAAACGGCAAATAGACGCAGTAGCGTTTCTGGTGTCCCGGCGGTATCGGCAGCAGAGATCGCTGCGGCGCCGGGATCGCGCTGCAGAAGTTGGGGCTCGCGGTGGCGTCAAACGGATATCCGGCCACGTCGCCGGTAACGCGAATGTCGGTGCCGGCCGCGACGACTCCCCCTTGCGGCCGGACTCCAGGCCAATGCGGATCGGGCCCGATAAAGACTCGCATATCGCGCGCCGCTCGGACGACTTGGCCGTCGCGAGGGATGCAACTGGTATTCAAACGCGACGTCCCTGCCAAAAACGCGTTGGCATTGGCGTTGTCGGTTTCACCGGCAAAGACCCAGAGCTGTCCCTGTCCGTGTACGCTGTTGTGCTGCTGATACGCCGGGCAGGTCGCGGGAGAAGCCGCCAGCGCGACGTCGCCGCGCAGGCGTTGGGCCAACTGCAAGAAACGATGCCGGCGCCCAAACGCCGAGGCCAGCAACGGTTCGACGCTCACGACGCGCGCCTCGGCGAACGCGAGATAGGCATCGGCTTGGCCGATGCGGTGCTCGGGTAGGCGCCCGAGCTTGAGGATGGTCATCTTGGAACCGTCGGGCAAAAAACCGGCAATGCCGCCGATGCTCGTTTGCGATGCGTTGTCGTCGGGTGCGGGCGGGAACAGGTGGAGCATGACGCCGTCGGCCGTTGCTTCCGACGCCGTCGTCACCGTGTCCCCCACGTTGGCCGTCGGCTCGTGGATGTACTTAATCGTGTAGCGTCCTTTGGAATCCAACTCACCGAGGTAGGCCCACCCCACGACCTGCGCTTTGGTTCCCTGCGCGACGACGTGGCGGATCGCCTCGAGCCGTTGAGTCGAGCCGTCGCTCTGCGCTTTCAACGTCAAAAACGTATTCCAGTCGAGCGTCGCGACGGTAAAAACGTGAGCGCCGCATGGAGTGAGCTTCGCGGCTTCGTAGTCGGAATAGGCCGCTAGCGGCATCGCCTCGGCGAGAATCGGATCCATCTCGTTGTAAAAGAGGTCGACGACTTGGCACTTCCAATCGGTCGCGCGACCGAACCACGCCTGACCCGCTCGACGGTAAGCCTCGGCGGCGGTCGTTCGCAGCGCCAAAACCGATGGTTTCGGCGATTTCAATCCCGTCTCGAGCTGTTGCATGCCGTCGTCGAAACTCGCCTTCGGACGATTGACGACGTCGATGACTTGCGTCGTCGTCGCTGGAAGGAATTGCAGTACGCCGGCGATTGCACCGAGGATGGCGACGGTAGCGGCAACTGCGACCGGGAGCTTCTGATCTGCCATGCGCGGTTTCTCCCGAATAGCCTTAAGGCTAACGGGTATTGGTCGGCAAGCGCGCGGACCCCTGGCTAGAGCTTGGGTGAGGCGCTGGGCGAGGCAAAGACCGAAGGCGGCACCGCCGCGTTGAGCTGATACTTTGAAAACGTCAGCGTGCCGTCGACGCTGTAACCCGGGAATCGGGCGTCGATCGTCGCTTTCCACGGCAAATGGAAGTTGCCCACCTGATGGTAGTGCTGCTCGAAGAGCAGATTGCCGTTGTTGGTATAAAGCCAGTGCGCGGTTTTCAACAGCGCCGTCCGGTCGGTGATCGTAATGGTGATGCTCTTGACGCGCCCGCCGGGTTTCTTCGGGACGAGTGAGTAGGTCGAAATGTGTCCGTCGTCGCTCTCCGGCGTAATTGCGTAGTCCTGCATCGCTTGCTCGTAGCTCGGTGTCGTCTGCGCCAGCTCTCTGAACTGGCTCAAGGGGCCCGGCACGTTCTGAAACTCGATCTTACGCGTGGGCCGGAGATAGTACACCGTGCCGTTGAAGGTCTTGTGGACCGGGATAATCGCGTGGAGCAGGGCCGATAGCTGTGCCGACGCCGTGTACGAGTTGAGCGTCGGGTTCGGATTAGTCGCACGCGCGAACAGATCCATCGATGCCGTTTTCGTCGCTGCCGGCGGCGAGGTTGCCGCGACCGCGCTCGCGACCAGCGCTGCAGCGACGATCGCGTCGCGCACGATCGGTCGAATCGTCGAGCCTTTCATCGCGCCGTGATTCTCGATGCCGGGGGTATTTTCCGGTGCGGCGCGAACGGGCAGGCATGATGGCTCGGCAGCCGGTCGTCGTGACTGCTCTGCTTGCCGCAATTATACTCATCGCGCCGCTTCTTACCGCGGCGCAGTCGACGACGGCAGCGCCGCACGTCGTGATGGCGCAGCTCCCGAACCTCAAAGAGATCGATCGTTTCGCGGCGCTCCCAGCCGCGGTCCGCGACGGACGATTCACCGTCGACGGCACTTCCGCGCGGGGGTGGCAGATGGCCGAACCCGGCGGGAAATTTAGCGCAACCGACGTGCCCGTTCCCGGTGCGCCCGGACGCCGTTTGATCTTTGCCGCCTGTAATGCCAAGCTGTGCCTCGTCCACTACGAGCGCGGCGGGATCGCCCACTTTTACGAGATCCTCGGGCTTTCGCTCGGCTCGAGCGGGTGGGTCGCCGTATGGAACGTACGAGGATCCAAGCCGATCGCGAGCCTAAGCGCGCTACGAGTGCTGCTGCAGCACGGGTCGCTTGGTGAAGGCTGGAGTTCCCAATGGGTCAAAGGAGATTTTTGATGCGGAAGTTTTTCCTCGCCGGGCTCTCGCTATTGCTGGCCGCCTGCAATAGCACCAACGTGCTGGCCGGTCTTACGCAACCCACGCCGGCGCCGCCCTCTGCCAAAATGGACACGGACTTCACCGTGAACGGGCGGTACATCGTACTGAGCCAAGCCCCGCTGGGCTCGTCCGTCCGGCGCGGTGCTGGAGTGAAATTTTATATCAAAGGCATCGTGTACTCGCCGGTGCCGATCGATAAGACGGTCGGCGATCCGCCGATACTCGACAACGCGCTGCGTAACGGCAACGAGCCGATCTGGTCGCGCGACCTTCCGAAGATGCGCGAGATGGGCGCCAACGCGATCCACGTGTATAACGTCGTACCGCCGCCCTACGACAAGGACACCGGCACGATCGACAAGTTCCTCAACGCTGCCTGGAACGGCGGCAAGAAGCCGGTCTACGTCCTGATGAGCATCCACTTTCACGGCGACAAACTTTACGATGCCGGCGCGGTCGCCGACCTCGCGACGCAGTATCACGATCTCTGCAAGAAGTACTCGAAGTACCCGGCCATTTTCGGCGTTACTATCAGTAACGAGATCGGGGCGAAAAAATTCATTGAGGACCCCACGTGGTGGGCCGCTTTTAATATCATCGCCAAGGCCGCCAAGCAAGGATTTGCCGACGGCGGCGATCCCGACAAGATCGTCACGACCTCCGAAGCCGACGGCAATATCGGCGCCGTCGTAGAGGGCGAGAAGAACAACGCCGCCGTGGACGCATGGGGAATCAATATCTATCGCGGACGCGGGTTCACCAACCTCTTCAGCCAGATCCGCAAGACGACGAAGAAGCCGGTGATGATGACCGAGTACGGCGCCAGCGCTGCCTATCACCCGGCTTGGAACAACACCTACGATTGGCGCAACGGCTTCGGCCAGCTCGGCCAGTGCCATCCGGATTATAAGAACGGTCCCAGCAACACCGACGTAAAGGGACTTCCCGATAAGGGCGATCCCGGCATGGCCGGTCTGGTCGATTACGTTTGGAACAACAACCGCTGGCTGGCGTCGGGGTTTACCGACGAAGGCGGGCTCGTCTCGGGCGGCTTCTACTTCGAGTGGAGCGACGAGTGGTGGAAAGCCGGCAATCCAACGGTGCATCAAGGGAACGACGCTTTCAATGGCGCCTTTCCGGGATGCAGCGAAGATCAAGCATGGTACGGCCTCAACGCGGTGCAGCGCGGCGGCTCGCTCGACGTCTTGACGCCGCGGCCGACGTTCGACCAGCTCAAGCAAAGCTGGAAACAGGCGCCATAACGCGATGACGCGGCCGGCGCCGGCAGCTCTCGTAACGAGCGCGCTGCTCGCCGGCTGCGGCGCGACCGCCTCAGTACCCCCCGCGGCAAACGCGCTCGGTTCGGTCGCGGTCGCAACCTCACCGGCAACCGCGCATCGGAGCTATCACACGCGCTTTCCGCTGACCGAGAACCCGATTTCCGAGGGCGGAAGGTGGCTCAACGGCGGGGCCGACGGCGTCGACTGGACAGACGTGCAAACGACGAGGCATATGGCTTTCGGCACCATGCCCGGCGACGCGTACTATCCATATAACTATGCCGACTCAACGGCGGTGCTCGCCGGCAGCTGGGGCCGCATGCAAACCGTTCGGGCGACGCTCTCCGTTCCGAATCCGTCGAATCAATACGGCGTATTCGAAGAGGTGGAGCTGCGCGTGCGCACCACCATCGCCGCGCATAGCATCACGGGATACGAGATCAACTGCAGCGTCAATACTCGCGACCCGTACGCGCAGGTCGTGCGGTGGAACGGACCGCTGGCGAGCTTCACCGAGCTCGACGGCGTCGGTATCGGCTGCGCCGACCGCGACGTGCTGAAGGCGACGGTCGCCGGAAAGAGCGTGGCCACGATAACGGTCTACAAGAACGGCGCGCCGATACTCTCGGTTACCGATCGCACCGGCCCGTTTACAACCGGAAGTCCCGGCATCGGTTTCTTCTTGCAAGGTGCCACAGGTTTAAATGCAGACTACGGTTTTCGCGACTTTCGCGCGAACGCGTCGGGTCGCTGACCGGCTTAGACCAGCCTCATATACGCAGCCTGTGCGCCGGCAACCGTTCGCCGGAGTACGGCGCCGGCAGCAGCCCGGACGGCTACGGCGCGATGTAGGTCTGCCGAGCCTAGCATCGTCAGTGCAAGCGTCACCGCGCCCATTCCGGAGCGCCGCCGGGAACCGTGCCCGATTGCGCCGCGCGTTTTTTCGGCGACCAACGCGTCGCGGAAATTCACCTGCGTCACGAGTCGTATGCGTGCTGCGATTTCAAAATCGTTAGAGCGTAGCGAACCGGGACCCGCGCTTCTGCCGTCGAATCCAGGAAGGCACCGCAGTAAGGTTTGCTTCTGTCGGTTTGGAGGCGCGAATGTTTCCAGCCAATTTTGATTACCGGCCGGCTCGCTCCGTCGACGAGGCCCTCGAGGCGCTCGCTCAGTACGGAGACGACGCGCGCGTGCTCGCCGGCGGCCAAAGCTTGATTCCGGCGATGCGCTTTCGTCTCGCGCGGCCCAGCGTTCTCGTAGACATCAACCCCATCGCGGGCCTTGGTTACCTGCAAGAGACCGGGGGTGCGCTTCGCATTGGCGCCACCGCCCGCGACGCCGCGCTGGAGACCGCCGCGACGATCGGCCAGCGCTACCATCTAATTGCCGATACGTCAGCGGTCGTTGCCGATCCGGTCGTGCGGCAGATGGGGACCGTGGTCGGAAGCCTCTGCCATAACGACCCGGCCGGCGACTGGCCGGTGACCGCCATGGCATCGCGCGCCGAGGTCGTAGTGCGCGGCAAATCCGGCGAGCGAAACGTTGCCATCGACGATTTCTTGGTCGACTCGTATACGACGGCGGTCGGCGGCGGAGAGATGGCCGTCGAGGTTCGTTTTCCGACACCGTCGGCGCGCACGTCCGGCTCGTATCAGAAGATCGAGCGTAAGGTCGGCGATTTTGCTACCGCTTCGGCAGCGGTGCAAATAACGCTGGCGCCCGACGGAACGATCGCCGATGCCGGGATCGCAATCGGCGCGCTGGGCCCCAAAGCCCTTCGGGTCGCGGCGGCGGAGAGCGCGCTGCGCGGCGCCAAGCCGAGTAAGGCGCTCGTCGAGCAAGCGATGCGCGAGGCGGAGAAGCTGGCGGATCCCGTCCCCGACAATCGCGGATCGGTCGAATATAAGAAGGCCATGGCCGGCGTTTTGGTTGGCCGGGCGATCGCCGGCGCGCTGCGCCGGCTGGGCGTGGGAGAGTTGCAATGAAGATCGGCGTCACCGTTAACGGAACCAAATACGAGCGCGACGTCGAGCCGCGCACGCTCTTGGCTTACTTCTTGCGCGAGGAGCTCGGCCTCACGGGCACGCACGTCGGCTGCGATACGTCGAGCTGCGGCTGCTGCGTGGTCGCGCTCGACGGCGATCGCGCCGTAAAGTCGTGTACGATGTTCGCCGTGCAGGCCGACGGCCACGAAATTACGACGGTGGAAGGCCTCGAGCAGGGTGGCAAACTGCACCCGCTGCAGCAGGCCTTTTGGGATCAGCACGGTCTGCAGTGCGGCTATTGTACGCCGGGCATGCTGATGACCGCGTACGTGATGCTCAAGCACCAGCCCAATCCCAACGAGGCTGAGATTCGCGCGGCAATCTCTGGGAATCTCTGCCGCTGCACCGGTTACCAAAACATCGTCAAGGCGGTCGAGCAAGCCGCCGGCGAGCTCGCCGGCGAACCCGCCGCCGCCGCCGCAGGGAGCTAAGTGATGAGCGCAACGATCGAAGACGGCAAGCAGCGTCACGCCATCGGCGTCGCGATGAAGCGCAAGGAAGATCCGCGATTCATTCGCGGACGCGGGCGCTATCTCGACGACATCAAGCTGCCCGGCATGCTCTACATGGCGTTAGTGCACAGCCCGTATCCGCACGCGCGCATCAAGAGCATCGACAAGAGTCAAGCGCTTGCGGTTCCCGGCGTTAAGGCGGTGATCACCGGCGAAGATCTCGACGCCGCCAAGCTCGAATGGCTGCCCACTTTCCACGGCTACGATAAACAGATGGTGCTCGCACTCGGCAAGGCGCTCTACCAGCACCAGGAAGTTGCGGGCGTCATTGCCGAGTCGCGCGAGATTGCCGCCGATGCCGTCGAACTGGTCGAAGTCGAATACGAGCCGCTCGATCCGGTCGTCGATCCATATCGAGCCAAGGAAGATAAGATCGTTTTGCGCGACGACCGCGAGAATAAGACCAATCACATCTATCATTGGGAGGTCGGCGACAAAGCTAAGGCCGAGAGCGCGCTCGATTCGTCGGCGGTTCGCATCAAGGAGCGCATCCTCTCGCCGCGCTGTCATCCCGCGCCCCTCGAGCCCTGCGGGATCGTGGCCGACATGAACAAGGCCACGGGCCGGCTTACCCTCTACATGACCTCGCAGGCGCCGCACGTGCACCGCACCGCCTTTTCGCTCGTCACCGGAATTCCCGAGGACAAGATTCACGTGGTTTCGCCCGACGTGGGCGGCGGCTTCGGCAACAAGGTTCCGGTCTATCCGGGCTACGTCGTCGCCACCGTGGCCTCGGTGATTCTGGGCGTTCCCGTTAAATGGGTGGAGACGCGCACCGAAAACCTGACGACCACGGGATTCGCCCGCGACTATCACATGGACGTTGAAATCGGCGCCGACAAAGACGGCCGGGTTACCGCGCTCAAAGTCTCGACCGTTGCCGATCACGGCGCGTTCGACGCCGCCGCCGACCCGCGCAAATATCCGGCCGGCCTGTTCGGCATCGTGACGGGCTCATACGATTTTCCCGCGGCCTTCGCCGAGGTCGATGCGTACTTCACGAACAAGGCGCCGGGCGGCATCGCTTATCGTTGTTCGTTCCGCGTCACCGAAGCCTCGTTTGCGATCGAGCGCGGCATGGACATCCTGGCGCGCAAGCTGGATATGGATCCGGCCGAGCTGCGGCAGCGCAACTTCGTGAAGAAGGAGCAGTTCCCGTATCCTTCGCCCCTGGGATTTACGTACGACAGCGGCGACTATGCCATGACGATGCGCAAGGCGCTCGATCTGATCGGTTACGAAGCGTTGCGCAAGGAACAGGTCGAACGGCGCGCTCGCGGCGAGCTGATGGGGATCGGAATTTCCACCTTCACCGAGATTGTCGGCGCCGGACCCGGCAAACAGTTCGACATCCTGGGCATCAAGATGTTCGACAGCGCGGAGATCCGCATTCATCCGACCGGCTCGGGCATCGTTCGCGCCGGAACGCGCCATCAGGGTCAGGGTCACGAGACCACTTGGGCGCAGATCGTCGGTGAAGAGCTCGGCCTCGATCCGCAAGAGCTGCTCGTTGAAGAAGGGGATACCGATACCGCGCCTTATGGGCTGGGTACCTATGCGAGCCGCAGCACGCCCGTCGCCGGCGGTGCCTTGGCGCTGGCTGCGCGGCGCGTCCGCGAGAAAGCTCGCAAGATTGCCGCGCATCTTTTGGAAGCGCCGGAAGACGACGTCGAATGGAAAGACTATAAGTTCGGCGTCAAGGGTGTGCCCGGCAAGAGCGTGACGATGAAAGAAGTTGCCTTTGCCGCCTACACCAATCCGCCGCCCGAGACCGAGCCGGGATTGGAAGCGACGTACTATTACGATCCGCCGAATCTCACGTTCCCGTACGGAACCTACATCGCCGTCGTCGACGTCGATCGCGACACCGGCGCGGTGAAGGTTCGCCGATTCCTCGCCGTCGACGATTGCGGCGTCGTCATCAATCCGATGATCGTCGAGGGGCAGATTCACGGCGGCCTGACCGAAGGTTTCGCCATCGCGTTCATGCAGGAGATCAAGTATGACGAAAGCGGCAACAATCTCAATACCGACTTTACCGAGTACCTGATTCCGACCGCGCTGGAAACGCCGCACTGGGAGACCGGTAACACCGTCACGCCTAGCCCGCACCATCCGATCGGCGCCAAAGGCGTCGGCGAGAGTCCCAACGTGGGCTCGCCCCAAGCCTTCGTCAACGCCGTGATGGATGCGCTGGCGCCGCTCGGCGTAACGCACATCGACATGCCGCTGACGCGCGAAAAAGTCTGGCGCGCCATCAACGGCGCAAGCGGTTAGCTAAAATTGTAAAGGACGGACGATGGACTTACAGTGGAGCGGGCAAGAGCGGATCACGGCCGATAAGGCGACGGTGTGGAGCTTCATCAACGATCCGGCGAAGGTCGCTTCGTGCCTGCCCGAGGTTCAGGCGACCAACGTTATCGACGCCCACAACTTCGAAGCCACGGTCGGGGTCGCGCTCGGGCCGGTGCGCGGGAAGCTGAAGTTCAAGGTCGCGCTGCAGCCGGCTGCCGACGGGAATCATCTCGACATGAAGATCAACGGCGGCGGGTTGGGCAGCGTGGTGGATTTACTTGCCGGCGCGGATTTATCGGCCGACGGCGACTCGGCTACCGTTTTGAATTGGAAGGGGACGGCGTCGCTGCGGGGACCGATCGCGACGGTCGGAGGCCGCGTCGTCGATGCCCAGGCGCGCAAAGTGATCGAGACGACCTTCGAGAACGTCCGCAAGCGCCTTAGCGCCGGTTGAACGCATGAGCGCGGCCGAGTTCTTCGAACGCGCCGCACGGCTCGAGCGTGCGCGCACGCCCTACGCGATCGCTACGGTCGTCGAGCGTCACGCGCCGGTAAGCGCGCATCTCGGAGACCGCGCACTCGTCTTCTCGGACGGGCGAATGCAAGGTTTTGTCGGCGGCGCGTGTACGCGCGATATCGTGCGCCGCCACGCGCTCGAAGCCATTGCGCGCGGAAGTCCGCGGCTGGTGCAGATTCGCCCCGGCGCCAATCCCGATCCCGAGCCTTCCGCTTTCGGCGAAGCCATCGTGGTGCCCATGGGCTGCGCTTCGGAAGGCGCCGTCGACGTCTACATCGAGCCGCACTTGCCGGCGCGAACGCTGCTGATCGCCGGCCTTACGCCCGTCGCCGAAGCGCTCGCGCGCCTGACCGGGGCGCTCGACGGCTACCGCGTCGTTCGCGTGGTCGCTGCCGCCGAACGCGGCGAGCTGCGCGACGGCGAGGCGGAAAGCGCGATCGTTCTCGACGACTTGCAGAGTTTTCTCGATGCGCTCGATCCGATCGAGCGCTCCGCGCTGGTCTGCGTGGTCGCGTCGCAAGGCCACTACGACGAAGCGGCACTGGAAGCGCTGCTCGGCGCCGTCGCGCCGGCCTATACCGGATTGCTGGCCAGCCGCAGACGCGCCGCCGGCGTTTTCGGAGCGCTCGAAGAGCGTGCCGTCGCACCCGAACGCATCGCGAACGTTCGCAATCCGGCCGGTCTCGACATCGGAGCGCGCCGGCCGACCGACGTCGCGATCTCGATTCTCGCCGAAATCGTTGCGACGCTTGAATCTCGGCCGCAGGGAGAAGAAGTCGAGGCGCCGTCGCAACTCGCCGTCGACGCTGTCTGCGGCATGGACGTCGATCCGGGCGGCGCGCAGCATCGCACCGAGTTTGAAGGAACAGCTTATTACTTTTGCTGCTCCGGCTGTCACGCTGCCTTTGCCGCCGAACCGGCGCGCTACGCGCGGCCGCTGCACGCATGAACGCGCAACGGCTGCGCGAGGCGTTCGCGCAATGCGGATACATCGCCGACGACGACTTCGCCACCGCATTGGAGTTGATGCTCGCGCTGGAGAAGCCGTTACTGGTCGAAGGGCCCGCCGGCGTCGGCAAGACCGAGAGCGCCAAGGTGCTGGCCGAGGTACTGCAGACCAAGCTCATCCGCTTGCAGTGCTACGAAGGTTTGGACGCCGCCAGCGCGCTCTACGAGTGGAACTATCCACGACAGCTGCTGCATATTCGCTTGACCGAAGCAGACGAACTTTCCGTCGAACAGCGCGAAGCACAAATCTTTGGCCGCGAGTTCCTGCTTTCACGTCCGCTGCTCGAAGCGATCTCCCAAGAGCGCGCCCCGGTGCTGTTGATCGATGAAATCGATCGCGCGGACGAAGCCTTCGAAGCCTTCCTGCTCGAGCTGCTGGGCGAGTTCCAAGTCACGATTCCCGAGATCGGGACGCTGCGCGCGGCGCAGCGACCGGTGGTCGTGGTCACGTCGAACCGCACCCGCGACCTCTCCGACGCGCTGCGCCGCCGCTGCCTTTACTGGTGGATTGGCTATCCGTCGGTGGAGCGCGAGGTTGACATCTTGCGCGCGCGCGTCGCAGGCATCGACGATCGCCTCGCCGAGCAGATCGCGCGCTTCATGGAGTTCTTGCGCGAGCAGCCGTTCGCGCGCGTGCCGGGCACGGCCGAGAGTCTCGATTGGGCGCTGGCACTGGTGAGGCTCCATCGCAATGCGCTCGACGAGCGCACGTTGGAGGCGACGGCCGGCTGCATTCTCAAAGTACAGGAAGACTGGGAGCTGCTGCGCTCGATGCGAACGCAGTACGCGCCGCTGTTGACGCATGCTTGAGTGCGGCGCGACCCTGACGGCGCAGATCGTGGAGTTCTGCGCGCTATTGCGGCGCGACCACGCATTCAACCTCGGCCCGGGGGAAGCCATCGACGCGCTGCGTGCCTTGGAGATTGCCGGCGTTGCCGACCGGCGGCGCGTCGCGGCCGCGCTGCAAAGCGTCTGCTGCAGCCGGCCCGAAGAACTCGACCCCTTCGCCCGCGCTTTCGCATCGTTCTTCACGAGCAAACCGCCGGGCGTCGCGCAGCCGCGCCAGGCCCGGCGCCAACGTCCGGAGTCGCGCGACGCACCGGCCGAAGAACGCGCCGCGCGGATCGAGCGGCAGCCACAGGGCGAGAGCCTGGCGGAAACGTGGCAAGCGATGCTGGCACGCTATAGTCCGGCTACCGGTGCCGCGGAAGCGCCCGCGATCCCGCTAGAGGGGCGCGACTTAGCGCGGCGCGCCGCCGAACGCCTCGTCACGCGATTACGGTTGGGCCGATCGCTGCGCTGGAAGCCACGGCCGCGCGGCGAGCGGTTCGACCTCCGCCGTACGTTGCGTGCGAGTTTGCGAACCGGTGGTGATCTCATCGAGATGCACGCGCTCGGACATCCCCCGCGCAATCCGCGCTTCGTATTGCTGCTCGACGGCAGCCGCTCGATGAGCGAACACGCCCCGAAGATGCTGCAGTTCGCGCAAGCGCTGTGCACGCGGAGCCGGCGTGCAGACGTCTTTTTATTCAGCACGAAGCTGCTCGACATTACGCGCCCTTTGCGCGGGGCAGATCGCACCCGGTCGCAGCCTCTCGAGCGTCTCGGGGAGGCGTGGGGCGGCGGCACGCGGATCGGAGCGAGCTTGACGGAGTTCGTGCGTCGCCACGGCGGAAGGCTCAACGATCAAACGTTCGTGATCGTCGTAAGCGACGGCCTCGATGCGGGCGAGATCGCGCTGCTTCAACGCGCGATGCGCGGCATCGCCCGCCGCAGCGCCGCGATCGGATGGGTGAATCCGGACTCGGCGTCGGCAGGATACGCACCGTCGGCGCGGGCCATGGCAGCCGCGCTGCCATACGTGACGACGTTCACTTCGCTGGAGCGAATCGAAGCGCTCGAGCGGCTGGGACGGCGCGTTAGGATCGCCGCAAGTGCGTGACGTTTTCGGGATTGCGGCCGGCTGGCTTGGCGAGCAGCGAAGCTTCGCCTTGGCGACGCTGGTCGCGCTGCGCGAAGCGGCGACGGCTCCGATCGGAACGACGATCGCCGTCGATGCGGGCGGCGGCATCTTCGGCAACATCGGCGCGGGCTGTTATGAAGCCGAGATCGTCGATGCGTGTCTCGAGACTGCCGCCGACGGCGAGACGAGGCGCCTCGACATCAATCTCACCGGCGACGACGCGCTGCTTGGCGGAACGGCATGCGGTGCGGTGATGCAGCTGGTCGTCTGGCGGCCCGAGCGCGACTTTGCCGGCGAAGCAGCTGCCATCGCGGCGGGCGGGCGCGAAGCCGCAGTTCGTTTTGAGTACGAGGACGAGAGCGGTGCGCGCGTCGCCTTCGAGCATCGTTTCGCGCCGAAGGACCGTTTGATTCTGGTCGGCGCCACGACGCTTGCCGCCGAGCTGGCGCGGCTCGGACGTCGTCTCGACTACAAGGTCGTCGTCGTCGATCCGCGTCCCGCTTTCGCAACCAAAGAACGCATCCCCGACGCACACGAGATCGTCTGTGAGTGGCCGGACGAGTATCTGCCCGCGGCACTCTCGGAACGCACGCCGGTCGTGGTGCTGTCGCACGATCCGAAGTTCGATCTTCCCGGACTGCGCTGCGCGTTGCGCTCTGCGGCTCCATACGTCGGGCTGCTAGGGAGCCGCCGCTCGCAAGCGGCGCGACGCGCCTCGCTGCGCGAAGACGGGTTTGACGACGCGGCGCTCTCGCGCATTCACGGGCCGGCCGGGCTGGACATCGGCGGCGTGACTGTGGGCGAGACCGCGCTCTCGATCCTCGCCGAGATCGTCGCCACGCGCCGCGGCCGGGATGGCTCGCCGTTGAGTTCGAGCGAGGGTGCGATTCACCGCCGCCTCGAGGGCGTCGCCTAGCGCAACCTTCGGCAGCGCGGCGGCCTTTCTGCGGGCATGCAAATCACCGAAAAACTCGACCGGCACCCGGCGCCGGCTTCTCGTCCGCACCCGCTTGCCTATCTCAACGGCCTGCTATGGGTCGGATCGTGGGACACGCACCACTTCTACGCGATCGATCCGCAATCTTGGAGCGTGCGCCAAGAGATCGAAGCTCCCGGAAGGCCTTACGGCCTTGCGGTAGTTGGAAGCGAGATGCGCGCCGTCATCGCGCACGGTGAAGAAGAGGATCGTTTTCTCTACCGGCTCACGCCGGACGGCGGGTTCGATCTCGCTAGCAAGACGGCGTGTCCCGATTTCACCGGTTCGTACCTCGCCGCTTCGGGAAAGACGCTCTTGCTCGGACAGATGGGTTTTCACCGCATACTAGCGCTCGGCCCCGACATGACGATCGAACGCGAAATCGCGTTGCCGACGCGCTGCGGCGGTTTCGGGTTCGGTCCGGACGGCCGCTTTTACATGATCTCGGCCGACGAGGAGTTCGAAGACCTCAAGTTCGGCACGCTCGACATTTCGCAGAGCGCGCCGGCGTTCGAAGCAATCGGCGCGATGCCCGAAGAGGCGCGCTCGCTGGTGTACGACGGCTCGCGCTGGTGGACGTCGTTGCGCGACGCGAACGAGATCGCATCGTTCAACCCCTAGTAGCCGGTAGGTAGCCGAAGGCGATGTGGCAATCGGTCGCCAAGGCCATCGGCGCCCTGACGGCAGGCGACGATGCGGCGCGTCAATACGACATAGCGGCCGAGCGCATTCAGAGCGCGCTGCTCAACATCACCGCTCCCAAAGTGCAGGGGCTCGACGTGGGCATCCACGCCGAGCCCGCGCGTTTGGTCGGCGGCGATTATATTGACGTTTTCACCCGCGGCGACCATCTGCTCTTCGGCCTGGGAGATGCGTCGGGCAAGTCGCTTGGAGCGGCCATCAACGCGCTGATGCTGCGCTATTTACTGCGAGGCCTGATTCAAGTGCTCGGACACGGCGAGCTGGCTACGATCGCGGGGCACGCCAACGACGTCGTCCTCGAGGATCTCGACGAGACGGATTATTTCATTACGCTGCTCCTCGGCACGATCGACGCGGGATCGGGCAGGTTCGAGGTCGTCAACGCCGGGCACGAGCCGCCGCTGGTTCTCCGCCGTTCGGCGAACGACGTGGAAGTTATGGGCCGGCACGGCATCGTGCTGGGCGTCGAACCGGGCGCTCGCTACGCGATCCAAGAGACCGCGCTGGAGTTCGGCGATCGGGTGGTTCTGTATACCGACGGCTTAACCGAGGCCTCGAACAAAAAGGGCGAACTCTTTACGGTCGAGCGCTTGCGCGAACGATTCGTTCAGCATCGTTATCTCGGGGCGCAGGAGCTGGCCGACGCGCTCTTTGAAGACGTCAAAGCCTACGCCGACGATAACATGCGCGACGACGCTACAATTCTTGTCGTCCGGCGAGTCTAACCAGCTTGGCCGCCATGCTTTCCAGCCCGTCGGCCGGCGGCCGAACGGCTCTCTGCTCTCGGTAAGTCTCGATCACGATCATGCGTGCGTCCGAAACGGATAGCGCGGCGTTACGGTCGGCATAGTTCGCCGCGCGGCGTTCAAGACGGGTCCAAACGTGGTCGATGTCGGTCATTGCGGCATCCACTTCATACGCGTGCGTTATACCCAAACTGCCTTTCGTTTAGCACCGATGCACTTGAGGTAAAGTCGCTTCATGAGTTCAAAAGACGCTCTCGAAAAAGGTCTCGACGCAATCAAGGACGCCGCGAAGAACGTTAAGGACGCGATAACCGAAGCCGGACATCGGTCCGCGGCGGAGGGCGAGCAAATGAAGCGCGACGTTGCCGGCGACGAGATGACCGTTCCGGAGAAGGCCGGCTCGATGGCCAATCAAGCGAAGGAGAGCGTGCTGGCCGACGTCGATCGTGCCAAGCGAGCCGTTCGGGAAAACACCTAGGCCGACGCAACCCCCGTCCATTCGGAGGCCTTCTTGCGAGCATGTCCGCACGAGGCAAGGCCTTGCCGTGGATCTCGCTGTCGGTCGTCTATCTCGTTTGGGGGTCAACGTATCTAGGCATCCGCGTCGCCGTCGCAAGCATTCCGCCCTATCTCATGACGGGATGCCGCTACGTTATTGCCGGCAGCTTGCTTTTCGCTCTGCAATGGCTTTTCACTAAAGAAAAGCCCGCAATGCCGACGCGCGACCAGCTGACCCGCATCGCGATTACCGCGGTGCTGCTGCTAGTCGTCGGCAACGGCCTGCTCTGCGTGGTCGAAACGCGACAGGAGTCGGGCACCTCCGCACTGCTCATTGCCGGCACGCCGATCTGGATGGTGCTGCTCGACTCGCTGCGCGCCCGTCGAATGCCGGGCGCCGTCGCCATCGCCGGCACGATCGTGGGCACTGCCGGCATCGTCGCGCTCGTTGGGAAGAGCACCTCGCACGCCGGCGCGCTGCTTTCGGCGCTCTTGCTCTTGGCTTCGCTTTCGTGGGCGGTTGGGTCGATCTACGCCGGCGACGGCAAGCATCATCCGTTCACGGCCGCGTTGGAGATGACGATAGGCGGGCTCTCTTCGCTGCTCGTTGGCCTGTCGCTGGGCGAAGCCGGCCACTTCAGCCTCGCGACCGTGACGGCGCAATCGCTCTGGGGCATGCTCTGGCTCATCACCGCCGGCGCGATGCTCGGCTACAGCGCCTACGCGTACGCGGTGCGCACGCTCCCGACGCTCACCGTGGCGACGTATGCGTACGTCAATCCGATCGTCGCGGTAATTCTCGGCGTGCTGATCCTGCGGGAGCCGGTCACGTGGCACATCGTGGCCGGCGGCTCGGCCATCGTCGCGTCGGTCGTGCTCATCCTTCTGGGCAGCCGCAAGACCGCCGAAGAAGCGGTAGCCGGCACTTAACCGTATACTCGGTACGATGGATGCCGACGTCGTCGTCATTGGTGCCGGTGCCGCCGGCCTGGCCGCCGCCCGCCGCCTGGCGCGTTCGGGAAGGCGCGTCGTGCTGCTCGAAGCGCGCGATCGTACCGGGGGGCGCGCGTTCTCGCGCCCGATCGAAGGCTCGCCGCTGCGCGCCGAGCTCGGCGCCGAGTTCATTCACGGGCCGGCGCCCGAAACGATGACTCTTTTGCGGGAGACCGCGAGCGCTGCAATCGACGTCGGTGGAGAGTCGTGGCGCCGCCAAGGCGGCGTGCTAGCGCGCGACGACGAGAGTTTTCTCGAGTCGGCGGCGCTCTTCGATCGCGCGCGTTTGCTCGCGCGGGACGAAAGCGTCGACGTTTATCTAAAGCGCTTTGAATCGAGCGAAACCACGCGCCGCGCCGCCGAAGCTGCACGAGGCTTCGTGGAAGGTTTCGAAGCCGCCGACCCATCCGTCGCCAGCGTCGTATCCATCGCACGAGAGTGGGCCAGCGGCGTCGATTCTACGGCGGCGCGACCGCTCTTCGGGTACGAGCCGATCGTCGCGTGGCTCCAAAGCGATTGCACCGCTTCCGGCGTCGAGATTGCGCTGCGTACCGTGGTGCGCGCGATTGCGTGGCGTCGCGGCTCCGTTCGCGTCGAGGCAGTCCGTTCCGACGGCACGGCGCAAACCGTGAAAGCCTCAGCCGCCGTGGTGACGCTGCCGGCCGGCGTCCTGCGCCGCGAAGGCGACGAGACGTCTATTGACTTCGAGCCGGACCTTCCGCGAGATAAGCGTGCGGCGTTGCATCATATCGAAATGGGGCACGCCGTCAAAGTCGTGCTCTGGTTTCGCACGCCGTTTTGGGAAAAGATCGACGGCGGGCGCTATCGTGAGGCGGCATTCTTTCGCAGCGAAGACGGCTTTCCGGCGTTCTGGACCCAGTTACCGCTGCGCGGCCGCCTGATCGTCGCGTGGGCCGGCGGACCAAAGGCGGTCGCGCTGCAAGGATCGAGTGAGGCGGAACTGATCGAACGCGCTCGCAACCAGTTTGGCGAGCTGCTCGGCGCAGCTTCCGCCGCTCGCGACGAACTCGAAGGCGGCGCGGTGCACGACTGGAGCGCCGATCCGTTTTCGCGCGGTGCGTACAGTTACGTCACGGTCGGCGGCGCCGACGCTCGGGCCACGCTGGGAGCGCCGATCGAGCAGACCCTCGTCTTTGCGGGTGAGGCGACTTCAACCGACGGTCAAGGCGGCACGGTCAATGGCGCGATCGAAAGCGGCGAACGTGCCGCGGCCGCATTGTCGTGAGAGGGTAGGCGTTCGCTTGCGTGGCATTCTTCCCAAAAGGGAGGTTCGACTACATGCACATGCCGTGGTTTCTTTGGCTCATCGCCGGTCTCGTCATCGGTTACTTCATCGGATTTGCCGGCGGTAAACGAGCGGGCGCCGCATAAGGTATCGAGCCCAGCGTAGGCCGATCGCCCAAGAACAGCGGGAGAATATGCTATCGCGGCCCCGAGCGGGCATTAAAGCTGATATGAAACGACGCAAGCTCGGCACCCAAGGTCTCGTCGTTTCAGAGCTCGGGCTCGGTTGCATGGGCATGACGTTTGCCTACGGTCCGGCCGATGAGAACGAAGCCATCGCCACTATTCATCGCGCGCTGGCGCTGGGCGTGAACTTTTTCGACACCGCCGAAATTTACGGGCCGCATACCAACGAGCGGCTGGTCGGGCGCGCGCTGCGCGGCCGGCGCGACGAGGCGGTGATAGCAACCAAGTTCGGCTTCGCCGTCGGCGACGCTGCGCGCCGCCTCAACGGCACGCCGGAAAATGCGAAGCGCGTTGCGGACGAGTCGCTAGAGCGGCTCGGCATCGACGCGATCGACCTCTATTACCTGCACCGCCGCGATCCGTCGGTGCCGATCGAAGAGACGGTCGGCGCGATGAAGGAGCTGGTCGAGGAGGGTAAAGTGCGCTACCTCGGACTCTCGGAAGTATCGGTCGAGACGCTGCGGCGCGCGCATGCGGTGCACCCGATCAGCGCGCTGCAAAGCGAGTATTCCCTCTGGGAACGGCGCGTCGAAAAGCAGGTGCTTCCGGCAGTCCGCGACCTGGGAATCGGCTTCGTTCCGTTCAGCCCGCTGGGTCGCGGATTTCTCACCGGCGCGCTCGACGTTAGCGAGCTGACCGAGAACGATTTCCGCCGCTCCAATCCGCGATTCTCAGACGAAAACGCCCGCGCGAACGAACGGATCGTCGAAGTCGTGCGCGAGGTTGCCGGCGAGATGGCTGCGACGCCGGCGCAGGTTGCGTTGGCGTGGGTCGCCTCTCGCGGCGACGACGTCGTGCCGATCCCCGGAACCAAGCGCGTCCGGTACTTAGAGGAGAACGTCGCCGCGCTCGATCTGCATTTCGAGCCCGAGCAACTCGAACGCCTCGACGGCCTCGCATCGCTGACGGCCGGAGCGCGCTACCGTCCCGAGATGTTGGAGCTCGTCGAAGAGTAGCAGCCGCTCTAGGGAGCGTTTGCGGCGACGGCGCCCGCCGCCGCGCAGCTCGTGCGCGGCTTTCCGAAAATTACCGCAAGACCGCAGGCCGACGTAAACATGCGCCGGTTGTCGTGCGGCACGCCGCGCACGAACGCATAGTCTTGACTCGTTCGGCCGGGATGCCGGCCGCCGATGTAGGCGATGTAATATTTAGCTCGCGCGAAGCGGTACGGCCCCTGCGCTTCTCCGCCGCAGCTGCGATCGAGATCCTCTTCCTTGGGATTGGTGTCGGCCATTCCCATCAGGTAGGTCACGTGGCGGTTGGCGTAGCGACGTTCGAGTTCACCGGCGGTGCCGGTAACGTAGCGCGGCGCGCCGCTTAAGCCGTAACGCCAGCGGTCGAAATCGGGACAACCGTGCTGCGGGACGGGTCGCCAGTCGCTGAAATACAGATACGATGACGGATTGGAGACTACGAGATGCACCGGAACGCGAGCGCCCGCGTTTAGCTCGGGTGCGTTGCCGACTACGGCATAGCGCTGCACGATCTGACCGCCGGCCGAGTGGCCGATGAGCGCGATCTCGCGCAGCTTGGGGAAACGGCGGATGTCGGAGAGCCGTGCGAGCATCGCATCGAAGACGTCGTAGGTGCTGATCGGCGCCGGTGCGACCGCGTCCGCGCCGCCCGGCCACTTGCCGCCCCAGTAGAGCGTCTTGGGCGAGACGGTCTTCCCCTTGAGCTCGCTGCGCTCCACGAACTGCGGCGCGATGACCAGCGTTTGCGTGAGGTCGTGCGCCGCGTTGGCTGCAATCACGCCGGTGTCGAAGTAGTAGTCGGCGTCTCGCAGTACGCCGTGCACGATGATGACGGCGCGCGTCACCGTCGCATCGCCTTCGAGCGAGGACGTAGCGAAGTATCGCGCGTAGCCGCTGCCCAACGGCGTGGTGACGAGAAACTGCCGGTCGGCTAATCGCCCGGCGTTGTCGGGCTGAGGCGTGGTGGTAACCGGAACGGTCACGCCGAGCAGGGAGAGAGCGAGGAGCGCGATGGCGCGTCGAGCAAGCATCGAGGCGGGCTTCGCGCAAGGTTAGGCGGAGCCTTCGGTGGTAACTCGCCCTCGAAGGAACACGTTTTGTGAGACTCGTTATGCGCGCGCTCGTTCTTGCCGGAGGCGCCGCCTTGTTCGCCGCGACGCAAAGCTCGCAGACGCTGCTGCCGACGGGCTGGCGTCTTTCTCCGCCGCAAGGCGCGGTCGCTACCGTCGGCACGATGCCGCAGGGCGTTGCGCTCTCGCCCGACGCGCGGCGGATCGCCGTGGTCGAAGCGGGCGCCGGGCCGCCGGGCCTGCGAATTCTCAACGTTCCGGTCCTCGATGGCGCGCGCGACATTAAGCTCAAGGGCGCTTTTGGACGGCCGATTTGGCTCGACGATGCGACCGTAGCCGTCGCCGGCGCCAACGACGACGCGCTCGAGATCGTGGACGTCAACTCCGGGAACGTTAGCCGCATCGTTATCGGTCGCGGCTCGTGGCCGGCGGCGATTGCACTTGCACCCGGCGGTCGCGTTGCGGCCGTTGCCGGGGACGGCGACTCCAACGTTGCACTGGTCGACTTGAACGCGGCCACGGTGACGAAGCGCTTCGCCTCCGGTGCGCACCCGTCGGCCGTAGCATTTTCCGCCGACGGTGGGGCGCTCTACGTCCTGTCGCGTGCCGAATCGAGCCTTCGCGCCGTTCGAATTTCCGACGGCTCGGTGCGCACGGCGGCTGTGGGAAGGCATCCGGCCGCGATGGCGCTCGATGCGACCGGCCGTTATCTTTTGGTGGCCGCGAGCGACGACGACGAGCTCGAAGCCTTCGATACGCAGACCGAGCGAATCATCGCGCGACGGCGCTTTTCTTTGCCCTTCGGGGGCGAATGGGGGACGTTACCCAACTCCGTCACCGTTTCCGCTAAAGACGTCTACGTGACGCTCGCCGGCGCTAACGGCGTGGCGCGTCTGCGGTTCAACGCGCCGCAACTTTCGGCGCCGGCAACGGCGCGAACGGGGTGGTATCCGACGGACGTCGCCGTGACAAGGGACGGTACGCTTTTCGTTACCGACGGAATGGGCGAAGGCACGCGGCCAAATCCGCAATACAATCCATACCTGCATCGCAATCATGGCTACGTCGCCGAGCAGCGATACGGAACCGTGCGCGCCATCGCAGCCGCGAGTCTCGACGACGCCGGCGGCGGCACGGCGCTGCTCGCGGAAAATGCCGCACCGCAGTGGACCGCGCCAACGCAGCAAACCGTCGTTCGCCCCGGTGGTCCGATTCGCCACGTGATCTACATCATCAAGGAGAATCGCTCGTACGACCAAGTCTTGGGTGACGTGCGCGGCGCCGACGGCGATCCCCAGCTAGTCTGGTTCGGAGAGAAGATAACCCCGAACCAGCACGGCATCGCGCGCCGTTTCGGGATCTTCGACAATGCGTATGTGGATGCAGAGGTGAGCGCCGACGGGCACAACTGGAGCGACGCTGCCATTGCCAACGACTACACCGAACGTTTTTGGCCGGCGACGTACGGGGGACGGCGCGAGGCCTACGATTACGACTTCGGCGTGGGACCGAACGTTCCGCGTGGCGGCTATCTGTGGGATGCCGCCGCGAAGGCGCACATTACTTACCGCAACTACGGCGAGGGCGTCGTCGAGCTGTCCTCGCGCCTGCCGCCCATCACCACGCATCGCCACTTGGTCGGGCATTACGATCCGCGTTACGTCGGATGGAACTTGCGCTATTCGGACCTGGACCGTCTCGCCGAGTGGCGCCGCGAGTTTAACGAATACATAAAAGACGGCGATTTGCCCGCTCTGGAAGTGCTGTGGCTGCCCAACGATCACACCGCCGGAACGGCGCCGGGCCGTCCGACGCCGCAAGCGTACGTCGCCCAGAACGATCTCGCCGTCGGACGGCTGGTGGATGCGGTGTCGCATTCGCGGTATTGGGGGTCGACCGCGATCTTCATTCTCGAAGACGACGCCCAAGCCGGTCCCGATCACGTCAGCGATCAGCGCAGCACGTTTTACGTCGCAAGCCCCTACGCACGCGGCGGCCTGCGCCACGAGCATTACTCCACTGCCGGAGTGCTGGCCACAATCGAGCGGATCTTGGGCCTCGCGCCGCTCTCGTACTACGACGCAACGTCGGCACCGCTTTATGAAGCGTTCGGCACCACGCCCAACGTGCGCCCGTACGATGCCGTCGTACCCAAGGTCGATCCCCATTCCCTCAACCGCGCGACGGCGTACGGGGCAGCGGCCAGCGCGCGCCTAGACTTCAGCCGGCCGGACGCCGCCGATCCGCGCGTCATGCAAGACGTATTGGCTCACGAGGTCAGCGACATCGCAACGCTGAGGTGATTGCCGCAGTTGCGAACGTGCTCGATGCGCACGCCCGATGCCAGCTCGCCGACGATGAACAGCCCGCGCCCGCGTTCGCTCAGCACGTCTTCCGGCAGGTGGCGCTCCGTTTCCGGCAGCGGCTGGCCCGAATCGATGACGTGCAGCACGACGGCGTCGTCGTTGCGGTCGACCGATATCTCAACGGGCCCGGGCGCGTGGCGAACGACGTTGCCCAAGAGCTCGCCGAAGATCAGTTCGGCGCGGTTCACGAAGTCGGCGTCGACGTTTAATCCGTGCAGAAACTCGACGAAGTGCGAGCGCGCGTCGACTGCCGCGCGCGCATCGTCGAAGTGCAGGGTCCACGCCGGCGGGCGCCCGACCGAGACCGCTAAAATCGCGACGTCGTCGTGCACCGCAGGCGGAAGGCAGGAGCGCGCTACCAGCTGCGCCGGCGTTGCCGACGCGGCGAAGAGCTCGCTGCGCAAGACGTCGCGCAACGTGCTTTCACCCATCGCCAAGTCGCGGCGCGCTTCGATCAAGCCATCGGTAAAGAGCAAGAGCACGTCGCCGTCTTGCAGCTCCAGCCTGCCGCTAGGCTCCGGCGCGGAAAGCTGTCGCAAGCCTAAGGGCAGTCCGGATGCCGCGAGCTCGATAAGCTGTCCGTCGCGCCGCAGAATCGGCATCGGGTGGCCGGCCGTCGCGAAGCGCAGCGTGCGGCGATCGGGGCTGATTACCGCGACGAACGCCGTGACGATCGCCTCGGGATAGCGTTTGCCGAGAAACCATCCGGCATCGTCGAGGATTTTGGTTGGATCGCTCTCGTGCAGCGGCGCCATCCCCATTGCGTGCCGCACTTTGCTCATGATCGCGGCGGCTTGAATCCCTCGACCGGTGACGTCGCCGACGCTCACCACCACCGAGCCGTCGTCGAGTTCGATGGCGTCATACCAATCGCCGCCGACTTCCGCTTCGTCGCCGGCGGGGGCGTAGACCGCGTCGAAGCGCAACCCCTGCAGCTGCGGTATGAGCGACGGGAGCGACGCCTGCTGCAGCGTCGTCGCGATGCGCCGTTCGCGCTCGAGCGTTTCCGCGTGCTCGATGGCGACCGAAGCGCGCGCGGCGATCTCCTCCAGCAACGGTATGTCGCTGGGATCGAACTCTTCGGTCGAATAGTGCGCGACCAGCGCTCCGTACGTCGACGAGCCGGCCTGCCACGGCACGATAACGCTGGCCTTGGAATCGAGCGCATCCACCTCGGCGCCGAGGTACGGCCAGACGCGCTCTTTCATGTGGGCGGCGTCGCGGTCGGCCAGCACGATCGTCCGGTGCGCCTTGAGCTGATTGGCCAGCTCGAACTCGGCGTTGAGGCGAAGCGTGCGCCGGCCGCGCAACCCGGCGACCGCGGCGTTAACGGCAGGATCGCGGTGCGCGATGATCTCGGTCCGCACCGTGTCGCCGCGAAGGCGCAATACGGCGCACGCATCGGCGATTTCGGTGGCGACGATCTCGGCGACCCGTTCCATCGTTTGCCACGGATCGGACGACTCAAAAAGCATCGCATTGACGCGACCGCTCAAGCGCAGCTGTTCGGCCGCGCGCTTCTGATTTTCGAAGGCGTAGGCGTTCTGAATCGCCATGGCGGCTCGACCGCCCACGGCTTTGGCGACCGTGAGATCGGAGCGGTCGTACTTACGACCCGATTCGGACGAGACCATCGTCATCGCGCCGTAAATCATCCCGTCGGGCGCGGCGAGCGGAACCACCATCAGGGAGTGGATTCGCAAGGTGCGCAGCACGCGACGGCTCTCTTCGTCCGGCGCCGCCGCATCGACGAGCTCGGGCGGGACGCGCTCCAGCAGCAGCGACTCGTCGCGCTCCACGGCGCGCGCCAGCGCCTCTCCCAGGCATACCGGGTAGCGATCGCGATAAGCCTCGACGTTATGCCGGAGCTCGTCGTTACGATGGGCGATGACCGGCGTCGTAACCGCTCCGTCGCGCGCGACCGTAACGAAGCACCAGTCGGCGAAGTAGCCGATCGCCATTCGGGCGAGCGAATCGCAGATCGTATCGACGTCGAGCGTCGTGGAGAGCGCATTGCCCACCTCGACCATGAACTTCATGCTGTCGCGGGCCCGCTCTTGTTCGTCGATGTCGGTGGCCGTTCCAATCCAACGAACCACGCCGCCCTTATCGTCGAGGATCGGTACCGCACGCGAGAGGAACCAGCGGTAGCTGCCGTCGACGGCGCGAAGGCGGTACTCCTGTTCGTAGGGCTTTTTTGACTCGAGCACGGCCCGCCATCGACGCCACGTCTCGGCGACGTCGTCGGGGTGGAGCACCCCCACCTCGTCTCCCCGCCTCGCGAGCTCGTCGAGGTCGACGCCGGTATAGTCGATCCAGCGGCGATTGAAGTATTCGATGGCGCCATCGGGCCGTGCCGTCCAGACCAGCTGCGGCATGGCATCGGCAATCGCGCGAAACTCCTCGCCGAGATGCATTCGTCCTGGCTTTCTTCAATGCTGCCGTGCATCCGCCAGGGCAAGGGGCCGAAAGGGCGCTAGGTGCCGGCGTCGGCACCCGCGTGGAGGACGAACTTCACGATCAGGCGGTTGAGAGTTGCGCCCGCGGCGGGGCTGCCGAAGTTCACGTAGAGCTCGTTGCCGCTCGGGAAGCGCTGGTGGAAAGCTACCGCGAGATTGTTGCCGATCTGCGTCGCAAAGCCGCCGTAACCGTTGATGTCGCGCAGCTCGAAGGTCAGGGCGCTCTCGGTGCTGATGTTATAGCCGAGCGAGATGCGGCGCAGCCACTGCGAATCGAGCACGCCGTCGGAGAACGCGCGCTCGTAGGTTCCATCGTATTCGAGCCCCAAGCTCAAGCGCCGCGTCAGCTGGCGGCTGGTCGAAAGCGTGAACAGGTGCACGTAGTTATCGCCGAACGGTCCCCAAGAGTAGCTGGCGTCGAAGGGCGAGGGCGTGCCGTCACGATAGCCGATCGGAATCTGATAGAGGTTGAACGGCTGCGTGAATCCGTCGAGATAACAGGGGTAGCCGGTGAACGACGAGACGAAGAGAATCGGGCCGCTGCAACCCGGACCCTCGGGAATCGAGTAGCTTCGCAGTTGCCCGACCGCTTCGCCGATGCCGTTGATCGAGATCTGATTCTCGAACGTCGCATTGAAGAAGAGCTGCGTATCGGCTTGATGCACCGCGCCCGAGTCGTCGAGATAGCGGTCGACCCCGACGAACGCCCCGTAGTTCTTGATCGCCGGCGACGCGCCGGTGAAGTTGAAATAGAACTGAGGACCGCGGATGTCGGAGTTTGCCGTATAGCCGTCGATCGGGTCGTAGTTCGGCGAGACGTCGAGATAGCCGAGGTTGAACTCCAGATTGTCTTTGTGCCGGTCGACGAAGAACTGCGAGAAGTCGGCGTGTCCCTGCGGCACCCACGAGCCGTTCTCGAAGGAGTAGTCGGCGAAGTAGATCATCCCGTTCTTCGAATCCCGGGCCTCGACTCCGTTTTCGATCGTCGTATCCGATCCGGAGATGCTGTGGTTGGCAATGACCCCGTCGCTCCAGTAGATGAACGAGCCGCCGGGTACGGTGTGCTGAAATCCGTAGGCCTGATCGCTGAACGTGTTGTTCGACGTCTCGTCGTAGCCGTGGAAGGTCAGCGCGCCGAAACTCTGATCGCCCCAGGTTCCTTCCACTTTGGCTCCACTGTCGAACGGCCCAACCGAAGGCGAGTAAAAGACCAGGTTGTTCGCCGTAGTGTAGCTGCCGGCGGGCGTACGCGGCGGCGTGCTGGCATTGATGAAGTTGGCGCCCTGGGAGAAGAAGGGACGGTACTCGATGAGTTGGCGTTGGAACTCCTGCGGGACGATGGTCTGCTGATCGATCTCCACGTTGGAGAAATCCGGGTTGAGCGTGCCGACGAACCGGACTGTCGGTGTGATCGGATAGCTCACGTCCCCACCGTACCAACGGACTTTCATCGGTAAGAACGTTCCGTTGGCTTGCTGGAAGAGGTTGCGATCCTCACCGATGCTGGCTAAACCGTAGATGTCGGCGCGCGGCTTCGGTTTCGCCGCTGCAGACGCCGCCAAGACGAGTTGACCGCCGGCCCAGAAGCGCGTATCGGCAAACGTCGGCCACGTTCCCGAGGGGGCATCTTGCATGATCGTGTCCCAGACCCAAGAAAGATGCTCGCCTCGCGCGGCGATGCCGCGCACGAACTGCAACCGCCACAACTGAGGCCCTCCGCGCGGCACGCGCAAGACGTCGAGGGGAATGATCATCACGGCGCTCCAGGAGCTCCCGTCGATCCGGCCTGCGGCGGTCCAGCGCGGCCTAAAGCGTACGTTCTCGTTGGCCTGCTGGTAGCGTATCCCGCGCGGCGTGGCCTCGAAATAATACGCTTGGCTCCCGGCCCCGCTCGTGTCGACGCCGATGCCGGCGAAGTCGTCGAGGCCGAAGCCGACGTCATTGGTCGTCTGAGACGCCGTGATCGGAACGCCGGCCTGCTCCGCCTTGATGCCGACGTAGAGATTACGGTCGTCGTAAAGCAGATAGGCGGTCGTGGCATAGGTCGCGGGGGAGCGCGTCGTAACGTTGATCCACGGACCGTTGCCCGCCGGGACGCGCCCCGCCGTCCACGCCGGGTCGGCCAGCGTGGGGTCGAGCGCGAGCGGATGCGGCGCGCGGGCCACCGCGAAGGTAAAGCTCTGTGAGACCGTCGCCATCGCCGGGGCGCCGGCCAGGATCCACGCGCACACGACGATGCAGACGATTAGGAAGTATCGCACGTAATTCGAGTCTACATCGCACCGCGGCGCGTGTTTCTCAGGCGATGCGAATTTGATGCTTCGTTGATGCAGGCGGGCCCCAGGAGTTGCGCCGCGGGCGCGTAAATCCGCCGCCCATGGAAATTATTGCAGAAAAATCGTTCGCGGCGCAGGTGCACGACGTCATCGACGAGCGCCACCTGCTGACCCACCCGTTCTACGTGGCCTGGACCGAGGGGAAGCTTTCGATCGAGCAGCTCAAGCAGTACGCGGGTCAATACCTGCACCACGTGCTGGCCGAGCCGACCTATCTGAGCGCCGTCCACTCCAACACGCCGCACTTTGCGAGCGACGGGCGGAGCGACCTCGGCCCGCGCCAAACGATTCTGCAGAACCTCCTCGAGGAGGAGATGGGACCGCAGAACCATCCGGCGCTCTGGAAGCGCTTTGCGGCCGCGATCGGCCTTTCCGAAGAGGACCTCGCGGCGTCGACGCCACTGCCGGCCACCCGGCAACTGATCGAAACCTTCCGCGATCTCTGCCGCAATCGCTCCTACTACGCCGGACTCGCCGCGCTTCACGCTTTCGAGTCGCAAGTTCCGGCGATCGCCGCGGTCAAGATCGCCGGCCTGCAGCGGTTCTACGGTATGAACGATCCGGCCGACTACGAATTTTTCACGGTTCACGAAGAGGCCGACGTGATCCACTCGGCCGCCGAGTGGGGCTTGATCGAACGCGCCGCCGACACGCCTGAGAAAAAAGCCGAGGTTCTGGCCGCCACTCGTGAGGCGTGCGACGCGCTGTGGAGCTTCCTAGACGGCTGCTACGCGCGCTAAGCGCGTCGTCGTCAACGACCGGATGCAGCGCGGATACGTCTACTTCAGGACCGAGCTCCCCGGCCGAAACTTCTCGCCTGATTTCAAACCCGAGCTGACGCCGGGGCAGATGCTTGCGCTCGGCGTCTTCGGGGGGAAGTACATGACCGACTGCCGGCGCGAATTTCCTGCCAGCTGGTATGCAAGGGCTAAACTCTGCGCGCAGCGGCACGATGCCGCGCTGAATTATTTCGGGGTCAACGCGTCGCAGCCGCTTCGTTTCTGGCGCAGCAAAGGCTGGATTCACCCGCAAGATCCGCGCGGGTGGTTTCAATGGTACTGTCGATATTACATGGGACGCCGCAGCGGCGACGACTCCCGTCAAATCAAACGTTGGCGCGCGATCGCGCGGCACGCCGCCGCGGTACGCAAGAACTGTGCGGAGGGCGATCTGCACTGCCGGCCGCGGCAGCGCCAAGCCCTGCTGCACTGGGCTTATGACAGCCGCAAAATCTAAGAGGAGACGAAAAAATCGTGCGGGCTCTACACTTGTTGCTTTGCTGCTCGGTGGCCGGGGTCGTGCTGGCGGGCTGCACCAAAAACTCGAGCGGTTCGTCTTCATCCGCTTCGGCATCGAGCTCCGCAGCACACGTGCCGTCGGGGGCGAGCGTGTACGCCGCCGACTGCGCGAGCTGTCATCAGATCAACGGGGAAGGCTCTCCGGGTGCGTTTCCGCCGCTGGCCGGCAATCCCATGGTCACCGGCGATCCGGCCAAAGTAATTCACATCGTCAAGTACGGCCTGTCGGGACCGCTGCAGGTCGCCGGCAAGGGGTATGCCGGCATGATGCCGGCGTGGAGCTCGCAGATCTCCGACGCTGAGATCGCGGCGGCGATCACTTACATTAGAACCTCGTGGGGCAACTCGGCGAGTCCGGTAACTGCCGGTGAAGTGAGCGCGGTTGCGAAATAACCCCGCGTTCTCACCGTCGGGCGCGGTGCGCTCGGCAGATTTTGTTAACGCGTTAACGGACCTCGTGCGTACCTTGCGGCACGACGGTGAGTCGTGGTAGGCTAAGCCATGCGTACCGCTTTTGCCGTAGCGCTTCTTTTGCTTGAAGCGTGCACCACATCGCCTATAAACTCTGCGCTTCCGGTGGGCATCTCGGCGGCGCGCGACGAGACGGTGACGATTTCCGACTTCAAACGTGTCGTCGCGTGGGGCTCGAAGGGAAAGAGCGCCATCGCTCAATGCCCGCAGCACTATAAAGTCATCGCCGGCGGCTCGAGCAGCAATGACGGAAGCGTTGTCGGAACGGGATACGCCGACACCAACGTCAATGGTTGGGTGGTCAAACCGAACTCAAACGCAAGTGCCGAGGCCTTTGCCAGCTGCGTCCTTCGCGGGCGCGTCGGCTCCGGTTTTAATTGGCGTTCGAGCGCGCCGGTCAGCGGTATCGCCGGGGCTCAGTGCCGCGGCGGCTACATATTGATCACCGGCTACGGGCGCGGTACGGTCGGCGCGTCCTGGTTCGATCCGCGTACTAATACCTATTGGATAACCGGCGGGGGTACGGCGTACGCATCGTGCGCGCGAAAACGGCTCGGCATCGTCATCAAACACGCATGGAACCAGAGCCAAAATCCGAAAGCCGTTTATGCCGGATGCGGTAACGGTTACACGGCCATCGGCGGCGCGATGGGCGACGATGCGTGGCCCGGACCGCCGGTACAGCAGCATCCCGGGGTCGGCTCGGGCCCGGGCCAGCACGGTTACAAGGGCTGGTGGACGTTCAGCAACGCGCTCAACGAGCTGACATGGGCGGCCTGCGTTCAAACGTGAGCGCGGGTGCGTTGGCCGCGTAGCGGGCGATCATCCACCCGATCGTTCCGCCGATGCAGATAACGGCGAGAAACGGGCCTCCGTAGATCGTCGCCGAGCCGATCGCCGCGCCGATATAGGCAGGCAATACGAGTCGCGTGCGCCACGGCTCGCGCAGGCTCGTCATCGCGTAGCAGAGCGCCGGGAGCGCCATCGCGGCCGAGTAGTTCCAGGCGTGAACGGCGGTCGTCAGCCCGACGAAAATAGCCATGCTGGCCGCTTCGAGCGCGGGCGCGCGGGCCAACAACGGAAGGGCGAGCAAAAAAAGCAAACCGGCGACGCAGAACGCAACCGTCTGCGGTACGCCGAGCGAAAGCAGAATCGTCGGAACGGTGAAGACGAAGATGCCGTGGTGCACGCCGGCCGAATGAACCGCATACCACGTGCCGATGGTTGCGGCGTATTGCATCGGCCAGCCCCAGTCTCCACCCGATGCAACCGCGCTGGCGGCGTACCATGCAGCGCCGCAGCACGCGGTGACGGCCAGCGCGCGCCATTCGCGCCGCACCGCGAGAAGAACGACCAAGGCTAACGCGTCGGTCGGCTTATAAAGCAGCAAACCTACGGCGAGTCCGGCCAGAAGCTTGCGCCGCCGCATCAGTGCGAGCGTCGCCGCTAACGCAAGTACGAGCGAGAGGCCGGTGTTCTGCCCGTCTTCGATCGTGGCTAGCGTCGGACCCCATGCGAAGACGGCGGCAACGGCAAACCAGGGTTTAAAGCCGTAAAGTCGTGCGATCAGCAGCGCGGCAGCGGCGAACAGCGCGATCATCGCGACGAGCTCTAAGTACATCGCCTGCACCGGCGGGAGATGGGCGAACGGTGCGTAGGCCCATGCGAAGGCCGGCGGATAGACGAAGGGCTGTACCGCAACGTTATGGGCGCTCTGCCACTGTGCGTGGCGGCTCGGATCGGTTAGCGCCGGCGTTCCGGCGGTAGCTCCGGCCGACCAATAGTTGGCGAAATCGTTCCTGGTGGCCATCTCGGCAAAGCGCGCGGGCACGATGATATACGGCAGCGATGAAAAGATCGCTGCGACGAGGGCGTAGAGCCAGATCCGGTCGCGCGATAGCCGCAGCGGCAAGTCGGAAGAGGTCACGTCGTCCGCTAGTATACCACGGCGCGAATTCGCGGTGCTATAGTAGTTCGGTGAGTCAGTCCTGGCGAGAGCGGCTTACCATCGGCGGGATCTTGCTTGCGCTGGCGTGGATCGTCGTCGGCGCCATAGACGTTCGCGGCAACGGCATCGACTGGAAGATCTTTTACGACGCCGGCGCGGCTGCCGGCACCCGAGAGCTGCTCTCGCGCGTGCACTTTGTCTACTTGCCGGGAGCAGCGTGGTTCTTGGCGCCGTTCGCCCATTTCTCGCAGGCGGCCGGGTACTTCGTATTCGTCGCCGTGCTCGTCATATTGACCGCGGTCGCAGCCACCTTGGCGGCGCGATGTTACGGCTTATCGTTCGGAGTGGCGTTGCTGATGGCGCTGGCATGGGCGCCGTTCACCATTGCCGTCTGTCAGGGCCAGAACTCTCCGGTTGCGCTGGCGCTGGTAATGCTGGCCGTTTACGCCATCGCACGCCACGACGAGCGGCTCGCCGGCATCGCCGCCGGTCTGCTGCTATATAAGCCGTCCGATGCGGTCGCGCTGCTCTTTCTCTTGCTCCTGCTGCGCGCGTGGCGTTCGCTTGCGATCGTGACCGTTTCGGCGGCCGCGTGGTATTTGCTCAGCGTCACGGCGACGGCCGACTGGTCGTGGCCGGTTCCGTATTTGCAGACGCTTAACGCGGTCTATCGCAGCGACGTCGTGCTCAACGCCGACCTGGCCATCAGCATACCGACGCTGCTGACGCGACTCGGAACGCCGGGACTAGCGGCGTGGGGTGCGGGCCTCGCGCTGCTGTTGGGTTGCGCGCCGTTCTTACTGCGCGTGTCGCGCACCGAAGCGGCCAGCATCGTTCCGCTGATCGGCGTCGCCGCGAGCCCGCATGCGTGGGGTTACGAGGCAATTCTAGCGTTGCCGGCGATGTGGTTCGCGGTCAGCCGCGCGAGGGCGATCGGCGTTGCCGGGATCGTCGCGGCGTACGCGATCGCGCCGTTTTACGTGTTCGGGCGTCAACTCCACTTCAACGTTCTGGCGATTCCGGTGCTGGGCGGCGTGGGCGCCTGGATTTGGCTGCAGGCACGGCAACGCGCGCCGGCGCGTCAGGCCGCTCAATGATGGTCCTTGCGGGGCGAGCTCTCGCGGGCGAGCATCTCGTCGACTGAATTCGACGATGCCGTTGGCCGCGGCATCGAGCAGTGCGCGGCCCTTTTCGGCGGTTGCCTTAGTCGGGTCGCCCATCACCCCGCTCTCGCTGAGCTGGCTCCAATATTCCATCATCGCTAGCGGTCCGTCGCCGCCGACGAGATCGGTCCAGTAGTTTTTGCTGGGGCGGTGCCCGACTTCGTGCACGGCCAGTTTCATGTCGACGAGTTCCGGGCGCAATGCCAAATACAACGACGTCTCGAACTCGCAGGCGTGGTTCATGCCGCCGATCGCTTCCGATTCGCGAAATCCGTCGGCAACCTCGCGGACGCCGGGTGCGGACCAGTAGTTCACGGCGGCGGCCAGCGCACCGGTGTGCACGACGGTGAGCCGTGCAATGATATCCGCGAACGGGCTGTTACTGCCGTGTCCGTTGACGATCAGGATTCGATCGAAGCCGTGGTGGGCGAGACTCTTGCAGACGTCGAGACCGTAGTCGATCAGCGTGTGCGGGCCGATCGTCAGCGCGCCGGGGAAATCCATGTGATGCGGGCTGTAGCCGTGATTGATCGGCGGCACGACCACGGCGCGATCCGGCGCGCGCGATGCCGCAAGCTCGCAGACGCTCGCGCAAAGCAGCAAATCGGTATCGATAGGCAGATGACGTCCGTGATCTTCCAACGTGGCGATGGGCACGATCGCGACGCAGCGGCTCGCCGCGGCGGCCTTGACCTCGGGCCACGTCATTTCGCCGTAGCGGTACTTTCGGCTCATCGTGAAAAACTTCTCGGTCGCGACGCAAGTAACATGGCGGAGCGCTCGGAATACTCGTTCATGACGCATCGATCGCTGGGGCTGCTCGCGGTCCTGCTGGTTACGGCCGGCTGTTCGGGAACTTCGGCCGGCCGAACGATTCCGGCGCACTCTGCGGCGGTTTCGCACCACGCGCGCAGGGCGCTGAGCGGTTTGCGGGTTTCGGGCAATCGCCTCGTCGATGGCAATAGCGCCGTCGTGCACTTGCACGGCATCAACCGGTCCGGCACGGAGTACGCGTGCGTGCAAGGCTGGGGAATCTTCGACGGGCCCAACGACGCCGCTTCGGTTCAAGCGATGACCACCTGGAACGTCAATGTCGTGCGCGTCCCACTCAACGAGGATTGCTGGCTCGACATCAACGGAATCGATCGGCAGTACGCCGGCCGGAACTACATCAACGCGATCGTGAGCTACGTCGGCCTGCTGCACCAGTACGGGATGTACGCGGAGATCTCGCTGATGTGGGCCGCGCCGGGAACCTATCAGGCGACCTATCAGCCCGACGCACCGGACCGAGACCATTCACCCGACATGTGGTCGAGCATGGCCGCCACCTTTAAAAAAGACCCGAACGTAATCTTAGCCCCCTGGGGCGAAACGACCGTGGGCTGGAAATGCTTCATGCAGAAGGGCTGCGACGACGAGGCGACTTACGGCCCCTACAATCAGTTCTATCAAACGGCCGCGATGCGCGAAGCGGTCAAGCGCATGCGCGCGGCGGGTTATACGGGAATAATTTCTCTGCCGTGCATCGACTATGCCAACGCCTGCGGCAAGATCGGCGGTGCCAAGTACGACGGATCGACGTGGCTCGAGTCGCGGCCGAACGACCCCATGCATCAGCTGATCGCCGAAGCTCACGTTTACGGAAAGAATCTCTGCGACACGGTTGCCTGCTTTAACTCGAGCATGCGCCCCATCACCAAAAAGGCGCCGCTGATCTTCGGCGAGACGGGCGAAACGTACGACGGATCGGATTGTGAGCCGAACTACATCCCAACCTTCATGAACTGGGCCGACGCGCACGGCGTCGGCTACGAAGCCTGGACGTGGGACACGTGGGGTAACTGCGGCGTGCTGATATCGGACTATGGGGGCACGCCCGCCAACGATTGGGCGAACTGGGTGCAGCAGCACTATTTGGGGCTTTAAGTGGCATTGCGGCTCGCCGGAACGAACCCCGCGACGAAGCGCGTTTTGCGCTTCGTCGTCGTCGTGGGCGTCGTCAATTTATTTGCCGACCTTACGTACGAAGGCGGCCGCGGCATCGTCGGCGCGTTTCTGGGGCATCTTGGCGCCAGCGGTGCGTTGATCGGCGCGGCGGCCGGCGCCGGCGAGCTGATCGGCTATGCCGTGCGATCGCTTTCGGGAGCGTTCGCAGATCGCACCGGCCGTTACTGGATAATGGTGTGGATCGGTTATGCCATCAACATGCTCTGCGTACCCGCACTCGCGCTGGCGGGAAGCTGGCCGCTCGCGGCCGGGCTGATGATCGGCGAACGTCTTGGCCGCGGCATCCGCAAACCGGTCATGTCGGCGATGCTCGCCGAAGCCGGACGCGAGTTGGGCGGCGGCGGACGCGTCTTCGGCTTCAATCAAATGCTCGACCAGTTCGGCGCGACCATCGGACCGCTCGTCGTGGCGTACGCGGTTCTACACGGCGGTTATCGCAGCGGATTCGGCGTGCTCATCGTTCCGGCGATTCTTACCTTGGCAACGCTGGGCATCGCCGCGCTCGCCGGACGCAACCTCGTGCCGCCGCATGAGGACGGATCGGCGCCGCCGGTTCGCGATTGGCCCGCATTTCGACGCTATGCGATCGGCGGAGCGCTGCTCGCCGCAGGTTTCGTGGATTTTGCACTGATTGCGTTTCGCTTTCAGCGCGATCATATCGTCGGCGTCGCGGCAATTTCCGTGTTGTTTGCCGTCGCGATGGGCGTCAGCGCCGTCGCCAGCCCGATCTTAGGATGGCTTTTCGATCGTGCCGGAAAGCCCGTGATCGTCGTCGCGCTGGCGATTGCCTCGCTGGCGGCGCCGCTCGCATTTTTAGGCAGCGGCGCGTGGGCTACCGCGGGAGCGGCGCTTTGGGGCGTCGGGATTGCGGTAGAAGATGCACTCTTGCTGGCATTGGTCGCCACGGTGATAGTGAAACGGCGCAAAGCGGCAATCTTTGGTCTCTACGATTTGATATTCGGCGTTGCTTGGTTCGCCGGCAGTACCGTCGCGGGAATCTTACTCGACCGCTCGACGGTTGCGCTGGCAATCTTTTCGACATTGCTTCAACTAGCGGCAATTCCGTTTTTTATCTGACGGGGCGCGAAGCGGTCGCCGCTATAGAGGTTGAACTCCAGCGTTTCCGAGTTTTCGGCGATGTCTTCGAGGAACTCGCCCAAGCGGACGTCCCATTGCGCGTGCACCCAATCGTGATGCGTACGAAACTGTGCCACGATGAAGATTCGAGTGCGGTTTACGCTTCCGAAGACTTGAGTCTCGACGACTCCCGGAAGATCGGCGCCGGGTCCGCTCATAAAACTGGCGATTTCGCCGTAGAGTCGCTCGAAGCGTTCGGGGGCGACCTCGACGAGGCGGACCATATACAGCGGTGCGTTTTCGTCCACGCCGCGCCTCTCGCTCGCCGGCGCTTGCAGCTCGGATTTTTCACGAACGATCACCACCGGGCATGGCGACGAACGTAGCACTTCCTCCGCGACGCTTCCCATGAAAAACCTTTTGAAGCCGGAGCGGCCGTGCGTTCCCATTACGATGGCGTCGGGGTGGCTCGAGCGTGCGCGCGCGACGATTTCGGCGGCAGGTTCGCCGAAGCCGACGCTGGCGGTGGCGGCGACCCGTGCCTTCGCCGCCGCCTCCAGCGCTTCGCCGACGAATGCGTCGGCCTCGGCTTTAGCCGCGCCGACGTGCCGCTCGTCGAGCGGATTGGGCAAATTGCGGCCCAAAATGGCGAACGGATCGACGATCGCGTAGACTTCCAAAACCCCCGACTCCGCCTTGGCGAGTCCGAGCGCGTATTGGAAGGCGTGGCGCGCGCAGGCCGAGCCGTCGAGCGGGACGAGAATTCTTTTGAGCATGGTTCAACGATACGCCGCTCTGACGAAAAGGTCGTGAATGGACCTTCGCAAGTTCTTCCTTTCAGACGCGGGGAACTCCGCCGCGAATCCACCGCGAAGCGAGCCTTCCGAGCCGAAGGCGACGCTTCTGCACCTCGGGCGTCGGCTCCAAACGTTTGGGCGGATGAAAGAAGAACCACTTCCCGATTTCTACGAGGCCCAGGTAGACCACGATCATGGCGCACAGAAGTGCCAAAAAGCCCGTAGGCAGCGGTACGAAACCGAAAAGCTTCGCCAGCGGCGTGAACGGCAAAACTAAACCCGCAACGACGACTCCAATCGAGGTGCTCGCGAGCGCCGCGCTTGGCCGGCTTCGGAAGAACGGAATGCGCCTCGTCCGGATGGCAAAAACGATCAGGGTCTGAGTGAGCAGCGACTCGACGAACCAGCCGGATTGGAAGAGCGCCGCGTGTGCGTGGAAGACGAAGAGCATCACGCCGAACGTTATGAAATCGAATACCGAGCTGATCGGTCCGAAGACAAGCATGAAACGGCGCACGAAGCCGATGTCCCAATGCGTCGGCTTGCGCAGCAACTCTTCATCGACGTTGTCGGTGGGAATAGTCATCTCGCTGACGTCGTAGAGCAGATTGTTGAGCAGAATCTGCGGTGCCGTCATCGGAAGAAAGGAGAGAAAGAGCGAAGCGCCGGCAGCGCTGAACATATTGCCGAAGTTCGACGAGGTCCCCATCAAGACGTACTTGATCGTATTGGCGAAGATGCGGCGTCCTTCGACGACACCGTCAGCCAGAATGCCCAAGTCCTTGTCGAGCAAAACGATGTCGGCCGCATCTTTGGCGACGTCGGTTCCGGAATCGACCGAGATGCCGACATCGGCATAGTGGAGCGCGACGGCATCGTTAACGCCGTCTCCTAGAAAGCCTACGTCCTTCCCGAGCCGCCGTTGGGCCGTGATGATTCGCGACTTTTGATCGGGCGTGACGCGAGCGAAGATGGTAGTCGCCGGCAGGGCAGCTTCCAGCTCGGGTTCGCTTAGCGCGTCGATGGCGGCGCCGTTGAGAATGCCGTCAACCTCCAGCCCGAGACTTTCGCATACTTTGGCGGCAACCCGTTCGTTGTCGCCGCTGACGATGCGCACTTCTATGCCCAGCCGCCGCAAGCGCGCAAGACTTTCGGCCGCATCGCTCTTGACCGGGTCGGCGAAGGCGAGAAAGCCTCGCAGTTGCAAATCGTGCTCGTCTTGCGCGCGCACGCCCCCGCCTTCAAAATTATCGCGTGTCGCGATGGCTAATACGCGTTCGCCCGCGGCGAAAAGCTCGTCGAGAACCGCCCGCGCCGGCTCGGGCGTTGCGACGCATTGGGAAATAACGGACTCCGGTGCCCCTTTGGTGACGAGCACCTTTTTTCCGGCCGAATCGCGCAGCAGTACCGACGTGCGCTTGCGTTCGTAGTCGAACGGCGCCTCGGCGAGCCGCTCGAAACCCGAGCCGCGCGGGTCGAACGTCGGCGAGCCCTCGCAGAGTGCGACGTCGAGCGCCGACCCGCCGGCGACGCCCTCTTTTCCGAGTATGACGTCGGTACAGGCCAAACCCAGACGTAAGACATCCTCCGACGGCCGCCCGTCGCAGTCGATTGCCGCGCGGAACGCAATCGCACCTTGGGTGAGCGTGCCGGTCTTGTCGGTGAAGAGCACGTCGATATTGCCGAGATCTTCGATACTTACGAGGCGCTTTACGATGACCGAACGCTTCGCCAACCGATCCGCTCCCGTAGCGAGACTCAACGTCACGATCGCCGGCAGCAACTGCGGCGTGAGCCCGATAGCGATCGCCAAAGCAAACAGAAGCGACTCGAGCAGCGGATGGTGCAGCGCGGCATTGATGACAAAGATCGATACGGTCAGCATGACCGTCACGCGTACGAGCAGGCCTGAAAAGCGGTGCAGCCCAAGCTGAAAAGCCGTCTCGGGCGGATGCTCGGCGAGGCGTGCGGCAATCGCGCCGAAGAGCGTCAGGCGGCCAGTGGCTACGACGACGCCGGTCGCCGTGCCCGATCGAACCGTCGTCCCCATGAAGGCGCAGCTCAGCGCCTCGGTCAACGGCGTGCGCGCGTCGTCGGGTTCGGCGGACTTTTCCGCCGGCAGTGATTCGCCGGTTAAAACGGCCTGATCGCATTGCAGATCGTTGACTTCGCAGAGACGCAGGTCGGCGGGAACGATGTCACCGACGGTAATGCGCACGACATCGCCCGGCACGAGGTCGATTACGTCGATGCTGGCCGCGTTGCCGTCGCGAAAGACCAACGTCCGGTGGTGCACGCGTCTCGCGAGATCGGCCATCGCCAGTTCGGAGCGGTATTCGTTGAAGAAGCCGAGCCCGACGCTGAGCGCGATGATGCCGATGATGATGTAGGCATCGGCATGCTGGCCCAGCGCCAGGGATGCCAGCGCCGTCACGATCAAAAGGATCAAAAGCGGATTGCGCAGCTGGCGCCCCAGCACCGCCGCCATGCGAACGCGGCGTTCGCCGAAGGAGTTTGGACCGACGGCCGCTTTGCGTCGCCCGGCTTCGAGCGCCGAGAGGCCGGACGCACTGCTATTTAACGCCCCGAAAACGACCGAACAAGGCGCGGCCGCGGCCTCGCGAAGGGTCATTTGTTCCAGATCCATCTCAATTTCTCGACCTTGACGTCAGCAGGACGCCAGGACCTTCGAGTAGTGCCAGCTCCTCTCCGCGAGCGAGGTCGTCAAGCTGTCGGTCTTCCATTTCCACAGCGCATTCGGCGCCTTCGCGAAATTTTATATGTTTATGGCGAGAAGCGGCGATGAAGAGGGCTTCACAACGCCTTCGCACGGGTCCAATATCATTGCGGCGTTCAAATGAATTCTCCATCGATGCGCATTAGCGACGTTCCCGTCACCCTAGATCAGGGCGTTTCCACAAATGCCTTCCTTGCGTTACCCGACGAGCCGAAGGGGCTCGTGATCTTTGCGCACGGCAGCGGCAGCGGGCGGAACAGCCCGCGGAATCGCTATGTTGCCGACGCTCTCAATACGGCGGGACTGGCGACGCTGCTTCTCGATTTGCTTACGCCGCAGGAAGAGGCGCTGGACAGCCGGACTGCGGAGCTTCGGTTCGATATCGCCCTTTTGGCGCGCCGGCTGATCGGTGCGACGGATTGGGTGCGCTCCCAGCCGGCGCTGAGCGACTATCGTCTTGCCTACTTTGGCGCGAGCACGGGCGCCGCGGCGGCGCTCGTGGCGGCAGCGATCGTTCCGGGCGAAATCTTCGCCGTTGTTTCGCGCGGCGGCCGCCCGGATCTCGCGGGGCAGTATCTGGCACGCGTGCACGCGCCGACGCTCTTGATCGTCGGTGGAAACGATCGCGAAGTGCTTGCGCTCAACCGCCGGGCATCCGCGCGGATGACCGCCGACCGTCAAATCGTCGTCGTGCCCGGCGCTGCCCATCTCTTTGAAGAACCGGGCGCCCTGGAAGAAGTGGCGCGGCTTTCCCGTTACTGGTTCGTGCAGCACCTGGGAAAGTCGGAATCGTGAAGGGTTTCCGAAGAATCCGCTCATCGACGATACTTTAGGCCGGCAGAACGTGTCGGGGCCGCCGTCCCAGCAGGACGCGTTTGCGGTAAGGCGGCGCCCGCATAATAATAAAAAGACCGGCGCGAGCGGTGCTCGCGCCGGTCTTTAGTGAGGCGATTGCCTCTTAGTAGATCGTTACCTTAGTCGGCTGCGACGCGATGCCGTTAGCAACGACGACCAGGTTACTGGCGCCGGTTTCGATGTTCGACGGTACGTCGAACATGGTTGAGACCGAGGCCGAGCCGGTTGCAACGCCCATCGAGCTGTGGTCGTGGGTGCGCGCGTAGAAGACGTGGCCAGTGGACTTGTTGGTGATCCGCACCAGCGGATAGTTCGTCGCGTTCTGGTACTCGTCGCCGAACGCCAGCGCTTGCGAGAGCCCGTTGAACTGCGTGCCGGTGATCTTATAGGTGTGGCCGTGCGTCAAGCTGCTGCTGACGTTGGTGATGGTCGGCGCCCAACCCGATTGCGGACTACCCGACGGAGTGTAGAGCACCGTGTTGGAGTAGCCGAACATCATTACCTGACCGTTGGGAAGTAGAATCGGGGAGCCGGCCCACGAGCCGACCTGCGAGAAAGCCGTGCCGTTCCACTCGTACATCGCACCGCTCACGCCAAAAACGAGCACGTTGCCGCTGGGCTCGAGCACCGAGAACGAGTCGCCGGCGTTGTCGCCGTTAGGGAAATCGGGAGCCTTGGTCCACGTGCCGGCAAGGCTGCCGGTCGAGTGATAGACCGCGTTATGTCCGACGCCGTATCCGCTGGGTCCCGAGCCCGAACCATCCCAAAGGACGGTGCCGTCGGGGCGAAGCATCGACGGGCCGATCTCGCCCGGAGGCAGATAGCAATCCTTCGGCTTCGGACCGTAGGTCAAACACTGGTGGAAAGGCGAGGGTGAATGCAGATCGACGATCGTGGAACCGGCCGACTTCCATTTGCCGGTGACCGGATTGTAGATCTCGGAGTTGGGCGCGTTGAGAACGTCGGCAGTCAGCACGGTGCCGTCGGCGAGCAGCGTCCAGCCTTCCTCGGCGTTCCAATCTGATTTGCCCTTGTGCGAGACTTTCTTCCACTGCAAGCTCTTGCTGGGATTCAAAATCGCATCCCACGGGTGGAGCTTATCGCCGAGCAGAACGCGTCCGTCGGCAAGCACGGTGATCGGCGAATCGCCGATCCATTTCCAGCCCTTGGGATGTCCCATCTTCGTCCAAGTTTGTTTGACCGGATCGTAGATTGCGCCTAAGTTAACGAGTTGCAGATCGTAGTTTCCGGGATTGTTGTACTCGCCGCCCATGAACAACAACCGTCCATCGGCGAGCACGACCGACGATCCCGCGTCGGGAGCATATCCGGCCTGCAGCGACCCGACTTGCTTCCACGTTCCGTTCGAATAGCTGCCCGACGAGTCGGGCGTGTACGTGTAGAAAGTATTTCCCGAATAGCTCTGCGCCAGCACCGTTCCGTCGGTCATCAGCCACCCGAGCTGCATGCCCACCGGCGGATTGCGTTTGATGCGCGAAAACATGCCGGGATGGGAGGGTCCAAGGCCGACGAACGGTATGCCGCCGGTTCCGGGGATAAGCGAGCGGCCGCCGGAACACCCGGATAAGCCGACCGAAACGATCGCGGCGAGCGCAGTGGCCGCCGGCGCGAGGCGAGAACGAAACACGAAAATACCTCCAAGATGAAGCGACAAGCGACCCCTGATTTTCGAAATCGGCGGGCGCTTTCCCGCTCTCTCGGCGTAGCCGTAATTCGTTCGCTATTCAGACTTTCTTCACGCCGGGTCGCTAAAGTTCGGCCATGGGTACGAAACATGTGGCCGTGGCCCTAGCAGTCGTTGGACTCGGAGTCAGCGCCTGCGGAGGACGGCCGATCGGCAGCAGCGCTCCCGGCGACTCCATCGCGCTTCCCTCCGTCGACTCCGACCTCGTCATGTCCGCCACGTTGCCCGGACACACGATTGGGGAAGAGCTCCCCAGAGAAGGCTTAGGCAAAGTCTACGACAAGAAATGGAAGGCGACGCTGGGTGGTTTCTCGCAGCGGACCTACTCACAAGCGCTGGGGTTTCCACCTGATACGAAGATCACGATCCGCAACCTTTCGCATAATATCACGCACACGCTCGACGTCGTGAAAGAGATCTCCGGACCGCCGGCGCGCTTTCCCAAAAACCCGCACCTGTCAACTAAAGCAGAAGGCAATGGAAAGATGGGGATCGGCTATGCCAGCGGTCCAATCAAACCGGGCAAGTCGGTAACGGTGACGCTCGTAAAAAGCGGCATTTACCTCATTGGCTGTGCCTATCATTACGGTGAAGGCATGCGCGACGTAATCGTCATCGGAGAGCACGCGCAACCCGGGCCGCAAGGCACCGCGCCTCCGACCTCTGGACCGACGTCAAGCCCGACCCCGCGCTCCAGCTACGAACCCTAGCAAGCCGGAGCCGCGCTTTGCGGTTACGATACGGCCTCAACGGATTTGGGCAGGTTCGTCGACCGGCTGCTACGGAACGATCTCTCAAATCTTTTGCCTAAGGCGGCTTAAGAACGGCGCGATTTTCGCGCCGTTCGTAATCGCGGCTTAACAATGGCTTGCTAGCATATGGCGCAGTATGATCTTCGCGCCGGAGATCGATGCGCTCGTTTCACAATGTCGGCTCGCTGCTGCGAGGACGGCGCTCGATGCTGCGGCGGCAGAGACGCCAAGCGAGCGCGACCGGCTGCGCCGCACTCGCGCATTCGTACACGCACTTGCCGGCAACGATCGCGGGATCGCGTCGACCGCACTCCCCGGACTGCTCGCTTGCCGGGATGGGGCCGGCACGGTCGAGTATTTAGGCGCGATTGAGGAGCCGGACGAGACCGATTATCTCTCGGCCGCGGTCGTTCTCACCTGGTCGGGCGAACCGGAACTTACTTACAAATACTTTAGAGTGGCGCACGATCGTGCGGTGGCGTCGCGCCGTTTTTATCTCGCGAGCGCGATCAAGGAACGCTTCGCACACCATGCTTTGTTGTTCGGCGACGTCGAACCGGCGCGTGCGGCGATCGGCGAAGCCGTCGCAACCGCGGCGTCGCATCGCTTTGCCGGATGGTTCGCGCGAACGCTTGCAGCGGCGGCGCGCATCGCCCTCGATGCCGGCGACCTGGAGCGCACCGCGGCCTTGCTGGAGCGAGCGCGCAGCGACGTGCGCCCTCGCGCGGCGCTGGCGCTGTTCGCGGGTACGGGCGCACAGCTGGCGATCGAAACGGCTAACGATTTGGCCTTGCGGGCGTGGGTGTCGGAAGATATCCTCGACGTCGCGTTGGGCGGCGATTCGGCCGGAGAGAGCGTCGCGGCGACGATTGCCGCGCTGGTCGGTTCCACCGTGCTTCCCGCCGGCGCCCCGCTGGCAAGCGCGGTGCGGCGCGCGCTATTTCAGGCCGACAGCGCCGCCAGCGAACCAACGCTGTTCGCGGTCGCGGCGCGTCACGCAGCGCTGGACGACGCGCGCTTTGCCGCCTCGGCACTGCGAGCCGTCGCAGCACCTGACCGGCGTTATCTGCACGCGCACGAACTGTTGGCCCGCGCCCACGTGCTCTTTCGAAGCGGCGAAGAGGGAGGCTGGATCGACCAGGCCGGCGATGCTGCGCGCGAGTTCAACGCTATGGGTCTGCGACGTTGGACGAACGAGGCGATGCTGCTGTTAGTCCGGCAGGAGCGGGACCTGCACCGGCCGGAGCGGCGTGGACGCTCTACCGGTACGGTATTGACCGGCCGCGAGCAGCAGGTTGCGAACCTTATCCGGCGCGGTGCGCGCAACCGCGAGGTCGCCATCGCGCTGCAAATCAGCGAGCATACCGTCGAACGGCACGTCAGCTCGATTCTCGGCCGTCTGGGCCTACGCTCGCGCTGGCAGATCGTCGACCCGGGCAAGACGAGCGAACGTTAAGGTTCCGTAAAGATTATTAGGGGAAACGTAATTACGGGCCTCGCTATCTTAACGACTGCTACAAGTTCCAGGATGCACCACCGCATCACCATCACCTAGCATCATTTCGAGAGAAGCGGCTGATTTGCCGACTCTTCATTGCTGCTGGGAGTCCGAGTTGGTCGAAAGAGAGCATCTGGTGCGTTGGCGCGTTCTTCTTGCCGGGTTCTTGTGGCTGGCGGCAACCTGCGTGCGCGCCTTTCCCGCAACGGCGGGCATCGTTTCGGGGACGGTCACCGACGACCACACGCACGCGCCGGTGCCGGGCGTGAAGGTCGAGGCCCGTTCGCCCAGCGCCACATATCACGCGACGACCGATGCGGCAGGCCATTATCGCTTCTTAGGGATGATTCCCGACGACTACGTGCTCTCGTTTAGCTCGACGGCCTACGCGCCGTACTCGACCTCGGTCGTGGTGCTCAACGGTTCGCAGCAGACCATTAACGTACCGCTCTCCAAGACGCTCAAGACGATTGCAACGACGCACTCCCGCTCCTCGGGAAGCGCTTTTCAGCGCGGCATGACCATCGACACCTACACGGTGACCGGCTCGCAGATCAATACCGTCCAAGGCAAGTCGTTCAACACCAACGAGAACCAGCTGCTGCGCAGCATTCCCAGCGTCACCATCGACAAAAGCGGTACGGTCTCGATTCGCGGCGGGTTTGCCTTCGAGGCCGCGTACGAGTTCGAGGGCATCGACTATACCGCGCCCTCGGCCAACCTGCAGAACACGCTGCAGAACATCTCCAACTTCGGCCTGCTCAACGGCGTGGGCAGCGTGCAGCTGATCCCCGGCGCCGGCGACGCGACGCACGGGAATACGGGCACCGGGCTGGTGCTCTTTACCGCCAAGAACGGGACGTATCCGTCGTACTTTCACGGCGATGCCGAGGCGCTGCTCTTTCCCTACCTGCACCAGTTGGGCTTGGAGTGGGGATGGGCCACGCCCAACCAGCGGCTCTCCAACTACGCCGGCTTCATTGGAGTGCGGCGCAACTTCCAGTACGGCATTGCGGGAACGGCGGCCAACACGCTGGGCACGCTGGGCACCAATGCCGCATCGCTAGGCAGCACCATCGATCCCAATCTCGTCTACTACGCGCCGCAATCCCTATCGTCCAACGATTTCGTGGACAACCTGATCTACCGTTTCGGCAAGAACCAGGGCCAGCGGCTGCAGTTTTTCATTCAGGACCAGGCCATTACGCAGCAGCTCGACTACGGCGGCTATCAATATCTGCCGTACATCTCGGGCGGTACGACGGCCGGCAAGTGCGCGCCCTATCCGGTGATCGGCCCAAATGGGCCGATCAATAGCGCGCAGCAGAACTATGCCTGCAACTCGCTCATCCCGCTCTTTCCCGGCCAGCCCAACACCTACGCCTTCGTCTCGCAGGCCGACTCGCTCAAGAGCCCGTTTTTGGCCTACAAACTCGAATACGGCGTGAATCTCGGCAACTCGACGCTGCTGACGGCGCGCTACTTTCGGACGTTCCTGCAGCAGTCGCAGGACATGCCGGCGCAAGGCATCTTCGCGCTGCCCTACGGCGGCAAACGCACGGCCGGACAGATCGATCTGACCACGCAGATCGGAGCCAAAAACACGCTCAAGTACGGCGGCATCTACGAGTTCGTAGTACCCTTTGGCGACCGCTACGACTTCACGTCGTACACGGCGTTTACCACACCGGCGTATATCGTGACCTACGCCATCACCCATCCGCTCCAGCCGCTGCCGTTGCCCTACACCTACCAAGGGCTGCTGCCCAACAATAACCCCAGCGCGCAGCAGGGCTTGGAACAAGATTTCTTCGCGCCCTCATTCTGCGCGCAACTGCAACTCTCGACCAACTGCGGGTATCTGAGCTCGTACTTTCCGCACGGCGTCCGCTTTCCGTTCGAGCAAGACGTGGCGACTGTGGCGCAGCAGCAGTATGGTGCGTATCTCCAAGACACCATCGATATGAGCACCCGCTGGCGGGCGGAGGCCGGCGTGCGCCTCGACGGCTATAACTTCCAGATTCCCACCCAGGCCGGGGCGCCGGCGTCGATTCCCGCCGTCGAGCATCAGCGGCTCTACGAACCGCATCTCGATGCGTCGTACTCACCCGACCGCACCGATACCATCCGCCTAGGTTTTGGCCATACGCTCTCGATGCCGCTGCCCAGCGTCCTAGGTGCCGATGTCAGCCGCGTGCCCTACGCCTCGTTTGAGAATATTCCATCGTTCGACAACTCGACCGGCAAAGCGGCCCAGTATTGCGGACCGCTGGCCAACCTGCGCTGCAACAACTATGCCGACCAGCTCTACTGGCTGACGCGCGACTATCGTTTTGGCAGCTCGACGCTGGAGGCGCCGCTGGTGGGGGCGACCTTTACCAACATCGACATCTCGTGGGCGCACGAGTTTCACGACGGCTCGGCGATCAAGCTGACGCCGTTTTACCGGCGCGGCTACAACGTCATCGAGCAGACCGCGCAGATCATCGGCTTCAACTACCAGACCGGCTCGCCGGTCTACGGCGACGTCGCCTACTCCAATCTGGGCATTCAAAAAGCCACCGGCGTCGAGGCACTCTACACCAAGCAAGTGGCGATGGGGCTCTCGGCGCAGATCGGCGCGACCTACATCAGCCAGTTCGGTAACGAGCCGCCCGGCGCGTTCTTACAGCCGGCCGCGCTGGCGTTAGGCGAAGTCTACCGTTCGCCCGATCTGTCGCCCTTCCAAATGAACGTGGCGCTGGATTATAAGACGCCGCATGGCTGGCGCATCGATCCGGTGGTTGGCTTTAACGTCGGCTATCCGTACGGCGAAGGCTATTACACGGCGGTCTACTGCAACGGCATTCCGGTGATCGTTCCCAATACCAGTCTTGGGGTGATTTACTCGCAGACGCCCGGATATATCGACCCGCTCGATCCGGGCACGTGCACTAAGCCCAATATCGCCGCGACGCGCGGCATTCACGAGCCGGGACTGCCCGGCGGATTGCTGACGACGCCGCGCGTCGCAGCCGATCTCACCGTCGAGTACCGGCCGATGACCAAGCTCCTCAACGGCCAATCGGTCTTTGGATTGCAGGTGCAAAACTTGTTCAATCAACTCTATAACACGCCGGTCGTCAACGGCTGTTACGGGACGCCGGTTACCACCGGATTGACCAACGGCACGTCGCCGTGCACCTACTCGTCGGCGCCCTACGCACCGCCCGACGTCTCGGCGCACAGCTCTTCGCCCTATCTCACCTATCCCAACATGCCGCCGATTTCGTTTCGGCTCTACTACCAGGTGACCATATGATTGCGCGATCGTTTCTCGCGGCGGCCCTGACGGCGCTTGCGCTGATTGGCTTTTCAGCGTGTGGTAACGGCGGCGCATCGGAGCCGGCAGTAACGTCGTACGACCCGGCGGCAACCAGCAAGCTGCAGTTTGCCGTGGGCGTTGCAACGATTGCCTCCAACGGCGGACAGAGCATCGCCTACGGTCTCAACATCGTCGAAACCCTGAGGCAAAACAATGGGCTCTCCGGCGTGCTCTATAGTCAGCCGCAGATCATCGGGCCGTCGAGTTTCAACGTGCTGATCTCGACGCAAACCGGTAACGAAGTGCAATCGGCCGGTTCCGACCTCGGCACCAATCACATCACGTGGGGCACGCTCAACCAGTCGCAGTGGACCGGACCGCCGCGCGGACAGAAGAGCTCCAGTACCGGCGCGTTTGGCTATGGGTTGTGTCCGTGCAACTCCGATTCAGGTCCGCCCAACGGCGTCACGCCGCTCTTTCAAGCCTTCAATCTGCCGGTGTACGGCGATAACGAAGAACGCTGGTACGGCGGGCCGCCGTCTTTCCCAGGCGCTGGCCCATCGCTCATCGCGCTCGGCTGGGAAGGTTATTCGTTAGGGTTTACCGATTTTGCGGTGACGCCGGTGATCGGCGCGTATCACTTGTATGCGGCGGTGCCGCCGGCCTATACTACGCCGCAGAATCCCACGCCCAGTCCCAATCCCAACGGAACGCCGACGCCGCCCCCGGGCGTGCTGGCCGCCGGCGCACAGATTACCTCGCTCAACCCGCTGCCCGCGTTCGGCACGCCGAGCTTCAACGCCGATCGCAAGGGCGGCGGCACGGTGCACGTCGACGTGCCCAACGGCGCGACCGAAGCGATGGTGATCGTGCGCGCCCTGGGCGGCAGCGGCACCGGCATCTGCGTTGAGTCGCATACGATCGATAGCTTCTACACCCTGGTCGCCAATCACAGCGGCACGCAATCGCTGACGCTGGCCGATAACCTGGGACCGCTGACGCAATCGGGCAAGCCGACGGCGACGATCTGTCCCAAGGGCACCTACCAAATCTATGCCGCCGGCTTTAACTATCCGGCCTACGAGGCGTCCTATCCCGAGAACCTCGGCCAGCTGCCGCGCATCCGCGGCACCAACGGACAATCCAACGTTACTACCTCGGACATTCTGAACGGACAATATCCGTGAGATCGTCGGCCGTGGCATCGCGCATCGTCAAAATCGCGCTCGTAGCGGCGCTAACGGCTTGCGGCGGTTCTCCAAACACGCCCGGCGGTCCCATCGTTAACTCGCCCGGCGGCGACGGACCGCCGCCGACCAAACTCGTAAAGGTGAAAGTCAAGGTAACGATTCCGTCGGGAACGCGCGGAATCCAGCCCGGCTACGTCTCTTCCAAGACGGAGTCGGTAGTAATTCAGCTTGCATCGGTCGACGGCGGCGGCGTCACCGGCGTCAACGCAACGACGATCGAGACGTTTTCCGGCGCAAACGCTTGCGGCGATTCGGGCGACAGCACCGTTTGCAACGGGACGGCCGACGGTTCTCCCGGCGAGGACGTCTTCGGCGTTACGACCTACGGCGGCCGCAATGCTACGGGCAGCGTTCTTTCCGTCGGCACAGTCAAAGCGCAGATCGGGCGCGGCGGCGGCAGCGTCTCGATCGACTCGGGCACGACCACGCTGGACGGGGTGATCGCCTCGCTCAAACTCTCGCTCGACCCGAACCGCGGCAAGCGCGGAGAGAAGAAGACCGCCGCCGCTACTTTGACCGCGTACGATGCAAGCGGCTCGCCGATTACGGGCTCGAGCCCATTCGACGTTCCGATCGCACTGACGATTGAGGGCGATACCGGCAACGCGTTTCTGTTGCGTGCCGGCAGCCGGCGCGGTACGTCCTTGAAGATTACGAAGCCGACCGACGACATTATCTTGTCGTACGACGGCGATTCGCAAGCTTCACCGGTTACCGTCGCGGCGACAGTGGACGGCCCAAGCTCGATCAGCGCGGCGGCGCGCTTTGCGCTCAAAGGCAAACAACCGCCGCCGCCGGTCGGGACGATTTACGCACTCAATATCGGCAGCGGTTACGGTACTTCTGCTACGGTCACCGAGTACGACGGAAAGGCGAGCGGCAACGCCGCGCCGGTGCGAGTGTTGCAACTCCCCGCGAAGCTCTACGCGCGCGGCATCGCGGTCGACGGGTCCGGGAATCTGTACGTCGGTTTCTTCGACAACGAACAGGGCTTTTCGGCTTCCAACGGCACGCCCGACAACGCTAACGTCGTCTACGTCTATCAGCCGGGCGCCAGCGGCAACACGGGTCCCAGCGCCATTATCACCGCCGATCAGAGCAGCGGAACGACGATTTTTCCGATCTACATGACGTTCGATCCGTCGGGGGACTTCGTGACTTACGGCGCGACCAACGTCGACGGCAATAACGGCAACGACGCGGTGCTCACCTACGCCCCCAATCCTTCGGGTGCCGCGACGCCGCTGCACGGCTGGAACTTCGCCTCATCGCAGATTCGTTATGCGGGCCCAACCGGGCTCGTGCTCGACGGGTCGGGCAACTTTTACGTCAACGGCGCGTTGCACACGTCGCTCGGGCCCTCGTACGGGCTCTTTACCAACCTCGCGGCCGATATCGGCAACCCCAGCTCCACTCCGGCGCGCACCATCCCATGGGACACCTACACCGAGCTGGCGCCGGGTTTGACGACCAACGTCGCTCTCGACGGCAGCGGCGAGATCCTCATCGGCAACTCGATCGTCGTGGGTGGAAGCGGCTCCTACGCGTGCCAAGGACGCACGAACGTCTACAAGTCCGGCGCCGACAACGGTATGACCGACGGGCCGCCGCTGCGTTTGCTGACGCTCGAAGACGTGTACACGCTGAACTACCAGTGCTCGTCGCCGCGCTCGCCGCTCGCGGCATTCTTTCCGTCGATCGCACTCTACGGGACATCGCTCTTTGTCGCCGACGACTTCAACAACGCAATCGACGTATATCCCGCGTCGGCGCCGACCGGCAACGTCAAGCCGTCTCTGCGCATCACCGGATCGGCGACGCAGCTCGACGCGCCGATCGCGCTCGCAATCACCAAAACTTCCGGGCGGGCCAAGGCCCGTTCGGTGGCCGGCGGCTCGCGCTTGCCGGTTCGATTTCCAGGCCACCCCCTTGATGCACAACAAGCTCGTGAGGAACAAACTCGTAATGAATAAGACCCTGGCTACACTGGCCTCGGCGGCCGTGGCGGCGCTGCTGCTCAGCGCCTGCAACGGAACCGGCGGCAATACTGGTGTGGCTCCCTCGGTGCCCGCTGCGGGTCCCGCGTCACACCATCACGGCCGCTTCGGTCCCAACGATAACGGACCGCAAGATCTCCACGCCGGCGGCGCGACGTTCCCGGCATACGGCTATAATCTCGGAAATCAACCCGTCGGCACCTACAACCAGCCGCAAACGCCGCCCGGACAAGGCTCGCTCTTCTATGCTGCGCCGACGCACGGCACGATCTACTACTGTCTCACCGGCAGCGGCGCCGGACGCAAAGCCTTCGAAGGCGGCTCGCAGGATTCGGGCGCGCCTCCGACCGGTCCGTGCGCGCCGCTCGGCGCGACGCCGACCGGCTTCGGCGGACGTACCGACCCGCTCGACTTCGTCGGCAGCGATGCCGCGATGTCGTCCTCGGAATATACGACTTGGTACGTACCGAATCGTAAGGACAGCAGCCCGGGATGGGGCGAGCCCTTCGAGTTCCCGACCATCGGCGGCCCGATCGTCTACGGTTTCCGTCCACAAGACGTCACCGTCAAGAACGTTCAACTCTCCCAGTGGACGGCTTGCGCGATTACGAACGGGACGATCAGCGACTGGAACGACGGCGCCATCACCGCCGACAACAATGGTAAGTCCGTTACCGGCGGCGTTTCGCAGACGATCACGTTCTTCTTCCGTTCCGACGGCAGCGGAACCAGCTACCTCTTCACCAACTGGCTCAACACTGCATGTAACCAGTCGTTCGGCCCGCCGTACAACCACGCGCCGTATGCCGGACCGAGCCGCAGCGCTGCGTGGCCCTTCGGTATAAACCAGACCTGGCCGGGACCCGGCTCGGCGAGCGATCCGAATCCGCGCTTCATCGGTGAGAGCGGCAACCCCGGCGTGCTTGCGGCGATCCAATCGACGCCGTATGCCACCGGTTACGTCGAAGGCGCGTGGGCGAAGTCGGCCAACCCGAAGGTCGGACAAGCCTGGATTCAAAACGGTCACAAGAAGCATCACAAAGCGATCTTCGCCGATCCGACCAAGAAGAAAAACATCCTCGATGCTCTTGGCAACCTCAACGCCGGATCGATCACTTACGGCGGAGGCTCGGACGGGCAGCCGCTAGGGACGAGCGCGCCGTGGTGCATCCTCTACATCGATCCCAGCAACTTCCTCAAGGCGCCCAAGGGGTCATATCCCATCGTGGGCGTGAGCTACATGCTATTCTATGGGCTCAACAACGGACAGCATCTCTCCGACAAGCAGGCGTTGATCAAGTTCATGGTTAGCAGCCAGGCAAACTCGATCGTCTCGAAGCTCGAGTACGTTCCGCTGCCGGCCTCGATCCACAACGCAATCACCAATGCCCTCGACGGACAGGGCAGCAGCCAACCGGCCTGCGTGCAATAAGCGCAGCCACAGTGTGTCTACGCGCGCCGCAGTTTTTCGCGGCGCGCGTGGACCACGGCTTTCTCACACGTTGAATATGCTTAAAAACTTTCGCCGGTTCGACCTCATCGCACTGACCTTTGCCGTTTACTGCGGCGGCTGCGGCGGTTCTAGTTACTCGTCGTCGTCGTCGATTCCGGCCTCGGGCGGCAACGCGCAAGTGCGCTTCGTCGACGGCGCACCCTCTCTCGAAACGATTATCGGCAGTACCCCGCAGCCTATCTGCCCCGGGTTTAGCGCTCCTTGCTACTTGCAAGTCAACGGCCAGACGGTCACGCAGCTCTTTTACTACGGCTCGATCACCAATTTCATGCCGCTGAGTGCCGGCGTGCACTCGATGCGCGCGCTCGACACGAGCGGCTACTCCGTCGGCCCACTCAAAACGCCGTCATTGGTCGCCGGCCATACCTACACGCTGGTGGTCGTGGGCAGCTATCCCACCTATCAGGTGCTTACCTTCGAAGAGCCCAAGAGCGGCGGTGGTGCGCAGCTTTCGCTTTATGAGGCCTCGCCGAGCCTCCCCGATATCGACTTCGGGCGATTCAACGCATCGAACGGCTCCGGATTCGAGAAGCTCGGCAGTGCGCACTTGGGCAACGTCGTGACGGTGAGTCTAGGAAAGCAGGTAACGGACCTAGGCGGCTATGCCGGCCATGGTAAGAGGCCAATCACGTGCAGCGGCAGCCGGAAGTGCGGCACGCTGACGGTGGCACAGATCAATAGCTTTGACACCAACAGCGTGCTGCCGTTCAACAAGGCGGAGCGCTTGTCGCTCTTTTTCTTCGATGTGAACGGAACCAAGGGTCCGGTCTTTGGGAGCTTGGATCCATGAAATGTTCGTCGCTCTTCGTCGCGGTGGTCGCCGCCGGAGCAGCCGCCACGTTTATCTCCGGCTGCGGCATCACCAGCGGTCCGGCACCGGTAATCATTAGCTCGATTCCGCCGATGCTGCCGCCGACGCCGGCGCCGAACCTGCTGTTCGTCGATCACTACGGCACGCTCTACGAGTACCGGTTGCCGCTGACCAAGGGCGCCAAGCCTAAGCGCACGCTGGCCGAGTGGCCGGGATTGGCCGTGCCGCCGGTGATCGCCGTCAATCCCTACGGCGTCATCGCCCTGGCCAGCACGCGCAGCTTGCGCATTTTCCGTCCGCCGATCACGTCGTTTGCGCCGGCGAAGGCGTCACTGGAGATCAAGCTGACGCCGGCGATTACCGAGATCGGCGTCTCGGGCGCGGATCTCATCGACATGGCTTACGATCCCAACAATAACCTGTGGCTGCTCAACAATCTCGGCGCGGAGATCTCCGAGCTGCGCGCACCGCTGACCAAAGACATGGTGGCGGCACTGACGATTGGTTTTGGCGCACCGGGTTCCAAGACGGCCGGTTTCACCACGCTCATCAAGGCGAGTTTCGACGTGAATGCGGCGCTCTACGTGTATGCCGCCGCATCGCACCGCTCGCGGCTCTTCAAGATTTCGTTTCCGTACGCTAGGCCGCCGGGCTCGTTGGGAATCAACCTCAACCAGGCGGTCTTCGTCGATAGCAGCCAGTGGCTGCCGACGGCACCCAATCAGCCGTCACTGCTGTTGGGACAGTATCTCGGGCAGCTCTCCTCGCCCAAACCCGGCTCGCCGCCATCGCCGCCGGTCAACGTGATGGGCGAGTTCGTGCAGCCGCTCGATCCGACGCAGGGGCTCTTTCCCAACCAGCACGCAAACACGATCGCCGGCGCGTTGGCGGCCGATCCGCAGCGCAGCAGTCTCTACGCCCTGACGGCGCAGAACGGGGAGTTGGACGTTTACGGCATCCCGATGCAGAAAGGTGCCAAACCGAAGTTTACGCTGCCGTGCTTGGGCGCACCCAGCGACTGCGGAGAGAAACCGGAGCACCTCTTCTTGGCGCCGTAACACTGTATTGACACATTTCGATGCAAGGTATAGCATCGATGCATGTCAATACAGCGCTGCTGTCCGCCGGCGAAGATCGTAACGCGGGATTTCGAGCCGGCGGCGGCATTGCTCAAGGCAGTTGCCGACCCCTACCGCCTGACCATTCTTGCGACGCTCGCCGCCGGCGATGATGAAGTTTGCGTCTGCGATTTCACCGACGCCCTGCCGCTGAACCAGCCGGCCGTCTCGCACCACTTGCGCATCTTACGAGAGGCGGAGCTGGTAGATTGCGAGCGGCGCGGCACGTGGGTTTATTATCGGCTCGCGCCGGACGCCGCCGAACGGCTCACCGGCATGATGGACTTCGTTTTTCGAAAGAAGGTACGAGCGTGAAGATGCACCTGAACTTTACAACCAGCGATCTCGGGAAGCTGCCCGGCGGCGCGCACTATGAGATCGTCGTCGAGAGCGTTGATGAGGTCGATCGTGCCGCGGCCCGGCTCGAGAAGGCCGGACGCGTAGAGGCGATCGAACGCGAGCAGACGTGCTGCTACGCCAATCAGTCCAAAGTCTGGGCGATCGGTCCCGAGAAGCGCCGCTGGGAAATCTACGTCGTTCACAGGGAGACCGAGGAATGCGGATCGGCCGGCGAGAGCTGCTGCGACGGCTCCGATGAAGCGAGCAATGCGTGCTGCGCGGCTTGAAGCCTTGATCGCACAAAAGATCGCCGTGCGGCCGTCGACGCTCGACGACTTGGAACCGGTACGCCGCATCTATAACGAAGGCATCGAAGATCGCGTGGCTACCCTCGACTCCGGCCTCAAGTCGAGCGAGGAAATGGCGCAGTGGTGGTCGGCGCACGGCGGCCGCTTCAACGTGTTGGTTGCGACCGAAGCGGAACGCGTCATCGGCTGGGAGCACGGACGGCTCGAGGGCCCTTACGTGGACGTGATCGCGATGGAACGCCTTCTCGCATGACGTTGCTCAAGCGAAGCCTAGCCGAAGGGCTTGGCACCGCTTTTCTTCTGGCGGGCGTCGTTGGATCGGGGATCATGGCACAGCGACTCAGCGAGGGTAACGCCGCCGTCGCGCTTCTTGCCAATACGCTGGCTACGGGGGCGGTACTCCTTTGTCTTATCGCTGCGCTGGCCCCGATCTCGGGCGCCCACTTCAATCCCGCGGTTTCGCTCGCCGACGCGATGCACGGCGGCTTGCCGTGGCGTGAAGTGCCGGCATATTGGTCGGCGCAAATCTTCGGCGGCCTGCTCGGCGTCGCCGCCGCCAACACGATGTTTGCCCTCCCCGTGTTCTTCATCTCACACCACATGCGTGGCGGCGCGGGCCAAATACTCGGTGAGTTCGTTGCAACGTTCGGTCTGTTGACGGTGATTTGGGGTTGCGTACGGTGGCGCTCCCCGCTCGTCGCCTTCGCGGTGGCGGCGTATATCGTAGCGGCGTACTGGTTTACCTCCTCCACGTCGTTCGCCAATCCCGCAGTGACGATCGCACGCTCGCTCTCCGATACTTTTGCCGGGATCCGGCCGCAGGACGTCGCGCCTTTTATCGGCGCTCAGTTCCTGGGCGCAATATCCGCCACGCTGCTCTTCCGGTGGCTCGCGCCGCTCGAAAGGAAATTGTGAAGCGCAGCGTTTTGTTCGTGTGCGTGCAGAACGGCGCGCGCAGTCAAATGGCCGAAGCGTTCCTGAACGAGATCTGTCCCGACGACTATGTCGCCGAGAGCGCGGGCCTCGAGCCGGGCGAGCTCAATCCACTCGCCGTGGCGGCGATGGGCGAGGCCGGAATCGACATCTCTGCAAAGCAGACGAAGGCGGTCTTCGATCTCTTCAAGTCGGGCAAGCTCTACTCGTACGTCGTCACGGTGTGCGACGAAACCAGCGCGGAGCGTTGCCCGGTTTTCCCCGGTCAAGCACGGCGTCTGCATTGGAGCTTCGCCGACCCGTCAGACTTACAGGGCTCGTGGGAAGAACGCCTCGAGCAAACACGGCGAATTCGCGACGAGATTCGCGCTCGAATCGTGGAGTGGTGCGCGAAAACCTGCAGTGCTGCGCCTTAGCCGGCGCGCTCGATTGCCGTTTTGATATCGCTAAGCAGCTCGCGCGCGGTGGCTTGGGCGATGCGGTGGCCGATCGTCGCGTCAAAGACTTGTCCCGCAGATCCCAACGGCGGCGTGTACGAGCCGTCGAGCTCGATATAGCTGCGGCTTGGATCCTCTTCGCCGCAGGCGATCAGCGTGCCCGAAAAGCTTGGGAGAACGGCGGTGCCTTCGGGAAACCATTTTATGGAAACCACGTCGTTGAGATTCCCCTCGTCTCGCGCTCGGCGTGCTTCGACGAGGACGTCACGGTCGAAATAGATGCCGTAATTTGCCGTGGCGCCGTCAAAGGGAACGCGCAGGCGCAAGGGGCCGGCCTTCCCGGTCAACGCAGCGAAGAAACGTTCCAGAGCCTCCTGGGCCTGGTCTGCGGGCCGGTCGATCGCTATCGTCTCGCGGAGTCGAGTCACTCGGGAAGTATTTCATTCGCTTGTGAATCGCACGCGAACCTCAGCGTCATCACTTTTTCTCAGGGCGACCCCGTACCTAACTCGAGCGTTCGCTCGACCGCCGCGACCAGGACAACGGGCTCGGACGGCTTTGGTATGGCGCCGGCGACGCCGTAGATCTCCATGAACTCTTTCAGGACGGGGGTTACCGGGCTTGCCGTATAGAGCGCGACGGGCAGGTTTCTCGTTTGGGGATCCTCGCGCAGAGCTCGCAGAAACTGCGGTCCGCTCATCGACGGCAGCGAGAGGTCGAGCATGATGAGGTCTGGTCGCTCGGCGGCGGCAAGCGCGAGCCCGGGCGCCCCGTCTCCGGCCTCGAGTACGCGGTGACCGGCGTGCGCGAGTACGGTCCGCACCAGGAGCCGGTTGTTCGCATCGTCGTCGACGACGAGAATCGTCGCCACTACGCCGGAGGTCGAAGAAAAGCGGCGACCTGCGAAACGAACGTTTGCGGCTCGATCGGCTTGGTGATGTAACCGTCGAATCCGGCGCCGGCGATACGCTCCGCATCGCTCGGCATCGCTAATGCCGTAACCGCAATCAGCGGCGTGGATGCGAGCCGCTCGTCGGCGCGCATCCGCCGCAGGAGTTCGTAACCGTCGATTCCGGGCATCAAGATGTCGGTCAATACGAGGGCAAACTCCCCTGACCGAGCGGCCGCGAGCGCGGTCCGTCCGTCGGAGGCACCCTCCGCCTGGTAACCGTGCGCGCGCAGCAGGTAGAGCATGAGGTCGAGATTGGCCCCGTTGTCGTCGGCGACGAGAATACGTCCGTTCACTCCTCGCCGGCTACCGGCAGCGTCAGCGTGAACGTGCTCCCGGCCCCGTACTCGCTGACGACGTCCAACGTGCCTCCCAGCAACGACGCCAGGCTGCGCGAGAGATAGAGCCCCAACCCCGTGCCCTCGTGGCGGCGGGTGCTCGTCGAATCGATCTGCTGGAAAGCCCTGAACAGGCGCTCGAGGTCTTCGGGCTTGATTCCGATGCCGGTATCGGTAATGCCGATTGCTATCTCGGACCGGTCGTCCGAAACGTATCCGGCGTCGATGCGGACGCTGCCGCGTTCGGTAAACTTGATTGCGTTGTTGGTAAGGTTCAAGAGAATTTGGGCCAGCGCGCGACGATCCGTCATGATCGCCTCGGAAGTTACCCGAATCGAGCTCGAAAAATCCAACTCCTTTTCCGCCGCTAATGAAGCCAGCGACGACGTGACCTCGTCAACCACCTCGGCCAAAGAAACGGGACCGATGCTGAGTTCCCGTTTGCCCGATTCTATCTTCGCCAAATCCAGCATATCGTTAATGAGCGAGAGCAAATGGGTGGCGCTCGAACGAACGATTTGGAGCTGCCGCTCCTGCTCGTCGGTTAGCGGCCCGGGAAGTTTCATCAATAACGTACCGGTGAAGCCCAGGATGGCGTTGAGCGGAGTGCGCAGTTCGTGGCTCATTGAGGCCAAGAACTGATCCTTTGCTTGGCTGGCCCGTTCCAATTCGGCATTGAGCTCGTTCAGGCGCCGTTCGATCGCTGTGCGCTCGGTGACGTCTCGAATGGCGCTTGCGATGAAGGTCCCATCGCGAGTCACGATCGGGCTCAAGCTGATCTCGACGGGGAATTCGGAGCCGTCCTTGCGCAATCCAAAGAGCTCGAGTCCAACGCCCATGGGCCGCACGCGGGGGTCCGCGATGTAGCCGGCTCGTTCGTCGACGTGCCGGCCGTGGAAGCGGCTTGGGATCAGCACCTCGATGGACTTGCCCAGAAGCTCCTCGCGGTAATAGCCGAAGAGCACCTCGGTCTGCGCGTTGACGAGTCGAATCAGACCTCGTTCATCGACGACGACGGTGGCGTCGGGAGCGTATTCCAATAGCGGAAAGCGGCTGCCGGCCAGGTCCGCAAGCGAAAACGGTGACCCGCTCACGAGAAAAAGATACGACGCGGCCCACGCTCTATCCGTCGCGATAGGGCTTTCTGGGGGACGCCGCTGAAAGAGCAAGCGTGCACGAACCGGAGGTACGGCACGAGCTCGGCAACCTCGTTGCCGTTGCGCTCGCAAACGTGGAGGCGATGATCGATGGCCTCGTCGAGCCGACGCCCCGACGTTTGGAGGCGCTCGCCGATGCCTTGCGTCGCGCCCGCGTCCTGTTGCTCGGCGAGCCATCTTGACGTGGAACGCAAGCGGGTTCTAGTCGTCGACGACGAGCCGCAGATCGTCGAGGTGGTCAAAGAGTATCTCGCGCGGGAAGGCCTCTCCGTGGACACGGCGGATAGCGTGGCGGGGGCTCTCACGGTCCTCGAGCGTCATGCCACCGACCTGCTCGTCCTCGATATCTCGCTTCCCGACGGCAGCGGGCTCGACGTGTTGCGCTCGGCGTCGTTGCCCGACGCCCACATCCCGACCATCGTCCTGACGGCGCGAGGCGAAGAGGCCGACCGCGTCGTCGGACTCGAACTTGGCGCCGACGATTACGTTGCCAAGCCATTCTCCCCGCGTGAGTTGGTGGCGCGCGTGAGGGCGCTGCTGCGGCGCACGGCCGAAGTCGCCGCAGCAGCCAACGATCGTCCCGCCAAGCGTACGCGCGTCGGTGAGCTGGAGATCGACCATAACTTTCACGAGGTTACGATGGCTGGGCGCGCGACGAACCTCACCGCGACCGAGTTTAAGATTCTGGCGCTGCTGGCCGAAAACCCGGGTGAGGTCTTTACGCGCTCGCATCTGCTGGATCGGCTGGGCGACGACGGCGAGATCTACGAACGCACCCTGGACCGGCACATCAACAATCTGCGGAAGAAAATCGAGATCGACCCGCGCAATCCCGAATACATCGTCACCGTTTACGGCGTAGGTTATAAAATGCGTAAAGCCTAAGCACCGCTGCCTCGGTGCTTGTGAAGCAATTGGGAATTCTCCGTTCTACATTTCTTCGCACCGGCCCAATAGGATGAGATTATGTCTGACTTACTCGAACGCCGCGTCCTACGTTGTCCCTACCACCTTGCCCAACAATATTTAGGCGAGAGCATCGGCGCGCGCGCTGCTTCGGGGGAGCCCGGACCGCTGGTGCTCGCGCTAAACGTGCCGGGCGGCGAGCTCGTCAAAGAGGTCGTCGTGACCTACGGCACGGGCACCGACCCGATGCACTTCGATCAGCCTTGGCAGGTTCGCTGGAGGCCCCAAGCCGGTCCGTACCCCGAGTTCGACGGCGAGCTGACCGTGCGGGCCGACGAAACCTACGAATCGTCCCTGCTCGAGCTCAAGGGTTCGTACCGCCCTCCGGGCGGCGCGCTAGGAGCGGCTTTCGACTGGGCGGTCGGGGGGCGAATTGCGACGGCGACCGCGCAGGCGCTGCTGGAGCGCATCGGCGCGGAGATGGAGTCGCGATACCAGCACGACGAGCAGGCGAAGCGCACCAACGCGCCGTCGTGAAGAACGACGAAGATGCTCCCCTGGTCGGAACGCTGCGCTTCGTCTTCGTGATGGGCGCGGCGTTCGCAGTACTGTGGCTCGCAATGTATCTGCTGATGCGGGTGCGGTGGTAAGATGCACGTTCATCGCTACGAACGTTGGTGGCTCACCTTCGGCATCGCGATGCTGCTGGTCTTTTTGGGGCTTATCGGCTTTGCTGCCTTCGCCGACAACATCAATCCGCCAAGCGATATGCAGCAGATCGATCCAACCAAAGTCTCCCAGACGCCGCCGTTCGACAAGCCTGGTTTGCGCAAGCTTTCCGGCGGTTCGTACGAAGCCTATTACGTCGCGCAGGTTTTCTCGTTCAACCCGGCCGTCTTGACGATTCCTACGGGCAGTAAGGTCACGTTCTACGTGACCAGCTCCGACGTCGTCCACGGCTTCTTCATCCCCCGCACGGACATCAATATGATGGCCGTTCCGGGCTGGGTGAACGAACAAAGCCATACCTTTTCCAAACCCGGGGAGTATCTCTTGATATGCCACGAATACTGCGGGTTGGGGCATCAGAACATGTTCGCGAAGATCGAGGTGCGCTAGCATGATCGTTTCCGATCGCCTGCGCGCCGAGAACCGAGTCATCATCGCGCACGTCTACACGGCGACGGCGGCGATCGCGCTCGGCGCGGTTTTCGGAGTCTTCCAAGGCTTCGGTCGAACGGGGCTCTACGAAGCTCCGGCCTGGTTCGATTACTATCGCGTGCTAACGATGCACGGCGTTCTGATGGCGCTGGTTTTTACGACCTTCTTTATCACCGGGCTCTCGCTCTTCGTGACCTATCGCGCAATCCCGCGCGAGCGGTCGCTGGTGATGGGATGGTTCGGCTGGGGATTGATGCTCCTGGGCACCGCGATGGCCGCGGTCACCATTCTCAAAGGCGATGCGACGGTCTTGTATACGTTCTACGCTCCGCTCAAGGCCAGCCCGTGGTTCTACGTCGGCGCGACGCTCTTAATCCTCGGCACGTGGGTCGTGGCGTTTGAGATCTTTGGCAACGTCAACTATTTTCGCAAGAACGATCCCGGACGGCCGGTGCCGCTAGTCGTTTTTTGCGCCGCCGCAACGTTTGTGATGTGGATCGTCGCTACGCTCGGCGTCGTCGCCGAGATGTACCTTCTGATTCCGTGGGCCTTTGGATGGACGTCGGGCATCAACGTGATGCTCACGCGCATGTTCTTCTGGTACTTCGGCCACCCGCTCGTCTATTTCTGGATCATGGGCGCGTACGTCATCTGGTACAACATCATCCCGACGCGCTATGGCGGAAACGTCTTCAGTGACGCGCTGACGCGCCTGACGTTCGTAATGCTCATTCTGTTATCGACGCCGGTCGGGATTCACCACGAGTTCATGGAACCGGGAATCTCGTCGGTATGGAAGATGCTTCACACGGTAACGACCTATGGCGTGGCGATTCCGTCGTTTATAACCGCGTTTGCGATCTTTGCCTCGTTCGAGCTTTTCGCGATCAAGCAGGGGAAGCGCGGCTTTATCGGCACCGTCAAAGCGCTTCCGTGGAACGATCCGACCTTCAGCGGCGCCGCGCTGGGGATGATACTCTTCATCCTCGGCGGCTTCGGCGGATTGGTGAACGCGTCGTACAGCATGGATACCGTCGTGCATAACACGATCTGGATCGTCGGCCACTTTCACGTAACCGTCGGCGGTCCGGTGGCGCTCACCTTTCTCGGCGCCGCCTATTGGATAATCCCGCGCATCACCGGGCGCGCGCTTTGGCAGCCGCGACTCGCGCTTTTCCAGACGCGCTTATGGTTCTTCGGCATGCTCATCATGTCGCTCTCGATGCATTACGCCGGCCTGTTGGGCGCGCCGCGGCGCACCGCCGAGGTGGGCTACTTGGGTGCCGGGGTGGCCAACGCGTGGCAGCCCTACATGCTCTTGGCAGCGGCCGGAGGATTCTTTCTCTTCTTGAGCATCCTCGCATTTGCCGCCGTGGCGGTCGGCACGCTGATCGACAATAAGAAGACGGAATCGATGGAAGCGACGTTCGCTACGCCGGCCGACGGCGGTGTAACGACGCCGCAGCCGCTGCAGCGCATTTATCGCTGGGGAGTGCTCGCGCTGGTGCTCGCCATCCTCGCCTACGCCGGACCCCTCGGCGAGCTGTTGCGTCACCCCGGTTTCCTCGCCCCCGGCATGCGCACGTGGTGAACGTGACCTTCTCAGGATGGCGAGCGGTGCGGTACTACCATTACGGGGACTCGCGCGGCGCGAACGACGCCTTCGGCGACGCTGCCTAGCACGAGGCGGGTCAGGCCCGTGCGGCCGTGGCTGCCGAGCACGATGTAGTTAGCGGGAAGCTCTGCGGCGAGCCGTTCGATCGCGTCGACCGGTGAACCGTCGACAATGCGCGTCGAGACCCGCGCGCGCCCGGCGACTCTGCGTTCGCTTTCGTCAAGAATCGCCAGGCCCTCATTACGGAGTGCGTCGAGGCAGCCTGCAACGAGCTGCGGCTCGCCGCCGCTCATAGCCGCTGCGCGCGCGAGGTCGACGACGTGGCCGAGCACGAGTTCGGCGCCCAGGGCCGCCGCGAAATCGGCGGCAACGTCAAGTGCTCGTTCCGAAGTCTCGGAACCGTCGAGCGGAACCAGGATACGAACGGGAGCGCTTACCGGCATTGCGGTTTAACGAGGATTGGTCGTCGAGTCGCCGTGGCGATGATCGAAGACGGCGCGCCGGTCGTGACTGTCCGGCTCGAGGCGAGCCTCGACGTGCAGCGGCTTGTCGGTGAGCAGCGTGACCTCTCCGATATGATACGTGCTGGGGTGCAGCCGAAGGAAGGAGAACTCAAGTTTGGTCGCATGCGCATCCTCGAACAGCTTCGACGCGCGCAACAGTAGTTCCGCGAGCATTCGCTCGAAGCTGGGGTCATGCGGTAAGCGCGCGGGGATCCGGACTTCTTCGACGATCTTACCTGCCGACGTCTCGTCCGTCGGTCGCGATCGCTCGAGCATAGCGGTTCCGACGGTAAGAATTAAGACGTCGTCCGGTGGACGCCGCCGGATTGTGAGATCGGCCCGCCAACCACCCTGCGTTGCGGCGGCCGAGTCGCTTCCTTCAACTTTGGTTGAAGCGATCTTGTGGCGCGCGAGCAGCCGCTCGATTTGGTCTAAGGTCGCCTTCACTACACGCCCTCCGAAAACGATCCGCTCTCAGCGCTTAGGATTAAATTATCAAACATTCGCTCAGCTTAAAGCGGGCCCGGGAATTCCTGGTGAAAACCCCGGACGCAGGCCTTCACAAGACCTTCCCGAGCAGTCCCTGGGTATGACGGGCGACCCTCAGCGTTTCATCCGCCGGTACGACCACGACCGTTACGCGGCTATCCGATGTCTACATTACGGGCGCGTTGCCTTCGCCGGCGTCCTCATCGTCGCCCGAGGATCGCGCTCATTCGGCGTGCAGCGCTTCGATAGGATTGAGATGCGCCGCCTGCCGCGCGGGATAGTAGCCAAAGGCGATCCCGATCGTTGCCGAAAAGATCAGCGCGAGCACTATTGTCGGTAGCGAAGCGGTGAAGGCAAAGTGTCCGAAGTAGGCCGCGATCGCCGACGCCGCCAGACCGAAGATGATGCCGAGACCTCCCCCAGCTAACGACAGGACGACGGCCTCGACGAGAAACTGCAGCAAGATGGCACTACCTCGGGCCCCGACGGCCATGCGCAAACCGATCTCGCGCGTGCGCTCGGTCACCGATACGAGCATGATGTTCATGATGCCAATTCCGCCGACGATTAGCGAGACCGTGGCGATCGAAGCGAGGAGAACCTGCAGCATCAGCCCCGCAGACGATGCGGCTCGCGCCACGTCGGCGAGGTTGCGCACTTGAAAGTCGTCGGTCTGCGGCGGGAAGATGCGGTGACGGGTTCGCAGTAACTGGCTTATGCCGGCGATAGTACGATTAACGTTCTGCGGAGCGTCGATCGAAACGGCAAGCGCGCCAACCACGTTAGGGCCGTTGGCCGAGGTGGAGAGCCGCTGGAGCATGGAGGTGTAGGGGGTGACGATAACGTCGTCTTGATCGGTTCCCATGATGCTGTGCCCGCGCGATACCAGAACTCCGATGACGCGGAACGGCACGTTCTTGATCGTCACGGTTTCGCCGACCACGTTGGTACGGTCGGGAAAGAGCTCGCGTTCGACGGTCGTTCCGATGACGCAGACCTTCGCGCTGGTTTCGACGTCTGCATCATTGAAGAACGTTCCGGATCGAACCGGCCAGTTGCGAACGAATGCGTAAGCCGGAGAAACGCCCGCCACCTGCGTCTGCCAGTTGCTGTAAGGGGAGACGACCTGGGTGCGTAGCAAGACCAGCGGCGAGACCGCAGCCGCATGGCGAACCTGCGACGCAATGGCTAAGCCGTCGTCGACGGTAAGGGTCGACGCGGCTCCAACGCCCGCATTGACGCCCCCGCTCATCGTGCTTCCCGGGAGGATCACGACGAGGTTACTTCCCAGGCTCGAGATGGTCGCTTCGATGTTGGTGCGCGCGCCCGTCCCGATGGCCACCGTGACGATGACCGCCGCCACGCCGATGATGATGCCCAAAACCGTGAGCAGCGAACGCTGCCGGTTGCGCATCAGCGCGCGAAAGGCAATCGTTACGGCGTGTTCGAGGTTCACTAGGCGCTCGCAGCCTCCGGTCGACCGACGGGTTCGTCGCCGACGACGTGCCCGTCGTGAAAGGAGACGATACGCCCCGAAAAGCGCGCGACGTCGAGCTCGTGCGTTACCATGAGAATCGTCATGTTACGTTCCCGATTCAGGCGCAAGAAGAGTTTCATGATTTCCGAAGAGGTCTTGGAGTCGAGAGCCCCCGTGGGTTCGTCGGCGAGGATCAGGCTCGGATTGTTTACCAGTGCGCGGGCGATGGCTACGCGCTGCTGCTGGCCGCCCGAGAGCTCGTGCGGATGGGCGAGATGATGAGCCTCGTCGAGGCCGACGTCGAGCAGTGCCCGACGCGCGCGAGCGCGGCGCTCCTGCGCCCCAAGCGTCGCGTACATTAGCGGCAGTTCGGCGTTTTCAAGTGCCGAGGTGCGCGCCAAGAGATTGTACTGTTGAAAAACAAAGCCGAGCTTGTTGCGACGCAGGTCGGCTAGCCGATCGGAGTCGAGCGCGGCGACGTCGATGCCGTCGAGCAGGTAACTGCCCGACGTCGCGCGATCCAGGCACCCGACGATATTCATGAAGGTGGATTTCCCCGAACCCGACGGCCCCATGATAGCGGTAAACTCGCCCGGCTGCAGCGTAAACGCGATCCGGTCGATCGCGGCAAAGAACGTCTTTCCGGTGGGGAAGAGTCGCGTCAGATCGTGCGTCTGCACCGTCGGCGTCATGGCGAACTCTGCACGACTGGTCCGGCAGGGCTATCGTCGACGACGACGCGGTCGCCGGCTGCGAGCGATCCCGCATCGACCTTCACGCCCGCTTGCGTGCCATCGATCGCCAGCACGCTGACGCCGACGCCGCGCAGCGTGTGCCCCTCCAGCACGTAACAACGTGCTTTCGCGCCCACCGAGATAGCAAACGCCGCGGCGTCGTTGGTAGCTCCCCACACCGATCGTGCCGGCTGAGTTCCCTCGCCTAATGCCGGGGCCGTAACCCGGTATTTCTTTGCCAGGCCGGCGCCGGGCCGCCACTGCAGGGCCGCTAGCGGAAGGAGCGTGGCATCTGCAAAGGTTACCACGGTGATCCGGACATTGGCGGTCATTCCGGGACGCAACGCTCCGTCGCGATTGCTCGGATAAGCGATCGTGTCGTACGTCGTAACGTTGTTGACGATCGTTGGATTCTGGCGCACTTCGTTAACGACCGTCTGAAAGGTGCGGCCGGGGTAGGCCAGCACCGAGAAGACGGCTCGCTGTCCGGCCCGCACCGTGCCGACGTCGGGCTCGCCTACAGCGACGTCGAGCTCCATCTTGCCGAGATCTTTGGCGATGGTGAAGAGCGTCGGCGCTTGCAACGCGGCGGCCACGGTCTGGCCTACGGAAACGTTGCGTGCGATGACCGTACCGTCCACCGGCGACGTAATCGTCGCGTGCTCGAGGTTGATCTGTGCGGCTCGCACCGCGGCTCTGGCGGCACGAACCGCCGCGTCGCCGGCGCGCTGCGTCGCCGCGGCACCCGTCGCCTGAGCCGACGAACTTCCGGCGGAATAGTTGCTCGCGGCACTGCTCAGTCGCGAAGTCTTGGCCTGAGTCTGGGCGGCGATCACGGCGTCGTGCACGGCCGCGACCGTCGTAACGTCGTTGTCGACGACGTTCTGCGCGACGTATCCCTCGCGCAGCAGCGCTCGGTCGCGGTGCAGCGTCAGCATCGCGAGATGCTGCGCCGCCTGGGCCTTGCGAACGTCCTCATCGGCTGCTGCAATCATCTGGGCTTGCGATTGTGCGCTCTCGCGAGCAGCCGAACTGGTGTAAAGCGAGCTCGAAACTGCCGAGCTCGCGGCGGCGCGTTGCGCTTCCAGCTGGCCTAGCGTGCCCCTAGCCTGCTCGAGCGCGGCGGCGAACAGACTGGGATCGAGCCGCGCGAGCACTTGGCCCCGGTGGACCTTGCTGTTGAAGTCGACGTAGATTTCCGAGATCGTTCCCGAAACTTGAGAGCCGACCAGCACCGTGTCCTGTGCGGCCAGCGTGCCCGTCGCGGTCACTACCTGCGAAATCGGTCCGTGCGTCACCGCCTCCGTGGCCGGCTCCGAAGAACCTCCCGAACACGCTTGGACGAGTAACGCAAGAAGCAGAGCCGAGGACTGAAGACGAGTCGCCATCACGCAAAGTAGCGTACCTTCATAAGGTTACGCACCGGTGAATCGATTGTGAAGACCCATGCCTGCAAACTTCACGAGGCCTTCCTGGAGAGCCATTAGACTTGCGCCATGTTTAAGAAAATTGCCGTCGCACTCGACGGGTCCGCCTGTTCGCAGCAAGCTCTCGAGGTCGCGATTGGACTCGCCCAGGCCGAGAACGCCGAGATCGGCATTTGCTCGGTCGTCGACCCGATCGTGATCGCCGGAACCGCTCCGCCCAGTCCGGCAATGGATTTAGTCATGCGCGACATGGAGAGTGCGGCGCGCACGCTGGTCACGAAGGCCGTCGAGCGCGGGCACCGGATGCGGCTCGCCGCCAGCGGGCAGACTCGCCGCGGGGTCCCGGCTTACGAGGTTCTGAGCTTCGCCACGAGTTTCGGCGCCGATCTCATCGTGATGGGCACGCACGGGCGCAGCGGAATTCGTCATCTGCTTCTTGGCAGCGTCGCCGAAGTCGTCTTGCGGGAAGCGTCCGTTCCGGTCCTTATCGTGAGCGAACGCGCGGTCAAGGTTGCGGACCCGGCTGCGACGCCCGCCGCAGTCACTCGCCGCTAGGATAGCTTTCCGGAAACTCGCCCTCGAGCCACCGCGCGCTTCGCTCGAGCGGTTCGACCGCTCGCGTCGTGTCGAAGTGGTAGACTGCGTCGAACTGATCGATGAGCCGCGCCTCAAAGTAATGGCTTTGGAGTTCGGTGTCGGGGCGATAGACGACGCCGATGGCCCGTTCCCGCGCTTGTGGCGGAAGGTCCTCGAGCCGCGGGCGGTACGGCCGTAGCGGTATCCAAAATCGCGGCACGCCAAGCAGGTGGAAGAGATGCTCGTAACTGTCGCGCCGCGCCGGCAAAACGTGTTTTCGCTGCTCGGGCGCGTGCCAATCGTCAGCGGCAGTGACGGTTCCGGTAAACGTGGTAAGGCCGATGGCGACGGCGCGGTCGCCGTAACGCCGGCGCGTCAGCGCACCAATGTTCGTCTCCCCGCGAAGCGACATCGCCGTCGCGTCCGCGGACCCTACGTGCGAGTTGTGCGCCCAAACCACGGCCTTGGCCGTCCCCTGATGGTCTGCGAGGTGGGCCAGCAGGCGATCCAGCGTATCGGCCATATGCTCGTCGCGCAAATTCCAGGTCGAGGCCGAGTAATCGATCATGGCACGGTAATATCGTTCTGCATTGGCCACGACGCGGGCGTTCTGTTCGGCATAGAAATATTGATCCTCGGCCACGCGCCCGTCTAAACGCGCGTAGTGCGAGGCTTTGCGCTGTATCTCCAACAAGGCTGCGAGGACTTCGTCGCGGCACGCCGGTTCAAGCCCGTACGTTGCCGCAATTCCGTATCGCTCGGGATGCTCGGCGTAGAGCTCCAAGCATTCGTAGTGCCGGCGTGCTTGCTGCGCGGCGGCTGGATCGACCCGGTCGAGGTATTGGAGGACCGCGTCGATCGACGCGTACATACTATAGAGATCGAGTCCGTAGAACCCCGTCTTAGGGCGCACCGACGTCTTGCAGAAATCGTTATATTCGCGCAGCCAGCCGACGAAGTCCAATACGTCGGCATTACGCCACATCCACGTGGGAAAGCGCCTAAAGCCGCCCAACGCTTCGGATGCCTCGAGATCTTCGTCGCTGCCGCGCACGAAACGATTGACGCGATAAGCGTCGGGCCAATCGCCCTCGATGCAGACGGCGGTGAAGCCTTTTTCCGCCACCAGACGCTTGGTGATCTCCGCCCTGGCATGATAGAACTCGTGCGTTCCATGCGTCGCCTCGCCGATCAAGACAAGCCGTGCATCGCCGATCAACGCGAAGAGCCCGTCGTTCTCTTGGCGATCGCCGGTCAGCGGGATGACCGCGTTGGAGAGCTTCTCCGCTACGCGACCTTCCACGTCGCCTTCTCACGTGCGGCGCGCGCGAGGAGTTCCCGAACCTCGTCGTCGCCGACTTGCCGGAAGTTGTCGTAGTAGAATCCAACCGAACCGAAATAGGCAGGCTGGTGCGGGCAGAAGACGTGGTCCGCCGCCGTCGCGAGTATCCGGCACGTCTCCACCGGGGCAACCGGGACGGCCACGGCGATATCCGCGGGTTTGCGTTGTCGCAACGCCGCAATCGCGGAATACATTGAAGCACCCGTTGCGAGCCCGTCGTCTACGACGATCACCGAGCGGCCCGCAAGCTTGGGTTCGGGACGGCCGTCGCGATACGCTGCCTCACGCCGCTTGAGTTCGGCCAGCTCGCGCTCGAGCGCGGCGTGAAAGCGGTCTTGGGTAATCCCCAATGACTCGATCGTCGAAGCATCGACGACGTAGCTCCCGTCTGCGGCGACGGCTCCCATGGCTAGCTCCTCGTATCCGGGGACGCCAATTTTGCGTACGATGTAGACATCCAAGGGCGCTCCCAGCGCCTTGGCGACCTCGTACCCAACCGGGACGCCGCCGCGAGGTAGCGCGAGAACGATCGGGTCGTGCGAGCGAGCATAGGCGATGAGTTGCGAGGCAAGCCGTTTGCCGGCATCGGCGCGGTCGCGGTAGAGCGGCATTTCAAAATCCCTAAATCCTTGGGTTAGCGGGCGTGAGCCCCCAGGTTGCGCCGTACGTAGGCCTGCATCCGGCGCCGCGCGCGGCGAAAGGCTTCCCGAACGGCGAGCGCCGGATCTTTATAGATGGCGTCGATCTCGTCGCTTTTACGTACGCGCAGCGGCTCGTCGTCAAAAGGTGCCGCGCGCAGACTCGGCTCTCCGTCGACGATTAGTTCGGAGCCGGGAAGCGCCAAAGTGAGGCGCACGCGGAACGGCGAGCCCGTATGGTGATGGGCCGATTGGCGTTCGACCAGGGCACGGCAACGGAGGATGCCGTCGAAGAACTTGCCGAGCTTTGCGGCCTCGTCGCGAATTAATCGATCGAGGGCCTCGGATGAATCCACCCCGCGATAGGTAATCTGAACGGTGAAGCTCATGCCGCGATTCTACCCCGGAACTGGGAAGAACCCGAGATGGCGCATTCGTACTCCCTTCTCGGGCGAGGAGGAGCGGCCGTGCGGGCGGTAGCGCTGGAGCGCCCCGCACCGATCGAGACGTCGCCGTTGCGGGTCCGAGACCTGACGCAGCCGGTACCGGGCGTCCACGAGATATTGGTGCGGGTAAAGGCGTGCGGCGTTTGCCGTACGGATCTGCACGTCGCCGAGGGCGATCTCGCGCCCAAGCATCCGCACATCGTGCCGGGTCACGAGGTGGTCGGCACGGTCGAGGGTCTCGGACTCGGCAGCGCGCGCTTTTCGATCGGCGACCGAGTCGGCATCGCCTGGTTGAGGCAGACTTGCGGTACGTGCGCGTATTGCCGCAAGGGCCGAGAGAATCTCTGTCCCAACGCGTTGTTCACCGGCTGGGACCACGACGGCGGCTATGCCGAGTTTGCCGTCGTGCGCGAAGACTTTGCCTACCGATTACCTCCTACTATCGATGACGAGCACGCCGCCCCGCTGCTTTGCGCCGGCATCATCGGCTTTCGCGCAATCCGCCGTGCAGCAGTCGAGCCCGGCTCGACCGTAGGACTCTACGGATTCGGAGGTTCGGCCCATCTCGCCATACAGGTTCTCAAGCATTGGAACTGCCGCGTCTTCGTGATGAGCAGGGGAGGCGTGCATCGCGACCTCGCGCAGGAACTTGGTGCCGATTGGATCGGCGATTCGTTCGATCGCCCGCCGGCACCGCTCGATTCGGCGATCCTGTTCGCGCCGGCCGGCGAAATCGTTCCCGCCGCCATGCAAGCCTTGGATCGCGGCGGGATACTGGCCGTCGCGGGTATCTATCTCTCGCAGATTCCACCGCTGGATTACGAACGAGACCTCTTCTACGAGCGTGAGATACGTAGCGTCACCGCAAACACTCGCGCCGACGGCGACGAATTCTTGCAAATCGCTGGGGAAATCCCGATACGAACGCACACCGTCGCGATGAGTTTGGACGAGGCCAACCGCGCGCTTCAAATGCTTAAGCACGATGAGCTTCGCGGCGCTGCCGTGCTCCACGTGACGTAGCCGTCTTTAACCTACGATGACTCTTGCGGCGCGACGCCCGGGAGCATCGGGATGCTCGTCGGCGTGGCCCACGACGATCGGAACGACGGTAACGAACTCCGGCGGTATACCGAGCTCCGCCTTAACCTCAGGCAGATTGAACCACGCGCGCGCAAGACCGATCGGACAAGTGGCCAGCCCCGACGCAAAAGCTGCCAGCATGAAGTTTTGCGCCGCCATAGCGCAATCTTCGGCCGCTTGCCGCGAGCTAGAAGTGGCGCAGATGACGACCATCGCCGGCGATCCGTAAAATAGATTCTCATGAGTGGTAAGAACGTGCTGCATCTCGGGAGACGCGGCAACTGCCTGAGCCGAAAGAAATTGCTTTACGCGGTCCGAGAACCCGTGCAGGCGATCCGTGCCGTGAAAGACGACGAAGGCCCAGGGCTGGTCGTTCATCGCGCTGGGCGCTTGAGCTGCCGCGTCGATAAGCTCGGCTAACTCTGCGCTCTTCAACGGCGTAGCCGTATATCGGCGAATCGCGCGTCGCTGATAGATCGCGTTGAAGACTTCGGCCGTCTGAATCGTTCTCATTCGGGCCGTTCCCCGTCGGCTAGCAGGCGCGCGACGGCGAGCGACGCGACGTGCGTCCCCACGCGATCGGCGCGACCGGTCAAAGCGATCGGAACGCTCGCCCCCAACACGACTCCGGCGGCGGCGGCACCCGCGAGCTGAATCAGCGCTTTGGCGAGTATATTCCCGGCCTCGAAATTCGGTACGACGAGAACGTTGGCGCGGCCGGCGACCGGTGAATCTAGGTCTTTTTCGCGAGCGACGTCGAGATCCAGGGCGTCGTCGAGTGCGAGCGGTCCCTCAACCACCGCGCCGCGAATCTGATTGCGCTGAGCCATCTTGGCCAATGCCGCCGCGTCCACGGTCGACGCGACTTCGGCGTTGACGGTCTCGATCGCCGAAAGTATTGCGACGCGAACCTCGGGGATTTCGATCGCCCGTGCGAGATCGATCGCGTTCTGCACGATGTCGCGCTTTTCGCCGAGTGCCGGGGCGATGTTGACGACGCCGTCGGTGATGATTATCGGATCTGGATAACTTTCCAGTTCCACGACGTACGCGTGGCTAATGCGACGTTCCGTGCGGAGGCCGCTCTGCGGCGAAACGACGGCGTGGAGCAGCTCGTCGGAGCGCAGGCTCCCTTTCATTATCGCGCCGACCTTACCAGCGCGCGCCATCTCGACGGAAAGCGCGGATGCCTCTCGCGAGCCTGCCGCGCCCAGGACCTCATAACCGCTTATATCTAGGCCTTCGATCCTGGCAATGGCGGCGATCGTTGATTCGTCGCCGACAAGTACCGGCACGATCAGCCCGGCGGATGACGCGGCCACGGCGCTCCCGAGGGCTATGCGATCGTGCGGGCATACCACGGCCGTACGCATCGGAGCCAGACGGCGGCAGCGTAGGACCAAATTTGCGCGATCCGGATTAAGGCGCAGCGATGCCATTGCGCCAGCCTACGTAGGGGTAAAGAAAATATGATGAAACGGCTTCCGGAGTTCTTCTTAGGTGCCCCCTAGACTCGGCCGACGCGGTCGTCACCGTGACCCTCAACCGAAACCAATCGCGCCGGCTCGACTCGGCGATCTGCGCGAGGAGGCCGGGCGGCCGTTAGTAACGCAGGATTGCGCCGCGGCGGGGCAGGACAGCCTCGCATGAAGCTGGGGGTAACCGCGCCGCTCTTCGCGGCGCTTCTGGCAACCGGATGCGCCGGATTCTCGGAGCACGCGCACGAAACGGTGCACCAAAGCATCGCCGGCGTGCCGGCCATCGTGCGCGTCGACAACGTCGCCGGAACGGTACGTGTCGACGGGTCGCCGCGCGAGGCGGTCGACGTCGAAGCAACCAAGTTCGCTTCCGACCAGACGGAGCTGCAGTCGATTCACGTCGCCGTGCGCAAGGAAGGCAACGACGTCGTGGTCGCGACCTCCTACGAAGGCAGCACGCACGGCGGGGGCGTCCGTTATCGCATCACCGTGCCGTCGGCCACGGCCGTTCGCATCGACAACGTCGCGGGAGCCGTGGACGTCAGCGGCGTCAGCGGCGATCTTTCGGTCGAAACGCAGGCCGGCCGCATCACCGCCGACTGCGGCCGCGTCGACGGTAACCGGTCGATCGATCTCAACGCCACGACAGGCGCCGTCGAGCTCACCATCGCGCGCGACAGCAGCGCGACGATCGAGGCGCGCAGCACGGTCGGGCATATCTCCAGCGACCTTTCCGAGGTCGCCGCGCTACGCGAGAATCTCGTCGGCGCTGCTGCGACCGGAAAGATCGGAACCGGTAGCGCTCGCATTCGCCTAACGACCACCACCGGCGCCATCGCTCTGCGAACGCATACGTGACCTCAACGGCACCGAATAGCCGCACCCAGAATGGTAGGCGGCACCGGGCCGCAGAAAGAGCGCACATGGAGTTCCGTATCGTCAGTCATGCCTGCCTGGACGTCAAGGCGCGAGGCAAACGGCTCGTTATCGATCCGTGGTTGAACGAGCCGACCTATTGGTCGTCGTGGTGGCACGCGCCGCCGCCCGAGTTCGGTCCGGACATTTTCGAGGCCGACTACGTCTACGTAACGCACTGGCATTTCGATCACTTCGATCCGAGGACGCTCAAGAAGTTCTCGCCGCATACCACCATCATCGTGCCGAAGTTTCCGATCTCCGGACTGCCTTCGCAGCTGCGGGATATGGGTCGCGCGCACATCATCGAGCTGACGCACGGCCAGCGCATCGAGCTGGCGCCCGGTTTCTCGTTTACCAGCTATCAGGTATCCTTTCAAGACGACAGCGTCGCGGTAATCCAGGCCGACGGCTGCACGCTGATGGATCTCAACGATTCCAAGCCGCTGCCTTCGCTATGGCGCACCTTCCGCGCCAAATATCCCAAGGTCGACTTCATGCTGCGCAGTCACTCGCCGGCTTGGTCGTATCCGACGCGCTATAGCTTCGAGGATCCGTCGGATCGCCTTCCCGTCGACGGACGCACGTATATGGACGCATTCGTTGCCGCGGCGCAGCAACTTCGCCCGCGGTACGCGGTGCCGTTCGCCAGCGGCATCTGTCACTTGCATCAAGAGGTGCGCGACGAAAACCGCTTCCTCGTTTCCGCCTTCGAAATGCGCGACTATTTTGCGGCCAACGCTTCGCGCGTTCCCGGGACCGAGTTGAAGGTGATGCCGGTCGGCAGCCGCTGGTCGACCGAAACGGGGTTCGAACTCACCGACAACGTCGTCGACGACATGGTCGGCTACGCAGAGAAACGTGCGTTAGCCGAGAGCGAGCGCCTCGAGAAGACCTATCGTTCCGAAGCGTCTAAGGACGTTTCGTTCGACGATTTCGCCGGATATTTCCGCAAGTTTTTCCGCGCCATCTGGCCGCTCCGGCCGTTTCTGCGCAATCCGCGCTGGGTCTTCACCATCGCGCGGCCGCAAGCCGAGTACTGGACGGTCGACTTCGGCAAAGCCGCGATCGAGCGCGCCACGCAGATGCCCGAGCGTTATGACAGCGCGATCACCGTGAGCCCGGCGGTGCTCTCGGGCTCGCTGCGCAACGGGGTCTTTACCAACGTCGACATCGCCAAACGGTGGCGCGTCCACATCCGGCGCGGCAGCGCCATGCGGCACTTCGTCATCACCAACTTGCTGTTGCTCCACGAAGCCGAGTATCTTTCGCTCAAGCATCTCTTGTCTTGGCGCTTCGTCAGCGGCTACGCACGCCGCCTGCCGGAGGTCTTCGACTACGTGCGCATGGCGCTGCGCACGGCATCCAAAGGAAAAGAATCGCTCGTCCAGACCGTCACCAGCATCGCGGAGGGGTAGTTATGGAACTGCGGTTGCGCGTCTTCGCGGCAGGTTCGGCGCTGGCTTTCGCGGCCTGTTCGGGCGGCGTCTCGAACGGCGCCGGAGTCGTCACGCCGACGCGCGGCGAGACTCTCAAGCGACACGGGACTTCCAATCCCATAACCCACGTCGTGGTGATGATTCAAGAGAACCGCACGTTCGACAATTTATTTGCCACCTATCCCGGTGCCGACGGCGCGACGCAAGGATTGATGAAGACGCCTAGCGGCGGCGAGGAGTACGTGGCGCTCAAGGCCGTCAAACTCGCCGAGATTTGTGACTTCGGCCACCGTCGCGACGGGTTTCTCAAACAGTACGACAAGGGCATGATGGACGGCTTCGGGTTGGTGGACGGCGGCGGCCGCTGTAAAGGGCCGGCCGGCACGAAAGTCTACCAATACGTCGATCCTTCGCAAATCGCGCCGTATTGGGATATCGCCAACCGGTACGTTCTAGCCGATCACACGTTCCAGACGCAAGGGAGCGGAAGTTTTACCGCCCATCAAGATTTGATCGCCGGCGGGACGACCCTTAACGCGCAGCAGACCAAAAGCCTGGTCGACTATCCGAGCGACACGCCGTGGGGATGCGACGCGCCCAAAAACACCAAGACGTCGACGCTTACGTGGACCGGCGCCAAACTGAAGTATGGATACCACAAAGGACCGTTCCCGTGTTTGGGTTACACGACGCTGCGCGACTTGCTCGACGCGTATTCGGTATCGTGGAAGTACTATTCACCGCCGGTAACCGGCGGCACGGGCGGCGGAGTGTGGAACGCGTTCGACGCGATCTCTGCCGTGCGTTACGGCCCCGAGTGGAACGCCAACGTTACGAGCGATCCAAACGTGATCTTCAACGACATCGCGTACGATACGCTGCCATCGGTCTCGTGGGTGATTCCCGACCGTGAGAACTCCGATCATCCCAACACCGGAACCGACGACGGACCGTCGTGGGTAGCCAGCGTGATTAACGCGGTGGGCGAGAGCCCGTACTGGCAGAACACCGCGATTGTCGTCGTGTGGGACGATTGGGGCGGCTTTTACGATCACGAGCCTCCGCCGTTTTTCGATAACTGGGGCGGTTTGGGATTTCGCGTACCAATGATGGTCGTTTCGGCCTACGCACGCATCGGCGCGGGCAGTCAAGGCGGCTACGTCTCGCACACCCAATACGAGTTCGGGAGCATCCTCAAATTCATCGAGGATACGTTCGGCTTGGGACGGATCGGGACGACCGACGTGCGCGCGACGAGCATCGCCGGCGTATTCGATTTCAGTCAACAAGCCCGTACTTTTCAGCGGATTCCATCGTCGCGGTCGCGGGCTTATTTCCAACACCGGCGGCCGAGCTATCTCCCCGTCGATAACGAATAGGACGAAAGTTCCTCCTGCAGGAGAACCCAAGTAAACGGTCGCAGCTATTGACCCCGGGTAAGACCGGGTTTTCCTCGGGTCTGTTGGCCCTTAGGGCCCTTTCATGAAAGTAAGGAGCAATTTCAAATGAGAATCTCGGGGTCGGCTTCCTACGCTATTGGCGTAACGGCGGCCGTCGCAATCCTCGCCGGCTGCAGCGGCGCAGGATCACAATATTCGCCGGTTTCACCCGTGGGCGCGGGATCCGGCATGTTGGGCATGGGTCACACCGCGCACGTGCTTGACCGCCACAACACCATCACCGCGATAAAGGCGGCGAAGGTACACAGCGACCACCACAAGTCGTGGGTTTCCCCCGACGCGAAAAGGAAGCCCCGTCTGTACTTCGCATCGGACTCGGGCACCAACGATGTGTACATCTATGAAATGCCGGGAATGACACTGGAAGGTACGCTGACCGGCTGGAACGAGCCGCAGGGCGAATGTTCCGACAAGAGCGGAAACGTTTGGGTTACCAACACGAACAATAGCCAGATCGTCCAGCTCTCGCGCACCGGCGCGACGCTAAACACGCTCACGGATCCCGACGGCTATCCGGTTGGGTGCGCCATCAATCCGATTAACGGCGATCTCGCCGTAACCGACATCTTCGACTTCAGCGAGGCCGGAGGCGTCCTAATCTACAGTGGCGGGACCGGCACGCCGACGCGAATCAGCAATCCGGCGCAGTACGAATACTTCTTCGACGGCTACGATCCGAACGGCAACCTATTCGTCGACGGCTTTAGCTATCCGAGCTTCACCTTCACGATCTCGATGCTTCCGGCGGGCAGCGGCACGATGACCACCGTCGGCTTCAGCGGCACCGTCCCGCTCTTCCCAGGTATGGTCCAATGGTATCACGCAGGCAACTACCTCGCCGTTGGCGACCAGGATGCGAGTGCGGTTTACCACTACAGCGTCTCGGGTTCGACCCTGACGTACGCGGGCGAGACAAGCCTAACGGGGGCTAGCGACCTGGTCCAGGGTGTCATCGCGGCCAACCAGCAGAGATATCTGGCCGGTGGCGATGCAAGCAGCGGCACCGCCAATCGTTGGATGTGGCCTGCCGGTGGGGCGCCGACCAATTCCACTAGCGGCCTCAGCCTGCCGATCGGTGCGGCTATCAGCACCAAATAACCTGGCAGTTGCCCGCGAGGGCGATGCCCAAAAGGGGGGAGGTCCGCTTCGGCGGGCCTCCTTAATTTTTACCAAATTAACGCAGGTAAACGTCCCGGGGGCGCCCAAACTTATCGGCCGACCCCAGCGCTGCTACGTGAGCCCGTTGGGATCGGACAACAGTCGACATCTCGATCGGTTCCGGCCAGGACCTTCTATAGGAGCCTGGCCACATACGAGACTCACTTTTCATGAAAGAAACGGAGCAACTTTCTCGATGAAAATCTCGAGTTTGGCCCGATACGCCTTCGGCATTGCCGCCGGCGCAGCACTCCTGGCCGGCTGCAGTGCCGCAGGAACCCAGTCCTCGCTCGCCGGCGCACCGCCGGCCTCGGCGATGGCAGCGGGCGGACACCACCTCTCGCCCCAGATATTGAAGCACTTCGCGATGACGCGTGCGAGCCATCAAACTCCGCCCGCGGCTCGTGCGGCTCACATCAAGTCGTGGATGAAGCACGTGCCCCACGGCACCCCGCTTCTCTACGTCTCCGATGATGGCTATTATCCGGCCGTCGTCGACGTGTTCAACTACAGCACCGGCGCAATGGTCGGTCAGGCGTCGATGCCTAACACCGCGTATCTCCTGTACAACCTGTGCAGCGACAAGCACGGCAACGTGTACGTTCCGGACTTCGACACGGGCTACGTGTACGAGATCCAGCACGCTACGACCACGGTCATCAACCAGTGGAACTCTAACGGCGAGCCGATCGGCTGTTCCGTTAACGGTGCCGGCGATCTCGCCGTTACCAACTTCTACGACTTCGGCAACGCCTCGGGCGTCGGCAGCGTAATCGTTTACGCCGGCGGCGGACCGACCGGAACCGACTATCCGGGACCCGGCTATCTCTGGCCGGCCGGCTATGACAAGACCGGCAGCACCCTCGTCGCCGAGGGCAACTATGCCGGTTCGTGCACCTCGCCGTGTCTTGCCAAGATGACCGGCGGGACCTGGTCGGTGCTCTCCTACAACCAGACGATCTACTTCCCGGCCGCAGTCGAACTGATGGGCAAGAAGTGGGGCGTCGGCGACCAAGAGGGCGGCGGCGCGTTCGACACCGACATCTATGCAACCACGATCTCGGGTGGCAGCGCGACCAACACAAACACGACCACCCTCACCGACACGTGCTACAGCTACTACACCGACGTCGTTGGCTGGGCCAACGTAAGCAAAAAGCCCAACGGCGTGCAGCATAAGAAAGTCAAGGGTGTTGCCGGTGCCAACCTGTGGTGCGGCGATCTCGCCAAGTGGAAGTTCCCGGCCGGCGGCAACCCGACGGGCAACGTCTCCGGCGCGGCCTTCGCATACGGCGCGACGCTCGTCAAGTAAACCGTCGCAACGTATTAGCCACTTAGGTCTAGCAAAGAAAAGCGGGCTCGCTTCGGCGGGCCCGCTCTCTTTTTAGGTGGTAAAAGCTTACCAAGACGCGCATAGGAATAATTGACCACATGCGATGCAATGCATTACAAGCGGGGCGTTGCTTATTCAGGCGATTCTGAGAAATAATCGATTGCGCGTGAAGGATTCGTGTGGTATAAGGCCGCATCCGATTTGACAGGCTTGCCGGAGCGTCGGCGCTCCGTTGCGACCTAACCTTCCCACTACATGCTAAGGAGATCCACCAATAATGCGTTTGTTAACGTCGGCGATCTGTACTACGGTCGCTGTTGGGCTTCTCGCAGGTTGCTCGGGCAACCTCGGGTCGTCGAACTCCTCGCTGCCGAACACCGGTTCGGCGCAGTCGTCGCGCGTTCATACCGGCGCGCACGGCACCCTCAGCCTCGTTCCGGCGTGGGCGCATCCGGCGGGTATCGCGCGTCTGCGTCTCGGTTCGGACTTCGTGCCGGACAAGCACAAAAAGAAGAAGTCGAAAAACATCTGGGCCAGCGAGTTTTATGGAACCAGCGTTTATGGATACAAGAACCCGAACAGCAGCAACAGCGCGCCTACGTGCACCGTTGCTAGCCAGTCGTACGTAAACGGCATCGGCTCGGATACGAAGGGCCTGCTCCTCGTTCCGACGGGCTATCCCTCGGGAATCAACGTATTCAAGGGCTGCGGCAGCCTCGTCTGGTCCGCCAGCGACGCGAACGGCCAGGCGGCTGATGCTGCGTCGAACAGTGCCGCCGGCAGCGGCAAAGTCTACGTTGGCGAGATCGCCAGCTACAGCAGCGGCGTCGGCGAAGTCACGGTCTGCACGTCGGCGGGTTGCGGCTCCCCGGTGACCAACTCGTCGATCGCCAACTACGGCGCCGGCGTGGCGGTTAACAAGGGCGGCGACTGCTTCATGTCCAGCTACAACTCGGGCGGCACCCCGATCATCGTTTACTGGAAGGGCTGCTCGGGCTCGGGCCAGACGGTTACCGGCTACTCGGCCAGCTCCTACGGCGGACTCTTCTTCGATAAGAAGGGCCAGCTCGGTGCGATCGATCTGTCCGGCACGGTGCGCGTGTACAAGGGCTGCACCCCGGCCTGCACGCTCGTCGGCAGCTCCTCGCTTCACGGCTCCTCGCTCTTCGGCAACGTCGACGCCACGGGCAAGCTCCTCGCAATGGGCGACTACGGCAGCGGCACCGTTGACGTGTACAAATACAACGCGACGACTGGTACCGCGACGTATTCGTACAGCTTCAACAACAGCCTGAGCTCCAGCCTCGACGTTGAGTCGGGTATTTTCACGCCGACCACCAAGTCGTAGGCTTGACCTAATCTCACTTCCTCGTAAGGAAGCAAAGCAAACGGGATGGTGCATTTGCACCATCCCGTTTTCCGTTTCTCGCAGCCCCTCTAATCGTCGCCGAGAATCGCGCGCGGAATCTCCGTGCGCCCGGCTCCGCTTTCGAGGCGGAGCCAGTACTGGCGCGAACGGCCGCCGGCGAACTTCTCGAACTTGCGCGGCTTCTGCGTGTAGTCGAAGGCGTCGTTTGCCGGATCGGCGGCGCGCTTGTCGCTTGCCGCCATCGGCGACAAGCCGAAGTTGTCTTCGATATAACGCACCACGCTTGCGGTTTCGTACTGCACGTGCGTTACGTACCCGGCCTTGGCGTAGGGTGAGATCACGATCAGCGGTACGCGAAAGCCTAGCCCGTCGTAATCTTCGAACGGCGGCCTAACGGGATCGTAAAGGCCGCCCCAATCGTCCCACATGAGAAAGATGGCGGTCGAGTTCCAGAACTTGCTTTCACCGATCGCGTTGACCAAAGACGTCACCCACGACGGGCCGTTACGCGCGAGCAGACCGGGATGGTCGGAGGTTTCGTAGGTCGGCGTGATCCACGTCACGTTTGCCAACCGGCCTCCGGCGACGTCGGTCAAGACCTGCGCCGGCGGATTGATCACGTCGGTCGTCCAGTCCGGGCCGTCGTAGATCTTACGCTCGGCTTGAAACGACGACCAAAGCCCGCCATCAGAATAGACTCCCCCGGTATAGAACCGCCAGCTCAATCCGGCATGGTCGGCCTGCGTGGCGATCGACGGGATGTCAAAGCAGGTTACGATACGCTTGCCGTACGTGCGTTTCTCGGTCATCGTGGCGATGGTGTCGTCTTTGCCGCCTTGGCAGCCCCACGGTCCGGCGGGAGTGTCGACGGCGCGATCGGCATAGGCTGCGACCGAATATTGATGGGCGATGAAGCTGCCGTCGATGTTGGAAGAGAAGGTTCGATCCGACAGCACGTATTGCTGCGCCATCTTCCAGTACTGGTCGACCTGGCGCTCGGGAACGTAGGCGTAAGCAAAATTGTTCGGATGGCCGTAGCCGGCATTCTCGCCGTTCCAGCCGTCGAGCTTACACTTGGTTCCCGGCAGTTTGCCTCGGCCGTCGCAAGCGGCGAAGAACGCCTTGGAGTTGTGCGAAATATCCCACGCCGTCGAGAGGCCCGTCTTATGAAGGGGGATCTTGTTGCCGCTCGTGTCGTAGCCGTAATCCCGGGTGGTCGCACCGGGATAGTTGAGAAAGAGATTGTTGAACGAACGGTTCTCCTGAATGATGAAGACGACGTGCGAGATCGGCGTCGTCAGCGGGCGCATCGGCGCTGCGGGATCGATGGGCGCCTGCTGCGGCGCTCCCAAGTTGCCGGGGGAACAGGCCGCCAGCGCCAGCGCGCCGGCCGCCAGCATCGACTTAGTCGTCACCGATCAGGCTCTTCGGAATGCCGCGCGTGCGCGAGTTGCGCTGCGACTGGAGCCAGTACTCCTTCGTCTTACTGCCGGCAAACTTCTTGAACTTGCGCGGCTGCTGCGCGTAGTCGAAAGCATCGCCGGCCGGATCGTTGGCGCGCTCGTCGCTGGCGGCCATCGGCGCCAGACCGAAGTTGTCTTCGATGTACCGCAGCACGCTCGAGGTCTCGTATTGAACGTGCGTCACGTATCCTTTGCGCGCGTATGGCGAGATCACGATCAGCGGTACGCGAAAGCCGAGACCGTCGTAATCTTCGTAGACCGGCTTGACCGGGTCGAACCAGCCGCCCCAGTCGTCCCACATGATGAAGATCGCCGTGGAGTTCCAAAACTTGCTGGTGCCAATCGCGTTGACGAGCGACGCGATCCAGGCCGGCCCCTGCGAGGCGTCCAGGCCGGGATGATCCGACGCGGCATAGGTTGGCGTAATCCAAGTAACGTTGGCCAGCTGTCCGTTGCCGACGTCGGTGAGAAACTGCGCCGGCGGGCTGATGACGTCAGTCGCGGGCGTTCGCCCCGTCGCGGCCATCCAATCCGGGCCGTTGAAAATTTTGCGATTGGCTTGATAGGCCGACCATATGCCGCCGTCGCCGTGAAGGGCTCCGGCGTAGAATCGCCAGCTTATGCCCGCTGCATCCGCTTCGGTCGCGATCGACGGGATGTCGAAACATGCAACGATCGGACCGCCGTAAGCGCGCTTCTTGGTGAGCGTTGGAATGGTATCGCGCTTGCCGCCTTCGCATCCCCACGAGGTGACCGGACCGTCAACCGCATGACTGGCAAACGCCGAGATGGCGTACTGATGCGAGATGAAGCTGCCGTCGAGATTCGACGGGAACATTCGGTCGGCTAAGACGTACTGTTTGGCCATCTTCCAATACGGATCGATCTGCTTCTCGCGTACGTACATGTAGGCGAAATTCGAAGGTGCGCCAAACCCCGCTTTCTCGAGATTCCAACCGTCCATCTTACATTTGGTTCCCGGCAGCTGCCCCTGGCCGTCGCACGCCGCGAAGAAGCCTTGCGAGAAATGGTCGATGTCCCAGTCGGTAGCGAGATCGACCGGCTGCAAGGCGATCTTTTGACCCTTGGTGTCGTAACCGTAGTTCTGCGTCTTGGCGCCGGGAAAGTTGAGAAAGAGATTGTTGAACGAGCGGTTCTCTTGAACGATAAAGACGACGTGGGAGATCGGCGTCACCGCGGCGCGAAAACCCAACGAGCCGGCCTTGGGCACCGGTGAGCCGTCGCCCGCACTGCAGGCTGCAACTGCGAGCGCCGCAAGAAGCATTGGCGCGCGCAAGAAGAAGAATAGCTTCACCCGCGCTCCTTTTCGCGCGGGCGCCGAACCGCCCTGGGCTCGTAGGAGGCCGAACGTGCGACGTGAGTGGTGGCATGCCGGAGTTGCCGCGGGAGTCATCCTGGCGGGCGGATGCGGCGTGCATTCTTCGAGCGCGTTGCCCGTCATGCAAAGCGGCCGGACGCCTGGCCTGCCGGCAACCGGCGCCGGGAAGATTCAACACGTCGTGTACGTCGTTCAGGAGAATCGCTCGTTCAATAACCTGTTCTACGGTTATCCCGGCGCGTACACGGTTACCAGCGGCAAAGATTCCAAGGGCGAAACCGTCCAGTTGCAGCCCATCAGCCTGCACGTCCAGTACGTGATCGACCACTCCTCATCGGCGATGTTCGCCGCGTGCGACGGGCGCGGCAAGCTGCTCGGCACGAAATGCCGGATGGACGGCTTTGACCTGGAGTGGTGGAACGGGGGCCCGCGGCGCGTGAAGTACCCTCAGTACGTCTACGTTCCGCAGCGCGAGACCAAGCCGTACTTTAGGATGGCCCACGAGTGGGTGCTCGCCGACCGGATGTTCCAGTCGCAGCTCGACGAGAGCTTCGTTGCCCACCAATACATCATCGCCGCGCAGGCGCAGCGCAGCGTCGATCTTCCGTACGGCCCGTGGGGGTGCGAACAAGGACCGAGCGATTACGTCAATACCCTCACCGATCGTCGCAAGCTCGGCAAACCGGAAGTGCCGTGTTTTGAGTATGAGACGCTAGGCGACGAGCTCGACGACGCCGGACTTTCGTGGCGATTTTATACGAGTTGGTACGACACGCCGTCGAGCGGATTCGGGGCGGTGTGGTCGGCGTATCAAGCAGTCAATCATATTTATAACGGACCCGACTGGAAAAAAGACGTCATCACGCCGCAGAAACAGTTCTTCTACGACATCGCTAAAGGCAAGCTCGCAAACTTTACCTGGATCACGCCGATCTGCGCGAACTCGGATCATCCCAACTGCCAGGGCGGTTACGGTCCGTCGTGGGTTGCCGCACTCGTCAATGCGATTGGTGAGAGCAAGTTCTGGGACTCCACGGCGATTTTCGTGCAGTGGGACGACTGGGGCGGACTCTACGATCCCGTTCCGCCGCCGTTTGAGGGTTACGACGGCCTGGGCTTTCGCGTTCCGCTGCTCGTGATTTCACCTTATGCAAAGCACGATTACGTCTCGCACAAGCGTTACGAAACGGCCAGCGTCTTGCGCTTCGCCGAGGATCTCTGGGGCCTGCCGCAACTGGCGAACGCCGACAAGCGCGCCAACTCGCCGGCCCTGGACTGTTTCGACTTCACGCAACAGCCGCGCAGGTTCGTACGCATCCCGGCACCGAAAGGGCGCGGATTCTTCCTGCATCAGAACGACGATCGCCGCATCCCCGACGACCAATAGAAGAAGGGCGGCACAACGAGAAGAGGCGAGCGCCTTCGCGCCCGCCTCGTTCTTTGGATGCGACTCTGGATTAGAAGGCCTTGATACCGTTAGGCGTTCCCCAGCCTGACGGGCCGTCGTAGCCTTTGACACCGGTGCAAAGGTAGCTGCCGCCGCAGGAGCCGTTGCTTCCCGAGGTGATGTCGTGCAGATCTTTCTTGTATTGTTTCTTCTTCAGCTTCCAGAACTTTTTGGCTGCGGTCTGGCTGCTGGCGTTTCCGGCAAGCCCAAAAATTCCGGCCGTAAGCGGCGAGGCGACGCTCGTGCCGCTGACCGTGAACCAGCCTCCGTCGATACTGTCGTATTCCGCGACGCGCTGGGCAACGGCAGATATATCGGAGTCGGTTCGGTACGTGCATGAGGAGTCGTGCTGCCACGACGGTTTGGTAACGCCGGTGGCGCAACCGCTGCCGGCATCCGTCCACACCGTTTCGGAGTAGGTCGACCCGCTCTTCGAGAGCACGGTACCACCGATGGAAACGACGCTGGCTAGCGCCTCGGGGGCGCCGTTCTGGTTGTATCCGTCATCGCCCGAGGCCGCGAGATAGACGACGCCGGGCGTATTGAAGTAGTTCGGGAAGTTGGCGTCACCGCAGCTCGTGTCACCGTAGCAGATCCAACTGTTGCTGACGATGTGCGCGCCAAGCGTCACCGCTTCCGACTCGGCCTTTTCTAAATCGGTTATGCTGTTCTGCGCTTCGATGAGATAAATCGTGCATTTCGGGCACGAGGCCGAGACCATCTCGACGTCGAGCATGATCTCAACGCAGGTTCCGTAATTCGTGCAGCTGGGCGGATAGTTGCTCTGCTGCCCGCTCGAGTTATACTTGGTCATGTTCGCCGTGCCGAGACTGAAGTTCGAACGGTACGTCGCTAGGTCTGAGGCGGCACTGGCATCGTCGCCCCAGATGACGATGGCGACGACCTGGCCGGCCCCTTTCGAGGACGACGGCAGGTTGTAACGAGTTTGGAAGTCAGCCGGAGCCCAGCCGATCACGTCCGGGCCGACTTGCGGCTTGCTGTCGACGAGCGCCAGACACACCGGCCGTCCGATGACTTGCGGACACGCCGCTCTCGCCAGCCCTTTAGCTTGCCATTGGGGAATGTGGTTGAGCGGTCGAATCGATTGCGTCGTCAGGCCGCCCCCAGATCCGGTCACGCCGGGCATGCTGGAACTGCCACCCGAACTACAGGCGGCGATTGCGAGTGCCGCAAGAAGCGGCACCGCCAGTTTGATGGGTCGGTTCACGAAAGCTCCTTCTCGAGATAATGGGTGGATGGTTTGGGGGAGGGAAATAATTTAGGGCCACGGCACGCGCCGACCTGCGCCGCGGCGATCGCCGCGTCCCCAGCCAACGACACAAGAGAAGAGGCGAGCGCCTTCGCGCCCGCCTCGTTCGTTAGGTGCGACTCTGTGGATTAGAAGGCCTTGATACCGTTTGGCGTTCCCCAACCGGTCGGACCGTCGTAGCCCTTGACCGCGGTGCAGAGGTAGCTGCCGCCGCACGAGCCGTTGCTGCCCGAGGTGATGTCGTGGAGCTCCTTTTTGTATTTCTTCTTCTTGAGCTTCCATAGCTTCGAGGCCGCGTTTTGCGAGCTGGCATTGCCTGCCAAGCCATAGACGCCGGCGATGAGCGGCGACGCCGCGCTGGTGCCGCACTCGGTGATCCAGCCGCCCGCCCCGTACGTATCGTACTCGGCGACGCCGGGGTTGCATCCGGCTTCCGACGAGACGTCGCTATCGGTGCGATAGCTGCAGCCGGTGTCGTGCTGCCACGAGGGCTTGGTAACGCCGGTCGCGCAGCCCGAGCCCGCACCGTTCCACGCAACTTCAGTGTACGAGGAGCCGGTCTTGCTCAGGTTGGTTCCGCCAACCGAGACAACGCTGGCGAGCGCTTCGGGAGCGCCGTTCTGGTTGTAGCCGGCATCGCCCGAGGCTGCGAGATAGACGACGCCAGGCGTGTCGAAGTAGGACGAACTGACGCAGTTGACGGAGCCGTAGCAGATCCAGCTGTTGCTGATGATGTGCGCGCCGAGATTGACGGCGGTAGCCTCAGCCGCTTCCAGATCGGCGGTGTCGGCGCCGTTGGCCTCGACCAAATAGATCGTGCACTTCGGGCAAGCCGCGGAGACCATGTCGACGTCGAGATCGATCTCGACGCCCCAGCCGGTGCTTCCCTGCGGATAACCGCTGGTCTGACCGTTCTGGTTGTACTTGGTGAAGTTTGCCGTTCCGAGACTGAAGTTCGAACGATACGCCGCCAGGTCGCTGGCGACGTTGGGGTTGTCATACGCATCGACGATGGCGACGATCTGTCCCGAGCCGTTGGTGCCCGACGGCAGATTGTAACGCGTTTGAAGATCGATCGGCCACAGACCGGAAACGTTTTGCCTGGCCATCGGCTGACCGGAGTGGTTCAGCGGAGCCGTCTTCTTGTCGATATTAAGAGCTAGGCAAGTAGCTTCGCCGAGACGGGGCGTGCCGCAGGCCGGATGCGCGAGTCCCTTGGCTTGCCAGTCCGGCATGATGCGCGAATAGCCAACGCCCGAACCAGCCGGGCCGCCCGCCGGTACGCTGGAAGTGCCGCCCGAACTACAGGCGGCAATTGCAAGTGCTGCAAGGAGCGGCACCGCGAGTTTGATGGGTCCGTTCACGAATGCTCCTTCTCGAGAGAGTTAGGTGGGATATTTGGGGAGGGAAATAGTTAGGGCCGGGGTGCGCGCCGACCTGTCGGCGGCCTGCCCCGGCCCACGTTGCTAGCCTAGGTATCTGCGCTAGAAGGCCTTGATGCCGTTGGGCGTTCCCCACCCGGTCGGGCCGTCGTAGCCCTTCCCGGCGGTGCAAAGGTAGCTGCCGCCGCACGTGCCGTTAGACCCGCTGGTGATGTCGTGCAGCTCCTTCTTGTGTTTCTTTTTGTTGAGCTTCCAGAGGCCCTGAGCCGCGTTCTGCGAGCTGGCGTTGCCGGCCAGTCCGTAGATGCCGCCGATCATCGGCGACGAGACGCTGGTGCCGCTGACGGTGATCCAGCCGCCGTGGCCGTAGGTGTCGTACTCGGCGACGGACTGTGCGACCGCCGAAACGTCGTTCATCGTACGGTAGCTGCAGCCGGTGTCGTGCTGCCACGAGGGCTTGGTGATTCCCGTCGCACAGCCCGAGCCGGCGCTGTGCCAGGCAGTCTCGCTGTAAGTCGAGCCGCTCTTGGCCAGGACGGTGCCGCCAACGGATACGACGGTGGCCAGCGCGGCCGGCCCTTGCGTACCGTAGCCGGAGTCACCGGACGAGGCCACGTAAACGACGCCGGGCGTATCGAAGTACGAACCGCTGACGCAGTTGTTGTTGCCGAAGCAGCCCCAACTGTTACTGACGATATGGGCACCCAAGCTCACGGCGGTCGCTTCGGCCGTCTGGAGGTCGCTTTGATCGGCGCCGTTGGCCTCGATCAAATAGATCGTGCACTTCGGGCAGACCGCCGCGACCATCTGAACGTCGAGGTCCTCCTCCAGACCCCAGCCGGTGCTCCCTTGCGGGAACCCACTGGTCTGGCCGTTTTGGTTGTATTTCGTAAAGGTCGCCGTACCGAGCCCGAAATTCGAGCGGTAGGCGGCGAGATCGCTCGCGACGTTGGGATTGTCGTACGCATCGACGATGGCGACGATCTGTCCGGAGCCCTTGGAACCGGACGGCAAGTTGTACCGGGTTTGGAAGTCGCTGGGCCACCAGCCGGAAACGTTCTGTCCGACCTGCGGCTGAATGCCGTGATCGATCGGGCCGGGCTTCACGTCGTCGATTAGCGCCGTGCAGTTGGCCTGACCGGGCACCTGGGGACAGGCGGCGTGGGCCAGATGCTTGGCCTGCCATTCCGGAATCGCGTGCGACGGTGCAACCGCCGTGCCGGCCACTCCGGTGGAGGGCATATTAGAATAGCCGCCGGCGTTACAGGCGGCCAGCGCGAGTGCGGCGATGAGCGGCACCGCGAGTTTGATGGGTCCGTTCACGGATGCTCCTTATATTTTTGGGACGTTCTGAGGAAACGAGAACGAGTATCTTTAAGGCCCGATGCAGCGCCTACCTCTCGCGCCTGCCGCGACCTCTTTCTATATAACGGTCTGCCCTCGCGGTACGTTCCCCCGCCAAGAGAAACGGGGGGCGGCTCGCGCCGCACCCCGTTCGTGCTTGACTTCGGCAATCCGAAAACGTGCTCTAGAAGGCCCCGATGCCTTTGGGCGTTCCCCACCCGGCTGGGCCCGAGTACGTGCCGAACTGATTGGTTCCGGCCGTGCAGAGGTAGCTGCCGCCGCAGATTCCGTTGCTGCCGCTCGAAATGTAGTGGAGCTCCTTCTTGCGCTGCTTCTTAGACATCGTCCAGAAGTGCGAGCCGCCTTTGCTTACCTTACTGAAGTTCGCGGCAAGTCCGTACACGCCGGCGAGCAGCGGCGACGATACGCTGGTACCGCCGACGGTGCCCCAACCGCCCGTCGGGTAGCTATCGTAAAGCGAAACCCCCTGCGCCACCGCCGAAACCTCGTTGCCGGTGCGCTTGGAACATGAGGGATCTTTCTGCCACTTCGGCTTGTTCACGACCGAACAGCCGCCGCCGCTGGGGTGCCAGACGGTTTCGCTGTAGGTCGAGCCCGAGAGCGCGAGCACGGTGCCGCCGATCGAGTTGACGTTTGTTAAATCGGCGGGATCCTGCATGCCGTAGCCGCCGTCGCCGGAACTGGCGAGATAGACGATGCCCGGCGTGTCGAAGTCGTTGTACGACGAGTAGCCGCCGCCGCCGCCGTAGCTATTGCTGACGACCTTCGCGCCGAGCGTAACGGCCTCGGCCACGGCAGCATACAAGTTGTTGGTATAGTTGTCGTCGGCTTCGACGAGGATGATTTTGCAGAGCGGGCAGCTGGCCGAAACCATCTCGACGTCGAGATCGATTTCTACGCCCCAGCCCTGATCGGCCTTGGGATAGTTTTTCTGTTGTCCGCGTTGGTTGTACTTGGTGAAGTTCGCTTTACCCAAACCGTATGCGGTGCGATACGTTGCCAAGTCGGACGCGACGTTTGGATTGTCGTAGGCATCGACGATCGCGACGACGGATCCTTTGCCCTTTTTAATCGGGAGATTGTAAGCTTTTTGGAAATCGGCCGGCTTCCAACCTGGATATAGCGGGCTAATTCCGGCCGGCTCGGATTCGATCAAGACGTCGCACTGCATTCTTCCATTGGTGCGCGGTCCGTCGCATGCGTGTCTTGCCTGCATCGGCTGCTGCCGAACGGCGCCGGCCGCGGTAGACCCGCCGGCCGTAGCCGGCATATTCGATGAGCCGCCCGCATTACAGGCGGCGATTGCGAGCGCCGCAAGCAGCGGCCCCGCAAGCTTAAGGGATCGGTTCACAACAGCTCCTTTTCGGTATATGCGCTGGGACGCTTGGAGTTACGCTCGGGCGCCGTCCCCACCTTTGAAAACGACGGCCCCAGGTAAGCAAGCATAGAGAAAACGTTGGCCGAGTCTCAAAGGTGCCCGAAGGAAATGAGGCCCCTCCTGCGGCAAGAGAGTCGCCGTCGTGATCCGCTCGATTCCACCCGCGGCCCTCTGCGGCGCCGCGGGCTTAGTTTTGGCCGCGTGCTCTTCGGCCGCGCAGTCCAACGCACTCCCCGGGCTCGGTAGCATTGCCCTACCAGTCGGCGGCACCGGCAAGATCGCGCACGTCGTTTACGTCGTGCAAGAGAATCGGAGCTTCGACGATCTCTTCCAAGGGTATCCCGGCGCCGACACCGTTTCGAGCGGTAAGAACTCGCGCGGGCAACGGATCGAGCTCCAATCCATTAGCCTCAAAGTCGGATATGAGATCGATCATTCGGCCGGCGCCATGTTTGCGGCGTGCAACGGAACCGGCAAGCTTCCCGGGACGAAGTGCCGGATGAACGGTTTCGACCGCGAGCGGCAGTACGTCGGACCGCGAAACGGTCAGTTCGCCTACGTTCCGCACGACGAATCGAAGCCGTACTTCGATATCGCGCACGAGTGGGTGCTTGCGGATCGCACGTTTGCCTCGCAGCTCGACGAGAGCTTCGTGGCGCATCAGTACATCATCGCGGCGCAGGCAAAGTCGAGCGTCGACGTTCCCTACGGACCGTGGGGCTGCGAGGGGGGCGCGCTCGATTACGTGCAGACGATTACGTCGCAACGGGGCTACGGTAACGAGCAGCGAGCCTGTTTCAACTATCAGACCCTGGGCGACGAGCTCGACGCGGCCAAGCTCTCGTGGCGTTTCTATACCAGCAAGTATACGAATCCAACCAGCGGTTACTGGTCGGCTTACCAGGCCGTCAAACACGTCTACAACGGCCCCGATTGGCACAAGGTCGTGACGCCGCAAAAGCGATTTCTCACCGACGTGGCGGCCGGTAAGCTCGCGAATTTTACGTGGATCACGCCGCTCTGCCGGGACTCCGATCACTTGATGTGCGGCGGCGGCGGCGGCCCCTCGTGGGTCGCATCGCTGGTCGATGCGATTGGTGAGAGCAAGTTCTGGGACACCACGGCGATCTTCGTGCAGTGGGACGACTGGGGCGGTCTGTACGATCACGTCCCGCCGCCGTATAAAGACTACGACGGGCTCGGATTTCGCGTCCCGCTACTGGTTATTTCGCCTTATGCCAAGGCCGATTACGTTTCGCACGTGCAGTACGAAACGGCCAGCGTGCTGCGCTTCGCCGAGGACCTCTTCGGGCTGCCGTCGCTGGCCGATGCCGACGCACGCGCGACCTCTCCCGCCGGCGACTGCTTCGACTTTTCGCAGAAACCGCGCAAGTTCGTTCCGATCAAAGCACCGTTAACCCGTGAGTACTTCATCAACGAGGAGCCCAATGATGACCGCATCCCCGACGAACAGTAGACCCGCCGCCGCCTTCGCGCTGCTTCTTCTTGCCGGTTGCGGCGGGGGCGCGGCGCCAACCCTTCCGACGCCGCACACCGAAACGGCGCTGCACGCGCTTTCGGCGTCGGGCTCCAACAAGATCCAGCACATCGTCTACATCATCCAAGAGAACCGCAGCTTCGACGATATGTTCCAAGGCTATCCGGGCGCCGACACCGTTTCCAGCGGCCAGAACTCTCGCGGGCAGACGATCGAACTGGCGCCGGTGAGCCTGAAGACGGCGTACGATATCGATCACTCGGCCACCGCCATGTTCGCCGCCTGCGACGGAACCGGATCCGTCGTGGGCACCCACTGCCGGATGGATGCGTTCGACCGGGAGCATCCGATCGGCGGGCCACCCAATCCGCAGTACGTTTACGTGCCTCACGACGAGTCGCAGCCGTACTTCGACATGGCGCACGAGTGGGTGCTCGCCGACCGGATGTTCCAGTCGCAGATCGACGAGAGCTTCGTCGCGCACCAATACGTGATCGCGGCCCAGGCGAGTTCCTCAGTCGATGTCCCGTACGCCGCTTGGGGTTGCCCGGGCGGCGCCGGCGACACCGTTGCGACGCTAACCCAGGAGCGCACCTACGGGCCGAGACAGAAGGTCTGCTTCGATTACCAGACCTTGGGCGACGAGCTCGATGCGGCCGGGCTTTCGTGGCGCTTTTACACGAGCAAATATACCAACGGTGCGAGCGGGATCTGGTCGGGCTACCAGGCCGTCAAGCATATTTTTAAGGGGCCGGATTGGGATAAGGACGTGATCACCCCGCAGAAGCATTTCTTGACCGACGTAGCCGCCGGTCGGCTCGCGAACTTTACGTGGATCACGCCGCTCTGCCGCGACTCCGACCACCTGGCCTGCGGCGGCGGGGGCGGCCCTTCGTGGGTCGCGGCGCTGGTCAACGCCGTCGGGCAGAGCAAGTTCTGGGACTCCACGGCAATCTTCGTGCAGTGGGACGACTGGGGCGGGTTGTACGACCACGTGCCCCCGCCCTACCAAGGGTACGATAGCGTCGGTTTTCGCGTTCCTTTACTAGTGATCTCGCCGTATGCCAAGAAAGACTACGTTTCTCACGTGCAATACGAAACGGCCAGCGTCTTGCGCTTTGCCGAGGACATTTTCGGGCTCGGCCGCTTGGCTGCGGCCGACCGGCGCGCCAAGTCGCCCGCCGGGGACTGTTTTGATTTCATGCACGATCCTCGCAAGTTCATAGCGATCAAGGCTCCGCTGACGCGGCAATACTTCATCAACGAGGCACCCGATGACCGAATTCCCGACGCGCAATAATAAATTCGTAAGTCTCGCGGCTACGCTGGCGCTGGCCGCCTGTTCGATTCGCGGGCAAAGCATCGCGCCGCCGATGAGCGCGGACTCGGCGCTGCAGTATCTCAACCAAACCGGTGCGGGCAAGATCAAGCACGTCGTTTGGATCGTCCAAGAGAACCGCAGCTTCAACGACATCTTCATGGGCTTCCCCGGCGCCGAAACGGCGACGAGCGGAAAAAGCTCCAGCGGACGCCGTATCACCCTCAAACCGGTGAGCCTGAAGGTTACGTACGACATCGATCACTCGGCGGGCGCGATGTTCGATGCCTGCGACGGTCAGGGAACGCTCCCGGGTACCGACTGTAAGATGGACCACTTCGACAAGGAGCCGTTCTTCGGCGGTCCGCGTCATCCGCAGTACGTCTACGTTCCGCACGACGAGAGCAAGCCGTATTGGGACATCGCTCACGAGTTTGTGCTGGCCGACCACATGTTCCAGTCGCAGCTCGACGAGAGTTTCGTCGCGCATCAGTACATGATCGCCGGCCAGGCCGCTTCGGCGGTGAACATCCCGCGCGCGCAGTGGGGCTGCTCCGGCGACGACCTCGACCAGGTGCAGATGATCACGCATACGCGCCATTTAGGCAATCTGCGGCGCGCCTGCTTCAACTACGAGACGCTGGGGGACGAGCTCGACAAGGCCGGACTCCCGTGGCGCTTCTATACCAGCCAGTACACCGATGGCGTGTCGGGTTATTGGTCGGGCTACCAGGCCGTCAAGCATATCTTCAACGGCCCCGATTGGAAGCGCAACATCATCACGCCGCAGAAGCGCTTTCTCAAGGATATTGCGGCCGGAAAGCTCGCGAGCGTTACGTGGATTACTCCGCTCTGCCGCGACTCCGACCACCTTTCGTGCGGGGTCGGCGGCGGACCATCGTGGGTCGCTTCGCTAGTCAACGCCGTGGGCGAGAGCAAGTTCTGGGATAGCACGGTCGTCTTCATCCAGTGGGACGATTGGGGCGGAGTCTACGATCCCGTGCCGCCGCCGTTCCTAGGGTACGACAGCACCGGATTCCGCGTTCCGCTGATGGTGGTTTCCGCGTACGCGAAGAAGCATTACGTCTCGCACGTCCAGTACGAAACCACCAGCGTCTTACGCTTTGCCGAAGATCTATTCGGGCTGCCGCGCATGACGCAGGCGGATCGGCGAGCGACGTCGCCGGCCGACGACTGCCTCGACTTCACGCAGAAGCCGCGCAAATTCGTGCCTATCAAGGCACCGCTGAATCGCGACTACTTTCTCTATCGGGAACCAACCGACAACCGCATCCCCGACAGCGACTTCTAGCGGGCAGCCATCTCGCGTTATTCCGGGTCGCCGCGTTGCGGCGCTCGCGCACGCGCTTTGAAGTACTGCGGGCCGAACTGCGCCCGAATTTTGGTGAACTTGCGGGGGCTCTGCGAGTAATCGAAAGCGTTGAGGATGCTCTTGGCGCGCGCGTCGGTCGTGCCGAGCGAACCGAGCTTGAAGGTCTGCTCGACGTAGCGCAGGACGCTCCCGAACTCGTAATGGGTGTGGGCAACGTAGCCGCCGCGGCTGCCGTTACCGGTGCGCGCGTACGCCGAAACGATCATGCAGGGGACGCGGAAGCCTAAGCCGCCGGTGTGATCCTGAAAGGGCGGTACGGCGTTGTCGTACATTCCGCCCCAGTCGTCCCAGAGAATGACGATTGCCGTCGACTTCCAGTATCCGCTCGTGCCGATGGCGTTGACGACGCTGGCTACCCACGACGGACCGTGGTCGACCTTCTCGCCGGGATGGTCGTTGTTCTCGTCGGCCGGGATGATCCAAGAGACGGCGGGCAGCGTGCCGCCGGTAACGTCGTCGAAGAAGTTGGTCTCGGGCATCGAAACGTTGGTGCCCCATTCCGACCCGTGCCGTACCGGATCGATCGCGTCGAATGCATTGAGCAGTGCGCCGGCGCACGTGTGCGGGCAGCCTTTGTCGCAGTTGTTTTTGTTCCAGGCGCTAAAGCAGGGGGAGTAATACTTCCAGCTCACGCTCTTGGCATCGAGCAGATCTCGCAGCGTCTGGTACGATCCGGGGAACTTGTTGCTGCACGGGAAGGGACCTTGATTTTTGAGGTACTTCCCGTTGGTGGTCAGCAACGACGTAACCGTTTGTCCGGGAGCGTCGCAGCCCCACGGCATGAGCGTCGGATTGTCGATCAAACTGTGCGTGGCGTCGATGGCGGTCGAACCGCGGATCAGGTCTTGGTGCGCGGTGAAGCTGCCGCTGCCTTGCGTCTGGAACATCGCGTCGGCCAAGACGTATTGCTCGGCAATGTCCCAGTATTGGGCGATGTCGCTCTTGCGCACGTACTGATAGACGAGCGTGCCGGCGGGCTGCCCTTGACTGGCGCAGACGCCGCGCGGAACCAGGTTGAAGCCATCCATCTTACCGTCGTCGTAGGCCGTCCTGAAGGCGCTATGGCAGTGCGCGATGTCGGTCGGCATCAACAGCGAGTGCGGCTGCAGATCGACCCATCGATCGACGTAGCCGTTACCCTGCTTTACCTTCATCTTGCCCCGCGTCGCGCCGTTGGCGCCGGGAAAGGTCGCGAAGAGATCGTCGAAGCTGCGGTTCTCCTGCACCACGACGACGACGTGCTGAATCGGCGACTTCGACGCGCCGAATCGCGCCGCGGCGTTTGCTCCCGGTGTTAGCGACGGCAGCGATGGAACGCCGTGCGAGCAAGCCGCGGCTGCGCAGAGCGCCAGGGCGGCTGCGAGCCTAGCGATTATGGACGGAAAGGCTTTTACGATCGTCTTACTCGGGATCGCCGGACTGCATTTTGCCCGCATGAGCTTGGAAATATTTGGCATCGTGTTGTGATGGTATCGAAGTAAACTGCCGCGGATTCTGTGAGTAGTCGAACACATCGACGATGCTGTTCGTCGTCTTGCGCGAGTCGGTAGTGCCGAGGCGACCTAACTTCCAGTTGTCTTCGACGTACTTAATGATGCTGCCGAATTCGTATTTGGTGCTCGAGACGTACCCGCCCTGGCTGCCCGAACCAGCGCGATCGTATGGTGAAATAATCAGACACGGCACGCGGAAGCCCAAGCCGCCCATATTGTCCTGTAGATACGGCTTCGCATTATCGTAGAAGCCGCCCCAGTCGTCCCACAGCACGACGACCACGCTGGAGTTCCAGTATTGGCTCTGGCCGACTGCATTAACGACGCTGGCAACCCAGGACGGACCGTCGTCAACGTTGCCGTCGCCTATATGGTCGGAGTTCTGATCTTCGGGAATCACCCACGAGACGCTCGGCAGCGTACCGTTCTGGATATCGGTAAAGATGTTTGTTTCGGGCATGGAAACCGCGCTATCCCATTCCGGGCCGTACCGCACCGGGTAGATCAAATCGAACGCGTTTAGAAGGCCGCCCGCGCAGTCTCCGCCCGGACATTGGCCGCCGGCGCAGCCGTTCGACTTGATAAAACAGGGGGTGTAGTACTTCCACGAGACGCCCTTAGCGTCGAGCAGGTCGCGCAGCGTTTGGTATCCTCCCGATGTATAACCGGGAAAGTAATTGGAGCACTCCTTTGGACCGCTGTTATATTGCCCCCCGGTCGTGAGCACCCACAGATGACCGCCCGACGCGTCGCAGCCCCACGGCATCACGGTAGGGTTGTCGATTAAACTGTCGGTCGCATCGATCATCGTCCCGCCGCGGATGAGATCTTGATGCGCCGTAAAGCTTCCGCTGCCTTGCGTTTGGAACATTTCGTCTGAAAGAACCCACTGCTCCGCGATATCCCAATACGGTTGGATTTGGGAAGGGTCGACGTAATGATAGGGAAACAGTCCGGCCGGTTGTCCCTTACCCAACGTGCCGCCTTGACCGCAGACGCCTTTATGCTGCAAGTTGAAAGCGTCCATCTTGCCGCCGTCATAAGCAACGTTGAAGGCTGCGCTGCAGTGCGTGATATCGAACTTTTTTTGGAGCAAGTCGAACGGCTTTAGCTTTACCGACTTGATGATCCAGTTGCCCTTGAACTTCACCCTCTCTTTGCCGCGAGTAGCGCCGTGGGCTCCGGGAAAGGTCGCAAAAAGGTTATCGAAGCTGCGGTTCTCTTGCACGACTATTACGACGTGCTGGATCGGCGAACTCCCGGAGCCATGGCGTTGGCCAAAACTCAGCGCATCGGGAAGTGACGAAGTCGAACCGCCGCAGGCGCTCAGCCCGATGCTCGCGGCGAGCACGATCGAGACTGCGAAGAGGCGGCGTTTCATGAGGACTCCGTTCTATTCTGTATCGACCGGCAAGCCGGACGGCGGTTGATGGATGAAATAATAACGCGAGTATTGCGAGGGGATCTTCTTGAACTTTCGCGGGGCCTGCTTGAAGTTGAAGATGTCTGCCATGCTGTTCGAGGTTGAATCGGTGGTTCCAAGCCGTCCCAGCGACCACGTATCTTCGACGAATCTCAGGATGCTCCCGAACTCGTAAACGGTGTGCGAGATCTCGTTGTTCGGTACGTAGGGTGAGACGACGATTGCCGGTACCCGGAAGCCAGGGCCTCCTTGCCGGTCGAGCGGCGGCGGCTTCACCGGATCGTAGAATCCGCCCCAATCGTCCCAGACGATAATAATGGCCGCGTTCTTCCAATAGCGGCTTTCGCCGACGGCATTGACGACGCTTGCGACCCACGATGGCCCCGTATCCGATGGGTACGCCGGGTGGTCGGAGTTGATGCCGTCGGGGATGACCCAGCTCATCGCCGGCAGCGTGCCGGCCGAGATATCGTTAAAAATGCTTGTCTCGGGCTGCGAGATATGCGCGTTCCACTCGCCGCTTTTGTTGAAGACCGGGCCGATGGCGAGGAAGGCATTCCAAATGGCTCCGGTACTGCCTTGCCACGCCGGCGTGTAGTACTTCCACGAGATGCTCTTTGCGTCGAGCAGATCGGCCATGGTTGCATAGGACAAGCAGGGGAAGGGGCCGGCGTTCTTTTCGTACTTGAGTCCGGTCGTGATGAGCGAGGTCGTCGTGCCGGCAGCCGCAGGGCAGCCCCACGGATGCTTGGTGGGATCGTCTATGATGCTGTGCCCGGCATCGATCTGCGTTCCGCCGGCGATGAGGTCTTGATGGGCCGTAAAGCTGCCGCTGCCTTGCGTTTGGAACATGTGATCGGCCAGCGCGTATTCTTTGGCCATCGTCCAATACGCGCCGAGCTGCGCCGGATCGACGTATTGATACGGTGCCTTGCCCTCCGGCTTTCCGGTCGTCTGATAACGGATCAGGTTGAACGCGTCCATGTGGCCGTCGCGATACGCCGTGTGGTACGCGGGATAGGTATGACGCAGCGTCTTGGTGCTTTCGAGCGGAACTTTAGTCAGCGCGACGCTCGTCGTTTTTCCGGCGACCCGCATCTTGCCGGTGGTCGTTCCGAGGGCTCCGGGAAACGTCGCGAAAAAGTCGTTGAAGGTGCGGTTCTCTTGAACCATCACGACGACGTGCTCGATGGGAGAGCTGGGCGTCCCGAACGCAGCTTGGGTGAAACCTGCGTGCGGCAGCGACGGCGGTAGGCTCGCACCGCAAGCGGTCAAAGAAATGCACGCCGCGGCTGCGATGAGGCGCCGCGGGGTCATTCGGTGTCGACCGGCTTGCCGGAAGGCGGACGCCGCAGAAAATACGAGCGCGAATAGCGCGCCTGAATCGTTGCAAACGCGCGCGGCGCCTGCTTGAGATCGAGCATGCCGGCGATGCTGGTCGAGGTCGCGTCGGTCGTACCCAAACGGCCGAGGTGCCAGCGGTCTTCGATGAAGCGCAAGATGCTGCCGAACGAGTAAACGGTGTGCGAGATTTCGTTACGCGGCACGTACGGCGAGACGACGATCATGGGTACGCGAAAACCCGGACCGCCTTGATCGTCGAGTTTCGGCGGCGCGACGGGATCGTAGAATCCGCCCCAATCGTCCCACACGACGACGATAACCGTCGAGCCCCAGTACGAGCTGTGCCCGACGGCGTTGACCACGCTCGCTACCCACGACGGACCCTTGTCAGATCCGAAGCCCGGATGATCCGAGTTGCCGGCGTCGGGGATGACCCAGGAAACCGCGGGCAGCGCGCCGTTGGAGATGTCGTCGAAGATCGTCGTTTCCGGCGTCGCGACGTGCGCGTTCCATTCGTTCGGATTCTTGTAGACGGCGGAGATCGCCAGAAATGCGTTCCACAAGGCGCCGGCGGCGAGATTCTTATACGTCGGGGTGTAGTATTTCCACGTGACGCCTTTGGCGTCGAGCAGATCGGCGACCGTTTTGTAACTCAGGCACGGGAAAGGGCCGGCACCCCGTTCGTACTGCAGCGCCGTGGTGATTAGCGACGTTCTGGCGCCCGGCGGCGCCGGGCACCCCCACGGCGCTTGCGTCGGGTCGTCGACGAGGCTGTGCGTCGCGTCGATCTGCGTGCCGCCGGCAATTAGCGCCTGATGGGCGGTAAAGCTCCCGCTGCCCTGCGTCTGAAAAGTGCGATCCGCCAGCCCATACTGAGTCGCCAGCGACCAATAGGGTGCGACCTGATTCGGATCCACGTATTGATACGGCAGCTTCCCTTCAGGCTGCCCGTTACGCTGAAACACGATCTGGTTGAAGGCGTCCATGTTACCGTCGCGATAAGCGGTGTGATAGGCGGGATAACTATGGCGCAGCGTGTTCGATTGCGTTAGGCTCACCTTTTGCAATGCGACGTTGACGGTCTTGGCGTTGGCCCCGCTGCCGACCCGCATTTTCCCGGTCGTGGTTCCCATCGCTCCGGGAAACGTTGCGAAGAGATCGTTGAAGGTGCGGTTCTCTTGAACGAGCACCACGACGTGCGCGATGCCTTGACGGCTGGGCGGACCGGGCGGCGGTCCGGGCGGCGTGGCGCCCGACGCGCCCCCGCCTCCGCACGAAGCCAACGCAACGCTAGCCGCAAGCGGCGCTAAATGCCGGCCGCGCATCATTCGCTGTCGGGCGCGATTCCCGACGGCTTCTGGTGCAGGAAGAATTCGCGCGATTGCGGCGATTCGATCACTTGGAACGGACGCGGCTTTTGGTTTAAGTTGAAGGCATTGGTAATCGGCGTGGACCTCGAGTCGGTCGTTCCCAGCGACCCGAGCTTCCAGTTGTTCTCGATGAAGTGCAGTATGCTGCCGAATTCGTATTGCGTCGAGACGACGTGCGGCTTCACGTACGGGGAAACGATGATCATCGGAACCCGGAATCCCAGGCCGCCGGCATTGTCGAAGAACGCCGGCGACTCGTGGTCGTAGAATCCACCCCAATCGTCCCATAGGATGATGATCGCGCTGCTCTTCCAGTATTTGCTCTGACCGACGGCGTTGACGATCGAAGCGACCCACGACGGGCCGAAGTCAACCAGCTTACCGTGCTGGTGTTCCTGCGGATGGTCGGAGTTCTGCGCGTCGGGCGTGATCCACGAGACCGCCGGAAGCTTACCGTTCTTGATGTCCTTGAAGATGTCGAGGTCGCTGAAGGTGACGTTTTTGCCCCACTCGTCGCTATAGCGTACCGCCCGAATGGCGTCGAAGGCGCTCCAGATGCCGGCGGTGTCGCCGTGCTGCGGTCCGTGCGGTCCCTGCACCCTTTGCGCGTAGTATTTCCACGAGACTTTCTTTGCGTCGAGCAGATCGCGCAGCGTGGGATAGTCGAAACACGGATTGGGGCCTTTGTCGTTGAGATACTTGAGATTGGTGGTGAGCAGCGACGTCACGGTGCTCGAGAGCGAGTCGCAGCCCCACGGAAACCACGTCGGATTGTCGACGACGCTGGCCTGCGAGCTGCCGTAGCTCACGACCGTCGCGCCGGCGATGAGGTCTTGGTGCGCGGTGAACGTTCCGCTGCCTTGCGTCTGGAACATGTGATCGGCTAGAACGTACTGCTGCGCCATGTCCCAGTACGGCTTGATCTCTTGCGGATTCACGTACTGATAGGCGTAGGTGCAGATGGGCGATCCCTCGCCGTCTGGGCCGGATTTCTCGAGATCGAACCCGTCCATCTTGCCGCCGTCGTACTGCGCGAGGAAGCCCTGCGACGAATCGTTGGGATTGAGGTAAACGTGCGGCAGATCGTCGCCCTTGCCGAAGCTATTGGGGAAGCCGTCGCCGATGAGCGACGTTTGGGTCAACTGGATCGTCGGATTGGACTGGGTGATGACCGGCATGCCGCTGGACTTGCACGCGCTGGCGATCCCCTGCGGCATTGGCGCACCTTGTCCGGTCGTCGTCCCGTCCGCGCCGGGGAAGGTGGCGAAAAAGTTATCGAAGCTGCGATTCTCTTGAATCACGACGATCACGTGGGAGATCGGCGTGCCGCCCTTGCCGTCGGGGCTTGCCGGAAGTGCGGCAGAGGGGCCGCCGCCCGCGGCGCTGCCGGAACACGATGCCGTCGCGGCAACGGCGGCGGCCGCGAAAAGCAAGAGAGCCCAATGGCGCGGATTCACAAGATGCCTCCGTAGATCGCGGGAGCGGCCGCGATTTTAGACGGTGCTACGCGGTTGCGCCGACTCCGCAATGCGTTGCGCGATCGCTCCAACGTCGTATCCGAAGTGCTCCGCCACGCTGCCGGTGAGGGACGCGATCTCGGCGATCTCGGCGGCGTCGAACGAGGGCTTGTAGTAGTCGGGAAGCGAGAGCTTCTTGGTGTAGGCTTCGCGCGCGGCCGCAAATTTCTCCGGCGCAAGGCCGGTGTGTGCCAAGATCCGGTCGATCGTCGCTCCCGAATCCGAGCAGAGATCTTCGTAGCGGACGAGGCAAACGGCCCGCGCCAGGCCGGGGTCGGCTTGCAGCTGCTGCGCCACGAAGCCATAGACGTACGCCCAATAGCGCGCTCGCGAGATCGCCCACTTGCCCTCGTCGAAGAGCCGGCGAATCTCGCGCAGTTCTTCGGGCCGGCCGACGTTGGCCATCATCATGTTCGGCCCGAACTCGTGATGGCCGGTCAACTCGATGATCTCGATCTGTCGCGGATCGGACGCTTCGATTTCCTTCCAGATGCGATCTTGCTTGATGATCGAGGCGACGTGGTCGAACGGGTTGCGAATATAGAGCAGGAAGCGCGCGTCGGGGAATATCTTGCGCAGGTACTGCATCCGCACGACGCACATAATCGCTTTGCTCACGTAGCGGTTGCGATCGCGCACGATGGCCAGCTTGCGCAAGTGCTCGCTATAGAAGCGCTCGAAGTTGCGGTTCGAGGTGGACGAGTCGAGGACGCTGTAGTTTTTCTCGTCGTGGATGAACGGAAAGAAGTGCTCCCAGAGAATCTCTTCGCCCATCTCGGCGCTGTCGCGCGTCACCTGGATGCGGTCGCGATGGATGCGCGCTACGGGCTCTTTCATGGCGTTGACCGGAATCATCGGGAAGACTTTGTTCCAGACCCACGGCATGTAGGGCATCAGGAAGTCGGCATACTTATGGGTGGCGACGTCGGGGTGCTCGCTGAGCATCTGCAACGTGATCGTCGTCCCGGCGCGCGGCAGGCCGCAGATGTACACCGGACGGTCGACGGCCTGCGCGGCCAGGCTTCGAGCGAGCATGCGCGACTCGATGTTTCCTAGCCCCACGAAGAGCGGCGCGGCGGCGTGCACTCCCCGAACGCTCCAATAGAAGGGTGCGGGCACGGAGAACTGCTGCGGCTTCTTAGAATCTGCTGCTGACATCCTTAAATTCGCTTACCTTTCGGAGGGTAGTGTCGCGGCGCTACAGCTTCTCGAAGAGCGCTCCGATTACCGTCAGGCCAGGCCCGAACGCCATGCTCAGTACCTTCGCGCCGGGCGGAATCTCCTGCGATTCCAGGACCAGCTGCCAAATGTGCGGGGCCGTGGCCGATGCCATGTTACCGTGCTCGTAGAGGACCTTGCGGCTATATGCCAGCTGCGACTCCTCGATACCGAGCCGGGTGCGGATCTGATTGAGGATCGCCGGGCCGCCGGGATGGATCGCGAAGATCATTTGCTTTTTCTCGTGCTCGAAGTCGAGACCGACCTGCGCGCAGATGGCCGTTACGAAGTCCGCGATCGAGTCGCGAATCATGAACGGCACGCGTTTGGAGAGCGACATGTCGAACTGCAGCGGCCCGGGACGCAGCGTCATCTCCGGAAGCGAGTCGGGGAGAATGTGCTCGTCGAGGGCGAGTATCTTGAGGCCTCGGCGCGGGTTCTTTGAGAACTCCGATTCGGGATACGCGGCGTACCGAATGAAACCGTCGGCGAAGAGCGTCGAGGTGACGAAGTTGTCCGGTTCGTCGCCAAGCAGATCGAAGTGCAGCGACAAGAACTCGGTGTGCACCAGATCGACGCGGCGCTTGGGCTTGGGCAGCGAAGAAAACGACGAACCAACCAGGCCGAGCGCGGTGCGAACCGCGGGAAACGCGCCGTAGCATCCCATGTGATACGAGTGCGTCACCCCGACGTTGAGCCAGTTGCGACGCGACAGGAACGTTTGCACCGGCGAGGGCGAGAGATAACCGGAGCAGCTGACGTGCACGATGTCGTCGGGCGGCGGCAGCTCGCGATTGCGATAAACGCGTTCGAACACATCGCAGGCAACTTCTTCGAAAAGACTCATGCGCTGATCGAGCGGCTCGCCGGTCGGCGTCCGCAGATCGCCGTACGCGCGCACCGACTCCGACGGACTCTCCGGATCGGGCGTGACGAATCTCGAGGTGAGTACGCTGACTTGCCGGCGCGCGATGTGATCCGACGAGGCGCCGTAACGGGCCATGCGATCCTGCATCGTCTGCGCGACGCGTTCGCGCTCTTGCGGATCTACGATGCCGCGGGCCGCGCACTGCGCGACGGTCATGAAGTGGGCCTGGATCCGCTTGAGCTCGTCTTGCTCGCGGGGCGAGGTAAGCCCGATCCGCTCGAAGTCCGATAGAACCACCGGCACGGCTTGCAGCCGCACCTGCGACGCGATGGTGCCTGCCGCGGTGGCGGTGCGGGGCGACTTCGAACGGGTGGGTTTATCAAAGGTACGCATATCGGCCGAGGTGAGGCTCTTTCTCCGCCCGCGCTGCTCTTTCATGCGAGCAGGCTTTCCCGGAATTGCTTACTTTAATCACTGGAAGAGGCGGTTATCAATCCTAGTCATTATTCGTCGTCGACGGCGCGATTCGACGGCTTTTGTCGCAAGAAGTACGAGCGCGAATACTTCGTTCCGATCGGAACGAACTTGCGCGCCGGCTGTTTGAAGTCGAAAAAGTCGTCGGTAAAATCGGCGGCGGTTGCGTCCCGAGTCCCTAAACTCCGCAAGTTCCAGTTGTCTTCGATGAAGCGAACGATGCTGCCGAGCTCGTACTGATTGTGCGAAACGTACCCGGCTTTAGCGTACGGAGCGATTGCGATCATCGGTACGCGAAAACCAAGTCCGCCGTACAGACGCCGCCCCGGCGGCGCGACGTGATCGTACCAGCCGCCCCAATCGTCCCACACGACGATAACCGCGGTACTCTTCCACGCCGGACTCTGTCCGATTGCGTCGACGACTTGCGCCACCCACGACGGCCCGCTGTCGCTATTGCCGCCGGGATGGTCGGAGTTTTGGAAGTCCGGTACGACCCACGATACGGCCGGGAGCGTGTCGCGCGAGATGTCGGTGAAGACTTTCGTTTCGGGAGAGATTTGATTGGTCGACCATTCCGGTCCGTGACGAACGGCCGCGATTGCGTCGAACGCGTTCCATAAGTTGCCGGCAAAGCTTTGCCCCACGGCGGGCGCGTAATAGCGCCACGAAAGGCCTTTCTCGTCGAGCGTGTCGCGCAGCGTCTCGTACTTCAAACACGGAAAGGGGCCGGTATTGGGCATATAGCGGTCGTCCGTAGTGATCAGCGTGGTCACGACTCCGGCGGGCGCGTCGCAGCCCCACGGCGGCTTCGTCGGAAAATCGATTAGACTTTGCGTGCCGTTGATGTCGGTGCCGCCGCGAATCAAATCCTGATGCGCGGTGAAACTTCCGCTGCCTTGCGTTTGAAACGTATGATCGGCAAGAACGTATTGCCGCGCCAAATCCCAATACGGGCGGATCTGCGCCGGATCGACGTACTGGTAGACGTAGGTTCCCGGCGTTCTTCCGATCGGAACCAGATCGAAGTGGTTCATCTGCCCGTGGTTGTAGTCGCGGATCCAAAACTCGTAGCCGTTGTTGGGGGAGATCGGGCTATCGAGATTTGCTTCGGCGAGCCGCCGGGTGCCGTTGTGGGTCTTGCCGACCGTCGTCCCGTCGGCGCCGGGAAATTTGGCGAAGAGGTTATCGAAGGTCCGGTTTTCCTGAATTATCACCACGATGTGGGTGAAGTGCTTACCCTGTTTTGCGGGGGGCGGCGGCAGGAAGGGCGCCGAGCCGGGGCTTGCCGCGCCGCCGCCGCAGCCGGCGGTTATGGTGGCGGCTAGGGCGGCAAAAGACAAAAGGAAGGAACGGATGAGCGATGAGGCCGGGGATTGCATGGATGCGAGCCTTATCGCCCGGGCGCAGGCGCTATCCCTTCCCCGGCAAAGCTGAAAAGGGTGGCACCGGTGCGAGCGACCGGCGCGAACGTGGCGCGAGCGGCCGCGCTCCTGCGCGCCGGCGGCGTGGTCGCTTTTCCGACCGAGACCGTTTATGGGCTCGGCGCACTGGCCTTCGATCCGGCTGCCGCGGCCCGCATTTTCGAGATCAAAGGGCGGCCGTCGTTCGATCCGCTGATCGTTCACGTGCTCGACGAGACGATGCTGGCGCAGGTCGTCGCCGCCGTTCCGCCGCTCGCCCGCCGCCTGATGGAGCGCTTTTGGCCGGGTGCGCTGACCGTCGTGCTGCCCAAGAATCCCGCCGTGCCCGCCGTGGTGACCGCGGGCTTGGCGACCGTCGCCGTTCGCCGGCCCTCCCATCCCGTGGCCCGCGCGCTGCTCGAGGCGGCCGGTGCGCCGATCGCGGCCCCCAGCGCCAATCCGTTTGGCGGCCTCAGCCCCACGCGGGCCGAGCACGTCGCCGCCGCTCTGGGTGATCGGGTCGACCTCATCCTGGACGGCGGAACCGCTAATCTTGGCCTCGAGTCGACGATCGTAGCGCTCGATCCCAAACCGGTCCTGCTGCGCGCCGGGTCGATCGCCGTCGAGGAGATCGAAGCTGAAATCGGCCCGTTGGAGCGCGAGCGGTCCTCAGCGCAGCCGCGTGCACCCGGCGGCCTGCCCGTCCATTACGCTCCCCGCACGCCGCTACGAGTCGTCGATCCTCGCGGCGTCTCCCGTGAAGAGCGAGCGGCGGCGGGCGCTTTGTTGCTGCAGGGCGATTGCGAAGGGTACGCGGCCGTACGCGCGCTCTCGCGCAGCGGCGATCTGCGCGAGGCAGCGGCCGGGTTCTTCGAAGCGCTCCACGCGCTAGACGCTTTGGGGCTGGCTCGGATCGACGCGCAGCCCATACCCGAGCGCGGACTTGGCTTAGCGATGATGGACCGGCTGGCGCGCGCCGCCACGCGCCGATGAAACATTTGCCGGGTCCCAAGCGTTGCGCAAGTGGAAATCGAAGAGAGGATCATGATGCCGAAGCTTTTGCTTGCTCTCGTCCTTCTGGGAGCTACCTCCGCCCCGTCGCCGCTTTCTTTTCAAGTGTCGGGCGACGTCGCACAAAGCTACCGCCTTCTGTCGACGACGCACTACGAACCGGTTGCGGGTCAAGCACTGCTCGCAGCAGCGGCCGACGCGATTTCGACCGAGGCTCACAAGCGCGGCGTAAATCTCGCGCCGCCCTCACTGAAAGTACGGAGCGACAGCGCGGCGACGCTCAGCGAGCTCGACAGCGCAATCGTTAGCGCGGCCAACGCCGCGCACGCCTCGCCCAACGATTTCGCGTACGCCGCGATCAAAGGGATGGCGCTGGCGACCAACGACCGCTACACGCAGTTCTTCACGCCCGACGAGTTTCGCGAGTTCAACGAGGCGCTCGATCCTAAGGCGATCGGCGGCATCGGCGTCATGATCGAGCCCGACACGGCGTCGGGCCAGGTGCGCGTCTCCTACGTGCTTCCCTCGGCGCCCGCCGAACGGGCCGGCTTCCAGGTCGGCGACATCATTACCGCCGTCAACGGGACCGCGACCAAAGGGCGCGGCGTCGAGGCCGTCAGCTCCATGTTGCGCGGCCAACCGGGAACGGCCGTTTCGGTAAGCCTGCAGCGATCGGGTAATCCGTCGACGCTTTCCATCACCCGCGAGGACGTACAGCCGCCGACGGTCGTCTACAAGCTGCTGCCGGGAAATATCGGCTACGTATGGGTTATCGCGTTCGGTCGAGCCACGCCCAACGAGTTCGATACGGCGATCGCGCGCTTGAAGTCGCTGGGTGCCAAGGCGCTCGTGCTCGACCTGCGCAACGACGGCGGCGGCTACGTGAACTCTGCGCTCGACATCAGCTCGCGCTTCATCGCCAACAAGGCCTTAGTGACCGTCGAAGAGCGCGGCCGCCGCGCGACGACGATCGACGCGGACGGCGATCCTTCGATTGCGGTTCCCGTGAGCGTGCTGGTGAACCAATACACGGCGTCGGCATCGGAGATTACCGCCGGTGCGCTGCAGGACGACGGCATCGCGGCGCTGGTCGGGGCGCGTACTTTCGGCAAAGGCGTAATGCAGACGCTGACGCCGCTGCCCGACGGCGCGGCCATAAAAATAACGACGGCGCACTACTTAACGCCGAACCATCGCGACATCAACTTACGAGGAATCGCACCCGACGTGGCCGTCGAGGAGAACCGGGACGCGCATTTCGGAGAGGTCGAGCGCGACGCTCAGCTGCGCGCCGCCATCGCCTTACTGCAGAAGAAGATCACCGCCGAACCCGGATAAGACGCACGACCGTACCGTTGCTCGAAAACGAAACGTCGTCCATCAGGCGCCGCATCAAGAAGATTCCGAAGCCGCGCCCGCGATGATCCGGCTCGACGCTGGGCAGCTCGCGGGGCGCCGGGAAGCCCACCCCCGCGTCGCGGATCTCGATGGCCAACTCTCGGCCGTTGAAGGTGCAGGTGACGCTGACGCTGGCCGCCGCGGCCTTCCCCCCGTGCTCGACGGCGTTGCTTAGGGCTTCGCCGGCCGCCAACCGTATGTCGGCGACTTCACTCTCGGAAAAACCGCACGACGCGGCAAAGCCCGCGATGCCTTGGCGAGCCAAAGCCACGTTCCGGATGTCGCTCGCAAAGTCAGCACGGTACTGTTTGTTCAAGGTTGCGGCTTCGTCGGATTAGCGCTTCTGCTTTGAAGCTTTCCGAGTTGAAAGCTCGCTTAAACCTTGGCTGACGGTTCGCGTCCCTTGGCAGGGGCAAAGGGTGGGGCCCGGCAGCGCGAACCATGCCGCTACGGGCGATTAGCTCAGCTGGGAGAGCGCCTCCCTTACAAGGAGGATGTCGGCGGTTCGAGCCCGTCATCGCCCACCAGAGATTGGCCTTATTTTACAGCACTTTGCGGCCTCCATCAAGGGGCCGCTTCGCTTTTGGTTGGGCAAATGGTTGGGCAAGAATACTCGTGTCATGCGCGAAGTAAGCAATATGCCTAGGAAGATCCAAAGCGCCGCGCGAATCCGGGCAGCGGCAGCGTGTACTGGTCGGAGAAGCAGAAGCGGTACGTCGCGGAGTTCACGCTAGGACGCGACGAGCGCGGCATCCGAGTCCGCAAAGTAATGGTCGGGCCCCGGAGCGACAAGAGCGACGAGGCGCGGGCGGGGCTTAAGGATCGCATCGAGCAGTTCAAGCGCAAGCGACCGACGGTAAAGCGGTCTCAAATCAGCTCGCGGCTTAAGCTCGGCGAATACCTCGACCAGTGGCTCGCCTCGAAGCACCTCTCGGAGTCGGCTGCGGCCAACTACTCCTGGGCGATCGAGGGGCACATCCGGCCGGGTCTCGGTTCGGTGCGGTTGCGGGACCTAGAGCGCGACCAAGTCAGGACCTTCTTCGGCGGCCTGACGAGCCTTGGCGATGGCGGGAAGGGCAAAGTTCACACGGTCCTTCGCGCGGCTCTGAACGATGCCGCGCTCGACCACGGTCTATTGTTGAGTAACCCGGCGGCCGATCTGCGGCCTCCGAAGTCCCGAACATTTGCTGAGGTCGCGATCTGGAACGCCGATGAGGCTAAGCGCTTCCTAAAGAAGGCGCGAGGAACTGAATACTTTCCGCTTTTCCTCCTGATGATCGTCGGGGCGCTTGGGCCCGCCGAAGCGTTTGGACTGCGCTGGAAGGATGTCGATCTTAAAGACCAGGCGCGCCGCGATCATTGCCAACCTGACCGAAGTCGAGCGGTCGGCTCATTCTCAAGGAAACTAAGACGCCGTCACGTCGACGGAACGTCGCGCATGCCGGCGGTCCTGGCAGCGCGCAGCTTAAGGCGCGGCACGAAAAGAGTGCAAGCCGAGGCCCTCCGACTTACGTATTCACGGCACCAGGGCGGTGGCGGATCCGAGGCGCACCACGTTTGGCGCGCGCGTCTTGGCACCCGCTTATGAAGAAGGCAAAGGTTCCAGCAGATTACGCTCTACGGATTACGTCACCGCGCGGCAAGCCTAATGGCGGCTATGGGCGTTCCACTCCTGGTCGCAAGTCGCGCATTGGGGCACTCGAACATTCGCACGACGGCGAACACCTACACGCATCTCTTCGAGGAGAGTCAGCGCGAGGTCGCCGGAAAGTTCGACAAGTTCCTAAAGGGACTCTAACCGCGTTTTGCTTCCGAAAGAAAACGCACTAAGAGCATCGCCGATCAAAGATCATCGAGCCGCATTCGCGCCATTTTCTATCAAATAATAGTAGCGCCCTGGGATTTTCGGCGAGGAGTGCCACCACGTGTGGCACTCTGAACCCGAGAATTATGCCTCATGGATACTTCCAAGGACAACTTGGTGAGCCTCTGGAGCATACCGCGACTTCGGGAGCACACGGGCCTTTCCGAGAGCGGTATTCGCCGTCTTGTGCGGAGCGGGGTCATCCCTTCGGTCCGCATTGGCCGGCGCATTTTGTTCCGACCCGCCTCGATCGAGCGTTTCATTCAGGACAGAGAAGCCGGCGGCGATATCCCCGCTCGGCGCGGACGTCGCCCCTCGCGGTGACCGCCGACGACGGGATCGTGATTATTCGCACCGCTGCGAGCGCCGCAACCATAGAAGATGCCTGCCGGCGCCTAGGTGGCCTGCAATATCAATGGGACGCGAACGCGCGCCTAAGGGCGGCCGGCGAGGGTGGCCTTACGGGATCACTCAGCCGGCGGCTCTATTCGATCGGAGTCACCGGCAAAATGCTGCTCGAAATGGGCGAGGCGTTTTGCGCTGAAGGACTTGAAAATCGGGCTAGGGCCGAGATCTCAGAGATCTGGGAGAATCTGCCGTACAAGGTCGACGTTCAGCTCAAGAGTCGGCACCTCATCGAAAACGTTTGGAGTGACGTTTGGGAGTGCTTCAGGGAACAGATGACCCCACGCGTGGATCAAGAGCATCACGAACGTTACCGCCTGCCCAGGAAGCCGTCACCCGACGCTCCGCCCCGTGGCTGCAGTCCGAGCTGTGCGATCTGCCGCAGAAACCGCGAGATTGATCGTCTCGGCCGCGTACTCGACGTGTTTGCGCTTGACACGAAACACAACCTTACCCGTTCAGTACCGGCCCCGAGCGTTCAGGACCATTATTCCCGCGCGAGCGGGAGGGCGACCAATGATACGATTAAAGTAGAGGGTCAGACGACCTTATTCGTTCCGCGGCGCGATTTCGTTTCGCCCGAACTACAGAATCCCGAGCCTGCCACACAGAGGAGAGCAACGAGTGAAGAATAGGCTTCGCGAGCTTCGTCTCGCGCGCGGCCTAACTCAGGCTGCGCTTGCGGAGCGATCCGGCATTCCGGAATCCACGATCGCGAGAATCGACGCCACGCCTACGGCCGAGATTTCGCTTCGGTTTGGACGCAAGCTCGCGGCGGCGTTGTCGTGCGATCCGTTCGAACTTGTACCGCCTCCCGCGATCGAAAGAAAGGTAAGTCATGGGTGATTACGGTCGACGCGCCGCCAACCAGCGATCCTCGCAAAGGAGAACTCAATAATGGCCCCAGCAAAGACAACCGCCGTCGCAGAGACCGTCGCCGTGCGGTGCCAAAACATCGAGCGACAGATAGCCGAAGCGACAAAGGCGATTTCCGACGGCCTCGCCGTGTCGGATAAATCCGCGAGCCCCACCGCTTTGCTCGAAGCGCGAAGTTTGGTTGAGTTTTCGCAGCTGCAACGCCGCCGCCTCGTCGAGGAGCGGGTGGCCTTGGAACAGGACCGGCTTGCGGAGGCGGTCGAGATCGCGACAAGGGCGCGCGAGGTTCAGAATGTAGTGCCCGATCTGGTCGTCAAGCGAAACGCGCTTCAGACCCAGTTGGATTCTGTCGTACACGATATTGCCGTGGCAACGTTCGACGACAATCGCTTATACAAGGCGGCATCTTCTGCGCAGGCCATCCTGGCCGCGCTGCAATCGGAGCGTCCCGTCGATCAGCCCAAAAGGCAGCAGCTCCAACGCGAGTTGCGCGAGCGGCTTGAGTCGTTGACCTAGACCCTTCCCTCTCAAAAAGATTGCGGTGCCGGCTCCGGCTGGTGCCGCATGATCCGGAAGTACTAACTGACCCGGATCTGCGTTCGCGCCGCTTTCATGGCCAGGCGCTAACGCAAAAGCCATGGCCGCGGGTTATCGTTTCACTGCGTACGTGGCGCGCCATCGGCGGGGTTCTTCCTCGGGGCCCCGCCGATGCATATTCTCCTCCCGCTACAGAATGCCCGAGGTAAACCGTTTGGGGATTCCCCTATGGACAACAACAGCACGGGTCTTAGCGGACCCGAGGATCTGCCGTTCCCATCGTTCGAAATTTCCAACCTGCGGCCCGTTAACTTTGGCCGCGTCAAGTGGCGCTTCGACTTGAGCGTCTTCCCGTTCATCTGTGTCAGGTTCTGCCTTGTCGCAAATGGAGACTCAAACCCCGACAAACGCGATCAGCTGAAGCGCGCGGTTCCCGAGCACATCAAAGACCATTTCACCCGAGAGTTCGCCTCGACGGTCTTCGTCGACCGGGCGTTCGCGCGCGACGTCTTCTGCGCGGCCCGCGACATCATTCGCGCCGTACCGGAACCCGATCCACAGACCATCTGGCGGTGCTATCCCCGCTCACACGATCGGGCACCCGAACTGGTGTCGAAATGACGCCGCCCGGGCCCCGCGCCGGCTATACGCGCCTACCCCGCGCCGTCCTTGACGATATGCGAATCACGAACGACGCCAAGGTCGCCTTCGCTATCCTCGCCGATTGCGACGTCGAGGACAACGGCCTGAGCAAGATCAGCTTTCGCAAGATCGGAGAGCGTCTTGGCGTCTCGCGATCTACAGCTAGGCGAGTCATGGAGCAACTTGTGAACTTAGGCCACGTTCGAAATACCGAAACCGTGAACGGTAAATGCCCGGTGTGGGAACGCCTAACCCGTACCACCGTTGGTACAGGTACCCCGACACTGCATCCGTTGCCGAAGCGCTCGACGGAGTTCAAGTCCGACGAGATGACCGCCGAAGAACGTGCAGCAAGCCTAAGGACCGGCGCCGCGGTGATCGAGTCATTACGTGCGCGCTTCAGCTCAAGGAGGTGCCCGCGTAATGCGCTGTCATTGGCTAACCCGTACCACCGGTGATACGGGTACCCGTACCAAAAATAGCGGCGACCCGTACCAAAAGCGACCCGGGACCCATACCACCGGTGGTACCCTATCTAAGGTATTATCTAGATCTCTATCTAGCGGCGATGAAAAACTAAGAGAGAGAACCGACCGCTCTTTCGAGGTCGCATCATAATGGCTGGCACACGGTGCACGTGTTGCGATCATCCGGAAAGGGCAGCAATCGAAGCCGCTTCGCCGTCTCGTCTGTTCGGAACATTGCGGCACAATGGGCACTCTCGCCGTCCGCGGTTCATAGGCACCGCACGGCACACGTGCAGGCCGCCGTTCGACGCGTGATTGCTTCTCGCGAGGAGTTGGGGGCGTCTGCGCTCGTGGAAAAGCTGCTCGGCTACGTCGAGGATGCGGAGGCCGGCATTGAACTGGCCAAGGCCAACGGCGATCTCACCGGTCTCGCTCGCTGCATCAAAGAGGCCCACACCGTCGTGCTGAGCTTGGGCAAGACGATCGGGGTTTGGAGGACCGCCCGCAGGTGGTAAACGACAACCGCCGGCAGCTACTCGTGCAGGTCGGTGAACTCACGACGGACGAGCTGCGCAACCTCGCCAAGCTCGGCTCCGGGGTCAAGCCCGAATCGTGCTAGTCTCGATCGCGGCGCGCCGTCGCCTTGTGCTTGCGCATTATCTCGGGAAGATCGCGACGCCCGAGCATCTCTCGCAGGGCGATCTCCACGAACATCGAGACCGAGGCGTGGATTCCGTGGCGTTTCAAGGCCGCACGGGCCTCGTCCATGCGGATCGCGACCTCCGTATCGACCAACGCCTGCACACGGGCCGTAGCGGGCAATCTAGGCGCCTTTCTGGCCATGCCCGGGAATGTTCGACGCGCTTCCCGCTCAGCATCTTCGTGGAGCCGTGACGCTGTTGCTGAATAGTGCCAGTACCGAACGGAACTGTAAAAGAAGGCGAGGCAATCGTGCGCGGCAGACGGACTAAGAGGCAAAGGATCGCCGTGGCTTACTGCCGGGTTAGCACCCAGGAGCAGGCCGACTTGGGCGTCTCGCTTGAGGCGCAGCGTGCCCGGCTTGAGGCTTTCGCGGCCGGGTCGAACCACGGCGCGATCGCTGAGGTACTCGTCGACGACGGTTATTCGGGCGGCACGCTCGACCGGCCGGCCATGAAGCAGTTGCGTGGCATGATTGAGCGGCGGGAGATCGCGGCCGTCTTTATCGTGAAGCTCGACCGGCTAACCCGTAGCCTTCGGGATATGCTCGAACTGGTCGCCCTATGCGATCGCACGGAAACGGCGCTCGTCTCAGCTAGCGAAACGCTCGACACCTCAACGGCGGTTGGCCGGATGCTTCTTCAGGTCGTGGCCGCGTTCGCGGAGTTCGAGCGCGGCGTCGCGGGCGAGCGTACCACGGAAGCACTCGACCACAAGCGGCGGCAGCGTCAAGTCTATGGCGCCGTGCCGTTCGGATGGCGCCGCGATGGCAAAGGACTCGTCGAGATCGCGACCGAGCAGAAAGCACTTCAGGAAATGCGCCGGATGGCGGCGGAAGGCGCCACGCTATCGGCAATCGGTGAAATGCTCGACGCCCGCGGCCTACAACCACGCAGGGGTCGGCGCTGGTATCCGTCGACGGTGCGTGCGATCCTACGCTCCAAGATGGCCGCAGAGACCGCGGCTTGGCAAGCGCGAGGAGGGTTGCCTTGCCTGCCGAAGCGCAGACAGGTTACTACACTCGGAATAAATAGGAGCGAATATGATTGCAAGAGTTTCCGCCATGCTGGCGTGCGTGGCCATACTGTTACCGCTAAGCGCCGTCGGCGAAGTGACCTTCGGATACAACATTAAGGCGAATAAGGGCCTCCGCAGTACAGGTGGACACGGCGTCGTCATCACGCTGCACCTCGCGTCCACCTCGTCGTGGCTCTACGATCCAGCCACGGGCGGCCTCAACCAGCTGCCGACGCCAGAGGAAAACGCTAACCCCACTACCGGCATCGGCATCGTGGTTAAGAAGAACCCGGGCAGTTCCGAATACCGCCTGGTCGCCAACGCCGACGGCGCGACCGGGCGCTGCCGGCTACAATGGATCCCGGCGACTACGACATCGTGATTTCGATTCCGGCGCACGCGGTCAACACGAAGGGCACGGGCAGCGTGCGCATGGCCGGCGGCACAAGTGGCGGCAGCAAACCGGCGACGTTGACGTTCCACATAATCGTTGGGGCAACGAAGAGTGCGGCGCCGCAGCCGAAGAGCACTATTTGATGCAAGAGTCATCGTCGGCTCGATCAGCGCCCAACAATTCGGCTCCGGTCTCCCGCAGCAATGTCTGCAACAACAGAACGGTGAGCTCAAGCTCATGCGGCGCAACTGTTCAGCCAATCCACTTGGACAGCAGTCGTCCCCCTACGGTCGTCGTCGGAAAGGGGAGCGGCGCCAACAGCTCTCAGTAGACCACTCCCAACGAGTCGGCGAAACGACGTCGCCGTTAGTCACAACCCCAAAAGGGCTGCCGGATTCGGCGGCTCTTTTCTTTTCCGAGAGGATCTAGAACTATGCGTGCTATCGTAACCGGCCCGGCCAAGGGAAACGCCCGGCGGCTCCTTCGTTTGGCTCCAAGGTACTCCGTGCAAAGACGGACGGCAGCTTCAACCTAACGACGGCGAACCTCGTCGACCTTTTTCGCCGCGGCTACCAAGTCGATCCGGCACGCCGGACCCTCGCATCGTGCGCAATCGACCGGCGACGGTACGCAAGCGCAACAATGAGCCAACCATTCCCATCTCACTCTACCGCGCCGACGTGCGCCGCTAGGGTGACAGCGCTCGATCGTTCGCGGCTACTGTCAGGGCAAACGTTGCCGGTACTCAAGAGTGACCGGAGCGGTTACTCCCGGCATCGATGCGCGCCATCAGCGCTTCAATCCGGCTATCCCCAATTGTCCCGGTGAGGGTAATATCGAACTGGTCGGCATCATCGCCGAAGATGGTTCCCGCATTCGGTATAACTGTGTGCCTCACTATCGTGGCCCGCGCGACTATCTGGCCGCCGTCCGTCCTGTAGTCACCGTACCAATAATACCCGCTGTCGCCACCGAAGAGCCGTTGCGTTTCCAGAACAACGACGCCAGCACCGGTGAGCGAGGCCGTAAATCGGACGACCCAAAGACCCTCAAGATCAAACATAGGGCAACTCGCTTCGGTGTGGCGCGGAAAAGTCTTGGGGCGCATGGATAGTCGTTCTGTGGCAGCGATTGGAGAGGCCGCACAGCTCGAACTTGCGCGCCGCAACCTCATCGACTTCGGTGGCCGGCTGATCCCAGACTTTCAAACGCCGCGGCACCTTCGGCGACTCGGGGAACTGCTTGAACGCGTCGAGCGTGGCGATCAGCGACGGCTGCTGGTCACGTTGTATCCGGGATCCGGTAAGTCGATGCTGTTGCAGGCGTTCGCGGCGTGGTATCTCGGGCGCAATCCGCGGCGGAAGATCATCGCGGCGTCGGCGGGAGCGGAGCTTGCAGAGCGCAACAGCCGGGCTTCACGAGCTTTCTTCAATGAACCGGATTGGCCGTTCGACGTCGAGCTCTCACGGGCAACGACGGCGCAGCAGCGTTGGGATACCACGGCAGGGCGGTGGACTGTTCGCGGTGGGCGTTGGCGGTAGGGATCACGGGCTGGCGCGGCAACCTGTCTACTGCTCGATGACTTGCAGAACGACGCGCTCTCGGATACCGAACGCGACAACCTCTGGCAATGGTATCCGTGGCGTCCTAATGCCGCGGCTTGAGCCTCACGGTTCCGTTGTGCTGATTCAGCAGCGGTGGGGCGAGGATGACATCCCCGGCCGCATCATGGACTCGCCAGAAGGCGCCGGATTGGGAAACGGTGCGGCTTCCCGGCGATTGCGGAGAAGGACGATCCGCTCGGACGCGACGTTGGCGAGTCGCTTTGGCCGGAACGGTGGCCGCTCGACGAGCTGCGAGCGGCAGAAGGTCGCAATGGGCTCGCGGGCGTTTGTCTGCGCTTTCCAGGGCGACCCCGTGCCGGCCGAAGGCAACCTCATCAAGGCCGAATGGCTGCAACGGTACGACAAGGCGCCGGCGACGTTCGAGCACGGCGTGTTTGCGCGCTCGACGCAGCGGCTAAGACCGGCGTTCGGAACGACTACTCCGCGATCGTCAAGCTCGGCGTCACGAAGAACGCTTTCTATGTCCTGAACGTCTGGCGCGGCGAAGGTCGAGTTTCCGGGTCTGCTTCGTCGCGTGCAGATGCTTCCTCGAGAGGATCCGCCACCGTCGAAGATTTACGTCGAGGACACCAGCAATGCGACGGCGCTGATCCAAGCGCTGAAGCAAGAGACGACGCTTCCGGTGGTGCCGGTAGCTGCGAAGGGCACCAAAGAGTCTCGCGTCGAGGGCGTGACCGGGACGTCATCGAAGCAAAGAGAGTGTTTCTCCCAAAAGAAGCGCCGTGGCTGCTCGATTTCGAGCGTGAATTATTGGCATTCCCCGCCGGCAAGAACGACGATCATGGTTGACGCTTTCCTGCGTTGACAAACAGTGAAAAAACGCGGCTCTATTGGGCTTAAAAATAGAGTTATTGAATTATAGTTTGAAGATGAGGTGATGTATAAAAAAGAGTGAAATTGAATGGAAAGTGCTAGAGGGAATTTATGAATAGAGGTTTATGAGGTTTGCTAGAGAGAGATTTGCATTGCTGATGATTGCAACGAATGCAGAGATGATGATGCGCTGGCGCCGCCCGGCTAGTGAGGATGATGATAGCTTCACGCACAAGATGACGTAGTTGAAACGTGCTCTACATTACAATACTATGATTAGTGGTTGCGAGAAGTGCTGAATGAGAACGAAACGCTTTACGATGATATTTTGCTGGAGACACATAAGCAAGAGTGAATTTGAGATGAGAATGACGAATGTGATGAGATTTCTAGATACGATGTATGATACGAATGCTATTTATACGATTCTTTGAAGGCGATTGCAAGAGACTATCTGAGATTGCGCTAATCAGCTACAAGAGTAAGCTATACGACAAGATTACTACGACGACGTAAACGAGTGCTTTCTAGTTCGATAAGAACCTTTTCGATCACGCTGACGTAGAAAATGTGCTATACGCTTTAAAAAAAGCGATGGAGCGTTACTACAAGCGGCTACTCAGCGTGAACGAAACGTTCGACGACACAACGCGTCGGCGCGATACGCACTGATAATGTGAACTGGTGCGACACGATTTTTTCTATCACGCTGACTGGCTCGTATCAAGTCCTCTACGCTTTACAAGAGAGAGTGACGAGGATTCTACACAGGTTGAGCTGATCAACGTAAACGACAGCTTTACGACACACTCTGGCGACGACAAGTACGACTGCGACACGATCTTCTGGATCACACTTTATGGATCAGAAAAGGTGCTTCACGCTTATACGCAGAGTGACGGCAAGAAACCGCAGGCCGGACTGAACAACGTGGACGATAAAGTATACGGCACGACATACGACGGCGGAAACCACTCTCAAGGCACGGTCTTTTCGATCACGACCAGCGGCACGCGAGAGTGCTTTACGCTTTGCAGGCGGAAGCGACGGCGCACACCCGTCTGCTGGCCTCAACAGCGTCAACGGCAAACTTTACGGCACGACGAATCTGGCGGCGGAACAGTCTGCGGCGAAGGCTGCGGTACGGTTTTTTCGATTAGCACCGACGGCGCAGAGACCGTGCTGCACAGTTTTGATGGCGGGACCACTGCTGACGGCGCATACCCGCAGGCCGGACTGATCTACCTGGACGGAACGCTCTACGGCACAACGGGCAGTGGCGGCGCAAACGGAAACGGCACCGTATATACGATCACCGGCTTCTAGCGGTGCCGCAAGAGTCGAATCGAAAGAAACGCCAGCTACTGCATAGCAATGCGCGCGGAGTACTCGCCGTTGTGGCCATCGGCTGAGCGCTTACCATATGCTCAGAAGTGCGCGCCGATGAGGTGTCGACGTTTGCTGAAGTACAATCCTCTCTGGGGTTAGTTGCGTCTCACGATAAGAAAGGCGTTGCATTTGGCACAGCTTTCTGCATAGAAAATCGTGACCAATACGGTTTCTTGCTGACAAATAGACACGTTGTTGGTAACGATCGGTTCCCCTTAGTAGTATTGATGTCTGATCCAAAAACGGTACTTCGCTTGGTTGTCGTTCGTGTTGCTACTATCGATGCAGCTGTTCTCGCCATCAGAAAAACTTGCAAGCCAGTACAGATGGCAAGCGCTGTCCCACCTGTAGGCACCCGGGTGGGCATCGCCGGTTTTCCGGCTTTTCAGCTAATGTTATTCCAGCGCGGATTGGGATCGCGCCTTCCTTTCATGAAGGCAGCATCAGTTCGGTCATCGATCAGGGCGGCTTTTTGGAATACGATGCGCAGACGGACCACGGTAATAGCGGCAGCTCTCTCTTTGGGATTGAGTCCGGAGAGGTCTACGGACTTGTGATGGCTGTTAATACCGGCAAAACCGGCGCATTGCAAAACAACGTGGCGGTTGGAGTTGCGGCGCTTGCCCCGTTTCTGCAAAATGCAGATCACCAAATCGCCGAAGCTTTGCAATCGCGCAATGCGACAGTCGAAAGAATGCCACCGGAATTGCCTAGGGTGGTCCCACAGCCCATCCCCACACCCCCTCTCAGGTGTTGGGATCGGTGACAACGCCGAATCCTCCAGCGGGAGTGACGACCCCCTTCGCTTCACCTACGGGCTACGAGCAAGTCGCGTCGGCGCCACCGCGAGTTGACGCGCTTGCGTGGCGCCCACCTCATCCGCCGGTAACGCGAACGGAGGAGCAATGTGTCGACGCCTTCGCGGCACTCGATGCCCGCATGTTGGTTAACACCTGCGGTGTAGCCCAAGCGGACTGGTCAAATCGACGCATTGCCACGGGTGCCGGGTCAGCAGCGTACTATGACGTCGAGTTCTCAGCTGCTTATTATACTGCGTATTACGCCGATGGTCTCACCATGCTGCACGATGCACGCGCGCGGCAATACGCAGAACTGGCGAAGAATCTTTTCCTTGACGTCGGCGATCACTCGATCGAGTATGGTTATTGGGCTCGTTTAGCATTGGTTTACCGAGATACAGTGTTCTCGGCAGCGGGCGTTAAAGCCTGGCGACCGCACGGGGACTTCAACCGCAGAAAACGTGAACTGGGGCCCTTATCATCGATCAGGTCACGCCGAAAGTCCGCTGACTTAGCGAACTAGGGTACGGCAGCGACTCACACGACGATGGGGCTCTTAAGCTTCGAGCTTCTCTGCGAGATGGTCGGTGAGCTGCAGGATTTTCAAGATCGGACGTATCGTAGGCTCGTCTTCTGGCGGAGCTTGAATGCACAAGGTCGATCAGGATTTCCGAGCCAGCATTACTCATCGATGAAAGTGAGCGTGGTTTGCGACTGTTCCTCGGCATCGACATTTCGAAACGGGATTCCATGCGGCATTGCTCGCCGGCGACCTGTCCACCGTAAGAAGTTTCCCCAACAACTCGAGGGGCTTCAAGCAGCTTGCGACTGGCTCCGTAAGAGCAAGGCAGCGGGAGTTCACGCGTGTATGGAACGACCGGTGTCTATTGGGAGAACTTGGCTACGTTTCTACAGCCGAAAAGCACGACGTTAGCGTTACGAACCGTCGCAGATCAAGGCCTTTGCATCGAGCGAGCTATTGCGCGTCAAAACTGACAGTACTGACGCCGCACTTATCGCCAGGTTTTGCTGTGCGAACCGACCGGGTTATAGGGCGCCACCGGCCCCGGGAATCGAGAGCTGCAAACTCTTGTGCGGCGCCTCGAAGCGCTAAAGGGTGATCGACATCAGCAGATTAGTCGTTGCGCCGACGCGAGGCGCGAACCGAGATAAGAGCACTGATTCGATCCTTCGACCGCGCAATCAAGGAAACGGAGCGAAAGATTCGCCTGAGCATCGGAAGCAACGACAAGATGCGGGAGCAATCGGATCTTCTCTGCTCTATTCCTGGGATTGCCGAGAAGACGGCGGCGGTCTTAATGGCCGAAGTCTTTCTGCGATCAGACTTTAGGGCGCTAAACAGGTCGCCGCCTACGCCGGTTTAGCTCCTCGCATTCGACAATCTGGAACTCCTGCGAACAAGGGTGGCTTGTCGAAGTTGGAACTTTGCGGGTCCGAAAGTGTCTGTTCTTCCCAGCGATCGTCGGAGGTACTCGAAATCCGGCACTTAAGGTGTTCGCAACGCGTCTTGCGGCCAAGGGAAAACCCAAGATGTCCGTCGTGGGCCTGATGAGTAAACTGCTGGTGCTTTGTTACGGTGTCCTGAAGAGCGGCGTGCCCTTCAACGCAGCCCTAGAGACTTGATTTTCAAGACGGTATCTCGCGGCGGCGTGTCGAACAGGTCGCGGGGCTCGCAGGCTGATACGAATGGAATTCTTTGCACGAGCGTTTTGGTCGCTGACGTACCAGAGTCCGGTGTGCGGTCACGCAATGAGCTAGAGCAGCACAATCGCAAGACGATCCAGAGGCCTCGCGGTCCCATCGCAACTACTGTGTTGGGGCGCACGAGGCGTAGACGGTTACGGTAAACGTCCCGCCTGATGATTTTTGTAAAAGTGAACGCGACAGCTGTTAAAGTTTGGAGTGGGCCTGCTGTTGCTGATGTCGATGAATAGCCCCGCGGACGCCACGCCGCCCCCGAGCACAACGTCACCGGTCGGGCAGATTGCCGAGACCGAGATGGAGCGTTCTGCTGGCTGAAAGCTTCGAGATTTCCACACCCACGTATAGGGACCGAGCTGCTTTTGGCCATCTGGGCCAATGAAGGTCTCGGGCATTGAGATTTGGGCGTTCGCTGGTAACGCTAAGCCGACGAGGACGACAGTTAGAACAAGCCATCGCGCCATGAGTAACTCCTTTCGCGGTTGCAGTTGTCAGCGGGTTCCTCATAGCAGCGGTTTCACCATGCGCCGACTGGCGCGAAAGGACACTCGAACCAATGTGGACCCTCGACTTCCCCGAGCACGATCCGGACGAAAACTATCCCCAACCGTCAGCGAAGCAGCTGCTCGACGCGGAGCAGGCGCGGCACGACCTTAGCCGGCTCGCTCCGCTGCTACGATACCAACGGCCTTAGTCGGGTGGTCGGCTAACTGCAAAAATGAGGATTCCACACATCCCGCATAGTAACTCATACTAAAGTGATTGATTGGCCGCCCCTGAACGGGATACAAGCCTGCGCGATCGCTGGCCTACCGATTGGGCTCACCGTGGCGTGGGCGATTCGCGTGTTAGTCCGGCCGCAGGAGGTTTCAGTTGGCGCGCTCGCCGGAATCTCATTTTCGCGTCGCTCGCAATCACCGCGCTACTTGAGTTTATGCAGCCGCACCGGTAGTGGCGCCTCCGTCACGCGCTCCCATGTGAATTCTCTGCTGCGTCTAGTTTAATCTTGAAGCTGATCGGGCGCTTGAGCTTCCGGATCATTTCTGACCGGGGGTGGCATTAGATGAAGACGGCGGAGGGGGCACTTCGGCCTTCTTCCAAGGCGGTTCTACGGGCCTTAAAAAACAAAGGATGGAGATTTTCTGTTGAAGCCTCTGAAGCCGATCGCACAGCACCTTAATCTCGTCAATGATTTCTTGAATGTCGGAAACGCGGTATTCCCAGAGGTCGCGTATCAGTAAGCCCGTAACAAATGGACCGGTGGCTAGCCCCCTCCGAATGGCGAGGTTCCATGTGATCACCGCGTTGTTATTCCTAAGCCATTCCAGCTTATCTTTAGCCGCAGATAGAGAATCCGAACTCTCGATGCTCGACCATAAAGCGTGAATAACGTCGTTCCTGTCGCCCCGGACCGGATCAACCTCTTTGGCGAAGTCCAGGATGTTCTCAAGAACGCCTGGTGGCGCTTGTCTCGACTTGGCTGCGATGCGAAGCGCCTTTTCGCGCTTATGTCCCGCCGACGGCTCCCCCTTGATAACGTCGTAGTAAAGTTCAAAGGCGATCTCTACTTCGCCGGCCAGCAGAATCATGAACATGCCCAGCGCGTTAATTTCAAGTACATTCCAATGCGCCGCCAGTTCCCCGATCTTCTGGGCAAAGTCGTGCCGAACATCCAGTATGTCGCTGTTGGGGTCTGGCTCGGGCCTCCCTTTTACGTGACGATATTCGCGGCGAGACAATTGGGCTATCCCGGCTTGGTCTTCCGGTTTTCGCGCTTGGCCGCGACGATTTTTGCGCGAAACGCAGCACTAGCGAATAATACTCCTAGCGTAGCCGGCCGCATAGCCACCCGCCCATGCTAACCGGATCGCTCTCTCAAATGCCCGATCGCGGCGTTGGGAGGTTTTGCTGGAGTCGCTTTCCCAACGCTTAGTAACGCGACAAAATGGAGCCCATATTTCAGGGTCATGCTGGGACTCTTGTGTGTACTTGATGTAGCGCTCGGCGGTGGAATAAAGTAGCGAAAAATCCGGTTCCATCGCTGCTCTTAGCAGTCGCTCATCGTAAACGCCTTCTTCGGCTCCGAACGCCAGAAAATCGAAGTCGTTCAGCAAATCGTCCACCGTTTTATACAGTTCGTGGTTTGCGTTGGGGTAGGCTGTACTCTCTCCGGGCAAAGGCAGGGTGTCACTCGGGTCAGGTAAGTAGCCATAGATCAGATCCCACCGCTTTTGGTTTTGCCCCCTAGAGTCAGTGAGGTTTTTCAGGACCTGATCACGCTTGTTGTGTTTGATAAAGTTCTCAGAGGTTACTATCCAGCCAAAGGCAACCAGGAGCGAGCCGATGATTGGTGCGGCGATATAGCAGGCCCTCGGCCAGCCTTCGCTGATAAACCAGCCGGCCGCAGATAGGCCAATGGCCAAGGCCACGCCATATGTCAGCTTCAGCCTTAACCCGGAGAGCCAGCCTCTATTCATTTGCCCAGGTCAAGGTAGTATGATACTGTCAGTCACAGAAAGGACCACATCATGATCGAGTGCCGACCCAAACCAGGCAAGCCCCGTGGCGGGAAGAAGCCCAGCCGCTAAGGTCACCTGCCACGCCCATTTCCAACGATAACCTCGCACCTGGCGGGGTTCTTTGTTTTCGGGAGTCCTTGTCCCCTATCCACCGGTCATTGGTGCCATCGAGACGCCGCTTGCGAGGGGAGAGTTGCGGACTATGAACGCTGGTCGGCCTGATGGCCAGGCCACCATTTGTCGAGGGTAGACTCGATGACGTCGATCCCGATGCGCGAACGATCAAAACCGTGCTCAAACGAATGCCGGCGGCTGCGCGAGTCGATGTGCTGACGTGGCTCTGCCTCTACTACGGCTCGCGCGGAGAACGCTTCGAACCCGGTGGGCGTCGACGGCGCGTGACGATCGACGGCGAGGATTTTTGGTTGGTGAGGATTCCCAAGCGAACCAAACCCTATAGGTGAGGGGTTGCCGATCCGTTTCAAACTTCGGGACGGCGGGGCAGCGAATCCCGAGCGTTCCATGTCGTGGGTCCATTTAGCGGGCGAACTACGATTAGGTCTTGCTGCGCCCCAAATATGTCGATGATCGTTTCCAGAACGACCGGGGACTTTTCGGATATAACGCTTGTGAGCGTGTCGAGGTCGAAGGCGCGTTTGTTTAGTATGGCGGCCAGGGTTTCGTTGTGCGCCCTCCTGTACCGCTCCGATTCGTACGCCTTCAGGTAAAGCTCTAGCCCCGGGCGCCTCTTGATTCTAATCCCGTTGGGAAGCAGGCCACCTTTGGCGGGCGGATCCTCAATAAAATACATCTTTCGAAAGACTGCGATTGAGGCTCGCACATCATCCTGCGTTAGACCCTGCTCCGTCGCGTATGCCAAGATTTCCGGAACATCCACGAACGGTCGAGAGTGCTCTAGTTGACGCTGACACGCGAACGCGAATAGTATCTCGTCGCGCCTGTCGTCGAACCCAAGGCGGTTGGTCACTTCGCGAACGGTCCATTTTGGCCCAGGCTCAACAACGGGGTTCGGCGCGGCGTCTAAATGCAGAACATTGGCGATTTCCTTGGCGACGTCGCCCGGATTGTCTTCGGACTTGACTCGAATCCATACCGTTGCCGCGAGTGCCGTTGGCACCTCATCATCGGGAAGAGCCTTCAGGATGATGGGGATAAGACGAGTCGCATCGCGGAGCTTATGAACCACGCTTACACTCAACTCGTCCCGCACCCATGGTCGATTCACACTGGTTGGAGACAATACAAAGATCACGGCATCAGACTCGCCAATCCCTTGGTCGAAGATGCGCTTGACGAGATCGTCTCCGGGCTTGAAGTCGTGCTTATCCATGATTGCCATAACGCCGTTAGCTTGTAGGGCGCGGTAGAGGGGGTCGCAGAAATCGTCATCGTCCGACGTATGCGAAATGAAAGCGACTGGCTGCGCCACTGCTAGTTTTCCTCCGTCTGGCGTTGGGCTTCGCGTCGGCGATAGTACAGGCCGCTAGGAATAACTGCAGATGATCCGTCGCCCACGTCGAGCCATCCGCGAAGCGCACCCTCTCGACATAGCAAGCCACTTTGGCGATCTCTCCCGCGGTAAGTTTATAACCCTCGGTTGTTCCCCCTGAACGACTCGTCGGCCGAAACGTCGCCGCTCCAATCGGAAGGCACAGTGACGACGCCGCTCTGGAAGCGGCGCCGCGTCAGCTTTGGAGGTTCAAACGGTTCGCTTAGGGACTAGGGGGAGTAGGACAAATTGAATCGCCGATTCCGATGATTACGGCGATTACGCCTTTGTATAGGAAACTCCAGGGTCCAGTTAGCGTGTCCGCGATCTGCTGGAGTACGGGCTTTGCGGTCGGCCAGCCAGCGCAAAATCCTGGCGAGGACGACAGGGCGTCAACGGACTTTGGATCTGCCACCGATTGTAACGAGTATGGCGTGCTTTGAACCATGACGCTAGCCGGCGCAGCATCCGCTATTTTGGAAAGAGCTGCAGATGCTGCCACGATGCCGAGACCAGTTGTGAGAGCGGTGGTACGGTTCATTCGTGTTTTCCCTTCTCGAATTGTAGCGACTAAGTTACCTTGCTTAAACTCGTAACCACAGGAGTGCGAGCCGGAAGTTGCTCAGGCAGTCGAACGGCTACACGGAATAGCATAGCGACCAAGCCATTACCTGTCTAGTACGGGAGTATAAGCGCCTGGTTGGCACCAAAGTGTTTCCTGCAAAAAAGGCCTCGGTCACGGCCCCGCGGCCGAGGCCCGAATATTAGACCGACCGAAAGCGATAATCCATGAAAGGGTCGCCCGCGGCGTAGGCCTTCCACGGCTTAACGCGTACGGCGTGCCGCGAGATCAATCATGGTTGCGCGTACGCCCCGTGATTCGAGGGATGGGTAGAACGTCACAGCGTCCTAACGTTGAGCTTCTCAAATCCCTGCGCCGGCGATCTCGCGACTAAGCCCGGCAAGTGAGGCGTCGAGCCGGGTCGTCAGGAGTCGAAGATAGGGTCGGGTACCGCGCCACTTCCTCGGTGCTTGGGGTATGACGGGAGAATTCATTCGGAAATCACACCTTCAGATGGATAGCCCGAACGGTCGCGTCAACGATCATTTATATTTGAGCTAGAGAATGCCGCCGCTGAGGGCATGGACGTAGCGGCTGAGCGCCTCGTACCCGGCAAGCGCCCCGAGGCACGTCAGCAACAGGTAGGTCGTGAGGTCATAGAATCTCATGGGGAAACCCCGGTCTCTCCGGGCTCTCGCGGCGGGTTCACCGGACCGGAGTCCCTGGTTGGGCATCCGGTTGGGCAGCGTACCGAAAATAGGGGTCGGTATTGCTGCTATGGCGGGAATGACTAACGCGAAAAGCCCTTATTTTACAGCGAAATTCTCTCTTTTGGGAGAAACGGGGCCTTAAGCGTGAGGTCCCTTACAAGGAGGATGTCGGCGGTTCGAGCCCGTCATCGCCCACCATATTCCCACGGCGCGGGGCCTCTAGCTGGAGCGCGAACTGCCGCGTTGCGGGCCACATCAGCACCACCGCCGCGAGCGTGATGAGGGTGGGCTCGATGTCGACGTAGCCGCCGATTCCGGCGTAAGCGCCTCGCATCAGCCAGTAGTTCAACGCTAAGAAGATGCTCGCCCAAGCGGCGAGCCGCGCGAAGACTCCGGCGATCAGCGCCAGGCCGATCAGCGTTTCGCTCCACTCGACGAGCGTCGCGAAGAGGCTGACGTTCGGGATGACGACCTGATGCACGAACGTGTGGTATGGCCCCGACGTAGTCGCGGTAAAATCCACCAGCCACCGTTCGCACTGACCCCCACGCGACGCAAAGTTCGGGTCGCCCAGTTTGAGGCCGCCGTTGACCAGCCAAACCAGCCCGAGAAAAATTCGAATTGCAGGCGCGTACGGCACGACTCTATCCTACGGGCGCGCCGCTCGCGCCGTATTCAAAGCCGGCTCAGAGGGTGGTCAAACTTTTCGGCTCTAACGGTTCGTAGCGGGCTTTCTCGCTAAAAACGGGACGATGGTGGCCGCCAGCATGATGATTGCCGCTGCCGGAAGCCACGCCGTCACCGAACCGGTCGAGTCTTCGAACCAGGCGGCGGTCAGCGGACCGATGATTCCGGCTGCCGCTGCCGCGGTGATGATAAACGAATAATCCTCGCCGAGAAAGCGCGTGCCGAAGAAATCGGCCATCACCGCCGGCGCGACGCCGAAGATTCCGCCGAAGCAGAGCAACAGCAGGGCGAAAGCGGTTGCCGCCAGCGCCGGCTCGTGTCCGGTTGCTAAATACCACAACGCGACCCCCTGGAGCGCGAAGCAGACCGAGAGCGACGCGCGTCTCCCGACAAAGTCGGAGAGCCACGCCCAAAGAAACCGGCCGATACCGTTGGCCGAGGAGAGCCACCCGAAGACGACCGTCGCGGCAGCCGCGGTCATTCCGGCGACTTTCGCGTAAATCGGGATCGCATTGCTAAAGAGCGCCAAGCCGCAGGTTGCGTTGATGAAGATAACGGTCCACATCATGTAAAAGGCGCGCGTGCGCAGCATCTCGGCGGGTTTGAAGTCGCGTTCGAGGGCCAGCTTTGCCGCCGCCTTGGCGACGCGAAAGTTGGGCGGCGGTGCATGAATCAGCAGCGCGGCCGCGCCGCCGACAATCGTGAAGAGCAGTCCCGACCAAAAGAAAATCTGCATGACGATCGCGATGTCGGCCTGCGCTGCCGCGGCAGCGGCGGTGAACGGGTGGCCGGCGGCGGCGGCGAGGTTGCGCGCCGCAACGATCTGCGCCGTGGAGTCGGCAACGCGCCTGAACTCGCCCAGCGATCCCACCGCCAGGTTGAAGGCCAGCGACCCCAGGCCGTAGCCCGCCAGGATAACGCCGTTGGCTAACCCGCGCTCTTCGGGAAACCACTTGGTGACCGTCGCGCCGGGCACGACGTAGACCATGCCGCAGCCGATGCCGCCGATCGCGCCGTAGGTGAGATAGAGCCACCACAGCCCCCAATGCCGCGTGCCCAATCCGGCGAGCATGCTTCCGGCTCCCCAAAGCACGGCACCGGCCACGGCAACGCCGCGCGGGCCGAACCGGTCGTTCGCGAAGCCGCCCAGGATCGCACCGGCAGCAAAGAAGACGATAACCAGCGAGAATACCAACGCCACTTGCACGCTCGACCAGCCGAAGAGCGCCACTAACGGACGCGTAAAGAGGCTCCAGGAGAAGATCGTGCCGGCTACCGACATGATCACGAAGCCTGCAGCGAGGACGATCCAGCGCTCGCTCGAGGAAACGGCTCGCTCCACGCTCGCTCGGTTCTGAGGCGCCGCGGTGAACTCCGCTCCACAATGGTGTGCCGCCGGGCCGGACGAAGAAGCGACGATGCAACGCACGCTCGAGCACGTCGAAATCGAACGCGATGGCGAGGTAGCCGTCGTCTCGATGAATCGTCGGGAAAAACGCAACGCCCTCTCGCTGCAGATGATGCGCGAGCTCGATGAGGCCCTGGCTTTACTCGGCGAGGAACGCGGCACTCGCGTCATCGTCTTACGCGGCGAAGGGCCGGCGTTCTCCGCCGGACACGATCTTCGCGAACTGGTAGATCGCGACGTCGACACCTATCGAAACATCTTCGAATCGTGCGTGGCGCTGATGGCGCGCATCGCGTCGGTTCCGCAACCGGTTATCGCCGAAGTCGCGCGCGTGGCGACGGCGGCAGGCTGTCAGCTGGTGGCCGCCTGCGACCTCGCCGTGGCTTCCAGCGAAGCGACCTTTGCAACGCCGGGCGTGCGCATCGGACTCTTCTGCAGCACGCCGATGGTGGCGCTCACGCGTAACGTCGGGCGAAAGCGCGCGATGGAGATGCTGTTGACGGGCGATCCGATCGATGCTGGGACGGCGCTCGCGTGGGGGCTCGTCAATCGCGTCGTCGCGCCCGAGCGCCTCCACGACGAGGTGCTGGCGATGGCGCGCAAGATCGCGTCCTCGAGCGCGAGCATCGTCGGAATCGGCAAGGCTGCGTTCTACGCGCAGATCGATCTCGATCAGTCCGCCGCCTACGACTATACAAAAGAAGTGATGACGGCGAACGCGTTGGCGTCCGACGCGCACGAAGGCATCACCGCCTTCTTGGAAAAACGCCCGCCCCGTTGGCGCGAATAGCGCGCCTTCGAAACGCTTCCCATCGAGGGCATAATTTGATACCGTTGAAGCCCGGCAGACCGCGGCGCTTGCCTCGTGGGCCGGCAGCGTTCGCGACGCAGAGAAAGGCGTCGCCCACACCCGGTATGCGCGACCCGACAAAAAGGGATCCGCGTATACGCGACGGCAGGAGGGCTCGCCTATGGCGAGCCCTTCTGTGATTGCAGCGGGAGAAAAATCGCCGGGGCGGTCGAACATGAGCGGCTTCGTGGCTTTCTTCACCCATCGGACGCGCTACGCCGTCGTCATCTTGATCGTCGCGCTGGTCGCCTCGCTTGCCGTGGCGGCATTCCGCGCGCGCACCGAGTCGCACGCTCGTCGCGTCGAGCTGGCGATGGATTACACCGACCTTTACGCCCTGGCCCGGGCCTACGACTATAACCCGCCCGCCTTTTTGATCGCGCTGCGCCGCGCCGGCCTCACCTCGCTGGCGCTGACCGAGGAACTAGGCACCAACGTGGGCGACAACGGCAAGGCCTACGCCACTACCGGCGCCGCCCTCGTGAACCAGGCGCGCCTGGCGCCGATCGCCGACCCGATGCTCGCGGCGCTGGTGCGCACCCACCGCATCGACGACGGCGGCATATATCTGATCGTCTCCGACGCCGCGGCCTACCACCGCTATCTCGCGGCGCTGGCGCTGCATTTCACGCCCAACAGCGTACGCGTCTTGCGCGGCCGGCAGCCCTGGCTGATCGAGGTCCGAACGCAGATCGATTACTTCAACGCCCTGGCGCTGGGAATCCCAACCGATCAGATCGAGATGGCCCGCCGGCTGGCGCTGCTCGTGGTACCCCGATTTCAGAACGACGAGCGCTTCAAAGCGCCGCAGATCGACGCGATCTTCAACGACGTGCTGCGCTACGACCCGAAGGTCTCGACCATCGTTTTCTTCGGGCTCGGCAACGCCGTTCTGGGCTACCCCGATCATTTGGAGGATACCGCCGCCGCCTTCAAGCGCCACATTTTCAACTTCGGTTCGATCGAAACGTACGATGCGAGCCAAGTTCAGAAGGGGAGCGAGACGCTGGCGCGGCTGATTCCCGGGCGAACCGTGCGCGTGCAGGCGATCGCGAAGACCGAGCTGGACAAGCTCAAGCTCGACGAAATCGTCGCGCGTTACGTGCTGGGCGTGCGCGAGCGCAACGTTCGCGTCGTATATCTGCGACCGTGGCCGCATCAAGACGGTAATCTCTCGATCGAAGCGACCAACGTCGAGATGGTCAAGGCCATCGCCGACGAGTTGCGCGCAGACGGCTTTAAGCTCGGCCGGGCCACTCCGATTCCGATGTATCGCGGAAACAACCGGATTCTCGTCGGCCTCGCCGCGCTGGCCGTGCCGTCGATCTTCATTCTCTTGCTGGACTTCTTCGGATGGTATCGTCGCCGGCTGGCCGCGGCCGCGTACGCGCTGACGATACTGATTTACGCCGCCGGCCTGCTTTTGCATCACGACGCCTTTGCGCGTTCGGCGATCGCCCTAGCCGGCGCGCTGCTCTTTGCGACGGCGGCGCTGCTGGTCTTGATTCCCGCGTGGAACGAACTGCCTGCGCGAAAAACCGGCGAGCAGATCCTGCGCAGCGCCGGATGGATGCTTGCCGCAACCGGCGTCGCGCTGCTCGGTGCGCTCGTGGTCGTCGGAGTCTTGAGCTCGCCGCTGACGATGGAGGAGATCGAGCGCTTTCGCGGCGTCCGCTTGATCTTAGCGTTGCCTCCGTTGATCGCGCTGGTGCTGTACCTCTTCGACCGGCGCTTCGGCGCGGGTATCGAGCGCCCGCGCGACGTCTTTCTCTCGCCGGTGCTGGCTTATCAGCTGCTGGCCGGCATCGCCATCGTTGCCGCCGGCGCCGTGATGCTGGTACGCAGCGGCAACGAGGGCGACATCGCTCCTTCTCCGTTCGAGCTGACGCTGCGTCACGTGCTGACGCACGTATTGAGCGTGCGCCCGAGGTTCAAAGAGTTCTTGATTGGCTTTCCGGCGATGATGCTGCTTCCGGCGCTGCTGTCGCGTCATCGGCGCGCCGTCGGCTGGCTCCTCGCACTGGCCATCGGCGTCGGGATCGGTGACGTGATCGATACTTTCTCGCACCTGCACACGCCGCTCTCGATCTCGCTGCTGCGCGTCGTCAACGGCTTGATCGTCGGAGGCATCATCGGAGCGGCCGCGGTTGCCATTTACCGGCGCGTCGTCCTTGCGTACCGCGCACTCTCGGCATCGGAGTGACGGTGCGCGTGCTGCTCTCCGGCTACTACGGCTTCGGAAATCTTGGTGACGAAGCGCTGCTCGAAGTGATTGCCCGGCAAGTGCGCCGCCGCTTTCCGCAAGCCACGCTCGAAGTGCTTTCGGCGACGCCGCAAACGACGGCCGCGCGTTACGGCGTCGCCGCAACGCCGCGCTGGGATTGGCGCGAAGTTCGTGCCGCGGTGGGCCGGTCCGACGCCGTCCTCTCCGGCGGCGGAGGACTCTTGCAGAACGCCACGAGTACGCGAAGCCTGCTCTACTATGCGGGAATCCTGCGCGAGGCCGTGCGTAAGCGGCGCAAGACGATGGTCTTCGCCCAATCGATCGGCCCGCTCGATTTTTGGGGACGCCTCGTCGTCGGGCAGTTCTGCAAAGGAGTCGACCGCGCGACCGTGCGCGACGAGCGTTCGCGCGCTTTGCTGCAGAGCGTTCTTCCCGAAACGCCCGTCGAGCGCACCGCCGACCCGGTCTTTCTCTACGACCTTCCGGAGGGCGGTGTGGACCTTGCCGCCGAGGGGCTGGGCCCCGAGAGCGGTCCTTACGCGGTCATCAGCTTGCGCAACGCAGCGTCCCCGCGTGAGGGCACCCGCATCGTCGCGCGCGCCGTCGACCGGCTAACGAACCGGCACGGCATCCGCTGCGCGTTCCTCCCGATGGCTGGTGCTGCCGACGCCGCGGTTTCAACCGACGCAATTCGCGCCTGCTCGTCGAGCGCGGTGCTGCTTCCCGAATGTACGCTCGAGAAAGCCGCCGCGATTCTCCGCGGCGCGTACGCCGTCGTGGGCATGCGGTTGCACGCGCTGGTGCTGGCGGCGCGCTTCGCCGTTCCGTTTCTCGCCATTCCGTACGATCCAAAAGTCGCCGCGCTCTGCGAGGACTTGACCTACCCGCTTCCCCCGCTCTGGGTTCCGGGCGAGCCGGCGCCGTCCGACGAGGCGATCGACGCGAGCGTCGACCGTCTCATCGTCCAGCGCGACGCGCTATCCGCGCACCTCAAAGAGCGGGCCGATGCGGTGCGCGCGGCGGCCGAACGCAACTTCGACGTCCTCGGGCAGCTTTTATAGCCGGCATGGATTACCGCGAAACGCTCAACCTTCCGCGCACGGCCTTTCCCATGAAGGCCGAGCTTCCGCTGCGCGAGCCCGGCCGCATCGAATGGTGGCGCGAGCACGGAACGTACGAGCGGCGCCTCTCCCGTAACGCTGCCAATGGGCCGTGGATCCTGCACGACGGACCGCCCTACGCCAACGGCGATCTGCACATGGGTCACTTCCTGAACATGGTCCTCAAGGACATGTTCGTGAAGATTGCCTTGCTCGACGGTAAGTACGCCAAGTTCGTTCCCGGCTGGGACATGCACGGGCTCCCGATCGAGTACGAAACGCTCAAGCACTTGGGCATCAAAGATTTTCATACCGTCAATCCCCTCGAGCTGCGCGCGCGTTGCCGCGAGCGCGCCATTTATTGGCTGGATCGCCAGCGCGATCAGCGCGTTCGCATGGGAAACTTCGGCCTCTTCGATCGTCCCTACCGTACGATCGATCCCTCGTTCGAAGCGACGATCGTCAATGCGCTGGCCGATCTGGCCGAGCGTCAGCAAATCTACAAAGGTCTGCGCTCCACGCTCTGGTGCTTCCACGACGAGACGGCGCTGGCCGAAGCCGAGATCGAATACGAACCGCGCCGTTCGCCTTCCATCTACGTTCGCTTTACGGCGACGCCCGAACAGCGCTCCCGTATCCTCGCAGCCTTCGCCAACGACGCCCTCGGCCCGAGCTTGCCCGAAGGACGCCCTCCCCGTTTCGTTTCTCATCTGGACGTCGACGCCGTGGACGCTTCCCGCCAACGTGGCGATCGCGGTACGCGGCGATGCAACCTACGGACTCTACCGCATCGGGGGCGAGGCCGTCGTCGTAGCGGAGGCGCTCGCGGAGCGAGTCTTTGGCGAGCGCTTTGGCGACGCCGAGTTGCTCGCGCGCGCGCGCGGCGAGGCCTTCGACGACCTCGCGGTACGCCATCCGCTGCTGCCGCGCGACTCGGTGATCGTGCTCGCCGGCTACGTCGACCTGGAAACCGGAACCGGCGCGGTGCACACCGCACCCGGCCACGGTGCCGACGACTTCGAGACGGGCATGAAGTATGGTCTGCCGATCCTCAATCCCGTCGATAGCGCGGGCAAATTCACTGCCGAAGGCGGCCCGTATGCCGGCACGCACATCTTCAAGGCCAATCCCAAGATCGTCGAGGACCTGCGCGAGGCCGGCGCGTTATGGAGTGCCGATGAGTACGAGCATTCTTATCCGCACTGCTGGCGATGCCACAATCCGGTAATTTTCCGCGCTACCGCGCAGTGGTTCTTGGCGATGGATCAAAACGTGCTGCGCCAGCGCACGATCGACGCCACCGATGCCGTCGAGTACGCGCCCGAATGGGGTCGAACGCGTCAACGCCAGATGATCGAAATGCATCCGGAGTGGTGTCTCTCGCGCCAGCGCACGTGGGGCACGCCGATTCCATCGCTGGTCTGTCTCGACTGCGGCGAGGCGATTCTCGACGCCCGCGTCGCGCGTTTGGCCGCCAAACGCTTTGCCGCCGTGGGAGCGGGTGCGTGGTGGAGCGATCCCGTCGAGACCTATCTGCCGCACGACTTTGGCTGTCCGAGTTGTCGCGGCAAGCGTTTCGAAAAAGAGAAGAACATCGTCGATATTTGGTTCGAGTCGGGCGTGACGCACCTCGCCGTGCTAGGCCGCGACGGCATGCCTTGGCCGAGCGATTTGGTCATCGAGGGTGCCGACCAGTTTCGCGGTTGGTTCCGCAGCTCGCTAATTACGGGGGTCGCTATTCGCGGGCGCGCGCCGTACAAGCGCGTGATGAAGAATGGATGGGTGAACGACGAGCAAGGCCGGCCGATGTCGAAATCGCGCGGCACCGGCGTCGACGCGCTCGAAGCGATGGGCCGATGGGGCGCCGACGTGCTGCGCCTCTGGGCGGCTTCGGTCGAGCCGATCGACGACGTTCGCTTCGGTCCTAACGTCGTCGATCAAGTCGGCCGCGTTTACCGGAACCTGCGCAATCGCATCCGCTTTATGCTCGGCAATCTCGAGGATCTTTCGGCCGGCGCAATCGTCTCGCGCGAGGCGATGGAGCCGATCGATCGTCTGGCCTGCAACGTGACCGATGCCTTCGTCGCCGGCGTCAAAGGCGCGTACGACCGGTGCGAAATTCACGACGCGTATCTGCGCATCGTCGAGTTCGAGAGCGGCATGTCGAGCCTCTATTTCGACGCGCTCAAGGATCCGCTCTATTCGCGCGCAGCGAGCGATCCGCGGCGGCGCAGCGCGCAGTCGGCGCTGCTCTACCTGCTGACGCGATTTCTTACCGCCTTGGCGCCGGTGCTTTCGTTCACTACCGAAGAGGCGTGGCAGGCAATCCCGCCGGCGCTGCGCGGCGACGCCGAGAGCGTCTTCGACTCGTCGTTCGACGTCGCCCGGCACCGCGGCACCTTCGAGGGCGATCTGGTGCTCTGGGAAGAGCTGCGCCTGTTGCGCGCGCGCGTTGCGGCATCGAGCAGCCCGCGCGATTTCGAAGGGGCGCTAAACTTGGTCGTGGTGCCGGGCTTGTACAATCGATTGCGCGCGCTGGGAGATAATCTTCGCGAAGCGCTGGTCGTCTCGCAGCTCGCGCTTCACTCCGCCGAGCGCGCCGACGGCGAGGCACGCAACGGCGTCGTCGAGTTCGATCTCGTGCCGGCGGCCGGCCGGAAGTGCGCGCGCTGCTGGAAGTTCCGCGAGCTCGGTACCGATCCGGCGCATCCGTCGATCTGCGCCGACTGCGCGCAAGTCGTCGGCGCTTTAAAGGCCTAAACGCCGGCGCGGTCGCGAAAGGCCGCCCAACGACGCCGCTCGATCGCGTCGCGCGCTTCGCACATCAGCTGGTTCAGCAAATAGACGTTGTGGTAGGAGAGCAGGCGCGGCCCCAGCATCTCTTTGGCGCGGAAGAGATGCGCCAAGTAGGCGCGGGTAAAATGAGTGCACGTGTAGCAGCCGCACCCAGCGTCGAGCTTGGCGTAGTCGCGGGTGAAGGCGGCGTTGAAGAGGTTGAGCTCGCCGGCGCGGGTCATCGCGCGCCCGTTACGGCCGCAGCGCGTCGGGTAGACGCAATCGAAGAGATCGCACCCGCCGTCAACGGCCGCGAGCAGATCGGCAACCGTTCCAACACCCATTAAATAGCGGGGTTTGTTCTGCGGGAGAAGCGCGGCGGTGAATCGCGCCGTGGCGCGCATCTCCTCGCGCGACTCGCCAACCGAGAGCCCACCGATGGCATAGCCGGGAAAATCGAGCTCCACCAGCTCGCTCGCGCTGCGCTCTCGCAGCGGTTCGTCGAGGCCGCCTTGCACGATGGCGAACGGCAGCGTCCCCTTCGCCGCAGGCACCGCTGCCGATCGCCGTGCCCACGCCGTCGTTAGCCGCACCGACTCCTCGATCGCTTCGCGCGACGCCGGTAGCTTCACGCACACGTCCAAGAGCATCGCGACGTCGCTGCCGATCGTCTGTTGAAATGCAATCACGTTCTCAGGCGTAAAGCGATGCTCGCTGCCGTCAAGATGCGACGCAAACGTAACCCCGCCGTCGTCGAGCCGCCGCCGGCTCTCCAGGCTGAAAACCTGAAAGCCGCCCGAATCGGTGAGAATCGGCCGATCCCAACCCATGAAACGATGCAGCCCGCCTGCCGCCTCGATCGTCTCGCGCCCCGGCCGTAGCCATAAATGATACGTGTTTGCAAGCACGATTTGCGTCTGCGCCTGCACGAGCTCGGCGGGCGAGATCCCCTTGACGGTCGCCGCCGTCCCGACCGGCATGAAGCACGGCGTCTCGACGACGCCGTGCGCCAACCGCAACGTTCCGCGCCGCGCGCTGCCGTCGGCCGCAGCGAGCGTAAACGCATCGGAGGCGATCACCCGCGTCCTTCGAGCGCGTTCGCCCCGCTCAGCGTGACGACGGTGTCCGCGTATGCCGTTGGCGGGGGCGATTCGAAGTCGAGCGAGACTCCAGTGTGCGGATGGCGGAAAGCGAGCCTCCAAGCGTGCAGCGCCTGCCCTGGGAGCTCCGTGCGACGGTCGCGCCGTCCGTAGACGGGATCGTTGAAGATCGGGTGGCCGATGGCGGCGAGGTGGACGCGGATTTGGTGCGTGCGTCCCGTTTCGAGCCGGAAAACGAGTTCTGCGTGTTTTTTGAACGCGTCGCGCAGCTCGTAGTGCGTGACGGCCGGCTTGCCTTCCCCGACGATCGCGAATTTCAGACGATTGCCGGGATCGCGGCCGATCGGTCCTTCAATCGTGCCGCTCGGATGCGCCGGCACGCCGCAGACGAGTCCGCGATATTCGCGCCGTATGTGCCGGCGCTGCATCTGTATCCCGAGCGCCCGCAGCGTCTCTTGGCGCTTGGCGACCACGAGCAGACCCGACGTGTCGCGATCCAAACGATGCACGAGCCCGGCGCGGAGCGATTCGCCGGGCAGGTCGCCGGCGTGCGCGAGCAGCGCGTTGACGAGCGTTCCGTGCGTCGTCGCGCGAGCGGGATGCGTGACCATTCCGGCGGCCTTGTCGACGACCAAGAGATCGTCGTCTTCGTAGAGTACGTCGATCGCGATCGTCTCGGGTCGTGCCTCGAGCATTTCGGCCGCGGGAATCTCGAACTCGAGCACGTCGCCGGTCTCGAGGGGGCGGCTGGGTTTGGATGGGCTGCCGTTTACCGAGATGCCTCCGCTGCGGGCGCTGCGCGCGACGAGCGAACGCGAAGCGCCGCTAAGCAATGCGACGAGGACGTCGGCGCGTTTTCCGGCTTGCTCAGCGGTGACGACGTGTAACAAGACTCGACAGCAGCAGCAGGCCGACCCCGACGGTGATGCACGAGTCCGCGAAGTTGAATATGTTCGGCCAGATCCGGTAAAAGTCGATGAAGTCGATGACGTACCCGTAGTGCAGCCGGTCGACGATGTTGCCGATCGCGCCGCCGACGATCATGCCGAAGGCGACGCGCACGGTCAGCGATCGCGCCGCGGCGTCGCGGAAGCTGAACCAGAAGAGCACGAGCACGACGATCGCCATGCCGATCAGCAGCACCGCGCTGCTGCCGAACATGCCGAACGCGCCGTGGAAGTTGCGCTCGTAGGTCCATTTTACGAAGTGCGGGATGAAGAAGCGGCTCTCGCCGGGCATGAAGTTGGTGACGACCAGATGCTTGGTGTACTGGTCGAGCCACAGCACCAGGAGCGCGACGCCGGCAACGACCAATGCGTTGGCAATGCTGAGGGTGCGTCCGCGCATTACGCTAGTTTCCTGCGACATACGTTAGAGACTCGGTTGCGGTACAAACTGATAGAACCATCCTGCGACGTTGAGAAAAGCGTTGTTGACGAGCACCAGCCCGACGACGATGAGGAACGCGCCGGAGGCGAATTCGACGGCCGGCAGCCAGCGCTTTATACGGTTTAACAGCGGCAGCACCATGCCGATGGCGACCGCCGCGAGCAGAAAAGGCACCGCCAGCCCTAGACAGTAGAACGCGAGCAGGAGCGCCGCCTGGGCGCTGTGCTGCTGCGAGGCGATGGCCAGAATTCCGGCCAGGATCGGCCCGATGCAGGGCGACCATCCGGCGGCGAAGGCCATCCCGACGAGCGCCGACGTCCAGAGCGTGCGCCGTTCGTGCTGCACGTGGAACCGCGCGTCCATCATCAGCCAGGGGATGCGGATCATTCCCATCATGTGAAGGCCGAGGATGACCACCAGCACGCCGCCGACCTGCGCGATGAGCACCCGGTTGGCGTCGAGCGCGCCGCCGATCGCGCTGGCGCTCAATCCGAGTCCGATGAAAATGAGGCTGAAGCCGGCAACGAAGGCCGCAGCATGAGCGACCGCTTGCAGTCGCGCCGCCGCCCGCGTCTCAGCTTTGAGGTCCTCCAGACTTTCGCCGGTGAGCAAGGAAAGGTACGCCGGCACCAGCGGAAGGACGCACGGCGATACGAAGGAAACGAGGCCCGCGAGGAAGGCGATGCCGGCGGTAATATGCGTCGTCGCGGTCATGCGCCTTTGATTGTTAGAAATGCAGCATTGGTTCACCTATCCGACAAATATCGACCCCGTAGCGATCCACCTGGGGCAATTTGGCATTCACTGGTACGGAATCGCGTATCTGGTCGCGTTCCTCGTCGTCTACCTGTGGATGAGCCGTCCGGCTGGTTTGCGCCGTCTCGGGCTGACCAAACCCGACGTTCAGGACTTTCTTTTCTACGCGCTGGTCGGCGTACTCGTCGGTGGGCGAACGTTCTTCGTCATCAACGACATCATCAGCAAGCACGACGCCTCGTTTTATTTCTCCAATCCCGTCAACTTCATCGCCGTGTGGAACGGAGGCATGGCGTTCCACGGCGGCTTGGTCGGCGTCTTGGTCGCCATCGGGCTCTTCGTGCGCAAGCATCCCGGCTTGAAGTATACGGTGCTCGGCGACGAGGTCGTCATGATGCTCCCCGTCGGCATCACGCTCGTGCGCATCGTGAACTTCATCAACGACGAGCTGTGGGGCGACGTCTGCCGTCCCGACCGGCCGTGGTGCATTCAGTTTCCGTCGGCGCCGAGCATCGACGGCGTGGCCGCCTACCGTCATCCGTCGCAGATCTACGAAGCGATCCTCGACATCCTCACGCTGCCGATTCTCTTGCTGGTCTACCGGATGAAGCCGAAAGACGGGGTCGTGGCCTGGACGTGGTTCACCCTCTACGGCATCACGCGATCGATAGCCGAGCTTTGGCGACAAGCGGACTTCACCTGGATGGGCATCACCGGCGGCCAGCTCTACGCGCTGCCGATGATCGTCATCGGCATTGCCGGCGTCGCCTATTGCGCCACGCGACCCGGAGCGCGCACCGAAATGCGAAAGCCCTCGGTCAAACCGTCGGCTGGATGAACTCGGGCGCCGGGGAGCGCTTCCGGAGCCTGCGGCGCTCGATCGACGGCGAGCTTCGCACCATCGGCCGAGATCCCGCCGGGGTGACGCTGGTCGGCATCAGCAAGGGTCAGCCGAGCGAAACGATCGCTGCCGCCATAGAAGCGGGCCTGACCGATATTGGTGAGAGCTACCTGCAGGAGGCGCGCGCCAAGCTCGCCGCCCTGCCGCCGGTCCGCAAGCACTTCGTCGGCCGCGTTCAGACGAATAAGGCCAGAGCCATCGCCGATGCCTTCGATCTGGTTCAGAGCGTGGATCGTGCTCGAGCCGGCGAGGCCCTCTCCAAAGCAGCGGTGGAAATCGGCAAGGAGCTGTCGGTCCTGCTGCAGCTCAACGTTTCGCCCGGCGAACGCTCCGGATGTCCGCCCGCGCAGGCCGAGGCGCTTGCCGAAACGCTCCGCAGCCTGCCTGGCTTGCATCTTGCGGGCGTCATGGCCATCGGCCCGCTCGGCGGAGACCGCGACACAATCTCACGCGCTTTCGAGCTGGCCGCCATGACGTTGGACCGCATAGGTGGAAGTACGCTTTCCATCGGCATGTCTGGAGATTGGAGCGAGGCGTTGCGGGCGGGTTCGACGATGTTGCGCATCGGCGAGGCGCTCTTCGGTCCTCGCCGGCAAAGCAAGAAAACGGGAGGCGTCAGTGAGCATGTTCAGTAAGATCGGCTCGTTCTTTTCGATTCGCGACGACGAAGAAGAGTTTTATACCGAGGAGCCGACGTCGTCACGCGTCGTGCCCCTCTCAAATGCGGGACGCCGCGGCGGAACGCAAGTGAGCGTCTTCTCGCCGCGCTCGTTTCAGGACGTGGTCGAAATTGCCGACTCCCTGCGCAACCGGCAAGTCGTCATCGTGAACCTGCAGAACGCGGACCGGACCCTCTTGCAGCGGGTCGTCGACTTTACGTCGGGCGTCGCGTACACGATCGACGGCAAGATTCAGAAACTCGCCGAGTCGATCTACCTGATCGTCCCGGCGGGAATCGTGGTCAACGCAGCCGGCCTGCGCGATTCGCTGATCGCCGACGGCACCTTCGACTTTATGAACAACAGGACGTAGTTATGCAGAAGATCACACCGGTCGACATTCAGCACAAGAATTTCAAGAAGGCGCTGCAGGGGTACGAGCGAGCCGACGTCGACGCATTTCTCGACGAGATCATCGAGACGCTCGAAGACGAGGCGCAGCACCGCGCCGCGCTGGAAGCCGAAATCGCCGACCTCAAGGAGCGCGTCAGTCACTTCAAAGCGATGGAAGAGTCGCTGCAAAACACGCTCGTCTTGGCACAGCGGACCGCCGACGAAGTCAAAGCATCGGCGCATAAAGAGGCCGACCTCATTCGCGAAAAGGCGCGCCTTGCCGGCGAGCACGAGATCGCGGGTTACAACGACGCCATCTCCGACGTTCGTCGCGAGCATCAGCGCGCACTCGACTCTACGGAGAAGGCGCGCAGCGAGCTTCGCAGTCTGCTGATGACGCATCTCGCGCTGCTCGAGCGCGTCGACGGAAACCCGTCCAACGGTGAAGCGCAGACCCTCGCAGCCGCAGCGGCGGCGGCATCCCCACCAGTGGAGAGTACGCCAAAAGAGAGCGCGGCTAAGGCAAAGGAAACGCCGAGCGCCGACACCACCCGCATCACCGTTTACTAACCCTTCGACAAGCTCAGGATGTCGCCGACGGTTGCCGTCCTTCCCGGAGACGGCATCGGTCCCGAGATCGTACGGTCCGCCGTTGCGGTTCTGCGCTGCGTGCGCCCCGACGTCGAGTGCGTCGAAGCGCCGGTCGGCGGCGCCCCGCTCGCTGCCGGCGTGGGCGCGCTGCCGGAGGAGACGCGCGCGATCTGCGAGCGCAGCGCCGCGATCCTGTTCGGCAGCGTCGGCCTTCCGCAATACGAAGGCAAGCCGCTGCCGGAGCGTCCGGAATACGCACTCTTCCTGCTGCGCCGCGACTACGAGTTGTTCGCCAATCTACGGCCGGTTCGCGTCTTTGCCGGACTCGAAGCCAGCTCGTCGCTGCGCCCGGAGATCGTTGCGGGCCTCGATCTGCTGGTCGTGCGCGAGCTCACCGGCGGCATCTACTACGGCAAGCCGAAGGAACAGCGCCGCGTCGACGGCGTCGACGAAGCGGTGGATACGATGATCTACCGGGCGCCGGAGATCGAGCGTATCGCGCGCGTCGCCTTCGAGCTCGCCCGCGCGCGGCGTAAGCGGCTCACCTCGGTCGACAAACAAAACATCCTCGAAACGTCGCGTCTTTGGCGGCGAGTCGTTAACGAGGTCGCGCGCGAGTACGAGGACGTCACGCTCGACCATCTGCTCGTCGACAACGCCTCGATGCAGCTCGTGCGGCGGCCCGGCGACTTCGACGTGATCCTTACCGAGAATATGTTCGGCGACATCCTCTCCGACGAAGCGGCCATTCTTACCGGTTCGATCGGCACCTTGCCCAGCGCGAGTCTCGGAACGCGCGGCATGCCCGATGCGCCGTTCGGCCTCTACGAACCGATCGGCGGCACCGCCCCCGACATCGCGGGCACCGGCCGTGCCAATCCGACCGGTGCCATACTCTCTGCGGCGATGCTGCTGCGGCACACGCTTGGAGACGCGAGCGGCGCTTTGCGCATCGAAGAAGCCGTCAATGCGGCCTATAGCGACGGATTGCGCACGGCCGACGTTGCCGCCGCCGGCGTTGCGGTGCTTTCGACTCAGGATTTCACCCAAGCCGTCATAGATCGTCTCTAAGGCGGACACGCCCCGGCTAACGCGCCGCGCTACCATCGCGCCATGGATGGCATCGCTTGGGCCGCAAGTGCGATGGTGGCGGCCCGCACGCGTTTGGAAATCGCCGCCGAGAATCTCGCCAACGTTTCTACCGACGGTTTCGCGCGGATTGCGGCTCGAGGTTTTTTGACCAACCGCGGCGCGCGCATCGAACGCGCGCCCGAACGCCGTCAGGGAAGCCTTCGCCAGACCGGGCGCGATCTCGACTTTGCGATACTTGGTGACGGCGCTTTTGCGCTGCGAGAGCCCGGCGGCCGCGTGGTGCGCAGCCGAGCCGGCGCCTTCGTTCGCGCGGCCGGCGGCACGCTGCGCGACGCGTTTGGCCGAACGCTTTTGGGTTCGGGCGGCGCGCTGCGCTTTCCGCCGGATGCGCGCCTCGACGAGCGAGGACGCGTCATCTCGGGCGGACGCTGCATCGACGTGCTGCCCATCCCTACGCGAAGTCGTATGCAGAGCGGGTTCCTGGAAGGCGCGGGCGTCAGCGCCATCGGCGAGATGATCGACGTCATGGCGGCCGAGCGCGCTTTCGAGAGCGCGCAGAAGGTCGTGACGGCCATCGACGGCACGCGTGAAAAATCGGCGCAAGCCGCGCGCGTCGCATAGTATGGATCGCGCGCTCTTCGCCGCTGCAAGCGGCATGGCCGCTCAGCAACGCAATCTCGACACGATTTCCGACAACTTGTCGAATGCCGGCGTCGTCGGGTTCAAAGGCTCGGCGCAGACGTTTGCCGAGCTCGTTGCACCCGGTGAAGGCGGATTGGGCACCGTCGCAGTCGGCACGCGGGTGCTTTTCACGCAGGGCAAGCTCGCGCGCAGCGCCGGTCCGTTCGACCTGGCAATCGACGGCCCCGGGTTCTTCACGCTAAGCGACGGCGCCGGACGGCTTTTTTACAGTCGCGACGGCCAGTTCTCACGCGCTGCCGACGGGACGCTGCGCAACGTGCGGGATCTGCGGCTGACCGGGATCCGCATTCCCTCCGACGCTCTGTCGGCAACGGTTGCGAGCGACGGGAGCGTACGCGTGGCTTTTGCCGGCGGAACGCGCGTCGTCGGGCGCATTCGCCTGGCCGAGTTCGCCGCACCCGAACGGCTGCGCGCGGCCGGCAGCGCGCTCTTCGAAGCGACGCCCGAATCGGGACCGCCGCGTTCGATCGCGCCGGGCGCGGAGCACGGGCCGCAGCTGCGCTTCGGCATGCTCGAGGAGTCCAACGTCACCATCATCGAGGCGATGATGCAGATCCTGACGGCGCAGCGCGCCTATGAGGCCAACGCCAAAGGCGTCCAAGCCGCCGACGAAATGTTGCGCATCGCCAACAACTTGCAGCGTGGATAGCGCGACGGCTCTTCGCGTCGGCGAGACTTTTGAAAGCATGTTGCTTGCGCCGATCCTGCGGCCGATGCTTGCCGGTTCTGACGAGTTGGGAAGCTACGAGCTCGACCTTATGGCGCGTGAGATCGCGCGCAACGATCGCAGCGGCTTTGCGGCACTCGTCGCGGCACAGCTCCGGGGCGCACGATGATGGACGCGACGGAACGCGACGCCTCCATCAGCGCTTTGCTGCCGCGCGTGCGAGCGCTGGCTCGCCGTCTCAAAAGGATCGTTCCCAACCTCGACCTCGACGATCTAACCGGCGACGGCTTCGTCGGTTTAATTCGTGCTGTCGACTCCTTCGATCCGGCTCGCGGACCGCACCTCGACGAGTACGCGCGACGTCTCATCGTGGGAGCGATGCTCAACGGTATCCGTCGCATGGATCCCGTCTCGGAGCGAGCTAGACGGATCGTACGCGCCGGCGAGAACGAGCGTTACACGCTGGCCGCCGCCTGCGGGGAGGTTCCGTCGCTTGCGGCGATGGAGCGTCGCCGGCCCGGTTACGAACGGGCGCTGACGGCAGCGCACCGAGGCCAGCCGCTCTCGCTCGACGCGCCGTTGCCCATAGGTGAGTCGCTCTCGGGCGACTGGAGCGACGACCCGGCGCGCATCGTCGAACGACGCCTCGAGAATAGACGGCTCTGCGCGCTCGTTGCCGGATTACCGCCTCGTCAGCGCCAGATCGTGACGATGCACTATTTCAATGCTCGCTCGCTTCGAGCGGTTGGGAAGGCGATGGCGATTTCGGCGCAGCGCGCCTCACAGCTTCATATCGGCGCGATCGAGCGCCTCAAACGCCGGTGGCTGGCTTCCTCATGACGCGGCGCTAATCGTGTTGCGCCGCGTAGAACCGGAAGATAACGCCTCGGTTCTCGCGCTGCAGGTCGAAGCCGGCCGCTCGGAAGCCGTCGTACCGGCCGTTGCCGACGTGGAGCTCGAAACGGCGTTGCTGCCGCGCGATCATCCGCGTTGGGTCAAGGATGCGATCGCAGTTTCGCAGCGGGCGCGCGATCTCATCGCTAAGCTGCGGCCGGTCGTCATGCGGGTGCTTTCGTTTTGGGATCACCGAATTCGATCGATTGTCGTGGGGGACCGCTCGGTGAGCGTCGATCCTAGCGGCTGCTATCGAGTCGACGCCTGATGCCGCGGGGGAGACCTTCCGGACCGGTTGAGCGTGCGAGCGTAGCGGCGGTTCATTTCAGCGCGTGCGCCGCGACGGCGAGGGCAACTGCGGCGCTTCCCGCAAAGACGAATCCGATGAGGACTTGGGCGAACGCGACGACGTCAGGTACGTCGTAGAAGTGGCGATGCATGGGACTCTTATCTCCTCTCGCTCCACCAGCATCGTGACACGAAAGCCTGGTAAACCGCTCAAGACAGGCTGTGACTTGGCTGAACTTTTTCGGCAGGAAATCTACTGCGGTACGAAGAGGTTCCGGCCGGTCATGCGCTCGGGGATCGGTAAGCCCATGATCGTGAGCAGCGTCGGCGCGACGTCGCCGAGCTTGCCCCCTTCGCGCAAAGTACCGCGCAGATCGCCGGCGATAAGTACCAGCGGGACGGGGTTGGTCGTATGCGCGGTGATCGGCTGGTCGCTGTCGTCGAGTTCCTCTTCGGCATTACCGTGATCGGCCGTAACGGCCAGCAGGCCGCCCGAACGTAGCGTACACTGCGCTAGACGCTCCAGGCACTCGTCGATGACCTCGAGCGCTTCAATGGTCGGCTCCCATTTGCCGGTATGGCCAACCATATCGGCATTCGCATAGTTCATGACGATCGCGTCGTAGCGGCCGCTCTCGATCGCTTTGACGGCGGCTTCGGTGATCTCTCGCGCGCGCATCGCCGGCGCCAAATCGTAGGTTGGGACGGAGCGGTCCGAGGGAATTAGCTCGCGGTCTTCGCCGAAGAACTGCTCCTCGCGACCGCCGTTAAAGAAGTAGGTAACGTGCGCGTACTTCTCGGTCTCGGCCAAACGCAACTGGTGAAGGCCCTCGCGCGCGAGAATCTCACCGAACGTATCGTACTGCGGGCGAGGGCCGAAGAGTACCGGGTTGGTGTAGTTCTCGTCGTACTTCGTCATCGTGGCGAAAAATGGATTGGCATAGCGCTTGACCTTGAAGACGCCGAAGCCGTCGTCGTAATAGATGCTCGTCCCCGCGTCGAAAGCGGTGGTCAGCTGGCGCGCGCGGTCCGGTCGAAAGTTGAAGAAGACGAAGGCATCGCCGTCCTCGATCGGCCGAGCCTGGCCGACGATCGTGGGGACGACGAACTCGTCGTCTTCACCCCGCGCGTACGCCTGGGCGACGGCGGTCGCCGCGTCGGGGGCGCGTTGCGCAGCCTGGCCGTTGGCAAGCAGATCGTAGGCGAGCTGCGTGCGTTCCCAGCGCCGGTCGCGATCCATGGCGTAGTAACGCCCCGTCACGCCGGCGATCGACCCGGCGCGTCCGACCGCGGCGAGCTTGCGCTCGAGGCGGTCGACGTAGGTCTGCGCCGAGCGCGGCGGCGTGTCGCGTCCGTCGAGAAAAGCGTGTACCGCAATCGCAACGCCGCCGGCGACGGCAGCGTCAATCAGCGCGAAGAGGTGCTCGATCGAGCTGTGGACGCGTCCATCGGAAAGCAATCCCATCAAATGAAGCGTTCCGTGCGTCTTTGCGACGTGCTCGATGGCACGATGGAGCGTTTCGTTTCGTCCGAAATCGCCCGATGCAATCGCGCCGTCGATCAACGTTACGCCCTGCGCGACGACGCGGCCCGAGCCCAGATTCATGTGTCCGACTTCGCTGTTGCCCATTACCCCGGGCGGAAGGCCGACCGCCTCGCCTGAGGCATCCAAGATCGCGTGCGGATAACGCTCCCAGAGTGCGTGCCAATTCGGCAGTTTTGCCGCGGCAATGGCGTTGCCGCGCGCGGCGTTGCGACAGCCCCAGCCGTCGAGCACTGCGAGTACTACCGGGCTATACTTCATGCGACCGCCTTTCGGCAAGCTCAGGACACCGCGTTGGCGATGAGCGTCGCGAAGCCGCGTGGATCGAGCGAGGCGCCGCCGACAAGGCCTCCGTCGATTTCCGGTCGGGCCATATACCCGGCGACGTTCTCTGCGTTCATCGAACCGCCGTAAAGAATCGGCACGCTTTCGAGTCCGACGACGCTGGCGCGAATGACGCCCATGACGCGGCCCGACTCCTCGGCGTCGCAGTTTCGGCCCGTTCCGATGGCCCAGATGGGCTCGTACGCGACGACGCAGCGCGACACGTCTTCCGGAGTGATGCCTTCGAAGGCGGCGCGGGTTTGCGCGATCACGCGCGCGTCGGTGAAACCGGCGTTGCGCTCGTCGAGCGTCTCGCCGACGGCGACGATCGGAACGAGTCCTTGCGCCAGCGCGGTGCGCACCTTCAGGTTGACGGTACGGTCGGTTTCGTTGAAGTAGGCGCGGCGTTCGGAGTGGCCGAGGATAACGTACCTTACGCCGAACTCGCGCAGCATCGGCGCACTGATCTCGCCGGTAAATGCGCCCTTGAGCTCCCAGTGCATCGTTTGCGCGCCGAGGCGCACGCGGCTGCCGCGCATCCTGGCGCCGGCCGTGGGAATCGACGTAAAGGGCGGAGCGACCACGATCTCGACCGCGGCCGGCAGGCTTTCTGCCAAGGGAATAAAGTCGTCGAGATACGCCGCGGTCTCGGCGGCCGTCTTATTCATCTTCCAGTTGCCGGCAAGGACGATGCGTCTATCGCTCAAGTGCCGCGACCCCCGGAAGCGTTTTTCCCTCCAAGTATTCCAAAGTGGCACCGCCGCCGGTGGAAACGAACGTGACCTTCGGCGCAAATCCGAGCATGTGTGCGGCGGCCGCTGCGTCGCCGCCCCCGACGATGCTCGTCGCGCCGTGGGCCGTCGCGTTGCCGATCGCCTCGCCGACAACGGCGGTGCCGTTGCGGAAGGCCGGGCGTTCGTAGACGCCCATCGGTCCGTTGAAAACGATCGTCCTGGCACCTTGGAGCGTTCGCGCGTACGTCTGCGCGCTGCGCGGGCCGATATCGAGAATCATCTCGTTGCCGACTTCGCCGACCGGCACCACGTGGGCTTTCGCTTCGGCATCGAGCGCCGGCGCGACGACGGCATCGCTGGGAAGCTGCAGCGTTACGTTACGCTGCTTCGTGAGCTCGAGAATCCGCGTCGCCGGACCGAGGTCATCGTCGCGCAGCGAGCGGCCCACGTCGACGCCGGAGGCGGCGAGCAGCGTGTTGGCCATGCCGCCGCCGATGCAGAAGGCATCGACGAGCTCGCTCAGCCGTGCCAGCATCGCGACCTTATCCTTGATCTTGGCTCCGCCGATCGCGCAGACGAACGGCTTAGCCGGATTGCTGGTGAGGCGCGACAACGCTTCGAGCTCGGCCTCCATCAGCAGTCCCGCGGCGTTAGGGAGGAGGTGGGCGACGCCTTCGGTCGAGGCGTGCGCGCGGTGGGCGGTAGCAAACGCGTCGTTCACGTAAATATCGGCCAGGGCTGCCAGCTGCTTTGCGAACTCCGGATCGTCACGCTCTTCCTCGGCGTGGAACCGTACGTTTTCCAACAGCAGAACGTCGCCGTCGCGCAGCGTATCCACCGCCCGCTGCGCGACCTCGCCCACGCAATCGGCGGCAAAGGCAACGGGACGGCCGAGTCGTTGCGAGAGCGCGCCTGCAACCGGCCGCAGCGAGTACCGCGGATCGGCTTTTCCGTCGGGGCGGCCGAGATGCGAGCAGACGATCGTGCGCGCACCGTGGTCGTGCAGCCAGTGCAGCGTCGGAAGCGCGGCATCGATGCGCGCGTAGTCGACGATATTCGCTCCGTCAAAGGGAACGTTCAAATCCTCGCGCACCAAGACGCGCTTACCTCGAACGTCGAGCTCCGTCAACTTTCTATAGGACATCGGTTACGGCTCGATCGGCGACGCGGGCTTATGCAGTTGCCGGAATCGCCGCCAGTACTTTCGCGGTGAGCTCCGCGAGCCGGCACGAATAGCCCCACTCGTTATCGTACCAGGCGGCGATTTGCACCAAATCGCCGTTAGCGTTGTTCAGCTTGGCATCGACGATCGAGCTGTAGGGGCTCTTCTTGAAATCGCTCGACACCAGTTCGTTTTCGGTATAGCCGACGTATTTGCTCAGCGAGCCTTCGGATGCCCGGCGGAGAATCGCGTTGAGCTCCTCTTTGGTGGTCGCGCGTTTGGTCTGCGCGACGAGGTAAATCATCGAAACGGTCGGCGTGGGCACGCGCAGCGCGAAGCCGTCGAAGGTGCCTTCGACTTCGGGAATGGTGAGATAGAGCGCCTTGGCCGCGCCGGTCGACGTCGGCACGATGTTGGTCGCTGCGTTTCGCGCCCGTCGCATGTCTTTGTGCGGTCCGTCCAAGACGTTCTGATCGTTGGTATACGAATGGATCGTCGTCATGAAGCCCTTGACCCAACCCAACTCGTCGACCACCGGTTTGACGGCGGTGGCCAGACAGTTGGTCGTGCACGACGCATTCGAAATTATGTCGTGCTTGGCTGGATCGTAGTTGCGGTCGTTGACGCCAAGGACGATGGTGATGTCTTCGCCCTTAGCCGGGGCCGAGATGATGACTTTCTTCGCGCCGCCGCCGTCGATGTGGGCGCGCGCTTTAGCCGCATCGGTAAAGAGTCCGGTCGATTCGATGACCACGTCGACCCCGAGATCGCGCCACGGGAGCTTGCCCGGGTCGCGCTCGGCGAAGACCTTTATTTTTTGATTGTCGATGTTCAGCAGGGCGCCTTCGGCGGAGACGTCGCCGCCGTAGACCCCGTAGTTGCTGTCGTATTTGAAGAGGTGCGCGCAATGTTGCGCGTCGATGAGATCGTTGACGGCCGCGATCTCGATTTCCGGATGGCGCTCGACGAGCGCCTTGGTGAAATTACGTCCGATTCGGCCGAAGCCGTTGATTCCGATGCGCATGAGGCGCGTTTACCGGGCCGCTTTGACGCTCCCCTGCCCGCCGCGAAGCTGGTCGGCCAGCCGTGCCAGCGTACCGAGCCGGCTGCTCACGGTAGGCTTTGAAACGGGCGGATTGCAGCGCCGGCCGAGCTCGGCGAGCGATTCGTCGGGATACAAAAGGCGCAGCTCGGCGACTTCGCGCAGCGGCGGCGAGAGGCGAGGCAAGCCGTACGCGCTCTGCAAGTACGCGATAACGCGCCGCTGAGCCGCGGCCGCCTCGGCGGTGCGCTGCAGGTTGGCGGCTTCGGTGTTGACCAACCGGTGGATGCGATTCTTCGTCTCGCGCAGCGCGCGCAAATCTTCCAACTGGAGCACCGTGGGAAAGGCCTCGATTTTGGTAAGCAGCTCGACGATGGTGTCGAAGTCCTTGAAGTAGAGTAAGCTTCGGCCCTTACGGCGCGTCTCTTTGGGCGGCACGCCGGCGCTGCGCAGCATCCACTTCAAACGTTGTGCCGCCTCGGCGTTGCGCGCCACGAACTCGAGATGGTAGCCGTGCGCGCCCGCGGCAAGCGATCCGCAAGCAAGAAATGCCGCTCGCAGTTCGACCAGGCGGTCGCACTTGTGCATCGGCTTGGGCGGCACGTCTCGCAGATGTTCGGGGAGCGCGATGGCAAAGGTCGGCAAGTGCTGCAGGCGCGTCGGCGCGCGCGTTTCGATCGCGCGCGATTTTTCTTCGAGCAACGTCCAAAAGAGTCGCGCGACGGCGTTGCGGTGCGTCACGAACTCGCCGCCGGCGTCTCCATAGAATGCCAGCCCCGCCAGAAGAGCCTGCCGGCAATGCGCCGCTTGCGGAAGGTCGCGCGCCAGCGCGTCCTTAGTGTCGGCAGAGATTACACCCACTCTGAATCGTCTTTGCGGGAATCCAACATTTCGTAGAGATCGGCCGGCTTGACGGACGGCGTAACGCGCAGCGGAACCTCGCGCACGCGCACCGTTACGAACTTGGTGGCGTAGTGAATCTCGAGCAGGTCACCCGCCTTCACTTGATAACCCGGCTTGAGCGTCTTACCGTCTTTCGTGATCCGCCCGTGCTCGAGCGCCTCATGCGCCTCGCTGCGCCGCTTGGCGAGCCGCGAAACCTTCATAAATTTATCGAGCCGCACGTACGCGGAGTTCGGCGCCGATACGCGCTCGTGCCCGCAGCACGTCAGCCGGTCCTCGACCAGACTCTTGACTCTATCGCGATATATCGGTTACTATCGCTTCATTATGGATATGAGTTTCTGGGGTCCTCGTCACGGTCACGGCCGGATGGGCTGGTGGGGCGAGCATGGGCACGGGTTCGGGCGGCACGGCGGACGCCGTTTGCGGCGCGGAATCCTGAAGGTCGCGCTGCTCAAGCTGCTGGCGGAGATGCCGCGGCACGGCTACGACCTGATCCGCGAGGTCCGGCAAAAGGGTTGGGCCGGCGGGGCCGGATCGGTCTACCCGATCTTGGCCGCGCTAGAGGCGGCCGGTCTCATCGCCGGTCGCGACGAGGGCCAGCGCCGCACCTACGAGATCACTGAGAAAGGACGTCAAGTGTTAGGCGAGCATGCAGCAGAGTTCGAGCGATTTCTCGCAGACGAAGAGGGCGTGGAAGAGGCCGGGGACGACGTCGCCGCGCAGTTACGGGATTCGGCCGGCCGGTTGATGCAGGCCGTCGGACAGATCGGCCCGTCGTCGAAGACCGAAACCATCGAGCGCGTACGCGAGTTGCTCGACGGGGTCCGCAAAGAAATTTATAAAGCTTTAGCCGAGGAGTAAATTCGCCGCAATGGCACAGGCGCGAGCGGCGCCCCGCCGGGGCGTCAACATCTTCGAGGAGGGAAAGCCGATGTGGCGGATCCTCCTCGTCTTTTTGATACCGTTAATGCTGAGCAACGTGCTGCAGTCGGCTTCGCAGACGATGGCCAGCATTTGGATCGGCCGTTTGATCTCGACGCAGGCGCTCGGCGCCGTATCGTCCGTCTTTCCTATTATCTTTCTTTTATTCTCGTTTGTGTTCGGCGTATCGAGCGGGAGCAGCGTCCTCGTCGGCCAGGCTTTCGGCGCGCGCGACCACCATAAGGTGAAGAAGATCGCCGGGACCGTGCTCGGAGCCGCGCTCTACCTCGGTATTATCGTCGCGATCGTCGGCTCGGTGGGCTCGGCTACGGTGCTGAAGTGGCTGGCCACGCCGCCGGACATCATCGGTCAAGCCGACGCTTACGCGCGCGTGATCTTCTTGACCATGCCGGTATTCTTCGTTTATTTCGTTTATGCGACGATTCTCCGCGGCACGGGCGACTCGACGACGCCATTTTACGCCTTGATCGTCTCGGCCGTCTTGGCCATCGCGATCACGCCGCTCTTTATCCTCGGTATCTTCGGCCTGCCCAAGCTCGGCGTCGTCAGCGCTGCGGTCGCGGGGCTCATCGCCAACTCGGCCGCTTTGGCCTGGCTGATCTACTATTTGGCGCGGCGCGACCATCCGCTGAAGTTCGATCGCGAAACGCTCTCGGATATGTGGATCGACTGGGCGATTTTACTTTCGGTCGTCAAGATCGGCGTGCCGACCGGCCTGCAAGTAATGATGGTCTCGCTGGCGGAAATCGCCGTGATCACGTTCGTCAACCACTTTGGATCGAGCGCGACCGCAGCCTACGGCGCCGTCAATCAAGTCGTTGGCTACGTGCAGTTCCCGGCGATTTCGATCGGCATTGCGGCGTCGATCTTCGGCGCGCAGTGCATCGGCGCGCGCCGTGAGGACAAGCTGGGCAGCGTGATCCGATCCGCCGTCGGTCTCAACTACGCCATCGGGGCAGTCATCATCGGGGCCTGCTACATCTTCGCCTGGAATATCTTAGGATGGTTCATCACCGACCGGCATACGCTGGAGATCGCTCATCAGCTGCTGATGATCACGCTGTGGGGCTACGCGATCTTCGGAAACTCCGCCGTGCTTAGCGGCCTCATGCGCGGCAGCGGATCGGTCATCTGGCCGACGGCGATCGGAATCTTCTCGATTTGGGGCGTCGAAGTTCCCGCCGCGTATCTGCTGATGCAGCGCATCGGGCTCGACGGCGTTTGGTTAGGGTATCCGATCGCGTACTGCACCGGACTCGTGCTGCAGTTCTGCTTCTACGAGTTCTTTTGGAAACGCCAGACGCACGAACGCTTAGTGTAGGCGCCTAGCCTTTTGGCGGGCCGACCGGTTGCCCGTACGGCGCTGGGCCGACGACGGATCGCCAAGCCCTCGTGCTATCGCGAAACGATCGTTAGTCCGTCTACGAATCCCCCGGTGGCGATTTCGCCGGCCGGATCGCCTCCCGCCGGATACTTCCACGTATCGATGCTCGAGTCGCAGGACGAAGGGGCAGCCATTTGCGTGGCGTGCTTGACGGGCAGATCGTTGGGTTTGCGCGCGTAGTACGCCCATTGCCCGATATCGAGGGAACCGGCGGTACAGCCGCTCGAAGGAACTACGCTGTTCGCGACAGTTGCCGTACCGTTCTTAACCGACATTTGGTAAATGACCGATTTGGGCTCCCCGCCGTCCTCCTGATCGCCTACGCCGAGATACTTCCCGTCCCACTCGACGGCCGCAGGAAAGTAAATTTTCGCTCCGGAGACGGTGAGCAGAGACCACGTGTTCGCGCCGGCGGGAAGTTCGGCGAGACACGGGTTCGCGCACTGGCCGGCATAGTTTCCCTGTGCGAACAGGTTGCCGTGCCGGTCGTAACCGGCCGGCCAGAGATAGCCCGGGCCCGGATAGTCGGTTCCGCTCGGTCCGCCCCCGGGATAAACCATGACACCGCCGGTGCCCGACGGACTGCCGAAGTCGTAGAAGTTGGTGACGGCGAGATCGCCGTTGCGCGGATTGACGCTGCAGCCGATCGGTTCGCCGTTGCTGTTCCACGAGTCGATCACAGTCGTCGTAGCATGTTCGATCTCGTAGACGTTACCCGTGTCGAAGTCGGTGACGTAGGCATTGCCGGCCTTGTCGCTGCACATGCCGTACAGCAAATAACCGATGCCGCTGCTCCGACCGAGCATCGCGCCGCTCTTATAATCGTAGAGGTCGACGGTCGCCGGATACGTCGCGTCGTCGGCGACGTACAGGAGCGCTTTGGACTTCTTTGCCGCCGGACTCAACCACGACCGTCCCGGCGACTTCTCCCGCAACGACGATAGGGCGTGAGGCCGCGTCAGCGCGAACATGCCGCGCGTCCGCGCATCGAGACGCGAGGTGCCGATTGAAGGCGCGCTCCGGTCGGGCGAGGCGCTGCAGGCGGCGAGAACGACGAGGGCGGCTACGGCCGCCGGTAATCTAAAAATCGGCCCCAACGTGTGCATAGAGAAGCCCTCCGGAGGGAGTAAGCGTTGACAGACGCAGGCTTTACCCTCGGCCGCGAGCCCGCCTGCTTAGGTGCGCTTCTTATCCTTGGGCGTAACGCACGTCCCGGTCGCGCGGCAGACGACGATCGGCGGATCTAGGACGTCGGCGGCGCTCTCGCCTGCGTCGGGTCGCGCTGCGATAACTTTGCGCGCCTCGAAGGCCATCTTCCGGGAGGTGCGCCCAACCTGCACGATGCGCCCTTCCGCTTCGATGTAGTCGCCGGCGTACGTCGGCGCGAGGAACCGGATCTCGTCGTAGGCGGCGAAGAGTCCCTCGTCACCGTCCAAACGGATCAAGAGCTCCGTCGCGACGTCTCCGAAGAGCGCGAGAATGCGCGCTCCGTCTACGAGTGCACCGCCATAATGCGCGTCGGCGCCGCTCATGCGCACGCGCAGCGTGCAGCGCAGGCTCGTCGCTTCTACGTTTTCGCTAGTTGCCATAGTTCCTCGAGTTCTTGGAGCGAGAGGTCGGTGAGCGCTTTCCCGTTCTCTTCGGCGCGCGCTTCCATAAAGGCAAAGCGCCGGTAAAATTTTTCGTTAGCTTCGCGCATCGCGGTCTCCGCGTCGATGCCGAGCGCGCGCGATAGGTTGACCAGCGTGAAGAAGAGATCGCCGAGCTCTTCTCGTACGCGCGGATCGTCTTGCTTCTCGCGGCGCGCTTCGAGGAGCTCTTGCGCCTCCTCCGCGACCTTATCGAGAATGCCGGCAGCGTCGGGCCAGTCGAAGCCGACGCGCGCGGCTTTTTCCTGCATCCGCTGGCCACGCTGCAACGCACCCAGATGCTTGGGAATTCCGTCGAGGCGAGTGCGGCGGCTGCGGCCCGTTTTTTCCAATGCTTTGAGCCGCTCCCAGTTGCGCCACTGGGCGTCGACGTCTTCGATCTGCGCATCGCCGAAGACGTGAGGATGGCGGCGCACCATCTTATTTGAGAGCGCGTCGATCACGTCGGCGATGCTGAACTTTCCGACCTCCATGCCTAACTGCGCGTGAAAGAGCACTTGCAGCAAGAGATCGCCGAGCTCTTCGCACAGGCCCTCCAGGTGCGAGATCTCGATCGCTTCGACCACTTCGAATGTCTCTTCGATAAGGTACGGCACGAGGGTCCGATGCGTCTGCTCGCGGTCCCAGGGACAGCCCATTCGCAGGCGCGCCATGATTTCGACGAGGTCGTCCCAAGAGTAGTGAGCCGAGTGCGGCGGCAGCGGCACCAGCGGCATTGCGATCGACGCCGTGAGCGTGGCTCGCGGTACGCCCGGGAGAATCTCCACGTCGATGCCGCGCGTCTCGAGAGCGCGCAGTAGCAGCGGCAATCCCGGAAAATCGGAGAGTGGATTTCCCAGCACACCGAGTCCGAGTACCGGACCGGTTCCTGAAAGTTTGCCGATGCCGGCGACGAGCGCGGCCACGGCCTCGCCGCTTCCACGCACCAGCAGCGCCGGATCCTCCACCATTCCCCGAACGATCGTGACGCCGTTTCGTTCGAGATAGCTCGTGAGATCGGGTGGCGCGAGCAAAACGATCGCCCTTCCGATTTCACGCAGCGCGTCGAGAGAACCGAGGGTTAGAAGCTGAGGATCACCCGGTCCCAAACCGGTAATGCGAACCAGCACGATGGGAAGTTCGTAGCGATTCGGAGTCTGCCTACTGTCGGAGTGCCGGCTGGAAAGGAGAAAGGGCCGCGGCTGCGGCCCTTTCGATCGGATTTGCTACTGCGTCGCTTAGGGTGACGCAGCCGCGCTTGGGCTTGCGGCCGGCGCGCTTGCGCCGGTGGCCGGGGCGCTTGGGCTTGCGGCCGGGGTTGCGGCGGATCCCTTGGGTTGAGGCATCGGCGGAGGAATGTTGTTGAAGAGTCCCTGGAACTGCGGGTCGTTGACCGTGATGTTGGCCTTCTGCTGCAATCCTGCGAGGAACGGCTGGATCAACGGAGCTTCCTGCTGCTGGCGCAGGAGGTCGGTGATCTGCGGCGTCGCACTGGCGAGCGAACCCTTTTGTCCCGGCGTGCGCGACTCAACTTGGATGATGTGATAGCCGAACGGCGACTTGATCGGCGGGCTGATCTGATTGAGCGGCGCCGAGAAAGCGTACTTGTCGAACGCCGGCACCATCTGACCTCTGCGGAACGACCCGAGCTCGCCACCCTTGTCTTTGCTGCCCGGATCGGTCGAGTATTTCTTGGCCAGCGCTGCAAAGCTCTGTCCGCCCTTGAGGTCGGCTTCGACTTTCTCCGCCTCTGCCAGATTGGGCACGAGGATATGACGCGCCGTTACTTGCTCGGGCTTGTCGAACGTGGCGCGGTTCTTATCGAAGTACTGCTTGACCGCCGCGGGCGAGATCGTTACGTCCTTCGCGAGCGCCTTGTCGAGGATGAGTTGCTCGCGCAGTGCGTTGCGCACGTCGGCCTCGGTGAGACCGCGTGCCTTGAGCATCTCGTCCCACGCGCCGCTCGGGAAGTTGGCCTTGAGCTGGTTCTCGCGTGCGTCGATCTCGGCGTCGGTAACCGTGAGGTTGTTGCTCTTGGCGTACTGCATCAGGAGCGTCTCCTGGACCATCTGCTGCAGCACGGTTTTGGCCATCGGGCTGGCCGCGAGACGCTTGTCAAAGTCGGCCTCGCTGATCGGTTGGCCGTTTACCGTGGCGACTGCACCGCTTCCGGAGCACGCCGCAAGCGACGTGCCTAACAGAAGGACGGTGAGACCCACGACAATGCGTTGGGCTTTCGACATCATTGCTCCGTAGGAAAGGTCAGTGCGTAGGAAGCGGGGCCCAAGGCCCCGCATTACGGCGCCGAGGTTCGCGCGCGGCCCCGCGTGTCCTCTTTGAGAGTGCTCAGATTGCTTCGAGGAGCCTTCTAAGCAAGGGCATCCAGCTCGTGGAGGAAGCGCCTCGCGCGCCGCCCGTGGGCGGCAGCTCCACCAACACGCGGCCGTCGCCGAAGCGGAACCGGTTCTTCGTCAGCGATGCAAGCTTGCCGACGGCTGCTGGGTCGAGTTGGAAGCCCGATCCAACGCCCAGCGTCAGCCGCTGCTCGTCGACGACCACCCGCGTCACGCGCTTGCGCAGTGCGATCGCGCGCAGCTTGGTGAGCTCGACCAGATTCGCCAGCGGCTCGGGGAAGGCGCCGAAGCGATCGCGCACGCCCGCGGCGACCTCCTCTACTTCCTCTTCGGTTCGCGCTTTGGCCATCTGCTGGTAGACGGCGATCTTCTGCGAAACTTGCGAGATGTAGTCGTTGGGAATGAACGCATCGATCTTTACGTCGATGACGGCTTCTCGACGCTCCTCGAGCGCCTCGCCGGCGCCGCGGCGCTGCGCGATGGCTTCGGCGAGCAGCTCGCAGTACGTGTCGAACCCGACCGATGCGATGAAGCCGGATTGAGCCGATCCAAGCAGATTGCCCGCTCCGCGGATCTCCAAGTCCCGCATCGCGATCTGCAGCCCCGAGCCGAGATGCGCGAATTCGCGAATCGCTTCCAACCGTGCTTTGGCCTCTTCGGTGAGAGCTTTGTGGCCTTGATAGAGCAGGTAGCAGTAGGCTTGATGGTTGGAACGGCCGACTCGACCGCGCAACTGATAGAGCTGCGCCAGCCCGAAGCGGTCGGCATCGTTGACGATCATCGTGTTGACGTTTGGTATGTCGATACCGTTTTCGATGATCGTCGTCGCGACGAGCACGTCGATTTCGCCGTCGATGAACCGCTGCATCACCGGTTCCAGCTCCGATTCGCGCATCTGGCCGTGCCCGACGGCGATGCGCGCGCGCGGAACCAGTTGCTTCAGCGCGTTTTGCACGGCGTAAATCGAGTCGATGCGGTTGTGCAAGTAGTACACTTGTCCGCCGCGATCCAGCTCGGCGGCGATGGCCCGCTGCACGACCGCATCGCTAGCCGGGATGACGAGCGTTTTGATGGACATCCGGTTCTTGGGGGCCGTTTGAATCAGCGAGAGATCGCGAACGCCCATCAACGACATGTGCAGCGTGCGCGGAATCGGCGTGGCGGAGAGCGTCAGGACGTCTACGCTCGCGCGGTACTCTTTGAGGCGCTCCTTGTGCATCACGCCGAAGCGTTGCTCCTCGTCTACGACGATCAAACCCAGGTCGGCGAAGGCGACGTCCTTTTGCAGCAGGCGGTGCGTACCGATGACGACGTCGACTCTTCCCTCGGCCAGGTCGCGCACGATTCGCTTTTGATCGGCTTTGGGCGTGAAGCGCGACAGCTCTTCGACTCGAACCGGGAAGGCGGCGAAGCGAGCGCTGAAGTTGCGATAGTGCTGATCGGCGAGCAGCGTCGTCGGCACCAAGAGGGCCACTTGCTTCTTGTCGGCAATTGCTTTAAAAGCGGCGCGCATTGCAACTTCGGTCTTGCCGTAGCCGACGTCGCCGCAGATCAGGCGATCCATCGGACGAGCGCGCTCCATGTCGCCCTTGGTTGCATCGAAGGCCTTCTGCTGATCGGGCGTCGGCTCGTACGGGAAAGCCTCTTCCATTTCTGCCTGCCACGTTGTGTCGGGACCGAAGGCGTATCCGCGTGACATCTCTCGTTCGGCGTAGAGCTCGACGAGGTGGTCGGCGATTTTCGCCAGCGACTCCGAGACGCGCGTTTTGGCGCGCGCCCAGTCGGCGCCGCCCATCTTGGAGAGGCGTGGGCTCTGCCCTTCGGCCGCCGAGTACTTCGCGATCTGATGCATTTGCGTGACGGGCACGAGCATCCGATCGCTGCCGGCGTAGCGCAGGTCGAGATAGTCTTGGGTAGCGCCCAGAATCGTCTCGGCCCGCAGACCGAGGTACTGGCCGATTCCGTGCACCGCATGCACGACGTAATCGCCGACGCGCAGGTCGGCTAGGGTAACGGGCACGCCCTCTTTGAGCGCGCGCATCTTGACGCGCTTGGGAGGCGCGCCGAAGATCTCTCGGTCGCCAAGCACGCGTAAGCGCGCCCCCGGCACGCGGAATCCGGCTTCGATCGAACCGTGGTCGACGCGTACGCCGCCGCGGCCGTGCGCTCCAATGTCGATGCCTGCGGCGCGCAGCAGATCGATCGTGCGCGATACCGCCGCGCTGACGATGAAGACGCTCTCGCCGGCCGCCGTCCACTCGCGCAGCGCTTCCGAGAAGAGCGAGATCTGCCGGTTGAAGTGTTCGACCGGCAGCGACTCAAAGACGAGCGATTCGAGAGTCGGCGGGACCCATGGCTGCCCGCCTTGCGGCTCGATTCCGCCGGGAAGGACGAGGGTGGCGTAAGCTGCAACGCGCTCGCCCGTCTCGTGCAGCGACATCGGGGCGACGTCGCTGCGCTCGAGCAAATGCGAGTCGGCGCTCTCGTCGGTCGACAGCGTATGGCGTTCGCGCGCGCGTTCGTCGTCGAGCGCTTGCGCGACGGCGCCGATCGTCGCCGGTTCTTCCATCACGACGACCGCGCTCTGAGGCAGATACTCGAAGATCGTTCCGGTCGCATCGTCGATGCGATCGATCCACGGCGCGATGGAGAGGCGATCGACGACGTTGCTGCTGCGCTGCGACTCGATCGCGAACTCGCGCATCGACTCGATGCGATCGCCGAAAAAGTCGACGCGCACCGGGGCGTCGGCGGTGGCGGCAAAGAGGTCGATGATGCCGCCGCGCACCGCGTACTCGCCGACGGCGCTCACGACGTCGCAGCGCTCGTAGCCGAGTTCGAAGAGGCGGCGCTGCACGTTTTCCCAGCCGGCCTCGTCGCCGGTCCGCAGCTCGAAACGCATCGAATCGAAACGTTCGCGCGCCATCACCTGCTGCCGGACGGCGGCGATCGGCGCCAACACGATGCGCGGCAGTCCGTCGGTCAAGTCGGCCAGCAGCGTCGTACGGGCGCTGGTTTCCGAGGGGCTTTCAATTGCTCCGGCGCCCTCTTCGCGCGAACGCAGCAGCGCGACGCGATCGTTTCGTTCGCCGAGATAGTAGAGAAGGTCGGCGAAACTGCGTTCGGCCGCGTCGGGCGTGGGAACGATTACGAGAAGCGTGCCGCCCAGCGCGCGCTGCAGCGCGGCGAGCATTGCCGGTCGCGCAGCCGCGATCGTCTCGTGCAGCGCGCAGGCTCCCGGCTTGCGTCCGCTCAAGCGGCGCAGCGAGCGCAAGCGCTCGACCGTGCCCTCCCAGGCACGGTTCGATTCGGTTACGGCAGCGAGCAGCTCGTCAGCGCGTGCGCGAGCTGCGAGCGTATCGATGGTCTCGACGGTCATACGGGTCGCTCATTATAACAGGCCGCGCAAAGAAACGAAGGCCGCGGTGCGAGAACAGCGTAACCAGCGGCAGGATTGCTAGCAGACCCAACGCCACTTGCGCGCCGGCTGAAGGCGTAGCGATCGCGTCAGGTGCGTAGCGCAACAGCGACGTCAGCGAGAGCAGCACGGCGGCACTGCCGGCGCGGGATTGCGGTGCCATTGCTGCGAGCGCGAGCAGCCAGAGGCCGTACCACGGGTAGGGGTTGGGGATCAGCACCCACGCGCCCAGACCCAGCCAAACCCATCCGTCGGGCTGCTCGCGGCGCAACCGCCGGATGCCGGCGGCGACGAGCGCGGTGCCCGCAATCGCGGCCACCGGCAACGCGACTGCCGGGCCGAACGGGGCAAAGAGCGCCTGCAGCGAGGCTTGCGGCTCGTAGTGGCCGCGCGGCGCGAGTTGGGTTGCGATGCCGGCAAACAACGGAACCAAGAAGACGGCGGCGATCGCCAGCCCGGCGACGGCGCCGATGCGGACGCGCCGGTCAACCAGCGCGAGTCCGGCTGCGGCGGCTGCGCCGGGCAGCTTCACCAGCGCGGCGAGCGCGACGAGTGCGGCGCCCGCGAGATCGAATCGCCGCCGGACCAACGAGAACCCCGCCAGAACGACGCAAAGCGCGATCGCATCGTTGTGTCCTTCCGCGGCGCACCAGATCGCAGCCGGGTTGAGCAGGATCGTCGCAACCGAGCGCAGCCGGGCGGTGCGGCTGCCGGTGTAGGCGGCAAAAGCCAGAGGTCCGCAGAGTAAAAAGGCCGCCGACGACGCGGCGCGCAGTCCGTTGAGTTGGGCGAGCATCCCCAGCGGCGCGAGCAGAACGACGAGCGCCTTGGCAAGCGCGACAAAGGCTGGACCGTAGAGGCATATCGGCAGCGTTCCGCTCCATTGCCACACGGCTGCCCTTATCAGCGCGTCGTTTGCGAGCGACGGTGCGGCGTGCGCGTAGGGATTGGCGCCAAGACGCGCCAGCTCGCCATAGGCGGCGTACGCGTAGACGTCGCTGGAGAAAAGGACCGGAGAAAAGAACGCGGCGAGCAGTCCGGCGGCGGCGATCGCGATGGTTGCCGCAAGCGGCGGCGGCCGCGAACGCGCCAGCAAATGACGGTAGAGCAGTGCGGCGACGCCGAGTGCGAGCAGCAGTAATCCCAGGAGCTCCGCCCCGCGCGCGCCCCACTCGGTGACGACGACGAGCGGTTGGGCTGCGGCGCTCACGTGCGGTCGATCATAGCGGCGGCGCCGATGCCGAGCAGCAGCCACCACGCGGCCGCAACCTTGGGATAGAAGACCAGATAGTCGACGATTTGGTGCAATGCTAAGGCGAGACTCGCCGCCAGTGCGGCGACGACCCAGGGCGAGCCGTCGCGCAACCGCGCTAGGACGGGCCGTCGCAGAAACGCGGCGATGCTCGCCGCGACCAGTGCGAGCGTTGCTGCGAAGAGCACGATGCCGCCCTCGGCGAGCGACTGAAGATACCAGCTGTTGGCATGCGTGCGCACGCCGAAGACGCCGTAGCGAGGCAGCTCGAGCTCGAAGTTCCCCGCGCCGACTCCAAAGAGCGGATGAGCACGCCACATGCGCAATGCGGCCGCCCACAGCTCGCTGCGATTTCCTACGCCGCCTGCGTAGAGGCTCGGTTGCAGCGAGATGCGCAGCACTGCCGGGGTGTGCGCGTAAATTACCCACCATGCCGAACCGGCAAGTCCGGCCGCCGCGCCGATTGCTGCGGGGCGTAACGCCGGCCAGGCTCGCGCGCCGCCGACGGCGCATAGCGTTGCGATCGCGACGACCAATCCGAATAGGCCGGCTCGAGAGAAAGTCAGCACGTCCGCGCATACGGCCAACAAGAGTGCGGCGTCGACGATCGGCCGGCGGCGCACGAGCGCCCAAGATCCCAGCGCCGCGACGGCGATTTCGCAGTAGGCCGAGAGTTGGTTGGGTCCTTCGAGCAGCCCCGAGATGCGGGGAACGATCGCCGAACCGATGTAGAGTCCGGAGTGCGCGCCGGCGATCTCTTGCGCGAGGGCGCCGAGCGAAACGCCGATTACCGCAATGGCCATTGCCTGCAGCGCCGGCACGTCGTCGCGGTCGAGACTATAGCAAAGAAATGCCGCGACGAAGAGCGCGGCGTACTCGACGGCCTTCAGCGTTTCCCGGAAGACCGGGCCCTGATGAAGCGCGTGAATTATCGTCAACGCGCTGGCGACTATATAAAGTGCCAGCGTGCCCAGCAAGAGAAGGGCCGGGCGCGTCCGGAGCAGCCGCACCGATCCGGCGTAGGCCGTTAGTCCGGCGAATACGCCCACCAGCACGCATTTTTGCAGCGTGACGCTGGTGCCCAGCGCTTCGTGCGAGAACGCGACGGGTGTCGAGAGCAGGAGCGCGGCGAGTCCGTAGCCCGGGCGCCGCAGCGTCAGGAACGCCGAAGCGATAAATACTGCCACGAAAAGCGCAGCCCACGGTGGATCGAGCGGCACCGGCGCCACGAACTGATCTATGACCGGGCGGTAGGTCAAGACCGTTCGATGTCGCTGATAAGGTAGAGCGGGCGTCCTTTCACTTCATCGTAAACGCGCCCGAGATACTCGCCGAGGACTCCCAAGCTCATCAGCTGCACGCCGCCGAGAAAGAGCACCGCGACGATGGTCGAGGCCCAGCCGGGCGTGTAGGCGGGCGGCTTGAGGCTAAAGAGCTTAAACGAGATAACCACCAGCGCGTAAACGAACGCCACCGCACTGACCGTGAAGCCGAGGTACGAAGCGAACCGTAAGGGGATGTCGGAGAACGAGGTAATGCCGTCCATGGCAAAGCGGACCATCTTCGTCAGCGGATACTTGGTCGTTCCGGCGTAGCGAACGTCGCGATCGTATTCGACCGCCGTCTGATTGAAGCCGACCCAACTCACCATTCCGCGAAGAAAACGGTGCCGCTCCGGCGAGCGGCGGAGCGCCTCGACGACGCGACGGCTCATCAAACGGAAATCGCCGGCATCCAGCGGTATGGCGATCTTCGTCATGCGATTGATCAAACGGTAGAACGCGCCCGCGGTAAAGAGTTTGAAGCGGCTCTCGCCGGGTCGCGCGCGGCGTACCGCGTAGACGACGTCGTATCCGGCGCGCCATCTCTCCAAGAAGGCATCGATCAGCTCGGGCGGATCTTGGAGATCGCCGTCCATTAGTACGACGGCGTCGCCGCCGGCGATCTCGAGGCCGGCCGTTGCGGCAAGTTGATGCCCAAAGTTGCGCGAGAGATTGACGAGCACGATGTTGCGGCGCTTGGCCATCTGCTCGCGGACCATGGCCGCGGTGGCGTCGCTGCTGCCGTCGTTGACGATCACGATCTCGCAGTCGATGCTCGCGCTCAAACGCTCGGTGACGGCGGCAAGGCGCTCCAGCAGCGTCGCGACGATACCGGCCTCGTTGTAGAGCGGAACGACGATGCTGAGGACCCTGCGCGATTGGGCGGCCATGCGCTACGCCCTTTCAACGCGTGGGGCGCCCCCGCTTGCCCCAGCGGAACGGCCGTGCGGCCCTGAGAACCTACGGCGATGAGCGTTTCTCGCCCGGGCGCCTTCGCCGTTATCGTTTTGCTCGCGCTAGCGGGCTGTAGTCGGGGCGCAGAGTCGGCCAATCCGGAGCAGTCGCCGGCTCCCGCCAGGACGCCGCCGCCGGCGCCGGCAGCGACTCGCGCGGCGCCATCCCCGAAAGTCGCACCCACCCCCGCGGCCCGGGCTACGGCGACGCCCGCTCCCGCTCCAAGCGCTTCGCCGGCATCGCCCGTACCGGCGCCGACGCCGACCCCCGTGAAAACGGTCCCGCGCCTCGCGCCCGACGCGGCGCCGGAGATCCTGGACGTTGTGGTCAGCGAAACGTCGGTCTCTCCCGGAGACAGCGTCCATGGAAGCGTCGTTACGAGCTCCAACGTGGCCAGCGTCGAGGCGAGGATCGGGGGCTACGGAATGAGCTTGCACAAGATTGGTACGGGCCGATTCGAGCTTACCTATAAGATCGGTGCGCTGCCGTGGTTCGTACGGGGCAACTTCACGATGCAAGTAATCGCGCGCAACGCGCGCGGAGACGCCGTTACCCGATCGATTCCGCTGACGGTTCGCTAGGGCGCAAAGGGTCTACTAACGCGGAGGCTTCTTAGCCGGCGGGGGCTGCGGCGGCGGTAACCCTGGCGGCAGGTTCGGGAATGGCGCGGGATTGTAGGGCGTCGGCATTATCTGCGGCTGTACCTGATTGAGCCCTCCAGGCGCGGCATCTTGCCAGGCAAAAACCGTGTCACGTATCACGCGTACGTCGGCGTCGGTTACGACGAAGTTGCGCGGCGTCCGGGCCAAACCGTTCTGTGCGATTTCTTGGGTTTGCAGCGACCCGCGATCGTAGAGATAGTGGAATATCGTACCGGAGTTAAAGCGGCGCGTGATTTGATAGTGAAGCGCGTCGACCCGGTCCATCGGAATTGCTTGCGCGTTCCATCCGCTCTGGTCGGTCGCCATATAAATGGAAGACGTGAAGGGCGTATAGGGTGGAACCTGCACGATGAACGTTACTAAGACCGGGCGCCCCGAGAAGTGCTGTGCCACCGTCGCCGGCTCGCCCGGCGCCGGGGTCGCGACCGCTTGGAGAAGATCGGGGTTGGGGACCGGCGAGGAGAGCGCGACCGCGAAGTGCGTCACGTCGGCGAAGTTTCCTTGGGCGGGAAGCGGATCGCGTGACAGATCGAGCTCGGTAACGGTGCCGCTTGCATCGAAGGTAGCCCGCGCCCAAATTCGCGGCGCCGGATGAATCGTCGTCGCGCCACCGGTCTTGGCATCGCGTATCACGACGTTTTGCGCTACGCGGAAACCGTCGCCCGATGTGAAAAAGACGTACCCGTCTTGGTAGGCCAGCAGTTGTCCGCTAACGACGATCGTCGACGCGCCCGCGGCCACCAGCAGGATCGCTAGCGAGATCGCGACGAGGGTGGAGATCGTTCGCTTCATATCGGCAGAAGCTGAACCACGAAGGTGGGTTGCCAGAACTGCGTGCGATATGGATTGCCGTACCAGTAAAGCGTGCGCGACACGTCGAGCATCATATGCGAAAGGATCTTGAAACGTACCTCACCGGTCGCATCGTACGGAGCTTGGCCTAAGTACGAAGTGTAGAGAGGCTGGCCGATGATGTTGTTCGGAGGCAACCCGAAGACGCCTGGCACCGGAATCGGAAAGTCCACGTGGTGGCGCACCAGAAACGAGAGGTTGAACTCGGGCGTGGGCGCCTCGTTGATGCCCAGGCTCGTCGTGCGCAGCGTCGAGACGCCGCGGAACGACGTGAAGCTCAGCGGACAGTAAAATGTATTGACCGGATGGCAAGGCGTGTACCCGCCATTGATATAGTAATCGCCGGTGTTGAGGATCTGATAGCCCACGTAGGTGTTGAGCGCGTGCGAGAACTGACGGCTGATCGAAAAGTTCTCCGAGGAAGTGCTGATCCAGTGCGGCAGCGAGTTCCACTGGTACTGCTTGTTGAAGCTGGCATTGAAGTAATAGGTCTGATAGGGGCTGGCCGTGCTGTTGAGCTTGATCGACGGCGTGAAGAGGTTGAACCCGAAGACGGTATTCCAGATCGTCGAGTAGACGGGACAGAAGTAAACCGGCGGATTCTTGACGCCGTGCTGGTCCGTACAGGGGGCGCCGTAGGCCTGAAGACCGGGTGTCGGTATCGGCGGACCGTGACCTGGAAAGCCCTGCAAGTACTGGTCTCCGCCAACCGTATCGTGGTTGAATCCGTACCCCTCGTAGATTTGCTCGAAGAGCGGCCAGTTCGCGATGCGATTTTGGAAGCTCGAGGCGGTGACCTGAACCTGAGAGGGGTGGTCGAGGCTGCCGGCAATGCTGTTCGGTGCTTCGAGCCCCCCCGGCCCAAGAAGGCTGTAATTGGTTAGCTGCGCGGACGCCGTAACGTAGGAATGTGGAAAAGCGTAGGTGGCGTTGAGAAAGGTCGTCTGCTGGGCCGCTTGTGGTGCATTAAGCCAGTTCTGCTGCGTGTAGAGCTGCGTGAAGCTCTGAATCTGGAACCGCGAGCCTAGCTTTTCGTAGAGTGCGAGGTTCCACCATTTCTCGGCGCGCGTCGCGGGATTGACCGACAAGATCGCGTACTCGTGCTCGCCGACGAAGTGCTGCTCGACCGAGAGATACGTCTTATAGGTCGGATCGTAACGCAGGTGCAGGGCGGTTAACGCGTTGGGGCTTCCGGCCATATTCCAAGTGAGATCGACGCTCGCTCCGGAGAGCGTGTTCTGCGCGAAGTATTGATTCGAAGAGAAGTTTACGACGTAGGTACCCAGCGGTATGCCGGCGTTGAGGAAATAGGTGTGTGCGTTGATGAAACGCACGTAATTCTTGGTTCCGATGACGGCGCCCGTGCCGGTGATGCTTGGGTGCTCGCTAACCGATGGAAAATAAAAGGTGTCGCCAGGCATTTCGCGCCCTTTGACCGGATGGGCGAGATCGCCGTCGAGGAAGGTCCAGCGATCGGGCTCGCTCGTGACTGGGACGAAATAGATCCGCCTGTAGTCGAGGAAGTCGGCGATTGCAGCCCCGTTCACCGTCCCGGACGCGTCGTGAAGCGTGACGTGGCCGGCGACCATGAAACGGTTGAGTTTGAGGTCCATCGAGAAGGAGTCGCCGGTAACGGTGAAACCGTCGCTGGTGCGTATGCGAACGTTACCGTCGCCCTCGATGAGGAAGCGGTTATAGTAAAAATCGAGCTTTGTGGCGTTCAAGTACATGATCGTGCTAGAAGGCGACGGAGTAGGCGTGGGTGCGGGCGCAGCGGCTCTAGCGGCGGCGGACGCGACCAGAACTACCAGCGTTGTCAGCGCCGTCGACAGCGCGATTCGTGCCACGGTGGCCTCGAGTTCTGCTCGGGGGGAAGGCGTGCCTTGCGGAGGGCCAAAACCTCCGCCGCGAAAGGTTGAGTAAAGAATGAAGCGCGTGGTCGCAATCGTGATCGACTCGGGTGGCATTGGTGCGCTCGGCGATGCCGCAGAGTATGGTGACGCACCCGGTGCCGATACGATCGGCAACGTGGCGCGCGCAATCGGCGGCCTTTCGTTGCCCAATCTGGAGCGCCTTGGAATCGGACTCATTGCGAACGCTCGCGGCGTGGCTCGGGTCGGCGAGCCGCGCGCGCGCGTTGCAAAACTCCGCGAAAAGAGCCGCGGCAAAGACACGATTACGGGACATTGGGAGATGACCGGAGTCATCACCGTCGTACCGTTCCCGACCTACCCGAACGGCTTTCCGGCCGAGGTCGTCGACGCGTTCGCGCGCATCGCCGGCAAGCCGCCGCTGGGAAACCGAACCGCCTCGGGGACGGAGATTATCGAGGAGTTGGGCCCGGCCCATCTAGAGAGCGGACGCCCGATCCTCTACACGTCGGCGGACTCGGTCTTTCAGGTGGCCGCCCACGAGGAGATCGTGCCGCCGGCCATCCTTTACGAGTGGTGCGCCGCGGCTCGGGAGATGCTCCGCCCACCTCATAACGTCAACCGAGTCATCGCCCGCCCGTTTCGGGGAAGACCGGGGTCTTTCGCCCGGACGCCGAATCGACGGGACTATGCAATCGAGCCGCCCCCGAACTTGCTCGACGAGCTCCGCACCGGACATGTCGAGGTGCACGCGGTAGGAAAGATCGGCGACATCTACTGCGGACGGGGGGTATCGTCGTCCGTGCGGGTGACCGACAACCGCGACGCGATGGAGAAAACGTTCGACTTGCTGGACAACGTCGACCACGGTTTTATCTTTACAAATCTGAACGACTTCGATTCAAAGTACGGCCATCGCCGCGACGTGCGCGGTTACGCCGCGGCTTTGATGGAGTTCGACGCGCTTTTCCCTGAGGTGGAATCGCGCTTGCGTCCGGGGGACGAGGTCATCATCACGGCCGATCACGGTTGCGATCCGACGGCGCCCGGCTCGGATCACACTCGCGAGTGGGTTCCGTTCGTACATCTCGCACCGGGGCCGGGTGCGTCGCTCGGCGAGCTCGACGGGCTCGACGAGGTTGGAAAAGCCGTGAAGCGGGCGTTACTTGGATAGCGCCGTGCAGATTGCCGTAAAGGCTATCGCCGAGCGCCGCGTCCCGGCGTCGTGGCACGCGCTCAAGCGAACGACCGACGTCGTCGTGGGCGCGCTGCTGTTAATCCTGACCGCTCCGCTCGTCGCACTCGCGGCCATCGCCATCGCGGCGGTAACGGGCGGCACGCCGTTTTTCATGCAAGAACGAATCGGCATGCACGGCCGGCGCTTCAAAATGTTCAAGCTGCGCACGATGGTCAACGGCGCGCATGCGATGCGATCCACCGTAATGCACCTCAACGAAGTCGACGGCCCGGTTTTCAAGATTCGCAACGATCCGCGGCTCCATCCCTTGGGGCCCTTCTTGCGGCGCACCAGCATCGACGAGCTGCCGAATCTGATCAACGTCGTTCGCGGGGAAATGTCGCTGGTGGGACCGCGTCCGGCGCTGCCCAGCGAGGTCGAGCACTACGATGCGCTGGCGTTGCGGCGCCTGAGCGTCCCGCAGGGCGTTACTTGCCTTTGGCAGATCAACGGGCGAAGCAACGTTTCGTTCGAGCACTGGATGGAACTCGACAACCGCTACGTCGACGAATGGACGCCCCTCGGAGACCTGGGGATCATCGTCAAGACGATACCCGCCGTCTTGCGAGGAGGCGGGGCGCATTAGAGGCTCTTCACCGCACCTTCGCGCCGTTCCGCAGCCGCGCCGTCAGCGCGGCATCTCGATCGCCGCTTCGACGTTCTTTATCATGGGCGCCACTTTTGCATCGACCCTGCTCGGATTTATGCGCGAGGTCGTCAACGCTCGCTATTACGGCACGCGCTGGGAGATGGACACCTTTTTGGCCGCGGCGACGATCCCGACCATTCTTTTCGGGGTCTTTAACGGCGCGCTGGTGAGCGCGCTCGTTCCGACGTTCTCCGAGTATTTGGCCCACCGTAAGGAAGATGAGGCCTGGCGGCTCGCCAGCACCGTCCTCAACATCCTGGCCATCGTCGTGACCGTCTGCGCCGTCATCGGGTTCTTCACGGCGCGGTGGTACGTGCCGCTGATCGCGCACGGCTTCCCGGCTCCGCAGATGGGCGTGGCCATCCGCATGACGCGTTGGCTAATGCCCAGCATCGTTGCGGTGAGTCTTAGCGGCGTGCTTTCCGCGATGCTGTACGCGTATCACCGCTTCCGGTCGGCCGCGCTGGTCGGCGTGGCCGTAAACGCGGTGACGATTGCCTGCGTGGTTCTCTTGAGCCAGCGCTTGAACATCTACGCCCTCGTGGTCGGAACGACGCTAGGATTGATCGCACAGCTGGTCGTGCAGCTGCCGTCGTTCCTCTCGATCGGCAAGTACCGGCCGATCATCGACCTGCACCATCCGGGGCTGAAAAAGATCTGGGTCTTGCTGGGTCCGATCATCGTCGGCTCGGCCGCCGGACAACTGGCGCTTTTTTTCGATCGTTTCTTTGCTTCGACGCTGGCACCGGGATATATCGCCGGCATGAACTACGCGACGAAACTGGTGAACTTCCCGCAACAGATTTTTGCTGCGGCGATCGCCACCGTGATCTTTCCCCTCTTGGCAGCGCAGTTCGCCCGCGAGAATCGCCGCGGCGTCGCGCGCAGCGTGGTGACCGGCTTGCGCCTCGTGAACTTTATCACCATCCCCTCGGCCTGCGCGCTCATCGTCCTAGCACATCCCATGGTGCAGGCGCTCTTCGAACGTGGAACGTTTCAGGCGTCGGCAACCGATCTCACCGCTTCGTTGCTTCCGTATGCGGCCATCGGCTTGATCGCGCTCGCTGCCAACGTCGTGCTCACGCGTTGCTGCTTCGCCTGTCGCGAAACGCTGTGGCCGGTGACGATCTCGGTCGTAACGGTCGTGCTTAACGTGCTGCTTTCGCTCGTGTGGCTTCCGAGTCTCGGCGCGCGCGGACTGCTGCTTGCGAACTCCGTCAGTCAGAGCCTTCAGGCCATTCTGCTGTTGATGCTGACGGCTCGATTGGTCTCGGGCATCGATTGGGGCGCGTTGCTGATTTCCGCTGGGAAAGTCGTCATAAGCTCGCTTGCTATGCTTGCGGCGCTGCACTGGATCGGCGCTCTCGGCGTTACACCCGAAGCGACGTTGGCGTCGCGAGCTTGGTTCCTTTTCGGTCAGATCGCGATCGGCGGCGCGGTGTTCGTCGCATTCGCGCGCGTGCTCAACGTCGAAGAGATCGGTCTTGCATGGCGCACGATCGTCGCGAAGTTCGAGCGCAACCTCGTCAGCCCGCCGGAGAATCGCGAAGCGCCCATTGCCTAGCATCAGGGGAACCCTCACGGACCTTTATCCCGGGCCAATCCAAGGCCGCCGAGCCTCTAACTGTTGACTACTGTCAACTTTTTTCCGGGAGGCTAGCCTTTCCTAAAGAGCCAAGCTTCCGGGGCCATGCTCTCGATACTCATGCCCGCGTACAACGAGGCCAGTTCAATCGCAGCCAACGTGTGCGAAACGGTCGAGACGATGAAAGAATTGGGTCTCGAATTTGAGATCGTAGTCATCGACGACGGCAGCCTCGACGGAACGCATACCGCCGCGAGCAGCGCGCTTCGAGCGTGGCCCGATCACGTGCGCGTCGTCCGCTGCAATCGTAACGAGGGTAAGGGTAACGCGCTCATTTGCGGCGCGGCGTACGCCCGAGGCGAGCGCGTCGCATTTCTCGACGCCGACATGGACCTGCATCCCGAGCAGTTGCAAACCTTCATGGCGATCATGAGTGCGCGCGAAGCCGATGTGGTTATTGGCTCGAAGTTCCATCCCGATTCGAAAGTCGACTATCCCGCCATCAGACGCATCTACAGCTTGTTTTACTTCATGCTCGTGCGGACGCTCTTCGGGCTTCCGGTGCGCGACACGCAAACGGGAATCAAGCTGTTCAGCCGGCAAGTGCTCGACCGCGTACTTCCGCGCATCTTGGTAAAGCGCTTTGCCTTCGATCTCGAGCTGCTGGCCAACGTGCACCATTTCGGTTATCGTATCGTCGAAGCGCCGGTGACGGTGAACTTCACGCGCGTCTGCAGCAGGCTGCGGCTGGCGGCGGTGTGGAACGTCTTGCTCGACACCATGGCAATCTTTTATCGCATGCGAATTCTGCACTATTACGACCGTCCCGAGCGCACTCGCGACCGAGCCTCCCGCGTGGCCGGCTCGCACGAAGTCGTCGTCCCCATTCCGATCATCTCGGAATAACCGTACTTGGCTTCCCGTACCGCGCTGGTGCTGTTGCTGCCAGGGCTCGGTGACGCCCTGGCCGCGGGCCCAATTCTGCGCGGCCTGGCCAGCGAGCGCTGGACCGTCGACGCGATGACGATGCATCCGCCCGTCAGCGATTACGTGCGCGAGCTGGGCATCGTGCGCGACGTCGTGCAGCTTCCCATTCGGCCGACGGCGGGGGACGCGCTCCGCCAGGTTCGGCCTTTGCGATCGCGCCGCTACGACCGCTGCATCTTGCCCTTCCCCGCGACGCGTTGGCAATACGCGGCCATCGGGCGCGGCGTCGGCTCGGCTCAGCTCTCCATGCACGATTACGGCGGCCTGGCCGGTATCATCGCGCGAAGCGGGCGGCACCTGGTCGTGCCGCTGCGCGGTGGTCATCGCATCGCCGAGAACCTCCGGCTGGCCCGGGCGATGGGGCTGCCGTCCGATCCCGACGATCTGCGCTATTGGGTTCCGAAGAGCTGGCGCGCCGGCCGGGTCCCCGGGACGCTGGGAATCCATCCCGGCTCGATGGCTTGGAAAGGAAACGAGTCCAAGCGCTGGCCCTACGACAGTTTCGCGGCGCTGGCCCGCGATCAGGCCGAAAGGGGAAGAAGCGTGCGCTTCTTTCTTGGGCCGCATGAGGTCGAGGAGGCGGCACGGGTCGAGCAAGATTTTCTCGGGGTCGAGGGAATCAGCATCGTACGTCAGCCGTTGGCGGAAGCTGCGCGGCGGCTAGCGGAGTGCGAAGTCTTCGTCGGCAACGATGCCGGGTTCAGCCATCTAGCCTCGGGGCTCGGCGTAAAGACCCTCGCACTATACGGCATGACCAGCGAAGTTCGCGGGGCTCCCATCGGATCGGCAATAGCGTTTCGACCTTCGCTTTGTCCGGCATGCCACGACGAAGGCTCGAGCGGTTTCGACTGCGTGCGCCGGCTCGAATATCGCTGCATTTTGCGCGACGTTGAGTTCGACGCGGTCAAAGGGCAGGTCGACCGGCTCTTCGCGTCGTCGCCGAAGGAACTGCAACTCAGTTTGGAAGGTCCATTCAGACTCTACGGAAAGGCACGTTAAGCCCGAGATGAAGCAAACCGCGTGAAAGAGCAGGCCGCGCAAGGCTCGGTACGGCGGACCCTAGCCCTCGACCGGCCGTTGCTGGAGACGCTGCGCAAGGCGTTGGTTCCCGGACTCTTCGTTGCGCTCGCATTGCTCGTCACGACGGGTTACGGCAGCGGCGTGCAGCTCAACGACGGTCAGGCCGGGCTGCATATCGATCCCCTCAAATATCTCTGGCATCTGCTCCACGCTTGGAACCCGCTGCTTTACTACGGCACGCATACCGGCTTTTGGTTCCCATACGAGACGCCGTACGCTTGGGCGTACGGACTTGCCCAGTTGCTGGGCATCTCGCAGAGTTTCGCCCAGCACATCGTGGTCTTCGCCGTCTATCTCGGCTGCCTGGCTTCGATGTACTACTGTTTGCGAAGCGTGGCGCCGTGGCTCGACGAGATTTCGCGTATTGCCGGCTCCTGCGCGTACCTCTTCAATATGTACGTCGCGCTCAACTCGCAGGCGCAAATCGTATGGCTGCTCACTTATGCCGTGTTGCCGGCGATGGTCGGCGTCACCGCCCGCACGATGCGCGGCGAGCTCAACATTTGGCGGGGAGCGCTGGCGATCGCGTTGCTGGTCCTCGTCGGCGCCGGCATCAACCCGCCGCTCGTCGCGATCAACGTCGTCGTGCTGGCGATCTTCGTCGCCGTCACCATCCTGTTCGATCCCAAGCCGTACGCGGCGCTACGCCGGGCGCTGCCGTTCCTCGTCGCGGCGAGCGTCGCGGCGATAACCGTAAACCTCTACTGGCTCGTCCCTTTCGTCGACTATTTCCGCGGAGTCTGGCTCAACGGCGTGCTCAGCGAGGCGCCCTCGATGCACAACGCGGCGACCTCCTTCGCCAACGTGCTGCGCGGACTCGGACACTGGGCGACGTTCGTCTCGTTCGGCGGCCGGGCATACTTCCCGTGGGCCGCGCCTTATAAGGACGGCCTGTTTAGCGCTCTGCTCTGGTTCGTGCCGGTCGTCGGGCTTAGCGGCGTCGCGTTCAAACGCAACCAGCGCCCGGTGACGCTCTTCTTTCTCATCGTAACGCTGGTCTCGGTGCCGATCGTCGTCGGCTACTACCACGACGGGCTCGGCAACGCCGTGACCACGCCGATCTACGATGCGTTCTACCGCGACTTCCCCGGCTTCCAGATGTTCCGCTTCTCGTATAAGTGGGTCGCCGGCGTGGAGTTCGGGATCGCCGGCCTTTACGCGCTGGGAGGCTTCGCCATCGTTGCCGCCCTTCGCGATCTTCTCGCTCGTCTCGGCGAACGCGAGCGCGAGACTTGGGCTTGGAGCGTACCGGCCATTCGCACGGCGCTCATCGTCCTGCCCATCCTGATCTTCGTTCCGGTGCTCGTCAACAAAATGAACTATCCGGGTCAAGTGATCCCGAAGTGGGCCTATCACGAGAACGCACTGGTCGGAAACGACCAAGGACATCGCGTCGCGCTCTTCCCGACGCAGTTTCTCGAGCAGTTCGACTGGGGCAATCCGGAATTCTACATCGAGGACTCGTTGGTCGATCGTCCGATGATTTACGGGCTGCTTGGAAGCGAGCCGTCCGAGGGTACCGACGTTTGGGTGCGGCGGGCCTATCGCGCCACGCGCGAGGGTTTGCCCTTTGCTTCCGATATGTTCCGCGTTTTGGGCGTCGACACGATCCTGCAACGCGACGACTTCATTCCGGCCATCGACTTCAGCTCGCCCGGCGAGTGGCGTTTCAACACGACGACGCTGACGCACGATCTGCTCCATCGCGTCCTCAAAGCGACGCCCTCCCGTTCCGAAGGCCCGCTCCACGTCTATCACATCGCCGGCGCGCTGCCGCTGGTCTACGGCGTGACGCACCCGGTCGTCAGCACGCTGCCGATCTTTACCGAGGGTTATCTCGGCGACGTCAGCGCGATGGCCAAGGGTCAGGCGCGCTTCGATCCGCCGTCTCGTTCGAGCGACGAGTTTACATCGGTGCTGGCATCGCTCTCGCCGATTCTTCCGATGTCGGCAGAGCAGATTCGCGATCTGGCCGTCAACCAAGCGCTGATTCACGATGGAATTCGCGTACATCCGCCGTCGGCCGATGCGGCGTGGTCGACGACCTTCGACGTCAAGGACGGCGGGTTGTACACGGTCTATGCCACGGAACACGCGCTGCTCTTTGCCAAGGCGGCCCCTCAAACGATTGAAATCGACGGAACGTACCTTTCGCCCAAAGAGTCCGGCGGTGCGTGGACCGGGTACGGCGAGGTTGCCTTGTCGCGCGGAAAGCATTGGGTATCCGATGGGTACTTGGATCCCGACTTGGTCGTGGCGCTGGTGCGCAGCGACGACATGCATTCGTGGATCGATCGAATCGATTCCGTCGAGCACTCCATGCCGAAGAACGCGAGCATCGAGAGCCAAGTCTACGCTCGAAAAACGCAAGTCACGATTCCCACGGATGGCCGCTATCGAGTCGCGACAACGGCCGTCGGTCCCTTCGGACCCGACGGTTTGATCGCGGCGCGCGTGCGTCGCGGAGCGGCGGCGCCGGGAGTCTTCCCGGCCGACTTGGGCGCGACGCTGCCGTATACGTTCGGTGAAGGCGTAGTCGGGACGTCGGCGTTGATGATGCCCGAACGCTGGTATCGCGACCAACCGGGAGTCTACGACTGGCAGCGCGGCGATCCGCTATCGTGGTTCCTCTTTACCAGCGACGCGCACGTTCGCGTCTTCGTACCCGGCAGCGGCAACGTAAGGGCCGACGTCGCGATGAGGATCAGCCGTCTGCAAGTATCCTCGCAGATGACGGTGCGCGTGAACGGCGCGCTGCAACGTAAAGTCGAGATCCCGGGACCGCCGGCCGCCGCACAGGAGTACGATACCTTCGATCGCCTCGGCGGTCCGGTTCCGGCGCCGCTGCGCTTCGCGCTCGCGCTGAAGCCCGGCTGGAACGACGTTTCGTTCACCTTCCAACTGCAGCGTGGCGAGCCGGCCGACTTAGGGGCGGGACTCATCTCCGCAGCGGTCGCGCCGGACCTCTCGTTCACTCGAACTTCCGCGACACCCGGCGGCCCCGCGGTTACTCTCGACCGGAGCTTCTCGGCCACGTCGCTCACGCTGCCGCCGGCCGGACTCTCCGGCGATCCCGAGATTCAAGGTGTGGTCAGTCGCGCTGGAAGCCGCGGGGATTGGCTCGCCGTCGCACTGCAGAACTCGAGCGGGACGTTCTACCGGCTATATCCTGTCGGTAGGGACGGGAGCTTCGACGTCGACTTCATGCACGCAATGCCCAACGCGTGGAACGACGCATCGGATCGCGTTCTCGGAGTATGGCTGCTCGATCGCGGTGGACGGCCTGTTGTCGCCAACGTCTCCTACGACTTGCACGCATTGCCCGGCCGCGCCCTGCGCCGGCCGAACTCGCTGCAGCGCTTGCCGATCAAGATCGACGGGCGGCTCGTGACGGCGCAGCCCGTTTTCCTGCGGCGCGGAACGCACACCGTTGCAAGTGCCGATCCTGAAGTTAAGATCGGCCTCTTGACCGTCGTTCCCGTGACGCTGCCCAAATCGAAACGGGTCGCCTTGGGATGGACGCGGCCGTCGCCGACCATCGTGGACGTGGCGGTGCCGAAGAATGCCGGGCAGTTCCTCATGGTTTTCGGCGAAGCATTTCACCCGCATTGGCGGGCAACGCTCGACGGCGAACAACTGACGCACGTCGTCGTCAACGGCCTGTCGAATGGATGGGTCGTCCCCAACTTACCTGACGGCGGCAAGGTCGTGCTGACGTTTGACGGTCAGCAATACTATCTGATCGCCGCCGGTCTATCCCTCATCGCGCTCGTCATCTTGATCGTTTTGGCCTGCGCTCCCGACCTGTGGCCGATTCGAACGTCCGATCGATAAACGCTTCGGCCGTTTCGTGGGCGGTCGAACGTGCGCTGCGCTATGCGGTGGCGACTACGGCGGTAGCCCTCGTCTTTGCCGGGTTGTCGGGCGGTGAGGACGCCGAACGCCTAGCCACGACTGCTTATCTAGCGGCTTTCTTTACGGTAGTCATGCTCGTGCTGCGGCGCTTTCTTCCGAAGCCGCCCGATGCGTCACCTAAAGCGCGGGCACTCTTCCCCTTGGTCTTCGGGTTCTCGGTGGTGGTCGCCATACTCTTAGCGACGGCGGCGTCGCTGGCGTCGGAGCCGTCCGCCGAAGGACTGCTCGTTGGGGCATGCATCGTCACGATTGCGTTCGCGGCGCTGACGCGGTCGGGCAGCATAGCGGCAGCCGGCTGCGCGCTGGTGCGCGGCGGAACGATCGCTGCGACGCTACGCTGTCTAGGTGTCGTCATCGTCGCAACGCTCGCGCTGGCCGCGGTTCTTCCAACCGCCGAGGCCGGTGATTTTGCTACGCTCGCTTACCGCGTCGTATTCGCTGCAGCGGTAGCGCTCGCGGTCGCACTGCTGGCGCCGACCGCGGCGGGGCGCTTCGCGGTGCAAAGCTTTGAAGACGGCGTTGCGTTCGTGCAGAATATGGGCTCCTGGAACCTCACTGCCGGCGCGACGTATGCCGCGCTTGCGGCGGGGGCCGCGCTGCTGGCAGCCACCGTCGCGCCGCACGATTATGCCGAAGGTCTGGCAATCTTTGCTTATTGCGCTCTCGCCTTCGCTGCCGTCGCGATCGCGATGCGGTGGCGCTTGCAACTCAGCGGATACAGCCAGGCTTCGCCCGTGCGGTTGACTCCGGATACGCCGCTGCGTTTTCGCGACGTTCCGACGTACCTCGTTGCAAACGTGAGCGGGGCGAAGTTCTGGGATTTCTCGCGCGCATCACAGTGGTCGGCTGGGACTGCCGCCGCGGCATTGGCGGCAGCAAGCGTGCTCTCGGCGGAGCGTGCGGCACCATTCGTGAGTGCCGGCTATTTTGCCCTTATCTTTGCTGCGGCGACCATGGCGCTTCAACTGTGGATCGAGTTAGACGCCGGCCCGCAGGCCATCCCCAACGCCGGCCGCCGCGCCGGACTTCCCTTTGCTGCCGGGAGCGTGGTTTTGGCGGTGCTCGCGGCGCTCGCCGCGTCTAATCCGATCGCTGCCAAGGTGGTCGTCCTTCTGTGTCTGACTTGGATCCTGATAGCGATCGGCAAACGTTTCGCCGTAGCGCCGTAGCCGCCGGTGCCGTCGCGTTTGCGGCGGCAATCGCGTTCGCCGTATTCGTGACCCTCAAGGGCGTTCCGACACTGCGTCACGATTGGAACTGGCCGATCGACGCGGCAAACATTCCGTCGTTCGTCGAGGACTCGTTCAGCGGATGGCTGCCCGTCGGGTTCGGAGTTCCCAACGCGCATCCCACGGCGTACATCATCGCACTGCCTCTGGTGGCGGCGATGTGGCTGCTCGGTCCGCTCGCCGCGCTGGCTCTCCTTGCCTTCGTTACCGGCTACTCGTGCTTTCGAGGAGGCGCTGCGCTCGCCGCCCATTGGAGCGCCGCACCGGCCGCCTCGGCCGGCATCGGGACGTTCGCGCTCTTCAACCCGTGGGTTTACAACGAGGTCGTCGCCGGACATCTCGTAATGGTTTTGTCCTACGGCGCGCTTCTTGGCTGCATCGCAGAGATGTTGCGCGGCCGGCAAGCATCGTCGGTTCGCCTTGCGCTTTGGCTTGCGCTCATCGAAGCTCAACTGCAGTTCTTCATCGTAGCGATGCTGGCGCTGATCGTCTTTGCCGCCGTCACGAAGAAGTGGCTGCCGCTGGCCGCGGGAGCGCTCTTCATTCTTCCTTCGGCAATCGGCGTTGCGGCCGAGCGTGGATGGCTGCTGCAGACGCCGTACGGCCTCACCTGGCAATCGAATCAGTCGGTCGAACCGGCGGCGCTGTTCGGCCTCGGCGGCTACTTCCCGGGCTATGCCGATCGCCTCGGTACGGTTGCGAGCATTGCCGTTTGGCTGATGCTCGCGCTTGCCGGGCTTGGAACGTTCTTGGCGCGGCGTTCGCGTCCGGTGATCGCAGCGGCGGTCGCAGCGATTGCGATTTTCTTTATCGTCAGCGGAGTTCACGGTCCGCTGGCCCTCCCGTACGAGTGGACGGTGCGGCGCATTCCGGAAAGCGGTGTCTTCCGCGAGCTCTACGACCTCGCCGGGATTTTTGCGGCGTTGCTGGCGCTATTGGCCGCAGCGGCTGCGGCGCGCGGGCCGTTGCAGTACGTCGCGTTAGCGGCGGGCATTGCGCTTCCAATAACGTGGATCGTGCATCCACCGAGCGATTTTTGGGTCGGTGCCGGAACCTATCCGCACGCCGTGCCCAGCGCGCCGCCGTTCCTTAGGGTCGCGTTTCTTCCGGCATTTCAGCCGCTGCAGCTGCGCACCGGAGAGGGCGATGGAGCCGATCCCGACGCGCACGTTTATCCCCATCGCGTCGCGGCGATCAATCAGTACTTTCCAACTTTTCCGGTCGATATGGCGTTGGCGCGGTACGAACGCACGGGCGACGCGGCTGCGTTGCAAGCCCTTGGAGTCGGCGAGATAATCGCGCGTCCGTGGCTCGAATCGCGATCGAACGGTACGATCGGGTTAGCCGCCCGCTCGCTTTCCGCACCCTCCCCTCCGCTTGCCGTACCGCCGCAGCAGTTTATCGTCGGGCCGGCACCGCTCGTTTCGGAATGCATCGGGTCGCGCGTCGTCGCTTTCGTAAACCGGCTCGGCGCGTGCAACGTGTTTTTCGCCGATGCGCCGGGCTTTGCGCCGATTCGTCCTATGGTGGCGACCGGCGATTCGATCGATCCCGGCGCGGCATGGATCGACGCGCGCCTCGCGTTCGCCAGCATTCCCGAAACGGCGCAGGCGATCGGCGGCGCGTTGACGCAATCGCGCCTACCGTTTCCGGTGACGCCGGATTCTTGGCTTCTTGCTTTCGTGCGAGGACGATTGCTGACCGTGCGAGGAGCGACGCTTGCGGCCGGTCCCGGCGCCTTCGTGTGGATTCCGATTCCGGTCGGCGTAAGGGCGGTGCGATGCGACGGGCTATGCGAACTCGTCGCGCAATCGGCGGCCATTCCCGCTGCGTCGCCGGAAACGACGGCGCGCGTGCGCGCGCTAGAGTTCCGCTCTCCGGTGCCCTGGCTCTATTTCGTTTCGCGAGAGTTGGGCAACGCAGCGGTGCTGCGCCTCAACGAGCGTTACGATCCAGGTTGGATCGGATTCTCTTCGTGGCGCCTGCTTCCACACGTAAAGGTCGATATGTGCGTCAACGGCTGGCTCGTATCGGGACGCCCGGGCGGCCTCGTCCTCGTGCAAATTACCGCGTTATTGCAAGCGATAGCCGAAATTATCGGCATCGTTTGCCTCTTGCTGCTGCTGAAGGCGCTCCAACGCGCGCCGACGAAGCGCGACTCGTGACGATGCAGCCGCTGGTCCCGTTCGTAGATTTAAAGGCGCAATTTCGCTCGATACGCGAGGAGGTGCTCCCCCGCGTAACCTCGGTCATGGAAGATGCGAGCTTCGTCTTGGGACCCGACGTTCGGCAATTTGAAGAAAACTTTGCGACCTACGTCGGATCCCGCTATTGCGTCGGCCTGGAGTCCGGAACGGCCGCGCTGCAGTTGATTCTGCAGGCCACCGGGATCGGTCCGGGTGACGAAGTGATCGTCCCTGCCAACACCTATATCGCCTGTGCCGTAGCTATTTCGGCAGCCGGCGCGCGTCCGGTGCTGGTCGACATGGATGCGAACTATCTCATCGATCCGGCGTTACTCGAGGCGGCATTGACGCCGCGGACCAAAGCCGTAATGCCGGTCCATCTTTACGGGCAGGCCGTACCGATGGATCCGATCGTCGATTTCGCCGGCCGACACGGCCTTCGTCTGATCGAGGACGCGTGTCAAGCGCACGGCGCGCGTTGGAACGGGCGACGTGCCGGCTCCTTCGGCGACGCGGGGTGTTTCAGTTTCTACCCCGGCAAGAATCTCGGCGCTTACGGCGATGGCGGCGCCGTCGTTACCGACGATCCGGATCTCTTCGAACGGCTGCTTTTGCTGCGCGACTTCGGACAGCGCAAGAAGTACGAGCATCTCATCAAAGCCGGCAACTGCCGCCTCGACTCGATCCAAGCCGCCGTCCTCGACGTAAAGCTGCGCCATCTCGACGATTGGAACGATGCGCGCCGGCGTCACGCCGGCGCCTACGATGCAAAGCTCGCCGAAGTCGGCATCGTCCCGCCGCGCCGGTTGCACGACGAAGGACACGTCTACCATCTCTACGTTATCGAAGTGGAGAATCGCGAGCAGGTCCAAGCGGCATTGAAGGAACGCGGCGTCGCTACCGGCATTCACTACCCGATTCCGATCCATCTGCAACCGGCGTACGAAGATTTGAAACTTGGTCCGGGCAGTTTCGAGCGTACCGAACGCAGCGCTGGAAGAATTCTCTCCCTCCCAATGTTCCCCGAGCTGACGGCGGAGCAGATCGGCACCGTCGTCGATGCGCTCGCGAGCTGCCGCCGCTTAGTCGTGGCCTAGCACCTCTTACGGATCGCAACGAGTCATGCAACCGCTGGGAGTAGCCGTGGTCGGCGCGGGTTACTGGGGTCCAAACTTGGTGCGCAACTTCCACGCGTCGCACGATTGGACGGTTCGCTGCCTCGTCGAGCGCGATCGCGACCGTCTCGAACGTTTGATGCGCCTGTACCCTTCCGTGAGCGGCCTCTCGGAGATCGACGAGGCACTGCAGGACCCCAGCATCGACGCGATCGCCTTAGCGACGCCGCCGCGAACGCACCACGCATTAGCGACTCGCGCGATCGACGCGGGCAAGCACGTCTTGGTCGAGAAGCCGTTAGCGGAATCGTTTCGCGACGCGGTCGATCTTTACGAGCGCGCCGCCGCCGCCGGCGTGCGCTTGATGGCGGATCACACGTTTCTTTACACGGGCTCGGTCGAGAAGCTGCGTGCGCTGCGCGAAAGCGGCGAGTTGGGTAAAGTCTATTACGTCGACTCGGTGCGCGTGAACCTCGGGCTCTTTCAAGAGAGTAACGTCGTCTGGGATCTAGCGCCGCACGACGTCTCCATCATCAACTACGTCTTGGACGAAGTCCCCGAATCGGTGGCGCTGCAGCTAGGCGCGTGCGTCCACACTAAGACGCCGGACGTTGCCTTCCTGACGATGTGGTATCCGGGGGGATGCCTCGCCCACGTGCATCTGAGCTGGCTATCGCCGGTCAAGGTCCGGCGTACGATGATTTCCGGCAGCCAGAAGATGGCCGTTTGGGACGACGTCGAACCGACCGAGAAGATTTATATTTACGATAAGGGCGTCGTGCTGGATCCATCGAGCACCACGCTGCAACAGCAAATGGTTTCGTATCGCTTAGGCGACCTTCACGTGCCTCTCGTCGACAACCGCGAAGCGCTCGGCAAGCTCGTCGCCGACTTCGCGCAAAGCATCCGCAACGGGACCGCGACGCGCTCCGACGGCCGCTTCGGCGCGGGCGTCGTGCGCGTCATCGAGGCGGCGTTGCGTTCGGCAGAGCGAGACGGAACAAAGGTAGAGGTCGCGCCGTGAAGGTCTCGTTCATCATTGCGACGCTCAACGAGATTCGCCGGCTCCCGCCGGTCATCGAAAGCATCCGCGCCCAAGACTATCCTCCCGAGTTGGTCGAGATCGTGGTCGTCGACGGCCTTTCCGACGACGGAACGCAAGAGTACGCCCGCTCCGCGGGGTGCGTCGTCGTCGACAATCCGCGCCGGCTCGCCGAACCGGGGCACCTCCTGGGCTATGCTGCGGCGACCGGCGACCTTCTGTGCATCATCGCCGCCGACAATATCCTGCACACGCACGACTTTATCGCGCGCATCGTGGAGCCGTTCGCCGACCCGGCGATCTACGCGGCGGTCCCGCGCGTCGTATGGACCGCCGGCGACAACCTCAGCACGCGTTACATCAACGATTTCACGGATCCGTTCAATCACTTCTTGTACGGCGACGCCGCCAACTCGACGACCTTCTCGCACGCGTACCGCGTCAAGCGCAAGACCGGCTCCTACATCGTCTACGATTTCCCGCCGGACAAGCCGCCCTTGGTGGCGATCGCGCAAGGAACGACGGTGCGCGCCGGACTGCCCCAGCGTGAAGGGTGGGAAGAAGACGACATTATGCCGGTCGTCGACGCGCTGCACGAAGGACGCGACATCGCGTACGTGCCCGGTGCGCTGATCGAGCACCACACCGTCGACGGACTCTTCAACTTCGTCCACAAGTTCGGCCCGCGCATCGCAAAGCGGTTGGCAGATCGCAATCAAGCGGTTTGGCACCGCGCCGCGGGATGGAGTGCCGACCGCAAGCTGCGCGCCTATATATGGCCGTTCTACTCGATCTCGGTCGTCGCACCGGCGATCGTCGCGGCGGCCGGTCTGATTCGCGACCGCCGCGCAACGTGGCTCTATCATCCGGTTATCAACTTTGCGTTGGGCGTTGAGTTCTGGAGACGCGCGCTGCCCTACGCGTGGTCGGTTGCGCGCGGACGCTTACGAGGTCAACGCGCATAGTGGCTACGTCAGTTCTCGTAACCGGTGGGGCCGGGTTCATCGGTTCGCACGTCGTCGGCGATCTCGTCCGCGCGGGATATCGCGTGACGGTCTTCGACAACTTTTCCAGCGGCCTGCGCGAAAATCTCGCCGCGCTCGGCGACGACGTCGAGATCGTCGAGGGCGACGTGCTCGACGCGCAGGCGCTGCAAACGGCGGCACGCGGCAAAGAGATCATTTCGCATCAAGCCGCGCAACTCGAGATCACCAAGTGCCTTGAAGATCCTCTCGACGATATGCGCACGAACCTGGTCGGAACGATCAACGTGCTGGAGGCCGCACGAACGGCCGGCGCGTCGCGAGTGGTTAATGCCTCGTCCGCCTGCATCTACGGACAAGCCGTGGATCCGCCCAGCGACGAAGACGCCTGCCCGCACAATCCCAACTGGTCGTACGGGGCCAGCAAGCTTGCCGCCGAGAAATACGCGCAGATTTTCGCGCACGACTACGGCTTTGCCGTATCGTCGTTGCGCTACGGCATCACCTACGGCCCGCGCGAATGGTACGGACGCGTCCTGACGATCTTTCTCAAGCGTCTCTCCGAGGGCAAGCCTCCGGTCGTCTTCGGCGCCGGCGAGCAGCTGCGCGATTTCGTCTACGTCGACGACGTGGTGCGCATCCACCGCGCCTGCATCGAAAGCGGCATGGACGGAGCGCACTCTTTCAATGGCGGCACCGGCGTCGCGACCTCGATCGCCGAGCTGGCGCGCCTAGTCTGCGAAGTTACCGGCACGGATCTCGAGCCGTTAACCGAAAACGTCGCGCCGGGCGAGCGCTCGGAGCTCGTCGACGGCCGCATGCGACTGCCTTCAGAACTCGACGTCATGCAGCTGTCGCCCAAGAAGGTCGAGCGAATGCTCGGCATCACGCCGCAAGTCGGCTTGCGCGAAGGCGTGAGGCGGGAATGGGAGTGGCTCCTAGAGAGCCCACACCGCTGGACGACGATGAGCTACTAGCCTAGCGGAGTTCCGAGCCTGAAGTTGCCCGCGGCATCTTCGTAGACTTCACTCCAATAGCGCATCATCACGAGACCGTCTTCGTGCTTGCCGAGGAGGTCGGGAATCGGCTTGCCTTCGAGCGTGTCGAGCAGCAGCGTGGCGAAGTTGATGCCGGCCGCGGTCGTCAGGGCGAGCGTGCCCGAGAAGCGCGGGTTCATCTCGATGATCGAGAAGCTGCCGTCGGCTCGGAGCATGCCCTGCACGTTGGCCGGCCCCTGCAGGCCGCTGCGCTCCACGACGTCGCGCACGATGCCTTCGATCAGCGGATGATGGTAAGTGCGTCCCTTGACCGAGACGCCGGCTTTGATCGCGATGCGCTCGCGCGGAACCGCGGCGACCACGCGCCCCGGTTCGGCGGCGAAACAGTCGACGGTAAACTCGGCGCCGTCAACCGCTTCTTGGACGATAAGGTCGCTGCGGCCGCGCGCCGTTTCGTGCAGCGAATGCAGGCTCTCGATGCGCGTCGTTCCGACCGAACCCGAGCCGCGCCGCGGTTTTAGATAGACCGGGAAGCGTTCGACGTGCATGCCCGGGTCGTACGCGACCGTGGTCGGACCGGGCAGGCCCAGCGCGCTCAAGAACTCGGCGAACTCGAGCTTGTCACCGGTTCGCAGAAAGATCTCTTTAGGCGGGACCTGGAGGCGGCAGCCGATCGACGCGAAACGCTCGCGCGCTTCGTCGAGCGGAAGAAACTCGCTCTCGACGATCAGCGGCACCAGGAGATCGATCTCCATCCGGCGCGCCGCTTCCAAGCAGCGGGTCGCGAAGTCGGAGCTTGCGGCTGGTGGAATCGTTACGAACTCGTCTACGAACGGCCGCGTTGCATTTACCGGATTCATGTCGGCACCGGCGATAAAATCGGCACGTCCGTCCTCGCGTAGCGCCTTGATCAGAGATTGCGCCGTCACCGTTCCTGCGGCGGTGATCATCACGCGGACGCCGCGCGAGGCGCGGCGGTCAGGGGGCATCGTGCGGATTCCAGTGCGAGGTCAAATCGCGCCTCGCGATCGGGCCGGCGTGGCGGAAAATGAAGAACCTATCGTCGGGCCCGACGTACACGACGTCGCCGGTAATCGGATCGCGTCCGTAATAAACGATCGAATTGGCCGCTTCGTCGTAGACGGCTCGCCAGTGATATCCAGTCGGCAGATGGTGATAGTCAAAGCGATCGCTCTGAGCGCACTCGGGCAGCGTCAGCAACAAACCGATGAGAACTAAGCTTTTCGTCGCGTCTAGCTGCGGGCGCTAATAAGCCCGAACGTTGCGTAGCCCGGCCGCTTTGAAGGCGGCCGCGATTTTCTCCGCATCGGCACCGGCGTCGGGATAAAGCACGACGGCTCGACCGTCGGCTACGGCATCGCCGAAGTTGTCGACCTCGTCGCTGGGAATCGAAAAGCCTGCGAAATAGGCGCGCGACGCGCCGGCCTGCGAGGAAAAAGAATCGAGCGTGGCCTGCCGCCCGCCCAGGCCGGGAACCGACGTTCCGCCGGCGTCGCCCATGATGCCCGTTCCGCGCGTCATGTCGTCGGATAGCGAGTTCGAGTCCATGTCGTTGATGACGTCGACGAACTCCAGCTTCGATTCGTCGGGATCGTCCACGCGGCCGCCGACGACTTTGATCTTGCTCAAGTCGAGTTGCTGCGCGGCGAGCGCGCTCTCCAACGCTTTGGGGTCTGTATCGGGATAGATGCCGACGACCAACCGGTCTGCCACGGTCTTGGACTCCTCTAAGATTGGTACGCCGTAATGGCGTCGGCGAGTCGTTCGACGCCCACTTCGATATTCTTCTCCGAGGCATTCGAAAAGTTCAGCCTCATCCCGTCGTGTACGTTGCGTCCGGGATAGAAGTTGACGCCCGGCACGAAAACGACTTTCGAACGGGCCGATATGCGCAGCAATTCGGTCGTGTCCACTCCCGGTACCGTCACCCAGAGAAACATGCCGCCGGCCGGCCGCGTGAACCGCACGCCGTCGGGCATGAAGCGCGAGAGCGCCTCGGCCATCACGCCGCGGCGGTTCGAGTAGGTGCGGGCGATCCTTCGCACGTGGGCGTCGAAGGCCTTGCCGTCGCGCGCGTACTCGTGGAAGACGTACTGCGCGAACGTGCCGCTGTGGAGGTCCGCACCTTGCTTCGCCAGCACGATCTTCTCCCGGATCGCTTCGTCGGCGATGAGGAGCCATGCGATGCGCATTCCCGGCGCCACGATCTTGCTCGCCGTTCCCGAGTAGATGATCGGCGCGGTAGTTTCAAAAGATATCAAAGACGGAAGGTCTTCGCCTTCGAAACGCAGCTCGCCGTACGGGTCGTCTTCGACGATCGGAAGTCCGAAGTGTTCGCACATGCGCACGACGAGTTCGCGCCGGCGCCGCGAAAGCGTTCGGCCCGTGGGATTCTGGAAGTTGGGAACCAGGTAGAGGAACTTTGGAAACGGATCGGCTCGTTTGAGGACGCGCTCGAGCGACTCCGGGATGAGGCCCTCCTCGTCGGTATCGACCGTCAGGTAGCGGCTTTGATAGGCGTCGAAGGCTTGAATCGCGCCGAGATACGACGGATCTTCGAGCACGACGTGATCGCCGGGATCGAGAAAGATTTTGCCAACCAGATCGAGGCCTTGTTGCGAACCGTTGACGATCGTAACCGTCTCCGACTCGAAGTTACGATCGAACCGCGCGTTGAGCCGGTCGGCAACCCAGCGGCGCATCTCGGGGATTCCCTCGGTCACGCTGTACTGAAGCGCGGCCGGACCGTACCGTTCCATAACGACCTGCGTCGCGTTTGCAATCTCGGCGGTGGGAAAGAGTTCGGGTGCGGGCAGGCCGCCGCCGAACGAGATGACGTCGGGTTGTTGCGTGACCTTGAGCATCTCGCGAATCGTGGAGGCCCGAAGGTGGGCCGTTCGCTCGGCGAACTGCGCCGCTCGCGAGATGGTGGACATGCGCTTCTTTTAGGCGGAGGCCATGGGGGGTCCGCTAATCGACGTGCCTAGCGACTCGCCGGCAAAGGAAAGGATCGTCGCGCCTAGTCCGATGAGGCCGACCAAGATCAGCACCAGCGTACCGAGGACGGGAACGAGCTCGGCGGCGGTGATCAGCGCGACGCCGACCCCCAGCGCCAGCAAAGGCGAGGGAGTCGTCGCCGGACTGACCAGTTCGCAGAGCCTCCGGCCGATGAGCAGCGCCAGCGCGGCCGTTCCCAAGAAGGCGCTGGCCAAGACGAAGATCATCTCGAGGAGGATCAGCGGTAACAGCAAGATCGTGATGGCCAGGAGCACGGCCAGCGGGATAATGGCGACGCAGCCGAGCACGCCGGCAACGGTAGAGAGGCCCGGGTGGCGTTCCAGCCGGTCGAGCACCATTCTCGTGCGCAGCGGAAAGATGAGGAAGACGAGCACCGCCAGCAAGTTCCACGAAAGCCGCCAAAGGAGGCGGTGGTCCGGAAGATAGGGGTTGTAGACCGTTTCGCTCGGTGCCCACGGAACGACCGCCTGCGTCACCGCCCCGCCGATCTGGTTGACCTGTCCGGCGACGACCCCGCCGGGGCGCGGATCGTAGCTCCCGCCGATCACGTTGACGTCGCCGTCGACGGTTCCCGCAATCGTGGCGTCGCCGAAGATCACCGTAAGATCGCCGTCGACAACCTGGCCCGGCTCGACGACGACCGAACCGAAATAGGTGCCGCCATGGTAGATGGCGCGGGCGTCGGCCAACGCCGGGGCGGCCAAGAGTATCAGAGCGCCCAGCACGAGCAGGGGAACGGCGAAGAGTCGGTTTTTCACGGTCGTGGTCCTCTAGCGAGATAAACGGCCAGCCGCGGGCGGAGATGGCGGTAACCGTAAAACATCGCACACAGTAAAAGGAAGTCGACGATCAGGACGGCGGTGACGGCCGCGGCCGCAAGCGGCGTGGCCGGTGCGACGGTGCGAACGACGGCCGCGAAGGCCGCAAACCCGTGTGCCTGCATCTGCCAAAGCCCGGCGAGCGGCAACCCGAGGTCGTGCCGGCGCATGAAGACGAATGCGGCTGCGATCCAAGCAATGCCGAGATAGGCCAAGAGCGACGGCCAAAGCGCGCTGCGACGGCGTACCGCCGGCGCGAATGCGGCTTGCGCGGCCTCTAAAACGCCGGCGGTAAAGCCTGCGTCGAAGCGCGCCGGAGGGCTCGCCGTATGAAGCAGCGCGTCGATCACGCGCAACTCGCTCAGCAGCGCCTTGCATCCGCTGCAGTCCTGCAAGTGCGCGGCCACCTGCACCGATTGCGCCGGACGCAGCGTCGCTTCGAGATACGAATCGAGCAGGGGCTCACACGAGGAGCAGCGCACGCCGTCCTCCGTGATTCGTATCGGTCTGAAGCGCCCCCAACGCGCGCGTTTCGCGTTCGCGCATCTTCTTGGTGAGCGCGATCTTCCCGCGATGAATGAGCGTCTTGACGTTGCCGAGCGAGAGACCCAGCGTCGTCGCGATCGCTTGATATTCCATGCTGTCGAAGTAGCGAAGGGCTAGAACCGTCCGCGTTCGCTCGGGAAGCTCCGCTAAGGCGGCGCGCAGTTCGCGCTCGGCCTCTTCGCGCAGCAATCCGCCGGCCGGATCGACCTGCGGAGAAAGATCGGGCAGCGCTTCTTCGAGCGTACGCTCCTGCGGAAGCTCTTGCAGCTGCGGCGAGCGCATCGATTTGGCGAGATAGGTTCGGCTCACGTTCCTTGCGATTTGATAGATCCAGGTCGAGAATTTTCCGAGTTGCGGGTTGAACGTAGCGAGATGAGCGTACGCGCGCAGGAAAGTCTCCTGCGATAAGTCCGCCGCTTCCGACGAGTTACGCACCGTCGCACCGATAAAGTTCGCAATGCCGCGTTTGTAGCGGTCGACCAGCACGCCGAAGACCTCCCTTTCCCCGGAGCGCACTCGCTGCACCAGAGCTTCGTCGCTCTGATCACGGAATGCCATTCTCCCTCGATTCGGTTCCTCTGCGGCCTTCTACCTAGCCTCGGCGCGTTTGTTACGCCGGGCCCCCGCGCAGCCGAGGGCTGGCGGCGTCCCGAGCGGACAGGATCGGCCGGCCGCCTGCGAGCGGCCACTCGATCGAGAGATCCGGGTCGTCCCAGGCGACGGCGATCTCCGACTCCGGGCGGTAGGGGGCGCTCTGCTTGTAAGCCACGATCGTCTCGTCTTCTAAGGCCAAAAAGCCGTGAAGGAAGCCGCGGGGCACGTAGAGTTGGCGGGCCTGTGCGGCGCCCAGCGTGACGGCAAACCAGCGCCGATAGGTGGGGCTTTCGGGTCTGAAATCGACGATTGCATCATAGATGCTGCCCTTCACGACAAAGACCAATTTGGCTAATCGCGGGTCGCCGTGGAGTCCTCGCAAGACGTTGCGCCGCGAGAGCGAAAGGTTGTCTTGCACGAACGTTTCTTCGATGCCGCATCGGCGATAACGATCGAGCGAGTAAATTTCTTCGAAATAGCCTCGTTCGTCAGCGAAGATGCGTGGCGTCAGCAGCATAGCGCCACCGAGAGGTAATTGCTCGATCTCCATAAGAACGAGGGTACGATGAACGGCAGTATGAGTCCGCCAGGCACGCTCGTGCTTCGGCGCGGACTCGCGCGCCTTCGAGCAAGTGCGATGATCAAGCAGAGCCTGCTGGTTTTCACCGCCGGCATGGTGCTCAACATCTGCGGTTTTATCGCGCATGCAGTGGCGAGCCGCCAGCTCGGCGTCACGACCTATGGCGAACTCTATGCGCTCATCAACGCGGCGGTCATCGCCGCGCTGCCTGCGGCCTTTGTCGCACCGGTGGTCGCGCAACTTGCCGCGGAGTTCCGGGCGCTGCACGACGACGGCCATCTGCGCGGGCTTACCGACAGCGTTGCCGGCGGATTCGCCAAGCTCGCCGTCGTCTATCTAGCGCTGGCGCTGCTGGGATCGCTTTGGTTCGCGCGCTTCTTGCACGTCCCGGCGTGGTCGGTGCCGTTCGTCGGCGTTATCGCCGGCAGCGCACTCTTCGTCAGTGCGCTGCGTGCCGTCGCGCAAGGCACGCAGGATTTTGGCGGTTACTCGCTTTCCAACGCGGCCGAAGGCGTCGCCAAGGTGCTGGGAATCGGAGTGCTCATCGCCGTAGGTTTTAAACTCGGTGGTGCGATTTTCGGCTTCTTGCTCGGGCCGCTCTGCGCCCTGATCTACCTGTGGTTTCGTCTCTCCCGGCGCTACGCGTCGTCTCGCAGTCAGAGCGTGCGTTACGATTGGCGCCGCATACTCAATGCCGGCGCCGGCGCGGCGGCCGCGACGATCGCGATCGCGCTCATGGGCTCGGCCGACGTCGTTTTGGTAAAGCACTTCTTTGACGCGCACGCGGCCGGACTCTACGCCGCTGCCTCGCTCGGCGGCAAGACGCTGCTCTATCTGGTCGGTTTCGTGCCGACCGTGCTCCTACCGCAAGCGGCCGACCGCCACGCTCGCGGGGCGCAGACGCGCGAAGTGCTCTTCATGAGTCTGTTGATGTTCTCGTCGATCGCACTCTGCGGGCTCTTCATCTTCAAGTTCTTTGGGACGTTCGTGCTGCACGCGCTGGTCGGGCACGCCTTCGACGCGGCCGCGCCGCTGCTCGTAACCTACGGGCTGGCGATGGTCCTGCTGGCGCTTACCAACGCCCTGACGTACTACGGAATCGCGACGCACCGCCTCGCTTTCACCGTGCCGCTATTTATCTGTACTTTCGGAACCCTTGCGGCGATCGCGACGTATCATCCGTCGCTCGCGACGGTCGTCGACATCATGGCCTTCGGCAACGCCGCGGCTGCACTCGCCGTCGCCATCTCGCTAGCCGCGCAGCGGCATACGGCGGGACGTCGCTCGACCGTTTGAGGCGCGTACTTCTCCTCGGGGGAAGCGGTCAGCTCGGAACGGCGATCAGATGCCGCTGGAAGGAATGCGAGATCGTCGCGCCTTCACACGAAGCGCTGAAACTGGAAGACCGTGAAGGCATTCGTGCCGCAATCGGACGATGGCGTCCGGAGGTCGTCGTGAACGCCGCTGCGTTTCACGATGTGGATCGTTGCGAAGCGGAACCGCGGCCGGCTTTCGAGATCAACGCCCTCGCCGTTCGCGATGCCGCGCGGCTCGCGCGCGACGCCGGTTCTACCTTCGTTACGATCAGCACCGACTACGTCTTTGACGGTGAGACGACCGTACCGTATGCGGAACGCGACGCGCCGCATCCGCTCTCGGTTTACGGAGCCTCTAAACTCGCGGGCGAACTCCTCGTCGACTCGCTGCAAATGAACGCGTTGGTCGTCCGCACCTGCGGCTTATACGGCGACGCCTCGGCAAAGGGACGTCGGAGCTTCATCGAACGGCTGCTCGCGCAGGTCCGCGGCGCGCCGTTTCGCGTCGTCGCCGACGTGACCGCGTCGCCCACCTTTGCCGGACACCTCGCCGACGCGATCTGGCGGCTGCTCGAAAAGCAGCATTATGGCTTGTACCACGCGGTCGATGCCGGATCGGTGACCTGGTACGATTTCGCCCGCGAGGCGGTCGAGCAGGCCGGTGCCGCGGTTGCGGTCGAGCCGATTGCCGCGCATCAGTGGAAGGCCCCCGCGGTTCGCCCGCGTTTTTCCGCCCTCGCGAATGCTAAGCTCGCCGCGCTCGGCATCGCGATGCCGTCGTGGCGCGCGGGAATCGCCGCGTACCTCGCGTCCAGGCCTGCGAACCGAAGTTCCCTAAGATAGGCGGCCTATGGAGTTGCGGATCGATCGGGAACGCGTCGATCGCTGCCGTGCGCTGGCCGCGGGCATCGTCGCACCCGTTGAGGCATTCATCGCCGCCCACTCGACGGTGTCGGTGGAGCGTGCGGTGCTGCGCCTTTTAGGCGTCGACGGTATCGCTCCCAACGAGGTTCCGCTCCCCAACGCGATCGTCGACGCGCTCGATCCTCTCGAGCGGGCACGTGGCGTGGCGCTCGCCTACGGCCGCGCGCTGGCCGAGACCGGCCTCGATCCGGCGGCGCTTGCCGAAGCGATGGCGCTGCGGCGATTCACGACCGACGAGTTCCGCGACACGCCTGAAGAGGCGGCGCGCGGAGCGCTGCGCCCGCACGTCGAAGCCGCGCTGGCAAAAATCGCCGCTCGGCGCGAAGAGCGCAGTGCGCGGCTCGACCGCCTGCCGCAACTGCCCCCGCCGCTGCTGTACGTGATCGTCGCTAGCGGCAACATCTACGAGGATCGCACCGCCGCGGTCGCTGCGGCCGAGGCCGGCGCGCAAGTCATTGCCGTAATTCGCTCCACCGGCCAATCGCTGCTCGATTTCGTTCCATTCGGTCCCACGACCGAGGGCTTCGGCGGCACGTATGCCACGCAAGCAAACTTCCGCATCATGCGCGCGGCGCTCGACGAGATTGCCGAACGCTTGGGCCGTTACGTGATGCTCACCAACTACGCGAGCGGGCTCTGCATGCCCGAGATCGCCGCCATGGCGGCGATCGAGCGGCTCGACATGCTGCTCAACGATTCGATGTACGGAATCCTCTTCCGCGACATCAACATGAAACGCACGTTTATCGACCAGCATTTCAGCCGCATGCTCAACGCCTACTCCGGTATCATCATCAACACCGGCGAAGACAACTATCTGACGACCGCCGACGCCGTCGAACAAGCTCCGGCGGTGCTCGCCTCGCAGTTCATCAACGAGGAGTTCGCTCATCGTGCCGGACTACCGGACGCGCAGATCGGCCTGGGCGACGCCTACGAAATCGATCCCGACCTCAAGGATGGCTTCCTTTATCAGGTCGCGCAGGCGCAGCTTGCGCGCGAGATCTTCCCGAACGCGCCGCTGAAATACATGCCTCCGACCAAGCATATGACCGGCGACGTCTTCAAAGGGCACCTCATCGATGCGATGTTCAATCTGACGTCGGTGATGACCGGGCAGCACATTCACCTTTGCGGCATGCTCACCGAAGCCGTGCATACGCCGTTCTTAGGCGATCGCGTCCTTTCGCTGGAGAACGCCCGCTACATCATGAACACGGCGCGTAACTTCGGCGACGAGATCGTGCTGCGTCCCGGCGGAACGATCGAGCGGCGAGCGGCGCGAGTATTGAGCGACTGCGAGTCCCTGCTCGAGCGCGTCGCGGCGATGGGATTGATGAACGCCATCGAAGCGAGCGTGTTCGCCGACGTTTCGCGATCTCCGGAGGGCGGCCGCGGATTCGACGGCGTCTTCGCCCGTCGCGACGGCTACTACAACCCGTTCGAAGAAGCGCTACATCCGGCGACGGCCAAACCCGAGCTCAGCGGAGCCGAACGGTGAGTCAACTCGTCAAGCCGTACGGCGACACCCAAAACGACGGAAAGGTACAGCTCTCGTTCACCCTTCCGGTCGAGTGGAGCGAGGCGGCCGACGAGGCGGCGCGGCTGCTCGCGGGAAAAATGGGGTTCACCGACGTGCAAGTCGTGGATGGGCGCCCTATCGCGTCGGGTTTCTCTTTCTTCGTCGTCTACGCGAGCACGACGCAGTCGGTCGACGTCGACGCTATCGCGCCGTCGGCGCACTCCCACGCGATGACGATGGAGGAAATCGACGCCTTCGTCGCCGAGCGCCTCGGACGCAAGATTCGCGTCGCCGGTGCGTGCATCGGCACCGACGCCCATACCGTCGGTATCGACGCGATTCTCAACATGAAGGGATATAAGGGAGACTACGGGTTGGAGCGTTACCACGCGTTCGAAGCCTTCAATCTGGGGAGCCAGATCGCCGTCGAAGAGCTGGTGCGCTTTGCGCGCGAGCACCGCATCGATGCGCTGCTCGCTTCGCAGGCGGTCACGCAGAAGGGCAGCGACGTCAAGAACTTTACCGCGCTGGGCGAGCTGCTCGAGGCGGAGGGGATGCGTGACGAGGTCGTGTTAATCTGCGGCGGCCCGAGGGTTACCAATCGCTTGGCGAGCGAGCTTGGATACGACGCCGGCTTCGGCCGTGGCACGCTGCCCAGCGAAGTCGCCGCCTTTATCGCGGTTACGCTGGCCGAACGTCACGGCCGTAAAGGTTGAGGGAAGGCGTGTCGCGGACCGCACTCGTTACCGGAATCACCGGACAAGACGGATCCTATCTTGCCGAGCTGCTGCTGGGTGAGGGCTATCGCGTCGTAGGCATGACCCGCCGCACCAGTACCGAGGTGCACGAACGAATCGAGCACATCGTCGACGACGTCGAGATCGTCTCCGGAGACCTGCTCGATCAGAGCTCGATCACGTCCATCGTCAGCGACGTGCGCCCCAGCGAAATCTACAATCTCGCGGCGCAGTCGTTCGTGCCGGCGTCGTGGCGCCAGCCGGTGCTCACCGGAGAGTTCACGGCATTGGGCGTTACCCGCGTGTTGGAGGCGATCCGCCAAGTCGATCCCTCGATCCGCTTCTACCAGGCCTCGAGCTCGGAGATGTTCGGAAACGCCGTGCAGACGCCGCAAACCGAAGATACGCCCTTCTATCCGCGCAGTCCGTACGGCGTCGCCAAAGTTTACGGGCACTGGATCACCGTGAACTATCGCGAATCCTATCGTCTCTACGCCTGCAGCGGAATCTGCTTCAATCACGAATCGCCGCGGCGCGGAAAAGAGTTCGTGACGCGCAAGATCTCCGACGGCGTCGCGCGCATCAAGCTCGGCCTGGCAACCGAGCTGCGGCTTGGGAACCTCGACGCGCACCGCGATTGGGGGTTTGCCGGCGACTACGTTCGCGCGATGTGGGCGATGCTGCAGCAGAACGAGCCGGACGATTACGTGATCGCTACCGGAAGAACCCACAGCGTGCGCGACTTTGTCCGCATCGCGTTCGAAGCGGCGGGGCTCGGTTCTTACGAGCCGTACGTCGTCATCGACCCGCGCTTCGTGCGCCCCGCCGAAGTCGACCGGCTCATCGGCGATCCGAGCAAAGCCCGCAGCAAACTCGGCTGGGCGCCGCAGATGAGCTTCGAGGATCTCGTCGCAACGATGGTCGAGGCCGATCTCGACCGGCTCTCGGTGCGCCTGCGGGCGTAAGCTCGGAAATCCGAACGTGCGCGCGCTGGTAACCGGCGCCAGCGGCTTTGTCGGCGGCCACTTAGTCGAGGCGCTGCAGCGGGCGGGCGCGCAGACGTTAGCCTGTGGCGGCCCGCACGACGCGCGCGAAGGGTATCGCCCGATCGATCTAGCCGACGCGCAATCGCTGCGCGACGCGATCGATTCGTTCCGCCCGACGGTCATCTTTCACCTCGCCGCGCAGACCTTCGTGCCCGAATCTCTGCGCAGCCCGGCCGAGACCTACGAAATCAACGTCATGGGAACGGTACGCGTTGCCGAAGCGGTGCGCGCTTATGCCGGGGGACAGCGCCCGCGCATTATCTTTACCAGCTCCGCCGAAGTCTACGGGCGGCGCCAAGCCGACGACTTTCCGCTGCGCGAGATGCTCGATCTGCGTCCGGGGTCGCCGTACGGCGCGAGCAAGGCGGCGGCCGAGGCCATTCTGCTGGCCCACGCGCGCGGCTTCGATCTCGACGTCGTGGTGGCGCGAGCGTTCAACCACATCGGACCGGGTCAGGACGAGCGCTTCGTGGTCTCCTCGCTGGCCGCGCAGTTGGCCCGCGTCGCCTCGGGCGAAGCTCCCCACTTGCTAGTCGGAAACCTCGGTGCGGCGCGCGATTTTCTCGACGTTCGCGACGTCGTTGCCGCATACGTCGCGCTTGCAGCCGACGGCGAAAGCGGCGAAGTCTATAACGTCTGCAGCGGTAAAGCCGTCACGATTCGCGACGTTCTGCGCGAGCTGATTGCGATCGCGCGCGTTCCGGTCGAGGTGCGCGAGGATCCGCTGCGTTTTCGCTCGGCGGAGATTCCGCTCTACGTCGGCGATCCGCAAAAGCTTCGCGAGCGCACCGGCTGGCAGCCCGGCATTCCGTTGGTGCGTTCCCTTCGCGACGTTTATGCCGCGGCGCAGCACGGCGCGGGAGTTGGGGGACGCCGTGAGTAAGGGCAAGGGATGGACGGCGAAACGCCAACGATGCGCGCCTTTGTTTTCAAAAATCGCGGACTGTTATTGAGCCTGCCGGCGGCGCTTTTGGCGTTGCGCGGCAAGCCGAGCCCTACGAGCGTCCGAATGGGTCTTCCGATCGCGATCGCCGGCGAGCTCTTGCGTTGCTGGGCGGTCGGATATTCGGGCAAGACCACGCGCGACGATGCCGTCACCGCGCCGAAGCTGATTACGGCCGGGCCCTACGGCCACGTGCGCAATCCGCTCTATCTGGGAAACTTTCTCACGGCATTGGGCTTTGCGATCGCCTTTACCGGGAAGAACTCGCCGCGGACGCGCGCAACGCTGATCGGCGGAAGCCTCGCCGCGATGGCTGCGGTCTACGCGACCATCGTCCCACACGAAGAAGAGTTTCTGCGCTCGAGATTTGGCGAGGCATTCGATCGCTATTGTGAGGCCGTTCCGCGCATCGTTCCGCAGATCGAAGCGAGCGCCGGCGGCGAAGGGACTTGGGAGCCCGATGCGATCGCGGGCGAACGCACGACGCTGGCGCTCTTTGCCGCGATGCTCTTTATCCTACTCCGCAAGTGTCGACCCGACGGCGAATAACGCTCGCGCTTATCGCGACCGCGCTGGTCGCGCTGCTCGAGTTTTGGGGAGGCGCGGTATCGCATAGCCTGGCGCTCACCGGCGATGCCGTGCACGTATGCATGGACGTTTTCGCGCTGGGACTGGCGCTGCTGGCGGCGATCGGCGCGGCCCGGCCGGCCGACCCGCGGCGCACTTTCGGTTACGGAAGGATCGAGGTGCTCGGTGCGCTGGTAAACGGAACGCTTCTGCTGGTCGCGACGATCGCGATCGTTTACGCCGCCGTCCGCCGCTTTGGCGCGCCGGTCGAGCCGCAGGCCGTCACGATGACGGTCGTGGCCGCGATCGGCCTCACCGTCAACGCCGGCGTGGGAGCGATGCTGCGGGGCGACGGACGCCGCAATCTCAACGTCCGCGCGGCGCTCTTTCACGTGCTGGGAGATGCCGTTGGCGCGCTGGCCGTGATCGTCGGAGGTGTGGCGATCGCCCTGACGCACCGTGCCTGGATCGACCCGATACTCTCGCTCTTCGTCGCAGCGATTATCGTCGTCGGCGTGGTGCGACTAATGCGCGACGCGACCGACGTGCTGCTGGAGAGCGTCCCGAGCGACGTCGATTCGGACCGTTTGGCCGACCATCTCGCAAAGATCGGCGGCGTGACCGGCGTTCACGACCTGCACGTGTGGTCGATCGGCAGCGGTTCGTATGCCCTCTCGGCGCACGTGTTGCTCGACGACCGTCGTCTCAGCGAAGCGACGGACGTGCTGCGCGAAATCGATGCCTGCGCGCAGGACCACTTCGGAATCTCCCACGTGACGATTCAGTTCGAATGCGAAAGCTGTCCGGTCGTCGTCCGACATTGAGCATCGCGATTTCCGGGTATCCTCGTCAAAGGCACCGCGTGGCACTCGCAGTACGAGTTTGGAAGCTCTGCGCGTTAGGTTAAGACCCGGCGCAGGGCGCGACCCAGCCCCTGCGAAAGTGAGCCGCGCTATGAATACGAACTCTAAAGCCGTCGTACTGGGCATGGCTCGCACGCCATTCGGTAAACTCGGGGGAGCGCTCGCCCCGCTTTCCGCAACGACGCTCGGCGCGGTCGCCTTAACCGGCGCGATCGAGCGTTCGAAGATCGATCCATCCGAGATCGAGCACGTTTCCTTCGGTGAAGTCCTGCAAGCCGGCGTCGGCCAGAATCCGGCGCGCCAAGTGCTCTTCAAAGCGGGTCTCGCCAAAACGGTCACGGCCGACACGGTCAACAAAGTTTGCGCCTCCGGTCTGCTCGCGGTCGTCAATGCCAAGCGCGCGATCGACGCCGGCGCTTTTACGGTCGTTGCGGCCGGCGGAATGGAATCGATGTCGAACGCGCCGTACTTGTTGCGCGACGCTCGCTGGGGTTATCGTTTCGGCGACGGTGCGATCGTGGACGCGATGATCTACGACGGACTCTGGGATCAGTATTTCGGCATGACGATGTCGGCCCAGGGCAGCAAAGTCGCCGACGAGCTCGGTCTGACGCGCGAGGAACAGGATACCTTTGCCTATCAGAGCCATCGCCGCGCGGCCGCCGCTCACTCGGCCGGCCATTTCGAGGACGAGATCGTTCCGGTTCGCGTTGCGAGCAAGGCGAAGGACAAAGTCGTCGTCGACCAGCTGCCGCGACAGGGGCGCGTGCGCATTCCGGCATCGATCGGAGCACCGAGCCGCGTTTGGGAGCACGAGCCGTCGGAGGAGTTCACGCTGGACTACGCTGCGTATGCGCCGTTCATTACCGGCGAGCATCCCCATGCCGTAGTCGACCGCGACGAAGCGGTGCGCGGCGATGCGAGCCTCGAAGCGATGGCCAAGCTTCGTCCGCTCGAGCGCAACGGCACGGTAACGGCGGGCAACGCACCCGGCGTTAACGACGGTGCGGCCGCCCTCGTTCTGGCCGACTCGCAGTATGCCGCCGAGCGTGGTTATGAGTCGCTCGCGACGATCGTCGAGCATGCAACGGTTGCTTGGGACTCGCCATACATCAGTTTGACGCCGGCCATGGCGGCGCGCAAACTGCTCGACCGCAGCGGACTCGACACCAAAGACATCGCCGTATGGGAGATCAACGAGGCTTTCTCGACCGTCGCCATCACCTCTGCCCGCCGTCTCGGACTCGACGAGGGCATCATCAACCAGTTCGGCGGTGCCGTGGCGATGGGCCATCCGATCGGTGCCTCGGGCGCGCGCATCGTCGGCACGCTGATCAATCAGCTGCGCCGGCGCGGCGGCGGATATGGGATTGCGACTATATGTTCGGGCGGCGGTCAAGGCGACGCGATACTCATAGCGGTCTGATTTCGTCCAGCTCATTGTCGCCGAGGGCTCATTTACCATAGTAAACTTCGCCCCTCGGCTCCTCGATCTGAACAAAATCAGTTCCGCTCATCAAAGTTGGAATCTACAACATGTTGGAATTAAAGCGGCGTGATTGAGGCGACGAGGGTGCAGTTCGAGTTGAGTGACGAGCAGCGCGCGGTCGGCGCGCTGGCGGCAGAGATTGCGCAGCGCGAGATCGCTCCGCACGTCGCCGAGTGGGATCGCAATCACGTCTTTCCTCGCGAGCTCTACGGCAAGCTAACCGACGCGGGAATCATGGGAATCCTCGTTCCGGAAGCCCACGGTGGAGCAGGCGCGGATTATCTCTCGTATGCGCTGGCGATAGAGGAGCTGGCTCGCGTCGATGCGGGGACCGCCGTTACCGTTTCGGTTCATTCGATGATTTGCTCGGCGATTCTCGCGCTCGGCAACGCCGAACAGAAGGAGCGGTGGCTGGAAAAGCTCGCCACGGCCGACGTCATCGCCGGATTTGCGCTGACCGAATCGGATGCCGGTTCCGACGCCGCCGCGCTGCGGGCCACGGCGCGGCGCACCGCCGACGGCTACGTTCTCGGCGGGCGCAAGCAGTGGTGCACCAGCGGCAGTTATGCCGGGGTAATCATGGGGATGTTCCGCACCGGCGGAAGCGGAGCGCGCGGCGTAAGCGCGTTCTTAATCGAAGCAAGCCTTCCCGGTATCAGCGTCGAGCGCGTGACCGAGAAACTGGGCATTCACACCAGCAACACCTGCGATCTCTCCTTCGACGACGTTGCCGTCGGCGTCGACGCGTTGCTCGGCGAGGAGGGCGAAGGCTTCGGGAACGCCATGCGTGCGCTGACGGCCGGACGAATCGGCATCGCCGCTCAGGCCATCGGGATTCTCGCTGCCTGCCTCGACGAATCCGTGAAGTTCGCCAAGGAGCGCGTTGCCTTCGGCAAGCCGATCGGAGCCTTCGAGGGCGTTTCGTTCAAGATTGCGCGGATGGCCATGGACCTCGACGCGGCCCGACTGCTCACCTATCGCGCGGCAGCGCTGGCCGACGCCGGCCAGCCCTTTGCACTCGCGGCGAGCAAAGCCAAACTCTTTGCGTCGACCGCGGCACGAAAGCACGCTGCCGAAGCGCTGCAGATTCACGGCGGATACGGTTATACCAGCGAGTTCCCCGTCGAGCGTTACTACCGCGATGCGAAGATCACCGAAATCTACGAGGGGACGTCGGAGATCCAGCAGATCATCATCGCGCGCTCGCTCTTAGGTCGCCTGGAGTAACGCGTTCGGCGGTTTTCCGCTCTGTCGGCCGGTCTTTTATCTCCCTTGAGACGTACGTGTGCCCCACGCGACCGATAGACGTTGCAGAGCCTTCTGTCCGCGGTGAGACATACGCTGAGCGTTTCCGTTTCTGAAATCGTACACGTAGATTGAATATCCAACGCGAGCATAGGGAGTTTGACGTCGCAGCCACCCCCACGTAGGGCCGGCAATTTCCGGGCCGCCGTAAAGCCACGTCACGCTGACGGCAACAAAACAGTTTAGCGACCGTTCGTTGCTTGCATTGACGTATCCGGACCACGGTAGCTGCACGATGTGGTAGTAAAAAGGATACGCCAATCCAAAATATGCGGTACACGCACCATTCGTTCCGCGTGATTGCAAGAACCATTTAAGGCGCTTTGTATCCTGGCCCCAATCAATATTAGAATCCAGCAGGTATCGCGGCCCATGCGTGGGTCCTCCGGAGAACGCGTTAAAGTATGCGAGATAGTAGGGATAGATCGTCGCCGATTCAATCGCGAGGACGACCGTGCAAGCCATTATGGCTGCGTTCCACTTCCGCCCAGGCAAGTTGAGCGCAACGAATGCGTACAGTAACGGGTAGATCGGAAGTAGAATCCGAACGCCGAGATCGACCGGCGAGAGGATGCAGCCCGTGGCGTAGATTGCCGCTGGGACGAGCACGACAAAGGATTCTGTCGAGATACGCCTTCGATATAGCATTGCAGCTATCGTCACTAGCAGGGCAAGAAATACTCCTACCGGAGTTTTTACGGCAGCTACTGCCGGATAAAAATACCACCTGCCTTGTTTAAACGTCGTGCCAAAGACATAGGCAAGGTGACCGCCGGCCGTCTGCGCACGCCAAGCATCGATAACACCGGCGTAGCGATAAAGCTCCCCATGATAGAAGAGAGCCATCGTGGCTACGGCCGTGAACAAAGCAACCGCGCAACGGCCGCCAAGTACTCTTGGGTTAGGACGACGCACAAAGCCAATCAGTACTATTCCGGGCAACACTAAGAGACCTGATAGCTTCGTGCCGGCTACCAAGGCCAGGGCGAGGCCGGCAATGGCGTAATCGACAACGCCCCCCCGCCGAAAGGCTCGGTCCCAGCAAATTACAGCCACGAAAAAGAATAGCGCCAAACAAAGATCGTTAGTCGCGTATCGGCCATGGGCTAAAATGTTTGGATCGAACGCAAAAAGCGTGAGCGCAATAACGGCCGCTATGCGGCCGGCTCGCCGTTCCACCCATACCACGAGAATAAGTGCGAAACACAACGTCAGCGCGATGGTAACGCTTCGGGCAACAATGAGAATAGAATCAGGACTCAGACGGTTATTATAGAGAAAGTTTGCTCCAAAAGCATATTGGTCGGCGTGCCGCCACGCCGCACTGGCTAACGGTAGAGTCAACTTCAATGGTAAAAGCGGGGCCGCTACCAAAAGCTTTGCCACGGGAGGATGCTCGGTATTGATTCGAAAATCGCCCGTCAGCCAATAGGAGTATCCGGCGGCGATGTAAACGGCCTCATCATAAGTTTGAGATTCCTGTGCCGCAGAAGTCAGTTGCAGCAAGGCCATCGTAGTGACGATTGCCGCGACGATCCAATAAAAAAGACGGTTCACTCTTCGGTGGCCCGCACGTCGCCACAGCGGTCAGTAAAAATGATACGGCAAAGAACGTCCGCGACGCTCTTCGGCACGAGTGGGCGACGGCGCCGCGTTTGCCAGAAAAATCGCAACTGTATTTTTAAGTTCTTTCGAAAGCAAGTGCCTCCTGTAAATGGTTTTAGTCATCAGCCGTAGCCGCGCAGATGTGCAGAGAGTCGGCACGCGCCGTCACTCCCCAGGGTTGCGCGCTCGCTCTTAGGTCGCCTGGATTAGCAACAGGAGGCACCCTTTCGGACGCCTCCTGCGATGTCGATAGAGAAGCCGACAACTTCACCTCTAGTCTATCACACCGATTTCGCCAAGCCAACGGCTCGGCCGCTGGAGCGGACGGGAACCATTCACGGGCTGCGACAGAACTAGCAAGGTGCTCCGCCTTATCGTGAGCGAAAATGTGCGGCCGCGATGAATCTGATGGAGTATCAGGGCAAGGAGCTCTTCAAGGGAGCCGGCATTCCGGTGCCGCGCGGCCATCACGCGACGGAGCCCGCCCAAGTCGAGGAGTTCTTGCGCGAACAGCCGGGCGAGTGGGTCGTCAAGGCACAGGTCCTCATGGGCGGGCGCGGCAAGGCCGGAAAAATCAAGATGGCGAGCCATTCGGCGCAGGGCCGCAGCGTTGCCGAAGAGATTATGGCGACGCCGATGCCGCCGAATCGGCAGAATCCAACCGGCGAACCGATCAAGTCGCTGCTCATCGAAGAACGGCTCGAGATCGCAAAGGAGGCGTATTGCGCGGTAACGATCGACCGCGCCGCGCGCAAGCCCGTCTTTATCGTAAGCCGTTTCGGCGGGATGGACATCGAAGAGGTTTCGGAGCATCATCCGGAGTCGATCGTAAAGTTCTACGTCGACACGGCCATCGGGTACTCGCCGTTCATCGGCCGCGAACTCGCCTTTCGCGCGCAGCTCGATCCCGGCTATCGCAAGCAGTTTCCCATTATTGCCGGCGCGCTTTACGATCTATTCTTCCGCTTCGGCGCCAAGCTGCTCGAGATCAACCCGCTGGCGTTGACGGGCGACGGCCGCGTGGTCGCGTCCGACGCCAAGATCGAGCTCGACGACGACGCGCTCTTTCGCAATCCGCGATTCGAAGCGTGGCGAACCGCACTGCCGCTCGACGAGGACGAACTGCTTGCCGCACAGGCCGGCGTCGGCATTCGCAACTTCCGCCGGTTTCCGGGTAACGTCGGCACGATGGCCAACGGTGCCGGACTCGCCATGGCGACGATGGACGCGGTCAGCAACGCCGGCGGACAGATCGCCGATTTTCTCGACGTCGGCGGCGGCGCCAACGCGCAGCGCGTGCGCAGCTGCTACGAACTGGTCGTGAACAACACCGGCGCGACGGCTTTCTTCATCAACATTTTCGGCGGCATCACTCGCGGCGATGAGGTGGCCCGCGGCATCGTCGAAGCGATGAACCACACGACGTCGCGCAAGATCCCGCTGGTCATTCGCCTCACCGGTACGAATGAAGAAGAAGGGCGTCGCATTCTCGCCGAAGCGGGCATGACGCCGGTCGAAACCATGGACGAAGGCGCGCGCCAAGCCGTGGCGCTGGCAGCGAAAGGTTAACGTGTCGATCTTTCTTGACAAGAACAGTCGCGTCATCGTGCAGGGCATCACCGGCGCCGAAGGTTCGTACCATACCTCCCGCATGCACAAGTACGGGACGAATCTGGTCGGCGGGGTCACGCCGGGAAAAGGCGGTCAAAGGACGCCCGAGGGACTGCCGGTCTTCGATACCGTTCGCGAAGCCGTCGACGCAACCGGCGCCACGCATAGCTGCATCTTCGTTCCCCCGCCCTTTGCGGCCGACGCCCTCTACGAGGCTTACGAGGCCGGCGTCACGCTGGCCGTCTGCATCACCGAAGGCGTTCCGGTCCACGACACCCTCAAGGTGGTGGGGGCGACGTCGGGCATGCGGATCATCGGGCCGAACTGCCCCGGACTCATCTCTCCCGGCAAGGCGCTGGTCGGCATCATGCCGGGCCACATCTTCAAGGAAGGACGGGTCGGGGTGATGTCCCGCTCCGGCACCCTCACCTATGAGGTCGTCGATCTGCTGACCCGAGCTGGACTGGGCCAATCGACCTGCGTTGGGGTGGGCGGGGACCCAATCATCGGCACCACCTTCGTCGAATGCCTGCGCGAGTTCAAGAACGACCCCCAGACCGAGGCGCTCGTAATCTGCGGCGAGATCGGGGGCTCCGATGAGGAAGACGCCGCCGCCTTCGTCGCCGAGCACATGCCCGAGCTGCCGGTCGTTGCCTTCGTGGGGGGACGCAACGCACCGCCTGGTAAGTCGCTAGGCCATGCGGGCGCCATTATTGCCGGCAATTTCGGTACCCCCCAGAGTAAAATCGCGGCCTTCACAGCCTCCGGGATCCCGGTCGCCGAGCGCCCCTCGGAGATCCCGGAGCTGCTCGCGCGGCGGCTCGCTGCCCGCGCTTAGCGGCCCGAGCAGGCCGAACGCTTCCCCTTAAGGCTACCTAAAGGAACCGTCCCAAGGCTGAGGAAATCCTTGGCGCAGTGGGTCACTCTGAGAGTTTCCTGGGCCATTTAGTAGGCCTAGAGGGGCGCAGGGCGGCTCGCCTTTTGACAACTCAATCACCAGAGGGTTAAACGAACATGAGTTCATATCGAACCCTCCGTCATGCGGCCATAGCCGTGACGTTGGTGGTGGCGTTCCTTAGCCAGGGAACATGGGCACTGGCAGGCGTCACCGGTAACATCACGGGTGTTGTCCACGATGCGAACGGCGCGCCGGTTGCCGGCGTGCAAGTGCAAGCCGTTTCGCCATCCGAGACTAGGGGCGCTACGACGGACGCGGGAGGACACTTCGTTATCCTCGCGCTTAGCCCCGATACCTACACCATCAACTTAACGAAGAGTGGGTATCAAAGTGTTGCATTCCCCGGCGTCGTGGTCTTTGCCGACCAGACGGCGACGGAACAGCTCACATTGCAAAAGGCGCTGACGACGATCGCGCGAGTGACGTCTTCGGCGGGTTCTTCGCTGGTCAAATCCGGCGTTGGCTCCGACCTTTACAGTGTCAACTCCGCACAGGCGGCCGCAGCGGCGGCCCTCGGCGGCGGCGGTAACCTGAATAACGCCTACTCGGCGATGGCGTCGGTCCCCGGCGTCCAGACGTCGCAGGGCGGCGTCGGTTGGGATTTCAACGCCGCGTACGTACGCGGTCAGAACTCCTATTACACCGGCTACGAATACGACGGTATTCCGGTTAACCGCGCCTTCGATAACTACAACTCATCGACGGAGTCGAGCCTGGGTCTTCAGGAGCTCCAGGTTTATACCGGCGGCGGTCCGTCATCGGTCGCCTCGGCCGGTACTGCCGGCTTCATCAACCAGGTCATCAAGACCGGTACGTATCCGGGCTTCGCAAACGCGAATCTCGGCGCCGCCTATCCTAACTACTACCATCAAGCCAGCGTCGAGATCGGCGGCTCAACGCCCGACCGGACCTTCAGTTACTACGTCGGTCTGCTCGGCTACAATCAGACGTACCGTTTCGTCGACAACAGCAACGGCGCCGGTTTCATGACGCCGGGCGGCATCTTCTCGGGCAACAACGACGGCTACGGCATCGGCTACGGCTTCGGCAGTGATCAGGTTCTGGCCACCGGCTACACCTGCTTGATCGGAACCGCAACCTGTCAAGGCGTCAAGCCGATCTGTCCGCTCTACGGCGCGCCCTGGTCGAACCAGCCAGTCGCGCAGATCGGTCAGCAAGGATGCTGGCAGTACTACAGCGGTACTTCCGGCAATCCGCAGATGGTCACCGACCGCGAGAACGTGGTCAACCTGCACATGGGCATCCCGAAAGCCAATGGCCTGCGCGACGACGTGCAGTTCCTTTGGAGTGGGTCCGCCCTCAACAACTATGGTTACGGCAGCCTAAACGACATGGGCCCGGGAAACAACCAGCTCATCTACTCGCTTTACGGCACCAAGCCGCACGCTCCGATCTGCGGACCTGAGACGATTGCTTGGACCGGCCTCACGGTGAATGGATGTAGCTCGCCGATCGGTCCCGCGGGTCAGATCGCTTCGCTGACGACCTACGGCTCGTACTTCACGTGCGGTGCTGCGAGTCCCAGCGGCGGCTATTACGGGGCCGGTTGCGGCCCGACGTACGTCGGCTACTCGGACGCAGTGACCTACAACGTGCCGTTCGGTACGCCGGTCGCGAAGTCGAATGGGTATAAGCTGTCGCCGGGGGCGTACTACGCACCGGGCACGCCGGCCCACGCCTTCAACGGTCCGATCGATCCAACGTGGAACAATCTCAACGTCAACCAGAACGACACCGGCATCACCAAGCTCCAATACACTTACTCGATCAGCCAGTCGGCGTTCTTGCGCGCGTACGGTTATACGTTCTACTCCGATTGGTACCTAACGGCTCCGACCTACGCGGGCACCGGTGGATCTGTACCGGCCTTCCCCGAAACGGGCCAGTACCAGTTGATCACGCACACCTCCGGCGGTGCGCTGGACTTCCAGGATCAGCTCAACGATCAGAACCTCATCACGCTCGACGGCAACTACACGACTGCCGGCGTGCAACGTTGGAACAATAGCACGGCCTACGGCGGGAGCTCACCCATCGGTTACATGTCCTCGAACGGCAACGGCGGGTACCGCTGTTACGATCCGACGACGGGTAAGGCGCAGATCTGTCTCGCCAGCTCGTACTACGACGTCGCTTTAGGCTCCAACGTAGCTCCGACGTGGCGAAGCAGTTCGACGGGCGGACCGCGAGGCTACGGGCCGGCCGGCTCGCCGGCCGCAAAGGCTGGGGCTACTTGGGATAGCCTATGGCAAGGCAACGCCAACGGCTCGTACAACGCGGTGAAACCGAAGTTCACGAATGCCGCATTGCAAGATCAGTTCCGTCCTAACGACAAACTGTTGATCAACGCGGCGATTCGCTACGACAACTTCACCTACGACCTGCCGAATTCGGGCGATGCGGCGACGTCGTTCTATGCCAACATGACGGCGAACTACACCTGCGTTCAAGCATCAACGAACCAGGTGCTGGTCCAGCCGTTGCCGCCTGGCGTTCCTCCGCCGGCTTCGGCGCAGTACGTCGTCGGCGATTGCAATAAGGCTGCGGTTGCGCTTCAGCCGAACGGACCGCACACGGGCTGGGTCCACCCCAACGGCACGACCCAAGACGGGGTGGCGGCGCCGAACTTCACGGCTACCTCTCCTGGTTCGTACTCGCTCGACTACTGGCAGCCGCGCTTCTCGGCGACCTACACGGTCAATCCGAACTCGGTCATCCGCGCGTCGGCCGGCCGATTCGTACAGCCGCCGATCTCGGCTTCGGTTCAGTACTTGGCCCGCGCCGGCGACGACCGGTCGGTCTGGAACAACACGATGAACCTCGGGTTCTACTCGCCGTTCCACCCGATTCCGGGAGTCTCGTCGGGGCAGTACGACCTGTCGTGGGAGCAGCACTTCAAGGGAACGGACATGAGCTTCAAGCTCACGCCGTTCTATACGTGGGTCTCCAACTGGCAGCAGCAAACGTTCATCGGTGCCGGCTTCGTGACGCAAGTCCCGGTCGGCGTCAACCGTAACGAAGGCGTTGAGTTCCAGTTCAACAAGGGCGACTTCACGCGGAACGGCTTCTCGGGTCAACTCGCAGTCACGTACACCAACTCGAAGGTCATGTTCCAAAACGTCGGCCTGAGCACTGGCGGCATCGTGCCGAATACCACAACGGCCCTCAATCAGGTGATCCGAGAGTACAACGCACTTACCAAGGCAGGCGGCGGATCGCCGTGCTACCGCGATGGTAAGGGTGTCTCGTGTAATGCCAAACCGATCACCATCAGCAGCCAGACGTACGATCCGATCCGCAACCCGTACTACAACCAGCCTACGCAAGGGTTGCTCGATCCGGACGCTTGGTATAACCCGTACTCGACGGCCATCGCGCCGAACCTCTACGGGTTCTTGAGCAGCTACATCTCGCCATGGGTATCCTCGTTACTCCTCAACTGGCGCCATGACAAGCTGGCCATTACCCCGAGCTTCAACTTCCAGACGGGCGGCTATTACGGAAGTCCGCTGGACGTCAACGGGCAAGATCCACGTGCTTGCCAACTGAACTCAGCGGGTAGCGGTATCACCAAGCTGTCGCCCAAGACCGATCCGCTCCAGTGCAACTATCTGGATGCGAATCTGCCGGGCACCTACTTCTACATCCCGAATCCGCAGACGGGTACGTTTGCTTTCGATAACTATCAGCAGCCGAGCTCGATCGTAGGTAACCTTCAGGTTTCGTACGATCTCAGCCCGAAAATCAAGCTGGTCGTTCTCGGAGCGAACCTCTTCCACACGTGCTTCGGCGGAACGGCGGAACCCTGGACGGCCGTAAACTCGCCGAGTTACGCCATCTGCGGTTACTCTCCAGCCGGCGGCGTGCTCAACAGCACGCTCTATCCGAGCAACTTCTACAACGGTACGGGCATCGGCGACTATAAGGCCAATGGCGCCCGGACGCCGTTCACCCAGAGCTACACACCAACGCTCGGAAACAACGGCGCGATCGGCGCGGCGCCGCAACCCATCAACGTCTACTTCAACGCGCAGATCAGAATCTAGCGGTTCCTGATCGTCGCGCTACGGTAGCGAAACGCAAAGCGGGGCCTCTTGGGGCCCCGCTTCTGCGTTTAAGAAGGCCCGGCGCCGGCGTCCGCGAACAACGAGTCGATGCAGAAAAGGCTTCTGCTGCTGGCGTGCGTCCTAGCATGCGCCGGCCTCCTTCCCTTGCCGGCGCGTTCCGACGGGGCCGGATCGACCGCGACGCCGCCGCCGCAGATTTATCACACCGTCACCACCGCGTTGTGCGCACGTCTGCACGAGCGGGTACGGCCGGCCGTCGCAATGATCCTCGAGAACGACACCAAGATTGCCAAGAGCCCGCCGCTGTTCAAGAGGTATAAAACCGGCACGTTGACGTCGTCGTACCAGACCGGCGCCGGAGGGACCACGTCTAACGGCGATTCGATCTACACGCAGTCGCCCGAGACGGCGATGGCGTTGCAGCAGATGTCCTACTTGGTGATCCCGATCGCGCGCAACCTCATCGCCGCGCAGACGCTCCTAGACGACGTAAAGCTAGTGACCCCGACGGGCAATCCCACGGACGACGCGGCGATCGCGCGGATCAAAGCGCAGCTGCTGCAAACCATTGCCTACCAGAGCGCATCGCTCGATCTGATCAACGGATTCGTTGAGACGCAGCAGATGGGCGATCTCCAGCACGTCGGCACGGAATACCTCGGCTCCATCAACGGCACCGGGATGACGACGCCGATCGTCAAGCAGACGCCTAACCCCTGGCAGGACCCCAACACGCCGGGCATCTCCCAGAATCCCTACGTCCTCGATCCTGCCACCATTCCCGGACTGGCCGTCGGTTACAACCCGCTCGATCGCATCATGGACGGCATGACGTGGCTGCAGACGCAGACCGGTCAAAGCGAGGACGTGGCCGGCAAAATGATTACCGCGGCGCTGACCGGCTGCGGTAAGTAAGGTAAGACGAGGTAAGTCTTTATGAAATCATTGGCCATCATTTTTGCTAGCGTCGCCGCGACGACGTTGTGCGGCGTGCAAACCGCGAGGGCCGACCAGTCCGCTGGAACTCTCGTGTATAACTTTACCTACAGCGCTAATCAGGCGATTCAAGCGCGTGACTCTTCCGACTCCGCGCAGGGCTACGGGGCACCCAGCGCAAACGGCGGCAACGACGCGCTCCAAACCAACGGCATTAGTCATTACGGCGGCACGCTTACGGACAAAGGAACGATGACGGTCGACGTCAAGGGACGCCAAGCCGACGGCGGCCTCATCGTCAGCATCAGCGAGCAGGGCGAGAGCCTTCGAAAGGCGCCGCCGGCAACGTGCGTCGTTTACGGCAACACCAACGTCATCTGCGACCCCAACAAGACGGTCTATACGGAAGAATATACGTTGCTGCGATTCTTGGGAGCGAATTTCATCGATCCAAATCAGATCGACCCGAACAAGCACTGGCGCATCGGACCCTCTAGCTCGCAGGGACAGACGGTTCAGGCCGACTACTCGATTGCGAGTAACAACGGCGGCAAGATGCAGATCGGTGAAACGCGCAAGATCGTAACGACCGGCTCCGGCAAGCTCGAGACGGACATCGAAACAAAGGTCGGTTACGATTACAATCGCACCGTGCCGACGTCCATCGACGAGTATGCGACGCAGCGCACCGACGCCGGCGTAAACGGAACTTCAACGACGACGTACCAGACGACGCTAGCGCTCGTATCCGACTCCGTGGCGGCGAAGCCGTAGCGGATGAAGCGAGTCTCTTGCGCCGCACGTTCGGGCGCATTACTCGCGGCTAGCGCCGTCGCATTGCTTCTGATGCAGTCTCCCGCGCGCGCGGTCGAGATGACGGGCGAACTCGTTTATAATTTCACCTACAGCGCGAACCAAGCGATTCAAGCGCGCGATTCGAACCAGAGCGTCGAATCGACGGACGCCAGTGGAAACTACAACGGAGGAAGCAACGGCATCAGTCACTATAACGGTTCGTTGACCGACAAGGGAACGATAACCGTAAAAATTACCGGCAAGCAGCCCGATAGCGGGTTGATCGTGAGCATCAGCGAGCAGGGCGAGAACGTCAGGAAGGCCCCGCCGGCAACGTGCGTGGTCTATGGCAACACGAACGTCATCTGCGATCCCAATAAGACGGTATACACCGAAGAGTACACGCTGCTGCGATTCCTGGGCTCGAACTTTATCGATCCCAACCAGCTCGATGCCAACAAGCATTGGCGCATCGGTCCCTCGAGCTCGGAAGGACAAACCGTTCAGGCCGATTACGCCATCACCGGCAATAACAACGGCGTGATGCAGGTCGGCGAGACTCGGAAGATCGTGACGCACGGCTCGGGCAAGCTCGAGACCGATATCGAGACGAAGATCCATTACGATTACAACCGCACCGTTCCGACGTCCGTAGACGAGTATGCAACGCAACGGACCGACGCGGGGCTGAACGGCACCTCGACGACGACGTACCAGACCACGCTCTCACTGGCAACCGACTCCATCCTGTCAAAGCCATAACCCAGCAGTTCGGTTACCAATGCGAAGATTGCGAGGTCGCGATCTTTCCGACGACGACTCGCAGCGAGCTGGCCTGGCTTAGGGATCGGCTCCACGTCGTGCGCGAAGTCGCGCGCCACTCCGGTGCGGGCCTCGACACGTGGATGATGGAAGGCTTGGCCTTTCTCGACGGGCATCAGGGCCACAGCATCGTGCTCGTTTCAAGACGCGGCTCGGGGGCTTAGACCGCTTGTAAGAAAAGCGGGAAGGGGCAAAATTAAAGAAGCGCCTGCAGAGGCGCCTCTTTTATTTCTGAGCGGAGCATCTCACCTCAAGAGGCAGAGCCCGCCCTTGTCATCCTGAGGTTCCCGAAGGGCTACAATGGGATCCGCAGGCGCTCGCCGGGCTGAATGGTCCCGGTACCAAGGTGGTTGGCGTCGGCGATGCGGTCAACGGTCTCCTGGACGTCGTTGCCCGACCCGGTGTGGGAGGAGGCTATCGACCAGAGGGTGTCTCCCGGGTGAACCGTCACCGTTGCGTACCGCTCGGCCGTGGCGGCGTAGAGCCTCATGCTGGACAGCGTCGGCAAGGCAACTAGGAGCCCCAAAGCAACCAGCGCGATCGCCGGCATGAGCGTGAACCGTTTTCGCCTTCCCACCGTTTCCTCTCCTATATGTAGTGCCAAACGCGTGTTCGTCCCCCATATTTTAGCATAGCGACGCCGAGCGTTGTCAAGGTTCTTCGAACGTATGTTTGCCTTGAAAATCATTTTATGGTAGGGTTGTACCCGGCTAGGGTGCCATACGCTTGGCATTGTGGCCGTACACGGAGGAACGATGCGCAGAGAAGCGACCGAGAAGCCGGCCACGGAGCGCCAGCGAAAAATTCTCGACGTCATTACCAGCTTTACCGCAGAGCATGGCTACCCGCCCTCGGTCCGGGAGATCGGCGAGCGGGTCGGCCTTTCGTCCTCCTCGACGATTCACGCCCACCTCAAGGCCCTCGAGCGCCACGGGCTGATCCAGCGGGATCCCACCAAACCCCGCGCCCTGCGTTCCTCTAACCACACGCCCATGCCCGACGCCCTGGTGGTGCCGGTCCTCGGGCGCGTAGCCGCGGGCGTGCCGATCACCGCCCAGGAGGACGTGGAGGGCGAATTCGTCCTGCCCACCCAGTTCGTGCCGCGCAGCTCCAACGCGTTCATGTTGCGCGTTCAGGGCGACTCGATGATCGACGCCGCCATCCTCAACGGCGATTTGATCCTGGTCCGCCCGCAGAGAACCGCGGAGAACGGCGAGGTCGTCGTCGCGATGATCGACGGCGAGGCAACCGTGAAGCGCTTCTATCGCGAGGCCGGCCGGATCAGGCTGCAGCCGGAGAATCAGACGATGGCGCCAATCTACGCGAGCGATGTCGAGATCGTCGGCCGCGTCGAGGCCGTCGTCCGCCGCCTCTAAGGGATTCGCCTGGTTCGAGCGGTACGCCGTACCGGTCATGCGCCGGTGTGGCGAGTTGCCGTTCGTCGTGGCCGTGCGCGATGCGCTGCCGTGGAGCTTCATCGCCCTGGCGGTTGCGTTCGGCGCGATTTTAGCGCTTCAGTCCTCGTCGAGCAGCCATGAGGCCACGCTCGGTCTGCGCGTAGCCTCGGCCCTGCTGCCGGCTTTCGGCGTCATGGCTTTCGCGCTCGCCGTAGTGCTGCCGGTGCGACTGGCCCGCCAAACGCAGTACCACGTATTGCCGCTGACGCTGGCGAGCTTCGCTGCTTTCGCCCTGGCGTTGCCGCGACCGTACGGACCCGACGCCGTCGGCTATTTGCGCGTGCTGGGGGCGTCGGGACTCTTCGTCGCGATCGTCGCAACGGGCGTCGCCGGGGCATGGACGGCGCTGCTCCGCCGACGGTTTTCGGCGGCGCTTGCCGGCTGGTTGGCCGCCGCGCTTACCGCTGCCGCGTTCGCCGCGCTGTTCGCGCTGCACGTGTCGATCGCGTCGGATATTGCGGCCGCAATGCAACCCGTCGCCCGATTGGGAGACACGTATTTTGCGCTCGTTGCCATCGTCACGATCGAGACGCTGCTGTGGAGCGTTGGCGTCCACGGACCGGCCGTGCTTGCAGCCATCGTGACTCCCGTCTATCTCACCATGCAGATGCAGAATACCAACGCATTCGCACAGCACCAGCCGCTGCCGTACATCGTGGTTGTCTCGCTCTTTCTTTTCGTATTCCCGGGCGGAGCCGGAGCGACGCTGCCGCTCGCGGTGCTGCTCGCCGTCTCGCGCGTACCCCGCTTGCGTCGCGTGGGTCGCATAACCATCCTGCCCGCGCTCTTCAATCTCAACGAACCGCTGCTCTTCGCCGCGCCGGTCGTCTTCAACCCGCATTTGATCGTTCCGTTCGTCGCCGCGCCGATCGTGCTGGCGACCGTTACCTACGCCGTGGTAGCCGGCGGCCTGGTGGCGCGCGCCGCCCTCTACATGCCGTCGCTCATTCCTACGTTTGCCTCGACCTATTTAGCGACGCACGACCTGCGCGCCATCGCGCTCGCTGCACTGAACATCGTCATCGCGGCGATCATTTATTACCCCTTCGTGCGCGCGTACGAGCGGCACTTGAGCGACGCGGCGTGATCGCGGAACTCTGCGAACGATTCGGCATTGCCGGAGGCGTTCGCGATGCAGCGTTGCGAGCCGAAGAAACGACGGCGCCGCTAGCCTATCCGGCGCAGCAGCGGGTCGCAGGCGGCGTGCTGCAGGCATTTCTCGACGAAGGTCTGGCGGAGAGCGATCTCGCCGGCACCACCGGTTACGGTTACGACGATGCGGCGCGCGAGCGTTATGAATCGCTGCTAGCGCGCGTACTCGGCGCCGAACGCGTGCTGGCGAGGCTCTCGATCGTTAGCGGTACGCACGCAATCGTCGCCGCGCTGGCGGCCTGCACGCCGCGCGGCCGAGCGCTCCTCTCGATCTCGGGTCCGCCGTACGATACGCTGCGCAACGCGATCTGCGACGCGCCCAACGCGCTGGTGCGCGAGGGAATAGAGTATCGCGAGGTCCCCTTGATCGATGGCGGCGGCATCGACGTCGATGCTCTTGCAGAAGCGCTGACGCCGGACGTCGCGACCGTCTTCGTGCAGCGATCGCGCGGCTACGCGCCGCGCCGCGCGCTCTCGGTCGCGCAGTGCGAAGCCGCTTACGCGGAAATCAAACGCGTGGCTCCCGCGGCCAACGTACTCGTCGATAACTGTTACGGCGAGCTCGTCGAGGAACGCGAACCTTTACCCGCCGGTGCCGATCTCATCATGGGCTCGCTGATCAAGAACTTGGGCGGATCGGTCGCGCCGGCCGGCGCATACGTCGCCGGGCGCGCGGATCTAGTCGAGCGCGTCGCGGCGCGCCTTTACGCACCGGGACTGGGCGGCGCGCTCGGCCCCACGCTAGGCTTCGGACGCGCGCTGCTGCAGGGGCTCTTTCTCGCGCCGCTGATCGTCGATCAATGTTTGCGCGGGCTCGACTTTTTCGCCGCGCTTTTCGCTGCGCTCGGCTACGAAGTCGAACCTGCGGCCGGGGCAACGCGCAGCGATATCGTTCAGGCTATTCGATTGGGCTCGCCGCAGCTGCTTTCGCGTTTTGCCGCCGGATTACAGCGGGCGTTGCCGGTTAACGCACGCTTTCGGCCGCAGCCCGGAGCCGTGCCCGGCTATGCCGATCCGGTTCTGATGTCGAGCGGCGCGTTCGTTAGCGGCGCGACGATCGAGCTGTCGTGCGACGCGCCGATGCGGCCGCCATACGACGTCTACGTTCAAGGCGGGGTCAGCCTCGCGCACGCCTGTCTCGGCGCGCTCTTTGCGGCGCGCGAGATTCAATCTTAGCCCGGTCTCTGCGCGCCCAGGTACCCGTAGAAGTAGTAGCGCGCGCCGTCCGAAGTCTCGATCGTGATACGAGTCTCGTCGACGCTGGCCGACGCGATGGTCTTTCCGGCGAGTCCGGCCAGAACGTCGCGGGCGACCAAAAGCTCGGCGGTATGTAAGCCCTCGGGTTCGGCCTCGATAAGCCGAAGGAGCTCCTCGATCCGGTTGTCCGTCATTACCTTCTTAGTATCGTCCCCTGCTGGGGTATTTCTTAGGACTGGGGCGCGGGCAGGGCGCCAGGAGGCGGCCGGACCGCCTAGAGAAGGGCTTGGCGGCTCTATGTACCTGCTAGAAGTGCTTAGCGGCCCGCTCGACGGGAAAACGTGGTCGTTCGAGCGGGAGATCACCATCGGACGCGACGACGGCCAGGTTGAGGCCTGCTTGGCCTTGGATCGCTATGTCTCGCGCCGGCACGCCCGGCTCGCCATCGAGGGAGCCGGAACGATCCGGTTGATAGACTTACGCAGCCGCAACGGAACCAAGGTCGAGGGCCGCGTGGTCGTCGGCGAGGTGCCTTTGCCGGTCGGAGCCCCGTTCGTCGTCGGGCGCACGATCCTTCGAGTGACGCGCGCGTAACATCGCGTATGGACGAAGCCGTAAATATTGGGGGCGCCCGCGCGCTCTTCGGCGTGTCACCGCGCCCGCTTGGATTCGTCCCCACCATGGGGGCGCTGCACGAAGGACACCTCGAGCTCGTGCGGCGAGCCCGCGCGCGCTGCGCGTCGGTCGGCGTTTCGCTCTTCGTCAATCCGCTCCAATTCGGCGTTAACGAAGATCTTGCGACCTACCCTCGCGATCGCGACGGCGATCGCGCCAAGCTGAAAGAGGCCGGCGTGGACGTTCTCTTCGCTCCGGAAGCGGCGACGATGTACGGCGACGGCTTCACGACCTACGTCGACGTCGGTCCGCTCGGGGCGACGTTCGAAGGCGCGTTCCGGCCGCACCATTTTCGCGGTGTAACCACGGTCATCGCCAAGCTGCTGAACATCGTTCGGCCCGACGTACTCTTTCTGGGACAAAAGGACGCGCAGCAAGCCGTAATTCTGCGCAAGATGATCGGCGAGCTCGATTTTCCCGTTGAGGTCGCCATCGTGCCGACGGTGCGTGAGAGCGACGGTCTGGCAATGTCGAGCCGCAACCAGTATCTCGATGCGACGCTGCGCCCTGCGGCGCCGACGCTTCACCGGGCGCTGCAGGCCGTGCGCGAGGCGCTGGAGAGCGGGAGCGGGCGAGACGACGCGATCGCGGCCGGCGCCGCGCAGCTCAGTCCGGTTGCCAAGCTCGACTACCTCGACGTCGTCGATGCGCGAACGTTCGAGCCGATCGAGCGCCTGCGGCCGCCGGCGATTATCGTCGGCGCGGCACGCTTCGGAAAAACGCGCTTGATCGACAATCTGTGGATCGAAGCGTGAAGGACGCGCGGATCTTTCTCGGCGTCAGCGGCGGCATCGCGGCGTACAAGGCGGCCGCCCTGACCAGTACGCTGGTGCAGCGCGGGGCGCTCGTGGACGTTGTGATGACCGCCGAGGCGGAGCGCTTTGTCAGCCCGCTGACTTTTGCATCGCTGACCGCGCGGCCCGTCTACACCTCGCTATGGGACGCCCCCGAACGCATCCCGCACATTCGCCTCGTACGCGAGGCGCAGGTCGCGCTCGTCGCTCCGGCGACGGCGAACCTCATCGCTAAACTGACCGGCGGAATTGCCGACGACCTGCTGACGACCGCGCTGCTGGCAGCGCGCATACCGCGGATTCTCGCGCCGGCCATGAACGAGGCAATGTACGAAGATTCGGTTACGCAAACGAACCTTGCAACGCTGCGCGGGCGCGGCTACGAGTTCGTCGAGCCCGAACGCGGATTTCTCGCCGAGCGCGAGGTCGGCACCGGCCGTCTCGCATCGGAGGAGCGGCTGTTGGAAGCCTTGGAACGCGCGCTGTCGCGCGGCCGTTCGCTCCAGGGAAAGCGCGTCGCGATTACTGCCGGCCCGACGCGCGAGCCGTTCGACCCGATTCGCTTTCTGAGCAACGCTTCGACCGGCGCTACGGGAATCGCGCTCGCTCGCGAAGCGGCACTGCGCGGCGCACGGGTCACGCTGCTGCTCGGTCCGACGCTGCTCGAGCCGCCGGCGGGGGTCGACGTCGTTCGCGTCACTACCGCGGCCGAACTTTACGATGAGGCGATGCGCCACGCCGTCGGCGCCGACCTGACCATCGCAACGGCGGCGGTCGCAGATTGGCGCCCGGCCGAGAGCTCGCCATCGAAACTAGCGAAAACCGGCGAAGGGCTCACCGTGCAGATGGCACCCAATCCCGACGTGCTCGCAGCGCTCGGCGAGCGCAAGGGCGAGACGTTCTTGGTTGGATTCGCCGCCGAAACCGACGCGCACGAGCAGCGCGCCCGCGAGAAGCTGCGGCGCAAGCATCTCGATGCGATCGCCGTCAACGACGTGCGCGGCGAGCGCGGCTTTGGAACCGGCGAGAACGCTTTGGTGCTGCTCTGGGGAGAGTCGGAGCGGCGCGATCTCGGCAACGCCGACAAGACGACGCTGGCCGCGCGGTTGCTCGACGCGGTCGAGGAGTTGATGCAATGCTCTTGACGATCGACGTCGGCAACACGGAGACCAAACTCGGGTGCTTCGCGGACGGCGAGCTGAAGCAGACGTGGCGCGTGACGACCGAGTTGCGCCGCACGCCCGACGAATACGGTGTCTTTTTCACACAGCTCTTCAGCACCAGCGGCTTGACTACCGCCGAGATCGACGACGTCGCGATCGCCAGCGTCGTTCCAAAGCTCGATCCCGTGCTGGAGTCGGCGTGCCTGCGCTTCCTCGACGCGACGCCGCGTTTTTTGCGGCCGGAGACGCAGCGGCTCATTCCGGTCGTTACCGAAAACCCGGCAGAAGTCGGCGCGGATCTGGTTGCCGCCGCGATCGGCGCACGCGCACGTTTCGGTTCCCCGCTGATCGTCATCAGCTTCGGCACGGCCACGGTCTTCATCGCAATTTCTTCGATGGGAGAGTATCTGGGCGTCGCGATCGCCCCGGGCGTCACGATTTCGATCGACGCCCTTATCGGGCGTACCGCAAAGCTGCCGCAGATTGCCATCGAAACGCCGGGGCGGGCGATCGGACGCAACACGCACGAGGCGCTGCAGAGCGGCATCGTCTACGGCTTTGCCGGGCAGGTGGAAGCTGTGGTCGCACGGATGCGCGGCGAAATGGGCGTTGCGGCGCGCGTGGTCGCTACCGGCGGCCTGGCCGACATCGTCTCCAAGCAGACGCCCGTCGTGGATGAGGTCGATCCGCACCTGAGCCTGTTGGGACTGAGGCTTTTCCACGATGGCGGCTAATCTCCAAACGATGCGTCCCGCGCCCCTGCGGATCGGTTCGATCGAAGTTTGGCCGCCCTTGATTCTCGCACCCATGTCGGGTGTGACCAATCGAACCATGCGCGCGCTCTACCGCCCGTTTGGTTTGGGGCTCACCGTGACGGAGTTCGTTTCGTCGAACGCCTTGCGTTTCGGAAGCCGCCGCACCATGGAGATGATCGATCAGCACGGTCTGGAGAAGCCGGTGTCGACGCAGCTCTGGGGCGACGATCCGGATACCATGGCGCAGGCCGCGAAGGTCGTGCGTGAGTGCGGCGCCGATATCGTCGACATCAACTTCGGCTGTCCCGCCCCGAAGGTCACGAAGACCAACGGCGGATCGGCATGTCTGCGCGACCCGGATCGTTGCGAGGCAATCATGCGTGCCGTGGTTGGCGCCGTGGAGTGTCCGGTAACGATGAAGATGCGCCTGGGATGGAGCGAAGACGCGTTGGTTTATTGCGACGTCGCGCGGCGAGCGCAAGATGCCGGCGTGCAGGCGGTAACGCTGCACGCTCGCACGGCAAAGCAGTTCTACCGCGGCGAGGCCGACTGGGAGCACATCGCGCGGCTCAAGCGCGCCATCGACATCCCGGTGATCGGTAACGGCGATCTCGACGACGCGCATCTGGCGATGCGGCGGATGCGCGAAAGCGGCGTGGATGCGATCATGCTAGGACGCGCGACGCTTGGCAATCCCTGGCTGATCTCACAGATTCGCGACCTCATGGAAGGCCGCGACGCGCAGCCGCTTCCCTCCGCCGCCGACCGCCTGCGTTTTGCCATGGTGCACTACCGCACGATGGTTGACGAGCTGGGTGAAGCGCGCGCCGTCCCGCAGATGCGCAAGCACGTCGCACTCTATCTCAAGGGAATTCCGGGGGCCGCCGCCCTGCGCGAGCGCATCATGCGCATCGAAACCGCGCAAGAGACGCTTGGCGTGATCGAAGATACGATAGCGCGCCTCGATTCTCAGTCCGCGGTCGCGGCATGAAAAAGCAACGAGTCCGGAATAATCCGGTCCCGTCGTTCAGTAGCTTGTCCGTGACAAGCTCCGCTCTGACCAAACACCTCGACTTTAGCGCGGGTGACCGGCTTGCGTCGAGGTGCTTAGACCGAGCGAGTGCCCCCGGCGGGACTCAAACCTGCAGGCGTCGTTCACAATCACGCCACAGCATCCCAATGGAAAGGGGTCGGCGATGATCGAGGGACGCGAGACGCTTTACGGCGCCCCTTCCCCGCAAGCCCTTGCCGACGAGACGTACGAGAACTACAAGCAGTACGTCAATCCGCCACTGGCGCGCGTCATGAAGCTTTCGGGATCGCCGGTCGAAGTGCGCGCGAGCGGCTGCACGATCTGGGATCAGAACGATAAGGCCTATCTCGATTTTGCCGGCGGTTACGGCGTCTTTACGCTCGGCTACAACCATCCGCGCGTCGTCGAAGCCGTGCGCGCGCAGCTCGAGCTGATCGCGCTCTCCGGAAAAACGATGTTCAACGTCATGCTCGGCCGCGCGGCGCGGCGGCTCGCGGAGCTTGCGCCCGGCGACCTGCAGATCTCGTTCTGGTGCAACAGCGGCACCGAGGCGATCGAGGGCGCGATCAAGCTGGCACGCGCCGCGACCGGACGTGCGAAGATCGTCGGCACCACCGACGCCTACCATGGAAAGACGCTAGGGGCGCTCTCGGTAAGCGGACGCGAGACCTTTCAGACGCCGTTCCGGCCGCTGCTTGCCGATTCGCTCTGCGTGCCCTACGGCGATATTGCAGCGCTGGAAGTTGCGCTGCGCGACGCGGCGGCCTTTGTCGTCGAGCCGGTGCAAGGGGAAGGCGGCGTCAACGTCGCGCCGCCGGGGTATCTCAAAGCAGTGCGCGAGATTTGCGACGCGACCGGTACTCTGTTGGTCGCCGACGAGGTGCAGACGGGCCTCGGCCGTTGCGGCTATCGCTTCGCCTGCAACCGCGACGACGTCGTTCCGGACGTGATGACGCTGGCCAAGGGGCTCTCCGGCGGCGTCGTTCCGGTCGGCGCCTTCATCGCCCGTCCCGGCGTCTGGAACCGCGCCTTCGGCAAGGCACCCTTGGTGCACACCTCGACGTTCGGCGGAAGCGAGCTGGCTTGTGCCGCAGCGCTTGCGGCCCTCGACGTGCTCGAAGAAGAAGGGCTGGCGCAGCGGGCGCGAACGCGCGGAGCGCAGTTGCTCCTAGGCGCGCGTGAAATTGCCGGCGAGTTCCCGGCCGTCGTGCGCGAAGCCCGCGGACTCGGACTGCTCGTCGGAGTCGAGCTGACCAACGAAGGATACGGAGGCTCGATTATCCCCGAGATGCTCAAACGCGGCGTTACCGCGGCATGGACGCTCAACGCGCAGCGGGTAATCCGTCTCGAACCGCCGCTGATCGTTAGCGCGGATCAAATCGATGCCGCTCTTGCGGCTCTGCGCGCCGGCGTCGCCACGGCATACGAGAAGCTCGGCGCGCTCTGAGATTCTTTAATGCCGTATGTCGAAAGTAAGATCGTGATCGATGCCCCGGCGCGCCGCGTCTACGAGCTGGCCAAGGACCAAGAACGCTTTCCGCAATTCATGCCCGACGTAGAGACGATCACCATCGTGGAGCGGCGCCCCGACGCCGTCGTTTCGCGGTGGAAGACGCTGGTCGAAGAGGCGCCCATCGAATGGACTGAAGAGGACCGCTTCGACGACGCCGCCATGCGGATCGATTACAAACTCATCGAAGGCGATCTCGATAAGTTCGAAGGCGCCTGGACGTTCGAACACCGCGACGGCGCGACCCACGTCGTCCTCGGGGTCGATTATGATTTCGGCGTTCCGACGCTCGCCGAGCTGATCGGCCCGACGCTGCAGAAGAAGGTGCGCGAAAACAGCGAGATGATGCTGGCCGCGCTCAAGCGCGAAGCCGAAGCGGAGAACGCCCCGTGAAACGCTTCTGCTTCGTCATACATCCGCTCTCGTTCGACGATATCGCGCGCTACGAACCCGGCGCGAAAGGCAAAGGCGAACCGATCCTGCGTAAGATCATGGAGTGGATGCCGTCGTATGCCGCCGTGCACGTCACCGGGGTGCGAACGCCCGACGGCCGTGAAACCGAGGGCTGGTTCGTGGCGGCGCCGCTGTTGGCCGAGCAGATGGTCGACTTTCCGCGCGAAGAGGTTTACGATCGCGTTTTGCGAGCGATCGCCATCGGCGCCGAGTTGGGAGCCGACGTCGCCGGGCTCGGCGCGTTTACCGGCGTCATCGGCGATGCCGGCATTACGATCAACGCGCGCTCGCCGATCCCCGTTACCACCGGCAACTCGCTAACCATTGCGGCGGGCGTGGCGAGCCTCTTTCGCGGTGCCGCCGAAATGGAGATCGACGCGTCGACGGCTACCGCCGTCGTCATCGGCGCGACCGGCTCCATCGGTTCGGCCTGCGCGCGCATTATAGCGCCCCGCGTCGGTCGCCTCATCTTGGTGGCACGCAACGAGACGCGGCTGCGCAATTTTCACGAGGCCGTCGCCGGCGAGTTGGCCTGTCCGAGCGAATACACCACCGATCTTCGCAGCGCCGTGCGACGCGCCCGGCTCATTCTCACCGCGACGAGTTCCACGCAAGACGTCGTCGAACCCGAAGATCTGCTTCCGGGCGCGGTGATTTGCGAGCTCTCGCTTCCGCACGACGTCAGCCGGCGCATCGCCTCCGAGCGGCCCGACGTTTTGGTAACCGAGGGCGGCAACATGGTCGTTCCGGGTTCGCCGCGCTTCGAGCGCGTGCGCGAGCCCGGAACGGAGTTCGATCTCAATCTCCCGCCGCGCACCGCGCTGGCCTGCATGAGCGAAACGATGATATTGGCCCTGGAAAATCGCATCGAGCCCTACACCCTGGGTCGCGGCATCGAGCTGGAAAAAGTCGTCGAGATTCAAGCAATGGCCGACCGGTGCGGATTCAAACTTGCGGCCATGCGCGCCTTCGATGCGGCAATCACGCCGGAGAGAATCGCCGCCATTCGCGCCGCCGCACGATCCTTATCGTCGGCGCGAAGCGCGGTACTGAGCGAAGCGCGCGGCGCGGAGTCGAAGGGATGAAGCGCGTAGTTTCGGTTTCGTTAGGCTCGAGCAGCCGCGATCACCGCGCTACGGTGACGTTGATGGGCGAGGAGTTCGACATCTCGCGCGTCGGAACCGACGGCAAGCTCGACGCCGCCATCGCTATGGTCCGCGAGCTCGACGGAAAGGTCGACGCCATCGGTCTGGGCGGCATCGACGTCTACCTCTACGCCGGCCGCCATCGTTACGCGCTGCGCGATGGTTTGCGTCTCCTCGAAGCCGCCAAGATCACGCCGATCGTCGACGGCAGCGGCCTAAAGAATACGCTGGAGCGCGAAGCGGTTCGCTTTATGCAGGACGAGCTCGGCATCGACTTGCGCGGCAAGTCGGTTCTCATGGTCAGCGCGCTCGACCGGTTCGGCATGGCGCAGGCGCTCGTCGATGCCGGCGCCGACGTTCTTTTCGGCGACTTCATCTTTGCGCTCGACAAAGACATGCCGGTCCGCGAGCTCCACGAGTTCGAGCAGTTAGCCGAAAAGTATCTGCCCGACGCCTGCAAGCTGCCGTTTCAGTTCTTCTATCCGACCGGCAAAAAGCAAGACAAGCCGCCCGAGCCAAAGTATCCACAATACTACGACCATGCGGACATCATCGCCGGCGACTTTCATTTCATGCGCCAGTTTATGCCCGACCGGCTCGACGGCAAGCTCGTTCTTACCAATACGGTGACCGAGCGCGACGTCGCCGAGCTGGCCGCACGCGGGGTCTCGACGCTGATCACGACGACTCCCGAGATTGCCGGCCGCTCCTTTGGAACCAATGTTTTGGAGGCCGCGCTCGTCGCTTTGCTGGGGAAACGCTGGAACGACGTGCTCCCGGAGGACTACGAACGCCTCCTTGCGGAGCTGCATCTGCGCCCGCGGGTGGTGCGCCTTCACGACGCTCCCGCCTGATAGTTAACGGTCCGCTAACGCTTGACACGAGCAGGCGTTGGGTATACTCTCCGCTCGAACGGCGGGAGCAGGCCTTCCAGCCGTTCCTTGAGAACCAACGGCGCCAGCGTTCGGAAGGCGCATCATCATGCTATGGACGCCGTTCTGGGGCGCCCATGAGGATCTAAAGGTTGAACGATAAAGAGATCGTCCTGACCGCCGAGGGTCTGACCAAGCTGGAGCAAGAGCTCGACGAGCTCAAAAGCGTCCATCGCCGCGAGGTCAACGACCGCATCCGGCAGGCGAAAGAGTACGGCGATTTGAGCGAAAACGCCGAGTACGAAGACGCCAAGCAAGAGCAAGCGTTCATTGAAGGGCGCATTCTCAAGCTGGAGGCGATGATTCGTAACGCGCGCATCATCGACGAATCGGAGTACGCCGCCGACGAAGTCCACCTTGGGGCGATCGTCAAAGTCAAAGACCTCAAGAGCAACGAGGCCTACGAGTTTTCGATCGTCGGCTCCGCCGAAGCCGACCCGACCAATCGCCGCATCTCCAACGAATCGCCGCTCGGCGCCGCGCTGATGGGACACAAAAAGAACACGATCGTCGACGTCGCGACGCCGCGCGGAGTCGTCAAGTATAGGATCGAATCCATCAAGAGCAACGCGCCGAAAAAGGCCGCTAAAAAGGCGTCGTAGCGGAAAGCGTACGTTTGGACGAATTCGGCAAGACCGAAGCGGCGCTCGTAGCGGCCAGACGTGAAAATCTGGCCGCTTTGCGTTCGCGCGGCCGCGACCCATTCGAGCAGCGCCGCTACGAGGTGGATGCCACCGCCGCGGAGCTGACGGAACGCTATGGCTTTTTAGTGCCCGGGCAGAACGCCGAGGCCGAGGCCTGGTCGCTGGGCGGGCGCCTTCTCTCCAAGCGCACGATGGGCAAAACAGTCTTTGCCGACGTCGCCGACCGCACCGGCCGGCTGCAAGTCTACGTACGTAAAGAAGAAGTCGGCGAGGACGGCTTTGCCGATTGGCGCCACCTGGAGCGCGGCGACCTCGTCGGCTTGCGCGGCTATATGTTCCGCTCCAAGATGGGCGAGCTGACGCTGCACGTAACCTCGTTCTCGGTGCTGGGAAAATCGCTCATGCCGCTGCCCGACAAGTGGCACGGTCTTCAAGACGTCGAGAAGCGCTATCGCCAGCGCTACGTCGACATGATCGTCAATCCCGACGTGCTCGAGACGATGGTGACCCGCAGCCGTCTGATCGCCGAGATGCGGCGCTTCATCGACGATCGCGGCTTTTACGAGGTCGAAACGCCGACGTTGCTGCACGTCGCCGGCGGCGCGGCGGCGCGCCCCTTCGTGACGCACTGCAACGCCCTCGATCAACTGATGAGCCTGCGTATCGCGACCGAGCTCAACCTCAAACGGCTGATCGTCGCCGGGATGGAGCGCGTCTACGAGATCGGGCGCATCTTTCGCAACGAAGGCATCGATACGACCCACAATCCCGAGTTCACTATGCTCGAGCTGTACGCGGCGTATTGGGACGTCTCCGACATGATGGAGTTCAACGAGTCGCTCATCGCCCATCTGGTTTCGGTCGCCACCGGCGGCGGCACCGATTTGCCCCATGCGGGCGACAGCATTTCTTTCGCGCGCCCGTTTGCCCGCGTCGAATACGTCGAAGCCATGGCGCGTTACAGCGACGGCAAGTACGGCCGCGAGCGCCTGCTCGACCCGGCCGGCGCGAACGAGATCCTCAGCGAGCTGGGGCTGACTGCCTCCCCGACGCACGGGCACGCGCTCGACAAGATCTTCGAGCGAGTCGTCGAGCCGCATCTGCTCGCGCCGACCTTCGTTACCGGTTATCCGGTCGTCATCTCGCCGCTGGCGAAGCGTCGCGCCGGAGATCCCGAGCTGGTCGATCGCTACGAGCTCTTCTGCGCTCGCATGGAAATCTCCAATGCCTTCACCGAGCTCAACGATCCCGACGATCAGCGGGCCCGCTTCGAAGCTCAGATTACCGACCGCGCGCGCGGCGACGACGAGGTTCCCGAACCCGACTGGGATTACGTACGCGCCCTCGAGTACGGCATGCCGCCGACGGCCGGCATCGGCATCGGCGTCGACCGGTTGATCATGTTGCTTACCGATCAACGCTCGGTCCGCGACGTTCTGCTCTTTCCGCTGCAGCGCCAGCACGGTTGATGCCGCGCGCCGTCGTTGCCGCAGCGATTCTGGTCGTGCTGGCCGTCGCGCCCGCGGCGGCAAAGACCGACGCGCGCTTCCATTATATCAATCCGAAGCAGATCGATTTAACCGTCTTTTTGCCGCCGCCGCCCGACCTAGGCTCGCCGCAGCAGCGCGCCGACGAACAGGCGCTCGCGCAAGCCGTCTCCGCTCGCCGGCGCGCCGACTACCTGATCGCGCAGTCGAACTCGCATCGCAGCGTCTTTTTCTTCACGCCCTCGGTCGGACCGGATTTTACGCCCGAGCGATTTCCGGTGACCGCGGCATTTTTTAAACGCATCGGTTCCGACGTTGAGAAGCTCGTCGACGAGGCCAAGGCCTACTGGGAGCGTCCGCGCCCTAGCGGCGCCGAGAAACGGCGCGGCTCGTATCCGAGCGGCCACGCCGCCTTCGCCGCCGCGTCGGCGATCGTACTTTCCCAGTTGCTGCCCTCCAAGCGCGACGCCATCTTTACGCAGGCGCGAACCTTCGCCGAAAACCGGATCCTGATGGGCGTGCACTATCCCAGTGACGTCGCCTCGGGATGGACGGCCGGAACGATCGCCGCCTACGCGATGATGCACGATGCGGCATTCGTCAGCGACTTTTATAAAGCTCGAGCGGAGCTTCGCCGCGCCTACCGCTAACTTGCGGTTGACCGTCGAGTATGACGGCGCGGAGTATTGCGGCTTTCAGTGGCAGCCGGCCGTACGCAGCGTCGCCGGTGTCTTGCAGGAGGCGCTCGAGCGATTGCTGCGCGAACCGGTAAAGATTACCGGCGCCGGCCGGACGGACAGCGGCGTGCATGCGACCGGCCAGGTCGTGTCGTTTGCGACGTCGCGCGCTTTCCCGGTCGAGCGGCTCGCGGTCGCGCTCAACGCGCTGTTGCCTCGCGACTGCAGCGTGCGCGACGCAAGCCCGGTCGACGACGGTTTCTCGGCGCGCTTTTCGGCCCGCGAGAGGGTCTACGTTTATGCCATTCTCAACGATCCGGCGCGAAGCGCCCTGACGGACCGCTTTGCCTGGCACGTGCCTCGGCCCATCGACGTCGAGGCGATGGCCGCAGCCGGGGCTTGCCTGCTCGGCGAGCACGACTTTAGGGCCTTCTCGGTACCGGCAGCCGACCCGGCCGTCCGCAACGTTCGTATGCTTCGCGTCCAACGGATAGGGCGGCTGGTCCGCGTCGAGATCGCCGCGGACGGCTTCCTGCACCACATGGTCCGGGTAATCGTGGGGACGCTGGCCGAGTGCGGCGAGGGCCGCCGCGCTCCGGCGCAGCCGGCCGCCATCCTGGCTTCGGGCGACCGCTCCGCCGCCGGAATGACCGCGCCCCCCCAGGGCCTTTACCTCGCCGGCGTGCGCTACCCCGACGGCTACGACTCCTACGCGGAGCCCCCGCTCTTTGGCGGGCGGCCCATGCCGGCAGGCGCGCTTGACTGGGCGCAGGCTTTCCCGTAGGATACCTTGGTTGTGCGCACCTACCAGCAGAAAACGGCCGAGACGCAGCATCGATGGTACGTCGTCGATGCGGCCGGCGAACGTCTTGGCACCTTAGCGGTGCGAATCGCTCGAGCCCTTTCCGGCAAGCACAAACCGACTTGGACACCGCACATCGACGACGGCGATCACGTGATCGTGGTCAATGCCGAGAAGGTCGAACTCGGCGGTAATAAGTGGAAGCAGAAGCTCTATTATCGCCACAGCAACTATCCGGGCGGACTCAAGGTCGAGACCGCGCGCGAGATGGCCGACAAACACCCCGAGCGTTTGATCGAGAAGGCGGTGCGCGGGATGCTCGCCGTCAACCGAATGCGCGATGCGCAGCTGCGCAGGCTGAGCGTATACGCCGGCGAGTCGCATCCGCACGTCGCGCAAAACCCGCAACCGCTTTCGGAACTAGCGTAGGAGCTCTTTTGGAAGAAGCGATCGAGGTCATTCAATCGACGGGGCGCCGTAAGCGCGCCGTCGCACGCGTTAAGCTCACCATCGGTCAAGGCGTGATCACCGTCAACGGCAAGGCCGTCGACGAATACTTCCCGCGCCCGCAGCTCCTGCAGATCGTGCGCCAGCCGCTCGAAGCAACGCAGAGCGCGTCGCGCTTCGACGTCTCCGTCAAGGCCGAAGGCGGCGGAGTCACCGGACAGGCCGGTGCGGTCCGCCACGGCATCGCGCGAGCGCTGCTGGCAATCGACGAATCGCTCAAAGAGACACTGCGCCGCAACGGCTTCTTGACGCGAGACCCGCGCGAGAAGGAATCGAAGAAATACGGCCGCAAGCGCGCTCGCAAGCGATTCCAATACAGCAAACGCTAAAGACCGCCCTCAAACTGGTCGCGGTCGCGCTTGGCGCGATCGCTGCGCTGCTTCTGCCCTCTCCCGATTGGATCGAGCACGCCTACGTCAACGGCGGCTATCCGCGTTGGGAGAGTCTCGCTTTTACCATCACTCATCCGCTGCCGTGGTCGCTGGGCGACGTTGCCGCGCTGGCCGGCATCGCTGCAATCGTTTGGCTGATCGTACGTTTCGTTCGCCGGCGCGCGCGACCCAAGGCGCGCGACTTTGCGCTGCTGCTGCTCGACTGCGCCGTCGTGGCCGGCATCTACTCGGTGTGGTTCGAGCTGAGCTGGGGTTGGAACTACGCTCGCGCGCCGATCGAAGCGCGGGTTACCTTCGACCCTTCGCGCGTCACGCCGCAAGCCGCGGCGGCGCTGCGCGACCGCGCGATGGCGCAGCTCAATGCGTTGGCCGTGCGCGCGCACGCCCGTTCGGCAGTTCCAATGGATTTGCCGGGGTTGCGCGAGTCGTGGTTACCGGCGGTTCAACGTGCCGGGGACAACTGGACGCCGCAGGTCGGCGCGGCGAAGCCCACGATCGCCAATCCTTTCATGCTTGCGACCGGAACGAGCGGCTTCATCAACCCGCTGACGCTCAACGTGGCGATGGCCTCAGATCTGCTTTGGTTCGAGCGGCCCTTCGACATGGCGCACGAGTGGAGCCACGACGCCGCTTACGCGCGTGAAGACGAGGCGAACTATCTTGCGATCCTCACGTGCCTGCGCTCGCCGGACCCGGCGGTACGGTACTCGGGATGGTTCGAGCTCTTTCTCTATCTGCCGCAGAGGCGCCACTACGCGAAGCGCGAGTTTGCTCCGTTGGTCTGGGCCGACTTCAAGGCGCTGCGCGAACGCAACGCGCGGCACATCAACGCCATTCTCGCGCGCTGGACCTGGCGAACGTACAACGCGTATTTAAAGAGCAATCGCATCGCGTCGGGGATCGCCAACTACGACGAAGTCACGCGCCTGATGCTGGGCGTCCCGCTCGACGCATCGGGACTACCGGTTCTGCGATAAAATGAAAGGGACCCGATAGCGGGTCCCTTTTCGGCGTTTGGTTAGAGTCGAGGTGGCTTGCCCCCACCGCCTCCGCTTTGTTTGTTTCCGCTGTTGCCGCTGGACGGATGGCTGTTGCCGCTGGACGGGTGGCTGTTGCCGCTGGACGGGTGGCTGTTGCCGCTGGACGGGTGGCTGCTGCCGCTGGACGGATGGCTGCTGCCGCTGGACGGATGGCTGCTGCCGCTCGACGGATGGCTGCTGCCGCTGGACGGATGTTGGTTGTAGCTCTGCGGATGCGATTGCATCGGATTCATCTGTACCGAGCCGTTGTGCTTGGGCGGATTGCCTGAGTTCTGGTTACTCTTCGGCGGATTGCCCTGCGTCTGGTTATGCTTGGGCGGGTTGCCATGCATCTGATTATTCTTGCCCTGATTGCTTTGCTGGTTCTTGTTTCCCTGACTGCCCTGCTGACTCTTGTGCTGGTTCTGCGACTTGTTGCTCTGCGAACCGCCGGTCTTGTTGTTATTATTGCCGGCTTTCATCTGGTTCTGCGCCGTCTTCTTGTCGGCGGCAGTAACCGGAGCAAAGTCCTTCGGCTTATTCTTGTCGTTAAAGGGCTTGTCGGAGGCGGTTACCGGGGGTTTGCCTTTATTGACGCTGGCGAGCTGGTTGCGATCCTGCCCGGCAATGCGGGCTTGAGTGCGTTGATCCGGCGTTGCAGTGCGGCCGTGCCGGCGAGCATCGACCTGCGCCTGCGTCGGCTTGGCGGAGATGCCGCCGTGGCCGCCGTTGTAGCTCACGTGTTTGCAGTTGTTGCAGACGTTCTTGTTGATCACCGTCTTGTTGTAGGTGTTGTGGATGACGGTCTTGTTGACGTTGGTGACTGCCGTATTGTAGGAGTAGCGTCCCCCGTTCCAGGCGCCTCCGTAGAAGCCGGTGCCGGGATAGCCGTAACCGTAGTTGATGCCGCCATAGAAGCCGACGGTGGCTCCCCAATAGCCTTGATTAAAGCCGTAGTAGCCGTTGTTATATCCCCAATAGCCCGGCGTCCAGTAAAGGCCCACGGCCGGCGGAGCGACCCAGGTTCCTGGCACCCAGTAGTAACCGGCCTGTCCCCAGCCCCAATAGCCCGGAGTCCATTGATAGTTCGGGTACGGGGCCGGCGGCTGGGCGTAGTAGGGCATCGGCGGTGGTGGCTGGCCGATCGTAAATCCAACCCCGACGGTGAACTGCGCCATTGAGGGCACAGGCAGGGCTGTTATGAGTATTGCCGCGATGAGTGCGGGGAACAATCTTGCGATTTTCACGAGTCCTCCTCTTGTGGGTCTATTATAGGGCATTTATAGCCACGCCCAGGCCGCAATAAGACACGGCGGCGACGGTCTCACGGGATTCTTACCCCACAATGAGCGCCTGCTAACTCGATCTTCACCCAGCCCTCAGAACATAACCCGGTAAACCAGGGTACGCCCGGCGGCTACATGCAGTTGCTACTCTCGGTGCATGTTTGACGTAGGCGATACTCTGCGCGACGGACTCGACGAAGCGCGAAGCAAGTTGCGCGACGCGCAGCGAGCCCTAGCGCGAGCCAACTCGGGCGTTGCCACGGGGCGCACCGCCGACGGTGCGATGGCGCAAACGGCGCAGGCCGCGCTCTTCACCGAAGCGCTCTTGAGCGCCGAGCATGCGCGTTTAGCCGAGATCAAGGCGGTAGTGAAGTGAATCTCGAGCTCCTCGACGCGGCGGCGAGCGGGATGGACGCGCAGCGCGCCGCACTCGACGTCGCGGCGCGAAACGTCGCCGCAGCCGAGGCGGCCGGTCCGAATGCGGAGTACGGGAGGCTCGTTCCGGAGTTTCGCGTCCTCGACTCCGATGACGGCGCGGCCCGCGTCGAGTTTACCGGAACGCGCGGCGATCGCGGAACCAACGTTGACATTCTGACCGAGATGATCGCCGTGATGAACGCCGCACGCGCGTATGAGTCGGATGCGTCGATTTTCGACGTCGGCAAGCGCCTCGCCGAAAAGACCATCGAGCTGGAACGCCTGTGAGAGTCGAGCTGCTGACACCCGACGTCGCTCCTGCTTCGAGCGCGAGCGCCGATTCGGGAGAGTTTGCGCGCGCGCTCGATCTTATCGGCGATCTGCTTTCGGGTGCCAATCGAGCCGAGGACGCGTTTGCCCGCGGGAAAGGTGACCTTCAGAACGCCGTCTACGAACGAGCGCGAGCCGACGTCGCCCTGTCGGTAGCCGCCGCGACGGCGCAGCGCGTCGCTCAGACCGTGCAGTCGTTGCTCAACATGCAAATCTAGCTCGATGCACGTAATCGCTCAGTTAACGGCGCGGTGGAACGCGCTGCCGGCAACTGTCCGATTTGCCGCGGCGGCGGGCGTTTTCGCCTCGATCGTGCTGGTAGTCGCGGCCGCGATCGCAACTCACCCGCCGCGTTCGACGCTCTTTGCTTCGCCGCTTCATTCCGAGCAGGTTGCCGAGGTCGAGGAGCGCCTCGCGGAGTGGAACGTCTCCTTCACGCCGGCCGCGGATAACGTCGTGGTCGACACGCATCGTCGCAACGATCTCTTGCTGCGGCTATCTCTCGCCGGAGTTCCGCATTCGCATCTTCCTACCACCAGCGAGGCGCTGGCAAACGTCGGAGTGTTGGCACCGCAGGCGGTTGTGGACGCACAGGCGAGGGCGGGTCTAGCCGGGGAGATCGAAGCCGGTTTACGCGGCATCGAGGGAATCGACGACGCCCGCGTCATCGTCGCGCCGGCCGCGCCGGCCGAGTTCGCCGACCAATCGTCGAACAACGCCAGCGCGAGCGTTCGGCTGCGCGTTGGTGGAAACGGCTTGTCGAGAGACGCCATAGCCGGCATTCGCGCCTTTGTCGCGGCCAGCGTACCGAAACTCGATCCGTTGCATGTAACGATCTTGGACGATCGCGGGATAGCCTTGCGCGATGCAGGTTCGGGCGGCGACGAAGCGGCGGGGCGTCAGTCGGCGCTGCAATCGGCGCTCGATACGGCGTTTGGCAGTGGGGCGACGATCGTTCGCGTTCGCGCCGAGTACGACACTCGGCGGACGACCGAGCGCGAAGTGCGGCGCGCGCCGATGGGCGTACGGCCGATCGAGCGAACTCAGCGCAGCGAAAGCTACGACGGCAACGGGCGGCATTACCGGCAAGTAGACGGCGCGCAGGATGGCGGCAGCGACACGCACGAGCAGATCGCTCAAGCCGATGCCGGGAGGTTGGCGCGGCTCTCGACGGCGGTATTCGTCGATCAAAGCCGCGGGCTCGAAGTCTTCAAGGTGCGCGATTTTGCTGCTGCGGCGGTTGGATACGACGCGCGGCGCGGCGACGCTCTGGTCGTCGACGAGGTCGCTTTTCGAGCGACGCCGGTTGCACGCAAGGACGTTTGGTGGCTGCTTTACGGAACGATCGTGCCGCTCGCGCCGGCATTGATCGTGGCGCTGGGCGTCTTCGCTTGCGCGAGAGCGGCTCTGCCGCAACTAACGTCTCTGGCCCGCTTGGCGCTCGAACGCGCGGCAACCGAACGGACGTCGAAAGCCGCAGCCGGTTTCCCGCCGGCGCGAGTTCGCAGCATGCTCGAGCGCGAACCGCCTCACGCCGCAGCGGCAATCATCAGCGCGTTGCCGGCGGCCACCGCCACGGCGGTGCTTCAACTGTACCCTCCGCACGAACGCGAGGCGATCGTGGCGCGAATGCAGCGGGATCACTCTCCACTCTTAGGGGATGCCGAAGAGTTGCTTCGCCGCCATGTCTGAGCGATTCGTTCCGTTGGCAGCCTTTCTGCGCCCGGAAACGCCGCCGATCGAGGTGCCGCCGGCGGTCGTTTCCCAGCCCGTGCATCCCGACATCGACGAGGCGGTCGGCGCAGCGCGAACATTTCGCGCGGGTTTAGCCGACGCGCTCGATGCCGCCGTGGTTCGCTTGCTGCGGGAGATCTCGACTATGGTGCTGGGGCGCGAGTTGAGGATCGCGCAGGCCGACGTTACGGCCGTGGCTGCCGCCGCACTGGCGCGTTTTGAAGAGGAACGAGTGCTCGTGATTCGAGCGCACTGCGAAGATCTCGAGGCGCTGGCGGCTTTGGGAATCGAATGCGTGGCCGACTCCCGGCTTGGCCGAGGCGAGCTGTTCTTCGAAGTAAGGAGCGGCACCATCGATTTGCGCTTCGCTGCCAGGCTCGAAGCGGCGGTTGCGGCGTGCGCCCCGTAGCCCTCGATCTCGGCACCTGCGCGTTGGGACGGGCGATCGATTCGCAGGGTTTACCGCTCGATGGCGGTCAGCCGCTGCGCGGACGGCGCGTTTTGTTAGACGCGAGATCGCCGCGCCCCAACGAGCGCCGGCCTATCGCATCACCGTTTTGGACGGGAGTGCGAACGCTCGACGCTCTCTTAACGGTCGGTCGAGGCGCTCGCATCGGAGTATTCGGTCCGCCCGGCACGGGCAAGAGTTCGCTGATCGAATCGATCGTTGCGGGATGCCGCTGCGACGCGGTCGTCGTTGCCTTGGCCGGCGAGCGCGGCCGCGAGGCACAGCACTGGATCGCAAGTCGCACGCCGCGGATGACCGTCATTTGCGCGACCAGCGACCGGCCCGCTAGAGAGCGAATCGCCGCCGCGAGCGTTGCTCTCGCCCAGGCATCCGCATTGCGCGAGCGCGGGCTTCACGTGCTGCTGGTTCTCGACAGCCTCGCGCGCGTCGCCGCGGCGCTGCGCGAAGCCGGGGTCGCGGGCGGACAGACCACCGGCCGTGGAGGTTATCCCCCTAGCGTGTTCGCCGAACTGGCGCGATTGGTCGAAGTTGCCGGCGCCGTTGCTAAGGGCTCGATCACGCTGGTCGCGACCGTGCTTAGCGACGGCGACGACCGCGATCCGGTTAGCGAAGCCGCGCGATCGCTGCTCGACGGCCACATCGCGCTCTCGCTGCGCTTAGCGGAAAGCGGCCGCTTTCCCGCGATCGACGTTCCGGCGAGCACCAGCCGAACGATGGACTTGGTCGCCGAAGAGGCGCATCTGCGCGCGGCAGCGCGTCTTCGCGAGGCGCTCGCACTCTTACAGCGTCTCGACGACGCGCGCGCGCTCGGGATCGAGCCGTCCGATCGCATCGGGCGAGCGGCCGTTGCCGCCGAATCGCAGATCGAGCGCTTCTTGCGTCAAGGACGCGACGCTGCAAATCCCGAGGAATCGATCGACGAGCTGATCGCGATCGCCGCCCTGCTGGACGGAGCCGATGCGCGTCGTTGACGATATGCGGAGCATTGTGGCGCGTATCGAACGGCTCGATGGCGGTTCGGCTGACGTCGAACGATTCGACCTCCTGGTTCGCGGCACCGCGCGCCAAGACGATATCGAGGCACTCATCGGCGCGAACGCGGCAACGTATTCCATCGACCCGGCGCTCGTGCGCTCGATCGTTGAGGCGGAGTCGGGATTCGATCCGCGCGCGACCTCACCGGCGGGCGCTCGGGGATTGATGCAGCTGATGCCGGAGACGGCGCAAAGCTTGGGGGTCGTAGACGCGTACGATCCAGCCGAAAACCTGCGCGGCGGCACGCGCTATCTGCGCGGTTTGCTCGATCGTTTTGGCGACGTGCGTCTTGCGGTCGCAGCCTATAACGCTGGGCCGGCGGCCGTCGAGCGATTTGGCGGCGTGCCTCCCTTTCCCGAAACGCAGGCGTACGTGCGTCGCATTCTCAGGCGCTATCGTGAGCTGAGCGAAGCGATCGGCGGCGCCGTTCTCAAGCCGGCAAAGTTGCGATGACCGTCGCGTCACCCATGGCTGCGAAGATCGAACCTGTGATGACGCAGCAGCTTCACGTCAGCATCCTTGCCGCACCGCTGGCAGCAATCGATCCCCGCGCGCTCTCGCAAGCGTGGTATTCGGCGCTGCGATTGGCGCACGATACTCTCGCGATCTCGCGAGCCCCCGGCGGATGCGCGACCGCTTCGCGCCCACGCGCGACCTTCTCGACCGCGGCGTTGCGGGAAGTCGACCGGAAGCCGGCCGTCGTCGCACCGCTCGGCGCGCGGTGCGCGCCCGCCGAGATGCAAGGGGCTGCCGGCGATCACGTCAAGCGCCCAGCCGCGCGTGTTCCTTTGGCGCGGCGTATCGAGCGCGCTTTTGCAGCTTCCACGCCTCCCCAGCGAGCAACGTTCTCGCTCGGACACGGCGCGGCGCGCGTCCACGTCATTCTTCAAACGAGCGGCGACAGGAGCGCGCTCGTCGCGCTCTGCCGCCCCGAACTGGAAGCAATTGTTTCGCGTGCGCTGGCGCAGGCCGGCCGGGCCCTTGCGGCGCGCGGCATCGTCATCGAAATGCGGGCGCGAGGTGTTGCGCGTTGTTCTTGAACTCCGCCCTAACCGCGGCCCTCGACAGCATCGCAGATCGCGCCGCGGACGTGCGCCGCGCCTTTATTCCCGGCGCGCTTCCACAGCACGACGACGTGGCGACGCCTGCGCCTAAGTCGGACTTCACGCTCGATCCGCTTGCCGTGACGGCCCCCGACGGCGCCTATTTCGTAGTTCGGGACGACCGGGGAGAGTATCGCTACACGCGCGACGGTGATTTCGAGATACGCGACGGCCGTCTCACCGATCGGTCCGGCGCGGCGGTCTGCGGCGTCCGCGCTGCGGGCGGTGAGGTCGCCACGGTGCGCGTCGACGCCGTAGATGCGGCGCTTGGCAGGGTATCTGCTGCCCGCCTCGAGCCCGACGGTGCGCTGACCTATCAGCGCGAAGCGATCGATCCGCGCAACGGCGTTCGTGAGTCGCAGCGCATCGTCGCCGGCCGAATTCTTCTGGCTGGATTTCCTGGTGCGACGCGTTTGGAGAGCGACGGCGATCATCTTCGTCCTCCCGCCGGCGTCGAACCGCAACGAGGCCTCCCGGGAGAGGGAACGTTCGGCGCGTTGCAGCCGATGCATCGCGAGCGCAGCCGCATAGACATCGACCAAAGCTTGGCGCGTCTCAAAGAAGCCTACGTGCGCTTCGAGGCGCTCGCTGCGGCGGAGAACGCCAAGGGGCGCTTGGGGAAGACGGCGATGGATATTTTAAAGTGAGATGTTTGACCTTTCGGGCCGCCAGGTCGACGAGAGCCCTGGCCTGCCGCGGCAAACGCATACGCAGCGCGCTCTTCGAGGAGCGCTCCTCGCTGCCGACGAGTGCTGCGTGCGTCGTCGCCAATGGCGTCCGCGAAACGCTCACATCGCTGATCGGCGCGCCGATCGCGATGCGGCTCTTTGAGCCGGCGATACCGTCGCCGCGGGCCTGGGGCACGATCGTTTGCGACGCCGCGCTCTACCGCGTGCGCGGAAACGTGGCCGATGCGGCAGTCGTGCTTCGCGCTTCCCAGGCCTGCGCGCTCGCCGCTGCCATCTTCGGTGAGCCGGCCCCGGAACCGGCGCGACGCGAGTTGTCTCCGCTCGAGAACGAGGTCCTCGAGCGCGTCGTCAGAGCAATTGCGGCAAATCTGGGGGTCGTGTGCGGGGCTCGCGACGCGCTTACGGTAGAGCGCGTTTCGGGGATAGCGAGCTTCGTAACCTACTTCGAACTGCTCGTCGAAACGCCGGTTACCGCCCGCATCGGCATCGCGCTCTCGCGCGAACCGTCGGCGGAGCCGCGAGGCGGGTTGGAACTGGCTCACCTCAAAAGCGTGCGCGTCGCCGCGCCCCTCGTACTCGATCTGGGCGAGTCGTCGGCCGGGGCGTTCGCCCGTCTGCATCCCGGATCGCTCGTACCGATTGCCCCGGCCGACATGCAGCGCTGCACGCTCGCTCTGGACGGACGCGGCTTCGCCCGCGGGAGCGCCGGCGTCAGTAACGGACGATTCGCGCTACTCGTCGAGGCGGTCGGTGAGAGCCGGTGAACGATCCCAAGCGTTTCGCCGATGACGAGCGCGGCGGCTTGCTCATGCACGTACCGTTGCGCGTCTCGATCGAGTTAGGAAGCTGCACGATGGCGATCTCCGAGATTCTCAAGCTGGGTACCGGATCGATCGTGGAGGTGAACCGCAACGCCGATCGTCCCGTCGACCTGCTGGTGAACGATCGGCCGATCGCCCGCGGTGAGATCGTCGCAGTCGACGATAAGTTCGGCCTACGAATCACCGAGCTGCTCCCGTTATAAGCACCCGATATGAACCTGCCGATCGACGCGCTGGCGGCGCACTCCGGCCGCGCCACGATGCCGCTCGACGTTCTGCTGAGCTTGACGGCCCTATCCCTAATACCGCTGTTCTTGGTAATGTGCACCTCGTTCGTGCGCATCGTCGTCGTGCTGTCGCTCGTGCGATCGGCTATCGGTGCCTCCGCGCTGCCGCCAAATGCCGTCCTCACCGGGCTGGCACTCGTTTTGACGGCCGTCGTCATGGCGCCGACCGCGCAGCGAATAGCCGCCGATGCCGTCGTGCCTTATTCGCGCGGAGCGATCTCTCCGTCGAAGGCGCTGCAGCGCTCGATCGTTCCTTTGCGCGCGTTCATGCTTCGGCAGGCTCGGAGCGCCGACGTCGCTCTTTTCGAACGAATCGCGCATCGCCGGCCGGAACCCGCCACTCGCGTTCCGATCGCCGTGCTCGTGCCCGCCTTCGTCGTCGGCGAGTTACGCAGCGGGTTTGCCATCGGGTTCGCGTTATATCTGCCGTTCGTAGCGATCGACTTGGCCGTCGCAGCAATGCTGATGGGGCTGGGCATGATGATGCTGAGTCCGCCGGTAGTTTCGCTGCCGGTGAAGCTCCTGCTCTTCGTGAGCGTCGACGGCTGGGCGCTACTCTGCGAAGGCATTGTTTCCAGCTTTCGATAAACCAGCGGTTCACATGCGAATAGCCGAGGCGCTTGCGACCCAGCGGCCCTTTTTCTCCTTCGAGTTCTTTCCGCCCAAAGACGACGCCGGATCGCGCGCGCTCCTCGAAGCGATCGAGACGTTGCGTCCATTGCGGCCCGCCTTCGTATCCATCACCTACGGCGCGGGCGGTTCGACGCGCGCGAGAACGGTGGCGCTGGCAAAGCGAATTGGTCGCGAGATCGGCCTTACCGTCGTCGCGCACGTCACCTGCGTCGGTGCGAGCCGAGCCGAATTAAGAGAGCTTTTCGACGATCTGGCGCGAGCGGGCATTGAAAACGTGCTTGCGCTGCGGGGCGATCCGCCGGCCGGACACGCCTTTGAAGTCCACGCCGGAGGTTTCGCCCACGCTTCGGAATTGATCGCGATGCTGCGCCGGAACTACGATTTCTGCGTCGGCGCGGCGTGCTATCCCGAAAAACATCCCGAGGCGGCGAGCGCAGAAGAAGATCTGCGCAACCTCAAGCTCAAGGTGGAGGCCGGCGCGGAGTTCCTCGTCTCGCAGCTCTTTTTCGACAATACATACTTCTTCGATTTCGAGCGGCGCGCGCGCGGCGCCGGCATCGACGTGCCGATTCTCCCCGGACTCATGCCGATCACCGATTTCCGGCAGATCGAGCGATTCGTCGCGCTCTGCGGCGCAACCATCCCGCCGAAGCTGCGCGTCGAAATGGAGACGCGAAAGGGGGACGCCAAAGCCGTTGAAGATCTCGGCGTTGCCTACGCTTCGATGCAGGCGCTCGAACTGCTCCACGCGAGCGTGCCCGGCGTGCATTTCTATACGCTAAATCGTTCGCCGGCGACGCGCGCCATCGTCTCGTCGCTCCTGGCAGCTAGTGCGTGGCGTCCCGCCTTCGCCCGGCCCAGCGTCATAACAACGCGGTAAGCTCGACGTAACGTCGCGCTTGTAGCGTTGAGGGAATGGAGGCTCTCGACGGACTCGTTCGCGACGCACTGGTAACGACGGCGCTGATCTCGCTGCCGATGCTGCTTCTGGCCGCTCTGGTCGGAACCGTCGTCGCCGTAGTGCAAGCCGCGACCCAGGTGCAGGAACAAACGTTGACGTTGCTGCCAAAAATCGTGGTGGTCGGTCTGACCGTCGCGCTCTTTGGCAGAGCAGCGATGCATGCACTCGCCGCACTCTTCGAACGGGCGCTGGCGGCGATCCCTTTACTCGAGGGCCGATGGTGATCGCAACGCTCGCGTTCGCGCGTTGCGCCGGCTTCGTCTTTCGCGCGCCCGGCTTCTCGCATCCCAGCGTGCCGGCGGCGCTGCGCGCCGGCTTTGCGTTGGTGCTGGCAGGTGCAGTAGTTCCCGGCATTCCGCAACGAGCGCCGCTAATCGACGGCGCGGCGTTCGCGATCGCCCTAGTCGCCGAGTTCCTTATCGGCAGCGTCGCCGGGATGACCGCGTCGCTCATTTACGACGCCGCCTATGCCGGCGGCCGAATCGTGGACGATTATGTCGGCGTCAAAGCGATTGCGCCGAGCCTTCAGCTCGTCGCGCCAAGCGGCTACGGCCGCGTCTGGTCTTTGGCGTTTACCGGTGCGTTCTTTCTCTCGGGAGCCTACCGTCTCGCGTTGCTGGGTTTGGCACGGAGCTTCGCGCGGTTTCCTTTAGGTGCGCCGCCGTTCGAAATGCACTGGCACGCCTACGCTCCGGCCTTTGCGACGACGTTCGTAGCAATCGCGCTGCGCGTCGCCGCGCCGGCGATCGGCATGGCTTTCGTGGTGCAGATCGCGCTGGGCGCGCTCTCGCGCGTCGTGCCGCGCTTCGGCAGTTTTACGTTGGCCTTTCCCTTGGCATTTGCCGCCGCGCTCGTTGCCGCGGCGATCGCGGTTCCCCCGGCGATGCGCCAAGCACCGGCACCAATCGTGGATCTCCCGTCGCGCGTGCCGGCGCGCGTCCCGTGAGCGATGCCTCGGAGAAGCCGTTTGAAGCGACGCCCCACCGGCTCATGCGCGCCAAGCGCGAAGGTAACGTGGCGCGTTCCGGCGAGCTCGGCGCGAATCTCTCCTTTGCCGCTGCATGGCTGACGCTCGTGGCAATCGTGCCGGCGATTTCCGGCGCCGCACGCGCCGCACTGCTCTCGGAGCTGTCGCAACCTAAAGGTTCGGCGCTCTATGTGTTTCCGCTTGCGATCGCGCTGCTCCCCGTCGCCGCATCGGCGGCCGCCGCCGCCGTGGCGAAGGTCGCGCAAAGCGGGTTTGTTGCCGCACCCGTCACTTGGCGCGCCGAACGCCTCAATCCGATTGCCGGGCTGGGCCGCATTCTGTCGGCGGAAACGCTGACGCATTCGCTGCGCGCGAGTCTTGCCTTCGCTTGTGCCGCGGCCGCTATGGTGCCCGTAATGCTCGTGCGACTGCCGCCGGTGCTTGACGCCGCCGGTGCAGGGTCCGCAGCGGCAGCCGCGTGGACCTGCACCGGCGAGCTCGCCTTAACCGCGGTAGCCGTCGGGTCGCTCTTTTCGGTCGCCGAGTATGCTGCCGCGCGACGCAGCTGGCTGCAGAAATTGCGAATGAGCTTCGAAGAGCGTAAACGCGAGGCGAGGGAAGAGGAAGGCGATTCGATGGCGCGCGGCCGGCGGCGCGCGTTGCACCGCGCGATGGTGCGCGGCGGTCTCGGGCGCGTGCGTGAGGCCTCCTTCGTCGTGACCAATCCCGATCACGTCGCCGTTGCGCTGGAGTACCGCCCGCCGCTGGTGGCGGTCCCGCGCGTGCTCGTGCGCGCGCTCGCCGCTGCCGCGCTCGAGGTGCGAACGCTGGCGCGCGCGCACGCCGTCCCGATCGTCGAGAACGTCGCGTTGGCGCGTGCGCTCTATCGCGACGGGCGGCCAGGCGAGCCGATACCGTACGCGCACTACGTCGCCGTGGCCGAGGTCGTCGCGGCGCTGATCCGCGCCGGCGAGATAAAAACGTGAGCGCCTCGCGCCGCCCGGTCTACGCCTTTGCCGGCTTGCTGCTGGCCGTCGTCGCCATTCTGATCGTGCCCCTTCCACCGTGGCTGCTCGATCTGCTGCTCGGCGTAAACGTGTTCGGGTCCGCGCTCGTCCTGTTGCTCTCGGTGACGGTCGACGATCCGCTCGAGTTTTCGGCCTTCGCTCCGGCGCTGCTCGTCGCGACGCTGTTCCGGCTCTCGCTCGACGTCTCGGCGACGAGGCTCATCTTGACCGCCGGTGCGACGCCGGCAGCGGTCGGAAGCATCATTCCCGCGTTCGGCGCCTTCGTCGTGGGCGGCAATCTCGTCGTAGGTCTCATCGTCTTTGCGATACTCGTGACCATCCAGTTCGTGGTCATCGCCAGCGGCTCGCAGCGCGTTGCCGAGGTCGCGGCGCGTTTTACGCTCGACGCGATGCCGGGAAAGCAAATGGCGATCGATGCCGACGTTCACGCCGGCGTACTCGACAGCGAGGGAGCGCGGCGCAAGCGAGAGGCGGTTCAGCGCGAAGCCGACTTTTATGGCGCGATGGACGGTGCCGGGAAGTTCGTCAAAGGCGACGCGATAGCGGCCCTGGTGATCGTCGCGCTCAACCTTACCGGCGGCATCGTCGTCGGCGTTGCGTACCACGGGCTCTCGCCGCTCGACGCCGTCAACACGTTCGCGTTGCTCTCGATCGGCAACGCGTTGGTGACCACGCTGCCCGCCTTTTTGATCTCGACGGCGATGGGCATGATGGTTACGCGCGTGGCATCTGAGGGCGCGCTCGGGGCGGATCTCGCCGCGCAACTGCTGGCACGTCCCGATGTTTTGCGAGGCGCCGGAGCGTTGCTCGTGGTTCTCGCGTTCGTGCCGTCGTTGCCGCGGCCGCTCTTCTTCGCACTCGGCAGCAGCGCGTTCGTCGTGGCGACGGGGGCCGAACGGCAGAGAAAGCGGCGCGAGCGCGAGGCGGTGGAGATGCGCGAGCGCGCCAAGCGCAACGCGATGCGCCGCCCCGAGCTAGCATTGGGATTAGTCGGCGTGGACGCGATCGCCGTGGAGATCGGAGCCGATCTTGGGTTGCTGCTCGTGCCGCCGCTCGCCGACATGCTCTTAGATCGAATCGGCGAAGTGCGCCGCGCGCTCGCGGCCGACATCGGCGTCGTCTTGCCGGGCGTGCGTCTGCGCGACGATCTGACCCGCGATCCGCGCAGTTACGGCATTCGGGTTAGAGATCGCCTCGCCGGGGCCGGACGCCTCGATCTCAATCGGCTGCTCGCCGTGGCGGACGAAGCGATTTTGCTTCGCTTTGGAGCCCTCATCGATCGCGAACCGATTTACGGATTGCCTTCGGCGTGGATCGCAGCGGAGGCGCGCGATGCGGCGGTCAACGCCGGGGCGTTGGTCTTCGACCCGATATCGGTGATCGGATCGCATTTAGCCGAGGTCGCGCGCGTCAATGCAGCCGAACTCGTCGGGCGTCAAGAACTGCAAACGCTGCTCGAACATTTGCGAGCGACGGTTCCGGCGGTCGTCAAGGAAATCGGAAGTGAGGGATTGGCGTTCGGCTCGCTGCATCGCGCCTTCGCCCTCCTCCTGCGCGAGGGAGCGTGGCCACGCGATACCGTTACCGTGCTAGAAGCCATGCTCGAAGCCGGCACGGCCGATCCGCGCGAACTCGCCGAAGCGGCGCGTCGCGCGATCGTGCCGGATCTCATCCGCCGCCGTGCCGCGGCACAACTCGAACCCGCCATCTTCGATCCGGAGTTCGAACGGATGCTGGCTGCGTCGTGGACTCAATACGGAGCCGCAGCGGCCGCGCCCGTCACGGCGCTCGGATTGCGCGATCGAATCGCTCGCTACGCCGCCCGTACGCCGCGCGACCGCGCCGCGGTCGTATGCACGGCAGCGCTGCGCCCTCTCTTGGCGGATTTCTTGTTGCGCTCCGGACTGCGGCTGCCGGTCTACGCGTTTGGCGAGCTGCCCAACGAAATCGCGCTCGTGCCGGCCGAGGTCATCGCTGCGGAGGAGCCGAACGCGCTGGCTGAATGCACTTAACGACGCTGGATTGGATCATCGTCGTTCTGTCGTTAGGCGTGAGCTTCGTGCCGGCGATCGTTTTGGCGCGCCGCGCCGGCCGGAACATCACCGAGTTCTTTGCCGCGGGGCGGCAAGCGCCGTGGTGGCTCATCGGCATATCGCTGGTCGCCACGACCTTTTCCACCGACACGCCCAACCTCGTCACCAATTTGGTGCGCGACGGCGGGGTCGCCGAGAACTGGCTTTGGTGGTCGTTTCTCCTCACCGGCATGGCGACGGTCTTTTTCTACGCGCGGTTATGGCGGCGTTCGGGCGTACTCACCGATCTCGAGTTCTACGAACTGCGCTATGCGGGGCGCGCCGCGTCGTTCGTGCGCGGGTTTCGCGCCCTCTATCTCGGACTGTTCTTCAACTGCTGGATCATCGCGACGGTCAATCTGGCGCTGGTAAAGATCGCCGGCATTCTCTTCGGCTGGCCCCGTTTCGAGACGTTGGCGATCAGCGTCGTCGTTCCGATCGTCTTCGCCGCAACCGCCGGTCTGTGGGGCGTGATGGTCACCGATATGATTCAGTTCTGCATCACCATGACTTCGGCGTTCGCCGCCGCGTACTTCGCGATCCATGCGCCCGGCGTTGGTGGCCTTGGGGGGCTCATCGCGCACGTATCGGCGTCGCACGGCGCAACGCTGTCGATTCTTCCGAACTTTGCCGATTGGCCGACGGCGCTGGCGATCTTCATCATTCCCCTGACCGTGCAATGGTGGTCGGTCTGGTATCCCGGCGCGGAGCCCGGCGGCGGCAGCTACGTCGCGCAGCGGATGCTCGCGGCGCGCACCGAGTCCGACGCGCTCTTCGGCACCTTTGCCTTTCAAGTCATGCATTACGCGCTGCGGCCGTGGCCGTGGATCGTCGTCGCTCTCGCTTCGACGATCGTCTTTCCGTCGCTGCACGATATCCAGCACCGATTCCCGGGCGTTGCGCCGAGCCTGATCGGCAACGACATCGCCTATCCGGCGATGCTGGTATTCTTACCGGCCGGTTTCGCCGGCTTCATGGTGGCCGGCATCTTCGCCGCGTATCGCTCGACGATCGAGACGCACCTCAACTGGGGAACGTCGTACCTCGTGCACGATTTCTACCAGCGCTTCATCGCCCCGGGCAGCAGTCAGCGCCAACTGGTTGCGGTGGGACGGCTGGTAACCGCGCTGCTGATGGTCGTCGGCGTTTGTTTCACGCTGGGATTGGACAACGCCAAAAGCGCCTTCGATTTGCTGCTCTCTATCGGCGCCGGAACGGGTCTCATTTATTTGCTGCGCTGGTTCTGGTGGCGCATCAACGCGTGGAGCGAGGTGAGCGCGATGATCGCCTCGTTCCTCGTCGCGCTCGGGTTCTTCATCGCCGGCCGCACCGGGCACGCCGTTCCGACGACGACGTCGCTGCTGATTACGGTCGCCGCCACGACGGTCGTTTGGGTCGTCGTTACCTTCCTAACTCCGCCGGTAGACGACGCTACGCTCGCGGCCTTTTACGCTAAGGTTCGCCCGGCCGGACCGGGCTGGTCGCGCATCCGGCGGCGCGGCGGCCTGCCGCCCTCGCCCGACTCCCTTCCCATGGCCTTCGTGGGTTGGATCCTGGGCCTGGCCGCGGTCTACGGCGCGCTCTTCTCGGCGGGCGGCTTCGTGTACGGCCGGCCGGTTCAGGGCACGGTTTGGGGCCTGGTAGCAGCGGGAGCGACCCTCGCATTGCTTGCCATTGGGCGCAGGCTCTGGTCGGCCTCGGCAGGCCCGGCCCCGGCAAAAGGCTAAGCTCCACCGGCTCCAATGAACTGGAAGAATTTAAAGGCGCCGTTCAAGGCGCTCGTAATCGTCGCTGTTTGCGCCGTCTCAATTTGGGCCGTTTGGCCCATCAGCGCGAAGATTCACCTCGGCTTGGATCTTCAGGGCGGCGCGCGGCTGTTGCTGCAGCTCTATCCCACCGCGGAAGTTCCAACGATCACCACGCAGGTGCAGGCGCAGACGCGCGAGGTCATCGACCGGCGCATCAACGGCCTCGGCGTTGCCGAGCCGTCGATCAGCAACGTTGGCAGCAATCGCATCCTGGTCGAGCTTCCCGCCGTCAAGGATCCCGATCAGGCTGAGAGAGTCCTCAAGCAGGTCGCGGTCCTCGAGTATAAGATCGTTCCCTTCGACGTGATGCAGAAGGCCGATGCCGCCGTGCAGAGTCTGCTGCAGCCGAATATCAACGCTAAGGACAAGGCTGCCGCCGAGCTGTACGTCAACCAGACGGCATACCAGAAGAGCGGCCCGGTCGTGTATTCGGGCAAAGATCTCAAGGGCGCCCAAGCCAGTTACGATCAGGCCGGCCGTCCCGACATCACCTTTCAAACGAAGGACCCGGCGCGATTCGGAAAGCTGACCTCTTCCAATCTGCAGAAGCCGCTAGGCATCTTCCTCGATCGCCACTATCTCTCGGCGCCGATCATTCAGAGCCCGATTTACGACAGCGGTCAGATCACCGGCAGCTTCAGCCAAGAGGATACGATCACGCTGGCTAACGAGCTCAATGCCGGTGCACTCCCCGTTAGCGTGAAGATCATCGAGAAGGAGACGATCGGGCCGACGCTCGGTAAGATCGACCTCGTTCAGTCGATGCGCGCCGCGGCGCTTGGTTTGGGCTTGGTCCTGATCTTCATGATCCTGGTCTACCGCCTTCCCGGTATCTTGGCCGATTTGGCGCTGGCGATTTACGTGCTGGTGATGATGGCGATTCTCGCCCTCTCGCACGCGACGCTGACGTTGCCCGGCATCGCCGGCTTCGTGCTATCGATCGGTATGGCCGTTGACGCCAACGTTCTGATCTTCGAGCGCATCAAGGAGGAGCTGTGGAACGGCAAGACGATGCGCGCCGCCGTGCGCGTCGGCTTCCAGCGCGCCTTCTCGGCCGTCTTCGACAGCCATTTTACGACCATCGTCGGCGCCGGCGTGCTCTATATGCTGGGCACGGGCACGGTAAAGGGCTTTGCCTTCACGCTCTTCTGGGGCACCGTCGTGTCGCTCGTGACGGCGGTGTTCATCACCCGCTTCTTCGTCGACGCGCTGGTCGACAACGAGGTCCTGACTGCGCCCGAGCTCTATGGCGTCAAGCGCTCCGAGGTCGGCATTTTCGCCAAGGGCGGAGCCGGAGCCTAACCGATGCTGTTTCGCAGATTAAACTGGAACATCGTCGGCTGGTTCCGCATCGTCTCGACGATCTCGTATCTCGTCATCGCGCTGGGCATCGGTGCGATGATCTACCACGGTTTTGCCGGCGGCGACGGTTTCCACGCCAATCGCATGCTGCGCCTCGGTCTCTCCTTTACGGGCGGCACCGATATCACGGTCAAGTTCACGCAGCCGACGACGGCGGACAAGGTAAAGGCCGCACTCTCGAGCCTTGGCATGACCGAGGAATCGGTCACGACCGCCGGCTCCGACGGAAAAGGTTTCATCATCCAAACCCAGACGGCGTACGCCAACGACAGCGGACCCGTCTGGAGGGCGCTCAACACGGTCGCGCCGGTCGATCGCGCGGCGTCGCAGATAACCTCGGTCGGTCCCTCACTGGGACGCGAATACCTGATGAACGCGCTGTTGGCGCTGGTCATCGCGCTCGGCATCCAGTTCCTGTATATCGCCTTCCGCTTCGGCTGGAACTATATCTTCGGTTTGGTTACCGTGATCGCGCTGGTCCGCGACGCGGCAATGATGATCGGCATCTACGCGCTGGCCGACAAGCGCGCCGACGACGCCTTCCTCGCCGCGGTGCTGACGGTGATCGGCTACTCGGTCATGGATACGATCGTCATTCTCGACCGAATTCGCGAGAACACCAAGCTGATGGCGGGCGCGCCTTACGAGACGATCGTCAACGAGTCGATCAAGCAGACGATGACGCGTTCGTTCAACACGCTCGCGACGGTCGTGATCACGCTGGTCGCGTTACTGGCGCTAGGCGGTGCGAGCCTCAAGAACTTTGCCTTCGCGCTGCTCGTCGGCATCTGCTCGGGCGGCTACCACTCGATCTTTTACTCGGCTCCGTTGGTGCTGGGCTTCCGCAAGCGCCAGCTCGAAGCGGCCGCCAAGCGGCGCCGAGCCGGCCTCGCGCAAGACCGGACCGTCACCGCTCGCTCGCGCACCGAATCGACGGCACTGCAGAGCCGCGGCGGCGTCGCCCGCGAAGACATCGTCGCCGCGCGCCGCGAGCGGCGGCAGAAGGCTAAGACTTCGCGTCCCGTCGCGGCTACGCCCCAACGCTACCGCCGTAAACGCGACGACGCCGGTGCGATCGCAGTCGAGGAGCCATACGCGGGCGAGGAGACCTACACGGCCGACGAACTGGTAGAGATGGACCCGCTGGACGCGCAGAACGCCGGCCTGCACGACCAGGCGATGGCACAGGGTCACGAAGCTATCGAGCTGCACTTCGACGAAACCGAAGAGCATCACGAACAGCAACAAGAAGAATCCCAAGAGGAAGGCGCCGACAAAGCCTAGGGCGGCGGAGCGCAAGAGCAAGGCGCTTCCGCCGCCGACGCCCTCCGAAGCCGCCTTCGAGCGGGCGCTGGCCGCCCTCGACGGTTCGTCCGCAGTGCCGCTCGTCGCACCGGCTGCGACCGACTCGCCCGACGCCTTTATCGAGCGCCTCTACGCGCACGGAGCGGAATATCTCACCGATCCCTACTCGACCATCGGCGACGCGCCGCGTTTCCATACCAAGATCGCCGGCGTTTCGTTCGAGGGGCGTCAGGATATCATCGCCGGACTCCGCGCCGACGCGGCTCTGGAGTTGCGGCGCGAGCCGGATAATCCGCACGATCACAACGCCATAGCGGTGCACTACGGAAATCTACGGCTCGGCTTCTTCAATAAGAAGCTCGCGGCGCATTTGGCGCCGCTCATCGATGCCGGCGCGCGGTACCGAGCCCACGTTGCATCGCTGACGGGAGGGCCGGCCGCGGCTTTCGGCGCGCCGGCAAAGCACCGCGGCGTCAACGTCTTCGTCGAGCGCGATGCGGTCGCGCGCATCGCACCCGGCGCCGGAGCTGCGCCGGGAAAAACGCCGGGACCGGCGATGGCGAACGAAGAGCTTGCCGAGGCCGTACGGGCCGCGTTGATTGGAAACGCCCAACCGCATGATGCGCAGCGCGCCGTCGCAGAGCGAATCGACGCCGGCAAGAACACGTTGGCGGTGCTGGGCACTGGACGCGGCAAGTCGTTCTGCTTCCAGTATGCCGCGGCGCTGCGCGCGTTTTCCGGCGGCGCGAAGACGCTGGTCGTATATCCGCTTCGCGCGCTGGCCAACGATCAGTTCGAAGCACTGCGGCGTAACCTCGATCCGCTCGGCCTGCGCTGCTATCGTGCCAACGGATCGATCGACAACGACGAACGTGCCGATCTCTTCGCTGCCTTACGTGACGGCGAGTGGGACGTCGTGCTGGCCACGCCGGAGTTTCTCGAGTTCCACCGTGAGGCGCTGCGCGGACGAAGCGTGCCGTCGCTGGTCGTCGTGGACGAAGCCCACCACCTCGCCGAGTCTCGCCACCGCCCGGCTTACGCGCGTCTGGCGGCGACGATCGCGTCGTTGGATAATCCGCAGATCTTGGCGCTCACCGCGACTGCCGCCGACGAGAGTTTCAAGCGCATCGTCGAGGACCTGCGCATCGATGCCTGGGTCGTCGATCCGACGATTCGCGAAAACCTCAACGTCGTCGACGCGCGCGGCACCAAAGAGAAGTTCCGCTATCTCATCGAGCTCTTCGGCGACGCCGCCCGCGCCGGCCCGCGAAAGAAGGGCATCGTTTATTGCAACTCGCGTTCGGAGGTTACCAAGGTTGCGCGAGCGCTGCGCAAGGAGTTCGGCAACGAGGTCGCCTTTTATCACGGCCGTATGCCGAATGGAGAGCGGCTCGAAGTGGAACGTCTGTTCCGCGAGGGTTTCCTACGCGTGGTGATCGCGACCTCGGCGTTCGGCGAGGGGATCGACCTTCCCGACGTTGCCGACGTCGTGCTCTACCATCTCAACTTTGATTTCGGCGAGTTCAATCAGCAGGCCGGGCGCGCCGGACGGGACGGCGAGCCCGCACAAATCCATCTGCTTTATGGCGAGCGCGACCGCTCGATCAACGAGTACCTGATCGACGTCGAGGCGCCTCCGCTGGGGCGGCTGCGGGAGATCTACCGCGGCTTGAAGTCGGTGTCGCGCCACGGCGTCGTGCACGGCGACGACCGCTCTATCGCCGACCGTCTACAAATCGATCACGTCCTCGACCGCACCGTATCGGCGGCGCTGAGCATCTTTGCCGATTCCTCGTTGATCGAGACCGGCGAAGACGACGAAGGGCGCTACGTCCGCCTCATGAGGGTCAATGGAAAGGTCGAGCTTGAGCGCAACGAGCGCTACGCCGAAGGCGAAGCAACGCGCGAGGCGTTCGCACGCTTTTGCGAGCTCGCACTCAAGGCGCCCGCCTCAACGCTCGAACGCATCATCAACCGGCCGATCTATCCGTCGAGCGTTAACCTCCGGCGCTAGAAATCGTCCGGCGACGAAGAGTCAGCCGCGGGGCGGTCTGCGGCCGCCACCTGGATGGCCGCCGCCTCCGGCTGGATGGCCGCCGCCTCCGGCTGGATGGCCGCCGCCTCCGGCTGGATGGCCGCCGCCGCCACGCGGATGTGCACCGTACATGCCGCCGTGCGAATAGCCTCCGTGCGGGGCGCCGCCACCGCTGGAGTGGGCGGACGTCCTGCCCGGCCCACGTCCGTAGGCCATAGCGTTGCTGCTATGCGTCGTGAGCCTCGGAGCGTGCGCCGAGCTAACCGGCGCGTTGTGGTGCGACGAGGTTACCGATGCGTTGTGATGCGACGAGGCTACCGATGCGTTGTGATGCGACGAGGCTACCGATGCGTTGTGATGCGACGAGGCTACCGATGCGTTGTGATGCGACGAGGCTACCGATGCATTGTGATGCGAAGCGGCGACCCGTGCGCCGTGATGCGACGAGGCTACCGATGCGTTGTGATGCCTGGCCGCTGCGGCGTTGTGATTCATGGCCGCGCTCACTCTGCCGTGCCTGCCATTCGAGGCCAGTACGCGCGGGTGGCCGTGGTTGGCCGACGCGAGCTGTCCGCGACTGTGAGCCGCCGCAACCTGGTGAGCGCGCTGAACTCGCGTTCCGGAGATGCCGTGCCGGCGCGCGGCGAGCTGCGCCGACGTCGGTCTCGCATGGATCCCGCCATGGCCGCCGTTGAAGCTGACGCGCGAACCGCGATTGACGACGTTCCTATTGATCACCGTTCTGTTGTACGTGTTGTGAATGACGGTCCGGTTCACGTTCGTCACGGCCGTGTTGTAGTTAAACCTACCGCCCGACCAATAGCCGCCGGCGAAACCGGAACCGTAGTAGCCGTAGCCATAGTTAATTCCGCCGTAGAAGCCGACGGTCGGTCCCCAGTAACCGGGATCCCAAACGTAGGCACCGCCGGTGTAGCCCCAGTAACCAGGTGTCCAGTAGTATCCGACGACCGGGGGTGGCGTCCAATAGCCGGGTATCCAATAGTAGCCATAGGCTCCGTAACCCCAATAGCCCGGGATCCATTGGTAGTTGGGATACGGTGCCGCGGGTTGCGCGTACACCGGCAAGGCGGGCGGAGCGTACGAAGCCGCGGTGATGCCGACGCCCCAGCCCGGGCCGCCGAAGCCGACGCCGATGCCCCAGGCTACCTGCGCCGATGCGCTCGGCGGCACGGCGGCGATGAGAAGAGGGACGATGAGGGCTGTGAACGATCGTTTGATTCGCATGTTGCGTCCTTTGGAGTCAGTGCGCGCCTCGGCGCGGTTTGCAAAAGCATTACCCCCGATGGGCCCCCGCTAACGGGCTCTTAACCGGTTTTTTAATCCGCGCCGAACGCTCGCTCGAGTGCGCTACGCCAAAGCGCGCGTCATCTCGCTTTGGTCCACGTTACGGTAGAACGCGTTGTTCGTTTCGACAACGCCGTGCGACGCCCACGGATCGATTTGACGCCGGCTCGTGGGAAGGTGAACGGTCGGTCCGACGGCGTCGGAGTAGTCGGCGCCGCCGAAAGGCGCGAAGCCGTCGCTTTCGCGATGCGCCAGCACGAGATCGCGAACCGCGTTCTCGGCACGCGCTGCATCGCTGCGCAAGCCCGCGTCGAGGCGTCCGTCGGTCGCGAGCGTATCGTAAAAGGCGATGGCCGGGCGATCGGCGCGCCACGGCATGTCTCGTTCGGCTTGTGGAAAGCGCACCATCCCCTCGATCGCCCGCGCATCCTCGCGCAGGACGCTTCGCACGCCCGAGCGTCCGGCCGCGGTGCCGACGTCGTCGTTCAGCCGCTTGATCGAACGCTCGACCGCATCGAGTTTCGACGGGTTGAGATCGAGAACGTCGAACGCCGCGGCGGGCCCGAAACGCCCCAAGCCGCCCGCGTCGTACTTCGCGTGCATTACGTCGTTGACGACTGCCTTTGCCATCGCGATCGGGTCGCGTTCGTTCGAAGCGATCGAATGAGCCACGTCGCTCGGAACGCCCGGCGCCAGCATCGTCTCTGGACTGGCGGCGAGATATCGCACGCCCGCCTGCGACAGAGCGTCGGAGAAGCCTAGAGTGTCCATGAGGCACTGGTTTGCTACGACGCCGTCGACGGAACGGCCGGCGTCCTCCGGGTGAGCGGCGGCGTGCATTGCAACACCGTCGGTGATTGCGCGCGCGATGTCGGGCATCGACATGACGCTGCCGTCGGCAGTCTCCAAGCCGCCGCCGTCGCCACCCCCGTGGTCGACCAACTCCACCCACGTCTGTTTCGCGCCGCTTACCTCCGCATTGTCGAGCGTCCGATCGACGAACTGCGCTAAATTCTTTTCGTCGCTCATGTTTTGCGGTGCGCCGATACGAGCTTGGCCGACGCCGCCGTCGGCGATGACGTAGCGCTCGGTGCGCAAGTCGCCCGATTCGATCGCGTCCCCGTCGGAACGAAGCCGCGTCGTGTCTTCGACGGTAAATTCGATGCGCGAATCGGCCGCGCTCGTTCGCAAGGCTTGCGCCAGCGTCGATTCCTGAATCGCGTCGAGGTTGTTATCTCCATCGCGGTAGATGCCGAACTCCAGCGAGCGGCGCGACGGCGTAGCGGATATGGTTTGCAGCATGAGGCCTCCTGACGTGTTGAGTCGGAGCCTCTACTGCGACGAGACGGGCGAGTGACTAGGCCGGAGGCGCTTGGACTCCGGCCGTCGCGTAGAGCGCGCGGGTGTCGTACATCACGCCGCCCTTGATCGTCGTCGTTACGTTGCGCAGTTGCGAAGGGTTCTCCATCGGGTTGCCGCGCACCAAAATCATGTCCGCCAGCTTTCCCGTCTCGACCGAGCCCAGCGTGTCGTCCATTTTCATGACGCGCGCCGGAACGATGGTCGCCGTTTGCAGCACCGCTTCCATCGGAAGGCCGGCCTGCGCGTAGAGCTCCAGTTCGTGAATCAAGTCGAAGCCCGGCAAGACGTCGTCGGTGCCGGCGACGATGCGGATGCCGTTTTGGTGAAGCAGCGCTACCATTTCGAGGTAGGCCTTCGCCGAAGCGCGATACTTCGCGTCGAGGCCCGGCCCCATCGGCAATCCGCCCGTCGTCAAAGTACGCCGTACCTGGGTGGGCAGCCAGCCGGCGATCTCGGCGAAGCCGGTCGATTCGACGTCGCCGGTGCGCGTCATCGTATCGGTGTAGAAGATTCCGACCGTCGGGTCGCTGACGATTTCTTTACTCTTGAGCAGCGCGATGAAATCCTTGACCGCCTGGCTCTGCAGATCGATCGTGCCGGCGCGCTGCGCCGTTGCCGTCAAGCGTACCGGCGTCTGCGTCTCGTCCTTCACGTCGGGCATAAAGTTCAAGAAGAGAAAATTGACGTGCTGGATCTCGTCGAAACCTTGATTGACCGCGTCCTGCGCCAGCATTCCCGACGGAATGTGGCCGCTGACGCGCATGCCTTGCGCGCGCGCTTCCTTGACGATCGCCGGCACGAGCCGGGGACTCATCGAGCTGTAGATCTTGATCTGCACCGCTCCCGTCTTTTTCCACGAGCGCACCTGCTCGACGGCCTCGCTCGCCGTGCCGGTCGTCATTCCGATCGGCGCGGTGTACTTGCCGGTGCCGTCCATCAGTCCGGCGATGATTACGCGCGGACCGATCAGCTCGCCGCCGGCAAACTGCGCCTGCGCCTTGGCGATGTACTCCGGCGCATTGCCGGGATCGCGAATCGTGGTGACGCCTTCGGCCAAGAGGCGCGGACCGAAGCTGGCGTCGAGATGCATGTGCGAGTTCCACAGGCCCGGCAACAGCATCTGGCCGCTGCCGTCGATACGGCGCGCATCGCCGGGGACGCTCGTCTCGGCGCCGCCGACGGCGACGATCTTCTCGCCGGAAATGACGACCGTTGAGTTCGGCACGACCTTGCCCGCCGGCGAGTCGAAGAGCGTCACGCCGGTTATAGCAATCGCCGTTGCGGAGCGCTGCGGCAGCGTGCGCGCGATCTTCCGCCCGAGCTCGGCCGCGCGCTCGTTCTGCGCGTCGAATAGTTGGGGAAGCGCAGCTTTCCAACCGGCGCGGATGACCGCGCCCCAAATGCTTCCCGACATGAAGAGCTCGCCGTTCTCGTCGAGCCAGATCGGTACCGGCGAGAAATCCAGACCAGTCGCGTCGTACATGGTGACGCGTTCGCTCTTCCCGGCGCCCGAGACGGTGAGCGTCTTGACCTTCGAAACCTGCGTCGAACCGCTGGGCCAGAGCCGCAGCGTCGCGTTAGGGGCGCGCATCGCCGCGCGCACCATGACCGCACCTTCTTCGGGCGTACCGTCCATGCTGGGGTAGAAGCGCTGCGGCGTGTCGGAGTGCGTCTCGCGTTCGGCCGCGTTGGCCCACGTTGCCTTGCCGTCGCGCACGGCAAAGCGCTCGTTGACCGTTACCTTCATATAGTTGTAGCCGGTGGTGTCGAGGCTGGAAATCAGTCCCGAGCCGTCCACGGCGATGGTGCTGCGGACCTTGGGTCCGCGTCCGCGGTCGGTGAACTCGAAGCGCACCCGACGCGAACCGTCGGGCATCCGCACGGTCGTCTGCGATCCTTTGACCACTCCCGACGAGACATAGTCGTACTCAAGCGTCTCGCCGGCGAGCTTGGCCGCGACCCAACCCGGCGACGCCCAGGCAAGCGCCACGCCGGAGCCAACGCCGGCCAGCCAGGTGCGGCGGCGCATCGGCTGCGCGCCGGCCATGCAACGATGGATGCCGCTCTCGAGCGGAAGACCGAAGAGCGTTTCGTGGCGTTGAATTCGGCAGGTGCACATGAATCGGCATTTCGCCGCCGGCGGGGGCATTCGATTCCTACGAAACGCATATCGGTTGCCAAGCCGGCTCGGTATGCTCGAACGGTCGACATGAGCCATTTGCCGCCCGGCTCGCACCTTCGAACAACCGTTCGAGATGTAGCACCGGTCTTTCGGGAAACTACCGCCTCGTGATTGCAGATCACGATATCCTCATTATGGGCGCGGGCCTCGCAGGCATGCGGGCCGCGCTGGAAGCGGCGCGCGGCGGCGCCGACGTCGCGATCGTGACCAAAGTCCACCCCATCCGCAGCCACTCGAGCGCCGCACAGGGCGGCATCAACGCCGCCATCTCCGAGGACGATACGTGGGAGTCGCACGCCTTCGACACCGTCAAAGGCAGCGATTATCTCGCCGATCAGGACGCCGTCGAGGTGATGTGCCGCGAGGCTCCGGCGGACATCATCGAGTTCGAGCACATGGGCGTCATCTTTTACCGCAACGAGGAGGGTAAGCTCGGGCGCCGTGCCTTCGGCGGTGCGTCGTTGGCGCGCACCTATTTCGTTGGCGATATCACCGGCCAGGCGCTGCTGGTAACGCTCTACGACCAGATTCTCAAGGCCGGCGTCAAGGTTTACGAAGAGTGGTTCGCTACGGCGCTCCATATGGAAGACGGCGCCTGCCGCGGACTCGTCGCGCTGGAGATGGTTACCGGCGAGCTGCACCTGCTGCGCTCCAAAGCGGTCATCGTGGCCAGCGGCGGACTGGGACGTCTCTACGAACCCAGCACCAACGCGCTGATCTGCACCGGCGATGGCTACTCCCTGGCCTATCGGGCCGGGGCGCCGCTGATGGACATGGCGATGGTGCAGTATCATCCGACGACCCTTGCCGGCAGCGGCTTCCTCATGACCGAAGCGGCACGCGGCGAAGGGGCTTATCTGCTCAACTCCGAGGGCGAGCGCTTCATGAAGAAGTACGCGCCGAACAAAATGGAGCTGGCCGCGCGCGACGTCACTTCGCGTGCCGAAGCGACCGAGATCGCCGAAGGGCGCGGCATCGACGGCAACGTTCTGCTCGACCTGCGTCACCTCGGACGCGACGTTATCCTCAAAAAGCTTCCGCAGATTCACGAGATGGCCGTCGACTATCTCGACATCGACATGATCGAACAGCCGGTTCCGGTGCGTCCGGGCATGCACTACCAGATGGGCGGCATCAAGACCGACGTCGACGGTGCGACCAAAGTGCCGGGAATTTACGCGGCGGGCGAAGTAGCCTGCGTCAGCGTGCACGGCGGGAATCGTTTGGGCGCCAACTCGCTCCTCGATACGATCGTCTTTGGGCGCCGTTCGGGCAAGGCGTCGGCCGAGTACGTTAAAAGCGTACCGCGCAGCGGCGGCGGCGAAGACTTGCTGCGCCGAGAACAAGCGCGTCTTAGCGAGCTGCTCTCGCGTCCGTACACGGGCGAAACCTGCGCCGGGCTGCGCCTCGAGCTGGCGACGATGATGGACGCCAAAGTCGGGCTCTATCGCAGCGACGCCGGTCTCAAAGAGGCGCTCCAAGCGCTGCACGGCTTCCGCAAGCGCTACCAGAACGTCGCCGTCGGCGACAAGGGGCGCATCTTCAATCAGGCCTTGACCTTCGTTCTCGAGCTAGGTTACATGCTCGACTGCGGCGAGACGATCGTTCGCGACGCGCTGCATCGCACCGAGAGCCGCGGCGCGCACACGCACGTCGACCACCCGGAGCGTGACGACCGCGACTGGCTCAAGCACTCACTGTTGACCTTCCGCGAATCCGGCGAGCCGGAGGTGTCGCACGTTCCGGTTACGATCACGCGCTGGAAACCCGAGGTACGCAGCTACTGATGCAGTTCACCATCGAGGTCGGCCGCTACAACTCCGAAGGCATCTACGCCGACACCGCGGTCCCGGGACGTTCGTTTCCGCCGCCATGGGATAAATCGCCGGAGCGTCGCTATCAAACCTATACCGTCGAGCTTCCGGAACACGCCGTCGTGCTCGACGCGTTGATCGCAATTCGCGAGTATCAGGATCCGTCGCTGGCGGTGCGGTGCGCCTGCCGCAGCGCGATATGCGGATCGTGTGCGATGTGGATCAACGGACACGCCAATCTCGCCTGCAAGAGCAAGCTCGCATCGTTTACCAAAGAAGGCAAGACGCGCGTCGAATCGCCGCCCTCGATGCCGATCATTCGCGACCTCGTCTGCGATATGACGCCGTTCTGGGAGAAGCATTTGGCGGTCAGGCCGTGGCTGGAGAACAAACAGCCGATACCGCCGGCCAACCAGGAGTATCGCGTTCCGAACGCCTCGATGGAAGAACTCATTCAAGAAGTCAGTTGCATTAGCTGCAGCGCCTGCTTGATGGATTGCGAGTCGTTAGCCGTCAACCCCGATTTTCTCGGTCCGCAAGCGTTGGCGCAGGCGTATCGCTACGTGGGCGACCCCCGCGACGACAAGACGAAAGAGCGGCTCGGCGAGTTGAGCAAGTCCGGGGGCATATGGGACTGCACGCACTGCTACGAGTGCGTGACGCAATGCCCCAAGGGCGTGGCACCGCTCGAACAGATTCTCAAGCTGCGCAAGCTCGCCGTGGACGCCGGCTTCACCAACAATGCGGGAACGCGCCACGCCGACGCCTTCGCTTCGTCGGTCAAGCACAGCGGACGGCTCAACGAACTCACGCTGATGCCGCTTTCCACGGGCATTTTCAACATTATCGGACAGCTCAAGACGCTGCCCAGCGCGTTCAACATGGCGCGTGCCGGCAAGCTGCCGCCGATCATTCACAAGGCGATTCCCGGCGTCGAGCGGATTCGGAAGATTTTCCAGCGCGTCGGAGGACGATTTAAGTGAAGGTAGCTTTCTTTCCAGGCTGCGTCTCCAAGGGCGCTTGTCCCGAGCTCTACGTCTCGGCGAATCTGATCGCCGAACCGCTCGGCCTGGAACTGCGCGAGCTGACGCAAGCGCCGTGCACCGGCGCCGGAGTCCTGAGCGAGCAGAATCCCGAGCTGGCCGACGCGCTCAACGGCCTCACGCTGGCGATGGCCGAAGCCGAGGGTGCCGATCTGATGACGATCTGCAGCACTTGCCAGGGCGTGCTTTCGAATCACAACTATCACTTCGCCCACGACGAAACGCGTTTGGAGCGCGCCAACGCGACGATCGCCGATCAGGGCTTCCGCTACGGCGGAACGACGAAAGTTAAGCATCTGCTTTGGATGCTCTTCGAAGATATCGGCGAGGATCGGATTCGCGCCGCGATCAAGCGCAAGCTGACCGGCCTGAAGATCGCGCCGTTCTATGGTTGCTATATCCTGCGTCCGGTCGAATCGCTCGGTCTCAAAGAGCGGCCGGAGCGCAAGGGCTATCTCGAACGCCTCATTACGATGCTCGGCGCCGAAGCGGTCGAATATAAAGGCGCGACCAAGTGCTGCGGGTTCCCGATGGTGACCTTCAATCGCGACAAGGCGCTGGCGATGGGCGGCAACCACATCATCGAGGCCAAGGAAAAAGGTGCCGATCTGCTCGTCACGCCATGTCCGCTCTGCCATCTCAATCTCGACGGACAGCAACCCGACGCGGCGCGCGTCCTCAAGAAAGACATCGGCGTTCCGATCTTCCATTTGCCGCAGCTGCTGGGTCTCGCCTTCGGGTTCGAACCCGACCAGCTGCGCCTCAACCACCATGTGGTTTCGACGAAAGGCGCTCTCGAAAAAGTCGAACTGAAGGTCTGACTCAAAAGCATTTGCAGGCCAATTGTTGGCTAAACTCAAACGGTGACGGCGTGGAGATCGAAGAGCTAATTCGAGCGATTCCGGACTTTCCGATTCCGGGAATTCTGTTTCGCGATATTACGCCGCTCCTTCGAGACAAGGACGGCTTCCGGCGCGCCATCGACTTGTTCGTCGAGCGCTTCAAGGACCGGGAAATCGACCACGTGGTCGCCATCGAGGCGCGCGGTTACATTCTCGGCGCGCCGATTGCTTACGCCATCGGTGCCGGTTTCATTCCCGTACGTAAGCCGGGCAAGCTGCCTCACGATCGACTGACCGAGGAGTATGCGCTCGAGTACGGCACCAACTCGCTCGAGATTCACTCCGACGCGTTGGAGAAGGGCGAGCGCGTGTTGGTGGTCGACGACCTGCTCGCGACGGGCGGCACGGCGGCCGCTACGGCGCGGCTGCTCGAACGACTCGGCGCGCACGTCGAAGCTTTCGCATTTTTGGTGGAGCTCAAGGATCTCGATGGGCGGGCGGCGCTCGGCAACACCGACGTGGTTGCGTTCATCGAGTATTAGGGCGCCATCATGAAGCTCGCTAGAGCGCTGCCGCTGCTCGCCGCGCTCCTCGTCGCGGTACCAGCATTGGGTTCGGCGCGCCCGCATCCGACGCCGACGCCGGAGCCGACTCCGGTAGCCGTGGCCGATCCGGCGGTGACCAAGCTCGTGCGCCAGCAGTTCGTGCTGTGGCAGGCCGGTCAGATCAACAAGAATCTTTACGACCAGCAAGTCCTCGACAAACTCACCGACGATAAGCTTGCCCAAACCTCGAAGGCGCTAGCCGAGTTGGGTCCGCTCACCGACGCGGTCTACATGGGGCCGTGGCTCTCCGCCGACTTTCCGCCGGGAGCGAAGGGCTATCTCTACCACATGCTCTGCAGCGATGGGGCGATCTATTTCTGGATCGCGCTCGATCCCCAAGGGAAGATTGCGACCGTCCTCTTCAAGAACCGGCTCGACATCGAGAACGTCACGCCCTCGCCGGCCACGCCGCCGCCCGGTCCCCCTTAAAAAGCGGCGACTTCGGCGCCCCGGCACGCGTTGAGTTATAATAGCCGGATACCGATGACGATCTCAGAGCTTATCAAGCGGGTACGCCGCTACGATTCTGCGCTGGACGCGGGGTGGCTGACGCGCGTCTACGAGCTTGCCGACGCGGCCCACGAGGGCCAACGGCGGGCCTCGGGTGAGTCGTACATCGAGCACCCGTTAGCGGTCGCCGGCATCCTGGCCGAGCTCGAGATGGACCACCAAACGATCGCCGCCGCGTTGCTGCACGACGTGGTCGAAGACACCTCGATAACCAGCGAGCAGGTCACCCAGCAGTTTGGCGAAGAGGTCGCGCGCCTCGTCGAGGGCGTGACCAAACTGACGCGCATTCCCTATCAATCGAAAGAGGACGCGCAGGTCGAAAACCTGCGCAAAATGTTCTTGGCGATGGCCAAGGACATCCGGGTCATCATCATCAAACTGGCCGACCGGCTGCACAACATGCGCACGCTGGCGAGCCTGCCGCCGGCCAAGCAGCAAGCCATCGCGCGCGAGACGCTCGATATCTACGCGCCGATCGCACACCGGCTCGGAATCTGGAAGATCAAGTGGGAGATCGAGGACGAGTGCCTGCGCTATCTCGATCCCGCTTCGTTCCACGACATCGTCGAGCGCGTCGCCAAGACGCGCCGCGAGCGCGAAGCCGACGTCGAGATGGGCATCGCGCGCCTGCGGGAAGAGTTCAAAGAACTCAAGATCAACGCCGAGATTCAGGGCCGGCCGAAGCACTTCTACTCGATCTATTCCAAGATTAAGAGCGGCCGCGATTTCTCGACCATCTACGATCTGACCGCCATCCGGATCATCGTCGACAGCGTCAAGGATTGCTACGCGGCGCTGGGCGCGGTGCACGCAATGTGGACGCCGCTGCCGGGGCGCTTCAAAGATTACATCGCGATGCCCAAGCCCAACATGTACCAGTCGCTGCACACGACGGTCGTCGGGCCCAGCGGCGATCCGCTAGAGATTCAGATTCGCACCTGGGAGATGCACCGCACCGGCGAGTACGGCATCGCCGCGCATTGGCGTTATAAAGAGGGCGGTAAGGCCGATCAGTTCGAGAACAAGCTCTCCTGGCTGCGCGCGCTGCTGGAATGGCAGAAGGACATGCGCGACTCGCGCGTCTTCATGGAGAACCTCAAGCTCGACCTCTTCGATTCGCAGGTCTTCGTCTTTTCGCCCCGCGGCGACGTCTACTCGATTCCCGCTGGCGGGACGCCGCTCGATTTTGCCTATCAGGTTCACACCGACGTCGGCAATCATTGCGTCGGCGCGAAGACCAACGGACGCATCGTTCCGCTGGACTATCAGATGCAGAACGGCGACATCTGCGAGATTCTCGTAAATAAATCGAGTGGACGTCCGTCGCTCGACTGGCTCTCGATCGTCAAGACCTCCAGCGCCAAGCACAAGATCAAACAGTGGTTCCGCAAGGAGCGCCGGGAGGAGAACGTTCTAGCCGGCCAGGAAGCGCTCGAGCAGGAGCTGGCGCGCGCGGGTCTTCGCACCGACGTCGCCCGCGGCGAGCTGCTCGAACGTATTGCCGGGCGTTTGAACTACGCCACGCCGACCGATCTCTTTGCGGCGATCGGTTTCGGCGATGCATCGGCGCAAGCCGTCGCTAATCGGGTTCGTGACGAAGTCAAGCACGACAACGTCGTCGACCTCACCAAGATCGGCCGCAAACCGGCGCTTCGTAAGAGCATCCGCCGCTCGACCGGAGTGCGCATCGCCGGCGTCGACGACGTGCTGGTGCGCCTCTCGAAGTGCTGCTCGCCGGTTCCCGGCGATCCGATCATCGGCTACGTCACCATCGGCCGCGGCGTGAGCGTGCATCGCGCCGACTGCCCGAATGTAGCCTTCATGAACGCCACGCCGGAGCGGATTCTGCAGTCCCAGTGGATCGAGGCTGAAGGACTCACTCACGGCGTCGACGTCGAAGTCGAAGCCGAAGATCGTTCGCAACTGCTTCAGGACATCATGGCGGTTTTCGCCGAGCTCAAGACGCAGGTCAGCTCGGTCAACGCGCGCGTTCGTAAGGACGGGGTTGCCGTGACGAGTTTGACCGTGCAGATTCGCGATCTCGACCACTTGCACAAGCTGCTCACCAAGCTCGAAACGCTGAAAAACGTGCGGCGCGTTTATCGCGTAACCAAGCGCGAGCGAACGGCCCTTTAGCTCTTACGTGCTGGGCGCGCAGCTCGTCGTGCCGGCTGCCGCCGCATTCGCAGCCGGAGTCATGAATAGCGTTGCCGGCGGCGGAAGCTTTCTCTCGTTTCCCGCGCTGGTCTTTGCCGGCGTGCCGCCCATCTCGGCTAACGCAACGAATAACGCTGCGATGTGGGTCGGAACGATCGGCAGCGCGCGCGGCTACCGCGAGGAGGTCGCCGAACACCGCCGCCTGCTCTTGCCGGTAATCTCCGTCAGCATCGTCGGCTCACTGATTGGTGCCACGCTGCTTTTGGTTACGCCGCAGTCGCTCTTCGTGCGTCTCATCCCGTGGCTGCTGCTCTTTGCAACGACCGTCTTTGCCCTCAGTCCGCTGTTGGTTCGCAAGAAAGGTGTCGCACCGCGTCATGCTCCGTGGCAGATCGTGGTGCAGTTCGGCGTTGCAATTTACGGCGGCTATTTCGGGGCAGGCATGGGGATCGTGATGCTCGCGGTGCTTGCTTTCTCGGGCCTCCCCAACTTCAACGCGCAGAACGCAATCAAGAACGTGCTCGCGGTGGCGATCAACGGCGTCGCATTAGTGCCATTTTTAATCGCACGCATCGTCGATTGGCGCTTTGCTCTGCCCATGGCCCTGGTTGCGTTGCTGGGCGGGTACGTTGGGGCACGCGTTTTCCGACGCGTCCCGCAGGCTCTCGCGCGTGCGCTCGTCGTTGCAATTGGAGTCGTAATGACTATAGTTTTCTTTGTAAGAACTTTCTCTTGAAAGGTGACGGCGGTCGCTCGCTCGGGAAGGGCGTCCAAAACGGCGATTCGAAAGGCCGACTTTACTACAAGTCACTGCGTTTACCAGCGAGGGTCACAATGTTTTCGAAGGAACGTGCCGCGTCGCTCCTGCTCGGAGCGTTACTCGTAACGGCGGGTTGCGGCGGCAACAACGGCACACTACCCGGATCGCCCGGCGCCGGCGGGGCGTCGCAGCTTTCGCTCGATCTGGGTGGCGTAGACTCACCCGCCGATACTACATCGATTCTCAAGAAGCTCACCAAAGACCTCGTCATCGGAACGACGGTGGACGCGAAGAACGGCGATACCGGTCCGCATTCACTGGAGATCGTTGGAGCGAACTACGGGCTAAAGAAGGGTCAACTGGTCACCTGTAATTTTGCCGACTCGTCGGGTTCGCCCGGAAACGGCACGACAATTGAAGTGCTCAATCCGACGGTTGGCTCCAAGCCTTCGACGTTCGCAACGAATGCGAAGGTCAAAGGCTGCGACGGCAACGCGATCACCTCGGGCAATAGCGTCTACGCTTGCGGGTTGACCTCGGGCGTGTGCCTCTCTTTTAACCAAAAGGGCAAATCCGGCAAAACGTTCGGCACGCCAATCGTCAAGCCGTTCGCCGACGGCGATATCTTCAACCCGCAGGCGTACGCAGCCGAATACATCATGGTTGGCGACGCGAAAACGGGCGGCGTGGTCAGCTTTGCGGTTGGAGCCTACGGGAACCCCAAGGAGACGCAAGTGATCAGCGGTTTCGGCACGAGCGGATCGGGTTGGAGCGCGTTGGGCCCTTCCGGATTTCAGTACGACACGAAGAAAGACGTGATGTACATCGTCGACGGCAACACCAACACGATCGTTTCCGTCTCGCATCCCGGCAACTTGCTGGTGAAGAACGAGATCGTCGTTCAGCCGGGCGGCAAGACCTTCAAGTGCGCGCATCCCAAGGACTCGTGCGCCAAGCTCGTGCTTGCCGGCAGCCCGCTTAACGGCCCGGTAGCGCTAGCGTTGCTGCCCAACGGCAACCTGATCGCCGCCAATACTAAGGACAACAAGCTAGTCGAACTCACGCCGGCCGGTCAGGTGTTGGCGACCAAGGTCGCCGACCACGGCGGCAGTCCGGCCGTCCTCGGGTTGGCAGCTACCGGAAAGAACGACACCAATACGACGCTCTTTTATACCGACAAGAACGACAACAACGTCCACCAGCTCCAGCAGTAAAGTAAGGAAACGCTGATGCTACTTCTCAAGATTCGTCCGGCGCTGCTGGCCGCCGCAGCGCTCGCAACCTCGGCGTGCGGCGGCAATGGGGCCGCCGTAACGCCGAATGCGCCGGGCGGCGTGCCGCAATTCGGTGCGCCGGCAGTCGCGTTTCGGCCGGACGACAACACGTCGATTCTCAAGAAGCTCACCAAGCACGCCGTCATTGGTTCGACCGTCGATCCGAAGAACGGTGACACCGGGCCGCGAGCGCTTTCGGTAGCTAAGAGCGCCTTCGGGTTTAAGAAAGGGCAGCTGCTCGTCTGCAACTACGCCGACTCGTCCCGAAGAGCCGGAAACGGCACGACGATGGAGCTGTTCGATCCCAAGCCAAACTCCAAGCCGGTGCAATGGGCGCAGAGCAGCGACATTGCCGGCTGCGTCGGCGATGCCATGACGACGCTCGGCAATCAAGTCTACGGCGCGGGGCAGTCGAGCGGCGAGCTCGCGTGGTTCGACCAAAACGGGAAGTTCAAGAAAACCTACGGGTCGCCAATCGTCATGCCGCTCAACAATGCCGACGCGTTCTTCACGAACTTTTATCAACCGGAGTTTATCTATACCAGCGATGGCAAGACCGGAGCGATCGTCAGCTTGAGCACCGGAAACTACGGCAACGGAACGCTCGTGGAAGTTGCCAAAGGCTTCGAGGTCAACAAGGGTAAAGGTTGGGGAATCCTGGGTCCGTCCGGTATGGCGTACGATAAGAATGTAGACACGCTGTATATCGTAGACGGGGCCAACAACACGCTCGTCGCCTTCGATCACGCCAGCAACCTGCTCGAGAAGGACGAGATCATCGTCGAGCCCGGCGGTAAGAAGTTCAAATGCGCGCATCCTAAAACCACGTGCGCGAAACTGGTCTATAGCGGCAAACCGCTGAACGCGCCGTTCGCAGCGACGCTGCTGCCCAACGGCAATCTGATCGTTGCCAACACGAAGGGCGGGAACACGCTCCTCGAGCTGACGCCGGGCGGAAAGGTGCTGGCGACCAAGGTCGTCGATCAGAGCAAGAAGGCCGGCGTGTACGCCCTGCTCGCGACCGGAACCAGCGACAGTAATACGGCGCTCTTCTTTACCGACACCAATAAGAACGATCTCGAAGAGCTCACGCAATAACAAAACTCTTCGCACCGGCGTAAAGAGACCTCCGACGTACCGGAGGTCTCTTCATCGAGCGCCTCGGTTCTCGTTTATTCGGTATCGACCGGTTCGTTCGAAGGCGGCTCGTGGAGGAAGTGCTCCTTATTATATTTCGATCCGAACGGTACGAACTGGCGCGGGCTTTGGCTGAAATCGAAGGCGTCCTGCAGGTCGTTTGCGCGCTGATCGCTATAGCCTTGCGAGCCCGGACCGATCGAGTTGAGGCCGTAGACCTCTTCGATAAATTTCAGAACGCTGGCAAACTCGAGCTGCACGTGGCTCACGTAACCCTGCTTCGCATACGGAGAGATGATGAGGCAGGGCACGCGGATGCCGAGTCCGCGATAGTCGGGCTGCGGCGGGGGCGCGTTGTCGTAAAATCCGCCCCAATCGTCCCAAACGACGATGATCGCCGACGTGTTCCAATACGAGCTCTCGCCGACGGCGTTGACCAGCGAGGCGACCCAGGACGGCCCGGTATCGCTGAGATACTTAGGATGGTCGGAGTCTTCTCTGCTCGGAGTAACCCAATTGACCGAGGCGAGATTCCCGTCGGCTGCGTCGGTTAGGAACTGCTGTTGGGGAGCGACGATGTTGTTCCAGTCCGGACCGTAGCGAACGTATGACATCGCCTCGAACGGCTCCCAGAAGCCGGCATCGAGCACTTTTGAAGCGTAGTACTTCCACGGCACGCCGGCGCTATCGAGGGGATTCGCAATCGTGTTCCACTGCGTGAAGCACGGGAAGGGACCCTTAAAACGATGCACCTTGCGTTTGGGATCGAGGTACGAGCTCCTCGTGCCCGGCGGTGAGTCGCAGTCATCGTAGATGCCGTTCGGAAAGTCCACCTCGGCCTTGGTGGGAATGAGATCGTCGGTGCCGGCGACTAGCGTTAGATGCCCGGTGAAGCTGCCGCCGAACTCGGTAGGAAACATCGCATCCGAAAGCACGTATTGGTTGGCCATGTCCCAGTACGGTTTGACCTGACTGCGGTCCACGTATTGATAGGCCACATACTTTCCGTGCTTTTTGCCGTACGCGCCGAACCCGTCCATTTTGCCCTTGTGCCATTCGGTCATCGACGAATCCCAATCGTGGCGAATGTCGAAGTTCTCCTGGAATGTGGTCTGCGTGAGAGCCACCTTGACGTCGCCGGCGGGGCAGTCGGAACCCGAGCTGAGCTGCTTCCGCGGCAACGGCAGAAGCTTTGCATGGACCCTGCGGTTCACGCACCCGGACATCGGCGCATTCGCGTAAGGATAGCCGGCAAAAAGGTTCTCGAAGCTGCGGTTTTCTTGAATTATGACGATGACGTTGGAGATGTATCCGCTCGGGCCCGTCCCGCGTTTTGTCTGCGGAAGAAGTCCGTGCATGCGGTCGGCCGGGGTCGAGATGCCGGCCGTTCCCGGGCGTCCGCCGAGGCCGGTCGCGCCTGGGGAACACCCAGCCGAAACGAGCGTCGCCAGCGAAGCGACGGCGATTAGTGGCTTGCTAACCATTGTTCCTCTCCCGACGTAGCGAGCAGGTCCACCTAAATAAGAAAGGGATGCGAGCCGTCGTTCCCAGGGCGGCGTTCCGACTCCTAGCGCCGCCGGGCACGGGAATTCTCATGATGGCGCCCAAATAGGCCCCCTTTCCCCTTTACCAACGGAGAACCGATGACCGACTACGAGGTAACTTACATTTTGCGGCCATCGCTCGAAGAGAGCGAGGTCGAGGCGCGGGCCGATGCGATCGGCGAAATCGTTAAAGGCCAGGGCGGCGAAGTCGTGGGCATTGAACGCTTAGGCAAGAAGCGGCTTGCTTACGAAATCGCCGATTCGCGCGAAGGCAACTACGTCGTCATGCAATTCAAGAGCGACGCCACGGTCTCGAAGGAGCTCGAGCGGCAGCTGAAGCTTCATGAAGACGTGCTGCGAGCGCTCGTGGTGCGGCTCGATGCCAAGATGCAGACGCACATGGCGGCTATGGCAGCCGCTACGGTACCGCCACCACCGCAGCAGCCCTAAATCGAGGGCAGCGTTCCGGTAACATCTGTGCCACACTGCTGACACTCTGGGGCGCTAAAAATCGTACCAAAGCGTGTTTGAGTCAGCGAAAGAGAGTAAGCTATGGCAGCCTCGTTCAACAAGGTCATTTTGGTCGGAAACCTCACCCGCGATCCGGAGATCCGTTATGTGAGCTCCGGTTCGGCGGCCGTCACGAAGTTTCGCATCGCGGTCAATCCCAATAAGCGCGACGCTAAGCCGGAAGACACGATGTACGTAGACATCGTGGCTTGGGAACGCCTAGCCGAGACCTGCAACACCTTCCTCAAGAAGGGCAGCCCAGTGCTGGTCGAGGGACGGCTCTCGATTCGTTCCTACGACGATGCCAAGCTGCGCGACGAGAACGGCCAGCCGATTCGGCGCCAAGCCACCGAAGTCGTGATCTCCGGCATGCAGATGCTTTCCTCGCGTCGCGATGATGCCGAGGGCGATCACGGTGGCGGCTTCAACGGCGGCCGCGGGTCGCAAGCGCCGGCGCCGGCAGCGTCGGGCGGCGGCGATGCCCATGCCGACGAACTCGAAGACGAAATTCCGTTCTAGCCTCTTACTGGAAGGCTCGATTGGAAGGCTCGATCTTTTTTGGATCGGGCCTTTCTGCCGCCTGGCCTAACTGCCTCCGGCCATCGCAAAGTAGTTACCATGGTCGAGGTCGTCGAGCAGACCACGATTGGTTGGATTCCAGCTCAAGGATTCGCGTGTGATCGCATTCGACGCCGGGCCGTCCATTGAGAAGAATGACGCGATCCAGCCGAAGTGTTCTTGCGCGCGCGCGGGGTCTATCGAAACCACCGGGATATTCAAACCGCGTCCGATTGCCGCCGCGATGTCGCGAGCCGGGATGCCTTCGTCGGCGACGGCGTGCCAGCGCGAGCCGGCCGGTGAGTTTTCAAGCGCGAGCCGGAAGAGACGCGCTGCGTCGAGCCGCTCTACCGCACCCCAGCGATTGCTGCCGTCGCCGATATATCCGGCGACACCGCGCTCGCGGGCAACGTCGATGAGAGCGGGAATCAACCCGCGATCGCCGTCGCCGTGTACGATCGAAAGACGCACCACCGAAGCGCGCACACCCTTCGATGCGGTCGCGAGTGCCGCGTGCTCGGAAACGCGCGGCAGCCGTGAGCCGGCTGGGGCGTGCGCATCGACTTCCGTTGCGATTTGGCCGGGCCGTATCGCCAGCGTCCCCGCGCTAACAACGAGCGGAGCGTTGGAACCGGCAAGAACCTCGCCCATAGTTTCGATGGCGCGTTTGTCTACTTCGCAGGAGTGGAGAAAATTTGAAAAATCGTGAATGAAGGCAGTATGGACGACGCCGTCGCTAGCGCCGGCGCCGCGGCGGAGGCTGTCGAGGTCTTCGAGCGATCCGCGAATTACGTCTACGCCGGCGTTCGCAAGCGCTGCGGCTCCCGAGTCCGACCGGGCAAGAGCCAAAACCTCGTGTCCCGCCTCCTGCAAGTCGGCCACGACGGCCGAGCCGACAAACCCCGTTGCGCCGGTAACGAAAACCCTCATTGCCTGATTCCTTTTTGGATGTTACAATTTACACGTTCTGTAATTTATCAGGTCCGGCGTCCCAAATCAACGAAGATAAAGAAAGATCGACAGTATGACACGCAATGCAAATGTGTCAGGCGCCATGACCCCCGACGCCCGGAAAACGCGCGCGCTCATCGTGGATACGGCAGAGCGTCATTTTAAGCGATATGGCTATGCAAAGACGACGATCGTCGATATCGCTAGCGACTGCGCTATGTCGCACGCCAACGTTTACCGGTTCTTTCGAAATAAGGCGGACTTGGCCGACGCGGTCGCGTCGCTGTGGCTAGAAAAGATCGTTGCGGCCGGAAATGGCGTCGTCGCGCGGGGAGGATCTGCGAGCAATCGTTTGACGGCGCTCGCGATCGAGCTCTATCGGATGAAAAAGCGCGAACTACTTCGCACGAAACGCGTTCACCAACTGCTTTTGCAGGCGGAGACGAACGGGCGGCGGTCGATCGAAGAATACTATCGCCAACTAAATGCGATGTTGGTCCGAATTATCGACGATGGAAAACGTTCGAACGAATTTGCGAAGGTCGATTCCGAAGTGACCGCCGGCATCATCCATTCGGCCCTTGTAAAGTTCTTTCATCCGGTGCTGCTCGAACAATTTGCCGATCAAGACCTCGAGCCGCTCCTACAATCGCTGATGGAGCTGATCGTTACCGGGCTCGCACGGCGGACATGACTCCCTCCGCCTTAGGTCATGTCCGCTCGTTTGCTTGCGCCATTACGCGCAGCTATCGCAATTCTGGCGTGTCGGTTATATCGCGCGGCGCAACGGGTAGAACGCCGTCTGAGAAGGAGGGTTTAATGTACGAACGAGATCGGTTTGAATCCGAAATGTATTATACTCCCGACTCGGCCGCCGCAGCGGTTGATCGGTTGCATGCGCTGGACTACGGACAGGACGACATTAGCGTCATGATGGACGATAAGACGCGGGAACGCGCATTTTCGTCGATGGTCAAGGCTAAGGGTAGTGAAGGCCTGGCTGCAGGCGCGACGGTTGGGGGCGTCCTCGGAGCGATCGTTGCCGGACTCACGGCAACGGGGAGCGTCGTCGCTATTGCGGGAACCGGAGGAGCGGCGGCGCCGCTCGTTGCCGGACCGTTGGCGGCCGCACTCGCCGGCCTGGGCGTGGGAGCGGCGGGAGGCGGCATCGTCGGCGGACTCGTCGGTGCCGGCATCGCCGAAAAACGCGCGAAGGATTACGAAAAGGGATTGCGCGAGGGCGGCGTGCTGGTGGCGGTTAGGCCGAGGTCGCCCGAGCACCGCGAAAGGGTACGCCGAGCGCTCTCGGACGATCGCACGACGCGGGGCGAAGTCGACGCAAGTACCGAGTACGCCGGGGAGGTCCGCCCCTAAGGCAAAAGGTTAGTGGTTCGAAGTCCGGGAGGCGCGGCGATTCGACGCCGCGCCTCCCATTTACGTATTAGACGCTACGGGGCGGTTTGGACGTGGAAGAGATATTGCCCGGTAACGGCCTTGCATGCGTCGAGTTGAGGCGAGTACGTTGACGCCATCGCTGCCGCGACGGTAGCGCGATCGATTGCATCGCTGCCGCTGGACTTCACGATTTTCGCACCGGTAGGATGCCCGTCGGGAGCTATGGTAACGAGAGCGTTCGCGGATACGTTGGCGCGGTAATCCGCTTTCGATATATTCGGCGGAGCTGCATCGAGCGGCTTGACGCTGGAATAGCATTTTGAAGGCCCCGTCGAAGCCAATCCGGCGGCGGTCTGCAGCAATAGAGCGAGCGTCCCGAGAGCTAAGATGCTCGCGCTCAGTACAAAGTAGTTGATTCTCAAGTCGAAGCCCTTTCCACTAAGCAGGCGCGCAATTCGGCCGACGACCATAGGTCGCGAGCCGATGGCGCTTGGAGTAAGCAGAGGTATGCGTGCATCGCTGCGACTTTGCGCAAGGCGAGCCAGGCAGGACGCGACGCGGTCCGGCTTTCCGGTCGCATGTGCGGCCCAATCGTCACAAGCAAACTCGCGCTCTTTGACGAGCTGGTGCCCAATGAGGTAAACCCAGGGATTGAAGAAGAGAAAGGCTTGGATTAGCCGTGCGACGATGTTGCCGGCGACGTCCATTCGGCGAACGTGCGCGCGCTCGTGTTCGACGATGCTCGCGATATCGCGCGGATCGAGACTAGGCACGATGCTCGCCGGCAGCAAGATGACGGGGGCGAGAATCCCCGCAGCGAGGGGAATGGAGATATCGTTAGACAGCCGTACGTCGGGCCCGACGTTCGGCGCCGGCGTAGCGTTGCGAACGATTCGGGCGATGCGAACGTATCCGAAGGCGATCCGCGCGAGCGCCACCGAGGCGCCGATAATCCAAAAGAGCACCAGCCACGTACCCCCGGCAATCGCAGCCCTTCCGGCCGCGTCAGACGTTGCAACCGTACCGGTCAGAATTGGGGGCGGCAGAGTCACGAGCACGCGTTCCGGGTGCCAAGCGCTGATAATCGGTATCGTCGCCAGCGCGACTAGGGCCGTAAACCAGATCGCATAGCGCGTCGTCGCTTCGCGCGGCGATAAAGAAGCCGTCGCGACCGAGGCAAGCGCCGTGATGAGCGCGCCCTGCCAGAGTCCGTTGATAAGGACCGTATCGGTCATCGCTGCCTCCGCCGGGCGCGAGCGAGCATTCGTTGAATCTTGGCGACGTCGTCGTCGCTGAGGCGCGTGTCATCCAGCAGCGCGACGGCGAGATCGCCGGGCGAGCTCGAAAAGAAACGATCGAGAAGATGGTACACGGCGGACCGTGCCGCCTGATCGCGGGCGATCAGCGGCCGATATAGGTAGGCTCGCCCCGCCTCTTGGTGTGCGATATAACCCTTCTGCTCGAGGGTGCGTAGCGTCGTGAGAACCGTGCTGTATGCCAGCGGCGGCGGCGCAAGCGCACCCACCACGTCGGCGACGGTCGCGTCACCTTGCTGCCAGAGAACCTCCATGAGGCGCAGCTCGTGGTCGGTCAGCACGACCGACTTCTTTCTAGACACCGGCCCTCCAAACTATTACAAATCTAATATCACTCTAGCCGCCTCGAGCGAGTTTGTCAACTAGATTCCTAATAGTTAGCGTCCGTTACTGAGGGCGTCGGCTTCCACGTTGACGGAAATGTCGATGCTGTTGCCGACGATCATTGGGCCGTAGCTCATGCCCCACTGGGTTCGATCGATCGTCGCGGTTGCCGCGTAGGCGACGATCGAGCGGCCGCGCGGCGATTTGCCGGCGCCGGCGACTTGGGCGGTAAGCGTAACGGGATGGGTCTGCCCGTGCATCGTGAGGTCGCCGGTGACCGTGAAGTGTTTGGCGTCGCCCTCGATCTTGGTGCTGACGAACTGCATATTCGGATATGTCGCCACGTCGAAGTAGTGCGGCGAGCGTAAGTCGCCGTCGCGCATGTCGTTGTGCGTGTCGACCTTCGCAGGATCGAACTCGGCCGTTACCGAGATCGGAAGCTGCTCGCCGGGATTCAGCTTCACCGACGCGCTTCGTATCGGAATAGTGCCGATCACCGGGACGATGCCAAAGTGGCGCGCGGTAAACTGTGCCGTAGAGTGCACCGGGTCGACGCTCCACGTTTCGGGTTGCGCGGCCGGCGCCGGGCTGCCCACGGCGAGCGCGAACAACGCAAAGGTTAAAGCAATCGCTACTCTCATTATCGTCGACTCTTTCGCAGCGGGCTCAAGGTTCCCTGAGCGCTCGTCGAGCGGGCGCGGAAAAGCGAGCGAGCGTGGGGAAGGTGCGCACGATGGAGTCCGAGCCGCAGCGACGCCCGCTCGCGACGCGCCAAAAGGGCTGGGCGCGTGCCATGGCTCGAGCGCTAAGCGACGCGGGCCTTTCGCCCGATGCCATCTCCGTCACCGGGCTGATCTTCGCCATCGCCGCCGGCTATTTGATTTGGCGCAGCGGCACCGACTACGGCATTGCTCGCGTCCTCGAACTTCTCGCCGCCGCCGCCTTCATTCAGTTGCGGCTGCTCTGCAATCTGCTCGACGGATTGGTCGCGGTCGAAGGCGGCCGCCGAACCGGGCACGGCGAGCTCTTCAACGACGTGCCCGACCGGTTCGCCGACCTCGCCGTCTTCGTCGGCACCGGATACGCGCTGTCGAATTACGCCTGGGGACAGGCGTTGGGATGGCTCGCCGGCGTGCTGTCCGTGCTGACGGCGTACGTTCGGCTCTTGGGCGCCTCCATGACCGGGCATCACCACTTCGAAGGCCCTATGGCGAAGCAACACCGCATGGCCGTTATCACCGCCGCGTGCGCGCTCTCCACGCTCGAGCCGCTCTTCGGACTGCGCGGTCAAACCCTGGCAATCGCGCTGGCGCTGATCGTCGCCGGCGCAAGCGTGACGTTGGTGCGGCGTCTCGCCTCGATCTACGGCGACTTGGAACGACGATGACCCTGCGTCCGCTTGCGAGCCTCATCGCCGGCATCGCGCGCACCGTCAGCGGCGTGCAGGTAACGTGGCGAGACGGCGTTCCCAGCGCCAAACAAACCATTTTTTTTGCCAATCACACCAGTCATCTCGACTTCGTCGTGCTCTGGTCGTCGTTGCCGCCTGAATTTCGCGCGTTCACCCGGCCGGTTGCGGCGGAAGATTACTGGGACCACGGGCTGCGCCGCACCGTTGCCGTCGGCATCTTCAACGCGCTCCTCATTCCGCGGCGTCACGGAAAGGGCAGCGTCGAAGACCAAGCGCGAGAAACGGTCGATCGAATTGCCGCCGGCATGGAGGATCGTTACTCGCTCATCATCTTTCCCGAAGGGACGCGCGGGACGGGTGAAGATGTGGCGCCGTTTAAAAGCGGTCTCTACTATCTCAGCCGGCATAAGCCCGGCGTGCAATTGGTTCCGGCCTACATGGAGAACCTGAATCGCATTCTGCCTAAGGGAGAGTTTTTGCCGGTGCCCTTTATCAGCCGGTTGACCTTCGGCTCGCCGCTCGCGTACGACCCGGCCGAGCCGAAGAACGACTTTCTCGTTCGCGCGCGCAATGCGGTCTGCGCGCTCGAGACGCAATGATGCTTTTCCGGCAACGAATCGATCCGCCGCTGATGTGGGCCGGCGCCGGGATTCTCGGGCTGCTGGTCGTCGCCACGATCGTCGGGCTGGCGCTGCAAGCAGCGATTCGAGAGCCGTCGACGCGGGCCACCGTCGACAACCTCAACCAGCGCATTCGCGCTTGGTGGGGACTCTGCATTATCTTTGGTTTGACGCTGCTCGCCGGACCGACCGGCTCGCTGGTGCTCTTCGGCCTGCTCTCGTTCCTCGCGTTGCGCGAGTATCTCACGCTCGTGGAAACGCGCCGCGCCGACCATCACACGCTCTTCTGGACGTTTTTCATCTTTACGCCGCTGCAGTACTATCTGCTCGGCCTGCGCTGGTCGGGCTTCGTTATCGTGATTCCCGTCTACGCATTTCTCTTTTTGCCGGCAATCATGGCGATTGCCGGCGACACGCGCGGGTTTCTCGAACGCGCGGCCAAGATTCAATGGGGCTTGATGATTTGCGTCTACTGTCTGAGCTATGCGCCCGCTCTGCTGTCGCTCGACATTCCCGGATACGGGCCCAACGCCAAGCTGCTGCTCTTTCTTGCGATCGTCGATCAGCTCGGCGACGTGCTGCAGTACGTTTGGGGCAAGCTGGCCGGACGCCATCCAATCGCACCCTCGGTTAGCCCGAACAAAACGTGGGAAGGCTTCGTCGGAGGCGTCTTGAGCGCGACGGCGATCGGGACGGCCCTCTGGTGGCTCACGCCGTTTAGCCCGTGGGCGGCGGCGGCGATCTCGTTAATGATCGCGTTGCTCGGCTTCGCGGGCGGACTGGTGATGTCGGCCATCAAACGGGATCGCGGCGTGAAGGATTATGGCTCGATCATCAAAGGACATGGCGGCATCCTCGACCGGGTCGACTCGATGATCTTTGCCGCCCCGGTTTTCTTTCACGTCGTTCGTTTCTTCTACGCATTGCACTAACCGCAGGAGGTCGACATGAGCCAGCGATGGACCGTTCCCGGCAGCCAACGCGTGTTGCCCGCGAACTCGCGCGTGCTCGGTGACGCCGATCCGAACGCCGAGAGCACGGTCACGCTCGTCGTCCGCTCGAGGCGCTCGGAAGCGCCGCCGCCCGGCGCGATGTCGCGCGAAGCATTTGCACGCGAGTACGGCGCCGACGACGCCGACCTGCAGAAGGTGGAGGCGTTCGCGCGTACTCACGGCTTGAGCGTGGTCGAGCGAAGCGTGGGACGGCGAAGCATCGTGCTGCGCGGCACGGTCGCGCAGATGAGCGCCGCTTTCGGCGTGCATCTCAGACGCTGCGAGACGGGCGGCATTACCTTCCGCGGCCGAGAGGGTTCGCTCAGCGTCCCGGCCGATCTAGAAGGCATCGTCGTAGCCGTCTTGGGTTTGGACGACCGGCCACAGGCCGAGCCGCGCGTGCGAATCGCCGCACGGCCGCAAACGTCGTTCACGCCGGTCCAGGTCGCGTCGCTCTACGACTTTCCGGCCGGCGTTACCGGAACCGGCCAGTGCATCGCGATCCTCGAACTCGGCGGGGGCTTCACACAAGCCGATTACGATACGTACCTTTCGTCGCTGGGCGTCAAGTCGCAGAGCGTGGCGATCGTTTCGGTCGACGGCGGGCGCAACGCGCCGGGCCAGGACAGCGATGCCGACGTCGAGGTGATGATGGACGCCGAGATCGCGGGCGCCGTCGCTCCCGGCGCGAGCCTCGTCATTTACTTCGCGCCCAACACCGATCAAGGTTTTGTCGACGCGGTGACGACCGCGGTGCACGACTCGGCGCATAAGCCGTCGGTCATCTCGATCAGTTGGGGCGCGCCCGAGCCCAACTGGACGCAGCAGGCCCGCGAAGCGCTCAACAACGCCATCGCCGCTGCTGCCGCTGTCGGCGTGACCGTCTGCGTCGCGTCGGGCGACGGCGGATCCAGCGACGGGCTGAACGACGGTCAGTCCCATGCCGACTTTCCGTGCTCTAGTCCCTACGCGCTGGGCTGCGGGGGCACGACGTTGAGCGCGACGGGTTCGCGCATCTCGGCCGAAAGTGCCTGGAGCGATTCGGGCGGCGGCGTCAGCGCGTACTTTTCGCTTCCGCAATGGCAGGCTAAGGCCGGCGTTCCGGCGCCCCCCGCCGGCTCGAGCGGCGGACGCGGCGTTCCCGACGTCTCGGCCGACGCCGATCCCGATTCGGGTTACCGTCTGCGCGTCGATGGCTCGGAGATGGTCGCCGCGGGCACCAGTGCGGCCGCGCCGCTCTGGGCGGGGCTCGTCGCGCTGATGAATCAGCAGCTCGGGCACAATCTCGGCTTCGTCAACGCGAACCTCTACGCAGTTCCGGGTTATCCCAACTCGCCCGGGCCGCTGCACGACATTACCAGCGGCAGCAACGGCGCATATAAGGCCGGTCCGGGCTGGGACCCGTGCACGGGGCTGGGCAGTCCCGACGGCGGGCGATTGTCGCAAGCGCTGGGCGCCAAGCCGTAGGTTTGCGCCCGACGCAAATCGTTTTACCGATTGTCCAAAGGCGCCCCCGCGCGACTGTGCAAGCGTCGAGCTAAATAGCAGCGCCAGTCAAAGGAGAACTCACGACGATGAATTCGACGACGATGCCCTCCGGCGCCGATCTGCGCGATTTTTTGATGCTCCCCTACTCCGAGCTCGAGGAGCTCAACCTGCGCGCCAAGCGGCAGCGCCAAGAACGCGTGCCGATGCGCGCGTTGCAGGAGGAGCGGCTGCGGTATCTCGCCGACGAGCCGCGCATCAAGGCGCTGACCGTGCTCTTCAGCGATCTCGAAGGCCGCCTGCACATGCTCGACTACGACAAAAAGTTTTTACTGCGGGCGTACGACAACCTCACCTTCGACGGATCGTCGATCCGTGGTTTCACGCCGCAGCGCGAGAGCGATTTGCGTTTGTCGCTTGACTGGAGTGCCTTTTATTGGGGGCCCGCCGACGTCTTTGGTCCCGGCAAAGTGCTGGTCTTCGGCGACGTCTACGATCGCGAGGGCAAACCGTTTGGCGGCGACGTTCGCGGCGCGCTCAAAAAGTTTGCCAACGACTGTTATACCAAGGAAGGTTACACGCTCAACGCTGCCAACGAGATCGAAGGCTTCCTCTTCCAGGGACTCGATGCCGAGCGGCACTTTCACGAAACCGGTAAGTTCGAGTACGTCAATACCGGCGGCTACTATCACTCGCTCCCCGGCGACCCGCTCCGCGACTTCATCGACACGGTTGCCGAGGTGCAGCGCGCCATGGGCTTCCAGAATGAGAAGGACCATCCGGAAGTCGCGCCCTCGCAGTTTGAAATTAACTACAACTACGGCGAAGTTGTGGCGGCCGCCGACCAAATCCAGCTCTACAAGCTGATCTGCCGTCAGGTGGCGACCAAGCTGGGCATGACGGCGAGCTTTTTACCCAAGCCGGTGGTCGGGGTCAACGGCAGCGGCATGCACACCAACGTGTCGGTGAGCAAAAACGGGCGCAATCTTTTCTGGGATGCAAAGGGGCAAGAGCAGCTCAGCACGTTCGGCTGGAAGTTTATCGACCGCATCCTCACGCACGGTAACGATATCTGCTTGATGCTCAACTCGAGCGTTAACTCGTATCGCCGGCTCGACCCGCACTTCGAAGCGCCCAACCAGATCAAAGCCTCGGCCGTAGATCGCGGATCGATGGTTCGCGTTCCCATCGGCAACGAACGCAGCATGCGCACCGAGGTCCGGTCGGTTGCGCCCGACGCGAATCCCTACATGGTGATGTTGGCCGTCTTCAAGACCGGGCTCGACGGAAGCACCAGCAACATGAAGAATTTACGCCAAGCCGATCGTTATCTACCCGACAACATCTACGATGCGCTGGCGGCTTTCCGCGCCTCGGAGTGGACGTCCAAGCTGTTGGGCGAAGACGTCAAGAACCGCTACGCAGAACTCAAGCAGGGCAGCGCCGATCGTTGCCCGCGCCTACTCGGCTCCTTCGTCAAAGCGCAAGAAGTGCAGTACCACCACGAAGTATACAATCAATATCTCTGGAATCTGTTCTAAACTAGATGAAGGCGTTCAGACCGTAATCTCCATCCCGTCGTATGCAACGGCGCCGCCGCTCGCGCGCAGCAGCGCGAACTCTTCAGAATCTAGGTCGAGCATAGGGTTGGAGTTGTTGACGTGTGTGAAGACGATGCGGGTATTAACGTCACCGAGTAGCGCGAGCGTGCCGTCGGACCCGCCAAGCGGAAGGTGTCCCAGATGACGAGCGCGTTTGTCCATCAGCTCCGCCGCGATCATCTCGTCGTCGTAAAAGAACGTGCCGTCGAGGAAGGCGACGTCGGCGGCGGCAATCGCTTCGCGTAGTTCGTCGTTGAGGTCGGCAAAAACCGGAGCGAAGAGCAAACGACCGTTGCCGGCGCGGTCGCGGATTTCGTAGGCGACGACGGCGCCCGGCAGCTCGCGGCGCCCGTCGTAGCCGGGCGTCGTTCCGGCGACGGGAATGGCGCGAACGCTCAGCGCATCGCCGACCACGTCGTTCGCCTCCGCCGTAGGAGGGCAGAAGCCATGAAGCGGCACTTCCAGCCAGCTATGTGGAGAGAGCGCAAAGGGCGCGAAGGCCGGCTGCGCTTTCGTAATGGCGCGCACGAGCGCACTCGAACGCAGGACGAACGAATGAGGTCCGCGCTGGCGCAGCACTGCCAGTCCCCCGATGTGGTCCACGTTAGCATCGGTGAAGAGCATCCCGCCGATCGGTGTGCCGCGCGGCGGACGCGGGTGCAGCGGTACGAAAGCTTCGATTTGCTCGGCGATGTCGGGCGAGCAGTTGAGCAGCAGCCAGCGTTCGCCGTCGGCGCTTACCGCCAAACCAGATTGCGTGCGGCGCAGCGCGCGGCCGGCGCGCGCTTCGCTGCAGTTAAAGCAAGCGCAGTTCCACTGCGGCACGCCGCCGCCGGCGGCCGAACCCAAGACCCGAACGATCACGCGCGGCGCGCGACGAGCGCGACCTCTTCGGAAGGACCGTCGCGCAGCGCGACGACCGAATGGTGCGCCGGGCTGAGCGAGCAGGCTGGATCGGTGAGGCCGGCGTCCCCGGCTAACAGATAGGCTTGGCAGCGGCAACCGCCCCAATCGGCCTCGCGGCGCTCGCACGAGCGACACGGTTCGGGCATCCATTGCGTGCCGCGATACCGAGTAAACGAATCCGACTCGCCCCAAATCTCCGCCAGCGGGCGATCGCGCACGTTCTCGAACTTCAGCGTTTCGATCGCCGCCGCAGCGGGACACGGCAGCACCCGGCCGTTGGGCGTCACTGTCATGAACTGGCGGCCCCACCCGTTCATGCACGGCTTGGGAAAATCGTCGAAGTAATCGGGGCGCACGTAGACGATCTCCATTCGCCCGGCCAGACGCTCGCGAGCGGCATTCACGACCGCTTCGGCGCGGCGCACCTGCTCGCGCCTCGGCATCAGCGCCGCGCGATTGCGATAGGCCCAGCCATAAAACTGAACGTTGGCCAACTCGAGCCGTCGAATCTCGAGCCGCTCTGCCAAGGCGATCACCTGGTCGAGGGAGTCGTGATTATAGCGGTGCAGCACGCAGTTCAGCGTCAGCGCGACGTCGCGCTCGCGAACGCGCTCCAATGCCTCCAGCTTCTTTTCGTGCACGGCCGTGCCGGCGATGCGGTCGGCGTTCGCGGTCTCCGGCGCTTGAATCGAAATCTGCACGTGGTCGAGTCCGGCCGCCAGCAGCCGGTCGAGCAGCGCGTCGTCCAGGAACGTTCCCTGCGTGATGAGATTGGTGTAGAGCTCTAAGCGCGAGGCCGCCGAGACGAGGTCGGGAAGATCGCGGCGCAGCGTCGGCTCGCCGCCGGAAAAATGCACCTGCACGACGCCGGCGCCGGCCGCCTGCGCCAGCACGCTCTCCCATTGCTGCGTCGAGAGTTCGTCGGCGTAGTCGCGCAAGCGCAGCGGATTGTAGCAATACGGGCACTGCAGGTTGCAGCGATAGGTCAATTCGCACAGCAGCGAGAGCGGCCGCGGCGTCATCGCAGAAAACCGCGCTCGGCCAGCCGCGCGAAAAGCTCGTCGAGCTCCCCACGCGCCGTGTCCGCCGTCACGTCGAAACGCTCCACGACGGCGGCGACGATGTCGTCGAAGGTACGGTGCCCGTCTACCAACTCGAGCGCGGCCGCGGCGCTTGCGTTAAGCATCAGCGCTCCTTCGGGCACGAGCAGCATGACGCCGCCGTCGCGGTCGTGGCGTAGCTTGACGCCCTTCCCCAGCGAGAGCGGCGCCTGTTGATTCACGGCACGGCGCCGCACGAGAGCGCGGTTGCGTCGAGAATGCACCACAGCACGTCGCACTTAAAGCGCAGCGCGTCGACGCAGCGCTGCTCGATCTCGGGCGTCGTTGCTTCGGCCAGAACCCACGCGAGCGCGCAGTCGGCATCCTTGCGCGCCAGCGGAATGCGCCGGCGGAAGTAGGCCAAGCCCTCCGGATCGATCCACGGATATTTTTCGACGATCGCTTCCACGCGGCGCTCCATCACCGGTGGCCCGAAGAGCTCGGTGAGCGACGACGCGACTGCGTCGATCCACGGGCGCGTGCGCGCAAACGCAACGTAGGCGTCGGCGGCGAAGCGCGTTCCCGGTGCGACGCCGCGCTCCGAAAGCACGTCGTCTTCGTTCAGACCCACGGCGCGCCCCAAATCGAGCCAGAGTGCCGTGCCTCCGCGGTTGGCCGCACCGTCGCCATCGTGATCGACGATGCGCGAGATCCACGCGCGGCGATGTTCGGCCGATGGAAGACTGGCCAAGATAACGGCGTCTTTTACCGGGATTTGTTTTTGGTAGTAGTAGCGGTTGGCGACCCAGGCGCGTACCTGGCCGGGCGTCAGCTCGCCGGCGACCAGGCGCTGGTGAAAGGGGTGCTTGTCGTGATAGCGCTCCGCGCCAACGGCACGCAGCCGGGCCAGCAAAGCCGGCTCGGCGCTGGTTTCCGCGCTCGGGGACCTAGAGCTTCGGGTCGCGGATAGGGGCGCTGAGATAAGCCGTTACCTCGGCTCCCAGCGGATGCTCTTGAAAGTCCGGGCGCTCCCAACGCGCGCGTGGCTGATTCATCTGTTCCTCCATCGGCTCGACTGTGGAAGTATACTACCCCGTTCCGGTCTTTAAGTCCGCCCGGGTTGAGATGGGCGGAATGCTCGCATACGCGAGCTTGCGGCGCATCACCTCGGTGGGCAGCCTCACCCGGTCGGCGAGGCGCAGGAAGCTCAGCAGCCGCACGTGCCACCAGGTCATGTCGATCTCGAACCAGCTCAGGCCGTGACGCGCAGAGAACGGGAAGGCATGATGGTTGTTGTGCCAGCCCTCGCCGAAGGAGAGCAGCGCCACCCACCAGCAGTTGGTCGAGCGATCGACGGTGCGGTAGGTGCGATAGCCCAGCATGTGCGCCGCGCTGTTGACGAACCAGGTCGAGTGATAGCTGAAGACGAGGCGCGCGAAGCCGCCCCAAACCACCCACGCCCAACCGCCGAAATAAAACAGCAGTCCCGCGACCACGAGCTGCAGCGGCAGATTGACGTACGAGAGCAGCCGGTAGAACGGATCGGCATAAAGGTCGGCGGCGTATCGGGCGATCTCGGCCTCATTCGGATAGGCGACGTTGTGCTGGTAAAGCCAGTCGACGTGCGCCCAGCGAAAACCGGGCTCGATGCTATGCGGATCGCCTTCCCGGTCGGCGTAGGCGTGGTGCTTGCGATGCACTGCGACCCAACGGATGGGATCGCCTTGCAGCGCCAGCGTTCCGAGAAACGCCAAGAGATACTCGAGCGGCTTTACCAGACGCACGCTGCGGTGCGTCAGCACGCGATGGTAGCAGAGCGTAATGCCTAAAACGCCGGTGCAATACGCGAAGATCGCGAAAACGACGAGGTCGGAAACGTGAAACAGCGCCGGTATAAACACTCCGAGCGCTGCAATGTGAATAAGCGCAAGACCGGCGCCGGTAGCATACCTCGAGACTAGATTCATTCGCTGCGGGCTATTCCTGTGAAGGCGAAAAAGAGCCTGCCCTTAGGCAGGCTCTTCGCAGTGGTCTTGGCGATTGCCGGTCGACCTTTGTCTAACGGTATGAGTGACGGGTCGTGAAGCAGTCGCGGCAGTAAACGGGCTTATCACCGCGCGGTTGGAACGGCACTTCGGCCACGCCTCCGCACTGACTGCACGTCGCCGTGAACATCTCACGTCCGCCGGCGCGGGCACCGCCGCCGCCACCACCGCCGCCGCCTGAGCGGCCGGCTTTGCGGGCGGCACGGCAGTCCGTGCAACGGCTAGGCTTGTTGGTAAAGCCCTTCATCGCGAAAAACTCTTGTTCACCCGAGGTGAATGGGAACGGACGTCCGCAGTCAACGCAGGTAAGGGTTTCGTCTGTATACATGTAGCGAGCGAATCTCCTGACAGTAGGGGTTATTATGTTCTCCGGATCCGACTCGCTGGGTACTCTAACGAACCTGCGTACTTCGAAGCCTGGGTAACCAAGACACTATACACCATCAGGGGCCCGCCGTCACGGGCTTGGCCGCCAGGCCCCGGCAGCCCAAGGCGCGAACCTGCGAGGGCGAAATCCGGGCGCTCCGGCAGAGCGGCCGGTGGTGCAGCGAGTGCCGCTTCACCTGGCTAGGGTCTGGCCGGCCGTTTCGAGCCGGGCCAGACCGCCAACCACCTAGTCGAAAGGACCACCATGCCAGCCAAGGTCAGGGTTAAGCGCGCCGTCAAGGAGCGGCGCACCAAGCGTAAGCCGTGCGGTTTCTGCACGGATCGCGCCATCGCGGTCAGCTACCGCGACGTCGGCCGTCTCAAGAAATACGTCTCGGAGCGCGGCAAAATCGTCCCACGGCGGATTTCCGGCAACTGCGCCAAGCACCAGCGAATGCTCACTACCGCGGTCAAGCGCGCGCGCCTCATTGCCTTCCTCCCGTTCGGTTCGGAGTAACCGGCGTGCGCCTTATCCTTCTCCAGGACGTCAAGTCGCTGGGTAAGCGCGGCGACATCGTCGACGTCGCCGACGGCTACGCTCGCAACTTCTTGCTGCCGCGCAAGCTGGCCGGCGAAGCCGATAGAGGCGCGCTGGCGCGCTTGGACGCCCAGCAGAAAGCCGTCGAGCGGCGCGAATCGCAGGAGTTGGCCGAGGCGCGCGAGCTTGCGGCGCGGCTGGAGTCGGCCAAACTCGCCGTCAAGGCAAAGGCCGGCGGCAACGGCAAGCTCTTCGGTGCCGTCACCAACGCCGACGTCGCGTCGGCGATTGCGAGCGTGCTCTCCGTCGAAATCGACCGGCACAAGATCGAGATGACCAATCAAATCAAGGCGCTCGGTTCTTATCCCGTCGAGATTCGACTGCACAAAAACGTCGTCGCCAAGACCGTCGTAGACGTGGTGGCCGCCTAGGCACGCTGCCTGACGTGCAACACACCTATGCAACGCGTTTTCGGCGCAAGTTCGGCGTCGAAGACGAACTCAGCCGCTACGTCGGCGCGCTCTACGAGATGCTCTCCTCGGTTCTCGGGCAGGACAAGCTCGTGCTGCGCGCCGGCAAGGTTAGCGCGCTCAAACTGATGCGTTCGCAAAACCTGCCCGACCGGCTCTGCGGTCTTCAGCGCTTGGTCTTCGAAGACCCGACGCGCGAGCGCGTTACGACGCGCGCGCAGCAACGCAAGGTGTTGGCCGAAATCGAAGAGGCAATGGCCGACGTCATCGCCCAGCGCCATGCCGAAGAGTCGATCGACCGGCGCGTCAACGAGAAGATGGCCGAGCGCCATCAAGAGTACGTCAAGGACCTCAAGCTCGAAGCGCTGCGCGAAACCGGAGGTCCCGAGACGCCTTCGTCTCAAGCCAAGCTCGAGGAGCTGCAGACGCTTTCGCGGCGCACGCTGGCGGCGTCCGCGCTGGCGCAGCTTCGTCCGCAGACGCTGCAAGAAGTCGTCGGCCAAGAGGCCGCCATCCGCGCGCTCCTCGCCAAGATCAGCTCGCCCTATCCGCAGCACGCCATTCTTTATGGACCGCCGGGCGTCGGGAAGACGACCGTCGCGCGCCTGGCGCTTGAAGTGGCCAAGTCGCGGCCGCACGCGCCGTTTGCCAAAGACGCGCCGTTCGTAGAGGCCAGCGGCACCACGCTGCGCTGGGATCCACGCGAGACGACCAATCCGCTTTTGGGCAGCGTTCACGATCCGATCTATCAAGGCAGCCGGCGCGAGTTCGCCGACGCCGGCGTTCCCGAGCCCAAGCTCGGTCTGGTCTCGCGCGCGCACGGCGGCGTGCTCTTCATCGACGAGATCGGCGAGATGAATGCGTCGCTGCAGGCGCGCCTGCTCAAAGTTTTGGAAGATAGGCGGGTAACGTTCGAGTCGTCGTACTACGACGAGAGCGCGCCCAACGTTCCCGAGTACGTAAAGCGGCTATTCCGCGAGGGTGCGCCGGCCGACTTCATTCTAATCGGGGCGACGACGCGCGAGCCGGAGGAGATCGATCCGGCCATCCGCTCGCGCTGCGCCGAGATCTTCTTCGCGCCCTTAACCGAGCACCAGATACTCTCGATCGTGCAGGGGGCAGTCAAACGTCTCGGCGCGCGTACCACGCTGCGAGTCGCGAAACTGATTGCTTCGTACACGATCGAAGGACGCAAGGCCGTGCAAATCGTCGCCGATGCCTACGGCCAGGCACTCTTTCGTCTCCATCCCGGGAAGCACGTCGAGCGCCTCAAACGCCCCGCGATCCTCGAAGACGACGTGCGCCACGTCGTGCAGACGAGCCGCCTGGTTCGCCACACGCTGGTCAAGGGAAGGGCTAGAAACGAGATCGGCAAGAGCTTCGGACTCGGCGTGCTGCACCATATGGGCAGCATCATCGAGATCGAAGCGCGAGCCTTCCCGGCCTCGCAAAAGGGTAAGGGCACGATTCGCTTCAACGAGACGGCCGGTCCGATGGCCAAAGATTCCGTTTTCAACGCCGCCAGCGTACTGCGCTCGGTGACGGGAAAGGACGTTGCCGATTACGATCTGCACATCAACGTCGTCGGCGGCGGAAACATCGACGGACCTTCGGCAGGGCTGGGAATCTTTCTTGCCCTCTACTCCGCGGTGACCAAGACGCCGTTGCCGCAAGACGTTGCGATAACCGGCGAGCTTTCGATCGCCGGCAAAGTTCGTGCCGTCGGCGGCATCGTCGAGAAACTCTTCGCCGCACGTCAGTCGGGCATGCGCTGCGCGATCGTCCCCAAAGAGAACGCGCGCGAGGCCGAAGCCGCTCCGGCAGGGCTCGACGTCGTCGCCGTTTCGCGAGTAGAGCAAGTACTCGAGAATCTTCCAGGCCGCCGCCGTCGCTAGCACGGCCGCCTAAGCAGAGTGCCACCACGTGTGGCACACTTCATCCGCAGAATTTCGTCGCTATGCACAAGCGACCCACAAGGCCTTCACCGGCGACCCGACGCACAGCGGCTCGAACCTCATGAGCGTCGCGCCGCTACCCTCGTCGATCGACCGCATTCCGCCTAACAATCTCGAGGCGGAGATGGCGGTCATCGGCTCCGTGCTGGTCGACCGCGAAATGATGGCCGCCGTCGGCGAAATCGTTCGGCCGGGCGACTTCTACGCGCACGTCCACGAGACGATCTTCACCGTGCTGGTCGATCTCTTCGAGCGCGGCGAGCCGCTCGACAAAATCTCCGTCTCCGAAGAGCTTCGCCGCCGCAACGTGCTCGAACGCGTCGGCGGGCTCTCCTACATCAGCGCCTTGATGGACACGGTGCAGAGCGCTGGTTCGGCGCGCTACTACGCGACGATCGTTCACGAGAAGGCGGTTTTACGCTCGCTCATCCATGCCGGCAGCGAGATCACTCACCTCGGCTACGACGGCGAGCAGGACGTGCTCGGCGCCCTCGACCGGTCCGAGCAGCTGGTCTATACGATCGGCGAGCGACGCGGCGTAACCGAGTTCATGCCGGTCGGCCGATTGATGAAAGACGCCTTCGACCACATCGACCGGCTCTTTCACATGCGCGGCGACCGCACCGGTCTCACCGCAGGTTTCCAGGACATCGATGCCATGACGACTGGATTTCAGCCCGGTAACTTCATTATCGTCGCGGCACGCCCGGGCATGGGCAAAACCTCATTCGCGCTCAATATGGCTGTGGCGGCAGCCCGCGAGCAGTGCGGGCCAATCGCGTTCTTCTCGCTGGAAATGTCGAATAACGAGCTCATCCAGCGGCTCATCTGCGCCGAAGCGCGCATCTCGATGAATCACATGCGCCGCGGAAACATCCAGCCGCATCAGTGGGAAGATATTTCGCGAGCGATGGGGACGCTCAACGATCTCCCCATCTATCTCGACGACGTCGGTGCGCTGACGATCAGCGACGTGCGCAGCCGCTGCCGCCGGCTCAAATCTACGGTCGGCCTGGCAGCGATCTTCATCGACTACCTCCAGCTCGTGCGGCCCGGCGTGCTTTCGCGCGGCGCCAACCGCAATGAAGAGCTTTCCGATATCTGCCGCACGCTCAAGATGACGGCCAAAGACCTCGGCGTCCCGATCGTCGCCTGCGCCCAGCTCAATCGCGGCGTCGAGCTCCGCAGCGAGAAACGTCCGATGCTTGCCGACTTGCGCGACAGCGGAAGCTTGGAGCAGGAGGCCGACGTCGTCGCTTTCCTGTATCGCGACGGCTACTACAATCCGGAATGCCCCGAGCCCGACCTCACCGAGTTCATCATCGCCAAGCACCGCAACGGCCCGACGGGCACCGTCAAACTCCGCTTCCAGCGCGAGTTCACCCTCTACCTGCCCTACGGCGACGAATCCCACTTCCCACCACCGTGAAAGGCTCAGATTTAGCCGAGCTCTGCGTCGCCTCGGCCCTCATTTACGATAGTAAACTTCGGGCCTCGGCTTCTCGATCTCGACTAAATCCGAGCCTTTCTAGCAGCCTCTCATTGCAGAGGCGCGTCAGTGTTGCGTTGCATCCCAAAAGGTAAACTGCCCCGGGGCGCGATAAGTGTTAACCATGGTTTGCATTACCCATGGCTAACAAATCCGAACTGCTCGCCGTTGGGGGCGACCGCTCGCCGACGCGGGCGCGGGAAGATTACGTCAAAGCGATCTACCAGATGGGTGGCGGCGAGCCGGTGCGAGCCGCGGCGGTGGCGCGTTATCTCGCGGTCAGCCGCGTCTCGGTAAGCAAGGCAAAACGGCTGCTCGAGAACGACGGACTGCTCGAACACGGCAGCGCTGCCGAACCCCTTCGCCTCTCACGGCGCGGACGAAAGCTTGCCGTCGCGATGATTCGGCGCCATCGCCTCCTCGAAACGTTCCTGCACGCGACGCTGCACCTGCCGCTGGAGCGCGTGCACGCCGAGGCCGAGCGCATCGAGCACGCCATTTCCGACGACGTTGCGTGGCGCATCGCTACGCTGCTGCACCGGCCGGCCTGCGATCCGCACGGTCACCCGATTCCCTACGGCGACGCGCTCCCCAAGAATAGGCCGCAAGCTACCCTGGCAAGCCTGCCGGCCGGAGCGAGCGCGCGCGTCGAGAGCCTCGACGATCGCGACGACCGTGCGATTGCGCTCTTTGCCGCTTCGGGCGTGCTGCCGGGCTCGCTGCTGCGCGTCGAAGATGTAGACGCCGCGCGCGTAGTCGTGCGATGCGGAAAGCGCCGCGTTACTCTGCGCCGCAAGCACGCGGCGATGGTGCGCATTGCAACGTAGCTTTGGACTCGGCGCCGGCAGCCCCGGCGTCGTCGCCGCCGCACACGAAGCGCTCGCCGGGAAGCGCCGCGGAATCGCGGCGCTGCTGCCCTTCGCGGGCCCCGCATTCGTTGCGTCGGTCGCTTACATGGACCCGGGAAACTTCGCAACGAACATCGCCGGGGGCGCGCGCTTCGGCTATCGCCTTCTGTGGGTGGTCGTGCTGGCCAATCTAACGGCGATGCTCTTTCAAGGCCTCTCCGCAAAGCTCGGTATAGCTACCGGAAAGAATCTCGCCGAGCTCTCGCGAGATAACACCTCAAAACCGGTCACGTTGGCCATGTGGATCGTCGCCGAACTCGGTGCTATGGCCACCGACTTGGCCGAGTTTCTCGGCGCCATCATCGCGCTCTACCTGCTCTTCCACATCCCGATGCTTGTCGGAGCGGTGATCACCGCCGTCGTTACGTACGCGATCCTGGCGCTCCATCGTTACGGATTCCGGACGATGGAGGTGCTGATCGGCTCGCTGGTCGGCGTGATCGCCGTCTGCTACGTCATCGAGACGCTAGTCTCGCGACCGCAGTGGAATCAAATACTCTATCACTCCGTCGTGCCGTGGATCGGCGGCTCCTCGAGCTTGTTGCTGGCCGTGGGAATTGTCGGCGCGACCGTAATGCCGCACGCGATCTACCTGCATTCCGCCCTTACGCAAGACCGCATCGTTCCCGAACGCAGCGAGCACCGCGGGCGGCTCGTGCGATTCGCGTACGCCGACGTCGTCGTTGCGCTCGCCATTGCCGGCGTCGTCAACCTTGCGATGATGTATATGTCGGCCGCCGTCTTTCACTCGACGGGCCACGCCGGCGTCGCCGATATTGCGACCGCCTATCGCACGCTCACGCCGCTGCTCGGCAACCTCGCAGCGGTCGTTTTCTTGATCGCTCTCCTGGCTTCGGGAATTTCCAGCTCGGTCGTCGGCACGATGGCCGGCCAAGTCATCATGCAGAGTTTCGTCGGTTTTTCCGTGCCGCTGTGGGTGCGGCGTCTCGTCACGATGCTGCCCGCGGTGATCGTCGTCGCAATCGGCGCCAACGTCACGCAGACGCTGGTGCTTAGCCAGGTCGTCCTCAGCTTCGTTCTGCCCGTGCCGGTGATCGCGCTGGTTTGGCTCGGTTCGCGCCGCGCGACGATGGGGTCGCTGGTAAACGGGCCCTGGACGACCGCGCTCGCGGCGACCGCAGCTGCCGCCATTCTATCGCTAAACGCCCTGCTGCTTTATGCGACGATCCGCAGTACCTAGATCGTAACCTCGTGATCCTCCGGAGTGCCGATGCTCTGCGCGAGATAGAAGCGCGAGAGCTTGACGTATTCGTCGGCCGCAACCTCGATCCACGTTGCCGCCTGACCGTCTAGCGCTTTCTTCACCGTTGCGGGCGCACCCGCGGCCACGACCCGCGCCGGAATGGCCGCCTTTTCAGCGACGACGCTGCCGGCTGCGATCAAGGCACCCTCGCCGACGCTGCACCCGTTGAGCAGCGTCGCGTTGCTTCCGATCAGAGCGTGCGGTTCTATGCGGCAGTCTTCCATGACGGCAGAGTGGCCCACGGTCACGTCGTCGCCGACGACGGTTTGCCCGCCCTCGCTGACGTGTATGACGGCGTTATCTTGAATCGACGTCCGCGCGCCGATGCGAATCGGACCGTTGTCGCCGCGCAGTACCGTGCCGAACCAAATGCTCGACTCCTCGCCGACTTCGACGTCGCCGATCAGCACGGCGGTCGGCGCTACGAAGGCCGACGAAGCAACCTTCGGACGCTTGCCTCGATACTCGATGATCATGAGCGATGCTTCGCAAGCCGATGCGTCGAACCTCGCCGCCATGCACAGGCATCAGACGCCGTTGCGCGGTGTCAAGGCGACCCCCCGCCCCAAACCCGGCGATCCCAACTATACCGAGGTTAACTACGCCTACGCCGGCAAGACCGGCCACGTCCACGAGGTCGTCGAAATCGACGGGCGATCGCTGGCGAAGGTCGGCTTCGACGACAGAAAGATCGTCTATTACTTCCTCGACGATCTCGAACTCGACGCGAGCGCCAAGCGCGGGACCTTCCACGATACCGAACCGGGCTAAGGCTGTACCAGCGGATTCTTGTCGGCAAAAGCTCCGTTGGGATTGGGTTTCACCCAAACGATGAGATCCCAGACGGCCGGAAAGTGAAAGACCGTTACAACGTTTGCGGCGTCGTCGACTTTCTCCATCGCTACCAGCGTCGTCGCACTGGGATGCTCCGGATTGCCGCCTGCAGCAACGAAAGCCTTATCCCACGCCCATTGATCGTACGTAAGCGCGCCCGTCGTTGGGTCTTTGGTAACCCAATGCACGTGACCGTCGAACTCGACCCAACGTCCGGCGTTGACGCCCCACAGTTGCGGGCGCGACGGACTGCTGCTGACCAGAACTGAGTAATCGGCGCCGAGCAGCCGACCGTTCTTGTCGTACCAGAGCTGGCTCGGATGGCGAATGTCTACCGACTGCCATTGCAGGTTGGCGTAACTGATGGCGCCCGTTTCATCCTCGGTCGTGTAGCGGATATAGCCGGCCTTCTCGGCGTCGGCGGCGGTTGGGTAGCGCGACGTGAGATCTTTAGCGATGGCGCTGACGAAGGCGTTCTCCGACGTGCTGGCCGGTCCGTGGAACGTGGCGGCCTTATCGGCGCGAGCCGTCCCGAAAGCGGCCAACGCGAGGAAAAGGGCGAGCGTCGCAAGGCGTTTCATGGTAACGTCAATCATGGCGTTCCGGCAGCCCGCACGCCATCAAAGGCGGCTCAAAAACGGCCTCGGCTGGTTGCCCCAGGGGAAGGGCCGGCACCCGGCCCGTGGAAAGAGCGGCGGCTCGGAGTCAATAGCTTGCGCCGACGTAGCTCAACGGTAGAGCAATCGCTTCGTAAGCGATAGGTTATCGGTTCAAATCCGATCGTCGGCTAATTGCCCGGGGTCAGCTTGAGTTCCATAAACGTCGGACACCGGTAGTCGACCTCGCCATAGGCCGCGCATTCTTCGAATCCAAAAGAACGATACAGTTCGTACGCCGGTCGCAGGCGACGCTTTTCCGTGTCCAGCACGACGCGGCGGTATCCGTGCCCGCGCGAGAAAGCGAGCGCGACTTCGACGAGCGCGCGCGCGGCACCGGCTCCCCGGTAGCGCGGTCGAACGAAGAGCCGTTTGAGCACCGCGATCTCGAGGCCGATCTCGCTCACGGCGACGCAGCCCGCGACCCGGTCGTCAATCTCAACCAAGAAGGCGGCACTTCGTCCGCTGTACGTGCAATCAAGAGCCTCTCTGCTCAGATCTTGGCTATGCCGCAGATCGCTGGGCAAGGCTGCTTCATAGGCAACCAGCAGCTCGCGTAGTTGCGCGTAACGAGCGGTGGTTTCAACGCGAAACGTTCGTAACGCCATGTGATGGATTTCGAGGCAATGGAACCGACCTCTGCCCAGCCCTCTACGGGTAAAGGAGCCGTCTCGGGGGCGCCGAAGCGCCGGTTTTCGGCCTAGCGCCGGTAAGTCACGGTTCCACGCGTGTCTTAAAGCATCTCTGCTTTCCAACTCTTGGAGGACTTAGCTCAGTGAGAAAAAGTTTAGGCATACTTTCTTTGGCTGCGGTCGCACTGCTTGCGGCATGTTCCGGCGGCTCGCAGGGAACCACGTCGACGATCCCCGGCGGCGTCAGCAGTTTGGGTCACGCCAAACTTTCTGCCTCGGGCATCGCGACCAAATATCTCGGTATGGCGCACTACCGCCCCACGCACATGCACGGCGACAGGCGGCATCGCGGCGGCGCGAAGGATCTTTACGTTTCCGACGTCGGCAACAATGCCGTCGACGTTCTGGCCAACAACAGCTGGACCTATAGCGGGAGCATCACCTCCAGCATCAACGGCCCCGATGGAAACTGGGCTGACAAGAAGGGCAACGTTTACGTCGCTAACTATGGCGGTCCGTACGTTACGGAATACAATAAGGCCGGCAGTCTCATCTACACGTACAGCAGCGGCGTGAGCGACCCCGTCGCCGTAACCACGGACAGCAAGGGTCACGTTTTCGAAGCCGACTTCAACGGCAACTACGTTGCTGAGTTCAACCAGCAGAGCAACACGCCGGTGGCGACTTGCTATCCCGGTGGTTACGCCGAAGGTGTTGCCGTCGACAAGCACGGTAACGTCTTCGTTGCTTGGACGAACTTCAGCATCGGCGTCATCACCGAGTACGCCGGCGGCCTCAGCGGCTGCAGCGGCACGAATCTGAGCGTACCGCTGGAATGGGTCGGCGGCATGGTCATCGACAAGCACGGCAACATCGTGATCTGCGATCAGATCGCCGAGGCGGTCGACGTTATCGCCCCGCCTTACAACGCCGTGACCAGCACGCTGGGATCGGGATGGAGCGATCCGTTCCACGTCACCATCAACAAGAAGAACAAGCAGGCCTACGTGGCCGATGCAGCCACCGGAGAGGTTACCGTCCTGTCGTATCCGGGCGGTGCCACGCAAGCGGTGCTCGGTTCGAGCAACGGCATCTCGATTGGGTATAGCGCCGTCGACGGACAGAACTACGTACCGTAAACGGATAGCGTTACCGTACCGGAGAGGCCGGTAGTTAAAAGGGCGCGTCGCTTTTCGCGGCGCGCCCTTTCAAATGAGAGCCCGGACCGCTTACCGAAAAACCATCGCGGCAGCGCCGCTTCGAAAAGGAGGTCTCGAGCTTTGCAGTTAGGCCGCCGTGCGCTCTCCGTTCTTGCCGCGGGCTTGTTGCTCACAGGCTGCGGGATGCCTGCGGCCTCGCTCTCGCCCCACCGATCGCTTTCTTCCGCCGCGACGGGTACGTCGATCTCTCCCGACGCTTGGAAGGGCAGTCTCCTTTACGTCGGCGGCGACCAGGAAACGTATATCTTCAAATATCCCGGCGGCAAGCTGCTCGGCACCATCGCAACGGGCTCGTTCGGGATGTGCTCCGATGCGCAGGGCAACGTTTTCGTGACGCGGGTGAATGCCATCCTCGAGTTCTCGCACAGCGGCAGCCCGGTCACAACCTATAACGCGGCCGGCACGGCGTATTCTTGCGCCGTCGATCCGACGACGCAAAACGTCGCCGTCGTAGTGTTTTGCCTCTCGGGATGCGGCGATTCCATCGCCGTGTACCGGCAGAATTTCCAGGGGCCGCCGCGGACCTTCCATGACTCGAAGCTGCGCTCGATGCTCTATTGCGGCTACGATGCCGCCGGCAATCTCTACGTCGACGGTTACGACAAAAACAATAAGTTCATGATTTCCGAGCTGCCCGCGGGGACCCAAAGGTTTACCAACATAATCTTCAGCGACAACATCGCGGCCGCGGGGCAGATTCAGTGGGATGGCACCCACATGACCGTGGAGACGCGCTTCCAGCCGAAGATCTATCAGCTGAAGGTTTTCCGTTCTCGAGGGAAGATCGTGAGCGCCACGCAGCTCACCGGCGTCGGCGCGCGCGCTTCGCAGTCGTGGATTCAGGGAAAGGCCGTGATCGTACCGACGGGGCCGGGAAGCAAACGCCCCAAGTTCATCGGCGTCTGGAAGTATCCACAGGGCGGGAACGAGACGAGGCTCCTTAGCGGCTTCATTCCGCGCGAGCGTCAGATTGACGGCGTAACCGTCAGCGTCGAGCCCCAACGTTAGCGAAGGTTACGGTAAGAGCGTCTCGCGCGACACGGCAGTTCGCTGCACCGCGCCGTCGCTGAACGGCAACGGCCAGAGCCGTCCCGCGATCCACGCCGCGGCTTGATCGGTGTAGTGTCCCGATCCAGGCTCGCCCGATTCGCCTTGCGGCAGCGTGATGCCGCCGGCATCCCAATCACCGACGTCCCACACCGCGCGGAAGCTCTGCGCGTAGCCGGGCGTCTGTACGTGCAGCGTAAACGCATCGCCATTACCGGGGAGCGTGATTCCGTCGAGAAAGTTGACGCCGAGCTTCGAAAGCGAGCTGGGCACCGGCACCGCACCGGCGACTTGCCACGGTAGGGCCGAAGCCGGCGTCGCCTGCGCCCACGGATTGCCGAGGGAGCGGGCCGCCTCTAAGAGCGTTGGCATGCGTCCGTTGTGATGGTCGGTAAGGCGCAAGCGCGCTGCTTCCACGATCGTGCCGGTCGTTGAATCGCCGTCCATCTCGCCGTTCCAGGCCGTCAGAGTTTGCGCGAGCGCGGCGTCGTTACGACGCACCGCCGGCGCGATCGAACGCGCCAGCTCGCGCTCGGGCAGCGAGAGCACGTCCATCTGCATTCGGGCGAAAGCAGCGACATCGTAGGCATGTCCCGAGCGCAGCAGCTGCGCGATCCGGTAGGCGCGGTACGGCGGCGCGAACTGCGGGCTCAGGTGCAGCCGGTAGTGCGAGTCGTACATCTTGTTGTTGGCGGTCCATACGATCGCGTTGCGCGACGGACGGACCTTCGGCAGTGCGGGGAACGGAATTGCCGGATAATCGCGAGGCAAGTCAGCGGGCGGGTGAAACCAGCGGGCCCGCACGGGATCGTCGGGAATCGCTCCGGACAACACGTAAGCGGCGCGTCCGCCGGTATCGGCGAGCGCGAAGTTGAGCGACGGCTGCGGCAGTTTGGCGAGGACGGCGATCGCTGCGTCGATCGATCCGGCCCGATCGAGCTTGAGGAAGGTCGTCGCCGGCGAGTCGGGGTGGTCGTATGCGACCCATCGGACCAGCACGAACTTTCCATCCTTCGTCGTGACGCCGAACTCGCGCTTGGTTCGGTAGTAGCGCTTGGTCACCGCGCGCCCAAACCGCACGCCGATCCGCTCGTTCTCCCAGCTGCGTTCGTCCAGCTGCGCGGGCGGATTGAAAACCGAGAGTGACGTTACCGTGCCGGCCGTCGCGCCCCATGCGACGCGTTCGTTGTGCCCCAAGACGACCGACGGCAATCCGGGCAGCGTCACGCCGGCGACGCGATATCCCGGCGAATGCAAGTCGATCAAATACCAGACGCCGGGGATACCGAGCGCCAAGTGCGGATCGTTGGCGAGAAGCGAGCGATGATGCGCCGTAAGGTTCGCGCCCACGGCCCACTCGTTGCTTCCGACCGGTGCGCGGGCGTCGGACAGCTCGCTCACCAGCGCATTTAATCGGCGACGCTTGCAGCGGTCGCCCGGGGCCATTCCGGCCAAACCGGCGGTAACGGGCGCGTCGTAGCACGGATCGGTGAGCGGGAAGCGTTCGCGCAACAATGGCAAGCCGCCACGCCGGTAGGCCGCGTCGCGAGGCGCGATGGCGTCCCAGTCGTCGATCAGATCGAGCACTTCGGCCATGCCGACCGCGAGCGAGTCTTCCGGCGTCCACGGCTGCGGTTTATAGGCGAGCAGGCGGAACTCGACCGGCAGCGGCTCGCGCCGCATCGCCGCATTGACGCCGTCGCTGAATCCTCCCAGGATTCGGCGCATCGGCAGATCGAGATGGGCCCACTGCGCAGCCACGATGGCGCGAATTGGAATGGCCCGTTCCTCTTCGTCGGTGCGCAGCGCGGCGCTGCCAAAGACGTCGGCGAGCTCGCCGCGGATGAAACGCCGCAGCAGGTCCATTTGGAAGAGACGGTCCGAGCCTTCCACGTAACCTTGAGCGAAGAAGAGATCGCGATCGTCGCCGGCGAGGATGTGCGGCACGCCGCGGTCGTCGCGCAGGATCGAAACTGGGCCGTGCAGCCGCAGGCCCGAGATCGTTCCCGTGTAACGCGCGTGAGCGCGCATTCCGAGAGCCGCGTCGATCGCGTAACCGAGTACGACGATCGTCAGAAGCGCGGCCACGATCGCTGCGACCCGCAGGAGAAGTTTCATCTACGAGCCGTCATGCATCGACGTAGATGTCGTCGCCCTCGACTTCCGTTTCGAAGGTCATCACCGGGACGACTGCCGGCAGCGTGAGAGCGTCGCCGGTACGAACGTCGAACGTCGCGCCGTGTCGCGGACAGACGATGCACTCTCCTTCGAGATCGCCCTGGTCGAGCGGTCCCCCGTCGTGCGTGCACACGTCCTCGATCGCATAGATTTTTCCGTTAACGTTACAGAGAAGGATTCCGGTCGAATCGACGACGACGCGCCGGGTCGTGCCCGGCGCTATCTCCGAAATTTTCGCAGCGAAATGCCTAGCCATCTCCGCTGCCTTCTCCGCTTCCGGCAATGTTACTTGTATAGCGTTCGGCGAGACGCTGCCATTGCGCCCAGAAAACTGCATCTGGCGGTCCGACGTTGCAGGCGAGATCGAAGAGGAGGGCATACGCATCGCGCGCTAGTCGTCCGGCGGGCGTCGAGCCGTCGATGTCGTCGATCGAAAACACCGTGTGGCGAAGCTTGTCGTCGAGGAACTCGTTGGCGAAGCGGTCGATTTCAAGCGAGAGCTCTTCTTCGCGCGGCACGATGGCGAGGCCGTGGGCGATGCGCTCGAGCTCGCGTCGCGGTTCCATCATGAAGCGGTCGTAGTCGACGACGATCGTGGCCTTGCGGTCCGTGCGGTGAAAGAATGGGATGCTGTATGCCAGCCAGAGTTGCAGCGCCCCGTCCAACGGCATCTGCCGGCGTGCGAAGAGCGATTTGGCGACGCTCATCGGATTACGGATCACGAGAAGGTAGGCGTCGTCGACGGCGCACGCCGCGAAGACGTCGAGCCAGAACGGAAGCACTCGAATCGTGCGCGGGTCTTTGAAGCCCCACAGCGCGTGGCGGCCGAAGGCACGGCGCACGTATGCGGCGGCACTCCGGCGGAGCCTGCGCACCGCATTTGACTCAAGCAGCGCGGCGTCGACGGGTGCGACGGCGTCCCACGTTAGACCCAGCGTTTTGAGGACGCGCTCGTTGAGATCGACGATGCCTTTGTCTTCCCAATAGCCGGTTGGATTTTCCGGCTGAGCGTCGAGGAAGTCGCTACCGAGGAAGACGCCGAGCGCCGCTACGCCGCGCGTTATCGCACTCGTACCGCTGCGGTGCATGCCGAGAACGGCGATCGCTCGCGAACGCGCGCCGTTACCGACGGGCCGCCAAAGCCTTTGGAGCCACGAGCCGATCGACATTGCCGTAGTCGCCGGTTCTGCCGTTCTCAAACATGACCTGGCGGAGGCGCCGAACATTCTAACTCAACGTCCTTGCCGCGTTGACGCCTCAACACGGCGAGTCGTGTCATAATGGCCGGCGTGAACGGCATCGTCCGGCGAACCGGACGCTGGGCGCCTGCGGTGGCCGCAACCCTCCTCACCAATCCCCTCCGCGGGTGACGCAGGCGCCTACCTTCACCTCCGCAGTTCGTCCGACGTCTCTGTTTGCGAGCTACGTTCCGTAACGGCGCTGGCGCGAGGCGAAGTCGTCGAGGGCCGCGTGAAAATGGCTTTCGTCGAAGTCCGGCCAGTACGCCGGCGTCGCCCAGAACTCGGCGTAGGCCGACTGAAACAGAAGAAAGTTTGAGAGTCGAAGTTCGCCGCCGGCGCGCACGATCAGATCGGGGTCGGGAAGGCCCGCCGTGTAGAGCGCGCTCGCGAGCGCGCGTTCGTCAATCGAAGCCGCCTCGCGCCGCCCGGCGCGAACCTCTTCGATTAGCGCGCGAACGGCGTCGCCGATTTCGCGCCGTCCCCCGTAGTCGATCGCGAGATTGAGGACGACGCCGTCGTTGCCGGCGGTTTCTTCGACGAGCCTTTGCAGCGCGCGCAGCGTTGCCGCCGGGAGCCGTTCGGTTCGGCCGCACAGACGCACCCGAAAGCCTTCCTTTGCGAGGCGGCGCAGCTCGTGCCGCGCAGCGTGCGCGCAGAGCCGCATCAAGATGCCGATCTCGCCGTTGGGGCGGTTCCAGTTCTCCTCCGAAAAAGCGTAGGCCGTGACCACGCGCACGCCGGCCGCGCGAGCGGCCAACAGCGTGCGGCGCAGCGCGGTAACGCCGCGACGATACCCGCAGGCTACCGGCAGACCGCGTTCGGTTGCCCAGCGGCGATTGCCGTCCATGATGATGGCGATATGTTGTGGGATCACGTCGTCGCCAGCCTCGCTGCGGCCGCCGCTTCGCGCGACCGCTCGTGAACGTCGCGCACGACGCTCTCGAGCTCGTCGATGTAGGCGAGAAACCGCTGCCGGCCGCGTTTGGTGATTCGGTAGACCGTCTGCGGCCTTCCCGAGCCGCGCAGCTTCTCGGTCGTTACGATGCCGAGTTCGGCCAGCGCGTGGACGTGCCGGTTGAGATTGCCGTCGGAGAGATCGCAAGCTCCCTGGAGCTCGGTAAAGCTCAGGCCTTTCGGATGCGCGATCAGACAGGTGCAGATGGCGAGCCGGCCGCGCTCGTGAAAGATGCGCTCCAAGCCGGGATATGAGAAGGGCGCTTCGCGTGCGTCGCTCATGCTCCGCGCTCCCGCCAGACGAGCCAGCCGATTGCGATCTGACCGGCGCCGAAGCCGAGCGGCATCACCCACCACTCCAGCGCTACGTTCTGCAACGGCGAAATCAAAAAGAGTGCGGCGAGAATTGCAAAGGCAAGAGTAACCGTCATAGCGGAATCCGGGATCGCACCGCGCGAGGCGAAGAGACCGATTGAGTAAAGTGCGAACCACGCGCCGGGAAGCAGCGCGTACATCGAGTGCGTGATCAGCGCCGCCGTCAGCAGGCCGCCGAGCACGACGCTGGGTGCGATCGATCGCGCTGCCGAGCGAAAACGGCTCACCGCGCCGGGACGGCGATTTCGCAGCGCCCAAATTGCGACCGCTCCATAGTTGAGCGCGAGGCCGACGGCAAGGCAGATCATCCAAATCTCGACGTAGTGGTGGTAACCATCGCTTGCTTTGGGAAACGGTTCGAGCTGCAGTTGTACGAAGCCGGCAGCGATGGCGGCAAGTCCGCTAGCAACGGCCGCGGGCGCAGAATAGCCTTCGAAACGTTGAACCGCGGCTAAGCGATCCCGTACCTCTTCAAGATCGGACATGGCACGTTCGAGCCCCATGCTTCCGTGTCTCATGTAGTTCTTTCCGCCGCCCTACGGGCTTTGCAAGACAAAGTGTATTTGCTTTGTATCACAAAGTAGCATGAATTGCAATCCTTCTCAAGGTTGGGCCACGGCGGCAATGGAACGGAGGGCTGCATGATGCGTGTGCGTTTAACCGGCTACGGACTTTGCCTCACGATTGCGGCTGCCGCGTTGGCGGGATGCAGCGGTGCCGTGCCGAGGGGAGGGGCGGGACTCTTACCGCAGAGCCTCGGCGCCTCGATTCCCACTCCGGGGGGCGGCGCGCTCCTTTACGTAACCGACACGGTAACTAGTGACGTCTACGTCTTTTCCTATCCGAAAGGCAAGTTGAAACAAACGCTGACGGGCTTCACCGATCCCGCGGGCGAGTGCGCCGACGCGCAAGGCAACGTGTTCATCAGCAACACCGGCGGAAGCAATATCGTCGAGTACGCGCACGGCGGAAGCACGCCGATTGCGACGCTCAAGGATAAGGGCTTTTTCCCGATCGGCTGTTCGGTCGATCCGGTGACGGGCGATCTCGCCGTTACCAACTTCTCGACCAACAGCAGCGAGCAAGGGAACGTCGTTATCTATCGCCATGCGAAGGGACGGCCGCGTGGCAACTACACCGACTCGCACGTGAATCAGATGCTGCTCTGCGGTTACGATACGCGAGGCAACCTCTTTGTCTCGGGTCAGACGGCCGGCAGCGCGTCGGCGTTTGCCGAGCTTCCCAAGGGCGGCAGCAAACTCGTCGACCTCACGCTCGACCAGGCGATCCAGAGCGCCGGCGCCGTGCAGTGGGACGGAAAGTACGTCGCGATCGGCGACCAGTCGACGAACACCATCTATCAGTTCAGCTTCAACGGAACGCAAGGGACGAAGATGGGGTCGACGACGTTGGGTGGGGCGACGGAAGTCTTCCAGTTCTGGATCGACGGCAAGAAGGTGGTGGGTCCCGACACGTACGGGTCGGACGTCGGCGTGTGGAGCTATCCTGCGGGCGGATCGCCGCGCAAGCAGATCGGCGGGTTGTACGTGCCGTTGGGTACGGTCATCAGCCGCACGAAGTAACCAGGGAAACGTTAACCTGGATCGCGAGGTTTTATAGTGCGTCTCTCACCGGTCGCTGCGCTGGCCCTACTCGTCGCTGCAGCTTGCACGCACAGCGACTTCGACCCGAACGTGATCGTGCTCACTCCGAACGGCACCAGCTCGAGTCCTGCCGCTCAGCCGATCAGTAAGTCGTTCACGCTCTTTGCCGTCGAAGACGGCTATACCGGGCAGTTCACCGCCGACACGATCAAAGGCGATTGCTGGGTGGTGCAGACACCGGTCACCACGGGCGGAGCTTGGACCGTCGTTCCTCAGGGAGCGACTTGCGACAAGCTGGATACCGAGCAGATCCAGGTCAAGGATCAAAAAGGAAACTCGGCCATCACGTTCATTAAGTCGGTGAAGGGCAAAGGCAGCGGGTCTTAGCTGCCGAGCGTTTCGCGCAGTCTAGCCGACGGCGCCTTCCATCTCCATCTTGACCAGGCGATTGAGCTCGATCGCATACTCCATCGGCAACTCCTTGACGAAGAAGTCGAAGAAGCCGTTGACGATCATCGCGGTGGCGTCTGCTTCACTCAGACCGCGGGACATCGCGTAAAAGAGCTGCTCCTCACCGATCTTGCTGACGCTGGCTTCGTGCTCGACGGTCGAGCGCTGCTCGTGGATCTTCATCGTCGGCTTGGTGTCGCTCGATGACTCCTCGTCCATGATGAGCGCGTCGCAGCGCACGCGCGTTTTGGCGCCGACCGCACCGGCGTGCACTTCGACCAGGCCGCGATAGGTCGTCTTACCGCCGTGCGCGCTGACGCTCTTATTGGTCACCACCGACGTCGTGCGCGGCGCAACGTGAATGACCTTCGCGCCGGCATCTTGATGCTGGCCCTCGCCGGCAAAAGCCATCGAGAGAATCTCGCCGCGCGCCCCCTCACCCATCAAATAGATTGAGGGATACTTCATCGTCAGGCGCGAGCCGATGTTGCCGTCGACCCATTCCACCGTTGCGTTGGCGTGCGCGACCGCGCGCTTGGTGACGAGATTGAAGATGTTGCGATACCAGTTCTGGATCGTGGTATAGCGAATGCGAGCCCCTTCGAGTGCTACGAGTTCGACGACGGCCGAGTGCAGCGACGACGTCGAGAACTTCGGAGCGGTGCAGCCCTCGATGTAGTGTACCTTGGCGCCTTTGTCGGCGATGATGAGCGTGCGCTCGAACTGACCCATGTTCTCGGCGTTGATCCGGAAGTAGGCCTGAAGCGGCATCGCCACTTCGACGCCCGGCGGAACGTAGATGAACGACCCGCCCGACCAAACGGCCGAGTTGAGCGCGGAAAACTTATTGTCGCCCGGCGGAATAACCGTCGCGAAATACTTCTGAACGATCTCGGGGTACTGCTTTACCGCGGTGTCCATGTCGCAGAAGAGCACGCCCTGTTCGTCGAGCGCCTTGCTCGTGCTGTGATAAACCACCTCGGATTCGTACTGCGCCGATACGCCGGAGAGGAACTTACGCTCGGCTTCGGGGATGCCGAGGCGGTCGAAGGTGCGCTTGATATCCTCGGGCACGTCGTCCCACGAACGCTCCGTCTGATCGGTCGACTTCACGAAGTAGTGAATATCGCCGAAGTCGATCTCACCCAGCCGAGCCGTGTCGCCCCACGCCGGCATCGGCTTTTCCAGGAAGAGCTCGTACGCTTTGATCCTGAAGTCGTGCATCCAGGCCGGCTCGTCTTTCATGGCGCTGATGCGCTCGACGATCTCTCGAGTCAGCCCTTTGTCCGACTTGAAGACGTAGTTTTCCGGGTCGTGGAACCCGTGACGGTACTCCTCGATCAGCTCCGAAGGGGAGACGGGCGCCGCAATTTTCACTGCCATTACCCCCTGAGCGTACCCCTACCAAACCGATATAGTCAAGATAGTAAAGTGCGAGCTTGCTTTTCCCTAAAAAAGGGCGTTCCCGCCAAGCTCTTTACAGCAGGGGGTCCAGGGGGTATGATACCCCCCGGTCTCTCTTCGAGGGGGGCCACGGTTCTAGGGAGGGCGCGCCCTTACGCGCCATCGCGGCGAGTCGCCCGCGCACCGCTAAAAAGCGCCGGCACGAGCTCGCCGATAGGTCGGGGGAGGGGCTGCACTGCAGCCGCCAGCCGACGCAGTCCGGAGGTGGGATTCCTCAAGGGTCAAGGAGACCTAGAAGAAATTGAAGGCACTGGGCAGGCACATCGTGTGCGAGCTCTCGGGTTGTCGCCCCTCGTCCCTTTCCGATATTAACGGCATCGCGGCCATGATGATCGCCGCCGCGAAGGCCGCTCGCGCGACCATTATGGAGAGCGCTTTCCATCGATTTGAGCCGCAAGGTGTCTCCGGCACGGTCATCCTGGCCGAGTCGCACCTATCGATCCACACCTGGCCCGAGAAGGGCTATGCCGCGATGGACTTCTACACGTGCGGCGACCATACGGACCCTTGGCTCGCTTGCGAATACGCCGCTCAGACCCTGGGCGCGACCAGCGTTCTAGCAACCGAGCTCAAGCGCGGCATCGAGAAGAGCGACGGCGAGTTTACGCACGTACTGACGGGTAACCACGACGTGCGCGTGCTTACTGCATAGCCGGCAAACATTTCCTTAACCGCCATCATCAGCAATTATCATCTTTGCGGACGTGCAAATTCGGCAGGCGCGCCGCGCCCGTCGTCCAATTCTGTTGGTGTAATTTTCTAAGCTCTCTCGATCGAGGTAAACACGACTTTCATGCGTCTATCCACTCTTCGAACCGGGTTGCTCGTAACGATTGCGGTTGCGTTGGCATCCTGCTCGAACAACGGCATGATGCCGTCGTATTCTCCGCCAGTCTCCCAACCTGACGCCGCCCCGGTCTCGCAAGCGATGCCCGACGCGCAACCCGCCGGAAGAGCCGGCGCGCAAGACGATGCGGAAACCACCGCCAGCCCCGATGCCGGCGGTTCGATGTCGCCCGACCTCGCGACGTGCGCGACGAGCCCGCCGCAATACAATTGGATCTTCAAGGGCGCGTGCAGCAACTTCACGCTGAAGCCCACCGGCGGCAGCTTCTCGCTGGGAGCGTACAACAGCATCTCGGTCAAGGGGTCGTTGGGCTACAACACCGTCAAGACGTCGGCCAAGATTTACGTTTCCGACGCGATCGGCGGCAGCGACATTACGAAGTCTAAGGGCAAGAGCTTTCCCAAATACAACGGCAAGGGCAAAGTAATTCTTTACGCCGCGGCCAACAATCAGACGTCGCAAGTTATCCATCCCAAAACGCATGCCGGCGTGCCAATCTTCAAGTATGTGATCACCGACTCTAAGGGGCTCCCCGGCAAGAGCTGCAACGCCGCGATCTACGGCAGCGGCAAGTGGACGCCGCTGCCGGGTCAAGGTTTCCCAATCAAAGGGAACACCGTCACGATCCAGCAGTACAACGCCCCGGCAGGCTTCGTATTGCCGCCCAAGGGTCACGCGCTTTACTTTGCGGTGAACTGCTACTAAAGCTCACCGCTGCTACGAGAACCCCGCCCTCCGGCGGGGTTCTTCATTTCTGCCGCCAATCTACGCTCGGCATGCCCAAGACCGAGCGCTGGCAATGGTACGTCGAAGAGTTCGCACCGGGCGAACAGCATCATCACGCCATCGACCGGGTCTTCTATTCGGGGCGCTCCGACTTTCAGCAGGTAGCGGTGATCGGCTCGCCGGTTTTCGGAAAGATGCTGGTGCTCGACGGCGATACGCAGAGCGCCCAGACCGACGAACGAATCTACCACGAGGCGCTGGTGCATCCGGCGCTCGCGGGCGCGGCGGACCGGCGCGATATCCTCATTCTCGGCGGCGGCGAGGGCGCGACGCTTCGCGAGGTGCTGCGCTGTACTAGCGTCGCACGCGCCACCATGGTCGACATCGACGCCGCGGTCATCGAGCTTTCGAAGAAGTACTTGCCGGAATGGTCCGGCGGTGCGTTTGAAGACGCACGCGCCAACGTCGTGGTCGCCGACGCGCTGGCTTATATGCGAGACGACGGAAGTCGCTACGGCGCCATCATCTCCGATCTGACCGAACCGCTAGAGGATTCGCCGAGCAATCCGCTCTTCAACACCGAAGTCTTTGGCCTCATCAAATCTCGCTTGAGCGACGGCGGCGTCTACGTGCTGCAAGCCAGCACCGCCGGAGTGCATAACGCAAGCCTGCATTGCAAGATGGCGCGAACGCTGCGCCGGCACTACGCGCACGTCGCGTCGTTCTATACGCACGTTCCGGCGTTCGACACCGACTGGGCGTTTCTGGCGTGCAGCGATCGCGTCGATCTCGCCCGCCTCGAGCCGGCCGTCATCGAAGAGTATTGCTCGGGCCTACGCGGCGACAGCTTTTTTTACGATGCCGAAACGCACCGGCGCCTCTTCTCGCTGCCTCTCTACCTTCGCCGCTCGCTGGCGGCCGGCGGGGATACGTTTTGACCGGACGGAAAGGGCGACTCGTATGAGCATTGATTTTTCGCACGCGCCCCATGCCTGGGAGAAGGAGAAGAGCAACTTCGTCGCGCTCCTCGATCTCAAGCTCGAAAGCGTCGAGCACGGCAAAGCCGTGATGCGCATGCCGTACCGCGCCGAGATCACCAACGGCACCGGTGCGGTGCACGGCGGAGCGATCGTGAGCCTCTGCGATACGGTCTTTTACGTGGCGCTCGCCTCGATTTACGGGCGCGATCAGGATACCACCACCATCGCTCTGCAGTGTAACTTTCTAGCGCCTGCGGGTCCGCCGCACGATCTCGTCGCCGAAGCCCGTGTCCTGCGCGGCGGCCGCCGAATCGTTTATGGCGAGGTCTACGTTCGCAGCGGCACCGAAATCGTCGCGCACGCCACGCTGGATTTCCTCAACAGCTATCCTGCAGAGAAGCCAAAGAAATCGGCGGGAACGGGTTCGCCGGCTTGACGCCTTCGACCAAGCGCACCGCCCTGCACGACGAGCACGTCCGCGCCGGCGCCCGTATGGTGCCGTTCGGCGGTTTCGAGATGCCGGTTCAATACTCGAGCATTCTCAAGGAGCACGACGCGGTTCGGCACCGTGCGGGGCTTTTCGATCTCTCGCACATGGGCCAGTTCTGGCTGACCGGCGAGATGGTGGCGCCGTGGGCCGATACGCTGACGATCAACGCGGTCGGTACGATGAAGCCGATGCAGGCCCGTTACAATATCTTCTGCAACGACGCCGGCGGTACGCACGACGACACGATCTTCTATCGTTTGGAACGAGGTTGGCTGCTGGTCGTCAACGCCTCGAACGCCGATAAGATGTGGGCGCATCTTCAATCCCATCTTCCGGATGCCGGCGTGGCGATCGAAAATCGCCACGAGCGCTATGCGCTCGTGGCGATTCAGGGGCCGAAGTCGGTCGAGATGCTCCAGCCGCACGTCGATATCGACCTCGCTTCGATGCGCTACTATTTCTGCGCCGAGACGCGCGTGAACGGCGTTGCCGCAATCGTCGCTCGCACCGGCTACACCGGCGAAGACGGCTTCGAGATCTTCGTTGACGGCGCGCACGCGCCGGCGATTTGGAACGCGCTGCTCGAAGCGCACGGCGACGAAGGCTTGGAACCTTGCGGCCTGGGTGCGCGCGACGTGCTGCGTCTCGAAGCCGGCATGCCGCTGTACGGTCACGAGCTGACCGAGGAGATCACGCCCGTCCAGGCGGGACTGAACTGGGCGATCAAGTTGAACAAGCCCGAGTTCGTCGGAAAAGCGGTGCTCGAACGGCAGCTTGCCGGCGATACCTACCGGCGCATAGTCGGACTCGTCATGTCGGGGCGCGCGCCGGCGCGCGAGGATTATCCGGTGTGGTTCGCGGACGGGGTCGCCGGAACGGTCCGCAGCGGTTCGATCGCACCATCGGTTGGGAACAAGAACATCGCCACGGCGCTCGTTTCAAAAGAGGCGGCGGTCGAAGGCACGCGTCTCGAGGTCGAGATTCGCGGCACGAGGCACGAAGCGATCGTGGTACCTTTGCCGTTCTACAAACGTCAGAAATAATCGAAGGGGGAAGAGGTGGCGCAGCCGCAGGATCTGCTCTACAGTAAAGAACACGAGTGGGTGAAGGTCGAAGGCGATACGGCGACGATCGGCATCACCGACTACGCTCAGAATGCGCTCGGCGATATCGTTTACGTCGAGCTTCCGAAGGTCGGCTCTACGATCAAACAGTTCGGCAACGTCGGCGTGATCGAGTCTGTGAAAGCGGTGTCCGATCTGTACACGCCGATCTCCGGCGAGGTCGTGGAAGTCAATGCGGCGCTCGACGGCGACCCTGCTGCCGTGAACCGCGATCCCTACGGCGCCGGCTGGCTGCTGAAAATCCGCCGCTCCGATCCGGCGGAGACCGGCGTTCTCCTCTCACCTGCCGATTACGAGAAGATCGCCACCGAGTAATGTACGCTCCGCACACCAAAGCCGATATCGAGGCGATGCTTGCGGCCGTCGGTGTCGGGTCGCTCGACGAATTGCTGCGCGTTCCCGACGCGGTCGCCCTCAAGGGTAAGCTCGACGTCGTCCCGGCGCTTCCCGAATACCAGATCCAGCGCCGCTTCGAGCGCTTCGGAGAGGCGAACTCCGCGGTAAGCTGCCGTTCCTTCCTCGGCGCGGGAGCCTACCGGCATTACGCCCCACCGGCGATCGCCGCGCTGGTGATGCGCGGCGAGTTTTTGACCGCGTACACGCCGTACCAAGCCGAGGTTTCTCAGGGCTACCTGCAGGCGATCTACGAGTGGCAGACTTACATCTGCCTGCTGACCGGGATGGAGATCGCCAACGCCTCGGTCTACGATGGTGCGACGGCGCTCGCCGAAGCGGCGATCATGGCGCTGGGCGCGACGGGCCGCCACAAGATTCTCGTCTCGCGCGCCGTGCATCCCAACTATCGCGCCGTACTGCGCACCTACTGCGACGGTCTCGACGTCGTCGTCGACGAGCTGCCGTTCACCGAAGACGGCGTGACCGATCTCGACGCGCTGGCGACGGCGGTCGCCGGCGGCGAGTACGCAGCCGTCGCGCTGCAATCGCCGAACTTCTTCGGTAACGTCGATACGCCGGCGAGAGTCGCGACGGAAGCCATCAAAGCCGGCGGCACCGTTCCGATTGCCGTCGTCGCCGAGGCGCTCTCTCTTGCCGCGCTGGCGCCGCCCTCGTCGTGGGGCGCGCAGATCGTTACCGGCGAAGCGCAAAGCTTCGGCGTTCCCGTCGCCTACGGCGGTCCGTACGCTGGATTCATCGCCTCGACGCAGGAGCACATGCGGCGCATTCCCGGACGGCTCGTCGGCAAGACGGTCGACAACGCCGGACGCACCGCCTACGTGCTGACGTTGCAGGCGCGCGAGCAGCACATCCGGAGAGAGCGCGCGACGTCGAATATCTGCACCAACCAGGCGCACTGCGCGCTCATCGCGACGATCTATCTCGCGCTTATGGGTGAAACCGGTTTGCGTGACGCCGCCGCGCTGAACTTGGCGCGCTCGCGCGAGTTGGCAAGCGCCGTCGCCAACGTGCGCGGCGTGACGATAAAGTACCCGACGCCCTTCTTCAACGAGTTCGTTGCCGACGTTGGCCGGCCGGCCGCTACCGTGCTAACCGCCTTGCAAGAACGGGGAATATTAGGCGGCGTGGATCTCGGACGATTCTATCCCGAGCTCGACCGCTGCATTCTGATGACTGCGACCGAGCTGACTACCACCGGCGATATCGACGCGCTTGCCGGCGCCCTCGAGGAGGTGCTCAGTGTCCTCGCAGCCGTCTGAGGGCTCCAAAGGAAAGGCCGGCGTGCCGCTGATCTTCGAGACCGGTCAGAAGGGCCGCGCCAATCGTTATCTCGAGTCCGGCCCGCCCCTGGAGAACTACCTTCCGAAGTCGGTGCTGCGCGAGGAGCTGCCGTTGCCCGACAACAGCGAGATGGACGTCGTTCGGCACTACACTCGCCTGTCGCATCGAACGTTCGGAATCGACCTCGGCTTCTATCCGCTGGGCTCGTGCACGATGAAGTACAATCCCCGCGTCAACGACGCGATCGTCGCTCGCCGCGAGTTCGCCGAACTCCATCCCTTCGCTCCCGACGAGTTGGCGCAGGGCGCGCTGCAGGTAATGTACGAGCTCGAGCGCTCGCTGAGCTCGCTCTTCGGCATGGCCGCCTTTTCGCTCAATCCGTCGGCCGGCGCGCACGCAGAGCTTGGCGCACTGCTGATTGCCAAGAAGTACTTCAAGGAGCGCGGGGAGACGCAGCGCGATAAAGTCATCGTTCCCGACACCGCGCACGGCACGAATCCCGCCTCCGCGGCGATGTGCGGTTTCAAAGTGATTTCGTTACCGAGCAACCCGCGCGGGCGCGTCAGCGTGGAGGAGATTCGCAAGGTCCTCGGCGCCGACACCGCGGTTTGCATGATGACCAATCCAAATACGCTCGGGCTCTTCGAGGAAGACATTGCCGAAATCGCGGCCGCCGTGCACCAAGCCGGCGGCCTGATGTACTACGACGGCGCCAATGCCAACGCGATCATGGGGTACGCCCGTCCGGGCGATATGGGCTTCGATCTCATGCACCTCAACACGCATAAGACGTTTACGATTCCGCACGGCGGCGGCGGCGCCGGACACGGTCCGCTCGGCGTGGCACCGCATCTGGTCGACTATTTACCGACGCCGGTGGTCGTGCGCGAGGGAGATGCGTTCCGCCTCGATTTCGACCGGCCGAAGTCGATCGGCCCGATGCGATCTTTTTGGTCGAACTTCGCCCACGCGGCGCGCGCTCTCGCCTATCTCTACGCCAACGGCGCCGAGGGGCTCAAACGCGTTTCGCAGTTGGCCGTGCTCAACGCCAACTATCTTCGCGTTAAAGTCGCCGAGTTTTTGGAGACGCCCTATCCGGAGCTCTGCCGCCACGAGTTCGTCGCATCGGCGCAAAATCTGAAAAAGGAGCACGGCGTGCGCGCGCTCGACATCGCGAAAGCGTTGCTCGACTACGGCTACATGGCGCCGACGATCTACTTTCCGCTGCTCGTCCCCGAATGTTTGATGATCGAGCCGACCGAGACCGAATCGAAGGAAACGCTCGACGATTTCGTGGAGGCACTGCGGGCGATCGTGGCGCAGGCGCAGCGCGATCCGCAGCCGCTCTTCGAAGCGCCGGTGACGACCGTCGTCGGCCGCGTCGACGAAACCCGTGCCGCGCGCCAGCCGGATCTGCGTTGGAAGCTCGATGCTGCAGCGGCTGATTGACGATCTCCGCCGTCGCGCGCCGCTCGAGCGCACGACTGCCGAGATGGCCGCGCTATTGACCGCGGGGTATGCGAACTGGTCGCCGGGGCGCGCGCTGATCGCGCGTCCCGGAAGCTACACGCGCACGCTGGCGTACGGCGACGAAAACTTCGAAGTGGTTTTGCTCAACTGGAGCGCCGGCGTTCCGTCGGCGATCCACGATCACGGCGACCAGCATTGCTGGATGCTCGTGCTCGAAGGCATGCTCTGGACCCAGGATTTCGCGCGGCTCGATGCGGGCGACGTTGCCGGCTACGCGCGTGTCGAGGCGCGAGGCTCGAGCCTTCTTGAGCCCGGCGGGCTCGATCTGCGCGCAGGCCGCTTTTCGCTGCATCGCGTTGCGGCGACCCCGGCGGCGCCGGTCATTTCACTGCACGTCTATAGTGGGCGGCTACACGAGTATCTGGCCTACGACGACGCCGGCCAGCGGTGCGAGCCCGTCGTCAGCGAGTACGACGACATAATCTAGGCTCAACCCCGGAGGAGGAGAGGGTCCACTGGATCTGCACCGGGTGGGCGCGAGCTTGCAAGCACCTGCCAGCTCCCTTCAGTATACTGCGGTCCTCTCCAGCGCTTTTCGATCTACGACGAGCTATCGCGGCGCTGCGAGACCGCCATCGGTACGTACGACGACATACTCTCGTTGGGCGCGGTGGCCTCATCGCATTGACGTACGTCGACGGCCGCGGTAGGTTGGGGCGGGTTCGCCGAGCATCGCGGCGTCAACGGCCAAGCGGACGTTATTACCTCGGACATCCTCAGCAGGCAGCGCTCCTAGCAAAAAAAGGTGTTCCTGCTCGCAGGCTACTCTTGGCTTTGGAGCTTATAATTGGGGTAATCAGGGGGCTCAGTGTGGCCCCCTTCCCTATCCCAAAGGCGGAGCTTCAATGCGGATCAAGTACGAGGTGTCGGCGGGCGGACTGCTGCTGCGTCGCCGTGACTCAGGCTACGATGCCCTATTGATCGGTCGGGGCGAACCGCCGCGCATTTGGACGCTACCCAAAGGTCACGTCGAGGCGAAAGAATCGACCGAGCAGGCAGCGCTTCGTGAGGTACACGAGGAGACGGGTTGTTGGGCCGAGATCATCACGCGCCTCACCGAGATCTCGTATTGGTTTTACGTCGGCAAGGCCAAGCATAAGAAATCGGTGACCTTCTTTTTGATGCGCTATCTCTCGGGCGACCCGGCCAACCACGATCACGAAGTCGACGACGCACGCTGGTTCGACGCGGCGCAGGCGCGCAAGACGCTAAAGTACGTCAACGAGAAGCGCCTCATCGATCACGCCCTCGAGTACATCGCCGCGCATCCCGATGCGCTCGGCGAGCCGGACGAACTCCTGGCCGCGCAGCCGCTCTCGTCCTGAGCACGTTCAACGTACGGATCGAGGCCTTCGACGGTCCGCTGGACCTGTTGCTGAGCCTCATCAGAGAACAGCAACTCGATATCGCGACCGTTCCGCTCGCTACGGTTGCGGAGCAATATCTCGACTACGTACGCGCGATGGAGGCGATCGACGTGGAGATTGCCGCCGAGTATCTCCTGATCGCGGCGACGCTGATCTTCTTGAAATCCAAGGCGCTGCTGCCGCCGATTCCCCAAGAACTGCTCGACGAATCCGAGGAGACGCCCGAAGAAGTCGAAGAGCGGCTGCGCCGTCGCTTGATCGCCTACTCGCAGTACCGCGAGCTCGGTCAGCAGCTGCGCGAGCGTCAGGGCGAGGCCGCGGCTTTTCTTTATCGTGAATCCGGCGATCCGGCCGGAGAGATGGTGCAACGCTTCGACATCGACCCCCAAAAACTCAAACGCGCCTTCATCGAGATGTTGCGCCAGGCGCGCCCGGAGAAGCGCTCGATTGCGGGCGAACGAATCTCGCTGATGGCTTCGATGGACTACATCATGCGCCGCATCAAAGAGCGCGGCGAGGCACGATTTTCGGAGCTTTGCGCCGAGCTTGGCATGACCCGCGACGTCATTATCGTAACCTTTCTCGCCGTGCTCGAGCTAATAAAGCGCCGGCGGGTTACCTTCGAACAGGACGAGCCGTTCGACGACATCCGCCTCTCTGCCAGGGCCGTTGCGTGAATCTGCGGCAGGAGGAGCTTTCCGCAGAAGAGTCGGCGCGTCTCGAGGAGGCGGTGCTGGAGTTGCAGCGTCCGGTCGAAGCGCTGCTCTTTGTCGCCGGTGAAGCGCTCTCGATCTCGCAGCTGGCCAAGTTGTTGCGCGCGCAAGAACGGGAGATCGCGGCGGTGCTGCAGCGCGTCGAAGCCGACTACGCCGACCGCGGAATCGTGCTCCGCGAGGTCGCCGGCGGTTATCGCTTCGCCACCTCGCCGGCAGCGCGCGAGGTGGTAGAAACCTACCTCTTGCCGCCCAAGACGACGCTTTCGACGCCGGCGCTCGAGGCGCTGGCTATCGTGGCCAACCTTCAGCCGGTTACCCGCGGCGAGATAGAATCGATCCGCGGCGTCAACTCCGACAGCGTCGTCACCACGCTGCTCGATCGCGGGCTGATTGCTGAGGCGGGCCGCAAAGACGTCGTCGGACGCCCGATGCAGTATAAGACCACGCCGTTTTTCTTGGAGTCGTTCGGGCTGCGCTCGCTCGACGATCTGCCGCAGATGGAGCTCGAGCCCGGCGAGCCCATTCCGTTCGATCTCGGGGGCGTCAAGGTTTCGCCGTGACCCGGTGAGGATCGGTCTTCACGTGCACGTCGCGACCGGCTACGCCAAGGCCGTCGCGCACGCAAAACGCTGCCGAGCCTCGGCGATTCAGGTCTTCTCGACCAATCCGCGCAGCTATCGGACCACCGCCATCGATGAAGGAGCGCTGGACAGCTTCGCGCAGATGCGCAGCGAGGCCGGTCTCGAACCGTGCGTCATCCACACGCCGTATCTCATCAATCTCGCCAGCGGAGATCCGAAGATCGCCGCCGGCTCGCTGCACCTGCTGAAAAACGATCTCGCCGTCGCGGCGCGTGGCGGCATGCGTTTCGTCAACACCCATCTCGGCTCGTACGGGGATCGCGATCGCGACGAAGGCTTCGCGGCGATTCGCCAAGCGCTGGAGAGCGCGCTCGAAGGCATCGCGCCAGGTGTTTTTCTGGTGCTCGAAAACTCGGCCGGCGCGGGGAACCTAGCGGGCGGTACGCTCGGGGAGCTCGGCTCGCTGATTCGCAGCATCGACCATCCGCAACTGGGGATTTGTCTCGACACGGCGCACGCCTGGGCTTCCGGTTACGCGATCGATTCCCAAGAAAGCGTCGACAAATTCATAGAGCGCGCCGAGGCCGAAATCGGCCTGGCGCGCATCTTGATGTTTCACTTTAACGACACCCAGGTGGAACTGGGAGCCGGCCGCGACCGGCATTGGCATATCGGCGAGGGGCGGATTGGGTTCGCGGGCTTTCGCGCGTTGCTCGCTCACCAGGAGCTGCGCGACAAGACGGCCATTCTCGAAACCCCCGGCAGCGATGCCGATGACGAGCGTAATATGCTTACGATTCTCGCCATCGAGCGCGGCGCTACGACACCCGCAGGTGCGGCAGACGGAGATTAGACTCTAGGAAGAGAGCCGAGTCGGCCCGGTTGACCCTCAGCTTGAGATCGACGTCGCTAATGTCGGAAACGAGAGGAGCGGTACGAACGGGATCGCGGAACATGTGACAACCTCTTGACGAATGTGGTAACCTTCAATCATTATATAGTGGTGACAGTAACTTGTCAACTTATTTTGCCGGTGAAGGTTAGGCCTGCATGACGGCTGCCCTGGAGAACGCGCCTGGGGCCCTCGACCTCATTCGCGTCTTCGAAAATACCCTCAATCTGCCCGACGGTCCCGACGAGCTCGACTCGGTCGGCCACGGCGCCGCCTGGTGCCTCAGCCACGGGCTTCCCCCGGTTGCCGACGACGGCGAGCTCGATCGCCTGCGCGGCTTCCGCGAGGCACTGCGCGAGGTGCTCTTCGCGAATAACGGCGCCGGCGAGGTGCGGACGGCCTGGGAGAGCCTGCGGCCGTTCGTCAGTGCCGCCCAACTGCGCCTAACCGTCGACTCGAATCGCGGCTTGGATTTACTCCCGGCGGCGCCCGAAGCCGACGGCGCGATCGCGGCACTGCTGGCCGTCGTCTACGAAGCGCTGCTCGATAACACGTGGCCGCGAATGCGAGCCTGCCGCAAGCTCAGCTGCCGCTATGCGTACTACGACCGCACCAAGAACGCGTCGCGTGCGTGGTGCAGCATGGCGACGTGCGGCAATCAGGAGAAAGCCGCGCGCCGGCGGATGCGTGAGCGCACCGCGCACTGACTTCATAGCGCACTTTGACGTCGACGCTTTTTACGCAAGCGTCGCGATTCGTGACGAGCCGAGCTTACGCGGCAAGCCCGTCGCCGTTGCCGGGCGAAGCCGGCGCGCCGTAGTCTTGACCGCCTCCTACGAAGCGCGTCCGTACGGCGTGCGCTCGGCCATGCCGCTCTACCGCGCGCTGGCGGCCTGTCCCGATCTCATCGTCGTGCCGCCCGAGATGCAGAAGTATCGCACGATCTCGCGCGAGATCTTCGAGATTTTTCGCGGCGACGGCAAGCCCGTTGAAGGGCTCTCCCTCGACGAAGCATTCGTCGGGCTCGGAACGACGACGCTCGACGACGCGAAGGCGTTTGCCGCACGCGTGCGCCGCGACGTTGCGTCGACAACCGGGTTGACGATCAGCGCCGGCGTGGCGACCGGAAAGATGGTGGCGAAGATTGCCTCGGACACCTGCAAACCCGATGGCCTGCTCGCGGTCGCGCCGGGAGAAGAGATTGCCTTTCTCGCACCGCTGCCGGTCGGCCGATTGTGGGGTATCGGCCCCAAAACGCAATCGCGACTGCAGCTCTTCGGCATCTCGACCATCGGCGAACTGGCGCAGCTCGAAGAACCGGCGCTGCGCGAGTTATTTGGTTCGTGGTGGCTTTCGATGCGCGACTTGGCGCGCGGCCTCGATCCGCGCCGCGTCGAGCCCGAGCGGGAAACCAAATCGATCTCGACCGAGGAAACGTTCGAATACGACGTTAGCGATGAAACGCGGCTCGTCGCCGTCTTACGCGAGCAGGCGCGCGAACTCGCCGAAACGCTCGAGCGCGAGCGCACCGTGGCCCGAACCATCGGCGTAAAGATCAAGCGCGCCGACTTCACGACTCTCGGAAGGCAGACGCATTTGGCGGAGCCGACGCGCGATGCGCGCCGCATCTTTCGCGCCGCGGTCCACTGTTTGCGCCGCGCCGGGCTCGGTGGCGCGCCCGTTCGCCTGCTGGGAACCCGCGTCGCGTCCCTTACGGAGGGCGACCCGCTGCAAACGAGCCTATTTTAGCTCGTTATCTCGAGGCTACGTGGCCCGTTTGCAGGAGCCTTTGAAGTTAGGCGTCGTCGACGTCGTCGACGGGTAGCCCATAAAGTGGAAAGCGTTTTCGCCGTCGCGCACGGTCGTGTTGCGAGTGAGTTTGCCCGAGTTCGCGTGGTCGATCCACTCTTCGGTGTTGCCGGTCCACGGCTTGGCGTAAGAGACGCTCCAGGAGCCTTCGTTATCGGTTTGTGCCGAGACGTAGCGCCCGTTCTTGGCATCCCAACTATACGCGATGCTCAAGCCGTAGGGCGTCTTCATCTTGCCTTGAGCCGGCACGAGCACCCATTGCCGCAGCACGCCGTCGTTCAACGTGTACTCAACGGTGGCGCTCGACGGCTTCTGATTCGTCGAGCCGGCCAAGCACGTCCAACTGCCGACGTAATACTTCATCGCGTCCATCCCACCGCCGGCCGCCCCGGCCGGTGCGGCGAGCGCCGCGGTGAGAAGAAGCAATAAGGGGAGTCTTTTCATCGGTACCTGCCTTTCGCAGGCAAGCGTTCGCTTTATCGCCGTCGCGGCCTGTCGAGCCGCGTTTCGCGGTGCTCAAACGTGATCCGTCGCCCACCCGATCTCGAGCTTTTCCGATGCGATTCGATCGATCAGCGCGGCGCCGCGCGGCTGCAGCGCAGCCATCATCAGAACCGCTCCGTCACGCCGTCGTACGGAAAGCCGGGGAAGGAGATCGCGCGCACCGGCCGGTGGAAGCCATCCGGCGATACGCCGCAGGTCTCCGGCCGCGGCGCGCAGCAGCGCGGGAATCGTTGCCGCTGCCGCTTCGCTGCCGAAGCCGTACTCGTCCACGACGTAGGTGTCGCGCTGCGGCACGCGTACGCCGAGAATGTAGGCGCTGACGACCTTGCCGCGGCGCACGACGAGATTCATCGTGTCGCCGGTGCGATGTTCGGAGCCGTGCGCGATGCGCAGCCGCGTCCAGCCCCAGAGCGTCGCGCTGCGGCCGAAGCCGATGCCCCCGCGGCGCAAGCCGAACTCGTAGCAACGCCGGACCGCCCGCCAATCTTCCTCGGAGTCCAGGCGCATAGGCGCAAGGCGGCCGGAGGGCAACGCGTCGGCGCGCAACGAGAACGCGCGCGACGGTAGCGCGCGAAAGCCCAACTCGGCGTAGAAGTGCGGGCGAATATCGGAGAATAAAAAGGCGACGTCGTAACCCTCGGCGGCCGCCGCGTCGAGCGCCGATGCGAGCAGTATGGTCGCGTAACCGCGTCCGCGGTACTCCGGCGGCGTAAAGACCGCGCCGAAACCGACGGCGTGCAGCTTTTGCGCGCGATCTCGTAGCGTCCGTTCGTAACGCTTGAAGGACGCGACGAGAGAGCCGCCGTCGTAGAGACCGACGGTCCGGTAGAAACGCCGTCCGTAGGCGCTGGCCGCCAGCGCGAGCGTTTGATCGGCGTAGGCCTCGAAGCTCCGGCGCCCGGCCCACAACTCGGCCGTCTGCGGCAACACTTCGCGAGCGTAGGCTTCTGCAGAAAGTTCCCGCAGCCGCATCGAGATATTCCCTTAACGCAGCTCTTCGAGAAATTCGGGGGCGGTGATGCCGCGCGTCGACGGGCCGGCCGCGGTCACCAATACGTTCTTGCGCGCGCGGCTGAGCGCGTACTCGAAGGCACGCCGCTCCCGATCGTTGTAGCCCTGGGCGCTCTTCATCCGAAAGGTATAGAACGTATACTTGGCCGTTCGGGATGCGCGCGCATCGCCCGAGTTCTCCTTAGGAATCATGCCGTAACGCGGACTGAAGAGAAATGCGTCGGGGGCATACCAGCGCGGAAAGGCGCCCGGCCGCACGCCGGCAACGACGACCCGGTCGAACTCGCGGCCCTGCGCGGCTTCGACGCTGAGCATCTGCACGAATCCTTCGCACTCTGCGCCGGGCGGCACGGAGGCTTCCAAGTCGTTAGTCATGCGCTCCTGCGCGTAGTCGAGCACGTCGCCCAGCGTCGCTTCGGGACGATCGCTAACGAAATCGGTCAAGCGCTCGAGCAACCGCTTGAGGACTGACTGCTGCGCCCGCCCACGCGCCGTGTCCGGGTCGCCTTCGCGGGCCAGCCCTTCGCGCCAAACCTTCCGCACGAACTCGTCGAACGGCAGCGTTTGCATCGCCTCGATCCAACCCTCGCGCAGCTGACGGAAACGGCGAACGCGCGATGCCGCTTCTACACTCAAGGCCCCCTCGATCTCGCCGCGCACGACGTTCCAACCGAGCCGCAGATCGCGTTTGGGATCCCATCGTCCGGTGCGCGCCGTCGGCGCCGGCTCCTCGTCGAATGCGAAGAGCGCCCGTTGCGGGTCGGGCGGCTCGCTGCACAGCAGCGCCAGCGACGCGTCGGAGAGTGCGAGCGACTTGCCGGCCAGCGTGCGCAAAAGCCATTCGTGACGGAACGGGTCGTAGACGTTCCACAGTAAAGCGAGCGCGTCGAGTGCGCGCCGGTCGGCAAAGAGATTGACGTCGCCGCCCACCACGACCGGGATGCCGCGCTCGAGCAGCGCGTTCTCGTAGAGCGCGACGTGCCGCACCGAACGGAAGAGCACGGCGATGTGCTGCGGCGCGACGCCTTCGCGCCGCCACGCTTCGATGCGTTCGCCGATGCGTTCGGCTTCGTCGCGCGGCGTGACGTCGCGATGTACTTCCACGACCGGCGAACGATGGCGGTGAGCCAGCTCGATACGAACGGCGGCGCGCGCGAAAGCGGCGTCGCCGGCGGTCATCCTCACGCTCGAAACGGCCGATGCGGGGTCGCCGCAGAGCGTAACGCCGGCGAGCGATTCCCCGAAGACGGATTCGAGCAGCCGAACGTCGATTGCAGTGAGGTTTTGCGCGTCGTCAACGAAGGCCAAGCGATGGCGTTCGCGTAGCAGCGACGCGAGTTGCGGATCGGATTCGATGCGGCGGCGTGCGGCAATGGCGGCATCGCGGGCGGTCATTCGCCCGCCGCTTTCGACGAGCTCGACGTAGCGCTCGTAAAGCTTGGCCAGAATCTTCGCCAGATCGACCTCGCGGCGATACTGGCGCGCCAGCTCGTCGGGGTGCACGTCGAGCGAATCGTGAAACGTATTCTTCGTTCCCGCCAGCAGCCGCGGGTCGGCGAAGTTTGGTGGATTGGCGTAAAACTCGGTGGCCGCCGTCAGCGCGCGTTGCAGAAACGAAGCCGGCTCTACGCCGGCGTCGCGCAGCCGGCGGATCAAACGGAATGCCGACTCGAAAAACCGCACCGGCGTTCGCAGACCGGGAACCTCCGGGTCGATCTGATTCTCCGCGAAATCGTTCCAAGCCAGCTCGAAGAGCGGAATGCACGCTTCGCGAAAAAGCAGTTCGGCCTCGGCGTCGTCGACGAGACAAACGCCGGCGCCGCTTTCGCGCAGCACCGCGAGCGCGAAATCCTCGATCGGACGGTCGGCTCCGACGATCAGCGGGTCGGCGTGCGGAAAAAGTTCGCGCGCTCGCGACGCGCGCTGCGTCAATGCCGTGGTCTTGCCGGTCGCCGGCGCCCCCAGCACGGCGACGCAGACGTCGAAAGGCGCGGCGACGGCGTCGCGCTGCTCGTTTGTCAGCTCCAGTGCGATCAACTTCCGAAACGAGCCGGTTCGGCGGGCGGCCGCCGCAGGCAGGCCGAGGCGTAGTTGCAGTACGTGCAGGCGGCGGGATCGGTGGTGGGCTCGAATTCGGCGATGCGGCCGGCAGCAAGCAGATCGCTGAGTTCGATCATGCGTGCTCGCGAGCGTTCGAGCTCTGCGATGGTGATGTTGCCGCCGACGACAAGGACGACCGGTCGAACGTCGTGCATGGCGTCCTTGAGCGGGATCAACACGAGCTTGGTTACGCGATCGCCGGCGTCGGTTCGCGCCCAATAGTAGAAGGGCAGCTGAAAGTCGCGGAAACGGCGGACCTTGTCGCCGTACTCGGCCGGGGTTGCCGCGATGCTTCCGGTCTTATAATCGACGACCGAAACGCCGCCCGATCGTTCGTCGCGGTCGAGCCGGTCGATGTAGCCGACGAAGGGGCGCCCTTCCAGATCCAAGTTCGCCGCGACCTCGCGGCCGAGCACCTCGAACGGCGCTTCGCGCTCCATCGTCAGCAGCCAATCGACGTACCGCTGCGCCGTTCGTTGTGCGCGCCGTACTTGCAACTCGAACTCAACGGCGGTTTCGAAGCCGCTGCGATTGCGTTCGAAGGCCCAGGTGATATTTTCGCCGATGCGCGCGCGCATCGCCGCCGCATCGCGCGCTTTTGGGCGGGGAAACTCGCCGTGAAAGTCCTCGAGCGCGCTATGAAAGGCGGTGCCGTACGCCGATGCGGCCGAACCGGGGTCTTCGACGGCGGCGCAGACATATTTGTAGAACCATTTGCGCGGGCACTCGGCGTACGTGTTGAGCGCCGACGCGCTAAAGTGGCGCTGCCAGCCGGCAACGTTGGCCGGCGCCTCCGGTGCCGCGGCCGACGTCAGTTCGATATCGACGCGTTGCGCGCGGCCGCCCGGTATCTGACCGCCGCGATCGGGCGCCTCGGGTGGGAACTCGAAGACGGCGACGATCGCGCCGTGCAGCGCGCGGTCGTCCAGATCGGGCGGCAGCGCGCGTATTCGCCGAACGCGCTGCGCAAAGATCAGCGCGCTTTCGCGGTCGGCCGGCGGTAAAGCGGGACGGCTTGCATCGATTGCATCGAGCAGCGCGCCGGTACGCCTCGCGTGCGTCGCATACGCGGCGCCGACGTCGTGCGCCACGCCGCTCAACGGCGAGCGGATCAACCGCAGCAGCGCGGCCTCTTCTCCGCTCCGATACCAGCGAACGGCATCGGCGACGAAGGAACGAACCTGTGCGGCAGCGGGCACCACTTCCAATGAAGTTACAGTTCCCACCAGGCGCCCCTGCACGCCGCGTATAACCGCCTTCCGATGCGACGCATCATCATCGGCATCAGCGGGGCCAGCGGCAGCCTCTACGGTTACATGGTGTTGCAGGCGCTGCGCGCGATCGGCGGCATCGAAACGCACCTGGTCCTAACCTCGGCCGCGCGCCGTACGATGGAACTCGAGACCGAGATGACCGCCGAAGACTTCGAAGGGCTCGCCGACGTCGCGCATCGCGACGACGACCTCGCCGCGGCCATCTCGAGCGGCTCCTTTATTACCGACGGCATGCTCGTTATTCCGTGTTCGATGAAGAGCGCGAGCGGAATCGCCTACTCGATGAACTCGAACCTGCTGGTTCGCGCCGCCGACGTCTGTTTGAAAGAGAAACGGCGGCTGGTCTTGGTGATTCGCGAAACGCCGCTGCATCTCGGACACTTGCGAACGCTCGCCCAGCTGGCCGAAGTCGGTGCGGTGATTCTCCCGCCCGTCCCGGCGATGTACGCTAACCCCCAGAGCGTCGACGACATCATCGCCCATACCGTCGGCAAGGCGCTCGATCAGTTCGGAATCGCCAACGAGCTCTTCAAGCGCTGGCGCTCGCCCTAGGAGCGCGCTCCCTGCTGCGCCGCTATACGCCGCGCCACTAGACGCTCGGCCAGGGCGACGTCGCCGACCCGGTCGACGTTGACGCCCGTTTCGGCGTACGGTGAAACGATCGCCCGGACGGGTGCACCGAGAATTTTGGAAGCGCGCGCTTCGGCTTGCGCGATCGAGAGCCGTCCGAGGGAAAATCGCAGCATCATGTCGACACCGAAAAAGCGCGCGAGCTTGATCGGGTGCTTTCGCGCCGCGCCGAGTCCTTCCAGAAACCGGTCGAGAAAGGGCAGCGCTCGCGGCTTCATCGCAAAGATGCCTCCGCCGCAAAATGTGCCCTCGCGCATTCGCGCCCACGTGTGAGGAACGTCGGGGAACGACTGCAGATGCACGCTTTTCTCGACGCAGCCATAGACCACGTCGGCGGCAAGCGCCTCGGCGCGAGCGATGAAATCCTCGGTCGCCGGCACCGTGAGCACCGGCAAATCCGACGCGGCGATCAAGAGGTCGTCGTCCGGCGCGAAACCGGCTAAACCGTTGCGCAGGCTCTCGGTGATGCGCACGCCGTCTGGGCGCAGCTCGTCGGCGCCGGCGAGATCGCGATGGTCGCGCATCTCCGGCGGCGCGACGACGACGATGCGCTCGACCTGCGGCGTCGCGCGCAGCGCCGCGAGGACGCGGCCCACGAGCGTAACGCCGGCGATTTCGACGAAGGCTTTGTTCGGCGCCCCGGGCTGCAGGAGCGCCACGTCGTCTTGCGGTCCGCCCGCCAAAACGATCGCGTTCACTTAACCCAGTCCGGCGTGGCGTCGAAAGCGCAGAAGAACCGTTCGTAGTTCGCCGGGAGCGCGAGGCGCTCGCCGATGCTCTCGAGACGGTTGCGATCCGGCGTCAGCGTGAAGACGCAAGAGCCCGAACCGGCGAGCATGGCGTTGCTCGCGCCGGCGGCACGCAATGCGTCGAGCGCCGCGCCGATTTCCGGCGCGCCGGCGACCACCACGGCCTCGAAATCGTTGTGCATCAACGACTCCACCGTTGCGAAATCTTCGGCTTGAAGTGCTTCGAGCAACGCGATCGAGACGCTGGCGTTTCGCGGGCGCGGCCGGCGATCGAGGGCGTCGATGGCGCGATAGGCGTTGGCCGTCGGGACGGAGACCGGCGGCTTGACGACGAGCGCTTGCCATTTCGGCAGCGCGCCGGCGGGCGTGACACGCTCGCCGGTCCCCTCGACCAGCGCAGCGGCACCGGCGAGGAAGAAAGGAACGTCGGACCCGAGCGTGCGCGCGATCGCCATCCAATCGCGTTCGCCCGGCGCGCCGAACGTACCGCGCATTGCAGCGCGCAAGACGGCCGCCGCATCGCTCGACCCGCCGCCCAGTCCGGCTTGCACCGGAATCCGCTTGCGCAGCTCCATCCGGACTGGTGGGAGATCGCCGAGCGCGCGCAAAGCCGCGACGGCTAGGTTACCCTGCTCTTCAAGCTCGCTGCGGCTGCAGGCGAAAGTAAAGCGGTTGCTCGGCTCGATGGCCAGTTCGTCGGCCATGTCGAGCGGCACCATCACGCTTCGAATGCCATGGTAGCCGTCGCTCCGGCGTGCGAGCACCTCGAGCGTCAAGTTGATCTTCGCCGGGGCCCGAAGCGTCAGCACGAGGCCTATCGGTTTGCCGCGGCGCGAGGAGGCGCCTCTGCGCTCCATGCCGCAGTAGGGCATACGGCATGGGTTCGAGTTACGATGCGCAACGGAACGAGTTCTGCGCCTACGTCCTGCACGAATCGGAGACCCCCTACGGCCTGTTGCTCGGCAACCTCAAGTCGTACGCTCAATCGACGGCAAAGGGCGGCGTTCGCGGCCTCTGGGACGCCGATACCGATCAGATCATCTTTGGAACGCATCACGTCGCCTATCGCTTGGGCGACACGACGTTCTTTCCGCATCAGATCGAGCGCGAGCTTACCTTTCTACCCTACGCGCAGATCTCCGAGTTTACGCTCGACCATCGCGTGCACGTTACCGAAGCATTCTACGTTCCGTATGGCCCCGGCTTCGACCGCGCCGTCTCCTTCGTCGTCGACGTAACCCTCTACAACCCCGGAGCGGCCGACGTCGAGGTCGCGCTCTTCCCGTGGGCGATGCTGGTCGGGCAGCGTTTCTACGGCGAGCCCGAGCACGAAGTGCGCGCGTGGGACGACGGACGGTTCATCTGTTCGAAAAACCTGGAGACCGGCGGCGAACGCTGGTGGGGCGGCTCGCGCACGCCCGTGGCGGTCGAGCTATCCTTGCGCGAGCAGGTGTTGTTGGAGTCGATGCGGCGCGGAACGCTGGCCAAAGCACCGCCGGCGCAGACCTCCGACGACGTAACGCCGCAGGAAGCACAACTCGTCAGCCGGCGCATCTTCGGGGCCTTCGAATATCGCGTTCCGGTCGCCGCCGGAGCGCGTGAATCGCTGCGCCTGGCGGTCGTCTATCACAAGGACGGCAACGAGCGCAGCCGTCCGGTCTTGGAGGCGCTGCTCGGCAAGCAGCGGGCGCTCCACGACACGCAGGGCTATTTCACGCAGCGTCTGGCCGACGCGCGCTTCCTGACGCCGTCTCCCGAGATCAGCCGCGGCGCGGCGTGGGCTAAGGCCAACATGCTGCGCATCGTCAAGGAGTATCCGCAGGGCTGGGGAGCAACCAACTCGCCGCCCTCCGACATCCTGGTGTCCCGAGATACGTCGTGGCTGGTGCACGGTTTCGACTACTTCTGGCCCGAGTTCAGCCGCAACGCGCTCGAGGTCTTTAACTTGGCGGTCGAAGAGAGCGGCTTAATGGTCGAGTACATCCGCGGCGTCAGCGGCTACAAGACCGATTACGACCTCAACATCAACGACGACACGCCGCTGCATCTCATCGGGATGCTCCACCACTACAACGCCACGCTCGACGACGACTGGGTCCGCGAGCGATACGGACTGATCGTTAAACTCACCGATTATCTGCTCACGCAGCGCGACGCCAACGGCCTGGTGACCTGCCGCGCCAAGGGCGTTGACATGTACGGTATATCCTCGTGGCGGAACATCATCCCGTATTACACGCTCGACGGCGCCGTTACCGAGATTAATGCAGAGTCGGTCTACGCTCTGGAAGCCGCGGCGATGCTCAGCGCCGTGGTGGGCGACCACGAGCACTGGGAGCGCTACCAGGGCGAGGCCCAGCGGATGCGCCAGGCGATGATGGATTATCTCTTCAACGACGACACCGGCGCGTTCGTATTGAATTACGACCAGGACGGCAACTACCAGGATAACTTTACCGCCGACGAGATCTTCCCGGTGCTCTTCAATATCGCCGATTACGAACAGCGGCGCGCGATTCTGACCCGGCTGCAGGAAGCCGACTTTGTGACGCCCGTCGGCATCCGCACGATCTCTACCGCCGACGCGTGGTACTTTCCGTCGTATGGTTTCGGTTTGCTGGGCGGAATCTGGCCCGACCTCACGCTGTGGTACACGGTTGCGTTGGCGCGCAACGGCATGGTCGACGAGGCCGTCCATTTTCTGAGCATCTCTTATCAGGCGATGGAAGGCGGCAGCCCGCGCAACACCGTTCCCGGCGAGTTCGCCGAATGGTTCGACGGCGGTTCGTTGAGCAATCGCGGAATGTACCTCTCGCCCTGGACCGGCGCAAAGTATCTTTGGGCGGTGGCCGAGACCGTCGGCGGCCTCAACGGCTATCGGACCAGCGGGCGCCCGCACCTCGCTCCGCTGCGTCCCAAGGGCTGGCAATGGATCGCCGCGGCGCGCGTGCACTGGGGCGGGCATCGCTGCACCTACGTCGTCGACCTTCGCAACGACACGATCTACGGCAACATGCCCGAGCTCTCGGCCGAGGAACCATTCAAGTGCATCTACGCCGGGCGCGACGTCAGCGACGAGGTCACCACCTCGCCCGTCGAGGTGGGCGCCATCGCCTTCGAGGATGAAGCTGGGGCGGTGCGCATCTTCCTAGGAAACCACTTGGACCGGGCACGCGACGTGCTTCTCGAGTTTCGAGGCCATACGGCGCGCGTCGAGATGGCGCCCGGCGATCTGCGCGAGGTCCATTTGATCGGCAAGCCCAGCGACCGTCGCGCGAAGGCCGCGAAGCTCGACGTCGTCCGGCCGCTCGCCAGGGTATAGGCACTCGGGATGAAGTCCTCGATGCGTGTCCCCACGATCGTCCTTGCCATTGGCGCAGTGGTACTGCTCGCTGCGGTCGCGATCGGCGAGCGGATGGGCAATCGCGTCATCGGGCAAGCGACCGAACAGCAGCTGCAGTCCGTGGTGCCGGCGGCCGTTTCGCCATCGCCGAACTCGTCGCCCCAGGCGTACGGACCGGACTGGAAGCGCTCGCAGGCGCTCTCCGCCGCAGGCGATCCGCGCTTCCCCGACCCGCGCGTGCCGCCCAAACCGCTTCCGACGCTAGCCCCGACGCCGAAGCCTCGGCCGACCCCCGTTCCGACCCCGACGCCTAATCCCGACATCCCGATCTGGCGGCAGAAACCGCTGCCCACGTTCGCGCCGTCCGAGGAGCCCTCAGGGGAACCGGCGGCCGTACCGACCGAGAACGGCGAGGGCGTTCCCGGACCGACCCCGACGCCACCCCCAGGCCCTCGGCTGAGGTCCTACTAAATTAGACGTATGGAAACAACCGGAACCGTAACCGTTAAGCGCGGTCTCGCGCAGATGCTTAAGGGCGGCGTCATCATGGACGTCGTCACGCCCGAACACGCCGCCATCGCTCAGGAAGCCGGCGCCGTTGCCGTCATGGCGCTGGAAAGAATACCCGCAGACATTCGAGCCGCCGGCGGCGTAGCGCGCATGAGCGCTATCGAGTTGATTCGCAGCATCATGGATGCGGTCACCGTTCCGGTGATGGCCAAGGTGCGCATCGGGCATTTTGCCGAGGCGCAAGTGCTGCAGCAGCTGGGCGTGGATTACATCGACGAATCGGAAGTCCTCACTCCCGCCGACGACAAGTATCACGTCGACAAGCATGCGTTCACGACGCCGTTCGTCTGCGGCGCGCGCGATCTCGGCGAAGCGCTGCGGCGGATCGCCGAAGGCGCGGCTATGATTCGCAGCAAGGGCGAAGCCGGCAGCGGCAACATCGTCGAGGCGGTGCGGCATATGCGCGCCATCGGCGACGCCGTTGCCGAGCTGAAGGTCACGCGTAAAGAAGAGCTCGTCGCGCGGGCGCGCGATCTTGGCGCACCGCTCGAACTCGTGGCGCAGGTAGCCAACGAGGGACGGCTTCCGGTCGTGCTCTTCAGCGCGGGCGGCGTCGCCACGCCGGCCGATGCCGCACTGATGATGCAGCTCGGCGCCGAGGGCATCTTCGTCGGCAGCGGCATTTTCAAGTCGAAGGATCCCAAGCGTTTCGCTCGGGCGATCGTCGATGCGACGACCCATTTCAACGATCCGAGCGTAGTCCTGGAGGCTTGCAGGTCGCTGGGTATCTCCGAAGCGATGGCCGGCTTGGACGTCCGTCGTCTCGATGAGTCGGAGCTGCTCGCGCCCCGTGGCAACTAGCGTAGGGGTTCTCGCGCTTCAGGGTGACGTCGACGAACATATTGCGGCGCTCGAGCGATGCGGGGTTCCCGCTATTGCCGTTAAGACGCCCGACGATTTCGCGCGCGTCGACGCACTGGTCGTACCCGGAGGCGAGTCGACGACGGTGATGAAGCTGCTCGCGCGCGCCGAGCTCGATCGCCCCATCGTCGAGCGAGTGCATGGCGGCATGCCGCTCTGGGGAACCTGCATGGGCATGATCGTCGCGGCCCGCGAGGTCGCCGATCTCGACCAGCCCACGCTGGGACTCATCGACATCGCCGTTCGCCGCAATGCGTTCGGACGTCAAAACGATTCCGCCGAAGTCGATCTGGCGATTCCCGTGCTAGGCAACCGGCCCTTCCCGGCAATCTTTATCCGCGCGCCGTGGATCGAGCGTCTCGGCCCGGGCGTCGAGCTGCTCGCCCAGCGCGGGGGACGCGGCGTGATGGTACGCGAGAAGAACGTGCTGGCGACCTCCTTCCATCCGGAACTGACCGGCGATCTGCGCGTGCACCGCTATTTTCTCGAGATGCTGGGCCAGCAAGGGAAGGTCTCGACCGCGGCGTAACTTTCGAGGCGAGATGTCTACGCGCGCCGCCTCTTCGGAGAAAGAGGGAGCGGGGTTTGTAGGGCAGATTCCGCCCGTCGAACCCCTATTGAGCGAGGTCATCGCGACGCTTGCGCTCGCGGCACACGCATATCTCACCGACGAGCAGGGCCACGAACCCGATCACGCGTCGGCAGAAGTCGCCATCGACGTTGCAAGCTCCGCATTCGAACGCGTCAAAGAACGATTGAGGCCGGAAGAACGGTTAGCCATCACACAAATGCTAACCGAAACGCGATTAATGTTTGTTCGAAAGCGAGGCACCTAGGATGCCTCGTTTTGATAGCCGGCAGGACGCGTCGTGAGCGACGTACTGGTGCTGAATTTTACCTACGAAGCGTTGAACGTTACCAGTTTTCAGCGCGCGGTAAAGCTCATCTTCGCCGGAAAGGCGGAGATGCTGCACGGCCGCGAGAGGATGCTGGCTTCGCCGACATACGAGATGCGCATGCCGTCGATCATTCGGATGCTCTACTACATTCGGCGGCCGATGCAGAAGGTGGCGCTGACGAAAAAGAACGTCTTGATTCGCGACGATCACACTTGCCAGTACTGCGGCACCCACGGCGAGCGTTTGATGACCGTCGACCACGTCACGCCCAAGAGTCGCGGCGGCGAATCCACCTGGGAGAATCTCGTCTGCGCCTGCATGCGTTGCAACAACCGCAAGAACAACCGCCTGCCGCAAGAAGCAAATATGAAGATGCTGCGCAAGCCTCGCCAGCCGAAGTACATTCCGTGGATTCAAATCAAGCGCAACACGCTGCCCGACGAATGGGGTAAGTTCCTCTTCCTCTACAACGTTTCGATCGACGAGCGAATCGAGGCCTAACGCTGCAAAACCGGGTGACCCCGTTCGGCGACGTCGTCGCGCTGGCGGGGCGCGGCACGCTGATGGGAAATCGCGGCGTTTTGCACGACGATCGTCGCCGCATCGTCAAGCCCTGGCAGGTTAGGCGCTGGATTGCGTGCGCTCTGGAGTTCCGCGCCCGCAAGCGCGAAGTGATGACCCCGCATCGCTACACCGAGCTCTTCTTTCTCGACGAAGCCGCCGCTTTTAGCGCCGGGCACCGCCCGTGTGCCGAGTGCCGCCGGGCCGATTACGTGCGATTCCGCGATCTCTGGACGGCCCGCCTCGGCGGACCGGCGGGCGCCGACGGCATGGACGCGCGCATTCACGGCGATCGTCTCGCCGGCAAGGCGAAGCGAACCTATCGCGCTGAGATCGCATCCTTACCCGATGGCACCTACGTCGCAGTCGACGGAAAGGCGATGCTCGTTTGGGGCTCGTGGCTCCACCCGTGGTCGGATAGCGGCTACGGCCCGCGCGTCGCGCGCACGGTGCGCGGTGAGATGGAGGTGCTGACTCCGCGCTCTATCGTGGAGGTTCTGGCGGGAGGCTTTCGTCCCGGCGTTCATCCGAGCGCCGGCGACTAGTTACTTCGCAAACTCGCGCAAGTGGTTGTTTTCGATGATGAACGTCCACGCGTCGGACGAAATGTGCATGGCTCCCGAGTAGGGCGTGCTCAGTTCCAGCGCCAGGCCCAAGAAGAGGCCGATCGAGCCCGCGACCAAGCCCGTGATCGCCATCTGGCGCAAAAAGCTTCGCATGCCGAAGAAGAAGACGAAGCAGATAACCATCAGGCCGCCGAGTACGAGCGCTTCGAGCATGCCGTTCGGTAAACGGCTCGCCGCCTGTACGATCCGTAGCCGGCGAGCGTCGCCGATATCCCGCAGGCTCGCCAGCAGCTGGCTTTGGATGCTCGCCTCCACAAGCAGTTTGCCGGAGTCCTTGCGAGTCGCCTCCGGCGCGATCGCGGTCGTGTACGCGACGGCTTCGGAGATGATCCGGTTGGCGACGGGATCCTCGATGCCTTGCCGCGCGTAGGACCACTCGTCGTCACGCACCTCGAGGGCGTAGCGCGCGATCAGCCGTTGCAGTATCCGGCGTTCGCGCTTGGGGAGCTGGGCGGCGTAGTTGAACGCATCGGCAACCGCGCCGGCTTCGGTGTCCGCAGTCTGCTGCGCGGCCGAGAAGCCCGTCCAGACGGTGCCGACCAAAAAGCCGAGCACTACCGAGTAGAGCACGCCGACGACGGCGACGAGATATCCGGCGACGTCGTGGTCGTCGAGCCTTTCGGGCGGCACGCGGCGCCGAAACCACGCGTGCGCGGCGATCGCAGCCGCCGCGGGCACGATGGCGAAGAGCGGCAGCGCGACGAGCGCCGGAATGTCCGTCAGCCAGGCCATGTCCGTCCATTCGCGGGAATGCGGAGGAAGCTCTTTACCGAGAGCGCATTGTGCGGGTTGCATTGGACCAGCATAGGACGCCGTACTTTCAAGCGCTGCTCGAATACGTCGATGCGGGGGTAGTCCCGTTTCACACGCCCGGTCACATTCAAGGGCACGGGATGGATCTCGCCTTTCGCGAGTTCGTCGGCGACAATATCTGTGCGATCGACCTCACGCCGATGCCCGGCATCGACGACCTGCTTCAGCCCACCGAGTCGATCAAAGAGGCGCAGCTTCTCGCGGCCCAAGCGTGGGGGGCGGACAACAGCTTCTTCCTGATCAACGGCTCGACCAGCGGCAATCAGTGCATGATGATGACTGCCGTGAATCCCGGCGACAGGGTCGCGGTGCCGCGCAACTCTCACAAGTCGATGCTCGGCGGCTTGGTGATGAGCGGTGCGGAGCCCATCTACATGCTTCCGGAGGTAGATCGGGAGCTGCGCATGGACCACTGCGTCACGCCGGAGACGGTAGCCCGCACGCTCCAGGAGAATCCCGACGTTGCCGCCGTCTACCTCGTCTCACCGACGTACTACGGCGTCGCCGCCGATCTCGCGGCGATCGAGCGCATCGTTCACGCCGCCGGCAAGCCGCTGCTGGTCGACGAAGCGTGGGGACCCCACTTCCACTTCCATCCGGCCCTGCCGCTCTCGGCGACGGCGGCCGGAGCCGATCTCTGCATCAACTCGACCCACAAGATGCTCTCGGCCTTTTCGCAGTGTGCCATGCTTCATCAGAAGGGCGAACGCGTACGCCTCGACCGGCTCAAGGCCGTGCTAAAGATGTTTCTCTCGACCTCGCCCAACTTGCCGATGGTCGCGTCGCTCGACGTCGCGCGCAAACAGATGGCCACCGAAGGCGAGGCGCTGCTCACGCGAACCATCGATTTGGCCTCCGAGATGCGCCGGCGGCTCAACGCCATCGAGGGCATCTACTGCTTCGGTGAAGAGATGCGCGGACGCCCGGGCATCTTCGACGTCGATCTCACGAAAATTACGGTAACCGTGCGCGGCCTGGGTTATACGGGCTATGAAGCGTCGGAGATACTCCGCCGTCGCTTCAACATCCAAGTCGAGTTGGCCGATCTCTTCAACGTCGTGGCGCTGGTCACGATCGGAACGCGACCCGAAGCCGCGCAGCGCTTCGTGGATGCTTTCGAAGAGATGGCGCACGTCGACCGCAAGCTCGACATGTTCGCGCCCTCGGGCATTTTGGAACGGCGTTTAAAGCGCGGCAATTTCGCAATTCCGCCGGTGCCCCCGATGCGGATGCGTCCGCGCGAAGCGTTCCTCGCCGATACGGAGTTCGTGAAGTTCCGCGAGTCGGCCGGGCGCATCTGTGCCGAAACGCTTACGCCGTATCCGCCGGGCATTCCCGTCATCGCGCCGGGCGAAGAGATTACGCCGGAGAGCATCGATTACTTGCGCCTCGAGTTGAAGGCCGGCGTACGCATTCAAGGTCCCTACGACGACGAGTTACGCGTCATTCGCGTGGTGAAGGAGTGACCCCGCGGACCGGATAACGGTAGATCGATGCCTCCCTCGGGACCGGCACTGGAAGTGAGGATCAGTATTGGCCGTTAGAGTTCACTCTATCTCCCCAACTTGGGAACTCTCACAGCTCCTCGACATCTTCCCACTCGCGATACGGCAAGCGCTTGTCCGGCTCAACAACGTCGAAGATATCATTGAGGTCGTGCTCGATCTCGGGCGTGCGCCCGAGGCCCGTTTCGAGCACGATTTTATTTATCTCGCCGAGACGCCGGTAAGCCACGAAGACATCGCGCACGTTTGCTCGCGCATCTCGCCGTTCGGCGCCGACAATCGCGCCGGCATCGAGCAGACGCTGCACCGCATCAGTGCGATTCGCAATCGCACCGGAAAGATCGTCGGTTTGACGTGCCGCGTCGGACGCGCCGTTTACGGCACGATCGACATTTTGCTCGACGTCTTGCGCGGCGGCAAGTCGATGTGCCTGCTCGGACGCCCCGGCGTCGGCAAGACCACGATGCTGCGCGAGTGCGCGCGCGTGCTGTCTGAAGAACGCAAGCGCGTGGTGATCGTCGACACGTCGAACGAAATTGCCGGCGATAGCGACATTCCGCACCCCGGAATCGGGCTAGCGCGCCGCATGCAAGTCGCCGATCCGGCCCTGCAGCACGCCGTGATGATCGAAGCCGTCGAAAATCACATGCCCGAAGTGATCGTCATCGACGAGATCGGCACCGAGGCCGAGGCCGGGGCCGCGCGCACGATCGCCGAGCGCGGCGTAACGCTCATCGGCACGGCACACGGGCAGACGCTGGAAAACTTGTTGATGAACCCCACGCTCTCCGACTTGGTCGGGGGCGTGAGCGCGGTGACGCTCTCCGACGAAGAGGCGCGCCGCCGCGGAACGCGCAAGACCGTCCTCGAGCGCAAAGCGCCTCCAACCTTCGACGTGGTCATCGAGATCCACGATCGCGACCGGCTAGCGATCCATAAGAACGTCGGCGAAGTCATCGACGCTTTGCTGCGCGGCTATCAACCGCAGCCCGAGATCCGCCAGCGCGAAGCCAGCGGCGCGGTGCGCGTCGTTCAAGAAGCAGATACGGAGTCGATGCCGCGGCTCGCGGACCGCTACGATCACGAGCGCGAGCCCGACGAGCGCGAACGGCCGCTGCTGCTCTTTCCCTACGGCGTTTCGCGCAACAAGATCGAGCGGGCCATTTCCAACCTGCGCGTGAACGCTTCGATCGCCCGCAACTGGGACGATGCCGACGTCGTGCTGACGCTCAAGACGCTGGAACGCAAGGAACAGCCGAAACTCAAACAGATCGCCTCGGACAACGTTCCGATCTACTCGATCAAGACGAACACGACGACGCAAATCCAGGCGGCCTTGCGCGACGTCTTCAACCTCGGCTCGATCGACAACGAGGAGATCGCGCTGCGCGAGGCCGAGGAAGCTATCTACCAGGTGTTACTGACGAGCCAGGCGATCGAGCTTTCGCCGCAAACCTCGTACGTGCGCCGCATGCAGCATCAGTTGGCCGAGCGCTACCGCCTGCAGTCGCGCAGCACCGGGCTCGAGCCGAACCGCCGCGTTCGCATCTACAAAACTGCCGACGTCTGAATGTTCGACTAATGTTCGTTGCCGTCGAAGGCATCGAGGGCAGCGGTAAGAGCACCCTGGTCGCCGCCCTGGGCAGCCGCTTGCGCGAACGGGGGTTCGACGTGCTGTTGACGCGCGAGCCGGGCGGCACCCCGGCCGGAAACGCGATACGCCGCATTTTTCTCGACCGTACCGTTTCGATCGAACCGCTCGCCGAAGCGTTTTTGGTCAACGCCGCGCGCGCGCAGCACGTTGCGGAAGTTCTGCGGCCCGCGCTCGACGCTGGGCGCATCGTGATCTGCGATCGCTTCACCGACTCGACGCTGGCCTACCAGGGTTACGGCCGCGGCCTCGATCTGGCGCAGCTGCAAGGCGTCTGCGCGACGGCCACTGGCGGACTGTCGGCCGACCTGATTCTGCTGCTCGATCTTCCGGTTGACGTCGCTCGGGCGCGCCTGCGCGAACGAGCCGAACGGACGGATCGGATCGAAGCCGAAGGCGACGATTTTCACCAGCGCGTGCGCCGTGGCTTTTTGGAGGTTGCCGCCTCGCCGCGCCATAGGGTGCTCGACGGCGCGTTGGCGCCGGATACGCTCGCCGAACTTGCGCTGGCGGGCGTCGAGGAGTGCATGCGAGCGGCGTTGCCGTGACCGCGCTCGCGTTCGACGTCGCCGGAGCCAAAGGGCCTTTGCGCTACTTCGAATCGCTCGCGCGCGAACGTCTCGGCCACGCCTATCTCTTCACCGGACCGCAAGGCGTCGGGAAGAAAACCTTCGCGCGGCGGCTGGCGCAGTCGCTGCTTTGCCTTGCTCCAAAGGCCGGGGTCGTCGGTTACGACGGAACGTGCGCGTCGTGCGTGCTGTTCAAGGGCGAGAGTGCGCATCACCCCGACTTCTTGGAGCATGAAGGAACGCTCAAGATCGGCGACGCCGACGCGCCGGCGGCTTTCGGCGAAGGCGAACGGCTCGCCGCGCGCGATATCGTGCGCCAGCTCTCGATGCAGTCCTACAGCGGCGGAATGCGCGTGCTGCTGCTCGGCGACGTCACGTTTGCCACCGCGGAAGCGGCCAACGCCATGCTCAAGTTCTTGGAAGAGCCGCCCAATGGCGTGCTCATTCTACTGACGACCGCCGCGCCGGGCCGTCTGCTTTCGACGATCCGTTCGCGCACCATCGAAATCAACTTTCCACTCCTTTCGGCCGTTGAGGTGCGCCGGATCCTCGAGGCGAGGGGCGTTCGCGGAAGAGAAGCCGAGGTCGCAGCTTCGCTGGCGGGAGGCAGCATGACGCGCGCGCTGGCCGCATTGGAAGGTGAAGAAGAGTCGCTGCGCGCTGCGGTGGCGCGCTGGTTCTTCGAAAGCGTTGCCGGCGACTCGCCGCAAACTTCGTGGGCGACGCGCGAAACGCTCGACGACGGGCTGGAAACGATCAAGACGCTGGTGCGCGATTGGATCGTCGCAAGCGGTTACGACGGCGTCGCGCTCGTCTCGGTAGATCGAGTAGAGCAGCTGCGCGGTCTGCGTCCCTTGGGCGGGCGCCCGGCCGCCGCACTGCTTCGCAAGCTCGACGACGCGCAGCGCTTGGCTCGCACCAACGTGCGGCCCGAGCTCGTGAGCGAGTTCGTGCGGATGGCCCTTACAAGTAGCCCCTAAAGGCGACGTCGTCGTACTGCTTGGCGAACGGGAAGGCGAGATAGGCTAACGCGACCGCGCGCGCGCCGGCCGTGATAAAGTTGCCGATCGTTGCCGAGACGTGAAGTAAGCCGTACGGCAGCGCGATGGGCACTGCGACGTACCAGATCGCGAAAAAAACCACGGCGAGCACGATCGACCCGATCGGCTGCGCGCGCACGCCGCGAATGGAAGCGGAGATCGCCAGGCTTCCCGGAATGCCGCCGATCGCCGCCGAGGGTATCGTGTAGATCAAGAAAAATGCGGCAATCGCGGCGAGCGCCAAGCCCGCCGCGCCGAGGTAGGAGCCGATAAAGCTCGCCGCCCACACCACAAACTGAAAGCCGATCGCGGCCAGCGCGATAGCGCCGAACTTCGCGCGACCTTCTTCCCACGCTTCGTCGAACGAGCCGCGCCCGGTGCGCCAAATATTGTTGGCTTGAATGATCGCGATGCCGAAGGCCCAGAGATAAACCAGCTGGATCAGCATCGCGAAGAGCCCGGCGCCCTGGCCTCCCAGCGGGTCGGTAAAAAGATAGGAGAGCTGCATCAGCAGCAGTTCCAACACCGCGGCGAGCAGCGGGATGACGAAGATCGAGGGCCGGCGCAGCAGCAGCGGTATGGCGCGCACGTATATGCCGAGATCTACGCGAAGCTTGCCCATTTGCTAGACTCGCCGGGCCCTAAAAGCGCGCGCCCTCGAGGGCGTGGCGGCACGAGCAGTCTGCATCGGACGGGATCCGCTCGACGATCTTGCCGATCGCGTTCTTCACGCGTTCGTTGTTGCGGTTGAAAACCTCGATGACGGCATGGTGCGATACCGGCTCCATCCCTTCGAGCCCGACGTCGTAATCGGTGATCAGCGATATGTTGGCATAGCACATCTCCAGCTCGCGCGCCAAATAAACCTCGGGGTATTGCGTCATATTGATGACTTCCCAGCCCTGGCTCTGGAACCACTTGGACTCGGAGCGCGTGGAGAAGCGCGGCCCTTGAATCACGACGACCGTGCCGCCGTCATGCGTCTCGATGTCGAGCGAACGAAGCACGTCGACGGCAATAGGCCGCAGCGTCGGACAGTACGGGTCGGCGAAACTCACGTGCGTCGTGATCGGCCCATTGTAAAACGTATCTTTGCGCCCGCTGGTTCTGTCGACGAGCTGATCGCAAACCGCCATCGACCCCGGTTTGAAATGCGTCGCCAGCGAACCCGCCGCCGTAGGCCCGATAATCCACTTCACGCCCAGCGATTTCATGGCATACAAATTCGCGCGATAGTTAATGGACTGCGGCGGAAAGCGATGATCCTTTCCGTGACGCGGCAAAAACGCGACGCGCCGCCCGGCGATCTCGCCCAACGCAACGCGATCGCTCGGCGCACCATACGGCGTCTCGATCCAAGCTTCACGCGCCCCCTCGATGAGCGAATAAAAACCCGACCCTCCGAAAACCCCAATTTCCGCCTGCAAACTCTCAGCCATAGACTTGAGCCTGTAGAATAAATCCCTTCAAGAATCCTTGCTCCCCGGTGACGCCTGGTGAGAAGCCTACAACTTTTCCGGCCACCACAGGATGTGGTCTTCAAAACTTCGTTCTGCCAAAAAAGTGGCGCAACAGGAGCGCGACACGAGGTCGCGCGACGAGCGTCTTCCCAACCAGCCATGCCCGGCCCACTGGATGCAGGTACTAGCGATTAAAGTCGGAGGGCTTCAAGTCGTCCAGGAATTTTTTGAAGCGTGCCATCTCGGTGTCGTTGATCGGCTTCTTGTCGGCAGTGGCTTCCTCGAGCACGATCTTGTCGGAGACGAAAATCGGGGCCGGAACGCGCAGAGCGAGCGCGATTCCGTCGGAGGGGCGCGCGTCGATCTCTTGGAGTTCTCCGTTGGTGCGGACGATGAGCTTGGCGAAGAACGTCGAGTCTTTGATGTCGTGAATGACGACCTGCTCGAGGTTGGCGTTGAGCGTGTCGAGGATGTTGCGCATCAGGTCGTGAGAGAGCGGCCGGGGCACCGGAGCCCCTTCCAGCGCCAAAGCGATCGCGGTTGCTTCGAAGGGACCGATCAGAATCGGCAGATAGTGCGAGCCGTCCATATCCTTGAGGATGACTACCGGATCGTGGGTTAGGAGGTCGATGCCGAGTTTGTCGACCTTCATTTGGCGCATATGCAGACCTATCCGACGCCTCCGGCGGATTTTCTTGCCGCCGCGGCGAGTGCCGGAGCAAGGGCGAGCAGGACGAGCGGCCGAACGGGGCGCCCTCGAGTATGCCACTTTCGTGCGGCATCGTCGGTCTGCCCAACGTCGGCAAATCGACGATATTCAACGCGTTGACGCGCTCGGCCCAAGCTCTTGCGGCCAACTACCCCTTCGCAACGATCGATCCGAACGTTGGCGAGGTGGCCGTTCCCGACGCGCGCTTGCCGGTTCTCCAGCGCCTCACCAACGCGCAGCGAATCGTACCGGCGACCGTCCGCTTCGTCGATATCGCCGGTTTGGTTCGAGGAGCAAGCTCGGGGCAAGGACTGGGCAACGCGTTCTTGAGCCATATCCGTGAGACCGATGCGATCGCCATGGTGTTGCGCTGTTTTGCCGACGAGGACGTGGTGCACGTCGAAGGCGCGCCGGATCCGCGGCGCGACTACGAAATCGTCGCCATCGAGCTGGCGCTTGCGGATCTGGCGACGATGCTTCGCCGAGTGCCGAAGCTCGAACGCGAAGTACGCGCCGACCCCAAGCTGCGCGAGTATCTTGAGGCGGCCCGACGCCTCACGGCGGCGCTCGAAGAGGCCAAGCCGGCTCGAAGCTTTGCTCGCGACTCGCTTGAAGCGCAGGTGGCTGCCGACTCGTTTCTGCTCACCGCTAAGCCCGCAATTTACGTCGCTAACGTCGCCGAGGGACGCTCTGAGGAGTCGATGCGCCAGGCGGGCGAGGTGGCGGCCGTCGCCCGGGAGGAGGGTGGCCGGGTGGTCGTCCTGAGCGGCAAGATCGAGGCCGAGCTGGCCGGGCTCTCCGAGGCCGAAGCCGTGGCCTTTCGGCACGAGCTGGGGATGGAGCGAAGCGGCCTCGACGACCTGGCCGCGGCCGCCTACGATATTTTGGGGCTGATGACGTTCCTGACCGCGGGCGAGAAGGAAGCCCGGGCCTGGCCGATCCCCAAGGGAACGAAGGCGCCCCAGGCGGCCGGAACGATTCACGGCGACATCGAGCGCGGGTTCATCCGGGCCGAGATCCTGTCGTACGACGATTACGTCGAGTTCGGCAGCGTCGAGGCAGCCCGCGCGGCAGGACGCGTCCGAAGTGAGGGCCGGGAGTACGTCATGCAAGAAGGCGACGTTGTCAACTTCCGCTTCAACGTGTAACTCAAGGGGCTGCGGCGTGCAAAGCGCCAATCCCCCATCATGACCACCGCCCTGCGCGAAACTTCGGTGCGCGACGTCTCGGTTTTCGGCGACGCCATCGCTTATTTCAACGAGGCCGCCGACCTGCTCGAGCTGGACGCCGGAATGCGCCGCATATTGACGCATCCGTCGCGGCAAATCATCTTCTCGATTCCGTTTCAACGCGATTCTGGCGAGTTCGAGGTCTATACCGGCTATCGAGTCCAGTATAATTTCGCGCGCGGGCCGGCCAAGGGCGGCATCCGCTATCATCCGCGTGTGACGCTTGACGAGGTTACGGCGCTGGCCTTCTGGATGACGTGGAAGTGCGCGGTCGTCGATCTGCCCTTCGGCGGCGGCAAAGGCGGGGTCACGTGCGATCCGGCGACGCTTTCCTCCAACGAGCTCGAGCGCATCACGCGGCGTTACGCCGCAGAGCTGGTCGAGGTCGTCGGTCCCGACAAAGACGTTCCCGCACCCGACGTCAACACCACGCCGCAGGTCATGGCATGGTTCATGGACACCTACTCGATGCACGTGCGCCAAAATATGCCGGGCGTGGTCACCGGCAAGCCGTTGGAGATCGGCGGCTCGCGCGGCCGGGTGGAGGCGACCGGTCGCGGCGTCACCATCTGCGCGCTCGACGAGATGGCGGAAATGGGGCTGCGCCCCGATCAGGCGACGATCGCGATTCAGGGATTCGGTAACGTCGGAATGTACGCCGCCAAACTCTTCGAGGAGCGCGGATGCAAGGTCGTCGGCATCTCCGACGTCACCGGCGCGTACTATAACGAAGAAGGCATCTTTATCAACGCTGCGATGGAGCATACGCGCAAGTTCGGAACGCTCGAGGGTTTTAAGGGCGGCGAGAAAATCACCAACGCCGAGCTGCTCTCGAGCGCCTGCGACGTGCTCGTGCCGGCCGCTCTGGAAAAGGTCTTCACACCGGAGACGGCTGCCAAAGTGCAGGCGAAGCTGATCGTCGAAGGCGCCAACGGACCGACGACGCCCGAAGCCGACCGGATATTCCGCGAGCGCGGCGTGATCGTCATTCCGGACATCATGGCAAATGCCGGCGGCGTCACCGTCTCGTATTTCGAGTGGGCTCAAGACCGCATGGGCTATTTCTGGAAAGAGGCGGAGGTCAACGAGAAGCTGGAAGACTTCTTGCTGTCGAACTTGCACCAGATTCGCTCGATCGCACAGTCGCGTCGCGCTACGCTTCGCACCGCCGCCTACACGCTCGCGATCGATCGCGTCGTCAAAGCCTCGAAGCTGCGCGGAATCTACGCCTAGCCGGTGAGCCGCGCGATCCGCGTCACGGCATCGACGTACGCGCGCGCGCGTTCCAAGACAAATCGCGATTCCGGCGAATCGGGCGTCTCGAGCTGCGACTCGAGTCGTTCGAGCGCGGCGCGCAGGCTGCCGTCTCGAGTGACGCGTCGAGATTCGCGAGTCGCCTGCGCCAGCTCGGCCATTCGTTTGTCGAGGACGCGCGCGAAATCGGCAAGCGCAGCGATGCCGCGCGCCGGCCGTTTGGTTTCTAGGGCCGTTTCCAGCGCGAGGCTCGCTAGCGCGAAACGTTGCGAGGCGGCGAGCAACCGTAGCGCGCGTGCGGCGCCAATGGCATGCGTTCGTTGGGGCTCGTGGCGCAGTCGTTCGATCGACGCCTCGACGGCGGTACGGATGCGCCAGACCGTCGTGCGAGCCGAGGCAATGGCACGCAGCGACTCCTGCGATGCGTCCGCGTAGGCGTGAAGGATCGTAACGGCGAGCCGGCGCTGTGCGTCGAGCAGATCGGCGAGGTGCGCGCGGGTACGCTTTCGCTCCCACGTGGGAAAGGCGAGAAATCCCAGCATGGCGAGGCCGCCGCCGGCGAGCGTGTCGAGCACGCGCGCGTCGATCGCCGTCGTCGCCGGCAGGCCGCGCATTCCCAACACCAAGACGACGAACGACGTTATGGCAACCGTAAAGAGCGCGTAGTTCGGGTTGAACGTCAAGTAAGCGGCCGCGGTCGCGATTAACACGCCGGCGATTTGGAGCGCCGGGTGGCCGCGCACCGCGTCGAGCACCAGCGTGGCGATTACGGCGCCCAGCAGCGTGCCGGCGATGCGCGCAAAACCGCGGAAGAAGGTGGTTTGAAAGTCCGACCGCAGCACGATGGCGGCGGTCATCGCGATCCAGTAGCCGCGCTCCGCGGCGAAGTGACGCCCGGCCGCCATGGCGATGCCCATAACGAAGGCGAATCGCAACGCCTCGCGGCTGAACCAGTCGATCTTATTGCGGACGTACGGACCCGGCTGGGGCCGCGACAAAAGGCGTATTTTGGGAACCTGCCCCGAGGAGAGCATCGCCGCCGCCTCGACGGCATCGTGCAGATGCTCTTCCAAATCGCGCGCTCCGGCGCGGTAAACCGATGCCGCTCCTTCGCTTTCGAGCGGCGCGAGCGCGCGGTCTATTTCCTCCCACGTATCGAGATCCGGCTTGCCGCCGCGCAAGGCCGCGGCAATTGCCCCGAGGCGATTTGCAACGGCGGCGGCAAAGTCGCGCAGCGCCGGTGCGTCGTGATTGCTTGCGAGCGATCCGGAGATCGCCCCGAGCCGTTTGCGCACGATTTCGGAATCTTCGAGCAGCCGTTCGAAGCGTGCCGTCTCTGCGGCGCGAGAGAACGGCTGCGGATCGGCGAGGATCTGACGCGCGGTGGCCAGCGGCGTCATCGGCGGCGTCGCGCGGGAACCGTCGGCGATCTGTCGGGCGTAGGCTTCGAGTTTGCGATAGACGTCGGCCAACGCGACGCGCTCGACGTGAAGCCGCGTGATCGGTGCTGCGGCGAGCACGAGCAGCGCCTGGATCAGTCCGCCGGCGAGCACGAGTCCGGATTGTTCCAGCGCGGCGCCCGGCTCTAGGGGCCGGCTGGAGAAGAGAATGAAGGCGATGAGCGAGTTGAGCGAGACCGTCGTTGCGACCGGACCTATCTGCCCGATCGTTCCGCAGAGGTAACCGGCAACGGTCGTTGCCGCGACGATCGCTACTGTCGAGCTAGCGGCGGACGCTCCGACGAAGCTGGTGATCGCCATCCCAAAGGCGGCGATGAGAACCGCGCCGATGCGCGTGCGGTAGATGCCTTGCAGCGAGGTGAAGCCGGTAATGAAGGCACCGATTGCGGCCGGCACCCCCAACGCGGGCTGCCCCAAATATGCGGCGATGCCCAGCGGAATCGCGACGCCGATCGTGCAGCGTAATGCGTACCCCGGCTCCAGCGCGCTGCGGTCGAAGGTGCCGACCGAAGCGGCTAGTTCGCGCAGCCACGGCAGCAGCTGCGAGCGCGGCTGATTATAACCCGTCGTAAGGCGGCGCGTACGGATCGGGGAAGCAGTAGTGAGGGTTGGAGCAGCGCGTGCCCTTATACGCCGCTACGAGGTCGATTTGCCGGATGTGCGTTCCGTACGCCTTGTTGATCGTCTGGATAAACGCGTAGGCGATCAGAGCGTAGCCGGTGTTCGAGGGGTGGAGTCCGTCAAAGCTGGTGATGCCGTAGAGATAGCCAAGATAACAGCACTTGCCGGGATTGATCGAAGCGGCCAGCTGAAAGTACGGATTCGAAGGACTGCCGCTGGCCAGCCCGCTGAAGATCGAGGCGATGTCCACCAGAGGCACGTTCGATGCCGTTGCGGCGTTATCGATTCCCTGATTGATGGCGTTGTTTAGTGCCTGGATCTTGCCGGCAAACACCGGTGTGATGTAGTTCGATCCGAGCCCGTTACCGGGCGGAGCTTTGCAGTGCAGCGTTGGAACGGTGCAATCGAGATTGGGTAGTTGGCCGTAGGTGTTGTAATACTGAATGATCGCAATTACACCGGGCAGCGTTAAATAACCGCACGGCTTATCCGTGCTCGCAGGGAGGCATCCGTTGGGGGTGTCGAGTCCATACTTCTTTGCGACCTGTGGGAGGACAGATTGGAGCCCCTGTGTCGCGAGCAAGCACCACGCGTAGGTGCGAATCGCGCAGTTACTCTTGGGATGCGGCGCGTTTACGCGCTGAAAGAATCCGGTCTCGAGAATGTTGGGTAGGTTGGCAACGACGACGCGCGCGCCGGCATGCTTCAGCGTAGAGATCGTGGCGCGGAGGTCGCTCTCGGCCTGGCTTGCGTTGCGATCGCCGCCGACGAAGCGTCCGCCGCTGCCCATGTACTTGAGGACGTCGTTGGCGCCGAGCCAGACCGTCGCCAGCGTCGGGTGCAGCGAAGCCGCAGCGTTAACTTCGGTTAGATTGCCCTTTAGGTTGGTGAAGTTCAATAGCACCGGCCAGAACGTGCCGCTCTCTTCGGCGATGACCATGTTGAGCAGGCCGGGAATGCCCGGCAGCTCCTTGCACGTGGAGGATTGAGGCTGATGAAGCACGTTGGCTTCGTGCAGCGTCAGGCCGGGGACGCCCAGGTTGCGAATCGTCTTCGAACCAGGATTCATACGTACGCGCGGCGCTCCGCGCAGCCGGTATCCCGCTAGGTTGAAGCCGTTGTTGTCCGTGCAGACGTCGCCGCTCTTGAGTTGCGCGATCGGAAAGTAAGGGTTCCCCGACGGTATGATCTGATTGTCTAGTCCCGGCCCCTTGATCAGCGGCAATGGACTTATTGTCGGGTCGAACATGTCGTTTATCGCCGTGTCGAGCGATCCGCCCGAAGCCTGCTCGACTAAATCGGCCCAGAATCCCGTCGCTTGATTCGGCGGTATCTGATGCCGCTTGTCGTTGGGATTTCGTATCCCCGTTTCGCCGAGGAAGCCGTCGGATTGATAGCCCGCCGTAAGGCTGTCGCCGACGCCGACGATCTTCGATAGAATGCCGCCTTGCGGCGGAGGTTTCGAGGCGTTGCCCCCGTGTGTGGGAGGCATGCCGGGCGCCCCGCCCGTCGCACCGCCGCCGCAGGCGGCCAGCGCGGCGAGCGCGACGATGCTCAGGAAAGATCGAACGGTTGCGAACTTCATCGCGTAAATACTCCGAATCACAACGGGAAAACGTTCGGCGAACCGATGCCGAACTGAAGCTGCAGTTGGGTTGCCTTGAGGCCGCCGATCGCCAAGCCGCACTGGTTGTTGATGGCTTGCTGCACCGTCAGACACTTGATCCCGGTTATGCCGAACTGCCCCATGTTGGTCGTGTTGCCGCTATTGAGCGTCGCCTGCACGAACGCGTACTTGGTGAGGCGCTGCGAAACGCCCAGGAAATACGCAAAGAGGTGCTCGGGATACGGATCGGTCGGCAGATAATCTCGGGGGCTCTGCGGCTCGAAGAAGAACGTCGTCGTCTTGGTCGGCGTGTATTCGAGGTAGAGTACTTGCGGCAGCTGCATCGAGTTGCCGCCGTTGGCGCCGGCGGTGTGCACGAGCCACGACGGCGCAATCGTGAACGTGCCGAACATCTTGGGCGTCTTGAGGAACGGTAGGGTGAGCGCGATGGCGTAATATTGCGCCGTGCGCACCGGGATGTTCTCGACCGGACCGTCGGGTAAGTTGTAGGTGAAGGGAACGACGTCGTTGTTCCCCGGAGCGAAGCCGATCTGTCCGCCGCGCGTGACGTACGTCGGCGAGATCACGAACGGGAGCGGACCCGGCAGCTTATTGGACTTCACGACGAAGAGCTTCTCGAGCATGAACACGCCGAACGTATCCTTCGTTCGCACGTTGATGTTGCGCCCGGCACCCGGCCCGCATGCGTTCCCGTTGGTGAGATCGGCGCAGCCGACCGGATTGCGGAATCCGGCTAAGTAGACGGGAGCGGTACCGGTATTGAATCCGTAGGGCCAGTGCTGCAACTGGAACATGCTAACGACCACGCGCGTCGACCAATTGAAGCCGTAAGCGGCCGAGAGGTCGCCGCCGCCCATCAGCCAGCCCTGCTTTCCGTAAGAGCCGATGTCACCCCAGGGATACGCCATCGAGAGATCGGCCGAGTACGAAAACCCCTGAGGAAGTCCGATCACCGGACCGACGGGCTGCTGCGAAACCGGCGGCGCCTGCGCGACGTTGGTGTCGCTCTTCGGCGGCGGCGTCTGGCTCATGACGTTCTTGAGTGCGGTATTCGCGCCGGGAAGAATCGACTGCTCGAAGACGTCGCCCATTCCGCCATCGGCGAACGCGGGCAACGCAACGCTCGCGAGCGCGCAGGCCGCGACCGCGACCGCCGACACGCGAAAGATTTTTCCGAGCATGCAATCAACTCCCAACAAGCGGGATGACGTTCGTCATCAAATCAAAACTACGGGGCTCGTGGCGGAAGTTGCCCCTGCCGCACGGAGTTCCCTTGTCGTTCGGCGGCTAGAATCAGACGCCGACTTGCGGCGTAACCGCCTCCGCTCGCAGCTCTCCTCGCATCTGTCCGTCGCGTCGCCCGCCGTCACCGCGCATTTCGAGCGACTTAATGATGACGTAGAGCACCGGCGTGATGCCGAGATTCAATATCGTCGACATCAGCATGCCGCCGAAAACGACCGTTCCCAGGGAATGGCGAGCGGCTTCGCCGGCGCCCGATGCAAAGACCAGCGGAGTGACGGCAATAACGAAAGCAATCGAAGTCATCAAAATCGGTCGCAGCCGAATCTGCGCGGCGCGCATCGCAGCTTGCACGATGCTGGCGCCCTCGCGCAACTGCTGATTGGCGAACTCGACGATTAAGATCGCGCTCTTACTCGCCAACCCGATCAGCATGACGTATCCGACTTGCGCGTAGACGTCCTGCGAGAGCGACGGATCGAAGAGAAACGGAATCGGGAAGTGCCGCAAGTTTATGAAGAGCAGCGCGCCGAGCAACGCCGTCGGCACCGCCAGCAGCACGATGAGCGGATCGATGTAACTCTCGTACTGCGCCGAGAGAACGAAGAAGACAAAGATCAGAGCGAGGATGAAGATTTCGATCGTCAGCGGGCCGGCGGCAATCTGGTCGAGCTGCAGGCCGGTCCACTCGTACAGCACGCCTTTCGGCATGACTTTCGCCGCAATCTGCCCCATTGCGGTAATCGCGGCGCCGGTGCTCGTTCCCGGGGCGTTGCCGCCGCTCAGCTCGATGTTGCGATAGAGATTGTAATGAGTGATGATCGGCGGACCCAGCACGCGGCGAATCTGCATCAGCGCCGAGAGCGGCGTCATGACGGCGCCGTTGGCCGTCGTCGTGCTGGTGCCGACTCCCGGGGCCGGCGTAGCGACCGCAGTGGGCACCACGCTCGTGCCCGGCGCGGAGCTCGAGTGCACGTAAAGGTTGCCCAGCGACTCGACGCTGTTGCGGAACGGCGCGTCGGCCTGTACGTCGACCTGCCAGGAACGATTGAGATAGGTGAAGTTATTGACGTAGAGCGAACCCAGGTCGACTTCCATCGTCGTGAAGATGTCTTGCAGCGAGACGCCGATCGACTTGGCCTTATTCCGGTCGATGTTGGACTCGATCTGCGGCGAGTTGATGCGGAACTGCGTAAAGACGTTCATCAGGCGGGGATCCTTCGCGGCGACCCCCATCATCATGTAGGCAGTGTTCATGAGCGTCGTCAGACCGACGTTGCCGCGATCCTCGAGCTCGAACTGGAAGCCGCCGAAATTACCGACGCCGTTGATCGCCGGCGGGTTAAACGCAAAGATTTGCGCCTGCGGAATCTGACTGTAGAAGGCGTAGTTCAGGCGCTGCTCCACCGCGAACGAGTTGTGCGGCGTGCACGCGTCGGGGTGGGCGAAGAGGAAGATCAACTGGCACCATGCCGGGGACTTACGATCGCCCCACGGCGTCAACAGCGCGAACATGATGCCGCGGTTTGGCGCCGAGCCCGAAAAGCTGAATCCGCCCACGTCGAAGAGGTGCTTGACCTCGGGCTGCGCGCGAATGATCTGCTCGGCGCGCTTCGCAATGGCCTGTTCGCCTTGCAGCGACGTCCCTTCGGGCGCTTGTACCAGCGTGATGAAGTAGCCGAGATCTTCGTCGGGCAGGAAGCCTTGCGGCGTCGTCGACGTCATGAAGAGCGTGAGCAAGAGCGCGGCGACAAAGCCGACGGCAATCCGCCAGCGCAAGCGAAACATGGTGGGCAGCATGCGTCCGTACCAGGTACGGAAGGCGCTGAAGCCGGCGTTGAAGGCGCGGAAGAACGCCGCTTTTGACTCGTGTTCGCCGGTCAGCAGGCGCGCCGAGAGCACCGGTGCCAGGGTCAGGGCCTGAAAGAGCGAGATGGTGATCGACGCGGCGATGGTGAGCGCGAACTGCTTGTAAATCTGACCGGTCGTTCCCGGCAAGAAGCCAACGGGAATGAAGACGGCCAGCAACACCAGCGACGAGGCGACGACGGGACTTTGTATCTCGCGCATGGCGCTCGCGGCGCTGGCGATGCCGCTCTGCTTCCCCTTATTCAGCTCCATGTGGCGGGCGATGTTCTCGATCACGACGATAGCGTCGTCGACGACCAGCCCGGTCGCCAGCGTTAAGCCGAAGAGCGTGATCGTATTGATCGTAAACCCGAAGAGCTGCATAACGAAGAACGTACCGATCAGCGAGACCGGGATGGTTGCCGCGGGAATGAGCGTGGACTTGGGGTTCTGCAAGAAGAGGAAGATGACGCCGATGACCAAGCCGATCGAGAGCAGAAGCGTCAGCACGACCTCTTTGACCGACTCGTTGACGTATTGCGTGACGTCGAAAGCCACGTCCCAATGCATTCCGGCGGGGAATTGCGGCGCCAACTGCTGCATCTCGGCGATGACCCGTCGCGAGACGTCGATGGCGTTGGCGGTCGGGTATTGCAGCACGCCCATGCCGACCACCTGACTCTTGCCGTCAAAGCGAAGATCGGTGGTATAACTCTGCGCACCCAGCTCGATGCGCGCGACGTCGCCGAGGTGGACGTAGCCGCCGTTGGGATTGGCGCGCAGCACGATGTTGGCAAACTGCGACGGATCGGAGAGCTGGGTCAGCGCGTTAACCGTATAGGTGTACGGTTGATTCTTAGGGGCCGGAGGCGAGCCGATGCTGCCGGCCGCCACGGCCGCGTTCTGTTCTTGCAGGGCCGTCACGACGTCGGTGGCATCGAGCCCCTGTTGGGCCAACTTGATCGGATCGATCCAGATACGCATGGCGTACTGGCGCTGGCCGAAGATAATGACCTGCGAGACGCCCGGCACGCGGCTGATATTGTTGGTGATGTTGAGTTGGGCGTAGTTGCTGAGCGTAAGGGTGTCGAGGCTCTTGCGGTCGGACGTGAGCGCGATACCCATGACGAACGCGCCGGAGTTCTTGGCGACGGTGATGCCGAGCTGTTGGACCGTGGCGGGCAGCTGCCCGATAGAGGACTGAACGAGATTCTGCACGTCGGCGGCGGCGATGTCGAGGTTGACGCCGAGGTTGAAGGTGCAGGTGATGCTGGACGTGCCTTGGGCGCTCGTCGAGCTGATGTAGCGCAGGCCCTGCACGGTGTTGACTGCTTGCTCGAGCGGCGTCGTAACTTGCGCCTCGACCGCCTGCGGGCTGGCGCCGGTATAGATCGCCGTGATGGTCACGACCGGCGGCGCAATCTGCGGGTACTCCGACACCGCCATCGCCGGGATGACCACCAAGCCGGCAATGAGGATCAGCATCGAGCAGACCGCTGCCAGGACGGGACGATTGAGGAAGACCTTGGTCATGACGTTAGCCGTACCAACCTACAGACGTTACAGGCGGTTGCGCAATCCGCAACCCGTCGCCGAGATTGTTCTAGAAGGCCTGCTCCGCATGGTACGAGCTGCGCGAGAGCGGGCTCGACACGACTTGGTGAAAGCCCCGCCGTTCGGCCAGCTTGCCCAGCCTCTCGAACTGCGCGGGCATAACGTACTCGACGACGGGCAGATGTTTCTTGCTCGGTTGCAGGTATTGGCCCATAGTGAAGATGTCGACGCCGGCAGAGCGTGCGTCATCCATCGCCGCTTCGACTTCCTCTTCGCGTTCGCCCAAGCCGAGCATCAGGGAGGTTTTGGTGAAACGCTCGGGGGCTCGCTGCTTGACGTGCGTCAGGACCGCCAGCGACTGCTCGTATGAGGCTCGCTTGTCGCGCACCGAGGGCGTCAGCCGGCGCACCGTCTCCAAGTTGTGGGCGAAGACATCCGGTCGGGCGTCTACGACAATGTCGAGCGCCGTCAAGTCGCCGCGATAGTCGCCGCTGAGGATCTCGACGCGCGTGCCCGGATTGCGTTCGCGAATGGCGCGCACCGTATTGGCAAAGATCAACGCGCCGCCGTCGGCGAGATCGTCGCGGTCGACCGCGGTAACGACCAAATACTTCCAGCCCAGATCGCGGACGGCACCGGCCACGCGCACCGGCTCGAGCCAGTCGACCTCGCCGCGCGGGTTGCCGGTCTTAACGTTGCAGAAGCGGCAGCCGCGCGTGCACAAGTCGCCCAGAATCATGATGGTCGCGGTTCCGGCACCCCAGCACTCGGCCACGTTAGGGCAGGCCGCTTCCTTGCAGACGGTGTGCAGCGCCAGCGCACCGACTTTAGCTTTGACTCTCTCGTACTCGTCGCCGATCGGCAACGAAACCCGCAGCCAATCCGGCTTGCGAACTCTCGCACCGTCGATCAGGCTTATTTCTATGGCCACGCTACGCCACCAGCTTCTCAGACCTGAACGTCACGCCGAAAATCCGCGAAAGCTCGTCGAGGAGCACCGTCTTTGCCTCGTCTACGCTTACCGAGCGACCCGTCTCAACCGAAAGCGAGGTCAGTCCCCGGTCGGAGATGCCGCACGGATTGATGACGCGATCGTAGTCGAGCGCGTTGCATACGTTGAAGGAAACTCCGTGCATCGAGACCATGCGCCGTACCGCTAGGCCGATGGCGGCGATTTGATTCCGCCCGACCCAAACTCCGGGGTGCTCGCTCCAGCGTTCGCCGCTCACACCGAATCGCGCGCACGCCGCAATCACCGCTTCTTCGAGCGAGCGCACCAGCGGCACGACTTCGCGGAACCGCTCGAGCCGACGCACCGGATAAACGACCAGTTGCCCGGGCCCGTGGTAGGTGACGTCGCCGCCGCGTTCGACCGAAACCACCTCGATACCGCGCCGAGCGAGCTCGTCGGCGCGGAGTAAAACGTTTTCTGCTTTGGCTTGGCGCCCTAGCGTAACCACCGGCGCATGCTCGACGAGGATCCACGCGTCGGGCGCACGCCCTTGACGCACGTCCTCGTGCAGCGCATGCTGCAAGTCCCACACCTCACGGTACGGTTTCGTCCCCAAATCGAAGAGGCGTGCCGGCTTGCTCAAACTTCGACCTCAGTTCGCAACGCTACGGTGCGCCCACCGGAGCCTTCGGCCTGGGATTGATGATATGGATCGCCTTGCCGTGCGCCGCCTCGGCCGCGTCCATGATACCCTCGGTGAGCGTCGGATGCGGGTGAACCGAGAGTCCGATATCTTCCAGCGTCGCGCCCATCTCGAGCGCGATGACGCCTTCGCCGATGAGCGATTCGGCTTGCGGCGCGACGATGTGCATGCCGAGCAGCAGATCGGTCTTGGCGTCGCCTACGAGCTTGAGCAGACCGTCGGATTCGTTCATCGTGCGGGCGCGGCCGCTGGCGGCGAGCGGAAACTTACCGATTCGCACCTCGTGGCCGGCAGCTTTGGCGTCCTCTTCGGAGAGGCCGACGGTTGCGACTTCGGGATCGGTGTATACGCAGTTCGGAACGGCGACGGGGTCGAACGCCGCCGAGCGATCGCCGGCGATGACCTCGGCAGCGACCACCCCTTGCTTCATCGCGCGGTGCGCGAGCAGCGGCGCACCGGTGACGTCGCCGACGGCAAAGATATTCGGTATCTTGGTGCGCTGCTGCTGATCGGTCGTAATAAATCCGCGGTCGTCAACCTGCAGTCCCGCCGCGTCCAAACGGAGATTGTCGGTGACCGGCCGGCGTCCGACGGCGACGAGCACCATGTCGAAATCGCGCGTTTCGTCCTTGGAGCCGGTGCCTTCGCCGTTGAGCGTGGCGCGCGCGCCGCCGGCGGTCTTCTCGATGCTTACCACCTTGGTGTTGAGCATGAATTCGATGCCTTGCTTCTTGAGAATGCGTCCCAGCGTCTTGCCGATCTCCAAGTCGGTACCGGTAAGTATCTGCGGCATCATTTCGACGACCAGAACCTTCGCGCCGAGCCGCCCGTAGACCGTGGCAAACTCGAGGCCGATTACGCCGCCGCCGACGACCAGAAGATTTTTCGGAATGCGCGACACGTTGACGGCGTCGTCGGAATTGATGATCGTTTCGCGGTCGCGCGGCCACGCCTTGACGTCGACTGGAGCCGAACCGGTTGCGATTACGATATTGGCGGCGACGATGCGATCGGTTCCGTCGGCGGTCTTAACCGAGACTTCCGTCGGCGACTTCAGCGTCGCCTCTCCGCGGACGAACGTTACGCCGTTTGCTTTGAAGAGCGTCTTGACGCCGCCGACGTTGGCGTTGACGACGTCGCTCTTGAACTTCGCAACCGCTTCGCGCTGGATTTCCGCCTTGGGAACTTTGATGCCGATCGCGCCGGCATGCTCGATGTGGCGCACGACTTCGCCGACGTGCAGCAGCGCTTTGGTGGGAATGCATCCCCAGTTCAAACAAACGCCGCCGACCTCGTCGCGGTCGATGCAAATGACTTTCTTGCCCAGCTGCGCCAGGCGAATGGCCGCATGGTAGCCCCCCGGACCCGCGCCGATTACGGCCGCATCAACCTGGTGTTCCGCCAACTCATGACTCCTTTCCACACTGCCTAAAACCCCGCTCGACCGACTCGTTTCGCTCAATCGAGAGCGTTCCCCAGGAAGTCCAGCGAAATGGAATCATCCATGTCCCGAATTGGATGGTCGGGCCTGCTTCCAAAGCTTGATCGCGACTCGATCGTGCCTCTCTACCGTCAGATCCACGAGCATCTCCGCGAGGCGATTCTTGCCGGGACGCTGCCCGAATCTACCCGCCTGCCGCCCGAACGCACCATGGCCGAGCGCCTTTCGGTCAATCGGAGCACCATCGTCCACGCCTACCGGGAGCTCGTCGGCGAGGGGCTGATCGAACAGCGGGTCGGTTCCGGGTCCCGGGTCGTCCCGCAGCTGCGCGGCGGCCAGCCGGAGCGCGCCGCCGGCGTCCCGTGGTGGGTGACGCTGCCGCCCTGGCGCGTCGGCGAGTTTCCCAACGTCCTCGGCGAGCTGGCGGCCAAGCCCGAGGCGGGCCGGATTTCTTTCGTTCAAGGCGTCTCGCCCGAGGAACCATCGCCGCTGCCTGCGCTGGCGAAGTCGTTCGGTCGCGTCGCGCGGGATCCGCGCTTCGTCCTCTCCTACGGCGACTCCGAAGGTTACGAACCGTTGCGCGAATCGATTGCGGCCCGGATGAACGCGCGCGGCGCCAACGGCATCTCGCCGAACAACATCATCATCCTTACCGGCTCGACGCAGGGCATCGCGATCGTCGCCCAGAGTTTGGCCGAGCCCGGCGACGAGATCATCGTCGAGTCGCCCTCGTATCCCGGAGCGCTGCAAGTCTTTCAGATCAACGGGTTGCGCGCCATCTCCGTGCCGGTCGATGACGACGGGATGCGCGTCGACCACATCGAGGCCATCCTGCGCACCCGCCGGCCGCGATTCATCTACACGATGCCGTCGCTGCATAATCCGACGAACGCGACGATGAATGCCGACCGGCGCGAGCGGCTGGCGACCATCGCGCGGCGCGCCGGGGTTCCGATCGTGGAGGACGATCCCTACGGTCCGCTGGCGCCCGAAGGAACGCCGCTGGTCGGCTTGGCACGCGACCACGTCGTCTACATCTCGACGTTCTCTAAAACGATCGCACCGAGTCTGCGCGTGGGCTGGCTGGCCGCACCGCGCACGATCCTCGAGCGGCTTCTTTTGCGCAAACAGGCTTACGACATGGCCACCAGCCTCTACGTGCAGGCGGCGATCTGCGACTACCTGGAATGCGGATACGACGCGCACGTCGAGCAGTTGCGCACCGAGCTGCTGCTGCGTCGCACCATTGCCGACGAAGCGATCGCGCGCCATTGGCCGTCGAACTTGCGCGTCAGCCGACCGGCCGGCGGCTTCTACCTCTGGACGTCGACGCCGCGCGAGCTGCGCGCGCGGGCTCTGCTCGACGCGGCCGAGCGGCTCGGGGCGTCCTTCCTCTTCGGTGAGGCGTTCTTCGCAAACTCCGGCGGCGATCACTATTTTCGTCTCGCGCTCACCGCGGTGGCGCGGGGCGAGATCGGCGAAGGCATTCGGCGCATCGGCGAAGCCATCTCCACGCTGCGCTCGTGACCGCGCTGCAGCGCCGCCTGCTAAGCTGGTACCGGCGTCACGGGCGCGCGACGCTGCCCTGGCGGAGCAGCCGAAGCCCGTACCGCACGTTGGTGAGCGAGTTCATGCTGGCACAGACGCAAGTCGATCGCGTCGTCCCGAAGTTCGAAGCCTTCATGCGGGGCTTTCCCGATATTCAGTCGCTGGCGAAGGCAACGACGGCCGACGTGCTGCGCGCATGGCGGGGGCTCGGGTATAACTCGCGGGCGGTGCGACTGCATCGCGTAGCGCGCACCGTCTGCGAGCGCGACGGCGGAGTGCTGCCGTCGGACTCCGCTGCGTTGCGCGAGCTGCCCGGCATCGGAGCCTACACCGCCGCCGCGATCCGCGCTTTCGCCTTCAATCTCGACGACGTTCCGGTCGACACCAACGTCCGGCGCATCGTCGAGCGAGTCCGCTTTGGTATCGAAGGCAGCGACGGCATCGCGCCAAGCGAGGTCGAAACGCAAGCTCGCGCGCTGTTGCCTTCGGGACGAGCGCACGATTGGGGTTCGGCGCTCATGGATCTCGGAGCAACGGTCTGCACCGCGCGCGCCCCTAAGTGCCTCGTCTGTCCGCTGCGACACGACTGCAAGGCGGCGCCGCTGGACGGCGCTGCGTTCGAACCCTTGCGCGCCGCGCGCAACGGACGGCGCGCTCCGCAAGGGGCGCTTGCGTTCGAGCGGACGACGCGCTACGCGCGCGGGCGCATCGTCGAGCGGCTGCGCGATTTGCCGCCGGGTCAGCGAATCTCGCTGCTCGACCTTCACCGCGAGGTAGCGCCGGCAATCCCGGGGCGCAGCCTCGACGACGTTCGCGGCTTGGTCGCGGCACTCGAGCGCGATGGTTTGATATCGCACGACGGAACGACCGTCGCTTTGCGAGAATGAGGGCGCGTGCCGTCCATTCCCTTTCCAAAGAAGAAGGTTCCGCGCGCCACGGCTCTCGCTGCGCTGGAGATTCTCGAGCGCACGTACCCCAATCCGCAAACGGCGCTCGAGCACGGTAACGACTTCGAGCTTCTGATCTCGGTCATTCTGTCGGCGCAGACGACCGACGCTCGCGTCAATCTGACCACGCCGAAACTCTTCGCCAAATATCCGACGCCGGAAAAGCTCGCTCGCGCGAAACAACCCGACGTCGAGAAGATTATCATGTCGACGGGCTTCTTCCGAATGAAGGCCCGGAACGTTATCGCCTGCGCGCGAGACTTGGTGGAGCGTTTCGGGAGCCGCGTTCCGCGCGAGCGCGAGGATCTCGAATCGCTGGCCGGCGTCGGACGCAAGACGGCCAGCGTCGTAATGGCCAATGCGTTCAAAGAGCCCGCGCTGGCGGTGGACACGCACGTCTTCCGCGTCTCTCATCGTCTCGGCTTGACGTTGGGCACGACGCCGCGCCAAGTCGAGGAAGACCTAACGGCGCTCGTTCCCCCGCAGAAGTGGGGCGACGCAACCCATTGGCTCATTCTTCACGGGCGCGCACTCTGCAAAGCCCCCACGCCGCAGTGCCCGCGCTGCCCGGTCAATCACCTCTGCCCGACGCCCGCAATTATCGCCAAGGCAAACGTCATTCGTCGTCGGGGTCTTCCATCGAAACCGGCCGGCTCAAAAAGTAGCTCTCGGAAAGCTGCTTCTTGATCGGCACGAATCTTCGCGGCTTCTGCTGGAAGTCAAAGCAATCGGAGAGATTGTCGGAACGATCGTCGGTCGCGCCCAGTGAGTCCAACCCAAAAACCTTCTCGGTGAACTTCAGCAGGCTTCCGAACTCGTGCTGAACGTGTGAGACGTAACCCTTCTTGGCGTAGGGGCCGATCACGATCAGCGGCACGCGGAAACCGAGCTCGTAGGAGTTATACTGCGGCGGTTTGACGTGGTCGTACCAGCCGCCCCAGTCGTCCCACGTTACCAAGATCGCGGTGTCGTTCCAATAATGGCTCTCGCCGACGGCGTCGACCACCGTCGCCACCCACGACGGCCCCGACCCGTCGGTCGTTCCGGCGTGATCCGAAGCCTTGGCGGTAGGCGTGACCCACACCACGTTGGCCAAGGTATTTGCCTTGATGTCCCTGAGGACTTGCGATGGCGGCGAGACGACGTTAGTCGAGTAATGCGCGCCGTCGCGTATATGGCGAATTGCGTCCGGCGCATTCCATAGTCCCGCCCCCGGATGCGCCTGGTAGTAACGCCAGCTCAACGATTTTGCTTCGAGCAGATCGGTGAGCGCCGGCCGGTCGAAGCACGGATACACCTGCCGATCTTCGGTTCCATTTCCGTTGATCAGCATCACTAGCGTACCCGCGGGCGAGTCGCACCCTCCGCTGAACATCTGCCGTGGGGTTAGCGGGTTCTCCGCGGCGCGCAAAGCCGATCCCGGTTTGGTCGTCGACGTGCCGCTTATCAAATACTGGTGGGCAGGGAAGCTGGGCCCGGAGTTGGTTTGGAACATGCGATCGCCGAATGCGTACTGCTCGGCCATGTCGAAGTATGGCGCGACTTCGCTCCGAGGCACTTTACCGTAGGCGCGCAGCGTTTTGGGGATGCAGTCGCGGCGACAGTTCGAGCGCTCTAGGTTGAAACCGTCCATCTTGCCGCCCTCGTATTCGATCTCGAAGGCGCGGTGCTCGTGATCGATATCGTAGTTGGCGTCGAGTCGAACGGTCTGGAGGCCGACGCGATTGCTGGCGGAGTTCAGACCGTACGTTACGGTGTCGGCGCCGGGCAAGCCGTTGAAGAGATCGTCGACCGAGCGGTTCTCCTGAATCACGATCACGACGTGACGAATCTTGCCGTTTCCCAAAAGCGCGCGTTGGACGGCAGGGCCGGCCGGAACCGAAAGCGGTCCGGCCGGGGCGGCCACTCGGGCGGGCACGGTTTGGCCGGCCGGGGGCTGAACGCACCCGCCGAGCAGTGCCGCGGCGAGAACGCCGAGCGCGCGCCGCATCAGCGGCGTCCGACCAGATTGCGGGCGATGACCAGGCGCTGGATCTGCTGCGTGCCTTCATAGATCTGCGTAATTTTGGCATCGCGCATCATTCGTTCGACCGGATAATCTACCGAGTAACCGAAGCCGCCGAGCACTTGAACCGCGTCGGTCGTTACCGACATGGCGACGTCGCCGCACTTGAGCTTGGCCATCGCGGCCCAAAGCGTGACGTCGGGTCCGCCGGCGTCGCAGCGTTTGGCCGCTTCATAAAGCAGCAGTCGCGCCGACTCGACTTCGGTCTTCATGTCGGCGAGCATGAAACCCACGCCTTGATGCTGTCCGATCGGCTTGCCGAAGGCGATCCGCTCCTTGGCGTAGTTGGTAGCGTACTCGAGCGCGCCGGCCGCAATTCCCAGCGCTTGCGCAGCGATGCCGGGGCGCGACTTATCCAAAACCTTCATGGCGATCTTGAAGCCTTCACCCTCTTCGCCCAAACGGTTGGCGGCCGGGATCTCGCAATCTTGAAAGACCAGCTCCACCGTCGGCGATCCGCGAATGCCCATCTTTTTCTCGAGGTTGCCCACCGTGAACCCGGGCGTCCCCTTCTCGACGACGAACGCGGTGACCCCGCGCGAGCCCGCTTCGGGGTCGGTGACGGCAAAGACGCAGACCACGTCGGCAACGCTGCCGTTTGTGATCCAAATCTTCTGTCCGTCGAGCACGTAGGAGTCCTTGCGTTTTGCGGCGCGGGTGCGCATCGAGCCGAGGGCGTCGGAGCCGCTGGAGACTTCGGTAAGCGCGTAAGCAACCAGATGTTCGCCGGAAGCGATCTTCGGCAGAAAGCGCGTCTTCTGCTCGTCGCTGCCGCCGATGACGATCGGCAGCATGCCGAGTTCCTGAACCGCAACGATCAGCGCGCTCGACGCGCACGCTTTAGCGATTTCCTCGACTACTTTTACGTAAGTTAGGAAGGTGCCACCGAGCCCCCCGTACTCCGCGGGAATCGGGATACCGAGCAGATCGTTTTGCGCGAAGAGCTCTTTGACGTCCCAGGGGAACTCGCCGGTTGCGTCGATTTCGGCGGCGCGCGGCGCGACTTTCTCGGCAACGAGCTCGCGCACCATCGCGAGGATCATGGCCTCTTCGTCGTTGACTGCAATATCGGTTGGAGCCATAGTCATAGCGGGGCTACTTTCAACGAAGGCGGCGCCCGTTCCGTCGGCGCATTAGGGCGCCATGGAGAAGGTCTACGCTTCCTGTGCCGAGGCCGTCGCCGACATTCCCAACGGGGCGTCGCTCGCCGTGGGCGGCTTCGGGCTCAACGGGATTCCCCACAACCTCATCGAGGCGCTCTTCGAGCAGGGAGCGACCGACCTGGTCACGGTTTCGAACAACTGCGGCGTCGATGGTTGGGGTTTGGGCGTGCTGCTCGACAACCGCCGCATCCGCCGCACGACGGGATCGTACGTCGGTGAAAACCGCGAGTTCGAGCGGCAATACCTTTCCGGGGAACTCGAAGTTGAGCTCGTCCCCCAAGGAACCCTGGCCGAGCGTCTGCGTGCCGGCGGCTGCGGGATCCCCGGCTTCTACACGCCCGCCGGCGATGGGACGCCGGTTGCCGACGGCGGCCTGCCGTGGCGCTATCGCTCCGACGGCAGCGTAGCCGTGGCTTCACCTAAGAAGGAAACGCGCGTCTTCGACGGCCGCGAGTACGTGCTCGAGCACGCGATCGTCTGCGACTACGCGATGGTTCGCGCCTCGAAGGGCGATCGAGCGGGAAACCTCATCTTTCACAAAGCGACGCGCAACTTCAATCCGCTCTGCGCGATGGCCGGAAAGATTACGATCGCCGAGGTCGAGGAGTTAGTCGAGCCCGGCGCGATCGATCCGGAGAGCGTGCACCTTCCCGGAATCTTCGTGCAGCGCATCGTGCACGTCGGACCGCAAGGAAAGCGCATCGAGCGGGTCACGACGCGCAAACGGAAGGGAGCCTAAGATGGCGCTGACGCGTACGCAGCTGGCCGCGCGGGTCGCGCAAGAACTGCGCGATGGGCAGTACGTCAACCTCGGCATCGGATTGCCCACGCTCGTTCCTAACTACGTCTCTTCCGACGTGACGGTCACGCTGCAGAGCGAAAACGGAATTCTCGGAATGGGTCCCTATCCGTATGAAGGCGAGGAAGACGGGGATTTGATCAACGCCGGCAAGGAGACCGTTACGGTGCTTCCCGGCGCCTCGTTCTTCGATTCGTCGCTCTCGTTCGGCATGATTCGCGGCGGACACATCGACTTGGCGGTGCTGGGCGCGATGCAGGTTTCGGAACGGGGTGATTTAGCGAACTGGATGATTCCCGGCAAGATGGTGAAGGGCATGGGCGGCGCGATGGACTTGGTTCACGGCGCCAAACGGGTCATCGTGATGATGGAGCACGTGGCCAAAGGAAACGCGCACAAGATTCTGCGCCAATGTTCGCTGCCGCTCACCGGAAAGCGCGTCGTTCAGCGCATCATCACCGATATGGCAACCATCGACGTCGGGCCGGATGGTTTGATTCTGCGCGAGCTGGCTCCCGGTATTACGGTCGAAGACGTTGCCGCCGCGACGGAACCGGAGCTGATGATTCCCGTCGAGCCGATGGTGATGGAGATACCCAATTCGGTTTGAACGCCAAAGGCAGGAGCCGTCAAGGGGATGCCGGATAACCCGGCATCCCCTTTCTTTTTTGGAGGCAGTTCTAATGAAGGTTAAGCGTTCCGCTCTGCAACACGGCGCGATTGCCGCACTCTTCGCGATCTTCTTTGCGTTCGTCGGCGCCGGCACCGTGCTCGCCGCGCAGGGCCACATGGATTCCGCGCTCTCGAGCTTGCAGACGGCACTTAGCGAACTGAATCAAGCCGAAGCCGATAAGGGCGGACATCGCTCCAGCGCCATCAAGCTGGTCAAAGAGGCCATCGACGAAGTCAACGCCGGAATTCAAGCCGGCAAGTAGCGCGCGGTCAGGCCGTCAGGTCTTTGAACTGCGTGTGATAGAGACGCGAGTAGAGGCCGCCGCGCGCCAGCAGCGTCGCGTGGCGGCCCGACTCCACGATGCGGCCTTCGTCGACGACGAAGATGACGTCGGCGGCGAGTACGGTCGAAAGACGGTGGGCGATCACCAGGCTCGTGCGGCCGCGCATCACCACTTCCAGCGCTTTTTGAATGGCCGCCTCGTTTTCGTAATCGAGCGAGCTCGTCGCTTCGTCGAGGATTAGAATCCGCGGATCTTTGAGGAGCACCCGCGCGATGGCGAGTCGCTGACGCTCTCCGCCCGAGAGTTTGTGACCGCGCTCGCCCACGACGGTATCGTAGCCGCCGGGCAATCCAGCAATAAAATCGGCGATGTTTGCAGCCCGCGACGCGGCTTGAAGCTCGGCGTCGGTCGCGTCGGGTTTGCCGTAGCGCAGATTGTTGGCGATCGTGTCGTGGAACAGATACGTTTCCTGGGTTACGATGCCTATATCGCGGCGCAGCGATTCCAGCGTCACCATTCGCACGTCGTGACCGTCGACGAGGACGCGGCCTTGTTGCGGATCGTAAAAGCGCGGAACCAATCCGGTGATGGTGGTCTTGCCCGCGCCCGACGGGCCGACGAACGCCGCCACTTCGCCGGGGCGAACCTCGAAGGAAATGCCGCGCAGCACTTCGCGTGAGGCATCGTAACCAAAGACGACGCTCTCGAATCGGATGTCGCCGCTCACGCCCGGCAGTGCGGTGGCCCCAGGCGGATCGTACTCTTCCGGCGTCATGTCGAGATAGTCGAAGATGCGCTCGAAAACCGCCAGCGCGCTGACGACCTGCACCTGGATGCCGGCGAGCGCTGCGGCGGGTCCGTAAAGCCGGCCTTGAATGAATGAGACGAATGCGACGATGACGCCGACTTGCAATCCCGCGGCGATGGCCATCCACCCGCCGCCGAACCAGACGATTGCGGGCCCAACCACCACCATGGCCATCACCGATGCTATGAACCAGCGCCCGACCATTGCCAGATTGATCTCGAGCTGCATCAAGTTCGTGCCGACGCGATAGAAGCGGGCTCGCTCGTAAGCCTCGCGCGCGAACGACTTGATCAGCGTGATTCCCGAGATCGAGAGCGTCTCTTGAGTGATGGATTCGATCTCGTCGCGTTTCTCGCGGGTGCGCTTGCGGATCTGGTACATCCGGCGTCCGACCGGGCCGAGCGGGAAGACCATGAGCGGCACGATGATGACCGAGAGCAGCGCCAGCCGCCAGTTCCAAACGAACATGGCGACGACCGTCGTGGCGATCAACACGAAGTTGGTGACGATCGTGGTGAGCGTGCCGGTGACGACGTTGTCGACGTTGTCCACGTCGTTGCTGACGCGGTTCATGATCTCGCCCGTCTTGGTGCCGGTGAAGAAGCTCAGCGGCATGCGGTGCAGATGCGCGACCAGGCTCGTCCGAATATCGCGCATGATCCCCTCGCCTACCACGGAGTTGAGATAGCCCTGCAGCACGCCGACTCCGGCGGCAAGCAAGGCCGAAGCAAGGATCAGGCCGACGTCTATTCCAAGCTCGGTGAGGTTGCGGTGAGGAATCGTCGAGTCAATAATGCGCGCGGTAACGAATCCGGGCACGAGCCCAAGCGCGGCCACGACGACGATGCAGAAGAGCACCGTTGCCTGCTGTTGCCAGTAAGGAGCGAACAGCGCGCCGAGCCGTTTCCAGTCGACGCGCTGCTTGACTTTAGGTTTCTCGGGCTGATAGATGTTCGACCACATCAGCCCGTGGCCGGCCATCATCGCGTCTTAGTGCGGTACGGTTACCTGATGGAAGGAGACCTTATTGCCCTCGCCGTCGACGAACGACGTTATCTTGCAGACCGGCGTCGCATAGGGATCCTCCACTTCGACGCCTTTCGCGCGCAGGTCGGCGACGGATTTATCGATATCCTCGACTTCGAAGACCACGCCGGACGCGCTGCCCGGCTCGCGATCGGCCCACCCCTGCCAGAGCACGCTGAACGTGCCGCTGCCAATGTTGGCCTCGTTATATTTCTCTACGCCGTCCTCTTCGTACGGCCCCGAGAACTTGAGTCCGAGGTTATCCTCGTACCACTTGCGCAGACCGGCGACGTCCTTGGCCGGATACGCGGTAAAAGCAATCTCTTTGATCATGTCACTCCATGCGTTATGCGAGTTTGGGTGTTCTGGTGAACCGCTAAAGGCACCCCGAGGTTGCCTTCGCCGTCACCCTTTGCCGTTGCGAAGGGATGCGAGCTCCTTGAAGAGCTTGGTTTCTTTATCGGAGAGGCTCGTGGGCAGCTGGCCGATAAGGCGCACGTATTGGTCGCCCGACCCTTTACCTTTGACGCGCGGCATGCCGCGTCCCGAGAGACGCAGCAGCCTATTGTTCTGCGTGCCGGCGGGAATCGTCATCGCCACTTGACCGCTGAGCGTCGGCACGTGGACTTCACCGCCGAGAGCCAAATCGTAAATGCTTACCGGGAGGTCGACGTAGAGATCGTCGCCCTTGCGTTTGTAGGTCGGGTCGTCGTAGAGCTTAACGATAAGATAGAGGTCGCCGTTCGGGCCGCCGTTGATTCCAGCACCGCCTTGACCGGCGAGACGAATGCGCTGGCCGTCGCCAATTCCTTTGGGAATCGAGACCTCAAAGCGTCTGTGAATGAGCACGTGCCCGGTGCCGTGACACTGCGAGCAGAGGCGGCCGTGCTCGGTGCCGGTTCCGTGACAGCGCGGACATACGTCTTCGATCTGCAGCGAAACCGACTTGGAGCCGCCGTCATAGACGTCGCGTAGGCCCAAGTCGATCGTCGTCTCGAGATCTTGTCCGCGCCGCGCGAAGCCGGGCGACTGCGCCGTCGGCCGCCGCCCGATTCCGGAGAAAAACACGTCGAAGAAGTCCGAGAAGCCGCTCGGACCGCCCGCGCCGCCCTCGCCGAGGTCGAACTCGAAGTCCTGTCCGTTGACGTTGGTGCGGTAGCGTCGTTGCTGCTCGGCTTGTTGCGCGGCTTGCTGCCAGTTGGGGCCGAGCACGTCGTATTTTTTGCGCTTCTCCGGATCGCCCAATACCTCGTAAGCTTCGGAAAGTTCTTTGAACTTTTCTTCGGCCTCTTTGGGATTCTTCGGATTAGCGTCGGGGTGCCACTTGCGCGCCAGCTTGCGATAGGCGGACTTGATGTCTTTCTCGGCAGCGCTCTTTGGAACGCCCAAGATGGCATAGTAGTCCTTGAAGTTCATTCGTCGGCGTTTTTGGCGACGATGACCTTCGCCGGCCGCAAGAGTTCGTCGCCGAGCATATAGCCCTTCTGAGCGACTTCGACGACGGTATCTTCGGCCGTGCCGTTGGATGCCATCGTGCCTACCGCTTCGGCAACGCGCGGATCGAACGGAGCGCCTTTTACCTCGATGGCCTTCACGCCCTCGCCGGCCAGCACTGCTTCGAAACCGCGCAGCGTCTGTTCGACGCCGCCTCGCAGCGTGTCGCCACCGGCGTTGGATTCCACCGCGCGCTCGAGATTATCGAACACCGGGAGAAACCGTTCCAGCAGCATCCGGCGCCGCGAGGCGACCATCGACTCGATGTCGCGTTGCGTGCGTTTGCGGTAGTTGTCGAAGTCGGCTACGGCAAGCAGGAACTTGCCGTAGTTTTCGTCGGCGCGAGCGTTAGCCGCGGCGAGCTGCTCCTCGAGGGAGGGCTCGGCCGCGGCCGTCTCTTCTATGATGGCCTCACCGGCCTCGGTTTTTAGTACCGATTGATCGTCAGACATCGACGCATCGTCTCCGAGCTACTTGGCTTCCTTGAACTCGGCATCGATGACGTCTTCGCCGGCCGGGCCCGCGCTTGCGCCGTTACCGGCAGCGGCTCCGTCGTCCGCGCCCGCACCGGCACCCGAAGCCTCGCCCTGCGGAGCGGAGGCTTTATAGAGCACCTCGGCCATCTTATAGCTGGCCTGCTGCAGTTTCTCAATCGCGGGGCGTATCTCGGCGACCGTGCCGTTCTCGCTGACGCGCTTGAGCTCCGAGAGCGCGCTCTCGACCTCGCCGCGTGCGGTTGCATCGAGCTTATCGCCGACTTCCTTAAGCGACTTCTCGGTCGAGTAGGTCAGGCTCGAGGCGTTGTTGCGGACCTCCGCTTCTTCGCGCCTAGCCTTATCGGCCTCGGACTGTGCTTCGGCGTCGCGGACCATGCGATCGACTTCCTCTTTATTGAGGTTGGTCGAAGCGGTGATGGTAATCGCCTGCTCCTTGCCGGTGCCAAGATCCTTGGCGCCGACGTTGACGATGCCGTTCGCGTCGATGTTGAACGTCACTTCGACCTGCGGCACGCCGCGCGGCGCCGGCGGAATGCCTTCCAGCCGGAAGCGTCCGAGCGTCTTATTGTCGCCCGCCATCGGACGTTCGCCTTGCAGTACGTGAATGTCGACCGACGTTTGACCGTCTTCGGCCGTGGTGAAGATCTGCGACTTCTTGGTCGGAATGGTCGTGTTGCGCTCGATGAGCTTGGTCATCACGCCGCCGAGAGTCTCGAGACCCAACGACAGCGGGGTTACGTCGAGCAGAACGACGTCGCGGACTTCGCCGGCCAGCACGCCGGCCTGAATCGCCGCACCGATCGCCACGACTTCATCGGGATTGACGGTCAGGTTCGGCTCCTTGCCGGTAAGCTTGCGGACGAGCTCCTGAATGACGGGCATGCGCGTCGCGCCGCCGACCATGATGACTTCGTCGATCTTCGAGATGTCGAGCTTGGCGTCGGCGATTGCGTTACGGAAGGGCGCGATACAGCGATCGGTGAGATCGCTGGTCAGCTCTTCGAACTTGGCACGCGTCAGCGTGTAGTCGAGATGCTTGGGGCCCTCCTGATCGGCGGTGATGAACGGCAAATTGATGCTGGTCTGCACCACCGACGAAAGCTCGATCTTGGCTTTCTCGGCCGCTTCGGTGAGACGCTGCATCGCCTGCTTGTCTTTGCTCAGGTCGATGCCTTGATCGCGGCGGAACTGATCGACGAGCCAGTCGACGATCCTCTGGTCGTAATCGTCGCCGCCCAGACGGGTGTCGCCGTTGGTTGCTTTGACTTCGAAAACGCCGTCGCCGACCTCGAGAATCGAGACGTCGTACGTCCCGCCGCCGAGATCCCAAACGAGGATCGTCTCGTTGCCTTTCTTTTCGAGACCGTAGGCGAGCGCCGCCGCCGTCGGCTCGTTGATGATGCGCAAAACTTCGAGTCCGGCGATCTTACCGGCATCCTTGGTCGCTTGGCGCTGCGAATCGTTGAAGTAGGCGGGCACGGTGATGACCGCTTTGGTCACGCGCTCGCCGAGATAGTTGCTCGCGTCGTTCACGAGCTTTTGCAGAATCATCGCCGAGATCTCTTGCGGCGTGTAATCCTTGCCGTCGATCTTGACGTGATAATCGCCTTCGCCCATGTGACGCTTGATCGAGCTGATCGTGCGATCCGGATTGGTGATCGACTGACGCTTTGCCAGCTGTCCGACGAGCCGTTCTCCGGTTTTGGTGAAGGCGACGACCGAGGGCGTCGTACGCGAGCCTTCGGCGTTGGGAATAACTACGGGCGAAGTGCCCTCCATTACGGCGACGACCGAGTTGGTCGTGCCAAGGTCGATGCCGACCGTCTTTGCCATGAATCAATACCTCGTTCAATTATTTTCCGACCGTCCTGGACCAGCTAAACCGTCTCGTCGTGCAGGGGCGAGGAACCATGCAACGAGGACGGCGGCGCCTTGCCGCTTACGAACGAATCGGATGGTGGGTACCGCCTATCATACACGATACGCGGTAGGAGTTGTTTCGCTCCCTATAACTAGGAAAGGAGGGCCGCTGGTTGCAGGGCCCTCCTGTTCGGCTTACGGCTGCTGTTGGGGGTCCTCAGGCTGCTGTTGCTGCGGATCCTGCGGCTGCTGTTGTTGAGGCTGCCGCACCGAAACCGGCTGCTCGGCCGGAGTCTCGCCAAGCTTGATGGCCACGATCTTTTTCATGCCTTGAGACCAGACGTTGAGCCGGATCGTGTCGCCCGGCTTCTTGGAGCCGATGTAGTTATGGAGATCCTTGACCGACGTAAAGCTGTGGCCGTCGACCTCGAGGATAACGTCGCCCGGCTGGATGCCGGCCTGGTCGGCCGGAGAGCCGGAGAAGACCTGCTGCACGGCAACGCCGTTGCTGCCGTTGTAGCCGATTTGGTTCTTGACGCCCGCGCTCAGTTCGGCCATGTAGATCCCCAGGAAGCCGGTATCGGTGCCTTGATGCACGCCCGGATTCTTCTGGAGCGAGGCGACGACTTTGCGGACCGTGTTCGACGGAATGGCGAAGCCGATTCCCTGCGCGTAGGCCGACTTGACGGTGGATTGGTTCATGCCGATCACCTGGCCGTCGATGTCGATGAGCGGGCCGCCGGAGTTGCCGGGGTTGATCGGAGCCGAGGTCTGCAATAGACCCTTGAAGTCAATCTGCGTGCCGCTTTCGGTTGAGATCGGCTCGGAGCGGTTGAAGGCCGAAACGACGCCGACCGTTACGGTTTGCTGCAGTTGAAGCGGCTCGCCGATTGCGATAGCCCACTGTCCTTGCTCGAGCCGGGTCGAGTCGGCGAACTGCAGCGGCGGCGGCAGTTTCGAATAGTTGTCGACTTTGAGAAGCCCGACGTCGGCGGCGATGTTGTAAGCGACGACGTGCGCCGGCACGCGATCGCCGTTAGGGAAGACGACGGTCAGCTTCGTCACCTTTCCGCCGGCCGGCGGCTGCAGCACGTGCGCGTTGGTAACGATGTCACCGCTCGAATCGATGACGAATCCCGAGCCGGAAGCTTCACCGTGATATGGCTGGACGATACCCGGGCCGCCTTGGCCGCCGAAGAACTGTTGGAAGAAGGGATCGGCCGGAATAACTTGCTGGCCGTTGACCTGCTCGGTGATCGCGACCACCGACGACTTGGTCCGCTTGACGGCGCTGATGATGCGGTCCTGATCGCTGACGCCGCTGAGCGGCACCGCGGCGACGGCGGGCGGGGTGCTGCCCGGACCGGTAGCGCCGCCCATATGACTGCTCGCATAGAGCATCATAAGGAAGCTCCCGATAACGGCGCCTACTAAGCCGACGATTAGCGTGGGCACGACGCGATTGTTCAACATGTTCAACCTCTACCCGGGTTCCGGGCAAAATGTTACTAGGGCAGGCGGGCGCACTTCGCCGCCGCCTCGGAGGCGTCCGCCGCCCCGCGCCAGGGCGTGGGTTCCTCCGGCCAGAGAGCGTCGGGGAGCCGGCGGCGCAGCGCCTCGCGCACGCACTCCAGGCGCTCCTCCCGCAGTTGGAAGAGGCGCATCTCGATGAGGAGCCGCGCGCGGCGCATGGCGCGGCGCGAGAAAAGCTCCTCGGGGGCCGGGGCGCCGGCGGCCGGGCCGGGCGCGGGGCGAGGGGTTGCGAGGGGCGCCGGCGAGGCCGGGCCGGCGGGGATTAGCGCTGCGAGCAGCAGTGCGTAGGTCATTGCGTGGTTCCTCCGCCACGCAATTCACCGGGTCGGCGCGGGGGAGCAAGGACGGGGAGCATAAGGACCGCGGGGTGACCACGGACACGTTAACCGTAGCCCCCCCACCCTCGCAGCCCTACGTCCGCATCGTTCCGCTGGGCGGCTGCGGCGAGATCGGGCGCAATATGACGGTCATCGAGACCAACGACGACGTGGTCGTAGTGGACTGCGGGCTGATGTTCCCCGACGACGAGATGTACGGCGTGGACATAGTGATCAACGACTTTACCTACGTCCGCGAGCGGGCGCATAAGCTGCGCGCCCTGCTGGTGACGCACGGGCACGAAGACCACATCGGCGGCATTCCGTATTTCTCCAAAGAGTTTCCATCGGTACCGATCGTGGCGACGCCGCTGACCATCGCGCTGGTCAAAGCGAAGTCGCGCGAGCAGCACACCGCCGAGACCGAGTTCGCGCAAGTGCAGCCCGGCGCGCGCGTGCGGTACGGGGAGATCGAGGCGGAGTTCGTGCACGTCAATCATTCCGTCGCCGGAGCCTGCGCGCTGGCGATCGCTACGCCGGTCGGCACGATCTTCCATACCGGCGACTTCAAGTTCGACCAGACGCCGATCGACGGCAAGCCGGCCGACTTCGCGGCGATCGCGCGCATTGGCGATGCAGGCGTGCTCTGCATGCTCTCCGATTCGACCAATGCGGAGCGTCCGGGCCACACGCTCTCCGAGCGGATCGTCGGGGAATCGTTTACTTCTATTTTTTCGCACGCCAAGGGGCGGATCGTGGTGGCGTCGTTTGCTTCCAACGTACCGCGCATTCAGCAGACCGTCGACCACGCGGTGCGCTTCAATCGCAAGGTCGCCTTTCTCGGGCGCTCGATGCGTAACGTCGTGCATTTTGCCGGATCGTTGGGGCATCTTCGCATCCCTTCCGAAGCGGTGATCAAAATCGAAGAAGTGGACGAGTATCCGCCCGAGCAGGTGGTCGTGATGACGACGGGCTCGCAGGGCGAGCCGATGAGCGGCTTGTCGCGCATGTCGGTGCGCGACCACAAGCAGTTCCGCATCGTTCCCGGCGATACGGTGGTCATCAGCGCGACGCCGATACCCGGCAACGAGAAAAGCGTGCACAAAACGATCAACAATCTCTGCAAACTGGGCGCGACGGTCATTCACGGCACCGACGGGCGCTCGCACGTGTCGGGTCACGCGTCGCAAGAAGAGTTGCTGCTGATGCTGAACTTGGTGCGTCCGGAGTTTTTCGTGCCGGTCCACGGCGAGTATCGCATGCTTGCGGCGCACGGCCGGCTCGCGGTGCAGACCGGCGTCGACCCCGACAACGTCTTCATCTGCGAGAACGGCGACGTGCTGGAGTTCACGCACGAGTTCGGCGACAAGGTCGGCAAGACGTACGGCGGCCACGTCTTCGTGGACGGCTCGGGAATTGGCGACATCGGCGAAGCGGTGCTGCGCGACCGCAAAGCGCTCTCGAACGACGGCATCATGATGGTCGTCGTTGCGATCGATAGCGAGGAAGCGCGCGTCATGGCGGGGCCGGATCTAATCTCGAAAGGCGTGTTCTACATTCCTGAAGCGGACGGCGTGCTCGACGAGCTGCGCGGCGAGGTTCGCGCCGCGATCGAGGGCATCAGCGTTGATGCGATGCGCGATGCCGACAGCGTTAAAGAGCATATTCGCAGCGTTTTGGCGCGCGCGATCTACTCCCGCACCAAGCGAAGGCCCGTCGTCATCCCCGTAGTCATGGAAGTCTAAAGCACGTCATCCCGAGCGGAGCCGCAAAACGGCAGCCGTCAGTGGGACGAGCTGACTCGCGCAATCACGGCGTCGGTAAACTCCGCGGTCGTGGCTTGGCCGTTGAGGTCGGCGGTGGCGATTCCCTCACGTAAAGCGGCGAATGCCGCCTCGGCGATGGCGCGTGACGCGGCGTGCGCGCTCGGATCGTCGACGTACGAAAGAATCGCCGATGCTGCGAGAATCATCGCCAGCGGGTTGGCGACGTTTTTTCCGTGGAGGCGCGGCGCGGTGCCATGCGGCGCCTCGGCCATCACCGTCGTCGGCTTGAGGTTCTCATCGAACGCCAGCAGGATCGACTCCGCTCCCGCGATCGAACCAAAAAGCTGCATCACCAAGTCCGAGAGGCAGTCGCCGTCGCGATTGAGTGACGGAATGACCAGCGGCGCGTCGCCGGCAGCGGACAGCAGCAGCGCGTACGTCGCGTCGATGAGCTGCGGATCGTAACGAATTTCGGGATGCCGTTCGGCCGCGGCGTCCATCTCTTCCTTAAGCATCCCTTCGTAAACCGGGCTGACGGTGTACTTCGGTCCGCCAAAGACCACTCCACCGGCTTTCCCCGCGTGCACGAAGGCGTACTCGGAAACGTAGCGGCAGATGCGCCGCGAGATACGCTCGGTGCGAAAGGCATGCTCCTCGATGCCCGTGCCTTCGCGCCATTCCTCTGCACCGTATGCGTCGCCCACCGCCATGCGCACTACCGAGATCGGTGCATGAATGCCGCCGACGGGGAGCACGCGCGGCAGCTTACGTCCGGTGCGAACGATGACGCTGCCGCCGATCGCCTCACGAAGAATGCGGTTGGGGGAGCCGACGTCGTTGCTGGTTTCGGGCGTAATGGTGGCCGCTTTGAGCCCGAGGCGGCGGCGGCGCATTGCTGCGGCCGCTTCCAGCACCACGCCATTGCCGGTCGCGCGCCTTTTCTCCAGCGAAAGATCGTATCGCTCGAAACGCAGCTCGACGCCGGTGACGCGCGGATCCAGCACGCGCAGCGCTTCCAGCAACAACTCTTGTCCGGTCTGGTCGCCCTCGAGGACGACGAGCGTCGGCGTGCTCAAAATGAACTCCAGGTGTGACGAAGAAGAAGAAGATTCCATGGCACGCACCCGTCAGCGGAGCCGAAGGGCGCTTGCGAGGACGAGGCTCAACCTCGAGATCGTTGGGATTGCCGCCGTCGCACTCGCCGTCCTCTGCGGCATCGCCTTGGCGGCCCCTCACTATGCCGGAAGCATCGGCGGCTGGATCGCCTCCCAACTAAGGTGGCTCTTCGGGCGTGCCGCGCCGCTCTTTCCCGTACTGGTCGTACTCTTTGGCGCAATCGTCTTCTTAGAAGTCAACGTGCCGCGCGTGATCGCCCGGCTCGGGTGCACGGCGCTCGCGTACTTCCTTATCGTTAACGCGATGTTCGGCGCCGGCGGCGAGCGCCGCGGCGGCGTCATCGGCGCGAACATTTGGTGGGCGCTTCATGCCATGATCGGCACGATCGGCGCCTGGATCGCGCTGTGGTTTGCCGCGCTCGCCCTGACGCTGTGGATCACCAACGTCAGCATGAAGCAGACGATCGGACGCGTCATCGTCTTCTTCGGCGGTCTCAAGCCGCCGCCGATTCCCAAGCTGCCGAAGCTGCAAATGGAGCTGCCCGGGCACGAGTCGCTGCGCGAAGCCTTCGCGCTGCCGATGCAGCCGGCGAAGCCGCGCGCCGCTCCGACGGAGCTCGAAGTCGTGGCCGAACCGCCGCCTGCCTTTACTCCGCCGGCGGTCGTGAGCGGCACGGTAGAACCGACCACGCGCGAAACCGCGATCGAGTACCAGCCGCCGATGGCGCCGGAGCCGCGCGAACCGCGCTACGACGAGCCGGGTGAGACGCGGACCTACCGGCTTCCCGACCTTTCGCTCTTCGACGTGCCCCCGAGCCAGCAGGTCGACGATTCAAACCGCGCCCACATCCTCGAAGATACGCTGGCCAGCTTCGGCGTCGGCGCGAAGGTGGTGCACATCGAGCGCGGTCCGTCGATCGCGCGCTACGAGCTGCGCCCCGAGCGGGGCGTCAAGATTTCGCGCATCGCTTCGTTGGCCGACGACCTCGCGCTCGCACTGGCCGCGGCCAGCGTGCGTATCGAAGCGCCGATTCCCGGAAAGTCGGCGGTCGGCATCGAGGTTCCCAATCAAACGATCTCGATCGTCGCGATTCGCGAGATTCTCGACGCGCTGCCCAATCGGGGACAAGTACCGCCGTTGTGGATGGCGCTCGGCAAAGACATCACCGGCCGCCCGGTCTTCGGCGACCTCTGCAATATGCCGCACCTGCTGGTCGCCGGCGCGACCGGCGCCGGCAAATCGGTCTGTCTCAATACGATCATCGCTTCGCTGCTGGTGAGCGCGACGCCCGATCAAGTGCAAATGTTGATGATCGATCCCAAGCGCGTCGAACTGACCGTCTTCAACGGCATCCCGCACCTCATCAAAGACGTCATCGTCGATCCGCGCCTCGCCGCCGGCGCGCTCTTCGAGATGACCAAAGAGATGGAATCGCGCTACGAGCGCTTCGCCAAAGCCGGCGTGCGCAAGATCGAAGAGTACAACGCGAAGTATCCGACCGAGCACTTACCCTACGTCGTGATCGTCATCGACGAGCTGGCGGACCTCATGCTGGTCGCGCCGGCACGCGTCGAAACGACGATCATGCGTCTCGCACAGCTCGGCCGTGCCACCGGCATCCATCTGATCGTCGCCACGCAGCGCCCGTCGGTGGACGTCATCACCGGCCTGATCAAAGCCAACGTACCCTCGCGAATCTCGTTTGCGGTCAGCTCGCAGGCCGACTCGCGCGTCATCCTCGACGTCAACGGCGCCGAACGGCTGCTCGGACGCGGCGACATGCTCTTTCTCCCGATCGACGCCCCCAAGCCGGTTCGCGCGCAAGGCGCGCTTATCACGGGTTCGGAGGTCAGCCGGCTGGTGGAGTTCTGGGCGCGCCAAGGTCGTCCCGACAATCTGCTCGACGTCGAGGTCGTCCCGGTCGGCGACGACGAGGAAGGGCGGCGCGACGTCGACCCGCTCTGTTTCGACGCCGCCAAGTTCATCATCGAGAGCAACTATGCGTCGACCGCGGCGCTGCAATCGCAGCTTTCGATCGGCCACCCGCGCGCCGTACGCATAATGAAGCAGCTCGAGGAGTTCAAAGTCGTCGGCCAGCACGAGGGAACCAAGCCGCGCAAGATTCTCATCGGCCTCCCCGAGTTGGAACTGATGGCGCCGCGGCTGGGCAAAGGCCCGAACTCGCAGCAAGATCTCTTCGGTGAGGATTGAGTGGTAACGCGCCAGAACTTCGCGCTCCGCTGCGTGCTCGGCGCGCTCGTCTTTTGGGCGCTCTTCGCCCTGCTCGGTACGTACGTGGTGCGCAACGGCGAGCCGGCGGCGCTGGCGGCGCTGCAGCAGTCTCTGGTCAATCACGCCACGCTGGTCGCGTGGTGGATCACGTGGTCGTGCTACGTGCAAGTTATCGGTCCGATCGCGATTTTGCTGTCGATCGTTGCTTTCATGGTAAGGGCGTGGCGGACGCGCATCCTCTTTAGCATCGCGATGCTGCTGCTCTCCTGGCGCGCCGCCGATTTCTTGCAGCACTATTTCGCGCGCGCGCGTCCGATGGATTGGGTCGTCAAGCACGAGACGACATTCTCGTATCCCAGCTCGCACGCCGCGATCGCCTTCGGGTTCTACGGGCTGTGGGCGGTGATGATGTACTGGTCCGACCTTTCGGCAGTCGTGCGTCGCGTCGGGGCGCTCTTGCTTGCCGTCTTGACGGTCGCGATCTGCTGGTCGCGCCTGGCGCTGGGCGCGCACTACGTCACGGACCTCGTCGGAGGCGCCCTGCTGGCGGTCGGACTGGTGGCCGCCGGCCTGGCGGTGGTGCCGATCGCGCCTTTTCGCATTGCGGGGCGGTCCTAGGGTGGGGAGAATAGGGCGGATATGAGGTCGCAGGATCCGGCGCTGGCTGAGATCGAGCGGAAGCTCGAGGCCCGAACGCCACTCTCGCTCGAGGACGGCCTCGCGCTCTACCGCACTCCCGACATCCACAATCTCGGCCGCTTGGCGCGCGCCGAGAAGGAGCGCAAGAGCGGCAAAAAAGTCTTCTACGTTCTCAACCGTTACATCAACTCGACCAACGTCTGCTTTGCGGGCTGCACGTTCTGCTCGTTTGCGGCCGACGAGTTCAAGGAGCCGCAGCGCGTCTTCCGGATGACGCCCGATCGGGTCTTCGCTAAGGCGCTCGAAACGGGGTCGAACTTCAATCAGATCCACATCGTCGGCGGACACGACCCGCGTCAGCTCTCGCTGGACTATTGGCTGCCGCTGATGCGCCGCTTCAAGCAGGCGCTGCCGCACGTCCAGCTCTCGCTCTTTACGGCGGCGGAGATCGAGTACATGGCCAAGCGCCATCGCCTTGGTTTCCCGGCCATCGTCACCGCGCTCAAAGAGGCCGGGCTCGATAACGTCAACGGCGGCGCGGCCGAGATTTTCGCCGATGCGACGCGCTCGAAGATTTGCCCGAATAAAGTCTCGGCCGACAACTGGCTGGCCATCCACGAGGAGCTGCATCGCCAAGGCGTCGCGTCGAATGCGACGATGCTTTACGGGCACATCGAGTCGCTCGAGGAGCGCGTCGATCATATGATTCGCCTGCGGGACTCACAGGAGCGCTCGCCGGGCTACAATGCTTTTATTCCGCTGGCGTTCCATCCAGACGGCAACGAGCTTTCGTACTGCGGCTGGACGACCGGGCTCGACGACATCCGCACCTTTGCCGTCGCCCGGCTGATGCTGCACAACTTCGATCACATCAAAGCGTATTGGATGATCCAAGGGCTGAAGGTATGCCAGGTCGCGCTGCAGTTCGGCGCCGACGACATGGACGGCACGCACGGGTCGACCGACGAAGAGATGATTTACCACGCTGCCGGCACGCAGTCGGGTCAATATGTCGACGATCGGGAGTTCCGCCGCCTCATCGAAGAAGCGGGCTACGTTCCGGTGCGCCGCAACTCGACCTACGACGAGTTTCCTTGGGACTGGACGCCCCCCGAACGCGAACTCGTTGGTGCGTCATCGTGACGAGCCTTCGCTGCGGGCGCATCAAGTACACCAACGACCTGCCGGTCTACGCAGCGTTCGACGCGGGCGCCATCGCGTATCCGGGGACGCTGCACGCCGACGTTCCGGCGCGGCTCAACGCGATGCTGCTGAGCGGCGACCTCGACGTCAGCCCGATTAGCGCCTTTACCTGGGCGGCAAACTCGGAGGAACTCGTATTGCTGCCCGATCTCTGCATCGGTGCGCGCGACGAAGTCGTTTCCGTGGTGCTCGTCTCGGCGACGGCGCCGGCCAAGCTCGGCGGCGCTCGCGTCTTCGTTTCCAGCGAGTCGGCCAGCGGCCGCGCCTTGTTGCGCGTGATTCTGGAGCGGCGCTACGGCCTTCGCGCGCAGTTCGTCGACGAGCCGCAGCCGTTCGCGCGGGCTTGCGAGGGCGACCCCACGCTGCTCATCGGCGACGCGGCGATCGACGCGATCGAACGCTTTCCGGCCGCCAACGTCTACGACTTGGGACGCCTCTGGCACGAATGGACGAGCCAGCAGACGGTCTTCGCCGTGTGGGCCGCGCGGCGCGAGGCTTACGCGCGCGATCCGCTCGCCGTGCGCGCCTGCATGCACGCGCTGACCGATTCGTACACCTGGTCGCGATCGCACGTCGAAGAGGTGATCGCGCTGGCGCAACGAGCGATTCCGCGGTCACCGGGATTTTACGAGACGTACTATGGGAAGCTGAACTTCATGTTCCACGCGGCGGCACGCAACGGTTTGGCGGCGTACTGTCGCGAGCTGGTCGCTATCGGCGCGATTCCGAAGCTTCCGCCGTTTTTTGGAGAGCAGCTGCATGCCCTCGCTGGATAGCCTGCTCGAACGCGCCGCCTCAGGCGGACGGCTCTCGTTCGAGGAAGGCCTGCGGCTTTACGGCGAGGCCGACATTCACGCGCTGGGCGCGGCGGCGCACGCGCGGCGACTGGCGATGCATCCCGGCGACGTCGTTACCTACGTCATCGACACGACGATCAACTACACCAACGTCTGCAACGTCCACTGCACGTTCTGCGCGTTTTTCCGGCCCGAGCACCATAAAGAGGGCTACACGATGTCGCACGATCGGGTGCTCGATCGGGTGAAGTACGCGGTCGATCAGGGTGCGACGCAGATCATGATTCAGGGCGGCGTCAATCCCGAGCTCGGCATCGACTGGTTCGAGCGGCTTTTCGAGCGCGTCGCTCGCGAATACCCGCAGGCCGACCTACACTCGCTGTCGGTATCCGAGATCGTCGGGCTGGCTTACGTCGAGGGAATTCCGACGCGCGAGGTCTTGGCGCGGCTGAAGGCGGCGGGGATGAAGTCGTTGCCTGGAGCGGGCGCGGAGATTTTGGTCGAGCGCGTGCGCAAACGCATTTCGGCTCGTAAGGTGAAGCCCGAGGAATGGCTCGGCGTAATGCGCGAGGCGCAATTGCTGGGGCTGCCGACCACGGCGACGATGATGTTCGGGTCGATCGAAACGCCGGCCGAACGCATCGAGCATCTCGACGTGCTGCGGCAGCTGCAAGACGAGACCGGCGGCTTCACGGCGTTTATTCCCTGGTACTACGTTCCGTTCAAGACGCCGCTTCGCGGCAAGGAATCGACCGGGCTAGAGTATCTGCGCGTGCTGGCGGTATCGCGGCTCTACCTCGATAACTTTCCGCATCTGCAGGCGTCGTGGCTGACGCCGGGACTGAAGATGGGCCAGCTCGCGCTGTTCTATGGATGCGACGATATGGGCGGAACGATCATCGAAGAGCAAGTCGTCCACGACGCCGGGAGCACCAACGAAGCGACTCGCAAGGACATCGAGAACATCATCGTCCGCGCCGGCTTCCGGCCCGTAGTGCGCGACACGTATTGGAACGTGCGACAAGGAATGGAACTAGCATTGTCAGGATGACGAGGTAATCGTTGCGGCGCCTAAGACTTCGTCGCCATCTACATCGAGTAAGGCCACCAACTGCCCGGGTGAGACTGCGCGGACCGGAGACTTGAAGCGCAAGCGCAGCAAGCCATCGCCCCCGATCGACGCCGATGCCGGCGCCGGCTCGGAGCGATAGCGAATCATCGCCTTCACCGCGGTCTCGCCCACAAAACGCTCCGGCCGAATAAGGTTTACTTCATCGGCCAGCAACTCCGTCGACAGCAGCTCGTCTTCGCGGCCGACCACGATGGTGTTGGTTGCCGCGTCGATGCGGGTGACGTAGCGCGCGCCCTCGCCGCTCGCGGGAAGCTTCGTGCGCTGGCCGATCGTGTAGTTGGCGATGCCGCCATGCTCGCCGACGCGCTCGCCGCCGCTGGTCACCACGGCACCCCCAACGTTGATCTCCGGACGCAGTCGCGCCAACACGTGCCGGTAATCCCCGCCTTCGACGAAACAGACGTCCATCGACTCCGCTTTGTCGTGCACGGGAAGCCCGAGCCGGCGCGCTCGCGCGCGCGTTCCCGCTTTGTCGAGCTCGCCGAGCGGAAGGAGAAGGCGGTCGAGTTGCTTCGGCGCGAGCTGCGCCAGCGCATAGGCCTGATCTTTCGCGTGCGGATTCCGATAGAGATGCGCGCCGTCCGCACCGCGCTCGATCCGAGCGTAGTGCCCGGTCGCGACGTATCGCGCGTTGAAGCGATCCGCGTATTGCACCAGCGTTCCCAGCTTGACGAAGTTGTTGCACGAGACGCATGGGTTGGGCGTTCGCCCGCGGGCGTACTCGCCGGCGAAGCGCTCGATGACGGTGCGCGTAAAGACTTCTTCGAAGTCGAGAACGTAGTGCGGAATGCCGAGTTTGGCCGCGGTGCGGCGCGCGTCATCGAAATCGTCGATGCCGCAACAGCTTTTCGCGTGCGCCGGCTTCGACGGTGCGTACATCTTCATCGTGATTCCAACGACGTCGTAACCACGTTCGACCAGAAGTGCGGCAGCGACCGCGGAGTCAACTCCCCCGCTCATCGCCGCAATTACGCGTTCCGCTAGCATCGAGTGCGAACAGGATAACATTAAGGCGGGGCCAACTCAAAGCATCAATGTCGGGGGCGTTTCAAGCGCTGGGAGACCGATTTCGCGAGGCTCGCGAGGCGCGCGGCCTGGCTCTTTCAGACGCGGCCGAGCAAATCAGGATTCGCTCCGTCTACCTGGCCGCAATCGAGGAGGAGAACTGGAGCGCGATCGGCGCGCCGGTCTACGTTCGCGGCTTCCTGAGAACCTACGCTCGCTATCTGGGGCTCGATCCCGAAGAGGCCGTCGGCTCGTTCAATCAGACGCTGGGCAGCCCAGCCGGCGGCAGCCCGGACGAGCCGCGAGAGCCAACTAGCGGCGGGCGTCGTGGCCCGTGGGGTTCGGCCCTCATTTGGGTGGCCGCCGTGGTGGCCGTGCTCTTGATCGCTTTCGTCGTCTACAACGAGCTGACGATGCGCCGCGGAGGAGTTACCGTCGCCGGATCGACCCCGGCCGAGCCGGCCTCAGCGTCGCCCGAGGCGTCGGCGACCGTAGCGGGTGCCTCCCCCTCGCCCACCGCGACCCCCTCGTCCGCCGCCGGCGCAGGCGGAAGCAACTCGATTGCCTTGGTGCTCACGGCTCCGTCGTGGCTGCGCGTCACCGTTGACGGAAATGTTAGCATGGAGGGTACCTTTCCGGCCGGAACCTCCAAGACGTTCCACGGTAAGAATGCGTTGGTGCGCATCGGTAACGCCGGCGGCGTAGACATCTACGTAGACGGCAAGGACGTCGGCAAGCTCGGTAAGGCGGGCGACGTCGTCGAGCACGCCTTCACCCTTTGAGAGGAGTACGGTAGAACTTGGCGAGCGAATCGTCGTTCGACGTCGTGTCGCGCGTGGACGGGCAAGAGCTCGACAACGCGCTGAATCAAACGCGCAAGGAAATCGAGAACCGCTTCGATTTCAAACATAGTAAGACCGAGATCGAGTACGACGGAAAGCAAAAGATCACGCTGACCTCCGACGACGAGCTCAAGATGCGCAACGTCGTCGACATCCTTCAGAGTAAAGCCGTGCGCCGGGGCATCGACGTAAAGGCGTTTGAGTTCGGCGCCGTCGAGCCGGCCGCAGGCAGCACGGTTCGCCAAGTGGTGACGCTGCGCAGCGGCATTCCCAAAGATCAAAGCAAGGCCCTCATGGAGCGAATCAAATCGCTCAAGCTCAAGGTCAACGCGCAGTTTCAGGACGAGCAGATTAGAGTTTCGGGAAAAAATAGAGACGATCTGCAAAAAGTGATCGCCTCGCTCAAAGCGATGGATTTCGAGCTGCCGCTGCAGTTCGTCAACTACCGGTAGGAGCGCCGGGTGCCCAGCGTTGCGTTCGTCAGCTTAGGCTGCGCTAAGAATCTTGTGGATACTGAAGTTATGGTGGCCAAGCTGGGTGAGGCGGGCTGGGCTTTGGAGGCCGAGGCCTCCCGCGCCGATACCATCGTCATCAATACTTGTGCGTTCATCGATCCGGCCAAGGCCGAGTCGACTCGAGTAATTCTCGAGCACGCCTCCCACAAGCGCCGCGGCCAGCAGCTGATCGTCGCCGGATGTTTGGCCCAGCGCTACGGCGAGCAACTGCAGACGCTGATTCCCGAGATCGACGGCGTCGTCGGCACCGGCGCCTACGCCGGCATCGTCGAGCTGCTCGCCGACGTTGAGGCCGGGCGCCGCCCGGTGCGATTGGGTTTCGAAGCCGAGCCCGAGCACGATTTTCTGCCGCGGCTCGTAACCACGCCGCGGGCGACGGCCTACCTTAAAGTTGCCGAAGGGTGCGACCATCCGTGCACGTTCTGCATCATTCCGACGCTGCGCGGTCCGTTTCGCAGCCGCAGCGCCGAATCGGTCTGCGCCGAAGCGCGAGCGCTCGTCGGCGGCGGCGCCAAAGAGCTGATCCTCATCGCGCAAGACACTTCGATGTGGGGGCGCGATCGCGGGCATCGCCGCGGCGGATTAGCCGAGCTGCTGCACCGGATGCACGAGATCGACGGCTTGGAGTGGATTCGTCTACTCTACCTTTATCCGGCAACGGTCGATCGCGAGCTAATCGACGCCATCGCCGGTCTTCCGAAGGTCTGCAAGTATATGGATATGCCGCTGCAGCACGCCCACCCGGAAATGCTGCGTGCGATGCGCAGGCCCGGCAACGGCGAGCGCTATCTGGAAATTCTAGAAGAGTTTCGTTCGCGCATTCCGGGAATCACGATGCGCTCGACCTTCATCGTCGGATTCCCCGGCGAGACGGACGAGCACGTCGACTATCTCGAGAGCTGGATCGGTCGCGCCGGGCTCGATCGCGTCGGATTCTTCGAGTATAGCGCCGAGGAAGGAACGCCGGCAGCGCAGCTCGGCGAGCGCATCGGCGCGCGGCGGCGGCGCGAGCGGCTGATACGATTGCGCGAGGCGCAGCGCATCGCTTCGGATCGCGCGCGCAGTGCCCGCTGTGGCGGCACGGTGCGCGTGCTGGTCGAAGAGCCGCGCCGTTTGCGCGAGCGCGACCCGATTCGGCAAGCGCTGGGCCAGCCGCGAGCATGGTTTGGACGCTCCCAGGGTGAAGCGCCGGGCGTTGATGGCGGCATCTACTTCACCGGCGAGGCCGAGCCGGGCGAGTTCGTCGACGTGCGGCTTGAGGGCTGCGCCCCATTCGATTTCTTCGGGCGCGCCCTGGTCGCGGAGCGTTGCGCCGTTTGAGTAAGCACCTTTCGGAGGAAGACGCGCAGAAAGAGCGGCGGCTCTTTACGTGGGTCCGCATCGGCGTGGCGGTCGTGGTCGTACTTTTGGGCGTCGGCTCGGCGCTGGCGGGTTATGCCGTGGTCGAGCACCGCAACCCGGTGCAGGCCATCAGCCAAATCTTTATTTCGTCCCCGCAGCAAGTTTTCGGCAAGGGCAACATCCTGGTGCTGGTCGAGGGACTGGACTACGACTATACCAACAAGGACGAAGAGTACTCGACCAACTCGCGCAGCGACGTGATTTGGGCGGTCAATCTCGACTTTATCAACAAGCGCATCTACGAGCTTTCCATTCCGCGCGATACGATCGCGACGATGCCCAACGGCACGCAGGCCAAAATCAATCAAGCCCAGGCCGACGGCGGCGTCAAAGAGGCGCGCACCGTTATCGCGCAGTTCTTGGGCATACCGGGCTTCGACCGCTACGTCATCCTGAGAATCGACGCGACCAAAGCCTTCGTCAACGCGCTGGGCGGCGTCGATCTCTACGTCAAGTCGTCGAACTGCCTCAAGTATAAGACCAACTGCACCGGCGAGTCGCTCGATTACGACGACACATGGGGCCACCTGCACATCCATCTCAAGGAGGGCATGCACCATCTCGACGGGGATCAAGCCGTGGCCTATATGCGCTTTCGCCACGATTGGTGCAGCGATCCGTGCCGCATCATGCGCCAGCAACAGACGCTGCGCGCGCTAGCCGACAAGATCAAAGGCGATCGCGTCAACACCTTCCTGCATCTCGGCGACTTGCTGGCGGTTTTCCGCAAGTACGTGCAGACCGACTTCAGCGATTCCGAACTGATTTCGCTGGCAAACCACTATCAAGGCCTCAGCCCCGCGTCGATCGTCAGCGATCAGGTGCCGTATACCGGCGACGTCGATCTGCCGGGTTACGGCGATTCGCTCGTGCCCGACACGGCCCGGCGCGATGCGCTGGTCGCGAAGATGCTGACGCCGCCGCCGGAACCCTTGGCTTCTCCCAATGCGATCGCGCTGGCAGCGATCCCGCCTTCGACGTTGCGCGTCGACGTCGAAAACGGCAGCGGCGTTACCGGTGCCGCGCGGCGCGTTGCCAATCTGCTCAAGCACGCCGGCTTTACTATTGGGCAAGTCACCGATGCGAATCGCTCAGACTACAGCGAGACCGAAATTCACGAACATTCGGCGGTGACGTACGCCGGCGCTCGGGTGCGCGCCGCGCTCCCGCTTCCGCTGCGGGAAGCGACGGTCGTGCCCGATACCCCGTCGCCCGCTTCGCCGGCGGCAACCGCGACCGCGGAGACCGGCAGCGACGTGACGGTGATCGTCGGCAGCGACGTGGCCAAGAGCACGCTCGTATCGCAGGATCCATAGGCGTGAAGTGGCGGCAAATATGAGAAGTCTGCTCGCAATCGTCGTTGTGGGTGGGCTGGTCGTTAGCGGCCTGCACGCGCTCGTACGCACGAGCGATATCGAGCCGGCATTGGTCACACCGCGGACTAACGTCCATCTCGAGTTCTCCGGTGCGCCCGGTCCGCGGCTCTATCGCGTCGGACAAGAGTTGTCGCGCGGCGATCGCTCCGACCGGCCAAAGCTGATCGCGCTGACCTTTGACGACGGACCCTATCCGGTCTTCACGCCGATGCTGCTCGACGTTCTGCACGAACTCAACGTTCCGGCGACGTTCTTCTTAATCGGCAAGGACGCGTCGCAGTGGCCGGAGCTGGCGCGGCGCATCGAAGGGCAAGGCAACGAAGTCGCCGATCACACTTACTCGCACCCTAATCTCGACGAGGAGAGCGACGACCAGGTGCGTCACGAGATTCTCGAGGGACGCGACGTGCTGTGGGCGCTCACTAAAGATCCGGCGGTGCGCACGCTGATGCGACCGCCGCACGGCCGCTACAACGAGCACACTTTGGAGGTCGCGCAAGCGCTGGGGTATTCGGTCGTGCTGTGGACCGACGATAGCGGGGACTGGCGTTCGGTGACCGCCGACCGCTTGGAGCGACACCTACTCGAGCATGCCACCGCGCCGGAGATCGTTTTGCTCCACAGCGGTAAGCTGGCGACGATAGAGGCCCTGCCGGCAGTAGTCGAGCGGTTCAAACGGGCCGGCTACCGCTTCGTTACGGTTGGCGAAATGTTGCGGCTCGTCCAAGCCGACGAGTTGAATCACCCGCTTCGCCGGGGAGTTTGAGGGAAGTGCCTCGTTCGATCATCGACACCGAGTCGAGCCGGCCGGCCTACCGCCGGCGGCAGATTCGGCGATTTATCTGGACGCTGCTGGTCCTGCTGGCGCTGGCAGCGGCCATGTGGTTCCTCGCTCATCGCGTGCATGCCCAGGAAACTCGGTCCGCTGGCGGAACCGCAGTTGCGCAGTGTTTAACGGTAAAGAAAGGGGTTTTGTGCGGAACGCTTTCCTTGCGGTGATTATGACCGCCGCGATTGTGGCGTGCAGTAACCTCGGCCAGACCTCCGGCGTCAACGTCGGGCCCAACTTTCCGGCCAAGACCCTCTATGCGACCAACAGCAATCAGAACGCCGTGAGCATTTACTCCGGCTCCAAGAGCGGCGGGGGGCCGTCGTACAATATCGGCGGCAGCAGCACCGGGCTTAACGGCCCTCAGTACCTGGCGTTCGACCACCGCAAGAACCTGTGGGTGACCAACTACAACCCTAGCACCAAAGCGGCGGCGCTCCTGGAATACGCGGCGCTGGCGACGGGCAACGTGATCCCCCTGGGGACGGCATCCTTGGGCGGGCGGCCGCGCGGCATCGCCTTTACGCCCAAGAATCCCAGCCCGACGCCGTCGAGCTCGGCCAGTCCGCTACCCGACCTCATGATCGTCACGGATGTCGACCCGACGATCAAGTATCCCAGCCAAGTGCTGCTCTTTATTGCCGGCACGATTCAACCGTATCAGGCGCTGGCCGGCCCCAAGCCGCACCTCAATCTCCCCTCTGGGGCGGCCATAGATCCGGCCGGACGGCTTTACATCACCAACATTCAGGGGCCGACCGTAGAGGGCTTCGTCCTTCCGACGCCCTCCCCGACCCCGAAACCGACCTCGACGCCCTCGCCGACGCCGACGCCGAGCGGAACTCCCAGCCCGACGCCTACGCCCTCGCCCACCCCGACCCCGATCAACGTCTTTCCAAAGTTCGTGATCGGCCCGCATAACGGCGTGTTCGCGCCGTACGGCGTGGGCCTCGATCAGGACGGCAACATTTATATCGCCGACCAGGGGCGGCGTGGCGCCAGCTGCAGCGGTACGACAGGTCCCAGCATTCTCGTCTTCCCGCCGTACAGCAAGGGCATCCGCTACACGCAGCCGATTCGCAAGATTCAGGGTTGCAATACGAAGCTGATCGCGCCCACCGACGTGAAGGTCGACTCGGCCGGCACGACCTACGTCGCCGACGAAACCGCCTCGGGCAGTGGTATCATCTATATCTTCCCGGCGGGCGCCGGTGGCCCCAGTAACCACGACGTCGCGCCGACCTTCTATACGTCGCCGGGGGCCGTAACCGGATTAGGAATCGTTCCGTAAAGTAAACCATGTCATTCCTCAAGAGCATAGTCGACGGCAACGAGCGAGAAGTCGCGCGTCTGCGGCGCACCGCGCGTGCCGTAAACGCTTTCGAAGAGCGATTCTCCGCGCTCTCCGACGCCGAGCTGCAGGCCAAAACACCGGAGTTCAGACAGCGTCTCGAGCAGGGCGAGTCGCTCGACGCGATGCTGCCCGAAGTCTTTGCCGTGGTGCGCGAGGCCGGCAAACGCACCGTCGGAATGCGTCACTTCGACGTGCAGATTATGGGCGGCCAGGTGCTCTACGAGGGACGCATCGCCGAGATGAAAACCGGCGAAGGCAAGACCCTCGTCGCCACGCTGCCCGTTTACGCGCGAGCGTTGGAGGGGCGCGGCGTGCACGTGGTTACGGTCAACGACTATCTCGCCCGGCGCGACGCGGAGTGGATGGGCCCGATCTATCAGTTCCTCGGTTTGAGCATCGGCATCATCCAGCACGGCCTCGATTCGGCGGAGCGCCGCGAAGCCTATAACTGCGACGTCACCTACGTCACCAACAACGAAGTCGGCTTCGACTACCTGCGCGACAACATGGCCTGGCAGGTCGAAGATTTGGTGCAGCGCGAGCTCTACTTCGCGCTGGTCGACGAAGTGGACTCGATTTTAGTCGACGAGGCGCGCACGCCGCTGATTATTAGCGGGCCGTCGCAAGAAGCGACCGAGCTTTACGAAAAGTTTGCCCAGATTCTTCCGCGGCTGAAAAAGGGCGAGGACTTCACCGTCGACGAGAAGGCGCACGCCGTACCGATTACCGAAGCCGGCGTCGCGCGCGTCGAGAAGATGCTGGGCGTCACCAACCTTTACGACCAGCGCAACATCGAGCTGACGCACCAACTCAATGCGGCGCTCAAGGCGTGGAACCTTTTTCACAAAGACCAGCAGTACATCGTCAAAGACGGCGAGATCATCATCGTCGACGAGTTTACCGGACGCTTGATGTACGGCCGGCGTTACTCCGACGGCATCCATCAGGCCATCGAAGCCAAGGAAGGCATCAAGGTTCGCGGCGAGGATCAAACGCTGGCCACGATCACCTTCCAGAATCTCTTTCGGCTCTACGATCACCTTGCCGGCATGACCGGCACGGCCAAGACCGAGGAGCGCGAGTTCCGCGACATTTACGGTCTCGACGTCGTCGTCGTTCCGACCAACATGCCGATGGTCCGTAAGGACAACGCCGACATCGTTTACAAGAGCGAGCGCGCCAAGTTCGAGGCGGTCGTCGACGAAATCATTCGCGAGCACCAGAAGGGCCGGCCGGTGTTGGTCGGCACGCGCTCCATCGAAAAGAGCGAGCTGCTGGCCGCGATGCTGCGCCGCAAGGGCGTGGAGTGCAACGTCCTTAACGCCAAGTATCACGAGCAAGAGGCCGAGATCATCAAGGATGCCGGGCAAGAAGCCCAAGTGACGATCGCCACCAACATGGCCGGCCGCGGCACCGATATCAAGCTTGGAGCGACCGTTCCTAAAAACGGCGGCCTGCACATCATCGGCACCGAGCGGCACGAGTCGCGGCGGATCGACAACCAACTGCGCGGCCGTTCCGGTCGTCAAGGCGATCCCGGGTCGTCGCGCTTTTACGTGTCGCTGGAAGACGAAGTGATGCGCCTCTTCGGCGGCGAGCGCATGACCAACATCATGGAGCGCGTCGGCTTCACCGACGAGCAGCCCATCGAATCGGGGCTGGTCAGTAAATCGATCGCGCGAGCGCAGAGCAAAGTCGAGAACCACAACTACGAGATTCGCAAGCACGTTCTCGAGTACGACGACGTAATGAACAAGCAGCGCACGGTGATTTACGGCGACCGCCGCGCCATCTTGGAGGGAACGTTCGACTCTCGGACGTTCATGACGCAGACGCTCGAAGCCAAAGTCGACGAGACCGTCGAGGAGAACGCGCCGGAGAACGCTCACCCCAGCGAGTGGGATCTCGAAGAGATGCTCAACGCGCTGGACCTGATCTTTCCGGTGAAGCGCGAGGTGAAGCTCGAGGATTTAGCCGGTAAGGATCGCGAGGAGATTCGCCGGCTGCTGCGCGGCAAAGCGCAGGAAGCATATGAAGCGAAAGAGCGCGAGGTAACGCCGGAGATTCTACGCGTGGTCGAGCAGCGTTATTTACTTCTGCCGATCATCGATCGGCAGTGGGTGGATCACTTGTGGGTGATGGATCACCTCAAGACCGGCATCGGCCTGCGCGGTTACGGCCAAAAAGACCCGCGCGTGGAGTATGAGAAGGAAGCCTTCGAAATCTTCGAGTCTTTGAAGAATAATATTGCAGAAGAAGCGATTCAGGGCGTATTCCGAGTGGTCATCGAACAGGGACCCCCGCCGCAAGAGTTGACGCCGTACGCGCCGGGCGGCCAGCAGTTCGAACCGATTCCTTCGGGTCAGATGATTCCGCAGCCGGTTGCCGCCGGTCGCGTTCCCGAGCAAGAAGTGGAACAACTCCTTGGCCCGGCACCCGGCACCGGCCGTCGCGTGCAACAGTTCCACACGAACAAAGATGAGGAAGAGCCCGCCAAACCGGTACATCGCGATCAACCGAAAGTTGGCCGCAACGAACTGTGTCCATGCGGCAGCGGCAAGAAGTTTAAACGCTGCCACGGAACCGCAGCGTAACGGGATAGGAGTTATCGAAAAAAAGATGGCGCCCCCCTGCCAGTGCTAGGATAAGCCGCCGCGATCTAGGCCGCCGCGTGGCCAGGCTAAGCTAGGCCGCCGCGATCGAGGCTGCCGCGCCGACTCAGCGAGCTAAGCGCGAATCGTTCCTTCCGTTAACTCCGAGGCGCTGCGAGGCGTGGCCGCCGTGCTGCGAGGTTTGCGATGCTGCGCTGCGAGGCCGATCGGCGCGGTGCTGCGAGGCTACGCTACGTCTCTAGCGCGATGCGGCCTCGCGAGCGCGGGCATAACAAGCTGATAATATCTGCCGCATCTCTTCTGTCGTCTTGCCTTTGACGGGAGGGATTATGACAGCGCCGTATTGTGCGATGCTTTTCCGTAACAAGTAGCCAGCACCAGGTAACGGAATCTTGCCGGGTTCAGTACGCTTCACAAAAACTACGTCAGAACCGAACTCGATCCCAACGCGATCTCCCATAGGGGTACGGATAGTCGTGACGCCTCTAATCAGCCGCCATGGAATCCGCACTTTTCGGTAGGTGAGATCCGAATGGCTCAGGGTCAGCATCGGGCGGCGCAATCCAATGAGGACGAGAACGTTGTAGAGCGTTAGCAGCGCCACGGCACTTCCGCAGACGGCGGCGAGAAACAACATTAGCGCAACCTTACCGAAGAACAAAATCATAACAGCGCAATATATGAAGTAGATCGGAACTGCGACGAAAAAAATGCGCAGGCGCGGCGGCATCGCTTGGTAGTACTCGGTTTGGCTTCCTGTAGTCAACGGTCTGGCAACCCCACTAATTCTGGCAGTCCAAGCACCGGGGTTCGTGCTGACCGCATGCCTTTATTCAGCACCGCGCCCGGCGCGCCGATCGGCGGCTGCGATCCGCCGCAACCGCAAAGATTGAGCCCATAGCACAAAGCGCGGCAGGCAGCGGCTCAGAAGGCGCCCTTGCATTCTTTATTCCTTTGCGCCTAGCGGCGGCGCGCGTAGCTAACCACGACGCCGCGCGGGGAAACTACGCCCCTTGTGATTTCTGAGATAGGCGAGCCGCCATCGGGATACTTATAGATCAAGACGTCATAGCGCTCCAAGCTGCTTTTGATGTACCAGTTCGGAACGACGGCTGAGCTACCGTCGATCAGGAACTGGAAAGGTTCGAGCCCGCGTGGTCCGAGCTTCGTAGTACCGGTGCGTCTGCCGTTTTGACCGCTAATGCGAAACCGATAGATAACAGGAGTTCCGTTGATCGTATCGGGTAAATAGCCGCCGACGGCAAGCCGTGTGCCGGTCCACTGAATACCTCCATCGGCATCTGGAGTGGCATCGAGAGTAATATCGGTAAACTTACTGCTTCCTTTGAAGAGTTCGACGAGGCCATCGCCTCGCTTTCCATTCTTCCATCCCTTTACAAAAAGATCCCCATTTGAATCATACGCGCAGAACTGCATAAAATAAAAGTGGCTGTCTTTATAAAAGGTTGGTTCACCAGCCGCGCCTCTAAATATGTCAGCGCCATGCGAAAATCCGGTGACGGCTAAGTTTCCGCTTGTAGCGTCAATACTGCACCCGACCGGCGTTACGTCGGTCCTCAGCTTCGCTATGCGCTTGGTGCCGCCGTGCGCATATTCATAGATAACGTTCGGAATTTGATTGGTGATAAAGATGTTGCCGGACCTGTCCACGCAATCGCCGACCGCAGAGTCAAATCCAGTTAGAGTCCCTTTCAGCTTGCCCTCGGGATACGAATAGACGGTAACGCGGTCAAAGTCGGCTACGTATAGCAAGTCCGTCGATGCTACGTCGGCATCCATCCACGATCTGCTGTGCCCAGGGTGCTGCGCGATCGCCGGGCTCTGCGGCATCGCGCCCGGCGCGCCGATCGGCGGCTGCGATCCGCCGCAACCGGCGAGCATACCGGCAACCACGCAGCTGCTTAGCGCGTAGCGGTTCAGCAACGTCATCATCTTTGTCCCCCGGTAGTTGACGAATCTGCGGGTTCGAAGCGCCCAATTCGACCGAGATTGTACTCTGTAAACCAAACAGAACCATCAGCACCGACGGTGATGCCGGCCGGATACGCGTTCCGGCTGGGAAGAGCCCTTTCGAAGATGGCCCCTTCCCGAGTAATCCAGCCCAAGCTGTTTGTGTCTGCATCGGTGAACCAGACTGTATCATCACGGGTGATGGCAAGGTCCCCTGGTCTGCCCTTTAGCTTGAAGATCCTAGCGGCGCGCGGAGTCCCCGAAGTTTGCAATTGACCAATGATGCGATCGATGAAGTCCGCATACCATAGCGATCGGTCTGATGCGACAATAAGCTGAGAAGGTGACCCCATTCCGGCAATCGGAAACGTTGAAACTGTTCCTCCGGTCGTGATCCTCCCAAGCGTACCCCGCTGGGTAAACCAAAGGGAACCGTCGGGTCCTGGTGCGATTCCTTGCGCTTCTGACGGTAACGGAAACTCAGTTACGGCGCCATCGGTGGTTATGCGACCAATGGCTGCATAATCGGGGCATCCAGTGGGAAAGGGTGCGATGACCCTCCTTGAGCTGCTAACAGTAAACCAAAGCGTATTACCGGATCCAGCCGCTATGCTGTACGGATACTTGCACGATCCCAGTCCATATTCCGTGATGGCACCGTCGGATGTAATACGCCCAATCTTTCCGCCGATCCGTTCCGTGAACCAGATGCTGTTATCGGGACCGACGGTTATACCGCGCACATTTCCAGGGCTCGTCGGCACGAGGAACTCCGTAACTGTTCCGTGGGGCGTGAGTTTTCCAATCTTGTTCGCAGCCAAGTCGATAAACCAAAACGAGCCGTCATTACCCCTGATGATGTCAGTGGGGCGTGCGGCAGCGCTTGAGACTACGATCTCTGAGAGTCTACCGTTGGAATCAGCCGAGGAAAACGCCGACGAAGACGTGTAAAGCATAACGGCGATTGCGAGCGTCCTAGCGCAACGCAAAGAAGCTGGCCATTTCTTAGCCGCCAAGTCGGCCATCCTCCGCAAAGACGCAGCGGCCAAAATCCAAACTCTTCATCTGCCTTGCTCCTCGGTCCAATCAACGGACCACCGGCGAAATACGTTCGCTATCCCCTCTCAGGCTCCGGGCCTATCCGCCTTTTGCGGCAGAAACGAGCGCGATTGGCCGCGCTCGTTTCAGCGACAAAAAGCGGATAGGCCCGGAGTTTTTTGCGTCGGAAGCGAACGCCTTACGACGCTGGTCCGTTTATCGGACCGAGGAGCAAGGTAAATGAAGAGCTTGGAGTTTAGCAGCTTCGCCGTAAGCAATGGCGTGGCTGTTGCATTGGTCGCGGGCTACGGCAGCATCGGACTCTCACCTTTCATAGAAGCATCCCGGTGAGTCTTTTCGGGAGCATCTACTTCGCGGTCGGGCTAGCCATCGGATTTTGGACGATCCTGCGCCCAACCATGGGAACGGGGTTGAATCTTCGCAGCGACGTGCGCTTCGCGTACGTCTTCATACCGGTAGTCGTGCATAGCTTGTGGAATGATCCGTATGTCGCGCTAGGAATCCTAGCGATCCCACTTTCCTTTGCGATCGCCAGCTTGCGCAGCGGTACGCGAGCGAGTGGCGTAATCTATGTTGTCTTATCGGTACTCTGGGCGGTTTGGGCTACGATGCTGTTTGCACACCGTCAAACCGAAGCGTTGTTTTCGTGGCTTCTTGTCGCCAGTCTCATCATATGGATTGCGCAGATCGTTGTCTTTGCTCGTTCGCATGGAGAGGTCGGCAATGTCAACTAAGACCCACGTCCACCGTCAGCGTTGCAACCTCGCCGATTCGTCAGAAAGCAAGTAATGCAGAGCCAGAGTCGTAGCCGCTATGCCACTGCGTTTTGCGTTGCAGCCGCGATGCTCGCCGGTTGCAGCGGATCGCAGCCGCCGATCGGCGCGCCGGGCGCGATGCCGCGCGGATACAAGGTTCGCTAGAATGGTCAAGACACGAGTTGTGCGGGGTCAAGCCATGAAAGGTCGTTACGTGCGAATTAGACCTTACGTTAAGGTTTTGCTCCTTCTGGCTGGTTTGAGCGTCTGTGCGAGTGGTACAGCGTCCGCCGAGACGCGGGGGCTTTCAGGTCAAATGTCTTGGTGGCAGTCAGCCGTTGGGTCGTGGACCTGTTCGGTAAAAACCCGACCGAACGACGGCGGACCTATCCAAAAGGGAGACTTCGTTGCCCTAGGTTCCGTCCTGCCGGGCAACGTTTTCCACTTTGTAACGGTGGGGTATGGTTTTGACTTCGTGGAGGACCAATTTGATGGCTACTCAACCACGAAAAAAATCTGGTGGGAAACCCAAGCCGATTCGGAAGGGAACGTGAGCGTCTTTCTCTCCCGTAACGGGACTGCATACGACCAGCTTTCGGCGGCATCTGCAATAGAAGACGAGCGAACCAAATATCGGGAGAATTACAGTTTTCGTCCGGACGGCACGTTTCGTGAGCACGTAGAAAGACAGGTGGCCGGCGCTTGGGTCTTCTTTAGCGACTTCACTTGCAAAAGAGTGAAACGCGCCGCTCCCGAATCACCATCGCCACCAATCTAGTGGTCGCGTCAAAAGACTTTGTAGCCGCACCGATTCTGCGGCGCCACCACCCCGCGCCTCACCCCTAACGCCCACCCGACCGCACCGCAGAAGCAAAGCGCTGAGCGCTAGCGCCTCGCAGCCCCGCGCCGATCGGCCTCGCAGCGCAGCTCGCAAGCCTCGCAGCACGGCAGCCACGCCTCGCAGAGGCCTCGCAGTCTAGCGTGCGGCGCTTAACGCGTTGCGGCGCGGATCGCGGCGGCTTAGATCGCGGCAGCTTAGCTCAGCGCAGCGCAGCCTAGATCGTGGCGGCTTAAGCTTATCCTAGCACTGGCAGGGGGGCGCCATCTTTTTTTCGATAACTCCTATCCCGAACCGCAGCGTAACGGGATAGAATATAGAGCCCTCAAAACGACGCCCCCCCCACCGCACGGCAGCAGCACCGCGCCACGCTTTAACGCCTCGCAGCGCCGCGTCCACGCCTCGCAGCGGCCTCGCAGTTCTAACTGATTGAAGCTTGGCTCAGCTTAGCAGCGCGCAGCAGCGTAGATCGCGGCAGCTTAGCTCAGCGCAGCGGCTGAGTCTTCGCCACCCCATCCGCCGCGCCCAGGCGCTCGCGACCGCCAACGGTCTCGACGCGGACCTCGCGCGAGACCTGATCGCGCGAAAGCTCGACGGCCAACGCGCGAACCTCGTGCGACTGCGAACCGGCAAACTCGGCGGGTTCGACGCGATGCGAGCAGCGCTCGATCGGGCGGGCACGATCGACGAGATTCGCTTATGCGAGGCCAAGGCTGCGGCGATCTACTGGAACGCCTGGACGAAAGTGCCGATTCGCCTGCGGTCGCGCGACCTGTCTCGCGTACCGTCGCGATGGACCCGGTACGAATCCAGAAAGTCCACGCTCACCGGAGCAGCACGAGCGGCGACCAATCCCATAAACGCGCTGCTGAACTACGCCTACAGTCTCTTGGAATCCGAATCGCGTCTCGCACTTCTGGGCGCGGGTCTCGACCCGACACTGGGTGTTCTCCATGCCGATCAGCGTAATCGAGACTCGTTCGCCCTCGATGCGTTGGAACCGATCCGGCCCGCGGTCGATGCCTTCGTCCTCGATCTCTTGGAAGAGCGCGTCCTTACCGCGCGCGACTTCGTCGAACTGCCTAACGGCGTCTGCCGCGTGCGCGCGCCGCTCACGCACGACCTCGCACTGACAATCCCGCGCTGGCGGCAGCTAATAGCGCCCGTTGTCGCCCACCTCGCGGCGGCGTTCCGTGGCGCCGCCGCGCGAACCGTGCCGCCCATCGGAGCGGTACCTCGCATCGCGCCTGCGCACCCTACGGCGAAACCGTCAATCCCATCGCCGCTTGCGGCCACACCTCGCAAACAGCGCGCGGCGCGTCGGTACGCAAGCAAGGCATGGGTCGCGCCCCGGCCGGAACCGCTGCGCCTTTCGCCGGTTCCGTGCGCCGCGTGCGGGAACCACGTCGTCAAGCGGCGGCGCCGGCATTGCGATGCGTGCATCCCGACGATGAAGGTTGCGCAGGCGAATAAAGCCGTGGTCGCTGCACGCAAGGCCCTCGCACATCAGGCCGCGGCCGGTACCGATCCTCGGCGCGACCCGGATGTGAACCGCAAGCGCGCGGTTGCGATCGCAGAAGCACACCGCCGCAATCGTGAATGGAAGCGCGAGAATGGCAGGCAGGCGCGCGATGAGGCGTGGTTCCGGCGCGAGGTGCTTCCGAAGCTCGATGGCTTTTCGCTCAAGGAGATGGCCGCGGCGACGGCGCTGTCACTCGTTGCATGCTCGCGGATCCGATCTGGCGCACGTACACCACACCCGAGGCACTGGAACGCGCTTTGGGATCTGGTCCGATGACGGTGTGGTATTATAAACGATGCAATGCTTACGCCCTACTCTGACGCCCTGGGCCGCATCCGCGACTATGTTGCCGCTAACGACACAACTAAACGCATCCGCTTCGAAATCACGGCGAGCGGCGATTGGATTTGGTCTAGCGATGGCCCATCCGTGCAAGTCGACCCCGCGCCGGACTTGGACGGCCTGATTGTCCAATTCCGCACGAGCGATGGCAAGGTCGATCAGCGAATCTTTAAGCTGGAGAGCTCAGCAGGCTTCACTATCGAGTCGCGCATTGGTTGCCGCATTCTGAGTTATTTGGGCTCTGGCGTGCCCGAGGGCGATCGAGCAATGGACAGAGATGCCGACGCACGCTGAACAGATTCTTGACGAGGAACAGTGGACACGCATCGTCGTCTTCTTCGACGGTCAAAATGTACTCCGCACGGCAGGCGAAGTATTTGGGTTTGATCGTAACAAACTTTGGAACTATGATCCGCGAAAGCTAGTCGAGGCCACCGTAGCTTCGATGGAGACGCAATTACGAGCACTGAATGCGCCGCATCCGCGAATCGCGATCGAGGAGATTCGGTTTTATACGGGGGTCCCCACCTACGAGCGAGATCGCTATGTTAGAAGCTACTGGGATCGTGTTTTTAACAGATTTCGAAACGACGGTATCGTGGTAGTCACGCGTGATCTGAGATATTACAAACAGGGGCCGCCACGCGAGAAGGGGATTGACCTGCGGATTGGCCTCGATATCGGTCGCATTGCCGCAACGAGACGCTGCGATGGCATTCTACTCTTTTCGCAAGACACGGACCTTGCCGAGGCGATTCAAGAAGCAAGAGACCTGCAAGCGCGATATACAGGGCAAGGCCGGATTTACTATTTTTGTGCATTTCCCCGTAACGCTGACCCGGCGACCCATCATGGCATATCTCGAATGCACTGGATACCACTATATGCGGAAGAATTCGAGGCGGCAGCCTACGCTGAACCTCCCAAGGTCGACATCTTCAAATTGATCGAAAGTTTAGAGCGACGGCATCGGAAAAAGGCGCTCCACGACTTCGATCTCATTGGCCAAGGGAAGCGTGTTACGGGATGTTTTCGCGGTTGTCATCGTATTGATGAAAAGAAAGCGGCTTTGATCCTTGAGGCGAGAGCCGATCTACTTATCATGAATGTTCATCCGGAGTGCGCCGAGCTCTTTGGAAAATTCAAAGACATCGATGTCTCTGTTGTTGCTCAGAGCGGACATAAGGGTCTCTTGGAAGTTGAGGTTCGGCCGCTAGCGCCTTAGATAAGAAAAAAGCTGGTCGCGGGCCCTATAAGGCGCCCGGCCAGCATGCATGGCGGCATTGTACCACAGGAGTGCCTGGGAAGTCCTCTCAGAAATGCCTCGGCAGGTTAAAAAATCGTGGCCGCCGGTGCTAAGTCGGCCCAGGAAGCCGCTTAAAGGTATCGGCTCCAGTAGGCGGCGAAGCGACCGGCCGTCGGTCGACGGCCCGGCTGGAAGCCTCGGTCGCTTCGCCGCCTACTGGTCGCGATTGAATCGATGGTGCGGACGGGACGACCGTGCAACACTCGAACGAGCTTAAAACCCTTATCCCATAAGGCATTTTCGACGTACGGCGCGATTTGCAAACGGGGCTGCAAACTTTGCACGCGGCGGGGCGATCGGGACACGATGCGAAAACCCCTTATTTACGGGCTTTTTCGCGAAGCCGGCTGGCGCTGCGCGCTGAGCCAGGGGGCCCCGTTTTACCCCCTTAACCCTATGCCCGAACCGCAGCGTAACGGGATAGGAGTTATCGATTTCAAGACGAGACACCCGGCCGGCCGAGATGCCAGGCTAAGCTAGGCCGCCGCGATCCAAGCCGCTGCGATGCTAAGCACTCGCGAAACGCTAAGCCGTTAATCTGCGAGCCCCGCTGCGAGTCGTGGTTGCCGTGCTGCGAGGCGCGCGATGCTGCAATGCGAGGCCGACCGGCGTGGGGGCTGCGAGGCCTAACGCGTGGCTTCGCTTCTGCGGTGCCGTCGGGTGGGCGTTAGCGGGGTGTCGGATTTATGCACAAATCGCTACTTTTCGAAGAAAATGTCGTAGCTAAACCCCATTGGAGAGGCGGAGATTCTGCTTTTCGAAGCATCTTGGATCAACGCCATAATATCCGTCAGCACCCGCACTGTTGGCCCCTCGGCCTCCGGCATCAAAGAAGCCCTTATTTTCGTTACGACCGCGCAGCGTTTTACCGTCAGTGTCGCCTCACCCGTATCTGGCCCGACATCTACCGGCGAGAGTTCGAAGAAGCTTTCTTTCCTCAGGACCTTGCGTACGTCGGCTAGCGTGGCGCTTAAACGATACGTTCCAACTGAGGCGGCGAGGTTGTACTGACTATAAATCGCCTCTGAAACTGGTTTTGCTCCCGCATCAACCGCTGATGCATTCGAGAAGAGAGCCCAGAAGCTCGAACAAAGGAGTTGCTGCTCAGGGCCGGTGCTTCGACCAACGCCACAGCCGTCATGCTGAAAACGCACGGCGCTAATATCATCGTAACTTAGCGGATTGCCGGTCCCACACTTTGCTGCTGCTAAGCTTGGGACGGCCCAGCAGATCACCAAGGCGACGCAACTCAAGAGCAATGCCCTGATCATGCGGTGTGTTGTGCGATCGCACGGCTCTGCGGCATCGCGCCCGGCGCGCCGATCGGTGGCTGCGATCCGCCATAGGCTGCGAGCGATGCAGGGGCACTGGCGCTGAGCATAAAGCGAACCATCGCTAATACATTCATAGCTTCAGACCCTAGCGATGTACGCGCGACCGCGATGGGGCGACGGAGAGCGCAAGAGGCGATCCAGCATACCCGCGCAGCGTTTCATACGGCTTGCCGCCTTCAGGATACCGCCAGTACCCGATTTCTACTTGCTTGTCAATCGGTCGAGTTATGCTGAGAATATTATTGCCAGAAATCCAGATGTTAGGTGGACGTTTCAGCATCTCTGCGAAATGGAGCGTCTTAACGACGGTAACTTTGGAGCGAGCGATTCGAAGTTGGTAGATGCGTGCCCTCATTCCAGGGCCTCCCGTATAAAGCGCGACATACTGACCGTCCCATTGAAGGCCACTAGGCCATAGCGCTGGTTTATTCAGCACAAGCTGCTTGAATTTGCTTTTGCCATAGGGTAACTCTTCCAACGCGAATTCGCTCTGGCCGGAGGAACCTTTAACTCCGGCCCCAACGAAAAGATTACCATTGGGATCGTACGTCAGGACCCAAGGGTCGAACGTTGTCGAAAGAATTGTCGGGCTGCTGTAGCCTCCGCTATAGGCTCTCCAAATGTATATGTACGGAGTAATATCGAATCCATAAGTGGCTGCCGCAACGTCTCCCGTCCTCGGGTCAACAGAACAGGCCCACGAGATTTCAGCGCCCGTTAGTTTCGCTATCGGGCTTGTTCCGCCGTGGGAAAATTTGTAAAGAAAGTCGCCCGGATAGTTTTCGGTTACTGCCCATACATTCCCTGATGTGTCGGAACAGAGATTCAGCACTTTTCCAATTCCTGATATGCTTGCGACAGGCTCGCCGCTAGGGAACGTAAGAACCACCATGTCCTCGCCGCTCTCTGTGGGGTGCCCGACATACAGCAAGTCGCCACTCGGCCCCGAAGCCCGATGCGTTCGCGCCATCATCCCCGAACTCTGCGCCATCGCGCCTGGCTCGCCGATCGGCGGCTGCGGTCCGCCGCAACCGGCCAGCAATACTGCGGCCACGCCCACGTACAGCGTGTGGCGGCCAAAATCCAAGCTCTTCACATGCTCTCCTTCGCTTCGCGAACGGCACACAGCCCTACGAGGTTTCGGCTAAACTCGGCCGAGCCCCCGTAGCGACACCGGCCAAAGCGTGACGCCGCGACGCTCAGCGCCTCGCGGCGGCGCGGTCGAGCGCGTGTAGGGGCCGTGGAAAGGCGTTGGTTTAAGATGGCGAATATAATAGCGCCGTTGGTTTAAGATGCGAATGTAATGATCGATGAATAGCGACGACCTTTTCAAACAGGCGATTCTGCATTTGCGGCGAGGTCGCTACGATGAAGCGCTCGCGTCGTTTGACGAGCTAATCGAGCTTTCCGGCGACGCCCAGGATCCCGATGCGCACACGCAGATCGTGCGGGGCTTTCTAGGCAAGGCCTTCGTACTCGGTCAAGTTGGGCGCTATGATGAGGCGATTGCATCGTACGACGAAGGGATTGCCCGTACCAACAATTCATGTGACCCGACCCTACAAGAGCAAGTTGCCAGGGCGCTTCTCAATAGGGGTTATCTGCTTAGTCAAGCGGGTCGCGTCGGCGAGGCGATAGCATCTTACGAGAAAGCGATCTCAATGTCCCAAAAGGTGATCGCCGCATCCGGCGTTTCCGACGAATCAGGCTTGCGCGATGCAATCGCTCGGGCGCTGATTGACAAAGCGTTTCTCCTTGGTCAGACGGGGGACTGGCAAACGGCGATCGCGACGTACGATGAAGTCGTCGCACGCACAAATACAGGCACGGATCTTGCTCGGGCGTTCGTCAATAAAGGTTCCTTACTCGCCGCGCGGGGCCGGTTTGATGAGGCACGCGCAACGTTTGATGACGCGATCGCACGCTTCGGGGATGCCAAGGAGCCATCGCTCCGCGAGCAAGTCGCACGAGCCTTCATCGGCAAAGGTTTCGCGCTTGCCGAAGGCGGAAGCATAGACGGCGCAATGGCAACGTATCGCGAAGCCGTTGCACGCTATAAGGAGTCGGACGAACCGCTGCTTCAGGAACAAGCGGCTCATGCGCTCGTTAATGTAAGCTTTCTTCTGGCCCGAACCGATCGCGTAGACGAGGCCGTCGCAATCTGTGACGAGGTAATCGCGCGACATGATGGAGCGCAAGAGCCCGGCCTGCAAGAAGCAGTAGCTCGGGCACTCTTTAACAGGGGATTTGCACTTGATGGGGCCGGGCGGTCCAAGGAGGCGATCGAGACGTACAACGAGATAATCACGCGCTTCAAGGATGCGACGGAGCCCAGCATCCGCGAACAAGTTGCCTCGGCGCTTCGCAACAGGCAAACAATACAGAGTTGATTTAGCCGCTTTCGGTCAGAGCGCCCGAGCATTCCGATGCCGCCGGATGCGGGACCCGCGCCCCGGCCCGGATGCGCGAGCAGGCTGCGAGCGATAGCCCTGTCGCCTTGCTGATCTCGCTCAGCGTGAACGCGTCGAGCTTCGGCACAACCTCGCACTTAAAGCACGGCGCAACGTGCCACCCACCACCCCCTTCACGGTGCATCACGGCTCGCGCGACTTATTTCTTCGAGACGCCACCGAGAAATTTGCAGCGATTTTCAGGCAAAGCGTTCGGCGAAGAATTCGGCGGTTCGGCTGACCGTGCGATCCAAGCGCCGCTAAGCCAGGCGATGCGCTGTGCTGCCTCGATCGGCGGTGGTCGTCGCGGTGTAGTGTGAGGCGCTCCGCGGAGCGTCGCACGAGCAAGCGGGAGTCAGGTGTTGCCGGTTCCTTCTGCGAGGTCGGGCGTGGAGCCGCGGCTTTCGTTATATTCTCGTTCGGCTCTTTCACGCTGCTCTTTCAGGTCGTCGCGATCCAGAATCTCCAGTAACTTCTCGGCGGGGATAACGATTCCAATCCCCATATTAATCTTTTCCTCTTCATCCGTGAGAGTGCTGCTGTCAGCCTCGATCTTCTGATCGAAGTGGCCCTGCATGATGCCCAAAAAGTATCCACGGGGTTGCGAGCCATACGCACCGCGTCGATTCTGCCCTGTAAAGTAAAAGAAAACGGGCGAGCCACTCAAGCCGCCGATCGAGCGGACTTCAACGAGGTAAGCGTCGATAGGCGTCGGGGGATGGTGCTTCCCGAAGCGAGCCGGGACTTTTTCTTGCTGCATCGCGGCGATTGTGCCTGTCCTAACGATCGGAATGTTCCGTTCTTCGCCTAAGTGACGGCGGAAAAGGCCCGGGAAGAATACTTCGTCGCCGATTTCAAAGGCGGAGTTGTCCCACTCATCGTGGGTCATCCGGCGCGTCTCGACGAAGGGGTGAGCAAGATTCTCGCGTTCGAGTTGATATGCCGACAGATCGTAGCCGGAGGTCTCCCGGTGTATGTCCACTGGAAGTACGGCAAGGTCAACGGATGAGTCGGTTGGATGGGTTATCCAGTCTCCCAGCTTAGTCTCCAAGGTTGTTAGACCGCCACCGACCCGATTAATCCGCAGTCGTGCCTGGCTGCACCCTAAATATGCGATTGCGTCAAGTGAATGTTTTGTCGTGACGAAATAGAGTGAGCCGCGTCGAAATTCAAGACCATAGCGGATGCGTTCGTCCCAATGCCACGGGTAACGAATAAAGAACGTCGTACCGCCATATTGCTCACCCTCCGAAGTATCGCAGCCTAAAAAGGCCACGCAGTCACGAAACGACGGGTGAATCAGCATAGGTAAGTCTTTCGCGACGAGACAAATATCGGCGCCGAGCCGCGCCTGGCACCGGGGAAAGCCTCGTAATAATCACTCCGGCAGTTAGGGGTGTTACGTGTCAACGCGCCGCCGCCACTACCGGATTCGCTGCGAAGCGCGAACGCTGCGCTGCGAGGCGGTGGTGCGAGGCGCGGCGGTGCGATCGGCGCGTGGGCGTGGCTATCCGTACGGTTCGGACAGTACCCACGGCACACGCACGCAGAATTCGATGGTCGCCAGGCCATCCGAGAACCCTGCCGATCCATGCGGATGCGACGAAAACAGCCAGCGATTGCTCTCCAGGTCGCCCGGCCGTCGTTCTTTTGAGACGACGCCATAAAAAGGTAGCTGCCCATTATACCAAACCAGTCCGGCATCGAACGCAAGTGCAGTGGTTTCAAATGCTCTTGCCGGATCGATGCCAATCTCTCCGCACGCAGCTAAGAGGTCTGATGGGAAATGCTCCGGCTTCCACGCAGTGCGGCAATTTTTGCAATTGGCACAATTGCAGTTATTAGCGGCCGCATCTAAGTTGATGTAGAGCTGTCGAGTGCGTTCAGCATCGTACGTCGCCGTGGACCCATCAGGCGCTTCAATCATTGCGTTTGCCCGGCCCGCCGATCGGCGGCGGTCAGTGGGGTTAGCGGCGCTAGGGAGTTAATGCGAAAACGGTTCCGCAGCCGTAGCCTTGGCAGCCGGATCCGCCGCCTTGATTGGTTGTGCCATACAGTGTGCCATTCTTTGCGAGCAGACTCGCCGAGGGTTCGACGCCGTCTGAGCCGCCTTCGAAGCGGTACAGCACCTTCTCCGAGCCACTCGCATTGAGACTGTAGATCGTGCCGCAGCCGGGAATATCGCTGGAGGGCGTGCTGCATGACGAACTGCCGCCTGATAGAGTCGTGCCATAGAATTCGCCGTTGAGGTAAACGAGGCCTCCGAGCGGTACAGCTCCATCCTGGCCGCCGGCGAAATAGTGGAGTACCTTTATCGAACCTTCGGTAGTCATTTTGAAAACGGTCCCGTCCCCGTACTTAGATTGGTTGTTCTCCGTCGTGCCGTACAACATTCCCTTGACGGCGATCAGCGGCGCCCACAGGTTAGCGCCGTCAGAGCGGCAATTGAAACTATGCAGCAACGTTTCGGAGCCGGATGTGGTCACCTTGAATACGGTACCGCAGTCGTGCGCGCCGCCGTCGCGAGTCGTGCCGTACAATGCGCCATTTACGGGGATCAAACCGGCGTGGGGATGCGCGCCCTCGGAGTATTCTTGGAAGCGGTACAGCACCGTCTCCTGACCTGACGGGGTAATGCTGTACACGATCCCGCAACCGTGACTAGAGCCGCTAGAACATCCCGAACCGCCGCCTTGCTCGGTCGTGCCGTAAAGCGCTCCATTTACATTGACCAAATCACCCCGTGGATTTGCTCCATCGGAGCCACCTTTGAAGCTGTACAAGACCGTTTCTGTGCCGGTCGTCGACAGGCTGAAGACGACGCCCGCGCCAGACGAGCCGCCGTAGTAGGTCGTGCCGTACAGCGTCCCGTTTACGTCGAGTAAGCCCGCCAAGGGATACAAGCCGTCGGAGCCGTGGAAGCGGTACAGCGTCTTCTTTTCGCCGGTTTTACTGATGCTGTAGACGGTTCCGCAGCCCCAATTGCACTTGGGGGCGCCGCCCGCCTTCGTCGTGCCATACATTGCACCATTCACATCAACCAAGTCGGTCCAAGGCCACGCTCCCCCGTGAGCGTGTGCCAGTTTGGCTTGACGGCCGAAGCGGTGCAGCACCTCATACGATGATGTAGCGGGGGAGCGACGTGCGATCCCGTCCGCACGCGAGGAGAAGTACATACGGTCCTGACGAGCCGCCTTCTGCGGCACCTCCCGGACTTGGGGCATCGCGCCCGGCGCGCCGATCGGCGTCTGTGATGCGCCGCAACCAGCGAGCAGCGCTATGGCAGCGCTTGTGCTAAGCGCTCCGATAAGACCTCGATTCATGAATACTGCCTCCGAGCAAGCTTGGTCCGAGCACTCAACGTTCGACGGGTGACCCTGAACCCGTTTTCTGGACCAGCGGGACTCGCGAAAAATCGGCAAAACTCTCTCCCGAACCCCGGAGGTTTTGCCCGTGCGAAAACGCCACTCCCCCGAGCAGATCGCCGCCGCCTTGCGCCAAGCCGAGGCCGGCACGCCGGTCGCTGAAATCGTCCGCAAGCTCGGCATCCACGAGAACACGTTTTATACCTGGAAGCGCCGCTTTGGCGGCCTGGGAACGCCCGAGATCCGCGAACTGCGCCAGCTGCGCGAAGAAAACGCCAAGCTCAAGTCGATCGTGGCTGATTTAAGCCTCGATCGCAAGATGCTTCAGGAGATCATCGCAAAAAAACTGTGAAGCCGGCGCATCAGCGCGAACGCGGCGGCTTTCTGATCGCGACTTTCGGTGTCGGCATTCGCCGCGCGTGCGACGTGATCAGGTTCAATCGCGCGACGTACTACTGCAAGTCCAAAGCCGGCCCGCTCAATGGCATGCTGAGGACAAAGATCAAAGAGATTGCCGCCTCGCGGGTGCGCTACGGCTATCGCTCATTCGGCGTTGGTCGTCCTCGCGCTTGCGCTACCCCGGTGGGCCGCCATCGTGCTCGATAACCATTTTCGTACCTTGCGGATTGGTAATTTGGGTCGCGCATTCGCTGGGCTTTGGTACGTTAAGCGGAATGAAGGCGTTAGGATGCTGGCTAAAGTCGAAGACGTCGTTCATCGCCGTCGATGAGGCATCGGTCGTCCCGAGCGAGCCGAGGTTGAACGTAGTCTCGGCCAGCTTGAGGATACTTCCGAAATTATAGAGTGTATGCGAGACGTTGTGCGGTTTTGCATAGGGTGAAATCACGATCATTGGGACCCGCGGCCCTAGACTAGTGTAGTTGACCTGTGGCGGAGGTACGTTGTCGTACCAACCGCCCCAGTCGTCCCATATCAATATGACGGCAGTGGTCTTCCAAGCAGAGCTCGCGCCGATCGCATTGATCACGCGGCTAACCCACCAGGGACCCCCGTCGCAGCCGCTTGCGGGGTGGTCGGAGTCATAAAGCGTTGGTATGACCCACGACAGCGCTGGCAACGTACCGGATTTTAGGTCGGAAAAGATGTTGGTGTTGGGAATACTGATGTGCGCGTTCCAGTCGGGCCCGTACCTAAACTTCTCAATTGCGTCGAAACCATTCCATACCGCACCCGAAAAATCGTCGTGCGGCGGCTTACGATTATCCACATAAAACTGGTACGAAACGTTCGTCGCATCGAGAAGGTCGGCCATCGTCTTATATTGCGAGAAGCATGGAAACGGACCGTTGCGCTCATACCTTCCGCTTTTAAAGAGCAGCGGGGTGAAGATGAAGCGCTTTTTTCCGTGCGGTCCGGACGCATCGCAGCCCCACGGAGGCACGGTCGGCTCGTCGGTCAGGGAGGAATCGGCATTCCAGCGTGCCGTTCCCGCGATGATCTGCTGGTGCGCAATGAAGCTCGAAGCCGTATCGGTAGAGAACATATTGTCGGCGAGCGTGTAGTCCTTCGCCAACTCCCAATATGGAGTGATTTCCGACCGATCCACGTATGAATACGGATAAGTCTTGGCAGGCGGACCGTTCCCAGCCTCACCCGTGAATATTAGGTCGAAGCCATCCATCCGGCAGACGCCGTTGCTGTCAGCGTCGCACTCAATCTCGAATCCATGGTGGCTATGATCGATGTCCGTACCCTGATTGATGGGACCGCTCTTGAGTTTTATGGGTCGTAGTGGAATCTGCTGCGGCGTTTTGCACCACGGCCGCTTCGGCTTACACGGACCCTCCATGGCAGTGTTGGCCCCCGGAAAGCCGGCAAAAAGATTATTGAAACTCCGATTTTCCTGAACCATAATGACGATGTGCTGTAGCTTGGGCGACGACTGCGGCGGGGAGAAGGGCGCGGTCGAACTGCTGTTACAAGCGACGAATAGCACCGACGCTGCTACTAAGGCGAGTGGAACGCGCATTCGGGATTCTTGGCCGGTGCGCGCGTCTCTTCCCGTCAAGGATGACAAAACGTAACCGTAGTTACTTCAATCAAAAAGCACTTCACGTCTCGCTCGCGGTGTCGAACGAAGCAGGGCTGGCATTTCGCAGATTGTAGCGTCACCGATGCGTCGAGGCGCTATTTAGCGCAGTCGTGAAACAAACGCGCGCCCGCGTCGTTCTCGAGTTGTTCCTACCAACTGAAGACAACGAGGCCGTTGCCGTGAAGCTTCTCCCAGTCTTTCTTCCAGCCGCTCCACATGCGGCCTTTGATTGCGCCGGGTTCAATGTATGACGAGCCCCCACCGCCGCCGCCACCCGGGCCTATGCTTCCTTCGGATTCGACGCCGCCGCCGCCACCACCGCCGTAATAGCCTCCGCCTCCGCCTCCGCCGGCCCCGCCGCCGACCTTGGTGCTACCGCCGCCGTTGCCGCCTTGCCCGCCAAGACCGAGCGAACCGTTTGCTCCGGGAGTGCCGTATTGACCAACACCGATGCCACCAGCGCCGCCCGCAGTTTGCGAGCCGCCGTCACCGCCGTTACCGTAGTCCGAGCCGCCGGACCCACCGAGTAGACCGCCGCCTTTTCCTCCCCAGCCCGTGAAGTAGGAAGACCAGCCAGCCCCTTGTCCTCCGCCGCCCGCGGCGACAAGGATGCGATCTTTCAATTTGTCTCCGCCTTCTCGCACGTCTGAAGCGCCGCCGCCGCCAAAAGCGACGATATAGGAGCCGCTGGTGCCGCCATTGGCGCCGCCGTTGAAGCCGCCGGCTCTCGAGTTTGATGGCGATCCCCCATAGCCGCCAACGTAGACGTAGAGCGTCTCTGCCGACTTAACGGGGATTTCCGCGTAAACGCGGCCGCCGCGTCCGCCCTCGAAATAACGCTGGTAAGAATTGGAGCCGGACGCTCCGCCTCCCTCGGCACCGCGTGCAACGATGGTCAACTGCGTGACGCCGTTAGGAACCTTAAACGACTGTTCACTTCCGGTATAACCGAATGTTTTGTGATCGGGGAGCGAATCGCGACGATCGTTCGGTGCGCTCGGCATGCCGTTCACGGCGTGCGAACCCGAACAGCCCGCGAACAATGCCGTAGCGACGCTCGAAGCGAGAGCGTAGCGGCTCAGTAATCTCTTCATCTTCACAGCCTCCGGTAGGCGAAGGAGTCGTGCGAATAGGAATATTCGTCCCTAGGTTTGGCCGGGTCCTAGAACGGCAGAATATTAGGAGCGGTGCGGTCCGGCGCCGTGGCGGCCGCGGTGGGCATGGCTAGCGCGTCCCTTAAAGCCCGATAAAGCGAGTGAGCGAAGCCTAGCGAAACAAGCCCCGTGCGAGATCGCAGCGGGCCAGGGCGCAAACATCCATCCGGCGGTTCAGGGTGGTGGCGTGCCGGTTACCGCGCGCTCGGAGCGTTCATGGTCCTTGCATGCGGCTACAGGGGGTTGTCGTATTTGCTCGTCGATCTGCCACGCTATAACGCCCGCTCGGCTGCGGCTCGGCAAAATCATCAGTTTCTCGCATCGTACAATATGCGACGTACCGGCGACGTGATTACGATCGTCGGCACCGCGGTGCCACTTTCTTATCCCGGAACAAGATCGCCAAAAGCGTTTGCCCGCATCGACCTGAGCGATGTCACATTCACGGTTGCGCTCTCAGGAGCCCGCACCCCGGTCTGTACCGGCGACTTCGTCGCTGCGTCCGGCACATATCAATACGATCCTCAGGGCGGCACGTTATGGATTTCCGATGCCTCGAACGTTTCCAGGGAATTCAGCGGTTACATTTTTAACTTGGATTTCGTGATGCTGGCCATCGATCCCAACTGGTGTGGATTCTCAGGAATGCCGATTAATAACTGAGTCCGATGCAGTCGCGGCGAGAAAGCCAAGAAATGCTGGATTATGCCATTATCACGTTTCGAACGCAAAGATCCGCTTCCAGTCGTCTTTCATGCTGATGACGATCCAACCCCTTGCCTTTGCCTTGTCATAGAGCGACTGGGTGAACGCTCCGAACTTCGTGTCGGTTTGCGCGCTATCGGGACCATATGCATATTCGCGCTTATCATCGTCGTGCAGCACGAGAGCCATCAGACGAGGCCCGCTGCCTGACTGTGTGTACTCCAGCATCTGTTCGTCGCCGGTGCTGTTTCCGAAGGCCGCCCGCGGCGGTCGCCCGAGGAAGAGATAAATGTCCTCCGGCTTACCGGAGGAGTCGTTGTATAACAGCAACTTTGGCGGGCGCATGAGAACCGCATTACCGCTAGCGTCGTATTCAAACTGGGTGGCGAGTGACGATCCGATGACCTCTTCGGGTTGAGAGTTGTATGCTCGCCTCGCATAAGCGCGCACGAAAGCCTGGCCGCCGCCGGTAACGATGAAAGCCTTATAACGGCTTGCACGCAGATACTGCATGACTTCCAGCATCGGCTGGTAGATCAGGTCCGTGTAAGGGCGATCCCAGCGCGGATGCTTCGCCTTATCCATCCAGTCAGCGACGATCGTCTGAAAGCCACCGGTCGTCATGCCCGCATGCGTAGCGGCGACCAGCTGTTCCAAGTCGTTCATCGTGAACTTCGCAAACGCAGCCATGTCGCCGGCGAGAGCGGACTTATAAGGCTCGGTCACCTGCCACTCGGGATGCTGCGGGGCCAAATCGGCCAGGCGTTGCAGCGCGAATGCGACTTGCGTATAGAACGGGTGCTCCACCCAGAGCGTTCCGTCCTGGTCGAAGGTAGCGATGCGGTCCTCTTCTCGAACGAAGCCGGGACTCGTTGCATCGGTCGTCTTGCGGACGAAGTCAAGAATCGCCGACTTAGCCGCGCCTTCGTTCCACGACGGGAGAGGATCGGCGGCCGGGCTCATCGCTTAAAGTCCAGAGTCTTAAGGTTTTTGCGCGCGGTGCCGAAGTCGCCGAGTTGATAAACCGAAGCGCCCGCGGCGGCGAACGTAAAAGCCCCGAAGGGTGCAGCGAGCATCTCGTCCAGGTAACTTTTCAGGCCAACACCTATAGTGACGTGTGGCATAAAGTTCTTCCCCGAATGGTCTGGGACGAACCTCCCGACGTACTCGATCATCGTCGGCACCTCGTGCAGTGGGGGCTCGGATGGCAGCTTGAAAAATGCGTCCGCCGTCGCGGTAGCGATCGAAAAGGGCGTCACCGCGTCGATAAGGGTCTGTTGAAACCTCAACAGATCGTCCGTAACCTCGACGACGATACCAGCGAGTCCAATCGGACCCGCGGGGATATAGTAGTACTTGTACGCTGCGAGCGTCCACCCGCTCGGGTTTTCCGAAGCCACGGCGCCCGCGATCGCCGCATACACCTTTTCGAGGTCGGTTTCGCGGACGAAGCGTTGCAAGATTGATACGTGCGCGTGATGCGTCTCGTCGAGAGCGTAACCCTGCGGGAAGTTCTTAAGCAGTTTAGCGTTGTCGGCTAAGGAGCGCTCAACCATGGTTTCGCCAGGCTCGACTGCGATGTCGATCGCGACCAGCGTATCGTTCATGGTGCGAAGCTCCAGTACTCGAGCTTCTTGCGCGCGGTGCCGAAGTTTCCAAGTTGGTAGACGGATATGGCCACCGGTGAGAACGTGAACGCGGGAAACGGTTCCGTTTCCAGCTGCTTGACGAATGCCACGGAAGCAACTCCGCAGGTGACGTGCGCGATGTAGTTCTTTCCGGTCGATTTTGGAACGAACGAGGTGACGTATGCAATCGTGGGCGCGTTGATGTCCGTCTCGCCAGGCGTCGTTGCGAACGCAGCGGCCGTTCCGGTCTGAACCGTATAGGGCGCGATCGCATCGATAAGCTGCTGCTGGGCCTCTAGGACCTTCTGCGGAGGTTTGGCGAGGATGACGGTGAGAGCCAGTCCGCTCCAGACTGCATGGTCAATCTTGAAAGCCTCGAACTTCCATGCCGCCATATTATATTCGGTTCTGATCTTCTGGACAGCCGCGTAAACCTTCGGCAGGTCCGCCGTGCGGACGTATCGCTGCAGCAGCGTTACGTGCGGACGGTGCGTCGCGTCCAGGGCGTACCCTTTTGCAAAATCCCCGCGCAGTCGCGCGTTGAGCGCCGAGGCGTGTTGCAGCATTGTTGCGTCCGGCTCAAGCGCAATGTCAATAGCGGTGACGGGCGGCTGCGTTCCGAGACCAATAATGATTGCGGTGAGGAGAATGAGGCTTCTTAGCATCGACCGTCTCCTTAGACAAAGAGGTGGACGTACCGGTGTACGGGGAATTGTTCCGCGCTCAACGCCGGCTGCCTTTTGGAATCGCCGCGCCGGTTCTTTTCGTTAAGCGCTCCAAACCCGCGGGGTCACGCTAAAGACCGCGTAGCAACTTAGCAGGCGACCTTAATCCGCGCCGCCGTACTCCGTAGTGCCGTAGAGCCTTCCCTTGACGTTGATGAGGTTGGAATACGGGCCCGTACCGTCGTGGGGAAAACCTTTGAAGCTGTAAATCACGCTCTCCGCTCCCGACTTCGTGATTGCGAAGATCGCGCCGCGGCCCGCGACGCCCCCTTCGCTGGCGGTACCGTAAAGCGTGCCGTTGACGTTGACGAGGCTCGCATACGGGTGTCCGCCATGCACGCCGCCGGGAAAGGAGTACAGCTCGGTTTCCGCACCCGACGTCGCGATCGCGAAAACCGTCCCCCGCCTATAGGCGCCGCCGCGCTGCGTGGTGCCGTAGAGCGTACCGTTGACATTTACGAGGCCGCCATGCGGCTTGTCGCCGTCGTCGGGATAGCCTTTGAATTTATGGATCGGAGCTTCGCCGCCCGACGTGCTGATTCTGAAGACTTTCCCATCGTGGATTAAGGTGGTGCCGTAGAGCGTGCCGTCAACATCGGTGAGTCCCGCAGACGGGCAACAATCTTTGTGACGCGCGCCGAAGCTGAAGAGCACGCTTTCCTTGCCAGACGCTGTGATCGTGAAAACCGTGCCGCATCCCATACTGCTGCGCCCGCCGCACGTACTCGAACCGCCGGCTCCCGTGGTGCCGTAGAGCGTGCCGTCGACGTCGAGCAGATCTGCAGCCGGGTAGGCGCCGTCGCTAGGATAGCCCTTGAAACTGTAGAGCACGGTTTCGGCGCCGGACGCCGCGATCGAGAAAACGATGCCGCATCCCTTCCCGCAAGCTGAATTTACGATCCCCCCGTAACGCGTGGTGCCGTAGAGCGTGCCGTCGACGTCGATGAGGGGCGCCATCGGATCCGTGCCGTCCCCCGCGCCGCCGAAGCTGTGGAGCACCGTTTCTGCGCCCGACGAAGCGATCGCGAACACGGTGCCGCCATCGTGCGCGCCACCGCTCTGAGTCGTGCCGTACAACGTGCCGTGGACGTTCAAGAGGCCGGCGTATGGGTAGGCACCGTCGGCGGAGCCGCCGACGAAGCTGTGCAGGACGGTCTCCTTGCCGGACGTCGTGAGTGCGAATACCGTTCCGAAACCCGAGGGCCGTCCCGCTGCGCGTTGCGCCGGCGCCACTTGAGCCACGTCGCCCGGCGCGCCGATCGGCGGATGCGATCCACCGCACCCAGCGAGCACTGCTGCAGCCGCGCCAAGGTTTAGAAAGTAGCGATTAAAGATGATCTTCGACATTTATGGGGTCAACGCGAATATCGTTCCGTTTTGATGCATACCCCCGAACGTTGTCGTCCCGTAGAGCGTGCCGCCGGCGTCGAGGAGACCCGCGCGGGGGGTGTTACCATCGGGGTATGTGCCAAAGCTATATATGACGTTCTCCGCGCCGCTCGCCGCGACGCTGAATACCGTCCCGCAACCAAAAGAGCACGTATCCGCACCGCCCTCACTTGTGGTGCCATAAAGCGCACCCTTTACGGCGATCAGAGATCCGATTGGATCGATGCCGTCACCTCCCTTCCCGAAGCTGTGCAGCACCGTCTCGTTCCCGCTCGGAGTGATGCTGTAAACCGTGCCGCAGCCGCCAGTGCATACAACCGTGCCGCAGCCGGCGCGCAAGCAACTTGTGTAAGCGCCGCCCGCAGCCGTCGTGCCGTAGAGCGCGCCCCCTACGTCGACGAGCCCCGCCACGGGTAGCTCGCCATCCGGCGAACCCTTAAAACTGTATAGCACTTTCTCCGCGCCGCGCGTCGTGATGGTAAAAACGGTGCCGTCTCCATACGCGCCTCCGAACGCGGTGGTACCGTAGAGTCTGCCGCCGACGCTGACGAGATCGGCGTAGGGTCTCTCGCCATCCGGCGTACCACTAAACCTGTGCAGCACTTTCTCCGTGCCGCCCGTCGTAATGGTAAAGACGGTGCCTTTTCCACTCCTGACTTTATCAGCGCCGCCGCCACGCGTCGTGCCGTAAAGCTTGCCGCCGACGTCGATCAGAGCGCCGGTGGGGTCTCCGCCGTCGCGTTTGCCGCTAAAGTTATGCAATACCGTCTCCGCACCACTCGGCGTGACGCTAAAAATCGTGCCCCAATCGTGCGTGCCGCCGGAACTCGTTGTGCCGTACAGCACGCCTTTTACGTTAATGAGGCCGGCTAGGGGCTGTGCCCCGTCGTACCCGTGGCAAAAGCTCTGCAACACCTTTTCGGTGCCGGCCGTCGTAACGCTAAAGATGGTCCCGCCGCAGCCGTAGGTGTAGTACGAGCCCTGGGAATACAAGCCGCCATATTCCGTCGTGCCGTAGAGCGTACCGCCCACGTGGATCAAGCTAGCGACAGGATTGTTCCCATCGGGGGCCGCGCCAAAGCTGTACAGGACTTTGTAGTTACTGCTATGGGTATGCATCGCGAGCGCTGAGGTTTGCGGTATCGCGCCGGGCGCGGCGATCGGCGGCTGCGATCCGCCGCAGCCGGCGAGCACCCCAACCGCAGCGCAAAGCGCGATGGTACAGCGGCTAAGAGGCTGGCTCTGCATTACTTTCTCCTTAAAAAACTTGACCGTTACCGAGCGCCATGCCCTGGATCTTAAAGCGGTGCCTACGCCGATGACCGTCATGTCTCAATCGAAAGACGATCTTGACGTGGAATTGAGACGAGGTGCTCAACGGGTAGGAAGATTGGTAAATGCGGCCGGAACCTAACCACCCAAAGGCGGAAACAAAGAGTTTGCGTTCCGGTTCGGTGATTGCCAACTGGACCGGCGTCTCATTAACGCTGAACTTGAGCGACGGCATTTGGCTCCCCGGTGGAAACACATAAATGCCGTCCGCCGGTCCGGTCTGTACGAGAAGAATGGTGCCATCGTTGGCAACTACGAGACCTTGCGGCTGGACGATCTGCATTCCCAGGATCTTGCCCTGCGTGGATCCAGGTGCGAACTCCTCGATGCTGCCGGCATAAAGCGACGTGCGATATGCGACGTACAAATTCCCCGCGCCGTCCAAAGCCAGGCCATCGGCCTCGTAGCCGGGAGTCTGCAACGTCTGATACGGCGTCGTTTGGCCAGGCCGAAACTCCAGTACGGTTCCATTGCAGCAGGTACTGACGAATAAGTCGCCTTCATGGTCGACAATCGGATACGCCGGCCCGGCAGAGCCCGTCGAATAAGTAGCCGAAGGCGTCAAGGAGCCTCGCGGATAGACCGTCACCGTATTGTTCCCATTGGTCACGTATAACGCGCCGTGACGGTCAACATATAAGCCGTGAGTGCTGGTGATGGGGGTGGTGATACAGCCGACGGCCGACGGATTGTAAGGTCTTTCGCGAAAGACCAGGATTTCGCCGTCGTCGGCGACGTAGATGAGCCGCCGTTCCTTTTTCGCTACCGGAGAAAGCCACCCGCATGGCTTTAGCTCGTTCAGAGGCGGCGGCGTCTTGGTTTCTTCAATATTCCGTTGGGTGACCGCGTAAGGTGTCGGAAGATTACCGCCGCAACCTGCGAGCACCGCTACGGTGACGGCGAAACCAATCGATTCGCGCCGGCACACTAGGTTCTTCATCCTGCCTTGCTCCTCAGTCCGTGGAGCGACCCGGTGCTATAAAACGTTCGCCACGCAGCGACGACGCTCCCCGCGTTTTCCATATTGCGCTACTCGAACGGCGGTCACCGGGAATCGTGGGGTGCGAGGCTGACCGTGATGCCGTAGACGTTTGAGGGTGGGCCGATGCGCCGTTTTGGGCGGCCGCCGGCCGGGTAGCGCCAAAACCGAATCTTGCCATCGGTGTTACTGGCGATCAAGGTAGAACCCTGAATCCAGAAGCGTTCCATGGAGGCGCGGTCGAGCTCGATTTCCGTTGGATATACGCCCTCGTTATTCTGGATTCTATAGCGATAGAGGATGAAATAGCGCTGAGCGATCGCCAACTCGTTGCCGTCCCATTGAACGCCGTAGTGCGGGTAGGTGAACGGGTGAAGCGAGAACTTCACGAGCTTGGCTGCACCCTTTTTGAGCCAGACGATCCCAGCCTTATAGATGTCCACGCCGCCGGTGACGTAGAGATTGCCGGAATCGTCGTAACTGCACGCCATTGGGTTGACGTCCAGCGTTTTATAATACAGCGGCTCGCCTTTTCCGGGAGCGTAGACGGCGAGGCGGTGGTCGTACGGTTCGGTCGCGTCGGCGTTGGCGACGGCGAGGGCTCCTGTCTTGGGGTCGACCGAGCAGTCGACCGGGGCTCGCGCATCCTTCAAAGTGACGAGCGGCTGCCGACGCCCGTGTGCGTACTTTTCGATCTGTCCCGCCTCGTACGAGCCGTTCGTATCTTCGGTGACCCAAACGTTTCCGTTCTTGTCGGAACAGAGATCCTGCGGCCGACGGATCCCGGTCAGCGTGCCTACCAGATTGCCGTTAGCGTAGTTGAAAACGTAGACGGAGTCGGTGTAACGAGAACCGGCGTACACCAAGTCTTCCCGCCTCGCTTCCGGCAGCATCCACGACTGGCCGGGCGTGGCATGCTGCGCGACCGCGCGGTTTGACGGCATCGCACCCGCCGCGTCGACCGGCGGCTGCGGTCCGCCGCATCCGGGAAGCAATGCAAACGTCACGCTAAAGCATAGCGCGCCGATAGAGCCTCGATTCATGAATCCGCCTCCGAGCAAGCTTGGTCCGAGGACTCAACGTTCGACGGGCGGTGATGGTTCCCCAGACCTAAGGCCCTTACCCCGATCCCCGCGAGGAACGTCGCTCAACGTGGGCCCGTGCCGGTTGCGGTGGATAGCAGCCGCCGGCCGGCGCGCCGATGATGCCGTTTGGACCTCCCCGTTCGCCTTCGACGCGGATGCGCTAGAATAAAGCGATGCACGAGTGGGCCGCGTGGGACCCGGTTCTCGGTTGGACGATCCTTCTGTTGACACTTACAATCGCGATCCACGTCACCGGTATCGTTCTGATTGCCGGCGCCATCGAGCGCATCATTGCCAAGCTCCCGAAGCTCGACGTTACGCACGTCGGAACGTCGGTCATGAGCATCGCGCTAATTGTCATTGTGGCTTTAGGGCTCGCGGTGCTGCACGGCGTCGAATGCGCGGTTTGGGCAGTCACATACCTTCATCTCGGGGCGCTGGCCGCCCCCGCGGATGCGGCGCTGTACTCGGTGGATTCCATGATCACGCGGGGCGCGTCGGGGATCGATTTAGACGCCCAATGGCGCATGATGGGTGCCACCGAAGGAGGCGACGGCGTCCTGCTCTTTGGCATCAGCACCGCGTTTTTGTTCTACGCCATGCTGCGGATCTGGGGAAAGGAGGACGAGCGTGCGCCATAGTGCGCCATCCTAACCGCAGACCCGGCCGCATAGCCCGCAGCAGCCTCGCTCGCGGCGCGCAAGAATCGCAGCGCTTATTTCTTCACTGCCACCGTGCCCAGCGGGAAGTCGAAACTGCCCGTAAAGACTGCCACCGGCGAACCGCCGGCCGGATAGTTGAATACCGAACCGTTGTTGTTACCGGCATCGCCACAATAGACGAGGCCTTCTTTAACGATCCAGGTCTGGGCGCAGTCGCTAGAACCCGTGAGCTGTATCGTGTTCTTCAACGTCGCCGTCGTTCCACTGACCGTGTACTGATAGAACTGGTTCGTTATTTGGTCGAAGACGGTGAGGTACGTGCCGTCCCACTGCACGGAGCCGGGGAACTGCACCGCGTTGCTCGTCGTGACCTTTTGGAACGAGCTGCCGCCCTTCGGCAGCTCGACGAGCTGGAAGCTACCGCCGGTGTTCCAGCCGTCGGCGAAGAGATTCCCGTTGTCGTCGTAGCCGTTAAAGTACTCTTCGGTCAACGGTGTGGTATATACGGTACCCGAGCCCTGCGCGTTCTTGTAGATCACGACGTCGCCGCCGCCGCCGCCATAGAGGATTCCGACGGCGAGGTCGCCGCTGGTGTTCATGGCGCAGCTAGAGGGCATACCCACGTTATCAGAGAGCGACCGGATCGGCTTCTTGGGAGCCTTGAACAACGTGATCTCGGTGTCACTTTCGATGTTCCAGAACGTCTTCTTTCCATAGCCGTAGAGGGTGTTCGTACACGATTGACCCCCGATTCCTGGGATCGTGTCGATCATCTGCGTGCTCTTCGGATAGTCGAAAATGCTGGCGTAGGTAGCGTAGTAGTTGTTGATGTACTCGTAGTACTTCGCCTTGTGATGCCGGTTTGGAACCAGCGTCGCGTAACGGGGCAGCGGATTCAGGCGCGCTGCCGTTACCGGCCTTCCATTCACCGTGAGCGTCTTACCGACGTATCGGACGTCGAACGCGGCGGTTGATGGCGCGACCGTCGAGCCGCCGCCGCACGCGGAGAATACCGCGAGTGCAACCAGGGCACCGGCGTATTTCGCTAAGCCGGCTGTATTCATAACGTTACTCCTTTTTGAGCAGGCAAGATCGCTGCGGTTCCTTAGGCGGCTCTAGAAGCGCGCGGGTGAGATTCATCAACGCCCACTGGAGTGCCTTTTCCGCGAACGCCCATCGGGTTTAGAAGCCCGTTCGGACTTTCTGGCAACGTTGTAAGCGATGGCGGCTACGATTAGAGCCTTCAGCGCCCCCTTGCTGATCTTGTCCTTTTCAAAGAAGTCGATGGCGCGCCGTTGGTTCCCCTCGAGTCCCGCATTAAAAAGCTTCTTGGGATCCGGAAGATGCGCGCCCTGGTCGAAGGTGAGCTTCACCTTGCCCTTATGCGCGTTGGCAACGGCGATGATGCCATCCTGAGACCAAGTCGGCGTCCCCATCCATTTCCACTCCTCGATCAGCTCGGGGCCGGCTTCGAGAATTACTTTGCGCATTTCCGAGAACGTGTCGCGACGCCAATCGTCGATCTCCGAAATGTACTCGTCGATCTTTTCCGATGCGGACTTCGCTTTTGCCATAATTCCCATTCTCCCAGAACTGCCCGGGCGGTTTGCAGTCCGTCATTCTGCCGGTGCTACGTCGTACGCCTTTGCCCCCTGCCGGCTTGATGCGCGCAATTGGCTTCGACCTCAAACGCTCGGCCCCTCAGTCGTCGGGCGGGTTGGGAAGGTAGGCGAGTTTCACGCGCCGTAGCGAGCCGCGCGTGAGTCAGGCGAGCGTGACCCGATGGCTTTTGGATGGAGATCCGGCGATTCGCTGGCAGGTCATGCGCGACCTCACGCACGAGCCCGACGATGTCGTCGCCATCGAGCGGTCGCGCGTTGCCGACGAGGGCTGGGGCCGTTCGCTACTCGAGCGGCAAGCAACGGAGGGTTGGTGGAATGCCGACGATCGCGGCTGGATGATCACCATGGACGCCCTCGCGCTCCTGCGAGAAATGGGGGTGGACCCGTCCGGCGACGCGGCGGCGCGTGCGATCTCGCGCGTGAAAGCGAATCTGCGTTGGGAGACGCTGGGCAACCGCCCTTACTTCGACGGCGAGACCGAACCGTGTATTAATGGTGCCATTCTGGCGTTCGGCAGTTACTTCGGAGAACGTTGCGATCGCATCGTCGATCGACTCTTGGGCGAGCAGCTTGCCGACGGCGGTTGGAACTGCGAGGCGCCGCCGAGCACGCGGTCTTCGTTTAACTCCACGATCCGCGTGCTGGAAGGCCTACTGGAATACGAACGCCGCTGGGGAGCCTCGGCCGCCGTTAGCGGCGCGCGCCGCAAGGGGAACGAATATCTTCTCGAACGCCGCATGTTCAGACGCTTGACGACCGGCGAAATCGTCGACCGCAAGTGGACCCGATTTGCGTTTCCGACGATGTGGCACTACGACGTCTTGCGGGGCCTCGAGTATCTGCGAAGCGCCGGTCTCGAGCCCGACGAGCGCGCCGCCGAAGCAATAGGTATCGTAGAAGCCCGGCGCCATCAGAACGGCCGATGGCCAATGAACCATCTTCACGCCGACCGGTTGGGTTTTCAGCTGGAAACGGAGATCGGGCGAGCCAGCCGCTGGAATACGTTGCGCGCGATGCGCATCCTGCGGTGGTACTTCCGGCGCTAGCTCGCGTCACATCTCTCCCGGAGTGGGCGTTGCGTTTTGTATGAAGGCGGCGCTGCCCGGGCGGATCGTCTTTGGCGCATCCGCGGTGCTGTTTGGCGTCATCGCCCTGATGTGGCACGACCCCGACACGTGGCAGAGTCTGGTTAGGATCTGGAGGCTGCCCTCCGGCACGATCGTCGGTCAGTGTCTGATGATCGTTCTCATTGCCGGCGGAATCGGAATACTGTTCCCGCGAACGGCGCGCTCAGCTTCCATCGTGCTCGCGGTGGTCTTTGGGCTGTTCTCGCTGGCTTGCGTCCCCGGCATCATCGCCGCACCGAAGGTTTATTTTGAATACGGAGCCTTCTTCGAGCAGTTTTCGCTATTTTGCGGCGCGGTCGGTCTGTGCGCGGCGACCGAGACGAGTGCCGCGCGGGCGGCAACGGCGGGACGGTTCGCGCGACTCGGGCTGGGACTCTGTACGGTTTCGTTTATGCTGGCTCAGATACTCTACCTGAAGATAACCGCGGATCTGGTCCCAACGTGGATTCCGCCGAATCAGGTATTCTGGGCGATACTCACGACGGTCGCGTTCGGACTTGCTGCGGTCGCGATCCTGATCGATCGTCAGGCGCGGCTCGCGATGCGCCTGATGACGCTGATGATCGTACTCTTTGGCCTACTAGTGTGGATCCCGCGCCTCGTCGCTCATCCGGAAGCCCATGGGAATTGGTCCGAGTTTGCCTTGAACTTCCTGATTGCCGGCGCCGCCTGGATGGTCGCCGACCTCGACGATCGCGCTCGGTCCGATCACTTAGCCTCTTGAAGGAGCTGTTGGACGTCGATGCCGCGCTTAACCGGCCATAACAGACTCCAAACGATGCGCAGATTTGTCTGAGGCGCGGCCAGGGGGTGCACCACATTCGTATAGTACAGCGCGGTTAGCTGCATTAACTGATCGCCGTCTTTAAACGTTTTTGCTACGCCGCCGCCCAACGGAACCGTCCACTTTGTCCCCGGCAGGCTGGCGTTTGACGTCATTATCGGCGCCGAGCTGATTGCCCATCCGCCTTTGAGGTTGTAGTTGACGAACGGTTGAACCAGAAAGCTATTGACGTTCGGGCGATTCGGCAGACCGGCAACCGACCAGAGCTGCGTCACAAGAGTTCCCAGCACCCAGCTTCCGGGCATCACGAGTGCGACGGCGTCGGGTCCAACGGACCATTTTCCCGACCCCAGCGTGTTCGGAGTTGCGGTGGGGAATTGAAAGATCGGTCCGAGCGCCCAAATCAGTTGTCCCGGCTTTGTCTTCGGCGCAAAGAAAAGTTGCTCTTGAACGTCGCTCAAGCCGAAGGTCGAAGGGCAGCCGCCGGGCGACGCGCAAACGACAGGGGATTGCGGCGACGGTTGATTGAGCACCGGGATGATCGTGCGCGCAATCAGGGTCGTCTGTTTGCTCAGCATGATCGGCACGACGGGCTGCACGTTCAGGTTGTACTGCAACCGCGTGTACGGACCATAACCGTAGTTGAAGTTGTTCTGGAACGGAAGGACCGTAATATTACCGACTGGATTCTGGGACGTCTTGATGATAGCGAGGCGCAGGGCTTCTTGCTGGGCCGGCGTTAGGCTGCTCGGGTCGAAGCCGCCGGTATCGCTAGGCGTATCCTCGCCGGCCGGCGCGGCGCTGGCCCTTGGAGCGGGCGAGGCCTCGGGCGTTTGTGCGAACGCGGTCAACGGTACGCCCGCAGACAACAGGACCACCGCAAGGATGGCTGCGGCCGCCCTGATTTCGCTGCGACGCATTTTGTTCCGGTCCTCCGCTACAGTAGACGTACCCGCTCCGATTTGCGGCGAGCCCGCTCACGCCTCCTTCGCGTGAGTGCCGACTAGGCCGTTCTCGTACGTTGGAAGAACAGATGCTAAGAAGTGATTGCTTTGGCTGCCCTTGCCGTGCTCCCGTTGGTTGCAACGGCTCAGAGCGGTTCGCCGCCGCCGGCGGGGACGTTTGAAGGCATAAGCATCGGCGCACCGATGGCCAGTCTCAAAGCGGCGTATGGCGATCCGATTCACGTTCTCACGGTCGGCGGATCGGTGATCTGGCGCTATATGACGCATGGTGGCGGCGTCTATGTCGACGTTCTCGTCAAAAACAATCTCGCCGAGTCGATTACGGTCGTGAGCCGCTTTGACGGCGTACGCTACACCGATCCCAGGGGCATGTCGTTTGGAATGACGCCCGATCAGGTCCACGCCAAGCTCGGTGCTCCAACGCGCGAGTCGACCAACGCCGACGATGGATCGCTCGACCTGTGGTATTTCACCGGCCAGTACGCGTGGATCTACGAGTTTCATAACCATAAGCTGGACTTCATCCAAGTCATCGCGGCGCCGGCGCTCTTGAGCACATTTGCGCCCGGTCCAGCCGTTACGCCTGACGACGGTACGTCATTCGATCGCGCGATTTGGATCCGTCCCTCCAATCTGGTGGCAAACGCTCAATGGATCGACGTCTTCTTAGCGGTCAATCGCTGCGGCAAGAGCGGACACTGGAAGCAAACGTCGCTAAAGTTGGCCCCGGATACGCCGGCAAAGGATCCGTTGGCTTACACGATCGTTCGAGCGAGCTGCACCGACGGCAACGCCGAGCGCGATTTTTACTTCGACACGCACGGCGCCGCGCACGTTGATGGAACGCAATCCACCATTTACGTCGATCCCAGCCTGCTGCCTCCGAGCTCCGCCTCACCTAAGCCGTCGCCGGCGCCGCCCCATCAATTCCAGCGCCGGTGATTCCGCAGCGCGCGCGAGCGATGACCGCGGCCGTCTTATTGGCCGCGGCTTGCGTCGCGTGCACGAGGGGCGGAGCGACGCGGACCGGTCCGCCGCACGTTCTGAGGATTGCTTACGCCGGCGACCCGGCTTCGCTGGTTCCGCTGGTCGCCGTCGACCAGGAGATCCTTGCGCTCGACACGCTCTTCTGTCAGACGCTGATCGGCCTTTCGGCGGAGAATCGCAACGTCCCGATTCTTGCCGCCCGCGTTCCGACGCGGCGCAACGGCGACGTGTCGGCGGACGGAACTCGCATTACGTACCATCTCCGGCCGGACGCGCGCTTTGCCGACGGCGTGGCGGTTACGTCGGCCGACGTGGCCTTCACCTATCGTGCGATCTTCGATCCGCGCAATCGGGCGACGTCGGTCGAGCCGTACCGCCGCATCGCGTCGTTGCAGACGCCCGACGCGCATACGGTGGTCATTCTGTTGCGCGGCCCGTGGAATGCTGCCGTCAGCACGCTCTTCGCACAGGCCGACTACGTTTACGGCATTCTGCCCAAGCACGCGTTTAACGATACCAAAGTCGTCGGCACGGCATGGGAGAATGCACCGTTTTGCAGCGGGCCGTTTCGCGTCGCCCGATGGTTCCGCGGCGATCGCATCATCCTCGAGCCCAACCCGTACTATCGCCCCCGGCCGAAGCTCGAGCGCATCGTCTTTCAAATCGTACCGAATCTCAACTCGAACTTCGTTTCGCTTCGATCCGGCGCGACCGACGTCGGTACGCTGACCGCGGAAAACGTCGGTCAGGCGGAAAGCATGCCGGGCCTCAAGGTGCAGCGCATTCCCGAGAACGCTACCCGGCTGCTCTACCTGCAGACGCAGCTCGCGCCGACACGCGATCGCCGCGTGCGGCAAGCGATTGCAAACGCCTTAGATTACGGCCAATTGGCCGACGCGTGGAGGCATGAATTCCCCGCAGCGAGCTCGTTCTTGCCGCCGCCGATCGTGCGCTGGAAGAGCGTTTCGATTCCGCCCTACGCACACGACCCGATCGCGGCGGCCCGACTGCTCGACGCGGCCGGTTGGCGATTGCGGCAAGGCGTTCGATATAAGGATGGAGCCGTACTTGGCGGCCTCATCGGCGTAAACTCGGAGGATCCGACCAACGTGCGCATCGCCACCATCGTCCAGACGCAATTGGCGGCGATGGGGATGCAGTTTTCGATTAAAGCAAATCCGACGAGGATCTGGTTCAGTCCCGAAGGTTTGTTGCGCAACGGCAAGGCGTCGATCGCCGGCGAGACCTGGGTGGGCGGCAGCGATCCCGAGGAGTCCTTGAATCTGCGCTGCGTGCAAGCCGTCAAGGGAGACTCGAACCACGCGTTCTACTGCTCGCCGCGGTTCGAGGCGCTGTTTGACGATCAATCGCGTACGCCCAGCGAAGTCCAGCGCGCCCGGGATTTGAACGCAATACAAATACTCGTGCACGACGACGTGCCGGTAATTCCGCTCTACTACGAAGACCGCCTGATGGGCCTGAGCCGTCGCGTGACGGGATACAACCTCAACATGCTCTGGCTGCCGGTCAATCCGGAGACGTGGGATGCCCGCTAACGCAGCCGCGAGCCTATTCGGTATAGGCTTCGACTTTGCCGGACTTGACCGCCGACTTCAGCGCGTCGTGGTCGCGCACGGTTTGGTCGGCGTACGCCTTGGCGAAGTCGCCGATCGCCTCATCGAACGCGGCGCTCTTGCCGAGATAGCCGGCAAGAGCCCACGAGCTGCCCGATTTCGCGTGCGCCCTCGCCAGATTCCAGCCGCAGGCTTTGGCGTAGGCCTCAAAGAGGCTCTCATCAAAGGTTTCGATGTTGGCGCCGATCTTAGCGTCGCGCAGTTGCCGGACGTAAAAGTCTCCGCTGGGCCCTGTGGTCCATCCAAGGAAGATGTCGGACGCCGCCTGCATTAGGCGCTGGCCCATGACGACTCGCTGCCCGTTATGCGCGTATGCGCTCTTACCCGCGTAGGGCTCGAGCACCGAGGCGTTGGCTTGTTTGAACTGCAAGAACAGCGGATCGTTGTTGTGCGACATCAACAGCGCGACCCAGCAGCGCGTGCCGACGCTGCCGATGCCGACGACTTTTATTGCCGCGTCGACGAAGTGGTAACGGTCGAGTAGAACCCGGCGATCGTCGGGGAGAGAGTCGCGGTACTCTTTTAAAATTTGTTCTACGGTCGAGGCAAACTCGGACGTGCGCGCTACTTCGGGATGGAAGATCAACGGCGGAGCGTCGTGGATGCGGGCCTCGCCGTGAACGATTTCCGTCAGCTTTGGGTAGTCGATATCCGATCCGCGCATCGTGCGGACTTTGGCCACTCGTTTGGCGACCCGGTTTCGTTCGCCCGCGGAGAGCGGCTTGAGAAAATCATCGACCGTATACTTCGCATACCAGACCGTCAACGGATCGAGCTGCGAAAATTCGCGAATCGCCTTGCGATAGGCGCGCACGCAGGCGATGGAAACGTCGCCGGCGATGCCGTCGGAGAGCCCGTTCTCGCGCCCCGCAAGCACGAAGGACGTCGCGAGGCGTTTGACGTCCCACTCCCATGGTGCGGGAAGCGTCTCATCGAAGTCGTTGATGTCGAAGATGATGTTGCGTTCGGGCGTTGCGAAGCCCCCGAAGTTCTTGAGATGGCAATCGCCGCAGGCCTCTACGAGGACACCGCTCGACGGCGAGTGGGCGAGGTCGGCCGCCATGATCGCCGCGGCTCCTCGGAAGAAGGCGAAGGGCGATTGCAGCATGCGGCCGTATCGGATCGGCACGAGCTCGGGCAGTCGGCCTTCGTCTGACTTTCGGAGGATGCCGAGCGGATCGCGCTTCGACGAAAGCTTGACCTCGCCGTGCGCGGCGCGCGGGACGCGCTCGCGAGCAGACTTACCTGCGGCCGTTTGATCGGGCGGCGTAAGAGCGGGCGCTCCGTTTGAAGATACCGTTTCCATGAAGAGTTCCTCTCTTGCGCCTTAAGGGCTGGCGCTGCGCCAATCGGCGCGAACGACTCCCGTCATCGCGAGAAGGTGCGTCGACAATGCTTCGATCCTCTCGTCGTCGGGCTTCGGTGAATAGATCTCGGCGCGGAGCTCGACACAATCCTCCTCAGCGTTATGTCGCGTCAGCGATTGAAGGCTGAGCGGCGAGCCGCTGATTGCGGCGAAGATGTCCTGGCCGACGGTCTGCTGACTCTCTGGCTTGTAGCGCACCGAGAGCTTATAGATCGTCTCTCCGCGCTGCCCGGCACGAAAATCGATGGCCACCGCCAAGCGCTCGAGCATGGTATTCATAACGATGATCCCGCCGGCCGCGAGTGAGGCTTCCCACCAAAGACCCAATCCTGCGAAAGCGCCGATGGCCGCGGTGCCCCAAATCGTCGCCGCGGTGTTGATTCCGGTGACGTTGGATTCGGTGCGAAAGATGACGCCGCCGCCCAGGAAGCCGACGCCCGTAACGATGCCGGCGATAATCCGAGTATTGTCTCCCGGTATGATCAGGTCGAGCATAGCGAAGAGCGATGCACCGATGGCTATGAGGCCCTCGGTGTGTAATCCGGCACGCTTTTGACGCCACTGGCGCTCGAAACCTATCGCGACTCCCAGCAGCGCCGCAAGGCCGAATCGCAATAAAAAGTCGACGACGGTGAGTTCGGTGCCCCTCATCACGGCGTTACTTTGAAAATCGTCCCGAACTGACTGGCCCCGCCCATTGACGTCGTTCCGTAGAGCGACCCGGCGTTGGCAACGAGCGAGCCTCGCGGGTCCGAACCTTCCGACGTGCTCTTGAACGCGTGGAGTACGTGCTCGCTTCCCGATGGACTTACCGAAAAGACGGTACCCAAACTCGCCGCTCCGCCGCCGGCCGTCGTTCCGTAGAAGGTGTTCTTGATCGCGATCAAGTTGGCCTCGGGATTTGCGCCGTCGCTGCCGCCCTTGAAGTCGTAGACGACGTGCTCGCTCCCCGCCGTAGTCGTCGAGAATACGGTACCGTTAAAGTGCTGACCGCCACCGTTCGTCGTGCCGTACAGCTTACCGTTGAGGCTGACGAGTCCGGCCTCGGGTTCGGAGCCGTCCAAGCCGCTGCCGAAAGAGTGCAGCACTTGCTCTTTGCCCGTCGCGCTCGTCTTGAAGATCGTGCCGGTGCCGTTTTTTCCGCCGTTCGGTGTCGTTCCGAAGAACGCCGAGTTTAGGAGTATCACGTTGCTCACCGGAGCCGCGCCGTCGTTGCCGCCCTTAAAGGCATATACGACGTGCTCTTTGCCGGCGGTGGTGACTTCAAAGACGGTGCCGCAACCTTGCGAACAGTTCGAACTTCCACCGCCTTGAATCGTTGTGCCGTAGAGCGCGCCCTTATAGGGGGTCAATGCGGCGTACGGCCCCGAACCGTCGTTACCGCCCTTGAAGCTGTAGACGAGGCTTTCTTTTCCGGACTTGTCGATCTTGAAGATCGCGCCGAATCCGTTTTGGCCGCCCGAGATGGCCGTTCCGTAGAAGATTCCGTTGAGAACGACTAGCCCTGCCATGGGAAGGACGCCGTCAGGGCCGCCGCCGGTGCCGAAGCTGTAGAGAACGCGCTCCTTTCCCGCCGTGCTGCTGGCGAAGACCGCACCGGCATCGCCTTGGCCGCCCACCTGCGTCGTCCCGTAGAGCGTACCGTTGAGAACGACCATTCCCCCCGCCGGGTCCATGCCGTCGGGAATCGTCTTGAAACTGTAGAGCGATTTGAATGCCGCGTCGGATACGGCAAACGGTGCGCCGTAACTCGACGGCAACGCCGTCGAACCACCCGCATGCGCGCATCCCGCTAGCGCCGCGCTCGCACCGATAATGGAAGCTATTCTCATGGCACTCTCCTTAGGGCACTTCTTTTAGCGTCCCGGGCGCCAGGGCGCCGGCCAGCGCCTTGAACGTCGTCACGCTGCCGTCCCGATAGTTGCCCTCTGCGTCGAACGCCTCGGGCAAGTAGGTGACTTCAACCGTAATCGTCAGCTTCTGCGCGGGCAGGTACCCGACGGTTGCCGACGATCCGGCGAACGATTTCGTTTGCGTGATCCATGGGCCGAGAAGCACGACGCCGAGCCCGTAATGAAGGGCGTCGGTGAGCTGACGGCACGCCGCGCATCCGGCAACGGCGTGGCCGAAACCGACGAGCTCGGGTCCGATCTGTGCGGCCGACGATGAAGGCGAGAGCACTTTACCGGTGCCGACCGCTTCCATCGTTTCGCTCATGTCGGTAACGTCGGTCGTCTGCAGCGCACCGTCGTACGTCGTCCACGACGGACTCCAATACGTCGACTCCGGACAGAACGGCAGGCCGGGTTTAATGCCGAGATATTCGCGCTGCTCCGAGGAGTAAGTATGCAGCGCCGGCTCGGGAATTTCCGGCGTCTTGGAACCGTTGGTCTGCCTTAGCCCCATCGGTCCGAAGACGTACTTTTGCATCGCGTCGTTAAGCGGCATTCCGGCGATCTTCTCCAGGACGCCGCCCAAGATGACGTAGTTGGTGTGCGAGTAGCCCCAGTTAGACCCAGGCTCGAACATCATCGGCTTTGTGACGCCGATCTGGATGAGCTCTTCGGGCGTCCATTGACGAAACGGATTCTGCATCACGCCTTGCAGCAGCTCGTTTTGATAGACGTAATCAGCGTAGCCGGACGTCATGTTGGCAAGATTTTTGAGCGTGATGCGGTCGGCGTACGGCAAATCGGGCCGAAACTGCGATAGCTTTGTGTCGAGCGTGACCTTCTTTTGGTCGACGAGCTCCAAGAGCAAGGTCGCCATGTAGGTGAAGGCCATGGCGCCGTTGCGAAAGTGCATCTGCGGCGTTGCCGGGACGCCCGTCATCGATTCGCCGAAGGCGGCGGTATATACGTCCGATCCGTTCGAGCGCACCTGAACGATCAACGACCGCAGATGGTTTTCGGCCATCGATCGGCGCGCCAGCCCTTGGAGCGCGGCCGCCTGTGATTGCGCGTTTGCCGGCAGCGCGCCAAGCCAACAAAGCGCGAGGGCCAAAGCGGCGGTGGTTACTTTGAGCATGGGAACGTTTGGGTAGAGTCTTCGACCTTGGTGCTCTGAGGATAGGGCGAGCGGCCGATGAAGGCATAGACGACGCGGGCGTATGCCGGGTGCCCTCCGCAGTTCTGCGAGCCGGTGACGATCAACAGCATCGGATAGCTGTGGAAGTGTCCGGCAGCGCAGTTGGGCCTGCAGTCGTTGGCCTTACCCGTTCCGGTTGCGGCGGCGAACGATTGACCCCAGCCCGTCCACTTCAGGTTTTCGACGTAAAAGTTTCCGTCTCCGCAGGCCAGGGTAATGCTCGCGGGTTTGACGAGCAGCTTTCCTTGGCAGTCGGGCAGCGCCGTCGTTTGCGTTGCGGCGACCCCCGTGCTTGCGGAAAGTCCGAAACTCGTTAGGGCAAAGATCGCCGCTATCGCTAACCTCATTGCTTACGGCAGCATGTTGTAGAAGGGAAGATCGGAGACTTTCTTGGCGAGCGCCGGATCGTTGACTTCAAAGAGCGACGTCTTTTGAATCACCGATCCATCGCTGCCGAAGTAGGCGACTTCCGCCGAAGCGGCATCGAGGTCGGGCGCCGTTCCGGCCTGCTTAGCACGCTCGAGCGTACCGTCGGTCTGGCGGTAACAGAGCTGCACGGCACGCTGATCGCCGTTCGTATTAAACGAATGTCCGCTCACCCATGCCGGATTGCTGCCTTGTTTCCAGACGTCGGCGAAGGAGATCGACTTATGCGTTTGCTCGACGACGGCATAGTCGCCTTCGGAGAAGACGCGCCACGTGCCGCCGACCAGCGCCAGATGCGTCGGATGCAGCGCCATGGTGGCATTCTGTATCGCTTGACAGTCGGCATCGATCTGTTTGACCATATCGCTCGCGGTTTGTGCCGCGGCGGGGCCTGCCGAGCCCGCCATCCAGGTTAGGGCCAGTACCGCGATCGCGACGCTACCGAGTTGCTTCACCGTTGTTCCTCCCTTTGAAAGCCTCAGCCGCGCGGCGAGGCGTTGTATGCAATGAAGAGCGCGCTGACAAAGATCAAGACCATGGCGACGATTAGCACGCGGTTGCGCTGCCCCGAATGCGCCATGAGCCAGCCGTTGATCGTTCCGAGGATGCCGCTGATGACGATCAGGCCGAACGCGACGTTGAGCTTTCCGGCGAACTGCGCCGTCCCCGGGTCGGCCGGCCCGTTTGCCAAGAGTAGACGATCGACCCAGATCCAGATCGCGGCCGCGAAGATCACCAAAAAGACGCCCGCCCCGAACGCGACCCAGCCGCGGGTCTTCATTGCTTAATCTTGGTCTTTCGCATTAGGGCTAGGAGTGATGTTGGGATTGTGCTCGGCGAAGGCACCGAGCGGATTTGGAACCAGCCAGACCTGCAGATCCCACACCGCAGGGAACGTAAAGACGAAGGCAACGTCGGACGCGCTTTGCGGCGCCGGAATCCCTAAGACTTTCCAACGCGGGAGCTTGCTCACGGCGACGATATCGTCCGCGGTCGGGTTATCTACCGAACCCTTTACCATGCCCATCGTCTTTTGGCCGACGCCGCCGAACTGGACTCCCGACGCCGTTTTGATGCCGAAGTGCACGTGTGCCGGCGAGAAGTCGAGGAAGCGCGAAGGCGAGACGCCCCAAACGCTGGGACTAGCTTTCGATGCGCTCTGAAGCACCGAGAAATCGGCGCCGATCAGATGTCCGCTCACGTCGTACCAGAGCTGGCTGGGATGTTGCGGGTCGCTGGCCCAGTTGCTGGTGTTGACCCAGCTGATCGCGCCGGTCTGGTCCTCGACGGTGTATTGGAAGTAGCCGGCGGCTGCGGCCGCGGCCGTCGTCGCGAAGCGGCTCTGCAGATCCGAGGTTACAGAGTTCACGAACTGCGTCTCGGAGGCCGTTTGCGGCGGCGCAGCCGTCGGAACGGGACTGGGAGTTGGTGACGGTGCCGCTTTGACGATCGTCGTGGCCGAGAGCGCCAAGAATACGGCGGCGAAGACGGTTCTTACTAAGTTGCTCACGGGTCCTCCGCTCGAGTAGTTGGTGAGGTTTTGAAGTTCGCTACGGCGTGAACTCGAAAACGACGCCCTGTCCGAAGTTACCGCCGGCTACGGTCGTGCCGTAGAAGTTGCCGCTCTGGTCCGCCGTCAATCCGTAGTAGGGATACGCGCCGTCGCTGCCGGTGCCGAAAACGTGGAGTACTTGCTCGGCCCCCGACGTTGGGTCGACTTTGAAGATGGTGCCGCAATCGCAGGTTCCCCCACCGCTCGACGTGGTGCCGTACAGATCGCCCGATGCGCCGAAAATCAGCGTGCTGGTGGAGTAGCTGCCGTCGCTTCCGCCCTGGAAGCTATAGAGAACGCGCTCGCGGTACTTGCCGCTCTTCTTACGGACCAGTTCGAAGACCGAGCCCACTCCGTGCGCGCCGCCGTAATACGTCGTGCCGTAAAGGTTGCCGGATTTGTCCGCGACTAGGCCCCCATAGGGGAATGCCGCGTCGGGCGCTCCTTTGAAAGCGTAGAGCGTCCGCAGGCGCCAGTGATTCTTGCCGGCGTGCGAAAGCTCGTAGACCGTGCCCGAACTCTTCGCTCCGCCCAGCTCGGTGACGCCGTAAATCGTTCCAGACTTGTCGAGCAGCAACGATCCGAGCGAACCGACGCCGCCGTCTTTGCCGCCCGTGAAGGCGTGAAGCACGTGCTGCTTGCCGGCGCGCGAGATCTCGTAAACGACGCCTTGGTAGAATGCGCCGCCGTCGGGAGTCGTGCCGAACGCGTCGCCGTGCCGGTCGAAGACGACTGCGCCGCCGGGACCGTAGCCGTCGGCCGCTCCGGTAAAGTTGTAGCGCACGGTTTCCGAGGACCCCGCGATTTGGTAGACGACGCCGCATCCGTCGCTGGCACAGGCGCCGCCGCTGCCGCCGGCGACCGTCGTGCCTTCGAGATTGCCGCTGCGGTCGAAGGTCACCCCGCCGTGCGGGCTCTTTCCCGTTGCGTAGCAGTCGAAGTTATAAAGAACGGACTCTAGCCACGGAGCGCTGTGCTGCGGCGCGAGCTTGAAGACGGTGCCGCAGGTGTAGAGACCGCCGATCACGGTCGAGCCGTAGAGATTTCCCTGACGATCGAAGACGAGGCCCGTCGCAGCATTTCCGCCGTCGTTGCCGCCGGTGAAGTCGTACAGGACGCTTTCGGTACTCGAGGCCCGACCGGCGCGAACGGAATTGCTCGCCGCGGTCGATCCGGGGACGGTAAGCGGCGGTTGCCCTCCGGCACAACCAGCCAGGATTGCCGCTGCGGCACTGCAAGCAAATAACCAGCGATGGTGCGCGTTCATGTCCAACCTCCTAGAAGCCCTGCGCAGTCCGGGGGCTAAGAGGTTGTGCGCGAGGGGCGCGATACCCTCGGTGCTCGCGCCCATCCCCCGTGGAAAGGAGTCGTTGTGCCATGAGGTTCTATCGCAGCAGCAATCGCACAAATAAGCGCCGGTGCAGATCTACGCGGTCATCTTAGCGGCGGGGGCTTCGCGGCGGGCCGGCACTCAAAAACTGCTGGCGGGTTTTCGCGGCCGGCGCATGATCGACTATGCGATCGAGGCGGCGGCGGAGTGGCATCCACTAGTCGTTGCCGGACCGAGCGTTGCCGAAGCATTAGGTGAAAAGAAAGGGGTGACCGTGCTTCGCAACGCGCAGCCCGAGCGAGGCATGAGCTACTCGTTGAAACTCGCCGACGCTCAGCTGCCCAAAGACGCGTGGTTGATGCTGCTCCTCGGCGACAAGCCGCTGGTAACCGCGCCGATGATACGCACGCTCTGCGGATCGCTCGCGGGCGCCGACGTCATCTATCCGGTCCACCCGCAGACCGGCGTGTCCGGACATCCGGTATTTTTCAGCCCCGCGGCTCGCGCGAAAATCGCTGCACTCGACGACGGCGACACTATCCAACGGATCCGCGACGACGGCGACTTACGACGGCGTGCGGTGGCGACGATGGAGGAGGGCGCCTTCTTTGACGTAGACGCCCTCTAGTTTGTTCTCTCGGCTTACTTCTTGACGTGCGCGACGGTAATCATCGTCTTGCCACCCTGCGTGGTGATGGTCACCGACGTTTGATCTTGACCGGGATCGCCGACGGTAAAGACGGCACTCTCAACGGGCGCCGTCGTGTGCGCCTTCTCCGATCCGGCGGGCATGTGCTGCTGGTACCAAGTGTAGACCTTATCGAACGAATCGTCGGTCGTCATAACGCTTCCTGAAGCCGATCCGCCGGCAGCAGTCATGCTGCTGCTGCCCGAGGCCTGAGTCGTTGCGCCGGGATAGCTCGGAATCTCGCCATTGGCCGCGGTGGTTTCGGCAGGCATCGCCGAACTGGTCGGCTCCGAAGCGCCGCTCGCGCCCGGCTCGGTACTGGCCGACGTGCTGGTTTGGCTGCTGTCGTTCGACGAGCTCTTTCCCGTGCACGCGGCCATCGAAAAGGCCGCGACGAGTACGAGCGACATCGTGATAAAACGCATTGAATCTCACTCCCTATTTGAAACGAAAAATAATCGTCACGTCGCGGCTCCGACGACCGGACGCTCGGTTCCTGCTGTCCCAAACCGCTCGCCACTAGGCGGGAGGCTCCAAAGCGCCGAAGGCCCCGAGCGGAGGGGACAGCCACGGTGGCTACCAGCCGGGATCCGGCCGATGCGCGAAAGATCGACTGGCGATTTTACTTGCCGGTCTGCTTGGCCATTATCTTCGGGGCTCTCGTCGTTGCGGTCATTGAAGACTCACCGGCGTTGCGGCTTATTCTTCGTGGTTGGGCGGACGCGGCGCTCGTGCTGGGCGGTGCGCTCATCGGTTTGACCGGCATCGTTTTGGAGGAGATCTATCGCGGCGGGCCCGAGCGCGTGCGCGTCGCTCAAGAGCGCGAAGGCGAGCGCCAACGCCACCAAGACGAACGGCGGCTCGATTTCGCTCAATACCGGCTGCTGCAAGCCGAACTCCGCGAGGCGCAAGCGCGCGCCGACCGCCTTCAGGCCAAAATCGAGCTGACCGGCGTTCTCGATCGCGATCGGGTTGGCAACGCTTTGCTACTCGGATTTTACTTCGACCGTCGTGACGAGCCCGTTACCGCGACGACCGAACGGACGATTTTCGAGACCGCCGCACAGCGGCTCAAGCTTCCCACCGAGCCGTTCGAGCAGATGAGAGTCGACCGCGCGACGACGCACGACTTGTTGGCAATGGCCTACGGAGCAAACGTCGCCGAAGCGTTCGACTTCGGCTATCTGCTCGCACGTTTAGACGCAAGCGGCTTCCCCGGCAACTGTACGCCGGAAACGCTGGCGCAGTTAGAGCAACAGCTCAAAAGCCTCGGCGACGACTCGGAGCTGCACTCGGCGGTGGCGAAATTCTTACGCTATTGCCGCTCGCGCGAGCGAGCGGCACGCAGTGCGGGATTCCTGCGCCGCGTGGCTCGGTCGATCTTACGATACTTGGGTTCTAAGATTTAATGCAGGTGGTCTTAGCGATGGTTTTCCAAGTGCCGCCGGCTTCCGCTCCTCATTCTGTATCTATCGGCTGGTACGAGGGAGGGCGACGCACGAAATACGAGTGGGGATATCCCGAGGTAATCGGCACGAACTTACGCGGTCTCTGACTGAAGTCGAAGCAGTCCACCATGCTGGCCGCGCGCACGTCGGTGGTGCCCAGACGCCCCAGGTTCCAGTTATTTTCGACGAACTTGAGTATGCTTCCAAACTCGTATTGCGTGTGCGAGATCAGGCCTCGCGGCGTGTACGGAGATACTACGAGCATTGGGACGCGGAAGCCCAAGCCGCCGGCATCGTCGAGAAATGGCGGGGGCTCGTGGTCGTAAAAGCCGCCCCAATCGTCCCACACGACGATGATCGCCGTCGATTTCCAGTACGAGCTATTACCGATAGTGTCGACGAGGTCGGCCACGGCAGACGGGCCGGTGTTCGGGTGCACGCCCGGGTGATCCGAGTCGGCGAGGTCGGGAACGTACCACGAAACGGCCGGCAGCGCACCGCCGGCGATGTCGTGGAAGATCTGCTTGTTGTCGAAGGTCACGTTGGTGCCCCATTCGGAACCGTAGCGCACGGCTCGAATCGCATCGAAGGCATTCCAAATCGATCCCGTCGAGCCTTTGACCGGCGGCGAGTAATACTTCCACGAGATGCCTTTTTTATCGAGAAGGTCGCGCAGCGTCGCGTAGTCCAGGCAGGGAGCCGGTCCGTGCAGGTAGTGGTAATCTAGCGACGTCGTAATAATCGAAGTCCTCGTACCCCGCGGGGCGTCGCATCCCCAGGGCTTCGCCGACGGAAAATCGATCAGACTCTTCTTGTCGTCGATGGCCGTCGCGCCGGCTATCAAATCTTGGTGCGCGGTAAAGCTTCCACTGCCTTGGGTTTGGAAGAGGTGATCGGCGAGCGCGTACTGTCTGGCGATATCCCAATAGGGTTTGATTTGTGCCGGATTGACGTACTGGTAAGGATGTTTGCCCGCCGGTCCTTGGCCCTTGCCGCCGCCCTCGAGATTGAAGCCGTTCATTTTGCCGTCGTCATAATCGCGAAGGAAGGCTTGATACGAATGGCCCAAGTCGTATGGGTAGAGAAAGTCGGCCTTCTTGAGTTTGACCGTCCGGCCGTTCGACATTTTTCCGCTGGTCGCGCCGTCCGCGCCGGGAAACGTTGCAAAGAGATTGTCGAAGGTCCGATTTTCGTGGATGACGATGACGACGTGCTCGATGCGGCGCAACCCGCCTACGGCGTCGGAGCCGGCCGCGACCGGCGTCGCGTACGACCCGGAGGGCATCGCCCCCGCGCACGATGGGAGCGCGAGGATGGCGAGCGAGGCCAAAAGACCACCGCGAATGGCCATTAGGGAGGTTACGTTAAACGCCGCCGCACCGGAGCCTCCGGCATGTCGTGCGGGCCGCTCGACGTTGAGGAAGCGTGCCGCGCGTCGTTGAACGGCTTCCGCGATGAACGCTGAATCACTGCGCGCGTTGCAATGCTCGTCGCCGCCGGGCTGCATCCGGCCGCGGGCGGTGACGGTAGAAAAGACGAGGGCCGCTCGATAGTCGAGCGGCCCTTTCTCGTTTGGGCTTCAACTTATGGTTGGAGCCGTTAGAGGTCGATCGTTACGGATAGGAGTGAACGCAAGACTGAGTGGCGTTGCTGAACATCGGCTGCGCCGAGTAGGACTTCTTTCCATAGGGGTCGTTCTGAACGTTCTGCCACGCGCAGATGTCGCCGATCTCGCCGTACGAGTTGTTGTACCAGCCGCTCGGCGGGTTAGGATCGGTGACGGACTCGCCATACTCGTGGCCCTCGACGATGGTCACGCCCTCAGTGGCTCCGCTCTGATCTTTGGGCGGAGTGATGAAGTTGGCGCCGCAGCTGGAACCGGCGTCCGGCATGTACGGCAGGTTGGTGTACGAGACCAGGTGGCCGCCCGAACTGGTGGCGCCGTGGTAGGCACACCACGACGTGCCAAAGCCCGACGAGCTGTGTCCGGTCGGGGTGGCGACGACGTACGAGCCGTTGGGGTCGTAACCGAAGTGAGTGACGCCGACGATCGCTTCAGCCGCGACCTGGGAGTCGCTCGGATGCAGCGGTACGGCGTTCGTGTCGTCTTCCCAAATTCCGCCGAGCTGCTTCTTGGGGTTGGTGATGTAGACGTTCGAACCGCCCGACGTCATGTAGTACTGGGTGTAAATGTTGTTGTAGCCGCTGCCGCCGATGTGCTTGCCGTAGTTCTTGAGCAGCTTTTTGACTTTGTAGGTGTCGCCGTACGTCTTGTAACCCCAGATGATGATGTACATCTTGGGGGTAACGAGGACGGGGCCGCCGCTGTAATTGAGCGTGATCAGCGGTTTGTTTTGGTTCTTAACGTTGTTAACGGTGGCCATGTAGTGGGGAGTGTGGAAAATGACTCCGTCCTTTTGGACCCATCCGGAGTCGAAACTTGCCCCACCCACGGTCGGCGTAACGGCGCCGCCGTTGCTTGAACAGCCTACCATTGCGAGCGTCGCCGCACAACCTAAAACGGCGGCGAGCCGCGAGTACCTATACATAACGCAATCAACCTCTCGATAAGGAGTAGCTAGAGAGTGCCTAGCGGGGGGTGAAAGCGCTACATTTGTCGCTACCCGCGCGGCTTCCCTGCGAATCTCCTGTGATTTGGCTGCTCGCTTGGATTGAGGGCAAGCCGGGCGCTTATGCGTCCGGCTCGAATTCGACCGGGCCCCCGGAAATCGGGCCGCCGGAAATCCTCCGATGTTGGATTGGTTGGGGAATCGGAATCGGTCCCTCGATCGGCTCCTCTCGTTGGTGCAAGTGACGTTCGTAGCCGTTGACCAGTGCGCCGCCGAGATCGACGTCGTGCGCGGTAACGTCTACATCCACGCCCTTCCCCTGCGCGCTCAGCGTCGTCGTAATGCGGCCGCCCGAGCCGTTCTCGGCGGTGATCGAGAGCGATCCGTTCTGCTCGCACGTTACGGACTCGCCGTTACCGAGCTGCAGCGTCTGTCCGCGTGCAATCGAGACGCTATGACCGTAGCTGCTGACCTCCGCCTCCCCTTTATTATTGAGACTGACCGTCGTCGCGCCGCCGTTGAGCGTGACCGACGCCGACTGATTCCACGTGGCACCCTTGCCGTTGGCCGGCGTAACTTGAGTCGAGACGCGATAGCCTCCGGCAAACGAATCGGAGTGCAGCAAATCGGGATGCGACTTCATGTTGTCCCAATGTTCGCCGTCGAACGAAAGATGAGGGTCGCCGTCGCTCGAGGCGGTGGCGTTGCGAAAATACCGTTCGTTTCCGCCGGGCGGGCACTGACTGGAACCGTAAGGCGCGTTGCAGCCGCCGCCCATGAGCGACTGCAGCATCTGCATCAGTTGTTGCAGCATCCCCATCAGCGGCCCGAAGAGCCCTTGGAGCGATCCCGAGCCGCCGAAGAAACCGGCGCCGGGGGCGTCGGCAGCGGCACTATCCCGCAGCCAAGGGGGCAGAAAACGCGAAATGTTATCTCCGGCGGCGGGCGCGGCCGCGCCGGTGGGCAATGCACTCTCGCCGTCGGCACCGGCGCCTGCGGATGCAAGGGGATTCGCGCCGAGCGAACCGTCGAGTGGTTGAACGTACATCAAAAACCTCCGTCGTTACAGGTGCACGTCGTTCACGACGGGGGCCGCCGGCGACAAGGGGAGCACGCCGCTGCCGAAAAACGGAGAGCGTGTGAGCGACACCCAGTTGACCGCCATTGCACGCCTCGACGAGCGTCTCGAGACGCTCAAGGAGCGTCTTTGACGACGCGGCAACGCGCCGCCGCATAGCCGAGCTAGACGAGCGCTCGCGCTCGCAGGACTTCTGGAACGACTCGGATTCCGCTCAGCGCGTCATGAAAGAGCTGGCGGAGCTTCGCGAGCAAGCCGGGTCGCTGGATTCGATCGCCGGCGGCCTTCACGATGCCCGCGAACTCCTGACACTCTTCGACGGCGATCCGGCGGCCGAGAGCGAGGCGGATCGAAGCATCACCGCGGCCACGGAGGCGATCGACGCTCTCGAGATGGCGGCCAGCTTCAGCGGCGAGTTCGACTCGCACGATGCCATCGTCAGCATCTTTGCCGGAGCGGGAGGCGTCGACGCCGCCGACTGGGCCGCGATGCTGACGCGCATGTATCTGCGCTGGGCCGAATCCAAGGGATTTCCGACGCAGATCGTCGAGGAGTCTCCAGCGGAAGAAGCGGGTCTGAAATCGGTAACCTTTTTCGTGCGCGGACGCAACGCGTACGGCATGCTGGAGAGCGAGCGCGGAGTACATCGTCTCGTTCGTTTATCGCCGTTTGACGCGGCCCATCGCCGGCATACGTCGTTTGCCGCCGTCGACGTGATTCCCGAGGTCGCCGAAGGCGACAACCCTGGAGTCGAGATCAAGCCCGACGATCTGCGCGTCGAGACCTTCAAGTCCGGCGGCGCCGGCGGTCAATACGTTAACAAAACCGAGTCGGCGGTTCGCGTGATTCACGTACCTACCGGAATTATCGTCGCGTCGCAGCAAGAGCGCTCGCAAGCGCAGAATCGCGAGGTCGCAATGGGCATTCTTCGCGCCAAACTCGTCGCCCGCGCGTCGGAAGAGCGCGACAGAAAACTCTCCGATCTTCGCGGCGAGCGCCAGGCCAACGAGTGGGGATCGCAGATTCGTTCCTACGTGCTCCAACCGTATCAACTAGTGAAGGATCATCGCACCGCGGTGGAAAGCGGCAACGTTGACGAGGTGCTCGGCGGCGGAATCGACACGTTCATTTGGCCCTACCTCCAGCAACGGCGCGCGCTGCAGTAATCTTGAAGCGCGATCCCTTTCTTTGGATCGGGTGCCTGCTGTACGCGGCGCTCTTCACGTGGTTGGGCGCGCTCAAATATTCCGTCCATCGCAATCTCGTCGACTTCGGAATCTTCACGCAAACGGCCGCTGCTGCATTCGGCTGCTTCTGTAATCCGATCGAGGGAAGCCATTGGGCCTTCCATTTTTCGCCGATACTCTATGCCGGCGGCCTAGCGCTCGACGTAGTCCGCTCGCCGCTTACCCTGGTCGCATTGCAGGCCGTCGCCGGGGCGCTGGTGGCGCCGCCGATCTACGCGCTGGCATTACGCAGCGGCGCCGACGTCGCGACGGCGCGCCTGGCGGCAGTGGTAGTATGGCTCTACCCGCCGCTGGCCGGACTCGTCTTTGGAGACGTGCACGAAAACGGTTTTGCGCCGGCGGCGGTGGCGTGGATGCTCTACGCGTTCGATGCCGGGCGGCTTGCCTGGACTTTGGTGCTGGCGCTGCTCGTGCTGGCCGTAAAAGAAGATCAAGCGCTCTTCCTGACTATCGCCGGCGCGCTGGGAGCGTGGCGCTTTCGCGGAACGCTGCGCGGACGCGCCGCGCTGGCCATCCTGCTCTGCAGCGTTTTGGTACCGATCGCGTTCTTCGGTCTGATCCAGCCGAACGCGCAGAGCCTGGCCAATCCCGGGTGGCAGCCGCAACGCTTTTATGCCTGGAACTCCGCCGACCTTGCGGGGCTCGCGCAGGGCGTCTTGGCGCGTCTCGGCTTTCTGGCGCTCGTTTTCGTCCCGTTGCTCTTATTGCCGCTGCGCTCGCCGATGATGTGGCTGGCGGCCGCACCATTGGCGGAAGTCCTGTTCTCGCGAATGCCGACGACCTACACGCTGGGGACGCACTATACCGGCGCGTGGCTCGGCTACGTGCTCGTCGCATTTGCCTTCGGCTTGCGCGGCTTGGGGCAGCGCCGGGCGCGAACGATGCTGGCCATCTGCGCCGCGCTCTGCGTGCTCGAGCTTGCCGTTGCCGATCCGCTCCATCCCGGCATGAACTTGCGCGCCGTCGAGTCGCGCGATGCGGCGCTCGATGCGTTTTTGACGACGCTGCCGCGCGATGCGGCGGTGGCTACGCAGGAAGAGGCCTACACGCACCTCGCGCTGAGCGATCCGTCGGCCACGTTGTTGCCGGAAGCCGCCGAACGGGAAACCGATGCCTGTTTCATTTTGATCGATCGCGACTTTCCAGACTCGGCGCGGCTGCAGGAGTACGGCGCTACGGTGCGGCGCCTGGTGCGAGAAGGGCGCTACGTGACGGCAATGCGGCAGGGCGGCATCGAACTCTACGCCAGCAGTTCGGCGAGCGCGGACTCGGCGCGAACCGGCCAGCCCTCATCGGCGCGGACGATGCGATGGGGCGCAGCCCACGGCGCCCATCGCGCAACGTGTAACCGGTAGCCGCGCGCAGGTGGAAAAACTGCGACGACCGGCGTGCCGATCATCCCCGCAACGTGCAGCGCTCCGCAGTCGGGCGTAACAACTGCCGTTGCCGCGCCGAGTGCCTCTTTCCACGATTCGAGATCGTCGAAGTACTCGACGGGTATTGCCGTGGCTTGGGCGATGCGATCGCCGTATTCTTTTTCGCGCGCGGCCGATACCAAACGCGGCGAACCCGCCGCCGCGATCCGGCGCAACACGGTCACGACCTGCTCTAGGCTTATGCCTAGCCGTTCCCACTTGTCGGTAATCTGTACGGCGACGCGTTCGTCGGGCTGCGGCTCGCGCTCGAGAACCAATGGCCGCAACTCCGAGCTATCGCGCAGCGGGTGTTCGTCGGGGATCAGGGGGCGCCCAAGGGCAAAGAGCACTTGACACTCGTGCGGCGCCCGGCGATCGAGCCCGGCGCTGCGATAGATCGTCGCGGTGAGAAAGCGGCGAGACCACAGGCTCTTGAGCGGCTTGCCGAGCGAATCGGCGAAGCCGATGCGCACGGCGGCGTCGATCGCACCGGCCAGGCGATAGCCGGCGGGATCTTCGGTCGCAACCAAAACGTGCGAGTATCCCTTGGCAGAGAGTTGCGCGCCGAGCCGCGCGATGGCGGCGATGTTGGAACGCGAGCTGCAGCGTAAAAGCACGTCGCCGGCGATCGCCTCGCGCATCGCTCGCGAGGCAAAGATGCCGGCGTTAGCCGGTTGGAGCAGCACGTCCACGGGTATTGCGTGGTCTCGCAGCGCAGCCAGTAGCGGCGTCAGAGCGAGCGCGTCCCCGATTCCGTCCAGGCGGATGATGAGCACCGACGGTGAAACCCTGCCCATGCCCGCTCCTTCGCAACGGCAATTCCGCGTCGCCTGCCTGCCGTGATCTCCAACGACAACATCGTCACGTTCGACCGTCTCGACGGCTATCGCACCCTGCGAAGTTTTGGTTACGTTTCGGGCAAGGCCTCGCGACCCCGTAACCGGCTGCGGTCCACCTTTCGCAGCCTGGGAATGCTGATCGGATTAGCCAGCGCGGAGTTTCTCAGCGATGCCGAACAGCTGCGCAGCGACGCGCTCCAAGCATTACGCCGCCATGCCGACGCGCTGGGGGCCAACGCCGTGATCGGACTGCAGTTCTTCGTCTCCGAGGGGGACGACGGTTCGTGCGAGGTCGTCGCCTTCGGCCAGGCGGTCGCGGTAACCGCGGACGCAAGCGCGCCGTGAACGACTCGATTCGCTCCGAGCGCGAGCGTTTGCTGGCGCAAGCGGCGATTGCGGCCAACTCTTGCCGTCGTTGCCCGATTGGATACGAGCGCCGTCACAACGTTTACGGCGAAGGCGATCCCTGCGCGCGATTGATGGTCGTCGGCGAAGGCCCGGGCGAAACCGAAGACGAGCTCGGACGCCCCTTCGTGGGGCGTGCCGGTCAGCTACTCGACCGCATGCTCGGGGCAATCGGGCTGCTGCGTGACGAAGTTTATATTTGTAATACGGTCAAGTGCCGCCCGACGCTGCCCGGCCCCAACGGGCTGCGTAACCGCGCGCCCGAACCGCAAGAGATGGAGAACTGCCGCCCGTTCCTGGACGAGCAAATTGCCATTATCGCGCCGTCGGTGATTCTCGCGCTCGGGGCGCCTGCGGCGAAGTCGTTCTTGGGACGCGATTTTCAGATTACGCGGATGCGCGGACAATGGTACGTCGGGCCCCTCGCTATCCCGCTGATGGTGACGTTCCACCCGGCCTACGTTTTGCGACAGACCGGCGGCCAGATCGACGGCGTCAAGCGTCTGGTTTGGAACGACCTCAAAGCCGTGCGCGCTAAGCTCGACGAGCCGCCCGTCGAGTTGGTGGAATCGGTTGAAGTCCAGCAAGCCGGGCTCTTCGAAAGTCGATGACCGCCGAACAAGTATGGCTGCGAGACGTCGTGGCGCGCGCCGGTTTTGCCGACGCCGACGATTTCGCACGGGAGTACGACTTGCGACCGTATCGTCTGCGCCAGCTCTATCGTGCCGCCGCGAAGGAGCTGCTCGGCGGCCCCGACGACGTGACCACCCTCCCCAAGGAGTTGCGCGCGGCGCTGCGCGAGCGCGGCGTCACGTTTTCGGCGATCGAACCGGTGACGATTCAGCGCTCTCGCGACGGCCAAACCACCAAAGGCCTTTTCAGGCTCTCCGACGGCAAAGAAGTCGAAGCCGTGTTGATGGAGCATCGCGGCGCGCGCACCACGCTCTGCATCTCTTCGCAGGCGGGCTGCGCCTTTGCGTGTGCGTTTTGTTCCACCGGCCAAGCCGGGTTCAATCGCAACTTGAGCGCCGGCGAGATTTTCGATCAAGCGTGGTTCTTTGCACGCGAGCTGGCCGCGCGCGACAAGCGCATCACCAATATCGTCTTTATGGGAATGGGCGAACCGTTTCATAACTACGATTCCGTTATGGAGGCGGTGGCGCTGCTCAACGATCCGCACGGCTTTGGGCTCGGGCAGCGCCATATCACGATCTCCACGGTTGGGCTGGTCGATAAGATCGATCGGTTCGCGGACGAGCATCTTCAGGTGAATCTGGCGATCTCGCTGCACGCTCCGACCGACGAGCTGCGCTCGAAGATGATGCCGGTGAACCGCCGTTTTCCTATTCCGGAGCTCATGGCCGCCTGCGAGCGGTACGTCGAGAAGACGAACCGCAAAGTCTTCTTTGAGTACGTTATGCTCGAGGGCGTCAACGACGACGCCGCGAGCGCCCGCGCGCTAGCCGAGTTGATGCGGGGGCGGATCTACCACGTGAATCTCATACCGTACAACAGCACGCCCGACGCGCCGTACGCCGCGACATCGGAACGTCGCATCTGGGAGTTCGCGGCAATCCTCGACGCCGCCGGCGTTCCCGTTACGGTTCGCCAAAATATGGGCCGCGATATCGCCGCCGCCTGCGGGCAGCTGCGGGCAGAAACACAACCTAAGGCGCACGTGAACTGAGCGTTATCCCAAAAAAAACGAGGCACCGCATTACTGCGGCGCCTCGTGCGTTTCGATGTGTGTGCCGGATTGATACCCCAGGCAATCCGACTCTAGCACACCTAGGGACGACTTCGCAACGCCGAATTCGACCTTGCGGCTGGAGCGCCCGGGAATCGAACCCGGAGCTGCCTGAGGTATCAAATCAGCAGTCGACACCATCGAAGCGCCCCAGCCTGTCTCAATCACGCATTTAGTAAGAACCGACAACCGGTGGAGGTCGCAGCCGAAGGGCACGGTTGTGTCATGCTGAGCCTGTCGAAGCATGGACATGATCAAGGGAAAGAAGCCGAAGAAAAACGAGGCGCCGCATTGCTGCAGCGCCTCGCGCGTTTCGAGGGTCTCGACGACCTGACACGTTGCCGAGGATACCACATCTACTACGGCTTCGCAACGGCTGTTCGCAAGTCGCGGCTGGAGCGCCCGGGAATCGAACCCGGAGCCGAGCGGTGTGTCAGATCGTCGGTCGACACCATCGAAGCGCCCCAGCCCTGGTCCATCCCACGTTTCAGCAAAATTGACAAGAAGCATCGTTCGATTAATCCGCGTGGTTGCGGGCGGCTGAGGGCAGAAACACAACCTAAGGCGCACGTGGACTGAGCGTTGTCAACAAGAGCAAGACGCCGCATTGCTGCGGCGCCTTGCGCGTTTCGATGTGTCTGCTGCCGTGATACGCAGCCAACAATAGCACACGATCAACGACTTCGCAACAGCACGCTGCGGCTGGAGCGCCCAGGAATCGAACCCGAAGCTACTTGGTGTGTCACGCCAGTAGTCGACACTACCGAAGCGCCCCAGCCCGGTCCATCACACGTTTCGGCTCCACGGGCAAGGAGCGGCGTTCGATTAATCCGCGTAGTTGCGGCCGATTGAAGGCCGAAAGTCAGCCACGGGCGGACCTGAACTAACGTGTCAGAAGAAACGAGACGCCGCATTACTGCGGCGCCTCGTGCGTTTCGATGTGTCTGCGGGCTTGATACTCGGCCAGCCTACCACAGCTAAGACGGCTTCGCAACAGTTTCTCACGTGTCACGGCTGGAGCGCCCGGGAATCGAACCCGGAGCTGCACGGTGTATCCAACCCGCGGTCGACACCATCAAAGCGCCCCAGCCCGCCTCAATCACGCGGTTAGTAAGACCGACAACCGGTGGAGGTCGTTCGATTGCCCCGCGTATGAACTAACTTGTCAGAAGAAACAAGGCGCCGCATTGCTGCGACGCCTTGCGCGTCTCGATGTGTCTGCCGATCTGATACGCGGCCTACTGTAGCACGCCTACGACGACTTATGCGGGCAAAACCGGTCCGCAGCTTCTGCCCCGGAGCGGTTCGCATTTGGAAGAGACGACAATGAACGAAGGCGGATGCTTAAGCGATGCAGGCGACGTGCTAAGCGTCTGTGAGGTGCAGCGGATCCTGGGCACTGGGCGCAGCGGACGCACGAGTTGTCGCGGTTGGAGCGCCCGGGAATCGAATCCGGAGCCGCCCCAGCCTAGCTCCAGCCGGAGCGCCAGCGCACACCCTACTTGCCGGTCCACGAGAATATCGAAGGAGCGGGCGTAAAGTAGAAGCTGTCGTACGGGCTCGGCAAGAAGATAACGCCATACGTAAGCAGGATCGTTTGCCCGGAGATGTGGAGCTGGACGGCAGTCGTGTTTGAAAAGAAAAACACCGACGGCCCGAAATAATCGATGCTGCCGGAGCCTATCATGCCGGCATCCGCGGCGTAGATGCTGCTCGTCGGGGCGGACGTCGAGATCGCCGTGCCCCGGTCGTTGTACCCTGGGCAGTCGTAAATCAGCAGTCTGTAGGGAGTGCCGGTTACGGAGACGGCGTTGCTGGACGGCGAATAGCCGGTCAGATCGCAATCGGAAACCAGTATCGTGCCGCTACTTGGGCTTCCGCTCACGAGCAGACCGTAGGTTTGATTGTTGCCCGACGCCGGGACCGTTGCGCCGGCCCACGGATAGTTCGGTTGTAGGTTCGCGCCGATGATTTGAATGTCGCCGCAATAGTTCCCCGTGATGGCGATGCCGGCCCCGCCGCCGCTGCCGTTGTTGCAATAGGTCCCGCCGATGACCTTGATGTTGGTACCGCCGGTGATTTCTAGGCCGTGCTGGACAGAAGTGTTCGCCGCAAAGTTGATGACCGTGCAGTCGATCAGCGTGATGTCGGCCAGGAGGTCAGCGTCGGTATTCTCATTGAGGTCGATGAAGACGACGGGGTCGCTCTCTGTTGAGTTGTTGGATTTTGCGAGCAAACAGCTCGTCACCTTGACGCCAGCAATGCCTTGCGCCGCACTGGTTGGAACCTGAATATTCAGAGCGGTCTGGTAGCACTGCATCTCGCAGTTGGTGATCTGCGTATCGGCCGCGCCGGAACTGTAGCTGAAGTCGACGCCCAGATCCCAATCCGAAATGTGCAGGTTCGCGACGACAGTGTGTTGCGCCGACCCTTCGATCGAGATGCCGGTGCAGCTGCCGGGACCGCCGGGTTGGCCCCGTTGGAAAATCTCGCCTGGTCCGAGGATGCAGCATTGAGACCCGGCGACGATAACGGCCTTGGCATTGTTCTTCCCTTGCAGATAGGAGATCGTGCATTGTTCCAGCGCGCAGCCGTCGCCTTGGGCGTTGAAGGCCGTCGGGATGTCGGTGAAGGTGCAGTTGACGGCCCGACAGTTCGCCGTGCCCGCATAGATGCACGTGTCGCTGTGTGTGCCGAGCGTAGCCCCCCTGAAGGCGAGGCTGCGGAAGCATTTGCCGCCGGTCGTGTAATCGCCGGTACAGTTCAAGAAGATCGGGTTTTCGGAAAAGTCAATCACAAAGTGGTAGAACGCCATGTTGGGGGGAGGGCCTTCCCATGAGCCGCCGCCCCCGGTGCCGACGATATTGCATTGGTCGGGAACTGAGAACGACTGTGCCGGGATGCTGTACTGCTGCTGTCGGATGAACGCCGCACCACCGACGCCGTTGGGCGATGGAGGGGCGCGCATGTCTAAGAACATCTGGCTGAGTGCATCCTCCGGTGAGTTCGGCTGATCAATGTATTGTTGATAGTTGTAGATCGTAATCGCGCGGAAGTCGGTGTCGGAACCGATCGAACAAACCGGCTGGCGCTCGGCCAGCGCGGTCGCCTCGAATACTCCGACTTGATCGATTGGGAATCGCCAGATGGAGAACAGTTCATCCATGCCGTCGTACCTCTAAAAAATAGGCGCGTCGCGATTCAATGCGGCTGCGAACCCGGCGACAGAGTCAGGCCATAGGGTTCTTCGAGAAATCCGAGTCCGATATTGCGCCGTGGTTCGCCGCCTTTTGGATAGCGCCACAGCGATACCTGAGACATAAAGTGCCGATAATAGTCGATGCCGACAATAGTCTTCCGGTAAATCCAAGTCTGGCTTTCGGCCGGGTGATTCTTCGTGCTGCTGAGCTCGGTAGTTCCGACAATCTCGGCGGTCGATCCGGAAATGTCTAGGCGATAAACGGTAACGGGCCCTGATTTGGCGTTTGCCGCGGAGGACACGGTGACGTGTTTTCCATCCCACTGCACTGATGGCGTAAAACCGCCGTAGCCGTCATAAAGCTGTACTTTAAGGGTGATCAGCTGGAAGGAATCGCTGTCCTGCGGTAACCCAATGAAGTCGAACTGGCCGCTATGTTTTTCACTGGGAGCTACCAGGTAAAGGTTCCCGCGGTCATCGAAACCGCAGAACCTAAAGGGGTGCTGTTGCGAGCTGTAGTGCATGGTGGGAATACCTTGCGCCTGATCATACATTGCGACCGATCCGTACCCGCTATAGGGATTCGAGTCATCCGAGCTATTCGAAACCGCGAGGTTGCCGGTCGTTGGGTCGACGGCACACGCGGCACCTCTGCCGGGGTCGTTCAGCGTGGCGATCGGTTGCGAGCCGCCGTGGGCGTACTCGTACACGACACTAGACTCGTATGCCGTGCTCGCGTACGCGACGATGAATACATCGCCGGCAGCGTCGACGCACTCGCCGAAGGGGGAAATTAGGCCGCTCAGTGTTCCAACCCGATCACCATGTGGGTAGGTATACGTATAAACTTTCCCCTTACCGGGAAATGAAATGTAGAGCAGGTCTTGACTCGAGTGGCCATGTCGCGCCTCGGTTCGGGGAGCCGAACCTATAGCTGGCGCCGTCTGTGACGAGCTGCAGCCGGAAAAGAAAAGGGTACTTGCACAGGCGACCGTGGCGAATGTGGAAAACGGAAAGGCGTGCATTCTTTTCATGAGCGATGTCACTTTCCGGTCCAGGAGAACGTGGTAGGCTTGATGTTAAAGGAAAACGTGTCGTACGGGCTCGGTAAGAAGATAATCCCAAATGCCGCGGTGATTGTCTGGCCGAACACGTGCAGCACGACGGGCGACGAACCGGCGTAGACCAGCACCGACGGGCCGAAGTAAGGATTGGAGCAGGTCACGGCACTGACGCCGCCCGTGATCATCGTGTTGGTGGCCGTCAGAGCGATGTTGTGATCGTTGTATCCGGGGCAGTTTTTGATGAGCAGTGCATTCGTGCTCTGCGCTGCGGTAACTTGGACGGCCGATTGGCCGGTATTCGTGTAACCGCTCAGGTCACAGCCGTCGACGATCACGTTCGTTACGGCAGCAGTCACGAGCAGGCCGTACTGTTGGGGGTTTGGGTTCGCGGCGCCGGGGTAGGTCGGCTGAAGGTTTGCGCCCACGATCTGCACGTCGCTCGCCGATCCGGTGATGGCGATGCCCGCACCCCTGGTGGGGCTATTGTTCGAGTACGTGCCTCCGATAATCCGGATGTCCGATCCGCTGGTGATCTCAAGGCCGTACTGGTCGCCCGGCGGGCTTGCGTACCCATTGTATACGGCGCAGTCGGTCAGCGCGATATCGTTCAGACTGCTGTTGTAGGTGCTTCCCCGTGCGTCGATTAGGACGATCGGGCTGGGGTCATTCGAATCGCTTGCCTTGGCAAGCGTACAGCTTGTCACCTTGATGCCGGCGGTCGTTGCGTTGTGGCCGGACGACAGCCGAATTTTTAACGCCGTTCCCCAACACTCAATCTCGCAGTTGGTGATTTGAGCGAATCTCGTGCCGTCCTGTTGCGAGAAATCGATCCCGATGGTCCACTCGTTGATCTGTATGTTGGCGACGATGGGGTGCTCCGCTTCTTCGATGGATATACACGTGCAGTTGCTCGCGCCGCCGCTCTCGGTCGATGGTGAGGTCTGTGAGAACTGGCCCGGTCCCACAACGGCGCACTGCGGTCCCCCGAGAACCACGGCCTTCGCGCTGCCGGGAGACCCCACGGTATAATTGATGGTGCACTGCTCGAGCGTGCAAGAGACCCCTTGCGCGCCGAATGCCCGCGGGCAGTCGGTGAACGTGCAATTGACGGCTCGCACGTTCCAAATTCCCGCATGAATGCAGGTGTCGTCCGGTTCGCTCGTCTCTCCCCACTGAAACGCGAGGCTGCGGAAATATATTCCTCCGCTCGTATGCCCCGCGCCCGATGCGTCAAAGCAGTTGAAGAAGATCGACCTACCCGCTCCCAGTGGACTTATAGCGAAGTGGAAGAAGGCGCTTGCTGTGCCGCTGGGTGTGCCGCCGCCTCCGGTTCCACTGACATTGCATTGGTCGGGAACCTTGATCCCGCCCGACGTGTCCGTTCCCGCGGGGGCGTTTGCTGGGAAGTTGTCCTGCTCGATGAGTGCCATGCCGCCGATGGGAGTCGTGTCTTTCATCAGCGCGAACATGGTCTCCAGCGCCTCCGTGTTGGCCGAGGGCAAGCCGCCCGGATCGGCACCGTAGGTGCCATAGTTGTAGACTGTAATCGCTGAGAAATCGGTAGTAAAGTCGATCGTGCAACTGCAACGCGGCTGACGGTTGCTCAGGGCCTCGGCTTCGATAATGGCGACTTGGTCAAGGGGCGCTCGCCAGAGTGAAAGCATGTCGCTCACGCCGGGTCCTCCTCGTCGTCCTCACCCTCCTCGTCTTCTTGAGTGGCCGCTCGGACCCGTGCCAGTGCTCGTTCCAGGATATCGACGAGCAAGTCTCGTGCCGCTGCGAAGACGCGCTTGTTCTCCTCGACCTCGCGCGGGACTTGGTGCAAAAACGGCAACCGCGAGCGAGCCTGTCTGCAGGGCGATCTGTGAGTCGCGTGTAGCGCGCTCGATCTTTACCTGCTCAAGCTGCGTTGCAGCTTGCAGTATCTCGCGGCTTGGCAGGTACTTGTAAGCGTCGCCGATGAGCTTGCGCTGGGCACGCCGTTTCGCTGAATCGGACGGCGCCAGCGGCCTTCCGTCGACCGTCTCGCTCATGATAACCTCCTCGCAACCACCGAGGCGGGACGCGCCACTCCTGGCGTCCCTTGAATCGCGGACCTGCTCGCTACGCCGAGAGGGGGGGTCCTCCTCCGGCTTTGGCGCGATTTCTTCAGGCTTGGCCAGTTGGTGGTAGCTTCGTTTATCGATACGCGAGTTGCTTCCCATTGTGCGCCAACGCAAGCCGACGTCGCAAGCGTCGTCTTTCCGACATTTATCCACCTGGCGTTTCAATACCGATCTCGCGCTTCGTTGTGATGCGCGAGAGATAGAATGAGTCCGATCGGATGCACAGAACGCCCGGAAAAATGCGCAACGTTCAATGCGCAAGCAAGGAGCTGCGGAAGCGATGACCGTACACTTTCAACGCACTTTCTGATTCTGCGAATCTTCGACGTTGCGAGGGTGCGAAAGTGTTATTTCCATTACCTCGGCTTTACGGTCGATCGCACGCGGCCTCCACCACAACGCGCCGGCGTTCATGGACGTGTCGCGCGACGGACTCGCGCCTGATGGTGACCGAGCATCACGGCGAGTACGCCCGGCAATCACGCCAGAACCGACATCGGCGACGTCAGAGAATTCCTCGCCGAGCTCGTCCGGAAGAAGTATCGCAATATGAATCCCGGTATCAACGAGCAAGAGTAATCGGCTCAATCTCAGCGAACCATCGATTCGGAGAGTTGTCTAGCCGCTAATGGCGACATGGAACGCCGTGATGCGGTGCGCCCAAAGGCGGGGTTTCCAGGCCAGACCGATAATCTAGCGCCGAAATGGAGACGGCGGCTTCGGCTCAACGAGTCACGATGGAGGAAATTACGGCGCTGGCCAAGCGCCGCGGCTTTATCTTCCAATCGAGCGAGATCTACGGCGGCATCAACGGCTTCTGGGACTATGGGCCTCTGGGTGCGGTTCTCAAGCGTAACGTGAAAGACGCGTGGTGGCGCGATACGGTCGAGCAGCGCAACGACGTCGTTGCGTTTGATTCGTCCATCGTTATGCATCCGCAGGTTTGGAAAGCGTCGGGACACGTCGACGCATTTCACGACGTCATGGTGGACTGCAAGGTTTGCAAGCACCGCTTTCGCGCCGACCATCTCGCCAACCGCACGCAATGTCCCGATTGCGGCAGCCGCGATTCCTTCACCGAGCCGCGCAACTTCAATCTGATGATGCGCACCTCGATCGGACCGATGGAGGATACGTCGGCGGCCGCCTACCTGCGCCCCGAGACGGCTCAGGGCATCTTCGTCAACTTCAAAAACATCTATCAGAGCGCGCGCAAGCGTCCGCCCTTCGGTGTGGCGCAGATCGGAAAGTCGTTTCGTAACGAGATCACGCCGGGCAACTTTACCTACCGTTCGCGGGAGTTCGAACAGGCCGAGCTCGAGTATTTCGTTCCCGACGACGGCAAAGATATGGATGCCTTTCGCGAGTGGGTCGATCGGCGCAAGGCTTGGTATGCGAGCTACGGCATCGCCTCCGCTCGGTTACGCTTTTACGAGCTGACCGAAGCCGAGCGCCCGCACTACGCCAAGGCCGGCATCGACGTCGAGTATCTCTTCCCATGGGGCTGGGGCGAGCTCGAGTCGATCGCCCATCGCGGTACGTACGACCTCGACGCGCATATGAAGCTCTCGGGGAAAGACTTGCGCTTCTTCGACGAGGCGAGCAAAACGCATTACACGCCGCTTTTGATCGAGAGCTCGGCCGGCATGGACCGGACGACGCTCACCTTCATGATCGACGCCTACGAGCGCGAGCGCAGCGTCGACCCCAACGGAAAGGAGACGGAGCGCACGGTCCTGCGCTTCCATCCGGAGATCGCGCCCGTCCAGGTGGCCGTTTTTTCGCTGGCGCGCAACAAGCCCGAGTTGGTGGAACGCGCGGTGAGCATCGAGGCGGCACTGCGCCCGATCTTCCGGACGCAGTACGACGAAGGCAATATCGGCCAGCTTTACCGCCGGCAAGACGAGATCGGAACGCCGTTTTGCGTGACGGTCGACTACGAGACGCTCGACGACGGCACGGTAACGGTCCGGTCGCGCGATTCGATGCACCAAGAGCGCGTCGCGGCCGAGGGTCTGGCCGCCTACGTGCGAGAACGCTTCTAAATGAAGTACGTCTACTTCTTTGAGGAAGGCGAGGCGCTTCGCGACCCCAGCCGTCCCAACGCGCTCAAGGAGCTGCTCGGCGGCAAGGGCGCCGGGTTAGCCGAGATGACCGCCGCCGGCCTGCCCGTACCTTCCGGATTTACCATCACCACCGAGGCGTGCCTACGGTTTTACGATGCCGGGCGCGTCTTCCCCGACGGCCTGCAAGAACAGGTCGACACCGCGATGCGCGAACTCGAAAAGCGCACCGGCAAAGGTTTCGGTTCGGTCGAGAATCCGCTGTTGGTCTCGGTGCGCAGCGGCGCGCGCGTCTCGATGCCCGGAATGATGGATACGATCTTAAATCTCGGGCTCAACGATCGCACGGTCGACGCGCTCGCCAAGCTCACGTCAAACGATCGCTTTGCGTGGGATGCCTATCGCCGCTTTATCTCCATGTATTCCAACGTCGTCCTGGGGATCTCGAAGGACCACTTTGAAGCGCCCATCGACGAGGCGAAGAAGGAGCTGCACGTCGCGACCGATGCCGAAATCGATGCGGCGACGTGGAAGAATCTGGTCGGTCGATTCAAAGCGATCGTCCGCGAGCGGCTCGAGCGCGAGTTTCCTCAGGACGTACGCGAACAGCTCAACGGCGCGATCGAGGCCGTCTTTGATTCGTGGCATTCCAAGCGTGCCGTAGATTACCGTCGCTTCAACAAGATTCCCGACGACTGGGGAACCGCCGTCAACGTGATGGAGATGGTCTTCGGAAACATGGGCGAGGATTCCGGGACCGGCGTGGCCTTCACGCGCAACCCCAACACCGGCGAACGCGCGCTGTTCGGCGAGTATCTCACCAACGCGCAAGGCGAAGACGTCGTCGCCGGGATCCGTACGCCGGAGAAGATCGCCGACTTGGCGCGGCATCAGCCGGAAGTGTACTCGCAGTTTCAAGAGATCGCCGGCCGCCTCGAGCGGCACTATCGCGACGTCCAGGATCTCGAGTTTACCGTCGAGCGCGGCAAGCTTTTCATGCTGCAGACGCGCAACGCCAAACGTACCGCGGAAGCCGCCGTCCGGATCGCCCTCGATCTCGTCAACGAAGGCCTTATCGATAAACGCCGCGCCGTCGCCATGGTGCCGGCTTCGTCGCTCGACCAGCTCTTCCACGCACGCATCGATCCCAACGAAACGGTCGAGGTAGTCTGCAAGGGACTCAACGCGTCGCCCGGCGCGGCTGCCGGCCAGGTGGTCTTCTCGGCCGACGATGCCGTGACGTGGAAAGAGAGCGGCCGAAAGACGATACTCGTGCGCAACGAGACGACTCCCGACGACGTCCACGGAATGATTGCCGCCGAGGGCGTGCTCACCGCCAAAGGCGGTGCGACCTCGCACGCGGCCGTCGTTGCGCGCGGAATGGGCAAGCCGTGCGTGGCGGGATGCGACGCTCTGCAGATCGATCGCGCCGCCAAGACGGCAAGTCTCGACGGACGGCCGCTCCAGGAAGGCGACTGGATCACCATCGACGGGACGACGGGAAACGTTGCCATCGGCGCGCTGGCGCTGATTCCGGCGCCGTCGGAGCTTCCGAGGTGGCTGGCGACGTTTCTCTCCTGGGCCGACGAGTTGCGCCGCATGCAGGTGTGGGCCAACGCCGACACGCCCGAGGACGCGGCCAAGGCGCGGCAGCTCGGCGCACAAGGCATCGGTCTCTGCCGCACCGAGCACATGTTCATGCAGAGCGAGCGGCTGCCGATCGTGCACGAGATGATTCTAGCAACGCAGCCGAGCGAACGCGCCAAAGCCTTGACGCGGCTCTTGCCGTTCCAACGCGACGATTTTGTCGGAATTCTGTCGGCCATGGAGGGTCTGCCGGTTACGATCCGGCTGCTCGATCCCCCGCTGCACGAGTTCTTGCCGTCGCTCGAAGATCTCTTGGTCGAGACGACCGAGTTACGTCTTACCCGCGGCGAGCAGTCGCCCGAGTATCGCGACAAGGAAGTGCTGCTGCGCCGAGTTCGTCAGCTTCACGAGCAGAACCCGATGCTAGGCTTGCGGGTCTGCCGCCTTGGGATCGTCTTCCCGGAAATCTACGAGATGCAGGTGCGGGCGATTTTCGAGGCAGCCTGCCAGCTCTGCCGGCGCGGCGTCGACGCCCGGCCGGAAGTAATGATTCCCGGCGTCGGAACCAAAGAAGAAATGAAGGCAACGGCCCACGCCGTCAAGCACGTCGCGGATCGAGTGCTGGCGGAGAACGGCACGACGCTGTCCTATCGAATCGGAACGATGATCGAGCTGCCGCGCGCGTGCATCGTGGCCGACGAGCTGGCCGAGTACGCGCAGTTCTTTTCGTTTGGGACCAACGATCTCACGCAAACGACCTACGGCTACAGTCGCGACGACGCCGAGGGATCGTTCATCCCAGTCTACCTCGAAAAACGAATTCTAAAAGAGGATCCGTTTCAAGTGCTCGATCGGCGCGGCGTGGGCGAATTGATGCGCCAGGCGGTAGCGCTGGGACGCGGCGCGCGCGCCGGCCTCAAGATCGGAATCTGCGGCGAGCACGGCGGCGAGCCGAGCAGCGTGGCGTTCTGCGACGCGTTGGGGCTCGACTATGTCTCGTGTTCGCCCTATCGCGTTCCGATCGCGCGGCTCGCGGCCGCGCAGTCGGCGTTAGGCACGCTAACCTGACGCGATAGCTTGCGCGCAGATTCGCCGCGCTTCGGCCACATCTACCCCGGCGCGGCGCACGAAGAGCTTTCGCCAATACGCCTTTCCGCTGAGCTTGGAGATGAGATCGGAGGCCTCGCGCGCGTCCACGACTCCGCCCGGGCCTTCCACCCAGACGGTTTGCTCCTCACCCAAGCCGAACGGCAGGCGATGCAATAGCTGCGATTGCGAGTCGGCCCACACGTTGCTCTCCCCGAAGCGGTCGCGCAGAAGCGCGTCGCAGAGCTCGAAGGCACGCAAATCGCGTTCGGCGTTGAACTCGGCGGCAAGCGCGTAGGTCCGAACGCGATTACGCAAGGCATGGGCGGCCGAGCCGGGCGACCCGGCCAGGGAGTCGAGCACTTTGAAGTCGTCCCACCGAAGAAACTCCCCGACGGGATCGAGCGCGCGGGGATCGGTCCATAGCTCGGCCAGCGCCTCGTGAAGAATGCGCTCGAACATGCGCGTCGTATGATGAAAGTAGACGGATGCAAACATCATATATCGCGCCATAACGAAGGACTCCAGCGCGACCACGCCGCGGCGGTCGATGCCGACGGCCAAACGTCCGTCGCGTTCGACCAGTCGGAGCGACGCGATCAGTTGGTCGGCGTCGTAGCGCCCGGTCGCAACGCCGGTGAAGTAGGCGTCGCGCAGCAAGTAATCCATGCGATCGGCGTCAAGATTGGGCCCGCTCACCAGCTCGCGCAGCGCCGGATAACGGCTCTTCGGGTTTCCGACGATCAAGCCGAGCACGTCGCCGGCGTCGACGTCGAGCGCCGCAACCGCGTTGGCGAGCTCGGGCGTCGCGAGCAGCTCGGCGGTGCGCGCTTCGTGTTTGACGCCCAGCACCTTCTCGCACGAGTGGCTGAACGGCCCGTGTCCGACGTCGTGCAGCAAAAGGGCAGCGCGCACCAGGCGCCGCTGATACGCCGTCTCGGCCGCATCGCCGAAGCTCGCGCCGCTGTGGCGCGCGAGCTCGTCGAAAGCGCGCGTTCCCAACGCCAGAGCACCCAGCGCGTGCGTGAACCGGGAGTGCTCGGCCGACGGAAACGCGAGATAGGCCAACCCGAGCTGGCGCAGACGGCGCAGCCGCTGCATCGCGGGCACGTCGAGCAGGCGCGCCTCGGCGGCCGACAACTCGATGAAGTGGTGAACCGGATCGAAGATGCGCTTCACGGTTCTGGCGGCTTCCGTTGAAGGCGCGACGAAGCCCTTCCGAGGAAGGCTGTTGGCGGTGAAATACGACCAGGACGCACTGCGCGAAATCCGCGCTCGCATCGACATCGCGAGCCTGATCGGACAGTACGTCGCGTTGCGCAAACGGGGCAACGACCTCGTCGGGCTCTGCCCGTTTCATGCCGAGAAGACGCCGTCGCTGCACGTCCATCCGGACCGCGGGTTCTTCAAGTGCTTCGGTTGCGGCGCCGGCGGCGACGCGATTACCTTCGTGCAGCGCATCGAGAACGCGCCGTTCGGCGACGTCGTGCGATCGCTCGCCGCGAAGGCGGGAATCGAACTCGAGCCCGAAACCCCGCGCGCAGCGCGCGCGCGCAGCGAGCGCGAGGCCATCTACGAAGCGAACCGGATTGCCGCCGGCTACTTCGCGCGGATGCTCGCGACCGAATCGGGCGCGGCGGCGCGCGCGTACTGTGAGGCGCGCGGACTCTTGCCGGCGACCATCGAGCGTTTCGCTTTGGGCTACGCGCCCGACACGTGGGGCGGCTTGGTCAACGAGCTGTCGCGCAACGGCGTCGATCTGGCGCTGGCGGCAAACGCGGGACTGGTGAAGAGCGGGCAGCGCGGTTATTACGATTTTTATCGCAACCGGCTAATGGTTCCGACCTACTCGACGACGGGCGAGGTCATCGCCTTCGGCGGTCGAGCAATTGGCGATGCCGAACCGAAGTATCTCAACACCTCGACGACCCCGGCTTACACCAAAGGCCACCACCTCTACGCGCTCAATCTTGCCCGTCGCGCGGCGCAGAGCGATCGGACGATCGTCGTGGTGGAAGGCTACCTCGATTGCATCGCGCTGCATCAGGCCGGCTTCGAAAACGCCGTGGCCTCGCTTGGAACGTCGTTTACCGAGGAGCAAGCGGCCGAACTTCGCAAGTACGCCGAGTACGTGTACCTTTGCTTCGACGGCGATGCCGCCGGCAGCGCGGCTGCAACCAAAGCTGTGGACGTGGCGTCTAATAAGATCGAGCACGCGGGTTCCTCGGTGCGCATCGTCCTGTTGCCGCCGGGCGAAGATCCGGACTCCTACGTCCGGACTCATGGGGCCCAGGCGTTCCGCAGCCTCCTCGAAAGTGCCAAATCGGCCATCGCCTTTAAGATCGATGCAGAGATCGACCAGCTTCGCGCCGGCTTCGACTCGCCCGCGCGGGTGGCGCCGAAGGCGGAAGCGGTGATCCGACGTTTGGCGCCGCGAGAGGAATGGGACCGGTGGCGCGTTTACATCGCGGGGCGGTTGCAGGTGAGCGCGGACGACCTTCGGAATAGCCGGTTCCTCGGTGACAGCGCAAACTTTGCGCCGCGCTCGCGGGCGCCGCTCGCGGAAACCCGACACACCGCAACCTCGGTTGAACCCCTTTCGTTCGAACGTGAGGTCGTGGGGATTCTTCTCGAAGAGCCCTCGCTCGGTACCGAATATGGAAGCCGCATTGAGTCGTCGCGCTTCCGTAATGAGGTGTACCGGCGAATCTACGAAAGAATCGTCGAGGCGGCCGGCGCGCTTTTTACGACCGCGGACGTATTCGGACTCTTCGCGGAGGATCAGCGGGCACTGGACCTGCTCTCCGAACTGGGGTGGCGCGGTCACAGTTCGGCGGTGCGGTACGGCGACTCTCAGGAACGACGCGCACATTTGGAGCGGGTGGTGGAGCGGCTGCAATTGGAAGACGAGCGCCGCCGCTATCGGGAACTCTCGGATCTGATCGACGTGCGGCTCGCCGCCGGCGAGGCGGTTTCGGAGGAGCTGCGCGGCGAGTTCGAAGCGCTCGTCGCAAAACTGAAACGGTAAGGACGAATAACGAAGGGAGGTGAAAGAAAAAAGCAATGGCACGTAAGAAAGGGTCGGCGCCCGTCGCCGAACCGGCGCCGGCGGTCACGCTCGAGGAGCTGAAAAAGCGGCTCATCGCGCGCGGTAAGATCCAAGGATCGCTGACGTATGAGGAAATCAACAGCGCCTTCGACGTTCTCGAGGAGATCAGCCCCGAGCAGCTCGAGGAATTCTTCGAGGAAATTACGACGGCAGGCATCGAGATCGTCGACGAACAGAAAGACGAGAAGCCCGAGGCCGAGCGTGAGGAAGAGGTCGAGCAGACAATCGCCGACGGCCTCTCGCTCGACGACCCGGTCCGGATGTATCTCAAGGAGATCGGACGAGTTCCGCTGCTCTCGATGGAGCAAGAGAAGTCGCTGGCAATGCGCATCGAAGCCGGAGAACTCGAGCAGCGACGGGATGGTTCGGCGGAGTGGAAGATCGTCGACGGCGGCGAGGAGGCCAAGCGGCAGTTAACCGAGGCCAACCTTCGGCTCGTCGTATCGATCGCCAAGAAATACGTCGGTCGCGGGATGCTCTTCTTAGACTTGATCCAGGAAGGCAATCTGGGCCTCATCCGAGCGGTCGAAAAGTTCGACTATCGTAAAGGCTATAAATTCTCGACGTACGCTACGTGGTGGATCCGTCAAGCCATCACCCGCGCGCTCGCCGATCAGGCACGAACGATTCGCATACCGGTGCACATGGTCGAGACGATCAACCGTCTCATCAAGGTCTCGCGCCAGCTCCTGCAAGAGCTTGGGCGCGAACCGGCAGTCGAAGAAATTGCGGCGGCGATGGGATTGACGCCGGAAAAGGTACGCGAGGTCATGAAAATCTCGCAAGAGCCGATATCGTTGGAAACGCCAATCGGCGAAGAAGAAGACTCGCATTTGGGCGACTTCATCGAGGATCAGGAAGCGGTCGCTCCGGCCGAGGCCGCCTCGGTCATGCTGCTCAAAGAGAAGATGCAGGACGTACTCCAGAACTTGACCGAGCGGGAGCGCAAGGTACTGGTCTTACGCTTTGGTCTGGAAGACGGCCACCAGCGTACGCTCGAAGAGGTCGGTCAAGAGTTCGGCGTGACGCGCGAGCGCATTCGCCAGATCGAGGCAAAGGCGCTGCGCAAGCTCCGCCATCCTTCGAGAGGCAAGGCCCTCAAGGATTATTGGACGAACGAGTAGCTTCGGTCGTCCAACATTATGCCCAATCCGATTCTCATCGCCGCGATCGTTGCGGTCACGCTTCCCGCACCGTCACCCTCGCCCAGCGCTGCTGCCGCTCCAAAGACGATCATTACGGTGATCTCGTCGCCGTATTGCAACTCCTTGGCCGATCATTTCAACGGTGCGCTCGTCCCGATGATGGCCAACGATCGCACGCTCGACCGCGTTAGCGTCCAGCTCGACAACGCCGACACTTCGTTCGATTATCCGGATTACGTCCAACGCTTCGTGCATGCCCGCGACGCGATCGGCAAGCAGGAGACCGAACTCAACACTTCGCTCGCGCAAATCCAGCAAGAGATCAACCTCCTGCGCGACGCCTCGAAACTAACCACCGACACGACGGCGGCCGCCGACATCCACACGGCGGCGCAAGAGCTTCAGACGGCGTACGACAAGCAGCGCCAACTCTCGATCGACCTTCAGAATCTCTACCGCTCGATGCTCGACTACCCGATCTATCGCGCGAATCCGGCATTAGGCGGTTTCGACCCGCGCGAGATGGCGGCGCCCGCAGAAGCGCTCTCGATCAAAAGCTATTTACGTTTCAACGGTCAGCGCGACGTTATCGCGCAATCGGAAGGCAAGGCCGTCGATATCGCTTACACCGCCGCCGAAACGTACTGCGTACCGAAAAAGTAAAGCTACATCGAGTCTTTGGCGGCGTCGGCGCTCGGAGTGACGAGCGGATTTTTATCGGCGAAAGCGCCGTCGGGGTTGGGTTTGATCCAGACGATCAAATCCCACAGCGAGGGAAAGAGAAAGACCCGCTTTACTTCGGCTACGTTTTTCGCGATGCCCATTGTGACGAGCGTTTCGGGCTGCGGCTTGTCGACGTTGCCGCCGGCATCGGCGAACTTCTTGGCTTTGAGCGCACCGTAGACTTCCTTACCGTTGGGCCCGTTGAGAATGTAGTGGATGTGCTCGCGGAACGAGACCCAGCGGCGGTAGTTGACGCCCCAGATGGAGGGCGGCTGCGGCGAGGAGCTTTGGAGCACCGAAAAATCGGCGCCAAGCAAGTTCCCGTGAACGTCGTACCAGAGCTGGCTGGGATGCTGCGGGTCGCCGCTCTGCCACTGCAGGTTAGCGTAGCTGATCGCGCCGTCTTCGTCCTCGTTGCCGAAGCGGAAGTATCCCGCCTTTTCTGCGTCGGCCGCCGTCGGGAAGCGCGCGGCCAAATCTTTTTGAATGCTCTGGACGAAGGCGACTTCGGTGCCCTGCGGCTGCGGAGAGAGCGTCGCTTTGGGCGCCGGCGCGGCTGCGATCGCCGCGCTACCCGAAAAACAAACGAGTGCGAGCGCACACACAATGCGGATAAGCACGAGTCAACCTCACTTTCTGCGCACCACTTCGGGACGGTGCGGCCGAAAGCATCGCGGCTACGGCTTTGTCGAGGCCGCGTCTGACGGTGAGGGTGCAGGCGAGGGTGACGGCGTTGTCGCCGGTGCCAGCGGCCGCGAGCTTCCGCCGTGCGGCGCCGAGAGGTCGCCGCCGATGGGCGTGGCCATCGGCATCACCGGAAACGATGGGTTTGGGACGTCGCCGGCCGCGGAGAGCGGACGCGGCGTGACGATCGCGATGCTTCCGTTGGGCCGTACCGAGAGCGTCGCTTCGGTCCGCCCCGGAATCTCCGATCCGGGATTGAGGACGAAGTTCTTGCCCTGCCGGAAAATCTGATAGAAGGAGTAGTACGGCACGAAGATATCGCCGACCGTATCCTCGGCGGCGACGGTCGATTCGTGACCGGAGGAGCGACGCGGCTCCAAACGCGATATCGGCGCGCGCAGCGGAAGGCTGCGGCCGTCGGCGAGTACGAGCGGCTCGAAGAAGATATCGACAAAACCGTACGTGTCGGCGATGTCGGCCGACGACGTATCGACGATTCGCACTTGTGCGGGCGTGCCGGCCTGCGCGACGACGTGACCGCCGACGACAAGCGGATCCTTGAGGTGCACGCGAACGAGTTGTCCGGTCTTCGACGCCTTTGACGAAATCGGGTCGTCCAACACGAAGACTAGCGTCGAGTCAAACGGCAAGACGTCGGCGGGGGGAGGCGTTAACGCCGGTGTCGGTTTCGGTATCGGCGTAGGCGGTGTGGGGTATGCAACAGCACTTCCCACGCCGACCGAGACGAATAGAAGAACCCAGAGGCTCAGGCGAAGCCCAAGCCTCGCAGACTTAGCTCGCGCGCTTTTGCGCGGCGCGCTTACCCTCTTCGATGAGCTGTTTGACTTTCTGGCCACCTTTTTGTCCGATGCGCTCGTAGAAGTTTGGTCCATAGCGGTCACGCGTGGCTTCGCCGCCTTTCTTTCCGCCCTTCTTACCGATCTGCTCGTAGAATTCGTGACCGTGGGCGTGCTTCGTTGCTAGGCCGCCCTTACGACCGATCTCTTCGTAGAACTGCGCGCCGTACTTATTCTTGACCGTCTCGCCGCCTTTTTGGCCGGCTTCTCTGACGGACATTCCGCCGCCGCGCGGGCTCTGTTCGTTCCCTGGCATTTTTTCTTTCACTTATTGTTCCTTGCGCCGCCCAACAAGGCGGCAGAGTTTCTACTTACTAAGAACGCACAAGAGGGCAAGAAAGTTTGGCTATCGAGGTTGAGTTGGGGTGAGAAGTCACTGAAGCAAAAGGGTGCTCGCTTGCTTAAAAGACCGGAAGGCCCTAAAAAACGCGCTTGGTATCGAGCAGAATCGTTACTGGGCCGCAGTTGAGGATTTCGACCCCCATCGAGGCGCCGAACTCGCCATAGGCGACGTGAATTCCTCGCTTTTCCAAGTCGCTGCCGGCCATTTCGTAGAGCCTGCGCGCGGCCGGCCCTCTCGCTGCGGCGACAAACGAAGGGCGCCGGCCGCGTCGCACGTCGCCGTGCAGCGTAAACTGGGACACGAGCAGGATCGCGCCGCGAGTATCCTCGACCGAGCGATTCATTTTGCCGTCGTCGTCGTTGAAGATGCGTAAGCCGGCGATCTTTTCAGACATCGCGTGCGCGTCGCTCTCGTCGTCGTCGACGCCGACGCTGACCAGCACCGCGAGGCCGGCGCCGATGGCTGCGACGACGCGCTTGTCCACGCTTACGGCGGCGCGCGCGACGCGCTGCACGACCGCGCGCATTACCGCGGCATCAGCGCGAGAAGATCGACGAGAGCGCGAAGAGCGCGTTCTCGCGCCGTTCCAAGACGCGACGGTAAAAGTACCCCGCCCAATGCGTTCCGAAGGGCACGTAAATGCGTAAGCGGTAACCCTGTTCGACGATCTCCCGCTGAACGCGCGGCCGGCATCCGTAAAGCATTTGAAACTCGAAGCGATCGTTGGCGATGCCGCGTTCGGCGACGAACCGTTTGACTGCCGCGATCAGCCGCCGGTCGTGAGTGGCGATGCCCGGGTAGACGCCACGCTCCAGGAGCCGGTACGCCAACTCCAAATAGTTCCGCCGGATCTCCGGCATATCTTTAAATGCAATCTCGGGCGGTTCGTTGTAGGCTCCCTTGCAGAGGCGCACGCGCGCGCCCATGGCGATCGCCCGGTCGACGTCGCCGTCGGTGCGTTTCAAGTACGCCTGCAAGACCGGCCCGACGTTTTTGGCGCCGGCGAAGACGCGTTCGAAGACGCGCAGCGTTGCTTCGGTTACGGCGGAGCCTTCCATGTCGATGCGCACGAACGGGTCGGGGTTGCTTGCCGCGCGGTCGACGATGGAGCGAAGATTACCGGTGGCAAAATCCTCATCGATCAGGAGTCCGATCGCGGTCAGCTTGACAGACACGTTGGAGTCGATGCCGCCGGCCCGGATGGCGTCGAGCATTTCGAGGTAGACGTCGCGCGTGCGCACCGCTGCCTCGCGCTCGAAAACGTCCTCGCCCAGGAAGTCGAGCGTTGCCGACATGCCCGCGGAGTTGAGCGCGCGTACCGCTGCGACGGCAGAATCTATGCTCTCCCCCGCTACGAAACGCCGCGCGAGAAAGTAGAAATTCTTCTGGAGCACGCGCCGCCTTTCGGGAATCTAGTGCACGACGCCTCGCCGCAGAACCCAGGCGGCGGCGAGCACGACGGCAGCCAGCACGATGAAGCCGTAACATAGAGCGAGCGCTTCCCTCACGCCCGACGCCGAAAGCGCGACGTACAGCGCAACGGGCAGCGAGGTCGGATGATAGGCAACGATGCTGGTCGCGCCGTACTCGCCGATAGCTCGCAGCCAGGCGAAGGCAATGCCCGCGCCGATGCCTCCCGCGGCGGCCGGGAGCGCGACGCGCCAAAAGATGCGCCACTCGCCCGCACCCAGCGTCCTGGCGGCATCGGCGTAAATCGGGTCGAGGCCGGCGAATGCGGCGGCCGCGGCTATCGCCACAAAGGATCCCGAAACGAAGAACTCGGCCACGCCGACGCCCAGCAGCGAATCGGGGACGCCGAGCCCCACCGAGGCGAGCCAACCCCCCAACGGCGCGTTGTTGCCCAAGAGGTAGATGAGCATCAATCCCGAGGCGACGGGCGGAAACGCGAGCGGCAACGCGAGCAAGAACAGCGCCGCCGCGCGCAGGCGCGGCGAAGAGCGCGACAAGTAGTAGCCGGCCGGAACGCCGAGCAACGTGGCGACGAGGGTCGCTCCGGCAGAGGCAATGGCTGAGACCCGGAGCGCGTCGCCGCCCGCGGCGGCAAAGGTTTCCAACGCCTGCGCCGGCGGCAGGGCCGCGATCACCGCGAGCACCGGCGCGACGACCGCGCCGAGCAGCGCCAGCGTCGCGATCAAAAAAAACGGACCCGGCGGCGGATGCCTCATGCAGGAAGCTTCACCAACGCATCGCGCAAAGCGTGCCCATGGGCGCGTCGTTCTTCAAGATCCTCGTCGTGGCGGTCGCGCTCGCGCTCGACGTGTTCGCGGTGGCCGTCGGCGTGGGCATCCGCGGCGCGCCTCGCCACCGCATGATTCGCATCGGCATCGCCTTCGCATCGGCCGAGATCGTCATGAATCTCATCGGCGCCGGACTTGGAGCGGCTGCCGGGCGGCTCATCGGCGACTACGCCGGATACATGGGTTTCGGAGCGCTCGTAGCCGTCGGCATCTACATGATGCGCGAGAGCTTCACGCAGCTCGGCGGCAGCAAGCGTATCGATCTCTCGAGTGGGCCGGGATTGCTCGTTGCATCGCTGGCAATCAGCCTTGACTCGCTGGGCGTTGGATTCTCGATCCTATACATCGGCGTGCCGCTGGATATTTCGCTGGCGGTGATCTTCGTCGTATCGATCGCCTCGACGACCTTGGGACTCACGCTGGGGCGCCGGCTCGGGACGGTCGCCGAACGAAACGCCGCATTTGTCGGTGGCCTGGTTTTGGCGCTGACCGGCGTCTTGTTTGCGGTGCTCAAGGCCTTGCGTGTCGGGTAGCGGTTCGTTGGGGAGGAGCGCCGGCATGGGGTTGCTCTCACTCGCGCAAGGCACCGGCGCGCGCACGATATTCGTCGTTGGTATCGGCCGCAACGCCGGAAAGACGACGACGCTGCGGGCGATTTACGGCGCCGCTTGCGCCCGCGGTTTGCGAGCGGCGCTCGCTTCGATTGGGCGCGATAGCGAAGATGCGTTGGGCGCCGACGTTCCAAAGCCGCGCCTTTGGCTGCAGCCGCAGACGACTTTCGCGACCGCGCGCGGCGCGCTGCCGCGATCGCCCGCCTGCCGAATCTTGAAGGTGTCGCAGCTGCGCACGGCCGCCGGTGAGTTGCTCTTCGCTCGGACGGAAGTCTCTGGTTTCTTCGATCTGGCCGGTCCACCGACGGCTGCGGGATTGCGTGAAGTTCTCGCGCAGCTCGCCACGGCGAGCGACTTGGTCATCGTCGACGGCGCGGTCGACCGTATCGCAGCGCTCGCCGGCTCCGATGGAGCCATCGTCGTAGCCTGCGGCGCGGCCGGAGCGCAGACTCAGAATGAGGCCGTTGACGAGGTTGCGGGGCTTGCGGCGCGTCTGTCGGTTCCGCGATTCGACGCCGGCGCTCCGGCGCTCGAACTCGAAGGCGCGCTAACCGCCGCTCGGGCCGCCGGATTTCTCGCTGCCGGCGAGTCGCGGCAGATCGTCGTGCGCGATCCGACGCAGATCGCGCTGAGCGGCAAAGCGGCTCGCGAAGCGCTCGCGCGACTACGCATCCGTTGCCGGCGCCCGCTGCACGTAATTGCGGCAACCATCGCTTCGATCGGACCCGAGCGCAGCTTCGAGCCACGGAGCTTTCAAAGCGCCGTCGCCGCGGCAACCGGTTTGGCTACCTACGACGTCTACCGGGAAAGCGCCGCCGCGTGAGGGCATTCGAGCTCCTCGACGACTCGGCCGCGCACGCTCTCGAATTCGAGTGGTTGCGAACTGCGGTCGCTCCGGTTTCGCCTTACGGCGAACGCATCTTTGCGGGCTTGGGTCCGTTCGCCGCCGGCGAAGAGCCGAAGGCACAAGCGCGCGCTCAAAGAATCGCCGGCGTTTCGCAGCGGACGCCGCCGGAACGGATCGACGCGGTTCGCGGAGTTCTGCGCGACGTTCCCGATGCAACGCCGGCCATCGCTCGCGCCGCCATCGGCGGCGTGCTCGACGATCCAAGCTTCTTAGAGCTGCGGCGTTTCGGCGCGGCAATCGCGCAAATCGACGGATTGCTCGTCGACGACGCTCCGTTGGAAAATGCGGCGGTGCGCCGTCTGCGCGAGGTGCTCGACGCCGGGCAGGATCGCGAGAACGAGTTTTATCTCGCAGACGACTTCGACGACTCGTTAGCGGCGGCACGACGCGAGCTGATGCAAGCGCAAGCGGAGCTCGATTCGGCCCGCGGCCGCGAGAGCGAACGCGCCGCGCGCGAGCTCGGCCGCGCCGAACTCGGCGAGGAGTTCATCGTGATGCGCGCCGAGCATTCCGGCCCTTTGCCGCGAGGCGTTCGCGTCGTGCGTGAAGCGCCGACCTATTTTCTGTGCACGCTGGAATACGGCGACGCCGCCCTCGGCGCGCTGCGCCGCCGCGACGATGCGGCCACGGCGCTGGCCGCGGCCGAGGAGAGCGTGCGCGCGCGCATCTCCGCCCTCGTTCGCTACGAGGTGCGGGGCTTGGAGGCAGCCGCCGCGGCGCTGGGCCAGCTCGACGTGCTCTTTGCTGCGGCGCACTTCACGCGGCGCTTCGGCTGCCTGCCGGCGACGGTCGTTGACGAGCCCGCACTCGCCTTCGAAGGGGCACGTTTCCTACCGCTCGAGGCGGAGTTGGCGACCGCCGGCCGGCCATTCGTGCCGTTGGAAATCGAACTGCACGACGCTGCCGTTCTGACCGGTCCGAATATGGGCGGCAAGAGCGTGGCGCTGCGCACCTGCGGTTTCGTCGCCGTCTGCGCGGCTTTCGGCCTGCCCGTCCCGGCGGCGCGGGCTCGCGTTGGGCTCTTCGACCGCGTCGCGTGGCTCGGCATCGGTCGGGAAGAGCGGATGGGCGGGCTGCTGTCGTCCTTCGCCCGCGAGGTGCTGGCGCTAAAGGAACTCCTGACCAGCGGCGCAGTGAGGCTGCTGGTTTTGGCCGACGAGTTTGCGCGCACCACCAACCCGCGAGAAGGCAAAGCGCTTGTCGTTGCACTTTTGGAGCGCTTGCGCGCACGCGGCGCCTGCGGGTTGGCGGCGACGCACTTGGAGGGCGTCGCCGAGGCTGCCGGCGCGCGCCATTTTGCCGTGCGAGGGCTGCGCGAGATTCCGGCCGGCCCGGCGCCGGAAGTCGACGCGGCGCTCGCGGCGCTGGCCGGCTCGATGGACTACCGGCTCTCGGAAGTCACCGGCGACGCGGCGGCCCGCGCCGACGCAATCGCGCTGGCTGCCTTGCTAGGCGTCGAGCCGGAGTACGTCGAGGCGGCTCGTGCAGCGTTCTTGAAGTGAAGGCACGATGGATCCGCTGATTATTACCTGCGCGCCGGTCGGGGCCGAACTCCGGCTCGACCAAACTCCGCACCTGCCCCACACGCCGCAGCGCTTGGGCGAAACGGCACGCGCAGTACGAGAGGCGGGCGGTTCGATCATTCACATTCACTGCCGCAACGACGACGGAAGCAACACGCACGACGTCGAGCGATTCCGTCAAGCCTACGAGGCGGTGCGGGAGCAGAGCGATTTAATCGTGCAGTTTTCGACGGGCGGTGCGATCGGCATGACGCTGGAGGAACGGGCCGGCGTGCTGGAGCTGCGCCCGGAAATGGCGACGCTGACGTGCGGGAGCGTCAATTTCGGCGACGATATCTTCGAGAACAGCTTCCCGATCATGCGGGGAATTCTCAAGAAGATGAACGAGTTCGGCGTCCGCCCGGAGCTCGAGATCTTCGACAAAGGCCACATCGCCAACGCACGGCGGCTGGCCCGCGAGCGGTTGCTGACGCTGCCGCAGCATTGCGATCTGGTGCTCGGCGTCCCCGGCGGGCTGGAGGCGACGGTCTCCAATCTGTGCGATCTGGTCGACAATCTTCCCGATGGATGCACTTGGTCGGTCGCGGGAATCGGAAAGGCGCAGCTGCCGATGACGATGGCGGCCATCGCCATGGGCGGCCACGTCCGCGTCGGATTGGAAGACAATCTCCACTACAGCCGCGGCCGGCTCGCTCGCAACGAGGAGCTCGTGGAGCGGGCGGCGCGCATCGCCGCCGAGGCCGGCCGGAAGGTGGCAACTCCGGACCAAGCGCGCAAGATCCTCGGCCTGGAAGCCCTTGCCTCAAGGGCCCCGAGCCTTTCCGTCCAATAACGGCGCGCACAATTGTTCACTTACGTAGTGCGCCGGACGCTTCAATCGATTCCGCTGCTGCTTGCCATCTCGGTCATCTTGTACGCAATCCTGTACAACATGCCGGGCGGTCCGCTTGCGCCGTATCTGCAGAATCCGCACATCACCGCAGCCGACATCGCTCGCCTCAGGCATAACCTGGGCATGGACCAGCCGGTCCCTATCCAGTATCTGAAGTGGCTCGGACACATCTTGACCGGCGACATGGGCTACTCGACCAGCAACTCCGAGCCGGTCTTTCAAGCGCTGATCGAGCGTTTCGGCGCGACCGTGGAGTTGATGGGCGCCTCGCTGGTCATTGCGATCGGCATCGGCGTGAGCGCGGGAATCATCTCGGCGGTCTACCGCTACTCGGTCCTCGACTACGTGATAACTACCGGCGCGTTCTTCGGTCAGTCCATGCCCGTCTTCTGGTTTGCGCTGATGATGCAGCTGGCGTTTGCCGTTCACGGAATCCCGTTGCCGGGCGGCTATCAAATCCAGCTTCCGTCGGCCGGAATCTCGAGCAGCGATACGTTTGACTTAGGCGATCGCCTGACGCATCTGATTTTGCCGGCGGCCGTGCTGTCGCTGCTCAACATCGCGCTCTTTAGCCGTTTCATGCGCTCGTCGCTGCTCGAAGTGCTCGGAACCGACTACATGCGAACGGCCGCGGCCAAAGGTCTGAGCTTCCGAACGATACTCTACAAGCACGGCTTGAAGAACGCGCTGATTCCGGTGGTGACGGTGGTGGCGCTCTCGCTTCCCAGCTTGCTGGCCGGCGCGATCATCACCGAAACGATCTTCGCATGGCCCGGAATGGGGCGGCTCTTCATCAACGCGCTCAATCAAAGCGATCTCGCGCTGCTGATGGGTTATCTGCTTTTGGTTGCTTTTTTGGTGGTCTTTTCCAACCTCCTCGCCGACGTGGTTTACGCGTGGCTCGACCCGCGCGTGAAGTACGATTGAGGCACTGAGATGACTGCGCCGTCGCTGCCGCTTCCCGGCAACACCGTCATCGAAGAGGATCTGCAGTTCTCGAAGGTTACGTTCTGGACGCGTCTGCGCCGCCACAAGCTCGCGGTGGCGGGAATCGTCGTCCTTTCCCTGATGGTTCTGGCCGCCGTGCTGGCCAAGCAGCTCTCTCCATTCGACCCCAACGCGATCGATAACGTGCACTGGCAGGGCATGCCGCTGCCGCCGTGCTTCCAAGACGGCACGCTGTGCGGCGGGCATCCCTTGGGCACCGATGAGGTCGGCCGCGATCTGCTCTCGCGAATGCTCTTCGGGGCCCGGATCTCGCTGACCGTCGGTCTCTTCGCCGTGATCATGGAAGTGCTCATCGGCGCAACGCTGGGCGCGATAGCCGGCTACTACGGCGGCTGGATCGATTACGCGTTGATGCGCGTGACCGACGTCTTTCTCTCGATCCCGCTGCTCCCGCTGCTGCTGGTGCTGACGGCCATCGTCGCGGCAAGCTCGTCGAAAGCGGCGCTGAGCTTCGGGGTGATCGTGGTGATCATCGGAGCGCTCTCGTGGCCGCCGGTCGCGCGGCTGGTGCGGGCGTCGTTTTTGAGTTTGCGCGAGCGTGAATTCGCCGAAGCGGCGCGCGCCATCGGCAACAACGACGGCCGGATCATCTTCCGCCATCTGCTGCCCAACGCGGTCGCACCGATCGTGGTTCAGGCGACGCTCGACGTCGCCAACGTCATCATTCTCGAATCGACGCTATCGTTTTTGGGGCTCGGCATCCAGCCGCCCACGGCTTCTTGGGGCAATATGCTGGCCAACGCCCAGAGCAATCTCCAAAGTGCCTGGTGGGCGGCGGTCTTCCCCGGCCTCTGCATTCTGATCGTGGTCCTGGCGATCAACTACATCGGCGATGGCTTGCGCGACGCCCTCGATCCCAATATGCGCTAACTGCGGCCAAAATACACCGCCGCCCGTCGGGGGGGAGGGCGCACCCCGGCGTTGCCCCGAACCCGCCCAGTCGGAAAGTTGCCCCCCGTGCGCAAGTGGCGGAATTGGTAGACGCACTAGCTTGAGGGGCTAGCGGGAGCAATCTCGTGCTGGTTCGAGTCCAGTCTTGCGCAGATTTGTTGATGGCTTCGGGACGTACCGGCCGCGCCTTAACCGCGCGGCCGCAAGTACCGAGACTCCTGAGCTTAAAAGGATCTACCATGAGCGCTCTTGACCCAACTAAAACCGATCCGGACAAGTACAAAGTCATCTTCGAGAACGATCGAGTCCGGGTTCTCGAATACCGCGATAAGCCGGGAGCAAAGACTGAGGCGCATCAGCACCCTAACAGCGTCCTCTTAATGCTTTCCGACTTCCAGCGTCGCCTAACGGTGGGAAATGACGTTAGAGAGGTGACCCTAAAGGCAGGTCAAGCGTTGTGGTCGCCGGCCCAAGTGCACGTCGGCGAGAACATTGGGACCACCGACTCTCACGTGGTCTTCGTAGAGTTGAAGGATTGACCTCAGCGCGCTAGCCCTGGCGACCGATCCCTTTCCGAAGGTACCTTGCCGCCACTGCGGAACGACGCACGAGCGCGGCGCCGATCACTCGGTCTTCAGCCGGGCGGCACCGGCATCTTTTCGCGGTATGAAAGGAGGCCTTCTTCGTGCGTTATTTCTATCTGCTTATTGGCGCGATTATACTTTCGAGCTGTTCGCAGAATGTCGGGTCGATGCCGTCAACCGGCATGCCACAAAATGTAAACTCCCACTTCAATGGGTCGCAACCGAAGATCACAAAGGTCAGCAAGATTAGCGACAAGCAAGACCAAAAGATCGTCATTTCGGGAAGCGGCTTCGGCACCTTGCAGCCGTACAACGGTGACTCTAACTATCTCCAGATATTGGATACGACCGGTGGTTGGAGCGCCGGATACGTAAGCAGCTTAGAAGTGGACTCCGTATGGCTTAATGTGACAAGCTGGAGTGACAAGAAGATCGTGATAAAAGGGTTCACCGGCGACTATGGCCAGAGTTATTGGATCCTCATGAAGGGCGATAACTTGCAGATCCATGTTTGGAACGCGCAAAACCATGGCGGACCGGCGACGAAAGACAAGAAGATCAAATAAGAGAATCGGCTGACGCTTCCAGCCGCGTGTCAGCTTGGGAATCGCGCCGTGCGTTCGAGGTTGACGACGTTGCGGCAATGCGCGAACGGCTTATTGCGGGCGGCGCCGACGCTACTGAGGTTTACGAGTTTCCGCCGTGCCGGACGTGCTTCGCGAAAGCAATAGCCTACCAGCGCGCTAGCTGCGTGATCTGGACCAGATTGCCGCTCGTGTCGTTTAGCACTGCGATTGTCGACCCGGTAACGGCGGTGGGCGGCGTGGTGAACTCGGCACCGCCCGCCTTGATGCGCTCGTAGTCGCCGTTAATGTCGTCGGTGAAGAACATCATGGCCGGCTGTCCTTGCGCGAATCTGGCCTGCTGGTAGGCTTTGGCTGCGGGGTCGTCGTTGAGGGCGAGCTGCAGCTCGGTTCCGTCCGGGTCCTCGGGCGAGGTGACCGTCAGCCAGCGGAACGACCCATTACTAAAGTCCGCCTTCTTGGTGAAGCCCAAAACGCTGGTATAAAAGCGCAGCGCCTTTTCCTGGTCGTCTACGTGCAGGGTGGTCACCTTGATTTTCATCGGTCTTCCTTCGTAGCGGCGTGTTCGCGGTGCGTGCCGCGTCACGTATGGACGGAAAGCGGCCGCAGAACGTGACGTTATTTCTCGACGCTGGGCGCGCCTGGAGCCGGCCGATCCGCCAAGGAATACAGGCGCTTGGCTGCTTTAAGCGGCCCTGGAGGCGGGCGTGGTCCGGGAAGCGGGCGGGCGCTTTGAGGAACTTTTGAAACCGGGCCTGAAACAGAGGCTGGTCCCCCGGCGTAAACCAGAGCAGCAATGGAAACTCTATCGTGTGGTTGACCCGCTTTTCGATTAGCCGGCCGGTGATCACCGCCATGGTGTTCATCGCGCTAGCAATTTTCGGCACCATTTCGTTCTACCGGCTTGGCCGAAGTGCCAATCCCCCCAACACCGACTTCCCAATCGTAGTGGTGTATGCGGGCTATCCCGGGGCCTCGCCTCAGGAAATGGAGCGGCTCGTCGTCAAGCCGATCGAAGATCAGCTCGACGGCATCGACGGCCTCGACCAGATGAGCGCCTCCGCTCAGGAAGGCGTTGGGATAATCGTCGTCCAGTTTAAGCTCGGCACGAACCTAGACATCGCGGCGATCAACGTTCAGAGCGGGGTCGACACGGCGCGCGTCTACCTCCCGGCAGACCTCAATCCCCCAAGCGTCGAGAAAAACGGCGCCTCTCAACCGTTGCTCGATCTGGCGGTGAGCTCGAGGTCGATGACGCAGACGCAACTCGCCGATTTCACGAATAACAAACTCGAGCCGCTGCTCAAAGGCATCCCCAACGTCCAGACCGTCGACATTCGCGGCGCCGCCGATCGCGAGTTCCACGTCGAACCAATTCCCGAACGTTTGGTCGGCGCCAACGCGACGCTGGGCGACGTATTCGCCGCGGTCGCGGCCAACAACGCGAACCTGCCGGGCGGTATCCTCCGCCAGCACACGCAGGAGACGAGCGTTTCCGTGCACGCCGAGATCAATACGGCGCAAGATCTGCTGGGCATCCCGCTCATGGTTCCCGGCAGCTCGAACAAGAACATGAAGGTCGGCGACGTGGCGTACGCTTTCGACAGCCACGTCGAGCCGACGTCGATCTCGCACTTCAACGGTCAGCCGCGCATCTACGTCGAGTTGGGCCGCAACATCGCCGCCGACGAGATTACCTCGACGAAAGTCGCGCGCGAACAGATCAAGAAGATCGAGACGCAGTTTCCCGAGGTCACCTTGACCGAGATCGACGCGCCGGCCGACTACACGCAAAAGTCGCTCAACGGAGTCTGGCAATCGCTGATCGAGGGCATCGTGCTGACGATGCTCGTGATGCTGCTCTTCCTGCACGCATGGCGCAACGCGATCGTCATTATGGTCGCCATCCCGACTTCCATCCTGTCGACCTTCGTGCTTATGAAGATCTTTGCGTTCCATCTCGACACGATGTCCCTGATGGGGCTCTCGCTGATTATCGGTATCTTGGTGGACGATTCCATCGTGGTGCTCGAAAACATTACGCGGCACCGCGATCTCGGCGAAGAGCCGATCGACGCGGCGATCAACGGCCGCAGCGAGATCGGCGGCGCCGCCGTAGCGATCACGATGGTCGACGTCGTCGTTTTCCTGCCGATTGCGTTCCTGCCGGGAATCGTCGGCGCTTATCTTCGCGAATTCGGCGCCGTCATCGTCATCGCGACGCTCTTCTCGCTGCTCGTTTCGTTCACGCTGACGCCGCTTCTAGCCGCCAGGTGGAGCGTACTAAAGCGCTCGAAAGGGCAGCCGGCTTGGATGAACGCGCTGGGATCGCTCAAGGCCTCGCTGATATTGGTCGGCGTCGCGGTCCTTGCATACTTTATCCCGTGGCCGATGGGCGAGCTGCGCTATATCTTTCCGATTATGATCGGCGCCCTGATGCTGCTGAACTTCTTGGTCTTGCGTTACGAGCGGATTCTCACCTGGTACCGGACGCGTGCGCTTCCCTACGCGCTCGAGCACGGGCTCTTCGTCGTCTGGGTATGCGTCGTGCTCGTCATCAACTCGCTGACGCTAGCCATGGGTGCCAACACGGCGACCATCGCCGTCAACGTGCTGTTTCTCGTCCTCGCCGGCATCTGGCACGGAGTCGGCTGGACGTTGCGACGCAAGGTTCCCGAGTCGGGGATCAACTATAAGTGGTCGGCGGCGAACGGGCGCTCGCGCAGCGCGACGTTGTTGCGCCGCTCGGGCGAAGCGATCAAAAACATGCCGCGGGTCGTTGGGCGGTGGTTCTACCAGACGGGCCGCGGCGGCCGGCTGACGTGGGCTACTTTCGGGCTTCCGGTCGCGCTGGCAATACTCTTCCCAATCCTCGGCCCCATTGACTTCGACTTCGTGCCGCAAGTGCAGACCGGTGAAATCTCGATGACGGTCACCTATCCGCCGGGAACGCCGCTGCAGACGACCGCGAAGTACGTCACCAACCTCGAGAACGGCATCATGAAGGTCGACGGAATCAAGTCGGTCAGTTCGACGGTCGGACGCAAGCCGCAGGGCTGGAGCAGCGCGATCGGCGACAGCTACGCCACGCTCAATGCTCAGACCCTGCCCGCACGGCGCCACGATACGTACAAGATCATCGATGAGATCCGTAAGCTCGGTTATCTGGTCCCCGGCAGCGACTTCCAGGTGTCGGGAGATAGCGGCGGCGGCTCGGGAGCATCGATTTTCTACTCGCTCTCGGGTCCGGAAGACGCCATCGCACCGGCGGCCGAAAAGGTCGCGGCTTTCTTGCGAAACACGCCCGGCAGCGTCAACGTGCAGACGAGCAACGAGGCCGCCGCGCCGCGGCTCAACGTCAACATCGACGCGCAGAAGGCCGAGGTGCTCGGAATCTCGCCGGCGACTGCCGCCAACGCGGCGCGTCTCGCCATCGACGGCGCCGTTGCGACGCGCGTGCGCGCCGAAAACGGACTGGTAGACGTGCGCGTGCAGTTCCCGTCCGCCGATCGTAAGACAGTGGATCAGCTCACGCAGATCCGCGTGCGCGCCGAGGACGGAACCCTCGTGCCGCTCGCCGACGTCGCGAACCTGGAGTGGACGAAGGCGCCGCTGCAGATCAAGCGCCTCAACCGTCAGCGCGTCGTCGACGTTTACGGCGGCACGTTGCCGGGTTACTCGCTGGGTTCGGTGACCGGTCCGCTCGAGCGCGAGCTCAAGAAGCCCGGCTTTCTTCCCGAAGGCGTCCACCTCACGGCGCAGGGCGATACTCAGTTTATGAACGAGACCATGGCCAACATGGGCCTGGCGCTCCTCACGTCGTTCATGCTCATCTACATGCTGATGGTCATTCTGTACGGCTCGTTCCTCGAACCGCTGATCGTCATGCTGTGCGTGCCGCTGGCCATCATCGGTGCGCTGGTCGCTCTTTCTCTGATGCATCGCATCGAGCCGACCGGAGGACAATCGCTCAACATCATCTCGATGATCGGCATCATCATGCTCTTCGGTTTGGTGGCAAAGAACGGGATTCTGCTGGTCGATTATTCCAACACGCTCTGCCGCCGCGGACTGCGCGTTCGCGACGCGGTGCTGCAGGCGTCGAGCACGCGCTTCCGTCCGATCATCATGACCACGTGCGCCATGATCTTCGGCATGCTGCCGCTCTCGCTGGGGTTTGCCGAAGGCGGCGAGTGGCGGCAAGCCGTGGGGACGGTCATCATCGGCGGCCTGCTCAGCTCGCTGATTCTCACGCTCTTCCTCGTTCCGATGGTCTACGAAACGTGGATCGGATTCTTCGAACGGCGCGCCGATCGGCGAGCGGTTGCCGCCGAGCTCACGCACCCCGCAGAGGTCGCTCGCGGCGTCGTTTGAGAGCGAGCAAGCATGGGTAGAGAGCCTTCATGAAAAGGCTCTCTACTATTGCATTTGCAACCGCTCTTTGCTGCGGGCCGCTCGCCGCACCGGCGCAGTCGGCAGTCACCGTCATCGTAAACGGACAAACGATGAACTTCGCGCAGGCACCGATCGTGCGCGCGGGCCGCGTGTTCGTGCCGTTGCGCGGCGTCTTCGAGCAGCTCGGAGCCAGCGTCGTCTACTCGAACGGTCGAATCAATGCGACGGGACGGGGCCGCACTATATCGCTCACCATCGGCTCGACGCAGGCTACGGTGGACGGTCAGCCTCAGACGATCGACGTCGCGCCGTTCATCGTTGTCGCTACTACGTTCGTTCCTCTGCGTTTTATTTCACAGGCTCTGGGCGCCTCGGTGAACTGGAACGACTCAACGAGCACGGTAACGATTGCCGGGGGCGGTGGGTCGGGAAGCGGCGGACAGCCGCCGTATCGCGTCCGGCTCGTCTCGGTCTCACCGACCGGTACGGTCTACGGCATGATGCCGGCGATTCATTTTGGTTTCGACCATCGCGTACGCTTCGAAACGCTTCGCATCCGAATCGACGGCCGCAACGTCAACTCAGGACTGACTCAGAGCGGCCGCGGATTCTTCGTGAGCCCGCCATGGCCGTTGGCCTTCGGCGACCACAACGTGCGCGTCACGGGTACGACACTTGACGGCGTCACCTTCGACCTCTCATGGGGATTCAAGCGCGCCCCCGGATAAAGGCAAGCGTCGCGCGCTAGTCACCGGCGCGGCGCGCGGCTTGGCCGCGGGAATCGCGCCGGTGCTAGCACGCGACGGCTTTGCCGCCATCGCCATCACCTATCGAAATACTTCGCCCGACGCAACGCTAGCGGCGATCCGAACCGCCGGGGCGTCGGGCGGTGCCGTGCGCGTGGATTTCTTGGATGAGGTCGCGACCATCGAGGCGGCGCTGCGCCACGCGATCGAACGTTACGGCCCGTTCGATACGCTGGTACATGCCGTCGGGCCGTTGCCGGTCAAGCGTTTTGCCGACACGACGATCGAAGATTACCGCGAAGCGATCGACGGTAACCTGCGAAGCGCGATTCTGGCGGCAAAAGCGACCCTGCCGGGAATGCGCGAGGCCCGGTTCGGCCGCATCGTATTCTTCGGAATGCCGGGATCGAGCGAGACGCGTCCCTTCAAGAGCCTCTCGCTCTACCAGTCGGCCAAGAGCGGACTGGTGGCCTTCGCGCGCTCGCTGGCACTCGAGGAAGCGCCGCACGGCATTACGGTAAACGTCGTCTCGCCGGGCGACGTTCGCGAGAAGGCCGTCGATCGGGCGCAGGCGCGAGAACGTCAAGCGAACAATCCGCGCGGCCGCCCGGGAAGTTATGAGGACGTCGCCGATGCGGTACGATTCTTAGTGGCGCCTGAGCGCGATTTTATCACCGGCGCGGTAATTGAAGTCACCGGCGGCCTGCAATCGGCGCAAGAGAAGGCGCGGTAGGACTCGACTGAGCCGAACTCGTAACGTCGGCCAGACACGATGCACGACGTTAACAACGAACATCAGCCTTTTGCGCTGCCCGGCACTCGTCCGCAATACGGACCCGACAGACTGGTCAACGTCGAGGAGATCGACCTCTACTTAGTTCCGGACATCGAAAATGAGTCGTTGGAAGGCGTCTGCACGATGACCGTCCGCGCGCTCGACGAGGCCGTGCCGCAGTTGGCGCTCGATGCGGTGGACCTGCAAATCTCGCGCGTAGAGCTGCATACCGCCGACGCCGGCCGCAAACCGTTAAAATTTCGCCGGCTTGAAGGTAAGCTGGAAATCAATTTCGATCCGCCGATCGCTGCCGGTGAGGTCGCAGTCTATTCGATAGCGTATCGCGTCGTCAAACCGCGCCACGGTCTCTTTTTCGTCAAACCGACGGCGGCACGTCCGGAGAAAATCGCGCACGCCTGGACGCAAAGCCAGGATCAATACGCTCGCTATTGGTTTCCGTGCTTGGACTACCCTTACGAGAAGCAGCGCACCACGACGACGATCGTCGTCCCCAAAGGAACCGTCGCGCTCGGTAACGGGGAACTCGTCGAACGGAAAGACGAGGGCGAGAGCACGATCTTTCGCTATCGCCAGGAGGTTCCGCACAGTACGTACCTGATGACGATGGTGGCCGGCCCCTTCGTCGAGGTGGAACAGGGCCGAGCAGGGCGAAACGGCGTTCCGATTTCGTACTACGTTCTGCCCGGCCGTGAGAACGACGGTCATCGTTCGTTCGACAAGACGCCACAGATGGTCGAAGCGTTCGAGCAACGCCTAGGCAGGGCGTACCCATACGCGCGATATTCGCAGATCGCCGTCACCGACTTCATCTTCGGCGGCATGGAGAACACGTCGGCGACGACGCAAACCGATCGCACGCTGCACGACGAGACGGCGCAGCTAGATTTCTCCAGCGACCCGCTCGTTTCGCACGAGCTCGCCCATCAGTGGTTCGGCGATCTCCTCACGTGCCGCGATTGGGCACACGCCTGGCTCAACGAGGGATTCGCTACTTATATGGAAGCGATCTGGCGGGAAGCCGATCTCGGCCACGACGAGTATCTGTACGATATCTTCGTGTGCCGCACGCAGTATTTCAAAGAGGAGACCGAGCGCTACCGCCGCCCCATTGTCTGCAATACTTTTCGCGATCCAATCGACATCTTCGACCGCCACCTGTATCAAAAAGGCGGTGCGGTGCTGCACATGCTCCGCGGCGAGCTTGGCGACGCGCGGTTCTGGCGTTCGATCGGCGAGTACGTGCGGCGCAACGCACAGGGCAGTGTCGAGACGATCGATCTGATTCGCGCCATCGAAGAGGCTACGGGTCGCAACATGCGCCGCTTCTTCGACCAATGGGTTTTCGGCGCGGGCTATCCGCAGCTGGAGATTTCCATAACGTGGGACGCGCAGCGTAAGATCGCAACGCTCAACATCGATCAGAAGCAGCCGATCGACGAGGCCAACCCGCCGTTCGACTTCGACGTAGACGTAGCGTTCGCGCCGGCAGCCGGCGACGAACGCCGGATTCGAGCGCACGTCGAACGCGCCCACGAAAGCGTCGCCGTGGCGCTCGACTTCGAGCCGGCCGCCGTGCGTTTCGATCCGGGATCCTTTTTGCTGGCCGACGTCCGCTATCGTCTCGGTGCCGATTTGTCCGCCGCCGTTCTCGAGCGAGATCCCGACGTCGTGGCGCGCATCCGCGCCGCCCGCGAGCTGGCCGCCGATGGAAGCCAGGCCGCCCGTCGCGCCGTCGCGGCTGCGTTCGAACGTGACGAGTTTTGGGGCGTCCTGGCCGAAGCCGCGGCCGCCGCCGGCGCGACGCGCGCGCCGTGGGCCCGCGACCTTCTAATTGGTGGGCTCGCTCACAAGCATCCCAAGGTCGTGCGCGCGGTCGCCGACGCGCTGGGCAACTTCCGTGACTCCGAGACCGCCGGCGCGCTGATCGCCATCGCGCAGAAGCACCCCTCGTATTTCGTGCGCGCCGCAGCGCTCACGGCGCTGGGCAAGACGCGCGACCCGCGCGCTTTGGAGATATTGCGTGCTGCGACGACGCTCGAGACCTGGAACTCGATCGTCGAGAGCGGTGCCGTGCGTGGTTTGGGCGAGCTCGGCGATCCAAGGGCGATCGACGCGATCCTCGAAGCGTGCTTGCCGCGGCGCGGTGAGGGACTGCGTCGCGCCGCAGTCGCGGCCCTGGGACGCATAGGGGCTCTCGTTGAATCGGCGCGAATGCGCGCGGTGGACGAAATAGGCCAGCGCTTCGACGACGAGGAGTTTATGGTTTCGCTCGAAGCCGTTTCCGCAGCCGAGTCGCTGGGCGACGAAAACTTTCTTCCGGCGCTCGACCGTCTTGCCGGCGAAGCCTTCGACGGCCGGTTGCGCCGGCACGCTGCCGAGGCGGCAGCGCACATTCGCAAGGGCGGAAAAGTACCGGCACAAGTAAGGAGTCTAAGAAACGACATCGACGAGCTACGGGAAGAACAGCGCAGGTTACAGGACAAGATCGAAGCGGCGCTGGCGCATCCATAAAGGGCGCGTCCTTACCGCTGCGCTGATTCTTGCGCTTCTGGTTGCCGGCATTTGGACGCTGGCGCGCCGGCACGGTCGTGGGCCGCAGTCCACGGTCGCGGCGTCGCTTTCGCATGCGCCTGCGAACTTCGAACCGGCCGTCGTAACGGCCCCGGTCCCGCCGCCCGCGCCGCGATGGACCGGTGGCGAGCTTTCCCAAGTGCGCCAGGCTCTCGACGGCTCGTTCGCGCCGGCCATCGTCGGAGCGCGCTCGTGGAGCCTCGCCGTGGTCACGTCCAATGGTGCGCCGGTCTACACCCGAGGTGCGCAGAATGCGGTAGCCCCGGCTTCGTCGCAGAAACTCATCATCGCGGCGACCTCGTTGTGGGCGTTAGGCCCGGCTTTCCGGTTCCACACGATGTTTGCGGCGCGTCAGGGCATCGGCGATAACGGCGTTCTCGACGGCAATCTCTGGCTCGTTGGCTCGGGCGATCCGTCGTTGTGGTCTTCCGATTTGCGAAACGGCGTCGCGATGCTGGCGCGCTCCGGCTTGCGGCGAATCGACGGCGGCGTCGTCGTGGACGCGACCGCCCTGAGCGGACCCGAGCGCAATCCGCATTGGGGCCGGGACGATGACGGCCAGGATTATGCGGCACCGATCAGCGCCGTCTCGGTGGACGGCGATACGGTGGAGTCGCACGTTCTCGTGGGCGGCGTCGACCAGGCGGTTTGGACGCCGATGCAGGACGTGGCGCACTATGTCGCCACCACTACGCAGCATATGCTTGCCGCGCGAGGAATTACCTCGACCGCAGCTCCCTCCGTGGGAGCTGCGCCGCTGGCGTCGGTCGCATTGTGGGATCATCGCTCCGCGCCGCTGGTAGTCCTCGAAACTCATATGCTCTTCGTTTCCGATAACCATTATGCGGAGCAGCTGTTGCGAACGGTCGGTGAAGAAGTGACCGGCATGCCTAACGACGTGGGCGGCGTCGCCGCCGAGCGCACGTTCTTAGCGCAGCGCGGCATCCCCAATCCGGGTCTGCACCTCGTTGACGGCAGCGGTCTGTCGGCCGAGAATCGCGTCGCCGCCATCACGCTCGCGCGGCTGCTTGCGTCGTGTCAATCCTCACTCTACCTGCTGCTGCCGCGAGGCGGACGCGAGGGCACGTTGGAAGATTACGATTTCACCGCCGCGCTGGGGCGCGTGCGCGCCAAGAGCGGACATCTCTCCGACGTTTCGTCGCTGGCCGGATACGTGACGACGCGTCATCATGGCCGCGTTGCCTTCGCCTTTCTGATCGACGGCTCGCCCGCCGATCCCGATGCCGCGATCGTCCGCGCCGTCGACCGGCTCTCGACCTTCTAACGCATGTTAGACGAAGCGACGCTTTCACGGCTTATCGGACGCGCTTTGCAGTACGGCGGCGAGTTCGCCGACGTCTTTTGCGAGCGGCGCAAGACGCTAGCCTACCGTTTGCAAGACGGACGGATCCACGACGCGACCTACGGCATAACGCTCGGCGTCGGCATTCGCGTCGTTGCCGGCGAGTCGGCCGGCTACGCGTACTCCGACGACTTGAGCCTGGGCGCCCTGTTGGAAGCCGCCGAGGCGGCGTCGCTGATCGCACGCACCGCGCCGGCCGGCGAGGTCCGCGTCGCGCCGCTGCGCGGTGAGAGCGTCGACGCCTTTTACGACGGCGAGCCGGTGGATCGCAGCGACGCCTCGCGTTACGTCGCGCTGCTCGAGCGCGCCGACGTTGCGGCGCGCCGTTACGATCCGCACGTCGTCGCCGTCAACGCGCATTTGACCGACGAAGTGCAAGAAGTTTGGATCGCCACCAGCGAAGGCCGTCTCGTTGCCGACCGGCGTCCGCTCGTCACCCTTGGAATCCAAGTTGTGGCGAGCGATAAGAAAGAGCGTGGCTCGGGCTACGCCGGCGACGGTGGACGTACGTCGCTCGCCTATTTCGAACGGCAGACGCCCGAAGCACTGGCCGCCGATGCGGCGCGGATCGCAACCGTCAATCTCGGAGCGAAGCCCGCTCCTGCCGGAGAGATGGAAATGATCGTCGGTGCGGGCGGCGGCGGCGTGCTCTTGCACGAAGCGGTCGGGCACGGGCTCGAGAGCGATTTCAACCGCCAGGGCACGTCGCTGTACAGCGGACGCGTCGGCGAGCGCGTCGCCGGCGAGCTGGTCACGATCTTCGACGACGGTAACCTCTACCAAGAGCGCGGCAGCGTCAACGTCGACGACGAGGGCGTTGCGGGGCAGCACAAGGTTCTGGTAGAGAAGGGCGTCCTGCGCGGTTACATGCAGGATCGGCTCAACGCGCGCTTGATGGGCGTATCGCCGACCGGGAGCGGCAGGCGGCAGTCATTCCGCTTCGCGCCCCAGCCGCGCATGTGCAACACGTATATGCCGGACGGCGGCTCGAGCGTCGACGAGATCGTAGCCTCGACGCAACGCGGCATCTACGCAAAGTCGTTCGCCGGCGGTCAGGTCGAGATCAGCAAAGGCGACTTCGTATTCATGGTCGGCGAAGGCTACCTCGTCGAGAACGGTAAGGTCACCGCTCCCGTGCGTAACGCAACGATCGTGGGAAACGGACCCGAGATCATGATGAAGGTCGTTGCGGTCGGCAACGATAGCCGCTTGGCGCGACGCCACTATACCTGCGGCAAGGGCGGACAGTACGTGCCCGTCGGCGTCGGCATGCCGACGGTCAAGATTTCTTCGATTACCGTAGGCGGTACGCAGCATGAATGAAGCCGCGGCAATCGATCTGGCGCGTGAAGCCGTCGAGTTAGCCGGAGCTGCCGGCGCGCAGGGCGCCGAGGCGTCGGTTTCAGTCGCCCGGCGTTTTCACGTCGAGGCGCGCGAGCGTGCCGTCGCCCGGCTCGAGGGATCTACCGGGAAGAGTCTCTTGATGCGCGTCTTTCGCGACGGGCGCAAGGCAACGCTATCCACTAGCGATTTTACGCCGGAAGGGCTGCGCGAGGCGGTCGCCCGCACCGTGGCGCATGCCGGCGTCGTCGCGCCCGACGAGTGTGCCGGTCTTCCCGACGAGGTCGCCGGCGATGACGCGCACCTCGATTTAGTGGATCCGGCCGTAACCGAGCGCCAAGGCGAGCCGAAAATCGAGGTTGCGCTCGCACTCGAGCGGCTGATTCGCGAAGCGGACTCGCGCGTTACCAACTCCAGCGGGTCGCACTATACGGATTCGGTCGGCGTTACCGCGATCGCCAATTCGAGCGGCTTTGCCGCGGGTTACGGTTGGACGCGAGCCGGTACGACGACGGGGCCCGTGGCGCTCGACGGCGGCGTCAAGCGCATCGCGCACTACGGCACGGCGGCGCGTCACCTGCGCGACCTCGAAAGCGTCGAAACGGTCGCAACGACTGCCGTGCGCCGGGCCGTCGATCTCTTCGGCGCGCGAAAGCCTTCGACGATGCGCGTGCCGGTAATCTTCGAACGCGACGTCGCCGCTTCGATACTCGACGACCTCTTCGCAGCGATATCCGGCGCCAACGTCGCGACCGGAAATTCCTGGCTCACCGGCCGGATCGGCAGCCGAATCGGCAGCGATTTGGTTACGGTGATCGATGACGGACGGCTGCCGGCAGGTCTGGGCAGCTCGCCGTTTGACGGTGAGGGCGTGCCGACGCGGCGTACTCCCGTTTTCGAGCGCGGCGTCCTGCGCACTTTTCTCTACGATTCGTACTACGCGCGCAAACTGGGCGCCGCGACGACGGGGAACTCGACCGGGGGCGGCATCGGCCCGTCGAACTTTTATCTCGAGCCCGGCGATGCGACGCTCGAGGCCCTGATTGCCGCGACGCCGCTGGGCGTGCTGGTCGTCGACACCATAGGCTTTGCAACCGAGCACGCCTCGGGCACGTACAGCCGCGGCGCGCGCGGCTTTTTCATCGAGGGCGGCGAACTGGCGTATCCGATCGATGAGTTTACCGTTGCGGCCCAGTACGCAGAAATGCTGGCGGGCGTTGACGCCGTTGCAAACGATCTGCGCTTCGATGCAGCGGTCGTCTCACCGTCGTTTCGCGTGGCTCAAATGACTGTAAGCGGAAACTAGGGACCGTAGGAGGCTGACGATGCCAAACTCGCAACCGGCCATCAGTTTGACGATGATCTTGCGCATCGACATGCCTAACGAACCGGGCGCGTTCGGCACGTTGGCCAACGCCGTCGGCGATGCGGGCGGCGCGATCTTCGCCGTAGACATGCACAGCGTCGGCAAGGGGCGGATCGTTCGCGACGTAACGATCGGCGTGCCATCCGACGCGATGGCGCAAGACGTGCGCAACGCCATCGAAGCCATCGACGGAACCCGCATTATTTTCTCTTCCGATTCGACGTTTCTCGCGCACGTGGGCGGGAAGATTCGCGTCGATTCCAAGATCTCGATCAAAAACCGCCAAGATCTTTCGACCGTCTACACGCCGGGCGTTGCCCGCGTCTCGATGGCGATTGCCGCGGATCCGACCAAGGCCTTCCAACTAACCGTTAAACGAAACACCGTTGCCGTCGTTACCGACGGAACGGCCGTCCTAGGATTGGGCGATATCGGTCCGCTGGGAGCGCTTCCGGTAATGGAAGGCAAGGCGATGCTCTTCAAGCAGTTCGGCGGCATCGATGCCTTTCCGATCTGTCTCGATACGAAGGACGTCGAGGAAATAGTCGAGACGGTCGTGCGCATCGCGCCGGTCTTCGGCGGAATCAACCTGGAGGACATCAGCGCGCCGCGGTGCTTCGAGATCGAAGACCGGCTGATCGAAGCGCTCGACATTCCGGTGATGCACGACGATCAGCACGGGACTGCGGTGGTGATCTTAGCCGCACTAATTAACGCGGCCCGCGTCGTCGGCAAGCCGCTCGAAGAGCTGCAGGTCGTCGTTGCGGGAAGCGGCGCGGCCGGGACGGCGACGATCAAGATGCTGCTCGGAGCCGGCGTTCGCGACGTTATTCCGGTCGATCGCGCCGGCGCCCTCAACCGCACCGACCGCTACGAGAACCCGCACTGGCGCTGGCTGGCGGAGAACTGTAACCGCGAAAACCGCCGCGGTTTGCTGCACGAAGTGCTCGAAGGCGTCGACGTCTTCATCGGCGTTTCCGCACCGGGAATTCTCCAGCCCGAGCATATCGCGCGGATGGCGCGCGATCCGATCGTTTTCGCGATGGCCAACCCGACGCCGGAAATTATGCCCGACGTCGCCGCGCCCTACGCAGCGGTCATCGCGACGGGGCGCTCGGATTTTCCCAACCAGGTGAACAACCTGCTCTCGTTCCCCGGAATCTTCCGCGGCGCGCTCGACGTTCGCGCGCGGCGCATAACCGAGGGCATGAAGATCGCCGCCGCCTATGCAATCGCCGAAATCGTGAGCGAACGCGAGCGCAGCGCGGAGTACGTAGTCCCGAGCGTTTTCGATCCGCGCGTCGTCGATGCGGTTGCCAAAGCCGTCGCCGCCGCTGCTGCCGAGGACGGCGTCGCCCGCCGCACCCCGGTGAAGACGGACGAAGAAGGCTTAACTTTGTCGACGTGATTTAAACCCCCTCGATCAATCGAAGGCTCGCCCGCGCTTCGATTGCGCTACTTCGCGGCGCGCCGCTCAGCGTGAAAATGGCTAGCTCAGGATGACGAAGGAGGGCGCGAGCCGAGCGTGCGTTCTTCTACGCGGATGCGCCACGACAAGAGCGCCGCGTTTAGAAAGGAGAAGACGATCGCGAGTTCGACGGCGCCGAAGGCGAGCGGAAGCAGCGCGATTTCCGCGCAGACCACGATGTAGTTGGGATGGCGGACGAAGCGGTAAGGGCCGTGACGGACGAGCGGCGCGTTGGGAACGGTGATTATGCGGGTCGTCCAATACGGGCCCAGCGACCCGATGATCCATAATCGCAGCGGCTGCAGCAAGAGGTAGAGTCCGAGAAGCCACCAGTTCGGCGCGCGGGACGCTGGAATGAAAACCGCCATGGCGACGAGCCAGCCGGCGTGCAGCGCGAGGAAGAAGGAATACTGCGACGCGCCGGCTTCGACGCCGCCCGACGCGAGCAAACGGCGCGTATTGCGTTCGGCGTAAAACGACTCGACAATTCGCTGAAGCGCGACGAGGACCAGAACGATCCACAAAACGCTCGTGGTGCTCAATCCCTCTCGAGCAGCGTGAAGCCCGCGGTGAACCCGGGCCCGAGCGCGCTGACCAGCGCGCGGCGCCATGGCGTGCCGAAGTCGCGCTCCAGCACGAACATGACCGTCGCCGCCGACATGTTTCCGAAGTCGCGCAGCACTTCGCGCGATGCCGAGAGGCGATCCGGCTCCAGGCCATACGCTACTTCGAGGGCATCGAGGACCTTAGCGCCGCCGGGGTGACAGATGAATGCGTCGATGTCGTGCAGCTGCAGGTCGCGTTCGCGCAAAAAATCGACGGCGACTTCTTGAAGCTTCGTCGTCACCAGCTCGGGGATATCGCGTGAGAAGATCGCTTTGAACCCTTCGGGCGTGACCTCCCAGCCCATGACGTCGAGCGAATCCGGCCACGTGTATTCGCCGCCGCCGATGACGCGCGGTCCCTCCCCTTCCGAAGAGATCAGCGCGGCCGCGGCCCCGTCGCCGAAGAGCGCGGTGGCCACGATGTTGCTCTTGGTGAAGTCGTCGCGCCGGAAGGAGAGCGCGCAGAGCTCCACGACCAGAAAGAGCACCAGCGAGCCGGGCATCGACGCGGCCATCGTCGCCGCGCGGCAGAGACCGATCGCGCCGCCGGCGCATCCCAGGCCGAAGATCGGCAGCCGGCGCAGCGTTCGGCGAAGGTTCATCCGTTCCATCAAAAGTGCGTCCAAACTCGGCGTCGCAATTCCGGTGGTGGAGACGACGACGATTGCGTCGACGTCTTCCCGACGCCGGCCCGCGCGTTCCAAAACGCGCAGCGTTGCCGACTCGAGCAGGTCGACCGCCGAATCGAGATAGACTTGGTTACGTTCCGGCCAGTCGTGCAGCCGCTCGTACCATTCGATCGGCACGCACGAATAACGCCGCTCGATTCCGGTGTTGCCGAACATGGGCAGCAGCCGCACGATTTCGCGCGAATGGGGGCCGAGCGCTAGTTCGATCCGCCGTGTAACCTCGCTTTGCCCTAGGACGTACGGCGGAACCGCAGTAGCGACCGCGAGCAGGCGTGCGCCGGCACCGATGCGCCCGTTCCCTCGGTCCGGCAGGGTCCCCGCGACCCGCATGGTAATGGCAACCTCCCGTGTCGTTTAGACAAGCCCCAGCGGTGCTTTTGGCGGCCTTTCTATTGGGCGCCGGCAGCAAGCCCGCCCCGCTGATCGTGTATTCGGCACCGGCGGGCACGCGACCGACCGGGGCCGACCGGATTCATCCGACCGATGCCGTCCTTCCCAACGGGAGAATAGCCGCACCGGCCGGGACGAGTGTTTTCGTCGGCAGCAATCCTCTGGGACTGACGCTTTCGACCGACGGACGGTTCGCCATTCTCTCCAACGGGGGCGTGGCGTCGGGCTGGTCGCTGACCGCGCCGCCGGGTGCACCGATCACGTCGAGCTCGTCGCTCACGGTCGTCGACACGCGAAGCATGCGCGTCGCGTCGGTCTATCACGCGCCGGCCGCCTCCTTTTTTATGGGCGTGGCGTCGGCCCGCGACCCCGGCAACCCGGCGCAAGCGATCGTGCTTGCCTCGGACGGCGCCGCGGGAAAGGTTCGCATCTTCGATCTTGATAGCGCCGGCAGGCTCAGTGAAGTGACCGCAATCGCGCTCTCGGCCGACCCGGCTCGTCGTACGTTCCCGGCCCAGATCGCGGTAACGCCCGATAACCGAACGGCGTACGTCGCCGACAACCTCGGCAACTCGGTGATCGCCATCGATATCTCTTCGCGCGCGGTGCAGCGCTCGGTTCCCGTGGGGGATTTTCCGCTCTACGTTGCTGCCGGGAAGTCCATTGTCGTGGCATCCGGCACGGGTCTTGCCGCTTACGCGCCGGTCGTACCACCGGCGCACCAGCCGCAGTTCGCCGTTCCCAACTTCGTTCCGTCGAAGTCATCGTCGCTCTCCGTCCTCGGGGTCGCCGGCGGCGCCGCGAGCGATCCCGCGACGGTGCCCATGGATGCTGCGCCCGACGGTTCGAAGGTCGTCGGCGGTGCGGCCCCCGGCGCGGCCGTCATCAGCCGCGACGGACGCTTAGCCTACGTCGCGATGGCGAACGTCGATCGCGTCGCGGTCGTCGCGCTCGCCGGGGTGCCGCGCGTCGTACGCGGCTTGGACCTGCGCCTTTACCCGGGAGCGCCGTACGGCGCTCAACCGAGTGCCGAGGCGCTCAGTCCCGACGGTAAGCGTTTGTACGTCGCGCTCGCAGGGCTCAACTCCGTTGCCGTTCTCGACGCGCGTAAGCCGACGCGCTATCGCTACGGGCTCATCCCCACGGGTTGGTATCCGACTGCGATTGCGCTGTCCAGCAACGGCCGCTACCTCTTTGTCGCGGGCGGCAAAGGCGTCGACGGCTGGGGCCTGCTGCAGCGTATCGACCTCAAGCACACTCCGCTGATAAAGACTACGCTCGCAGCGCTGCGCTACAATCGCACGCCGAGCGTCGCGCAGTTCAATCCGGTCATCCCTCCGCTGCAGTCCAACAAGCGCAGCGAAGCGATCGATCACGTCGTCTGCATCGCGGTCGGCACGCAAAGCTACGACGCCGTGCTCGGCGACCTCAAGGATGCGACGGGCGTCGCCCACGGAAACGGCGATCCGAGCTTCGTTCGCTATCCCGAGAGCGTTACTCCCAACCTTCACGCCTTGGCGCGCACCTACGCGCTGGCGGATAATTTTTACGCACCCGACCCGGATCTCGACGTCGCGCGTCACTATGCCACAGCAGGCGAGGCGACGCTCTACGAGCAGCTGGTTGCCGCCGCCGGAGCCGCGCGCGCCCCGATGGACGACCACGGTTCCGATCCCGAGGATTACGGCCGCGACGGCTATCTCTTCAACGCGTTCTCGCGGGCCGGATTGACCTACCGCGATTACGGCGGGTTGCTGCGGCTCTCGGGCTACGACGGCTCGCAATACCACCTCGACGTTCCCGCCCTAGCCGCGCTCGACGGCAACGTCGATCTCGAGTACGGCACGTGGAGTCCGAAGATTACCAACGCCATGCGCGCCGCGGAGTTCGAACGCGACATGCAGAGCTACGTCTCCGCCGACCGCATGCCAAACTTTACCTTCGTGTGGCTGCCCACCGCCCAAGGAAGTGCCGGTGCCGCCGACGACGATAAGGCCGTAGGCAAGATCGTCGACTATCTTTCGCGTACGCCTCATTGGAGCTCGACGGCGATCTTTATCGTACCCGAGGGCCTGCAGGGCGCCGTCGATCACGTCAACACCATGCGAAGTTACGCGCTGGTCGTTTCGCCGCTGGCGCGGCGAGGCTACGTCGGCGACGCTCACTTGAGCGTCGCGAGCGTAGTGAAGACCGAGGAGGAGATTTTTGGTTTGCCCGCACTCACGCTCAACGACTTGCTCGCGTCGGATATGGCGCCGTTCTTTGCCGATTCCCCCAATCCGGAACCATATCAGGCGCAATGACGACGAGAAATGAGGTCGGATTCGGTCCCCGGCTGATCGCCGCGCCGACGGGACGGCTGCGCACCGCGGTACTGGTGAAACCGTCGATTGCGATCGAGAACGGCTCGTCTCTCATCGGGGAGCCTGGTGCGTTCTACTCTCGCGCGCTGGAGCAGCACGGCGTTCTGCGAAGCACGCTCGAGTACTTCGGCGTCGAGGTAATCGAGTTCGAGCCTCGCGGTGACGATCCGTACGAAGTGAGCGCGGGCGATGCAGCCGTGCCGTTCGAGGACGGCAGCGTGATGATGCGCCTGACCGCGATGTCGCGGCGCGCGGAAGTCGACCGGATGCAGGCGGAGCTCGCGTGCTTGGACGTTCCGATCGCGGGCCATATCGAAGGACCGGGATTGCTCGACGGCAACGACGTGATGATCGCCGGCGAGACCGTCTTTATAGGCGCCGGAACCCGTGGGAACGAGGTCGGCCGAGCCGGCTTCGCTCAGCTCGCTCGTTCGCGCGGATTCCGGGTCGTCGAAGTGAAGCTGGCCGCGGGCGTCGGCGCGCTGCGTGCCGTGGCGACCGCAGTTGCGCCCGACACGATCGTTATCGGCGTTGACAAAGCCGATCCGTCGGCGTTTGCCGGCTTTAACACCGTCGTGCTGGCGCGCGGCGAAGAGCAAGCGGCAGGCGCCCTACTATTGGACGAGCGGCACGTAATCGCGGACATTCGCTATCGTACCGCGCTGGCCGCGATGCGCCGCGCCGGCATCGGCGTCGAAGCGATCGATCTCTACGAGTTCACCAAGCTCGGTCTGACCCCGTCGATGCTGACGCTCGCTCTGCGGCGCGAGTAAGCTCGATCGGGCAGCATGCGAATCGCGGTCCTCTCCGATCTTCACGGTAACCTGTTGGCGCTCGACGCTTGTCTCGCCGACCTGGAGTCCCAAGGCGGAGCCGAGGGCATCGTCGTGGCCGGAGATCTCTGCCTGGACGGCCCCAAGCCGAAGAAAGTCTTACAGCGTTTGGAAGAGATCGGTGCGGCGTGCGTACGCGGAAACAAGGATCGCTATCTCTACGACGACGCTGCGGCCGAGAAGCTCTCGAGCGGCGAAACGGCTCAAGCAGCGTGGACGCGGCGCGAGCTAGGCGAGCGATGGCTGGGGTGGCTGCGCGAACTGCCCTTCGCGCTTCGCATCGGCGAAGACGAAAATCAGCTCTTGATCGTGCACGCCAATCCGCTCAACGACGACGAACATCTCTGGCCCGACGCGGACGATGCCACGCTGACTCGGTTGGTGGGCGACGAGCGGGCGACGGCGATTGCATTCGGACACTTGCACCTACCCTACGTTCGAATCTGGAAAGGGCGGATGCTGGTCAACGTCGCTTCGGCCGGGTTGCCCAAAGACGGCGACCCGCGCGCCTGTTATGCGATCTTCACCGAACGCGATGCCGGTTGGCAGGTGAAGCACCGCCGGGTAGCCTTTGACGTCAAGCGCGTCGCAACCCAACTGGCCGATAGCGGGATTCCTGAGAGTGGCGACCTTATCGCTACCCTTCGCCGCCATCGGTATAAACGATTAAAGAGCATCATTCCGTAACGCGACCCGCGCCCGCCGTCGAAATTGACAATCTCGTCAAGCGGTACGGTACCTTTACCGCCGTGGACGGCATCTCGCTGCGCGTCGGCGCCGGCGAGTTCTTCGGCTTCCTCGGCCCCAACGGTGCGGGCAAGACGACGACGATCAACGCGATCGTCGGCCTGGCGCGCACCAGCTCCGGCACGATTCGCATCTTCGGCCACGACAACGAGCACGATTGGCGCGAGGCGCGGCGCCTGATCGGCCTCTCGCCCCAAGAGTTCAACTTCGACCGGTATCTCTCGCTGCGCGACGTCCTCATCTACGCCGCCGGCTACTACGGTCTGCGCGGCAAGGGGGTCGCCGAGCGCGCCGACATGCTGCTCGAGCGCTTCGGACTCACCTCCCACGCGCATCTCGAGTACACCAAAATCTCGGGCGGTCAAAAGCGCCGGCTCTCGCTGGCGCGTGCGCTGATCCACCACCCGCAGCTGCTGATTCTCGACGAGCCGACCGCGGGCGTCGACGTCGAATTGCGCCTCGAGCTGTGGGAGTGGCTTCGCGCCCTCAATGCCGACGGAATGACGATCTTCTTGACGACGCATTATCTGGAAGAGGCCCAGGAGCTCTGCCGCCGCATCGCCATCGTCCGGGCCGGGCGCATCGTTACCGAGCGCCCGACCGAAGAACTCATCGCCGACGGCGCATCGCTGCAAGACGTCTTCTTGGAGCTTACCCGCAATTAATAACGTCGGACTCTGGACGCTCGTCAAGCGCGAGATGATTCGCAGCCTCAAGATCATCAACCAGGTGATCTGGCCGCCGATCATCACGACGCTGCTCTACGTCTTCGTCTTCGGATTGGCGATCGGCAGCCGAATCGCGACCGTCGACGGCGTCACCTACGCGCAGTTCTTGATTCCGGGCCTGATCGTGCTGCAGGTGATCGATGCCTCGTACGGCGAGTGCTCCAGCTCGCTCTTTCAGGGGCGATTCATGAACTCGATCCAAGAGCTCTTGATCGCGCCGCTCTCGGCCTTTGAAATCGTTTCCGGATTCGTGCTGGGCAGCTTGGCTCGCGCGCTGCTCATCGCCGGCCTGATCACCGCGCTCGGCGCGGTGCTCGTGCACAGCGTACCGCGCGACTGGGCGCTCTATCTCGGGGTTATCGCGCTGGTGTCGATTTGGTTTTCGGCGCTCGGTCTAATCTTCGCGCTGCTAGCCGATAAGTTCGACCACATCGCCATTTTGACGACGTTCGTGATCACGCCGCTGACCTTCGTAGGAGGCGTTTTTACCTCGGCCAAGATGCTGCCGCCGGCGCTGCGCAATTTCGAGCTCTTCAATCCGATCTTCTATACGATCGACGCTTTTCGCCGCAGCTACACCGGGCAGAGCTACCTCTCGCCTGGATTCTCGATCGGAATGATCTTACTTTTCACGGCAATCTCACTTGCAATAGTCTTGCGCATGACGGCAACAGGCTATAAACTGCGTACGTGATGACCGTTCTCGCCGTACTGCTCGCCGTTGCTGCGCCCACGGTGCGTCTCGCGATCGCCCCATGGACGGGCTCCGATCTGCAGACGACCAGCGCGCACGCGGCAAAGTATCGTTTGGAAGTGAGCGGCCGTCCTAACGCGTCGATCCGCCTTCAGGCATCGGGCGTAGCCAACGGTTGGCTTGCGGCGTTCTGTACGCCGAGCTTCTGCTCGCCCAAGACGGTCGACGTGCGCTTGCCTGCGTCGGGCCAAGCCGTCGTTCAGTTCGAGCTCATTCGCGAAGCGGGCGACGCGCCCAAGGCAAGTGCCGCCACCATCACCGAGAGCGCCGGTGCCTCGGTTCACGTTCCCGAGGCTTACCGCGAGTAACTAAAAGAACGGATTGTGCTCCTTTTCGAGCTCGATCCGCGTCGGCGGCCCGTGTCCGGGCATCACCGCCGTCTCTCCCGGAAGCGTGAAGAGCTTACTGCGCACGCTGTTGAGAATGTCTGCGTACGTGCTGACCTCGCCGTACGCGCCGCCGACGCTCGCGGCAAAAAGCGTGTCGCCCGAGAATAACGTTCCGTCGAAGAGATAGCACGACGAGCCGTCGGTGTGTCCGGGCGTGTGCAGCATGCGGATCGTCGAGGTCTCGCCGAACGGCAGCGTCTCGCCGTCGCTCAGCATCAACGCGATATCGGCGAGCGGGCCGATGGCCGCCACGTCGAGCTCGTTCATCACGATCTGCGCCTGCGGGAAGGCGTTAGCCACCGCCGAGGTCGCGTCGCAATGATCGGGATGCTTGTGGGTGATCAGAATATACTGCAAGTGGTAGTCGCCGTCGCGCAGCACGCGCAGAAGATTCTCTGGAATCCCTGCCGGATCGACCAGCGCGGCCCGGCGCCCCTGCTCGAGGAAGAAGACGTAACCGTTGCTGGGATGCGGATCTTGAGCGTGCCGGCGAACGCCGGGCAGCGCTATCGGCGGGGGCACCCAGCGCTGCGCCGCGCTGTCGGCGAGTTTTCCGCCATCCAGCCGTAGGATTTTCGCGACCGCGCGGGCCTGCGCGTCGTCGGCCGCTCCGTCCTCTTTGAGCCAGCGCTCGATGCTGTCGCGATCGATGCCGCTCGCGCCGGCGAGCTCGGCCGAGTCGATGCCGGTGCCGCGCATCGCCTTGCGCAGGACGTCGCTGAAATTATCTTCCAGGGGTATCTGTTGGTCGCTCATGTCGCGTCCTTCGACGCACCGTCGCAGCCCTCTGCAACCGGGATGACGCCGTCGGAGTCGAAGGAAGCGAGCATGGAACGGGTCATCATTATTGGGTCGGGGCCGGCAGGACTGACCGCCGCCGTTTACGCGGCGCGAGCAAACCTTCGTCCGCTGGTCTTAGCCGGCGGTCTTTACGGCGGTCAGCTCATGCTGACGACTGAGGTTGAGAATTATCCCGGCTTCCCCGAGGGAATCCAAGGGCCGGATCTGATGATCCGCTTTCGCGAGCAGGCCGAGCGCTTCGGTGCGCGCGTCGAAAACGTCGACGTAACCTCGGTCGACTTCCGGAGACGGCCCCACGTCGTGCGCACCTCCGAAGAGCAATACGAAGCGGAGACGGTGATCGTCGCTACCGGTGCCAGCGCGCAATGGCTCGGCGTTCCGGGTGAAGAGCGCCTGCGCGGCCGCGGCGTTTCCAGCTGCGCGACCTGCGACGGCGCCTTCTTCCGCGACAAAAGCATCGTCGTGGTCGGCGGCGGCGACTCCGCTGCCGAAGAGGCGCTCTTCCTAACGCGCTTCGGCCGGCAGGTAACGCTGATCCATCGCCGCGACAGGCTGCGCGCGAGCAAGATCATGGCCGACCGAATGCAGGCCCACGAGAAGATCGGCTTTCTTTGGAATACCGTCGTCGAAGAAGTCTTGGGAGAGACGCACCTCACCGGGCTGCGCCTGCGCAACGTGCAGGACGGCAGTACCTACGACTTCGAAACCGATTCGCTCTTCGTGGCGATCGGTCACGTCCCCAACACCGAAGTCTTTGCCGGACAACTCGACTTGGACGCGCGCGGCTATATCGTTTCTCCCGACGGAACCGCCACGAATGTGGAGGGCGTCTTCGTGGCCGGCGACGTGAACGACCATCGCTACCGTCAAGCCGTTACCGCGGCCGGCGCGGGATGCCGGGCGGCGATGGATGCGGAGAAGTATCTCGAGGCGATGGAGTTTCCGATGAAGCCGGCCGTAATCTCCGCCGCGACCTGACGCGGTCGTGTCGGATCTCATCTTCACGTGGAATCCCTGGTGCCTGCCTACCCTGATGGCCGTGGTTCTACTGCTTGCGATCGAACTGCCGTACCGGTGGCTCCGCATGCCGGCCATGGAGAAGCATGCCGACGCGTTCAACGCAGTGCAGGCGGGATTATTGACGCTTGCGTCGTTCGTCTTGGGCCTGTCGTTTTCGCAGGCATCGTCACGCTTCGACGCGCGCCGCGCCCTCGTCATCAAAGAAGCCAACGCCATCGGCACGACCTGGCTGCGCGCCGACCAGCTCCCGCGGCCCGAAACGACCGAGTTCCGCCGGACACTTACCGACTACACGGCTATTCGCTTAAAGGCGTACGAAACGCCGCGAAACCCGGCTCTACATAAACAGGCGATCGAGCGCAGCGATCGATATCAGACTCGGCTATGGGCGATTACATCGGGCGCAATGCGCCGAGAACCCGGTAACCTGGGAGTGTCGCTCTTGATGCAGGCCCTCAACGATACCATCGACGTCTCGGCGGAGCAGCTTCAAGCGCTAACCACTCACGTACCGACACGGGTCATCGAGCTTACGCTCGTCCTGGTAACCATCGGCGCCTTTTCGCTGGGCTTGCGTTTCGCGCTGGACCGCGCGCGCCCGGCGGCCTTGAGCGCGGCCTACGTCGTTGCCTCCGTCATCGTCATCAACATGATGGTCGACTACGACCGGCCGCAGACGGGATTCGTGACGGTGAACCTCAACCCGATTCGCGTGCAGCTGCAGAGCATGCAGCGCTCTCCCTGATGGGAGCTACAGCAAGCCGCTCAGCGCCTCTTTGAGACGCTGAAACGCGAACGTATAGCCGAGCGCCGTCGTGCGTTCGGGCAAGACTCGTTGTCCTCGCAGCAGCGCGTCCGCTCCTTCTCCGAGCATCGCACGCAAGACCAGAGCAGGAACCGGCAAAAACGCCGGCCGGTGCACGGCGGCGGCGAGCTGCCTCGTAAACTCGGCATTGGTTACCGGGTTGGGCGCGCAAGCGTTGAGCGGCCCTTGCGCTTTGTCGATCGCCAGTAAGTAGATGCCGACGACGTCGTCGGCCGCAATCCAGGAGAACCACTGGCGGCCGCTTCCGATAACGCCGCCGAGCCCCGCCCGGAAAGGCGGAAGCATCTTGGGCAGCGCGCCGCCGTCGGTTCCCAGCACGACCCCGGTGCGTACGCAAGCAACGCGCATGCCGAAGTCGGCCGCACGCTGCGCTTCGCGCTCCCACTCGACGCAGACGCGCGCCAAGAAATCGTCTCCGGGCGGGCTCTCCTCGACGAACGTCGCCGTTTCGCTCGTTCCGTAATATCCTATGGCCGACGCGCTCACGTAAGCTGCGGGGCGCTTGGGCTGCTGCGCCAGTGCCTCGATGAAGCGGCGGGGCAGATCGACGCGACTCTCTTCGATGCGGCGCTTTACCGCTTCGTTCCAACGCTGGGCGACGGGTTCTCCGGCGAGATTCACGACGGCGTCGCAGGAGGCCGCGAAGGCGGCCGCGGCTTGGGGCTCGCGCAGCGTTGCGGTGAGAACGTCGTCGCCGCGAGCGCGCAGCGCCGAGGCCAAGCGCCGGCCGATAAAGCCGCTCGCTCCAAGAATCAAAACTTTCACGATTCGGGTCGTACCCGTGGAATGGGGCGAAGCCACCCATATGCGGCGAGGAGGGCCATCGCAAGGCAGGGGATGTAGAAGACGCTCGCTCCGCGCACCGCTTGAAGAAAACCGCCGGCGCATCCCCCGGCAAAGAACGCGAGCCAGATCGCTCCGTGCGCGGCCCCACGCCGGCCGTCACGGCGCGGATCGGCCCGGCGCAGCCGGTCGAAGATCCAATCGAGAAGCTCGTGCGCGAAACTGACGACCATCCCGGTGACGAAGGTGGTCCTGACCTCAATGGTTTCCACGTTGCGCACCAGCGCGTTTTGCGTTCCCATGGCAAAGGAGAGACAAGCCATCAATGCCAACAGATCGCGGTCGCGCGGAACGAAATTCAGCGAGCCGTGGGCGAGCGAGGTATGGCCGGCGGCGAAGATCCCGAGGAAGATTGCCTCGAGTCCGGCACCAATGCTAAACCAATACGGAAGGCCTCGTTCCACCGAGAGTTTTATCAGCGCGCCGCCGATCAGATAGCCTACGACGATCAGCAGTACGGGCGCCAAATGCTGCCAGAGATCGCTCCAAGAGCCGTGGACGAGCGCGTCGGCTGCGAGCACGGTATCGCCGCTGACGTGCGCGGTAAAGATTCCGCCCAGCGCGATGAAACCGGCAACGTCGACGATCCCGGCGATGGCGGCTAGGACGTAGGCGAGCCAAAGCATCGCCGTTAGATTCCGCCGATAAAGCGGCCGGGGTTGAGCGTGCGGTTGGGATCGAAGCGCGCTTTGAGCGCCTTCATCTGCTCGAGTGCCGCCGGCGGTTGGCCCCAGACGCGCAACGACGTACGGTGCGCGTGTTTACTTGCAAAGACTCGCGCGCGCGGCTGCACCTCGTGGAGTGCTTCGTCGAAGGTCTCGATCTTGGCGCCGAGCGCAAGGGCATCGGCGTCACTCACGCGCACGATGGCATCGCCGTTCATCGCATCGACGATGCTCTCCGCGCGCAGCTCGTGGCGGAGTGCGAGAGCTTCGATTTCGAGGGCGCAGCGTTCGGCGCCGCCGGCAAGCACCGTGATTCCATACGTAACGGAGCGCTCGCCCAAGCAGGCGACGTAGGCGCCGACGACGCGCTCGAACGATGCACGCGCCCCGGCGTCGATCACTCGCGTCTCGGGCACGCCGGCACGCCCGAGCGCCGAGCGGATCTCCAGCGTAGAGCGTTCGAGCAACGCGTCGCTGCCCTCGATCAGCGCAAAAATGCGTCCTTCGTCGCCGTCCTCACCATCAACGGCGTTCTCGAAGCCTCGCACGATGAATGCTGCCGACGGACGAATCGAAAGACCGGCGAGCTGCACCGCGGCGCGCTCCCGCGTCCGCTCCGGAAGCGGGGCGAGAAAGCATCGGGCGTGCGGCGGCATGGGAATCGTTTTGAAGTTTGCCTGCACCAAAATGCCGAGCGTACCGAAAGAGCCGACGTAGAAGCGGCTCATATCGTAACCGGCGACGTTCTTCACCACCATGCCGCCCGCGCGCGCGATCGTTCCGTCGGCGAGGACGACGGTCGATCCGATGAGATAATCTCGGACGCGACCGTACAAATGGCGGCGAGGACCGGCCCATCCGGCGGCCAGCGTACCGCCGACGGTTGCGTAGAGCGGCTGCGGCGCGTCGAACGGTACGAACGTTCCCTGCGCGGCGAGCAGCGTCGCTACGTCTTGCAACGGCGTTCCCGCTCGAAGCGCGAGCGTGAGATCGGCGCGCTCGTTGGCCACGATGCCGCGCAGCGCCGTGACGTCGAGCGTGAGATCCACGCGCTCGGGAGGAAGGCTCATGCCTTCCAGCGTGTTGCCGCCGACGATCGAGACTTTTTCTCCCGCGCGATCGCACGCGCCCACGATTTCGCCGACCGCTTCGGCGCTCGCCGGCGCGACGCGCTCCTGCACGGTTTTCACGGCGCCTTTACCTCCGCGCACTGCGTGCCGCTGGGGAAGATCTTCTCCGGATTGAGCATTCGCGCCGGATCGAAGACGTCGCGCACGCGTCCCATCGTCGCGAGGTCGGCGGTCGAGTAGACCCGCGTCATGGCATCGCGCTTCTCCCAGCCGACGCCATGCTCCCCGCTGATCGTCCCCCCCAAGTCGATTGCCGCCTGAAGTATGACGTTACCGGTCTCCACCACCGCGGCGACTTGCTTGCGCTCGCGCCGGTCGTACATCAGCAGCGGATGTAAATTGCCGTCGCCGGCGTGAAAGACGTTGCCGACGACGATGCCGTTCTGCGCGGCCGCCGCTTCAACGGCGCGCAGAGCCTCCGGCAGCTTGCTGCGCGGCACGCAAACGTCTTGGGTGTAGTAGTTGGGCGCAATGCGTCCGGTCGCACCGGCGGCGCCCTTGCGTCCGGCCCAGAGCGCTTCGCGCTCGGCCTGGCTGCTCGCGCGGCGCCAAGATCGTGCACCGTGTTCGCGGACGATCGCTTCGATGGCCGCTTCGCACGTGTCGCCGTCTTCGCGAAGACCGGCGTGCTCGACGAGCAGAATCGCGGCTGCTTCGGTTGGATAGCCGGCGTGGAACGCGGCTTCGACGGCGCGCGTGATGACCGCGTCCATGATCTCGAGAGCCGTCGGAACGATGCCCGCCGCGATAATTGCCGAGACCGCCGCCGAAGCGGATTCGAGATCGTCGAAGGCTACGACCGCGACGCGCACGTCTTCCGGAAGGGTCGTCAGCTTCAGCCATGCGGAGGTAACGATTCCCAGCGTTCCCTCGCTCCCGACGAGCGCCGCGGTGAGATCGTAACCGGCGTCGTCTAGGCTCGTGGTGAAGACTTCACCCGACGCGTCGACGACTTCCAAACCGACCACGTGATTCACGGTTGTGCCATAGGAGAGACAGTGTGGTCCGCCGGCGTTGGTGGCAATATTGCCGCCGATCGTCGAGATGAGCTGCGACGAGGGATCGGGCGCGTAGAAGAGTCCGCTCGACGCGGCGTAGCGCGACAACTCGCGATTGATCAGGCCGGGCTGCACGCGTGCGCGGCGATTCTCCGCGTCGAGCTCGATGATGCCGTTCATCCGGGCGAACGAGAGAACGATTCCGCCCTGCATCGGTACCGCTCCGCCGCAGAGACCGGTTCCCGCACCACGTGCGACGATCGGCTCGCCGCATTGGCGGGCGATCTTGACGATGGCGCTGACGTCGCGCGTGGATTGGGGCAAGACGACCGCACTGGGGCGCCCGCCGTCGGTGTACGCGTCGAACGAATAGACGGCAAGGTCTTCGGGCTCCATCTTGACGGCGCCGGTTCCGAGAGCCTCGACCAGCCGTCCGCGCAACGTCGTCAATAGAGCAGATATCTTCGACGCAGTGTTTCGAACTCGGCGGTGCGCGGACGCCACTGCGCCAAAATCGTTTCCGCGTTCGCTCCATTGGTGAAGCTGCGGCGAAAGGTATCGGTGCCCCAATCGCGGTCGAGTCCGGAGGGGCTCTTTATTTGAATCGCGTGCGGAAAGAGATCGCGAATCGCTACGGAAATCTCAACCGCGGTGCGCACCGCGTAAAAGCGCCGCGGGTTGAAGACGATCAGCTCGACGCCGGTCAGTTCGCGGCTTTGCCAAAAACCGGTCAGCGGCGACCAGGCCGCCGGCCGGAACCAGACGCCGGGGAGATTGCGTCCGTTGAGGCGCGCTGCGAGCTTTCCTCCGTCAATTCCGGCAGTGCCGGCGAGAAAGAATGGCTTGGTAAAGCCGCTGCCGTTGTTGATGCCGAGCCCGTCGATGAGCCCGGTGCCCGGGTAGACGATCGTCGTCTTCCACTCAGGAATGTTCGGTGACGTCATTACCCACTGAAGACCGGTGTCGGACCACAACATCGAGCGCCGCCACCCCTCCATGCGCACCACGCGCAGCTTCGCGCCAATGCCGAAGTAATCGTTGAAGAGGCCGGCGAGCTCGCCGACGGTCATGCCGTGCCGGTCGGCAATGGGATAGAGTCCGATGAACGACTCGAATGCCTTCTCGAGTACGGGCCCCTCGACGATCGTCCCACCGGCCGGATTGGGACGGTCCAGCACCCAGAATTCTTTGCCGAAGTCGTGGGCGCTCTGCATCGCATAGGCCATGGTAGAGATGTAGGTGTACGCGCGCGCGCCAACGTCTTGTATATCGAAGAGCAGAACGTCGATGCCGGCGAGCATCGCGGCGCCGGGATGGCGCGAGGCTCCATAGAGACTGTAGACCGGCAGGTGCGTCTGGGGGTCGACGTACGATGCGACCGACGCGCCCGCACCGCGGTCGCCGCGAAATCCGTGTTCCGGCGCGTAGATGGCCTTGAGACGAATGCCGCCGCGATCCAAAATCGCATCGACGATCGAGACGAGCCCAGAGGTAACGCCGCTCTGATTGGTGATGACGCCGACGCTTCGCCCGCGCAGATCGCGCCACGCGCTTCGTAAGAAAACGTCGTCGCCCAGCGCAATGGCGGCGGCCGGTAGGGGCTGCGCGACCGCGCGCGCACCAGCGGCTAGGCCGAACGCGCCGGCGCCGGCCAGGAATTCGACGCGCCGCACGCCGCGCGCACTCATGCGAAACGGGGCTCGACGGTGTGGTGTAAGATGCCGGCATCGTGCGCGCGGGAGAAGAGGGCGCGCACGGCTTCGTGCCCGACCTCGCCCAGGTCGTCGCTGAATTCGTTGACGTAAAGATCGATGTGGGCGCGCATCACGTCGTCGCTCATCTCCGCCGCCCGTGCGCGCACGTATGGCATGACCGCATCGTCGTTGGCCCGGGCGAAGGCAAGGCTGCGGCGCATCGCTGCGTCCAGCGCGCGAGCGTCGTCGTCGCCGACGTCGTCGCGTACCAAGATCGCGCCGAGCGGCACGGGCAGCAGCGTCATGTTCTCCCACCACTCACCCAAATCCGCGATGGCGATCAATCCGGCATCGCGATAGGTAAAGCGCGACTCGTGGATGATCAGGCCGGCGTCGATCTCGCCGGCGGCAATGGCGGCAATGATGCGGTCGAAACGCATGGTGACGGTCTTGGGACGAGTTCCCAAGGCGAGCTGCAGCAGCATGAATGCCGTCGTGCGCTCGCCGGGAATTGCGATGCGTTTGTGCGCGAACTCGCTAAAGAGCGCCGGCGCAGCCGCCGGACGAGCCACCAGCAGCGGTCCGCAACCGCGCCCGAGCGCGCCGCCGGCTGGGAGAATGCGATAGCGATTCATCAAAAACGGAATCGCGCCGTAGCTTACTTTCGTCAGTTCGTACGTTCCGCGCTCGGCCTCGTTATTGAGTTCTTCGATGTCGGCCAGCGCGACGCGCACCTCGGGCGCGCCGGGGAGCAAGCCGTTGGCCAATGCGGCAAAGATATACGTATCGTTGGGGCACGGCGAATAGGCGAGGGTGTAGGCCATTACCATTCACCCGCGTCGCAGATTTCCACTAGCGCGGCCAGCGCGCGTTGCAATCCGGCCATCCCCGCTTCGAAGTTCCAGCCGCTCGATTCACGGCCTCCGCAGCGATTGGAAATGCCCCGCACCTCGATGGCTGCTACGCCGGCAAGTTCGGCCGCGCGCAGGGCGGCAAAGCCTTCCATCGATTCCACTTGCGCGCCGCCTCCGGCTAGGCGGCCGGCCGTCGCTTCGGTGGAGGTGACCCGGGCGACGGTGACGCCGCGCAGCGCAGAAAAGCCGCGCGAGAGCATCCGCTCGACCAGCAGGCCGTCGGAGTGGGCGAGCGAGATCGTGCGTTTACCTTCCGGCAGGCGCAGCGGCGTTCCATCTTCGAGGTCTAATTCCATGGTGTCCTCGGCGACGACGATACCGTCACCAATAGCGGCCGCGCCGTCGAAGGCGCCGCCGAGGCCGGCATTGACGAGCAAGCGATAGGGTGCGCGCGAGAGCTCGGCCGCGATCGCGCAGGCGGCCTCAACCGGACCGACGCCCGTCACCAGCGTCGCAACACCGTCGCGGTTGCGCCAAAACGCGAGCTCCGCTTCGACCGCGGCGGCCAGCAGAATCACGGGGCGCCGATGAACTTGTGCGTTTGCAGCGAAAGGCGAAACCGCTGCGGATGCGCTTTGACGTAATCCAGCGCCAGCGCCACGTTCTGCGGCTTGTTGCCTTCGGGCTGTAATAGAATCGTCGGCTTATCGCCGAAGAGCGCGAGGTGCTCTTCTGGGACGCGCCGGTCGACGATGAGCTTGGCCTCGTCGGCACGTTGCGCCATGCGCGCATCGACGCGTTGTTTGGGTGAAACGCAGAGCCAAACGTCGGGCGGAAGGTCGGTGAAGATCGTGCCGTTCGACTCCACGTGCACTCGCCGCCCATCGCGCCGGAGCGCGTCGATGAGTTCGGGCGCTTGCGCCTGCGCGAAGGGTTCGCCGCCGGTGAGCACGACCATCGGGCAATCCTTTCCCGCGGCGCGTACCATGCCGACGATTTCGTCGACGCCGGCGAAGCGCTTGATCGCGTAATCCGTATCGCAAAAGTCGCAAGCGAGATTGCAGCCGGCCAAGCGAATGAAAACGGCCGGGGTGCCGGTCCACGTTCCCTCGCCTTGAATGCTGTAGAAGATCTCGGCCAGCGCCAGCACGACGAGCGTTCAGCCGGCGAAGTCGCTGCGTCGCAATACCGCGCAGGCCGTCGCCGTTTCCCAAAGCACGACCTCGTCGAGCCCGGCAAGCCGGCCGTCGAGGCGTTGCCAAATCCAGAGAACGATGTTTTCGACGGTCGGGTACCCGATGTGGTCGTTGAGGTGGCGATGGTCGAGCGCCTCGAGCACGGACTCGTCCACGATGCGTTCGATCTCGTCGAAATCCTGAACCATGCCGCGGGCGGAGCCGGAACTTTGAACCGGTCCCCGCACGGCAATTTCAAAGCGGTACGAGTGCCCGTGCAGTCGCGAGCATTTGCCGGCGTGATCCGGAAGCACGTGCGCCGCCTCGAAGCGGAAGAGTTTGCGAATTTGCGCTTAAAGTTCTCCTTGCGGCCCCATGCGTTCCAGGCGACGCTTTACGTCGGCGAGGAAGCCGCTGGCCACGTAACCGTCGACGACGCGGTGATCCAGCGAGAGGCAACAGTTCATCATCGACCGGATGGCAATCGTATCGTCGTCCCGCACGACCAGCTTCTTGATCACGGACTCCATCGTTACGATGCCGGCTTGCCCGGCGTTGATGATCGGCGCCGAAGCCCACGAGCCGTTCGCGCCGTTATTGTTGACGGTGAACGTTCCGCCGGCAAGATCGTCGACGCCCAGCTTGCTTTTGCGGGCCCGGTCGATGAGCTCCCCAGCGGCTACGGCGAGCCCCTTGATGGAGAGTTTATCGGCGTGCTTGACGACCGGCACGACGAGGTTCGACGGAAGACCGATCGCGATGCCGATGTTGACGTCCTCGTTGACGTAGATGCTCGGTGCCGTGGCGCCGTCTCCCGGGGCGAACCGGGCGTTCATCAGCGGGAAGGCCGCGAGCGATTCGACGACGGCGCGGATGAAGAAGGGAAGCAGCGTCAGCTTGTAGCCGGTTTCGCGTTCGAAGCGAGCCTTCTCGCGGAGGCGCCAGGCCCAAACGTCGGTCACGTCGATTTCGACCATCGACCAGGCATGCGGAGCGGTATGACGGCTCTCCACCATGCGTTCGGCGATGATGCGGCGGGCTTGCGTCAGCGGAACGATCGTGCCCGGAATCGGCTGCGCGTAGGTCGACGTCCGTCCGGTTGGCGGCGGCGCGGCGCGAACCGCGGGCGCGGTCGTGACGCTGCGCGCAGCGGCCATAACGTCTTCAGCCGTCACGCGGCCGTTCGAACCGCTCCCTTTGAGCGTGCGAATGTCGACGTGATGTTCGCGCGCAAGGCGGCGCACGGCCGGCGAAGCGCCGCGCAGCGCCGCCTCGGATTGTGCTGCTGCAGCAGCTGCGGGCTCGCTCGATGCGGGTGCGCCGTTAGTAGAGGGTGGTGCAGGAACGGGCGCGGGCGCGGACTCGGCCTGCGGCGCTGCGGCCGCGGGTGGCGGCGATGAAGATGCGGCGGCGCCCACCTCTTCGATGACGGCGATCGGCGTGCCGGTTGCGACCGTCTCGCCTTCTTTCACCAGCAGTTCGCGAATCGTGCCGGTTACCGGCGACGGAACCCCGGCGTTGACCTTGTCGGTTGAGACTTCGACGAAGTCCTCATATTTGTCGACGCTGTCGCCGACGTTCTTGAGCCACTGCGCGACGGTTCCCTCGGTTACCGTTTCGCCCAGCTGCGGCATGATAATAGTGGCCATTAGAATTTCACCATCTCTCGCATTGCGCCGGCGATCTCGGCCGGCGACGACATAAACTCTTCCTCGAGCGGAAGCGCGTAGCCCATGGCGGGCACGTCGGGACTGCACAGGCGGCGTATCGGCGCGTCGAGACTGAAGAGCGCTTCCTCGGCAACCATCGCGCTGATCTCGGCCCCGATACCGCCGAACTTATTATCCTCGTGGACGATCAGCAGCTTGTGAGTCTTCTCGATGCTGTTTAGAATCGTCGTCTTGTCCATCGGACGGATCGAGCGCAAGTCGATGACTTCCACCGAGATGCCGTCGTCTTGCAGCGAGCTCGCCGCTTCGAGCGCCCAATGGACGTAGAGTCCGTACGAGACGACGGTCAGTTGCGTGCCCTCCTTGAGCACGTTGGCCTTGCCGAGCGGAATCGTATAGTGTCCGTTCGGCACCTCGCCCTTGATGAGCCGGTAGGTCTTCTTGTGTTCGAGGAAGAGCACCGGATCGGGATCGTCGATCGACGCATTGAGCAAGCCTTTGACGTCGGCGGGGAAGGCCGGCGCGACGATCTTCAGGCCCGGAACGTGATAGAAGAGGGCTTCGATTGAGACCGAGTGCGAGAGCGCGCCGCGGACGCCGCCGCCGTAGGGCGTGCGAATAACCAGCGGACACGTATACTCGCCATTGGAGCGATAGCGGATCTTTGCCGCTTCGCCGACGATCTGATTGAACGACGGATAGATGAAGTCGGCGAACTGGATCTCGGCGATCGGCCGCAGTCCCTCCATCGCCATACCGACGGCTATACCGACGATCGAGGCTTCGGCAATCGGCGTGTCGATCACGCGACGCTCGCCGAACTCGCCGATGAAATCCTTCGTGATCAGAAAGACGTTGCCGCGCGCGCCGACGTCCTCGCCCAGGATCACCGTGCGGTCGTCGTTTTTCATCGCTTCGTAGAGGGTAGCGCGAACGGCTTCGACGTTGTTCATCACCGTCGAGCCGGTGGTGCTTACGACTGCCACGGTTGCCAGGCTCCTTCGTAGACGTGGGTGTAGAGTTCGGCGGGTCGCGGATAAGGCATCGCCTCGGCGGCATCCGTCGCCTCGTTGGTTTCACGAAGCGTATCCTTGCGCATCGCCTCGACGCCGGCGGCATCCATGACCCCGTGCTCCAAAAGTATCGCTTCGAAGGCGGGGACGGGATCTTGGCTGCGGCGCTGCGTCACCTCTTCGCGCGAGCGATACGTCATGTCGTTATCGTCGGTCGAGTGGGCGAGGTAACGATAGCAGGTTCCTTCGATCAAGGTCGGTCCGCCCCCGGAACGGGCGCGATCCATCGCCTCTTTGACCGCCGCATAGGTTTGAATCGGATCGAAGCCGTTAAAGCGGCGTCCCGGTATTCCGTAACCCGCCGCGCGCTTCCAGATCTCCGGCTGCGCCATCTGCTTGGCGAGCGGCGTCGATATCGCCCATTCGTTATTCTCGACCAGCATGACGAACGGCAGCTTGTGAATGGCGGCGAAGTTCATGGACTCGTGCCACTCGCCTTCGCTGGTCGTGCCGTCGCCGCAGGTCGCGAGCACGGCTCGCCCGGTCTCGCCGCGATACTGCATTGCGTAGGCGGCGCCGACTGCATGCGGCAGATGCGCCGCGAGGATTGACGAGAACGACATTAACCCCGCGTCCTTAGACGAGTAATGATTCGGAAACTGTCGCCCGCCGTTGTGATCGGCGGCGCGGGCGAAGATCGAAAGCAATATCTCGTAAGGCGTCAGTCCGATACCCAGACAGAGGCCCAGGTCGCGATAGTACGGCGCGAGGACGTCTTTGCCGCGATTGAAGGCCATCGCGGCTCCCGCTTGCAGGGCTTCGTGCCCCTCGCTGCCGAGCGCAAACGGGACCTTCCCTTGGCGGTTGAGCTGAAAGCCGCGGTTATCCAGCTGACGCTGCAGCAGCATGTTGCGAAAAATCGCACGCAGCTGGTCGTCGCTGAGTCCGTGCCGCTCGAGACTTCCTCTTGCAATATCGGTGCTAGCCATCGTCGTTCTCCGCAGTCTTGGTCATGCGAGCCACGGCTGCCAGCCCTCGGCATGGACCCGTTCGTAGAGGTCGAGCGCCGCGGGGTAAGCCATCGCTTCCGCACGGTCAGTGGCGTCGTTGGTTTCTTCGAGGACGGAGCGTTTTAACGCTTCCACGCCCTCGGCGTTCAATATCGAGTGCTCGAGCAAGAGGCGCTCGAGGTGGGGGATCGGATCGTCCCTGCGGCGCGCCGCGACTTCCTCACGCGAGCGATAGGCGCTGTCGTCGTCGTCGGTGGTGTGCGCCAGAAAACGGTAGCACTTGGCCTCCACCAGGGTTGGGCCGCCGCCTGCCCGAGCTCGGGCCAGCGCTTCGCCGACGACGGAATAGCAGGCGATCGGATCCATTCCGTTGACGAGCGCGCCGGCAATGCCGTAGCCTTCGGCGCGGAGGTGAACGTCGGGCTGGCCCATCTGCTTGGCCAGCGGCGTCGAGATCGCCCACTCATTGTTCTCGCAGAGAAAGACGACCGGCAGGCGGTGGATCGCGGCAAAGTTGACGGACTCGTGCCACTCGCCTTCGCTGGTCGCGCCGTCGCCGAACGTGGTCAACACGGCGCGCCCGGATTCGCCGCGATACGTGAGGGCGTATGCGGCACCGACGGCGTGCGGTATTTGCGCGGCGATCACCGAGCTGATCGAGTGCAATCCCAGGCGCCGGCTGGCGTAATGGTGAGGAAACTGCCGCCCGGCCGAATGATCGGCAGCGCGAGCGAAGAGCGAGAGAAGCACCTCGTACGGCGTGACGCCGATCCCCAGCGCCAGTCCGAGGTCGCGATAGTAGGGAACCAAGATGTCCTTGCCGCGCTGGAATGCCATCGCGGCGCCCGCCTGAACGGCTTCGTGCCCCTCGCTGGCCGAAGCGAAGGGGATCTTACCCTGGCGATTGAGCTGAAACCCACGATTCTCCAGCGTACGCTGCATGAGCATCGTGCGGAACATCCCGACCAGCTGAGTATCGGTTAACCCTTGCCGGTCAAAGTCGAGCGGCGCGGGCTTGCTCTTGGCCACCAATCTTAGTCGCTCGCTCCCTGGGCTAAATCCTGCGCGGAGGTAGCGGGCGCAGGGCCGCCCAAAGACGCGCCTCATGGTTGGAAGAGCCGCGGCTTTTATCGCCGCGCTAGCGTCGCTCGCCGTCGGCGCACGTGCCGCCGACCTTCCCGCCGCGCCGTGGAAACACGCCAATCCCTTCTGCGAGGTCATCGCGGCGGTGGCGCCGTTCGCCGGCGGGTCCCAATACGCTCTGGAACTATACGCCGCGCACGGCACGACCATCGAAGCGCACGTCACCGTAATAAGCGCGAGCGATGCCTACGACGTTCAGGTCGCCGATTCGAACCTCTCCGGACCGCCCGAAGACCGTCAAACCGAGCCCGTCGTCGTCGGCTTTTCCGACGGCGCCACGCCGAAGTATTATTTCGTAGACTCCTATTCGATCGACCGTGGCAAGAGCGTTACGTGTCCATCGTATGTTTTCGAACCGGCCGATCCCGTGGAGGGCGCGCCGCCGCCGGGCGTGACCCCAATTTTCGCGCGGCACCTTCAGTCGCTTGGAAAGCTCGCATGCGGGCAAACGTATCAGCCTCCCGGGCCGGGCGGCCAAATGGAGAGCTTCATCGGCAGTTACGGTAACCGGCCGCTCGAGGTCGAACTGGCCGCCTACATAGATTCCAACGGCCAAGCAATCGACGAAAGAGTGACGCGATCGAGCGGCGTCGACGGCGTCGACAAAGCGGCGGCCGGCATCGTTTCCGTCCATCATTTCGTTCCGGCGCACTTTCTCTGTACGCCCGTCGTAGGCGAGATGCGTCTGAAGTTGGAGTACGAACCGTGACGCAGAGCGTACCGACGAGCGAGCTCGCTCGATACCGTCGCCACTTCCACGCCCATCCGGAACTTTCGCTTCAGGAGCGGGAGACCGCAACGTTCATCGAGCGCGAGCTGCGTGACGCCGGCTTTAGCGAGATTCGCAGCGGGGTCGGCACGACGGGAGTTCTGGCGACGCTGACCGGGGCGAAGCCCGGGCCGGTGACGTTGCTGCGCGCCGACATGGACGGTTTGCCGGTCACCGAGCTCAACGAGGTCGAGTACCGGTCGGTCAATCCCGGCGTGATGCACGCTTGCGGTCACGACGGCCACATGGCGATCCTCCTGTCGGCGGCGCGCGAGCTGATGCGCCGGCGCGACGACGTCGGCGGCCAGATCGTCTTTTGCTTTCAGCCGGGCGAGGAAGGCTACGCCGGAAATAAGTTGATGATCGACGACGGCGCCATGGAGAATCCGCACGTCGACCGCACGTTCGCGCTTCATCTTTACACGGGGCTCGACGCGGGCAAGATCGGCGTGCGCGACGACGCCTTCTTTCCGTCGTCCGATCGCTTCGAGATCGAGCTGATCGGAAAGGGCGGTCACGGCGCGATGCCCCAAAGCGCGGTCGACCCGGTGGTAGCTGCGGCACAGCTCGTAACGCTGCTGCAGACGATCGCCAGCCGGGAGGTCGCGCCGCAAGCGCCGGTCGTCGTTACCGTCGGCTCGCTGCACTCGGGTACGACGTTCAACGTAATTCCCGAGCGCGCGGCGTTGCAGGGCACGGTCCGCGCCTTCGACGACGCGATTCGGAAGTCGGTTCCGGAACGCATGGAGCGCATGGTCGCCGGCTTGTGCGCGGCGATGCGCCTAGAGTATCGCTTCGAGTACCATTGGGGTTACCCGCCAACGGTCAACGACGCCGGGTGCAACGACGTCGTCCGGCGGGTAGGGCGCGAGATTTTTGGGAGCGATCGCGTCGTCGATCCGCACGATCTCGTAATGTGGTCGGAAGACATGGCCTTTATGCAGCTGGAACGGCCCGGCACGTATTTCCTGGTCGGCGCGCGCGGAGCGCGCACGGGGACGGAACCGCACCACAGCGCGCGCTTCGACATTGACGAGAGCGCGCTCGGCGTCGGCTATCAGATGATGCTGAACCTGGCGCTGTCGTGAGCTCGGACTGTCGCCGTTACGTCATTATCGGCAACGGTTTCGCCGGCACGACCGCGGCCGGAGAGCTGCGCAAGCACGATCCCTCGTGCGAAATCACGCTCTTCGGCGACGAGCCGTACACGCTGTACAACCGGATCTCCTTGCCGCCGATGCTGCGCAGGCAAATCCCCGAAGCCAAGGTAATGATCCGCAACCTCGCGTGGCACGAGGAGCACCGGATCGATCTGCACCTCAATACGCGAGTCGAGCGCATCTTTAGTGAAGATCGCGTCGTCGAAGCGGGCGGCACGCCGTACCCGTACGATGCATTGCTCGTTGCGACGGGCGGGCGGCCGAACCCGACCGGTAAGCCCGGTTCCGAAGGTGCGGCAAATCTCTTCCCGTTCCAGTATCTGGACGATACGCGCGCCATCTCGGAAGCGATAGACCAGAGCCGGGCCGCAGTCGCGATCGGCGGTTCGTTCATCGCCTACGAGCTGGCCGAAGCCTTTGCCTCGCGAGGCGTGGAGACGCACTGGCTGATGCGCGGACCGCGAGCGCTGCATCGCATTATCGACGACGTCGCCGGCGAGCTCTTGCACGAGGCCGCGACCGCCGATGGCGTGCAGATGCACTACGGTGAAGAGGTCGAGGAATTCGTGCGCTCCAACGGCGCGATCACCAAGGTGCGCACGAACGCTGGGCGCGAGATCGAAGCGCAATGCTTTGCTTACGGCTTCGGGCTGGCGATGAACACCGAGCTCTGCGAGGGATCGGGCATTGAAACCAGTCACAACGGCATCCTATGCGACGATCACCTCGAGACCAACGTGAAGGGCATCTACGCAGCGGGTGACGTAGCCGATTTCTACGATCCGACGCTGGAGATTCGCTATCGCATGGGAACGTGGAACAACGCCGGAGCGCATGGCAAAGTCGTTGCGCTCAATATGATGGGCGGCAGCGAGAAATACCACGACGTTCCGGAATACTCGTCGCTGCTCTTCAAGGGCCAGACGATCACGCAGTTCGGACTCGGAACCGATCTTCGCCAGGATCTCGAGATCGCACGCAAGGTCGACCGCGAGAAGAAGTGGTATCGCGCGCTCTTCTTTTGGCAAGACCGGCTCGTCGGCGGGCTGATGCTCGGCAAAGGCAATCGCGCCGGTAAGCGCAAGTACGTGGAAGCCATCAAAGCCAAGCAGCGCTTTCCCAAGCCCGAATGGCAAGCGATGCTCGACTGGACGGCTTAGACCGCAGGGCTCTGCGTCGCCGCCGCGACGGCGGCGGCGAACTCGTCGACGTCCCGCTCCGTCGTCGCCCAGTGCGTCATCCAGCGAACCTCCGGCAGCGCTTCGTCGAAGACGTAGAAGAAGAACTTTTCTTGAATCCGCGCGATGGCGGCGCGGTCGAGGCTGGCAAAGACGGCGTTGCAGCGCACCGGCCTGGTGATGCGTACCCCCGGCAGGTCTTTCACCCGGTCGTAAAGGCGCGCCGCCATCGCGTTGGCTTGCCGCGCGTAGCGCTCCCAGAGCCCGTCGCCGAGCAGCGCTTCGAACTGTGCCGAAAGGTAGCGCATCTTCGAAGAGAGCTGCATGGCCTGCTTCTGCACGTAGGCCGCCGCGTCACGATGAAGATCGGAATCGAAAAAGCAGATCGCCTCGCCCAGCAGCAAACCGTTCTTGGTTCCACCGAAGCTCAAGACGTCGACGCCCGCATCGACGCTGATCTCGCGTAGGTTCGTTCCGAGCGCCGCCGCAGCGTTGGCGATGCGCGCTCCGTCCATGTGGACGATCAACCCGCGCTCGTGCGCGAACGACGCGAGCTCGCGCACTTCGTGGATCTCGTAGATCCCGCCGAACTCGGGAGCTTGCGAGATCGAGACGACGCGCGGCTGCGGGAAGTGCACGCCGTGTCCGGCCAGTAGATACGGCTCGACGTCGGCAGGCCGCAGCTTGCCGTCGGCGGTCGCTATCGGAATAACCTTCGACCCGCAAAAGCGTTCGAGTGCGCCGCATTCATCGGTTTGAAGGTGGGCGGTCGCCGGAGCGAGCACGGCCTCCCAGGGCCGCAGCAGCGAGGCGAGCCCGGCTACGTTCGCTCCGGTGCCGTTAAAGGTGAAATAAACGTCGGTCTTGGGGCCGAAATGATCCTTGAAGCGCGCGATCGCGCGCGCGGTCCACGGGTCGTCGCCATATCCGACCGCGTCTCCGGTGTTGGCCGCAACGACCGCTTGGAGTATCTCCGGTGCGACCGGCGCGTTGTTATCGCTGCCGAAGCTGCGGCGAAGCGCTTCCTCCATGGCTGGAGGTGTTGCGTGAAGGCGCGCGCCGGAACCTACCTTGAGGACTCCCCTTGCGTTCCGTTTAAGTAGAACAAAATGCCGCAACGCGATCGACTCGAGGTTGACGTTCTGGTCGTAGGCGCCGGTCCGGCGGGGCTGGCGACGGCGATTCGACTGGGACAGCTGGCGCAAGCCGCCGGCCGCGCGCTCGAGATCCTCGTCATTGAGAAGGGCGGCGAGATTGGAAACCACGGACTCTCCGGTGCGGTAATGGATCCCCGGGCGCTCGACGAACTCTTGCCCGATTGGCGCGAGGGCGCGCCGGTCGAGTCGCCGGTCACCGGCGATCAGCTGTGGTTTCTGACGGCCCGAGCGAGAATCAAGGCGCCGTTCGTGCCGCCTCCACTGCGTAACGCCGGCAAATATGTGGCGTCGCTGCAAAAGATGTGCAAGTGGCTCGGCGACAAGGCCGAAGAGGCTGGAGCGCAAGTCTTTCCCGCCTTTCCCGGGCAGGAACTGCTCTGGCACGAGAACCGCGTCATAGGCGTGCGCACGGGCGATAAAGGACTCGATCACAACGGCCAGCCGAAATCGAACTACGAACCCGGGGCCGACATCCACGCACGCGTCGTCGTACTCGGCGAAGGTCCGCGCGGCACGCTAAGCAAACAAGCCGCGTCGCGTCTGGGACTTTACGAAGGACGCCAGCCGCAAGTCTATGCCGCGGGCGTCAAGGAGCTTTGGCAACTTCCCGACGATCGCTTCAAAGCGGGATCGGTAATTCATACGCTGGGCTATCCGCTTCCCGCGCAGACGTTTGGCGGCGGATTTATCTACGGGATGGCCGGCAACGTCCTCGACATCGGCATGGTGACGGGGTTGGATTACCGCAATCCAACGACCGATCCGCACAACGAACTGCAGCGGCTCAAACTGCATCCGGCAGTACGCCGCTTGCTGCAAGACGGAAAGCTTATCCGTTACGGCGCGAAGGCAATTCCCGAGGGCGGCCTCTTCGCGATGCCGCGGCCGTATGCCGACGGGTTACTCGTCGTCGGCGACTCGGCCGGTTTCCTCAACGGCATGCGCCTCAAGGGCATTCACCTGGCGATCAAATCCGGCATGCTTGCCGCCGAAACGATATGGGAAGCGCTCGAGGCAGAGAGTTTCGATGCGGGCACGCTGTCGTCGTTCGAACGGCGCTTCAAAGATTCGTGGGCGTACCAAGAGCTGCGCACCGCGCGCAACTTCCATCAAGGCTTTCGCAAAGGAATGTGGGCGGGGCTCCTCAATGCCGGGCTGGGAACGGTGACCGGCGGCGCCGGCTTCGGCTTCATCGACAAACTGCCCGGAGAGCTGGGATACGAGCGCATGGAAAAAGCCGGTTGGGATCCGCCGAAAACGCCGCGCGCCGTTATCGACAACGTACTCACCTTCGACAAGCTCACCGACGTGTACAACAGCGGAACGATGCACGAAGAGAATCAGCCCAGTCACCTCATCGTCGCCGATACCGACATCTGTCGCGACCGCTGCACCGCCGAGTACGGCAATCCGTGCAGTTATTTCTGCCCGGCCGCGGTATACGAGCCGCTCTTCGAACGTCACGACGGCGCGTTCAGCGGCAGGCTGCAGATCAACTTCACCAACTGCGTGCACTGTAAGACCTGCGATATCGCCGATCCGTATCAGATCATCACGTGGGTGCCGCCGCAAGGCGGAGAGGGTCCCGTCTATACGGGCATGTGAGCACGGACTTCTAATGTCGCACGAGAATGGCGACGTGATCGTTGCCGGTGCGGGGCTGATCGGGTTAGCCATTGCCTTCGAGCTGGCCGAGCGCGGCGCGGCAGTGCGCGTTTACGACCGCGAAGAACCGGCGCGCGCGGCGTCGTGGGCCGGCGCCGGAATGCTTGCCCCTTACACGGAGCGCATCGCCAACGAAGCGATGCTCGCGCTCTGCCTCGCATCGCTCGACGAGTATCCGCGGTTCGTCGATCTCATCGCCGGCCGCAGCGGCATCGACCCGCACCTCAAGCTCGACGGCGTTTTCTACGCAGCGTTCGGCGAGCGCGAGCTCGCGGAGCTGGGCGAGCACGCCGTTGCGTTGCGCGCCCGCGGAGTGCCGGCCGATCTGCTCGACCGCGAGCAGGCGCTTTCGAGCGAACCGTGGCTGGCCGCTTCGTTGAGCGGCGCTCTGATCAAGCAAAACGAGGGTCACGTCGACAATCGGCGGCTCGGACGCGCGCTCTCGGCGGCCTGCCGCGCTCGCGGCGTCCGCATCGAACGCAGCGAGCGGCTCGCACTGGAATGCGACGGGCGGCGCGTGCTCGGCGTGGTCGCCGACCGCGGATTCGTTGCCGCGGGCGCGGTAGTGAATGCTTGCGGCGCCTGGGCGGCGCTGCTGCCCGGCGTTCCGCGCGATTGCGTACCTCCCGTCGTACCGATCAAGGGACAGATGCTGGCGCTGGCCGCGCCGGCGGGTTTCGTGCGCCGCGCGACCTGGGTTCCCGGAGCTTACCTCGTTCCTCGCGACGACGGCAGGCTGCTGATCGGCGCGACGGTCGAGGCGATTGGATTCGACCAGCGCGTCACCGGCGACGGAATGCACGAACTGCTGCATGCCGCGCTCGGCGCGGCACCGTCGCTGGGCGGCTTCGCCGTGACCGAGCAGTGGGCCGGGCTGCGGCCCGGCACGCCCGACGAGCTCCCGGTGCTCGGCGCGACCCCGCTCGAGGGCTTTTTTCTAGCGACGGGCCACTATCGCAATGGGATTCTGCTCGCGCCGGCAACCGCGCGGCTGATTGCCGATGCGCTAGAGACCGGCGACGACTCGGCAATCAGGCCTTTCCTGCTCGATCGCTTCGACACGGAAGATGCGCGCGCTAAACGAATCACTCACGCGTGAGAGCAACCATCAATGGTGAGAACCGCGACCTTCCCGACGAGCTGACCGTCGGGCGGCTGCTCGAGATGCTCGGCGCGCCGCGGACCGGCATTGCCGTCGCCCGTAACGACCAGGTCGTGCGGCGAGACGAATACGATCGGGCGCAGCTCCGAGAGGGCGACCGCATCGAAATCATCAAGGCGGTAGCGGGAGGTTAGCGATGGCATCGCCAGACAGCGATCGTCTGAGAATCGGGAAGTACGAGCTCGGCTCGCGGTTGATCGTCGGCACGGGAAAGTATCCCTCGGTTGAGGTGATGCAGGCCGCCCACGCGGCCAGCGGAGCCGAGATGGTCACGGTTGCGATACGGCGCATCGGCCTCGACAACGCCGAAGGCAAGACCCTGCTCGACTTTATCGATCGCGACCGCTATCACGTTTTGCCGAATACGGCGGGATGCTACTCGGCAAAGGATGCCGTTTTGACGGCGCATCTGGCCCGCGAACTGCTCGGCACCGACCTCATCAAGCTCGAGGTAATCGGTGACGCGCAAACGCTTTATCCCGATACGCGCGAGACGCTGGCAGCCGCCGCAACGCTCGTTGCCGACGGATTCACCGTGCTGCCATACGTCGGCGACGATCCGATCGCGTGCCGTCAGCTCGAAGAGCTCGGTTGTGCGGCGGTCATGCCGCTGGCCGCGCCGATCGGCAGCGGACTTGGCGTCTGCAATCCATACTCGATTCGCATCATCAAGGAACGCGCCGGCGTGCCGGTCATCGTCGATGCGGGCGTGGGAACGGCCTCCGATGCCGCGATCGCGATGGAGCTCGGCGTCGACGGGTTGCTGATGAATACCGGCATCGCCGGAGCGCGAGATCCGGTGCTGATGGCCGACGCCATGAAGCACGCGGTCGTCGCCGGGCGCGAGGCTTTCTTAGCCGGTCGCATCGAGAAGCGGCTTTACGCTTCGGCCTCGAGCCCGATGCAGAATCTCATCGCGACGCAGATGCGCTAAGGGTCGATACTCCAGCTCCAGGCATTCCAAAACGTCGAGCCGGACGGCGACGGTGCGATACCGTGCACGTACGTCCGGTACGCGTCGGGGATGCGGACCTGCCAGAGCGGAAAGACGGGAAGGTCTCGCGCGATTGCCGCTTGCACGATCGCATAGTCGGCGGCGCGGCGGGATCGCTCGATCGTCGCGATGGCGTCGTGCATCGACGCATCTGCCTTTGGGCTGCACCATCGTGAATAGTTCAACCCGGCCGGCGGAATCTGATTGCAAGCGAAGTTCCAGGAATCGTCGGGGTCGCTTCCCAGCACCCACCACGCGTCGTAGGCTAGCTGGTAGTTTCCGCTTGCCAATACCCCGCTTCGAACGGACGCGCCGTAGAAGACGGCCGCCGGGTAGCGCTTGATTATCGCCCGCACGCCGATGCGGCGAAGATCTTCCTGCAAGATTGCGCCTACCAGCGTGGAGCCATTGATGATCTCCGGAGCGATCGCCAACGTCACCTCGGGCGTCCGTCCCCCAAGAAGCCGGCGAGCCGCAACGGGGTCGTAGCCGATCTTGGCGACGGCCGGATCGAACGCCCAGCCGTTGTACGGCTGATCGGCGTCGACGATCGCGCCGCTGCCGTGAGTGGCGGCCGCAATCAGCGTTTTCCGATCGATGGCCATCGCGATTGCGCGGCGGACGTTGACGTCGCGGATTAGCGGATCGCGAAGGTTGAATCGCACCACGTGCATGTCGTTGACCGGCGTCAGCGTGACGCGCACGCCTCGGATCGTGCGCAGCAGCGGCAAGAGCTGCGGATCCACATCGAAATCGGCGTCCACCTCGCCGGTGCGCAGCTGCTCGAGACGGGTGTTCGGATCGGGGATTATGCGATAGACCAGCTCGGCGATGCGCGGCTTCCCTCGCCAATAGTATGAATTTGCCCTGAGCACGACGCTGTCGCCGCGCGCCCAGCGGACGATCGCGTAGGGGCCCGATCCAACCGGACGTTGATTGTAGGCGGCGTGGTTGAGGTCCGTTACGGTGCGCAAGAGGTGCTCGGGCATGATGGCGCCCACTCCCTGCGGGCCGAAAAAGTATTGCACGAATGGTGAAAACGGACGGCGCAGCCGCACGACGACCGTGTGCGCGTCCGGCGCTTCGATCGACCTTACTTCTTGATAGCCGACGCGAGTTGCGACGTTGTTGTGCGGATCGGCGATGGCTCGATACGAGAAGACCACGTCGCGCGCGGTAAGCGGGGCGCCGTCCTGCCAGCGAACGTTGGCCCTCAAGTGGTAGGTAACGCTGAGCCGATCGCGCGAGACTCCGCCGTTGGCCGGCGTCGGTACGCGTTCGGCTATCTCTGCGACGGCATTGCCGCGATCGTCGTTCTCAATGAGATACGACATGTAGAGATGGCTGAAGTTCAACTCGTCGGCCTCGTTGGAGAACATCGGATTGAGCGTATCGGGTTCGCCGGCCAGCCCGCTGAAGAGCAGGCGCGAGCCCGAAGTGTGGCGCGTGGCGGCGTGCGAGCAGGCGGCGACGCAGACGGCGACGATCGCGGCGAGCGCGAGCCGGACTCTCAACGCTTACGACCTACGACGAACCAGTGCACCGCTCCCCGCAGCGGGCGTTCGGCGTGGGCCCAAGAACCGGCGGTTTCGTCGACGCCGCGCTCGTCGAGCGATTCGACGAGAAAGCCGGGCGAAAGCAGCGCTTCGAGCCGTTCGCGATCGTAAAACGTATGCGGCACGCCGCGCTCGGGGTCTTCGACCGGCGCGAAGGTCCAGTCTCCGAGCCGTTCTCCTTGCCCGAAACGCGCGTCGCGCACCGAGCCGAGCGTGGCATAAAGCCGTCCGTTTTTCTCAAGGCGCTCGGCGATCGAGTCGAGCGCTGCAGCGATCGATTCCGGCGTTCCGTGAAGCAGGCCGTGCGTGGATAGCGCTGCGGCGAACTCGCCGTCGCTTGCCGCGAGCGCACTGGGAAGCGCCGCACCCTCGTCGTCGATTGCGATCACCGCGAATCCCGCGTCGCGCAGCGCGGCGCTATTTCGGCCGCTGCCCGATGCAAAATCCAGGATGCGGCTTCCCGGCCGGTGCTGCAGGTGGTCGATAAGGCGTTCGGCCAACGGATGGGCTGGCGACATCACAACAGCGTTCTAGAAAGGCAACGAAGATGCTTGGTGAAGGCGATCGGCTCCCCGAGGTTACGCTGCTCGACGACGAGGGAACTGAGATAACGACCGGTACCCTCCTCGGCGCTCCCTTGGTACTCTACTTTTATCCAAAGGACGACACGCCGGGATGTACCAGCGAAGCTTCGCAGTTTCGCGACGTCTACGAACAATTTCGCAAGAAGAATGCCCGCATCGTCGGCGTCAGCCGCGATTCGGTCGCGTCGCACCAGCGGTTCAAAAAGAAGTACTCGATTCCGTTCACGCTGCTCGCCGATACGGATTCCAAGCTCTATAGCGCCTGCGGCGTCTCGGCCCGAACGACCTTTCTCTTCGACGAGAGCGGGCGCGTGACGAAGGTCTGGCCCAAAGTGAAGGTTGACGAGCACGCCGACGAGGTGCTCGCATCTCTGCCCTAACGCTGCACGTCGTCGGGTCGAGCTCGTCAATCCCTCGACCCGGACGCGCTTGCAGCAGCTACTTGCTGCGAGGCCCCGAAAGTGCGGTGCTGCTCGACGCCGGGCCGGGAGCATTCTCGAAGCTGGCACTCGCAATGGACTATTCGCAACTCGACGCGATCGTCGTCTCGCACATGCATGCCGACCATTTCTTCGACCTCGTTCCGTTCCGGTACGCGATGAAGTACGGTCCGATACGGCGCGCGCAGCGAATACCGCTTTGGCTTCCGCCTGGAGGGAGCGCATCGCTGGATGCGTTGCGGCGCGCGGTATCGACCGACGCGCCGGCAACGTTTTTCGACGAAGTCTTTGCCGTCGGCGAGTACGATCCGAGGCAAGGCCTGCTCTTGGGCGACATTCGCCTTGACTTCGCGCAAACGCGTCATTTCGTCGATACGTTCGCGGTTCGCGCCGCACGAGGCGGTGCGAGCGTCGTCTACTCGGCCGATACCGCGCCGTGCGAGGCCGTGGTCAATCTCGCCCGAGATGCGGCGATCTTTCTCTGCGAGGCGGCGCTCGGGCTCTCCACTGAAGCCGGCGAGCGAGGACACACGTCGGCGAGCGAAGCAGGTAAAATGGCTCGGAAAGCGGGCGTCGATCGGCTCGCGCTCACGCATTATGGTGCCGTGGAACCGGGGGACGCGCTCGTCGAAGCGGCGAAGCGCCAGTTTCACGGCCCCGTCGTGCTCGCCGACGACGGTATGGATTTCCCGGTCTAAAAATCCCAGGAGTTTTAGATGGCTAAACTACGCGAATTCTCGGTGGCCTTCGTTTGTCTCGCCACGCTTGCCCTCGCCGCTTGCGGTGGCCGAGACGCCGTCGCGCCGCCGGTAGGCGCGGCCCCCGCAGCCTTGAATCTCGGTCCGCATTACGCGCTCTCGCGCAGTGCCTCCGCCGACGTGCAGCCGGCTTATCACGTGCTCTATCACAACGGCCCCGTGAGCGTTAACCCCAAGGTCTACTTGATCTTCTGGGGCTATAAAAAGTACGGCGACAAATACCACGTGCAGAGGTTGCTCGAACGGTACACCAAGGCGATGGGCGGCAGCGCTTACGTCAACATCACCACGCAGTACTACGAGCTTTCCGGCAGCAACGAGGTGTACGTCACCAATCCGCCGTCACAATACGGCGGGAGCTGGAACGACGAGTCGCCCATCTCGAAAAGCCCCACCGACGCACAGATCGCCAAAGAGGCGATCGAAGGAGTTCGGCATTTCGGCTACGACGCCGACGCCTCGTACATCGTAGCGACGCCGCACGATCACACGTCGCCCGGATTTGGGACACACTGGTGCGCCTACCACAACTCGACGACGTATCACGGCAAGGCCGTCGCCTACAGCAACATTCCCTACATGCCCGATGCCGGAACCAACTGCGGCGAAAACATTATCAGTCCGCCTTCCGACGAGGGCGCAAAGGTCGAAGGCGTGACGATTATGGCCGGCCACGAGTACGCCGAGATCTACACGGATCTCGCTCCGTTCAGCGGCTGGAACGGCCAAGTCGGAGAGATCGCCGACGTCTGTGCCTGGCACAATATGGCCAACGATCCCTTCGGCAAGAAGTCGTACACGTCGCAGCCGCTGCTCAGCAATGCCTCCGGGCAATGCGTGCACTCCTACCCGTGAGGTCAGCATTGAAACTCGCCGCAGTTTTGCTAAGCGTAACCCTCGTCGCCGGCTGCAGCCAAGGCGCGTCGCCGACGGTCGCCCCGCTTGCCTCGCACGCCTCGGCGCGCGGCTGGATGGAGCCGCAAGCCAAGCCGACCGATCTGCTTTATCTATCGGACGTCGAGAGCAACGACGTCGCGGTATATTCGTATCCGAAAGGCCGACTCGTCGGCGACTTGACGGGTTTTGGTCAACCGCGCGCCGAGTGCGCCGATAGCCAAGGCAACGTTTGGATTGCCGACGTAGTCACAGGCTCGATCGTCGAGTTCGCCCACGGCGCAACGGCCCCGACCGTAGCGTTGAGCACCCCCGGATCGCCCGGAGGCTGCTCGGTCAGCCCCCGCAACGGCGACCTCGCGGTAGCCGGCGGCGTGAACGGCACGGTCGTCGGCGTCTTTCACCGCAGTACCCGCAACCGCTGGCGCGACGCGAACCTTTACTCGGTAGCGACGATGAGCGCGGGTTACTTTTGTGCTTACGACTCGCAAGGCAACCTCTTCGTCGACGGCGTCGACGGCAGCGGGAGCTTCGCCCTTGCCGAGCTGCCGCATAAGGGCGCGACGCTGCAGAGCGTGACGGTCGATCAGAGTATTAAAAAGCCCGGCGGGATGGCGTGGGACGGCACGTACATCACCGTCGGCGATGCGGGCGTTTCACCCTCGGTAGTGTACCGGCTCTCGGTGAGCGGCAGCACGGCGAGCTCGGTCGGGACGACGACGTTGAAAGGCACGACCAGCGTTCGCCAGTTTTGGATCGACGGCGTGCGTCTGATCGGTCCCGATTACGACGCTCCGGTCGGCTTTTGGAAGTATCCGGCCGGCGGCCCGCCTACCAAGACGCTTTCGAAAGTTCACGGCTATGGCGCTGCGGTCAGCTCCCAGCCTTCGGGCCCGCCGCGCCGTTAAAGAAGAAGCCTAATTCTGCGTCTTCGGCTTGTCGTGCGGCAGTGAGAACTGAATGAGCGCGCGAACGGGCGCGAGGCCGCGGCTGACCACCGCGTAGGGAGTTACTTGAAGCCCGAGCTCGCGCAGCCGTGCGGCCGCCGCGAGTAGGTCGCGCCCGGTGGTGACGACGTCTTCGAGTAGGAGTACGTGCTGGCCGGCGCCGTAGGGCCCTTCGACGTACTCGTTGGCAAATGCACCGTAGGCTTTCGGTTTTTTCCGCACCGCCAGCATCGGCAATCCCGACATTTGCGAAACGGCCGTGGCGATGACGACGCCGCCGAGCTCGGTGCCGCCGACCAGGTCGGGGTTATACTCCGAAATCACCATTGTGAAGAGGCGCGCAATGCGGCGCAAGACGTGCGGGTCGGCGAAGAGGCTGAACTTGTCGATGTAGTAGTCGCTGCGCGCCCCACCCGCCAGCACGTAATCGCCTCGGGTCAGCGCGCGCTCGACGATAATCTTGCGCAACCACGCCAACTCCGCAAGCCCTAGATGCTCCATTGCCAGGCATTCCAAGATTCGATCACCGGATTGGGATCGAAGCCGCGAAAGTCGACGCTGACCGGCTCCATTTGACGCAGCCAATAGATGAAGAGTTCGGGATTGTCGCGTGCCAGCAGTTCCTGAATCCGGTAATACGCGGCGGTGCGCGTGGCGCGGTCGTAGCTGGTTAGGGCGATTTTTTGGGCGGCTTCCATCTGCGGATTGCAGTAGCGCGAGTAGTTATACCCTCCCGGCGGAAAGTTCTTGCACGTGAACTGCGAGCTGTCGTCGGGGTCTACCCCCGAATACCATCCGGCCATGGAGAGATCGAATCGGCCCAGCTGCAATATGCCGCCCATGCCCGCCGGAGCGAAGAGGACGTCGCCGGGATAATACTTGATCTCCGCATCGATCCCGGCTTCGCGCAGCATCGCTTGGATCTCCAGCGTCTCGCGCCGCCGCGTCGCATTCGAGTTGTTCGTCACCATCACCAAGGTGAGCTTGTCTCCGCCTTTGCGCATGATGCCGTCGGGGCCCGGCTGCCAGCCGGCCTCGCGCAGCAGCGTCCTCGCCATGCCCGGATCGTGCGGATAGGAACGTACTGCCGGATTGAACGCCCACATCCAATCCGGAATGTCTTCGGTTGCGACGCGCTGCGTCCCAAACGTAAGGGTACGCACCATTTCGTTCTTATCGACGGCATAGGCGATGGCCGACGTAACGTGCTGGTCGCGCATCAGCGGACGCGACAGATTCATCTGCAGCGCGTCGTAGCCGTTAACGTTGACCCAGGCGATGCGGACGTCGGGAATCGTTCGGATTTGCTCGTACGTTTGGATCGACGCTTGGAACATATAGTCGATGCCATGCGTACGCAGCAGGTTGACCGAGGTGTCTTCGTCGGGAACGATCTTCACCTCGATCCGCGAGAGCCCGGGACGTCCCATGAAGAAAGCGTCGTTGCGCACCAGCGAAATGTGGTCGCCGCGTGCCCACTGCTCGAACTTGAACGGCCCGTCGCTAACCGTCGGAGCGCTATTGAACGGGATGTTGTTGATATTCGGATAGCGTGAGAGAACGTGGGCCGGGCCCGGCATGTATGGCTGGTCGCTTTCGGCAAAGAAGGTGTCGACGAACGGCGAGAAGCGGCTCTTGAGATGCACGACGACGGTGTAGTCGCGGGGCGTGTCGATGCGGTCGACGACGTCGTATCCGTGGCGCGAAACGACATTGTTGTCGGGGTTCATGATCGCTTGCCAGGACCACTTGACATCGCGCGCCGTGACCGGCACGCCGTCGCTCCAGCGGGCATTCTTGCGCAATTGGTAGGTGATCGTTAGGCCGTCGGGACTGATGCCGTGGTTGGCGACCGACGGGACGCGCACGGCTAGCATCGGCAGCGGATTGCCTTTGGGATCGGCCGTAACCAGCGGTTCGAACATCAACCGGTCGACAAAAGCGTCGGTCGTGTTCGAGTTGAGTAAGGGATTGAGGTTCTTGAGGTCGGACTGAACGGCAACGCGCAGCAGGCCCGGGCGCGTCCACGAATGCCGTTGTGAACCGCCGGTCTCCTGGGAGACCTTGCTGCACCCCGCAAGCACGGCGGCCGCGAGGAGCGAGGCGAGAACTGCTTTCAGACCGCCGCCTTCGGCGCCACGCGGTTGCCGGGAACGGGATCGTAACGCTCGTGACGCCATCCGTACGTTCCCAGACCCTGCGTCGCGGTGCGCAACTCGGTGATGTAGCGTGAAAGCTCGACGGCCGGGACGTAGGCCTCGACGAGATCGAAGCCTGCCCGGTCGGCGGGATTCATGCCCAGAATCTGTCCGCGTTTTCCGGTAAGCTGCTGGATCACCGCCGACGTATAATTCGTCGGGACGGTCACGCGCACGTGCGCGATCGGCTCGAGAACGACGGGATTGCATTTCGGCAGTGCTTCGCGCACGCCCATGCCGGCCGCGGTCTTGAACGATTGTTCGCTCGAGTCGACGTCGTGATATTGGCCGTCGTAGAGCGTTACGTGGAGGTCGGTCACGGGATGGCCGCCCGGTCCGTGCGCGAGCGCTTCGCGCACCCCTTTCTCGACGGCGGGAATGAACTGGCGCGGCACGACGCCGCCGACGATCTTGTCTTCGAAGGTCACCCCTGAGCCGCGCTCGCGGGGTTCGAAGCGCAGCCAGACGTCGCCGAACTGTCCGTGACCGCCGGTTTGATGCTTGTAGCGCGAATGGATTTCGGTGCCGCTGGTGATCGTCTCAAGATAGGGAATCGTAGGCGCTGCGGTCTCCACTTCCACCTTGTACTTGCGGGCTAGCCGCTCGACGGCAATCGAAACGTGCTGCTCGCCGCTGCCCAGCAGCAAGAGCTCGTGGGTCACATCGGCGCGCTCCAACCGGAGCGCCGGATCCTCGTCGACGATGCGCGCCATCATCTGCGACATCTTCGCCTCGTCGATGCGTTCTTTGGGTTTGATCGCGACCGCAAAGACCGGTTCGGCGACCGGAACGCGCGGCAACAGCACCTTGTGCCCGTTCGACGTGAGCACGTCGCCCGTCGAAACGGATTCCAGGCGTCCCAGGGCCACGATGCTGCCGGGACCCGCCTCCGGAATCGGCTCCTGTTTCTTCCCTTGTAAACGGTAGAGGCCGCCGAGACGAGCTTTCTCGTCGCGTTTGTTGACGTTCGAGAGCGTCGCATCGGCCTTGACCGTTCCCGAGAGGATTCGCGCGATCGAGATCTTGCCGCTCTGCGGATGGACGGACGTTTTGATGATGCGCGCGATGACTGGGCCGGCCGGGTCGGGCTCGATCGGACGACCCTCGGCATCGGTAAACGGCGCCTGCGCGGGCGACGGGAACCATTTTTCGATGGCGTTCACCAGCGCCTCAACGCCTGCGCCCGAAAGACCGGCGGCAACCAGAACCGGGACGACTTGATCGTGACTGCACTCGTCGCAGAGGTCGCGCTCGATCTCGTCGAGCGGAGGCTCCACGCCTTCGAGCAGTTCCTCCATCAAATGATCGTCGAAATCGGCCATCGCCTCCAAGAGTTCGACGTGCAGACGATTGGCGGTGTCGGCGACGTCGGGGGGAACCGGCTCTTCTTGCAGCGCCGACTGCGCCGATCCGGCGCCCGGCGCGAAGCGGTACGCGGTCATGCGCGCGAGGTCGACGTAACCCGAGAACGACTCGGCGCTTCCGAGCGGCAGCTGTTCGGCGACGACGTGGCGCCCATAGGCGTTCTGTAGTGCGGCGAGGGTCTGCACGAAATCGGCGCCCGGGCGGTCCATCTTGTTGATCACGAAAACGTGGGGCATCCGAAGAGACTCGAGGTATTCGACGATTCCCTGCGTCTGCACGACGCGCGCGGGATCGGCCTCTACCACGACGACCGCGGCGTCGACGCCTGCCAGTGCCTGCTTCGTCTCCTCGAAAAAGTCGACGAACCCCGGCGCGTCGACGATGGTGATGTCTATTTCGTCGGCCGTCATATGCGCGAAGCCCACCGTTGTTGATTGCAGGTGGGCCGCATCCTCAGGCTCGTGATCGGTGACGGTCGTCCCGTCGGCGATCGAGCCGCGCCGTCCGATCGCGCCGGTGTGAGCGAGAATCGCTTCGACCAGCGTCGTCTTGCCTGCGTGGTGAGGTCCGACGAATGCGACATTCCGTAGGCGCACAATATCCGCCAATGCTTTAGCCCCCTATCGACGTGATTGCTAGCGGCGTTTCGCCGCGGTTTTCTTCTTTTTTACGGCTTTCTTTGCGGACCCGGCTGCGAGGCGCTTCGGTTTGAGTACGCGCCGCGGCGCCGGCTTCTTAACCGCGGCCTTTCGGGCTTTTTGCGCGGTCGTCTTTCGAGTCGGCCCCTTCTTGCCTTGTGCCTTTGCCGAGGAACTCTTCTTGGCAGCCGGCCGCGGCTTCGGCGGCGCCTTCTTTGCCTTGACCGGGGCCGGCCGGACGCTCTTGCGGGGCGTCGCCTCGGGCCGCTTCGGGCTCTTCTTTTTGGCCGGCGGGTGTGGTTTGGCACCACGCGCGGCCTTGGCCTTACCCGCCGAGGCTGACGACTCGACGGTGCGCCGCGAGGTGCTTGGCGGCGACGGCGGCGTCGCTCCCGGCTTCTTAGTGGTGCGCGCTGCCTTGACGGCGCGCTTCTTCGGTCCGGTTTCACGACCGGCTCGCGCGGCTTCGCGGCGCGAGCCGGCGCCCTCGGCTTCTTCGGGAAGGCCGAGCTCGGCCCGGCCGTATCCGCTGATGCTGCTGCCCGGCGCGCTAGGCAGCCGCCGTGCTTGTGCCTGCGCTTCGAGATGCTCGCGCGTCGCCCGCAGCGCGACGCGCGCCAACCGCCCGCCGACGGGAAAGACGAGCTCGTTGATCCTTGCGTCGTCGAGCAACTTCAGGATGACGTCGAAGCCGTTGCCTTGATCTTTGGGGCTATGCGCGTCGGAACCGACGGCGATGCCCACACCGCGGGTCTTGGCTTTGCGAACGAGGCGCGAGTTGGCCTCGAGATATTTCTTTTTTGCGTCGTCGGAATGGTCGCGATAGAGGAAGCGGGTGTTCAGCTCGACGGCCAGCCCGCGCCGGTGCGCGAGATCGAGCATCCGGTCTTCGTATTCCTCGAGCCGCTTTTGCGTTGGCCAGTGTCCGAAAGTCGCGGGTACGTAAAAGTGGCCGACGATATGCGTCGGGAGCTTCTCCAGATCGTCGAGAAGCTTGGTGATGTAGAGCTCCCACAGCCTATCGGCCTCGACGACCTCGTGGAGAAAGCTAAACTCCTCGTTGTCGAAGGGCCAGAGCCAGTCGGCGCCCTTCTCCGGATGGACGATGGGGACGAAGTGAACGGACCGGATGACTCCGTCGGGGCGCATCGCGTCGACGATGTTCTGGGCGTCGGGACGGGCGCGCGGGTCGTTATCGACCTCGGCACCGATGGCGAAGCGCATCCCGCGCCGCAGGCCCTCGGAAACGACGGCAGCGTGCGGAACGTCGACGCCGGCCGTTTCGGCCGCACCGAGTAGATCGCCGGCCTGCGCCAGCTTGAGCGCCCGGCGGACGGTGTTCACCGCCCCGGGATCCTCAAACGTCAGATAGTTGGCATGATCGGCCACCATCAAGAAACGCGGCGAAGCGCGGCGGCAGGCGTGATAGAACCAAAGGAAGAGCATCCGAGCGGAATACGCGATCGGCCGCTCCTCGGCGTACGGACGGTGTTCGCCTTTGGCGTGACCGTGTACGTCGGGAATCGCGGAAACCCGAGGATCGCTCATCGCAAAACGGGCAAAAGAGCGCGGCTCGAATCGAGCCGCTGGAAAACGCTCCATACGGAGATGAGGACGAAATGCGCCACCTTCGTTAAGGTTGGCGCCTAGCCGCGGTAGCCCTCCATTTCAAGGAGCCGGGCCTTCATTTCGAGGCCGTAAAAATAGTTGTGCAGGTCGCCCGACGAGTCGACTACCCGATGGCATGGGAACAGCAGCGGCAACGGATTGCGCGCCATCACCCGTCCGACCGCGCGTGCAGCCTTCGGCCGCCCGATCTGCATCGCCACCCACGCGTACGAGCGCGTTTCGCCGGGAGGTATTTGCGCCGCGGCGCGGAGTGCGGCTTGCTCGAACGGCGTCAAGTCGCTGATATCGACGACCGCGTCGTCGACCGTCCAGGTGCTGAAGAATCGTTCGAGCTCGCGTACGAGCCAAAGCGGTGCTTCGCCCAAGACGACGTGGCGGCGGAGCCGGCGCTCGGCTCGCTCGACCATCGCTTCCGGAGGTTCGGCGGCGTCGAGACTCAGATAGGCGATGCGGTCGTCCTTCAAGCCGACGTGCAGGCGGCCGATAGGGGTAGTGACGGCGGCCAGCACGATCGGCGCCTGGTACTTACCCTTCAGCGCGGCGACGTGTTGGATGACCTTTTTGGCCAAATCGCACGAAGGCTGGGGCTGGGGTAGACAGGAGAGGCAGTATGCCACTCCTTCGTACTGCTCGTACATCGCTTGGCACGACGGGCAGGCTCGCAGATGGGTGTGAACGGTCTCTTTGAGCGAGGCTTGGCACTCGCCGCGGAGCTCGTCCCAGAGCGCTTCTACGTCACGACAACGCATGCAGAGGGACTCCTTCGGTGGCAAAACGTCCGATTTGCGGGCCGAGGATGCGGCGCAGAATGCGCACGGCCCGATGGACGTGGGACTTAACCGTGCCGATCGGTTGCTGAAGTATTTCGGCAATTTCGGGGTGGCTGCGACCCTCGATGAATCGCAGCGTCGCAGCGGCTCGCAGGTGCATCGGCAGCTGCAGCAGCGCACGCTCGACCAGCGCGATCTCGGTATTTTGCTCGACGATCGTTTCGGGCTGCGGCGGCCCCTCGTTCGATTCGCGCAAAATGGCATCGGGATCGGCGAGAGCGTCTAAAGCAACGTTCGACGGGCGCTTGCCCCGCAGGCGGTTGCGCGTGACGTTGAGCGTGATCGTATAGAGCCAGGGCTGGAGCCGCAGATCGGCTCGTTGTTCCGGCGACATCTTGCCGAGCGCGCGATAGGCGCGCACGAAGGCATCCTGCACGATCTCTTCGGCATCCTCGCGGTTGCCGGTCATGCGCAACGCGAAGCCATAGAGTCGCCGCTGGTAATCGTCGACGATGCTCTCGAAGTTATCCACCCCAGGAGCGGAACCGGCCGGGTGCGGCGCAGCGACGCTCCGCCCGGTCGTTGTCGCTGATGGCACGTATACTCCCGTAAGGAGTGGTGCGAGCGCGCTCATACAGTGCCCCGGACCACCACTGCTAGGCCCGAGGTTTCACGCTCGCGGTAAAAACTCCTCAAGCGCGCCCGAGCGGGCGGCGCGCCGCCCGCTCCGAAGGGGTTTGCGGCCGTGCTCCTAAAGGATAGCCATGCCGCTTTCGGTCGGGCCCCACGGCTCGGTGTTTGCATAGACCGCTTCGCTCCCAGGGAGACGAAGCGGTTTTTGTTTTGTCGGCGACTGTGTAAAAATTCGTAAGGGGTGCACATGCTGCAAGCCATCGAACCAACCGAAATCTCGTTGGACGCGTACACCATCTGTAGCTTTCTGCCGAACCTCGAGTCGGCGCGCGCCATCCCGTTGGTGCTCATCGGTTACCGTCAGAGCGAAGATCCATGGTTCGTATGGCTCGTCCCCAAAGACGGCGTCGATCCCGTCGGACTTACCGACGATCCCTACTACGCCAAAGTGCTGCGCGATCCGCAAGCCTACTTTTCGAAGAAGCTTCGAAAGTACGTCGAGGAAACGGGCTGCGTGAAGCGCGGGATCGAGATGCTGATCGACTGCCATCAGAACCATTTGGCCTTCACGCCGTTGGTCGAGCTATCGCACCGTCCTTTTAGGCATCCGCTCCAAGTAGAATTAGTCGGCGCGTTCTAGGACCCTAGGTGTCGTCTCCGCCGGAGGCGCGGATGGAACGACGGTAGACGATTCGCACCGGAGTGGCATCCGTCGGGCCCCTTCCACGGAGACGAGCTTCGATGGTGAGCGTCACGTTGAGCGCGCGCAGCATGCCGTCGTCGCGTGCGTAGTATGCCGTGCCGTCCATGTGCATGTCCCCGCCGAGAACTTGGTCGGCCTGACCCTGCAGCGCCCCGCTCATCGGACCATCGGCTTCGAAACGCACTGCCACCGACGGCTTTCCGGCTATCGGGCCGTCGACGCCGGGCCGAAGATAACCGCGCAGCGTGGTCTCGCCGCCCAGCGGTGAACGCGCCGCGAACGGCACGCGGCCGTGCAGCGAGCTGACGTCGCGCAGCGTAGCGGCGTCCAGGCGCACGGCAAAAGGCTGGTTCAAAATCGTCAGAAAGTCCGGATCGTCGTCGATGCGGTCGTCAAACCAGCCGCTCTCCGTAAGCACCTGAACGAAGAAAGCGTCGGCCGTGCTCTTGGTCGTGCCGGTGGAGCGCGTGTAATGCGCGCGCGCCGAAAAGCGAAGCTCTTTGCCCGACCGTCGAATCGTCAAGCGCTCGGTTCCGGAGTACGAAATGCGCGAGAGGCCGCCGTCCGATTCGACGCGATAGAGGTCGTCGCCGGCGACGGCGTACTGCAGGTCGGCACGTGCCGGCCCGGTCACCGCCATGATCGCGGCAACCAGGGCGATGCCAAATTTAATTTGCGCGCTCCGTTCCTTCCGGGAAAACGTTTCTCTTACAGTACCATCCGCCGCAAGAGCAAATATCGCTTTGGCGTTACCTTCGGTTGAGTGCGCCCCGGCGGCGCTTGCTTAGGAAGAAGCGCACGTCTGCGGAGCGCTCGCAGACGACGACCGCCTCCGGGTCGGCGAACGTGCGTCCGTCGACGTCGATCGTAAAGTCGCCCGCGGCCAGACCGGCGAGCGTGCGGTGGATGCTGCGTAAGAATTTGTCGTGAGGGGCGCGCGTCCCGATTGCTTCGCGGACCGCGTACGCGATGAGGTCGCGCACGCGTAACGGCGTGGCGAGCGCGAAGGCGCCCGAGCCGCCAACCGCGACGGCGCGGAGATCGAGCGGGACCTTCACGCGGATCATCTGCGGGTCATTTTCTGCCGCATCGAGGAGCTGCCTGCTGCCGGGGATAAATGGGTTGCCGAATGTCCTTCGGGAACGTGCCGGCCGACATGTTGGCGGGGGCGCTCGAAAAGCTTCTGGCAAAGATGGAGGAGAGCGAACTCGCCTCGTTCTATGCACGCGAGCTTCCGGCGATGCCGCCCGACGTCTACGGCGCTTACGTCGAGGCCGTCTTTGCGGCGTTTCGGGAACGCGGCGAATCGTCGGAAGACGCCGCCGAAGGCGCCGGCACGACGCTGGAGAGCATCGGCCGCCGAGAAGGTGGTGCGGCCGATTCGCTGGTGCGCTACGCACGATGCAATCCGGATCTGCTCAAGGAAGCGACGACGCTCTTGGTGCAGGAGCACCCCGAGCTCGTCGGCACGCTCCCCGAGGTGCTTCAGCACGCGCTGGCGGAGCGTCTGACACGCACCTGAGCGCAGCGCGATGACCAGCGAACCGCGTCGCCGTCGCCGATCCGGCGACGAACCGCCGGGCGGTCTGCCGCTCCTACCTCTGATCGTTTTGGTGATTCTCGCGGGCCTGCTCTTAGGCGGCGTCCTCGCTCACTTCTTTGGCAAGTCCAACTCGCCGGCCGCACCGACGGCGTCCAACGAAACGGCTAAACCCGCACCATCCCCGGCTCACAAACTGCCATCGGCAGCGCCCTCGCCGACTCCGAGCGCGACGAGCCCGTCGCCGACTGCAAGCACCACGCACTCGCCGTCACCCGCACCTTCGTCGACGCCGACTCCGAAACCGAAACCCTCACCATCCGCCACGACGGCGCCGACTGCGAAAGAAACGGTTCCTTCGGCAAAACCAACAGCCGCCCCGACGCCGACGCCGGCTGCTACGCACGTGCCCGCCGCCACGCACGCGCCGGCGGCGACCAATGCTCCCGCCGAACCGCCGAGCGAGACGCAAGCCGTAGGAATCGTCCGCTCCTATTTGTCCGCGCTGGCACGCGGTGACCGCGCGAGCGCCGCGTCCTACCTCGCGCACGGCTCGCCGAGCGAATCGTTCATGAACTCGAGTTCGCACGTCGACTCGGTACGCGTGGCGACGGTAGGAGCGCAGCAATATCAGGTAACGGCCGCGGTGCAAAGCGGCGGCAGCGAGTATTACGTTACGTTTACGGTCGGCCCCGGCACGAACGGGTTAGCCATTACCGACCACTACACCATCAAGCCGCGCTAAAAGCTCCCGATTTAGCCCGGCTCGTTGTCGCCTCGGCTTCGCGATTCGGACTAAATCGGAAGCCTTTCGATCGGATTAGACTTCGGCGCCAAGACCGGTAGCCGCGCGTACTTGCAACTGATCGAAGCTCTGTTCGGCCTCACGATCGCGAAAGAGCAGCGACCCGGCGATGGCGGCGATGAGACCGATCGGGATCGAAACGATGCCCGGATTCTGGAGCGGGAACATGGCGCGATCTCCCATTGCGACTGGGCTTAACGCGATGAGCAAGATCGAAGAGAGCAGCCCGCACAACATGCCCGCGATCGCTCCGGAACGAGAGAAGCGGCGCCAGGTAAGCGCCAAGACTACGACCGGCACGTTCGCGCTCGCCGCCACGGCAAAGGCGAGTCCCACCAAAAACGCCACGTTGTAGGTGCGCAGCGCAAGAGCGAGCGCGATCGCCAGCGCGCCGACGACGGCGGCCGTGCTTCGCGCGACGAAGAGATGTTCCGTCTCCGACCCGCGGCCGTTGCGGACGAGGCTGAACCAAAAATCGTGTGCCACCGCAGAGGATGCGGCGATCGTCAATCCCGCGACGACGGCAAGGATCGTCGCGAACGCGACGGCGGCGACGAATGCCGTCAAGAGCGAACCACCGAGCTTGGCCGCGAGCAGCGGGGCAGCGAGATTGCTGTCTTCCTTCGGCACGATGTATTCCCGGCGCGCCAACTGCGCGTTGAGCCGCTGCGCCTGGTTCGGATGATGGGCGATATATTCGATCGCTTGGCCCGCGTACAAACGCGTACCGATGTGTTCTCGGCCGACCATCGTAGCCGCACCCAGACCCATGAACGCAGTCGCCAAATAAAAGACGCCGATCAGCACCATCGCCCAAGCGACCGACGTGCGCGCCGCCTGCGCCGACGGAACGGTGAAGAAGCGCATCAAGATGTGCGGTAATCCGGCGGTTCCCAAAACCAGCGCCAGTCCGAGCGAGACGAGATTCCACGCGCCCAACGGTCCGTGAAAGAGCAGCCCGGGCTGCAGCAGATTCGTCGCGGTTCCGCCGACGTCTACCTTAGAGGCCGCGTTGAGGAAGGCGCCGATCGAGAAGTGGAAGTTCGCCAGAATCAGCAGGCAGAGTCCGAGGGTCGAAACGAGAAGGAGCACCGCCTTGATGATCTGCACCCACGTCGTCGCCAGCATGCCGCCGAAAATCACGTATACGAGCATTAGCGCCCCGACGAAGACGATCGGTATAACGTCGCCAAGGCGCGGGATCAGCAGGTTGACCAGCGCGCTCACGCCGACCATTTGCGCGATCAGATAGATCAGCGTGACGGCGAGCGTCGAAAGCGCGACGGTGGCGCGCACCCCGCGCCCGCGCAGGCGCAGCGAGACGAGGTCGGCCAGCGTATATTTACCGGCGTTGCGCAGCGGCTCGGCGACCCAGAAGAGCACGGCCAGATACCCGACGAGCCAACCCACGGAGTACATGAATCCGTCAAAGCCATAGAACGCGACGAGTCCGGTGATGCCGAGGAAGGTGGCGGCGGAGACGTATTCCCCGGCGATGGCCCAACCGTTCTGCAGGCCGCCGATCTTGCGGTGCGCGGCGTAGAAGCCGCGGCTGGTCGTGCTCTGTCCCGATGCCCAGTACGTAACGACGAGCGTGATCGCAACGAAGATCGCGAACATCACGAGCGTCTGTTGGGTTCTCATATCGCCAGTTGCGTCAGCTCTTGCGTCTCTTGCTTGCGAATCTGCGCCGCCTCGACGTCGAAGCGGCGGGCCCGCCATAGGTACAGCCCCAGCAGAATCCAGGCCATTGCGAACTGCGAGAGGCCGAAACAATAGGCCAGCGTCAGCGGGCCGGCGACGGCGCGGCTCATACTCTTGGGAAAGAAGCCGACCGAGATCGGGAGCGCGAGATAGTACGCGATGAAGAAGAACGTGGCGGGGAGCACGAACCGGCGGCGCGAGCGTTGCAGCGCGCGAAATCGCGGCTCGGCCGCAAGCTCCCGCCAGCGGCCGGGCTCGATCGGATGGATCACTCCTCGTCCGGCCAGGCGGCGAGGCGCCCGATGGCAGCGCTCTTGAGGACGCGCAAGCCGAGCATCGCGCACTTCATCCGAGTCGGACTGATGCCGATGCCGACGTTCTCCAGAACGGCATCCTTTGACAGCTTGGCGACGTCGGAGAGCTTCATTCCCTTGACCGTTTCGGTAAGCATCGAGGCCGAAGCCTGGCTAATCGCGCAGCCCCTGCCGGAAAACTTTAGGTCCGATACGACGCCGTCGTCCAGCCTCAACTCCATCCGGATTTGGTCGCCGCAGAGCGGGTTTAGATCTTCGGCCTCGGCGTCGTAGTGCTCGAGGTGCCCAAAGTTTCGGGGGTTGCGGTAGTGATCGAGAATATAGTCGCGATAGAAATCGTCCATCAGGCCTCGTCGCTCACAGGCCGAAAACGCGGGCCGCTTTTTCGATTCCTCCGCAAAGCGCGTCGACGTCGGCCTCGGTATTGTAGATGTAGAAGGAAGCGCGAGCGGTCGCGGCCCAGCCCATCTTTTCCATGAGCGGCATGGTGCAATGGTGTCCGGCGCGGATGCAGATTCCTTCGGTGTCGAGAATCGACGCGAGATCGTGCGAGTGGACGTCGGCGAAGTTGAAAGAGACGACGCCCGAGATCGCATCGGGGTCGCGCGGTCCGTAGATCTGCAGGCCGCGCGGCTCGAACTCGGCGAGCCGATCCAGCGCGTAGCCGACCAAGGCCCGCTCGTGTTCGCGCACCCACTCCATTCCGATCAGTTGCAAGTACTCGACGGCCACGCCGAAGGCAATCGTATCGGCGATATTGCTGGTGCCCGCCTCGAACTTTCGCGGAGGCTCGCTAAAGGTGGTGTGCGCGTACCCGACCTTCTTGATCATGTCCCCGCCATAGAGAAACGGCGGCATCGCTTCGAGTAGGGCGTGCTTTCCGTACAGGGCGCCGATGCCGGTTGGCCCCAGCATCTTGTGACCGCTGAAGGTATAGAAGTCTACGTCGAGCGCTTTGACGTCTACGGGCAGGTGCGGCGCGCCTTGCGCGCCGTCCACTAAGACGACCGCGCCGGCGGCGCGAGCGCGCGGCACGATGATGTCGAGCGGCGCGATCGTTCCCAGCGTATTGCTGACGTGCGCGGCGGCCACGAGCTTGCAGCCGTCGAGCAGACGATCCAATCCGTCCAAGACGTAGCGACCGTGGTCGTCGATGGGAATAAAGCGTAACTCGGCTCCGTTGCGTTCCGCCAGCGCCTGCCACGGCACGAGATCGGAGTGGTGCTCGAGCTCGGTCAAGAGAATGGCATCGCCGCGTTTGACGTTGGTGCTTCCCCAACAGTAGGCAACCAGATTGATCGCCTCGGTCGTGTTGCGAACCCAGACCACCTCATCGGGGTTCGCGCCGACGAAGCGGGCGAGCTTGACCCGAGCCCGCTCGTACTCGTCGGTGGCGCGCGCGGCGATCTCGTAGACGCCGCGATGAATGTTGGCGTTGTACCGTTCGTAGTAGTCGACCAGCGCTTGGATAACCGCGCGCGGCTTCTGCGAGGTCGCGGCCGAATCGAGGTATACCAGCCGCTTTCCGCGCGACGTGGGGTGCTGTAAGATCGGGAAGTCTGCCGCGATGGCGGCGGCTTTCGAGGGGGCGGTGCGCATCACGCCAGCTTTGCCGCCAATGCGGCGCGGATTTCGTCGCGCAGGCTCGCCGACGGGAAGCGCTCGACCGCCGGCTCGAAAAACCCGAGCGCGATCATTCGTTCCGCCGCGCCGGCTTCGATGCCGCGGCTCTGCAGGTAGAATATCTGTTCTGCGTCGAGCGCTCCGACGGTGGCCCCGTGATACGCCTTAACGTCGTTGGCGCCGATTTCCAGCGCAGGCACCGAGTCGACGTGGGCCGTGGCCGAGAGCAGCAGCGCATCGTCGCGCAGCCGCGCGTCGCTGCCCTGCGCGTGCGGCGCGATGCGAATATTTCCGAGGTAGCGTGCCTGACCGCGATCGCGAGCCGCCGACTTGACTAGTGTGTCGGAGGTCGCCTCTCCGGCAAGATGTTCGACCGTGCTGATGACGTCGACATGCTGCGTTCCGGTTGGAAAGAAGATCCCGCTGATTGCAGTCTCCGAGCCCGGATGCTCGATGGCAACGTGAAGTTCGTCGGCGGAGAGCGCACCGCCTAATAGCGCCATTGCCAAAGCGACGCGGGCGTCGCGTCCGGGTGCGGCCGCGCGGCTGAAAATCGCGCGCGCCGAACCCTCGAGATTCTGCACAGTAGCGTAGGTTACATCGGCGTGGTCGCCGGTGAAGATTTCGGTCGCACCGCAAATAAACGCACCGGCTTGCGCCGTCACCCGTTCGATGATGGTCGCCCGCGCGCCGCGCTCGGCCAGCACGATCGTCCACGGGAAGATTGCCCCCTGCGCGCCGGCGGCATAGCGAATCACGATGGGTTCGTCACTCGCCCGGTCGGCCGGAACGTAAACGAAGGTGCCGCCGTCGGCAAAAGCGGCCGCCAGGGCGCCGAACTTAGTCTGCGCCGCGCGCGCCTTGCCGAGCGCCTCCGCAAGCAGCTGCGGATGTTCGCGCGCTGCCGTAGCGAGATCGCAGACGACGACCGACGAGTCGGTATTCTCTGCGCGATACTCCCCCGCGGCGGCGTCGATTGCGGCCGGCGATGGCGCGAGGGTTTCGAAGTCGATGCGCCAGAAACGCCCCGGCTTCTCGCGTCCGCTGCGAAGCGCAAAGAAACGATCCAGCGCGAGCCGGCGGTCTTTCGGCGTGAATGGAACCGAAGGCACGCCCCCGAGGCGTTCGTAGAACGCTTGCCGTGCCGTTGCCGTCGTGGAAGGATCGCTCAAAACCGAACTAGACAACGGCGCTGGTCTCTTCGCGAATGATGTCGTAGCCCTCGCGTTCGACGCGGTTCGCCAGATCGGGGCCGCCCGTCTTGACGATGCGCCCGTCGATCATTATGTGGACCACGTCGGCCACGACGTATTGGAGGATGCGCGGATAGTGCGTAATGATCAGGAAGCCGGTGTCGCGCCCTTCGTCGCTGGCGCGCAGCGACGCGATGGAGTTGCCGACGTCCTTGAGCGCGTCGATGTCCAACCCCGAGTCGGTTTCGTCGAGAACCGCGTAGCGAGGTGCGAGCACGGCAAGCTGCAGCATCTCGAGGCGCTTTTTCTCACCGCCGGAGAAGCCGTCGTTGAGATAGCGTCCCATGAATGAAGGATCGATGCCGAGCTGTTCCATCTTTTCCAGAAGCAGCGCCCGAAACTTGGCCGGCGGAAGCGGGTCGCTCGGGCGTTCTGCTTGTCGCGCCGCGTGCAAAAAGTTCGCTACCTTTACTCCAGGTATCGCCGCGGGATATTGAAAGGAAAGAAAGAGGCCGGCCCGAGCGCGCTTGTCGGGCGAGAGGGCGAGGATATCCTCGCCGTCGAGAGAGACGCCGCCCTCGACTTCGTACTGCGGATGGCCGGTGAGCGAGAAGGCAAGCGTCGACTTGCCGCTTCCGTTAGGCCCCATGAGCGCGTGGACGCGCCCGCGTTCGACGGTCAGATCGATGCCTTTGAGGATCTCGTTGCCGGCGACGCGGCAGCGAAGATTGGTGATGCGCAAAGCGTGGTCGGACATGCGATTCATCGTAGCCGAGCCTCTCTTAGAAAGTCAAGGAAAAACTTTACTATCTAGGCGTTTTCATGCTAGGATAGCCGCGGATGCACGCCGACCGATTCTTTCAGACGACCCGCGGGAAGATCGTGAGCGAACTGCGCCGTCGCGGTTCCGCTTCGGCGGCCGAATTGGCCCAGGCGTTCGGCCTCTCGCCAAATGCCGTCCGGCAGCAGCTCGTGGTGCTGGAACGGGACGGCCTGGTCGCCGAGACACCGGTCCGCCGCGGCCCGACCAAGCCCACCTTCGAGTTTTCGCTCACCCCCGAAGCCGACAAGCTCTTCCCGCAAGGTTACGACAAGATGCTGACCGCGGTGCTGCGCGAGGTGCGCGCCCAGTTCGGAACGCCGGCGGTCGAGCAGATTTTCGAGGGGCTCTCGCGGCGCGCGATCGAGCGAGCGCGCGGCCAGGTGACGGCCACCGATCCCGAAACGAAGGTGGCTCAACTCACCGAGATGCTGCGCAAGAGCGGCGTCGTTGCCGAGTACAGCCTCATCGACGGCGGGTTCGCCCTTCACGAGCACAGTTGCCCCTACTCCGATGCGGCGAAGGAAAACCCGGAAGTCTGTCAAGTTATTCATCACGTATTGGACGAAACGATCGACGGCCAGCACGCGCAAACCGAGTCGCTCGCGCACGGCGGCAAGGAATGCCGTTTCGAAATTCACCCGAAGGAGATGGTCGGTTAAATGAACTTCCCCAAATTCCAACGCCTCGTCGAAGAACGCACCGGTTTCCGGACGATGGAGAACGCCACCGCGAGCGGTGAGTACTTCAGCGACTCGTGCGGCGACATGTACAACTTCTTTTTGAAGGTCGGACCGGGGGCCGTAATCGAGGACATCTCCTATTTTACGACGGGCTGCGGATTCGGAACGGCGACGTGCAGTCTGGTCGTCGAACTAGCGAAGGGTAAAACGATCGACGAAGCGTCTGCGATTACGACCGGCGAGATCGAGTCGCAGCTCGACGGATACCCGGAGAAAAAGAAAGATTATCCCGAGCGCGCGCTCGAGGCGCTCCAGGTTGCCATCACCGATTATCGCAGCAAAGTTTCCGAGGGTTCGGTTCCGGATTATTCCGCGATGCCGCGCGCGGCAGCGCCGGCGCCCGTGGCTTCCGCCGCGCCTGCTGCCTCAAACGGCGAGGCCGGCAAACTGCTCATCAAGCTGCGCTAATCTAACCGCCGGTCAGCGGCGCCCTCGCTAGTACTTCGTATCGCGTCGTGCGGTTGGCCGGATCGGGCAAGGATTCAAATAGAGACAGGCTCTGCACCGGCATCGTGATTGCGGTAAAGTCCACTAACGGCAGGGGGCGTTTCGATTCTTTGGCGCGTGCGATCGTCACGTGCACGACCGCGTCGTCGTCGAAGTCAAAGCCCAGTTCGCGATAAGAAGCGCGCAGCGCTTCGGCCAAAGTCCGAAACGGCGCGCCTTGCGCGCGCGACCCGACGAATACTACCCGGGGCCGGCGCTCGTGCGGGAAGGCACCGAGCTTGTCGAGGCCGACGGCGAACGGTGCGAATCGCGGGGCCGTCAACGTAATCGCCTCTTGCATCGCCGCGACTCGACCAGGATCGACATACCCTAGGAATGCCAGCGTGACGTGGAATTTCTCCGGCGCTTCGTATTTTGCCAAAAAGCCGGTGCGCTGCAAGGATTGCGCGGCGGCGGCGCAGGCGCTGCGTGCCGCGTCGCTGAGCTCGATCCCGGCGAAGAGGCGGCGCCGGCGCACCCCCGGTTCACTCAAGCAGATAGGGGTTCGAGTTGCGCTCGATGCCGATGGTTGTAAACGGCCCGTGCCCGGGGACGACCGGCGTTGCGTCGTCGTAGGTGAGGAGCTTGCTGCGTATAGACTGCACGATATCTTCCATCGACGTCCCGCCGAGATCCCAGCGCCCGATCGAACCGGCAAAAAGGGTGTCGCCGCTGAGCAGCTGCGTGCCGCGCTCGCCTTTGATGGCGAAGCAGACGCTGCCCGGCGTGTGGCCCGGCGTATGAAGGACCTGCAGCGTCACCGAACCGGCGCGCAGCACGTCGCCGTCGCGCAGCTCTCCGTCGAGTGCGACGACGGGGGGTGCGTCGGGGACGCCGATCCAGCGCGCCTGAAGCGGCAACGCCGCGTAGAGCGGCAAGTCGCCCGGGTGCAGGAGCGCGCGCCCTCCCGTCTTGTCGCGCAACTTCCCCACGTCGCCGATGTGATCCAAGTGCGCGTGCGTGTGCACGAGCAGTCGCGCACGCCAGCCGTTCTCCTCGAGACAGGCCACGACGTCGTCGACGCCGTCACCACCGTCCACGACGATCGCGTCGCGGCTGTGGGGATCGGCGACGACTGTACAGTTGCAGGCTAACGGCCCTACCGGGAACGTCCGAACGATCATTAGTCTACGTGAATCCCAAAATCGTGAAAGCCGCCGTTGAAGTAGCCCAACGGCGAGCCTGGGCGGGCGGCGCACGAGAGAACGCGGCCGATCAAAATGGAGTGCGACCCAAACTGATACTCGTGCGCCAGCTCGCAATCGAAGTGCGCGATCGTACCCTCGAGCACCGGCGCTCCGGTCGCGTCGATGCGGTAGGCTACGTCCTCGAACTGGCGTTCGCGGACTTTCCCGGCAAAATGCTCGGCCAGCGGTCGCTGCTCGCCGGCCAGTACGTTGACGCAGAAGACCCGCGACGTGGAGATGAAGAGGTAGCTGCGGGCTTCGCGATTGATGCAGATGAGCAGCGATGGCGGCTCGAGCGAAACGCTGGCTAAAGCATTGACCGTAATGCCGCGCGGCTCGCCATCCCGCAAGCTCGTCACCACGGTGACGCCGGTGGCCACGTGGCGCATCGCCTTCCGGAAGGCGGCCTCGCCGGTCATTCGCGGCGCGCGCCGATGGCCGTTCCCGCGCCGAGCGGAAGAATGGTCGCGTCGAGCGCCGGGTGCGAGAGAAAATAGCGAGCGAACGCGGGGTCGTCCAACGCGTTTTCGAAAATTGCCAGCCCCGAGAGTTTTAGCATGGGGATCAAAAGGTCGAGGTAGTCGCGGTACTCGGACTGACCCGCGGTCACGAAAACGACGTCGAGATTGCGATGCGGAAAGTTCTCGAGCATCTCGTGGACCGGCGTGTTGAAGGTTTCGATGTAGTCGTCCTCTCCGGCGCGACGGAAGTACGACTGCGCGACGTCGGTGCGCGCGACGTCAGGCTCGATCGTCCATATCCTTCCCATGCGCGGCTGCGCGAGGGCCATCCACAAGGTCGCGTACCCATAGCCGGTTCCGACTTCCAGGATGCGGCTGGCTTGCATCGCTCTCACGATCGTCGAGAGAAAGCGGCCGGTCTCGCGAGCGACTACCGGCATGCCTTCGGCTCGGCTGCGCTGCTCCAGTTCGACGAGCAGCGGGTTTGGCGGCGGCGCGACTGCGTCGATGCGGCGGTGCAGGTCGTCCATGCTATACTCCCGTTTTCGATCGTTCCGCAGCTTTGACGACGTTACGCAGCAGCGCGACGTTAGTTACCGGACCGACACCCCCGGGTACGGGGGTAATCGCACCGGCGACGGCAGCCGCGCTCTCGAAGTCGACGTCGCCGCGCAGCACGCCGTCGACCAACGTCGTTCCCACGTCGACGATCGTAGCGCCGGGCATGATATGCTCGCCGCGAATCAGCCCCGGAGCGCCTGCAGCAACCACCACGACCTCGGCCATCTTTACGTACGGCTGCAGCGAGTGCGACTCTTTGTGCAGGATCGTAACCGTCGCGTCTGCCGCAAGCATCAGCATCGCCACCGGCGCACCGACGACGATCGAGCGCCCGATCATCGCCGCGCGGCGCCCGCGCAGCGGCCAGTGCGGGCTGCGCTCGAGAAGCAGCATGACGGCCGCCGGCGTGGCCGGCACGTACTCGGTTCCGCTGCCGAAGGCCAGGTGACCCTGATTGGTCGGATGGGTTCCGTCGACGTCTTTGTGCGGTGGAATCGCGTCGGCGATCTCGCGAATCGGAAGATGCGGGGGCAGGGGCTGTTGGAGCATCACGCCGTGCGTACTCCGATCGCGATGCAGCGCCTGCAAGCTGGAGCGAACCGCCGCCGGCGTGCTCGATTCGGGCAGGTGCTCGACCGAGACCTCGATCCCGACGCGCGCGCCGGTCCGAATCAAATTGCGGACGTAGGCCAGGCTCGATTCGTTCTCCCCGACGAAAACGATGGCGAGCTTGGGATGAATACCAACCTCGCGCAGCGCACTCGTACGTGCGACGAGTTCCGTCCGTAAATCGGCGGCGAGGCTTCTCCCGTCGAGAATCGTGGCAGGCACCCCGTCGCCGTTTCGTCCGTCGAAGGAAGGGCACCTACGCACTAACTCATGCAGCGTTACATCGTGTGGCTCGTGGCGGCCGCGGCGCTCGGCGTCGCCGTCATCGTGTTCGAGCCGTTCTTCTTCGCGCCGTCATCGCGCTCGGAGGGACCGGCAGGCTTCAAAGGACAACCGGCGCCGGTTTACGCGCTGAGTGACGATCGTGGAGCTCCGGTTTCGCTCGCCGATTATCGCGGCCGCATCGTCGTGATGAACCTTTGGGCTTCTTGGTGCCCGCCGTGCCGCGCCGAGATGCCGGATTTGCAGCGGCTTTCCGACTATGGAAAGTCGCGCGGGATCGCCGTCGTCGGCGTCAACGAAGGCGAATCCCAAGATCGTGCAAGCGCCTTCGCGCAATCGTTGCAAATCCACTATCCGATTTGGATCGACGCGAACCAGCGATACGGCCGCAGCTATAACGCGCTGGGATTACCAACGACCGTTATCGTCGATCGCAACGGAGTGGTTACGCGCGCGTTCGACGGGGCGCTGAGTTTCGATCAAATGCGAAAGAGCGTTACGGCGGCGGGCGCGGGACCTTGATCCTGCCGGCCGCGTTAGCGTTTGCCGTGCTGGCCGCGGTAATCGTGGAGATCGCCGTCCCCGGTAAGGCCGCGTATCACGCCGGGTGGTATAACGTCGCGCTCGGCGGACTCGCCGTCCTCTGCACCGTTGCGGCACGAAGGCGTTATGCCGCGGCTCGCGGCATCCGGCGCCGTTCCGGCGTCGTGGCTCTCGCTTTCGGCACGCTCGCCGCCGCCGTAGCCGGCATCGCCAGCGGTTTGCTCGGTCCCGACGATCTAAACATCGTCGGCGCGCCGGGCCAGCGCGTTCGCGTCGAAGGCCTGGGCACGCTCGACTTTCCACTTGCCGATTCGAGCGCTGCCGACGTGACCTTGGAGCGGCCCCTGCGCCGACCGTTGGCGATCGGGACGGGCGTCCGCAACGCCGGCAACTTTGTCCTGCGCGCCTCGCCGCGCGACGTCGTGTACGTCGAAGCTCGCGACCTTCGAGGCAATCGCCTGACGATCACGCAGCCAACCGGATCGGTCTTTCTCTCGCCGGTTCTCTTGATGGAGCATCGACAGACCATCGCAGGCATGGACCTTCCATTCGACTCGTTCAACGTGCCGGCAGCCCAGCGCATCGTCAAAGCAGTGCTCTTCACACCGGCGCAGGCCGCGATGCTTCCCCACAATGCGGACATCGGAGAGCCGGCGGTACTCTTCGCGGTCGACGACGAGAAGGACCGTTTGCTCCCGCACGCCATCGCCCTGAGCTCCGGCGGCAAATCGGTGAGGGCCGGCGGCTTAACGCTGCGCGGGCGCGTCGCCGGCTATCCGGCCGTCGACGTAATGTCCGCGCCGAACCTGATCGCGGTGCTCCTGAGCGCTCTCATCGTTGCCGGCGGCCTCATCGCGCTGCTGTAACGGGCATTGCCTACGGGCCGGCGACTATCGCGCGAACGTTTCGTAACACGATGCTCCCGTCCGATATCTCGCCGCCCTTTTGCGGCAGAACGTAGATCGACATCAGCCGGGTCGCGTCGGTTCCGGCGGGGAAGCGCACGGTCACGTGACGCCATCCCGGCTGCGTCAGGCGGGTCGCGTCGAGGCGGGTGTCTTCGTTGATCGAGTTGCGCACGGCGATGCGCAATCGCGCGTTGCTCCCGTCGTCCTGCACGTCGAAGGCAATGCCGAGCGTATCGTCGGGAAGATCGACATCGCCCATCGCGTACGCCGCGCGCTCGTTCTGGGAGAAGGAGTAGTCCAGACGAAGGCAGCCGCCGCAGCCGGCGTTGCGCGTCAGCGCACCTTTACCGCCGGGAGGATGCGTCGTGAATCTCGCGCGGTCGGCGAATCCGATCGAGACGCCGTGCGACCCGACCGTCACGCGCGCGGTGGCGACCGTTTGACCGATCCGCACGGTGACGTTGGCGTTACGGGTACCGGCGCGGTAGCTTCCCGAAGAGTCGATGCTTCCGGCGCTCGCGTGCCAACGCAGCTGAGAGGGCAGCTCGACCGGATATCCGTGCGCGTCGAAGGCCACCGCCTGCAACGCGATGCTGCCGTTAGGGTCCACGTTGGGGAGCGCCGGCATGATGCGGGCGCGGGCCGGGCTCGCATCGATCTGCAGCGCCACTTCGCCGCGCAGATTTCCGTCGCGCAGCACGATACGTCCGGTACCGGGCTTGCGCGCTACGAACTGCCCGGCGCGAAAAACACCGAGCGAAGCCGGTACCACCTCTGCGCCCGGCGCGGCGTCGCTTTGAACGACGTGATAGGCCGCATCGACGGACGCAATGCGAAGCGGTACCGTCGCGCCGGCAACCGCACGTACGACGCCGGGCCGCGCGACGAGTCTAACCGGCGGGCCCGCCGGGGCACTGCTGTATACGAAGATTCCGTCGGCAACGGGACGTTCGCGACCGTCGGAAGGTGAGTTCACCATGTTTGCCGCGGCGTCGCCGAGCCGGCGCACGGCGAGCGTCGACGAGCCGCCGCCGTCGAGCAGAAGTCCTTCGGTTGCGCCGAGCGACCTCATCAGCGCGGCGAACTGCGGGCGCGTCACGCCGACGCTTTCCTCGGGCTGACGTCCGTCAACTTCGACGAGCAAGAGCCGCCCGTCCGGTGCGATGGCTGCGCCCGAGCAGGGCATGCGCCGAGAGTTCTCCTCGCGGTACGGTGCATCGGTATCGTCGTACCATTTACCGTCGTGGAGGATGAGCGCGCCGCCGCCGACCGCGGCGGCGATCGCGTCCAATCCGAGCGGCGTCAAGTCGCCGCTCGCCGTCACGATCGAGTCGACTTGCGGCACGCCGGCGGCTCCGTAGTCGTTCAGTCCGATCGCGACATAATAACCCGGCGGTTGCGGAACCTGATTGTCGGCGATTGCCTTTACGCGATAGCGCGCTAAAGGCGGCGTTCCCGCCGTCGGTTCCAGTGCCAGCAACGTCACGTTGTCGCGCGGCGGGACGCGCCCGTAGAGCGGCGTCAGCAGCGAGAGTCCGCCCTGCGGCATCTGATCGATCGCATCGAGTTGCAACGTCCGTCCGTCGATGTCTAGCGTCCCGGAAAACGTGAACTCCGCGATATGCGGCGTGCCGTCGCGGGTTACGGCCAGAACGTAGCGCTTGTAGGGAAGCTGAAGGAGTGCGCCGTCGCGCACGACCATGTTGATCGGGCGGTTGGTAGCGCCGATATCGAAGTAGTCGCCGTTGATACCGGCAACGGCGCGCGTCCGCCGCGCCATCGAGCCGACCGTCTCGCCGGAAGAGACGAGCGAATCCGTAGCCACGACCGATCCGACGTGCAAGTCGCGGCGATGCGAGTCGATCGCGACGACGCGTACCGCCAGCGGCCCCGCGTCGGTGACGAGCTGATATTCGCCGTAATCAACGCCCGGCGCGATGCTTTCGAGCGTCGGCGCCTGTTGCAGAATGCGCGGAAACGGAGCGGCGGGAGCGATGCGAGGCGGCAACGCAGCGGCGCGCGCCGCGGCGCCCGCGGCGATAAAGAGCGCAACGAAGATGCCGAACTTCACGCTTTTGCCGGATGCCAGATTTCTACAGCCAGGGGATAGCTTCCGGTTGCGAAGGGCGCGTGCGGGAGCCGGCGCAGCGTCTTCGCGTCGAAGACATCGATCGCATTATCGCTCGCGCAGGGTACGTAGAGGCGCCCGGTCGCCTCGTCTAACGCCGGTTTCCACGGCGTCCTGCACGTTTTTAGCGCGGGATGTTTTGCGCGCAGCGTGCCCGCGTCGAGCACGTCGACCTCGTTGCGTGCCTCCTCGGTAACGAAGAGCGTCGCGTTACGCGCATCGAGCGCGATGCCCAGTGGAAAGTTCAGCGGCGCGCTGCGAGCACTGACGCGCGTCTTGCTTCCGTTGAGCGCGATGGCGACCGCCGAGCCGGGTGCGGCGAAGAGCGAGCCGGCGCTCTGATTGGAAATTGCATACAGCGTCGAGCCGTCGGGTGAGAGGGCCAGCGAGAAGACGCGGTCGACGGTGCGAAATCGGCGCAAAACTCGCATCGCGCGCGCGTCGATGGCAGCCACGGTGCCGTCGTTGGCGTTGGCAACGTAGACGATCTGGCGGCGCTCGTCAATGGCAATGCCTTCGGCCGTCGCCCCCGTCGTGACGCGGGTCACGCTCGCGTCGGGAAGAACGCGGCTGAGAGCGCCTTTTCCATCGGCGTCGCGATTGGTGACGAAGATGGCGTGCGTAACGGAGTCGACGGCGACCTCGTCGCCCAACGGTACGCCTTCCACGTGGGCGATCGACCAGGGCGAGAGCGAGACGACCGTAAGTGCCGTTCCCTGAGTGTCGGTCACGGCGACTCGTCCATCCGGGTCGGCAGCGGTATCGCTGGGCACGCCGCCGGTGGCGACGAGGCCGATCACGGAGAAGTCGCCGGCATCGTGGACGATCAGCCCGTCGTCGTACGAAGCGGCAAAAATCAGCGAGCGATCCGGCGACGGCGGCGTTGCGATGCGCAGGCGCGCCGCGCCAAGGCCGGCGGCATTGCCCGCGATGAGAAGCGCGCTCGCCCCGGCAGGCGCCTCGGGTGCGACGTAGATTCCGCCGGGCCGTAACTCCCCTGGACCGAGCAGTGCCGCATGATACGATCCGGCAAATCCCGTTACGCGCAGCGGCAGGGTGCTGCCCGGTAAGTAGGGCCAGGCTGCGACCTCGATTCGGCCGACGGCGAGCCGTGTATTCGGAACGCGCGGCACGCTCGCGACGAGTGCTGCCAAGGCAAGCCCAAGCATGGCGAAGCGGGCAATAGCCGTCAATGCGGCTGCACGAGACCGAAGATAAAGAGCCCCAGGCCGATAGCGCTCAGGCCGCATCCCAGGGAGACGAAGACGCGGGTACCGGCGAGCGTGGCGAGCGCCACGAGGACGATCGAGATATCGAACAAGGTCGTTGCAAACTGTAACGTTTCGTAAGAGCGCATGATGACGTCCGAGCGCTCGTCGTCTCGAGCGGCCTGCGCGTCGAGCGATTCGGCTTTCTTGAGCACTCCGGGCGAAGAGGCCCGCTCCTCGTCGGCGACGTTTTGAAGCCGCACCCGCGTTTTCCGATCGCGCACCAAATCGGTGGCCAAGACCGCGCGATAGATATTGAAGCGAATCTGCTTGGCTTCGTAGGCGTTGTACGTGTCGGTCGCTCGCGCTTGCGTGAGGATGGCGGCGTTCTTCACCGAGAGCGCCGAGATCGACCGATGATGCGAGAAGAGCGTGCCGAGCGCGGCGAGTACGGCAATGATCGCGGCCGCGAGGGAAACGAGCCGGTTCCCGTGACTGGCCTCGATGGTGTGAGAGACGTCGGCGCTCACGTCGTCGCTTTCTCGCGCGCGGCCAGCGCAGCTATTCGGTCGAGACCCTCGGCCACGTCGGTCTGCGGCGCTACCAGCGTCGCCGACGCCTTGCGCGGGTCGAAGGTGAAGCCGGCTAGATGGTAGCCGTCGAACGTGCCGGCGATTACGGCGCCGTCGGGGTCGACGGCGTACGCGCGCCGCCGTGGACGATCGAAGACCACCACGTAAACACGAAGTTCCAGAGCTCGCGCTCGCGCTAGGCGCTCCGCCCACGGCGCGGGAAGATCGGTTGTCCAGCAGATCAGACGGTAGCCCGCGGCGCGAAAAGCGGCCACCCCGCCCGGATCCGCTACGAGCGAGTCGCCGAGCGATGCCGTCGGGATCGCGGCATCGAGCAACGCCAGACGGGCGCCGTCCTCGGGCGAAATCGCATATGCGTCGCCGAGCACTTCGAGACGACGGTCGATATCCGCGTCGAGCGCCTCGAACGAAACGGCTAGGCGCACCGAAGACTCTGCCGGCGCCGGACGCGGCGATAACTCCGGAAGCTTCGCACGCTTGGGGTGGGCGGCGCCGAGGCCGATCGTTGCTTGCAAGACTTCGGGCCGATCCTGCGCGGCGATAGCAACGACGCTCCCATGCCGATCGACGATTTGACTCTTGCCGCAGTAGGCGACCATCCCCAATTCCGCCCCGCACTTGTTGGCCGCGACGAACGGAACGCCGTTCTCGTACGCCCGCACGCGGCCCAATAAATCCGCTTGCACGTTTTCCAGCGCTTGCGGATCGCGCCCGGTGGTGACCCAGGCGGTCGGCATGATAAGCGCGACTGCTCCCGCATCGACCAGCGCGCGCGCGATGGTGGGGATGCGTCCGTCGGCGCAGACGAGCACGCCGAGCGAACCGAGATGCGTCGCGACCGGCGCCAGACGTTGGCCCGGAGCAAACCACAACGAATCGAAATGCCACAGAAACAGCTTGTCGGCACGACCGGCGAGCGAGCCGTCGGTATCGATGACGAAGGCCGCATTATATAAGGATGCGCCGTCGCGCGCCGCGGCGCCGACCACGATTACGGTGCGTTCCGATGCAGCGATGTTTTGCAAGCGCGAGAGGCTTGCTTCAATTGGCGTACTGTCAACTGGCGCGTCGCCGAGTACGTATGCCGGAAGCGTGCCCTCGGGCAGCACGACGAGATCGGCTTGTTCGGCGGCGCGCCGTACGGCGTCGACGATTCCGTCGACTACGCCGGCAAAGCCGGCGCGATCGTGGGCTGCAAGCTGCAGCGCGGCGACGCGGACTGGACGGTTCATTGCGCGCAGTCGTTCGCGGCGCAAAACCAGGGCCCCTTATCGCGCTCTTGGAGCAGGCACCGGGCCTGGAGCCGGTAAAGGAATCCTACCCAATGGGCTCGACCGAGTGAACGGCGCCCTGAAGGAGATTTCCAATCGTGAGACTTACGCCACCGACGTTGTCGCTCGCGTTTGCAATAGCGAGCGTCGGCGTGTTGATAGCTGCGCCGATTCCGCCGCAACCCGCGCAAGCGGCAACGGCGGCCGCAAGCGCAAAGCCGAAAGCGTCTCCGTCGAAGGGCAACGATCCGTGCGGTGCCGCAAAGAGCAAGTGGGCGCACATGAGATGCCAGCAGTTCAATGCCTCGGCGCCGGGAGACGAGTACTTCGGACGCATGAAGTTGAGTTATCTCGGCATCGACAATACTTATAAGGACGGATCGATCAGCGCGGGAGATCATACGACCGATCAGCATCTGATCTCGAAGCTCGATTTCGCGACCGAAGCGCTGCGGCGCTGGGCGGCAAAATACCCCAACGATCCGCAACTAGCGCGGTCGTACTACTTGGGCGTGCTCGTAATGCGCAAGGTTTACACCCAGCCCGAACAGCAGACCAGTTGGGAGTTCACGCAGATTCTCGTCAAAAAATATCCCAACACGTACTTCGGCAGGACGGCAAAGGCGAGCATGGCGCAAGGTTATACCGAACACTGGTACGCGCTTGCCGAGATCTGCCCGACTCCGCTGCCTCGGGGTGCCAAGGCGCAGGCGACGGCCGACCCGACGCCGTCACCGTCCCCCGAACCGGCAAAGCCTTACGTCGTGCTCATCACGCCGCCGTGCGTGCCGCCGTCGCCGGCGAGCGACGGTCCCGAGCCGCTCTCGAGCGGAGCACGCGCGTCGAGCCCCTCGCCGGGAGCCTCCCGTTAACTCCAGCAAATAAACGAAAGCCCCCGCGAGATGCGGGGGCTTTTCATTTTATCGGGGTTTGGGCTCTAGGTTAGAGCTTGACACCGATACCCGCGTACGGCCCGCTCTCGGAGAATCCGATGGGAGCGGCATTGGTGTTGTAGCCGCGGTCACCCAGGAACCCGGCCTCTAAGAAGATCGGGAACCCAGGGAACGTGTAGCTGACGCCGATGTCGTACTTGAGGACGTTGTATCCGACGTTATACGTACACGGGCTCGAGCCGCCGCAGGCAAGCGCCGAACTCGAGTAGTTACCGTTGACGTCGAAATAATACAGCGCGCTGCCGTAGAACGAGAAGACGCGATCGAGATCGGGTAGCTTCTCGATGCCCACGCCCGCACCACCCATCGACGGGTAACCGTAGTTGTTGGTGCGCTGCATGTAACCACCGACGATGTAGATGCGCGGCTTGAGGATACGGAACCCGAGCCGCCCGTCAAAGTCGAAGTCCTTGCCGTCGAAGGCAGGAACTGCCGATTGACCTAGTCCACCGATCGTCGTTACGTAGCACTGCGGATCACCGGAGCCACCGCAGTTGTGCTGCCAGTTGAACTGCCGGTAATCCAACTCGATCATCCACGGCATAGCCATGATCGGAATCTCCCACGCACCGTGTATGCGGTACGAGAATCCGCCGCTGTTGTTATTGGCGGTAGCGCCGGGGACGAACTCGTTGTACGTTCTGGGTGAGATGATGTAATCACCGGCCACGTAGAAGTCGTAGTAGGGTGCCGGTGTTGGCGTTGGGGTGGGCGGCGGCGGCGGAGGCGAAGGCGGAGCGCTCGGCGGCGGGGTCGCCGGTATGTAGCGAACTACTACTAAACGGCGGTCCGGAACCCACTGAACGTACGCGCCCATGCCTTCCGAGATGACGCGGACCGGCACGAGAACGACGCCTTGATACATCATCGGCGGAACGTCCAGCGGACGCGACTCGCCGTTGATGATGACCTCCGGCTTGCCGAGCGTCACTTTGACCTCAGCGCCGGGTTTGCTGACCGTTACCGTCTTGCTCCCCGGATCCCACGATACGGTGGGATAAGGGGGGCCCATTTGCTCGAACATCGAGCGCAGAGGGATGAGGATCGTGCCTCCGCGCACCAGCGCGGCGAGCACGCGTCCCTTTTTCAGAATGTCGGGCTTGGCATAGACGTGGTGGTCATTGAAGAGGATTGGATACTGACCCGACGGCGGCGAACCGAAATCCGCCGGCGGAGCAGCCGTCGCACCCTGATCCTGCGCGACCGCGTTGGTTCCAATGTTGCCATGCGGTGCGTTGGACTGGGCTGCGACCGCGTTGAGCCCGAGACCGGCTGCCATCAGCACGGCCAGGACTCCAGTGCTCAGTCGCTTCAATGTGTCCTCCTAGTTGGGTAATGAGACCTGAGGCTTACCCGTCCGGCCCGAGGGCCGGGTCGAGCAATCCTTTCGCGTCCTCTTCGGGAACGGACGTTTGCCTCCCCTGCAGTAGGAGGTTAGTCAGGCCAGCTTTTCCCGAAGCTTTGCCAGGAATTTGCTCTTCTCTATGATGTATCGCTCGTGGGTACCCTCGGCGACTGCTTCCTGCTCGTCGAAGACCTGGACCGCGAAACTTACCCGCGGGCCGTCGAGCATCACCACTTCCACTTCGGTTCGCACGATGAATCCGACCGGCACGGGCTTGCGGTGCTCGAGTTCGATGTGCGTCCCAAGGGTCAGCTGGCCGGCGCTCAAGATCGGCTCGACGCAATGAATGGCGGCGCTCTCGACCAATTGAACGAGCATCGACGTCGACAGCACGTCGACCCCCTTATTACCGGCCTTCTCGGCCGTCATCCACTCCTCCACGCGGCTCTGAAGGCTGTACGAGCGCCCGATGCCGAGCTTAACGGTCATTGCCCCCGGGAGATACGCCCCGCAGCCGATTACCTCATGCCGAGGTTACAGGACAGGGCTACTGTATGGGGTCCTTTGAATCAAACGCTGCTGGTGGCCGTATATCAGACCATGAAGTACCGGATAGGAAAGAGACACTCAGGATGACGTTCCCTTCGGCCCCTTTGAGGGCGAGTCTGTTGGCTCTTGGCTTGGCGGCGGCGCTGCCGCTGGGTGGCTGTGGTAAGAAGGCGCAAGGTGGGCCTCCTCCCCTCACCGTCGATGCCGCTGCGGCGTCGCGCCAGGACATCGCCACGTACCTCTCGCTCGACGGACAGATCGCGCCGCTCGAACAGTCGACGCTTGCATTTCAGCAAAGCGGCACGATCATCAAGATCGACGTGAACATCGGCGATATGGTTAGAAAAGGCCAGTTGCTGGCGCGAATCGATCCGGCGACGCTCGAGGCTTCGCTGTCGCAGGCGCAGGCGCAGGCATCGCAGTTCTCCGCGGCGGCGCGCGGCGCCGTCGAAGGCTATCCCGTTCAGACGCAAAACAATCAAGCCGCGGTCCAAACGGCAAAGGCTTCGCTCGACAACGCGAAACTCGTCTACGATCAAAACAAACAGCTCTACAAGCAGGGCTACGTTTCGGAGACGACGCTGCAGCAATCGCAGGCGAACTACGTGCAGGCGCAGCAAACCTACAACAACTCCGTCGTCGGCTTGCGCAACGACGTCGTCAGCTTGCAAAACGTGAAATCGCAGCAGGCGCAGGCGGCCGCCGCCGCGGCGCAAGCGCAGCTGCTGAGCACGCAACTCGCGCAGACCTATATGTATGCGCCCTACGACGCGGTCGTTTCGAACCGGCTCGTCGATCCGGGAGCGTACGCTTCGCCGTCGCAACCGGTTCTGCAAGTTTCGCGCGTCGATCGCGTCTGGATCAACGTGAACGTCCCCGACGAGGATCTGTCCTACGTGCGGCCCGGCATCACGGTGAACTTCAAGTCGACGTCGCTTCCCGAAAAGTCGTTCACCGGCCCGGTGCAAACCGTGAATCTGGTGCCGACGGCCGGGACGCTCTCGTATCTGGCCCGTCTGGAGCTGCGTAATCCCGGTTACGTCTTGCGCGGTGGAATGCTGGTGACGGTGACGGTGACCAAGGCGCGGGCGCTCGGCGCGATCGTCGTTCCGCGCAGCGCGGTGGCGCAGAGCCCGAACGGCAGCCTCGTCTACGTAGTAGCCGATAACAAGGCTCAAGCGGTTCCGGTGAAGGTCGGCGTCCAGACCGACACGATGTCTCAGGTAATGAGTCCGAAGATCGTGCCCGGTACGATGGTCATCACGACGCGGCCCGACGCACTCAAGGACGGCAGCGTCGTGGCCGTAAGCGGAGCCGCCCCGGCCTCGTCTTCGGCTTCCGGGACGGTACATTAAGGATGAAACGAGGAAGGCTGACCGCCCGCGGGTTCGCGGCGGCGCTGTCGTTTGGCGTGCTCGTGACCGGGGTGGCCCTGGGGCAAACTCTGCCCAACCCCCCACCTGAAAGCGGCCAAATTCCGGGGGTGCCCGGGATTATCATGCCCTCCCCCCTCCCGCAGCCGACGATTAGCGGGACGCCCATCCCTTACCCGGCTTACGGCTCGCCGGCGCCCGACGTCGAGCAGCTCAAGCCGCGCAAGGGCGTGCCGCAGACCATCTCGCTGGCCGACGCGATTCGGATTGCGGTGGCGCTCTCACCCACGTTTGCGCAAGAGAACGCGCAATGGGCGGCGATTCACGCTAAATATACGTCGTCGGTGCAGGCGCTCTATCCGGGACTCAGCGGCAACGCGCAGGCCGGAAAGAACTACACGAACGGAACGTCGTCGTCGGTGAGCAGTCCGACGCCGCCCGCGGCGGGCGTTCCGTTTGCCGCTCCGACGCCGACGCGGCCGCCATTCGGAACGTATAGCCAGAGCACTATTACGACCGAATCGGCGACGATCTCGATCACGCAGCTCATCTTCGACGGGGGCCGCACGATCGCGAACATCCGCTCGGCAAAGGCGGCCGATATCGCCGGACGCGCGACGCTGCTGAGGCAGCTGCAAACGCTGGCGTTCAACGTCGCCAACTCCTATTACACGGTGTTGGAAGACAACGCAACCGTTACGGCGGACGCGCAGCTCGTGCGCGAGTTTGAAGTCAGCGAATCGTCGACGGCGGCGCAGATTCGCAACGGCGCAGCGGCACGTTCCGATATCGCCGCGGCGCAGTTTCAAACGGCACAGGCGCGCGGCAATCTCGTAACGGCGCAAGGCGTCGCTATCGGTGCGCAAGCGAGCTTCGCAACGACGCTCGGGCTCGATGCCGATGCGGAAGTCGTTCCGCGGGCGATTACCGCGCAGCTGCAAGCGCCCAACCCAACGTACGCAGCCTCACTAAAGCGGGCGCTGATCATGCGTCCCGACTATATCTCCGCCGCATACAACGTGGAGTCGGCAAAAGAAGGCGTGCGCTACGCCAAACTGGCGCGCTTTCCAATTCTCACCGCCGGCGCGAGCGACGGCGTCAGCCGCACGTTCCTCGATTGCGTGACGACGGCGACCGCTTCGGTCTGTCCGGGGGCGTCGTCGTGGTCGAACGACAAGGCAATCGGCTTAAACTTAACGGTCCCGATCTACGATCAGGGCGTGACGAACTACAACGTCGCGGTCGCGGCATCGCAGCTCGACCAGGCCGTCGCGACGTTCAACGCGACGCGACTCACGGTGGAGTCCGACGTTCGCTCGGCCCTGGCGACGCTGATCTCGGCGCGTTCGTCGTTGGTTCAGGCTCGCTCGGAGCTCACCGCCGCGCAAGTCTCGCTCAGCGCCACGCAGGCACAGTATAAGGTCGGCGCGACGACCGTCCTCAACCTCGTTACGGCAGAGGCAAACCTTACCACGGCACAATCGGCTTATATCACCGCGCTCTACGGCGTCCGTACGGCGGAGCAGAACTACCTCTACGCCACGGGTATAAGCGACGTCCAAATCTAGGGAAGCTCCGCTTCCCGCCACGGTATCGGATCCGGTAAATGCGGCGATCCTCGCGGTTTCCGAGGACCGCCTCACCGGTTTTCAAATCGATCCTTTTGGTGAGATTGCGGCTCGAACCGGAGTGCCCGTCGATGCGGTCATCGAGCGCATCGTGGCGATGCTCGAGGCCGGAACGATACGGCGCGTCCGCCAAACGTTGCTCTCGACGAGTCTTGCCGCCGGTGCGCTCTGTGCCTGGGAAGTTGCGCCGGATAAGCTCGACGAGGCGTTCGAGTATATGTTTCGCGACGATCCCTTTTCGGGTCACGTCGTCATTCGAACGACCGATACCGTGTCGGCCGGCAGCAGCTATCGCCTCTGGACGACTCTCAAAGTTCCTCAAGGTTTCTCATTGCGCAAACACGCGCAGTGGCTGGCGAACCGGGTCGGAGCGACGCGATTCCGGCTGATGCCGGCGAAGATGCTCTTTACGCTTGGCGTGGGTCACGTACGGCGGCGCGGGCTCGAACCTGGAGCGCGAGCCGAACGCTACGCCGAGCCGCTCGACACCAAGCTCGTCGAGCTCTCGGATCTCGAGTGGCGAGCACTCGTCGCCCTCAAGCGCGAGTTCGCCCCGAACGAGATCGTTCGCGATCTCTGGGCGGCGCGAGCGCGAGAGGCCGAACTCGACCTGCGGGCCTTCGCCGACGTCGCCCGTTCGCTCCAGGAGAGAGGCGTTATCGGGCGCTTCTCAACTTTTCTCGAGCACGTCAAACCGACCGCGGGCCAGGAGCGCGTGACGCGCTACAACGCGCTCTTTCACTGGGCGGTTTCGCCCGGCAGCGAGATCGCGGCAGGGCGTGAGGTCGGACGGCACTACGTCATCACGCATGCCTACTGGCGCGAGGGCGGCCCGGAGTTTCACCACGTCAACGTCATGGCCGTCGCGCACGGGATGGAGAAGCCGGTCGTGCTGGCCCACAAAGCCGCCATCGACGAGCATCTGCGGGAAGCCGGCCTCGAGTTTGCGTATACCAATGTCTTTTGGGGCGGCCGCAGCGAGATCAAACCTTCGGAGATAGTACCGGACGCTTATCGCGCATTTTGCGCGGCGAACGGCATCGACCCCGAAGCGATGCTCGCGGGCGCCGGCGAGGAAGGAAGATCTGCTTGAACTTTACGTTGAGCTACGGAGTCGCGGTGCTCATCGCAGCCGTCGCTCTTTCCGGCTGCAGCAAGGTCTCCAGCGGCGGCGCCGGCGGACGCCATCCCTGGACGGAGCCGGGCGTGCTGCGCTTCTCCGAAGCCTCCGATCCCAAGAACCTCAACCCGCTGCTCAACTCGGCGTCGCCGACGCTCGACCTATCGATGTTCGTGTTTTCCTGGACGGTGCGCTACGACCAAAACGGCAAACCCTTCCCGGACGCGCTGCGCGAGATTCCGACGGTCGCCAACGGCGACGTCAGCAAAGACGGCTTGACGCTCAAATACAAGCTGCGGCGCAACATCAAGTGGCAAGACGGTCCGCCCCTAACCTGTAGCGACCTCAAGTTCACGTGGCAGGTCGTGATGAACGCGCATAACAACGTCATTACCACCGACGGCTTCAAAGACATCGGCAGCATCGATTGCTCGGACCCCTACATGGCCGTCATCCACATGAAGAAGCTTTACGCGCCGTTCTTACAGCAACTGTGGAGCGAAAACGGCAACGCGCCGATCCTCCCCGAGCACATCCTGGCCAAGTACAACGACGACAAAGGCTCGTTTAACACCGCACCGTATAACGCGCTGCCGGTAGGAAGCGGGCCGTTCAAGATCGTCGCGTGGAACCGCGGACAGGACGTTCGCATGGTCGCCAATCCAAACTTTTATCTCGGGAAACCCAAGCTCAAGGAAGTGGTTTATAAGATCCTTCCCGACGAAAACACCGCCGCCACACAGCTGCAAACGCACGAGCTGGATATGATGGCCCAGGGGACCGGACACAAGTGGCCCGAGTACGCAGCACTGGCCGCGGATCCGCGCAACGGCTTACGGGCCATACGCATAGACGCCTTTGCCTTCTCGCACGTCGACTTCAACCTGCGCCATCCGATCGTCTCCGACATTCAGGTGCGACGGGCTCTGGCCTACGCCACCAACAAGAAAGAAATCATCGACAAGGTGGCGCACGGTTCGGCGATTGCGGCCGATACCGACCAGCAGCCGAAGTATTCTTGGGCATACACCTCCGACATCGTTCACTATCCGTACGATCCGGCCAAGGCGCAGGCGATCTTAGACGCCGACGGCTGGAAGATGGGGCCTGACGGCGTCCGCGTCAAAAACGGCCAGCGTCTCGAGTTCACCATGAGCACCCAGACCGAGTCGGTCAGCGGAAAGGCCAACGAGACGATCCTGCAGCGCGGATGGCGGGACGTCGGCGTGCAGGCCGACATCAAGAACTATCCGACGAGCCAGTTCTTCGATAACTCGACCAAGGGCATTTTGCAGGGCGGCCATTACGACGTGGCGCTCTTTGCCTGGCTCGCCGCGGCCGACCCCGACGACAGCGCCATCTACTCGGGCGACAATTTGGCGCCGCACGGGCAAAATGCGATGTATTGGAACAACCGCGCGGCTACCGACGCCATGAACGACGCGCTCAAGACGATCGACGAGGGGCGGCGCAAGCGCGATTACGTCATCGTCCAGCAACAGCTGGCACTCGACGTGCCCACCATAATCCTGTACTTCAACCGTATCCCGTACGTTTATAATACCGACTTGAAGGGCTTCGAGCCGTCGCCGGTGATCTCGGGATTCTGGAACCCCTGGAATTATTCGATCTGAGGAGCATACGATGTTGACGATTTCGCGCCTTACGGCGACCGTGGTTACCGCGCTCTTGCTGGCGTCGTGCACCAAGTCGGGAGGCGCCGTTACGTCGCACTACCTGACGATCGCCGACGGCAGCGGCGACGTTCCGACGCTCAATCCGCATCTCTTTACCGAGACGACCCTGGGCTACATCTCGCAGATGACGCAGGCATATCTCGCGCGGTACGACCAGCACAACCGGCCCTACCCCGAGCTGCTGACGGTCATTCCGTCGCAGGCCAACGGCGGCATCAGCCGCGACGGAAACACGATAACGTGGCACCTCCGCCGCGGCGTGCGCTGGTCCGACGGAGCGCCGTTCAACGCCGACGACCTCGTCTTCTCGACGCGCGCCGTACTCAATCCGGCCAATAACGAGGTCGGCCGCGACGGCTGGAATCTCATCTATAAGATCGACGAGCCCGATAAATACACGGTCGTCTATCACCTCAAGCATCCGTATTCGCCGTTCTTGCCGACGTTTTTCGGCAGTGCCGGCGCCAACCCGTCGGTTCTTCCCGCCCACCTTCTCGCGAAGTATCCGAATATCAATCACGTTGCCTATAACTCGAAACCGGTCGGCATCGGACCCTTTCGCGTCGTCGAGTGGAAGCGCGGCGACAGCATCGAGCTCGAAGCCAACCCCTACTATTTTCGCGGCACTCCGAAGCTCCGCCACATCACGTATAAGCTGATCCCCTCGCGCGATACGCTGCTCACCCTGATGCAGACCGGCGACGTCGAGCTCTGGCCCGAGGTTACTCCGTCGTATATCGTGCAGGTCAAAGCGCTGAGCAAGCTCCAGACCGACGTCCATCCCGGCATCTACTATTCGCACCTCGACTTCAACGTGACGCGGCCGCTGGTCAGCGACGTCCGCGTTCGCCAGGCCATTCGCTACGCACTCAATCGTAAGGAGATGTCTGAGAAGATCTCACACGGCTATTCGATCGTGCAGGAGAGCATGATCTCGCCAGTGCTGCCCTTCGCGCCTAAAGACATCCCGTTCTTCGATTACAATCCCGATCGCGCGCGGCAACTGCTCGAAGATGCCGGTTGGAAGGTCGGTCCCGGCGGCATTCGGGTGAAGAACGGCCAGAAGCTGACGCTGCAGTTTCCGTACTATACGGGCGTCTCCACGGCCGACGAGACCGTCGAGCTGATTCGCCAGGAACTGCGCGCCATCGGCATCGATATCGAAACGCGCAAATACGCTCCGGCGATGTTCTTCGCGCCCTACCAGAACGGCGGAATCGTCTACGGCTCGAAGTGGGACATGACGATGTTTGCTTGGCAGGACCTGCCGGTTCCGGACATCTCGAACCTCTTCGAGTGCAATCAGATTCCGCCAAACGGTCAGAACGTGCTGCACTACTGCAACCCAAAGCTCGACGCGATGCTGGAACGGATCAAGCGCACCTACGACGAGCGCGAACAGGCGCGCCTGCTCGACGAGGAGGTGCGCACGATCGTCAACGATGCCCCGACCATCGTGCTCGCGATCCTCGATACCGGCTTTACCTATAACAAGAATCTGACCGGCTATCATCCGGGAGCGTTTACGCCGTTCGATCAGATGTTGGACGTCGATATATAGCGTAAGCCAGCATCGCGCAGCCGGCTAGCGAGAGGGCGCGCAGCAGCGCCCAAGCCGGAACGGCGGCGAACAATCCGCTCGCCCGCTGTTCGTCGAGCCAGACCTGCGCGGCGCCGGCGGCGGGCGGCGCACTAAACGCGGCGAGCGCATCGGGCCACACCGGCGCCGGATGCCGAGCGCCGATAAGCGCGCCCGCACCAAAGAGCAACGCGACGGCGGCCGCAGCGATCCACTGCGTTCTTAATTCGCGGGTTTCGCCCAGCGTGGCGAACCCCAGCAGCGCTGCCAGCGCGAGCAAGGCGCTTTGAAGGATTCCCGTCGGACGCTGTGCCAGCCCCAGCCAGTCGACGGCAACGAGTAGCGTTCCGGCCAAGGCTAAGGCGCGCGTGGTTCCGCGCGTGCGAAGCGCGCACCACGCGGCGGCCGCGTACGCCACGAGCAGATCGTGCTCGTGGACGAAACCGGCCACGAACGGAACGAGTGCCGAAAACGCCGCGAATCGTGCGAAGTTCTCGTGCGTGCGAGCCGCAATCAATACCGCCGCCGCGACGGCGACGGCGGCGCAGGCGAGCCCCAACCACGCGGCTGCCGCCGGCGAGGCGCCAAAGCCGTAAGCGATCGACGCCGGCGTGATTTGAATGGCGCTCAGACGTTCGGCGGCGGCGTGTGCTGCGAGAATCTTCGCGTAGGCGATCGGCCACGACCAGCCGGCGGCGAAGCTTCCCAACGCGTAGCTCGCGAGCAGACCTACGAGAATCGCGGCCGTCGCGCGATTGCGCCCGAGTTGAGAGAACAGACCGGCCGATGCATTCGGCTGCGCGAGTCCCAAACATGCTGCCGCGGCGCCGAGCCATTGCGAACGCGCGACGACGACCAGCGCGGCCCCGGCGAAGGCGGGCAGTGCAATCTGGCCGAGGGCGAGGTTGCTGGTCAGCGGCCCGAAACCGATCGCCAAAGCGAGCGCGGCCGCGAAGGCGGAGAATTTCACGGGCGCAGCCGATCCGCGCAACGTTGCCGCGATCATCGCGAGCAGCGCTGCGAGCATCACGCCGATCCAAATTGCGGCGGCGCGATCGTACGGCAGCCGGGCAAATAGGCTCCAAAGCGTTAGCGTCGCCGGCGGTCCGACGAACGGCAGCAGCTCGTTTCGCGAGGGCGCCACGCCATCGACGGTGCGCTCGGCGCTCCAAATGGCGCGTCCGTAGGGATCGTCGCCGGAGTTCCACGTCGCGCCGGCCGACCAATACGCTTCGAAATCGCGAAGCACCGGTCCGGGCGTGGCAACCGGACGCGCGAAGAAGATGGCGCAGGCGATCGCCGCAAAGGCTAGGCCCAGCGGCCATCGCCGCTTCGTCAAAAGAGCGTTCCTCTCGACCCGGGCGAGGCGATTGCGTGCGACTGCGCCATGACGAAGAAGAGTCCGAAGAGCGTGGCGAGGTACCATACGCTGACGCGAACTCGCGCCGCAAAGGTCATCATCTCGGCGCGCGGATCGACGTGTCCGCGCCACGCCGAGAACATCGCCGGAAGCCCCAGCACCCCGATCACGAGCACGAAGAGGATCGGCAGATGCACGAGCACCGCAAATCCAACGAATAGCACGAAGCCGACGATCCAGAGCGGTGGCCAGAGCGCTGCGACGATACGCCCGCCGTCGAACGGCGGCATCGGAATCATATTGAAGAGGTTGAGAAATGCCGAGAGATCGGCGCACGCATACCAGAAACGGTCCTGCGTCACGCCGCCGATCGCGAAGCAAACCGCCGCGAGGCCGAGACCGGTGAGCGGTCCGGCCAGCGCGATATAGGCGTCTTGTTCGAGATCCTGAGGCGCGGCGCCGGCGGTGAAGGCGCCTAACAGCGGGACGAAAGCCGGCAGACGCGCCGGCAAGCCATAGGCTCGAAAGGCAAAATAATGGCCCAGCTCGTGGGCGAGCAGCAGCAGCATCACCACCACGGCGAGCTTCCACCCGAAGATGACGACGTAGATCCAAAGCGAGAGCAAGAACGTCCAGCTGACGCCGAAAAGCTTCGCGCCGACGAGCAGCAGAAACTTGAACTTGAAAAGGAAGGCGGCGGCGGCGGCTAGGATGGCGCCGATTCCGCCGCTCCGCCTCGCGGCCGGTTTCGGAGCGGGAGCCGGTTCCGGCGAGTCGCCGGATTCCGGCGGAAGGTATGTCATGTGCGTTTCTTCAACCGCGTCGCGTGCCGGTCATCGTGATCGTGGGTGGAGGATTCGCCGGGATCGCCGTCGCGCGGCGGCTCGAGCGGCGATTGCGTCCCGAGGAAGCCGAGATCGTGCTGCTCAGCCGCGAGAACTACACGCTCTTCACGCCGATGCTGCCCGAGGTGACGTCGGGCGAGCTCGAGGTGCGGCACGTCGTCACGCCCATCCGCGAGCAGCTGCGGCGCACGCGGTTCGTTTTGGCCGACGTCGACGAAGTCGACGTCGAACGCTCCACGGTTCGCTACCACCACGTGCTGACCGGCATCAGCACGACGCTGCATTACGATCACATCGTCTTAGCACTGGGTTCGTCGCCGTCTACGTTCGGTCTGCCCGGGATCGCCGAACACACCTGGGCGCTCAAATCGCTCGAGGATGCCGATGCATTGCGCAACCACTTGGTTTGGCTGCTCGAGCTGGCAGACACGATCGATGACGAGTCGCGGCGCAAACGGCTGCTCACGCTCGTCGTCGTGGGCGGCGGGTTCACCGGCGTCGAAGCGGCCGGCGAGATCGTCGGACTTTTTCGCAGCGTGCTACGGTTTTATAAACGCCTGAGCGCCGAGCAAGTGAAGATGATTCTGGTCGAAGCGGGCTCGACGTTGCTGGCAGGTCTGCCGGAGAAGATGGGCCGCTACTCGCGTCGCGTGCTCGAACGGCGCGGCGTCGAAGTGATTCTCGGCGACGGCGTCGCCGGCGCCGACGAACGAGGACTGACGCTGCAGAGCGGGCGGCGCATCGAGAGTGAGACGATCATCTGGAGCGCCGGCGTCAAACCGTCGCCGACCATTGCCAAGATCGCGCTGCCTTTGACCAAACGCGGCGCGGTCGAAACCGGACCGGACATGCACGTTCCGGGGTCGAAGGGCGTTTGGGCACTGGGCGACTGCGCCTCGATTCCACATCCCCAAGGCGGCGTCTATCCGATGACGGCCCAGCACGCCATTCGCGAAGGCCCCGTTCTCGCCGACAATCTGGCGGCAGTGCTGCGCCACGAACCGACGCGTCCCTTCGAATATGAGGCGCTCGGCATGATGGCGGCACTCGGCGGACGCAAGGCCGTCGCGGAGCTTCCCGGAAACCGCGTCATTACCGGCTTCATCGCGTGGTTTCTGTGGCGAACGTACTACTTGCTCCGCTTGCCGGGCCTGGATCGTAAGCTGCGCGTCGCCTTCGACTGGACGCTCGAGCTGCTCTTCCCGCGCGACACCGCCGAGCTGCGCTTCGGCGAGCAGGAGGGCGAGACGCCCGACCAAGACATAGGGCGCCGCTCGTAGAACGCCCGAAAGATGCTTCGCGAGCCGATCGAACGCCTGATCCGCGATCCCAAAGAGTTTACCCGCGACGTCGCCTTCCCCGATCCCGCCGACATCCGCATCTACGACGAAACGCTTCGCGACGGCGAGCAGATGCCGGGCGTCTGCTACACTCCCGAGCAAAAGTTGGAGATCGCCAGGGCGCTTTCCGATATCGGCGTGCACGTCATGAGCGTCGGCTTCCCGGCTGCCTCGGAAGGGGACCGGCGTACGTTACAGCTCGTGATGGATGCGAAACGCCGCGGCGAGTTGGGGCGCGCCGAGATCGTGGTGATGTGCCGCAGCAGCCGCAGCGACATCGACGTCACGGTCAAGACGCTGCGCGACGCCGGCATCGAACCGCGGGAGGTAACGTTCTTTATCTTTACCAGCGGCAGCGATCTGCATCTCAAATATAAAATCGGCAAGACGCTGCTGCGTTACGAAGGTCGCGACGAACGGGACTGGCTCGAGTTGCCGCTCGATTTCTATCGCCGGGCCAACGTTCGCATGCAATGCGACGCGATCGCTCACGCGCGCGAGTGCGGTGTCGAGTCGATCGAGTTCGGCGCCGAAGATGGAAGCCGCGGCGACGTCGATTACTTCATCGAGTACTTTAAAGCGGGATTGGCCGCCGGCGGCACGCGCCCGGCGTGGCCCGACACGGTCGGCACGCTCACTCCCGAGGCGACGCGCTGGTACTGCACGCGCATCGTCAAAGCGATGCCCGCGGGCTTGCCGATCGTCGCCCATCTGCACAACGACTACGGCCTCGGGACGATCAACGCAATTACCGCCGTCTCGTGCGGGTTCAAGGTCGTCTCGGTGACCGCCAACGGTTACGGGGAGCGGGCGGGAAACGTGAAGCTGCACGAGTTCGTCGTTGCCCTGCGCGTTCTCTACGGCATCGAGCTCCCCGGCTTCAAGTACGAAAAGCTGCGCGAGCTGGCACGTTTCATGGAGCGGGTGAGCGGCATTCCGCTGCAGCAGCACGAGCCCATCGTCGGTGCCAAAGTCTTTGCCCACGAGTCCGGCATTCACACTCAGGCGATGCTCGTCGATCACCGAATGTACGAAGCCGTCCCAGGCGAGCTGGTTGGGGGCGCGACCAGTTGGGTCTTCGGCAAACACACCGGGGCGGCGCTGGTCGAAGATACGCTGCGCCGCCAGCGCGACCGCCTGGCCCGCGCCGGCATCGAACCGAGCTCCGAACTCGCGCACCGCGTCACCGACGAGGTCAAGCGCTTGCGCGAAGAGCGCGCCGCGTCGAGCAAAAGCGAAGAAACGATCGAGCTTTACGAAGCCGCGATGCGGCGGCTGTCGCTTAGCGAGGAAGACGTCGTCGAAATTGCAATCGCCTTGGGTTCGGCCGCCCCGGCCCACGCATCGTAGACCCCTCGCTACGCTTGCGAGCCTAGGCGCCAGGTAGCGACGAAGGCTTTGAAGACGACCGGAAAGCTGTCGTGGGTGAAGCGCACGCTGCGCGAGCCCGTGCGTTCGAATCCGGGAATCATCGCCACTAGGTGAGCCTGCGCGGCGGTGACGAGCTGCACGTCTAGCGCGATCGGAGGTTCGAAACGGTAGAGCCGTGCCGCGCTTGCGGCCGCGACGGCCTCGCGAGCAGCTTCGTGAATCGCGCGCCGTGCGCTCGACGGCGTCATCGAATTCACCGCGAAATTGCCGATCGACTCCTTTACGGTGACGCCGCGAACCCAGGGCATCTGAGCGCGTACGCCTTCGATCGTCGTGCGGTCGCCGGTGACCAGCAGCAACGGCACGCCGAGGTAGCCGAGGAGCCCAGCGTTGATCGTGGCTTCGCTGCAAGCGACTCCGTTGAGCCGCACTTCGTAGACGACCGACGGCGTGTACGTGTGGCAGAGCACGGCATCGGCGTCGCCGGCTCCGCCGTGGTAGCCGAGGAAGAAGGCCCCGCCGAAGCCGCCGGCATCCTGCACCATCGAAAACGGTTTGCGATTGCCGAAGATCGCGCGCACGTCGCGAGGCAGTTCCTCGAGAAGCAAGTTGCGCATCGGGCCGTGCGAGTCGTTGACGAGAAACTCGCCCGCGCCGCCGGCGCGTGCGCCTTCGATCGCCGCGCAGACCTCTTGGGTGTAGTAGCTCCGGTAAATCGCGTACTCCGGATGCGGCGTGCGCGCGTCCACCTGTCTCCACGAGCAGACTCCCGCAACGCCCTCCATATCGCTGGAAATATAGAGTTTCACCTCGTCACCCCGAGCCCGTCGAAGGACTCATCCGACGACGTCTGCGGCGGCGGCGATGCGCGTCGCGGCAAGAAAGGCGCGCAGAAGCTGCGGATACTCCGGCGCGACGAAGCGAACGGCGCGGCCAGCGATCCGCTCGAACCCGGGCATCAGTTCGATGAAGTCGGCGTGCTCGACGCCCGCGGTTTCGACGAGCAGCTCCAACGGCGGCTCGAAGACAAAAGGACGCGCTGCATCGATCCGCCCCATCGCCTCGCGAGCGCCGGCGCGGATCGCATCGCGCGCGGCCTGCGGCGCGAGCGTGTTCACGGCCGAGAAGCCGATGGGATCTTTGACCGCTATCCCGACGGCCCACGGCAGAACGCGCGTCGTCTCCTCGACGATGCGTCGATCGCCGGTGATCAGCACGACCGGAACGCCGTACGAACCGGCCAGTGCCGCGTTGAGGAGCGCCTCGCTACAGGAAATGCCGTTGACGCTGACGCGATAAACCGTTTCGCTAAAGGTGTGCGACAGGGTTGCGGCGTCGCCGCTCATCGCGTGATAACCGGTGAAGAAGACCGCGCGGCAGGACGAGTCGATGCCCTGCATCATGCTCCACGGTTTCGGCGCGCCGGAGACGACGCGCAGGTCGTCGTTGCCGGGAAGGTCGTCGAAGAGCAAGTTATGCATCGACCAGTGCGAGTCGTTGACGAGGATGCGTCGCGCGCCGCCGTCACGCGCACCGGCGATGGCCGCCGCCACTTCAAGCGACATCAAACGCCGGTAGACGGGATATTCGTTGGTGTCGCTCGGATCGCACTGCTTCCAGGAACAGACGCCGGCCGTCCCCTCCATGTCGCAGGAGATGTAGACGTTCATTGCCGCAAGGCGTCGCGGGCTTGCGCCAAACCCGTCTGCGCGGCGACGTTGTGCGGATTGGCGCGCAGCGCGCGCCGATAAAAGGGAATCGCTTGCGCAAAGCGATTCGCGGCCAGATACATGTCGCCGAGCTGGGTGAGCGCTACGTCGTCGTTGGGGTGGCGCGCGATGCGGGCGCGCAGCGATTCCAGTTGCGCCATCACCGGCGCGGGCGGCCCGCCCTCGACCGCTTGCTGCGAACCCTGGCGCTGCGCCGCAGGTGACGCGGCGGTAACCGCCTTACCGAATACCGAACCGCTCACGCCAAAGCCGACCGCCACGAGGTATGCCATGAGGGCAAGAAAGGCGGCCGAAATTACGATGACGATGGGAAGGTAGATTCGCGGCGGTAGACCCGGCGCTTCAGACGGCACGAAGAGTCGGTTGGACGCATCGCGAAAAATTCATGCGTGCTGCCCTCCGAAGCCGATCTTCAGTTGCTCTTTGCGCGCTTGAATTACCAGTTCTTTGACGGCGAAGCTCCCGACTGCCGGATCCGGTACAACGAGCGCTTTTCCAACTCTGCCGGGCGAATCAGTTACTCGTCACCGCCGGTCATCGAGCTCTCTCCCAAACACTTTCGGAGCTACCCCGAGGCGCTGGAAGAGACGCTCCTCCACGAGATGGTCCACGCGTGGTGCTACGCGCGCTATCGCGATACCGGCCACGGCTCGCGCTTCAAACGCAAGCTGCGCGAGTGCGGCCTCAAATCCATCTACCACGAACTGGGAAACGTCCGCCCGTCGCGTGAGTCGAGCAAGCGCTACATCCTGCGCTGCGAGCACTGCGCCTTTGAGGTGCTGCGGCGGACGCTCCCGCGCAAGCCGGCGAGTTGTCCGCGCTGCAACAAAAGTCGCTTCGACCCCCGCTATCCGCTGGCGATTTACGAGATTCTCGAGATGCGGGCGGCGGGAACCACGCTCGATATGCAGCGGGCCGCCCGGAAAGGCGGCGCCTGACGAAGAACGTGACTCCACTATGGCGATGACGGAAACGAAACGGCCCGGGGCGATTCGCATCGAGAGCGACTCGATGGGCAAGATCGAGGTGCCCGCGGACAAGTATTACGGCGCACAAGCGGCGCGCTCGCTGGTTCACTTCGACGTCGGGGACGGTGCCTGGCCGCGCGACGTGATGCCGCGCCAGGTTATCTACGCAATGGCGACGCTCAAGAAGTCGGCCGCGATGGTCAACCACGATCTCGGCAAGCTGGACGAAGAGCGAGCCGGTCTCATCGTTCGCGCCGCCGACGAGATCGTTGCGGGAAAGCTCGACGAGCATTTTCCCTTACGCGTTTGGCAGACCGGCTCGGGCACGCAGACCAATATGAACGTGAACGAGGTAATCTCTAACCGTGCCATCGAGCTGGCCGGAGGCGAGATGGGTTCGAAGAAACCGGTCCATCCCAACGATCACGTCAATATGTCGCAATCGTCGAACGACACGTTTCCGACGGCGATGCACGTTGCCGGAGCTCAAGCGTTGGTCGGTATGCTGCCGGCCGTCGAAGCGCTTCGCGATGCGCTCGCGGCAAAGGCGAAAGAGTGGTCGCACATCGTGAAGGTCGGCCGGACGCACCTGCAAGACGCTACGCCGCTGACTCTCGGGCAAGAGTTCTCCGGCTACGTTACGCAGCTCGACCGCGCGATCCGCGCTTGCCGCGAGGCACTCGATCCGCTCTACGATTTAGCCATCGGCGGCACTGCGGTGGGCACCGGCCTCAACGCGCATCCCGAGTTCGGCGAGCGCACCGCGCACAAGATCGCCGAGCTCACCGGACTGCCTTTTCGCTCGCATCCGAATAAGTTCGCGGCGCTCGCCTCGCATGACGACTTCGTCTTTGCTTCGGGTGCGCTCAAGATGCTGGCGGCAGCGCTAATGAAGATCGCCAACGACGTACGCTGGCTGGCCTCGGGGCCGCGCGCCGGAATTGGCGAACTCGTGCTCCCGGAAAACGAGCCCGGCAGCTCGATCATGCCGGGTAAAGTAAATCCCACGCAGTCGGAAGCGATGACGATGGTCTGCGTGCAGGTATACGGCAACGACCTCGCCGTGAGCTTCGCCGCTTCGCAAGGGAACTTCGAGCTCAACGTCTTCAATCCGGTGATGATCTACAACTTCCTGCACTCCGCCACGCTGCTGCGCGACGCGTGCACGATGTTCCGGATCCACGCAGTCGAGGGGCTGCAAGCCAACGAGGAGCAGATCAAAAAGTACCTCGACGAGTCGCTGATGGTCGTCACCGCGCTGTCGCCGCACATCGGCTACGACAAGGCCGCCGAGATCGCGAAGAAGGCGCACCACGAGCGTTCGACCCTCAAGAAGGCCGCGCTCGGGTTGGGACACGTCACCGAAGAGGAGTACGACCGCATCGTCGTTCCCAAAGACATGACCTCGGCGGGCTAGCGAAGCGGGTTCGCTAGAGCTGACGCCAAACGAGCGTTATCGCCGCCGTCACCAGCGCGATTGCCACGGCGACGAGCAGTTGCGGCGAGCGCAACCGCGAGGAGAGACGCGCGCCGATCGGGCCGCCTAGCAGACCGCCGGCAACGAGCGGCAGAATGTCGCGCACCGCGACATCTCGCTGCAAAGCGTGCACCGCCAGACCGATCGGCGAAGTGAGCAGGATTGCGAAATGCGACGTCGCGCTGATCGCGTGTACCGGAAGCTCGGAAAAGTAGAGCAAGGCCGGCACCACGACGATGCCGCCACCCAAGCCGAACAGGCTGGAGAAGATGCCGACGACAAAGCCGAGGGCGAGCGCGCCGCGATAAGACATCCCCTTGATAGAGGCAACGCGCTGGTGCTCGACCCGGCCGGCCATGCGCCGCTTTGCGTTCCAGGCCATGTCGATCGCAACGGCGATCAGCAGCGCTGCAAGGGCGGAGTCAAAGAGCAGCGGCGAGATGTGCACCGAGGCGATCGCCCCCAGCACGCTTCCCGGCAGCCCCCCGGCGGCAACGAGCAGCCCGATCTTCAGGTGAACGCGCCGCTGCAGAAGATAGGCAAACGCCCCGCTGGCGCTATTGGCAACGATCAAAACGAGCGACGTTCCGGCGGCGTAGGCCGGAGGAAATCCCATGAACAGCCGCATGATGGGAACCAGGATGAAGCCGCCGCCGAGCCCTACCATCGATCCGAAGATGCTGGCGACGAATGCTGCGGCGAAAAGCTCTAGCGAAAAGAGCACGCCGTTGCGGGGACCGAGGCTTTCTTAGTTCGCGCGGCCGATGTAGCGCCGATCGCGCGTGTCGATGCGGATAACGTTGCCCGTTTCGATAAAGAGCGGTACCGCGACCGTCGCACCCGTTTCGAGCTTGGCCGGCTTGGTAACGTTCGTCGCGGTATCTCCGCGAAAGCCGGGATCGGTCTCGACCACCTTGAGCTCGACGTGCGCGGGCAAATCGACGCCGATCGCCGAGCCATCGTGAAACTGAACGTCGACGACCATTCCGTCCTTGAGAAAGTCGGCCGGGCCGCCGATGATGTCGCGCTGCAGCGTTACGTTCTCAAAGCTTTCCTGGTCCATGAAGTGGTAGCCGTCGGCGTCGTTATAAAGCATCTGCATCTGGCGGTTGTCGACCGTCGCTCGCTCCAATTTTTCGCCGGCGCGAAAGGTGCGCTCCAGCGTCGTGCCCGTCTTGACGTTCTTCAGCCGCGTGCGGACGAACGCCGAACCCTTTCCGGGCTTTACGTGGAGGAACTCGATGACGGTCCAGAGTTGACCGTCGACGACGACGGTCACGCCGTTGCGAAGATCGTTTGACGAAATCACGACGCTAGGAGTACGGGCCGGGGTCAGTCAAGCCCTGGCGAGGTGCGCGCAAGCCCTCGCTATGGCGCCGTTTTGGAGAGTCGAATCGGATTTTCCGTTCCGGCGAGCAACCGCCGAATGTTGTCGCGATGCGTGAAGAGGACCAGCAGCGCCGCGAAGATCCCGTATGCCGTTACCGCGGGCGAGCCGCCAAGTCGCCAAAGGGCTACTGCCGCCAGCACGCTGCCGAGCATCGAGCCGACCGAAGAGTAACGCGTCACGGACGCACCGACTACCCATCCTGCCACGGCAACGAGTCCGGCCGGCCAGCAGAGCGCGAAGATCGCCCCGAACGACGTCGCGATGCCTTTGCCGCCGCGAAATCGGAGCCACGGGGAAAAACAATGTCCTAGGACGGCTCCGGCGGCAACCAGCGGCGCAACCGGCTCGCCGCGAAAGGCGGCAGCCGCCCACAACGTTGGGACGAAGCCTTTCGACGCGTCGAGCAGCAGAACGGCGACCGCTCCGCCCCGCCCGAGCGTTCGCAGCGCGTTCATCGCACCGATGTTTCCCGAGCCTTGGGCGCGGATGTCGCGACGGTAGAAGACGCGGCCGACGAGATATCCGAAGGGAATCGAGCCGACGGCGAACGCCAGCACGAAAGCGGCTATTCCGATCGACGCGCTCATCGCAGATTCTCTTCGTCGTGGCGCCGCGGTCGAAACTCGAGTGAGAGTGGAACGCCTTCGAAGTCGTACTGGCGGCGCAGCACGTTCTCTAGAAAACGCTTGTAGTGCGGCGCGACCAGCTCGGGATCGTTGCAGTGCATGACGATCAGCGGCGGATGGGTTGCCGGCTGTGCGGCGTAGTAGATTTTGAGGAGCCGGCCGCCGTAGGGTGAAGGCGGGTGCGCCAGCACCGCGTCGCGGATCGTCGCGTTGAGCTGCGGCGTAGCAATGCGCCGGTCTAGATTTTCGGCGACGCGTGCCACGACCGGCATCAGGCCGCCTAATCGGCGCCGGGTTTTTGCCGACAGAAAGTAGATAGGCGCGAACGCCGCAAAAGGAATCGCCTCGCGCACGGCGGCCGCCAGCTCGGCCTGCGTGAACTCGGCGCCTTGTTCCCGTACGAGGTCCCACTTGTTACCGACGACGATGAGGCCCTTACGTTCCTCCATCGCGATTCCGGCGAGGCGGCGGTCTTGTGCCATGATGCCGGTCATGGCATCGAAGACCAGCAGGGCGATATCGCAGCGCGCGATCGCGGCGAGCGAACGAAGCGCGGCATAGTACTCGATCGCGCCGTGCGCTTCGGGCTTTTTGCGGACGCCCGCCGTGTCAACCAAACGGAAGGGGCGATCGTGCCAGCGGAAGAGGGCGTCGACCGCATCGCGCGTCGTGCCGGGAGTCTGCGAGACCAGCGTGCGCTCTTCACCGAGCAGCGCGTTGACCAGCGAACTCTTGCCCACGTTCGGGCGGCCGATGACGGCCAGCGCGAGCTCCTCTTCAGCGGCGGCATCGGGTGGCTGCGGCGGTAAGAGGTCGACGATTCGGTCGAGCAGATCGCCGGTGCCTTCGCCGTGCAGCGCCGAAACGGCGATCGGCTCGTTGAAACCGAGCCCGCCGAACTCGGCATGGACTCCCGCCGCGGCGCTGGGCGATTCGGCCTTATTGGCGACGATAACGATCGGGCGGTGCTTGCGGCGCAAGATGTTCGCAACGTCGTCGTCGAGCGGGTGCCGGCCCGTCTGGGCATCGACCACCATCACGATCACGTCCGACTCTTCGGCCGCCGCTTCGGCCTGGCGGCGGGTTGCCTCGGCGAGTTCGGCGCCGTGCGCTACGTCGGCGCGCGGGTCGATGCCGGCCGTATCGACGATGCTGAAGACGCGACCGCGCCAGTCGCAGAGGGCGTAGAGGCGGTCGCGCGTGACGCCGGGCGTGTCCTCCACGATTGCCAGACGCCGGCCGATGAGCCGGTTGAAGAGCGCGCTTTTGCCGACGTTCGGCCGTCCCACGATCGCGACGGTCGCGGGACGAAGCATCCCCCCGGTACCGGCAGATTCCAGCGTTTGCACGAGGCTCATCTTCTCAGTAAGGGCGAGCAAGACCCATCGGGCCGGAACGGCCCCCGTCTCACGCGAAGTGCGGAACGGCGTAGATTATGGCCAGCATTTACATTGAGACGTTCGGCTGTCAGATGAACGAGGCCGACTCACAGTACATCGTCGATCGGGCGCTGCGCGCCGGGTATGGCGTCGCCGGCTCACCCGAGTCTGCCGACGTCGTAGTGCTCAATACGTGCACCGTTCGAGACAACGCCGAGCGGCGCGCCTACGGCCGAATGAATCACTTCAAGGTCCTCAAGGACGCGAATCCGGCGGTGCGCCTGGTCGTCATGGGTTGCCTGGCCGAACAGGACCGCGATCGAATGCAGCGTCTTGCACCCCACGTGGACGCCGTTTTCGGCACGCGCGAACTGGTGCAGCTCGCCGACCGGCTGGAGTCGTGGCGGCCGGCCTTCGGGGACGGGCGCGACCTTTCACCGGACGATCGCGACGATATTCTGACCTTTGCTCTCGGGGGCACCGGCGACGGAATCGCGGGCGACTTTTCGCGGCTGCGCGCTTTCGCAACCGTACAGCGCGGCTGCTCCTACTACTGCACGTTCTGCATCGTGCCCCACGTTCGCGGCCGCTTCGATCATCGTCCGCAAGAGGCGATCGTCGCGGAGGTGCGCGATCGCATCGCGGAAGGGGCGCGCGAAATCATGCTCGTCGGCCAAACCGTCAATGCCTGGCGCGATCCCGCCACGGGAGCCGACTTCGGAGACCTCTGCACGGCAACGTCACGGCTGGCCGGCTTGGAGCGGCTGACGTTCATATCGCCCCATCCCAAGGATTTTACCGCCAAGATACTCGACGATCTCGCCGCGCTCGACGCGCTCAATCCCCGCATCCACTTGCCGCTACAGTCGGGCAGCGACGCGATGCTGCGGCGAATGAACCGGAAGTACACCTTGGCCGTCTTCCACGAGAAAGTCGAGTCGATTCGTGCACGGTTCCAGGATTGCGCGATTACGACCGATTTGATCGTTGGATTCCCCGGCGAGACCGAGGACGACTTTCGAGCGACGCTCGATTACGTGAACTCGGGCGTGTTTGCCAATGCGTTCACGTTTATCTATTCGACGCGCCGGGGAACGCCCGCGGCGCGTTGGGAGCAAGTGCCGCGCGAGGTCGCACTCGACCGCTTCGGGCGCCTGCTCGACGCGCAGAATCGCGTCACGCGCGCCTACCACGACCGTAAGATCGGCACGAAGGTACGCGCGCTCGTCGCCGGCGACTCGAAGAAAGACGCCCGCAAGTTGAGGGCCAAAACGACGGACAACGTAACGATCGTGGCGCCCAAGCCGCCGGACTACGGCGCGGCTTCCGACGGAGGCGAGCATCCTTACGCGCGGACGCCGTGGCTCGACGTGGTCGTCGAGAGCGCGCACGTGTGGGGTTGCTCCGGAACGGTGGTCGGGCGTGCCGCGCGCTTTGACGAGCCGGGCGCGCGCGTCAACCCTCCGCCCGTCGATCTTACGCTGCCGGACGTCCTCGCATCGGCGCGGTGAAGAACGCTCGACATCTCGCCTGCGCACTCGTCGTTGCGTTGACTGCCTGCAGCGCCGCGGCGGTCGCGCCCCAAGCCGCACCTCCGCAGACGAACGGCAGTGTCGCCGGAAGTTCGGCGACGCCCCAGTTCGTCGGTTTTTGGGAGTCATGGTCGGATACCAACGCTCGGGACGCCTTCAACCGGCTCAACCAAGTTCCGAAGAGCGTGACGACGACCGACGTCGCCTTTAGCATTGCCGACGGCAACGAGATCTCAGCGCCGCAAAACACCTATCCGCTGAGGCCGGGTGCCCGGCATATTCACGCGCACGGCGGTAAGCTGCTGCTCTCCTTTGGAGGCGCGACGTCCTCGTTCGACATCACCGATCCCGACGCGTTTGCCGCCAATCTCGTCGCTTATGCGAAGAGGCATCCCAAGCTCTACGACGGCTTCGACTTCGACGACGAGGTCATCCCCAATAACGGTCAGCAGCAGCTTATCGACGTGCTGCTGGCCGTCCGTAAAGCCTTTCCTAAAGCGATCGTCAGTTTCGACGCGTTCGTCGACGGTGCCGATACGGGGCAAGAGGGCGGACACGACGGCGAGGATATCGCGATCGTCGCGCAAGCCGGCTCCGCCATCGACTACGTCAACGTCATGGCCTACGATCAATACGGCTGGCATCCGCGGAGCGATCCGTCGTGCAGCTATCGGCAGGGCTCTGCCGACGACTGCCGGCTCGACGTGCTGGAGCAATTCTCCCAGATCCAGCTCGCCGGTGGCGGATATTTCCCCAAAAGTAAGATTCTGCTCGGCTTGATGATCGGTGCGGCCGACGACGGCACGGTCGTCTCGCCGCGCGACGCCTCCGGGTACGCCAAGGACGTGCGCAAGCTCGGCTACCGCGGCATCATGATCTGGGACCTCGACCGCGATAATCCGCAATCGCCGCCGGGCGGCACGGGACATCCCAAGGGCACCTACGTTCGCGCCATCTCCAAGGCCTTGGGAACTTGAACAAATACTCGCCGATGCTCGAACAGTACTTCGGAATGAAAACCAAGCATCCCGAAGCGATCCTGCTCTCGCGCGTCGGCGACTTTTACGAAGCCTACGGCGAGGATGCCGAGGTTATCGCTCGCGCGCTGCAGATCGCCTTGACGAGCAAAGAGGCCGGTGCCGGCAAACGCGTCGCGATGGCCGGCGTTCCGCATCACGCACTCCCCGGATACCTCGCGCGCTTGGTCCAGCAGCGCTTCGTCGTGGCGCTCGCCGAGCAGTTGGAGGTCCCGCAGCCGAACCGGCTGGTCCGACGCGACGTCGTTCGTCTGGTAACGCCGGGCACGCTGATCGAGGAGCAGCTCCTCGATGGTAAACAGAACAACTACTTGGCCGCGATTGCCACGGTGGGAGAAACCTTCGCGTTAGCGTACGCCGACGTTTCGACGAGCTACGTTGCCGCTACGGCGCTGGGCGGCGACGATTCGTACGAGGAACTGCTTGCCGAGCTCGCACGAATCGGACCGACCGAAATCGTAGCCGACGTTCCGGCCGAGCTGCGGGCGACGATCGGGGCGGCGGTCGAAGCGTTGGGCGCGCGCATCGCGACACCCGGCCTGGGGGTCGTCGACGCGCGCGAGCGCCCGGCTCTCCATGGTTTTTCGATGGACGAGTCGCTGGCCATCCATCGCTCGCTCGACGCCCTTGCCGGCTTCGTCCGGCGCACCGGCGTCACCAACGGTGCGGCCGGTCTCGGCGAACCGATCTTATATCGTCACGCGCAGTTTCTGGCCCTCGACCCGGCGACGCGAAAGAACCTCGAGCTGACGCGCGCACAAGGGCAAAATCCGCGAGCTACGCTCCTGGCGACGCTCGATCTTTGCGCCACGTCGATGGGGTCGCGCATGCTGGCGCGATGGATATTGGCGCCGCTGGTGGAGCCCGAGGCAATCGCCGCCCGACAAGATGCCGTCGCCGCGCTCGTCGAAGCGCACGCGTCGCGAGACGCGATGCGCGAGGTGCTCAGGCGTGCTTTCGATCTCGAGCGCATCGCCCAGAAGGTGCGCTTCCGGCGCGCGACGCCGCGCGATCTCGCTTCGCTGCGGCGTACGCTGGAGGCGGTCCGTCCGCTGCGGCAGACGGCGCCCCCGGCAATAGTGCCGCTGCTGCAAAACACGGGCGATTTCGAACCGCTGCTCGACGACCTGACGAAAACGCTGGTCGAGGATCCGCCGGCGCAACTCGGCGACGGCGTAACGATTCGCCCCGAAGCCGATGCGGAGCTAGCCGAATGTACCACGCTGCGGACCGACGCGCGCTCGAAGCTTGCCGAGCTGGAAGCACGCGAGCGCGAACGCACCGGCATTAAGGCGCTCAAAGTCAAGTACGCGAGCCCCTTCGGCTACGCCATCGAAGTGAGTCGAAGCTATGCGGGAACGCTTCCACCGGAGTACGTGCGCCGTCAGACCCTTGCCAACGGCGAGCGTTACGTAACGCCCGAGCTCAAGGATCTCGAGGTCGCCATCAACACGGCGCAGACCCGCCACGAACGCCTCGAACAGCAGCTTTTTAACGCGCTCCTCGAACGGGTGGCTGCCGAAGCGGACGAACTCCTGGCGGCCGCAGCCGTCATCGCAGAGATCGACGTGCTCGCAGCACTGGCGCAATGCGCCGCGCAGCGAGGTTACGTGCGTCCGACGTTCGTCGCGGAAAGCTCGATCGACATCGAGGATGGCCGCCATCCCGTGATGGAGGCGGTGCTCCACACGCACTTCGTACCCAACGACTTGCACCTGCGCGCCGGCGAGCAACGGTTCATCCTTTTGACCGGACCGAATATGGGTGGGAAGTCGACTTTTCTGCGCCAGGCGGGACTGCTGACCATCATGGCGCAGATCGGCTCGTTCGTTCCGGCGAAGGCGATGGAAATCGGAATAGTCGACCGCATTTTCACGCGGATCGGCGCGGGCGACGATTTAGCTTCGGGCCAGTCGACGTTCTATCTGGAGATGGCCGAAGCAGCTAACATCCTGCGGCGCAGCACGCAGCGCTCGCTGCTGCTCATCGACGAGGTTGGACGCGGAACCGGCACGCTCGACGGCCTCGCGATCGCGCAGGCGATCTGCGAGTTTTTGCTCTCGCTCGAAGATCAGGCGCCGATGGTTCTTTTCGCCACGCACTTCCACGAGCTGTGTGCCTTGGCCGGCCATTGGAGCGCCGTGTCGAACTTTCACATCACCGCCGTAGAGAATACCGCGCGCGGGGGTGCGCCCGTCTTTTCGCATCGCGTGCAGCCGGGCAGCTCGTCGCGCTCGTTCGGGATCGAAGTCGCGCGAATGGCGGGGTTACCTCACGCGGTGGTCGAGCGGGCGCGAGAAATTGCCGAAGCGCTCTCGGGAGATGCCGACGTTGAAGCACGCGTGCCGCTCCAGAAGAAGATGCCGAAGCGCGCCCCAGCCGAGCGGCAGCTCACGTTTCTCGGCTAGAGGTTTGGAAGAAAAAGCTGGACGGTTGAAACGAGCGTAAGACCGGCTACCACAACGACCGTTACCCAAGCAATCGAGTTCGAGAAGACATTGTTGACGTAGCGGCCCATGAGCCGAGGGTTATTGATGAGCAGCAGCATGAGGACGAGGACGATGGGGAGCAAGAAACCGTTGGCGACCTGCGAGTAGAAGATAATGCCCAGCAGCGGGGCCCCGGGTATTATGACCGTTCCCGCACCAATGACGATGAGCGTCAAGTAGAAGGTATAGAATACTTTAGCGTCGCGGAAGCGGTGGTCGACGCCTCGCTCGAAGCCGAAGGCTTCGCAGATGTAGTAAGCGGTCGACAAGGGAAGGATCGAAGCGGTGAATACGGCCGCGTTGAGCAGGCCGATTGCAAACAGCAGCGCCGCGAACTTGCCCACCAGCGGGGTCAGCGCGACTGAGACGTCTCCGACGTCTCTCACGACGATCGGGTGGACGGCGTGGAGATTGTGTACGTAGATCGTTGCCGCGCACGCGACGATGATGAAGTAGGCGATGATATCGGTCCAGATCGCTCCGACGACTACGTCGATTCGCGAGAACTTGTAATCGTGTTCCCGCACGCCTTTGTCCACGATGGCTGCCTGGATGTAGAATTGCATCCACGGGGAGATCGTCGTGCCGATCGCGGCGATGACCATAAGCGTATAGGCGCGCGATGGCGTAAAATGGGGCACGAGCGTGTGTGAAAGCACTTGCGTCCAGTCGGGATGCACGAGAAACGCGCTGATCGGATATGCGATATACACGAAGCAAAAGACGAAGAATATGCGTTCGAGCACTTTGGCAGTGCCTCGCGTAACGATGGTAAAGACGAAGATAGCCGCCGCGGCGACCAGCGCGACCTTGAACGCTTCAGGATTAACGAACGGCATGTATCCGGCAAAAATAGGAGCGGCCGACGCTACGCCCGCAAACTCGGAGGCCGTATTTCCGAGATCGCCGAGTACGAAAAGCAGCAGAACCCAGAACGTTACCCGAATGTTGAAGTTCTCGCGGATGAGGTCGGCGAGCCCCTTGCCGGTGATCGCGCCCATTCGGGCGCACATCTCCTGCACGACGATCAGCGCTAACGCGACTGGAATCAGCAACCACAGGAGCGAGTAACCGAACTGCGCCCCGGCTTGGGAGTAGGTGAGGATGCCGCCGACGTCGTTGTCGGCATTGGCCGTAATGATCCCCGGTCCCATGATGGAGAGGAACATAATGACCGAGCGCCAGGCGTTCGGTCGGACTCTTTTCACGGCACGTTCCTCCTAATGGTTGGTTCGCGCCGCGCGCGACGGCGCGGCCGGAATAAGCGCTCGCTGCGAGCGTCTGATGAGATCGACTACTCGAGCCGTCGTCATCGCGTGAAATCACCCCCTTCGAAGAAAGAAAAAACTGCCGGCACTCCTCGTTGCCGACAGTTCGAGAGAATCGCATGCGGCGAAGCCGCGCCATCTCCTCAGTGTCGAGCTTTAGCACTGCACGCCGTAAGGTGTCCCTGTCATCCCGAGCGGAGTCGAAGGGCCCCAGCCGCGTTAGATTCCGCCTTGATTCGGCGGGATCTGGTCACCCGTTGGGGTCTCTCGACCTTTCCGGGCAGCGGCATCTCTTCATGCAGACGCCTCACCTAACGAGGAATCCTTCACAAGGATACACCCCGGTCGTGCTTTGTCAACCCCAACGGGTTAGCGGTTGCCGGGACGCACGCGATACGCTCGCGAACTGCAGCGCGTGGCAACGATCCGGGAACTCGATGCGGTAACGATCGGTCAGATCGCCGCGGGCGAGATCGTCGAACGTCCGGCCTCGGTCGTTAAAGAACTCGTCGAAAATTCGGTCGATGCCGGCGCAACGCGCATCACCGTCAACGTCGAGCGCGGCGGCGTCGAGTCGATCGAAGTCGTCGATGACGGCGCGGGAATGGAAGCGGACGAGCTTGGGTTGTCGCTGCGGCGACATGCGACCAGCAAGCTTCGCGCCGCAGCCGAGTTGGAGTCGATCGCGACGCTCGGATTTCGCGGCGAAGGCTTGGCTTCCATCGCTGCCGTTTCGCAAGTCGAGATACTTTCACGGCCGGCCCGTGCCGAGGTCGGCGCTCGGGTTACGGCCTCGGGGGAGCGCATCGGTAACGTCGAGCCGGCCGCCGCACCGGTAGGAACGCGCGTCCGCGCCGTCCGCCTCTTCGAAGAGCTCCCCGTGCGCCGCGAGTATCTTCGTTCTGCCGCAGCCGAGTTTAATCGCATCTCCTCCTGGCTCTCCAGCTTTGCCCTAGCCTATCCTGCGGTGACGTTCACGTTGCGTCACGATGGGAAAGAAGTCTGGGTGATGCCGTCCAGCGCAAACGAAGCGGAGCGCCTCGCCATGGTTTTCGGCCGCGATGCGGCGCGAGTGCTGCTTCCGCTCGACGGCGCGGCGGCGCGACTGCTCGGCGGAGGGCTGCGCGGTTTTGTCAGCGCCCCGGGAAACGATCGTCCGGATCGGAGGATGCAGCTGCTCTTCGTCAACGGCCGCTTGTTGCGAAGCGGTCTGCTCTCGGGAGCTTGGACGAGCGGTTATGCGAGCTACACGATGCTCGGACGCCACGCGTACGGCGCGCTCTTTCTCGACTTGCCGCCCGAGCAAGTCGATCCCAACGTCCATCCGACCAAGAGCGACGTCCGGTTGCGTTACGCCAATCAAGTCTTCGACGCGGTACGGCGCACCATCGCCGCAACGCTTTCGGATCACGCCAAATCGCGCGCCGCAGAGCACGTTGCGGCCGGCGAAGCGGCAATGCTTTCATTTGCTCCGTCGCAGGCGCTTGCATTGCGAGTGCTGACGCAGCTCAACCGCACCTTCATCCTCGCCAGCGACGGCGAGTCGCTTCTTTTGGTGGATCAGCACGCCGCACACGAACGCATCGCTTACGAGGCGATCGTCGCCGCGGCGCGCAACGGCGCTGCGAGCGAACCGCTCCTGGTGCCGCAGATCTTAGAACTGGATGCGGCACGGAGCGCGGCGTTGGACGGCGCGCTGGAGGCACTGCGCGACGGCGGGTTAGAGATCGAACCGTTCGGCGAACGGACCTATCGGATCGTCGCGACGCCCGCCGGCTACGCTTCGCGGCCGTTCGACGTCGACGGATTGCTCGACGACCTCGCCGAGGACGCAAGGCAGCGCAGCGTCCGCGAACGGGTCTGGGCGTCGCTGGCCTGCCATTCGGTGACGGTGGCCGGCGAGAGTCTGCACGAGCAAGAGATGACCGCGCTCGTCGAGCGTCTGCAGAGCTGTGCCAATCCAATGCATTGCCCGCACGGGCGGCCCACGATGATCCATCTTAGCCCCGAAGATGTCGCGCGCATGTTCAAGCGTGTCTGAGGAGCGCGCGAACTCCAGCGTTCTTATCGTAGCCGGGGCTACGGCGAGCGGAAAGACGGAGCTGGCGATGGCGCTCGCGCGTCAGTTCGACGCCGAAGTCGTCGGTGCCGACTCGCGCCAGGTCTACCGCGGCATGCCGATCGGCACGGCGGCGCCGACCGACGAGCAGACGGCAGCGGTGCGCCACCATCTTGTCGGGTTCGTGGATCCGCACGAGCGCTATTCGGCAGCGCGCTACGCCAACGACGCGCTCGATGCGCTGGCCGATATCCGCCGTCGTGGAAAACGCGCCATCGTGACCGGCGGCACCGGGTTCTACCTCCGCGCGCTGGTCGGCGGTGTGACCCTGGCTCCGCAGTACGACGAAGCGCTGCGCGCGCGGCTCGCCCGCGAGGCCTCGCTGCACTCGTCCGAGTTTCTCCACGAGTGGCTAACCTTGCGCGATCCGGTGCGTGCCCGCGACCTCGGCGCAAGGGATACCTACCGCATCGTGCGCGCTCTCGAGATCGCGCTCGCGCCGCCCGCGGCGACGTTGCGCGCCGGCGCGGCGCGCACGCTCGCGACCGAGGGTTTTACGTGGCTGCTCGTCTTCGTCGACCTTCCGTGGCGTGAGATCGACCGTCGAATAGAAGTGCGCACGGAGGCGATGCTGCAAGCCGGGCTGGTGGAAGAAGCCGAGCGCGTCGGCAGCGGCGCCGTCGCGGCCAACGCGGTCGGGTATCCGCAGGCGCTGGCATATCTGCGCGGGTGGAGCACGCGTAACGAGCTGCGCCGCCAGCTCAATCGCGCGACTCGGCGCTACGCGCGCCGTCAACGCGCGTGGTTTCGCAGCGAACCGGCGACGCTCTGGCTCGATCCGGCGGCGGTGGCCGGCGCCGCACGGGAAACGCTGGGATGGGATACGAAGCGCGAATAACATGGGATCGTCTACGCGCGTTCGCCTGACCAAAATGCACGGCGCGCAAAACGACTTCGTTCTTCTCGATGCTCGAACCGCCGCACTAAGCGACCTCTCCAGTTTCGCGCGCTGGGCATGCGACCGGCGCGCCGGAATCGGCGCCGACGGCCTGCTCGTCCTAGAAGGCTCGCGCACCGGTGACGTGAGAATGCGCACGATCAATGCCGACGGCGGCGAGGCCGAGATGTGCGGCAACGGCGTTCGCTGCGCGGCCCGCTGGCTCGACGAGGCAGGCGCGGGCGAACGTATGGCGTTCGAGACTGCGGCCGGGACGATTCACACCGAAGTCATCGCGCGCGCACCCGAGTATCGAGTTCGCGTCGCACTGGGGACTCCACGGATCGCTTCATTCGCCGTTCCAGGTTTTTCCGACGCGAGCTTCGTGGATCTCGGCAATCCGCACGTCGTGGCTTTTTGCAAGGACCCCAGGGCGATGGATCTCGAAGCGCTCGCGGAGCGGTTGCAGGGGGATCCGCGCTTACCCGACGGTGCCAACGTTCACGTCGTTGCCGTGGAGAATTCCGGCGTCCTGCGCGTTCGCCACTGGGAACGCGGCGTCGGGCCGACGATGGCCTGCGGCACGGGAGCAGTTGCCTGCGCCGCCGTTGCCATCGCGCAACGAAAGGTCGTCTCGCCGGTAAGCGTCGACGTTCCGGGCGGAAGGCTGACGGTCGAATGGGACGGCCGTGGCGATGCGTTTTTGAGCGGTCCGGCGATTCGCGTTTTCGATACCGAGGTCGAGTTTGTCGCGCACCCTGACTGAATCGCCGGTCGGTCTGGTCTCGTGCGATTCGGGCGGCGCGATCGAATACGATCGGCGTTTCGTGCCGCTGGCCGACGGCGGAATCGTGCGGGAGGCCGCGTCGGCGGAGCTGATTGCAGCGCCCGAAGGCGTCGTCGAGATGCTGCTGCCGCGGCGCGCGCCGCTCACGACGATCGGACCGCTCGCGGAACGCACCGCGATGGCGGTTGCCCTGCCCGCCGGCTACACGCGTTTGCTTCTTCCAGCCTGCGCCGCCGGGCGCGACGCTCCGCCGCTGCCGCTTTTCGGCTACACGTTCGCTTGCGTCATCGACGATCGTCTGCACGTCGCGGCGATGCGAACCGATGAAGACGAGGACTGGGAGCCGCGCAGCTTCGCGGCCGGCGAACTCGAGGCGACGATCGGACGCCGCCTTTCGGTGGATGCATCGAATCGCGTGCTGGCACAAGTCGCGCTGTGCTCGCGCGAATACGGCTGTTTTACGGCGCAGAACGTCTTTTTAGAGCGTGGTGAAGCCGCCTTGCCGGTATCGCCGAAATGCAACGCGCGCTGCATCGGGTGCATCTCCGAACAAGACGACGAGTCGGGATTTCCGTCGCCGCAGGCGCGCGTGGCCGACGAAACGACGGCGCGAGAGCTAGGCGCCGTCGCGCTGCACCACTTGGAACGAGTCGGCGACGGTATCGTTTCCTTCGGACAGGGCTGCGAAGGCGAACCGCTGCTGCGCTCGACGGCAATTGCGCGCGCGATCGAAATCGTGCGCGGCAAACGCTCCAACGGCACGATCAACCTCAACACCAACGGCAGCCTGCCGAAGGCGCTGGCGCGCTGCATCGATGCCGGGCTCGACGCGGTCCGCGTCAGCCTCAACTCCTTCCGGCCGGAAGTCTACGCCGCGTATTACCGGCCGATCGGCTACGGTTTGGAGGACGTGCTCGCATCCGTGCGCCTGGCGTGTCGGCGCGGAGTGAGGGTCAGCCTGAATCTGCTCACGCATCCCGGCGTGACCGACGACCGGGAAGAGATTGCGGCGATGGAGGCGGTGCTGCGCGATTCTCCGGTAGCCATGATACAGACGCGCACCCTCAACATCGATCCGGAACGATATTTCGCCGCCGTCGGCCGGCCGAAGGCGCCGCTTGGAATGCGGCACGCCATCGAGGCGATGCGGCGGCTCGCGCGCGTGGGAAACTTCACGCACACGCATTGATGCCTGCAAGGAGATGAAGCTTTGGCAGATCGTCGCCGTCGTCACGCTGGGTGTCGCCTACGGCTTCCTCCAGCCCGACCGATTGGCCCACGCCTTCGGAAACGCCACGCTGTACGTCTTTCTACCGGCGCTCCTGTACGAGGCGGCTTGGAATCTCAACTTTCGGGCGATGCGCCGGCAGTGGAGAGCGATCGCGACGCTGGCCGTTCCCGGGGTGTTGCTTACCGCAGGCATCGTCGCGGGAGCGCTCGTCCTGGTGCGCGTGCCGCTCGGGGCGGCCCTGCTCGCAGGCGCGATTCTGAGCGCGACCGACCCGATTGCCGTCGTTGCGGTCTTTCGGCGGCTCAAGGTCCCGACGACGCTGGCCACGATCGTAGAGTGTGAATCGCTCTTCAACGACGCGGTCGCCGTCGCGCTCTACCGCGGAGTGCTGCTGGTACTGGCGGTAGGAGCCACAAGCGCCGGCGCGATTGCATTCGTAGGCTTCACGACCTTACTGAGCGCAGCCGGGGCGGTGATTCTCGGTATCGCGCTCGCATTCACGATCGCGCAGTTGCTGCGAGGACGAGATTCGATTCGGCTTCAGATACCGGCGACCGTGCTCTGCGCGTACGGCGCTTACTTTGCCGCCGACTATTTAAAACTCTCAGGTATCTTCGCAACGATCGCGTGCGGAATCGCGCTGCGCTATTACGAGCGAGCCTGGATAACGCTGCGCATCGCCGAAGAGGTGAACCGTTTCTGGGACCGCATCGCCCTCGCCGCTAATTTCTTCGTTTTCTTCATGGTAGGAGCGGCGCTGCAGCTCGGCCGGGTGGTGCAAGAACCAGTCTTTGCCGTTGCCTGCCTTGCCGGAGTCGCCATTGCCCGATTCGCAGTTGCCGGATTGCTTTTGCCGTGGCCCTACCCACGCTCGTGGATTGGGGTCGTGCGAGTCGCCGGCATGCGAGGCGCCTTATCGCTCGCCCTGGCACTGGCGGTTCCCGCGTCGGTAAGCTATCGCGAGGCCATTATCGACGGGACTTTCGCCGTATCGCTGGCCACGCTGCTGGCCGGCAGCCTCGCCATTACGCGAGTAGTCCGGCGGGCAGCAACCAGAGCGTGAAGCCGCGTCAGACGCCGAGCGGGTACGCCTCTTCGCCGTGAAGGTGAACGTCGAGTCCGCGCTCTTCCGCGGTCTCGTCGACCTTTACCGGGGTTACCATGTCGATCAGACGCAGCATCGCGAAGGTAAAGATGAAGGCCCAACCGCTGCAGGCGACGGCGGCGACGACCTGCTTGCCAAGAAACGCGGGGTTGCCGCGCAGTAAACCATCGGCGCCGTTGGGATTCCATAGCGTCGATGCAAAGACACCGAGCAGGACGATGCCGAGACAACCGCCTACGCCGTGGACGCCCCAAACGTCGAGTGCATCGTCCCAACCGAGCCGGTTCTTCAGGGCGACGGCAAAATAGCACACGACGCCCGCAGCGAGGCCGATGATCACCGCCGTCATCGGTGAAACATAACCCGCTGCCGGCGTGATCGTGGCCAAACCGGCTACGGCGCCGGTGAGAAGGCCGATGAACTTCGGTTGCCGGCCGCGGGACCATTCGACGAACAGCCAGGCAACGGCGGCAAAGGACGCCGCGACGTCGGTATTGAGGAAGGCGGATGCCGTCACGGCATCTACTCGCAGCTCCGAACCGGCGTTGAAACCGTACCACCCGAACCAGAGCAATCCGGTCCCCAGGGCGATCAGCGGCACGTTATGCGGCTTGTTGTCGACGATGCGGCGACGGCCGACGTAGAGCACCGATGCCAATGCGGCGAAGCCGGCCGAGGCGTGCACCACGAGGCCGCCGGCGAAATCGAGCACGCCCCATTTTGCCAAGATGCCGTCGGGACTCCAGAGCATGTGGACGAACGGGAAGTAAACGAAGATCAGCCATCCCGTCAAGAACCAAAAGTACGCTTTGAATGTCACGCGATTCGCAAAGGCGCCGGTGATCAACGCCGGCGTGATGATCGCAAACATCATCTGATAGGCGATGTGCACGACGAGCGGGAGGCCGGCGTCGTTTCCGGTGAACATCGTGTGGAGCGTAACTCCCTTGAGGAACGCGTAGGTGGCTGGGTTGCCAATTATGCCGTGCCAGTCGGGGCCAAAGCTTTCCGAGTAGCCGAAGGCAAACCACAGCACCGTCGTCCATCCCAGCGACATGAAGCTTTGCATCATGATCGTTAGGACGTTTTTGCGCTGGACGAGGCCCCCATAAAAGAACGCGAGTCCGGGCGTCATCAACATGACGAGACTCGCGCAAAGCAGCATAAAGCCGGTGTTTCCAATGTTGACGGGAGCGGCGGAACTCATCGGTATCCTCCCTCGGTGTGCGTCGTTACACGCCCCTTAGCCGCGCTCGCTCGTTTTCCCCTACATGGTTAGTTCATGAAGGAGAGCCCGGCCCCGATATAATGCTGCGTCTGGCCGTTGAGCAGGGTGGGCGAGAAGCCATACTCCACGTCGAGTTGGACGTGGCCGCCGAGGTCGCGGATGTAGCCGAAATCCATCAGGCTCTTGCCGCCGAGTCCTACGCCGGCTTGGCTGAAATAAGCGTACTCACCGAAAAATTCGGAGGGTCCGGGCAGCGTCGCGGTCGCGACGATGCTCGGAACCGCCGCGAAATACGATTGCGCGGCGCCGGCCGAGTTCGAGCCGGAGAAAGCGTTGAAGCTGACCGATCCGGCCACTCCAAGCACTGAGTTTACCGTGTACGAGCCGTTGAAACTTCCGGTGAACTGCGCGTTTCCCGCGGAAAATGCCGAGCTTCCCGTCGGAAAGGTGATGAGTCCGTTAACGCCCCAAACGGCATTCGAACTATAACCGAGTTCCAGCTTCGCCCCCAAGCTCGCGTCGGTCGAACCGGTTACCGTCGGCGTCCCCACCGACGTCGTGGCGTAGCTCGGCGGTCCTAACTCAACGTCGAAATGCGGGTTGGGCGTTCCGATGCGGATGAGCGGCTGCGGATAGAGCACGCCGCTGCCGCCGCCGGTTCCGGTCGTCGTCGTATTCGCGTATCCCGTTTCGACGTCGAAATGTCCCGTTCGCACCGTGCAGACTCCGGTAGTAACGACGGGACGATTGACGATCGAAAGGAGCGAACCGCACGGATCGCTGGGCGCACTGGGCGTTGTTGTGGCCGCCGGAGCCGGAGAGCTCGACGGCGCCGGAGACTCCTGGGCGCGCGCGAGACCGGTCGTGCCGGCAAACGCCGGCAACAACAGGGCGGCAGCGACGAGACATCGGTCAAGCATAACTTCGCAAGTATACAGGCCGCCGCAACGCGCGGCAAACCGCCGAACGGACGATCCGAGCGGATGTCCGGTCGGATCATCCGTTCGGCAGTGGCGCGCCGCGCCTCACTTTAGTTATCCTGGGCGCATGCTACTCGAGATCGGGATCGTCGCGTTGTCGATCGTCTGTTTCGTACTCTTGGACCTGTACGTCGCCGGCTGCGAACGGGTCTAGCCGATGCAGTTCGATGACGTCTTGGGTCTGGTGCTGACGGTAGCGGCGCTGGCGTACCTCGTATTTGCCATGCTGCGCCCCGAGAAGTTTTAAATTATGACAGCGACCGGATGGCTCCAAGCCGTCGTCTTTTTCTCGATCGTCCTGCTGCTCACCAAGCCGCTGGGTTCCTACATGGCCCGCGTCTTCCAGGGGGAGCGCACGTGGCTGACGCCCATTGGGGCGCCGGTAGAGAGACTCATCTACCGCCTCTGCGGCGTGCGTGAAAACGACGAGATGACCTGGTATACGTACGCCCTCGCGGTGCTCGTCTTTTCGGTCATCGGTCTCGCCTATCTCTACGTGTTGCTGCGCACGCAGCAGTGGCTGCCCCTCAATCCGCAGCACGTCCCCAACATGTCGCCGGACCTTGCCTGGAACACCGCGGTCAGTTTCACGACGAACACGAACTGGCAGTTTTATTCGGGCGAAACGGCCATGAGTTATCTCTCGCAAATGGCCGGTTTGGCCTGGCATAACTTCGTCTCGGCTGCCGCCGGCATCGCGATTGCCGTCGCCGTAGTTCGCGGTCTGGCGCGTACCGACGTCAAGACGCTGGGGAACTTCTGGGTCGACCTGACCCGCTGCTCGCTTTACGTTCTGCTGCCGATCGCCGTCGTCGTAGGTTTGTTTCTCCTCTCGCAGGGTATCCCCCAGAACTTCCACGCCTACCAGCCGGTCACGTCGATCGAGGGTTTCTCGCAATCGATCACCGGCGGCCCGATGGGATCGCAGGAAGTCATCAAAGAGCTCGGCACCAATGGCGGCGGATTCGTCAATGCCAACTCGGCCGCGCCCAACGAAAACCCATCGCCCTTGACCAACTTCGTCGAGATGCTGCTCATCTTCTCGCTCGGCGCGGGGCTGACGTACACCTACGGCAAGATGGTCGGAGATACGCGCCAAGGATGGGCGATCTTCACGGCAATGTCGATGCTTTTCTTTGCCGGTTTCGCCGTTGCGTACTGGGCCGAGGCCGCGGGGAATCCCATCGTCCATCACATGGGCGTAGCCGGAGCGAACATGGAGGGCAAAGAGTGCCGTTTTGGCGCCGCCGCGGCGGCGCTGTTCGCTACCATTACGACCGACACGTCGTGCGGCGCGGTCAACTCCATGCACGACTCGTTCATGCCGCTCGGCGGTCTGGTCCCGTTGGTGAACATGCAGCTCGGCGAGATCGTCTTCGGAGGCGTCGGCAGCGGCCTGTACGGCATGATCGTCTTCGTCGTTTTGACGGTCTTTATCGCCGGACTGATGGTGGGCCGCACGCCGGAATTTCTAGGCAAGAAAATCGAACGGCGTGAGGTGCAGTTTGCAATTTTGGCGGCGCTGGTGACGCCGGTGCTTTCGCTCGTGCCGACGGCGATCGCAGCGGTGATTCCCGCGGGTTTGGCGACGCTCAATAACGGCGGTCCACACGGCTTCTCGGAGATCCTTTACGCGTTTACCTCGACCAACGCCAATAACGGCTCCGCGTTTGCCGGCCTCGGGCCAAACCTGTTCTACAACCTGGTGACCGGGACGAACATGCTCTTTGGACGCTTTGCGATTATCGTTCCGGTGCTCGCGCTGGCCGGAGCGATGGCCGGGAAGAAGTCGGTTCCCGAAGGGCCCGGTACGTTCACGACGCACTCGGCGATCTTCGTCGCGCTGCTCATCGGGGTCATCGTGATCGTAGGCGCGCTCACGTTCTTACCGGCGATTTCGCTCGGACCGATCGTGGAGCACCTGCTTCTGCTGCAAGGGAAGACGTACTAATGCTCAGTCAGAGGCGGCTCGACCGTCGTCCGAAGGCGCGCTCGCTGCTCGATCGAGCCATTCTTTCCCGCGCCCTGACCGACTCGTTGAAGAAGCTCGATCCACGTTGGCAGGCGCGCAATCCGGTAATGTTCGTCGTTGAGGTCGGGGCGGCGGCGACTACGATCTTCTTCGCGCGCGACCTTGCCGGACACGCGGGGATGGCCGGATTCGACTTCGCCATCTCGGCGTGGCTCTGGTTTACGGTGCTCTTCGCGAACTTTGCCGAGGCGGTCGCGGAAGGACGCGGCAAGGCACAGGCCGAGGCACTGCGCCGCACCAAGTCGGATACGTACGCGCGGCGGCTCAACGAGGATGGGAGCGAGGAACGCGTGGCGAGCAGCACGCTGCGCAAGGGCGATCGCTTCGTCGTCGAGGCCAACGAAGTCATTCCGGCCGACGGTGACGTCATCGAAGGTGCGGCGACGGTCGACGAGTCGGCGATCACCGGCGAATCGGCTCCGGTCATTCGCGAATCGGGCGGGGATCGCAGCGCCGTGACGGGCGGGACGCGCGTGCTCTCCGACCGCATAGTCGTGCGCGTTACGGCCAATCCGGGCGAAAGCTTTCTCGACCGCATGATTCACCTGGTCGAAGGCGCTCAGCGTCAAAAAACGCCCAACGAGATCGCGCTTTCGATTTTGCTCGCCGGCATGACGATCATCTTTTTGATCGCGGTGGCGACGCTGGCGCCGTATTCGATCTACGCGCACGCGCACCAAAGCGTTACGGTTCTTATCGCTTTGCTGGTCTGTCTCATTCCAACGACGATCGGGGGGCTGCTCTCGGCGATCGGCATCGCAGGCATGGATCGCGTCATGCAGGGCAACGTGCTGGCGATGAGCGGCCGCGCCGTGGAAGCGGCGGGCGACGTGGACACGCTGCTCCTCGACAAGACGGGGACGATCACGCTAGGGAATCGCCAGGCCGTCGAGATCGTCACGGCGGCGGGCATCGATAAGGCCGACGCGGCGCGGATCGCTTACCTTTCGTCGCTCGCCGACGAAACGCCGGAAGGACGCTCGATCGTGACGCTGGCTCAGCAGACCGGTACGCGCGACGGCGAGGCGCCGCAGGGTTCGGTCTTCGTTCCGTTCAGCGCGTACACGCGCATGAGCGGACTCGACCTTGCCGACGGCACCAAGATCCGCAAGGGCGCGCCCGACTCAGTGCTGACCTGGATTCGCGAGGCCGGCGGCCAGCCGTCGACCGAGCTCTCGGCATCGGTCGAACGCATCGCTCGCAGCGGCGGTACGCCGCTGCTGCTGGCGCACGATACGCTAGTGGTCGGCGTAATCTACCTCAAAGATATTCTAAAGCCGAACATGACGGAGCGCTTCAGCCGTCTGCGTTCGATGGGTATTCGCACGGTCATGATCACCGGCGATAACGCTTTGACCGCGGCGACGATTGCCAAAGAGGCCGGCGTCGACGACTTTCTCGCCGAGGCGACGCCCGAGACGAAGATGGAGCTGATCAAGCGCGAGCAGGCGTCGGGCCGGCTTGTGGCCATGACCGGCGACGGAACGAACGACGCGCCGGCGCTGGCGCAATCCGACGTCGGCGTGGCGATGAACTCCGGAACCCAAGCGGCTAAAGAGGCGGCCAATATGGTCGATCTCGACTCCGACCCAACGAAGCTCATCGAGATCGTCGAGATCGGCAAGCAACTGCTGATGACGCGCGGCGCGCTTACGACCTTCTCGATCGCCAACGACGTAGCTAAGTATTTCGCGATTCTGCCGGCGATGTTTGCGGTCGCCTATCCGGCCATGGCGGTGCTCAACGTTATGCGGCTCTCGACGTCCCAAAGTGCAATTCTTTCGGCGGTAATCTTCAACGCGCTCATCATTATCGCGCTGATTCCGCTGGCGCTGCGCGGCGTGGCCTACGAGCCGAAAGGTGCCAATCGCGTCCTTTTCGAGAACACGATGATATACGGACTGGGCGGCATGATCGTTCCCTTCATCGGCATCAAACTGATCGATATGATCCTCGCGGCGCTGCACTTGACGTAGGAAGGGTAGGATGCTCAAGCAACTCAACACGGGGCTACGGATCACGATCGTGACCATCGTGCTTCTGGGACTCGTCTATCCGCTGGCGATGACGGCGGCGGCGCAAGCGCTCTTTCCGCGGCAGGCCAATGGGTCGCTGGTTACGGTAAACGGCAAAGTCGTGGGCTCGGCGATCGTTGGTCAGCTGTGGACTAAGCCGCAGTACTTTCAAGGGCGTCCGTCGGCTGCCGGTAAGGGGTACGATCCTACCTCGACCGGCGGAACTAACCTCGGACCCACATCGAAAAAGCTGATGGACGGGACGCGCGCCACGATCGCGCAGTTGGAGAAGGAGAACCCCGATCGCAACGGTCCTCCGCCGATCGATTTGGTGACGTCCAGCGGCAGCGGCATCGATCCCGACATTTCGCCCGAGGCCGCCAACTGGCAGGCTCCCCGAGTCGCAAAGGCGCGTGGCTTAGATGTCGGAACGGTGCGCACGCTCGTCGCCCGTCACGTGCAGGGACGGACGTTCGGCTTCCTCGGCGAACCTCGCGTTAACGTCCTCGAGTTGAATCTCGCAATCGATGCTTTAGGAGCGTCGCACTAACGCGTCGCTCACGATGGCTCGTCGACGGCTTCCGGGGGCCGGGCGAGGATAATTAATTCGCGCGCTCCTGCGTCGAGCATGCGCCGCGCAAATGAGGGACGCGAAAGCCAGCGCGGGGAGCGGCGCGTTCCGGCAAGGGCTATGGTCGTCTCCGGACGCCGGCGGGCGATTTCGATGAGTCGTCGTGCCGGATCGGCGTCGGTTTCTTCGATCCACTCGACGTTTGTTTTGCGCGCTTCGGCCTTGAGCTGTTCGACGACGGCGGGATCGGCTTTCTTCTGAGGCGAGACGACGTGTGCGATGGCGAACTCGATCTCGAGTCGCGCGGCGATGCGGCCGGCGCGCGCAATCATCGGCAGATCGGCGGCACGGGAGCCGATCCCCAAGAGGATGCGTTCGAACGGCGAGGTGATGCGGCGGCGGTGCCGGGCGCGCCAGGCTTCGCGCAGCGCCAGCTCGCGCAGCGCAAAGAGATTCTCGGTGCGGAAGAAGTTGGCGAGCGCGGCTTCGGTACGCTCGGCCGGATAGATCTTGCCTTCACGCATCCGTTGACGCAGCGTCTCCGGCGTGACGTCGATCAGCGTCACCTCGTCGGCCAGCGAGAGTATTCCGTCGGGCAGCGTTTCGCGAACGACCGTGCCGGTGAGGCGAAGAATCGTGTCGCCCAGGCCTTCGAGATGCTGCACGTTGAGCGTCGTAATGACGTCGATTCCGGCGCGCAATACGGCGAGCACGTCGTGAAACCGCTTAGGGGCGACCGAGCCGGGCGCATTGGTATGCGCGAGTTCGTCGATCAAGGCAACCTGCGGCTTGCGCGCGATGAGCGCGTCGCGGTCGAACTCGCGATAGGCGATGCCGGCGGCGGTAGCGCCCTTTTCGGGAACGATCTCGAGCCCGTCGAGCAGCGCGGCCGTTTCCTTGCGGCCGTGCGTTTCCACGAAGCCGACGACGACGTCGACGCCCTCGGCTTTTAGCTGGTGCGCTCGATCGAGCATCGCGTACGTCTTCCCGGCGCCGGCCGCCGCGCCCAAGTAAACGGTCAACTTACCGTAGCCCACGCGCAGCCGGTCGCCGGCCGTTTGCGAATATGGCGAGTGCGCAGGATTTTCGCCGAGGTATGTTTGCGTTGCGGCAACGATGAAGAGATCGTAGGGAAGCGGTATATTGGCGAGCTTCGCGCCGATCTTACCGGTCGGCACGGCAACCAGCGAAGCGCGCAGCCGATCGCCGGGCACGCTCGCCGGATCGAACGTATCGTGCAGTATCTCGGCGCCGAGTTCACGGCTGAGGCGGTCGAGCGCGGCGCGGTCGACGCCCTGCGTCGGCACGACTTCCAGACCTAAGTCGAGCGCCTGGACGATGGCCGCAGTGCGCTTGAGGTAGGGCGCCGGATCGACGTTGGGATAAACGAAGGCCGCGGCCATCGAGGTCCGTCCTGCTTCGACGACGGGCAGCGTGAGATTGTCTACGGTGCGTAAGAGCAGCTCTCGCAGCATGTAGAGCGTATGCTCTTTGAATACGCCGTTGAGCGCCCGGTCGACGTCCTGCGGATTGACGATCTTGCCTGCCTTGACGCGGCTCTGCAGCAGTCGAGGGGAAACGTCGAGAGCGACGACTTCGTCGGCGGCCTGCAGAAACGATAGCGGAATAATCTCGCGAACGGGATAGCCGATCAGCGCTTCCGCGGTCGGCGCCACCGTTTCGAGATGTTGGATGTTGAAAGCGCCGATCACGCCGATTCCCTGCTTACGCAGGGCCAACGCATCTTGCCAGCGTTTGGGATGCGACGCGTCGCCGAGGTTGTCGTGCGCCAGCTCGTCGAGGATTACGACTTCGGGTTTTTCGCGCACCGTTGCTTCATAATCGAAGTCTTCGAACGTGCGCTGGCCGATGGTCACGCGCCGAGGCGGAATTCGGGGTAGGCCGGCGGCGGCACGTTCTAAATCGGGGCGTCCCTTAGTTTCGACCCATCCGACGACCACCCGCTTGCCGTCGGCGGCAAGACGGCGCGCGTCTTCGAGAAGGCGACGCGTCTTGCCCGAACCGGGAGCGCTCGCGACATAGACGACCAGTCGCGCGCGCCCGCCGAGCTCGCGCAGAAGTTCTTCTGCTTTCGCGGTGCGGTCCACGCGGCTGGCTTCGCGCTATGGCGAGGCGCCCCCGCAAGGCGCCCCCGCCGCGCTGCCCGAAGGCGCAACTCGTGGCGCTGCTCTGCTACGGCTTGCTGATCGTCGCTTGGATCCTCGACCTCCTCACGCCGCAGCTGTTTATCGCGGCTATTCTGCTCAACGGTCCGATCGCGCTCAGCAGCCTCGCTTTACGGAGCGGCCTAACGATCAATCTCGTAGTCGCCGCCGAGATCGCCAATGCGACCGCCGGCTACGTAAACGGATTGCAGGCCGGGCATCACTGGGACGGCGTGGCGATCGGCGATCGATTGCTCTTGGCGGCGTCGTTCGTTCTCGTGGGTTATCTCAGCGTCAAGACCCAGGACCTTGCGCGAGAGACGGGCGTCTCTGCGGGACGGATGCGGCAGATCGAGATCGAGAAGGCGCTGCGCGGAGCGACCGCGCGCGTGCGCGAAACGCTCAACGTCGAGCTCGTTCAGCGGGCCATCACCCGGGAATCGGTCGACCTGTTAGGCGCATCCAAAGCGCTGTTGATAATTCGCGAGGCGCCCTTTGCTGCGCCGCTAACGATGTCGTACCGAAGCGGCGACGCAGACATCACGGTGGAGCGCCCGGCGCTTTCGATGGAGATCGCCTCGCTGGTGACGCGCGCGCAAGAGGTTGACGGCGCATTCGGCGTGACGTCCGGCGACGCGCTCGGGCGCATGACGCTCGCCGCGCTCGGCGCCGCCGAAGCGCTCGTCACTCGCATCTCGACGCAGGGAGCGGCAGAGCACGTCTTGATCGCATGCGTCGATGCGGGCTCGGCCTTCGTGCACGACGCGCTGCCTACCCTACGCGCCTTTTCGGGGCAGGCGGCGCTGGCGCTCGAACAAGCCAGTCTCTTTGCCCAACTGGGCGAGCAGAACGAGGAGATCGCACGTCAGAAGGACGAGCTGGCGGACCGCAGCGACGTGATTCGAGATATCGTCTACGCGCTCGCGCACGATCTGCGCACGCCGCTCACGGCGGCGCACGTTTCGATGACGCAGGCCATCGGCGGGGCGTACGGCGAGCTTCCCGAGCGCTACCGAACCGTTCTGCGTACGGCTCTCGCGTCCAACGACGACGAGCGGAGAATCGTGGAGACGCTGCTGCTGGTGGCCCGCTACGAAGCGGGGGAAGCGTCGACGCTGCGCGAGCCGATCGATCTCGCCCGGCTGGCGGTTCAGGTGGTCGAGGAGCTGCGGCCGGTCGGTGAGGTCAAGAACGTCGCCATTACCACCGACTTTCCGTCTCAAACGTTGCGCATGCTCGGCGATCCGCACGAGATTCGGCGCGCCGCCGGCAACTTGGTGGCCAATGCGCTCGAAGCAGCGCCCTCCGGAGGTCAGGTGGTGGTGCGCGGCAGTTCGTCCGGGGATTCGATTGCGATTTCCGTTGAGGATGACGGTTATGGCGTGCCTCCCGAACGCCGCGACGCGCTCTTTCAGCGTTTCGGCGGCGGTCAGGCCGGCGGAGGAACCGGACTCGGGCTCTACATCGTCCGGCGCATCGTCGAAAAGCACGGCGGAAGGGTCGCGTATGCCCAAAGATCGCCGCGTGGAAGCGCGTTTACGATGACCTTCCCGGCGGCAGCTTGAGATGACGTTTGCGGCGCGAACGCGGGTGGCAATCGTCGAGGACCACGCCCTCACGCGCGCCGGTCTGCGCACGGCGCTCGAGACCGCGTACGACGTCGTCGCCGAGGCGGCGGACGGCTTAGCCGGTTTGGAGGCGATCCGCCGCGAGCACCCCGACGTCGCCGTCGTCGACATCGGCCTTCCGGGAATGGATGGCGTGACGTTGACCAAGCGCGTGCTTGCCGAGCTGCCTCAAACGCACGTCGTGATCGTGACGATGATCGACTTGGAAGATGAAGTGTTGGCCGCCCTCGGCGCGGGGGCCGACGCCTACTGCCTCAAGAGCTCGGAGCCCGAGCGAATCGTCGACGCGGTTCGCATCGCGGCAGAGGGTGGCGCCTACTTCGACCCGGGCATCGCGCACGTCGTGCTGGCCCGCTTTTCCAGCTCTAGGCCGAACGACGTACGCTCCTCGCCGTTGACGCTGCGCGAAACGGAGATCGTTCGTTTGATTTCCGACGGGCACGCCAATGCCGAGATTGCCGAGGCCTTGCACATCGGTCTCGGCACTGTCAAAGGACATATTCGCGATATCTTGGAGAAGCTATCGGCTTCGGATCGCACGCAGGCTGCGGTCGTCGCCCTCCGCAAGGGCTACATTTAGGAGGCTAGCGTTCGAGGCCCAAGATGGCGCGGATTCGTTCGGCCGCGCCGTTCTTGACGATGACGATCATGTTATCGCCGGCGCGCAGCGTCGTGTCGCCGGTCGGAATCTCCAGATCGCTGTCGGGCCGGTCGACCGCCACGACGACGGAGTTGTGCGGGAAGCCGATTTCCGCAAGGCGTTTCCCGTCGACCGGCGAGCTCTCGGGGATCGCGACCTTTACCAGTTGCATGTTCCCCTTGCCGAAGAGATGCATCGTTTCGAGCATCGAGCGATACCGCGACGCATTGACGTGCTCGTTGAGCACGTCGAGGATCAGCTCGGTCGACGAAATTACGATTACCGGGTCGTCGGTGTCGAGAGAGTTGAAGATCAGCTTGTTCGCGGGATTGTTAACTCGGGCGATGCAGCGCGCTTTCGACTTGCGCTTGGAGAGAAGAACGACGACCAAATTATCTTCGTCGTCACCAGTGTCTGCGACCACGACGTCGGCGCGAGCCACGCCCGCGGCGTCGAGAATGAGTGGATCGCATCCATCGCCGACCACCGTCACCTTGCGATCGATGAGACGCTCGAGCGCATTGGCCTTGCGTTCGTCCTTCTCGATGACGACGACCTCGTGCCCTTGGTTGAGCAGCGCGCGGGTGAGATACGAGCCGACCTTTCCGCCGCCGACGATGAGAGTGAACACGCGCTACGCGCTGACCTTCGCTCGAGCAGCAGGATTGGGAAAGCGACGGGCGAGATCGGCCGTTGCGTCGGGAGAGAGAATAACGTTGAGCTCGTCGCCCTCTTGCACCACCAGGTCGTCCGAGGCGATCACCGGATCGCCGGCGCCGCGCCGGAGCGCCGCGATCCGAATCCGTCCCGATTCCTGAATCTCGGCAATCCGCTTTCCGGCATGCACGGCGCCGGCGATGACCGAAGCCGAGGTCAACTTCCCGAGGTCGAAGGGTTGCGAATCGGTTGTGGCGGTAAGCACGTCGCGGATCATCTTCGCTCCGACCGTCGTCGGGCAGACCGTCTGCACGCCTAGCTCGCGATACATTTGTCCTCGCGGCGGATCGTAGATGCGTGCGACGATTTTCTCGATGTGGAACATGCGCTGGGCGATCAGGGCCGCCATGATATTGCGGTTGTCGCCGTTGGTAACGGCGACAAAACCGTCGGCGGTCGCCGCGCCCGCGCGCTGGAGGACGTCGTAGTCGATGCCCGTTCCGACGACTTCGTGACCTTTGAATTTCTGACCCAGCCGCTTAAAAGCGGCTGCGTTCTCGTCGACGACGATAACTTCGTGTCCGTCGGAATCGAGCAACTTCGCGAGAGCGGAACCGACGCGCCCGCACCCAACGATTAAATATCTCATGAAGCGAGTGAACTCTTGATAGTTACCCGCCTTCTACCCTCGCGGGGAGTCGGCCCTGCAATAGGGGCAAAGGAAGGGAGCGCGAAAGCGTGAAACCTTCGTGGTTCTCGGGGCGTGGCTCAGCTTGGTAGAGCGCTTCGTTCGGGACGAAGAGGTCGCACGTTCAAATCGTGTCGCCCCGAAATTCTCTCCTCCCGTCCTGTCATCCTGAGCCTGTCGAAGGGCTGTCGAAGGATTGCTTGTTCTCCAATTTTAACCCGGCTGCCCGGCGCGTGCTGCGAGTAGCCGAGCAAGAGTGCCGGAACCACAGCCACTATTACGTCGGTGCCGAACACCTGCTGGTCGCTTTGCTTGACGAGCGCGACCCCTCGACGCTTTGCGCGCTCGACGCGGAGGGGATCGACGCATCCGAAGTGCACGCCGAGGTCCGGCGAGCGCTGGGGACCGGCGACGACCGCCTGTGGGAGGGAATCCTGATTACGCCGCGCGTCCGACGCATCGTCGCGCTGGCACAAGAACGCGCCGGCGACCGCGAGATCGGTCCCTTCGACCTGTTCGAGGCGCTGCGCTTGGAAGGCGGGAGCTCCGCCGCCGAGATTCTCCGTCGCGCCGGTAAGCGAAACCCCGCCCGCGCGGTGGAGTAAGCAGGAAGCGTGGAGCAACTCCAGCACGCGATCATTGCGCTCATCGACCACTACGGGTATTTTGGCCTCTTCGTGGGCTTGGCGCTGGGCAACCTCGGCGCTCCGGTCGGCACCGAAGTGATCCTTCCCGTAGCCGGTGCCCTTACCGCAACGGGTCATCTGCCCAATCTGTGGCTGACGATTGCGGTTTCGCTGGCCGGCGAGATCGGCGGCGGCTCGATCGGTTACGCGATTGGACGCTACGGCGGCGTTCCGTTCGTGGAACGTTACGGAAAGTACATCCATTTCACGCACGACCGTCTCGCTTTAGTGCATAAGTTCTTCGACCGCTGGGGAACCTTCGCGATCTTCGTCTGCCGCTTTCTACCGGTGCTTCGTGGAGTCTGCGCCATCCCGGCCGGGTTGGCGGAAATGAATTTGGCGCTCTTTTACCTCTGGACGTTTCTCGGCTCGCTCATTTTCTGCTCGTTCCTCATTCTGCTGGGCAGCGCGCTGGGCTCGCACCTCGACACGGTGCTGCCGCTGCTGCAGCGCGGCGGCTATATCGTGCTGGCCGTCGCGGTCCTGGCTATCGCCGCGACGGCGTTCATCGCGCGCGGGAGGCGCCGGCGCGCCAAAGCAAACCTAGCCGAGTGAACTCCAGCGCGACGCTCTCACAGATCCCCGACGCTCCGGGGGTCTATCTCATGGCCGGTCACGACGGCGAGATTCTCTACATAGGAAAGGCGATCTCGCTGCGCAACCGCGTGCGCTCTTATTTTCAAGAGGGCGCCGTCCATACGACGCGTACGGCCGCGATGGTCGAGAAGGTTGCCGACGTGCGCACGATCGTCGTCACCAACGAAGTCGAAGCGCTGATCCTCGAAGCCAACCTGATCAAGCGGCACCAGCCGCCGTTCAACGTGCGGCTGCGCGACGACAAACGCTATCCATATCTCAAAGTTACCAACGAGCCGTTTCCGCGAGTGGTATTCACCAGGTTCGTCCGCAACGACGGCGCGCGGTACTTCGGGCCCTACACCAACGCGCACGGCCTGCGCGAACTGATCAATCTGGTTCGCGTCGTCTTTCCGCTGCGTACCTGCCGGGAGCCGATCGACGGGCGGCGCAAGCGGCCCTGCCTGCAGTACCACATCAAGCGCTGCCTGGCTCCGTGCGTCGGCTACCAGACGCAGGAAGACTACGATCGCACCATCGACGAGGTCGTGCTCTTTCTCGAGGGTAAGCAAGACTCGCTTCTGACGCGGCTGCAGTCGGAGATGGCCGACGCCGCCGAACATCTGAACTTCGAGAGCGCGGCGCGCCTGCGCGATCGAATCGTGCAAGTCCGGCGCGTGACCGAGGGGCAGAAGGTCGTTTGGAAATCGCGCCTCGACATGGATCTCGTCGCGATCGCGCGCGCCAAAGGTCAGGCGTGCATGCAAGTCTTTCTCGTGCGCGGTGGTAAGTTGATCGGCCAGGAGAATTTCATCCTGGAGGGCGTTTTCGAGCAATCCGACGAGACGCTCACCGGCGAGTTCCTCAAGCAGTTCTATACCGCGCGAACGGCCGGCGCGCCGGAAGAGGCTGCAGTTTCGCCGGGAAGAGTCGCCCGCGACAATCAGGCGCCGGTCCCGGAGACGCGGCGTAGCCGAAAGAGCGACGCGCAGACGATCTCCGCGGCCGTCCCAAAGGAGATTTTGGCGACGGCGCTGCCCGAAGAACGCTCGACGATCGAGTCGTGGCTGTCGAGCATCAAAGGCCAGCGCGTCCGCATTCTCAAGCCGCAGCGCGGCGTGCGCGCCGAGTACCTGCGCCTCGTGAAGAAGAACGCCGAGCAGAACCTCAAATCATTCTTGGCGCATCAGGAAGTGCAGGAGAGCGCGCAGGCGCGCTCGCTCACGGACCTGGCCGACGCGTTGGAGCTGCCCGAGCCGCCGCACCGCATCGAATGCTACGACGTCTCGAACATTCAGGGTACCAATCCGGTCGCCTCGATGGTCGTGTTCGTCGAGGGCCGCGCCAAAAAGAGCGAGTACCGCAAGTTCAAGATTCAGTACGACCGCGGGCCGAACGACTTCGCGATGATGCAGGAAACGCTGCGCCGCCGCTTACGCTATCTGCGACGCGAAACCGACAAGGTCGACACGCCGATGGAGCGCGAGCTCGCGAAAAAGGAGCGCTTCAACAAGAAACCCGATCTGCTGCTGATCGATGGCGGGAAAGGGCAGCTCGGCGCCGTGGTCGAGGCGCTTGAAGAGCTCGACATGACGGGCCTTCCGGTAGCCGGTTTGGCTAAAGAGCACGAGTGGCTTTACCTGCCCAATCAGCCAGATCCCATCGTGCTTCCGCCCAACTCTCCGGCCCTGCACTTGGTGCAGCGAATCCGGGACGAGGCGCACCGCTTTGCGGTCACCTACCATCGCCAGCGGCGTGCCAAGTCGATGACCCGCTCCGTGCTCGACGCGCTCGCCGGCGTGGGCCCGGTGAGGAAAAAACGGCTGCTGACCGCTTTCGGCTCCCCGGCCGGGATTCGCCGCGCCGCCATCGACGAAATCGCGGCCGTCAAAGGGATGACGCCCGCGTTGGCCGCAAAGATAAAGCAGGAACTGGAAGGAGGGTATCGCTCTTGAACTGGCTTCTGAGATTCCTGGTCAACGCCATCGTCCTCTACCTCATCGCGAGGTACGTTCCGGGCTTCAATCACACCGTTACGATTTGGACTGCCGTGATCGCCGCGATCGTTTTCGGATTGGTCAACGCAATCATCGGTCCGATTCTGCGGCTCGTCTCGCTGCCGCTAACCTGGATCACGCACGGTCTCTTCTCGATCGTGATCAACTACATTCTCTTCGCGATCACGGTCTGGATTGCACCGAATTTCCACACCACCGGCGAGATCAACCCGTGGCTCGCCAACCTCTACGGCGCCATCATCATGATGATCGTGTCGACCCTGATGGCTCAGGGCGACCGGGTCGAGCGCCGCGCGGTCTAACTAACCCGGGCAAAGGGGGCGCCCGCTTTGCCGCTGACGCCGAAACCGGTACTTGCTTCGGCGTGTTATAGTGTTTGTCTGATCGCGGGGCTGAAATAGGTTCGACAAGAAGGCCGTGGTCGGCGTCAGCAGGCGGAGTTGCGAGCACTCCTAAAACGATCGCAACGGCAATATCTGCCAACAACGAATACGCACTGGCTGCCTAATTTAGGCTAGTCACCGGACGCAGAGGGTCGGCCCGAACCGCTCTGCACTCCGGTCACAAACTCGGGCTGGCACGGGCGTGTGATTCGGCGCACGAGCGAGATAAAGAATCTGCAGCGAACGGCAAGCCCCGCCCTGAGGCGTACGTTCGACCAAGACAAAGTCAAGGCTGAGCCTGGAGAACGCGCCGGTTAGACCTCTTGGACTCGGGGGGCAGTACCCCGACAGCTCCACCATTTCTTCGAAATGGAGCCCAAACCGTCGGCTAGCTTACCAGCGCTACTTCACCCGTTCCCAGTTTGTAGACGCCGCCGACTAAGAGCACTTTTCCGCTCTTTATTCCGCTATCGATGACGGATGACGTCGCCACGAGGTCGGCCTTAGCAGCGCGAACGTTCGCGGTAATCGCTTCGTTAATCGTGCCCTTGTTTTGCACGACGCGTTGTATTCCAGGCCCAATAAGGCGTTGGATCGTCGTGAGATGGGGCGGAAGCATTTGATGCTCCTCGGATGCGGAGTAGACGGCCTTTACGGCGCCGCAATTTTGATGTCCGAGTACCATGATGAGTCGCGTTCCCAGATGCTCGACGGCATACTCGATCGAGCCGGTCACGAGATCGTCGGGATAGTTGCCGGCTACTCTGGCTACAAATAGATCGCCGAGCCCCTGGACGAAAATAAAGTTCGGGATCACCCGCGAATCGGCACATGTCAGGATCGTGGCAAACGGCGCTTGCGTATCTCTGAGCATTTCCCGCTTTTCCGCCATGTGATTCTGCGTCGGAAAGTCGTTATGGACGAATCGCTTGTTTCCGGCCATTAGCCGCTCTAACGATTCCTGCGGCGATTGTCCGGAAACGGGTCCCGAACCGGTCGACGCGGTAGCCGCCGTAGGCTTCGCGGCAACGGCGGCGCCCATTGCCGCCAGCGACGCATTCAGAAAACTCGCCCGATTGATCGCCATGCCTTACTCCTTTTCTGACGCCGTAGAGTTACTACGCCATGCCAAGCTGGCCCCTCCGAGCTGGTCGCGATTAGGAAACAAGATTAGGGCGAGTAGCCGCCTCACTCGTAGTCGGGAATCATGTGGCTCGTGCCCCCGAGGGTGTTTCCGATGAAGAACTTCGCCGGATAGGGCGCCTTAATTTTGACGAACCTTCGCGGGTGTTGCGTGAAGTCGAAGCAATCCGCGGCCGGCGAGTTTGCGCGCGAATCGGCCGCAGCCATCTGCGGCAGCCCGTAGAGATCTTCAGCGAATCGTAAAACGCTGGCCGTCTCATAGGGTACGTGCGAGACGAAGTCTTTCTTAGCGTATGGTGAGATCACGAGAAGCGGAACGCGGAAACCAGTGCCGTCATAATCCTGGTACGTTGGCGCGACGTGGTCGTAGTATCCACCCCAGTCGTCCCACTGCACGAAGATTGCCGTGGAATCCCAAAACTTGCTCTTGCCCACGGTATTAACAATAGCGGCGACCCACGACGGTCCGTAGCCGCCGCCGCACTCGGTATGATCCGATTCGGCGCACTCCGGCGTAATCCAGGTAAAGTTGGCCAGTTTTCCGTGGCGCACGTCTTTGATGAACTGCCAGTTGGGCGAGATGACGTTGCTCCAATCCTTCCCGTAGAAGATATGCTTCACGGCTTGATATCCCGACCAAGTCCCCCCGTTTCCGCCGTTATCTTGGTTGTATTGAACGGCATAGAACCGCCACGAGAGCTTCGCGGCATCGAGCTCGTCGCCGAGCGTGGTATAGTCGAAGCAGGCCTGCTGGTACGGACCGTACGGGCTGCGATTCTGCGTCAGCGTTCCGACCTCGTCGTTCTTGCCGCCGGCGCATCCCCATAGCAGATAGAAGGGAAGGTCGACGCTGGACTGCGCTTGCGCGGCGATGGCGTACTGGTGCGCGACGAAACTCTCGTCGAGCTGCGACTGGAACATGCGATCGGCCACAACCCATTCATGGGCCATGTCGAAATAGGGCTTCGACTCGGCGTGGGGCACGTAGACGTACTGCGGATTATTCGGCCCACCGTACGACTCTTCGTTGTTGAAGCCGTTCATTTGGCAGTTGGTGCCCGGGACGCTGCCGGTGCCATTGCAGGCGGCGAACATGCCGAAGACCGAGTGATCGATTTGATACACCTTGCTCAGCGACTCGGGCTGCAGCGTGATTTGTTGGCCATGTGAGTTGAGACCGCTCGAGACGGTGTCGGCTCCCGGATATCCCTGAAATAAGTTGTCGAAGCTGCGGTTCTCTTGAATCACGTAAATGACGTGTTTGATCTTTCCTGACCCGGTACCGCTGAACGCGCGAAGCGCCGACCATCCCTTTGTCGCGGGCAGCGACGAAGAGCCTCCCGATGCACAGGCGGCCAGTACAAAAAGTGAGAGCATTGCAATGCAGCGCGTCATGGCGGCGGCTTCCGCAGCGACCGGTCTGCGGCCTGCCGGTTAGAGCGGCTAGCAGCCGGTGAGGAGATCGATTTCCACTAGCCGCCCTCGTTTAAAGAAAAAGCTTTGATATTGCCCGCAAGCATCGGGCGAGCTCTTCGGCGTACCTCGCATCGTCGTATAATACAGCGCGGTCAATCCCGGATGACTTGCGCCCGCACGGACGGGCGCGTGTCCGTAAATCGCGACGACGTCTGGCGGCGTCATACCGAGTTTGACGCCGCGTGCGGTGCGCACATCCTTCAAACTCGCCTGCGCAACGCTCTGCGGGGGTGCGCCGGTACCCGCGGCAAGCACGTAGCCGCGCCAGGCGCAGCATCCCGTGTTAAAGAGAACGATACCGCCGGAGCGATCGTAAAGGATGCTCCCTTTGATCGGTTCGGCGGTGCCGTAAACGAAAGCCGTGGCGCCTTTCATCAGTGGACAGGCGCCTCCGGGATAATGAAAGTCATGGGGCGGCAGCGTAGGCTTTACGGTCGCGCCGCAGACGAAGTAATCGTAGCGGGCTATGCGCGTTGCCCCTCCGTCGCTCCAGGCAACGAACCCCGAGTCGGCCTTCGGCAGCCAACTGCCGAGAGCCGTGTCGGCGGCCCGCGCGCCGCACGCCAAACCGACGAACAGTGCGATACCGAGCCCGAAGGCTCGCTGCAACATGCTCAAAACTGGGGCCGCTTCAACCTCGGGGCGCCGCCCGCAAGCCGCTCGTAAGCGCTTTCCAACGCCTTTGTAACACCAGCGATAAAGGCGCCGCGCTCGGCCGGCGGGAGTAAGATGGCCGTCTCGCGCGCGACAGCGCGGACGAAGGGCGTTCGTTGCTTTTGGCATGCCGCGGGATCGCGTTCCGCAGCAATCACATCCAAGAATGCCGATGCGTCGTCGGCTCGAACGCCGCCATTACCGCGCGAGCCCAGCAGGAGGCTTCGCCAGAAGCGGTTTTTCGACGCGCCGGTTGCAGCGACGAGAGCGGCGCTGGGGAATCGCCGCTCGAGCGATTGATAGAACGCCGCCAGGAATTCGTCATTGAGATCTATTGCGCCGAACTCGCGGCGCGTGCCTCCGGCGCCGGTGAATAAATCGTGCGCTGCGTAGAAATCACCGAGGTCGGTTACGATGGTCCAGGCTTTAATTGCGGTCGCTTGCGCTTCGTCGGGGTCTCCGGCGAGAGCGTGCCACCGAGCGAGTACCCCAAGGGCGCAGGCTTCCAGAGCGCGATACCCGGCAAGGCGTACCTGCGCGATCGTTTCAACGATTTCGTCGATCAAACCGAGCTCGCCGGCAGCGAGGCCCGCGCGGAGATCGACTACTTTGAGATAAAGTCGCGGGAAGAGGCGTCGCGTCGACCCGTCGAGTCCGACGAAACCGGCGCCGCTTGCGGGCACGAGCGCGCGGATCGGGGGTTCGGCGATCTCCAGCAGAACGCGCGGTGCGCGCCAGGCCGTTCCCATCGCCAGCGAAACCCGGCCGATCAGCGCGTTGATCGTCATCGCGTCGAGGGGGCGTTCGTGCAATGCGAGCTGCGCCGAATGAATGTAGCCATACGCTCGCGCCAAGTCATTGCGCATGAAGGCGATCGCAGCGCGCAGACAGATTGCAACGGTCACGAGCCGCAACTGCGTGCGGCGCAAGACCATGGCTTCGATGGCGGTGAGGGTCTGTTCGGCAAGCGGCAGGTCACCGGCACGCACTGCCGACTCTCCCTCGATGAGAATGGCGGCAATCGTCCGCATCTCATCGCCCTTGGCGCGCTCTCTCGCGTCGCAGGCTAGCCGCATGCACTCCGACGTATCGCCGCGATGCAAGGCGCGAATGTACCGCGTGTAAAGGAGATCGAAATCGAGAACCTCGCGATTCTCGACGATGGCATCGGCCATGCCGGCTCGCACCGCTTCCAGAAGCGTCTCGCCGGCGCGGGGGTTGCCGAAGATGTAACAACTGCGTGCGATTTTGATGAGGACGCGCAGCCTCTCGGTGCCGTAAAACCGGTCGAGCACGTCGTTGCCGAAGAACTCGCCGGCGTTGAGCAGCACCTCGACGCGCTCCATGGTCACGTGCCCGGCCTCAGGAGCGGCGATCTCGTACACTTGGCTGGCAGCTGCGGGATCGGTTTCGCCGAGAAGACGCGCCAACTCTTCCATCGGATTCTTGACAGCCTCATCGGGACGTCCCAGGCGGTTGGCGTGCGCGGCGAGCGCGACGATGGCCTCTCGGCGATAACGAAAGAACTGGCGCGGCGAAACACCCATTTCCGACGCGGCGGCCACCAGAGTCTCGTTGGCCTGGACGTCGCAGGTTTGTATCAGCTCAAAGAGCCGCTTTCCAACCAGCCCGCCGTTAACGAAGGTGTCGGTGATGAATCGCAGCGTGGCATCGTAGGGGCTCTCGATGGCATAGGCGTCGCAAAGAAATCGCGCCAAAGGTTCCATTGCCAGCGTGTGCGGACGTCGCAGGCCTCGGAGCAGGCGACGCACCTCGCGTTCGCCCCACTCCCGGCGCGGCGTCGCCGTGCTTCCGGTCCTCACGGCGTGAATCTCGGGCGCCATCTCTTTCATGAAAGCATCTCGCAGCCTCTCGCGTCCTCAGGGGCCCCTCAAAATTGAAGTGCGATACGGCATAAACGCGTCACCCGGAAGCGAAGCCGGCTTCCCGAGTGGAGAGTAGTGACTGATATGAAGATAATCGCATTGGTCTTTGCCGCGCTGCTCGCGCCGGCACCCGTACTCGCACAGGAGCATCCCCAAGCACACCAAGCGCCGGCCACCGTGGCGAGCTCTACAACGGTGCCGTTTCGTCTTTACGGCAATCACATCTACGTTAAAGCAATCGTAGACGGGAAGGCCTACGCATTCGTTTTTGACACCGGTGGTGCGGCTTCGCTCTCGAGCCTTGCCGCGAAGCAGCTGAACCTGCCGGTGGTGGCTACCGCGCAGGTCACGGGGGTCGGCAATACGACCGAACCGATGGGGATCGTGGTTCCGACGGTTGCGTCGCTTGGCGACGCGAGGCTCGAGAAGGGGTTTTTTCTCGTGCTCCCCGCCACCATCGATCTCGGCAGTCCCTTCGGGGGCCTGCCGTTCGGCGGCATCTTGGGACGCGAATTTTTCACGCAGCTGATCGTGACGATCGATTACGCTCACAAGACGCTTACGCTGACCAATCCGCAAGTGTTTCGCGTCGAGCCTAACGCGACGGCGCTGCCTATGATCTTGCGCGGCGGGGTCTTCCCCAACGTCCGGGCGGCCGTGGACGGCCTTGAGGGTAGCTTTGACATCGACGCCGGGTCGCCGCAGGCGCTTATGCTTTCCGAACGTTTCGCCAATGCCAACGGGCTCGTTGCAAAGATGCCGCGCACCGTCGAGGCGACCCCGGGCCGGGGCGCCGGCGGTCTCATGACCGGCGTTGCTGGCCGCGTGGACACGCTGAGCCTCGGCAGTGCGGTGCTTGTCGATCCGGTCGCCTACGTCGTCCACGCCACCGGCGGCGTCTTTTCGGCGCCGGACCTCGACGGGAACGTCGGTACCGACGTGTTGCGCCGCTTTACCGTGACCATTGACGTTCCCGATAAAACCCTGTACTTGGCAAAAAACGACGGGTTCGGCGAGCCCTTTACGTTTACGCGCGTTGGCATCGCGACCAGCCACGAAGCGAGTGCGACGATCGTGGCGTCGGTTATTCCGGGCTCGCCGGCGCAGCAAGCGGGAATAGAGCGCGGCGATACGCTGGTCGCGATTGCCGGCCGGCCCGTCGCCACGCTTAGCGGCGACCAGATCAAAAATTATTGGACCTTGCCTGCCGGAACGACGCTCCACGTCGCCGTAAGCCGGGCAGGCAAGCCGCTTGAATTCGACTTAACGTTGCGCGATTTGCTCTAACGCGTCGAGGCGAGCGTCGCGGCGTACCAGCGTTCGAGATCGTCGTGATAGCGCCGCAGCGCGCGTTCGTTGGCGTAGATCAGATGGCCCGACTCGTAGAAGCCGAACGCGATGTGCCGGCGCAGCGACGGCTCCAGGTTGAGATGGTCGAGCGTATAGATCGTGGCTTGGAAGGGTGTAACCATATCGAAGTAGCCGTTTGCAGAGAAGACTCGCAGGGACGGGTTAGCGACCATCGCCAGCGCGAGATCTCCCGCCGTATCCATCGGCAGCGCTCCGTTATGGCGGAAGTCCCAGCCCCCCGCGTTCTGAATTTGAGCGTACGCACCGGTGCGGTAAAGGAGCGACGGGCTGTAGTGAAGGGTCGTGCGCAGATAGGCGTTCTGCAGCGCAAAATATGGCGGTCCGGTTAGCTGATTGGTCGGATCGACGGCGGGAAACTCTTGCGCGCGATCGAGGGTCGATAGCTCCACTTGCGCGTCGTAGACGCCTTGGACGCGCCCGACCCTGCGCCGCAGCTCGGCGACGTAGCGGAAGCCCAAGATGCGCAGGTCGGCGTTCGAGACGTACGTCTCCGAAAGCCCCGTGTAGCGCGTAAGCTTTCGCACGATCTCGGCACGTTGCGGGGCGGGAAGCTTCGAGCCCATGGCTAGAGCCTCGCGATACTCACCCATGGCAAAGCGCGACGCCTCGGCGACGAACGCGGCCAGCGTTGCCGGCGGCTGCGCCGCCATACGGTAGTGATACGCCGTGGCGGCCAACGTCGGAAGCCAAAAGACGTATTGCCAGTCATCGGTGTCGCCGCCGCCGGAATCGTACGGAGTCGCGAGCGACGCGTCGAGCAACGAAGACTGAAGCACGATGCCGTTGATGCCGACGTTGGCGTTCTGCAGGTAGTTGGACAGCAAAGCCGATCGCGCCGTACCGTAAGACTCGCCAAAGAGAAACTTGGGCGAGTTCCAGCGCCCGAACGCGTTGAGATATCGCTCGATGAACTGGGCGAAGGCGGCCGTGTCGCCGTCGGTACTGAAGTACTTCTTGGTGTCGGCGCCGGGAGCGAGGCGTCCGAAACCGCTGCCGGCAATATCGACGAAAACCAAGTCCGTCGCGTCGAGGAGAGTCTGCCGATTTTCGACGAGCCGGAACGGCGCGGCGCCGGTCGGCGGTCCGTTGGTGACGACCCGTACGGGCCCGAACGAGCCCATGCGTAACCAGATGGTCGCGCTGCCGGGGCCGCCGTTGTATAGAAAAGTAATGGGGCGCCTTGCCGGCGGGGCTCCGTCGAGCGTAAACGCCGTGTAGAACATCGTTGCGGTGACTTTGCCTTTATCGTCGCGAATGCCGATGGTGCCGGCTCGCGCCGTGTAAGTCAGGCGAGTACCGTGCACGAGCATCGAGTGGTGCGTTACCGCGTCGGGGTAGGGCTTTACCGGCGGCGCCGCCGGCGCAGAAAACGGAACAGCGGCTCCGGCTAACGCTGCCGCTACGGCTGCCCCAATGATGCGCGACACGCTACGAAGCTCCCAGCGTTTGGGCGTACCATCGCTTGAGGTCGTCGTGCAGCTGCTTGCGCGCCGCGTCCTCGATATAAATCATGTGGCCCGAGCGATAGAATCCCTCGGTGATATTAGCGCGGAGCGATGGATCGATCGTGAGATGATCGAGCGAGTAAAGCGCCTCGAAGAAGGGGGTCGCGAAATCGTAGTAGCCGCCGGCGTTAAAAATCTTGAGATACGGGTTGAACGTCATCGCATCGGAAAGATCGGGCTCGACGTTGGTATTCTGCACGCCGTCGTGGCGCACGTCCCAGCCGTCGGGGTAGGCGCCGATGATGGCGTACGCATTAGGGCGATAGAGCAGCGCCGTCCGGTAGGCCAAGGTCTCGCGCAGATACTGATTCACGGCTGCGGTGAAGGGCGCGGCGATCGCCGCGCTCGCCGGATCCCACGGCTGAACGTCGGCTAAGCGGTCGACAGCCTGAGCGCGAAAACGTGCGTCGAGCCGGCCAAGCAGCGTGCCGCGCTCCAAAAAGAGGCGGTTTTCGAAACGCGAGTACGGCACTCGCAAGTTGTTGTTGCGAATCTCTCGTTCCGACAGACCGGTCAACTCGTGAAGTTTGCGGGCGACGTTCGCGTACTCGGTTGCGTCGAGCGTTCCACCCTTCGCCAGGGCCGATGCGTACGCGCCCATGGCAAACCGTTCGCTCTGGTCGATCGCGCTCTCCAAACTCTGTCCCGAGACCGGCAGAGCATTGTGATACCATGCCGTCGCCGTCTCGGTCGGGAGGTAGAGCACGTAGGGCCAATCGTTTCCGCCGGCGGCATTGCTATCGATGCCGAAGTTGAGAATCGTGGACTGCAAGACGATCCCGTTGACCGCCACGTTGTCGTTGAGCTGCAGCGCATCGGCGAGCGCGGCGGAACGCGTCGTTCCGTAACTTTCGCCGTACAGAAACTTGGGCGAGTTCCAACGGTCGAACGTCGTCAGGTAACGCACGACAAACTGTTCGAATGCAGCGACGTCCTTGTCCACACCGAAGAAGTCTCCAGGCTTTCCGGCGCCGGTAATGCGGCTGTAACCCGTTTCGGGCGCGTCGATGAAGACGAGATCGGTCGCGTCGAGGAGCGTCTCGGTATTGGGTACGACGCGATACGGGGCGGGCCGCGTCGCCGTGCCGTTGCCAACCTCGACGCGTACCGGTCCGAAGGAGCCCATGTGCAGCCATAGCGTTGCGCTTCCCGGGCCACCGTTGTATAGGAAGGTAACCGGCCGCAATGCCGGAGGTACGCCGTCGAGCGTGTAGGCGACGTAGAAGATATCCGCCGTCGGCTTCTCGTCGCTATTGCGCAGGGCGATCGTGCCGGCCCGAGCGGTATAAGAGAGCGTTTTGGAACCGAGCGCGAGCGTATGATGCGTCACAGAGTCGGCGGCCTGGCCTGGAGCGGCCGCTTCCGGTGCAGGCGACGGCGCAGGCGCTGCCGCCAGCAGCGCGCAGCCAAGCATCCCGAGAAGCACGTCGCGTATTTTATTCATGGCGTTTTTCAAGGAGCTCGTCGAGCAGCTGCGTTTCCCGTTCGGTGGTGATGCCGGCGCGCAGGGCGGCGGCCCGATCGCGCGTCGCGTCCCACTCCCACGTGCGCGCGATCGTGTCGCTCAAAGGACGATATGTCAGGCCGGCCGCGATGGCGCGTCCCGACGAGATCGAATCCCAGCCCCCGGCCTCGGTATCGGGAATCCACAGCGGCATCTCTATCCAAGGCTCCACGCCCCGTTTGAGCAGAAACTCTTGCGATGCCCAAACGAACTCCGCATCGGAGTTTAGCGTCGTGCGGCAGGCGTGCATAAACGTACCGAACGTTAACGCGTCGAGCGGGCCGGTCGCATTGTACGTCCCCGCGCGCCCGGCCTCGAGCATCGCTACGATCCACTCCGCCAAATCGCGTCCGTCAATGAACTGTACTTCCCGATTTGGTAATCCGGGCGTGAGCACGGCCCCGCCGATGCCGACGCGGCGTATCCAATACGTGAATCTGTCGCTCGGATCGTAGGGTCCAACGATGAGCCCAGGCCGAACGAGTAGGGCTTGCTCGCCGAAATACCGGACCGCAGTCGCCTCGCAAAGCGCTTTGAGCGGCCCGTAGGTCTCAAGCGTCATCTCGGTCGCGTTCGGATCGCCCGTGTCCCATAATGTCGCCGACTCGTCGGCGCCGGAGGGAAAGCCGTCGCGATAGGCGCTTACGCTGGAAACAAATGCGTAAATGGCATCGGGATTGTGCGAGCGCACGTGCGCGCACGATTTCGCGACGTCGCGAGGCAGATAACCGCTGGTGTCAACGACGGCGTCGAATTCCCCCGAAAGGCGCTCGACGTCGACGGCGCGGTCACCCAAGACGTTCGTTGCGCCGGGCAGCCCCTCGGGCATCGCGCGCCCGCGATGGAAGACCGTAAGGCGATGGCCCTGCGCGAGCGCGTACTCGGCGATGTGGCGTCCCAGAAAGCGTGTGCCGCCGATAATCAGGATATGCATTTCCCAAAAGCATCGCCGGAAGCGCTTCGCGCTCCTATCTCAGGTGCGCGCTACAATGCCAAATGGCACAAATCCGTCACCTGCGCGAACATCGTTATCGCGTCCGTCCCGCCGTGAGAGGACTCCACAATGCTTGAACGACGCGCGCCACGTTGCGAGCCTACGGATACGCCCGCGCTAGGCGAAACTGCCGCCCGCTCCGACCGAGTGCAAGCTGATGGCTGCCGTCGCATCGAGCACGTCGGCCAGATCGCCGACGAGATCGTCGACGTCCTCAACCCCGACGGAGAGACGCAGAAGGTCGTCGGTAATCTCCAGGGCTTCGCGTTCGGAGGGCGTGAGCGAGGCGTGCGTCATCTTCGCCGGGCTGCAGACCAGCGACTCGACTCCGCCCAGCGAGACGGCCAGGCTGAAGATCGAAGTCGAGGCAGCGATGGCGTGTGCGCGTTCGACGCCGCCGCGCGGGCGAAACGAGACGATGCCGCCGAAGCCGCTCATCTGGCGCTTGGCGAGCTCGTGATGCGGATGCGCCGGGAGGCCGGGGTAATAAACGGTGGCGACGTCCTCTCGGGCCGCCAGAAACTCCGCGATCGCCGCAGCGTTGCGGCATTGCGCCTGCATGCGGAGCCCGAGCGTCTTGGCGCCGCGCAGCGTCAGGTAAGCGTCCCACGAGCCGGGTACCGCTCCCATGCAGTTCTGATAGTAGGCGATTCGTTCGGCTACGTCGCGATCGTTGGCTATCACGATGCCGCCGAGCACGTCGCTGTGGCCGCCGATGTACTTCGTCGTGGAGTGAACCACCAAGTCGGCCCCGAGCCGCAGCGGTTTTTGAAGAAACGGCGATGCGAACGTGTTATCGACCGCGATGACGACGCCGGGAAGCCGGCGGCGGGCGATTTCGGCGATGTCGCAGAGCTTGAGCGTCGGATTGCTGGGCGTTTCGAGCCAAAGGAGCTTGGTGTTCGGACGGACGGCGTTCCAGGTAGCGTCGACGTCGCTCGTATCGACGAAGCTTACGCCGATTCCGTAGCGCGCCAACACCTGGGTCAGGAGGCGATGCGTGCCGCCATAAATGTCGCGCGTTGCGATAACGTGATCGCCGGCTGCCAGCAGCGACGTCGCTCCTGCGACCGCGGCCATTCCCGAAGCGAAGGCGCAGCCGTACTCGCCCTCCTCGAGTGCCGCCAGCTGGCGCTCCAAAGCGACGCGCGTGGGATTGATCGTGCGCGAATAATCGAACCCCTTTGTCGTCCCGACGCGCGGCAAGGTGAACGTTACGCTCTGATAGACCGGGACGATGGTCGCACCCGTCGCAGGGCAAGGCTCCTGACCGGTCCATACGGCACGAGTCGAAAAGCCGCGTTCAGTCATAACAGTAGGCCCTCCCGGCGAAGGGCTCGAGCAGCTCGCGCAGTTGAGGAGCCTCGGCCAGAAACGCATCGTGGCCGTGAGCGGAGCGAAGCTGCACGTAGTGCGCTCGCGCACCGCGCAAGCTCAGCCTGCGCGCTGCGGCGCGGACGTCTTGCGCTAAGAAGAGCCAGTCCGAGGTAATCCCAACAAAAACGAGCTCGGGTGCGGCGTTCAGCATACGAGTACTCCGCACGTCGAACGAATCCATCGCATGCGTCAAGGTAACGTAACTCGCCGTGTCCATCCGCGCTTCAAAGAGATCGGCCTGGCGTTCGAGATATCCCTCAACGTCGAAACGCGGCTTCCCAAAGCGGTCGCCCCGCCGCTCGTGACGCAATCGCAGCAGGTCGTCGCTCTTGTAGCTCAGCATGGCGATCTTGCGGGCGAGTCGCAATCCGCCTGGAGGATCGAGCGAGATCGCTTCGCGCTGAAGCGCGTTGAGCGCGATGCCCATCGCGCTGTGATGATCGTGGGCGCCGACGACGATCGCCGCGCGCAGGCGCTCCGGAGCGGCTAGCGCCCATTGCAGCGCTCGCATGCCGCCCAGCGATCCGCCGATGGCGGTGTCGATGCGGGCGATACCGAGCCGGTCGAGCGCGGCGATTTCCGCGCGCACGATGTCGGCGACCGTCACCCGCGGAAAGCGCTCGCCGAACGGCTTGCCGTCTTCAGCTGCCGATGCCGGACCGGTCGAGCCGTAGCAGCCGCCCAGCGCGTTGATTCCGATGATGCACCAGCGGCTTGGATCGAAGAGCGCGCCGTTGCCAACGATTCCCGGCCACCACTCGGCGACGCGGCCGGAGCCGGTCAGTGCGTGCTCGACGAGGACCACGTTGGACCCGTCTTCCGCGGGCGTGCCGTAAATCGTCACGCGTTGCTCGACGTCGCGCAACTGGACGCCGCACTCGAGCTGCAGCGTACCGATCTTTACCGTCTGCTCGCGGATCATGCGTTCACCGCCTCGGCTAACGCGGTGTCGCAGAGCGAGTCATCCCAGACGGGGTAGTCGGGAAGCTCGGCGCTGCGCGCCAGCTGGGCGAAGAGCGGGTCGACTTCGATTGCCGGCTCGAGCGCAGTGCCCTGGCCGCGCAGACTTTGGTCGCGCCGCTGAGCGACGGCTCGCAACAGCGTGACGACGTCACCGAGCACGGCCGAGGCGGTGGCCGCACCGCCGGCGCCGGTGCCGCGCAACACGAGCGTTCCGGCGTCGCGCGCCGCGACTTGAACGACGCTCTGCGGGCCGGCGGTGCGCGCGAACTCGTGATCTTCAGGCACCGCCAGCGCGGCCGATTCGGCGAGAATTCCGCGCTCCGTCCGGACGGCGGCCACGACCGGACGAATCCGCAGCCCCGACATCCGCGCTCGCGCGACGTCGCGCTGCGTTACGTGACGGATTCCGCCATGGCGGATCCGCGGTGAAATTACCGCCAAGCCGAACGAGGCTTGCGCGAGCAACGCCAACTTGTGTACGCTGTCGCTGCCGTCGAGATCGTGTGACGGTTCGCTCTCGGCATAACCGAGCGACTGTGCGCGCGCCAGTGCTTCGTCGAAGCCCAAGCCGTCTTCCATCGCCGAGAGAATTGACGTGCACGTGCCGTTCACGACGCCGGCGACCGAACCAATCGCGTCGCCCGCCAGGGCCTCGTGGAGCGTACGTAAGATCGGGACGGCTGCGGCAACGGCGGCCTCAAAACGCAATGCCGCGCCGCTGGCCGTCGCCAACGCCTGCAAACGAGGACCGTGGGTTGCGAGCAGCTCCTTATTGGCCGTAACCACGTGGCGTCCGCGATACAGGGCGCGCTCCACCAACTCGGCAGCTTTGGCAACCCCGCCGATGACTTCGACGACGAGATCGACGTGCGGATCGTCGACCAACGATGCGGCATCGGTGGTGAGCAGCCGCCGGTCGATCGAATCGTGGCGTGCCTTGTAACGATCTAGGATGGCGATTCCGCGAACGCGATACCCGGCGCCGCTGCGCCGCTCGAGCACGCTGCGCTCGCGCAGCAAGCGCTCTGCGACGCTCGAACCAACCGTGCCGCAACCGAGTACGGCGATGCCGACGGTTAATTCCACTACTCTCGGCCTCCTTTTGCGATGGGAAAGCGAGTAAAGAGTGCGCCCCCCGCCGTTGGCGAGGGGCGCATGAAGCGTTTTTGTTGGTTGGTTAACCGGCGCGCTTCATGACGACCCCTCCGCATGCATCGACATGCGGTTTACCATGACCATCATCGTGGCGCGACAGAACATTGCGGGAACCATAACACAGCGCAAAGCGTGCGTCAAGGCACCGAGCCGTCCCGTGGCTACGAGTTACGTGATGGCATAGAGCGTCCCGTCGGTGCCGCCTACGAAGAGCACGCCGCCGTCAATCGCCGGGGATCCGGGGATCGAGCCCAATCCGTAGATCCGCTCGAGGCCCAAGATGACGGCGTCGAGCGTTGCGTCATCGTAAAACGTGTTGAGGTCGACGTTGCCGGACTTGTCGAGGTGTGCGGGCAGATTCTTAACAGAGGCATCGGTTGAGAAGCGCGCCACGGCCTTGCCCGACCTCGCGTTGATACCGTAGAGCCTGCCGTCGAACGTGCCGAAATAGGCGACGCCCCCGGCCAGCGAAGGCGACGAGAACGCGAACGATGCGTAGGGCGCATTGAACTTCTCCGCTCCGGTGCGGGAGTCTAAGGCCCAGAAGCGCCTTTCGTCGGAAGTTGTGTAGTATACGACGCCATCGGCTACGGCCGGAGAGCCGACGACCCAGCTGCCGTGCTCGTCGTGCTTCCATGCGAGCGCTCCGGTGCGAGCGTTGAGTGCGTAGAACACGCTGTCGCGGCAGCCGAAGTAGACCATTCCGTCCGCCACGGCCGCCGATCCCGCGATGCCTACTTGATTGTAGGTGACGCGATCGTCACCGGTCGCGAATCGCCAGCGTACCGCGCCGCTGCGCGCGTCGAGCGCGTAAAAGTAGCGATCCCAGCTGCCGACGTAGACGGTTGCTCCAGCCACGGCGGGTGAAGCATGAACGACGTTGCCGGTCAGAAACTTCCAGCGCTGCGCCCCGGTAGCAGCGTCGAGCGCATAGACGTAGTGGTCGCCGCTGCCGATATAGGCAATTCCGTTGGAGATCGCCGGCGACGACAAGAAGACGTCAAAAGGATCGGGCATTATTTCGTTCTTAGGAGTGATGCCGTGAATTCCGGGCGCGGTAAAGCGTCGCTCGCCCCTGGTTTTGAAGACCCATTTTTGGGTGCCGCTCGCAGCGTCGACCCCATAGACGCTTCCATCCCGGCTGGAGACGATTACGATGCCGTTTGAAACCGCGGGCGTCGAGTTTACGGCGCCTGCAGTCTTGAAGCTCCAGATCTGCGAGCCATCCGAGACGCGGACGGCGTAAAGCTTGCCGTCGGTGTTGCCGATGTAGACCGTCCCGTTGCTAACGGTCGGCGACGAGAAGAATTTGCCGCCAGGATGGAAGCGCCACTTTACCGACGAGAGCGACGGTGCGGTGGAATCGTAGACTCCCAAGTGCGACGGACCGGCGCGGAACATCGAGGAATCGGCCTTGCCGGCGGTGGCCGAAGCTCCGATGGCGCAGCCGGCAGCGCCGATCAGAACGAGCGGCCGAAAAAGCTTGATGCGCATAAGCAGGTCAGTCTGCCTACGACGGTAGTTCTCCTCGCGCGATGTCACAATTCCGGCACCTTAGGTGCCGGTCGTCAAGTGCCGGCGTCGCGGACTGCTACGACCGTAACCGCATCGCGAGCGACGTCCAAGCCACGCCGTCGAAGATGAGGCTGAGGCCGACGGCAAAGCCGATGAACCAGAGCGCGGAGAAGGGCCACTGCACCCACAGTAAGATACCCAAGATCAAGCTGGCGATGCCGCTGAACGCGACCCATCCGAAATGCGGCATGCGGAACCACAGCGCCGAGAAGAAGCGGAAGACCCCTCCGACGAGCAAGAGCATCGCGATGAAGAGCGTGATGGTCAGCGCGCCAATTGCCGGATGTTCGATCAAAATCAATCCAACGATCAGCTCGAAAATGCCGGCTAGCAGAAGGAGGATCCCGTAACCGATGCTGCGCGCCGTAAAGACGCTTATCAGCCGAACGATACCGGCAACGATCAGAACGGCACCCAAGACCACCATCGACGCGAGCGTCGCGGCCATCTCGGCCCAGATGCAGTAGGCGCCGACGAGAATCAGGACTATCCCCAACGCGAGGAACCAGCCCCAGCTTTTGCGCGCCTCGTCGACGTGCGCTTCGAGATTCGACATCATGTTCATGAGAAACAGTTTACCAAAGGTGGCCGATTTTAAGAAGACGGCAGCGAGGCCCGAGGTGGAGGCGGGGGCGGGTGCGCCGAACGCTGGCGGCATGTTCGAGCCTCATTTTTCGCCCCGGCGGCGAATCGTCGCGACCGGCCTTACCCTTGTGGTCTGGGCCCTTTTTTGCGCCGGGGTTCGCGCCGATACGCTTTCGCTCACGCTGAAGCTTTGGACGGTCAAGGGCGAACCGAAAATCACGTGCACGGGCAAAGCCTGGGTCGAACTCGGACCGGGAATGCTCGACCGCACCGCCATCATCACCCTCCTAGCCACGCCCAATCACCCGGCGCAGGATGAGAAGCTTTTGGCTTGCGACGACGGCTCCGGCCACGACGCTCCGATAACCGGCGCCGTTTCGCAAGTGCGGTTCGCTCACCCCGGTCAAAGCGTCTTGCAGGGACCGATGCGCGTAATCGTGCTGCAGCCCCACGTGAAGAAGGGGATGGCTTCGGCCGTCATTCTCGCCGTGAGAAAGGACGCCGGCGACCTGGCGCTCATGGCGAAAAATGGCCAGGGCGTGTTGCGTCTCGATCACAAGACGGGCATCGACATTTATCCGGCCTCGTACGCCGTCGTCAAGGTCATCGAAACCACCGTCTATCAAATCGATGAGGGCCCTCCGCCGCTGCTCCAGCCGTGCTCGGTCTTCTATTTTCGAAACGACCCAACATCGCGGCCCAAAGTCGTCCGCTCGAACTTGGATTGCGTGAGCCTCATCGAGCGGGCGAACAGCAGTGCGCTCTTTGCGGGCAAGGTTCCAGGCAAAATCTAGACTTGACCTTCACGACCGAGCTCAAGGTCCCGCCCGAGCCGGCTTTTGCCTCGCTCGCGGAAGCGTTTGCCGCCGACGCCGCGCACCGCAGCGATCTCGCGCCGGAGCAAGCCCGTGGCATAGTAGCAGCGGCTCGCAGCGGCTTTGAGATCATCGTCGAGCAGAAATTGGTCGCGGCGCGCGAAGCGTTGCACCTCGTGGCCTCGTGCACGCCGGCGTACCTTCAGGTATCGCTATTCGAACGCGGAATGCCGGTTGACGACGCCCTAGCCCGGCGCGATCCACAATGGAGCCAGGTCGGCGCCGAAGTCGACGCCGCACATTGGATATGCCATGGAACGGGCGGCAGCGAGCTGCGACTGAAGACGGGTCGCGGGCGAAGCATGGAGGCGCCCCCGGCGCAACCGGTAACGGACGACGCGAGCGTAGCGCTCGCACCGGCTCAAGAGTATGCGATTCGTCGCTTTCGGGACGACGACGCCGTCGGCATCGCGCGAACTTTTTACCAGACCTACGGTTACGCGTACGATCTGCCGGCCGTCTACGCGCCCTCGCGTTTGGCGGAGCTCAACCACAGCGGCCGGTACCTCTCGCTCGTTGCCGTCGGCGCCGGCGGTGAAATCGTCGGGCACTACGCGTTGGCTCGCGAGGACGGCTCGCCGGTGGCCGACGCTTGCGGAGCGGTCGTCCTTCCGGAGCACCGCGGGCGCAATCTTCTCAATCAACTCCGCGACGCAGCGGAACTCGAGGCGATCGGGCTCGGACTGGCGGGCTATTATTCCGAGCCGGTGACCGACCACCCGCGAACGCAGAGCGCCAGCGAAAGCTTCGGCGCTAAGGCGTGCGGCATTACGCTCGGCGAAGCACCGCGCAACTTCCTGGCGCGTCACATGGAGCTCGCCGCCACGGCGCAGCGGCAGAGCTGTATGCTTTACGTGAAGCCGCTCAAATCGCGGGAGGCGCGGCGAGTCTTTATGCCGCCGCGCCACCGGGAGATGATCGAGCGTATCTACGCGCAGCTCGACCTGCCCGTAACGGTTGGTGAGGGTCTGGCGCCTAAGGGTCGCGGTGCCCTTCGTTCTGGAATCGTGCGCGGCGATCGCATTGCGGCGATCGACGTGGAGAGGATCGGCGCGGAGACCGGCACGCTCGTGAGTCAAGCCGTGGAGGATCTTCGCAAGGTCCGGCGTCTCGGTGCGATATACCTATCGCTCTCACTGGAGGACCCGGGTACCCCGTGGCTGTGCGGCGCGATCGAATCGCTGGGCTTTTTCTTCGCAGGCGTCGGCCCGTGGATGCTCGAGGGAAAGGACGCCTTGCGGTTACAGTTGCCGCTGACGCCGATCGACCTCGACGCCCTCGTCGTCGTCGGGGATTTCGGCAAGGTGCTCCTGGACTACATCGCAACCGAGCGCGATCGTCGCGAAGCGGCGCGGTGCTGACCCAGGGTCAGTTGGCGTTCGCCAAATACGGCATCGCGCCCAACGATTTGCTTTGGGTGGGACGGCCGGCGATGGGGATACGTTTCGCTCGGAGCGACTTGCTGGCTCTCCCATTCAGTCTAATGTGGGGAGGTTTTGCGATCTTTTGGGAAGCGTTCGCTTTTAGGAGCGGAGCGCCGTTTTTCTTTCGGCTTTGGGGTATACCGTTCGTGCTCGTCGGCCTATACATGATTGCAGGGCGGTTCTTCTGGGATGCCTACCGGCGAAGCGTTACGTGGTACGGACTGACGTCCGATTCGGCGGTCATCATACGCGAAGGCATCGGCGCGTCGGTCGAGCGCATCTATCTTCCGGCCGTGCACGCAGTCGGCCTAGAATTAAGCGATGACGGCAGTGGAACAATCACTTTTGGAGACGGCGCACGAGGCGCTTGGCCGTCGAGCCCGTCCTGGGGGAGTCCTAACGGGCGGCTCGCCCCAGCATTCTACAAAGTGACCGACGCTCGCAGCGTCTACGAATTGTGCGCGAAAGCACAGCGACCCGGATAGGTCACCGCGCGCAGGCCCGCGCCACCGCGCTGACGGCTTCTTCCAAAAACGTTCGCCAAACCGGAAACTGATTGTAGTTGCCGGCGGCAATCATGATCGCTGCATCGAGCGCTGGAACGACGATCATCAACTGACCGCCGTTGCCGCCCGCGCTGACGACGCCGTAGGCGCGTCCGCCGACCGTCACCGTCGAGAGATGCCAGCCGTATCCGTACCGGTCGCCTTCGCCTTCCGGCGCGGTGCGCGGCACGATCGATTCCCGGATCCAGGACGAATCGACGATTCGCCGCCCGTCCCAGATTCCGCCGTCGAGAATCAGCTGACCGAATTTCAGAAAGTCCCTCGGCCGGTAGTAGTCGCCGCCACCCATGTAGGCTTCGAGCGGATCGGGCATGATCCACATAGCGTAAGTCCCAAACTGCATAGGCGCGGCGAAGCGCTCCTGAAAATAACTTTGGAGCGGCACTCGCGTTGCCGTTTGAACGACGGCTCCCAGAAGATTGATTCCGGCGGTGCAATACAGGGCGCGGATTCCGGGCTCGCCGCTCATCGGCAGGTCGAGCGTGTACCAATACCAATCCGTACCGGAGGGCCGGCTCTGCAGCCTATCCTCATTTCCGGGCGAGGTATCGTCGTTATCGTCGCAGGCTAGCCCGGAGGCCATCGTCATGAGATTGGCTACGCTTATCCGGCGCTTGCGCGCATCGTCGTTCTTGACCGGCTGGTATTGCGGCAGCAACGACAGAACGGTCGATGAGGGTGCAAAAGCTTGCGTGTCGGCAATGGCTCGGCCCACCATCAGCGTCGTGACGCTTTTGCCGGCCGAACGTACGTCGTGCGGCTGCGCGGCAGTGAAGCCGTAGAAATATTGGTCGAGCACGAGCTTTCCGTGCCGCTCGATCGCAACGCTCTGAATGTAAGGCGATCGTAGCGACGGCTCGCGCGCCGATGCGATCTCGTTCATCAACGCGGCGATCGGGGCTTCGCGCATTCCGGCTTGCGCCAGCGTTTCGACGTGCCAGCCGTCACTGCCGAGAATGGGCTCGCGATAGCTCCACTGCGCCGAGGGCAGTGGATAGAACCAGCGCCAGTCGTCGGTGCTCGGCCGGTGAAACGTCAAATCCGTGCCGCTTTGTCCGGTCCGATGCAGGGTCAGCGTACCGTCGGCGTTGGCGGTACCGTCGATCTCGGGTCGCGGTGAAGCACGAAACGCAACGTCGTTTCCCGAAATCATAACCGTTCGCTCGCCGAGCGACGCGCCGGCGTTAGATTCGGGATTGCGCACGAAGGCTTGCAGCGTGCCGTCCGAAGCCTGCGACACAACGAGAAAGTAGTGCTGGGTAACGGCCGGCGCGGCCGGAAGCCAGCGACGGGTAAAGACGGCCGGCTGCGACGCAGCCCACACGCCCGTAAGCGCGATCATTCGTCGTCGACGGTATGATTCGAAGCGGGTTGCCGCTGCAAGTACTCCGGTGAGTACTGCGCCGTTAGCGAAGTATAGGGCCGCGCCTTTTGAGCGAAGTCAAAGGCGTCGGTCAGCAGATTGGCCGATCGCCGATCGGTGGTGCCGAGCCGTCCCAGATTCCAGTTGTCTTCGATGAGGCGAACGATAGTACCGAATTCGTAGACGCGGTGCGTTATGTAACCGCGCTTGGCGAAGGGCGATACGACGATAGCCGGGACGCGGAATCCGAGTCCGCCCTGATCGTCTTGGAACGGCGGCGCGATATGATCGTACAGGCCGCCCCAATCGTCCCAAACGATGACGATTGCGGTGGAGCGCCAGGCAGGGCTCTTTCCAATTGCATTGACGACCGATGCGACCCAGGAGGGTCCGGTATTGGATTTGTTGCCGGGATGATCGGAGTTGTGATAGTTGGGAACGACCCAGGAGACGGCCGGTAGCGTTCCGCTCGAAATATCGTCGAAGATTTTGGATTCCGGCCAGACTACGTTGCGCGACCACTCCGGGCCGTACCGCACGTCGTGGACCACGTCGAAAGCGTTAAAGAGATCTCCGGCGACGTTCTGGCCAATCGCCGGCGTATAATACTTCCAGCTGACCTGATCGGCGTCGAGCAGATCGCGCAGCGTGCGGTAGCCCAGGCACGGATACGGGCCGCTATTTTTGAGGTACTGGCCGGCGGTCGTGATTAGCGACGTCACGGTATTAGCCGGTGCGTCGCAGCCCCACGGGAAAGCGGTGGGATTGTCGATCAAGCTCGCGCTGGAGTTGACCGCCGTTCCGCCGCGGATCAGGTCTTGGTGGGCGACGAAACTGCCGCTGCCTTGCGTCTGAAACAAGTGGTCGGCGAGCACGTACTCTTTGGCCAAGTCCCAGTAAGGGCGAATCTCTGCGGGATCGACGTACTGGTATGGCACTCTGCCGGCGTACGCCTGTGCGCCGCACGTGCCGAGATGCTCGAAATTGAATCCGTCCATTTTGCCGTCGTCGTAGGCGGTCTCGTAGGCGGCGTGACAGTGCGTTAGATCGTCGTCCATGATCAACGAGTGCTTGGTTAGCTTGATGCGCTTGTCGACGTACTTCCCGTGGAGGAACACTTTCATCATGCCGTAGCGAGTTCCGTCGGCGCCCGGGAAGGTCGCAAAGAAGTTGTCGAAACTTCGATTTTCCTGAATCATCACGACGACGTGCGTAAAGTACCTTCCTTGCTTTGCGGGCCCGATCGGCGGCGCCGCCGGGCCGGCCGAGCCGGACGCGCCGCCGCCGCAACCGCACATCGTTATGAATGTGAATACGGCCAAGAGGAGCGCGCCCAGGAGCAGAGGTCGCATCGCTTAGTGCGTCTTTCCCGCTAAGCCGTCGAAACCTGGCTCTAGGTGCTTGCTGGGCACGACGCGCTCGGCAACTAGCGGCGCGGGCGCCGGTTGGACGAGATGGCGCGTACGATGGTGCGCGCCGGCGCGGCGGCGTCATACGGATCGCCGGCCCAGGCGACGGCAGCTTTCATCAGCGCTTTCACCTCGGGCCGATCGAGCGTTCGCGCGTTTTCCAAACGGATATGGCGTACCTGATTGCCGCTTCCGCCCAGCAAGCGGTCGGGATCGGAGAGTCGCGCTCCAAAGAGAAAGCACAGGCTGACCTTCTTCGGGTAGATGGCAATAGAGAAGAGCGCCGACGACGGGCGCTCGTCCGGTGAAAATCCTACGACGAGCGCGTACGCATTATCGTAAACGAGCTCGACTGCGCCGGGCAGGCGTTTGCGCATTTTCGTCAATGCCGCGCCGGCGAGCTTGGCAATCTCGGGAGAAAAGCGCGAGACGTACTCGGAGAGCCGCTTTTTGGCGCCGGCCCCGTCGTCAGAACTCATTTGCAGCGGCTGCGCGGACCACCTCAGGTGCAACTTCCACCTCAAAGTTGACCGAGCGCGCGATGAAGCAAAGCCGATGCGCGTCTTCATGTAGTGCCAATGCACGCGCGGAGTCGCTTGAAGCAGAGATCACGGCCGCTGGGTGCAGCCCGGCCCACTCGAATTGCCCGGCGCCATCGGCTTGCGTCACCATCCGGCCAACGGCGCGATCCCGATATTCGCGGACCACGATACCGTTGATCGCGCACAGATGCAGATACCACAGCATGTGGCACGAGGAAAGACTCGCCAGCAGCAGCTCCTCGGGATTATAATGCTCGCGGTCGCCGCGAAACGTGGGATCGCTCGACGCCGGGATTTCCGGTTTCGCTCCGGCCGCAATCGTATGATTGCGCGAGTAGCTGCGATAGTCGGCCGTTCCCGGGCCATCGCCGGCCGACCAAGTTACGGTGGTTTCATAGCTGTGGGTCGTCAAGAGGCACGCCTTTCTGCAGCCTCTAAGGCTCCGCCTATGGAGGTACGTCCGTGCGCGTCATCACGTTAAACGCCAACGGCATCCGCTCGGCGATGCGGCGCGGCTTTTTCGAGTGGGCCGGCGAGCAGAACGCCGACGTGATCTGCCTGCAGGAGACGCGTGCGCAGGAGCACCAGCTGCTGCCCGAGTCGGTCGCGTTGCCGGGCTTTCGTGCCTATTTTGCCGATGCGCGGCGTCGCGGCTACAGCGGCGTCGCGTTGTATTGCCGGCACGAACCGCTCGAGCTCCGGCGCAGTCTCGGCTGGGACGACATGGATGCCGAAGGCCGGTTCTTAGAGGCCGATTTCGGAACCGTGAGCATCGCGTCGCTGTACGTGCCGTCGGGGATCAGCGGGCCGCCGCGCCAGGCTTTTAAGATGACCTTTTTGGAGCGTCTGCTGGCGACGCTGGCGCAGCTGCGGCGCTCGGGGCGCAGCCACATCGTCTGCGGCGATTTCAACATCGCGCATAGGAGCGTTGATACTTACAACTCGGTGCGCAACGCGCACGTCAGCGGATTTCTTCCCGACGAAAGAGCCTGGTTGGACGCCTTGGTAGAGCGCGTCGGATGGGTCGACGCTTTTCGCGCCGTCAACCCGGAGAGCAAGCAGTATACATGGTGGTCGAACTGGCCCGCCGCCTGGGAGCGGAACCTCGGCTGGCGCATCGACTATCAAATGGTCACGCCCGACCTCGTTCCCAAGATTGAAGCAGCGCACATTTATAGGGATCGGCGCTTCAGCGATCACGCGCCGCTTACCATCGACTACGACGTTACGCTTGCTCCAAGCGACTCCGCTTAGTACGAAAACTGCTGCAGCTGATCGTCATGGGGGCCGTTTACCCAACCGGTCCGCGCGCTCGGGTTGATGGAGATGCGCACCGGGATCACCAAAAAGCCGGCATCGGTAAAGTCGAAACCGTCGATCGATTCGACGAGGTTGCCGCTTTCATCGTAAACTTGCACGCTGCTGCCGGACTGTGAGGTACTCGAAAACTGCTGGGCGATCAGAAAGAGCTGATGAACCGGGTCGCTTACGACGTAAGAGCCCGCGAACGATTGGCCTCCGCCGTTGGGCATAGAAACGCGAAACCCGGTCTGCTTGGCGACGTCGTAGAACTCGACTCCGCCGTCGAGCTCGGTCGTCGTGCACGCGATGCCGGTTGCCGAATCGTAGGCAATCCCGTTAGCGAAGCCGCATCCCGGGAGCCCGGGGCAGCTCACACCGCCGAACTCGATCATTTTTCCGCTCATGAGGTCGAACGTGGCGATCTTGGGCGGAGGGCCGCCGGCTGCGCCGGCGCTCGGCGATGTGGCCATGACTGCCAAATTGTTGACGGTGTCCTGGGCCAACTGCGGGCCCATTGAGAGGGAGAACTGATTCGGGTCGAGAGCGATCGCTTTTCCGCCCGTACGCTTCGCCAGATCGGCGACGATCAGCGAGGTGCCGTCCGAGCCTTTGCGCTGATAACCGAAGACGACGCTGGTCGACGTGCTTTGATTTACGGCCCACTGCTCGGTGTGGAACAGATTGAGCGGCGGCTTCCAGCGGCCATTGAGTTTCCGGCCGGTTACCGGATTCATTATGCGGTAAAGATCGTGCGCGGGCGTTTGACCGGGAATGCCCGCCTTCTCGAAGTCGACCAGCGCAACGTCGCCCTCAAAAATTCCGTCAACCAAATAATCGTCGCCCTTCGCGACCGGCCGCCCAGTCTTCGCGCCCACCGTTTTGGTGATTTTGCCGGTAGTCGCATCAAACGTCTGCACGGAGATCTGGTTGCCGCTGAGCGAGGCAACGACTCCATCGTTGCCGTTCTGGTTGATGTCGAATCCGAAAATTTGACCGCGGTCGGCGGTTGTGAGAACCGGCCCGAGCGATCCGTTGTGGTGCATGATTCCGCGCCGCATCGGCGCGAGAACGTTACCTGGGATGCCGCTCCGGCCTGCACCGCTGCACGCAGCAAGCGAGCCCAACGCGAGCAGGAGGCCGATGTTTTTTAAGCACGTGCGCACGCTTGGAACCCCGAGAATAGCAACGAGATGCCACCGAGTCTGGCGCGAAATGATGAATAAATCCTGAAACTTAGGTGGGCGTCCGCTCCAGCGTACTGCGATCCCAGTGCGCTAGGCCGGCCGCCGCATCGTACGTCGTTTGGAAGAAGTCGAGGACGGCGCCGTCGGGGTCGGTAGAGGTCCGAACGGCCTCGTACGGCAGGGCGAACTCGCGCAATCCGTCGAGCCATGAGGCCTGGGCCGGGGCGATTCGAGCTTGTTCGAAGCCCGCCGGCTGCGGATAAGCATAAGCGTAAAAGAGCGGCTCCATGCCCGAGCCGCCCGGCCAGAACCCGACGCTGTGTTCTTCGTGCGAGTAGGCTTCGCGCGTCACCCAGTCGGGCATGTTCGGAAAACCGCCGGGGTGCGGTGGGGCTACGCGCCCGGAGAAGCGCGTCTCGGCGAGATCGAAACTGCCCCAGAAAAAATGCACCGGACTCGCCTTGCCGATAAAGCGCGAACGAAAGATCTTGCACAGACGGTCCGCCTGTAACAACGCCTGGAAGAAGCGCTCGACGGCCGCTTTATCGTACGACGCATGGACGGTGTCCTGCGCGAAGGGAATTGGGTCGGGCACTTCGTTCGGCTTGGCGTAGATCTTTACCCTGAAGTCGAGCGCGTCGAGCTCGTCCATCACGCGGCGATAAAACTCCGCTACGCTCATCGGCGCTAAAGCAAATCCGCCCTTTTCGCCGTCGCACCCTTTGATCGCGAGCGCGTGATTCACGAAGTCGAACGTGATGCCGAAGAAGCGTCCTCCGGCATAGGGCATCGCCGACGTCGTCAGCCCGCGCGGCGTAACGTAGAGCGCGACGTTCCACCAATGATTGACCAGCGGCTCTTGTCGCAGCCGGATCTTGCCGACGATCTGCGTCCAAAGATGAAGCGTGGCCTGCGTGTCCTTCCACGTTTCATAACGGAGCACGGGCCAACGGTCAGTGGGCACGCGCAATTTCGCCGAAGCGTCCCGCATGGAAGTCTTCAAATGCACGCTGCACTTCCTCGCGCGTGTTCATGACGAAGGGGCCGTAACGCGCAACGGGTTCTCGTAGCGGCACCCCGGCGAGCAGCAGCACTTCGAGGCCGGCCGATCCCGCCGTCAGCGTGATTTTCGTAGGGGCGCCTTCGACAATCGCAACCTCGTGTTCGTTCAGCGGCCGGCCCAAGATGCTGCCCGAGCCTGCAATAGCGTGAACGATGGCGTTGGAGCCCGGCGCGATATCGAAGGCGGCGACGGCCCCGGGGTCGAGGCGAACGTGAAGCATCGTCGTCGGCACCGTCGTTTCAATAGGGGAGCGCCTCCCGTCAGCCTCGCCGGCGATTACGCGCACCCAGCGCCCGTCCTGGCGATACTCGGGCAGCTTATCGCGCCCATACTCTTGATATCGCGGCTGCGACAGCTTCTTATCTTTGGGTAGATTCACCCAAATCTGAAACCCGTGCATTTTGCCTCCGCGCTCCAAGATGTCGGCTGCCGGCATTTCGGAGTGAATCACTCCCGCGCCGGCCGTCATCCACTGGACGTCGCCGCCGCGGATCGCACCGCGGTGGCCGTGCGAGTCCTCGTGTTCCATGGCGCCGTCGATCATGTAGGTTACCGTTTCGAAACCGCGGTGAGGATGGTCCGGCGCGCCGATGGCCTCTCCCGGGCCGTAATCGGCCGGCCCCATTTCGTCGATTAGCAGAAAAGGATCGACGTAGGATAGCCCGGCGACGGGGAAGGGGCGTTGAACCAAAAACCCGCCGCCCTCCCGCAATTGCTGGGCGGGGACGATACGAATCGTACTCATAGCACTCTCTTAAACCCGGGCTCGGTTGCACCGGGTTCGGCGACTAAACCAGGATTTGGTCGACGTAGCACCAGCGCCAGTCCTCGCCCGGCTCGAACGACGCGATGATCGGGTGGTGCTGGGCCAAAAAGTGCTTGGTGGCGTGCTTGTTCTTGGAATCGTCGCAGCAGCCGACGTGGCCGCACTCCAAGCAGATTCGCAGATGCACCCACGTGTCGCCGGTTCGCAGGCAATCCTCACAGCCGTCAGCGCTCGGCGTTACCTCGTGGATGTGGTCGAGATGGGTGCAGGTTCTCATCGTGGCTCCTTTCGGCGGTTACGATTAGCAAAGGGCGCGCTTTGGTTGCGCCAAAGTAAGCAAAGAGATGAAGCGCCTGTTGGCATTTCCGCTGGTACGGCTCCTGTTGATCGCGCTAGTATTCGGCGTTCTGGCGACGCCGGTGGTCTTCGCCGCAAAGGAGCTCCGCGGCCCGTGGATCGGGATCGCAATCACGTGGATCCTGGCGGCGCTCTTACTCGCAGCGATCGTGCTCGTCGAGCGCTTTACGAGCGGCAAAACTCTGTCGGATGTCGGCTTTGCACCGAAGCTTGCCGGGCGCGACCTGGCGGGCGGTGCCGCGATCGGCGCCCTGCTCTTTTCGCTGGTCGCCTTGGAACTCTTCATCGGCGGCTTTTACCGCGTTCTGAAAGTACATCCGACGCCGGATCTCGCGGTGGCCGCCCTGCTTCTTATCGGAGGTGCGGCATTTGAAGAGTTGCTTTTTCGCGGCGTCATCTTTCGCCTCGTCGAAGAGTGGACCGGGACGTGGATTGCGCTCGCCGTTTCGGCGATTCTTTTCGGGCTCGCGCATGCTGCCAACCCCGGCGCGACGCCGGTTTCTTCGCTGGCGATTGCACTCGAGGCCGGCATTCTGCTCGGCGCGGCCTACGCGCTCACGCGAAATCTCTGGCTTCCGATCGGCCTGCACTTCGCCTGGAACTTCTTCGAAGGTCCGGTCTTTGGAACGCAGGTCTCCGGCCATTCCTTTCTGCGAGACGCCCTAACGTCACAACTCACGGGTCCCTCATGGATCACCGGCGGATCGTTCGGTCCCGAAGCGGGTTTACCGGCGATTATCACGTGCACGATCGCCGCGGTGCTGCTGCTCGTCCTCGCATCGCGGAGCAATGAAATCGCACGTCCGTCTTGGCGCAAGCGCGCTCTAAGAGGGTAACGGATTCACGATTGGCGGTCCCATCTTTCGGAGTGGCGGGTTCCGTGTTATCATTTCGGTTCGGAGGTGTCGAATGAGGAGTGTGCGCGATATGTTTAGGTTGACTAAAGTTCACTACGCGTTGGCGATTATCGCGATTGCCGGCGTAACGGCGTGTTCTTCGAGCTCGTCCCCGTCTGCACTTGCCCCAACGGCAAGTCAAGCGAACGCGACGCGCGTGCACGGCCAAACGGCGAACTGTCCGTCGAGCGTACTGTACGTTATTTCGTCTTACAATGCCGAGGTCAAAGTCTACGATCGAATGCATCTGCACGCCGATGCGTGCGGAAGCATCGGGGGATTCAACACGCCCGAGGGGCTTTTCGTCGATCAGAGCGGCAACTTGTGGGTTGCCGATGCGGGCGCCAAGCAAATCTATAAGTTCGCGCCGGGAAGCAGTACGCCGTCGGTAACGCTCAGCGATCCCGACGGCGTGCCGTACGCCGTTGCCGTCGACGAGAAGAGCGGTACCGTATACGCGTCGGACTATCAGAACAGCGACGCGACGGCGGTCGTGGAAGTCTACGCCGGCGGGAGCACGATGCCGACCGGCACCCTCCACGATCCCGACGGACGTAACGGCGGATACGTCGCACTCGATAATCAGGGCAACGTCTACGCCACGTTTATGACGCAGAGTAACAAGGCGCAGGTCGATCGCTGGATGGGCGGGTCAGGAGAGCCGGAGAATCTCAAGCTCAAACTGGTCTCCGCCGGCGGCATCGTCACGACGCGCACGGGAGATCTGGCGATTTGCGATCCGTTCTGGTATCGGTGCGGCATCTACGCGCGCGGCTCGAGAAACATATCGCACATCTTCGGGCACATGGGGCGAGGCGGTCACGGCGGCGGCATGGGACCCAATAAGCCGCCGTGGCTGATGCCGGATGGGCTCGCGCTCGATCGCGCCGAGAATCGCGCCTACGTCGCCGCGGAGTCGCTCACGCTGTGGCACTTCCCGGGTCCGGAAAATCGGCCGAACCATCGTCCGAGCATTGAAATCAAGGTTCCGGGATTGGCCGGCGATGGGATCGCCGTCTATCCGGCAGCGCGTCCCGGAGCACCGTACTAGCCTAGGTAACGATCTCCGCTCGCGCGATCGCGCCGTCGCGTACGTGATAGCTTGCTGTGGCGTCGACTACTCGTCCGTCGGCGAATCCGCTTACGCGCTCCTTATCGACGACGACGTTGCCGCGGGCGTTGCGGTCGACGATCTCGGCGTGCAGCGCCGGGTTCGCACGGAAGATTTGACCGTACGTCGTTGCGATGGCGTGGCGCGAGCGTAGAGGGTGCGCGTTCGGACGCACGACAACCGCATCGGCGGCATACGTTCCGGCAAAGACCTCGGCGTCGTGATGGTTGTACGCATTCACCTGCCGCTGCACGATCTGCTCGGGGGTCTCGCTTATAATGGCGGTTGCGTCGAAGAGGCGGCCGTCTTTGATGGTGTAGCGGACCGTGGCAACGGCCCGTATATCCTCGAGCGGATTTTCCCGTAGGATTACGACGTCGGCCAATTTACCGGCTTCGATGACGCCGAGATCGTCCCGACCCATCATTGCGGCTCCGCCCTGCGTTGCGGTCAGGAGAATTTGGCGCGGCGAGAGGCCTGAGGCCAACATCTCCAAGGCTTCGTCATAAAACGACGAGGCGTGCTGCGTTCCGATGTTGCCGGCGTCGGTTCCCGCGGCAATGCGCACGCCGGCATCGTGGACTCGTCTGAGGTTGCGCATTGCAGCGTGGGGCGCCTCGGGCATCCGCAGCGCCCGAATCCGCTCCAACGTGGCCGGCGGCAGCGTGCCCTCGACGTCGGGCATGTTGAAAAGGGTTCCGACCACGTCGGGATTGGCGAGGCGCAAGTCGACCGCGGTGAGGTTTGGGGTTCCATGGAAGGTATAGCCGTAGTTCCCTACCACGACGAGCGTCGGACAGTAAATGATCTTGCGCCTCTGCAGCAGCTCGACGAACGCATCGTCTACGTCGGTATCGAAGACGCTGTGAGCGAGAATGTCGGTACCGGACTCGACGGCGAGACGCGCCGTTTCGAGCTCGGTAGCGTGGATGATGACTCGCGCTCCCCGCTGGTGAGCGTACTCGATCGCCGCGCGGGCCACCGGCGCAAACGCGATTGCCGGATGCTCCGGCGAGACGATCCACCAAAACTTGACGAAATCGGTACGCGCCGCAATCTCGCGGTCGATGAGCGCGCGAGCAGACTCGACGGTATCGATCTTCACGATCGGAGGATCGTCGTAGGGATCCAAAATTGCCCGGTCCACGCTGGAGATCAACGGACCGGCCGCCATAACTCGGGGCGCGACGAGCGTTTGCGCCGCCGTAGCGCGCACGTCGTAATTCCAGAACGGACCACCGACGTCAACGACGGAGGTAATGCCGGCGGTCAGGTAGCGCGCGAAAGTATCCTGGAGATTGGAACGAATCCATTGCAGCTCGTCGGTATACGGGCGCACCGAGCGTAGATCGATCGCGTCGGGGCGCGTATAGAGGCCACCCGACTGAAAGAAATGCACGTGACTGTCGATCAGACCGGGGATGGCAAACGTCCCGGGAACGTCGACGCGCAACGTTCCCGCAGGGATCGTTACTTGGGACGAAGGGCCGACGGCCTCGATCGCGTTGCCGTGAAGGAGAATCGTCGCCTCGGGGACCGCCTTGAGATCTTTGCCGACGAACGCGGTCGCACCGATCAGCGCGGTATACGCGTACCCGCGGTTGCCGTCTTTAGCTTTCGGCGCGGGCGCGATCGACGGCATGATCGGCATCGCGCTAAGGGCGGCGATACGAAATACCGCGTCGGCACGGGTTATCGGGTCGGTGAAGTCTCCATGGAAGAAGCACACGTCGTTACGGTGTTACCTTGAAGACGGTACCGGCGCCGCTCGATCCGCCGAGGTTGGTCGTTCCGTAGAGCGAGCCGTTCACGAAGATCGGTCCGTCGTACGGATATTGTCCGTCGCTTCCACCCTTGAAACTATAGACGACGTGTTCGCCGGCGCCGCTCGTGGCGAGTTTGTAGACCGTACCTGCGCCAAACGCACCGCCCTGATACGTGGTGCCGTAAAGCGCGCCGTTGCGATCTACGAGACCAGCGTAATACGGATGCGCGCCATCTTTGCCGGCCTGGAAACGATAGAGTACCTTTTCGACGCCGGAGGTACTGACTTTGAAGACCGTCCCCCAACCGTACGAAGCACCACCTTGGTAGGTCGTTCCGTAAAGAGCGCCGTTGAGCGCAAGGAGCCGGGCGTAGGGATACTGTCCGTCTTTACCACCCTTGAAGCTGTAGAGAACGTGCTCTGCACCTGCGGTAGTCACTTTAAAAACGGTCCCGGAACCGCCGGTTCCGCCTTGATAGGTCGTACCGTACAGCGTTCCGTTGAGCAGGGCGAGCCCGGCCCACGGATGAGCGCCGTCGTTACCGGCGTTAAAACGATAGATCACCTTTTCGACTCCCGAGGTGCTGACTTTGAAAACCGTGCCCCAGCCCGGATAGACTCCGCCCTGGTACGTCGTACCGTAGAGCACGCCGTTGACCGCGACGAGTTTTCCGTACGGATATTGGCCGTCGTTGCCGCCTTTGAAGCTGTAGATCACGTGCTCCACTCCCGCCGGCGTGATTTTGAAGACGGTCCCGCCTCCAGTCGCTCCCCCTTGATAGGTCGTGCCGTAGAGCGTGCCGTTGAGGGACGTCAATCCCGCGTAGGGATGGGCGCCGTCGTGACCGGCCTGGAAGCGGTAGAGAACGTGCTCGATGCCGCCCAACCCGACCTTGAAGACGGTGCCCCATTCGTAGCCGCCGCCACCGCCGTAAGTCGTGCCGTAAAGCGTGCCGTTCAAGATCGTTAGGCCGGCAAAGGGATAGCCCGCGTCGTTGCCACCTTTGAAACTGTAAAGGAGCTTGTAGCCGATGAGCGGCTGCGCGAGTTCCATCAGCGATTCGCCTGGCGGGGCCGGCGACAGAGGCAGGTAGCCGCCTCCTCGCGCGCAGCTCGTTAAGGCAATCAGAAAAAGGACGACAAAAAGACGAGCAGCCATACCCGCTCAGTTCGATACGCGCGCCGCGCTCTCTCCTGCCGCGCGATCCGGGGGCTATTTCTTTCCTATTGCGGCGAGAAGCTTGGGCGGGATCAGGCAGACCAGCATTCCCGCCGAAGCGGCGGGCCCGGAAAGTTCGACGCCGGCAAGCGCGCCTTTCTTCATCTCAACCGAACCGCTGCCGATGATTTTGCCGATCGTCGCGCTCATCGTCGGTTCGTGTCCCACGAGCAGGATGGATTTTGCGTCGCCGTGCGCGCGCAGAATCGCGCCGAGACGTTCTGCGTCGAAGCCTTCGGCAAGACGGTCGTCTTCGATGAGTGCACCGCGCATCTCCAGGCGTTCTGCGACGATCTCCGCCGTTTGACGTGCGCGCAGCAACGGGCTCGTAACGATCAGGTCGAGCTCCAGCTGCAACTCTGCGATGGCCTTGGCTTCACGCTCCATCCGCACGCGCCCCGCGCGCGTCAGCGGGCGATCGAAATCGCTACCGGTCCACTCGGCCGGCTCCTCCGCAATGCCGTGCCGCAAGAAGTAGCAGTGCATCATTTCCCAACTTAGCCGCCGAACGCTCAACTCCCAGGTCGCAAGAGAGGCCCACGAACCCGATCCTCAAAACCACGAAGCAGATGAGTAAGAGTTGGTTAACCCGCCTAATCCATTCCAACACGCGCGTACCCCAGGGGTATCGCTCGCTGGCCACGCCCACCTATCGCGGTTCGACGACGCTCTTCCCGTCGGCATCGGCCGTGACCGACCGGTGGGACCAAGAGCGCGCCGGGTATACGTACGGACTCTACGGCACGCCGACGACGCTCGAGCTTGCCGCTCGGATTTGCGAGCTGGAAAACGGCCGCTACACGCTGCTGACGCCCGGCGGCCAGGCGGCGATTTCACTTATCGACCTGGCGCTGCTGCGCGCCGGCGACCACATCCTCGTGCCGCAAAGCGTTTACCGCCCCAATCGGCAGCTTACCACCACGCTGCTTGCGCGCTTTGGCGTTACGGCCACGTTCTACGACCCGCTGATCGGCGCGGGCATCGCGGAGCTCATCACCGCGAAAACCAAACTGATTTGGAGCGAGAGTCCCGGCTCGGTCACGATGGAAGTACAAGACGTCCCGGCCATAGTCGCCGCGGCGCGCGCGCGCGGCGTTCCCGTCGTCCTCGACAACACGTGGTCGGCCGGGGTCTTTTTCGATGCGTTCGCGCACGGGGTGGACATTACGATGCAGGCGATTACAAAGTATATCGGTGGCCATAGCGATCTTCTGCTCGGCTCGATTACGGTACGTGACGAAGCGCTGTACGAGCGCATCGGTGCGGCGCGACAGATCGTCGGATGTCCGGCGTCGCCGGACGACTGCAGCCTCGCACTGCGCGGGCTGCAAACGTTGGGCGTGCGCCTTAGCGCCATCGAGAAGTCGGCGCTCGAGGTTGCGCGCTGGTTCGCCGGACGTCCCGAGGTTGAGGCCGTGCTGCACCCCGCTTTGCCGTCCTGTCCCGGCCACGAGTTTTGGAAGCGCGACTTCACCGGTTCGTCAGGCGTTTTTTCGGTCGTGTTCAAACCGGGGCCGACGCGCGAGCAGATCTTCGCTTTCGTCGACGCGCTCGAGCTCTTCGAAATCGGCTACAGCTGGGCCGGAACGACGAGTCTCGCCGTTGCCTATACGATTAGCGCATCGCACGGGCGGCCGTCATACGATCACCGGTTGGTGCGCTTCAGCATCGGCTTGGAGGCGGCCGGCGACCTCATCGCCGACCTAGAACGCTCGCTGCCTGCCTTGCGCTAAAGCCGCGACGCTCTAGACGGAGATCGTCAATACGCCCTCGATAACCGGTACGCAATGTCCGGCGAGCTTGACGCGCGCGCCGCAATCCTCGACCCAGAGCTCGCCTCCCCGCGCCGAGAGCTGCCGTGCGAAGAGCTTGGGTTTGTTCAGAACGCCCGACCAGTACGGCGTGAGGACGCAGTGTGCCGACCCGGTCACGGGATCTTCGTCGATGCCGTATTTCGGGACGAAGTAACGCGACACGAAGTCGCAGTCACCCGGAAAGCCCGGGGCCGTGACGATGAGGCTGCCGATCGGCAGCGCCGCGATCGCGGCGATGTTGGGGCGAAGCTCGCGCACCTGCACGGCATCCGCAAGCACCGCCATCGCGCGGTCGTCGCCCCAGAGCTCCTGCGGGAGAACGCCGATCGCATCGGCAACCAGCGCCGGCGGCCGTTCCTTTTGCGGACGAAGCGACGGAAAGTCGAGCACCAGCCGATCGCCGTCGCGCGTGACCTCGAGGCGTCCGGAATGCGTTTGAAAGGCAATACTTTCGTTGGCGTAGTTCAGGAAGTTGTAAAGAACGTATGCGGACGCGAGCGTTGCGTGGCCGCATAGCTGTATTTCGACGGTGGGGGTGAACCAGCGCAGTTTAAAACCATCGCCGTCGGGAACGAAGAAAGCGGTTTCGGCGAGGTTGTTCTCGGCAGCGATGGCCTGAAGCAGGTCGTCGTCGAGCCATTGCTCGAGCGGGCAGACGGCGGCCGGGTTCCCGCCGAAAGCCTGGCTCGTAAATGCGTCGAGCTGATAGAGCGGAACGCGCATCAATGCGAGCCGGCGACGCTGATCGTCACGCCGCTGGGATTTTCGAACGATCCTTTGACCGTTGCTACCGGTTGGCCGCCGGCCGGATAGCTCCAGACGCCGACGTCGTGATTGCCGCCATTGGGGCCATCGGGGCCGATGAGTTGGCCGCCGTCAAGCCAGTACGAGGCAACGTTGACCGCGCCCGCGAGCCGAACGACGCCGGCCTTCTTGGCCTTTTGGCCCTGGATAGCGAAGCGGTAAACGGTGGAGGCGCCGTCCCCAATCGTTATGTTTTGTCCGTCCCACTGCACGCCGCCCCAGCCCAAAAATGTCTGTTTGAGCGCGATTTTTACGAACGCGGTCTTTCCCTGCGGCAGCTCGAGGAAGACGAGACTATATTTATGGTCTAAACCGGTAACGAAGAGGTTTCCCTTGTTGTCGTAAGCGCAGAACAGGTATGCGATCGTTGCAGGATCGCGATGCTTCTTCGCCGTGCCCTTACTCTTGGCGTAGATAGAGACGCTTCCAAGTTGCGAGCGTTTTTGACCGTAGTTGGTTACGGCGAGGTCGTGCGTTACCGGATCTACGGCGCAATCGATTGGAAACTGCTTTGCATCGCGCAGCGTGGCAATCGGAGCGTCGCCGCCGTGCGCGTATTCGAGAATCTCCGACTTGCCGGTGTTAGTGATGAAGACGTTCCCGGCAGCATCGGAACACTCGTGCAGCGGGGTGTTGAAACCGCTTAGCGTTTGCACTAGCGTACCGTCGGGATAAGAGAAGACGTAAACCTGGTTTGTGCCGGAATCGGAAATGTAGAGTAAGTCGCCGCCGCTGCCGCTCGTGGCCGGGCGTAATACGCTTGGCGCAAGGCGAGCAGCCGGCCGAGCCGCGTCGCTGCAGCCGGCCAAAAGGGCGATCAGAGCGCCCGCCGCCGCATAAGTCAAATACCCTCGGGTAAAGGCCAAGATTCCCTCCGCTGCCTACACTCCGCGCCGCCCGTCCATTCGTTGCCGGGTCTAGGCGCCCTACTCGAACATGTCGGAAATGGCGTTCGCGCGCGCGTCCGTCGCGTTGAGGCTGCCGAGATGCCAGTTCTCCTCGATGAAGCGTAAGATGCTGCCGAACTCGTACTGGACGTGAGAGACGTAGCCGTGCTTGGCGCGCGGTGAGACGAGAATCAGCGGTACGCGAAACCCGAGGCCCATCGGGTCCAGCTGCGGCGGCGCGACGTCGTCATAGAAGTTTCCGTCGCCGGGATTCTCCCAGACGATCACTATTGCGGCGTGGGGCCAATAGGGGCTCGCCTTTACCGTCGCAACGATCGAATCGATCCACTGCGGGCCGCCGGCGCTACCGGGCAGATCGGAGACGGGGAGGGGAGAGATGACCCAAGAGATCGGCCGCAGCGTTTTTCGTTTGACGTCCTGCAAGAAGTCTTTGGCCAAAGCGACATCGTCGGTCCAGTCCGAGCCGTTGCGCACGTACGAGATTGCATCGAAGGAGTTCCCGGAATACCGATCGCGGTGAGTCCCTTCGTAGTACTTCCAGCCGACGCCGGCGTTGTCGAGGAGGTTTGCGATCGTCGGAAACTGCGTGAAACAGGGGAACGGTCCGCGAAACACCTCGATCCGTCCGTTCCTAAGAATAGACGTTTTTGTCCCCGGCGGGGCGTCGCAGCCGAACGGCTCGTTGTTAGCCCGCGCGATATCGTAGGTGTTGCGTGCGATCTTGGTCGTTCCGGCGATTAGGTAGAGTCCCTGCACGTCTAGGTCAAAATGAGTCGACGCAAACATGCGATCGGCAATCGCGTAACGGTGAGCTAGTTTCCAATAGGGCGCCGTTTGCGCGCGGTCGACGCGGGTGTAAGGGCAGAGCGGGTCGCGGGCGTCGAGGAGGTTCCATCCGTCCATCTTACCGCCGTCATAAGCCGTCGAAAAATAGGTGCCGGAATCGCCGCGGGCGCATTGGGGCCGGTGCTTGAACGAGATCGTTTGCAGAGGAACCGATTTGCCGTTGCTGGTCAATCCGGAAGTCGGCGCGTCGGCGCCCGGATACCCGGCAAAGAGATTGTCGAAACTGCGCCAACGTTGAACCACAACGATGACGTTGGAAATCGCGCTTGAAGAATTCGCGGGCCGCACGAATCGAACTGCCGGCGCGCCGTTCGAAGTAACGACGGAGGCGCCGTTGTTACCGCCGCATCCGCCGAGCATCGCTGCGGCGATGACGACCGAGGACCAGCCGTGACGTCGTTCCATTAAAAGTCGTCGTCCGGTGGGCGAAGCGAGGGTCTCTCGTGCAGAAAGTACGACTTGCCTAGCTCCGAGGTAATCGGCTGGAACTGAATCGGCTGCTGGTTGTAGTCGAAGCAGTCGATAAGGCTATTGGCGCGTGCGTCACTCGTGCCCAGCGAACCGAGGTTCCAGTTCTTTTCGATGTAGCGCAGGATGCTGCCGAACTCGTAGGTCTTCGTCGAGATATAACCGGCCTTAGCATATGGTGAGATAACGAGCGCCGGGACGCGGAAGCCGAGTTCTCCGAAGTGATACTGCGGCGGCGCGAGATTGTCGTACAGGCCGCCCCAATCGTCCCACACGACGATGATCGCCGTCGAATCCCAGAACGGGCTCTCGCCGATCGCGTTGACGACGCTCGCCACCCAGGCCGGACCGTGGTCGACCTTTTCACCGGGATGATCGGAATCGGGCTCGCTGGGGATCACCCAGGTAACGGCCGCAAGCGATCCCGCCGAGATGTCGTTTAAGATCGTGGTCTGCAGCCACACGACGTTGACGCCCCACTCGGAACCGTAGCGCACCGGCGCGATTACGTCGAAAGCGTCGAGTAAATTACCATAGTTGACGCCGAGCTTGGGGACGTAATATTTCCACGAAAGGCCTCGTGCGTCGAGCAGGTCGCGCAGCGTGGCATATCCGTAGGACGGATCGGGGAACGCGTTACTGCAAGGGAAGGGACCTTTGGCGACCAGCACTTTGTTCGAGGCGGTGATCAGCGTGGTCTTCGTGTTGGGCTTGGCGTCGCAGCCCCAAACCGTGCTGCTCGGTTGGTCGATCAAGCTGTATTTCGGGCTGATTTGCGTGCCGCCGCGAATCAAGTCTTGGTGTGCCACGAAGCTGCTGCTGCCGTGCGTCGCGAACATGTGCTCGGCCAGCGCGTACTGTTGCGCCATGCTCCAGTAGGGTCGGATCTGCGACGGATCGGTGTAAACGTACGGCGTCAAGCACTCGCGCTGGCCATGCTCCTTTTTGATTTTATCGAACCCGTCCATGAGGCCCTTATCGTAGCCCGTTTTGAACCCGGAGTACCGGTGGTTGGGGTCGTAAGGATAGACGAGGTTGGTCTTTGTTAGCGTAACGGTTCCAGCATTAATCGGCGGGCTGCACGCCGGCTCGGCCGCAACCGTTGCCGTAGTCGTGCCGTCGGCGCCCGGATAGGTGGCGAAGAAGTTGTTGAAGGTGCGGTTCTCTTGAATCATGATAACGACGTGCCGGATCGGCGAGCTCGGGCGGAAAGGGCGTTTGGCGGCGCTTTTCGCTGGAATGGAAGCGCCGCTCGCGGTGCCGCCACACCCCGCCAGACTGGTAACCGCGGCCATCGCGAAAACGGTCGAGACGTAGAAGCGCACCGTTAAAAATCGTCGTCTGAAGATGTTTTTCGACCTACTTCGCAGTGCCGGCGAATTCCTAGCGCGTAGCCGGTTTCGCAAAGGCCGGGCGCTTCCATCCAGAGAACGTTCGGGCCCATGCGCGGTTCTCGTGGGCTGCTCGTATTGATACTGTCGTGCGCAGGCCTCATAGCTTGCGCGGGCGGCTCGCCGGGCAGCATGACCGGAGCGCTGCCGCTTCATCGCAATCCTGCCGGCGCTTCGCCAATCAAGCACGTCATCATCGTCATACAAGAGAACCGCAGTTTCGACAACCTGTTCGCGACTTTTCCAGGCGCGAACGGCACTACGACGGGAAACCTCGAAGCGGTTCCCCCCTCGCTGCAAGGGCAGTGTCCCTACCCGTACGCAACGTCGATTCCGCTCAAAGATTCGACCCTGTACGTCGGCAACGACTACGAGCATCGCTACGAGACGAGCAATCCCAGCAGGCCGGGAGGGTTCCTCGTTGACCTCGACGGCGGTCGAATGGACGGTTTCGACCTGAGTTACATCCCGGCCAGCTCGAAGATCGATTGCACCGGGCCGTATCAGTACGTTGACCCGTCGGAGATTCCCGAATACTGGACCTTAGCAACCGACTACGTGCTGGCCGACAATACGTTCCAGACGCAGGGCAGCGGCACGTTCACGGCTCACCAGGATCTCATTGCCGCCGGCACCGTCGTTAACTATCCCGTTTCGGGTTCGTCCAGCGAGAACAGCGTGATCGATAATCCCACGTATTGGTATCCGTGGGGCTGCGACGCCAACCCTTCGAAAGCCAAGACGTCGCTGATCACTACGGACCTGCGCTACCTGTTCGACGCGGGGCCGTTCACGTGCTACCAGTATGCAACGATGCGAGATCTTCTCGACAATGCCGGGGTCTCATGGAAGTACTACACCGAGCAAGTTTACGGCTGGCAAGACGGGAAGCATAAAAACGGCAACACTCCCGGCATCTGGAACGCCTTCGACGCGATACAAGCGGTGCGCTACGGCAACGAGTGGGGAAAGAAAGTCGTCTGGCCCGATACTAAATTGTTTACGGATATCCACTACGGGCGCCTTCCGGCGGTTTCTTGGGTAACCCCCGACGCTCCTAACTCCGACCATCCCCAGGAAAAGTGCAAGTGCGATAACGGTCCGTCCTGGGTCGCACAGATTGTGAACGTCGTCGGAAAAAGCAAGTACTGGAATTCGAGCGCCGTGATCGTTTTGTGGGACGATTGGGGCGGCTTCTACGATCACGTGCCACCACCGTTTATGGATAACCAAGGCGGCGCCGGCTTTCGCGTACCGATGCTGATCGTTTCGCCGTACGTAAAGCCGCACGTGGAACACACGGAATACGAGTTCGGCAGCATCCTGCACTTTGTGGAGGACAACTGGAACCTCGGCAACCTCGGCCGCACCGACGTAACGACGAAAAGCATCGGTAACGCGTTCGACTTCAACATGACGCCGCGCGCGTTCAAGCCGATTCGCGCGAAGCGTTCGCTGCAATACTTTCTCGACCAGAAGCCCTCAAATCAGCCGGCAGACACCGAGTAGTCCGCCCGGAGTAAAAAGGAGCCGCGTCACTTAACCTTGTAGCATCGCGCATGGACGAGAATCGACGTGAAGAAGTTCGCGAAGGCGTCAACGACGCCGACGATACCGGCCTAGTCGCCGGCGAAGAACTGATTACCCAGGCGGAAACGATGCTGCCGCTTTTGCGTCCCGACCCACTTCCTCACGAAGACCTTCACGCCGCGTTGCCGGCCGATCACTCGGGGCACGATGCGATCGATCGTCTCCACCGAGAGGTGGAAAGCGACGCTCCGGACCGTGGTGCGATCGAAAGCCACGTGACGCATCTGCGCGGATTGCCGGAGGTCGAAGCCATCATCGTCAACTGGTGGGAGAGCCCGACAACCCAGCGCTTCTTTGCGGCGCTGGGACAGATCGGCGTCTAGACGCGACTCAAGCGCGGTTCTCGTTGAAGCGAGATTCCAGCCGTGGCCGCCGCGACAAAAGAGAGCACGGCTGAGGCGATCATCGCTCCACGAAATCCCCACAGATATGAGGGTGCGTTGGTGACGACGATGCCCAGTGCCGCGATGCCGATCAAGCCGGCCGTTCGCGCCACGGCGTTGTTGATTCCCGACGCGACGCCGGCATGCTCGACCGGCACGGCGTTCATCACCGTCGTCGTTAACGGAGCGACGAAGAGGGCACCGCCGCAACCAAGCAACAGCGCCGCCGGAAAGAACGTCGTCCAGTACGAGCCGCCGCTGCCCGGCACGGCATAGGCCGCGAAACCGATTCCCGCAAGAATCGCGCCGAACAGCAGCGGCGTGCGAGCGCCGATGCGCGCAACCAGGCCCCCCGACCAGCGCGACGCGGCTACCATAATGAAGATAAAGGGAAGCAGTGCGGCGCCGGCTGCGGTCGGAGTGTAGCCGTGAACGTTGATCAGCACGAATGGGACGAAGTAGAGACTGCCGCCGATTGCCGCGTAGAGAAAGAACGTGTAGACGTTGGCGACCGCGAACGTGCGAGAGGCAAAGAGATCGCAGCGCACCATCGGGTCGGGAACGCGCCGCTCGTGCCTGACGAAGAAGTAGAGGGCGACGGCTCCGGCGGCCATGGCCACGATGGCCGGCGCGGAGACGCGGCCGCCGTTGAAATCGATGAGTCCGTAGACCAGCAGTCCCAGGCCGGCCGTCGCCAGCGCCGCTCCGGCGACGTCGATGCGCCGCGGCGCCGAATCGTCGCGGCTTTCGGGAACCGCGAAGGCAAGGATCAGCAGTACGCCGATCGCGATCGGGATGTTGATGAAGAAGACGTACCGCCAGGAATAATTCTGCGTGAGCCAGCCGCCGAGCACCGGCCCGACCGCCGACGTCAAAGCCGAGAATCCCGACCACATGCCAATCGCGCGTCCGCGCGCCTCGCCTTCGTAGGAAGCGCTCAACAGCGCGAGGCTGCCCGGCGTCGCAATCGCGCCGCCCACGCCTTGAATGCACCGCGCTATTATTAATTGGGCCGGATTGGCGGCTAGTCCGCAGGCGATCGAGGCGAGCGCGAAGATAACGATGCCGATCGAGAAAGTACGGCGCCTTCCGTAGAGATCGCCGAGGGCGCCGCCCACCAAAATTAACGCGGAGAGAAAGAGGGCGTAGCCTTCGATAACCCACTGCGTTTGCGCCGTCGTAGCGTGCAGCTCGCGCTGAAGGACGGGAAGCGAAACGTTCACCGCGGTGCTGTCGATGAAGATCATCGCCGAGCCCAGGATAGCGGCCACCAACACCCATACGGGATTCACCCGGTCGCCGTTCCCTTTGCCTTAGCGGGTTCCTATCCGCTCGAAATGAACCAAGACGCGTGAGCTCTCTGCTAGATCGGCCCTTGCGCGCCGGAATCCTGATGGCCGCCGACAGCGCCGTAGTGCGCCGCGCCGTAACGAAGTACGGTATGCGGTTTGGCGCTCGCCGATTCGTGGCCGGCGAGAGTACCGATGAGTTTCTTTCGGTCACGCGAGCAACGACGGCACAAGGCTTTGCCGTCGCCGGAACCATTCTCGGTGAAAGCGTGCGCGACCGCGACGAAGCCGATGCCGTGGCAGAGGAGTACTGCGCGCTCCTGCGCGCCTTTGCCCGCGAGGGCTTGGACGCGAACGTTGCCTTTAAGCTCACGCACGTTGGGCTCGACCTCGACCCCGAGCTCGCCTTCGCGAACGCGGCACGGATCGTTGCCGCTGCGGGCGAAAACGGCAAGACGGTGCGGATGGATATGGAGCAGTCGCGCTACGTTGACCCGACGCTCTCCATCTACCGGCGTTTGCGCGAGCGCTTTGACAACGTGGGCTTCGTGCTGCAGTCATACCTATATCGCAGTCTGGGCGATCTTACCGCGGCCTTGCCGATGGCTCCCAACGTACGTATCGTTAAGGGAGCTTATCTCGAGCCTGCAAGCCTAGCCTATCCGCACAAGCGAGACGTAGACGCGAATTACCTCAAGATGGCCGAGCTGGCCCTCTCGCGTGACGGCTACACCGCGATCGCTACGCACGATCCGAAAATTATCGATCGCGTGGCTGCGTTCGCCGAATCGCGCGGCATCCCCAAGCAGGGGCGGTTCGAGTTTCAGTTGCTCTACGGCATCGCCGCGCCGCTCGCCCGGCGCACGCTCGAACGCGGTTATCGGGTGCGCCTCTCGGTTTCCTTTGGGAAGAATTGGTTTCCCTATCTCATGCGCCGGCTGGCGGAGCGCCCCGCCAACGTCGCGTTCTTCGTGAAAGGCGCATTCTCACGGTGATGGATCCGCTAGCCAGGATTTGGTCGGCGGTACTGACGCCGGTCGATGAATCGTTCGATCCCGACCCATCGGTCGCGGTGCCGTATTACCGCGATCTCCTCGAAGGCGGCTGCGACGGGTTGAATCTTCTGGGCACGACCGGCGAAGCGATGTCGTTTAGCGCCGCGCAGCGAGTGCGTTTTATGGAGGCTATCGCATCGAGCGGTCTGCCGAAAGAGCGGTTGATGGCCGGAACGGGCGCCGCGTCGCTGGCGGATGCGGTCGCTCAAACGCGCGCGGCTTTTGACTGCGGGTTGAGCGCGGCGCTGGTAATGCCGCCTTTCTTTTTCCGCGAGGTGGGCGACGATGCGATTCTTTCGTACTTCAACACACTCTTTACCCGAACGAATGCGCGGCGGCAGTCGGTCTTGCTTTACAACTTCCCGCGCATGAGCGGTATCGCGTTTAGCATCGCCCTAGTCGACCGCCTCGTTGCCGCGTTCGGCGACGTGATTGCCGGGATGAAAGACAGCTCGAACGACGCGCGGCTGCAAGCGGGCGTGCTGGGGAAGCATCCGCATCTCAAGATATTCCCGGGTTCGGAGAGCGATCTGCTTGCGGCCAAAAGTCGCGGCGCAGCCGGCTGCATCTCGGGGAGCGTCTCGCTTTGGCCCAGCCTTGCTCGCGAGGTTTTCGCCGCCGGCGATCCCGTCAAAGCCGAAGAGCTGCGGCAAAAGCGCGCAGCCCTCGATGGACTTCCGCTCGTTCCCGCGATGCGCTATCTCACCGCCGCAGCGCGGAACGAGCCGGCTTGGTTGCGCCCGATGCCGCCGCAGCCGGCCCTTAGCGTCGTCGAGCAGCAAAGGCTACTTCAGCGCGTACGCGGTTAGATGTCCGTTCTGATCCGAGCAGTAGAGCCGGCCGTTGACGACGATCGGACTCTGCCAGTGAACCTGTCCGAACGACGGCGCCGAACCGTAGTTCGCGCTGGTCCAGAGCAGATTGCCGTTGACGGCGTTGAGCGCCACGATCGCATCGTCGAAGGCAACGAAGACGATGCCGTTGGCGACCACCGGCGAGGTTCCCTCACCGCCGGTCTGCCCGGGACTCGACTGCCAAACGCCGACGAGTTTGCTGACGCCCGAGTACGTCTGGAGGCGGAAGGCTTCGACGACGTAAGAGAAGCCCAAGAAGATCCACGCGTTGTTCGATCCATCCGTCCAAACCGCGGGCGCTGAAAAGAGGCCGCCCGGCATGTCTATTAACTGCAGCTCCCCGCCGACGCCCGGCATTGCAGCGCGGTTGATCAGCTTGAGCACGCCGTCCTTGCCGCCCTCGGTGAGCATCCACGGCGTCTGACTGGAGGCTTGGGCAGGAAGCATCGTCGCCGTCGTGCTTCCCAGGTCGACGTCCCCCCGCTCGAGCTGATCGTAATTCGTGGGCGTATAGCTTCCGAGAATCGACATCACGTCGGAAGTGAGCGAAATCACGGAGTCGCCGTAGTTGTGTCCGCCTTGATTGGCGTCGAAGTCCCCGTTGCCGGTTGCTACATAGATGCGGCCGTTCATCGTCGGATCGGGATCGACGACCGCGCCGCCTCGCGCCCAAATTCCCGAACGCTGTTCGGAACACGATCCCGCAGTCGGCAGCTTGTGCTTGTTGCTGCAGAGCGAGTTCCAAACCGTGGTCTTGCCGTCGCTCAAGCGCACGGCCACGACGTGTCCGTCGTACGGTTCCGCGTCGCCGTAGTAGCCGGACGTAACGGCGTAGAGGTAGCCGTTGGCGACGTTGAGCGGAGACGCGTCCTTTTCGGTGTTAGGCAGCCGCGTGATTCGTACCGGGAATCCACCCCCGCGATGCTCGCGGCCCTTGCCGGCCGACAGCTTGTGGATCATGCCGTCGACACCCGGCGCGTAGATGAACTTGCCGGACGGGTCGGCAGCCGGCGTCGAGTTCGTAATCTTCGAACCGGTCGTCGTAAAACGCCAAACGATATTACCGGTCATCGCATCGATTCCGACAGTGATCCCGCTCTTGGTCGTCTGATAGAGCATCTGTCGGTACCGTCGTCCGACTTTGACGCGATCGAGTGCGATCGGCGTCGAGTCGGCAACGGCGGGGAGCGAAATCTGCCACTTCTCGCGCAAGCGGTGCACGTTGCCCACCGTGAGGGTTCGCTCGGCGGAGTTGAAGCCGCTGCGCGAGGGGTCGTAACCAAAGACCGGCCAATTATCGGCGCGCGCGGGAATAATCGTTGCGGACGCGAGGCCGGCAAGCACGGCTACCGTCGAAAGCAGTCTGACCATGCGAGCAGATTGTAGGACTTGCGCGCGGCTACCTTCAAGCAGTGTCGCATGGCGGAGCTTCACGACGCGTCCAATCCGACGCCGCCGGTGGAAAACGTCGTCGTCGACGTTCCGGGATGGCAGAAAGTGCGGCCGAGAATCCCCGATACGCAGCAGCGCCGGGAGCTGGAGAAACGCCGCAGCATTCGCCAGATAGTATTCGGCGTTCAGGACGGCATACTCACGACGCTGGGCATCATCACCGGCGTCGGCGTCGCCGAAGGCGATCGCTCCGCCGTTTTTATCAGCGGCTTCTTGGCTCTCTTAGCGGGGGCGCTCTCGATGGGCGTAGGCGAGTATCTTGGCCGCAAAGCCGAGCGCGAGGTCGTGCAGGCGACAATCGATCTCGAAAAGCGCGAAATGGCCGACGACCCGCAGGGTGAGTTTACCGAGCAAGTCGCCTACTACAAACTCAAAGGCTTCAGCGCCGAGGAAGCCGAGATGATCGTCAGACGCTTGACGCAGCACCCCGAAATCTATCTTTACGAAATGGTCCGCGACGAGTTCGGCATCGACCCACGCGAGGCCGAAGATGAGGGACTTCGCGCGCCCGTTGCGATGAGCGCCTCGTTTGCCGCCGGCTCGCTCCTGCCGATCGTTGCGTTCATGATTCCCGTTTCAATGCTGTTCTCGACGTGGGCGGCACTGCTCTTGTCCGTCGTCGGCCTCTTTGCGGTCGGCTTTTACGCCGGCACCTTGAGCGAACGCAGTCCGTTGCGCAAGGGTCTCGAAGTTGCGCTGTACGGGTGCGGGGTTTTCATCATCTCGTACTTGGCCGGGCACTACATACCGCCGCTGTTCGGGCACGCGCCTGTCGCGGTCGGGGGGTAATGGAAGCACTTCTTCACGGGCTGCTGGCCGGGCTCACGCAAGCGGCGCAGTTCTTTTGGGATAGCCTCTTCGGACTCGTTTTTGGTTTTCTGATCTCGGCGATCGCGCAGGTCATGCTTACGCCGGGGACCATGGAACGATACCTCGGCCCCGGACTCAAAGGCGTGCTCTACGGGGCCGGGTTCGGCATCATCTCATCGGCCTGTTCGTATGGAGCGGCCGCTGCGGCGCGCGGATTCTACCGGTCCGGCGGCGACGCGCGCGCAATCTTCAGTTTTCTCATCGCTTCGACCAACATGAATCTTGCGATCCTCATCTTATTTTGGTCGCTGCTCGGATGGCAGTTTGCCTTCGCCGAGTTTTTCGGTGGAATCATCATCATCGCGGTGGTCACGATCGGCCTGACGCTGCTGATCGGGGACCGCGAGCTGGCGCGTCTGCAGAGTGCTTACGAAAGCGGCGAGGAGTCGCATCATCACTGTCATGGCGACGAGCCGGAGCGGCGCGATTGGGAAGCGGTTGCCGCAACGGCAATTGCCGACGTGAAGATGCTGCGCACCGAGCTCGTCATCGGCTATCTGATTGCCGGCTTCGCTGCGGCCTTGATTCCACCGGGCTGGCTGGCTGCGGCGCTGCATGCCGTCGGCGCGGTGCCGGTCGTCGGCTACTTCTTATTGCTGGTGGTTGGATTGCTTATTGCCGTGGCGACGTTTGTCTGCTCGATGGGAAACGTTCCCATCGCCCGTTTTCTGGCCAACGCCGGCATTCCGCTTGGCGCCAATATCAGCTTTATTTACGGGGATCTGCTGATATTGCCGCTCATAGCAATCTATCGCAAGTCGTTTCCGCCGCGCGTCACTTGGACGTTCGTCGGCCTTTTCACCGCCGGCGCCATGCTGGCGGGCGCGATCATGGAGAAGGCAATCGGCAATAGCCTTGGCGCCATGGAGATGGGCTCGATGGCGCTCAACGACCGCTTTACCCTCGTCGCGAACGTCGCTGCGCTGGCGGCCGTTTTGGTTCTCGCCGTCGCCGTGCTCTCGCGCCGCCGCGCAATCTGACCGGCGCTGCGGCCCGTTTACCGAGGGAAGTGCAGCGAGGTAATTTCAGCGAAAGACGGCCGCGTGGAAGACGCCGGCCGGCTCATGGAGCGCGTGCGCGCCCGCGATGCCGGCGCGTTCGAGCGGCTCTATGACGAATACCACCGGCTCGTATACGGGCTGGCGGTGCGCGTTCTCGCCGACCCTGCCGGCGCAGAAGACGTTACCCAAGCCGTCTTCCTCAAGCTCTGGACTAACCCCGAACTCTTTCGCGGCGGCAACTTTGCCGGCTGGCTGGCGCGCGTTGCGCGCAATCGCGCCGTGGACGCGCTGCGCAGCCGAGCGGTGCGCTCGGAGAGCGATCTTCCTGAAGCACTCCCCGCCGAAGATGCGCTGGAAGATACTGCCTTCGCCCGACTCGATGGCGAGCGCGTCCGGGCAGCGCTCGCGCAGCTGCCGGACGAACAGCGCACCCTCATCGAGCTGGGTTTCTTCGGCGGCATCACGCAGGACCAGATCGCGCGCCAGACCGGCCTCCCGCTGGGGACGGTCAAGACGCGGATGCGCACCGGGCTGCGCCGGCTTCGTAGCGCCTTGGAGGGCGCGGTGACGGTATGAATTCGCACGACGAGCTCCGAGACAGCGTCGCGGCGTACGCCTTGGGCGCGCTTTCGCCGGCCGAGGCTGCCGAGGTGCGCGCACATTTGGCGACCTGCGCGGCGTGCCGCGCCGAGTACGAACTGCTTAGGCCGGCGGTTACCGCACTGGCTTACTCGGCCGAATCGGGCGCCGACGTTGCCAGCCCGCTGCTCAAGGCGCGCATCATGAAGCAAGTTCGCGCCGAAGCCGCCTCCAAGCCGGGTGGCGTTACGTGGCCGGCTTACGCGCTGGCGGCGGCGTGTCTGGCGATAGCCTTGATAAGCACGCTCGACAACTTCTCGCTGCGCAATCAGCTGAGAAGTGCCCAGACCCAGATCGCCGCGCAGTTGCAGCAAAACGCCCGTCAGGCGGAGCAAAACGCTCGCCAAGCGCAGCAGAATGCCGAGCAGAGTCAGACGATCGCCGATCTCACAGCGAGCAACGCCTCGCGTTATCGCTTTGGAAACGGCGAGGTGCTCGCGCACGGCCCGCGCCTCTACCTTGCGATGCGGGCGCTCCCCGCGCCGCCGCCGGGGAAAGTCTATCAGGCCTGGACGCTGCCGAAGGGCTCGAAGAAGATGGCGCCCTCGCTGACGTTCCGGCCGTCAGCCGGCGGCGTAACGGTCATACGCTTGCCCGAGTCGGCCGAGCGAGTCACCGCGGTCGCGGTTAGCGTGGAGCCGGAGGGCGGCTCCAAGCAGCCGACCAGCACCCCGATCGCCGTCACCCAGCTATAGCGCCGGCGGGTCAATCCAAAAGCCCGATTCGCCCGTTTTCTTCCGAGATGCACCTCGTATAGAGCTATAGGCTCGGAAAGAAAAACATGACGAACCTGCGATTGACCGCCGTTCTTGCGGTCGCCCTCTCATTGCTCGGCAACGGCATCGCGTCGGCTGCCCTGATGCCCAACGTCGTGAGCGAACCGACGCGTTTCTCTGGTGGATGCTGCGTCTACACCGGCGCACCAGCGCTGAAGGTAACGCTGTCGATGGTCGAAGCGGGCGGAGGCCCGAAGGACTTCAGCACCGTCACGCTGCTCAAGGTTTTGACCGGCCCGCTCTTCGATGCCGAGGTTGGGAAGCTGACGAAAGAATATGGTAAGGACCAAGTCGGCCAGTTCCTCAAGACCTTTGATTTCGTCGTCAGCGACTCGCTGCGCATCGTGACCGAGAAGAAGATCGCGCTTCCCAGTACGCCCGAGCCCAACCCAAAAGACGGCAAGGCGCTCGCGGCCGCGCTGTGGTCGGGCGGTCAAACCGGCGAAGGCTTCAACGTCGAAGTGATGCTCGACCGGGCGGTCTCGCATCCGATCCACATCCAAGTGATGAAGGACATCGACGCCAAGTACGGACTCGCGGCCGATGCGCAGTACCACGCGATTCTCACCACGGCAATGAAGGATCTCGCTGCGGCGTATCATCTGAGCTGAGCTGATCGCAGGGTAGGGCATGCAAGGGCGACGAAGCTGCCGCCCTTATGCAATCACGCCGCTTTATTACTACCTTCGTCCTAATCGCCACTATGGCGGTGGGTGCGGCCCCGTCGGCAGCACCCGCCGCATCGGGCGGCTGGGCTTGGGACTCGGTAACCAAGTTCCAAATGAACGGCGATCAGTCGTCGCTGCAGCCGGGATCGTTCGATGACGACTTCGCTAAGGCTTCGGCCGTTCAGCCCGAACAACAAGAAGGCAAGGGCGGGATGTTTAACCGGATCGCGCAGGCCGTAAACGCCAGCCAGAACATGCAGGCGTTGATGAGCAACGGCATCGCAGAACACCATTACGTCGCCGGTACTAAAGAGCGAATCGACCAGATCGGTCAGATGACGGCTACTATCACCGACTGCGGCGCGCGGACGATTACGTATCTCGATTTGCGGAAGAAGACGTATCGCGTTAACTCGATGGACGCACGCGATGTCGACACAGCGTCCGGCGGCGGCAGCCCATCACCGCACGCGACCGACGACGGTACGCGGGTCGCCATGACCATCGACAATACGGCACTGGGCGCGCGCAACGTAAATGGCGCGGCAACCAACGGCTATCGCTCCAACATAACGATGACCGAGACCAAGCGTTCGGGCGAATCCAATACGCAAACGGCCAATCTTTTAGCCTATTATTCCTCGCAGCCCAATCCGATGCTTTTGTGCTATCACGGCGCCGGCAATGCGACCAACATGGGCAGCATCATGACTGCGGGCTACGCGCGTTTGATGCGCGCGCTTGCGGCGAGCGGCAAGAGCTCGCGGTTTACCGTGAAGCAGAGCGGACCGGCCATGCCGCTTGGAAACATGGCGATGTGGGACGCCGTTACGTTCGGGAATGAGGGGACTCGCGCGGCGACGGTGATCAGCGAACGGGCCAACCTGCATCCTATAGATGCAAACGATCCGGTCTTCGCAATCCCGGCGGGCTTCCAGGAGCAGAAATAGCGTGAAGTACGTCCTCTACTATCAATCGGCGCCGGATTTCGCTGAAAAGGCTCCGGCGCACTTCCCCGCGCACCAGGCGCGCTGGAAGCAGTTTCAGTCGGACGGCACGCTGTTAATGGTGGGTCCGTTCGCCAACCCGCAAGAAGGCGCGATGGCGATCTTCACCACGCGCGAAGCCGCCGAATCCTTCGCCAAAGACGATCCGTTCGTGGTTAACGGCGTCGTCTCGAACTGGGTCGTGCGCGAGTGGCACGAAGCGATTTTCTCAGCCTAGTTTAGGGGGTCAGTCCAGTCCCTCGCAACCTACGGAACTACCCCACCGCGACAGAAATCGGAGGCCGCATAACGGGGCCGACGCTACCATTCAGCGCTGACATTTGTTTGCTACAGTCTTTTTCTGTGCGACGCAACTCACGACAATGCCGCGAGGGTTAATATTGCCTGGAAGAGTAAACGTCGGCGACCCGCCTTTGGGGTATTTATAATACAGGACATCGCTTCGAGAGGTTTGATGGTTTGGTATGATAACGGTTTTGCCGTCAATGAAATATTGGAGCACGATGTAAGCGGGTGCGCCAAGAGGTGTTACGCCAATCCTGTGCGCTTTTGTCCCGGTGATCTGAAACTGATAGATATTGACCTTGTGACTATCAGAAACGGCGGTTAGAAAACCGCCGTACCATTGAAAGCCGCCCTCAACGTAAATGCCCGCGTCAGCGTCGATGTTTACAAAGTGAGATGAGCCCGTCCGCAACTCGGACAGTTGTTGCTGTTGACCCGTACCGGTCTTTATACCTTCAAAGAACAAATCACCGCTATCATCGTACGTATCAAGTCCGCCGTAAAACATTCGTTTATCGCGGAAAGCTACCGGTTTGCCTTGAGCGCCCTTGTATATCTCGACATAGCTTGAGAAGCCGCAGATCGCTAAGTCGCCGTTTGTTGGGCTGATAGCGCAGCCTCTGGCACCGGTCTTTGTGGTTCGAAAATAGGCGATTCGCTTGGTCCCTCCGTGTGCGTATTCATAAACGCCTGACGGTTTGTCGTTCGTAATAAATACGTTGCCTTTGCTATCAACGCACTCGCCCGCAGCGGAGAAGAAGCCCTTAAGGTCCCCGACAGGTTTACCGGAGGGATACGAAAAGATGAGTACGTCCGAATACTCCGAGACGTATAGCAAATCTTCGTTCTTTGCTTCTGGCAGGACCCACGAACCAGCCCTACGGTTTATTTGAGGGATCTCCGTAATGGCGCCAGCGGCGCTCTTGGGGATGCTAGGCACAAGCGAGCCACAGCCTCCCAGAAGCAAAGCAATAGCTATGGCGCAGGTAGCCTGACGCCAGAGTCGACCGTTCATCTATAACCTTCGATAAGTCTGCATGGCTCGGTTTTTGCGCTTCAGCCTTCGAGCATAAACAGAGCATTCCGCTCGCCTGGCTTGGCCACGCTCAACGGGTGAGATGAAATCCGCGGTTTAAACTTTCTTCATGAGTTTCTGCTAAGATCGCTTAAATATACTTAGTCGTCATTGAGGGAGCCGGGGATGAAGCACGCAGCCGCCCTTACCGTCACTCTGAGCGCTTGTGCCATACTGGCCGCTGGCGGATGCTCCGGGCGGGGCAGCGTCGCTCCACTTGCGCCGGTCAGCGCCCTGCCGGAATCGCCACCGACCGGCGGCCATCGGCACGAGCTTCTCTACGTCTCGGACGTTTACGCGGATGTGGTCTACGTCTATTCCTATCCCGATGGCATTTTGGAGCAGTCCCTCACGGGCTTCAGACAGCCCTTTGGTGAGTGTGCAGACGCGCATGGGAACGTTTTCATTGCGAACCCGGGAAACTTCGACGTCCTCGAGTACGCACATGGAGCTGCCACGCCCAAGGCAACGCTGTCCGATGCAGGTTCGGTTCCACTCGGCTGTGCCGTCGACCCGGTGACGGGAAATGTCGCAGTGACCGACCGAGAAACCAACGGCGGCGCGGGTGACGTCGCAATCTACCGTCGCGGCCACACGACGCCCCAGAGGCGCTACACCAACTCGGCGTTCAACGAAATGGTCCTATGCGGCTACGATCCTCGCGGCAATCTCTTCGTCAACGGAGTGACCGCGTCGGAGCAGTTCCGCTTCGCCGAGCTGCCGCGGGGCGGTAAGACGCTCGCGACGATCACCCTGGACGAGCATTTCTTCAGCCCTGGCGGCGTGGTCTGGGACGGCTCGGCCCTCGCCGTCGGGGACGAGTCCACGGGTGCGGTCTACCGCTTCGCTATCGAAGGCAGCAAGGGAACGACGACGGGGACAACGCGGCTCGGGGGGACCAACGAGATTTTCCAGTTTTCGATTCGCGGCTCGCACCTCATCGGGCCGAACGCCGGATCGGGCAGCGTCAGCTCTTGGAAGTATCCGAAGGGCGGTGCGCCGATCAGGACGATCTCCGGCCTGCGCGAGCCTGTAGCCGCCGTCATAAGCAAATAGTAGAGGACGCCCGGCGCCTACGGTAAGGCTACATGCAGCGAAAACCCCGCAAGGGCGGCGGAGCTGAAGTGTCGCAGCAGTCCGTCCGCGACACACGTCCAAATAACTCGGACCGAGACGTTCGTCGGCATAGCGGTAGGAGCGCTCGACGCACTGACGAGATACGATTGGCGATAGCCGGTGCGGAACGTATCGTTTACCTTTTGGACGCTACATCCGCACAAGATTGCGAGCGGCGTTAAGGTAAGGCACATGGGCCAAGCCTTACGCATCACACGATTCCTCCGTTGAGCTGCGCGATTCGGCTCGCCATCGCCATGATCGTCCACATCGGGTTGACGCCGCTCGACTGCGGAAAGACGGAGGCGTCGGCGATCAGCAGATTCGTATAGCCCCAGACGCGGCCGGCTGGATCGACCACCGACGTTTTGGGGTCGGAGCCCATGGCGGCGGTGCCCATCTGGTGGGCCGAAAAGAGAATCTGGCGGTTCGGTGCGATGCCGATCCGCGCGATGCGCTCGGCAAACGTTTTGCGATAGGCGCTAGTCCACTGCCGGCGCTCGATTTCGATTGGGTGACTGTGCAGCGTGAGCATGCGCGCCGCTCCCGCGGCAAAGCCGAGGTCGAAGAGACCGGTGAGCCCGGCCAGCAAGTTTTCGCCATCGAACGGAGAGAGACGATAGCGAATGGCGGCCTCATCGTCAAGGTCGATCCATCCCGGGTCGCGGTCGCGCGTGAGCGCAAAGAGCGTGGCCGCGTTGGGAAGGCGCTCCATGAGCGTCGCATGATGCGCGCGGTTCGACCACGGCAGAGCAAGAGCGGCCGTCCCCGGGTGGGCCGGCGCGACCTCCACCTTCGCGCCGTAGTTCCCGCTGCGATAGTTGAACGCATCCGAATGAGCCGTCTGCATCGGGCCGCTCCACGGTTCGATGCGATTGTCGAACTCGGCCACGGCCGCAGCGACCGGGTGCAAAAACAAGCGCCGGCCAAGCAGCGGATGGCTCACGCCGCTGCGCGCCAAAATGCCGGGCGTGCGCAAAGATCCTGCGCAGACGACGACCAAATCGGCCGCTACGTCGAAGTCGTGCACTTCGTCGGGTGCGTGGCTTTGGCGTACGGCGACCCCGGTCGCGCGATCGCCGTCAAGAAGCATGCGCAGCGCGGTTGCGTTAGCGTAAATCGCGCCCCCGCCGGCGGCGACGTCATGCAAGTAGGTCGCGGCGGTAGAACGCTTGTTGGCGTACCGGCAGCCAAAGCTGCAGTATCCGCAGCCGTCGCCGCATTCGAGGGCTGCGTTGCGCGGACTCTCGGCCGCGTGCACGCCGAGGGCTCGCGCGCCGTCGATAATGACGCGATTGTTGGCGTTGTGCCGGCCGATCGTTGCGATGCCGAGGCGTTCTTCGACGGCATCGTAAAACGGCGCGAGCTCGTCGCCTAAAGCGGCGATGCCGCTCTGCTGCGACCACTCGGCAGCAATGGGCTGGGGCAAACGCAGGCTCGTGCACCAGTTGACGGTCGTGCCTCCCCCGACCGTTGCTCCCGCCAGAATGACGACTCCGAGATCGCGGCTCGACGTCAATCCGCCGTCTAAATAAAGCTCGGACATCATCAATTCGCGCTGAGTGAAGCGTTGCGTGCCGTACGCGCTGCCCGCCTCGACGACGACCACGCGTTTGCCGGCGCGCGCGAAGGCCGATGCCATCACGCCCCCGCCTGCGCCGCTGCCGATCACGACGACGTCGGCCCGGATGCGCTCGCCGTTGTGCGCCTGGGCGAGCGGAAGCGGAGAGTCGGCAGCGGCATCGTCGTGGCGCGGACCGGGGTAGCCGATGCGAGACCAGGTGGGATTCTCGCTGACGGCGTCGCTTTCGGCGTAAGCGAGCCAAAGCGTGAGGCGCTTGAGCGCGGCGAAACCCGTATTCAATTTCGCGACGGGAGCATCGCGCAGAAACGACAGAGCCGCGCGCCCGGAGGCGCCGTGTCGCATCGGCAACCAAAGCAGATCGAGCAGTTGCTGCAGCTCGGCGCGCCGTCGCGGCGTCAGTGAATCGATGGCCCGAGCGGCGAACTCGGTCACGCGGTCTATTCGCGCGTCGCCGGGAGCGAAAGCCGCAACGACGCTGCGGAGAGTCGCCAGACGGCGAGCGTTCACGAGCTACTCCACCGGCGGTGCAACCGGAGCGGGGGTATTCCGCGGCGGCCGGTGGAGCAGCGACATCGAGATGTAGGCGCCGATCCACGAACCGATCGCCGCAAAGACGACATACCGCCAGTCGCGGGTGTACGAGATCACGGCAAACGAGGAGAGCAGATACCAAATGCTGCTCCACGTGGCCGCCGAGAGCCGCCGTCGTCCCGTTACGGCTGCGGTAAAGAAGACATAGACCGCGTCGGTTGCCGCGGTGCTTAAGACGACGCCAAGCGCCAGTAACGGTTGGAGACTGGTAAACTGGGCAAACATTCCCGAGGCTTTCTCGGGCTTATTCCGTTGTCATCCCGAGCTCGTTGGAGGGAGAAGCGGCAGCCGCAGATCGTTAACGATGAAGCAGTATGGCGAGGATCGTGGAGATCCAGCTCGTCATAACGATGCCGATCAGCCAGTTGAATCGCTGGTCGATTTGGTTAAAGCGGCCCTCTTGTTGATCGAAACGTGAAACCGTCATTCGCTCGAGGGATTCGAGACGACGGTCGACCTGCAGAAAGGCGCCTTCCAGGTGCGCCAACCGAGCCTCAAGTGGCGGGGCACTCATCTTAGCCTCCGTTCAAAGCGTGTGGTATGCGCTCCTATCACGCCGTCGGAGTAAAGGACAAACGCGCCGTTAGCGGCCTCGCAGCATTACGCGGGCGGCGTTCCAGCCGGAGGCGCCCATCACGCCGCCGCCGGGATGCGCGGCGGCTCCGCAGAGATAGAGGCCGCGAACCGGCATCGCATAACCGGCGAATCCCGGCACCGGCCGGAAGGCGAAGAGCTGATGCAGCGGCATCGCGCCCTGGAAAATGCTGCCGCCGGTCAACCCAAACTTCTCTTCGAGATCGACCGGCGTGAGTATCTGCCGATCGATAACGGAGGCCTTGAATCCCGGCGCGTAGCGTTCGACCACGTCGAAGCAGCGATCCGCATACTCGTTGCGCAGCGCGTCGGTCCACGGCCCCTCCTTTAACGTGTAGGGCGCGTACTGCGTGAACATCGACATCAGATGCTTTCCCGGCGGCGCGACGGTCGAGTCGAGCGACGAGGGCATCGTGCACTCGACGATCGGCTCGCGCGACATGGCGCCGTATTTGGCGTCGTCGTAGCCGCGCTCGATGAAGTCCTGATCGGGGCAGAGGTGAACGGTGCCGAAGTGCTGCGGTCCGGGGTCGTGCCCGGGCAGCGCCGTGAAGCTCGGCAGCCGCTCCAATGCAACGTTGATCTTGCACGAGGCGCTGCTGTACGAGATGCGTGCCACCGCCTCGCGAAATGCCGGCGGCAACACATCGGGATCGAGCAACTTCTCGAACGTAATGTGGCAGTCCACGCCGCTGGCGACGCGCTTGGCGCGAAGCTCGTCTCCGTTGCTCAAGACGACGCCGGTAACGCGGCCGCGGCGCGTCGCGATCTTGGCGACCTCGGCGTCGGTGCGAATCTCTACGCCCAGGCCCTCGGCGGCGCGCGCCAGCGCTTGCGTCAAGCCGCCCATGCCGCCGCGCACGTAACTCCACACGCCGCGCTTGCCGTTGGTCTCCCCCATGACGTGATGGAAGAGAACGTAGGCCGTGCCGGGCATCGACGGCGCCATGAACGCACCGATGATTGCGTCGGTCGCGATGGTGCCCTTGAGCTCTTCCGATTCGAACCAACGGTCGAGGATCGGCCGCGCCGCGCCGGTCAGCACTTCGATCGCCTCGCCCATGCCTGGGCCGAGTCGCTGCAGCGCGCGCGCCATCTTACCCGCCTCGAGCAGCTCGCCCAGCCGCGGATGGATGATATTGGGCGGCACTTGGGTCAGCGTCGGCTCGACGACCGAAGCGACGCGCTCGAGCATCGCCTCGTACTTCGGATAATTCTCGGCATCGCGGCGACTGAACTTGGCGATCTCGTCGACGTCCTTGGCAATGCCCGCGCCGAGCATCAGATAACGCCCATCTAAGAACGGTGAAAACGACGCCGGATTGCGCTCGATCGCCTCAAAGCCGTAGTCGCCCAGGCGCAGATCGCGGATGATCTCGGGGCGAAAGAGGCTGTTGACGTAAGCGGCCGTCGAGACTTTAAAGCCGGGGAATACTTCTTCGGTCACGCAAGCGCCGCCGACGACGTAGCGCCGCTCGAGCACGAGAACCTTCCACTTGGCGCGCGCGAGATAGCAGGCCGTGACGAGGCCATTGTGGCCGCCGCCGACGACGATGGCGTCGTATTTCAAATCTTCACCTTTAAACTGAAGTAAGCGTTAAACGGCGTGTTGGTCGAATACGCCTGATCGTTGTAAGTACCAAAGTACGGTTCGTAGGGATACCGCAGGAACGTTTGAACGTTCGCGCCCGGATTGTAGGCGTTACCTACCGGCGGCGATGACGGTCCGCCGATGAGATTTGTGTACATGCACGTCTGGTTGCTCCAAAAATAGGTGAAGCGAGTCTGCTGCCCGCCGAAGCAGGTCTGCAACAGGTTGGCCATCGTCACCGAGAGCGTGACGCGCGGCGAGAGATCGTAAGCGAGCTGCAGATGGCCGAGCAGCTGTGCCGGCTCGCGGAAGGCACCGATGCCGTCGAACTGACCGGTGTAAGGATCGGGAATGGAGAGCGTGGCCGCGCAACTGCTGTTGTTTGCATCGAACGGATGCCCGCCGGCAGCACCGTACGGGTAGCGCGGGTCGCCGGTAATCGAACTCGTCAGCGGCCTGCCGCAGCCGGCCGCCGGATCGACCCCGGGCGTCGTGAGCGGCGCACCGTAACGGTTTCCCGCAACGAACTGAAACGACGGCGTGATGGTAAAACGGTCGTGCTTATAGTTGAGCAGCAGCGTCGCGACGTACGGGAAGTTGAAGGCGTTGACGCCCGAACCGACCGGGCCCGGGAAGACGCCGAAGGGCAGATACGACGCGTTGGGATCGAGCAGCGAAAAGACCGGCGAAAGCCAGTAGGGGTTGGCGACGTCGTTGGCATGCTTGCACGACGGATCGGGCTGACCCGAGGGCGTGAAACAAGGCGCCGCATACTGCCCGTTGGTCGTGTAGCCGCAGAGCGGTTGACCGAACTGCTTCTTTCCGTACTCGCTTCCGCCGGGAGCACAGGCTTTCGTGTAGGAGTTGTACTGCGAGATGCCCGAGTTGATCGGCGAGAGCACGGTGGTACCGTTGGGCAGCAGGTTGTATTTCACGGTGGCGTACGTGTACGCAAACGAAAGCTGCCCGGAAAAGCCGTTGCGGCTGAAGTCGCCCTTTTGGAAGGCTAACTCGAAACCGTCGGACGTCTGGTAGCCGGCGTTGAGACCGGACGTGATGCCGGTCGTATAGTTGATGTAGAAGTTCTCGACTTGATCCTGCGTTTGGCGCAAGAAAGGCGAAAGCTTGAACGACATGTCGGTGCCGTGGATGTGATGCTCGATCGACAGGTCGCTATTATACGAGACGGACGGCGCGACCGCGTGCCCGGGCGTGGTGAAGCCGAGCGAGTAGAACTGCGAGAGCGTGTCCGGAAGGTTCTGCTCCAGCGAGTTATACTGCTCGTAGGCCGCGCTGGGCTGCTCGTTATAGCGTCCGTAACTGGCGCGGATGACCGTGTTAGGATTTACGGTGTACGTCATGCCGAAGCGCGGCTGCGGGATGTTGTAGTCGAAGGCACCCGGTATATTCTGCAGGTTCGCCGCGACGTACTGGCTGCCGAAAGAAGAGCAGGGTTTCTGGGAGTTAGTGCTCCACCCCGAACCGCCGATCAGGGCGCTGCGGTCGACGAGCGTGAGCGTCTGCTTGTTGAAGCACGTGTCCTGGTTGAACGCGTTGAACCAAAAGTCTCGCCCCGGTCCGGTCAGCGTGTTGGCGCCGACGTACGAATAGTTGTCGACGCGCAGACCGAAGTTGAAGAAGAGGCGATCGTTGGGGCGCCACTGGTCGGTAATCGAGTAACCCGAGAAATACGGCGTGACCGTATTGTTCAGTCCGTAGGAGCCGTTTTCGACGACGTAATACGAGCACGGTCCCCCGCCGCAGCTCAATCCGCTGACGTTGCTGTTATAGCCCGGCTCGTTGAGGTGGAGGAAGGTCGGCAACTGCCCGTAGGTGACGCCGCTGCCCTGGCCGTCGGAACAGGTCGTGGCGACGGTGTACGGCGATCCGCCGCCTTGATTGATGTGGTAGCACGTGCCGCTCAACGGATGGTTGGCATTGACGAGAACGGCGAACGCGTTGCCGTAGGCTTTGCCGTATTGGAACATCTGCTCGTTGTAGATACGCGCGCCGCTGGAGGTGGTGTAGGTTCCTTCGGCTTGGATCAGCATCTGCGGATTGATCTGATCGGTAAACGACACGCTCACCCCGCGCGTGTGATTGTTGATCTCGTAGTCGCCCGAGTCGTAATACGCGTAGGGTTGCAGCGACATCATCGGGCCGTTTTCGATCCAATCCGAGTAGTACGTGTAACCGTAGACTCGCATGAAGGCGTTCGAGCTGAAGTTTTTTTGATACTGCAGCTTGACGATGCCTTGTCCGTTATAGCCGCGGTCGCGCTGGTTGTACGGGTCGGGGATCGGTCCGTAGAACGGATGCGGCGGTGACGACGGATAGAAGTACGGCGTTACCAGGGACCGGTAGTTTTGCGGCAGGAGCGTGCCGGTGGCACCCTTATAACCCCACGCGTCGAGGTAGTACGGGGGAAAGACGCCGACCGTATTGATCCAGTTCTGATAGCCTTCGTCGTTGACCGAGCTCAAGAACGTGGTAAAGATCTCGTCGTTGTCGTAGAGCAGCTGAACGTCGTCGCGCAGCGAATCGTTCTTGTGCGGGATGCCGACGTGCAGATTGACGATGGTCGTGCGATTGGCGACGTTGGCCGCGTTGATCGATCCAAAGCCGATAGGTCCTAATATCCATCCGGGGGTACCGTTGGGGCCGACGTTCGGTTTCCCGTTCGTGTAGCACGACGGCAGGACGGTGCCTTTCAATCCCGATGGGCTCGGGCAAGAACCGAGCTGTTGGCCGAACTCCGCCGTATAGGCTGCACCGCCGAACTGATCGACGTAGCGGTAGTCTTGGTTGTAGCCGCCGATACCGACGTAATACGAGAAGAGCCGGTCGGGCGATGCACCGCCGACCTCGACGTTGGCGCTGTGATAAAAGACCGGGGTACCCATGCTAACGTTCGCCGTAGCGTAACCGGGGAAAGTTCCGGTCTTGATGACCTGATTGATGAAACCGGCCAAACCTTGGGCTTCCGCGCCGGCCGGAGTCGCGCCGGTGTAAACTTGCAGTTCGAGTTGTCCCAGCGACGAGAGCGAGCCGGAAGGATAGTTGTCGAAGGCGCGATTGACGGGAATGCCGTCGAATTCGTAGCCGACCTCCGAAGCATCGCCGCCGCGCACGTGTACCGCCTGTAGATATCCGTTCTGATTGGCCGGAACGTACGCGCCCGGCACCGACGCGATAGCCGAATACGCGCTGTTGAGCGCGCCGCCGCCGCCGAGGACCGCGGTGCGCTCTTGCTGCGCCGCGTTGACCGAGTAGAGATCGGCCGTGGTCCCCGGCCGCACGAGGCTCGAGCCGCTGCGCGACGTGACGCTCGCGATCGTTCGTAGAGCGACGCGCATCGAGAACGTCAGCGCCTGCTGCGCGTCGGCGAAGACCGCTATGCCCGAGTATGAAACGGGCGCGTACCCCGTCTTCTCCAGCGAGAGCGTATATTCGTCGGGCGCGAGCGAAACAAAGGCGAAGTGTCCGCGCGCATCCGTCGTCGCGGTAGCGCTCTGCGAGGGGCTGGTCACCGTTACCTTGACGCCGGCAATAGGCGTCGTCGTTCCGGTCTCGCTGACGATGCCGCTGATTCCGCCCGTGGTGCCCGCGCTTGCGGGCCATGCGTTGGACAGAAGCGCGAGCAAGAGCAGAGCTCCGGGCAACGCGCGCGGTAGGGAGAACTTAATCATGACACACCTCCGGCTTGGGATCAGGCGGCAAATGGTGCGCGGCTAAGAACTCGTGATAGGCATTCATCGCGGCATCGAACTGGGTGCGAACGGCATCCGACTCGCGTAGCTGGGCGGGCGTCGGCGGACCTTGCGAGAGTGCGATCACGCCCTGCAGAATGGTTAGCCTTTCGCGTAGCCGATCCGGCCGTAAGAGATCGTCTTCGGAGTTGACTACGCCCGACGTCAACGCCGCGTAGACTGCGGCGCCCTGGCGCCGCAGCTGGGGCGACGCATCGAGACGATTGAGAGCGGCGTCGATTTGCGACAGTTCGTCGTTGAGCGCCGAGACGAAGCGGTATCGGGCAACGTAATCGCCCTGTTGCCACTGGGCGCGGGGATCGGGCGAGACGAGAAGCGGCTCTTCCATCGTGGCCGAGCCGGCCTTCATCTGTACCGTATAGCGTTGCGGAATCACGGTGGCGCCGGAGCCGCCGCTGTTCCAATCGCGCGCGCGCAGCCAAGGCACCGGGGGCGTCTCGGTGAGATCCCATGACGTACGTTCAACGCCCGAGCCGCCCGGCGCGTGAAAGCAGCGGACGATCGTTCCGGCGCCGTCGCGAACCTCGACCCGTACGTTGGACGCGCGGGGCAAGTAATAGGTGATGGTGGCGCCGTCGAGCGGGTTTTCGCCCGAGTAGGCGCCGGCGGTGAGACAGCACTCGTCGGGATGCGTGCCGTAATACGAGGTCCACCAGCGGTACCACGTGTAGGCCGTCGGTATGGAAAAAAGCTTCGGCGTGCCGCCGGCCAACGCGGCGCTCAATCCGGCCAGCGCAGTAACGTCGTCGAGAACCCAAAAGCCCCGCCCGTGCGTCGCGATGATGAGATCGTGACGTTCGGGCTGAATCCGCATGTCGTGCACCGCCACCGACGGCATGTTCAACCGCAAGGTCTGCCAGTGCGCGCCGCGGTCGAGCGAGAGCCACACTCCCTGCTCTAACCCGGCGTATAAAACGTCGGGGTTCTGCGGGTCTTCGCGCACGACGTGCACGTATTGATCGGCCGGCAGGCCGGAGATAATCGAACGCCACGTCGCACCCGAATCGTCGGTGACGAGAATGTAAGGGTGCGGGTCGCCCATGACGTGCCGGTCGATGGCGACGTACGCGCGCTGCGCGTTGGCGCTCGAGGCTTCGACCGTATCGATGCGGCCCCACTCGGCGATGCCGGGCGGCGTAACGTTGCGCCAATGCGTTCCACCGTCGGTCGTCAGCTGCACCAGGCCGTCGTCGGTGCCGACCCAAATGCGTTTGGGGTCGATACGCGACGGTGCGATGTCGAAGATCGTGTCGTAGAATTCGGCACCCGAGACGTCGGTGTTGATCGGACCGCCCGCTACGCGCTGCTTGTTGGGATCGTTGCGCGTAAGGTCGGGGCTGGCGACGATCCAGTTACGCCCTCGATCGGCCGTTTGAAAGAGCACGTTGGCGCCGAAATAGCCGAAGACGCCGTTGGGGGAAAAGGCAATCGGCGCTTCCCAGTTCGAGCGGTAAGGCAACCCGGCGAGTCCGCGACCGTTGGTGTCGGTGACGTCCGGCGAGATATCGTAGTTTTGCCGTGAGTGCAAATTGAAGATACCGAGCTGACCGTTGAGCTGACTGACGCCGACGTTCCAAATTGAGTTCGGGTCGCCCGGCTCCGGCCAAACCCACGACCCGTCACCGTCGTTGCCGACGGCGCGCCAATCGGAATTTTCGATCCCGAAGTTGCTTAACGAATCGGATGGACCGCAGTAAGAGTCGTTGTCTTGGATGCCTCCGCAGATGTGATATGGGTTTACGTCGTCGTATCCGACCCGGTAAATCTGTGCGAGAACGACGTTGAATCGCCAATCCCACGTCTTGCCGCCGTCGATCGAAATCGGCGCGCCGCCGTCGTTGGCCTCGATGATGCGACGTCCGTCGCGGGAGATCCACAGCCCGTGATGGTCCTGGTGCACCGCTCCGTCAACGTCGTCGTACGTCTTGCCGCCGTCATTCGTCTCGATGAGATCTTCCGACGAGAAGAAGACGTGATTGCGATTGGCGGGGTCTATGGCGAGGCGGCTCATGTAGAACGGCCGCTGATTGACCAGCGTATCGCGCGTCATCAACTTCCAATGCGTGCCGCCGTCGTCGGAGCGCCACATGATGCCCTCTCTGGATTGAATGACGGCGTAGACGCGCCTTCCCGCGACCGCGACGCCGATGCGTCCCATCTCTCCGCCGGGCAGCCCGTTCCCGCGCAGACGGTGCCACGTTGCGCCGCCGTCGGTCGACTTGAAGAGACCGTCGAGCGGGCCGCCGCTGGTAAAGCTCCAGGGGATGCGGCGAAACTGCCAGATCCCGGCGAAGACGACGTTGGGATTGGAGGGATCCATCGCGATGTCCGACGCGCCGCTGGAGGGTCCGAGATAAAGGGTACGCGCCCACGTTCGTCCACCGTCGGTCGTACGGTAAACGCCGCGAGCCGAGCTGTCGCGATACGGATTCCCGACGGCGGCCACCAACACGCGACGCGAATCGCGCGGGTCGACGGACACTTGCGCGATCGCCCACGTGCCGTTAAGGCCGAGATTGCGCCAGTGCGCGCCCCCGTCGTGCGTGATCCAAATGCCGTCGCCATATGAAATATCGTTACGAAAATTCGGCTCGCCGGTTCCAACCCAGACCGTCTCGCGGTCGTGCGGGTCGATCGCTATCGCGCCGATGGCGCCGACGGCTTCCTTTGGCCAAACGTCCTTCCAGGTGAGTCCGCCGTTGGTCGTCTTCCAAACGCCGCCATCGGCGCCGCCGAAATAGTAAAGATATCGATCGGCATCGGTGCCGGCCACACCCGACGTTCGTCCGCCGGCAACGGCGGGGCCGACGTTGCGCCAAGCGATCTGGTGCAGTGGCGGAATTGCCACGGCGGCGGCAAGGAGCACGCCGAGCGTAACCTACGCTCCCATCACGCGCAGGTAATGGCGGTCGAAGGCGCCGAGCAATCCTTCGGCGTTGGAGTACGGGCCGGGCGAATAGGCGCGGGATTTTAAGCCGAGTTGCGTCAGCTCGTTGACGTGCCAATCTTGCCGGTTGGTGAGATCCCAAAAATCAACGGCGTCGCTCGGATCGAAATCGGGCCGCGCCATCGTCTGCGGATCGAAGAGCCACGCACAAACGACTTCGGTGCGGTCGGGCGCGAGTGGTTTCGCGTAATGGACCATCGCATAGTCGGGGTGCGTGCTCAAAAGCAGCGACGGAAAGAGCGTATAATAGTACATGCGGTTGAGGTTGGCGCCGGTCACACCGGGCAGCGGCGGACGAGTGGTGCGTCCGCTCGTAGTCAAACTCGTGCCGGGCTCGCGCAGTTCGGAATAGCCGCCGAGAAAGGGTCCTTCAGAAAGGTCGTTGCGACCGCTATCCGAGGGTGAGAGCTTGTCGAGCTGGGGGTGCACCAGCGGACAGTGGTAGCATTCGGAGTAGTTCATGAAGACGAGCTTCCAGTTGCAGGCCAACTCGTAGCGAACGTGCCGCGCGGTGCGCAAGCCGCCGATGTTCCACGCCTCGAACCTTCCGGCCAACGGTGCGAAGGCGCCGGCAAACGTTTCCGGCGAATCGGTGAGACGAACGAAGATGAAGCCTTCCCACAAACCAACGGCGGCCTCTTTGAGCGGATAAGCCGCGCGATCGAACCCGGGAACCTCCGCCATGTTGCGCGCTACCTTCAGCTCGCCGTTCAGGGCGTAGGTCCATGCATGGTACGGGCACTGTATCGAGCCGCGAAAGCGCCCCTCCGGCTGCTCGCACAATCGAGTCCCGCGATGGCGGCAAACGTTGAAAAAAGCATGCACGGTGCCGGAAGCGTCGCGCGTGACGATCAGACTCTCTCCGGCCATCTCGGCGGTGAAGAAATCCCCGGTACGCGCGACGTGCTCTTCTCGTCCGACGCATATCCACTCGCGCGCGACGATGCGCTCTTGCTCTGCCGCGAAAATCTCGGGCGAGGTATACCACGAAGACGCCAGAGTCATGGCGCCGCTGCCCACGGTAGGCCTTACGAACGTCTGCATGCCACTACCTCGGAGGTTTCCTTTTATGTTTGCCGGAATCCGCCTTATACCAGCAGTTCGTTTGGGCATTTGGTAAATCAAGCGGTGAAACCTTCGGAAATTATTCCACTTGAGGCCTCACTTCCGCGGGCCGCCTACTGGGACCAGGCGTTCTTTGCCCGCGAGCAAGAAGCGATTTTCTGGGACCAGTGGTTTTACGTCGGGCGAGCAGAGCAAGTAGGGAGTGTGGGTTGCTATCGCGTGCTCGACGTGGCGGGCGAGAGCGTCATCCTAATCCGTAGCGAGAACGGCCTGCACGCGCACTTAAATTTCTGCCGCCATCGCGGAAGCCGGTTGCTCTGCGGCGAGGGCGTCGTTCGCGGCGCGATTCGCTGTCCGTATCATGCCTGGGCCTACGCGCTGGATGGCCGGCTGCTCGCCTCGCCCTTCGTCGAGCCCGAAGACGTGCCGGCCGACTCCCGCCGCTTGCATCGCGCCGCCGTGGCCGAATGGGGGGGATTCGTGTTCGTCAACCTGTCGCCGGCACGCGCCGAAACCGCCGGCGCAACGCTCGAAGCTCAACTCGGCGAGATTCCACATCGCCTTTCGCGCTATCCGCTGGGCGATCTCCGGGTTGCCGTTACGCTGCGTTACGAGGTGGCCGCTAATTGGAAGGTAATCCTCGAGAACTACAACGAGTGTTATCACTGCGCCGGCGTTCATCCGGAACTCTGCCGCTTGGTGCCGGCTTTCAAGAAGCACGGCGGCGCCGAGCTGGATTGGGAGCGCGGCATTCCTCATCGGGGGGGCGCGTGGACCTTCACCGCCAGCGGCACGACCAATCGCGAACCCTTTCCTGGTTTGAGCGGCGACGAACGCGTCCGCCATAAAGGCGAGCTCGTCTATCCGAACTTCATGTTGAGCCTCGCCGCCGAACACGTCGCCGCCTTTTCCGTTTGGCCGCACGCGCCGGCGAGCACGACGGTCGTCTGCGATCTGCTCTTTCATCCCAACGAGATGGCCAAGCCGGCCTTCGCTCCAAGCGACGTCGCCGAGTTTTGGGATCTCGTCAACCGCCAGGATTGGAGCATCTGCGAGAACGTGCAGGCTGGGATGAAATCGCGAGCCTTCGATCGCGGCTACTACGCGCCGATGGAGGATGCGAGCCTAGACATTCGCCGTTATCTGAACGATCGGGGAGTGTCGTGACGCGCGATTACGACGTTATCGTCGTCGGCCTCGGAGCGCTGGGCAGCGGCGCCGCTTACTGGTCGGCCAAAGCCGGAGCAAAAGTGCTCGGACTCGAGCAGTTCGACTTCGGGCACGAACGGGGCAGCTCCCACGATTGGTCGCGCATCATTCGGCTCTCGTACTTTTCTCCGGCGTACGTGCGTTTAGCGAAGGAAGCCTATGCCGCTTGGCAGGCGCTCGAAACCGATGCCGGCGAGCGGGTCGTCTTCAAGACCGGCGGTCTCGACATCGGTCCGCGCGACGGCGCCATCTCGCTCGCAAATTACTCCGAGTCGATGCACGCGTGCGAGGTATACTTCGAGGAGCTGGACGCCGACGAGATTCGGCGGCGCTGGCCGGTATGGGAAATCGGCGACGACGTGCACGGCCTCTTTCAGCCGGACAGCGGAATCGTGGCAGCCGATCGTGCCACCACCGTCTTACGCGAAACGGCCGTAAAACTCGGCGCGACGCTGCGCGCAAACGCACCGGTGACGCGCATTACCGCCGAAGGAGCAGAGATCGCGGTCGAGGCCGGCGGCCGGCGCTACCGCGCCGGCAGTTTGATCCTTGCGGCGGCGGCGTGGACGCCGCGTCTGCTGGCGCACTTCGACCTGTGCATTCCGATGGAAGTGACCAAAGAGCAAGTCATATATTTCAAGCCGCGCGACCTTGCCGGCTTCGCGATGGGAAAGTTTCCAATTTGGATTTGGATGGACGACCCATCGTTTTACGGCTTTCCGGAGTTCGGCGAAGCCCGAACGGTAAAGATCACGCAAGATGCCGGCGGTAAGCCGGTCGATCCGGACACGCGCGGCTTCGAAGAGGATAAAGAACTCACTGCGCGCGTGAGCGGTTTCGTCGAGCGCTATCTGCCCGGCGCGTTTGGGCCGGTCCAGCGCCTAAAGACCTGCCTCTACGCGCTGACACCCGATCGCGATTTTATCATCGATCGTTTACCCGGCCATTCGAACGTAAGCGTGGCCGTTGGCGGCGGTCACGGGTTCAAGTTTGCCTCGGTCATCGGCCGAATTCTCAGCGAGTTCGCTTTTCAAAAATTCGAAGGGCGTGTGAGCGATACGCTCGACCTCACGCCCTTCAAAATCGACCGCCCGATCCTCCGGATGGAGAATCCGCCGAAAACCTATATGCTGTAAGCGATGCGCCCTATTGCGGAGGCGTGGTCGCCGTCAGGGAGCTCACCGGAATCATCAGGTGGGCGTAAGGCGTGTCGGGCCACATCACGTAGGGCTTGGTCGGATCGGCATCGGCCGTCATTGGATAGCCCATCGTCTTGACCGAAGGCCCCGTTATCATGACGTGGGGTCCGGTCTGAACCCAATGATTGTCCGAGGTCTGAGCCTTCGCCCACGGGTCGGTGTTGCTGGCGCCTTGGTCACCGGCTAACATATAGACGAATCCAACGCTATCGGGCGGCGTGCTTTTCGACATCATTGCCTTCGCCCAGACCATGGCGTTCTGATCGGCGCACATCGCTTCGCTCGGTGGCAGGACCATACAGGTAAAGCCGTTCGTGCCCGCCTGTATCGTCCGCATCGACCCATCAGACTGCATTTGGACGATATGCGCCCCCGCGACTACGGATGCGGGAGCAGCGGTCTTGACTTTGGCGATGTAATCGGAGTCGGACATCCCGGACGTCTGCGCTCCGGCCGGCACCGCAGCGATGCCGAAGAGCAGCACGAGGACCGGCAAGGAAAGTGTGTAGCGCATTTTGTTTCCCTTCAAATTTCGAAGTCGGGAGAAGACTGACTTAGGCGGGCAAGCGGCCTTCCCCTAGGACGCACCGGCGCGAAGCAGCTCGATTTCGCGTTGTTTGGCGTCGCGCCGCAGCACGGGCATCGCGAGCCAAACGCAGCGCCTCCTCGGCCAGAAGGTGCCAGGCCAACGGGTCGTCCGAGGCCAGGATGCCAGCCGAAGTGAGCTCCAGCGCGCAGCACTGCCGCCGCCGGAAGTTCGAACCGTTTCGCCACGAACCAGTCGAGAACAAAAAAGTGCCGGCAACCAGCGTCGCGATCGATCCGTGGACCAGCGCGCTGCCGATCGCGAACTGCACGTCGAAAACGCGACGGCGTACGACGGCATATGCGACGGCGACCGGCACGCCGATTCCTAGAAAGACCTCCTCGGCCGGGAGGCGTTACGCCGACCGCACACCAAAGGACGTTTTGCCATGCTTCGGACGGCTGAAGAACCGGCCGACCTAATCGTCGCCGGCGCAACGATACACGCGGTCGACGATTCGAACCCGGCGCCCCAGGCGTTCGCCGTACGTAGAGGCCGGTTTATCTTCGTCGGTTCGACCGAAGGCGCGATGGCACTGCGCGGATCCGCGACGAGCCTCCTCGATGCCTCCGGCTCGACGATCTTGCCCGGCTTGATCGACGCGCACCTACACCTGACCAATCTCGGGATGCGGCTGGAACAGGCCGCCTTGGAGAAGGCCGACTCTTTCGAAGAAGTCGTTGCCCGCACGGTAACGTTCGCGCAATCGGCAGGCGACGAATGGATTCTCGGTCGAGGGTGGGATCAGAATCGTTGGCCGGGCAAGACGTTACCCTCGCACGACGCGCTCAGCGCCGCGTTTCCCGACCGGCCGGTCGCGCTCACCCGCATCGACGGCCACGCCCTTTTAGCAAATGCACGAGCGATGACGTCGGCCGGCGTCGATGCGAGGACGGCCGAACCGGCGGGCGGCCGCATCGTCCGCGACGCGTTAGGCAGGCCCAGCGGACTGTTCGTCGATAGCGCGATGTCGCTGGTCGCGGCGCGAATTCCCAAACCTACGCGCGAGCGCCTGATGCATGCGACGCGCGCCGCCGTCGCCGAGTGCAATCGCTGGGGCATCACCGCCGTTGCCGAGCCTGGCTGCGACGACGACGTCTTAGCTGCCCACCTCGCGCTCATCGAACGGGGGGAGTACTCAATACGAAACTACGCGATGCTCGACGACGACGCATCATTGCTCGAGCGGCATTTCGCGCGCGGGCCACTCGACGCGGCGTACGACGCGCGCCTCTGGACGCGGGCGGTAAAAATGTATGCAGATGGAGCGTTGGGTTCGCGCGGCGCGGCGCTGCTCGAACCGTACGCCGACGACTCCGCTAACCGCGGCCTGGTCGTCACGCCGCCCGAGCACCTCACCGCCGTGACCCGGCGAGCACTGCGCTCCGGTTTTCAACCGTGTATCCACGCGATCGGGGACCGTGCCAACCGTTTTGTGCTCGATATTTTCGAGGCGGCGCTCGCCGATTGCGGCGGCGACGTTCGCCCCCGCATCGAGCACGCGCAGGTTGTGTCGCCGCCCGACATTCCTCGTTTCGCCGCTTTGGGCGTCATCGCGTCGATGCAAACGGCGCACGCGCTCAGCGATATGCGTTGGGCGGGCGAACGGCTGGGGAACGACCGGCTCGCCGGCGCGTATGCGTGGCGCGCGCTGCTCGATGCCGGCGCGAGCATCGCCAATGGAACCGACGCTCCCGTCGAGGCGGTGAGCAGCGCACGCAGTTTCTACGCGGCCGTCGCGGGACCGGTACCGGCGATGACGCGTCGCGAGGCGCTCGCGGCAATGACGATCGAGGCCGCTTGCGCTAACTTTCAAGAGAAGCAGATTGGTTCGATATCGCTGGGAAAATACGGCGACTTCGTGATGATGGACCGCGATTGGATGACGACGGACCCCGAAGGACTTCTCGAGACGAAAATCCTCGCGACGTACTCCAGCGGCCGTGAGGTTTACCGTGCCGGATGACGAAAAATCCGGCATGCTGCGGCCACATATATTTGCCTGTCTCGTTCTCGCCGGCGCGCTCTTCGAAACCGCGCAGACGCCGGCGCCTTCGGTTCCGCCTTCTCCCGCTCCATCCGGCTCGGCCGCACCTGAGGGCCCGCTACGACATCTGCAGTACGGCTTTACCGTAGACGAAGAGGGTATTTCGGAGTATCAATTTAGCCCGATCAGCGCTAACGGCGATGCAACAGGCGTGGGAGGCAGCGTCAGCAGCGACGGCGGCAGCGGCACGATGAGCATCGATGTGCTCTCCATCGCTCCCGACGGGGCTTTGCTCGTGCGCATCTCGGAGTTCGTCGACGGTGAGTTACGCGCGCGACAGGCCTACACGTGCACCGTGTATGGAAGCACGGCGGTCCTTTGTCCCTCGGTGCCGGCTCCTAGTCAGGCGGAGTGGATCTTGCTCTCCTACCTCGGGCGACAGTTTGTCGATGCGGCTCCTTGGGATGCGCAACACCACTGGCAGCGTTCCAAAGAGACGCCGCAGTACTCGCTGGTCGAAGACTTTACGATGGGTGATAGTGCCGACCCTAAAAAGATCGTCATCAACGAAAGCAAGAAGATGAAACTCCACAACGGCGGCTTCGGCTCGCAGACCGAAGATATCGTGATCGTCTACGACCGCGCCATGGAAGTACCCTTGGCAGTCTCGGACGATATGCGCGACGTGGAAGGGAGCAGTTCGGGGCACGGCACCTTCAAGTTTGCGCTCGAGAAGGATTCTTTCTCGAGTCCCTCACCTTAGGACGTTTCCGGCGCAACGAACGAAATGGGGAGGCTAGCGCCATATCTTCTTGATTGCCGCTGCCGTGCACGCGCTGCCCGTGCAAGCGACGCGACCGATATCCTCGATGGTTCGCAGCACGGAGTAATGCGTGATCTGCTGCTTATACGAACCCGGCTTGACCATCGGACCGATCAGCAGCGTGGCGATGTGGTTGGTGCCGTCGGCATCGGGGTCGGCTTCATCCCAGGTTAGGATCAATAGGCCGTTATAGGCCTGGTTGTATTTGAGGATCGGCGGCAGATTGTTCTTGAGCCAAGTGTCGCCGGTTTGGGTGCTGCAATCGTGCATGTCATTGCAGAGGTTGGGCACGATGATGGTGAGGGTCGCTGGCGACGACGGAAAGCCGTTATAGACGAGGTTCGAGGTGGATGGAACGTTGCTGAAGTTCACCCAGGGATTATGCTTGCGGGCGTACTCACCGCTGGAGCACCCGGTATATCCGTCGTACGGCATCGACTCGGAGTAGCCGTCGAAACTTTTGCCGGCTGCAATAAGCTCTTGTCCGGCGTTGTACGTGGTAAACGTGTGCGGGCAGGAGTCGTCGCGAACGCCTTGGGTCGAGCCGGAGAAAAAGGCGAGGTAGTTCGGTTCGCTCGGGTGTCCGACGGCATGGCTGTTGGTCATGAGTGCTGCTTCCGGGACCAACGTGCCATTAATGTACGGTGCGTTGGAGTTGCCGATGATGAGATCGTAGTCACGGTTTTCCATGATGATGACGACGACGTTGGAGGCGTGAGGCTTCTTTTTGCCGGACGGGTGCTCCGTATTCGTTGACGTAGCGCCGGCGCTCGGCAGGGCCGCGACGCCGGCGCACGCCGCAATAAGGAGTGCCGCCGCCGCGGCGCCGATCTTCCAAAGCTTCAAGTGGGCTTCTCCCTTATAGATCGAGTGCTACGGCGACCGCATCGTCCTCCGTCCATTCGCCGCCGAGCGCCATCAGTTCGCCGGCGCGCTTTCCTAACGCTGCCTGGAGGGAAGTAGTCATTCGGTCGTACTCTTGCTGCTCGGTGAACTCGCGGCGAGCTTCAAGACCGGTCAAGCGCGCGTCGACGAATCCGAGGAGCATCGTCGCGCGCTCGAGGCTTCCGTTAGCGGATTCCTCCAGCATTCCGATCGCCGCCATGTGCTGCAGGACGTATGCAGTCAACACCGTTGCCTTAACGTCGCGTGCCGCCGAGAGTGCGCGCATCGCCTGCCGGCGAGCTTCGTCAAAGCGGTTGAGCGAGATCAAATAGGCAGCCATGTTGCATAAGTCGTTTGCTGCCGAGCGCCGGTTTCGAGTCGCTTCGTGACCGACGCGCGCCTCTTCGACTCGCGCAAGTGCTGCGTCGACGTTCCCCGAGGCAAATTCAACCTCGGCGAGGTGACCGGCGATCGATGCGGCGGCGCGATCGAAGCCGAGCGGTATATAGTGCGCTAAAGCCTCGGCGTAGAATCTTCGTGCGCCTTCAATGTCGCCGTTGCGCGATCGGGCCGTACCAAGATCGCCCAGCACGAGGCCTTGAAGCCGGCGGTTGCGCGCTTGCGTTGCGTAATCAAGCGCGGCACTCAGGAGTGCCACCCCATTGTCGGTTTCCCCAAGGGCGCTAAGGGCGCTTCCGGCGGCTTGGCGCGCGCACGCGGCCTGCAGGTCGTCCATGGAATCTTCGAGTCCGAGAGCCTGTCTGGCCGATGCGAGACGCGCAGTGTACTCGCCAAGGGCTCCACTTAGTTCGGCATCGGCAAAAAGAAGGGAGGCTTTGACGTTCGGCGTCGCATTCGCATAGGGCGAATCGGCGGCAACTCGCACCCAGCGCCTTCCTTCGAGAGGTGAGAGCGAGTACCACATGCGGGCCATCGCGGCGGCTAGACGGCACCCGATCTCGGGGTCGTTTCCCTTACCGAGCGACCACGCGAGCGCCGCTCGGAAATTGTCGAGCTCCGCTTCAGCCTCGTGAAACCACGTCGCTTCGTGTGCGGTGTACCAGTCGCTATCGAGGCGCTGCGCAACACGAAGGCAGACGGCTGAGTGACGTCGCGCCAGCGCTTCGGTCTCGCCGCGACCGTCCAGCCGTTCGCGAGCGTACTGGCGCGTAATCTCGAGCAGATGGTACCGTGCCTCGCCGTGTGAAAAATCCGTTGCGACCAACGACTGTGCGATCAGCGAGCCCAACAACTGGAGTACGTCCTCTTCGGGGAGAGCGTCATCGCTGCACGCTGCGCAGCCCGTCTCGAGCGTAAAGCTGCCGGCAAAAATCGAGAGCCTATCGAACAGTAAACGTGCCTGCGAGGAAAGCAGCGCGTAGCTCCAGTCGATCACTGCGCGCATCGTTTGATGCCGCTCCGGGCCGCGCTCATCGCGGAAGGCGAGCACCTCGAACGCGCGATCGAGGCGGTCGGCAATCTGTTTCGGCGACAGCACGGTCGCGCGCGCGGCTGCGAGCTCGAGGGCGAGAGGAAGGCCGTCGAGGCGACGGCTAATCTCCACGATCGGCGCGACGTTTCCATCGTTAACCGCGAACGATGCGTCGGAATCGCGGACTCGGTCGGCAAAGAGGGCGACGGAGCCGAAGGTCATGGCTTCCTCGGGCGACGAGATGCCCTGCGGTGGAACGGCTAGCGGGGGAATTCGAAAGACGCGCTCGCCCGGGATCGCGAGCGATTCGCGACTGGTCGTCAACAAACTTACCGTTGGGTTCTCACGGAGCAAGGATCCGACGACCCGCCGCGTTTCATTCACGACGTGCTCGCAGTTGTCGAACACGAGGAGACTGCGCTTGTCGGAAAGATAAGAACTGATCGAATCGAGCAAGGGCCGGCGTGGAGACTCCTGAACGCCCAATGCAGACCCTACCGCTTGCACGACGAGCTGCGGATCGCTCAATGAAGCTAGCTCGACGAACCACACGCCGTCCGGAAAATGGTGGAGCACATTCATGCCGACGGCAATAGCAGTGCGCGTCTTGCCTGCGCCGCCAGTGCCGACGATGCTGACCAGGGGCGAGTTGACGAGCAACTCGCCAATATCTCTGACGACCTCGTCGCGGCCAAGAAACGAGGTCAGCTGTCGGGGGAGATTGTGCGGAGGAGGCGCTTCCGGCTCGGCGGTGCGGCTGCTCCGCGCGCGTCGCGCCGAGCGCTCGAGCGCCACGCGCGCCTCGGCCGTTAGTGAAAGCGCATCGGCAAGACGTTCTAAGGTTTCGCGATATGGAACTTTGCGATAGCCACGCTCGAGCGCGCTGACTGCCTGAACGCTAAGCATCGCGCGGTCGGCAAGCATCTGCTGCGACAAGCCGGCGCGAACGCGAAACTGGCGCAGCAACGCCGCAAAGGCTATACTGGCCGAACCCTCGTCGCTCAAACCTTCCCGCTCTTTCACCGACACGAGGCCTTCGTGCCGGCCGGCGTCAGTTCATCCGGTTGCGCGCTCTATTGACCGGGAGCGGGCGCGATGCCAAAGGGCGGATCGCCGGCGCCGCCTTCGCTGGGAAAGTTGAACACCTGCATATCTTTCTTGCCCGGACTAACGACTTCGGTGATGTATCCGGTCGTGTCAGCCACCCAAATGTCCTTCGACTTGAAATCGAAGTTCATGTTGATCGCGCCGTTAATTTGTACTAGCTTTAGGCATTTGGAGGTCTTCTGGCACTTATAAACGCCATAACTCCGATCGATGTAATAGAGATTGTCGCTCTGATCGAAGATAATCCCGCCAACTTGGGGGAGGCCCGACACCACTTCGGTCCCGCTTCCACTGCAGCCGGCAAACTTGACGATCGTTCCAGGTCCGCCGCTTGCCGAGGCGTTAAAGCTCCAATAGCAGTCACCTTGGTGCGAGATGGCAACTCCCATACCGCTTATATTGCTGCCGCCATAAGTTAACGTGCGCGACGGATCGGTTTGGCGGTTGAGATAGACGCTAACGCTTCCCGAGCCCCCGCTCGTGGTCGACTGGTTCGACACTGCCACGAGCCGGCGGTTCGGAAGGACATCGACGTTAACCGGGATCTGGCCATAATCTTGAAGCGGTGGAAACGGGCCAACGGGGCCAGATTTTTTAGACTTATAAATTATGACATCGGATTTGCCGGACTCAGCCGTATACCACCAGCCGTTCGGCGTCGCTTTGGTACCTAACGGACCCGCAAACCCATCGTACGAGGTGAAGAACGTAATCGAGTTGCCGTTGCGCTCGTAAATCTGCAGGTCGTGATCGTACAACTGCGCGGTATAGACCCATCGCCCGAAGTTGCCGCCGGCGTCGGGCCGCACTTTAAGCGCGGATCGAACGTCGAGCGAGGAGAGCTGCGGCGTGCTGGCAGTCGGACCGCCTCCGCAAGCGCAGAGCAAGGCAGCGAGTAGCGGCCCTGCTATAATAACGCGCACGGTGGCGATCGAAGAGCGCATGAGTTTTAACTTTCCGACAGCGTCTTGTTTTACCTGGGATAAGCGCCCGTCCCGCAAGTTGCCGCGACGTTACGGGACGGGCGCAGTGACGAAGCTCCTACGTCTGTGCTGTGGGGATCAGAGATTATTCGTGATCGACAGAATAGCGTGGCCGATTTCCTTGCCGCGCTTGTTCGCGAAGTCGAACTCGGCCGAGCACGTGCCGGCGACAGGGCCGGCGGTAACGATCCAGTCGTTGCCCGAGCCTTGCACAACCGTCGCGATGCCCGATGCACCGCCGCATGCATCGACCTCACTGAGCGTGCCCTTCTTGGTCTTGGGGGTGCGCGTTACGACCGTTTCCGGGCCGTAGTTCGAGGCGTCGAACGTGACCGTGCAGGGGGTAACGCGAACGCCGCCGTGGGCTTGGCAATGGTCCTTGACGGCGGGGAGTCCAACGGGCGAATGCGCTTGCATCGCCGTGCCGGGCTGACCTGCCGACGGATTCACTTGCGACCCAGAGCAGCCCGCGACGATCGCAGCTGCCGCTATGGCGCTCATGGCTCCGACGAGGGTTCGGATAGAACGTGTAGTCACTTGTTTGTTTCTCCTAAGAATGCAAGTCGACGGGTGTAATGCTAATGCGCTTGCATCATACCATCGGGAGAAACGGCGGTAACCATGCACTTAAAAGTGTGTCGGTAAGTGTATGGACAAGTGTGTGAGGTGAGTTAGGCACCGTCGGAGAATGTGAGCGCTCTGCGCCGGCCGAGGGCATAAATCGCCACTCCGCTGAGAACCATGGCGGCCGTGAGGCCGACTACTTTTACGACGGCCAACGGCTTGTTTGGATCGTCGTCGGCCGGAAAGCCGGCAAAGATAATGGCAGCCAGCGTCGTGCCCAATCCAATCAGGCCGGCGAGCGAAATGCCCCACCGGCCGAACGGGATTCCAACCATAGCGGAAGTCTTCGGTTCGCCTCGCAGCTTGAGCGCGGCAGCAAAAAGGAAGAGAAACGGAACGAGGGTGATGACGACGGTCGAGCTTACCAGCACGTCGTACGCGCCCTTGACGCTCGTGCCGCCCTGCCCCAAGAAGATGAAGATCGCCGCGATCGAGGCCTGCGTTACGAGAGCGACGACCGGGGAGCCCCAGCGCGGATGGAGGCGCCCGAAGGCCGGCGGAAGATAGTGGTCGATACCGGCTACGAAAGGAATGCGCGCCACAGCCCCTAGCCAAGCACCGGTGCTGCCGATGCAGCTGAGCGCAACCAGCGCCGCCGCGATCGGGACGAGCGCGCTCCAGCCGACGCGCGCCGCCGCGGCGGCAATCGCCTGCATCACGCCAGACGAGGCGTTGACGTCGTGCGGCGCAAGCACCGCGAGCACGCTCAACGTTCCCGCGATATAAATGATGGCGATGGCCGGCGCCGCCAGCGCGAGGCCGATGGGGATCGTCCTGCGCGGACTCTTGATCTCGCCGCCCATAAAAGCAATTGCTTCGGGTCCGGTCCACGCAAAGGCGATCACCGACCAAAAGATCAGATCCTTGAGCGCGAAGCCGGGCCGCATCGTGGTGAGGTTGACGGGCGATGCGGGGCCGAACTTCCACCACGCCAGCGCGCCCAGCGCAACCAGGAGCAGGGTGACCGTCCAGCGCGCCACGGCGCCGGCATTGTTGAGCCACTTGCCGACCTGCAATCCATAGATATTAACGATCGTCGCCAGCGTCAAGCCGCCGATGGCGACGGCAATGAAGTACCACGGCGACGCGGAGAGCGTACCGCCCTTGGAGCCGGTGACGAAGAGCGCGTTTCCGGCGGCGAAATAGAGCAGCGCCGGGAAGTACGGGAGATTACTCGCCCAATAAGTCCAGCCCGTCATGAAGCCGGCAAAAGGTCCGAAGGCGATCTTGCTCCACACGTAGAGTCCGCCTTCGTCGGGATGGCGCGACGAGAGGTAAACGACGGCGATCGAAAGCGGCGCGAACATCGCCAGCGCGCCGATGATCCAGACGGCGACCGAGCTTGGTCCCGCCGCGGCCGCGGTTGCGACCCACTGCAGATTCGATCCGGCGACGACAAAGAACAAAACGACGTCGCCAAGGCCAAGCGCGCGGCGAAGTTGCATCGAAGGCACGGTGTTCAACGCCGCAATAGATATCGCCCACCGGCGGTTCCGGGCCGGTGGGCGATGGCTTCACGAGGGTGGGTTTATCGGTCTTAGTAGATTGCTAGTCTAGTACGGGCGTCCCCAATGACCCGGGTGCCAAGACCAGCCGTAGCGGCTGTGCGCCCAATGACCCGGATGCCACGTCGCGCCGGAGTACGGCGCGTATGCATAGCGCCCGCGGACCCAGACGTATCGATAGCCGTTCCACTGCCAGTAGCCGCCTACCCAGTAATAACCAGGGCCGGGTGAACCCGGCACCGGCTCATAGATCGGCGCCGGTGGGCCGGTCTGAACGTAGATGCCGCCATAGACTTGCGCCGACGCCGGTGCCGTTGCGCCGAGCGTCGCTCCGCCGAGCGCCGCTGCAGCCAGGGCGCCGGCAAGCAGGTAGGATCGTAGATTTCTCATGCCTTTCTCTTACCACCATTACGAGCGGCGCTCTAACGAAGAACGATTAGAGTGATATTCAAAAATGGTGAGAGTCGACAGCCTGCATGAGTCCACGCACTTCGCCCCAAAGCATCACTGCGCGATCGACGCAGGCCTCTCGCTCGCTTTGCAAGCGACGTTCCGTTTGGCCCATCGCCGGAGGAAGAATCGCCAGCAGCACGTCACGATCGTGAGCTTCGCCCAACTCGCGCTGCAAGTGCGCGAGCCGATCCGCCGCCAGTGCGAGCGAAGAATCGAGCGCTTCAAATCGCTCGAGCGCGTAACGCAGCCGCTTGCAAGCGATGCGGAAATCGTGCAAGCCCCGCCGTCGCCGGTGCGCGAGCTCGCCGGCTAGCGCGCGCGCTTCGTCGAGCCGAGCTTCTAGTACGCGTTTCGCGACGTCCCCGACGCCCTCGGCACCTCGCAAATCGATGAATCGCGGCTTCACGGGTCGAACCGGGCTCGGCGTAGCCGGCGGCATGCGTCGCGCGTAGCGGCGCGCTCCTCGTCACGCAGCCGGTCGAGGAGCGGCTGGGCCAACTCGCGTTCGCTGGAGGTCACGTTGCTCTCGAGCAGCCGCAGGATGATCGTCGCATCGCGGGCGGCGTCCGTAGCTGCGGCGGCACGCTTGACCCGACTAAGAAGCTTGCGGTGCGGGGCTAGGTCGCCGACGTCTTCCAGCAGCGAACGCAATCGCCGGCCGGCAGTGCGCACGTCGTGCAGCCGCTTTTCGCTGGGCTCGCGCACGAAACGGCGGCGCGCGCGCTCTAATGCGCGGCGCTCGCTACGAATCGTTTTTGCGAGCCATTTCAATGCAGCGTCACCATCGACTCCGCCTTCGACGGGGGTATTTTGGCCGACCTCCGCGAATTGCGGCTTAACGTGAGCTCGACGCGCCTGGTCGTCCTCGTGGTGCTATTGGCAATCGTGGCCGCAAGCACGTGGTACTTTCTCTCTCAACGTCACGCCGCAAACGGCGAAAGCATCGCCGTCTATTACACCAAGCTCGACGGCAAGACTATGGGCAGCATGCGCGTTTCCCTGCGCCCGCAGCAATCGGGCGAGAGCGACGCCGAGCACCGTCACAACACGCTGGTGTACGCCGCGGTCGAAGCTGTGGCCGGTCCGCCGAACGACGTCGCCGCCATTCGCTTTCCGCCCGGAACGCGCGTTCAAAGCGTGAATCTCACGGGCACGACGGCAACGGTCGACCTTTCTAAGGAAGTCGAGCGCCAAGCCGGGGGAACGTTCGGTGAAAACGGCGAGTTCAAAGGACTCATCTATACCGTTACCGGGCTCCCCGGCGTCAACGCGGTACAGGTGACCGTGAACGGCGCGCGGCTGGAAACGCTACCGGGAGGGCATCTTGAGCTGGATCAACCGCTACATCGCAACGATTGGTAGCATCGTCGCGGTGCTCGGGCCGCTCGCGCTGCCCGCCCGTGCCGACACGCCGCTGCGCGCCGTCTATCGCGGACAGACGATCTCGTTCTCGCACGTCGTTACCACAGCGGGAGCGACGGCGATAGGCGTTGACGATCCCGGATTTCAAACGCTGCTCCGGGTAACCGGGGCCCAGCTGACGTGGCGCACCGGTGAGCGTTACGTGCTAATTTCCACGCCGGTGCCGGAGGTCGTCAGTTTCGCAATCGGAGATCGCCGTTATGACGTCGGACCGATTGCGTTACAAGCGAGCTTTGCCCCCTTCCTACGCGGGAACGAGGCGTATCTGCCGCTCAACGAGCTGCTCGGTTCGCTCGACCTGGCAATGCGGCAGGACGGCCCGGTAAACGTCCTCCAGCCGCAGCTTGCCGCTTTCGACGTGCGCCAAGACGGCAACGCGGTCGTTCTATTGGCCCATGCCGGCGCGCCGATTCGACCGAGAGTCGTGCGGCAGAGCGGCGACTCGATCACCTACGCGTTCGACGGCGTCGGTACGGCGCTCACCGGTACGAAGAACGTCAACGTCGGCGGCGTACGCACTCTCGACGTTCGTTCGTCAGGTCCGGTTCGAACGCCGACGACGCAGGTAACGGTGCAGCTCGCGCCGGGAACGGCGGCGCAGCCGCCGCGAAACGACGGCGATCGCGACGTCGCGCTTACATTTGGCGGCGCTAATAACGCGGCAGGTACCGGAACGCCGGTGCAGACCGCCGACCTGAATTCGCCGACGCCCGAGCCCGCGGCGGGGACGAGTAACGGTCCCACGCTCGTTACCGGAGTGACGGTCACGGCTGGCGACGACGGCGCTTCCGTGGCAATCGAAGTTTCCGGTGACGCCGCATACGAGTGGCACCGCCTGCGCGCGCCCGACAACCGCTTCTGGGTGGACATCAAGAACGCGCAGCTGCAAGGGCCCCCGATCGAACAGAACGAGTCGAGCCCGCTGGTCTCGATGCGCGTGCGTCAAGTCGATCCCTCCACGGTGCGCATCGCCTTGTCGCTGGCAGGACAACAGTCCATTACGTTTTTGCCGTCGACCGGCGGCCTCACCGTGCAGATCGGCGCGGACGAAGTGGCCGACGGCCCGCGATCGGGCAACGGAAGCGTGGGAAGCACGGTGTCGGTGGGGCAGCAGAACGCCGCACCGGTAACGCCTGCGCCGGAGGACGCCGCAAACTCGACCTGGTCGAACCCGCAGGATTCTACGTGGAAGTTCGGTTCGGCCGGCCCGCGAAGCAAGTACGTTCCGACCAATCCGCGCCTCATCGTCATCGATCCGGGGCACGGTGGCAGCGACCAGGGCTCGCAGCACGGCGGGCTCGCCGAAGCCGCGCTCAATCTCGACACCGCCAAGCGGTTGCGCGACCTGCTCGTCGCGCAGGGCTGGCAGGTCAAGCTCACGCGCAGCTCCGACGTCGACGTTTTCGCTCCCAACGACAGCGCTCGCGACGAGCTCCAGGCGCGCGTCAACGTCGCCAACAACGCCGGCGCGCGGCTCTTCGTGAGCATCCACGCCAACGCGTTCATCAACTCCGGCCCATACGGCACGACCTGCTACATCTCCAAGCCCGACGACGTGGCGCTGGCGCGCATCATCGAGACGCATCTCGCTAACGACGGAACCAAAGACGACGGGGTGGTCAAGAGCCACCTCTATGTCACCCTGCACACGAAAATGCCGGCGGTGCTCGTCGAGATGGCTTTCCTCACCAATCCCAACGACTTTGCGCTGCTCGGATCGCCCGCATGGCGGCAAAAGGTCGCGCAAGAAATTGCGGATGGGATTGGGGAGTATGCGCAGCGCTATCCGGTGCCTAACCAGCCGCCTCAGTAGTTTTCGCGAGGGCGGCTCTACTGATCCGATAGCGGTATGCGCTGCACCTGACGTAGAAGGAGGTGCAGAGTGCTTGGGTTGTTTGATTCGGGGTTGGGTGGACTTACGGTGCTGGCGCGAGTGCGCGAGCGGTTGCCTTTGGCGGATATTATATTTTTCGCCGATCAGGCGCACGTGCCGTACGGCGACCGGCCGCACGCGGAGCTGCTGCGGCTACTGCGGGCCAATCTCTCACGATTCGACGAATACGGTGTTGCGGCCATCGTCATGGCGTGCAATACGTCGTGTGCGATTGCCGAGCGGTATGGATGGCCGGACTCGCGCGCGCCCGTTCTGGATTTAATCGAATCGGCCGCGATGGCGGTCGAGCGCGGCCCGTACCGGCGCGTCGGGGTGGTCGCCACGGCAGCCACGGTTGGCGCCGGCTCCTACGGGCGAACGCTGCGCGCGCGCATCGCCGGAGTAGACGTCGTCGAAGTTCCCGCGCCGGCGCTGGTGCCGCTGGTCGAAGCGGGAAGAACGCAGGGCAACGAGCCGCGCGACGCCGTCGCCGAAATTTGCGCGCATCTGCCGCTCGACCTCGATGCACTCGTCTTTGGCTGTACGCACTATCCCGTGTTGGAAGAGCACTTTCGAGCCACGCTCGGCGCCGGCGTCGCGCTAATCGACCCGGCGATCGTGCAGGCGGAGCGCGCGGCATCGCTCGCGACTGCAGCGGACGGCGAGGGGCGCACGGCCTACGTTACCAGTGGCGACGAGACGGCCTTTCTGGCGAATATCGCCAGGATCATGGGCGAACCGAGGAGGATCGCGCGATGAACATTTTCGTCGGAGTTCCGGACCGGCCCGCGCTGACCGGTTCCGAAATATTCGTAATACTCTTCGTAACGCTCGGCCCAATTAATTTCGTTCGGACGTTCGTTGCACTGACAAAAGGTGCGGCTGCGCCGCTGGTCCGTAAGATCGCTATTCGCGCGAGCTTGCTGGCCACGACCGGCGTGCTGCTCTCGGCCATCGTCGGCAGTGCTCTCCTCACCAAATGGCGAATTTCGATCGGCGCGATCGCCATGGCCGGAGCGGTCATTCTTTTCGTGGTGGCGATGAAGTCGATCCTGGAGCTCTACGTCGAGAAGCCGCGGGTCGACCGGGGGCCGGTGACGCTGGCTATTTCCGGATCGCCGCTTGCCTTTCCCGACATTGCCACGCCGTATGGGATTGCGGTGCTCATCGTTCTTCTGACCCTGGCGCCGGCGAACGCGGGGGTCATTTTGCTCCTCTCCGTGATCGTCATGGCGATCGATTTACTGGTGATGCTCTACGTTGGACCGATCATGCGCGTCCTCGGCCTGCCTTTGAGCCTGCTCACGGTCGTGCTCGCGCTCTTGCAGGTGGCGCTGAGCATTCAGTTCGGCCTCTTTGCACTGCGAGCCATCACCGCCCAAGGCGTGTAGCCGATGATCCGTCTCGCGCTGCTCTTTGCGGTGATTCTGATCGTTTGCGACGCGATCTCAGCGCTGATCGCGCGAGCCGTAGGGATTTCGTACGATACGTTCATCGTGCCGGCGCTGGTGATTCTCTTCTTTATGGGCGTCTACTCGGGGCGAGTCGCTCGTTCTTGGAGTGGAATGATCGTAGTCTTTATCGCCGTGGCGATCGAAGCGACCCTCGGCTGGTACGTTGCCGCTCTCATCGGCCCGGGATACGTCCCGGGTTGGACCGTGCCGGTGCTGATTCTGATGGGCCTAGAGGCGGCAGCAGTCGCGCTTATAATCGGAGCGCTCGGCGTTGCCGTCGGCTTGCGCGTCTCGGGCGCGCGGTAGCTCGAGCCGAAGAAGTCGTTGCCTTTATTTGAGGACGAAGATCCCCACGACGCCCGCGCCCAAAATAAAGATCGCCGGATTGACCTTGGTACGGTTGACGGCGACGAACGTTAATAGTGCCAACACGACCGTGATCCAGTTCGTAATCGCTCCCTTGCCGAAAATTATCAGGCCGCCCACGGCTAAGCCGATGGCAACGGGTCCCAGACCTTTCTGAATCGAGGTACGCCACGGCCACTTATCCAGACGTTTCCACAAGCGGCCGACCCCGAACGTCAGCACGCCCGTAGGCAGGAAGAAGGCGAGCGCGCAAACGGCCGCGCCGGCAAACCCGGCGACCAGTTGGCCGATCTCGGCGACCATCATCATGTTCGGTCCCGGCGACATCTGCCCGGTGCTGTAAACGTGAACCAGCTGCTCGTCGGTCAGCCAGTGGTTAACGTCGACGACCTGGACCTTCATTTCCGGAAATGCGGCCATGCCGCCGCCGATCGTCAGGAACGATAGGAAGGCAAAGACGCGGATTAATGCAGGGATCTGAGCCACTCTTCGTTCTCCTCTGCAGCCTTCTCGGGCTTGACGTGCGGACGGTAGGCGAAGATCGCAAACGCGCCCACGACGAGCAACGTCAGCGGTACGCCAACCTTGAAATAAGTAATGCCCAAAATCGCGGCCACGACGAAGACGGCGTCGTAGACGCCTTTGAGCGACTTCTTTCCGATCTGAAACCACGTTGCAGCGAGTAACCCGGTTGCGGCGGCGGCGACTCCTCGAAGACCGGCCGTCGCCCACGGCCGCACCGAATGCTGCCCGTACACGATGCCTGCCAGCGTCATGAAGACGAACGCCGGCAGGCAGATTCCCACGAGCGCGACGGAAGCGCCGAGCGTTCCGGCGAGCCGGTCGCCGGCCAGAATTGCCACGTTGGTAGCATTGAGGCCGGGCAGCGTGTTGCTGATCGCGGTGATCTCCAGAAACTCGACGTCGTCGAACCATTTCTTTTTGCGGACGAGCGAGTCGCGAAGATAAGCCACGACGCCTCCGCCGAAGCTGATGGCGCCGATATAGAGAAAGGTGAGGAAGATCTCGAGGTGCGAGGGCTTCCCTGGTGGTGCGTTTTTCGTGGTAGTCTCCTAATGCGCCGAAAGCAATCCGACGTGGAAGAGTGAGAAGAAGAACGCGGTCGTGCCCATGCCGAGGGCCGCGCCGGCGACGACTTGCATGACGGTGTGCGCCTTGAGGTAGACGCGCGCCCAGCAGACCATGGGGATGAGCACCATAAACGGCAGAGGCTGGCGCCCGTAGAGCAACGTCAGCGCCGCCAGCGGCGCGGTGATGCCCAGAGCATGCGTGCTGATTTTCCAGTAACGGGTGATGTACTGCACGATCAGGGTCGAGGCGAGATATCCGAGCATCGCGGCGATCATCAGCCGGGGCGCCCCTACGAGCCAGAGCGCGAGCGCGCCGAGGCCATCGAAGATAACGAACGCGCTGAAGACCAGCTCGCGCTCCCCGCGCGACGACATCTCCAGATCGGAGATGCGGTCGGTTGCGTAGAGCCAGAAGACATACAGCATCGGCCCGATTGAGGTGAAGAAGGTCGAGGCAAAAAGCAGCACCCAGAACTCCCGTTCATTGCGGGCACCGACGTGAGCCAGAATCACAAAGAGGGCGAGCGCCGTCAGAAAGGGGTTGAAACAGGTCGAGAGTATCCGCGCCAAGTCTCGCCAGACGCGGCGATTCTTGATCGGAACGACCGCGCGGAGCGGCTCGGAGAGCCTCTCTGACTCGGGCACCTTTCCCTCTGCTCCGGCAGGCGCGTCGGCCCCTGCGGTCGTAAAAGGATGCCGCCAATGAACCCCCTGTTACTTGCAGCGGCGGCGAAAACCACGGTCGTACCAACGGCTGCGGCATCGGCCGTCCCCAAAGGTGCCGTCCCGCAAGGCGTGCCCACGACCCTTCCCGCCGTTCCGCCGGCGCCGATGCCGACGACGTGGTTTCAAATCCACGTGCCGTGGCTTACGCACGGTCTCGCCGGGCTGTTCATCATATGCGCGGTCTTGCTGATCGTGTTGCTCGCCCTGCAGACGACGAAACAAGAGGGGCTCACCGGATCGATCGGCGGTCGCGTCGAGGGCGCCTATCGCGGGCGCCTGGGCGCCGAGGAGCAGCTCAAACGCTTGACGGGAATCGTCGCGGTCTGCTTCGTCGTTTTCGGCCTCGCCGTATCGCTGACAGGGATTTAGTTCACTAGACCTGTGGCGCTGCTCGACGTCGTCAACCTGCGGACCACCTTCAGAACCGAAGATGGCCCCGTGACGGCGGTCAACGGCCTCTCGTTCTCGCTCAACGCCGGGGAGACGCTGGGCATCGTCGGCGAGTCCGGCTCGGGAAAATCGGTCACCGCGCTCTCCATCATGCGCTTGCTGGCCGGCAATGCGGCCGTCACCTGCGATCGCATCGAGCTGCTCGGGGAGAACCTGCCCGACAAGAGCGAGGGCGAGATGCGCAAGATTCGCGGCTATAAGGTCGCGATGATCTTCCAAGATCCGATGACGTCGCTCAACCCGGTGCTGACGATCGGCGAGCAGATCGCCGAGGCGGTGCGGCTGCACCTGAACGTGGGAAAGCGCGAGGCGCGTGACCGCGCCGTCGAGATGCTCGAGAAAGTTCGCATTCCGCTGCCGGAAAAGCGTCTTGGCGACTATCCCCATCAGTTTTCCGGCGGCATGCGCCAGCGCGTGATGATCGCCATGGCTTTGTCGTGTAACCCGCAGCTTTTGATCGCCGACGAGCCGACGACGGCGCTGGACGTTACCATCCAAGCGCAAGTGCTCGAGCTGATGAACGAGCTGCAGCAGGAGACCGGCGCGGCGATTATCCTGATCACCCACGACCTCGGCGTCGTCGCCGAGTTCTGCAAGAACGTCCTGGTGATGTACGGCGGAAATATGGTCGAGTACGGCAACGCCGATCAGATCTTCAGCGAGCCGCGGATGCCCTACACGCAGGGGCTGCTGGCGTCGCTGCCGCGACTCGACGACAGCGAACACCGCCGGCTCGAGCCGATCGCCGGCCAGCCGCCCAATCTGCTGCGGCTTCCGCCCGGTTGCGCGTTTGCGCCGCGATGTGCCTATCGCATGCCGATCTGCGGCGAACCCGTTCCTATTTACGAGTTTGGCGAAGGCCACGTCGCGCGCTGCTGGCTCTACGACGAGCGGGCTCGCGATCAGCGGCCGGCGCAGGCGCAGGCGCTCCCGATCGTGCCCACCCGATGAACGATCGCGTCCTCGTCGAGGTTCGAGATCTCTACAAGTATTTTCCCATTCATGCCGGCCTGACGTCGCGTCACGTCGCCGACGTCCGAGCCGTCGACGGCGTCAGCTTTACGATCGCGCCGGGCGAGACGCTCGGACTGGTCGGCGAATCGGGCTCGGGTAAGACGACCGTCGGCCGGCTGCTCTTGCACTTGCTGCTCCCTACCAAAGGCGAGATACTCTTCGAAGGGCGCGACGTGCTGAAGATGAACCGCGGCGATATCCGGCGGCTGCGCAGCTCGATGCAGATCATCTTCCAAGATCCGTTCGCCTCGCTCAATCCGCGGATGAGCGTCGGAGAGATCGTGGCCGAGCCGCTGCGCATCCACGGTCTGGCCTCCGGCAAAGGCGTCGACGCGCGCGTCACGGAGCTGCTGGGACTCGTCGGCCTGCGGCCGTACACCGCCAACCGGTACCCGCACGAGTTTTCCGGCGGCCAGCGCCAACGCATCGGCGTCGCCCGCGCGCTGGCGGTGCAGCCGAAGTTCATCGTCTGCGACGAGCCGGTTTCCGCGCTCGACGTCTCGATTCAGGCCCAGGTCATCAACTTGCTGGAAGACCTGCAGGCGCAGTTCGACTTGACGTACCTCTTCATCGCGCACGACCTGTCGGTGGTTCGCCACATCGCCAATCGGGTCGCCGTCATGTACGTCGGCAAGATCATCGAACTCGCCGAGCGCGACGAGCTCTACCAGAACCCGCTCCACCCATACACCCAAGCGCTGCTCTCAGCGGTGCCGATACCCGATCCGGCAGTGGAGAAACGGCGGAAGCGCATCGTGCTGACCGGCGATATCCCGTCACCGGTGAACCCGCCGCCGGGCTGCCGTTTTCACACCCGCTGCCCGGTTGCGTTCGATCGCTGCAAGGTCGAAGAGCCGCCGCTCAAAGAGTACTTACCCGGACACTTTGCCGCATGTCACTGGGTGGAAGAGCACGGCGGCCAAGCCCCGACGCTGGTCTAGAAAATGTAGAACGGGCGCCCGCATTGCGAACGCCCGTTCCTTTCTTCCCAAGCCTTGTCGGAGGCTACTTCTTCTTGCGCCGAACCTTTCTGCGCACGGCCTTACGGACGGCCTTCTTCCGAACGGCTTTGCGCGCTACTTTGCGGCGCACGGCCTTGCGGGCTACTTTCCGGCGGACGCCCTTGCGGGCTACTTTCCGACGGACGGCCTTGCGGGCCACTTTGCGGCGCACGGCCTTACGGGCTACTTTGCGGCGCACTTTCTTGCGGATGACCGCGCCCGCAACCTTACGGCGCACGACCTTGCGGGCCACCTTGCGGCGCACTTTCTTGCGCACCGCCTTGCGAACGACCGCAGCCGCGACGAGCTTTTTCGCCGCCGCTTTGCGACGCGGCTTTTTCTCTTCGGCTGCGCCGCCGTTCATCGTGGAATCGGAGTCCATTCATTCCTCCTCGTCCCCGGGGACGATTAGCGTTAATTGGACAGCGCTTTGCGCGCTTTTGAGCGCATCATAGAGGATTTTGTTGAATGATGCAAATTCGCGCGCGTACGCACGCGCATTGCGCTCTCCCGAAAAGCCCGAAATTTGTCCCTGTCTTGACCCCGGCGGTATACTAAGCCCCGTGAAAAAGCCCCTGATTATCGTGGAGTCGCCCACGAAGGCACGGACGATTAAGAAGTTCTTGCCCGCGCGCTACGCGGTGAAAGCATCGGTGGGGCACGTGCGCGACCTTCCCAAGAGTACGCTGGGCGTCGACGTCGAGCACGATTTTGCGCCGAGATATTTGACGATCAAGGGGAAAGGCGACGTCATCAAAGAGCTTCGCGGCGCGGTCAAAGGCGCAACGGAGGTCTATCTCGCGACCGACCCCGATCGCGAAGGCGAGGCGATTGCCTGGCACCTGGCGGAGCTCCTGAAGCTGCCGCACCCCAAGCGCATCGAGCTTCACGAGATTACTAAAGACGCGGCGCTGGCGGCGTTGCGGAACCCGCACCGCATCGATATGGACCGGGTCAACGCGCAGCAGGCCCGGCGAATTCTCGATCGGCTGGTCGGCTACAAGATATCGCCGCTTCTGTGGGCCAAGGTGCGCGGGGGCCTTTCGGCCGGACGGGTGCAATCGGTTGCGGTCAAACTCATCGTCGACCGCGAGCGCGAGATTCTCGCCTTCGTCCCGAGAGAGTATTGGAGCATCACGGCTCAGCTCGCCGGCGCGGCCGATCCCGCCGCGCGCTTCGGAGCAGACCTGGTTTCGCACCGCGGCGAGAAGCTGGAAATCACCAACAAGGCGCAAGTAGACGAGATCACCGCCGCGCTCGACGGAGCCGAGTATCGCGTCGCGTCGGTCAAGAAACGGGAGGTGCGACGCAACGCGCCGGCGCCGTTTACGACCTCTACCCTGCAGCAAGAGGCCTCAAAGAAACTCAAAATGCGGGTGCGCCGGGCGATGCAGGTAGCGCAAGCGTTATACGAGGGGATCGACCTCGGCGGCCGCGAGGGCACCGCCGGACTCATCACCTACATGCGCACCGACTCCACTCGAATCAGCGAGCAAGCGCGGGATGCGGCGCGCGACTTCATCGTCCAGACTTACGGTGAGGCGTTCCACGGCGGCGCCCGCCACCGCGTCAAAGAAGGCGCACAAGACGCGCACGAAGCGATCCGCCCAACCTCCGTCCAGCGCACGCCCGATAGCGTCGCCGGATCGCTCAAACGCGAGGAGCTTCGTCTTTATACGTTGATCTGGGAGCGGTTCGTCGCCTCGCAGATGTCGCCGGCTTTGCTCGATCAGACGGTCGTCGACGTCGCTGCTAAGGATTATGGCTTCCGCGCGACCGGCACGGTCATGCGCTTCCCGGGCTTTACGCGCGTCTACGACGAGAGCAAGGAGGAGGACGGCGCCGGCAAAGGGCGCATGCGGCTCCCGGAATTAAACGAAGGCGAACCGCTCGATCTGCTGGGGCTCGAGCCGAAGCAGCACTTTACCGAGCCGCCGCCGCGATTTAGCGAGGCGGCGCTGGTCAAAGCGCTGGAAGATAAAGGCATCGGCCGCCCGTCAACCTACTCGGCGATCGTCGAGACGATCCAGGCGCGCGGTTACGTCACGCAGCAAGAACGGCGATTTATCCCCACGGAAATAGGCTTTGCGGTCAACGACCTGCTCGTCGATCACTTTCCGAAGATCGTCAATCTCGACTTTACTGCCCGCATGGAGGGCGATCTCGACCGGGTGGCCGAGGGCCACGAAGACTGGATCGCGCTCCTGCGCCGCTTTTACGGGCCGTTCGAGATCGAGCTTGCGGCCGCCGAGAAACATCTGCCGCGCCTCGAAATCCGCGACGAGCCCACCGACGAGATTTGCCCCAACTGCGGCCGCCCGATGGTGATCAAGATGGGCCGTTTTGGGAAGTTCATATCGTGCAGCGGTTACCCCGAGTGTAAAACCACCAAGCCGATCGTCAAGGAGACCGGCGCCGCCTGTCCCAAGTGCGGCGGCTCCGTTGTCGAGCGCAAATCGAAGAAGGGGCGTACTTTCTACGGCTGCGCGAACTATCCAAAGTGCGACTTTCTCTCGTGGGACCTGGTGATTCCCGAACGGTGTCCGGCTTGCGGTGCGCACGTCGTCGCCAAAACGCGGCGAGGAACGACCACGCTCGAATGCGCCGGCGACCGCAGCCACGACGTTTCCTCACTGACGCACCTGGCGTTGTCATCCTAGACCGGCGATTAGCGATTATTGGAGGCGGGCTCGCCGGCTGCGAAGCGGCGTGGCAAGCCGCGCGCTACGGCGTCGAGGTCGACCTTTTCGAGATGCGCCCCGGACGCAGCGGACCGGCGCATAGTACCGCTACCCTCGCCGAGCTCGTCTGCAGCAACTCGTTGCGCGGCGCGGCGCTGGAGAACGCAGTCGGCTTGCTCAAGGAGGAGCTTGCGCGCATCGGCTCGCTGATCGTCGCCTGCGCGCGCGAAACGGCCGTGCCGGCGGGGTCGGCGCTCGCCGTGGACCGGGTGCGTTTTTCGCAACTGGTGGAGTCGCGGATTTCGAGTCACCCGCGCATCGCGCTCCGGCGCGAAGAAGTGCGGGCGATTCCGCGCGACCGGCCGGTCGTCGTTGCCTGCGGGCCGCTGCCCACCGACGAGTTTCTGTCCGATCTCGATGCGCTGCTCTCAGATGCCCAACCCGCCGCTGGACGGCTCCACTATTATGACGCCGCTTCGCCGATCGTCGCGGCCGAGTCGATCGACGAATCGAAGATGTATCGCAAGTCGCGTTACGACAAAGGCGACCCTTCGACAGGCTCGGGGCAGGCCGATTATCTCAATATTCCACTCGACCGGGAGCAGTACGCGGGGCTGCTCCACGACCTTCGCACGCTCGAGCGCCATCCCGCCAAAGACTTCGAGGAGACGCGCTTCTTCGAGGGATGCTTGCCGGTCGAAGTAATGGCCGACCGCGGGGAAGACGCGCTGCGTTTCGGTCCGCTCAAACCGGTCGGATTGCGCGACCCGCGTACGGGCCGCACGCCGCACGCGGTCGTTCAGCTGCGTAAAGAGAACGTCGAAGGAACCGCCTATAACTTGGTCGGCTTTCAGACGCGCTTGACGTGGCCCGCACAGCGAGAAGCTCTCGGCAAGCTTCCCGGACTCGAGGGCGCCGAATGGCTGCGCTTGGGCGTGATGCACCGCAACACGTTCATCGACTCGCCCCGGCTCCTCGATCCGAGCCTGAAGCTGCGCGGTTCGCAGGCCATTTACTTTGCCGGTCAGATCACCGGTTCGGAAGGCTACGTCGAGGCCGCGGCCTGCGGCGCGATGACGGGAATCCATGCTTCCCGGGAAATTCTGGGCCTCTCTCCGGTCGAGTTCCCCCGCGAGACCGCGTTCGGCGCCGTCGTTGCGCACTTGCAGAATCGCGCGACGCCGGACTTTCAGCCTTCGAACGTTACCTGGGCGCCGTTCGTGCCGCCCGCAGGCGCCGGCAAGCACGAACGGCGGCGAATCATGGCACAGCGCGCCCTGTCGGCGATCGATGCCTTGGTTGCTGAAACCCTCGTTTCGCCCGCCGGGTACGGTAGCTAAGGAATGAAGATACGTTCGACTACGATCCTCGCGGTACGCCGCGACGGCCGTCTGGCGATCGCCGGCGACGGTCAAGTGACCCTGGGCCAGACGGTCGTTAAACACGGCGCGCGCAAGGTTCGCAAAATCAGCGGCGGCCGCGTGCTGGCTGGGTTTGCGGGCTCGGCGGCCGACGGCATCACGCTGCTGGAGAAGTTCGAAGCAAAGTTCGCGGAGTTCAAGGATCTGCGCCGGGCCGCCGTCGAGCTGGCGAAGGACTGGCGCCAAGATCGCGTGCTGCGCCGTTTGGAAGCGTTGATGATCGTCGGGAATCCCGAGAATCTCTTCGTGCTCTCCGGTACGGGCGACGTCATCGAGCCCGACGAAGGCGTCGCGGCGATCGGCAGCGGCGGCCCCTACGCACAGGCCGCGGCGGCGGCGCTGATGCGCAACACCGCGCTGAGCGCCGACGAGATCGCGCGCAAAGGCTTGGAGATCGCGGCGGAAATCTGCATTTATACCAACACCGACATCACCGTGGAGAGCCTTCCGTGACGAGCACGCTCGCAACCGATCTGGATCCGGCGACGTTAACGCCCCGTCAAATCGTCGAGGAACTCGACAAGCACATCGTCGGACAGGGCAAAGCTAAGCGCGCCGTGGCCATCGCCCTGCGCAATCGTTATCGGCGGGTCCGGGCGCGTGAGGATCTGCGCGAGGAAATCACGCCTAAAAACATTTTGATGATCGGACCTACCGGCGTCGGAAAGACCGAGATCGCGCGGCGACTGGCAGCCTTAGTCGGCGCGCCGTTCGTCAAAGTAGAGGCGACCAAATACACCGAGGTCGGCTACGTCGGCCGTGACGTCGAGTCGATGGTGCGCGACCTCGTCGAAGCCTCGATTCGCACGGTAACCGACGAACGGCGCACCGAGGTTCGCGATCTCGCCAAGCGCCACGGGATCGAGCGCGTCATCGACGCCCTGCATCCCGAGACGCGGCCGCCGTCGGCGCAGACGCAGGGCAATGCGTTCGGTCAAGCACTCGGTTCGATTTTCGGCGGAGGCGGCTTCGCCGGTCAGCAGCCGCCGCAGCCCGGTCCATCGGCGGCGGTCTCGCCCGACGCACAGCGCGTGCGGGACCAGACTCGCGGCGAGATCGAGCGCGGCTTTTACGACGTGCGCCTCATCGAGATCGAGGTCGAAGAAACGCCCAGCCTGCCGATCGGCGTGATCGGCGGCGCGGGCGGCGATCAAGGCGGCGATTTAGGCGAGATGCTCGGCGGGATTCTGCCCAAGCGCCGGACGCGAAAGCGCGTCACCGTGGCCGATGCGCTGAACATCTTCGAACAGGAAGAGGCCGCCAAACTCATCGACACCGATGCGGTTAAACGCGAGGCGCTGCGCCGCGCCGGCGAGGATGGGATCATTTTCATCGACGAGATCGACAAGGTTGCCGGATCCTCTGCGCGCGGCGGCCCCGACGTGTCGCGCGAAGGCGTACAGCGCGACATTCTGCCGATCGTCGAAGGTTCGACGGTCAGCACCAAACATGGGACGATCAAGACCGACCACATTCTCTTTATTGCCGCCGGCGCGTTTCACATCAGCAAGCCTTCGGATCTCATTCCGGAACTCCAGGGCCGCCTGCCGATTCGCGTCGAGCTGGATTCGCTGACGGCCGAAGACTTCAAGACCATCCTCACCCAGCCGAAGAACGCGCTGGTCGAGCAGTACAAAGCGCTGCTCGCTGCCGACGGGGTTACGCTCGAGTTTCGCGAGGACGCTATCGATCAGCTGGCGACCTTTGCGATGAGCGTCAACGAGCGCACCGAGAACATCGGCGCGCGACGGCTGCATACCGTCTTGGAGCGCGTACTGGAGGACGTCAGCTTCGCGGCGCCCGAGGTTGCCGGCACCACCGTGATCGACGGGGCCTACGTGCGAGAGCGGTTGGCCGACGTCGTGGCCGACGCCGATCTTTCGGGATATATTCTCTAAGCATATTCCCATTGAGCTTCGGCAGGGGCCGGAGCCGGCGAACGGGATGTTTACGGTATGAAAAAGTCAAACGGCGCACTGATCCTACTGGTAGCCGGCGGGCTCTTGGCCGCGTGCAATAATTATGGCGTGTCGGGCAGCCCCCCGCCTGGCACGGGCAGCAACTGCGGCGGGCCCCCGAGCGCGAACAAGCTCGAGGTTCTCTACCCTATTCCGAACTCGAAGAACGCACCGGCCGCACTCGGCAATATCTACGTTTCGACCAAAGGACAATTGCCGCCGAGCAACTCGTTCAACCTTTACATAGTACAGGCGAACGGCTTCTCGACCTTTACGTCGCCGTTCTTTGGAATCAGCAAGTCCCAAATCCCGACTCCCCACGCGACGCCGAGCTATGCGAAGCCGATCTACTACGCCTCGTCGCTGCCGCCGAGCTATATCATCGGCCCCAACCAGGCCGTTAGCGTGTTTTGGAACGACGGGGGAACGGGCTGCACTCCGCACTTCTTGGTGACGTCTTTCCGGACCCACAAGTAAGCCTGGCGCGCCGTAGAGTAGCGGGCGGCAGCGAGGAAGAATAGCCGCCCGCGATGCCTTACGTCCGAGAGATACTAGCCGACGGCCATCCGACGCTGCGCAAGGTGGCCAAGAAAGTCGATCCCAAGGAGATCGGCGAACCGCTCTTTCAGCAGCTTATCGACGACATGTTCGAGACGATGTATGCAGCGCCCGGCGTCGGCTTGGCAGCGCCGCAGATCAACGTATCGAAGCGGCTCTTCGTCATGGACGTCCACGACGACGAGCACCCGCCCGCGGTCGTGATAAACCCAAAAATCGAGAAGCTCGAGGAAGAGATCGAACTGAACGAGGGCTGCCTCTCGGTGCCGGGTAAGGTTGGCGACATCCGGCGTTATAGATTCGCTGCGGTCAGCGGGTTGGATCGCCACGGACAGAAGATCCGAGTCGAAGGCGAGGGTTTGCTGGCGCAATGCCTGCAGCACGAAATCGACCACCTCGACGGAAAGCTCTACATCGACCGGGCAACCAATCTGCGCGACGCCGTTGCTGACGAGGAGAAAGAAACGGCCGAAGCGTGAGAGCGCTCTTCTTTGGAACGAGCGCCTTCGCCGTGCCTAGCTTGCACGTCGCTGCCGCTAAGACGGATTTGGCCGGCGTCGTGACGCAGCCCGACCGGCCGGCCGGACGCGGCCACCGATTGCAGCCCACGCCGGTCAAGAGCGCCGCGCTGGAATTAGGCCTGCCCGTTTTCGAGCCGGTGCGTCTGCGTGCGTTTGCCGAAGATCTCGCCGCCGGGAGCTTCGATCTCTTCGTGCTCGCGTCGTACGGGCGCATTCTACCGGGGGAACTGCTCGCGCTGCCTCGTCTCGGTGCACTCAACGTGCATCCGTCATTGCTCCCGAAATATCGCGGTGCAACGCCGATCCAAACCGCGCTTGCCCGCGGCGAGGGAGAAACGGGCGTTTCCATCATGCTCATGGACGCGGGCCTCGACACCGGCGACGTCGTGCTCGCCGAGCGCACCGCCATCGCGCCCGCTGAAACGTACGGCGAACTCCACGAGCGTTTGGCAAAGCTCGGCGCCGATCTACTCGGGCGCACCATCGATCTCGCGGCGCGTGGCCTGCTGACGGCTCGACCGCAGACGGGCGAACCGATACTCACGCGGCCGATTTCGAAAGCGGATCTCACGATCGACTGGCGCTGGCCCGCGCAGAAGATCGTCGATCACGTGCGCGCCTACTCGCCGCAGCCGGCGGCGCGCGCGGAAATCGAAGGCGAGACGGTGAAAGTGCTGCGCGCTCACGTCGGGGCGGACGGCACGCCGGCCATCGACGAGCTGGTGGCCCCCAATCGCGGCAAGATGAGCGGCGAGCAGTACCGTCGCATGCGCTCGGCGGCGCGATGAACGCGCGCGAGCTGGCGCTGCATGTGGTGCGCGACGTTTTCCCCGTGCCTGGCTCGCCTGCGATCGAACGCGGCGCGCAGGCCGCCTTTGATTATCGCGCGCGGCGTTCGGGCTGCAGCGAACGCGATCGCGCCTTCGCCGCGGAGCTTGCCTACGGCGCCATCAAGATGCGGCGCACCCTCGACTGGTATTTGGAGCCGTTCGTCGCAGAGGCAAAGCAACTGCCGCCGGTCATCCGCGAGATACTGCGCCTTGCCGTCTACGAACTCGTCTACACGCGGGCCGACGAACACGCGACCGTCTTCGAGTTCGTCAACCTCGCCAAACGCTTCGGACATCGGGGGCTGGCAAACTTGGTCAACGCCGTGCTCCGCAACCTGCTGCGCGCGCAACCCTCGCCGCCGGCGCGCGAACTGTTCGATGACGAGGACGAGTATCTGGGAACGCGCTATTCCCTGCCGACCTGGATCGTGCGCCAGTGGCGGAGCGCGTTTGGCGACCAGCTCGAGGCGATCTGCGCGGCAGTCAACCAGCCGGCACAGAGCGCCGTCGTCGTTAACGCATTGCGCCGTACCCCCGAAGAAGCGCAAGCGGCGTTGATGGAGCACGGCGTGGAGACGCGCCGGAGCCCGGTCGTCGACGAAGTTTTGCTCGTCGAACGCGGGCACACGAGCGAAGCTGCCGGTGCCGGCACCTGGTGGCCGCAGTCGGAGAGTTCCGCGATGCCCGTCGACGTGCTCGGGCCGCAGCCGGGCGAAGCGGTCCTCGACGCCTGCAGCGGGCGCGGCAACAAGACGCTGCAGATCGGCGCACGCATGGCCGATCAAGGCGGGTTGCTATGCGTCGAACGCGACGCGCGCAAAGTGGCGACGCTTACCGGGCGGCTGGAAGAGGCGGGAATCGCTGCCGCGATCGTTACCGGCGACGCTACGGCGGCGATACTTCCGCCGGATCGGCGTTTCGACCGCGTCCTGGTCGACGCGCCCTGTTCGGGGGTCGGCGTCGTCGGACGCCATCCCGAGTTGCGCTGGAAGAAGCAGGCCGCCGACGGCGAACGACTTGCCGCGACCCAGCGAGCGCTGCTGGAAGCGATGGCCCGTTACGTTCATCCCGGCGGTGCGCTCGTCTATGCGGTTTGTTCGACCGATCCTCGCGAAACGACGCAAGTGATAGATTGGTTTTTGGCGCATGAGAACTTCGAGCGTGGACTGATTCCCGCCGGATACGCGCCGTTTTGCACCGAGGCCGGCGACGTTCTGGTTCCGCCCGGCCTGGCCGGCCGCGACGGTTTCTACATCGCGCGGGTCGAGCGGCGGCTATGAGTTTTCTGGCCAAAATAGAGCAGGTCTGCGCCGCGTTTATCGAGCGGACGTTCGCCAAGACTTTCCCCAGCGATCTGGAGCCGGCGCAGATCGCGCGCAAGCTCGTCGCGACCATGGAAACGGCCGCACACGGCGAGGACGGCGACCACATCGCCCCCTCGAACTACGCCGTCTACGTCAGTCCCAAGGACTACGCTCGCCTCGCCGAGCATCGGGAGTATCTCGAGCGCGCCTGGGCCGATCTGCTGCGCGAACTAGCCGACAAGGTCGGCGTCGCCTTCGAGGGCGCGGTGCAGGTTAGCATGGCGCCGCGTAAGAGCGTCCCGCTCGGCGCCGTCTCGGTGAGGATCGGCGAGGCGGTGCGCGCGCCGAAACAGTACCGGCTGCGCACGATCGAGGGCGTTCCTCCGGACGGCGTCTACGTGCTTTCCGCGAAGACGCGCATCGGCCGCAGCGATGAGGGCGAGATCGTTTTAGTCGATCCCAGCGTTTCGCGCGCGCATGCCGTCATTGCAATCGACGCCGGCAAGCCGGTCGTCCGCGACCTCGACTCGACCAACGGCACGTTCGTCAACGGCCGGCGGGTCGCGTCGGAAGCGTTGCGCGACGGCGACGAACTGCTCTTCGGCAATACCAAGATGCTTTTCGAAGCGGTATGATCCCGATCGCTGCGGCCGCGAACTTCGATTCGGCAATGCGGCTGGGCTCGCTGGAAGTCACCGCCGCTTTGATCGTCGTTGCCCTGCTGGCCGCGCGGCCGCGCTTTCGCGCCGCCGTCGAAGTCGGCATCTTGACTCCGATGCAGGTTGGGCTGGACGTCTACGAACGCGGCGCGCAGCGTTCGCTGCAGGCACGGGCGCCGCTCGAGATTGGGCGCTCGAAGCAATCCGGCATTCCGCTGCACGATTCCGAGGTGAGCCGCCGGCACGCGCGCCTAGCGGCACACGACGGCACGCTGTTTGTGGAAGATCTGGGAAGCAAGAACGGAACTTTTCTCAACGGCCGGCGGGTGACGGAATCGATCGAAGTCCGCGAGGGCGACGCTATCGACGTCGGCACGACGCGTTTGGTCGTCAAGTCGTTGCAGGCCGAATGATCGTCCTCCGGCGCGCGGCGCCGATGCTGCTGGCGTTGGGAGTATCGGCGCTCGTTCTGCGCCTTGCACCCGCCGGGGCGATCGGTCCGCCGTGGATGCTTGCGCTGCTCGCACTCCTGGCGATGACCTGGGTGCTTTGGCAACCGCTGAATCAAACGCGCGACGACGTGCTGCCGGCGCTGGCGATAGTGCTTGCGGCGCTCGGGCTGGCAATGGTTGCGCGTCTCAAGCCGGACCTGGCGCACAAGCAACAGCTCTGGCTGTTGCTCTCTCTCGCTTTGGCCATCGCGGCGGGGCCACTGTTCTCCGGTTTCCGGCGCTTTGCCGCGTACAAATATCTGTGGGTCGTCGCCTCGCTGATTCTCTTCGTGCTGCTGCTCGTCTTCGGTCAAGAGGTCAACGGCGCGCGCCTCTGGATCAGGTTTGGCCCGGTGCAATACGAGCCGATCGAGCTCATCAAGCTGTTCATCGTCTTCTTTCTGGCTGCGTACCTCGCCGAGACGTCGGACGTTATCGCCAGCGCGCGCGCGTGGTCGCTGCGCGCCAACGTCAAATATCTCGGACCGCTTTTCATCGGCTGGGGAGCGTCGATCGCAATCTTATTCTTGCAGCGCGACCTGGGCATGGCGACGCTGCTGCTGGCGACCTTCGCCACCCTGCTCTTCGTCGCGACGCGCCGCGTCGATATCGTCGTCTTTGGTGCGGTGCTCTTTGCGGCGGGAGCGTTTTGGGCGCTGCACCACTACCCGTACGTGCAGGCGCGCGTCGCTATTTGGCGCAACCCGTTCTCCGATCCGCTGGGCGCCGGATATCAATCCTCGCAGGCCTATTATTCGCTCGCCGCCGGAGGTCTGTTCGGCAGCGGGTTCCGTCTGGGTCATCCCGAATTAATTCCCGACGTGTGGACGGATTATATTTATGCGGCCTTTGCAGAAGAGTTCGGGCTGCTCGGCTCGCTGGCGATCCTGGCGATCTTCCTCGATCTCGTGCGGCGCATCTTCGCGACGGCGCTGCGCCAGCCGGATCTCTATGCCAAGCTCTTGGCGACGGGACTCGGCGCGACGCTGGGATTCCAAGTGGCGATCATCGTCGGCGGCGTCATCGGCCTCTTTCCGCTTACCGGCATCACGCTTCCGTTCGTCTCCTATGGCGGAAGCTCGCTGGTGGCCAACTTTCTGCTCGTAGCACTGGTTTGGGCGATGAGCGGACGACCGCGGAGCACCGCATGAAGCGTTTTGCGGCCGGGTTTGCGGCGTTGCTGTTTCTTGTCGCGTGCGCGAAAAGTGCCAATGAAGAGTCGGCGAGTAACGCCGGCGCATCGGCGGCGGCAAACAATCCCGCTTCGGCCAGCGACGGCGCGGTGATCTACGACGCCAACTGCTCAAGTTGTCACCAAGCCGACGGCCGCGGCATCGGCGGCGCATTTCCGCCGCTCGCCGGCAATCCGGTCGTTACCGGCAATCCGACTGCGGTCATCGCTATCGTCAAGAACGGTCTCGACGGGCGCGTGGAAGTCAACGGTCAAGCGTATAGCGGCATCATGCCGCGCTGGAAGGGCGTGCTGACCGACGAACAAATTGCCGCGGCGATCAGCTACATTCGCAGCTCTTGGCACAATCAGGCTTCCGGGGTGAGCATCTCGCAAGTCGAAGCGATAAAGTAGTTTACTCTCCGGTAAGGAGGTTAGATCGACACGACGCGCTCGGCGCTCGCGTCGTCTAAGCGTCCGCCGAACTCTTCGATAAAAAGACGCTCGACGAAATCGTGCATCGCGGGATCGTTGTAGCGCAAGCGGGCTCGCGTCGCCCTCGGCCACGGCGAACCCGAGTCGTTGGCCTCGACGTAGGCCCGTAATGCCTCGGCGAAATACTCGTCGACGCCGGTGGCGGCGTACGGCGTAACGAAGCGCGCCGCGCCGGCGAAGAGCGCGCGAACTTCCGGATCGATGCCGCTGCGATAGACGCCCCCGCCGAGCGCGCAATCGAGTGCGTGACCGAACTCGTGCGCTACCGTCATCGGGCTGCGCGACCGCAAGTAGAGCGCGCGCTCCTCGACCACGAAAAGGCCGGCCGGGGGAGCCGGCCAAGCGTCAACGTCGATGCCGAGGCGGGCCAGCGCCGGCGACGCCTGGCGATAGAGCTCGCCTTGTCCCAGCAGCATGACGCGAATCCTATTGCGCAGCGCGTAGGCAAGCGCACCGCGACCAAAACGAAGGAGCGTTTCCAGCACCGGCTGCTCGGATGCGCGGCGGCGATCGCTCTCAAAGAGGCGTCGGGCAATCGAAAGCGCATCCTTCTGCATCGCGCCATCGTCGCGCGCTGCCGTTGCCGAAACTTAGCCGCCGCGCTTCAGAGTTTTTTCACGTCGGCGGCTTAGCGTAGGGGCGTTCTACCTTTTGCTTGCGGAGGTCCCCAATGACTCCCGGCCCTCGCCTACATCGTCTTTACGCTTGCGCTGTCGCAGCAATCCTCGTCGGCTGCAGCAGCGCGTCCGCGCCGCCGCCCCTGCCCCGCGCTGGGGCGGCGGGCGCTTTCGCGCGCGGCATCGCCGGTCCGCTCGCGCGGCGCGGCGTAGGGCTCGGAGCGGTGCTCACCAGTAAGCACGGTCAAATCTACGGCTTCGACGTGAACCGCAACGGAAACGACGGTCTGCTCGCGACCGCCTTCGACGTCGAGACGTTCGACCAAGACACCGGGACGATACTCAAAACCTATCCCGCCAAGACCCCGCCCGGAACGTCCTATGCCGCCGACGGCATCCTCAACGGAGACGTCGGGCTCATCACGCGCTACGTGGTGCCGAAAGGATCGCTTTATGCCAAGCGCCATTTCAACATCATGAAGCCGGTTACCAAGGGTAAATTCACCGGCAAGTGGATGCCCCCGGTCAAAGACATCGAAGTCGAGACGGCCGGCCCGAATCAAGCAACCGATACGACGGCGTTCTTCGCCATCGAGTTGAAGAACCAGGACGTCCCCGACCTCTTCACCTCGAACGTCGCGAAGAATACGTTCGGCAAAGTCTTTCATCTCGACCCGAGCACGTTCTCGCTGGCCGACGCGCCGCAGTTCGCGCAAGATACAAGCACGAATCAAGAGGTCGTGGCGCTGTCGCCCGACGCAGGCCGTGTCGGCGGCGCCGCGCCGATCAACGTCGTCATCAACCTCAAGACCGGCAAGCAGACCCAGTGGACCGGCTTCAACAACGGCTACTTCCACGCCGGCTATGTCAACGGCATAGCGCTCGACTCGACGACCGGTACGTTCGCGACGACCACGGAGCTCAACGCTCAAGTCGAGTTCTACAACATCGCGACCAAAACGGGGACGTTCGCCCAGTTTCCGTGCACCGGCAACACCTCGCAAGGCAACAGCGGCGCGGGGATCGCCAACGACCCCGTCAACGGCCTATTCCTGGTAACCGACCCGTTTTATTGCGACGGCAGCCAAGGCAGTGCGCTGTTGGTTTACGACGAGCAAGGCAACCTAGTCGAAACCATTACTGGATTTAAGTTTGCCATTGCCGAACCGGCACCGGCGATCGTTCCGAGCAAACGTATGGGCTGGGCGTTCGGTCCGCAATTCAGTCAACTGCAACAGTTCTTTTACTAGATCGCCGCATCGGTCGGGCGCGGTGCGGTGTTGTTGTGGACACCCACCATCGCACAAATTAGAAAGGATACCACCATGGACGCACGCCCGAATATCGTTCTCGTTCACGGCGCATGGGCCGACGGCTCCAGCTGGAGCGCCGTGATCGAGCGCCTTCAGGCCGCCGGCTACACGATTACTGCCCCGCAGTTCGGCATGGGAGTGCTGGCCGACGACGTTGCGCGGCTGCGCGAAGTGTTGGTGCGTCAGAACGGACCGACGATTGTCGCCGGGCACTCCTACGGCGGTCAAATCATGACGGCTCTCGGCACCGACGCGCCCAACGTCGTCGGGCTCGTCTATGTCGCCGCCTTTGGACTAGACCAAGGCGAATCGATCGGCGCGCTATTGGGCAGCGGACCGTACCCGCCGGCTCTGCAGCATTTGTCGATCGATGAGCGGGGCTTTGCCTGGCTGCTCGAGGACGATTTCGTCAATCATTTCGCCGCAGACGTCGATCCAGTCAAGGCGCGCGTCATGTTTGCGGTTCAACAGCCGCTGGCCGCGTCGGCGCTTTCTGAGGTCATGGGCGTGCCCGCTTGGAAGTCGCGGCGTTCTTGGTTTTTGGTTGCCAAGGGCGATCAAGCGATTCCGCCCGACGCGGAGCGCCTCTTTGCCAAGCGGATGGGCGCCACGACCATCGAAGTCGCGTCGAGCCACGTCGCGATGGTTTCGCACCCGGACGAAGCAGCGGCGCTCATCAAACAGGCCGCCGAGGCGCTCACGCCTACGGCGAGCGGCTAAAGCCCGGCCTCTTTGCGTGCTGCGCCACGACTCGGATCGTAACCGAGTCGTGCCGCGTACCATCCGAGGCGGCAATGCGCCACGTTCCGACGCGCAGCGGCCAAAACGCGTTGCCGCCGGCGTCGAGCGCGAGCGTCGTGCCGGCGACGCTCCATCGCACGGTGCGCCGCGCACCGGAGGCGTGGAGCGCGATTCGCTGCTCTTGGGCTTGCAGCGCCGATGCCGTTGGATTTTGCACGAAGACGTCGCCGTCGTGCGGAAAGACGATTTGCAATCCGCCGGTTGCGTCGAGCGAGCGCGGAAGCGGCCGTTCGACCGCGGCGACGTCTTCGCGCCGGACCCATTCCTTGACGATCGCACATTGCGCGCCGTGCGCCGGTGCGACGCCGGTTGTCGCGCAGATCGGGACGCGCACGAAACCGCGCGGCGACGTAAATGCGGCCGGCTCGTCGCTGCTCTCGTAGAGGTGCAGCATGATCCGGTTCCACAACGGTCCCGCGCCCGTTACGCCCGAGACGCCGCGCATCGGCGTGCCGTCGAAGTTGCCGACCCAGACGCCGACGGTGTAGTCGCGCGTGAAGCCCACCGTCCAGGTGTCGCGAAAGTCCGACGACGTTCCGGTTTTTACCGCGGCCGGAAACGGCATTTGGAGCACCGAGCCGACGCCGAACGATTTGGCGCGCGCATGCGGATCGGCGAGTATGTCGGTGATCAACTGCCAGTACGGTGACTCACCGACGACCCGCGGCGACGCATCAACGGGGACGAGATGCAGCGGCAGTAGCCGGCCTCCGCGCGCCAACGCGGCATATGCCTGCACCAGCTCCCAAAGGCTCACTTCGCCCCCGCCGAGCGTCAAGCCCAAACCGTAGTACGATGCCGGACGGTCGAGGTGGCTGAAGCCGAGCTCGTGCAGCCGCGACAGCAGCGCATCGACGCCGAGCTTGGAGAGCACTTGCACGGCCGGCGCGTTGAGCGAGTTCGCCAGGGCGTAACGCACGCGCACCGGACCGCTGAACCGGCCGCTGTAATCCTGCGGCTGATAGAGCGTGCCGTTCGGAAGTGCGTACGCGGCCGCCGTGTCGGCGAGGATCGTCGTCGAGCGGATCGTGCCGCGCTCCAGCGCCAGTTCGTAGGTGAAAGGCTTGAGCGAAGAGCCGGGCTGGCGCAGCGCCTGAACTCCGTCGTTTCGACCCAGCACGGAGTCGGAGAAGTAGTCCGGCGAACCGACGTAAGCAAGGACGTCGCCGCTGCGGTTATCGACGACCAGCGCCGCCGCATCGGTGACGTGAAAATCGTGCAGCGCCCCAACGACGTCTTCGGTCTGCGCCGCAACGAAGCGCTGCAAGGCGCGGTCGAGCGTCGTTCGCACGCGTCCGCCGCCTGCCCCCGCGTTGCGGTAGAGATAGAAGAGCGCGTGCTGCGCATCGTTGATGCCGAGCTCGCGGGAGCGCACGGAGAGCGTTTCGGCGAAGGCGCTCCCGGCTTGCGCTCGAGTGATCTCGCCCAAACTCGCCATCCGCTCCAGAATGAAGTGCTGCCGGCGGCGCAGCGCGCTCCAATCTGCATCGGGGGCGAGACGGTCGGGATCGTTGGGAATGGCGGCCAGCAGCGCGGCTTGTGCCAGATCCAGATCGGCTGCAGGTTCGCCGAAATAGGAGCGCGCCGCGGCCTCGACGCCGTAGAGATTTCCGCCCATCGGCGCGCGATTGACATACGCTTCGAGCACGGCTGCCTTATTCGAGCGAATCGAGATGCGCTCGGCCAGGACGATTTGTGCGAGCTTTCCGCGGATCGTGCTCGGCACGGGATCGATCAATCGCGCCAACTGCATCGCAATCGTCGAGCCGCCGCTTCGCGCCTCGCCGAAAATGACGTACTCTCGCGCCGCGCGCAGCAGGGCGCGAACGTCTACCGCTCCATGCCGCCAGAAGCGCGCGTCCTCGGCGGCGACGATCGCCTCGAGAAAGCGCGGCGAGACTGCGTGCAGCGGTACGCTGACCGTGCGATCGGAGCCGGCGCCGAGCACGGTGCCCAGCACGATGCCGCTGCGGTCGGTGTAGGTTACCGAGCCGCGGGCCGTCGTCAGTTTGCCGGCGTCGACTCCTAAGCAATACGCAATGACGGCCAGCGCCACCGCACCGGCGCAAACGAGGATCGCGACGAGCGTGAGCGCACGCACTGCCACGAGTAGCGCCTTCGCGAGCCTAGGACGTTTGCCTCTGGACGCGAAAGCACTCGCACGCATGCGTCGCCACGTCGCCGGTTTTTTGTCGCTTTCCGCCGTTTGCGCCATCGTCGCGTGCACCGGCCAACGTTCCAACGCCCCGACGCTCGCCCCGGTCGTCGCGCTGCCGCCACCTTCGCCCCCGCCGTGGATTCTATCGGTGTCTCCAACCGATAAGGCCGATACGCTGGCGCAGATCCGCGTGATCTTCGCCAAGCCGGTGACCCCGGTCGAGGAGCTCTCCGGGCCGGGGCCGCGTGCGGTGCTCGATCACATCAGCATTCAGCCGCAGCTGGGCGGACATTTTGCCGTGCTCACGCCGCGGATGGTCGGTTTCGTTCCCGATCGCGCCCTGCCGATCGGCACGCGCGTTCAGGTAACGCTGTCGGCGGGGTTACGCGATTTGAGCGGCGACGTTCTCGATCACGATCTGGCGTGGACGTTTGCGACGGCGCCCTTGGAACTGCGCGACCTGCCGCAGCTGCAGGCTACCGACGAAGGCACGCCGGCGCCGGTCGACCTGCGTCCGACGCTGCAGGTAACGACCAACGCTGCCGTCGATGCGCAAACCCTGGCGGATAACGCGACGCTCGAAGGCGGCGGCGACAGCGTGAAGATCACGGCCACGCTGCACGCACAGCCGACGCCGATTCCAGGAAGCAACGCCCAAGAGCTCTTCGATCCGTCGCTCGATACGTGGACCTACGATCTCAAGCCGGTTCGCGATCTGCGCGGCGGCACCGAGTACGCCCTGAAAATCGATCCCGGCGTGCGTCCCTCGTACGGAAATCTCGCGACGACGAAGAGCTACCAGGGCGGCATACGCACCTACGGTCCGCTCGGCATCGTGCCGACGCCTACGCCGAGCCCTAACAGCGGCAGCCGATTCGCCGACGGCGATCCCGCGATTGCCTTTACCAACCCGATCGATCCGAAGTCAATTGCCGGTGCGGTCACGGTCTCGCCCGGACCGGCAAAAATTGCCGTCACGCTTGGCGGAGATCTTTCCAACGTCGTTTCGATCGATCCATACGCGCTCGATCCGGACAAGACATACGTCGCCACCGTCGCTGCCGGCGTGAAAGACATCTTCGGACAGAGCCTCGGGCAAGATCAGAAGGTAACGATTCACACGTCCAACTTTGCCCCGGGGGCGTGGTCGCCGAGCGGCTTAACGATCGTTCCGGCGGGCACGCCGATCGCGCTGAACTTTTACGCGACCAATCTTCCGGGAAACCGCTATCAAGCAGCGTACGCGCGCTATCCGGCGCGCAAGATGCTCGACTCCACCGACGCGCTGACCGTGCTGCCGCCGCCAAAGAGCTGGCCCAGCCGCACGCTCGCCGGGGCGCGCACCAACCAGCAGAGCGTCGTCCGCGTGCCCCTCGAAAAAGAGCTGGGCGGGCGGTTCGGCGCGCTGGCTTACGGCTTCCGCACCGCACTCGATTCGTCCGACAGCTCTCCGGGCCTCACCGGCATCGTTCAGCTAACCAATCTGGGCGTCTTCGCGCAGTGGTTCCCGTCGCACGGCACGGTGCTGGTGCAACGGCTCAACGATGGAGCGCCGGTGCGTTCGGCGGCGGTCGCGGTTTACCGCATAGACGAATCGAATAAAGTGCGGCCCCAACCGTGCGCTTCGGGCACGACCGATGCCGGCGGGAGGCTCGAGTTTCGCGGCGTGGACGTCGAGCGTTGCGCCGCACTGGCATCGGCGAATCAAGCCCCAAGCCTCGGCTTCGTCGTGACTTCGGGCGCCGACACCGCGACGCTGACGGTGTGGAGCTGGAGCGGCATCAGCCGCTTCGACGTTACCGGCGGATGGACGAGCGGAGCGCCGCTCTCGCGCGGAACGGTGCTCACCGATCGCCAGATGTATCAGCCCGGCGAGCGCGGCCAGCTCACCGGTATCGCCTACTACGTCAGCGGCGAGCGCGTCGTGGCCGACGCGAAGGCGAAGTATACGGTCAAGCTCGTCGACCCGAATAATAATTCGACCAAACTCGGAACGGTCCAGACCGATGCCTACGGCGTGTTCTCGCTGCCGATAACGTTTTCCAAGCAACAGGCGCTGGGCTATTACACCGTCGACGCCAAAGGCGCGAACGGTAACGATATCAGCGGCTCGCTGCGCGTCGCCGAGTTCAAGCCGCCGAACTTCAAGCTCACGCTGAGCTTGAATGCGAAGTCGGCGACGGCCGGATCGAGCGTCCAGGCGCAAGTCGCCGCCGACTATCTCTTCGGCGCACCCTTACAGGGCGGCACGGCGCACGCGTACGTTACGCGCGACGTCGCGACCGTGCAGCCAAAGGGATGGGACGACTACTGGTTCGGGCGCCAATGGTTCTGGCCGGAGCAGACGCCGTCGTTCGACAGCGACGTGCTGCAGCGCGACCTTGCGCTCGACGCTCAGGGAAAGACCGCGCTCGACGTCGCCGTTCCCGGCGACCTCGCCTTCCCGATGACGTACCGCGTCGACATGGAGACCAGCGACGTTTCGCATCTCTCGGTCTCCGACTCGCAGAGCTTCTTGGCGTTGCCTTCCGACGCGGTCATCGGACTCGCCTCGGACATCGTGGGTAAAGCGGGTGCGCCGATGCCGATTCGCGTCATCGTTACCGACGCCGACGGGAAGGCGGTGAGCGGGCGCGGCGTGCACGTCGAGATGCAGAAGATGAACTACACGTCGGCGACGCAGGAAGTCGAGGGCGGCGAGAACGCGCAGCAGGCCATCGAATATCAGACGGTCGCGACGGCCGATACGACGTCGAGCGGCGGCCCCGTCACGGTGCAGCTCGCTCCGCGCGACGCGGGCGCTTATCGCGTGGTTGCCAACTTTGCCGGCGCGCGAAACGACGCGAGCTCGACCGACACGCAAGTCTTCGCCTACGGCCCCGGTCAAGCCGATTGGGGGCTCAACGACCCTAATGCCGTGGCGGTCAAACTCGACAAGAAGCAATACGGGATCGGCCAAACCGCGACGGCGATGATCGCCTCGCCGTACGACGACGCCGACGTCTATCTGGCGATCGTACGCGGCGACACGATCGAGAGCACGACCCTGCACGGCGTGCACGGCGCCGTGCACTACACGTTCCGCGTCACTCCGGCGATGCAGCCTAACGCGGCGCTTCAGGCGGTCGTGGTGCGGCGAGGCGTTCCCAATCGCGCTGCCCGCAGCGACGACACGCTGGCCGTCACGGGAATGTCGGGCTTTAACGTCGACCTCGGCGACCGGTATCTGAAGCTGGCGATTGCGCCGCAGAACGCAACCGTTGCACCGGGTGGTCCGCAGCACCTCGACTTTGCGGTCACCGACCGCGGCGGCGCGCCGGCCCGCGGCGAGGTCGTCGCGATGGTGGTGAACGACGCCATCCTGCAACTGACGGGGTATCGTTTGCCCGACCTCGTTCAAACGGTCTTTGCCGCCCAACCGATCGCGACGATCTTCTCCGACAACCGCCAAAACGTAACGCTGGTCACGCAAAAGCCGGTTGCCGAGAAAGGCTTTGGTTACGGCGGCGGGTTCTTGGCCGGAGCGGCCGGCACGAGAGTGCGTGCAAACTTCCTGCCGCTCGCGTATTACGGCGTGTTAACGACGGATGCGTCGGGCAAAGCGCACGCCGACTTCACCATGCCCGACGATCTGACGACGTGGCGAGTGATGGCGGTCGCGCTCGGGCCCGGCGAACGCTTTGCGATGGCGGACGACACGTTCGTCGCGAACCAGCCGCTGATTCTCAACCCGCTCTTGCCGCAGTTCGCGCGTCCCGGAGATCGCTTCGACCTCGGCGTTTCGGCTGCGAATCAGACCGGTGCCGCAGGTGCGCTGCAGCTGGTCCTGCAGTTGAGCGGCGCGCTGGCCTTCGCGCAAGGCGATCCGAACACGATGCGCACGACCGAACAAGCCTCGACCGGCGTCGGAGCGTTTCGCTATCCGGTGATTACCGGAACGCCGGGGCCAACCGAAGTTCGAGCGGAAGGCCGCCTCGGAGATAAGAACGACGCGTTCAAGGTTGGCTTCGAGGCGCGCGACCGCGCCGTTACCGAGTCGGTGATCGAAACCGGTGTGACGCGCGACAAAGCCTCCGTTCCGCTCGATGCCGGCAACGGCGCGGGGTGGCTCGACGTCACCTTGGCAAACTCCGTCGTGCCGCAGTTTGCGCTGCCCGCGCAGAACGTCATGACCGACGAGGGTCTTCCGCTGGCCGACGAAGCTGCCTCGCGGCTGGTGATCGCGAGCGCGCTGCAGGGCCTGCAGAAGCCGTACCACCTCACGCTGAGCTTCGATCCGGCGAGCGCCATCGCCGGCAATCTCACGCTGTTGATGGCGTTCCAGCGCGGCGACGGCGGTTTCGGCGAGTTCGCGCACCAAGCGCAGAGCGATCCGTTTGTCAGTGCCGCGGCATTTGACGCGCTCGCGTTTGCCAAGGGTCACGGCGTGCGCGTCGATTCCGCGGCAATGGGAAGGGCGGCGTCGTTCTTGCAGCAAGCGCTGGCCAACCCCGGCCGCTTTACGTGGTGCCGCACGGACCAGTGCAAGGCCCAGCTGCGTTTCGAGGCCCTGTGGGCGCTTTCGCAAGAAGGGCCGCCGCGGACCGATTTTCTCACCGATATCGTCGCAGCGTCCAACGACTTCGATAGCGCGACGCAGATCCGCTTAGCCCGCTATCTGCTGCGCGCGCCGGGATGGCAGGGCCAGGGCGCGGCAATGGCGTCGCGCTTGCAACAATCGCTCTACGTGACGGGGCGCTACGTCGTGTCGAACGTTTCGTCGCAGTGGAGCTGGCTCGGCTCGCTGGTCGAGGCGCAATCGCAGATGCTGCAGCTGATGATCGAGCGCCGTGCGCCGCCGGAGCAGCTCGACGGCGCCGTACGGGCGTTGACGGCGCAAGGCTGCCGTTGCGGCTGGCCTTTTGCCGGCAATGCGGCCTCCGCGCTCACCGCGCTGACGGCGTACGCGGCCATCTCGCCGCCGGAGGCTGGACGCGCGACGGTGAGCGTCGGAAGCAATACGATCGGGAGCGCGGATTTCGGCTCGACCGCGTCGTCGAAAACGTTCACGGTTAGCGCCGGCTCGCTTCCGAAGAATCAACCGGTTACGATCGCGGCGTCGGGAACGGCGCACTACATCGTGCTCTACACGTATCCCGTTGCGCCCGATGCCCCGGGGCAGTTAGCCGCATTCCGAGTGATACGCACGGTGACGGACGTTTCGGCCGCCGGATCGTCGACCGGGGTTGCGACGCTAGCGACCATGGATCTCGCGCCCGCTCCGCAAGTGCAGCTCGGTGCCGGACGCGTCTTCGACGTCGGCGTGCGCGCGATCGTCGATCACCCGGTGGATCGTTTCGTCATCGAGGATCCGCTGCCGGCCGGCTTCGAAGCGGTCGATACTACGTTTAGAACGTCGTTGCAGGCGCTGGTCCCGCAGAGCAACAGCTGGCAGATCGATGCCACGCAAATCTATCGCGATCGCGTCGTGGCCTACGCCGCCCATCTCGAGCCGGGCGTCTACGACCTGCACTACCTCGTGCGGTCGGTGACGCCGGGAACCTTCGCTTGGCCGGGCGCGCGCGCATACGTGCAAGACGCGCCGGAAGAGTTCGGCCGCAGCGCCGGCTCGACGCTACAGATTACGCCATAACGTCGAGCCCGCGATGAGTTGAGGAGGCGAAAACGTCAGCCCCTCGGCTAGAAGCAGTAGAAGTTGGCCTTCGCGTTGCCTTTAATGGTGATGGGCTTATTGTACGCATTAACCCAATAAACGTACGTCTTGTTCGTGTTGGTCTCGGTGACGTCGATCGTCAGCGGGGTTCCGCCATTGCTGCCGTTCATGTAGTTGACGTAGAGGCAACCCTGGCCTTTGACGGTCGTCGAGGCGCAGATGTCGCCCGGCTGGCACGAGGTCTTTGCGTTGGGCGTCACGGTTCCAGAGATAACCCCTTGGCTCGTAATATGCCCTTGATGCTGCAGCATGGCCGGGTTAAACGTAACGACCGATAAAAGTAGTGAGATTAGGAACATCTTTGTTGAGTACTCTCCTTGCGACGGCTTGACGTGAATACATGTAGGATAACCTGTGCCGTTGCCCGCGGTCGCAAGCAGGCGCCGACTTTTTCCCGTATTCTAATGCCCCAGGCGTACCCAACTTGAGACGGAGCGCGCGATGGGTTCTCTGCGGGCGGTCCCGAACGATAGCGCCATGAGCACCTATCGAGCCCCCCTTCGCGACATGCAGTTTGCCCTTCGAGAGCTCGCCGGAATCGACGGCGTCGCCGCCCTTCCCGGCTGTGAAGAGACGCTCGACGTTTTGGACTCGGTGCTGGAAGAGGCGGCGGCCTTTGCATCCGGCGTGCTCGATCCGCTCAACCGCAGCGGCGATCGCACCGGCTGCACCTGGAAAGACGGTGAGGTCACGACGCCGCCGGGTTTTAAAGAAGCCTACAAAAAGTTCGCCGATGCCGGATGGATCGGCTTGCCGGTCCCGGAGGAGTACGGCGGCCAGGGCCTGCCGCAAATGCTGCTCGGGCCGACGCTGGAGATGTGGAACGCGGCCAACATTGGCTTCGCCAACGGTCCGCTTCTCAATCAGGGCGCCATCGAAGCCATCGAGCTGGTCGGTTCGGAAGAGCAGAAGAAGCGCTATATCCCCAACTTGGTCTCGGGGAAGTGGACGGGCACGATGTGTCTGACCGAACCGCAGGCCGGCTCGGATTTAGCCCAAGTGCGAACTCGAGCGGTTCCGGCCGGCGATCACCATCTCATAACCGGCACGAAGATCTTCATAACGTTCGGCGAGCACGACATGGCCGAGAATATCATTCATTTGGTGCTGGCGCGTCTGCCCGACGCGCCCGAAGGCACCAAGGGCATCTCGCTCTTCATCGTGCCGAAGTATCTGGTCAACGACGACGGCAGTCTGGGCGAGCGCAACGACGTCGTCTGTGCCGGCATCGAGCACAAGCTCGGCATCAACGGAAATCCGACCTGCACGCTCAACTACGGCGAGAAGGGTCGGGGCGCCGCCGGTTATCTGGTCGGCGAGCCCAATCGCGGACTCGAGTACATGTTCATCATGATGAACGCCGCCCGGTTCTCCGTCGGCGTGCAGGGCATCGCGCTGGCCGACCGCGCCTATCAGAGCGCGTTGGAGTACGCCAAGGAGCGCGTTCAGGGCCGCGATCTCAAGCCCGGGTCGCGTACGCCGGAACCGATCGTCAAACATCCCGACGTGCGGCGCATGCTGATGGTGCAGAAGGCCACGATCGAAGCAATGCGCGGGCTGGCGTACGTTACGGCCGCCTCGCTCGACTACGCGCAGCGCCACCCCGACGAACGCATCCGCAAGGAGCACAGGGCTTTCGTCGAGCTGATGATTCCCGTCGTCAAGGGCTGGTGCACGGAGAACGGCGTGGACCTTTGTTCGACGGCGCTGCAGGTCTTCGGCGGGATGGGCTACATCGAAGAGACCGGAATCGCTCAGCAATACCGTGACGTCCGCATCCTCACCATTTACGAAGGGACGACCGGCATTCAGTCGCTCGACCTGATCGGCCGCAAGCTCTTGCGCGATATGGGCGCGACGGCAACCAGCGTCGGGAAGAAGATGGAAGCCGCTGCAAAGGAATGCCTAGCGCATTCCGACGCCACCGTCAAACGCATCGGCGAGGCCTTGGGCGCGGCGCTGGCGACGCTCAGCCGCACTTCGCAGTGGATCGGCATGAACGCGATGGGCGATCTGCCTAAAGCCTTTGCCTGTTCGGTGCCGTACCTTCGCTTGTGGGGAACCGTCGCCGGCGGTTGGCAGATGGCGCGCGCCGCGCAAATTGCAGCCGATAAACTCGCCGCCGGAGACGCCGAGGGCGACTTCTACCGGGCCAAACTTGCGACCGCCGCTTTCTACGCGTCGCACGTGCTTTCGCAGTGCGCCTGGTACGAGCGACAGATCACCGAGGGCGCCGGCGACGTGATGGCGGTAAGCGAATCGCAGCTGGACCTCGATCGCAAAACTCCGGTCTCGGCCTAACGATGCTGCCGAACGACCCCATCGCGCGCAATGCCGTGCGCGTCATCACGCTCGACAATCCGCCGGTTAACGCCCTCTCTTTTGCCTACTCGGCCAAGTTACTCGACGAAATCGCGGCGGCCGAAGCCGACGCCGCCGTGCGCGCGGTGGTGATAACCGGCGCGAACGGATTGTTCAGCGGGGGCGCCGACGTCAACGACTTCAACTCCCAGCCGACGCCGGAAACGAAGACCGTGCGCGACGTCATCGCGGCGATCGAGCGCGGCGACAAGACCTACGTCGCCGCAATCGACGGCAACTGTCTCGGGGGCGCGATGGAGCTTGCCTTGGCCTGCGACTACCGCCGCGGCTCGGCACGTGCGAAACTCGGATTGCCCGAGATCCTACTGGGATTGCTTCCCGGCGCGGGAGGAACGCAACGTCTGCCGCGCTTGATCGGCGCGCGCGCGGCACTCGAGTTCATGCTCAAAGGCAAAGCGGTACCGGCGGAACGAGCCGTCGAGCTGGGGATGCTCGACGAGATCGCGGCCGGCGACGTCGTCGAGCACGCGGTGGCGTTCGCGCACCGCGTCGCCACCGACCCGTCGCCGCAAGCGCCGCGCAAGCGGCGCGTTTCGGAGCGCGAAGCGATCATCGCCGACGATCTCCCGCTGCAAGCCGGCCCGTACGTCGTGGCACAAGCGCATAAAATGGTGCCGCCCGAAGCTGCCGGCGGCCTTGCCGCGCACAAGCTCATCGATGCGGTGCAGGCTGCCATCGAGCTATCGTTTCCCTTTGGGTTGGCGCGCGAGGCGCGCCTCTTCGACGAGCTGGTTCGTTCCGAGCCGTCCCTGGCGCTGCGCCATCTGTTCTTTGCCGAGCGGGAGCTGTCGAAGATTCCCGGGCTTCCGCCGGCGGTCCCGTTGCCGGTTGCGTCGGCCGGCGTCGTCGGCGCGGGAACGATGGGCAGCGGAATCGCCATCGCCTTCGCGCAAGCCGGCATTCCGGTCGTCGTGGTCGACAACAGCGACGAAGCCGTCGACAAAGCACGTCAGACGGTCATGGGCATGTTCACGTACCAAGTCCAGAAGAAACGGCTGACTCAAGAGGAGGCGTGGCAGCGCGCTCAATCCATCACCTTCACCGACGATTGGGGCGCGCTCGCAACGGCCGACGTCCTCGTCGAAGCCGTCTTCGAAAACCTCGACGTTAAACGAGACGTCTTTCGAAAGCTCGACGGGATCGCCAAACCCGACGCGATCCTTGCCACCAATACGTCGACGCTCGACGTCGACGCCATGGCGGCGGCGACCTCGCGAGCCGGTAAGGTCGTCGGACTCCACTTTTTCGTGCCGGCAAACATCATGCCGCTGCTTGAGATCGTCCGCGGCGAGCTAACGTCGCCGCAGACGATCGCCACAGCCTTCGCGCTGGGTAAGCGGCTGCGCAAGAAGGCGGTGCTTTCGGGCAACGCCTTCGGATTCATCGGCAATCGCATGGTCTTCGACTACGTCAACGAAGCGATGGCGCTGGCCGAAGAGGGGGCCACCCCGGCGCGGATCGACGCGGTGATGAAGCGTTTCGGCTTTCCGATGGGTCCCTTCGCGATGAGCGATCTCTCCGGGCTCGACATCGGGCTGGCGGTGCAGAAGGCGCGCGGCGCGGAGGCGACCGGTCGCAGCAACATTTTGCAGCGTTTGGTCGAGCAGAAGCGTTTCGGGCAGAAGACGATGGCCGGCTTCTTCAAGTATGACAAGGCGGTCGGCAAAGGGCGCGAGCCCATTCCCGATCCGCTGGTCGACGAGCTTATCGCCCAAGAGGCGCGCAAGGCGGGCGTCGCGCCGCGTGAGATCGGCGACGACGAGATTCGCGAACGTTTGCTAGGTGCGCTGATCGCGCGCGGGCGCAAGTTATTGGAGGAGGGCGTCGCGTTGCGACCCGGCGACATCGACATCGTCTACGTTTACGGCTACGGATTCCCGCCCCACCACGGCGGCCCGATGTGGTACGCCCGCGAGCTCGAGGCCGCATATGCGTGAGGCAGTCATCGTTTCGGCGGCGCGAACGCCGATCGGCCGCGCGTTTCGCGGCGCCTTCAACCAAACGCCGGGCGCTACGATGGCCGGTCACGTCGTGAAGCACGCGATGGAGCGCGCCGCGGTCGAGCCCGGCGAAGTAGAGGACGTGGTGATGGGCTGCGGCTTGCCCGAGGGTGCGACGGGTAATAACATCGGGCGCACCGCCGCGCTGCGCGCCGGCTGTCCGGTCACGGTTCCGGGAGAGACGGTCAGCCGTTTCTGCGCCTCGGGTCTCGACGCCATCGCCATCGGCGCGAAGCGCGTGATCGTCGACGGTGCGAACGTCATCGTGGCCGGCGGCGTCGAGTCCATCAGCATGGTGCAGAACGACGTGCACGTGCGCTTCATCACCGAAGACTGGCTGCTGCGCCGGCATCCCGACCTCTACACGCCGATGCTCTTCACCGCCGACTTCGTCGCGAAACGGTATTCAGTCTCGCGCGAGCGACAAGACGAGTACGCGCTGCAAAGCCAGCAGCGAACAGCCGCGGCGCAAGCCGCGGGACGCTTTGACGCCGAGATCGTGCCGATGCCTTCGTGGAAATCAGTTCAGGATCGCGAGAGCGGCGCGGTCAGCGAAAAAGCCGTCGACCTAAAGCGAGACGAAGGCAATCGCCCCGATACGACGCTCGCCGGACTGGCCGCGCTCAAGGGTGCGGTGCCGGGCGTCGCAGATACCTCGATCACGGCCGGCAACTCGTCGCAGCTCTCCGACGGCGCGGCGGCGGTGGCGATCGTCGACTCGGAGTACGCCGCGCGCCGCAATCTCGAGGCGCTGGGAATCTATCGCGGTTACGCGGTGGCGGCAACCGAGCCGGGCGAAATGGGAATCGCGCCGGTGTATGCCGTGCCGAAACTGCTGAAGCAGCACGGTCTAACGGTTGACGATATCGGCCTGTGGGAGCTCAACGAGGCGTTTGCCGTGCAGACCGTCTACTGCCAAGAGAGACTCGGCATTCCCAGCGACCGCTTCAACGTCAACGGCGGGGCGATCTCGATCGGGCATCCGTACGGAATGTCGGGCGCGCGCATGACGATGCACGCGCTGATCGAAGGCAAACGCCGCGGCGAGCGATACGTCGTCGTCACGATGTGTGTGGCGGGTGGTATCGGCGCCGCGGCGCTCTTCGAGATCGCATGAGGCGGCGCGTCTTCCACGGCGCAATCCTCATTCTCGCTATCGTGGGTGCATCGTCGGCACGTGGAGATGCCGGCGGTCCCGAGCTCTTCGACATACGCTTTCAGAGCACGCTGCTCTCGCAGTTTTTCAAGCAGCCGGTCGAGATCGGCGCGAGCGTGTTGCTCCCGGATTCGTACTACAAGCAGCCCTCGCGCCGGTATCCGGTCATTTATGTCGTGCCGGCTTTTGAGGGAACCGACTCCGTCGACCAGCTCACTGAGTTGCAGTGGCAACGTCCGATGCGCTCCCTCGGGAAAGAGTTCATCGTCGTCATCTTACAGGCGATGATGATTATTGACGGCGAGAGCGTTCATACGGAGTTCGCCGACTCGGCAACTAATGGTCCGTGGGGCGACGCGTTGACGACCGAGTTCATTCCGGCAACCGACGCACACTTCCGCACGATTCCGGACGGCAGCGCGCGTTTTCTGTTCGGTCACTCGTCGGGAGGATGGGCGGTCTTATGGCTGCAGATCAACTATCCGACGACTTTCAACGGCGCCTGGGCGGTTTCGCCGGATCCGGTCGACTTCCATAACTTTTTCGGGCCCGATATTACCAAACCGGGGCAAAACTTCTATCGCGACGCCTCCGGCAACGCCTACGGAATTTGCCGGTTAGGCGGTCACGACGACACGACGATCCAGAAATTCGTTACCGGATCCTACGGTTGCGGTTGGCGGGGCGAAGAACCGCACGGTGGTGAAAAGCCGTGGGCGCAGCGGCAGATGGATACCTACGACGACGTCTTTAGCCCGGCTCAGGCTAACGGAAAGCCGGTTCCGCTGCTCGACCGGGCGACCGGTGCAATCGATCCCGCCGTTGCGGCGTACTGGGAGTCGCATTACGACATGACCCATCTGCTGGTGACGCGCTGGGCAACGCTCGGTCCGCTGCTCAAGGGCAAGCTTCACGTGTTCGTCGGTGGCCGGGACACCTTCCACCTCGAGGGACCGGTGACGTTGATGCGCGACTCGCTCGCGGCGCTCGGCAGCGACGCCGAGATCGAGATCGATCCCGGCGCCGATCACTGGCAGATATTCGATTTCCACCGTGGCCTGATCGCCTACGCGATCGCCGAGATGGCTGCGCGCTCGAGTGGCAGTTAGCTTTTCTTCAGCCAGGCCGTGCACCAGCCGTTGGGGCTGATCGAGCCGTCCACGATCTGACAGGTCCCGTCGGCGGTCGCGGTCTTTCCCGCGACGAACCACTTGCACCCCGAGCACTTCTGCCCGTTCTTGGGCGTGGATTGATATTTGAGCTGCGTCTGGGACGCTTTGGCCTGGGCGGTGGCGGTTTCTGCGAGGAGCAGACCGGCGAGCGCCGGTAACATTACGGCGCCGGCGACGAAGCTCCGGCGCGTGAGCGACGAGTCTTTCATGTGACGTTTCCTCCTGGCCAGAGTGTTGGCGACCGCGTAGCGCGGCCCTCTCATGGGAGCTTAATGCTACACTAATCATCGTTCGATGCTTTGGCGAGCGGATTCGGTTTCAATGGTGGTGAGGGGAACAATGCACAACATAAACGCCAAGCGGCTTATCAGCCTTTTCTGCGGGGTCGCCCTGATGGGCTCGGCCCTTTTTGGCAGCGCACTGCCGGCCATGGCCGACCAGGCGCCGGACAAGAACGGACCCGGAGTTGCCCGAGTGAGCGAGATATCGGGTTCGGTGGTGGTCCAGCGCGGCGACGACAACAAGCAAGTTGCGGCCGTCGTCAACGCGCCCTTATTGCCGGGCGACTATATTTCTACCGGGGCCACGTCGCGGGCCGAAATACAGTTCGACGGCTCGACGGCCGTTCGGCTTGGCGGCAACGTCCAAGCTCGCATCACCAACAACGATCCGAACAACCGGCAGCTGCAGGTTGCCGACGGCACGATCGAGCTGGGCGTCGTCCACGAGGGCACGCCGATTCAGATCGATACGCCCTCGGTCAGTCTGCGGCTGCAAGGCGCGGGCGACGTCCGCGTTTCTATCGGAAAGGACGGTTCGAGTTGGGTGACGGTTCGCCGCGGTCAGACGCAGATCGAGACGCCGCAGCGCACCTACACGCTGGAATCGGGACGAACGATGGTCGCTCGCGGATCGGCGACGAATCCGTCGATCACGTACACGAGCGAGGTCGCTTACGACTCGTTCGACGATTTCAGTGCCAAGCGCGACGAGAAGATGCTGGCGGCGTACAACGCCAGCCCCAATCTCAATCCCGACATCGCGGGCTACGATAACCTCGGCCAGTACGGTCAGTGGCAGAACGTGGCAGGTTACGGCCAGTCATGGATTCCGAACGAGCCTTCCGGTTGGGCGCCGTATCACAACGGCAACTGGACCTGGGAAGACGGCTACGGCTGGACGTGGGTCGGCAGCGAGCCGTGGGGCTGGGCGCCGTATCATTACGGCCGCTGGTACTATGCCAACGGCTACGGCTGGGCGTGGAGTCCGCCCGCGTACTCTTCGACTCCGGCGTGGTCGCCCGCACTCGTTGGTTTCTTCGGGTTCGGTTTGAGCGTCGGCGGTGCGGGCTGGGGCGCTTCGCTCGGCTACGGGAGCGGCGGCTACGGCGGTTATGGCGGCTACGGCGGTTACGGCGATTACGGCGGTTACGGCGGTTACGGCTATCCGTACATCGGATGGTGCCCCCTTCCACCGTACGCGCCGTACTATCCGTGGTATCCGGGCTGGGCCTGGAGCGGCTACGGTTGGGGTTATCCCTACGGCGGCGGCTACGGCTGGGGCGGAACGCGCTACGTCAGCATCACCAACATTTACAACAACTACAACCATCACGGCGGCAGCGGTACGATCGTCGGTAACTTCCAGCACGGGCGCATCTCGGGTAACGTGATCACGGTCGATCCGCACAAGGTCGGACGGATCCACGGAATCCAGGGGGCCGTGCCGGTGACGCCGACGCGCGAAAACCTCGGATTCGGTGGACACACCATCAGCGCACCGGTGACCATGTCGCGGGCCTTCCAGTCGCCGCGCTTCGCGTCGAACCGGTCGATCGCCGCTCGCGTGCCGTTCGATCAGCAGCAGCGGGCGATTAGCCAGGCGTTTCGCGTCAACGGCGGCCATAACAACGCGCCGGTAACGCGAAACGACAACAACGGGCGTAACGGCAATAACGGGCGTAACGAAAATACGCTGCGCGGACAGAACGGCAGTCGCAACGATGCGCCGGTAACGCGCGACAACAACGGGCGCAACGACAATAACGGCCGCAACGACAATAACGGCCGCAACGACAATAACGGCCGCAACGACAACACGCTGCGCGGCCAAAACGGCGGACGCAACGAACCGCCGGTTTCGAACTCTTGGCAGCGCTTCAACCAGGACCGCGGCAACTCGGTCGCCTCGCATCCGGGGCAGCAACAGCAACCAGGGTTCAACCGTAATCCCGACGGCGGGCGGAACTCCGGACGCAGCGAGTCGGGCGCTCCCGCCGATTCGTGGGGCCGCTTCTCGCGCGAGCGCGGAAACGTTACGGGAACCTACGACCGCACGAACGGATCGGGGTGGTATAACCGCGGCAACGTTAACGGCAACGGCTATAACCGCGGCAACGTGAGCGGCTCGTATAGCCGCGGCAACGCCAGCAGGTCGTACGATCGCGGGTCTTACCCGTCGTACGCGCGGCCTTCGTACCCGTCGTACTCGCGCGGCTCGGGTTCGTACCCCTCGGCTCCGCGTGAATCCTATCCGTCTTATCCGCGCGGCGGGTACGGTGGCGGCGGAGGGTACTCCGCGCCTCATCAGCCGGGCGGAGGCGGTTACTCGGCTCCGCATCCCTCAGGGGGCGGCGGCGGTAATGGCGGCGGCGGCCGCGGTAACGGCGGCGGCGGTCGCGGTAACGGCGGAGGCGGACGGCCCCCGCAGCATTAGCCGCTTGCGAATCGCGATCCTCAGGGCGGCGCCAAGGCGCCGCCCTCTCGGTTGAAGAAGGCTCGCTTATCAGAACAATGTTCGGTATCTTGCGATAAGGAGTCTCACCACCCAATGAAGATCGTTCGCTTTTCTCTAAGCGTCGCCGCGCTTTGCCTTGCCGCCTCGTTCCCGGCATTCGCGTCGCCGACGCAGCAGGTCGCCATGACGATGGCCTCACAAGTGGCGACCCACCCGCTCCGCGTCAGCGCGTGCAATCCGGAACGCAACGTCAGTTACAACTATGCGGGTTACACGCCCGGATTCTATCCCGGTTATGCTTACGGCGGATATTGGGGTTGGCCGTCGGTATATGGATCGATGTACTATCAGGCGCCGGTCGAAAATAACCCGACGCTGGGCATCGACTACACGAACGTCACTCACGGGGTGATGAAGCAGATCGAGTTTGGGCTGCTCGTTAAAGGCAGCCTCGTTGCCGAGGTCAAGGACGTCGGCACCTTCTCACCCGGTGCCGAGATCAAACACAAGTTTGGCTTGAGTCCCAACGTCTTTCCGCTGCAGACAAGCTTTGCGAAGTGCGTTCCGCTCAAGATTACGTTCGAGGACGGATCGAAGTGGAAGAATCCGCACTTGCCGGCGTATCACGCCAGCATGTACGGCCACCCGCCTCACGAGTAACAACGCTTGTGTCGGACTCCGGTGAAGCCACGGGAACGTCTCCATCGGAGTTCGACTAAAGTCCGAGAAACCGGAGTCTTGCAAACAGGAGCGGTATAAAGTACGCATGGCAATCGATCTTTCTGCAGCCCAGGGAACTGAGAACGTCTGGGATATGGCGCAGCGGCAACTCGACGAAGTCGGGGGGCTGATCGGCCTCAACGAATCGCTTCACGGCTATCTGCGCTGGCCCAAGCGCGTCTTGGAGGTGAACTTCCCGGTTCGCATGGACGACGGGTCGTTCGGCATGTTCACCGGCTATCGCGTGCAGCACAACATGTCGCGCGGCCCCGGTAAAGGCGGCATCCGATTCCATCCCGACGTGACGCTCGACGAAGTCAAAGCCTTGGCGATGTGGATGACGTGGAAATGCGCGCTGGTCAGCATACCTTTCGGCGGCGCCAAAGGCGGCGTGATCTGCAATCCCAAGTCCATGTCGCTGCAGGAGCTCGAGAACCTTACGCGCCGCTTTACCAGCGAGATCTCGATCATCATCGGGCCGGAGAAAGACATTCCCGCTCCCGACGTCTACACGACGCCGCAGATCATGGCCTGGATCATGGACACCTACTCGATGCAGCACGGCTACTCGATCGCCGGCGTCGTGACGGGGAAGCCGGTCTCCATCGGCGGTTCGCTCGGGCGCGACAAAGCCACCGCGCGCGGCTGCATGTACGTCGTGGACGAAGCCATGGAAACGCTCGGAAAAACCATCGAGGGGGCGCGCGTCGCGATTCAGGGCTTCGGCAACGCCGGCATGTACGCCGCGCAGCTCATGGCCGAGCGCGGCTATAAGATCGTGGCGGTCTCCGATTCGAGCGGCGGCGTCGCCAACGACAAGGGCCTCGACGTCAACGGATTGACGGCACACAAGTTCGAGACCGGATCGGTCGTCGGCTTTACCGGCGGAGAGCGCACCAACAACCACGAGGTGCTCGAATACGACTGCGACGTGCTCGTGCCGGCGGCGCTCGAGAAGGTCGTTACCGAAGAGAACGCGCCGCGCATTCGCGCCGCCATCGTCGCCGAAGCGGCCAATGGGCCGACGATGCCCGAGGCCGACGACATTCTTTTCGACCGCGGCATCATGGTCTTGCCCGACATTCTCGCCAACGCCGGCGGCGTGACCGTCTCGTACTTCGAGTGGGTGCAAGATCTGCAGGCCAATTTCTGGGAAGAGGACGAGATCAACGAACGCCTCAAGCGCAAGATGACGCGGGCTTTCCGCGAGACGCACGAACAGGCCAAACGTCACGGCGTTTCGATGCGGAAAGGAGCATACTGCGTGGCCGTTGCCCGGGTTGCCGAGGCGACGAAGCTGCGCGGCCTCTATCCCTGACGCAACTCGGTCTCTTCGGTGCGGGACGGCGCACGATCGTCGATGACGAAACGGGTGCAATCGTCTACGTGCCGAGCTTCATCGAGCCGCCGACGGCACGGCGCTGGTTCGCATCGCTGCGCGAAGGCGCTGAATGGCAGAGCGAACGGCGCCGCATGTACGACCGCGACGTCGACGTCCCGCGGCTAGTCGCCCGCTATGCGCTGGACGACGAACACCTCCCCGAAGCGCTCGGCGAGGCGGCCGATCGCGCCGGTCGCGATACGGGGACGCCGTTCAATAGCGCCGGTCTTAACCTCTATAGAGACGGCCACGACAGCGTGGCGCCGCACAACGACCACCTCTACGAGATCGTCGAGAGCTATCCGATTGCGCTGATCTCGCTGGGTGCCACCCGGCTGATGACGATCCGCAGCAAGACGACGCGCGGCAAAGGGAGGCGCCGCATCTTCGACCTCGATCTCGAAGACGGGAGCCTGCTGTTGATGAGCTACGAAACGCAGCTGCATTACGATCACGGGATTCCCAAGACGCGAACCGCCGTCGGCCCGCGAATCAGCATCGCGCTGCGCGTGCGCCCGCGCTAACGGTGACGCAGGCGCGGCCGCCGGATCCTTGGGCGCCCGACATCGAGATCGACGCGCAGCTCGCGCGCGCGTTAGTCGGCGCGCAGTTTCCGCAGTTGGGCGAGCTGCGGGTCGAGCCGATCGGCGAAGGTTGGGATAACGCGGCCTACTCGGTCAACGACGCTTTTATCTTTCGCTTCCCGCGCCGTTCGTCGACCGCTAAGCTCATCTCGCGCGAGTTGCAGTTTCTCCCGCAGATCGCACCGCAACTGCCGCTGCCGATTCCCGTGCCGCAGTTCGCCGGAGCGCCGAACGAAGCGTATCCTTGGCCGTTTGCGGGTTATCGTCGTCTCGGCGGCCGCGAGCTGTCGTCTTTGCGACCGCGGGAAGAGGAGTACGACGAGCTCGCCGCAGCGCTGGGCGGCTTCTTACGCACGCTGCACGGAATCGACGTCGCGCCGCTGGCCGCAGGCGGCCTGCCGGCGGACGAAATCGGCCGGCTCGACGACGTCAGGATGATGCCGAAGCTGCAGACGCGCCTAAGCGAGCTTCAAAAGGCCGGAATCGTGCGCGATGCCACGCCGATGCTCGAAGCCGCCGAAACGTTGCGTCCGATCGCGCCGCCGGCGCTGCGCAGCCTCGCGCACGGCGATCTCTATGCCCGCCACGTGCTGGTAAACGACGGAATGACAGCGGCCGGCATCATCGATTGGGGCGACCTCCATCTTGGCGATCCCGCGGTCGACCTGATGGTCGTCTTCAGCCTCATTCCGCCACAAGCGCGGGCGCGGTTCTTTTCTGCCTATGGATCGCCCACCGAGGCCGCATTATCGGCAGCGCGCTTTCGCGCGATTTACCACAGCGCGATGGTGGCGCATTACGGGCATCGCATCGCCGACGCGGACTTGCTCCACATCGGAACGCGAGGGCTATCGCTGGCGTTGAGTTAGCGGCGTTACGTCGGCGAGGGGCTGGGCGTGCCGTAGATGGCTTCGCCCGTCGTACAAATGAGCCGCGACCCCAAGTGGAAGTCTACGAGCGGTTCGCCTTGTTCGCTCGTTGCGGTGCCGCCGATCGCCACGTTTTCGCCGGCCGGTAAGGCCACGCGGTTGTACAGCAAGTCGGTCTGATGGGTCAGCGCGGGAATCGAGCGGTCGGTAATATCGTCGTTAAACCACTTGCACGTGTCGGCAGCGCCGCCCGGCAGCCCGGTAAACGTATAGAGGATGGGCTCGGCCGAGGCGGCGGCGCATCCTAATCCGAGAACTGCGCTGAAAACGAGGGCGGCAACGGACGGGCGGTTCATGGCGGCTTGAATACTACGCGCTGCGGCGCTGACCTCTTGTCGCGGCCGCTTGGGCGAGTAACCGCCGGACTTCCTCGTCGCCGATCTGATCGAAGTTCTCGTAATAGAGCCCCACGGCATGAAACGGCTCGGGCGTGAAAGCGCAAACGACTCGATCGACTTCGTGGGACAAGCTCGCGCAGGTGCGCGGTGCCGCGACGGGTACTGCGACCACCAGTTTTGAGGGGTTGTGACGGCGCAACGCGATTGCGGCCGCGCGCATCGTCGCGCCGGTTGCCAGCCCGTCGTCGACGACGATGATCGTCTTTCCGCTCAGCTCCGGTGCGGGACGAGCCTCACGATAGGCTCGTTCGCGCCGCGCGATCTCGGCGCTCTCGCGCGCGACGGCGGCGTCCAACTCTTGCGGCGTGATGCCCAACGACTCGACGAGCTGCTCGTCTACGACGCACGTGCCGTCGCCGGCGAGAGCACCCATCGCCAGCTCCTCGCGACCCGGAACGCCGAGCTTGCGCACGACGTAGACGTCGAGCGGGGCATCGAGACGCGCGGCAACCTCGAAGCCGATCGGAACGCCGCCGCGCGGCAGCGCCAGCACGATGACGTCCTCTCGAGCGGCGTACTCGGCAAGACCGGCCGCGAGCTGCCTGCCGGCGTCGGCGCGATCGGCGAAGAGACGCATGCCCTACCCTTCCCTAGGGCATGCTGCGTTTACTCGGGCACGCCTCCGTCGTGTTCGATGATCTGCCGGCGGCTAGGCGAACCGCCGCACGGCTTCTCACCCGGCAGCGGCTCGTCGGTATAGGTTAGGGGAGCCTGCTTGAAATCGAACATGTCGTCCATGGAGTTCGCCGTCTCGTCGGTGGTGTGCAGCGAACCGAGACCGAACTGCTCTTCGACGAACTTGAGGATGCTGCCGAAGTCGTATTCCGTACTCGAAATGGAACTCGGCTTGGCATACGGCGAGATCACGATCATCGGAACGCGGAAGCCGAGGCTGGTGTAGTTAATTTGGGGCGGCTTGGCGTTGTCGTACCAACCACCCCAGTCGTCCCAGGCGAGAATTACCGCGGTGTCCTTCCAGTATGCGCTGTCGCCGACGGCGTTAACCACCGAAGCGATCCAACGCGGTCCGTGATTGCAGCCGCTAGCCGGATGATCGGATGCCGCGAGTGTCGGAATCACCCACGAGACAGACGGGAGCGTGCCATTCTTGAGGTCGCTGAGAACGTTTGTATTGGGCGAGCTGATGTTGTTCTTCCAGTCGGGGCCGTAGCGGATTTTCTTGATCGCGTCAAAGCCGTTCCAAACGAAGCCCGAAAACTCCTGAGGCTGCTTCGTCATGCTCGACACGTAGAACTTCCACGATACCCCCGCACCGTCGAGCAGGTCGGCGATCGTTCCATACTGATTGAAACACGGGAATGGCCCACCGAACTCATCGACCTTGCCGTTCTTGAAGATGACGGCGGTGATCGTGCCCGGCGGCGCATCGCACCCCCACGGATCCTGATTGGGCTGATCGGTAAGCGACTCGTTGGAGTTGAGCGCGACCGTACCCGAGATAATCAACTGGTGAGCGATAAAACTCGAGGCCGTATCGGTAAAGAACATCTTGTCGGCCAGCGCGTATTGCTTGGCGAAGTCCCAGTAGGCCTTGGTTTCCGACCGCTCGACGTACGAGTATGGATAGAGTTTTGCCGGAGGCCCGTATCCGGCCGAGCCCTTTCCGATCTTACTAAATCCGTCCATCTTGCCGTGGTTATACTCGATCTCGAAGCCGCGATGACTGTGATCGATGTCTTTACCGCGTCCCAGCTGGCCGGTACTCTCCAGCGTAATCGGCTTTAGTTTTGCCGTACCAGTCTTACACCACGGCGCCGGCGCGCACGGGCCTTCCAGCACCGTGTCGGCGCCGGGAAACCCGGCGAAGAGGTTATCGAAGCTGCGATTCTCTTGCAGCAGGATGATGACGTGCTTGATCTTGTGCGTCGGTGCGGGCGTCGGCCCGATCGGTGTCGTGTTGGAGCTGTTGCAGCCGGCGACGGCAACGGCGGCCGCGAGTGCGATGAACGCACGGGATCGTCCCACGAGTATCCTCCTCAAATCGATGCGGGGGAAGCTTTGTGCCAATGCGACTTCGGCGCCCCGGCAGCCTGCCGAATCTGCGACTTTCACCGCAGGAAAAATGGCGACGACGGTCGCATTTCCCGCTGCGAAAGGAGCTTTGTATACCATGCGTATTTCTACTCTTTACTCACTAACTTTGGTTACTGCTCTAACGGCGTGCAGCGGTGCGACGGGGTCGCTGCCAGGCGGGTCGGTCGCGAGCGGTTCCGGAGCCTCCGTCGCGCGGTCGCTGCACCCGACGGCGGCGCAACTCGGATTGTGGCCCTCTGCGGGGCCGGCCGTATCCGTTTGCGGTGCGGTTCCCGCGGGTTCGGCGCGTTGCCTAGCCTTGGTCCGCACGGACATCAAAGGCGTGCTTCGTCCGGCGACGCCCGCCGGCTACGGTCCGTCGGATCTTCAGACGGCGTACAACCTTACCAGCTATAGCGCCGGTAACGGCGGCGGCCAAACGGTCGCTATCGTGGATGCCTACGACGACCCCAACGCCGAGGCGGACCTTGGCGTCTATCGTTCGCAATACGGCTTGTCCGCTTGCACGACGGCAAACGGGTGCTTTAGCAAAGTCAAGCAGGGCAGCACCGCGAACGCCGGCTGGGCGGAAGAAGAATCGCTCGACGTCGACATGGTATCGGCGATCTGCCCGAACTGTCACATCATTCTCGTCGAGGCCGCGTCGGCAACGATCGGCAGCCTGACCAATGCCGAGAAGTATGCCACGGCTCACGCCAACTACGTAAGCAACAGCTGGAGCGGCAACGAGGGCTCCACCGCCTACGACAGCTACTACAACGTCGCAGGCGTCGCAATCACCGCGGCAACCGGCGACAGCGGACATAACTCGACCGCGCAGTGGCCGGCGATTCTGCCGGCCGTCGTCGGCGTCGGTGGAACCAGCCTGACCAAGATCTCGCCGCGTACCGAGTCGGCGTGGTCGGGTGCCGGCAGCGGCTGCAGCCGCGTCTACGCCAAGCCCAGCTTCCAGAGCGGCCTCAACACCGGCTGTTCGAAGCGCGCGCAAGCCGATTCGTCGGCCGTCGCCAATCCGAGCACCGGCGTCGCGGTTTACGATTCGTATCGTGAGTCGGGGTGGCTGGTATTCGGCGGGACGTCGGTAGCGACGCCGGTTACGGCCTCGGTCTTCGCGCTTGCGGGCAATACCAGCACGAACAACCCAGGTAACTTATACTCGCACGCTTCGAGTCTGAACGACGTTACCACGGGAAGCAACGGCAACTGCGGAGCTCCGCTCTGCAAGGCCGGAACCGGCTGGGATGGTCCCACGGGCCTCGGGACGCCCAACGGCATCGGAGCTTTCTGAACCTCCGTGCATAAATCGGGGATCGCCGCCGCCGCATTGATCTGCGCGGCGGCGATCTGCGCTTGGTCGCCGGCGGCTCGCGCCGTAGATACCATCCCGTTTACCGACGGCAGCGGCGGCTTAGTCCAAATTCAGGCGTCGGTCAACGGTACCGCACCGGTTCCGATGCTGGTCGACACCGGCGCCGGCGTGGACGTGCTCTCCTCATCGCTCGGAGGACGCTACGTCGTCGTCACCGGCAAGTACGTGAGCCTGCGTCTCAGCGGCGAGCGCGTCGACCTGCCGCTGGGGACGGTGAACTCGCTGACGTCGGGTAAGGTCGTCTTCGACGCACCGCACGTCGGCATTTGGAGCGGGCTCGATACGATGAGCGTGCAGGGGCTGATCTCGGCGACGGCATTTCGCAACATCACCGCGACCTTCGATTTTCGCAATCACAATCTGATTATTGAGGACGCGCAGACGTTTCCCGACCGCATGCGTGCCGGAACTCGCGTTCCACTGATCCTGCAAGACGATTTAGGGATTGCGCTAGGCCTCTTCGCTCGTTTCGATTTCGGGAACGGCCAGACCGGGCTCTGCGAAATCGATACCGGCGCGCAAGGCATCACGATCGACAAAACGCTCGCGCATCGGCTCGGCGTGACGCTGCCGTCCGGCGACAAGGTTCCCGCCCATCTCACTTCGATCGCGCTGCAAGGCGATCCGGGCTCGATAATCCGGCAGCCGGCCGTCACGTTTGCCAACGTCATTTACGACTGCACGGTCGGTAACTCGTTTTGGCAGAACCGCATCTTCACGCTCGATCTTCCCAGTCGTTATATGTACGTAAGTAACGCCTCTTAGAATCAGGTGAGCATCGCACCGCTCTCTCGATTACGGAGTTAGAGCCCGAGGGCCCGGGGGTATGAAAAATACGCCGCTTTTCACACCTCATCCAAGGGAGTTCTAAACCGTGAGATTCTACGCAGCAATGTTATCGCTGGCCGCAGCAGCCCTGATGCTGGGCGGCGCCGCAGTCCCTCTGGCCTCGTCGGCCCAGAACTACGGCTACGGCCCGTATGGGGAGCCGTTATACGATACGTGGCAACCGGAGTGGAACCAGAATCACTACGATAAGCACCACGTGATGCTCGGCACCGTGGCGAACTTCACGCCATACCGGTTGACCGTCATGCGTCGCAACGGCAACGTGCAGACCGTCGACCTCAAAAACGGCACCGTCATTCGGCCGACCGGTGCGACGCCGTCACCCGGCGAGCACGTGGCGCTTGTCGGTTACTACAGCAACGGCACGTTCATCGCCAACCGCGTCGTTCTGCGACTGTAAATGAGCGTGACGGCCGATGCGCCACCTGCTTTGACGCAGGTGGCGCAGCGCTACGGGGCGACCTCGCGCGGCGTGGTGGGTTTTCGCATGCAGCGGACTTTCGACGTGCACGCCGGCTTCCGGCGCCGTCACGAAGAGCTGACCCTGGAAGGCATCTACGATAACGGAACGGTCGTAAAAGTACGCATTCTGAACTACACGATCGACGGAAAACCGGCCTCGGCTTCGGATCGTTCCACCATGGAGCAGGCGTGGGAGCATCCCCAGCCCGGCGCCGCCTTCGCGCCGCCTTTCGATTCGCGCAACTTCGGCACGTACGGCTACCGTAGTGCGGGTGCGCAAACCATTGCCTTTAGTTCGAACGTGAACGATCAGGGACATGGCAGCGGCACGTTCACCTACGACGGCGCCTACGACGTAGTGGCCTATACCTTTCATCCGAACGTCCTACCGCCGCATGCGAAGTCCGGGGAGATCGACGACCGGCGTTCTCAAGTTCTCGACGGCTATTGGGCCGTTACGCAAGAGGTTCGTCAGTACAGCGGCAGATACGCTCTTTTTGCGGGCTCGGGAACGGTAACGATGCGGTACTCCGGGTTTCGTCGCTTCCCCAACGTGCGTTCCGCACTGAGCGCGATGCAGGCGGATCATTCGGGGCCAGGCCCGTATGCGGAGCCCACCGAACGCTCGGCTCGTGCAATCGGTACAAGATTACATCGACGAGCAGCCGGCGTGGGCCGATGGAACCGCGGTTTCCACGCCGCCGATGACGGCGATGCAATGGCGCATTTGGGGACTCGCCGCCGCAGGTAAGTTTTTCGAGGGTTTCATCGTCTTCATGACCGGCGTCGCGCTTCCGTTGATCTCTCGCGAGTTCGGCATCGGGGCGGCGCAAAACGGTCTGGTAAGCGCCGCGACGCTCTTCGGCATCCTGGTTGGCGCCATCGCGCTCGGCGGTCTGGCGGATCGCTTCGGCCGCAAGCGCATGTTCGTCGTCGAGATGTTTATCTTCTTGGCGTTCCTGACGATGGTGACGCTGGCGAACGGCGCCGTGATGCTGGTCTGTTCGCTCTTCGGCCTTGGACTGGCGCTGGGCTGCGACTACCCGACGGCGCATATGATCATTTCCGAAAACATCGCCAGCACGAGCCGCGGACGCCTCGTGCTCGGTGCCTTCGCGTTCCAAGCCGTCGGCGCACTGGCCGGTACCGGCGTCGGCTTTCTGGTGTTGCGACACGACCCGACGATCGAAGCCTGGCGATGGATGTTCGCAACGGCTTTGGTTCCGGCGGTCGCGGTTACCATCGGACGCTTCTACATTACGGAAAGCGCCAACTGGTTGTGGTCGCGCGGCGAGCTGCTCTCCGCACAGCGCGCCATCGCTCGCCTGTTGTTCCGTCGGCCGCAATATCCCAACACCATCGCGTTAAAGGAGCCGCACGGACGCCATCTCGACTTGCATCGCGGCTCGCGCCTGGCGGCGCTGTTCGGCGATCCACACAATCGCCGCGCCACGATCCTAGCGTCGGTGCCCTGGTTCCTACAAGATCTGGCGACCTACGGCATTGCCATCTTTACGCCGACGATCCTGGCCGTCGCTTTCGGTTCGCCGATCGATCACGTGCGCGGCACGGCCGACATCATCGCCGACGACGTTCTCGCGGCAAAAGGATCGGCGGCGATAAGCTCCCTGCTGATCGTGGGAATTCTCTGCGCCGTTCTGCTCGCCGACCGCGTCGGACGCATCAAACTGCAGATCGCCGGCTTCATCGGCTGCGCCGCAGGTTTGCTCTTGGCGGCGCTATCGACGAGCTTCGCCGGGCACACGCAGATCGCGCTGATCTTTGCCGGCATCATGACCTTCGATTTCATGACGAACCTCGGTCCGAACGCGCAAACGTATCTGCTTGCCGGCGAAGTCTTCCCGACGCCGGTCCGCGGCGTTGGAGCCGGCTTCGCGGCGTCCTTCGCCAAGCTCGGTGCAGTGATGACGGCGTTTCTTTTTCCCATCCTGCTCGCCGCCATCGGTACGCGGGCGCTGCTTGGGCTGTTAATCGTCGCTTCGTTGCTCGGCGCGCTGGTGACGTGGCTCTTTCGCATTGAAACCAACGGCGTTAAGCTCGACCGGATCGGCATCGGTTCGACGGGCTAGCCGAAAGGCACCCGCTTCCGGCAGCAGGCTTTGCAGGCCACGCAGAAAACCGTGGAGACCGGAGGATAACGAAAGAATGCCTGACGCGCGCAAGACCCTGTTCCTGAATCCGCCCGGCTTCGAAGGCTACGACGGCGGTGCGGGGTCGCGTTACCAGTGCCGCCGCGAGGTGCGCTCGTTCTGGTTCCCCACCTGGCTGGCACAGCCGGCGGCGATGGTGCCCGGGAGCAAGCTCGTCGACGCGCCGCCCGACGGTTTGACGGTCGATCAGGTTGCGCCGTTGGCCAAAAGCTACGATGCGATCGTCATGCACACCAGCACGCCGTCGTTCAACAGCGACGCGCGCTTTGCCGCACGTCTTAAGGAGGAGAATCCCGACGTCTTGATCGGCATGGTCGGTGCGCACGTCGGCGTGCTTCCCGAGCAGTCGCTGCGCGGCGCGCCTGCGGTCGACTGGGTAAGCGTCGGCGAGTTCGACTACACCTGCGTCGACGTCGCATCCGGCAAACCGCTGAGCGAGATCGACGGCTTGGCTTATCGCGAGAACGGAAGCATCGTCCGCACGCCCGAGCGTCCGATCATCACCGACATGGACGCATTTCCATCGGTGCTCGACGTCTACCGCCGCGACTTGACGATTCCCAACTACTTCAACGGCTATTTGCAGCATCCGTATCTGTCTCTCTACACGGGGCGCGGCTGTAAGTCGAAGTGTACCTTCTGTTTGTGGCCGCAGACGATCGGCGGCCATCTTTACCGCGTGCGCAGCGTCGATAGCGTCGCAGCCGAGATGACGCGTGCCAAGCAGCTCTTCCCGGAAGTACGCGAGTATTTCTTCGACGACGACACGCTAACCGACAACGGCCCGCGGGTTGAAGAGATCGCGCGCCGCCTCGGCCGCATCGGCATCACCTGGTCGTGCAACGCCAAGCCCAACGTGCCGCGCTCGACGCTGGAGATCATGCGTGCCAACGGCCTGCGGCTGCTTCTCGTCGGCTACGAGTCGGGCAACCAGCAAGTGCTTAACAATATGAAGAAGGGAACGCGCCTCGACATCATCCGCCGCTTCTCCAAAGACTGCCGCGAGCTGGGCATCAAGGTGCACGGCACCTTCCTTTTGGGAATGCCCGGCGAAACGCCGGAGACGATCCAAGAGACGATCAAGTTCGCTTGCGAGATGGATCCGGAAACGATCCAGGTTTCGCTGGCCGCGCCCTATCCGGGAACGTATCTCTACAAGCAGGCTCAAGAGAATGGCTGGCTCGAGGCGCAGAGCAGCGATCTCGTCGACACGCACGGCGTGCAGCACGCGGCGCTAAAGTATCCGGGGCTGGACTCGACGATGATGTTCGAATCGGTCGACGCCTTCTACCGGAAGTTCTACTTCCGGCCGCGCAAGATGTTCTCGCTGCTCGGCGGCATGATCGGCGACCGTCAGGTCATGAAGCGCCGGCTGCGCGAGGGCGTGGAGTTCTTCCAGTTCCTGCGCGAACGCAAACGCGCCGAAGCGGCGGAGGGCCGCGCCGCCGTCTCGGCAACATAGCCCCTTACTGCAGCGATAACACCGACACGCTGTACGGCGGCAGCGTGAGCGGTATGGTCGTGCCCACCTTCCCGAGGCTTTTCTGCGTTGGGCCGACCCATTTGTTTTGCTTGGAGCGATCGTATTGCGCCTTGCCGTAGGTCGCCAGCGTTGCGTTAAAGGACGAATGGCCGGAGTTTTCGATCTTTGCCGTGAGTTTGATCGAGTTGAGCGTGTTGTCGAATATTACGAGCGCGAACCCCTGGCCGGCGGCAAAGCCGTATGCACGGACGCGAGTGTGAAGCGAGCCCGCGACGTCGACAGCCCGCACCTTCGATCCCGGCGGGACGCCGGCGGCAAACATTGCCATCACGCGCGCCGTGGGGAAAGGCGTTCCGCCGGCGATTTTCGGCGTGTCGTTACAGTTGACGTACGGGTCGGGGAGTCCATCCGAGAAAAGCGCTTCGCTTCCGAAGTTCTGCCAGCCGTAGAGATTCTTCGAAAAATCGCCGTCCTCATCGCAACTGCCGTAGGCCAGCCACCACGTTGCCATCGGCAGGCCGGCGTCGAGCAACGTTCCCAGCATCTGCCCTAAGTAGAGCCCGTTGACGATCGAGACCGATTGCTTTCCTTCCTCACCCGAGTCGTTGTTGTACTCGCCAAGATAGATCGGCACGTTCTTGGGCACGTTTGCAGCATCCATTTCGGAACGCAAGCCCTTGAGCTGGCCGGCGAACTTGGTAATCGCCGGACCCAATAAATACTCGTCGCTGTCGGTATAATACTCCGCATAGTAGTGCAGCTCGACGAAATCAAACGGCTGCGCTTTGCTCAACACGATATTGTTCCACGCTTTGTCGTGAGGCGCATCTACTACCACGCCGAGCTGCGCGCTGGGATCCGCGTTTTTGACCGCCGGATAGTAGTCGTTGCGAACGGCGTCGGCGTAGGTTTGCGGATCGTGCGCCTTGGCGTGCAGATCGTACTCCCACGAGCCGTAATTTTCGTTGCCGACCGTCCAGTACTTGACGCGATATCCTTTGTTCTTGGCGTATGCGACCCAAGCGCCGGCCTCGGCCGGATCGCCGCCGCCGTCGCAGGTGCGATTGCTGCCGTAGTTCAGCGTCACGGCGACGTCGGCACCGAGCGGCTTAGCCAGCTTGCGCATCAAATTATCGAACGTCGCGTGTGCGGCGATGTCGCCCATGTGCTTGCAGAGGGTGCCGCCGTTCTCCCAATGATAGGCGTCGGATTCCGATCCGCCGGGGAAACGAATCAGCCCCATCTTCGTTTTACCCAACGACGGATTGACGAACGGTTGCGTAAAGTCGAACCAGGTGGCGATCTCGGCGCCATATGCGTCGGCGGCCACCGTCGGTCCGCTCGAGCTTGCGTCGAGCGAAACGATGGGCGCCTGGGTTTGTTGCCGAGCTAGTGCGTTGCCGGGCGGCGGCAATGCTCCGCTGCGATTGAATCCGCACGAAGCCGTGAAGAAGATCAAGGCAATGACAGCAGCACTGCGCCGAAATCCCATAGCGGTAACCTCCTGGGGCCGAGTATACTGCCTTGCGATGCCCATCACTTGGAAGAGGTTCGATTGACGAACATACGTTCGCATGATAGAGTCGGTATCGTGAGGGGGAGGGGAGCCGCATCGTGAGCTGGCTTTCGCGTCTGCGCTCTTCGCTCGGACGGGCCCGCGAGGCATTCACCGCCGTCGCACGGCTTGGTCGGCCCGACCGGCCGCTGACGCCGGAGTTTTGGGACGAGCTTGAGGAGACGCTGATCGTCGCCGATTTCGGCGTCCCCACGACGCAAAAGATCGTGACCGGGCTGCAGACCGTGGCCAAACAAGAAGCCTGGGCGACGACCGATCAGGTCGTGGCGCGCTTCCGGAAAGACGTCGAACGGTTTCTCAGCCTGCCCGGCGCGGCGCTCCGTTTAGGAACCGCTCCGGCCGTCGTCTTGATCGTCGGCGTGAACGGCAGCGGCAAGACTACCACGATCGGCAAGCTAGCGATGCAGCTCAACGCCGCCGGCAAACGCGTGCTGCTCGTTGCGGGCGATACCTTCCGCGCTGCGGCTGCCGAGCAGCTGACGATTTGGGGCGATCGCAGCCGCAGTACGGTCGTGCGCGGCGCCGAGGGCGCCGATCCCGCCTCGGTCGTCTTCGACGGCGTCCGCGCCGCCAAGGCGCGCGGCTACGACGTCGTCCTCATCGACACGGCGGGACGCCTGCAGACCAAAACCAATCTCATGGAAGAGCTGAAGAAGATCCGTCGCGTGATCGAGCGCGAGCTGGGCGGGCCGCCCGCCGAAACGCTGCTCGTGGTGGACGGCACCAACGGACAGAACGCCATCTCGCAGGCCAAGCTCTTCAACGCGGCGACAGAGCTCACCGGAATCGTCATGACCAAGCTCGACTCGACGGCCAAGGGCGGAGTGCTGGTCGCCATCGTCGACCAGCTCGAGGTGCCGATCAAGTACGTGGGCGTCGGCGAGGGGCCCGACGACCTGCGCCCCTTTGCGCCGGCCGAATTTATCGACGCCCTCTTTTTAGATGAATGCCAACCCCTTGGCACTCCGGCCTCATAGCGTGATGTAGGCAACGTAACGAAAGGAAACTCAATGGCAGCAGAAGACGAACGGCAACTCGCCCTCACCAACGCCCTCGCTCAGATCGAGCGGCAGTTCGGTAAAGGCTCGATCATGCGCATGGGCGACTTCCAGGAGCGCATGGCTTTCGAGATCGTCCCGACCGGCTCGATCGCACTGGATTTGGCGCTTGGCGTGGGCGGTCTCCCGCGCGGACGGATCGTCGAGATCTACGGTCCCGAGTCGAGCGGCAAGACGACGCTCGCGCTGCATGCCATCGCCGAGGCGCAGAAGACCGGCGGAACGGCCGCCTTCATCGACGTCGAGCACGCGCTCGATCCAAACTATGCCGCCGCGCTGGGCGTCGATCTCGACAATCTGCTCGTTTCGCAACCCGACACCGGCGAGCAGGCACTGGAGATCGCCGAAATGCTCACCCGCAGTAACGCCGTCGACGTCGTGGTCGTCGACTCGGTCGCGGCGCTCGTAACGCGGGCCGAGCTGGAAGGGGACATGGGCGACGCGCACGTCGGCCTTCAGGCGCGCCTGATGTCGCAGGCCCTGCGCAAGCTCACCGCCGCAATTTCTCGCAGCAAGACGGTGATGATCTTCATCAATCAGCTTCGCGAGAAGGTCGGCGTCATGTTCGGCAATCCCGAGACGACCTCGGGTGGCCGCGCGCTCAAGTTTTATGCCTCGGTTCGTCTCGACGTTCGTAAACTCGAGGCGATCAAAGTCGGCCAAGACGTCGTGGGAACGCGCACGCGCGTCAAAGTCGTCAAGAATAAGGTCGCGCCGCCTTTCCGACAGGCCGAGTTCGATATCACTTACGGACACGGCATTTCGAAGATGGGCTCGATTCTCGACGTCGCGCTCGATCAAAACATCGTCGGCAAGAGCGGTTCGTGGTACACCTACGGCGAGCAGCGCATCGGCCAAGGACGGGAAAACGCCAAGGCATTCCTCGAGGAGCACCTCGATCTCGCCGTGGAGATCGAAGCCAAGATCCGCGAAGCGCTCAGTAAAGTAGCCTCTACCAACGGAAAAGCCCCCGCGGCCGCGGAGGTGTCATGATGGTATGAGCGCGTACTCTTGCGCACTCGCGTATTTGGCGCGGCAACGATGTGCCGAGGCGCGGTTGTGGCAGCACCTCGAGCGAAAAGGCTTCGACGATGAAGCTGCGCGCGAGGCCGTCGAGCGTTGTAAGCGCGAGGGTTTTCTCGACGACGGGCTCTACGCCCGTCTCTATGTCGAAGGCAAACGCAAGCCGGTCGGAAACGGCCGGCTCGTGGGCGAGCTCGTCGCTAAGGGCATCGACGGAGACGCCGCTACGGCGGCGGTCGCGGCGCTGGAAGAGGACGAAGGGTCGCGCTGTGCAGTCGCCTTCGAACGCTTGCTGACGAAGACTCCCGCCATCGGCTACCCGTTGGCGGCGCGGCGGCTCGAGCGCCTCGGCTTCCCGGCGGCGACGATTTACCGCGTGCTCCGCGACCATGCCGCCCGATTCGGACCGCTGGCGGGCGAAACAAGCGAGCCGGCTCGCTCGTAGAGCGGGCATGAAAGCCTCGCAATTCGGGATGTCGCCGCTTCGTATTGCGAGAACGGCCGGTCTCTTCTACGTGGTGACCATCCTCGCGGGGCTCTTCGCCGAGATATTCGTCCGTGGAAAGTTGATCGTGGCGGGCGATGCCGCTGCCACCGCCCACAATATCCTCGCGTCGGAGACGCTCTTTCGCCTCGGCTTTGCGGCCGATCTGGTCGGCGGCGCCGCCTACGTCGTCGTCACGCTGCTGCTCTACGAGCTGCTCAAGCCGGTCAATCGCCCCGTCGCACTGCTTGCCGTGCTCTTCAGTCTCGTCGGATCGGCGATCGGCGCGGCCAGCACCGTCGCGCACATCGCGCCGCTTTTGCTGCTCAAAGGCGCGAGCTACCTCAACGTTTTCAATACCGCTCAGCTCCAAGCGATGGCGTATTTCTCGCTCAAGCTGCACGCGCAAGGTTATCTCGTCTGCCTGATCTTTTTCGGCTGCTATTGCTTGCTGTTGGGCTGGCTCATCTTCAACTCGACGTTCATGCCGCGGACCGTCGGCGTACTGATCGCGATTTCCGGCGCGGCGCTACTGGTAAACAGCTTTGGGCTCTTCGTCGCGCCGCCGATCGGCGACGCCGTCAACACGTACGTGCTGGCACTCGACGGTCTGGGCGAGATTGCGCTCACCGTGTGGCTGCTCGTGATGGGCGTTAATTCCGCCAAATGGGAGGCTCGGGCAGCCGCGTCTCACTAGCGCCGGCCGCGGGCACTCCATCCCGCATGCCGTCGCGCACGATTCTCGTTGCCGAAGACGACGCCGCCACCCGAGAGCTGCTGACGCATCATCTCGAGCGCGAAGGCTTTACCGTCAGCGGCGTCGGCGACGGTCACGCCGCACTGCGCCGCGCTCGCGGAGCCGCCGACATGCTCGTGCTCGACGTTGCCCTGCCGGGAATCGACGGGTACGACGTCGCGCGCACGCTGCGCCGAGAGGGGCGCAGCATCCCGATCGTGATGGTTACCGCCAGGTGCGAGGAGATCGATCGCGTTCTGGCCTTCGAGCTCGGCGCCGACGACTATTTGGCCAAGCCGTTCTCGCCGCGCGAGCTGGTGGTGCGGGTGAAGGCGATCCTGCGCCGCTGCGGGCGGCCGGTTCCCGAGCCCGGGCCGGTGATGCGTTTCGGACGTCTCGAGATCGACGAGGCGGCGCGCGAGGCGCGCGTCGACGGTAACGACGTCAAGCTCAAGCCGCGCGAGTTTGCGCTGCTGGTGGAACTGGCCGGCAATGCCGGCATCGCGCTCTCGCGCGATTGGCTGCTGCAGCGCGTGTGGGGCTTCGATTTCAACGGCGACGAACGCACCATTGACGTGCACGTGCACCGTCTGCGGTCGAAGATTGAAGAGCCCTGGCGGCTAGCGCCGCTCGTGCGAACGGTTCATGGATTCGGATATAAGTTCTTGCGACCCTAACCGCGAGCGGCTAGCAGGCGTTCTGGCGACGGTCGGACACGAGCTTCGCACGCCGCTGACGTCCATACGCGGGTACGTCGAAACGCTGCTCGGCAGCGAGCTAGACCCTTCGACCGCACGCCGCTTTCTCGAGACGGTCAGGCGCGAGACGCTGCGGCTGGGGCGCCTCATCGACGGCATGCTTGAATTTTCACTGCTGGATCTCTCCGCCGGGGCGACGAATGCGTCGTGCGACGCAGTCGAGCAAATTTCGGCCGTTGTCGAGATGCTCGCGCCGCTCGCGTCGGTGCGCGGCGTAACCATTCGCACGAGACTTCCGAAGACGGCCTGCGCCCGCGTAGACGGCGACGCCTGCGTTCACGCGCTGGCGAATCTCCTCCAAAATGCAATTAAGCACGGACGCGACGGCGGCAGCGTTGCAATCGAGTGCGTGCGTGACGCCCGCCGGGTTAGGATCTGCGTGCAGGATGACGGTGAGGGAATCGCGCCCGGCGAACGGGACGCGATTTTTCGCTTCGGGTTTCGCGGTTCGCCGGAAGGCGACGGCCGCGGAATCGGGCTTGCGGTGGTGCGGGCGATCGCCCAGCGTACCGGCGGCGACGTGCGCGTCGAGCCGTCGCCGGGGGGCGCACGGTTCGTCCTGACCTTTCCGGCGGGATAACCCACGAGCGCGTCGTAGATAACAGTCCGTGGCAATGTCCCGGGCGTCCTTCGCACACGCGAGCGAAGCCGAGCTCGCCAAGCTCTTCGACTTTTACCAGCTTTCCTGGGAATACGAGCCCCACAGTTTCCCCATCGTGTGGAACGAAAGCGGCAATCCGGTGGAATTTTTCACACCGGATTTTTATCTTCCAGAGTACGACCTTTACATCGAGCTGACCGTCGCTAAGCCCGTGCGCAATACCCGCAAGAACCGCAAGGTTAGGCTGATGCGCTCCCACCATCCCGACGTCAACGTCAAACTCTTCACCCGCCGCGACGTCGAGCGCGTTTTCTCGCGTTCGTCCAAGCGCGCCTCATGATCGGCGAGCCGCTCTTCGATTCCAAGTCGATCGCCGATCGCGTCGCCGTCATCGGCGACGCAATATCGCGCGACTACGCCGGCAAGACGCCGCTGGTGGTTGGGCTGCTCTCGGCTGCGGCCACCTTTCTGGCCGACCTGATCCGTGCGGTGACGATTCCCTGCCACGTGGACTTTATCTCGGTCAATCGCTACGGCGACGGGGAGGGGATCGCGTTCGAAAAGGACCTGGCCGTCCCGCTGGACGGGCGCCACGTCATTCTGGTGGACGACACGGTGGACACGGGGCTGACCCTGCAGTACGCGGTCAAGCGGCTACGCGAGCGAGGGCCTGCGTCTTTGGCCGTCTGCACCCTGCTCGATCGGCCTCATCGCAGGATTGCCGATATTGAGATCAAGTATAGGGCCTTTGAGGTCCCCGACGTATTCGTCGTGGGCTATGGACTCGACTATCTAGGACGCTATCGGGAGTTGCCGGCATTGTACGCTCACGGAGCTTGGCCCGCGTGAGATTCGCCCGTCGTTGGAAGCGCGCCGTCTTGGCGCTGCTCGTGACGGGTATTGTCGCACTCCTTCCCATCACCAGCTTCGCGCTCGAGCTTCAGTCGATCGAGCGCGCCGCCGCCGACTACACCAACTCCAACGCGCGGCTCCAAGAGATGTTTCGCGCGGCGCTGCTCGACACGAGCAAGCTCGCCCAGTATGCGCCCGACGGCACCGCCTACATCAAGACCGGCGACATTCCGGCCGAGTGGCTGCGCGACGCCAGCGCTCAGGCGCGCCCGTATCTATTTTTCGCCAAGGACGATCCCGACGTGCGCAGCCTGCTGCGCGCGATCATCGCGCGAATGGTCAAGTACCTGCAGATCGATCCGTACGCCAACGCCTTCACCTTGGACTACCGCGTCTGGGAGCAGAAGTTCGAGCTCGACTCGCTGGCCTATCCGACGACGCTGGCCTGGAGCTATTGGAAGGCGACGGGCGATGCATCTATCTTCAACGGCGACTTTTCGACGATGCTCGATAACGTGCTGACGACGATGCAGCGCGAACAGAATCATCCACGCGACTCGCGATACTCGCACAAAGAGCTGCCCAACGACGGCCGCGGCCGCCCGGTCAGCTACACCGGCATGATCTGGACGGGGTTCCGTCCGTCCGACGACGCCTGCTACTATAATTTCTTGATTCCCGCGGAGATGTTCGCGGTGGTCGCGCTAGGCGACATGTCGGACATCGAGCTGCACGTCTATCACAACGTGGTCAAAGCTCGCGAAGCCCGCGCGCTGCGCGACGAGGTCCAGCGCGGAATCCAGACGCACGGCCTGGTGCTGGTACCGAAATACGGCTACATCTACGCCTACGAAGTCGACGGTCTCGGCCACGCGATCCTCACCGACGACGCGAATATCCCAAGCCTCTTGGCGGCGCCGTACATCGGCTACACCGCGCCGAACGATCGCTATTACGAAAACACGCGCCGATTCTTACTCTCGCAGGACAACCCATCGTTCTATCAGGGCAAGGTGGCGCGCGGGATCGGCAGTTATCACACGCCCGATCATTGGGTCTGGCCGCTCGCGCTCATCGTCGAGGGCCTGACCGCAACGACCGGCACCGAGAAGCAAGACGTTCTGGCGCAGTTGCTGGCGAGCGACCCGGGCGACCATCTCTTGCACGAGTCGTTTAATCCCGACGATCCGGCGCAGTTCACGCGGCAAAACTTCGGTTGGCCCAACGCCCTCTTTTCGGAGTTCGTGTTGACGCAGTTTCAAGGCGTACCGCAAATTCCGATGGGCGACACGAGCGACCTGGAGTTCCGCAGCGAGTAGATAGGTTTGCGCAGACCTATGTACTCGCTGCAGACGCGTCGACTAGCTGCAGAGGTGCCTTGAGGCGTTCGGTCGGAAGAAACGAGTATGTCTTCTAAAGCCGACGTCATCGTTGGATTGCAGTGGGGCGACGAAGGTAAGGGGCGCATCGTCGATCTCTATGCCGAACGCTACGACGTCATCGCGCGTTTTGCCGGCGGCGATAACGCCGGGCACTCGATCGTGGTTGGCGAGCGCGAGCTGGCGCTGCGCATCGTGCCGTCGGGCGTCATGCATCCCGGCGTCGAGTTGTTCGTCGGCGGAGGAACGGTCGTCAGCCTGAGCACGCTGCTCGAAGAGTTCGACGCGTTGGCGGCGATCGGCGTCGACGTCGACCGCGTCAAGATCTCCGACCGGGCGCAGATCGTCTTTCCCTATCACGTGCTGCGCGATCGGGCGCGCGAACGCAAACGCGGCGGCAAGGCCATCGGCACGACCGGACGCGGCATCGGGCCGGCCTACGAAGATCGCGTCGCGCGCACCGGCATCCGCTTCGAAGACTTGCTTGCGCCGCAGGCGCTGGCGGAGAAACTTTGGGCCAACGACGAGGCTGCCGATCAGGTCATTAGCGAGACCCTCGAAGCGGCGCGCCGGCTTCGCGGGCACATCGTTGACGGCGTCGCCTACATTCACGATCGTCTTTCGCGCGGGAAGCGCGTGCTCTGCGAAGGCGCGCAAGGTACGCTGCTCGACGTCGGGTATGGCACGTATCCGTTCGTCACCAGCTCGCACACGATCGCCGGCGGCGCGTGCACCGGGCTGGGGATCGGCCCCAACGCGATCGGCAACGTCGTCGGCGTGCTCAAGGCGTACTGCACGCGCGTCGGCGCGGGGCCCTTTCCGTCCGAGCTGCTCGACGAGCGCGGCGAACGCATGCGCCGCCAGGGCGGCGAGTTCGGCACCGTCACCGGACGGCCGCGGCGCTGCGGCTGGCTCGACGCGGTGGCGGCGCGCTACGCCGTCGCGCTCAACGGTTTGACCAGCGCGGTGGTTACGAAGCTCGACGTGCTCAGCGGATTCGAAAGCCTCGGAATTATTACCGGCTATCGGCTCGGGGCCGAGCCGGCGAGCTTCAGCGACGTGGCCGACCCGCGGCTCGACGTGGAGATCGAAGAAATGCCGGGTTGGAGCGAGCCCATCGACGGAGTGCGCGAAATTTCCGGACTCCCGGCGAACGCCCGGCGCTACGTCGAACGCATCGGCGAGCTTCTCGGCGTGCCGATCGAATGCGTCTCGGTGGGACGCGAACGCTCGCAGCTGGCTCGCTGAAGCCTCGGCGGGGGAACTCCCCGCAGTATGGCGCGAGCGTTTCGCTTCAGCCTCCAGCCGCTGCTCGACCGTAGGGTCGAAATCGAAGACGAGTACCGCCGGCAAGTCGCCGCCGCGCGAGGCGCGCTCGACGAAGCGCGCGCCGCGCTGGAACGCTTGATGGCGGCCGTCGCGGCGAAGCCATACCTCGATGCGGCAATCGCCGCGCAGTTGCGCCGCATCGCGGAGCTGCAAGGCGGCTTGGAACGCAAACGCCACGACCTGGTCGCCGCGGCGCGCGAACGAAAAGTCATCGAAAAATTACGCGAACGGCGCCGGCGCGCGTTTGCGGCCGAAGAGGCGCAGCGGGAAGAGCTCGAGCTCGACGAGACCAACGCGCGATGCCGCGAGAACGGAGCGCGCGACAGGCCGCAGCATTGCCGAACCCAAAGAACGACCGCGTGATCGTGCTCACGCGTCTCAACGGGCAGCCGGTGATGCTCAACTGCGACCTCATCGAGTCGGTCGAAGAAGAGAACGACGCCACGGTGGTCACCCTTACGACCGGCAACGCCGTCGTCGTATCGAACCGGCTCGACGAGATTCACGAAAAAGTCGTCGCGTTTAAGCGGCGGATCCACGCCTCGGGCGCGACCGGTGCGTAACGCGGGATGACCTGGCCGTTCTGGGCGGCCTATGGGTTGCGGCTGGCGGCCGCGGCGCTCGTCCTAGCGGCGTTGTATGCGCTCGCGCGCGCGCTGCGAAACGTGCGGTTGCGCGGCGCTGCGAACCGGTGCGTCGTCGTCGTGGAGACGACGATGCTCTCGCCGCAGGCCGCGCTGCATCTGCTGCGCGTGGGCGAACGCTATCTTCTCGTCGGCTGCGCGAGCACCGGCATCTCTGTGCTCGCCGAGCTCGAGCCGGCGGACGTCCGAAGCGCTATACGTTGAAGTAGCGGAACTGCGCGAGCTTGTTCCCTAACGTTTCGAGCAGGTAGATCTCTGCGTCGGGACCGAGCACCATTGCCGTTGGCCCCGAATCCGCCGTGGGAATTTTGTACAGACGCGTCTTGTGGCCGCGGAAGAGGAACTGCCCCACCTTATTGCCGGCGGTATCGGTAAAGTAGAAGTTGCCGTCGATTCCCTGAAGGATGTAGTCCGGCGTCATGGTCCCGCTCAAAGGATATTCGGCGGTGATGTTGCCCCCCGTTGAGATCCGGCCGATCTGCTTGGCTTTCTGTTCGGTAAACCAGAGCGCGTTGTCCGTTCCCGGCGCAATGCCGACGGGGCCGGAGTTCGGCGTCGGTATCTTGTACTCGCTGAGCGGACGGCCGCGAATCGGCAAGCGTCCGATGCTGTTGATGCCGGGCTCGGTGAACCACAGCGCACCGTCGGGACCGTTGGCAATTTGGTCCGGCTGGGCGTTGCCCGCGAGCTGGTATTGCGTGAACCGGACGTGGGGCTTCGCTGCAACCTGCTCGACACGCCAGATCGAGTTGGTTCCTTGATCGGTAACCCACATGTTGCCGTCCGAACCGAGCGCGATGCCGACCGGCCGCGCCGCCGGATCGGGCAGCCTGTACTCCGTGTACGGCGGTCCGGAGACCGTAATCTGCGCGACCTTACCGATGCTGCTTTCCGTAAACCAAATGTTGAGGTTCGGTCCGGGACCCGATGCGATGCCGTTCGGTTCGGCGTTTTTCGTCGGCGTGACGACTTCTTGAATCTTGCCGCTATTGACGAGCCGCGCCATCTTCGACTTCGCAAACTCGGTGAACCAAAGTTGCCCGTCGGCGCCCAACGCGATGCCGGCCGGCTTGCTCGATGCCGTCGGAATGGGGTACTGGTTCGTAACCTGCGGCGGAAGTGTTGGAGAGGGGGTCGGCGTACCGCTGGTGATCGGCGTGCCTCCGCCGCATGCAGCCAGGATACCCAGCGCCGTGAGCGCCAGGACGATGCGCGCCGTTCCCAATAGCCTATTCTCCTCAGATGATGGGGCCATGAATCGCCCTCCTTATTGGAGGGCGCCCTCCGCATTCCCCCAAGCACGCCCCACGCTCGTCCACGGCTGCGCGCTTCTAATCCTAAATAATTAGTTGACAACCCGAGCGGGCCGCAGTAATATTCAACTAAAGATTTAGTAGCACCAAGGAGAACGCCATGACCCGCAGGCCAGATTTCGCCCCCGCCGAGCTCCCTTTCGCCGCCCGCAGCCGGACTACGATCCCCGAAAGCTTCCCAGCTACGCGGATCTTTCCGGGCTGGGGACCGGGGCTGGGGCGCTAACGTGGCCCGACGACGTTCCGCTACCCTCACCGAGGCAGAACTGCGGCTCATGGAAGTGCTGTGGCAGAAGGGCGAGGCGACGGTTGCCGAAGTCACTGCCGCCCTTCCGCCGCCGCCGCTGGCCTACAACAGCGTGCTGACCACGATGCGCATCCTCGAACGCAAGGGATACGTTGCACACGACGAGGCGGGACGCGCCTTCGTGTACCGGACCCTGGTCGAACGCGAGGAGGCGGCGGGCCACGCCGTCGGACACCTTCTTTCAAGGTTCTTTGACAACAGCTCGGGCTCGCTGGCGCTACGCTTGATCGAGAACGAACGCCCCAGCAACGACGAACTCCTCCGCCTCAAAGCGCTGATCGAGGAGTACGAGGAACGCAATGACTGAGTTCTACCAAGGTTTCGTCACCGTCGCCGGCGCGGTTTCGGCGATCGTACTCAACGCGCTGTGGCAGGACGCGCTGCTGGTGCTCTGCGTCTGGCTCTTGCTGCGCGTTTGGCCGCGCGTCAACGCGTCGACGCGCTACACGGTATGGAGCGCAACGCTCGCCGCCGCGTTGATCGTTCCCGTCGTCACGACGCTCGTCTTTTTCGCGGCGCCGCAAACGGCTCATATTTCTCAGCCTCCGACCTCCCATACGTCGGGCGTGGCGCCCGCGCACGAATCGCTCAAGACCCGAAGTGCGACGAGAACGAACGTGCCGCGGGCGCAAACGCCGGTGAGGGTTCCGCGAGAGGCCGCTCCGCTGCTGCCCGAACGCCTGCACGTGACGCTCCCGCTGCCGCTAACGCTCGGGATCTTCGCGCTTTGGCTGGTTCTTGCAACGTACGCGCTGGCGCGCCTGATCGTCGGTTTGGTGCGGCTGGAACAGCTCAAGCGCGACGGGCTGCCGCTGCCGATCGAATATCGCGACTCGATGCCCCAGTGGCTGAGCGCGAATAAGGGTGGGCGCGACGTGCGGCTCTGCGTCAGCGACGAAACCGACGTACCGGTTGCGGTCGGGCTGTTCGACGCCATGATTTTGATTCCACGTACGCTGCTCGACCATCTCTCCGAACCCGAGGTGGATCAGATCTGCTTGCACGAACTCGCCCACTTGCGCCGGGCCGACGATTGGAGCAACGGCGCGCAGCGCGTCATCGAAGCATTGCTGGGCTGGAATCCGGCGGCGCAGTTCATCGGCCAGCAGCTCGATCTCGAACGCGAGGTCGCCTGCGACGACTGGGTGCTCTCGTTCGTCGGCAAGGTGCGGCCCTACGCGCTCTGCCTAACGAAGATGGCCGAGACCGCGTCGTGGCCGCGTCATCCGATTCCGGCTCCCGGCGTTTTCGCGACGCGCAAGCACATCTCGCTTCGCATCGAGCGTCTGCTCGGAGCGGGACGCAATATTGCCACTACGCTCGCGCTCGGACCGGCGGCCGTCGCCGTTACCGTGGTCGCGGCGATCGCGCTGCTGATCGGCGTCGTCGCTCCGACCGTGGCGGCGCCGGTCGTCGCCGTGCCGCCGGTCGCGCCCGTTACGGCGGTGCGCACCGTTCCGGCAGCGCACGCCGTGCCTCCGGCGCCGGCGAAGCATCCGGTCGAGACCAAAGTGCCGCAACCGCGCGTCGCCGTACCGGCCACGCCGGCGGCCGCGGCGGTTAAGTCGACTCTCGAGGTTCATCGCGTGGCGCAGAGCGATGCCGCTAAAGCTAAAGCATCTCAGGCCGACGCGCTGTCTCGCAAGTTGAACTCCGACGCGCAGTTCGGCGCGCGAATCGCCGAGCAAGTCTCGGCTCCCGCGATCGATAACGCGTTAAAGCGCGTATCGAGCCTGTTGCCTACGACGATCGCGCAAAGCAGCAGCGGTAAGAACTGCTCCGGCTGCGACTTCCGCAACGTGAACTGGCAGGGCCGAGACCTGCGCGGGGTGTCGTATACCGGCGTCGATCTGAGTAATGCCAATCTCAACGGCGCCAACCTCGCCGGCAGCACGCTCAACGGCGTGGACTTCTCCAACGCCAACCTTCACGGCGTCTCGTTCCGCAACGCCCATCTCATCGGCTGCGACTTCCACAACGCCAATCTGACCGGAACCGACTTTACCGGCGCAACGATAACCGGTTGTCAGTTCCGCAACGCGGCGCTAGGGTCGGCGCAGATGCGCGACGTGCTCAACCATTGCAAGGGCTGCGATTTCAGCGGCGCGAGCATGTCGGGACTCGATCTGCGCGGCGTTCGGGCTAACGGCGATGACTTCGGGGGGGCCGATTTGCGCAACGTCAACTTCTCGGGGTCGGAGCTCGTCGGCATCGACTTCGGAAACGCAAAGATGGACGGCGTCAAACCTTAGCGGTGCAACGCTCAACGGCTGCGATCTCAGCGGCGTCGACCTCAGTCGCGTCGACCTTTCGAAGACCAAAATGATCGGCACCGACCTCTCCAAGCAACACACGCCGAGGTAGCCCCGCGCTCTTCCGCGCGCCGCTAAAAACCGACCCGTCACAATGCCTCGCGGCACGAGGCCTGGTTCCGTACGCACTTTTTTCCGGCAAACCATCGGAGGAAACGATAAATGATTGGGCTCTTTTCGCCGTTGCTCTCGCTGCGCTCTGAGCGTCGCCGTCGGAACGGGACTTCCCGGCAACTGCACCGGCTGCGATTTTGCCAGCCGCAATCTGCAGAACGTCGACCTGTCTAACGTGAACTACGTCGGGGTCGACTTCGCCGAATGCGGACTTGCGCGGTGCAAACTTCACCGGCGCGAACCTCGTCGGCGTCGACTTCGTCGGAGCCAAGCTCCATGGCGCGCGTTTTGCCGGTGCAAAGCTGGTCGGCATCGATCTTCGCCGCGCCGTCACCGGCCTCGACGATGCCGACCTTCGCGGCCTCTTTCACGATTGCACCGGATGCGACGCGAAAGGGGCCGAGTTGGCAGGGCGCGATCTGTCTGGCGTGGCGATGGTCGGCACCGATCTTACCGGTGCGCGAGCGCGCGGGGTGCGTTTCGCCGGGGCGAACATCATGGGCGTCGACTTTCGCGATGCCGATTTACGCGACGCGGATCTCTACGAGCGCGAAACTTTGCTCTTACAACACCACGGGCCCGTGCCGGCTGCGCGGATTTGCGCGGCGCCGATCTCCACGGCGCCAACTTGCGCGGCGCGCTGATTTGCCAGTAACGGGCACGACTGCCGGCCCGTCGACGCCGCGACGTTGCGCCGCGGCAGCCGCTCCAATCTGGACGGTGCCATTCTTCCGTGAGGCTCGCGCCTCGTCGCCTTGGTTGCGCCCTCGCGTTCGCGGCGGCAACCGGCATTTTGCGCGCCGCCGTGCAGGCGCATCGTTGTGGTTCCGCAGATCGCCGATCCGCCGCTCGACCCGAACGCGCCGCCGGCCGGATGGTCGCAGGCGACCGCGCTCGACCTTCCTTGGGATGCCGTTCGCTCGCGGCCCGCGAGCGAATCGACCAAAGCGTGGATTGCGACCGACGGCCGCGACTTGTACGTGCGTTTCGATGCGGTGCAGCACGAGCCGATCGTGGCCGTCCAGCATACCAACGACGTCGGCCAGGGGAGCGACGACGAAGTCTGGATCGATCTCTGGCCCAACGGCATCAGCGGCTACTTCTATCAGTTTTATTCGACGCCCAACGGTACGCACTATCAGTACTCGTCGGAGAACACCGGCTACTCGCCCGACTGGGAAGCGCAAGGTGCGACGCATGCCGGCGGCTACACCGTGACGATGAAGATCCCGTTCAACGTTCTGCGCAACGCACGCGGCGGCACGTGGCACGCGCAGTTCGTGCGTTACGTTCGTTCGACCGGAGAACAGCAGGTCTGGTCGTACGATCGCGTGCAGATGCAGCCCGACTCGTACGGCAACTCCGACTACGCGCACGCCGGGAGCATCGGAATACCGCCGATTAGCCTCTCCGCACCGCGGCCCAAGCCGCGAGCGGCCCTCTACGCGCTCGCCGAGGCGGCCAGCAAGAGCATCGGCGGATCCACGTCGCGCGTCGGCGCCGACCTGTCCATTCCGATAACGCCGACGGCGTCGTTCTATTCGACGTTTCATCCCGACTACTCCAACGTCGAGCTCGACCAGCAAAGCATCTCGCCCACGGTATACCAGCGTTACTATTCGGAAGTGCGCCCGTTCTTCACGCAAGCGGCCAACTTCTACAATCAGTTCAACTGCAACGTTTGTCAGGCACTGCAGTCGCTCTACACGCCGGCCATTCCGACGCCGTCGCAGGGCTATGCCGTCGAGGGCAAGCAGGGCCCGATCGGCTTTGCCACGTTCGACTCGGTCGGAGACAACCGCAACGACCTCGCCAGCGCGATCGACTTCGTTTCCGGCCAATACCAAATGGAACGCCACCGTTCAGCGAGTCGGCGTGAACATGCCGGGCTTCTCCGACGTCACCACCTCAACCGGCCTAGCCTATTACGACCTCAAACATCTCAGCGCTTATGCGAACTACGGGAACGACGCCGGAACCAACGTCGTCATTCCCAATCAAGCCCAATACTACGAGTTCGGCGGCGGGTGGTCGAATCAAACGTTCGGATTCTTCGGCTCGACCCGCAAGGTCGGCGAATATTACAACCCGACCGACGGATTCATATCGCATCCGGGAGTCGCGGGCTACGCGCTGTATGCGGCCAAGATCTGGGACTTCGCGCCCAACGACAAGCTGGCGGCGGTCGGCATCTCCGGCGTGCTCGACCGGTACCAAGGGCCGACGATGGGAATCGCCCAGAGCGACAATTCGATTCTCGTCGACGTGCTCACCAAGAGCGCCCTCGACTTTCAAGTCTTTACCGGCTCGAACTATTGGCGCTTCGGCGACGTCCTCACGCCGATTTCGCAGAACGGCGGCTTTGCGTTCACCTACAACAGCGGTCTGCAGACCAATAATCCCGGGCAGTTCCCCTACCATGGGCCGTCCTCGACGCCGACGACGATTTCGTACAATACCGGGCACTACGGCACCGGCCGGCTCGATACGTGGTTCCGCACCACGACGATCCGCGTCGGCAACCGCGGGGCGCTGACGCTGGCGCTGGACGATACGGCTCAATGGGAACCCCCGCCGACGCCCAGCAATATCCAATGGTTCGAAAGCCTCAGCTATGCGTACGAACTGGGTCGAAACTCGTCGCTTGCGATCGGCCTGCGCCGGGTCGTCGGCTATCCGCCGATTCCCAACGGGGGCGGAAACTGCGAGGGAACCTGCTCGAACGTCTCGGTTGCGTACCATATGCGGCTGCGAAACAGCGAACTCTACGTCGCATACGGCAACCCGAACACCCTCATTACGGTGCCGCAGCTGATTTTCAAAGCGATTTTTTATGCCGGAGCGGCGAAGGGCACGTAGCGGGTGCGGGGGCGAAACCCCGGCCAAAGGAAAAGCGTATAAGGACCATGCGCTTTGCCGTTATCGCCGCCTTTATTCTCGGTTTGATTCCGGCCGCCGCGGTGGCGGCGCCGGTAGCGCCCGAGGACCTCTTCAAGCTGACGCTTCTGAGCAACGCTCAGATTTCGCCCGATGGATCGCACGTGCTGGTCGAGGCCGCGCGGATGAACGGGCCCAAGAATAAATACGATCGCACGATCGATCTCGTGGAGGTCGGCAGCGGTACCGTCAGCCACAACGTCACCAAAAACCTCGGAGACGGGGATTACGCCTGGATGCCGGATAGCCGCAGCTTCGTGTTCGTAAGAACGGTCGAGAAGAAGAAGCCGCAGCTCTATCGCTATACGCTGGCCGGGGGCGCGGTCGTGCAGTTGACGCACATCAAGCAAGGCGTCTCGAGTCCGGTCGTCTCGCATGCGGGCGACCGCATCGCGCTTTCCGTTACCGATAGCGACTCCGAGTCACGCCGCCTACATCGACTTCGCCAAGGCCGGCTTCACCCCGAAAGCCGACCAGAAGAAGACCGACATCCACGTCATCGACCAGCTCTTCTTCGCGAGCAACGGGCAAGGCTACACGTATCAGGATCACCAGCACATCTGGACGATCGATGCCGACGGCTCGCATGCCAAGCAGCTCACCTCGGGGCAATACTCCGAAGGGTTCGACGCTTGGTCGCCCGACGATCGCACGATCCTTTTCGACTCATTGCGTTACGAGCCGGTCGACAGCGGCGTCAACGACGTCTACACGATGCCGTCCACCGGCGGAGCGATGCTGAAGATGGCGTCGCCGCTGCCCGCCAACTACGGCCTCTTCTACGGCGTGGACGGCAAGCGCGTCTACTTCTTCACGTTTGACGTGCGCGAGCCGGCGTCGTTACCCGGCATTGCGTCGGCGCAGCCCGACGGCGCCGATCGCCGCATTCTCGTCGCCGCCGACAGCGTTTCGTGGGGCGACTCGCTGCTGGCCGACATGAAAGAAGGCGGCGGACTCTGCGGCGCCCCGCTGCCCAACGGTACGCAGGCGCTGCTCAACGTCGACGGCGCGGGTTACTCGAACCTGCGCACGCTCGACCTTAGCAGCGGCGCGCTGGCCGACGTAACGCCGCCTCGCGGCGAGGCCTGGTCGTGCACGATCTCGCACGACGGCACTCGCGTTGCGTATCTTTACAGCGACTTCACGCACCCGGCCGACGTCTACGTCGCGCAGGTCGGCGGCGGCGCGCCGCGCCAGCTTACGAACGTCAACGGAGCGTACCTGGCATCGGTGACGCTCTCGAAGCCGCAGGAGTTTTCGGTCACCGACCCATCGGGAAACACGGTGCAGGCGTGGTTCATGCCGGCGACGGGAGGCGGTTCGGCAACGAAGCATCCGACGCTGCTCGACATTCACGGCGGCCCCGAGACGCAGTTCGGCGATTCGTTCTTCCACGAGTTTCAAGTCTACGCGTCGCAAGGCTACAACGTCGTCTTCTCCGACCCGGCGGGAAGCACCGGACACGGTTATGCGTTCGAGCGAGCGCTGGAAAGCAACTACGGCGACGCGATGTTCCAAGACGTGCAAGCGGTGATGGACGCCGCCGTGAAGCGTCCCGACGTCGACGCCTCGCGCATGGCCGTCTTGGGCGGATCGTACGGCGGATATGCAACGCTGTGGGTCATCGGCCACACCGACCGCTATAAGGCAGCCGTGGCCGAGCGCGTGGTGAGCAACCTGCAAAGCGAGAATCTTGCCGCCGACTTCGCCGGCAAAAACGGCTTGGGCGGCGGCTACTACAACTGGGGTCCGCCGTGGGATCCGGCCAGCACCGACTATGCGAAGTTTTCGCCGCTGACCTACGTAGCAAACGTCCGCACGCCGGTCATGATCCTGCATTCCGAAGACGACACGCGCACGCCGATCGATCAGACGCTGCAAGAGTATACGTCGCTCAAAATCTTAGGGCCGCACCGTCGAATACGTGGCGGTTCCCAACGAGACTCACGACCTCTCGCGCACCGGGTCGCCGATCCACCGCGTCGAGCGGATTCACCTGATCCTCGACTGGCTCAAGCGCTACGTATAGGGCGCTCGCCGTCACAGGCAGGGGCGGCCGGGCGTCGTAGGAGTAAGGGAACAAGCAATGGTGCGGGCTGCCTACACGGTAATCTTAGCGGTCTTCGCGGTTGCGGCGACGCCGGCAACGCCGGCTCCGACGCCGCCGCCGCAAATTTATCGCGTCGTCAGCCGGCCGCTCTGCAGCGAGCTGCACGAGCACATCGCGCCGGCGATCGGGATGATGCTGCAGAACGACACCGCCATCAAGAAGAGCCCCGAACTCTTCAAGCAATACAACATGGCGTCGCTCTACGGAAGCGATCCGGCGACGGCGGCCGATCCGCATCAGCGCGTGCCCGGCAATCCCGGCGACGGCACCTCGAATCCGGCGCAGAGCATGGCGCTGCTCTCGATGGAAAACCTGATACGTCCGATCGCCAACAACATCATCGCCATACAGACGCTGCTCGACTCGCCGCAACTGCTTCACGGCAGCGGCCGCCCCGAAGACGACAAGCAGCTCAAAGCCATTCGCGACAAACTCCTCCACGCGCTGGCCACGCAGAATGCCTCGCTGGATATCATCAGCGGCTTCGTCGACACGCAGCAGATGGCCGACCTGCAGCATAGCGGCCAGGAATACATCGGCGCCATGACTTCGCCCGATTCGCAGCACGCGACCTCGGCCACGCCGGCGCCCAATCCGCTTACCGTTAATCCTAATATTCCCGGCCTTCCGCAAAATCCGTACAACATCGAGCTGGCGACGATTCCCGGCTTAACGCTGGGCTACAATCCCGTCACGCGACTGATCGACGGGCTCAACTGGACGATCGATCAAACCGCGACGCGCGAGAACGATGCGGCTAAAGCGGTGATGTCGAGCGCCGCGCTATGCGGCAACATCCGGCCAACGCCGTCGCCGGCGCCGTAACCGCGCCGGCGACAGGGGTAGGCCTTCGGGCGCCGGTGCTGTAATCAGCGGGCAGTGCAGGACATAAACGAAGCGCTACGGCTGCCGTCGCCCGCGCCGCGCCCACAAGCGCTTGCCTTTGACGGCGAAAAACTCTGGATGGGCTCGATCGAGACGGATCGGCTCTACGCGATAGATCCGGTTCACTGGACGGTGAGTGAAGAAGCGAAGGTACCGGGTAAACCGTGGGGCATGACCGTGTTGGGCGACGAACTGCGCGTTATCTGCGGCGAGGGGCCCGACGACGACCGCGTCGTGCGCCGCTTCGTTCCCGGTCACGGCTTTAAGACCGGCGATGCCATCGATTGCCCCGACTACACCGGTTCGCAACTCAGCTACGATGGGACGTGGCTCTACGTGAGCCAGTGGTACAATCGGCGGCTGCTGGGCATCGACGAACACGGCACCGTCGTGCGGACGATCGACCTGCCGCGAGGCGTCTGCGGGCAATGCTACTCCGACGGCGCGTTCTATCTCGTTACGACCGAAGACGAAGACGGTAGCGAGTACTTTCTGACGCGCGTCTTCGCCAACGGGACGAACCAGAGCGAGGATCTCGCGCGCATTCCGTTCGCCGCGCGCGCACTTGCCTTTGACGGGTCGAAGTTCTGGACAAACCATCGCGAGGCGAACCAGATCGTCGCATTTGATCGCTGAGCGATTCGCATCGCGCGATCCATACGCGCGCATCGCCGCCGCGATACTGCGCCTGGTTTTCGGCAATGCGTACGGGCGCGAGTTCGGCGTGCGTCTTTGGGACGGCACGCGAATCGACTCCAACGAGAAGCCTCGTTTCGTTCTAGTCGTAGGTGCGCCGGGGGCACTGCGGGCCGCGTTGATGCCGCCGGTCGACCTGGCGATCGGACGGGCTTTTGGGGCCGGCCTGCTCGACGTCGAGGGCAGCGTTGAGGATTTCGTGGACGCGATGTTTCGAGCTTCGTCTTCGCTGCCGGCGACGCGCGTCGTTCGCTTGATGGGCGCGCTGCGGCAACTGCCCAAGCCCGCATTGCCGGCGTTGCACGAAGCATCGCTGCACGGCCGCGCGCATTCACCGGCGCGCGATCGTGCCGCGATTAGTTTTCACTACGATCAGCCGTTGGAGTTTTACGCGTCGTTCCTCGACCCGCAGATGGTGTATTCGTGTGCTTACTACGACGAAGGCGTGGATTCGCTCGAGGCGGCGCAGTCGGCGAAGCTCGACCACACGCTGCGCAAGCTTCGCCTGCGCCCCGGGGAGCGGCTGTTGGATATCGGCTGCGGCTGGGGCGCGCTGGTAATCAAAGCGGCGCGCAATTTTGGCGCGCAGGCGGTGGGCATTACGCTAAGCCGGCGGCAATACGAGGAGGCGAAGCGGCGCGTCGCCGCCGCCTCGCTCGGCGACAGGGTGCGAATCGAGCTGCGCGATTATCGCGAACTTCAAGGTGAGCGCTTCGACAAGATCGTCAGCGTCGGCATGTTCGAGCACGTCGGCCGCGCGCGATTCGCCGAGTATTTTCGCGCGGCATTCGATGCGTTGCGCCCCGGCGGGCTCTTCCTCAACCACGCCATCGCCGACCAGAGCCCGAAACGCAAGGGATATAAGGCATCGGCGGGTTCCTGGGGCGCTATATCTTTCCCGACGGCGAGCTGGTTTCGGTGTCGGAGGCGCTGCACGCCGGCGAACGCGCGGGCTTCGAGGTGCGCGACGTCGAGAATTTGCGCGAGCACTACGAGCGCACGTTGCGCGCGTGGCTTTCGAATCTCGAGAATAATCGGGCTGCGGCGGTCGCCGTCGCCGGCGCCGAGAGTTACCGCCTTTGGCGGCTCTATCTTGGCGGAAGCGCACAGGGCTTTCGCTCGGGCCGAATCGCCGTTTATCAGTCGCTCCTCTCGAAGCCCGATCCGAGCGGGAATGTCGATCTGCCGCCGACTCGCCGCGACCTATATGCGCGCTGAGCGGGACGTCATCCTGAGCCCGGGGAATGTCATCCTGAGCTTGTCGAAGGATGACCTAGCGATACACCACGCGGTCGTAGCTCAATTGGATAGAGCAACAGGCTTCGAACCTGTAGGCTGGGGGTTCGAGCCCCTCCGACCGCGATGAATAAAGGCGCTATATTCAGGTGTTTCGAACGTAAATGTCGGACTTTTGGGAGCCGTGCTTCGGCCGTTTGGGTGACGGATGGGTGACTAGTGCTCGTCGACCATCTTAATCCGATGACCCACGCCACAGGAGTCGCCGCCCCTGTGGTTGCGGTGGCGCCCCCAACCAGCCCCGAGACGCTCACGGCCTATGCGACGTTTGTGCTCGCCATGGTAACTGTCGCCGCAATCGTTGCGCCGATCGTGCAGCGGCATAATGACTCCATCCTTCGACGACGAGCAGCGCTTAGGCAGTTGACCTTTCTGCTGGTGGTCTTCGGTCGAAGGTTGAATGAGATCGCGGACGATCCGAGGTGGGAACCCGAAGTCTTGCTTGAGGGGTTACACACCCTTCTTGCTACAGCCATGTCGAGCGACCTGTGGCAGGCTTTGCCTCCGACGAATCCGGTGGCCGAAGCCATGCTGGCCCTGCTGAACGCGCACGTTTCGCTCGTGCTTGCGGTACAACAGTACAGAACAGACAACAAAGGTCCGTATTTTGTGCAGGGTATGGCGCAGAAGGCTCGCGAGCGAATAAGGCGTGCCCAGAAAGCGCTCTTCGTACATTCGGCGCAGTACGAGGTCAGTGCGTTACGCCTCTTCCCCTATTGCCTTCGCAGAATCAAAATGGCACCGCCAGATGCTGTTGCGGAGTTGCTGAAGGACTAGCTGCGTGCAGCGCTGCGCGGGGTCGCCGTTAGAGCGGACCCAACGCGTTCCGCCGCCTCGTGTTGCATGTCTTCAAGAACATGCGTGTAAAGGTCCGCTGTGGTCGCTGTCGTCGTGTGGCCCAGAATATCGCTAACAATCTTCATCGGTACGCGTGCCCGAAGCGCGATCGTCGCATAGCTGTGGCGCAGGCCATGGAAAGTGACCTGAACCTTGAGTTGCTTTACCGCTCGCCGAAATGCCTCGGAGAATCGGCCAGGATCCCACGGAAGCCCGGTCGCTGCATCTGGGAATATCATATCCGCAGCATTATAACCCGGGCTCTGGAGTCGGACGGCATTTTGCCGTGCACGGTGTCCCGTCAGCAAATCAACGGCCTGCGCCGACAGCGGGACGGGACGCCGGCTTCTAAGCGTCTTTGTATCGTTGAAGGCCGAAACGCCAGCTCCAATCTGTTCCAGGGAGCGGCGTACGATTAGTGAGCGCCGCTCAAAGTCAACATCGCCCCACTTCAAGCCGAGCAGTTCACCCCGCCTAAGTCCCGTTAAGAGGGTCAGGTGCACGGGAGCCGAGAGTGTCGTATCCCTTAGCCCATCGAGGAGGGCGAGGGCATGGCTCTCGTCAAGCACGGCGATCTCGGAGCGACCCTTTGCCGGCGCCGTTACACATTCGCACGGATTTCGCCAAATCATATTCCAGCGAACGGCCTGCTTGAGCATAGTATTCAGGGTCGCGAAAACCCGGTAAAGCGTACGGGAGGAAAGTTTCCGATCTCTTGCCCCTTTTTGTCGCCATTTCGACAGCGCATGTTCGATATGTAATGGCGTCAACTTGCGGAGTTGAAGCGACCCGAACGCGGGCCTGATATAGTCGCGCACGACCTCCTCGTAGCCGCCGTGCGTCCGCGTTCCGATCGCTCCCTTACGCGCCTTCAGCCATTGATCCGCAGCCTCTGCGACCGTAGAGCGATCCGCGCGCGAGAAGTCTCCGCGCTCGATCTCGGCAATCCGTTCCGCTAGTTTCGCCTCGGCTTCTTTTCGGGAGCCGTGGAAGACGAGCGTTTCGCGTTTACGCCTGCCATTCACAGTCGGCAGTTCAATCCAGATCTTGAAGGTGCCCGGCTTACGCCATGAGCGAACATGACCTCTCATCTGTTCCTCCTGGCGGTGAGCATTAGTTCCCTTTAGAACTGACCTTAGCGCAGATCAAATCAGGGGTTGGGTCCGATAGGGCGTCAGAAAAGGCGCACCAAATAGTACCGCTCGCGCGCGCGGTTGGGGCCGCCTCCGCGAAGCGGCCGTCTCCCCGAAGGCCCGAAACGAAGATGCTGCCAACCCGAACAAAACCGAACGGTGACTCGCGCGCGCGCGAACAGAGCGAAAACCAAAAGAAAACGGTCACGCGCGCGATTGGGGCGCCTCCCCGAAGCAGCCGCCTCCCCGAACGCCTGGGACAAAGATGCCAACCCGAACCAGTCCGAACGGTGTCGCGCGCGAGCGGGCAGTTGGCGGGATCGGCTCGAGCGTCTAAGCAAAGTCAACACTGACCAAGCGTCATGCCGCGGCCTCGGTCGCCATCTTCGAGCGAAGCACGGCGCGCACGCTCGATGCGTGCCAGGATTTACCGCGGTGTGGCATGACGCCGATCTCGGTCAGCCTTGCCGCGATCTGTCGGAACGACGCTCCAGCACGCTCCATGCGAGCCGCTTCATCGAGCGCTGCCTGCTCTCGAGGCTCCAGAACGAGGGCGCCGCCGACGCGGACGTAGCCGAACGGCGTCGCGCCGTAAACGGTCCGACGCTGTCGCTTATGGGCAAGAGCCGAAGCCGTCCGCTCAGCGATCGCCTCGCGCTCCCATTGCGCCACGCTGCCTATCAGGTTAAGTACAAGGCGGCCGCAGGCCGACGCGGTGTCGAGGTTCTCACTAACGCTCACCAGGGCGGCATCCGCCTTAGCGAAGAGTTCCAGCACGTCGGCAAGGTCGCGCGTCGAGCGCGTCAGCCGGTCGAGTTTCAGCACGACCACGCGACCGATGTTGCCACTCCGCACCCCAGCGAGAATTTGCGCCATTCCTGGCCGTTGCAGGCTCTTGCCGCTTTCGCCGGCGTCTCGGACGACTTCCGATAGGGCAAAGCCCATCGCCGAGCAGTATGCGCCGATTCTCGCCTCTTGCGCGGCAAGACCGACGCCCTCCGCAGCCTGATCTTGCGTCGAGACGCGAACGTAGGCGACGGTGTTGCGGTTTACGGGCGCGACGAGGATCTTGCGGCTTCTCATCTGCGGTTCTCCTGTACAGTCCCGAGCGGTTGTGTACACTACACCGGAATACAGGGAGGCGGGAAACCCGAGCCGCTGGCGCACTGTACGAGCATGGCCGAGGCCGCGAAGCGGAAGACCAGCTATGACTTTGACGCCAAGGTGAAGCACAAACTCGAATCGCTCAAGAGCGACCTTAAGTTGCGCGGCCTGACAGGCGTTTTCGAGACCGCGATCACAGAAGCCCTGGTCGAGTCGGCCAAAGTAGGCGACCTAGAAGCGCGATTAAGCGCCGTCGCCGCTAGCAGAGCGGAGGCCCCGCAGTTCGTCCGTCGAGAGCGAGGCGATGTTTAGCGCCCGCCGCCGGTTGTCGAGGATGGTGGACGGCTTATCCGACGACAGCCCTAGATCCGCCTGACCTAGCCGCACGATCATCTCCCGCATTTCTGTTGCCACGCGCGCCGTCGGCGCGTGATACCGCTTTTAATGGGCATCTTGCAGCGATTCCATGCAGACTCGTGGAAGATAGAGGTCGCTCGGATGCTCGCATTCGCGGCCGCTTGGATCTTAGGGACACGATGTCAATCGGAATAACACGCCTAGCCATTTGCAGCCTGGCATACGCCACGTATATTGCGATGCTGGGTTGCCCCACCGCTCTGAGTGACGAAGTTGCCACATTCTCGAGGATACAACCCTCGCTTGGCCTTGTCATTGCTCGTTCTGGCCGCGGCACGACGGTTGGAACGGCTTTTTGCGTGGAAACGCGAGCTGGGCTTGGCTTTCTTCTAACGAATCGTCATGTGGTAGGCAATGACGCCTCGCCGCAAGTTGTAATGATGTCGAGCCCCACTGTCCCGCTCCCCTCGAAGGTTGTACGCCTCGCTGCGATTGACGCCGCGGTCCTGGCTATTCCGACTAGTTGCGAGCCGCTACAGATCGCTTCATCGACTCCCTCCGTAGGCACTCGCATCGGCATCGCCGGTTTTCCGGCTTTTCAGATAACGCTCTTTAACCGACATCTCGGCCTTGCTCCCTCATTTCACGAAGGAACGATTAGTTCGATTGTTCTCGATGGCGGCTACCTTCAGTACGATGCCCAAACAGATCATGGCAACAGCGGTAGTCCACTTTTTGATATAGATTCTGGTGAAGTGTACGGCCTCGTTCAACTTGTATCAACCGGGACCACCGGAGCACTTCAAAATAACCTTGCGATCGGAAAACCTGCTCTCGCTCCGTTTTTGTCAAACGTGGAGCATCAGATTGACGTCGCGCTGTCTCAACAAGTACCGAGAAGTGCCCTCGCAAGTCCACCGCGGCGACGGACCTATCCCATTGCGGCAACACCGTCACCTGAACCGACCCGAACGCAAGTCAACGCGACTTCCGAGCGACCCGCCACGTCATCTCCCAGTACCTCGTCAGAGGCGCGTGGTATCTCATCGGGCACTTTCGTTCCCGTCGAGGGCCTTGCTTGGCGGCCGCCTCACGATCCGAGCACGGCCGGCGAGCAGCGCTGCGTCGATGCCTTCGCGGCTATGGATAGTAACGCAATGGCGACTGCATGTAGCGACCCACAAAGCGACTGGGCGAACCGCAGGGTGGCAGCGAGTGATGGTTCGGCCGCATTTTACGAAACTGAATTTACCGCGGCCTATTACACAGCCTACTTCGCTCAGGGATTAAGCATGCTCCATGACCCTCGGGCGCGACAATATGCATCGCTTGCACGGGACTGGTTCCTCGACGTTGGAAGTCACTCCGTCGAGTACGGTTACTGGGCCAGACTCGCTACTGTTTATTTGAAAGGCGTTTTCGTAGCCGCTGGCATCGAATGAGAAGCCTCGGCGGCATTTCTACCCACGCCGGTTGAGAGTCGGCTATCGCTCGTAATCAGGGCCTGGCGCGGTCCAAACAGGGCGTTGACCTCGGCACTGGCGTTGCCGCCTCAGCTTGCGGCGATCGAGCCTGCGATTCACGGGTATGCAGGTGGCTGATGCGAAGGAGGTCCGCTGCTAGTGATCTTCGTTTGGGGCGGTTTGGCTTTCGTGCTCCACTCTAGGAAAAGGTCTAGAGAGCATATAGGTTGGGCGGCAGCGCTGCTAGGGCTTCGGGGCGATTTTGCGCGGGGTCCGCGACATCGGTGCCGGGGGTACTCGCGCGCCGATGCTAGGGGGTCAGCGTCGCTTCCATGCACTCGTTCCTCCCGCACTGATCATCTTGCGGGTAAGGCCGCGCAGCCGCTCAAGATTCGCAGCGCGCTCTTCGGCAGGCAAATCTACCGCTAGCGGATCGTCATTTGGCCGCGCCGTGGTAACCCCAGCGCCCATGCTAGGTGTCAGCAGCCGATAATCACGGCGCCGACCGTTCCCGTTATCGATCGTTTCGATCCACCCAGCTGCTTCGAGTCGCCGTATCACGCGTCGCGCGGTGTCCTCGGATTTGAAGATGCGCTCGCCGAGCCGGCGCTCGGACGTCGTACAGATTTCCCCCCGAGAACAATCGAGCAAGACGCCGTACGCGCGCACGTCCAGTGGGGACGCGTTCCGGGCTCCTACGTAAACAGCACCGGCGCCGTCGGCAGCCTCTCCTTAAGCGTTTGAGCCGAAAAGGCGGGGATCGGCATCAGAAGGACGCCGATCGGAATGGCAATGCGCATCCACAAGCAAAAAGGCATAATCGTAAAGCGCAGGTTCTAATCATGTGGCGAACGCTCCCGTTACGATAAAGTGGAACAAAACACCGTCACGTTCCTGACAGACCTCACCGTCGCCCTGGTCGCGGCGACGGTGTTTGGTGCTTTGGCGCGCGCAGCCAAGATTACGCCGGCTCTTGGTTATGTATTGGCCGGGGTTGTCATCGGCCCGTTCACCCCGGGTTATCATACGAGTGCGGTCTCACTCGGTGGCCTCAGCGAACTCGGCCTAATCCTTTTGCTGTTCAGCCTCGGCTTGGGTTTCTCGCCCCGCGAGTTGCGGGCCGTCGGGGCGATTCCAATGATCGGGAACCTCGTGCTGATGGCGGGTTTCGCCGCCATTGCATGGGCGCTGGGTATGCGCTTTGGCTTCACACATCCGATCACGCTTGGGCTGGCATTCACCCTTTCGAGTACGGCCATCGGGGTCGCGCTTCTGCAAGGGTTTGGACTTTTGGACAAACGTGCGGGCCACGCCGCCGTCGCGCTGCTCATCGCCCAAGATCTCGTCGCCGTGCTGATTCTCGTCGTGACGACCGCGCCGGCACAGGCTTTGACGCCGATGGGCGCGGCCATCCCGCTGCTCAAAGCCGCGATATTCGTCATCGTCGCGCTCGTTCTCGGTGCGACGGTGCTGCACCGCGTCGTAATCGGGTTCCTACGGCGGGCTCCCGCCGACGCGCTGGTCGCGTTTTGCACGGCCATCGCGTTGGTCGCCGCCTGGGTCGGTCACGTCGCCGGGCTTTCCTTTGAGTTCGGCGCGTTCGTAGCCGGTGCGGTAACGTCCGAAGCTGCCGGCAGCCGAATGGTGCAATCGATCGTTGCGCCGTTCCGCGAGCTCTTCATAATGCTGTTCTTCGTTTCGATCGGCACGCTCGTTGACGTTCGAACGGTCCTCCTCTATTGGCCGGCGATCCTGACCATCGGTATAGTGCTCGCTATTATCCGGTTCGTTTCGTGGTTCGGTTTGAGCCGGTTGGCGCGGCAGCCCACCGGAACCGCGCTCGCTCTCGGCATTGCGCTCCTGCCGCTGGGTGAGTTCAACGTCGTACTGGCCAACAACAGCTTTCTCGCAAAGCGTCTCGATACGCAGGAGTACGCAACCATAATCGGCGCGACCCTGCTGTCGATCGTGATCGCGGCGCTGGCGGCGCGACTGCTCGAACCGCACCAACGCGCGCTTGACGCAGCATCGTCGGAAGAGATCCACCCTTTTGCGAGCAGCCCGGCGATCGTCATCGTCGGTTATGGGCGCGTCGGGCGCACCGTGGCCGCCATTTGCACGCGTGCACGGATCCCATACGCCGTGATTGAAACGGACGTCGATCTCGTGCGCCTCGCGCAGAGCGAAGGCGCCGAAGCGCAGTACGGTGACGGCGCCGACCCGCGCGTGATCGAGCGAGGGATTGGGCCGGCGACGCGCGTCGTGCTAAGTACGATCCCGGACACGCCGGCGAATCTGGCTCTGACCAAGCGGTTGTCGCATCTGACGAATCTGCGCATCGTCGTGCGCGCCGGCCGGCTGCAGCAGGTGGATTCTCTTCGCCGTGCCGGTGCCAGCGAGGCGCTGGTCCCCGAAACCGAAGGCGCGTTCAGCTTCGCCGAAGCGGCACTCACCGAGCTCGGCGTCGACCAAGAACGCATCGAAGCGCTGTTGCGCGAGCAGCGTGCGGTGATCGTACCCTTCAGGGACGTAGGAGCGAGGGAATGGCGGCCGGGTCGATGACCGTGATCGTGTTCGAGCCGTAGTTGGCGAGGAAGATCGTCGAACCGCTTCGCGTTTGCGTCAGCTGTCGCGGGAATATTCCGACGGGAATTCCTCCGACCGCGAGGTGCGCGTGCGCGTCGATCACGACGAGTTCCTGATTGCCGCCCCCAGCCTGGGCGAAACGATTGCTGTTGCCCGCGAGCACGTACTTTCCGTCGGCCGTGACGATGATCGGTACCGGGGCGCTGCCAACGTTCACCTTGGCAATTTGTGCGCCGGCGGATCCGGCGATAAGTTTTTCGGTAGAAAACGCTAGGACGGTGTTGGATTTTCTTGCGGTTACCCAGAGCGTCGAGCCGTCGGGCGAGAGGGCGGCGCGCACGGGATGGCAGCCCGCAGGTATGTTGGAGACGACGGCGCGATCGGGGTCCGATACCGCCTTGGCGACGTCGATGGTGACGATTGCGCCGGGGGCCTCGTTCGTAACCGCCGGCACCATCTCGGGTGCGCAGGTCCGCGCGTAGCGGTAGCGCTTGAGCGCGACCTGGACGGTCGCAAAGAGATAGCGGCCATCCTTCGAAAAAATCAGTCCGACCGGAGCGTTACCGATGAGAAACTCGGAGACGATGTCGTCGTGCGCAATCGCCCCGCCGGCGCGTACCTTCTGCATGTCGATCACCGAGAGCTTGCCGCTTTGCTCTTCGGCGACAAAGGCGAAGCGATCGTCGGGCGAAATGGCGGCATAAATGGCGCCGCCGTCATCGCCGGGGACGTCCTCGATGAATCCGGCGATCGGATCGCCCACGCCGGAAAGCGCGCGCTCCACGTCGACGAACGCGATGAACGAATCGTCCGGCACGACCAGCATTTTGCCTTCGCTGGTTAACGCAGCGATCGTTGGCTGGCTTTCGAGCGGGATGGTTCGCTCGAAGCGATAGCGGCCGCCCGTACAGCGCAGTACGGCGATGCCGTTGAACTGACGGGGCTCCGTAGAGTTGAGCGAGACAAAGACGGTTTGCTCGTCGGGCGTTGCCACGGCCGACATCGGCGCGCCGGGGACGGCGACCTCGTACATGTCGCGGCCCGCTCCGCAGCGTTGCGGCGCCGGCGGATTGGTGGTCGCGTGGGCTGGGAACGGGAGCAGCGGGGCAAGCAGCGCCGCGGTCAAGATATAGGCCGCGCTACGTTGCATTTGACTGGGTATATCGAACGTTCGCCGGCGGGACGAAGAGGCTCGGGTCATTTGGGAGCCCAGTTTGGTAAAGATCGTAGTGAAGGATCATTACCAGACTGCCTTGCTGATAGTAACGCGCAAAGACCGGGGTACTGGAGCCGGGCCGCTCGAGGATTTCAATGGCGTCGGAATCGTCGTTAACACGGTAGACGTTATACTGCGTACCTGCGACTTGCTCCGACCGGACCGGCTTCGGCGCATTGCTCGCAATAAAGTCGGCCTCGCAACCGAACTCCAGCCTTATCAGCTTCCCTTTGAGATCGCTGCCGAAAACCGGTGCCCTGGCAAAAAGGGTCGGACCCGGATCAACGATGTGCTTGCCGGTACGGTCGTAGAGGTTGGCAACCCAAATGTTCGGTTCTGAGATTACGACCGTCTCTTGGATACCATTGGCGGCGTCAAGCGCCTCCTCAACGCGCAGCTTATCGCTGCCAATCCTGTAGTAAGTCTTTGGCTGGGCCGCAAAAGACGTCGCCGCAACGCCGGGAGTGACGTTCGCTACTACGATCCGGACGAGCTTAGCAGGGGCGCAGGTGTCGGCGGCCGAGGGCGCCGGGAAGCTAAAAATAGCGGCGCCAAGGATAACCGAGATTGAATGCAGTTTCATCTAAGGGATTTGTATCTAAGAAGCCGTTCCGAATCCCTGGCGCGATTCCGTAAGGAGGACCTTCTAGCGCTCGCTGAGGCTGAATGCGCTCCGTTTATCGGCCCATTTGTGAAACAAAGCGTGGTCCGAACCGTAGAAGATGACGTGGTCACTTATTTGGCAACCCTTCGCGGTCCATCGGTGTTCGCAATAGGCGGGAGACTTCTCCCCAGTGAAAGTTGAGAAACGTCCAAAATGGTTCAGACTAACGTAATATCGTCCGCTCAAGAGGCCGGCGTCGCTAACGACATCGCCGTCCACTTTGATGAGAATAGGCGAGACTCCCGGGTTTTCGGAAGCTCGCGGCGCGGCGACTACATTTTTACCGTACGATGAAAGTCGCTTCATGACGGCCATGGAACGCGTCTGGATTCGCATGAAGACGGCGGCGACGAGTTTGGGCAACCGCAAGAGGCTCGTCGGCCTGGCAGAATCGCGAGACACCGTGTTGAAGCTCTGCCGCAGCGAGAAAGCGAGCCCCCCGCCAGGCGATGCTTTGGAGTACTTGGCGGTGGAGTTCGTGCGCCTCACCTCGGAACGCCAGACGCCTTAAAGCGGGAGGGATCCACAGTGACGAATGTTCCGCCGCAATCGACAGAACTTAAGGAATACTCAGAGCGCGCCGCGCGCTCGAAAGTACGAATTGCCACCGCGCACGGCGATATCGTCTTCACATTTTTTCCCGAGGAGGCCCCGCTCCACTCGGCGGCGTTTATAAAGCTGGCCGATGCGGGGTTTTACGACGGGCTGACATTTCATCGAGTCGAGCCCGGCTTTGTCGTGCAAGGCGGCGATCCGAAAGGTGATGGAACCGGCGGCCCCGGCTACAATCTCAAGGCCGAGTTCAGCGCGCGACCGCACGTGCGCGGGACCGTTGCAATGGCACGCTCGTCGCGCCCCGATTCAGCGGGCTCGCAGTTTTACATCTGCCTCGACGACGCGCGTTTCCTCGACGGGCAGTATACGGTTTTCGGTCAGATGACCGACGGCTTCGAGGCGCTCGACGCGATCAAGCGCGGTGACGCCATGACGAAGGTGACGGTCGAGGCGAAACCCTAACAGGCTCTTCTATGGCTGAGAGACCCGCAATCGTCATCGTCGATGACGAGCCGGCAACGCTGGCGGCGATGCTCGACGCCCTCACGAGGAGGTTCGGCGAGGACTATCGCGTGGTGGCTAACGCCCGCGCGTCGGCTGCAATCGACGCCGTTTCCAAGATGAAGGCGAACGGCGAAGAGATCGCACTAATTATCGCCGATCAGTGGATGCCGGAGATGACCGGCACGGAGTTCCTTGGGCGAGTTCGTTCCATCGAGCCGACGGCAAAGCGCGCGCTGCTCGTTTCCTGGGGAGACCACACCGCTTCGCCTACCATCCTGCAGGGCTGCGCGCTAGGTCAACTGGACAACTACCTTTACAAGCCCTGGGTGCCGGCCGAAGTCCACCTGTATCCGCTGGTGGGCGAGTTCCTATCGGAATGGACGCAGCTCCACCGGCCCGGGATGGAGCTGATTCACATCGTCGGCGACGAACTCGCTGCACGCTCGAACGAGATCCGCGAGTTGCTTAATCGCAACGGCATTCCGTACGGGTTCCACCACACCACGTCTGCGGCGGCAAAGCGTCTCGTCGAGGAACGCGGCATCGAGCTGAAGACGTTGCCGGCCGTCCTCTTGCTCGACGAATCGGTCCTTTTCGATCCGACGGACGCGCAGATCATGGACGCCATCGGCGAAACTCCGAACGAGCTGTCTTGCGACGTAGCGGTGATTGGTGCCGGACCCGCTGGACTTACTTCGGCCGTTTACGCGGGGTCGGAGGGGCTGCGGACCCTAGTCGTCGAGCGGCACACGATCGGCGGACAGGCCGGCGCCAGTTCCCTGATTAGGAACTATCTTGGTTTCCCGCGTGGGATCAGCGGTGCGGAGCTTACTCAGCGCGCCTACCAGCAAGCGTGGCTCTTCGGCGCGAGGTTCGTATTTGCACGGCAAGTAACGCGAGTCCGCATCGACGGGCAAAAAAGAATCCTGACGTTATCGGACGGGCGCGAAATTACCGCGACGACGGCGATCGTCGCCGCCGGGGCGGAGTACCGGCGCCTGGATGTGCCGGAAATCGAACGTTTCGTCGGTAAGAGCGTCTTCTACACCAGTTTCGGAGGGACGAGGCTGGTGGGTGACTTCGACGCCGCCGTAGCCGGGGGTGGAAACTCCGCGGGCCAGGCGGCGATCCACCTTGCGGACTCCGCGCGCCGCGTAACTTTAGTGGTACGCGCGGACTCGCTCGAACGGGGGATGTCGGACTACCTGGTGCAACGGATTCGTAACGCGCCGAACATCGACGTGCGCCTGAGCTCCGAGGTCGTGGGCGCCGAAGGCAACGGCCTCATGGAGCGTCTAACGATCCGGCACAATTCGAGCGACGTCGTCGATAAGATCCCAGCGAAGCTACTGCTCGTGCTGATCGGCGCAATGCCCAATACGGACTGGCTGGCAGACGTCGTCCAGCGCGACGCCAAAGGCTTCATCGTAACCGGTCAAGGTGTCGACTTGAGGAATTGGCACGTCGATCGTATGCCGATGGGCTTCGAAACAAGCGTGCCGGGCATCTTCGCCGCCGGCGACGTGCGCCTCGGGTCTATGAAACGGGTAGCCTCGGCCGTAGGCGAGGGGGCGGGCGCGGTGCAAAACGTTCACCAATATCTCGAGGACTCACGTCTGGCGCCTCAGACGTCTTCATCGTAGGCCCAAACGCCCATTGCTTTAAGGTCGTCGAGCTCGCGTTCTTTTTCTTCAGTCCGCTCGAGACGTTTGCCCTTCTTATCCTCGTGCGCTCCCGCCTTGCGCAGGTTTGTTGCCGGCCCCCGAGGAGGAACGATCTTAGGGTTCTTTTGCTTTGTCATAAAGTTAACCTTATCGGCCCGACTTACCCAGACGAAACTCGGACCGTAGCGTTGAACGCCGAGGGCGCTAAGTACCCGATCGTAAGGGCGTACGTCCGTTGCTTTCCATGGGCGCCCGTACCAGCCTGGAATTAGTGCGATAGTCTCTATGGAGGGGGCCTGCAAGCTGATATTCTCGTTTCGGCGGGTTTTCGCGTTCGGATAAGGAGTCAGCTATGAAATGGGCGGCGCTAGGCATTTTGGCCGTGCCGATTTTGGCCGGTTGTGCCGGTGGCCGGGATAATGGCGCGCCACCTACCGCCGCCGCGCAGGTTGGCGTTGCGGCGCTTTCGACCGCGCGCCGGCCCTTCGTCGCCCGCAACCTGTACGTTGCCGACGCTGCGGCCAACAGTATTATCGTCTATGCCGGCCACTCGCATAGAATTCTGAGAACGATTACCGAAGGGCTTGCGAATCCCGGAGGTCAGACCTTCGACAGTGCCGGGAATCTGTACGTCGAAAACTCATGCACCAACTGTCACGTGAGTTCGTTTGTGACGGTCTATCCCCGAGGGAGCTCCAGCCTAGCGTTGACGATTTCCGCTGGAATCGACGGGCCTGCGGGGATGATATTTGACGAATCGGGCAATCTCTACGTCGCCAGCTCTCGGAATAATACCGTCACCGTCTATGCACCCGGACAGACCGAGCCGTTTCGCACGATTTCGTCGGGGCTCAAATGGCCGACCCGTTTGGCGTTCGACCGATCCGGCAACCTCTACGTCGTCAATTTGCTGGGTGCATCGGTCACTATGTACGCTCCCGGCGGCACCGAGCCCATTCGCACGATCACCGATGGGATGACGGAGCCGGGTTCGCTCGCCTTCGATAATCGCGGCAGGCTCTTCGTATCGAACTGCTCGCCTTACGCTTTGGGCACGGTTACGGTTTACTCGGCCAGGCAGTATAAGCTGATCGCGACGATCACGGAAGGCCTCACTTGTGCCGGCCCAGTAAGTTTTAGTGAAGCGGGCGATCTTTACGTCGGGGACTTTGTCGGCAATCACATTCAGGTCTACCGGCAGGGCGGGGGTTGGCATCTTCTACGAACTATCAGCGATAAAATAGATCGTCCGCATTCGGACATTTTTGACCGCGTGGGGAATCTCTACGTTTCCAACTGCCTAAGAGATTGCGTCCCCGGCCAGACGTACGTAACGAGGTATGCACCGGGCGGCGGGACCGTTCGCGAGACGTTTTCACGCGGTCTTATTTTGGCGTCGACTCTCGCCTTCGGCCCCTGACGCGACGCCGATCTCGAACGGCAGATTGGGATCGGCGGTGAGCGCCTGGGGGTCGGCGCGCACCGCATCGCCTTGATAGAACGCCGCGGCGGCAATCATCGCCGCGTTATCGGTGCAGTACTTCGGCGGCGGAATAAAAGCGCGGATGCCGCTGCGCTCGCTCCAAGCGCGCACGGCGGCTTGCAGCGCCGAATTGGCCGCGACGCCGCCCGAGAGGGTGACGGCACTATAGGGCGCGCGTTCGTAGGCGGCCTGAAGGCGCGCCATTAGGACGTCCACGACGGCCGCTTGAAACGATGCCGCGACGTCTTCGGGCTTGGCTCGCTTACCGGCATCGGATTCGAGGAAGTAGCGGACCGACGTCTTGAGGCCGGAGAACGAAAGATCGAGCGAACCATCGCCTGGGCGATGGCGCGGAAACGGATGCGCGGTCGCGTCGCCCTGTCGCGCCATGGCGTCGAGCGCCGGACCACCGGGATACGGAAGCCCCAGCAAACGCGCAGTCTTATCGTAGGCCTCGCCGGCCGCGTCGTCGTGCGTCCGGCCGAGAACGCGCATGCGTGTCGCCGACTCGACCGCCACGAGTTGGGAGTGCCCGCCCGAGACGAGCAGCGTGAGAAACGGATACGGTGGGGGTTCGTCGCGTTCTAGAAATGGCGCGAAGACGTGGCCGTGCAGATGATTGACCGCGTAAAGCGGTTTATTTAACGCAAAGGCGTACGCCTTGGCCGAGGCGACGCCGACGACGAGGCTGCCGATGAGCCCCGGCCCGCTGGTTACGGCGATGCCGTCGAGCTCGTCGAACGAAAGGCCGGCGCGCGCCAATGCGTCTTCGATCGCGGCCGAAAGCAGGGCCACGTGACGGCGGCTGGCGATCTCCGGCACGATGCCGCCGTACTTTGCGTGAAAGGCATCTTGATTGGTCGCGACGTTGGAAAGCACGTCGCGGCCGTCGCGCACGACGGCCGCCGCCGTATCGTCGCAAGAGGTCTCGATGCCGAGTAAGAGCACGCCCAAGTGTTGGCGACCGGAAGGAGCGCGCCTGCGAATCAAGCAAACGACACGCCGATGGGCGCCCGAATCTTTGGCTCTGGTGAGCGCATTGCCGCCTACGAAGTCGACGATACGGAGCTTGCCGCCGGCAGTACGCTGGGTTGTCCAAAGGGCGCAATCGTCATCAAGGCATCGGGCGCAATCGAAAAGTTCTACTCGAGCGATCTCGGTGCCACGCTGCTGTCCGGCGCGTCGATCCAATTTTGGGATGGCCCGACCGGGGCCGCGCGGGCCAAGATCGACGGTCGTTTTCGCATTCACCCCGACAATCAAGTTTATTCGTATTGGATCGACGACGGCGTCGCCGTCAGCGAGACGGTCTTCGTGCTCAACGACACGGCGCAGACCGACCGCGTCGCTCCGCTAACCGCCTACGTCCTCGTCGAGATTCGTAACGAGTCGCACCAAAGGCGCGAATTCGACAGCCTCTTCGGGGCGCAGTTACGCGGCGATACCAGCCGCGACGTCCGCGCCGTGCACGACGCCACGCTCGGCGCGGTGATAGCGTGGAACGAATCGGCGCCGCATCAAGCGCGCGCGCTGGGACCATCGGTCGTAGCGGCGCGCTACGCCGTAACCGCCGACCACGGAAAAATGAATGCCCCGCGCTTCGAGCCGATGCACGCGAATACGGTGCATCACGGCGTGGCCGACCCAATCGCGCTCTTTCACCATCGCCACCGCCTCGCACCGGGAGCTCGCCGGCGCTTCTGGTTTACGCTAGCCGGTTCGGCGGAAGGGTCGCGCGGTGCGCGGCGCGCGTTCGAGGCCGCGCCGCCAGCGAGCCGAGCGCAGGCAGCCACGCGGCGATACTTCGAATCGGTGCTGGCACGTTCGGTCGTGATAACGCCGGACGCGCACGTCAATCGCGGCGTCCTGTGGGCCAAGGCCAACATGCTGCGCACGCAGCTGCTGGCGCCGACGGGCTGGGGCTTCGTCAACGACCCGACACGCTCGAACAACAGCGTCGGGCGCGACACCGCCGCGTTTTCGCTCGGCTCCGACTACGTGACGCCCGACTTCTCGCGCGAGTCGTTACGCTGGTACCTCGACCACGCGCAGCGCAGCGGCAAGATCGTCGAGTATTTCGACGTGCGCAACGGCAAGAGCGAAGATTACGGGCTTAACGTCAACGACGATACGCCGCTGGTCGTCCTGGCGCTCTCGCACCACTATCGAGCGACCGGCAACCTCGACTTTCTGCGCGAGATGTACCCGAAAGCACGTAAGGCAGCCGACTACCTGCTTTCGCAGCGCGATGAGCGCGGCTTAGTTTGGTGCACCGCAACGGGCACCTGGGAGCAGGGCATCGTCGGTTGGCGCAACATCATCGACGATTACCGCATCTCGGGGGCTTCCACCGAGGTGAACTCGGAGTGCTATGCGGCGCTCGTGGCCATGGCGGTTATGGCCGAGTCGCTCGGCAAGAAGAAGGAAGCGCTGCAGTACGGCCGCGAGGCAACGGCGCTGCGCACCGCGATTAACCGCCACCTGATCGATCCGAAGACCGGCCTTTACTACCTCAACATTGGCGTCGATGGAATCCCGCGTACCAACGTTACGTGCGACATGCTCTTCCCGGTCATTCTCGGTGTCGCCGACCACCAAACGGCGGCGCGAATCATCAGCCGGCTCAGCGTTCCGTCGTTCTGGACGGAAGCCGGCATACGAACGGTGCCGCGCGACGACATTGAATATAGCCCGACGCGCAGCTGGGGATTGCTGGGCGGCGTCTGGGTCGGCGTGACGTTTCTTTACGCGTTTGCCGCCGCGCGTTTCAATCCCGGCTTCATGGCGTTCGCGCTGGGGACCAGCTTTCAGCACTATTCGCGCGATCCGGGGCGCAACAATACCGTACCGGGACAGTTCTCCGAATGGCTTCATGGCGAGACGTTGGCCAATCAAGGGATGATGCTCTCGCCCTGGTACCCGCCGCGCTATGTTTGGTCGGCCATCGAAGGCGCGGGCGGCCTCAACCTCGGCGGCCGAGAACTCGCGTGCTCGCCGAAGTTGCCGCCACAGTGGAAATGGCTCGGCGTGCGCAATCTGCCGTTTCGCGATAAGCGGTTAACGTGGTTCGTGGCGCGGCTGCCCGAGCCGACGCTTTACGCCAACTTTGAATGCGAGACCGACCTCGCGCTGCACGTTTACGGTCGCGACGTTTCGCCGATGCTGCGCTTGGGAGACGACGTGACGGAGATCGCGCTGCGGCGGGGAAAGAACGTCGTCATCCTCATCGGCAACACGGCATCGCGCACGATTACTACCCCGCTGCGTTTCGCCCGTCCGTTGCGCGGCCGCTATCACGCGCGCTATTTTACCAGCCTTTTAGGCGAGTGGGTGCGTCACGAAGACCTCGACGGCGACAAGGTGGAACGGGGGTTCGCGCTCGAGATCGAGGCGCTGGGGTTCTCGGTCATCGAGCTGCAGCGCATCTAAGAAGCGGCCCAGCGGCCGGACGCACGGTGTTAGTCGCGGCGCACCGGGTATAAAAGATGCGTGACGTCGCGAGAGATCGGTTGCACAACGTGGGTGATTGCCGAGGGCTATATTCCTGCGCGCAGCACCGGGCCGGAGCCGGAACTCACTAGCCACGAAACCGCGTGCATCCTCAACGCCGGCGATCGGGACGCGCACGTCGAGATAACGATCTACTTTGCCGATCGCGAACCGATTGGACCCTACCGAATTACCGTTGGCGCGCGGCGCACGCTGCATCAGCGCTTCAACGACTTAAAAGACCCGGCACCGATTCCACGCGGCGGCGACTACGCCAGCGTCATCGTTTCGGACGTCCCGATCGTCGTTCAGCACACGCGGCTCGACTCGCGCCAGCCTGCCAACGCCCTGCTTACAACCATAGCCTACCACTCGTCCTAGAGGAAAAACAGTGAAAACCATCGGCGACTTTCTGGTCGAGCGCCTGCACGCATGGGGCGTGCGTCGCATCTTCGGCTATCCCGGCGACGGAATCAACGGTATCGTTGCGGCGATCGACCGCTTCCAAAAAGGGTGCGGCGCCGGCGAGATGGAGTTCGTTCAGGTGCGCCATGAAGAGCAGGCAGCCTTTATGGCTACGGCGCATGCGAAGTTCACCGGCCAACTGGGCGTCTGCCTCGCCACCTCGGGCCCCGGGGCGGTTCACCTGCTCAACGGGCTGTACGACGCCAAAAACGATCACGTGCCGGTGCTCGCCATCGCGGGGCAGACGGCAACGAGTGCGTTGGGCAGTGAATACCAGCAAGAAGTCGACCTGGCGAGTTTGTTCAAAGATGTGGCAAGCGAGTATTCGGCGACAATCGTAGCCGCGGCGCAGGTGCGCCACTGTATCGACCGGGGCGTACGGTCAGCCCTCGCCGCTCGCAGCGTCGCGGCGCTCTTCTTTCCCAAGGACTTGCAAGAAGAAGAAGCGATCGTCGATCCGCCGCATCGTATGAATTTCAACGCTTCTTCGATTGGCCTTTCGCGCGCGCGAATGATTCCGCACGAAGAGGACCTTCGCCGAGCCGCTCAGCTCCTTAACGCCGGCACCAAGGTGGCGATGCTCGTCGGTGCCGGCGCCGAAGGCGCGGAGAGCGAGCTGGTCGCAGTTGCCGACGCGCTGCAGGCGGGTTGCGCGAAAGCCTTGCTCGGCAAGGCGGTGCTTCCCGACGACCTGCCGTGGGTCACGGGAACGCTGGGCCTTCTCGGCACGCGCGTCTCGAGCGACATGATGAACGGCTGCGATACGCTGCTGATGGTCGGCACCAACTATCCTTACGCGCAGTTTCTTCCCAAGGCGGATACGGTGCGCGGCGTACAGATCGATATCGCGGGCGAACGCCTTGGCATGCGCTTTCCAACCGAAATCAACCTCCAGGGCGATGCTCGCAGCACGCTTGCGGCATTGCTCCCGTACCTGGAGCGTAAAAGCGATACGTCGTGGCGCGAGAAGATCGCCAAGGATCGCGAGCAGGAAGACGAGGTGCACGAGTCTCGAGCGGCGGTCGAGGGTAACGGCGTCAACCCGGCCCTAGTCTTCCGCGAGCTCAACACCCGACTACCGGATCACTGCATACTGACCGCCGATGCGGGGACGTCGACGAACTGGGCGGCGCGCCATCTCGAGATGCGTCGGGGTATGAAGTTCTCTCTCTCGGGAGGATTGGCAACGATGGGTTCGGCCGTTCCGTATGCGATCGCGGCGAAGTTCGCCTTTCCCGAGCGCGTTGCCATCGCTCTGACCGGCGACGGTGCGATGCAGATGAACGGTCTCAATGGGCTCATCACCGTCGCGCGTTATTGGAAGCAATGGGCCGATCCACGGCTCATTTTCTACGTGGCGAATAACGAAGATCTCAATCAGGTCACTTGGGAGATGCGCGTGCAGACCGGCGTGCCGAAGTTCCCGGAGTCGCAGGACCTGCCCGCTTTCCCCTACGCGGCCTATGCGCGGATGCTCGGCTTCGAGGGGATTCGCGTCGAGCGTGCCGGGGATGTCGGCGCCGCGTGGGATGCGGTTTTGCGCGCCGACCGGCCGGCCGTGCTCGAGGTCGCGGTCGATGCGGAGATCTCGATGTTGCCTCCGCACCTAACGCCCGAGCTGGCGAAATCGTTTGCCGCCGCCGCCCTTAAAGGGGATCCGGACGAAGGGCCAATGATCGTGCAGTCGGTCAAAGGGATTCTGGCCGGCATGTTCCCGGCGCTCCATCGTGGCGACGAGCGTGGTGACGGACGTTGAGACCGGAGTTTCCGATCACGAGAATCGCGGCGTCCGCATATCGTATTCCGACCGATCGCCGGCCCGAATCCGACGGCACTGCCGTATGGAGCGCGACCACGCTCGTTCTCGTGGAAGCCGAAGCGGGCGGGATGCGCGGGACCGGCTGGTCGTACGGCTCGGCGGCAATCGGCCGCTACATAGACGAGGTATTGCGCGAGGCCGTTGAGGGACGCGACGCCCTCGCTAATCGCGAGATCTGGCAACGGCTCAATGCTCGCGCGCGCAACGATGGCCGCAACGGACTGGCGTCGTACGCCATCTCCGCCGTCGACGTTGCGCTTTGGGACCTGCACGCGCGTTTGCTCGACGTAGCTCTTTGCGATCTGCTGGGCGTCGCGCGGGACCGCGTGCCCGTCTATGGCAGCGGAGGATTCACGTCGTACGATCTCGCGACGCTCCGCGAGCAGCTGGCCGGCTGGGTCCGCGACGGCATAAACGCCGTAAAAATGAAAGTGGGACGCGATCCGGCAGCCGATCCGTCGCGCGTTGCGGCCGCGCGCAAGGCCATTGGAAGCGACGCTGAACTCTTTGTCGACGGTAATGGCGCGTACGGCGTAAAGGAGGCGCTCGCAATGGCCGCAGCGTTTGCCGAGTCGGGCGTGACTTGGTTCGAGCAGCCCGTCGATCCGCGGGACTTGGCCGGGACCAAACTCGTACGCGAAAGAGCACCTTCCGGCATGGCGGTCGCCTCCGGCGAGTATATTACCGATACTGCCGACGCACCGAAGATTGCCGACGCCGTCGACGTGTTGCAGGCCGACGCAACGCGTTGCGGCGGCTACACGGGATTTCTGGCTATCGACGGCTACTGCGAAGCCCAGCGCAAACCGCTTTCGACCCACTGCGCCCCGATGCTGCACCTGCACGCGGCCGCCGCGTCGCTTCGGGTGCGCCATCAAGAGTACTTTCACGATCACGCGCGGATCGAGAAAATGCTCTTCGACGGTTTCGTGGAGCCGGTAGGCGGAGCGCTACGTCCCGATCGGACGCGGCCCGGGCACGGTTTGGAATTCAAACACGCCGACGCCTGTAAGTACGAGGCGGCATGATCGATCTCATTAACCGCGTAACGACGCTGGGAGAGTGGAGCGGCGACGCGGCGGAGCTGGAGCGGGCGTTGCGCTCGCGACTCGCCGGCGAGGTTCGCTTCGACGACGGCTCGCGGGCCCTTTACGCCACCGACGCCTCAAACTACCGGCAAGTGCCGATCGGGGTCGTCGTGCCGAAGACGCCGGACGACGCGATCGCCGCGGTTTCCGTCGCGCGGAGCTTCGGCGCACCGATTCTAGCGCGGGGCGGCGGAACGTCGCTTGCCGGCCAGTGCTGTAACGTCGCAATCGTTATAGACTTTTCCAAGTATCTCAATCGAATCGTGGAGATCGACGCCGAGGAACGTTGGGCGCGCGTCGAGCCGGGCGTCGTGCTGGACGACCTGCGCGGCGCCGCTCAACGGTTCGGCTTGACCTACGGCCCCGATCCGGCCACCCACACGCACAATACGCTGGGCGGCATGATCGGCAACAACTCCTGCGGGATGCACGCGCAAATGGCCGGAAAGGTCGAAGAGAACGTCATCGAGTTGGACGTTCTTACCTACGATGGCATCCGGATGACGGTTGGCCCGACGCCGCCGGAACGGCTCGACTCGCTCTGCGCGCGCGACGATCGCATCGGCGAGATCTACCGAGGCCTGCGTGAGATCCGCGACCGCTACGGCGACGAGATTCGAGTGCGCTTTCCCGACATTCCTCGGCGCGTCTCCGGCTATCCGCTGCAAGAGCTGCTGACGCCGCAGTTCAACGTCGCCCGCGCGCTCGTCGGCACCGAGTGCACGTGCGCGATCGTGCTGTCGGCCAAAGTGCGCTTGATCGAGAATCCTGACAAGCGTTGCGTGCTGGTCTTGGCCTTTAAGGACGTTTACGAAGCGGGCGACGCCGTGCCGCTGGTTAACGCGCACGATCCGATCGCTCTCGAGGGCATCGACGACCAGCTGCTGCACGACATGAACGTGAAGCACTTCCACACCAACGACGAGTGGCTGTTGCCCAGCGGCGACGGCAAAGCCGGCGGGTGGCTGATGGCGGAGTTCGGCACGACCGGCGATCTCGAAAAAGCGATAGCCGCGGCGCGTGTTTGCGAAGCTGCCGCACGCTCGCGCGGCGCGATCGGCAGCCGTTTGCTGATCGACGAGAAGGAGCAGAAGGAGCTCTGGGAAGTACGCGAAGCGGGACTGGGCGCCACCGCGAAAATCCCCAACGCCCCGCCGTTCCATCCGGGTTGGGAGGATTCGGCGGTGCCCCCCGATCGCGTCGGCGAGTATCTTCGAGAGCTGCGCGCACTGTACGACAAGTATGGCTATCGGGCAGCGCTCTACGGCCACTTCGGGCAAGGGTGCATTCATTGCCGGGTAAGTTTCGATCTGGCAACGCGCGAGGGCATCGATCGTTGGCGAGCCTTCCTCGACGAAGCGGCACGGCTCATTCGGCGCTACGGCGGCTCACTCTCGGGCGAGCATGGCGACGGCCAGGCTCGCGGGAGTCTGCTGCCGATCATGTACGGCGAGACGATCGTCGAGGCATTTCGGCAATTCAAACGGCTGTGGGATCCGCTGGGTAAAATGAATCCCGGTAAGGTCGTCGACGCTTATGCGGTCGACGTCAACCTGCGCGAGGGACCCGAGTATCGTCCGGCAGATCCGGCCACGCATTTCAGCTTCGCACCCAAAGACCACGGTTCGTTTGCCTATGCCGCGAATCGCTGCGTCGGCGTCGGCAAATGCCGTCGTCACGAAGGCGGCACGATGTGTCCTTCGTACCGAGTGACGCGCGAGGAGAAGCACGCGACCCGCGGCCGCGCGCGCTTACTCTTCGAGATGTTACGCGGCGAGCCGCTCAAGAATCTGTGGCGCTCCGAAGCGGTCAAGGAAGCTCTCGACCTTTGCCTGGCCTGCAAGGGATGCAAAAACGATTGCCCGGTCAACGTCGACATGGCGACGTACAAGGCAGAGTTTCTCGCGCATTACTATCGAGGCCGGCGGCGTCCGGTTTGGGCCTACGCTTTCGGTTTGATTTCCGTGTGGGCGCGAATTGCATCGAAGGCCGCACGGTTCGTCAATGCGGTTACGCAGTCGCCCGGCACGGGTGCCGTCGCCAAGTCCGCAGTGCGCATGGCGCCGCAGCGCCGGATCCCGCCGTTTTCAGATCGCTCGTTCGTTCGCTGGTATCGCGATCGTCGCAGCGGTTCGAGGCCGAACGCGGGCCGGAAGCGCGTGCTGCTATGGGCGGACACGTTCAACAACTACTTTCACGCCGAAACTGCGGTACACGCCGTCGAAGTTCTCGAAGCGGCCGGCTACGACGTCGTCGTGCCTAAGCGGCCGCTCTGCTGCGGGCGCCCGCTCTACGATTACGGCATGCTCGATCTCGCCAAAGCGTTTTTGCGCCGCATCATGGGCGAGCTGCGCGGCGAGATCGAGGCCGGAACGACGATCGTTGCGTTGGAGCCCTCGTGCGCGAGCGTCTTCAAGGACGAACTGCTAAATCTCTATCCCAACGATCCGCTGGCTCGCCGGCTTTCCGATCGAGTGATGATGCTCGGCGACTTTCTCGCCGCAGACGACGCTTTCGTCGCTCCGCGGCTGCCGGCGCGTGCTACCGTCCACGCCCACTGTCACCACAAATCCGTGCTCGGGACCGAAGGCGACGAGCGCGTCCTGCGCGCGATGGGGATCGAAACGACGTGGTTAGACGATGGCTGTTGCGGCATGGCCGGCGCCTTCGGATTCGAGGCGGGCGAGCATTACGACGTTTCGGTGAAGGCCGGCGAACTGGCGCTGCTTCCACACGTCCGTGAAAGCGACGAGCGAACGCTGATTATCAGCGATGGCTTTTCCTGCCGCGAGCAGGTCGCGCAGACGACCGAACGTCAAGCCCTGCACCTAGCCGACGTCGTTTGGCTCGCGCGCCGGCAAGACGGCCGGCGTTCGCTGGGGCCTTTCCCCGAGCGCCAAGCAATGCCGCTCGTAGCGGCGCAGGTTGCGCGCGCCCGGCGCGACGCGCTTGCCATGGGCGCGATCGCCCTTGGCGCCGCGCTCGCCGTCACGGCGGCAGTTCGTTGGTGGCGGAGGTCTTCGTGAGGCGAGTCGCGGTCGTTACCGGAGCGTCGGCAGGTGTGGGTCGCGCCGTGGTTCGCGAGTTCGCGCAACGCGGCTACGACGTCGGCCTCATTGCCAGAGGCGAAGACGGCTTGCGCGCCGCTGCTGCCGAGGTCGCGGCATTGGGCCGACGTGCCGCCTACGTTGTAACCGACGTTGCCGACGGCGAGGCGGTCGAGCGAGCTGCGGCACGCATCGAAGAGGAACTCGGTTCCGTCGACGTTTGGACGAACGTGGCGTTCTCCAACGTCTTTGCCGAGTTCAAGGATCTCACCATCGGCGAGTATCGCCGAATTACCGAGGTTACGTATCTCGGCTACGTGCACGGCACGATGGCGGCGCTGGGGCGGATGCTGCCGCGTAACCGCGGCGTCATCGTTCAGGTCGGGTCGGCTTTGGCTTATCGCAGCATTCCGTTACAATCGGCGTACTGTGGAGCGAAATCGGCCATTCGCGGCTTTACCGATTCATTGCGCAGCGAGCTCATTCACGCCGGCAGCGCCGTTCGCATGACCATGGCCATTCTGCCGGCCGTGAACACGCCGCAGTTTTCGTGGTGCCGTTCGAAGCTGCCCCGCAAAGCGCAACCGGTTCCTCCGATTTTCCAGCCGGAAGTCATTGCCCGGGCGATCGTTTGGCTGGCCATGCATCCGCGCCGCGAGCTGCGCATCGGAGGCTCGACGATCAAAGCGCTGTTCGGTCAAATCGTTGCGCCGGGATTGCTCGACCGGCTGCTGGCCAAAAGCGGCTATAGCGGGCAGCAGTATGACGGCGCCGCCGACCCGCATAAGCCCGACAACCTGGAGAGCCCGTTGCCGGGTGACTGGGGCGCGCACGGGGCGTTCGACGCCCGCGCCCGCTCGCGCAGCACGCAACTATGGTTTGCGACCCATCCCTACTGGCCTCTCGGAGCAATGGCTGGGATTGCGCTGCTCGCCTCGCTCGGCCGCAAGGCGTTGCGCTGATGGAGATCGAGCGATTCCCGGCTGCGACGCACCATAGCCGCGACGTCACCGGCGTAGAGCGAGTCGTCGACGTCGTCGGAAAATATTTCGAGAACCAGCGGCCCGTCGTAGCCCGCAGCGTGCAATCCGCGCAGGAAGGGTTTAAAGTCCAGGTCGCCCTCACCGACGGGAAGCCGGTCGAGAAACGAACGCGGAGTGCGCCAGTCCGAGACTTGCGCGAGAAAGATTCGATCGCCGCAGCGCGCCAAGCGCTTCCCAAGCTCGAACTGACCGGCCAGATTCCAAATGTCGGCGCAAATTCCAAAGGCAGGATGGGCGATCGCTTCGGTGAGTTCCAGCGCCCCTTCCAGCGTCCACGCAAAAGAGTCTTCGTTCATTGCCAGGGGATGGAGCGGCTCGATGGCCAGACGAACGTTCAGCCGTCGAGCGTGCGCGGCCAGCTCCCGGTAGGCGGGAACGCTCTCGCGAAAGGCACGCGCAACGTCGCCGCCGGCGGCGACGCCGGTATTGAGCACGAAGACCGTGCCGGGCAGCACCGTCCCGACCGAATCGAGCGTCGAATGCAGCCGCTCCAGGCGCGCGTCAAAGGCGGCGGGCTCGCGGCTGAGGTGAGTCGGATAGAGCGAGTGAACGCGGGCCTGGAACGAGCAGATCTCAAGGCCGTGCGCGAACGCCGCGAGCAGCTGAGCGCGCCGCCGGCCGGCGTCGTCGTCGAGTTTGTTCTCCCAGATTTCGATCGCGGCCGCTCCCAGTGCGGGATAGCGGGCGATATCTTCTTCGAAGCTCCACGGCTTCGTCGTTACCTCACTTATGCCGAACGCATATTCCATCATCATAGGAGTTATACCCGATGGCCAGCGATGTAAAGACCGACGTTCATAAGGACGACCTGCGAGTAGATCTCTCGGGCGCGACCGCGATCGTCACCGGGGCCGCAACGGGAATCGGCAGTGCGATCGCGGCGCGTTTCGCGCAATCGGGGGCAAACGTCGTCGTGGACTACCCTAATCGCGACGAGTATTCGCACGCTCGCGAGGTGCTTGCAGACAATCGAGCGCGACGGCGGCAGCGCAGCGTTAGTCGAAGCCGACGTCGCCAGCGAACTCGGGGCGGGCCGGCTCGTTGCCGCTGCCATCGAGCATTTCGGCGGCCTCGACATACTCGTGAACAACGCCGGCGTCGAGGAATCCCACCCGGTCGTCGATACGCCGCTGCCGGTGTGGGAACGAATCCTTCGCACCAATCTTACCGGTGCGTTTCTCTGTGCCCGCGCCGCGGCGCGGGCCATGATCGAACGCAAACGGGGCGGCCGCATTATCAACGTCTCTTCGGTCCACGAGGACCTGCCGATGCCCAACAATGCGGCCTATTGTGCATCTAAGGGTGGAATGCGGATGCTGATGCGTACGCTGGCACTCGAACTCGCGCCCCACGGGATTACGGTCAACGACATCGCCCCGGGAGCGATCGCAACCCGAATCAATCGCGGAGTGCGCCAAGACCCAGGTGACGAGAAGGAGCTGCTCGACGAGATTCCGCTGCACCGTGCCGGCGACGCCGACGAGGTTGCAGCGCTGGCGGCATATCTCGCTTCCAAAGCGGCAGGCTATATAACCGCCTCGACCTACGTTATCGACGGCGGCCTGCTGCACTATACCAAGGGGCTGTGAGGCCGCGCCCAACCCTCGGGCCTGACGGCGGATATCAAATTGCCGATGGAGGACTGCCCGTCGGCTCGACCCTCGGCGGTAACCGCTTGTGCGTCACGCTCCTTGCGAACGGGTCGATCGATGCGGTGCATTCGGTTCAATCGGGAAAGACGATCGTTCGTGATATCGACGTGCACCACTACGACGCCGGCTCGGGCCTGCGACTAACTCGCAGCCGCGGCACCTTTACCCTCGAGCCGGAGTCCCAGACGCATCGCTATCTGCTCGGCGGCGCGGTGAAAGTCGAGAAGCTGACGTTCGTTCTGGGCGGAGCGACGGCTCTCGACGCGTGCTATATCGTGCTCCGCATGCGCAACGAAGGAGCCGGCGCGGCCACGATCGACTCGCTCGTGGTGGCTCGTCTCAAGTCGTCGTTCGAGGACGAGATCGAGGCATCATGGCACGACGACACGGGAGCGCTGCTCGTCGCAAGCACGGGCAAATCGAAAGCGGCGCGAGCGTTGCTCTGCTCCGTACCGCCGCAATCCTGGACGGTCACCGAAGATCACGCCCGGGTTCTCGCCGAAAGATGGGCCGGAGCCTTTGACGAGCGCGTGGACGTTGCCGGTGACGATCCTCTGGGCGTGATTCACGTACGGACGCGCATCGAGCCACAATCGCTGGCGACGGTGTGGGTTGCGGTCGTAGAGTTGGAGGGTGCCGCCGCCACCGGTCTCGAGGCGGTGCAGCGCCGTTTGCCCTCGGCCGAGGCGGCGCACGCGGCTACGCAGCGCCATTACCGGACGCTGCTCGATAACACCGTGATGCTCAGCCCGGTCGAAAATATCAACGTCGGACTGCACTGGGCCAAGGCGAACATGATACGCGTCATGCGGCAGACGCCGACCGGCCCCGGCTTTACCAACGATCCCGGACGCTCGACCTCGTGCGTCGGCCGCGACGCCGCCTGGTTCGTGTACGGCTGCGATTGGCTCGAGCCGCGTTTCTCCGCCGCGCTGCTGCGGGGCTTTGCCGCCCGGCAAGAAGCCGACGGCAAAATTGTCGAGTATTACGATTTACGTACGGGCCGCACGTGCGACGACGGCCTCAACGTCAACGACGATACCGCGCTTTTTGCGCTTTCCGTTTCACACCACGCGCTCGCGACGCGCGACGCCGCGTTTCTCGAGGAGCTTTACCCAGCCGCGCGTCGCGCGGTCGAGCAGCTTTTGGCCAACCGCGACGAGCGCGGGCTCGTCTTTTGCCGTGCTCGAGGGACCGGCTCGCGCGGAATCGTAGGGTGGCGAAATATCATTAAAGACTATCGGCTTTCGGGCGCCACGACGGAACTCAACAGCGAGGCGTACGCCGCGCTGCAAAGAATGGCGGTGCTGGCGACGATCTTGGGCCGCGACCTTGACGCCGACCGCTACGCTCGCGAAGCGGAGATACTGCGCGCGGCCATCGAGCGCCATCTGCGCAATCCGGCGAACGGGCTTTACTATCTCAATATCTCGATTGACGGACGCCCGCGCAGCGCGCTCAGCGCGGACCTAGTGTTTCCCGTCGTCTTCGGAGTCGCAGACGACGAGACGAGCGCGCGGATCGTGCAGCGATTGCGGCAAGCCGACTTTTGGACCGACGCGGGAATACGAACGGTTCCGCGCGATGCCCCCGAGTACGGACCGGTGCGCGGGGACGGGCTCCTGGGCGGGGTCTGGGTTGCGGTGACTTTTTGGTACGCGTTTGCCGCAGCGCGTTTCGTCCCGGAGATCATGGCCGAAGCGCTGGAAAAGACGTTTGCCCATTACGCTTGCGATCCCAGCGCGACAAACACCGTCCCGGGCCAGTTCTCCGAGTGGCTGCACGGCGATACGCTGGCTAACGAAGGAATGATGCTCTCACCCTGGTTCCCTCCTCGCTATGTGTGGGCCGCAATCGAGGGTGCCGGCGGCTTGGAGCTTCAGCCGGGCCGGGCGCGCATCACGCCGCGGCTTCCGCCCGACTGGATGTGGCTCGCCGTGCGCAACGTACCGTTTGGCGGATCGACGCTGTCGTGGTTCGCGTGCCGCATGGATCGAATGCGGCTCTTCGCGACGGCGAGCGTCGAGAGCCCGCTCTCGACCGAGGCGTACGATCGCGACGTGACGTCCGAAATCGACGTCGACGGCGAGAACGTCGAGATCGCGGCATTCGCGCGCGACCGCGAAGTGGTCGTTTTTTTTGGGAACCGGTTAGCCTTTACGAGTACTGCGGCCGTGCGCGGCGGAGGTGCCGTGGCCGGGCTGAGGCCACGGCGCCGTTACGAAAGCTTGCACGGCCGGTGGGTAGAGCTCGAAGATGAGGGCGATGCGTATCTGGTAACGATTGGACGAGGCAGCTTCGCGTTAGTCGAGTTTGCGTGAGATCTACGAAATGAGCGCCGAGGGCATCCCCGGTTCCGACTCTCGATGCGCCCACGCACCAAGCGTTGCGAGCAAGGCTCCCAGTATGGCGAGGCCGCCTACGATCCACATCAGCGCTGCCGCATCGTGCTGATCGTCGAGCGCACCTGCTAAAGAAGGTGCGGTTAGCAGATAATGTTGGTAGAGCGGCGCCCGCGCCCCGAAGAGCGCCATGCCCAGAAGCGCGCCTTGCGGCAGCGCTATGAGTAAGTAGAGCGCACGCGCCGGGAAACTCAACGGCCGAAGCGGAGGCGGTGCGAGAACGGGAAGCCAGAAGGCCAGTCCGGCAACGATATAGAGCGCGTGCTCTCCAACGTGTACCCAACGATCGCCCAACGATATTTCGTAGAGCGGCGAAAAGTGCGTAACCCATAGAACCGCGACGAAAATGGCCAGCGTTAGCCAAGGTGCAGCGAGAAATTCCAGACGGCGCGTCAGCCGAACGACGCTCGTGACGGCGCGCTTGCCCGCGATCGCGGCGAAAAGTTCGAACGGCCGGCCCGCGAGCAGCAGAAACGGCACGGGAAAGAGCAGCAGCACGTGCTGCAGCATGTGCCAGGCGAAGGAGCGGTCGGCCAGGGCATCCAGAGGGGGCGAAAGTGCCGCCGCTGCGACGGCGGCGGCGGCGATGAGAAACGCCGCGGACCGGCCGGCGCGCCTCACGGCAGCGGTTCCTCGTCGAAGCCGCCACGCGCATTACGGCGTAGCCGGACGCGCGGGGCCGGAGTAACTCCGCCGCGCGCTCGCAGCTCGGCCGCGAACGCATAGGCGATCGCAAAACCCGCGATCGGCCCGAGGATGCAGAAGAAGCGATAGAACTCGGTGATCGCGGTGACCGGCACGTGAACGTAGCGCGCCTGCACGTCGTCGCTGCCTGCCAGCGTGAGACCCAGCGCGAAGATGAAGATGGCAACGCCGAGGGCGGTGCGCCACGGCACGTCACGCGGATTGTCGAGCAGCTGGTGCGAGCTGCGGTCCTTGCGCAACGCGGCGTCGATCCATGGCCAAACCAGCAGCAAAGCAAAAAGAACGAACGGCAAGAGCACGGCCGGCCAAAACGGCGACGGCACGGTGTGACCCCAAAGATGCAGCGCAAACGACGGACCCATGCGCAGCGCGCCTTCCAGCCAGCCGATGTACCAGTCCGGCTGCGCCGGGCTAGTGGCAATCCAGGGATCGTACGGTCCCCACAACCAGATGGGATTGATTTGCACCAGCGCCCCGAGGCCTGCGACCACGGCGATCACCGCAAGGAAGAGCGCGATGGATTTGGCCGCGTAATTGGGTACGAGCGGCGAGCCGACGACGTTGTGCTCGGTGCGGCCGGGGCCGGGAAACTGCGCGTGCTTCTGACGCCAGACGATCGCCAAGTGCAGCCCGATCAGCGTGGCGATGGCCGCCGGGATCAAATACACGTGAACGACAAAGAGGCGCTCGATAAGCTGCGCCGCCGGATAGGCGCCGCCGGCGAGCAAGAACGAGAGCCACGTACCGGCGACGGGAACCGAGAGCAGCACCGATATTGCGATGCGCAGGCCCGTGCCGCTGAGCAGGTCGTCGGGAAGCGAGTATCCGGAGAAACCTTCGAAGAGCGCGATCCAAAAGAGCAGCATTCCGACGATCCAGTTGATCTCGCGCGGCCTGCGAAACGCACCGGTAAAAAAGATGCGACCCATGTGGACGCAGATGCCGGCAACGAAGAGCAGCGCCGTCCAGTGATGGATCTGGCGCACCAGCAATCCGGCGTTGACTTCGAAGCTCAGCCGCATCGTCGACGCAAACGCCCGCGACATCGGCGCGCCGTCGAGCAGCCGATACGGGCCGTGGTAGGTGACTTTCGAGAGATTGGGGTCGAAGAAAAAGGCGAGAAACGTGCCGGTTCCGACCAGCACGATAAAGGCGTAGAGATTAATCTCGCCGAGCATGAACGACCAGTGATCGGGAAACGCCTTGCGCAGCGCGTGGCGAACGAAGTGCGCGCTGCCCAGGCGATCGTCGATCCACAGCAGGCCGCGCTCGACCAGCGTCATCCGCGCTCCCAGAAACCCGGCCCGACCGGTTCGGGAAAATCGCCGGTTGCGCGCAGGATACCGTCGCTGCCGACTTCGATGGGAAGGCGAGGCAGCGCGTGATCGGCCGGGCCGGCCAGCACCGCGCCGTCGGCAACGACGTCGAAGACGGATTGATGGCACGGGCAGAGCAGTTGGCGCGCCGCGGCGCGATAGAGCGCCACGGGGCAACCGGCATGCGTGCAGAGGCGCGAATAGGCGACGTAGCCGCTCGCCGTTCCGGCCGCATCGGCCGGCAGACGGACCAGCGTCGCCGCCGATTGCGCGTCGCCGAGCGCGCTCTGCGGGAAGACGGTCAGCGTGGAGTCGACGTTGAGATCGTCCACGTGCAGAACGCGCCCATCTTCGCGCGCGAGGGCTTCGCCGCGGCGCCAGCGCGTGTGAAAGAGCGTCGAATCGGGCGCGGGCCCAAGCGAACGAAACGGCACCGCCAGTGCCGCAACAAACGAGGCGACGGATGCGCCGAGCAGCGCGAGCAACAGCCGCGGACGTGCGATCGCGCGCACGTCGTGGGCGACAATCTGGTTCTCGACGGCGCGCTCGGGCGGCGACGATGGATACGTTTCGATTTCGTCGGTGACGATTTCAGGGGGCACGATCCAGAAGGCCCATCCCAGCGCCGCGGCGCAGAGGCCGGCCGCCGCGAGGGCGATGCCGAGCCCTTCGTAGAGGCGATCGCCGCCGGTTGCGTAGGCCGCGATAAAACCGGCGCTTCCGAGAATCGCGAGAAAGAGGGCGCCTGCAATTACGGTCTGTTTGCTCATCACCGAACGAAGTAGACGGTGCCGAAGATCCCCAACCAGACGATAAAGACGAAGTGCCAGTAATAGGTCATCGCCTCAGCGCCGGCGCGCCGTGCGGCTTGCAGCGCTTTGCTGCGCATGCCGATCAGCAGCGCCGTCAGGATGCCGATGCCGGCCAGGACGTGCAGCAAGTGAAAGCCGGTGAGCGCGAAGTAAATCGATCCATAGGCGTTGGTTGCGATGGTGAAGTCGTCGTTTTGGTAGCCGCGAAGCGCGACTAAGACGAAGCCGATGGCCGCGACGATGGCGCTGGCCGTCCACCAGCGCGCCGCGCGCAGCCGGTCGCGATCCATCGCGCGCGTGGCCAGCACCATGACGACGGAGGCCGCGAAGAGCAAAAACGTCCCGAAACCAGCTTCGGCGGTATCGAGGTGCACCATCGGCGGCGGCCACTGCGCCCGGTTTGCCCGCAAGTCGTAGTACGCGGCGAAGAGCGCCGCAAAGAACATCAGTTCGGACGCTAGGAAGAGGACTACGCCAAGGACGAGCGGATGGGCGCGCACGGGCAGCGGCGCCAGCGACCGAGCGCTGCCGTCAGCCGAACTCTCCATGTCTCGTCCTACCCCCGCCGTCAGGCTTCTACACGTCGCTCGTGGGGTAAGACGACGAGGTGGAGTGGTTGACGAATCCGGCGTCCCTGCAGGGCGCCGCGATGCGCACCGACTGGTATATCTTTGTTGCCGCGGGCGTTGGCGTCGGCATCTTCGTTTACGCCTGCATCGGCTGGTGTCTGGTCGCCTACCGCGATCGCCCCGGCCGGACTGCCGAACAGTTCGAGAATAATAAGCCGCTGGAAATTCTCTACGTCGTCATCCCGCTGCTGATGGTCTTCGCGCTCTTCGGCGTGACCTACGCGATCGAGATGCCGGTCGATCGGGTCGGCAACCCGCCGAATCGCATCGCGGTGACGGCCTTTCGCTGGTCGTGGCGATTCGAGTACCCCAACGGAACGTCCACCACCGGCACCCCCGCCGAGCCGCCGACGCTTTACCTCCCCGTCGGCCGCCCGACCGAGATCGAGCTGCGTTCCGACGACGTTACGCACTCGTTTTGGGTGCCGGCCTTTCTCTTCAAGCGCGACGCTATTCCGGGAATGACCAACACGTTCGACATTACGCCGAATCGCACCGGACGGTTCGTTGCCCGCTGCGCGCAGTTCTGCGGGCTCGACCACGCCTTGATGAGCTTCGTGGTCGAAGTCGTTCCGCAAAGGACGTACGCCCGGTATCTGGCCGGCAACGGGATGGCGACGCCATGATCGAGTGGCTGACCACGACCGACCATAAGAAAATCGGCATCATGTACGTGGTCTTCGTGTTAGCGTTTTTCGTCGTCGCCGGCCTGTTGGCCGCGCTCATTCGCGCCCAACTCGCCGTTCCGAACAACACGCTGTTGAGCGCCCACGCCTACAACCAAGTCTTCACGCTGCACGGAACCGCAATGATTTTTCTGGTCATCGCGCCGTTCGGATTCGGCCTGGCCAACTTTCTGGTGCCGCTGCAGATCGGCGCCCCCGACGTCGCCTTTCCGCGGCTCAACGCCGCTGGGCTATGGCTCTTCGTTTTGGGCGGCCTGACCGTATTCGCCGGCCTGGCAACTTACGGCGGCGCGGCGGCGACGGGGTGGACGGCGTACGCGCCGCTCAACGAGTACTTCGTCGGCACGGGCGCCGGTCAGGATCTCTTCTTTATCGGGCTGCTGATGACGAGCATCTCCACCATTCTAACGTCCATCAACTTGCTGGTGACCGTGTTTTTGCTGCGCGCGCCGGGCATGACGATGTGGCGCATCCCGATCTTCACTTGGGAGATCGTGGCCACGTCGCTGCTCGTGCTGATGGCGTTTCCCTCGCTGGCGGCAGCTTTTGCGATGGCGCTGATCGACCGGCATATGGGCGCGCACTTCTTCGATCCGGCGTTCGGCGGCAATCCGGTGCTCTACCAGCACCTCTTCTGGTTCTTCGGCCATCCCGAAGTCTACGTGTTGATCCTTCCGTATTTCGGCATGATCACCGAGATCGTCGCCACGTTCTCGCGCAAACCGGTCTTCGGGTACGTCGGCATGGTGATCGCGGCGTTTGCCATCGCCGGCCTCTCGCTCGGTGTATGGGCGCACCACATGTTCACTACCGGCGCGGTGAGCAATCCGTTCTTTTCGGCCGTTTCGTTTCTGATCGCCGTGCCGACGGGCGTCAAGTTCGTCAACTGGATCGGAACGATGTGGAAGGGCGCGATCACGCTCTCGGTGCCGATGCTCTTTGCCGTCGGCTTTCTGCTCAACTTTCTCATCGGCGGCATCACCGGCGTGATGATTGCGTCGCCGCCGATCGACTACCAAGCTCACGACAGCTACTTCATCGTCCAGCACTTTCACTACACCATCGGCGGCGGCAGCCTCTTCGCGCTCTTCGGCGCGATCTATTTTTGGTTCCCGAAGATGTTCGGCTTTCGCCTCGACGAGCGCATCGGTCGCTGGGTCTTCGCGCTGCTCTTCCTCGGTTTCAACGCGACGTTCGTTCCGATGGGCTTCATGGGAATGGAAGGCATGGCGCGCCGCGTCTATACCTATCCGGCCGTCGGACACCTGCCGATGCTCAATGCGATCGCGACCTTCGGAGCGGCATTGATGACGCTCGGGGCGATCCTGTTCTTCGTGGAACTACTGCTGGCGGTTCGCCGGCGCATTCCCGCCGGCGATAATCCGTGGGGCGCATACACGTTGGAATGGACGACCTCGTCGCCGCCGCCGGAGTTCAACTTCGAGACCGTTCCCGCCGTCCGCAGCCGCCGCCCGGCGCTCGACCTCGCCCGAACGCGAGGCGCGAGATCGTGAAGACGTTCGTCGGGCTCTTTGCTACGGCGGCCGCGTTTGGGTTCGCGATCGCGATTGCGTATTGGTTCGTCGCGCACGAAGAGGCGACGGGCACGGCGTTGTTGGCGATCATGGGCGCGGCGCTCACCTTCACCGCGACCTACGCCTTGGCCGCCGAACGCGAGGCGAAGCTCGAAGGCGACGATCCCAACCAAACCAACGAGCAGGCCGCCGGCGACGTGCTCGGCGTCTTTACCACGCAGAGCCCCTATCCGATTCTCATCGCGCTCTGCACGCTGGCGCTGCTGACCGGCGTGATTTGGTCGCCGCTTCTTGGCGCCGCCGGGCTGATCGGCATGCTGCTCTCCTTCTGGCGTTTGGGCGCAGAGAGCGCGCGCGTCTAACTCACGCGTCTTTGCCGGCGGTGCCGATGCAGCGAACGAAGAGCACCAGGGCCCCCAGCCCGAAGACCCATGCCACGAATCCCTCCGCAACCGGTCCTGCGTGGGCTAAAGAAAAGCCGCCGGCGTTGAGATTTCCGGGACCATCGCCGTGCGTCTGGACGAAGTTGACGAAACGCGCGATATCATCAACGTCGCCGTCGCTCAAGACGTCGCGCGAAAAGCGCGGCATCACCCCCGGGCCGGCGCGGATGGCTTCGGCGACTTGAAAGACGGTTGCGACGTCGAGCGATGGCGCGACGTTGTCGGACCCCACCGAGGCCCCGTCGCCCATCGCACCGTGACACTGCGCGCAGTTCTGCGCGAAGAGCTTGCGTCCGCGCACGGGATCGCCGCCGGCTACGATCGGGAGCGAACGATCGGCCGGCACGGGCGACAAGCTCTGCACGTAGCGCACCAACTGATTCATTTGCGTTTCGGTGAAAAGCGGCTCGCGCGGAATCTCGTTGACGTTGGGTGCCGAGGCCGGCATCCGCCCGGTGTCGAGCATCAGGTGAATGAGGGCGGCAGACGTGCCGAACAGCGACGGCGCTACGGTGGTGCCTTGGCCGTGCCGGCCGTGGCACGAAGCGCAGGTGGTTGCATAGAGCCACGCGCCCTCATTGGCCGCGGAGATGCGGAGCGGTGCTGCGGCGACGATCGCAATAAGGGCTGCGGCGAGCCTCATACTAAGAGACACCTTACCCGCTAAGAGACGCCTTATACGAGCGCGGTGCGGGTACACTACGGAATAGAGTGCGATTTGCTCCTTGCGCCGCGGTCGCGGCGGTCCTGGCTTTCACAGCCTGCACCTCCGCAGGAACGCAGTCAGGCGGCGCCACGCGCGGCACGGGTGCGACGATCGGCGGCGACCGCACGGCCGGCGGGCGAATCTTTGCCGCCAACTGCGCCGCCTGCCACGGCAATAACGGGGAGGGCGGCAGCGTCGGCCCTTCGTTGCATCGTGAGTCGCAGCGGATGGCGTACGGCGCGCTGGTTTCGTGGATCGAAGATCCGCAGCCGCCGATGCCGCACCTCTACCCGCACGTGCTGAGCGAGGCGCAGGTGCGCGACGTTGCCGCCTACGTCGAGTCGCTTTATCTGAAGTGTTCGCTATCGGCGTCGCTGGTCACCACCGCATGGGGCTGGAACGGTGCGTCTTTCCCTTGGAAAAAGTCTTTCGTGCGCTCGTCGAAGGTGTTCGACGCCGGCAGAATTACGTCGGTTTTAAAACCGAGCTCACGCAGCGTGACTGCGGTAGCCTCGGCGTCGGGTTCGTTCTCAAAGACGGCTACTGGCATCGGCAACTCCCGACCCGTTCGCGTGGGCGAATAAGGTCATCATTTGTTCGTTAAAAGCGGGGAGATCTTTGGGGCCGCGGCTGGTTACCAAGTTGCGATCGACGACGACTTCGCGGTCGACCCATTGCGCGCCGGCGTTTCGCAGATCGTCGGTGATCGTCGGCCAGCTCGTCAGCGTGCGTCCTTCGGCCAGACCGGCCGACACTAAAACCCAGGGTGCGTGGCAGATTACCGCCATCGGCTTTCCTTGGGAATCCATTTGCTTGACGAAGCGCTGCACTTTCGGATCGGTTCGCAAGCCGTCGGCGTTGAGGGCGCCGCCGGGAAGCAACAGCGCATCATAATCTTCCGGGCGCGCTTCGTCGAGCGTGGCGTCGACGTCGACCTTGATCGTTGGTTGATGGTGTTTGAAGGCTTGGATCGGCTCGCCTTTGGGCGAGATAACGTCGACGCGCGCACCGGCTTCGCGCAGCGCTTTGGCGGGCTCGAGAAGTTCGCTCTCTTCGAAGCCGTCGCCCACTACCACGGCTATCCGTTTCTCTTTCAGCTCGTTCATGCCGTCGGTATCCCCGCCGTACGGGGCGGCGAAACGCGGCTGATTAAGCCTGCGGCGCTTGTGGAAAGTAAGGTGTCACCACCCTGATAGGCCTTGGACGCTCTATCTCAAGGGAAAATTAATCAGGAGAGGCGTTGGTCGGCCGTATTTTGGGCAAGAGGTAGCTAATGCAGCACCCCTTATGAGGAGGCGAAGATGGTAGGTTTACTCTGGGCGATTATCGTGATTCTCTTTTTCTTCTGGCTGATCGGCTTCTTGCTGCACTTCGGTGGCGGCTTGATCCACATACTGCTGATCGTCGTGCTCGTGCTGGTCGTGTTCAACTTGCTGACCGGCCGAGGCGCGCGAGTCTGACCGGCCGGGGAGAGGATTAGCTTAGATGGCCGAACGGAAAAAGAGTAAGAAGACGGCTTCGCGCAAGAAGGTCAGTCGCGTGATGCACGAGTTCAAGGAAGGCGAGTTGAAATCGGGCCGCTCGGGCAAGAAAGTAAAAAGCCGAAAGCAAGCGATTGCGATCGGCTTGAGCGAGGCGAGAAAGAAGAGCTAGGCCGGAGCCTCGAGCTCCTTGGCACTCGAGAGCGGTCCGCGGTCCGTCACCAGACAGCCCGCGGACTGCAGCGCACGATCAACCAGTCCTTTCGCGCTGGGATCGTCACCGCAAATCGGAATGTTCGATCCGGGCATCGCTGCGCCGATCAGCGCGCGCACGACGCGGTGTGAATCGAGCTTGCGCGCCAACATCTCGGCGCCGCCACGCGGCGGCGGCCGCCGGCCGTTGGAAACGGCGTCCACCACGACGGCGTCCTGAGGCGAACCGATCGCCGTAACGGCCCGGTCGACTTGGTCGCCCGGAACGGCAAAGAAGAGAAGATCCGAGTGCATGGCCTGCTCGTAAGGCAACTCGGCGCGCGAGCCGACTTCCCGAGCGGCGCGCTCGGCCCGTTCGCTCGACGCGGGGTCGCCGAACGTTATCTTGTGCCCGCCGGTCTGGAGCAGCCGCCCGATCGCTCGGGCGCGGTCATCGGAGCCTACGATTCCTATTCTCATAGAAGGGGCGTACCCAATTCGCCTGAGCGGGGCCTTAGTTTTGGCGGGCGGCCGGTTGCTTGGAAAGGCAAAGGTGATGACGGAGAGGAGGAGCACCTTGAACGGCCTTGTGCCCCGTGGTAAAATCGGTAGCTGTGCCCCGCGCCAGCCGCGACGGTGGGAGCCCCTACGTGACGACGTGGGACGCGCCTTCCCTGCGTAGGCGGCGGCGAAGCGGGCGCAACGGAGTCCATCCTCTTGAACCTCATTGACGTCAACAACTTCGACGCCATGCGCATAGGCCTGGCGTCGCCGGAGCAAATTCGCGCCTGGTCGTTTGGCGAAGTCAAGAAACCCGAGACGATTAACTACCGCACGCTCAAGCCCGAGCGCGACGGCCTTTTCTGCGAGAAGATCTTCGGCCCGACCAAAGATTGGGAGTGCCACTGCGGCAAGTACAAACGCATCCGCTTTAAAGGGATGATCTGCGATCGCTGCGGCGTCGAGATCACCCGCGCGAAGGTGCGCCGCGAGCGCATGGGCCACATCGAGCTCGCCACCCCGGTCAGCCACATCTGGTATCTCAAGGGCGTGCCCAGCCGCATCGGCATCCTGCTCGACATGTCGCCGCGTCAGCTGGAGAAGGTCATCTACTTCGCGGCCTACGTGGTCATCGATGCCGGCGACACGACGCTGGCCAAGCGCGAGGTGCTCTCGGAGCAGAAGTATCGCGAAGCGCGCGACAAGTTCGGCAATCGCTTCAAGGCCGGCATGGGCGCCGAAGCGATCCGCGAGCTGTTGCGCGACCTCAACCTGCGCCGCATTCAAGAAGATCTGCGCAAAGAGTTCAAGGAAACCAGCGGACAAAAGCGTCTCAAGGCGATCAAGCGCCTCGAGGTCGTCGAGGCGTTCCTTACCAGCGGTAACCGTCCGGAGTGGATGGTGCTGGCGGCAGTTCCGGTCATCGCCCCCGAGCTTCGCCCAATGGTGCAGCTCGACGGCGGCCGCTTCGCGACCTCCGACCTCAACGATCTCTATCGCCGCGTGATCAATCGCAACAACCGCCTCAAGCGGCTGCTCGAGCTCAACGCGCCCGAGATCATCATCAAAAACGAAAAGCGCATGCTGCAAGAAGCGGTCGACGCGCTAATCGACAACGGCCGCCGCGGCCGCCCCGTCACCGGCCCCAATAATCGCCCGCTCAAGTCGCTTTCCGACATTCTCAAAGGCAAGCAGGGACGCTTCCGGCAGAATCTGCTCGGCAAGCGCGTCGATTATTCGGGACGCTCGGTCATCGTGGTCGGTCCGACGCTCAAGCTGCATCAGTGCGGCCTGCCCAAAGAGATGGCGCTCGAGCTCTTCAAGCCCTTCGTCATGAAGAAGCTGGTCGACCGCGGGCTCGCGCATAACATCAAGAGCGCGAAGCGCATGGTCGAACGGGTGCGTCCGGAAGTTTGGGACGTGCTCGAAGAGGTCATCAAGGAACATCCGGTGCTGCTCAACCGCGCACCGACGCTCCATCGTCTCGGCATTCAAGCCTTCGAGCCGGTCCTGGTCGAGGGCAAGGCGATACATCTGCATCCGCTGGTCTGCACGCCCTATAATGCCGACTTCGACGGCGACCAGATGGCCGTGCATCTGCCGCTCTCGGCGGGCGCGCAGGCCGAGGCGCGCATCCTGATGCTCTCCTCGAACAACATCTTGCTTCCGGCGTACGGCAATCCGGTTTCGATTCCGACGCAAGACATGGTGTTGGGCCTCTACTACCTGACGTTTCAATCCGACGAATACACCGGTCCGGCCAAGGCGCCGGTCATTGACGACTACGATCGCCTCGAGCACGGGCCCAAGCGAAACGGAAAGACCGGCGAGGGTCCGGGTAAGCTGCCGACGTTCTACGACGGCAAGGAAGCGGTCATGGCGTACGAGACCAAGCGGATCGGACTCCAAGAGTGGATCTACGTGCGCTGGAAGGGCGAGCTGATCAAGACGACGGTCGGCCGCGTCATCTTCAACTTGGCTTTCGCCGAGGAATGGAATCACGAGTTCGTCAACCGCATCATCGACAAGGGTGCGCTGAAGAAGACGATCACGGATTGCTATCGCCGCTACGGAAACGCCGAGACGGCGCGCTTTCTCGATGCCGTCAAGGAGCTCGGTTTCCACTACGCCACGCTCTCGGGTACGACGGTTTCGATCAGCGACGTCATCGTGCCGCAGAGCAAGTACGACATCGTCGGCAAGGCGCAGGATGAAGTCGACGAGCTGCATCGTCTCTACGAGCAAGGCTTCATCTCGCAAGACGAGCAGTACAACAAAACGATCGACATCTGGTCGAAGGCCTCGGACGAGGTCACGACCGCGATGCAAGCGGCGCAGAACCCGCTCAACCCGGTCTTCATGATGGCGACCTCGGGTGCGCGCGGTTCGATCGCTCAGGTCAAGCAGCTCGGCGGCATGCGCGGATTGATGTCCGACCCGTCGGGCCGAATTCTCGAGATTCCGGTCAAGGCGTCGCTCAAAGAGGGCTTGACGGTTCTCGAGTACTTCATCTCGACGCACGGCGCGCGCAAGGGTCTGGCCGACACCGCGCTGCGTACGGCCGACTCGGGCTACCTCACGCGGCGTCTGGTCGACGTCGCGCAAGACGTAATCATCCGCGAGGAGGATTGCGGAAGCACCGGCGGCATCATCGTCAGCGACATTCGTGCCGGCAAAGAGATCATCGAGCCGCTGATCGATCGCATCATCGGACGGCGCGCGGCCGAGGACATCCGCCTCGACCCCAAGCGCCCGACGACGACGATCGTTTCGCGCAACGACGAGATCGACGAGGAGAAGGCCAAGGCGCTCATCGACAACGCCATCGGCGAAGTAAAGATCCGCTCGGTGCTGACCTGTCAATCGAAGTACGGCGTCTGCTCGCTCTGCTACGGTCGCGATTTGGCGGCCGGCACGCGAGCCGATATCGGCACGGCGGTGGGCATCATCGCCGCGCAGTCCATCGGCGAGCCGGGAACGCAGTTAACGCTGCGAACCTTCCACACCGGCGGCGTGGCAACCGAGGATATCATCACCGGTCTGCCGCGCGTCGAAGAGATCTTCGAAGCGCGCAAACCCAAAGGACAAGCGACGATCTCCGAAGTCGCCGGAACGGTGCGCCTCGGCGACGAGCGCAACAAGCGTATCGTCACCGTGGTCGATTCCACCGGCGAGGAGCGCGAATACGAGATCCCGCCGGGCACCCATCTCACGGTGCAGGACGGATCTCACGTCGAGCCGGGCGATCAGTTCAACGAAGGCTCGCTCAATCCGCACGACATTCTGCGCGTCAAGGGCGAGACCGCACTGCAGAACTACCTGGTTCAGGAAGTGCAGAAGGTCTATCGCTCGCAGGGCGTCGACATCAACGACAAACACATCGAAGTGATCGTTCGCTCGATGCTGCGCAAGGTCAAGATCGTCGAAGGCGGCGACACGCCGCTGCTGCCCGGCCAGCTCGTCGAAGCGGCGCAGTTCCACGAAGCCAACGAGCGCATGCGCGCCGCCGGCAAGGAGTTGGCTACGGCCAATCCGGTGCTGCTCGGCGTGACCAAGGCCTCGCTGGCGACCGAGTCGTTCCTTTCGGCGGCGAGCTTCCAAGAGACGACCCGCGTTCTTACCGACGCGGCGATCAAGGGCAAGTACGATCCGCTGCTGGGACTCAAGGAAAACGTCATCATCGGCAAGCTGATTCCGGCGGGAACCGGAATGTCGCGTTATCGCAACGTGGACATTCTGCCGCAGGGTCAGGACGTCGACGACGACGGGCGTCCGCGTCACGAGTTCGAGATGCCGTACGCCACGATGACCGCCGACGAAGCGGCCTTGGCCGAAGTCATGGGCGGCGGAAACGGCGACGGCATGAGCCGTCTCGTGACCGCGTACGAGCGCAATCGCGAACCGCTCACCGTGCACTACGAAGGCGACATCGAGGATCACGCGACTCCGCACGCAGGTCCGAAGAAAACGCAGTACGATCGTCTGAAGGGCATCAACCCGGAAGATCTGTAGCACCCGGAAAACGGTGAAGTAAGAGGCCCCGCAAAATGCGGGGTCTCTTTGAATTCGTGCCCGAACCGCCGCTGGGCAGGAGAAGAACGCCGGGCCTGCCTCGAAGGTCCTCAGTCAAGAAGGAGGCTTTGTGAAGCTTTCGCTTTGGATTGTTGCACTTGGGGCGGTCCTCGCCGCGTTAGCGAGTTGCGGCGGATCGCAGCTGCCGAGTAGTCCGGCGGCTGCAACACGCGCGGCGCGCAGTGGCGGCACTTGGATGAGCCCGCAGGCCCGGCATCAGAACCTGCTTTACGTCTCCGATAGCGGGACGCGATCGGTAGACGCGATCGGCTATCGTTCCGGTAAGCTGTTGGGGGTGCTGACGGGTTTCTCCGCACCCGCCGGCGAGTGCGTCGACGGTAAGGGAGATATCTTTATTGCCGACACCGTTGCCGGATCGGTCTACGAGTACGCCCGCGGTGGAACGACGCTGCTGAACACGCTCTCGGGGCTGCACAACCCAATGGCCTGTTCGGTCGATCCGAAGAGCAGCGCGCTAGCGGTGGTCTATGAGACCGGCCTTGCCGTCTATCAAAACGCGAGCGGTACGCCGGCACTCTATCCGATCTGCACGGGGTCGTGCATCGACTACTCCGGTTCCCTTGGCGTTGCGTACGATAACCGGGGCAATCTCTTCGTGCACTACCAATACTACGTCGGAACCGGCAGTCAAGGCTACGACGTCTTTGCGATCTACCAGCTGGTGGGCGCAGAGTTCACGCGCGTCTTCGATTGGGGCAACTGCGAAGGCTGTATCGGGACCCTCGCCTGGGACGGGAAAAACCTGGCGCTTGGGCTTGGTAACGGTACGATTATTCGCGTGGCCGAGAACGGATGGCACGAGGTCGGAGAGATTCACATTCCGGGAGGCGGTTGGCCCGCGTTTTCGGTTTACCGCAACAAGCTAGTCTGGCCGCTCGGCTTCGAAGGAGGCGTTGATCTCTATACCTATCCCGGTGGTGCCTTTCGGCGAAGCTTCACGGGGATAGAAACCTCGTTTGCCGCCGTAGTCGATCCTGCCGGGGGCCATCATGGCTCGACGGCGAGCGCGGTCGGCTCAAACTTTGACGGGGCGATCGTGAGGAACGGAATGGTTTCGCCAACGCGGTAGATCTGGACGTTGCCCGCATCGCGGTTGGCGACGTAGAGGTTACGGTTGCGCAGATTGACTGCGAGGGCCACCGGCTCGTTGGAATTCGTCGTGAGATAGTCGCGGCAGTGCTGCCAGTCGCACCGAAGGACTTTACCGGGGCTGCTTTCCGAAACGTAGATGGTATTGGCATTATCGCCCGCCATCGCTTTGAGGTTCCGGCCCTCGGCGATCTTCTTGAGGAAGCCGGTTTTCTGGGAATAGACCGCGACCATAAAGTTCGGCGAGAGCGGGCGTTGCGAAAAGACGGCGGCCAACGAACCGTCGCCGTCAGCATTGACCACGATCTTGCCGGCGTTGACGCCTCCCAGGCTGTGGGAGAACTTTCCCTTCCGCGAGCGCACCTCATAGCCGTCCAGAAAGCTACCGTGGATGGTCTGCGACGCGACCCACAACAGGTTGGGCGCGGGGAGGGTCGTGATGGGGGCTCCGAGATCCTTAATTTCGAGAAACGGTTTTCGATCCACATTGGGCGAGTAGATCTTAATATCGCCGCCGAGGAACGCGGGAGTGTTGACATAGAGGTAGTTCTGGTCGTCGGTGGCGACGGAGCTATGACTCCATCGCGGCAGATTGCCGATTTCGCGTATCCTCTCCAGATCTCTGACCCTGAACTCGGAAACGGTATATTCGCCAAGACCCTCGGTATCGTTGGTGCCGATGTAGAGGTGGCCGCGGCGGTCAAATGCCAGCGAGTTGGGATGGTATCGTTCACCGGGAGAGACGATGGTCGCGAACTCTCGAGTGCTGCCGGGATGGAAGAGCCGGATTTGCCTGGCCTTGGGGTTGGCGACGTCGAGTACCGCGAGCGTGCCGTGCTCGGCAATAAACGGCGGTCCGGGTGATGGGAGCGGTTGCGGGGGCGGGGGGTTCGTTCCAACGCTTCCGCTGCAGGCCGCGCAGAGCAAGGCCGGCACGATCCACAAGATGTATCGCCGCAAACTATACATACTGCGAAGCCTCCGTTGCCGCGTTCGTTCGGCTTACGGCGTCCCTCTCACCTGCGACCCACGGCGCAGCTACCGGCTTATTACGAACTTTGTCGCCGGCACGTTGTGGATGCAACTCGTGTCAGCCCGGTTCAATCGATTGAAGAACGACTTGGTGATGGCGTAGGCGCACGCGTTTGCTGCTTCGGAAGGGCTTGCGAAGGCAACGTGGGCAACGTTCGGAATCGTGACGACGGTGGCGCTCGATAGCGTCCGCGCCACATATGCGCCAAACGATGCTGCAGTTTGGGCGTCGTATTGAGCGGAAATCACCAGCGTCGGGATGCTGCTGCGCGTCGCGGCTCGCACTAATGGAGATACTTTGGGCACGTCCCACTCGCGACAGTTTTCGCGCATGAACGGCAAGGGGCCATTTCTTAGGATGGAAACCGGAAACGTGGGAAACGCTCGTCGTCCAGCTTCGATGACGCTCTTCTCGGATTCGTACGGCACCCACTCGCCGCAAGAGACGCCGTAGAAGAGTCCATTGCTTAGTACCCCAATGCCGGCGGGATCGAGCTTTGGCGCAGCCCAGGTTGATGCAATTGGCGTGGGGTCGCCGTTCGCGAGTGCCGCAATCGACGCGGGCACTTTCGCCGCCCAGTGCGTCCCAGGCGAGACCATCCACTGCACGAGCATGCCACCGCTGATCTTGACGTTCACTTTTCCGGAATGGCCTTGCACCTGGACGGCGACCGTCTTGGGAGATGCCTCGTATTGGAGTACCAGGCGCCGAAACGTCGCTCCGATGTCCCCATAGCGCTTGCGGCACGGCGTTTGATCGCGACACGCTTTGAACACGGCGTTGATTCCCTCGCCGGCGCTGGTCCACGCGGCAGCCCCGCCCGCGAGGGACGGCGGAAACACGCCGTCGATTGCCACGGCACGAATCCCGCCCGGATGCTGCCGCATATACGTAAGCGCTAAATCGGTTCCGTAAGAGATCCCGTAGACGTTCCATTTCGGGATCTGCAGCGCAGCGCGCAGATCTTCGAGGTCATCCGCGCTTTCCAGCGTGTTGTAGGCGGCGAGGTCGGAAGTGCGCGCCGCGAGCTCTCGCCGGCACTCGCGCGTCGCGCCGGCATACGCGCTTCCGGTTGCCGCCGCATCGTATGGCATGTTCAAGGTCTTTGCGGCCCAGCGGTCGACGGAGGCGCAGGTCAGCTTCGGCCGGGCGCTATACGTACCTCGCTGCGACATGAAGATCACGTTCCGATCGGCGTTGAGCTTCCCGGCCAGCGCCATGGGAATCTCGGTGATCGCGTCGTCTCCGGGGCCCCCGGCGAGCCAGACGATCGGGTCGCTCTTCGGTCGCTGCGACTTCGCCGGGAGAATCGCCACCGAGAGGACGATCGTTCTTTTTCCGCCGTTCAGACGATCTTCCGGAACGGTAAGGCGGCCGCAACGTGCATGCTTCAGTTCGGCAATGGGCGCCGGCATCGTCGGGCACGCACCCGGGACGAACGACGACCCGCCGGCAGAAACCCTCGCGGCAATGAATACGCCGAGGCTCAAAAGTACTAACTCGCAACCGAGAGCAATAAGAAGCGTGCGTCTCATGGGTCTCGCGTCCGCTAGCGGTGGAACAGAATCGTTAGGATCGTGGTGACCCACGTAGCCACGACGATTCCGGTGAGCCGGTCGAAACGGCGGTCGAAGCCATCGAGACGGCGGTCGATGCTGTTTAGGCGCTCGTTCACCCGATCGAAGGCACCTTCGACGTGCGCGATGCGAGCTTCAAGCGGATGCGCGTGCATTGGATACTCCCTTGAAGGATACAGCGCGCTCCAATCACGCCCCTGGGATAAGACGACCAGAGAGGTACGTCTCGAGTGTCTTTGCGTCGTCGCCGTCGATGGCGAGACCGACGTAGCCGTCGGGCCGCACAAGGTAGGCCGCGTCTCGCGCAAAACCGGTGTCGCGCACGGCGGGACCCCAGGGGAAGCCGTGAACCGGAATTCCATAGCGCGTGCATAATGCGGCGACGTCGGCATCAACGTCTCAAATGCGTGCACCTGCCAATCGAGCGACTGCAGCGGCTTGAAGTTGTCGATCGGCGCGCACCAGGGTAAACGGTCGCCGCCCTCGATGTGGCCGGCCTTGCCTTTGCCGAGCATCGAGCCGGAGTAATGAATCTGCACTTGCGAGACGATGCGGAACAAGGCGTGCTTGGTGAGATCCAGTCGCGTCGCCGAGCGTCAAGAAGAGCGGTGCTAAACGCGCCGCGTGACTTCGCCCTTGAATCCGCCGGCGACGATGGGCGTGAAGGCGCGGTCGGTCGTCTCCACCAGCGCGCGGGCGTAACCGATGCGCTCCTGCTCGTAGCTGTCGAGAATCGCGGCGTCCGCGCGGCCGCGCTGCACGTCGGCCAGCTTCCAGCCCAGGTTGATCGCGTCGCCGATGCCGGTGTTCATACCCTGTCCGCCGACCGGACTATGGATGTGGGCGGCGTCGCCGAGAATAAAGGCGCGGCCGACGGCGAAAATTCTCGGCCACGCGATGGTGCACGCGATAGGTCGAGAACCAGTTGACTTCCGTGACGTGCGTCGCTAAGAGCGGCTCGACCGAATCGCGCAGCATGTCGAAGGTGATGTCGTCGCGCCCGTTAAGCTCCGGCGGAATCAGGCCGAGCAGCCGCTGCATCCCCGACGAACGCACGGGAAATCGCAGCAGCAGGCTCTGCTCGCCCAGGCTGACGTGCAGATCGTTGTCCGCCGGCCCCGGCAATCTTGGCGTCGCAGACAAAGAAGAGCTGGTCGTACGTGGCGCCTTCAAAACCGAGTCCTAGCCCCTGGCGAACTTTGGAATGCGCGCCGTCGCAACCGCAGATATAATCCGCGGTGACCGTCTCCACCCCCGACGGCGTTGCCAGCGTTGCGGTCATCCGTCGTCGCTTTGCTCGAAGCCGGTGAGGCTGGTATTCCACTCGACCGCTATTCGAATGCCTCGAGCTTGGCGGCGAGAAAGCGTTCGTGATCGTCTTGCGGATACGTCAAACAAATGGGTAGGGGCTGATCCCGGCGCCGAGATCGCCGAACTCCACGGACAGAGCACCTCGTGCGGCCGTCCGTCGCGGCCAAGCTCGCGCATGTGAACGCGATGGATCACGATGCCGGCACTTGACCATTTCGTCGGCGAATCCGAACTGCCGGTAAAACTCCAGCGTGCGCGCTTGCACCAGCCATCGCGCGCGAGTACTCGCCCGGCCCGGTGCCGTCGTCGATCAAGCCGAAACGGAACGCCGCGGCGCGCCAAGACTCAACGCAAGCACCAGACCGGTCGGTCCGGCGCCGGCAATCAGAACGGGAGTCGAGCTCATTGCGGTTTCCTCAACTGACGCGAGACCCCGGCGAGTACGACGACGTTGGCCGCCAGCCCCAGCAAGCCGACGTTGATGCCCCACGGCGTGACGTTGAACTCGGCCAGCGGCACGGCCACCAAAAGCCCGGCGGCAATTCCCAAGCCGACGCCCCACGCCGTCGCGCGCTTCCACAGAAACGATGCGATGACGCCCGGCGCAAACTGCGTGATGCCGTTGTAGTAGAGCAGGAGAAGCTCGACCACCGTGCGCCGCGCACCCAGCCAAAATCCCAGCGCCAGCACCGCGACGATCAAGACGAGAATGCGCGTCAGCATCGTGCGCGCACGATCGCCGGTCGCAATGCCCAGCCAATCGCCGGCGACGTTCTTGGTGATGACGCTGGCCCCGGCGAGCAGCAGCGCCGAAGCGGGCACCAGCGCCGCCAAGGCTCCCGCTGCGGCGATCAGTCCCAGGATCCACGATGGATAATAGTGCTGCACGACGAGCAGAAACGACTGATCGACGTCGGCGCCCTTGAGTCCGGGAACGATCAACGCGGCCGAGAAGCCGGCGAAAATCATCAGGCATAAGAAGGCTTGGTAGAAGGGAAGGAGCATCGCGTTGCGCCGCAGCGTCGCGTCGCTGCGCGCGCTGTAGACGGCCTGGAACGAGTGCGGCCCCATGAAAAAGCCGATGGCCGAAAGCAGCACCGTGGAGGCGAACCAGACCGTGCCGTGATACGCGGCGCCTTGCGGCAGCACCAGCATTTGCGGATGCACCTGCGCGACACGCTCGAGCATGGCGCCGGGCGAGCCGAAGAAGTGCGTCGGAATGGCGATCCCGGCAAAGACCACGGCGCCCAAAACAAAAACGTCCTTCACGACGCTGGCCCACGCCGTGCCGCGCAGGCCGGCGGTGAAGACGAAGAGCGCCAGCACGATGAACGCGACGCAGACCGATGCGGTTGCGTCATACGTTCCGTAACCGGCAATGCGCAACAGAATTTGCAGGCCGCTGAGCTGCAGCGCGACGTAGGGAACGATCATCACGAACCACAGCAGGGCGGTCATGACGCCCAGCGCGCGGCTGTTGAAGCGCAGTTCGAAAAAATCGGGCCCGGTTAAGAGGTTGTGCTTTTTGCCGACCCGCCAGACGGCCGGCGTGAGAAAGTAACCGATGACGTAGGCCGACGCTCCGTAGGCCATGACGTAATAGGCGGGCGCGCCCTGCGAGTACGAGAGTCCGGCGATGCCCAGGAACGTAAACGTCGTGTAGATCTCGCCCGCCAGCAAGACCCAGAGGAAGATCGTGCCGAACGATCGGCCGCCGACGATATATTGCTGTGGGTCCATCTTGACGCGGCGCACGCTCAGCAGCGCAAAGGTAATGGTTCCCAGTACGACGACGGCGACGATCGTCAGCGCGATGCTTGCGCCGCTCACGACTCCCTCCGCTCCAGGCGAGAAATCGTCCAAAGAAAAGCGGGAGCGAGCAGAACCCAGGCGACGATCCAGCAGAGCAGAAACGGCACGCCGAAGAAGCGCGGCTCGACGCGGTTGACCAAGGGGATGGCAACGGTCAACGCGGCAATGGGCACGGCTGCAAGCAGCAGGCGCATCGGCCGCACTTTACGCGCCGTATGCTGCAGCCCCTGGAAGGGACCGGGCGCCCAGTGGCACAAGGGCCAATCCATGGAGCAAAAGCGTTCGTACGTCGGACCGCTCGTCGTACTGGTAATCGTCGCCGCGGTCGGCCTCTTTCTCGTATCTGCGTATAACTCGCTGGTGACGCTCGGCCAGGCCGTCGACGCGCAGTGGGGGCAGGTGCAGAACGTCTATCAGCGGCGCGCCGATCTGATTCCCAATCTCGTCGCCACCGTCAAGGGCGCGGCCGGCTTCGAGTCGAGCACCTACGAAGCGGTGGCCAAGGCGCGCGCCAGCGTCGGACAAATCTCACCCGAGGTGGTGCAGAACGCGGTCAACAATCCGCAAGATTTCGCCAAGTACGCGCAAGCGCAAGACGCGCTGGGCTCGGCGCTGTCGCGGCTGCTGGCGGTGGTCGAGAACTATCCGCAGCTCAAAGCGACGGCCAACTTCGCAACGCTGCAAGCGCAGCTGGAAGGCACCGAGAACCGCATCGCCTTTGAGCGGAAGAAATATAACGATGTCGCGCGGGCGTTCAATACCAAACGCGATACCATCCCGACGGTCTGGGTGGCGGGGATCTTCGGCAGCCGCTTCAACGAGAAGCCCTACTTCCAGGCGCAGGCGGGCGCGGAGAAAGCCCCGGCGGTAAACTTCAGCCCGTGACGCGCGCGCAACGCGAGACGGTTGCGCGAGCCATTCGCGACGCCGAAGACGGCACGACCGGTCGCATCGCCGTCCGCATCATTCCCGACCGCGACGTGGATGCGTTCGAGCGCGCCAAGCGCGAGTTCGGCGAGATCGGATTTCACCGGCACGAGCCGGCGAATGCGGCGCTGATTTTGGTGGCGCCCAAGGCGCAGCGCTTTGCCATCGTGGGCGACCGCGAACTGCATCAGCGCGTCGGCGACGCCTTCTGGCAGGAGCTGGTCGACGAGAGCCAACCGTATTTTGCGCGCGGCGCGACGACCGAGGGCGTGCTTCACGCGATCAAGCGCCTCGGCGGCGCGCTGCAGACGCATTTTGCCGAGCCGCCAGGGAGCGCGCGATGAGGGCCGTTGCGTTAGCGCTCTTCGTGCTGCTGGCGCCGGCGTTCGCGCTGCCGGCCGATCGCGGCCGATTCCCAGGTGCCGCCGAAGCCCGATCACCGCGTCACCGACACCGCCGCGCTCATTTCCAACGATACGCGCGAGAGCGTCGAGAACGAGCTGCGCGACTATGAATCGGCAACCGGCCATCAGGTGATCGTCTGGATCGGCGATACGACCGGCGACGTTCCGCTCGAGACCTGGACCGTGGATGCGGCCAACGCTTGGAAGGTCGGGCGCAAGGGCAAGGACGACGGCGCGATTCTGTTTATCTTTGCCAAGGATCACAAGGCGCGCATCGAGGTCGGCTACGGCTTGGAGAGCCACCTCACCGATGCCGACGCGCACCGGATTATCACCGACGACATCATTCCGCACATGAAGGCCAACGATCCCGACGGCGCCGTTACCAGCGGCGTGTCGGCGATGCTGACGACGATTACGCCGGAGTATAAGCTGTCGACGCTGCCGTCGCCGTCGCCCGAGCCGGCGCAGTCGCCGCTCGGCACCGGCATTGCGATCGCGGTGGTCGTCATCAGCTGCCTCACCTTTGCATTCTTCATTTTTTTCATCATCATGCGGGTGGTGGGCGCGATACGGTACGGCTATCTGGTGCTGCGCGAGGGGTCGAAGCAGGCGAAGACCGACATGAAGCACTTCTGGTTTTGGGGCAGCGGCGGATTTCTGGGCGGCGTTGCGTCGTCGGGGTTTAGCAGCGGCGGCGACGATTTCGGCGGAGGGTTTTCCGGCGGAGGCGGCAGCTTCGGGGGTGGAGGCGCTTCGGGCGGCTGGTGATCCTCGCGCTGCTGCTGGCTGCCGGCGTGCTGCACTACGACGTGCTGATCTCGGCCGGGCACGAAGGGCGCCCCGCCAGCTGCGCGCACTTCCCGCAACACCACTGCAATCTCGGAGCGGCCGGCGAGCGAGATTGGACGCCGGTCGTCGCCGATGCGGCGACGGCGATCCTGCGCAAACACGGTGTTAGCGTTGCGCGGCTGCCGGCGGATTTCGACGGGAACTATAAAGTGGATGCGGCGGTCTTCATTCACTTCGATGGAGCGTCGCCGGCCTGTTCGAGCGCCGCTTCGATCGGCTATGCGAAGAAATCAGATGAGGCCGCGGCGACAGCTTGGCGGAAGCTCTACGGGAGTTATTGGCCGTTCGGATTTGAGCCCGATAACTTTACCGTCGGACTGCGGCAATATTATGCTTACAAACAAGTCGACGCTCGCGACGCGGCGATGGTGATCGAACTTGGTGAGCTAACCTGCCCCGCACAGCATGCTTGGCTCGCTCCCCGCCTGCAATGGGAGGGGGCGTTGCTCGCGTATTTTTTGAGCCGGCTTATCGGCAAAGGCGATGTGCCTTATTCGGGTGCGTTTAGCCCGGAGCCGACTAAGAGCGCGAGGCTAGAACCATTCGCGACGGGCGGCATGCTCGCGAAAAAATGCGGCAGCGCTTCGATTTCTGGGTGAGCACTGGGGCCTCGGGTTGGGCGCCTCCGTCTCCTACCGGGTAGCGGTGTCGAGATTCCCGAAACAACGCATCAGGCAACTAGCGTCGGCCCCGTCATGCAGCCACTGATTTCTGTGGAGGTTGGGTAGTTTCGTAGGTCGCGAGGAACTCCTCGGGGGTGTGGTAACCGAGCGCGCTATGCGAGTGCGTCGTGTTGTAGCGATGCAGCCACACGTGCGCCTTGAGCTGGCCCTCTGCTAGCGTGTGAAACCACTGCGCGTTAAGGAACTCGCAGCGAACGCGGTTGTTGAACGATTCGATGAACGCATTCTGCGTTGGCTTGCCGGGCTGGATGAAGAGCAGCTCGACGGCGTGCTCTTCGGACCAGAGTTGCATGAGTTTCGACGTGAACTCCGTGCCGTTGTCGAGCCGCAGGTACTTGGGGTAGCCGTAGATCTCCGCAACACTATCGAGCACAGCGATCACCGATCGGCTCGGGAATGAGAACGATAGCTCCAGCGCGAGGCCGCTGCGGCTGAACTCATCCTCCATCGACAACGTTCGGAAAGCCCGGCCACCGAAGAGTCGGTCGTGCATGAAATCCAGCGTCCAGCCTTCGAACGGTTTGGTCGCGCGACGTAGCGGCCTGCCGCGCACGATCTTGGCTCGGCCACGCCGGCGCCGTCGACCGATCTGCAGGTTCGCTACGCGATAAATCCGACGAAAGCGCTTATAGTTCATGTACTCGTCTTGGCCGGGTATCGCATCGCGAGCGTAGTCGTCATAGAGTCGCCGACAGCCGTGTTCGGCGTGCGCTTGCGCGACTTCAGTTAGCCGGGTCGCCCACTGCGCGTCCTCGAGTGCTTTGGTGCTGGGTTTCTCGCCTGGCGACCGGCGGCGGGCTCGAACGACCGCGCAGGCCTCGCGTTGACTTAAGCCGAGCGTTTGCAGCGCCCTCACGGCTTCGGCTCGCCGGGAAGGCTCCATGAGTTTTTTCGCATCAGCTCTTCCATGGCGTCGATCTTGACCGTTTGGCGGGCAATGATGCGTTGCATCTGCGCGTTCTCAGCCTCGAGCTGCTTGAGCCGAGCGAGATCGCTGGCGCTCATCCCGGCGTACTTGGACCGCCAGAGCCGGATCGTGTTGGCGTGAATGCCGTGGCGCCGGGCAAGTTCGTCAGCCGGCGCCCCGGCATCGAACTCGCGTAAGATCGCAACGATCTGCGCTTCGGAGAAGCGACTCTTGCGCATGGGCGGATCTCCTTCGTTGCCCGTTTGGGCGGAAATCCACAGACCGTCTTTGTCTAGATTAGGCAGCGATCTGGATTCGCTCGCTATCGATCCTGGCCTGGATTAAACGCAGGCGGTAATAGACCACAGTCGCGAGCTGCCTTTTAAGAGACCGCAGTGCCGAACGACCCGATTTACTCTCTGCTCTTTTTCTTTCGTAATATCGATAGCCCGCATGGCCTTCGGTACGAACTTGAATCATCGCGATCGTATGTAGAAGGCGATTGAGTTGGCGATTTCCGCCGACGTTCAGGCGTACCGCGTCATGACGGCCGCTTGAGCATTGTACCGGCGCCGTGGCGCTACGCATTGCGAAAGCGTTCGCGTCTCGAAGATTGTGGATGTCGCCTGTGTGGCCGATTAGTCCGGCGGCCACAATTGTGGATACGCCGCGCATGCTGAGGAGCTCAGGCGCCAGGCGCCGGACAAAAGGGCTCATCGAGCGTTCTAATAGGGAAATACGTCTCGTGAGCCGCTCAATGCTCTCAAGATCGAAGAGCATTTCGTCGACGAGGACCGCGTCACGTCGCGCCATCGGCTTCAATCGAACAATGGCTTTGCTGAGCCGCTTCAGCGCCGAAACCGACCTAAGGTCCTTGGGTGCCTCGATTCCTACCCTCAGAGCGTTACTACGCAGGCGATTTAGCGAGGCCGAACGCTCTCGAACTAGTCGGTCGCGCTGGTCGTATTGGACCTTCAACGCTTCCTGTTCGTCATGTTCGCGGTACAACGGCAAGCGATCCGACTCGCGAAGGACCGCTTCTGCGACCGCATGGGCGTCGTTGCGATCAGACTTCCCCTTCCGGCTCGCCTGCCTGCGATGGCGTTTTGTCAGGAGACCCGGCACTTCGAAGACAGTGAAGCCTTGTCGAATCAGAGCCTGTGCAAAAGCGCGTCCGTAATGGCCAGTCCCCTCGAGGCCGAATGTCGCGCCCCCAAACCCTCCTGCAGCATTGATTGCTTCCGCATAGCCGTCTTCGTTCGCCTCGATGACGAGCTCACGAACAATCTGACCGGAACAATTTCAGAAAGACGAGCGTGTGCGTGTCCTTGTGGCAGTCGACGCCGACGACGAATGAATCCATCGATCTCCTTTCTCGTGAGGTGCTGGACGGCGTAACTTTATTCGGACAAACTCATCCGTCTTTCCAGCCAGATCCGCACCTCAAACGGCTGCCGCCGGCGGGTCTGTGGATAGCCACGAAGGCGGTTATCACCTCGAGCCAGAGCGGCAGCTTGGCTCTAGTCTACGATATAAAGTTATCCCTGGCTCCCGATCCTGGGCCGACGCTACAACTTTACGCCCCGCGAGCGCCTGAATCCAGGGACGAGCTTCATCGCAATTTAATCCCTGTTCAAAACATACCTCGCTTTTTGGGAAGGGCTCTCATGTCTTTTGAGCTTGTCAACACCCTTGCGACCCTCGGAACATTCGTCGTCATCGCGGCGACGGCGATCGCCGCCATCGTTCAACTGCGCCACACGCGCGGCAGTAATCAAATTGCGGCACTCAGCGAGCTGCGCGAAACGATGGAGTCGCGTGAGTTTGCGGCTGCATCGCAGTTTGTGAGGGCGGAGTTGGCGTCGAAGCTGCGTGACGCAGCGTTTCGCTATCAGATCGCCAATCGAAATGCCAGGACAGACGAGTACGGGGCGCTCATAGCAAAAATGAGCTTGCTCGGCAATGTTTACGAAGCCATGGGACTTCTTGTGAAAACCGGTCTCGTCGAGCAAGCTTTGGTCATGGAAATGTGGTCTAAGAATGTGTTGAACGACTGGGAACGCCTGGCGCCGTATATAGCAATTCGCCGTCGCGCAACCGGTGACGGTTTGTACGAGAATTTCGAGTACCTCGCGGTGCTAGCACAAGATTGGGTCGCCGCGCACCCTAAAGGCACATATCCGGCTGGCCTCCCTCGCCTTGCGCTCAAGGACGAGTGGCTCGAAGCCGACAAGAAGTACGGACTGTAAGAAATACGCAGAAAATACGCGCCGCAATTTCAATGACATCATTAACGTTGCCCGTCGAGATGAACGTGCGCGTAGACGAGGCTTGCTGCTAGCGCTATTCCCTCGTTTGCAGAGCGTATCGGCGGCAGCGTCGTACGCGAAGCCCTACCTTCACGTTAGGGAACGCCGGCTAGCGACGCGCCGCAAACGCCGCGGCGGGCATCTCATATCTCCCTCTGCGATTTGGCCCGCCTGGCTAAAAACTGCCTGATGGCTTCCAGGTGCTCTAGCCTGGGCTTTGCGCCCTTGTTTCGATAGCGTTGCCTTTGTGCCCGACTAATGCGGGTGCCTTCTTCGAAATCGAGATCGGCGATCCGCCGCAGCTGCGGCAGAGTCTTCGTCGGCCACTCGTCGCGCCGCGGGTCGTGATATTCTGCGTAAATGTCGCTCGGGTAGAGAACGCCCTCAGATGCGTCAGAAACGCGGCGAGGCGCCGCCGGTTCGGCGAGGTGGCCGGAGCCGTGGGGCGAGGCAGCCTATGAGATCGAAGCTTGGGTGCTACGATGGAAGTGACTCGATTTCAAGCCGACAAGCGTCGCGTAAGCTCATGGACGCGAGCAACGCTCTGGAGTCCGCTATGCCAGAGCCGCTTGGGTGCTCCTACGAAACGATAGCTAAAGGTAAAAGCGAAGGAAGCAGCAACACCAAATCATCCGTCGGAGCCAAGCCGCGACGTAAAAGTATACTCGCTACGACCTTAAATGGCTGCGAACTTTGGAACTGAACCTTATTAGCAAAGATGATAACGGCGATGGAAGCTTTTCGCTCGCTTTTCATTGCGGTTGTCCACGCGCATTTCAGCAAACAAATATTTTTGTTAGGGGTACAAACGCTGACGAAGCGTGGCAACAAGCGGCAACTCAGTGCAATGAGTTCTGCAATGGGCCGTGGCCGCCGAATCCTCCGGAGCGGATAGAATTGCGCTAACCAGACGTTACACGTTCGGGACTTGGCATTTCAAGCGCAAGCCTATGGAGCATTTGCCTGTCTGCGTCCGGCAAGGTTTTCGGCGGTATATACAAAGTTGTGATTCCAGAGAGCTTCGCCTCGCTCAGGAGAGCGATTGGCGAACGCTCAATGCGCGGCTCGCAAACCGGGTACTGGGCGGCCTCGTAAAGTATAACTTCGTAGTCTCCCCCATAAAAGTTTGCTAGGTATTCGCCAAGTACGGGAACGTTTCGTCCATCGTAGCCTTTAGAGCAGTACCCCAAATCGCCGACGCAACCGGCTTGAAAAAGGACGACCGCTGCTTCTGTGTCCGGCTCGCGCGAGCGTACAAGCATATCCGTAGCTTCAAGAATTTGGCAACTGTGTCGCGATGGATCAAACCCTACGTCTGCGAAAAGACAGTCAAGCGAAGAAACGGCCGGTAGCATATACGCGCGGTAGCCGTCTTCGCGAGCAAGTTGTATCGCCTTGTAGGAAGGCCATACAAATATCCCCGGGTGTCCATAAAACACTGCGCACACACGCCTATAGAGCGGCAGAGCTTCCAGGATCAGCGCCACCATCTCCTCATACGTTTGCTTTCTTGGCTTATCGTTGGCGTAAAATTTGTATAGATCCTCACTTGAGACGTTAAGTTGCAGTATTTTCCGCTCAGCAGCTAAATCGGCAACGCAGTAGAACACCTTATCTGCGCTTTCGATCATAGCTAGAGCCTCGGCCGTGAAATGGTTCGCACCCTTAATACCACTTCCAATGAAAATGAGCTCACTATCGCGCTCCGGCGTCGGGCCATTTTTGAACAGGTGGTCATAGTACGGACCGATGCCGTACCTTGTTGTGAATTTCAGCAATGTCGTCGCCGAGATCATGCGTTTGTACAATATTATGCTCTGTAGTATGGTTGGCATCATCGACATCCGTCGGTCCGGCCTCTACGTTACCCTTAAACTCGGGATCTTGCTCTTCGTAGAATTGGATAAGTAGTTGGGCATGAAGAGATTCGGGCATCTCGTTAGCAGCCCATCTGCGAATGCGGTAGAGGTCACCAGAGCGGACAGCGTGTTTCTGTTTCTCGCTCAGGCTAAAAGACTCCATATATCTATCCGGGTCTGACGAGTACGCCTGCAGCCCGTTTGAACTTGCCAAGGAGATCAAGAAGTCGAGCAGTGGATAGTTCATAAGCTCCTCCGGGTTATACAAAGGGTCTTATTTGATACTGAGAAGTTTCGACTCGATGGACAAGTCTCGCGTCTTACGACGATATTAACACCCAAGCTGCAATGTCGGAAGACACCTTAGGCCGCGGTTGCCAGGCCTCACCGATTCGGGCGCCCGCCCCTCAGGCTCACCGGTCGCCTCAATCCAAGCACCACCGCGCAGCCAGGGGGCCTCGTTTTGCGAGGCTCCGATCGCATGGCCCGGCGCACCTTAGCCCCGATCGCGGCGCCCGGCGCAGGGAGCCTCGTTTTGAAAGCCCTTAGCGTCGGCGGAGGGGGGCCTCGTTTTAAAACCCCTTAACTCTTATCCCCCGGTAACAGTGCCGGGATAGGGAGCCAGAGCCGCCGAAATGCCGCGCCCCTCGGCGGCGGTGCCGACGGCGCGGCGCTGCCGATCGGCAGCGGCGGGCTAGACGGATCGGCGGTGCAGATGCGAGGCCAGCGTACCGGATCGGCCGCGCGATGCAGCGCGTTAGTTGCGACGGGCAAGCACGCCGTGAGGTCCCAGAGGCCAGTCACCAGGACTTTCGACCACGATAGACCGAAGCAACCGGGCCGCGTTTTCTTCTCCTTGTAGTAAAGGTTCGTGACTGTTGCGAAATGGTGAGCCCCGAAGACCGCAGAGCCCGCGCAGTGATGGTGCGTCCCTTAGCAACGTTGAAGTCGTTACTCTCGCCGTATTCCTCTGCGGCGGCGCAACGGGTCTCATAGATACCGAAGACGTCGCCGTGAAAGCTGCTGAGCTGTCACCTGGTCGCTTTTCCTGGCGAAAGCATAAAGATCAGATCAACCTCGAACTCATTCGAGTGTACTTATCAGACGCGAAGAAATCGGCACACGGCAGCTTCCTCATTGGCTCAGGTAACAAAGGGTGGTCTCTCACGCCTGCCGGCCACGCCGTCGCTGAGAATTTGCAGATCGTGCTTGCATCACGTGGCATTGCACACCGGCCACGAAGGTCGCTTAATCCAACGTGGATGAAGACCGAGCGGGCTCGCCTCTTAAAGGCCAGCGCTTACAAGAAATTCCGGTCCGGTCGATCGGATATGATATCGGCGGCCGATGCCAACTCATTCTTCCGTCTTGACGATTATGTTAAAGGCAGCCTACGGAAGCAAAAAGTCACGCGCTTGCTAGAAACCTTTAGCCACGATAAGGAACTTGGTCCTGCAGTTAAAGCCATCGCTGCACTCTTGCCCGAGACCTAAAGGAGATGACTTCCCATGCCTGACACGATCGCCGTAACGAGCCATACTGCGCGAGACCTAGAACAGTCAGCTGGCCTTTTCAAGACTGACAAGGCTGTCATATGGGAATACGTAGTTAACGGCCTTCAGTACGTTGATCCAGGAGTCTCTCCAGTTGTTCGTGTTAACCTGGACTCCAAAGCGAAGAAGATTGTAATACAAGATAACGGTCGCGGCATGGACGTGGCAGATTTGCACAATTTTTTCATCATGCACGGTGAAAACCTTGACCGAAAGCAAGGTAAAATTGGCCGCGGCAACTTTGGAACAGGTAAGTCAGCAGCTTTTGGTATTGGCGATTCCCTAACAATAATTACGACAAAAAACGGCAAACGCAGTTGCGTTGAGCTTCACCGTCGCGACTTGCGCAGTCAGCGAGCGGGAAACGAAGTCCCAGTGAAGGTGATAGAACGTGAGGTTGCAACGAGCGAACCTAACGGAACCACAGTAATAGTTGGTGACGTTCACCTTAAAGCCTTTGACCAGCCTGGGATTATTCGGTACGTCGAGCGGCATCTCGCGCACGCACGACGAGATGCTACTGTCATAATCAACAACCACGAATGCGAATATACGGAGCCACCTATCAATCGATCCGTTACGGCCAGCGCACAAGCCCGTTACGGCCCCTCCCTAGCAAATGTTGAATTAACGTTACACGTCGCCAAGGCGCCGCTGGAGAGTGACCTACGCGGCGTAGCGATATATTCTAATGGGGTATGGCACGCAACTACTTTAGCGGGTGCCGAAGGTCGAGACATGTCGCAGTACATCTTTGGTGAGATCGATGTGCCGGCGCTAGATACAGATGCCTCGCCAATCTCTCCATACGATATGGGTCGTTCGATGGAACTCAACCCTAGCAACGCCTTAGTCCAAGCGATCTACGCATTTACTGGTGAGAACGTCGAACGGTTACGAAAGGAGCTCGTCGAGGCGGACAAGTCGAGACGGCGGACTGAAGAAGCGCGGAAGCTTGCTGAGCAAGGGTCGAAGATCGCCGAACTTCTCAATGACGATTTTGAGCAGTTTCGCGATAAATTTAAGCGCGTGCGTCCCAAAGGGCGAGGATCGGCGGATATCTTGGCTGGCGACGTGCTTTCTGTTGGCAGCGAGTTTCTCTTCCCGCAGGAGGATGACGAGCCAGCGAAAGAGTCCGAAGTGGGCGTCCGCGTACGAGGCACGGGTCCTATAATAAATCCAAGCGACGTGATTCGGCCAAACACAAAGTTGCTCGAAGCCGATCAAAGCGGTTCGGAACGCGGTGGGGCTGCAAGCGGGATAAAGCAAAAAGGCAGCGCCCGAAGCGGTGGCTTCAGCGTAGATTTTAAGGAGCTGGGCGAAGCGTCGGCGCGAGCAAAGTATGATTCTGAGGTACGCACAATCTACATCAATTTGGATCATCCGCAGATAGCTGCAGCCCGCTTAAGTATTGGCAACGACCTCGAGGAACCCAGCTTTAAGCGACTTACATATGAGGTTGCCTTTTCTGAATATGCGATCGCGATAGCGCAGGAGCTGGCGAACGAAGGCCAATACGTGGACCTTACGGACCCGAATTGTTGAAATACGCGAGACAATAAACCGGCTCGCCCGCAAAGCTGCTCAATTGTACGCATGACCATGCTTGTTATGCCCTAAATGTCGTACACGCATAAGGGGCGCGCGGTCGTGCCTCGAGTATTGCAAGCATGGCTGAGAGAAAAGCTTACGCGCGGATTACTGGTAGGAAACGATGGTGATGATCTTCTAAAGGCGATCGAGCTCGAGCAAGTTGGTACGGACTGTGTAAAAAGGCTCGGGACTTCCAAATGTGCCTTACTCAAGAACGAGGTACTTTCGCTGCTGCGCTCGCCCAGCTTTCTGCTAAATTCGCCGCAGTTATCAGACGTTTCTAATATAATAGCACCAGGCACCGACGCTGGCGACTTTGAAGAGTTGTTGTCGCGCCTGAGCAACCGTTCGAAGAATATGCTTATACGCGCTTATGGCGGAGGCCAAGACATTTTGGCGCAGCCGCGCACGATAGGCGAACTCCTTGCCATACGAAACTTTGGAATTGTCAGTTTGCTCGACTACCTAACAGCGTCGGAGCTGCCGTATTCAAGGAAGGCGACTACTGAGTTGCAGGTGCGTCGGAGGAATAAGAGACTTCAGCACCTTATCTCAACGATCTTGCGCAGCCGCGATTCCCAGATAATTTACCGCACTGATCCGCGCTTTGGTGCGATTGTGCGTAAGCTAAGCTCCTCCGCGCCCTCCTTGGCCGACGCAGTGGCGGGCCTTCCGGGGGACGTTTCGGACCCATACCTTAAAACTCTCACCATCTCCGTCGAGCTCCTCCACCGATGCCGGCGCTTGAGTTTGGAATCAGAACTCGCCGCAGTAATAGAAGCGGGTGGCGTGCCCGCGCGCAACGCTCAGATTATGATGATGCATTATGGTTTTGACGGCAAGGGCGGGAGGACACTTGCAGACGTCGGCTTAGAGTTTGGCGTAACACGCGAACGCATCCGGCAGATCGTCGCGAAGATCATGAAACGTCTACCAAAGCGATCGTACCTGCCTATCCTTGATCGAGCGCTTCGTTTGATCCCCAAGTACCTCCCTGCGCCGGAGTCTTTCCTAATTGAAAAACTGCGCGCATCGAAGATAACACAGCTTGACTTTAACATAGATGGGGTAATTAATGCGGCGGGGTGCTTCGGTCGTGGTATTGGCATTGAAGATTGGGGCGGTGGATTGTTTGGAACAGAGAAGCAGAAGGAAGTAGCGCGTGCGCTGCTATCTGAGGCTCGCGCGACCTCTGCCCATGATGGCGCGGCGAGCGTCCCTCGAGTTTTGGCGGCTGCGCGACAAGGTGTCGAAGCCGGGACCATTACCGAAGTTCAAGCCGCCGCTATTTTATCGGCAGATCGAGACGTGGTTTGGCTCGAGGAAAAGTCCTGGTTTTTTGTGCGCGCGCCAAGAAACCGCTTGTTTAACTATTTGAGAAAAATGCTGACGGTTTCCCCAAATATGGAGGTTGCTGAAATCCGTGCAGGGATATCGCGAAACCACCGCATCGATGTGGCACCGCCTAAGAGGATCATATTAGAGTTTTGCCGGCAATACGATGGGAAGTTCGCTGTCGACGGCACGAGGGTTCGGCTCACTGAACCCACGTCCGAGTCTGGAGTGCTTTCCGAGGTTGAGCAAAAGTTCGTAAAGATCTTTCGAGAAAATGGCGTGATGGCAAGAGACGCTCTCGAAGGGGAAGCTCAAAGAGCGGGAATTAACAGACATACGTTTGATATCTATATTGGACACAACCCCATCATCGAGCGGCTCGCCATCGGCGTCTACAGCTTGCGAGGGGCTACTGTCGATCCAGGGGTTGTGGAAGAGCTGCGGAGGCACATGGCTCTCAAGTATAGCGAGGTACTGCAGGACTATGGATGGCTCGGGCCCGGTAAAATTTGGCTAGGTTATTGCATATCCGCAGGCCTGATGCGTGGAGTCTATTCGATTCCTGCGGCGTTATCTAGCTTCTTGATAGGTGAGTTTAGCTTTGCTGACGAGACCGGCACCCTTAAGTGGACGATTAAGAATAGCTCATCGACCGGGTGGAATCTCGCAAAATATCTTGAGTATGAAGGCGCGGCCGTAGGCGACTTTCTGATATTGACCTTTGATTTGGCGGCGAGGACTGGCACTGCGTACATAGGAACTAAGGAACTCCTACTCGAGTTCTCAGAGCCCACCGTACTTTCGCCGCAGGAACCCAAGAACTATGAACACACTGACTTTGCCGCAACGCATTGATTATCAAAAAGCGATCCACGATATATTGTGTCAGATTGAGAGTGCCTCTCAGAGCGAATCAGCTCGTTCGAGCTGAACATGGCCAACCGCTGACCATCGATGAAGCCGCCGATGCGCTCCGAGTGAATAGGGGGACGATCAAGCAACTGATCGGTTAGAGGGCCACTACACGTCATCCGTATTGGACTGCGAGTTCTCGTAGCGCTCACGTCGGTAGAGAGGCTCCTCGCCAAGCAGACGTAGCGAGTGCCAATGCCGCTTATGCGGCACAAGTTTCCTGAGTCTCACTTTCGAGCCGTGCGATCCAGTGTAGCCCATCGCCTCCGCGATCGTGCGGACTGGTAGATATTGCGGTAACAGTGCCGGGATAGATACCGTATTCGGCGTCAAGCGTAATTGGCATCGAAAGCGATGCCCGGACCGCAGAATCCCGTAGGCAAGCACCAGCAGCTTTCGCATGACGGCTCCGATGATGAGCCGTTTGTGTTTGCCGGCGAGCAGCTAGCCGTTCGGCGAAGATCCGAAGCAGATCGGGTTGAAGCGAAGCGGCAACCATCGCCGGCATGTAGAGCGCCTTGCGGATGCGAGCGTTGCCGGTCTTGCAAAGTCGGGGTCTGCCATGAATGGAAGTCCCAGAACGCCGCTCGCGCGGAGACGAGTCCGGCAAATGCGGCGACCGCCTTGGCGGATTCAAAGCGATCCGAGATGCGGGATCTCCGAGAGGATCAGAGTACCAGCTGTTGTTTCGCCGATTCCCGGAATCGACGTCAGCAGGTCGCGGCGTACGCTTAAGGTCAGGATGGTCATCGAAGTGCTGGCGGATCTTCGCGCTCGACCTGCGCGATCTGCTCATCGAGCGTCGCGATAACTTCGCGAATCGAGGCCTTTGACGATGGCTGCGTCAGACGATTGCGCGTAGACCGATTGCTGCACCCGGGTGGTCTTAAGGTGCTCGTAATGGCGCATAAGAGCCTGTAAAACACGGATTTCTGGCGGTGGTGGGATCCACGGCTCCGGGGTCTGGCTCTTGCAGAAGCGTGCAATGAGGGCCGCATCAACCGCGTCGGTCTTCGTGCGCAGCAGCTCGCTCTGAGCAAACGCTTTGATGCGAGCTGGATTGATGACGCTGACGCGCTGCTCAACGCTCGTGAAGATACAAGCGCTAGCGGCTTCCCAATACGCGCCGGTCGCTTCCATGCAGATGTGTGACGTCACCGATGCGGACGGTTCGTTCAGCCACGTCAGTCAACTGCTCGAAGCCCTTCGGCGAGTTCGGAAAGACTTTCTTTGCCTCAGCGCGATCGCTTAAGAAGAAATGCGTGGAAGGTTTCCTTCGACATGTCGATCCCGAAGAACGATGCCATCGTGTCGTACCTCCAGTAACGGCAGCCTCTATCTCGATCGACCTTGTGCATTCGAGCTAGCCGGCGATAGCGGCGCTCACGATACCGTCCGATCTCTGGAGAGCGCCACTGGGCAGGCCGCCTATCTATCCCGCGGAGTTTTCGAACCCAAGGAGTTCAAGCCAGCGTGACCTGCCCTACTGGTATCATACAAGGAGACAGAGCCTTCCAAAACGAGGCCCCCCTGGGGCGGGGCGCCGGGCCGGATCGTGGCCGCTTATTCGATCGAGCTAAGGGCTTTCAAAACGAGGCCCCCCTTGGCACCCGCTGCGAGGCCGGCTAGGATCACCGCCGCTCGGTGATCGAGCTACAGCCTTTCAAAACGACGCTCTCCCTGAGTGCCCGGACCTATTCTGCTAAGAAAGCGCCGGCATTCAGGGTTCTCATTGAGGTGATCCACCGAGGAGTTTTGCACGATCGGCCTCTTGCACAGTGTAGCCACGGCTCGTGATCACCTTCTGAGCACCTGGAGAAAAGGCTGCTTGTCGTAACCACGAGCCCCACCTCTGCATTTTCGTCCGTGATATCGGCGTGCAGCGCCTTAACGATTGTTTTCCCAACTTTATCTTTTTGGCGCTTGCATTGGATGAGGATCACCGGGGGTGTATCAACCGAGTTCGTGGCTAGACGCGTATGTCTATTCCACCATCATCTCGACCTGGTCCAATTTCGGCCTATCTCGGGCGACGGTTCAAGGGATTCGCGCAGGGCGTCGGCCCCACCGCAAGAATCAGGCGAAAATGCGCGCGATTGGAACGCAGATTGATGGCGACCAACCTTAGAAATCATGGAGCGCCCGCCTCGGCCACTGGATACTTGTTCCAATGCCGATACGCGCTCCTTGCTGGACTCGAGGCTATCGCTGACTCGCCTCAGCTCTCAATCTCCCTAGAGACCTTCGATGATGTCGCATTTGAGTCCAGCGGCATCCCGATTCAACTGATACAGACAAAACATCACGTCGCTCATCGTGGAAGCCTAACTGGTGACAGTGTGGACCTGTGGCAGAAGCGATCAATGGTCGGACTAACGGCGGAGATTTCGAAATACCCTTCGAACCGCATTTACATTGCTCACTACAGGTGTAGCGCCCGATGGGTCCGCTGCATCATTTCTCAAACTGAGGGAGAGGAATGAACAAAAAGCTGATGAGCTCCTTCGCGCCGCCGCAAACAAATCGAAGAACAAGCAAAACATTCAGGGATTTGCGGCTTAAACCGAAATGCCTGACGACGCGCGTTTCAATCTACTGAAAGCGATCAGAAATTGTAGTTGCCTCATTAAACATCATCGACCTGCAGCGATGAGATTGTTCGTTCAGTTCAACACGCTACAAGGCGCGAGCTCCTTGATGCATTAGTCGAAAGACTCGAAGGGTGGTGGTTCGGCGTCGTAATTAAGGCGTTATCGGCCAACGCTCCCACCGCAGTCTCGGTCCTCGCCATTATCGGAAGGACGATAGAACTACGGAGCAATTCCGACGCGATGCTCTTCCAGTCGACTTTGCTTATGCCTCTCCCACGCCGGAAGTAGTTGCGGAGCTCGATAAACGGCCCTTTGTTAGCCAACTGCGACGAATTGAAAGTGGTTCGAGACGGATCGATGTTTGCAATTCGTGACTACTATCGAGCCTCTGAGCAGCGCTCCAGATGGGCTCGCGAAGCCCTCTTACTCGATGGCGAACTCGCGAGCTACGAACGGCAATTAACGGAAGCGTGGGAACCACGTTACGAGGCCATGCGGGAAGAGCTTCAAGTGGCGACCGAGCAAGCCAAGGTCGGCGCCGGCCAAAACCTGTTCAAGTGGGTCGAGCAAGACGCTCATTTCCCGCTTCGAAGCGTCGACGATCACTTTATGACGCATGGCAGCTATCACATTCTATCTAACAGCTACAAAGTTGGTTGGCATCCGGACTTTGAAGCCGAGCAAGACGTGGCGCCGGCTGAGGGCAAGCAATAGTGCAATCGTGGCGCTTACGCGCAATCGAGGAGGCGAATCTCTTCAACCCGGCTTTCTGCGCGATGCTGCTCGCGAGGGCGGCGGACGACTTTACTAAGAAGGCCAAGCGTGCGCTGCCGTTTCCGTTAGCCTTTCTCGTTTTGCCCGTGGTCCTCCATCGGGAGACGCGGCAGGCGCTACCTCATTCAACGATAACGTCAGTGCTGCCATGGGTTCAGAATAACCGCGAGCACTTGGTGGAATTTTCATCGCGCGTTACGCAAGTCCGAGACATAACACGGGAAGCACTTATTTTTGGCGTACAGCACGAAGTGCTCAGCCTTTCCGAAACGGGGGACGTCAAAGCAATCCTGCGCCGACGGTCCGCAGTCTCGAAGAATGCGGACCTATTCACAAACGAAGTTAACGACTGTCTAGAACGTGCCGGCTTCGTTGGCCGGTGGTTTGCAGCCGCCGGATCAACCGCTACGATTTTTGCAGCCTGGGGAGTTGCACCATGAGCCTGCAGATCGTAAAGTTGGTTCTATACTCGCATGATGCGGAGATCCGCGAAGTTTCGTTTCAGACCGGGGCATTTAACGTCATAACCGGTGCTTCGAAGACGGGGAAGTCAGCGATCATAGACATCATCGATTATTGCACTGGCAGAAGCGAATGCAATGTGGCAGAAGGGGTTATCCGCAGATATGTCGACTGGTATGCAATTCTGTTTCAACTCGGCGCGGGGCAGATGTTTATCGCACGCCGAAATCCCGCGCTCGGCGATAAGGCGAGCCCGGAAATTTACATGGATCGCGGCTCACTTATTGAGATACCACAGAAAACAGCGCTATTTAAGAATACCACTGTTAGCGCCGTTGAGAAGCTCCTCGGCAGCGTGATCGGGATCGGCGAGAATGAGTTTCGCCCTGATCTGCGTACGAGGGACCCGCTTGAGGCGAACTTTCGCCACGCGCTAATTCTCTCGCTTCAGGATCAGAACGACATCGACAGTAAGCAGCGTTTGTTTCATCGCCAGGGCGAGGACTTTATAAGCCAAGCCATCAAGGACACCTTACCTTACTTTCTGGGTGCCATCGACGAGGATAAACTCTTAAAGCAAGCTCAATTAGAAAGAGCTAGAAGATATCTTCGCCAGCTTGAGCGACAGGCGCGTGATGCCGAAGGTGTCGATGATGCAACATTTCCGCGCGCCATCGCTCTCCTCGATGAGGCTAAGCAAGTCGGGCTTGTTGACGAGCGGAATGCTGCTAGCACTTACGATGGGATGCTGGCGCTCCTTACGAGAGTCGCGAACGAGGACGAAATCAGTGACGAGGCTTTTGTTGCGGATGGCGGCGACCTGCTTGCAAGACTGCGAGCAGAACGGCAGTCCCTGCGAAATGAACTGGAGCAGGTTAATGTCGAGATTCGCTCCACGCGGACATTCACAGGCGAAACTAACGGGTACGCACGGGAGGCTAAGGAACAACGCGCGCGACTCAGTTCGGTCGGACTTATAAGTGACACGCCTGGCGGGGAGACTCGCTGCCCGCTATGCGAGAACGATTTGCCGTCTCCCATTCCAACGGTCGCGGAGATCGCGCAGTCGCTTTCCGATCTCAGCGTTCAACTAGATGCCGTAGAAGCTGAGAATCCGCGATTGCAGGCGCGGTTAGCGAATCTGCAGCGCGAGGAGGCGCAGATCGAAGAGAATTTAAGAGTTAATCAACAACGAATCGCGGCTCAGATCAAGCAAAATGAGATCGCGCGAGCTCAGCAAGATGCATTCATTCTTCGAGCGCGCACGATCGGCAAGATCGTTCAATATGTCGAGACAGCGACGAGTCTGCAGGCGAGTTCCACACTTCAATTGTCGATCGAAACCGCGCGCGCCCAGGTGGGCGCCCTTGAAGAACAGGTGGACGCTGATTTGGTACGCGAGAAGCTAAGTACATTCTTGAATATCATCGGCGGTTATATGACGACGTATGCTACTCAGCTAAGCCTAGAACAGCGCGGGAGCCCGCTCAGGCTTGACATTCGAAATTTAACCGTCGTCGCGGACACAAAAGAAGGACCAGTCCCACTCTACAGGATGGGAAGCGGCGAGAACTGGGTCGGCTACCATGTCTTAGCCCACCTTGCGCTGCACAAATGGTTTCGTTTGAAGGAGCGACCAGTGCCGGGCTTCTTGATCTTCGACCAGCCATCGCAGGCTCATTATCCGCCCGACCTCACCCCACAAGCGGCGCCGATTACCCAAGCGGACGAGGATCGAACTGCGGTATTTGAAGTATTCAAGCTGATTTCGGATGTCGCGGCAGAGCTTTCACCGAATCTTCAAATCATCGTATTGGACCACGCTGACCTTCAGCAGGATTGGTTCGAGGCAGCTGTCGTCGAGCGCTGGCGTTCGGGCAACACACTGATTCCCAGGGAGTGGATCAAGGAAGGAGCCGTCTGAGAGTGGGGGGTGGTCCGACGGCAAATGCCGGGCGACGGGATGGGCGTCGTTTTGAAAGGCTGTAGCTCGATCGCCGAGCGGCGGTGATCCGAGCAGGCCTCGCAGCGGGTGCCAAGGGGGCCTCGTTTTGAAAGCCCTTAGCTCGATCGAATAAGCGGCCACGATCCGGGCCCGGCGCCCGGCCCGAGGGGGCCTCGTTTTGGAAGGCTCTGTCTAATATCCCCCGGTAACAGTGCCTTCCTTAACGGGATGACGCATAACTTAAACGATAACGGAAACTACCCGCAGCCTAGCGTGATATTCCGCGGGTCCAACGCGGTGTTGAGGGCTGGTCTATACCAGCTCCGCCGGTGCTGCCGTTAGAGGCTTCGGCCCAAGCGAGCGCCCCGGAGCGCGCCCCGTTATCTTGACGAGGACTTACGACAAGTCGCTCTTAAAGACTGGCCCATTCGGCTCTTAAGAGTGAGGAGGATCCATGATCAGTTTAATTATCGCTCTTATCATCGCGATGGCCGCGACTCCGCCGGATCCCTTTTAGTTAGTTTCAAAGGCTCCGGAGGCGCCCGCTTGTGCGCCACCCAGTTGGCACTCGTCCATGCCAATATCGCAGCATGGACGAGTACTTTATTGGGGCCGGGGCGCTCCTGACGGCTGGGCCGGCCGCCTCGATCGCCGGGGCGACCCTCCACGCCCAGACTGAAGAAGGCCTCGCCGGCCAGGTTCGGGCGGCGGTCGTCGACTTCGAAAGCGCCCAGCTGGGAGAGCTCTCGCGGCTGCTCATCGCGGCCGGCGGCTGGAGCGCGGCCCGCTTCCGGATTGAGGTGATCGAGCCGCTGCTGGCACGCCGGGAGTGCACCCTGGCCGACGTTTTCGCCACCCTCGGCCACGCCGTGAAGGCCGAGGAAGTCCATCTTTTTGCCCGCTGGACCCCCGACCAGCGCACCCTCGCCGGCCTGGCCGAGCAGGGAATTCGGGTCGTTGCCCACCCCCTCGAGGCAATCGGCCAAGCCTCGCTGGTTTCCGGCCAGCGCGTCTCGCGATGGCGGTCGGCCGTTCGCGCTGCCTAGCGCGCATTCAGGTGCCTCACAGGGTGAGACCGCACGATGCAGCGTAGAAATGCACGTTATGCCCAATGCCCGCGTTGCGGTTATCGACGACGACCGTATGGTACGGGAGATGTTGGAACTGGGTCTGTCCCGCGAGGGCTACGAGGTGCGGACCGCGACCGATGGTCTGGCTGCCCTCGAGCTCGTCAAGGTCTTCGACCCGGAGCTCATCGTCCTCGACATCATGATGCCGAAGATCGACGGCGTCACGCTCCTCCCGCGTCTGCGCGAGATCACGCAGGCGCCGATCGTGATGCTCACCGCCAAGGGCGGCACCGAAGACAAAGTTCGATCGCTGAGCTCCGGCGCCGACGACTATCTGGTCAAGCCCTTCGTCTTCGAAGAGCTGATCGCGCGGCTGCAGGCCAAGCTGCGCCGGCCGCAGCTCATCGAAGAGAACGTATTACGCTGGCGCGACATCTCGATCAATCCCGGCACGCACGAAGCCTGGAAAGTCAAAGAGACGCTGGAGTTTACGCAGCGCGAGTTCGATCTCTTGGAAGTCTTCATGCGCGAGCCGCGGCGCGTCTTTAGCAAGGACCATCTGCTCGAGCTCGTGTGGGGACACGATTTCGAAGGCGGTCCGAACATCGTCGAAACGTACATTTCGTACCTGCGCGCGAAGATCGACCGGCCGGGCGAACCGGGCTCGTTTATTCGCACCGTTCGAGGCGTAGGTTACGGTCTGTCCCAGTAAGGGGAAACGTACCTAGGTGAAACTCGCGTCGCGGTTATCGGCGCTCTACGCGGTGCTCCTCGGAGTCACCGTTCTTATCGTTATTCTGGCCTCGTCGATCGCCTTGGTCGTCGAGCTGTGGCGCTTTTCCGCCGACGTGATGATCGCCAAGCACGAAGAGGCACGCATTCTCGTCGACCAGTACCGCCGCGAGGGCATGTCGCTCACGCAGGCGGCGCCCGAACTGGTCAACGCGCTGGGCGGCATCGGTCTGCGCGTGACGGTCTACGATCTCAAAGGGAAGTATCTCGCCGGCGACAAGACCTTGCGGCCCAAAGCGCTGGCCGGCGTGCTGGCTGCCGGCGGCATGCAGCATTTTATTCCGCCATCCATGCGCGGCCCGCAAATCTATACGTACCACTCGAGCCGCGGGCCGGTGCGCGTCTACAGTTATCGCGGGCCGTTTCCACCCGTCCCGCCCGATCCCACGCGTCTCGAGCCGCTCTCGTTGACCTACGTCGAGGGCGGCTACGTCGGATTCGAACCGTCGTTTCCGCTGCTGATGATCTCGCTGATTCCGTACTGGCGGATCGTCGTGACGATCGCGCTGGCGGCGATCTTGCTCTCGTGGTTCGTCGGCCGGCTCTTTGCCCAACAGGCGCTGCGGCCGATCAACGAGGTCAGCGATTCGCTGCGCTCCCTGGCCGACGGCGATTATACGCAACGCCGCTTCGTCATGGCCAGCGGCGACGAAGTCGCTTCGTTGACGGCCGCTTTTAACGACGCGGCGGCCAGCGTCGCGACGGCCATTGACGATCGCCGTCACGCCGAAGAGCGCATGCGGCAGTTCGCGGCCGATGCCTCGCACGAGCTGCGCACCCCGCTCACCGTCATCGGCGGCTACATCGACGTGCTGCGCCGCGGCGCCATCGAGGAGCCGCGCATCGCCCGCCAGATTCTCGGCACCATGTCGATCGAAAAAGAGCACATGCGCGGGCTCATCGACCGGCTGATGCGTCTGGCGCGTTTGGATTCCGAAGCGGCGCCCAACGTCGAGTCGGTCAACGTGGCCGAGCTGCTGCGCAGTCAGTGCGACGCCGCGCGCCGCCTCGACGACCGCCGCATGATCGACTACAGCATCGACGGCGTCGAGACGGTGCAGGCCGACCGCGGCGAGCTGGGCGAGGCGGTGTGGAACGTCATCGAAAACGCGCTCAAGTATGCGCCCGACGCGCCGATCCATCTGCGCGCCGCGCGCAACAACGGCCACTCCACGATCACCGTGCGTGACGAAGGGCCGGGCATGTCGGAGTCCGAGCGTCTGCATGCCTTCGAACGCTTCTATCGCGGCGATCAGCGTGGCGAGATTACCGGCAGCGGCCTTGGGTTAGCCATCGCCAAGCGTGCCGTGGAACGCGCCGGCGGCGACATCGCCATCGACAGCGCCCCCGGTCAAGGCACCGCCGTCACCATCACACTTTAACAGCCCTTTCCTACGGGCCGTCCCCTGAACGCAAAAAACGGGAACTTCCCCTTTTTGCGATGATACTATATATGGTATTGACCTGGCGGTACGGACGGCGGTATATTTGATGGCGGAGTCGGCTGAATCAAACCGCGTTCAGAGGCTATACGAGCGGGTACAGCGCACGCGCAAGAACTGTGCCTTCGAAGACGTTGAGCGGCTTCTGCTTGCCCTTGGATTCGTAGAGCGAAGGGGAAAGGGTTCGCATCGAACCTTTAAGCGTGGGAACGTCGTAGTCGTAATCCCGCAGAACCGTCCCGTCAAAGAAAACTACGTCGCTCACGTCATCACGATCGTGCAAAACCTCGGATATGACTTGGGCGCCCGAAAGGAATGAACGTTATGGCCACCTCGGCACGTGCGAAGAAGCAGGAGGTCAAGGCGATGCTCGCCCGTCCGTATACGCGAGAATTGATCAAAAACGAAGACGGGACGTGGTTTGCGCGCGTTGTCGAATTCGTCGGTTGCATGACCGAAGGCGACACTTCGGAGGAGGCGATGAATCATCTCGACGAGGCGATGGAAACCTGGGTTGAAGCTCACCTCGAAGATGGTGGAGTGATCCCGCCACCGTTGAGCAGCGATCAGTACAGCGGCAAGTTCCTAATGCGCGTACCGAAGACGCTGCATCGTGAGCTCGCCCGCAGGGCGGATCTGGAAGGCGTTAGTCTAAATCAGTTTGCCCTGGTCGCACTCTCCCGATATGTGGGTTCCTGCTAACGGCTTTGGCTGCCAAGGATTCGGCGCTCCCAGGCTGGCTTCAGGCTTCGGCGGCCTTTTTCTCATATAATCGGCGCGATTATGCTGCGGCGCAGTGCGGTAGCGGCCGTGTTGGTCTTGCTGGTATTCGGCGTACTCGTTGCGTTCGCGCGAGCACAGTCGGAGTCGGGCGAGATCGACATCATCGTCACCGATACGACGACCAAGCAGCCGCTCGAACTCGCGCGCGTCTTGCTCCAGGGGCCGGTCATGGCGTCGGAGCTCACCGGCAAGAACGGCAAGGTGACCTTCACCGACGTCCCCGACGGCATTTACCGCGCCCGCATCGTCAAGCGCGGCTACGACGCCCTGACCTCATCGTCGTTCGAGGTGCTCGGCGGCCGCGTCGTCACCGTCACCTTCGCTTTGGCGATGGAGAACAACGGGCTCAAAGTCATCGGCCACGTCACCGCCAAATCGTCGGCGACCATTTCCAGCAGCAGCATCGACGCGAACTCGCCGCAGCGGCGGCTCTCCGACGACTTGGCCGGCGCGCTCAACAAACTCTCGGGCGTCAGCGTCTCGACGTCGAGCGACGACAGCGACGCGACGCAAACGATCTCGCTGGAAGGCCACGACGCGTCGCAGACGCAGCTCACGCTCGACGGCATCCCGCTCAACGCGCCCGGCTCGGCCGGCAACTTAGGAAACTTTGCCACCGATCTCTTCGGCGGCGCCTCGGTGCACATGGGCGCGTCGCTGGGCGGCATGGGCGGCTCGGTCAACTTCAGCACGCTGCAACCGACGCTGAGCTGGCAGTCGCAGCTGCAACTCTCCGTCGGCAGCTACGGCCGTTACAACTACTCGGTGGCCGAAACGGGCTCCGACGGCAAGCTGGGCGTGGCCGTGCAAACGATCAGCCGCCTCTATCCCAAGCCTCGTTGACGGCGAGCGCTACCTCGACGCCAGCGGTTTGGATTACGTGCACGACGGCGACAGCAACATTTACGGCAACCTCATCAACGCGCGCTACGAGTTCGGCGACAACAACTCGCTCAGCGCGATGTTCCTCAACTCCTGGCGCAACACCAACGTCGTCTGCTTGCGTTACAACGGCGACCCGCAGACCACGCTGCCCTGCGGCTACGGCCCGGGCAACACCAACACCAACAACGTGCAGTTGTATTCCGTCAGCGACAACGCGCTGCTCGGCGCGACCCAGTTGCAGACCTCGCTCTTTTCGACCGATACCAGCAGCGTCTTCAACCAACTGGCGCGCTACGTCAACGGCGAGCCGTCGCCCAGCGGCTTCTCCAGCGATACGCGCTCGACCGGATACGTCGTCAACGCCACGCTGCCGGCGCAGCAGCGCCACACCATCTCCATTCAAGCCTACGGTTCGTCCTCGCAGTTCGACACGACGCCGCTGACGCCGGCGGTGGCGCAATACTACAGCGGCTCGGAGTCGACGCAGTACAACGTGCTGCAGGCAACCGACACGATCCATTCCAGCGACAAGCTCACGCTCACCGGTTCGGCCGGCGTCAGCACCGCAACGGGCAACAGCGGGCTGTCGGAGCTGGCGACGGTTGCGGCGGCGTGGAAGCCGACCACGCACGACACCTACAGCGGGTCGTTCTCGCTGGGCGGCGCGGCGGCGACGCAAGGACGCCTGCAAATCCTCAGCGATCCGGCGTCGCTGCGCTTCGACTGCAACGGCAAGGTGGCGTACGGCAACGCGCCCGGCCAGCAGCCGCAGAACAACTCGACCAACTCGCTGCGCATCGGCTACACGCGCCAGCTCAAGGGCGGCAACCTCGGCCTGACGCTCTACCGGCAGGTGCAGAACAACGTGCTGCTGCCAATCTATGTCAACGGCACGGTGCTCAACGCGCTGGGGCAGCTGCCGTACGGCTATTTGCAGCAGGTCGCGGCGATCTATAACTCGCCGGCGGGCTGCAACACGCCGCCCAGCACGCCGTTCTTGGCGCAGCAGCTCTACTTCACGACGCCGGTCTCGGGCGTGCAGCGCCTCTATCAGGGCGCCGAAGCCACCGGATACTTTACGCTCGGCAATCTTGTCGTCCAGGGGTATTACAATCTCACGGGTGCGACGGCGCAGTCGAGCAGCTTCCTCTTCGATAATCCCTATGCGATTACGATTCCGGGGCAGCAGCTTCCCAACGTGCCGCTGCAAAAGGCCGGCATCGTGCTGGACTATAAGTCGCCGCACTCGATTTTGGAGTGGCTGGCCGACGCGCAGCACGTCGGCTCGAACAATCCCAACAATTTGCCGGCCTACACCACCTACGACGCGGGGGTCACGGCGCAGCTGCAGTACGGAACCGTAACGCTGGCGGCGAGCAACATCACCGACTCGTATTCGGGGATCTTCGCCAGCCCGGTCAACGCGGTCGCGTTCACGACCGCGGGCGGTTACGTCATCCCGAACATCGCGCGACCGCTGACGCCGCTGACCGTCTCGGCAACCTATTCGGTGAAGTTCGGAGAAGGCGTAACAAACGGTCAGACGGCCACGGCGTTCCGCCCGCGCGGCAGCGGCCGCGGCGGATTCGCGCGGCGGCCCGGGCGGTCCCGGCGGCGAGGGTGGGCCGCCCGGCGCTCCGGGGGGCGGGAGGCGGCGGTGGAAACGGCCGCGGCTTAGGCTCGCTCTTCTCGCCGCTGCCGCAGACGCCGCCGGCCGATCCGTTTGCCGTCGGCGGCAACGCGGCAGCGTGCACTGCCGACAACGCCGCCAAAGCCAAACTGCTCTCGACGGAACTGCAAGCTTTCGTCGCGCAGATCGAGGCCAAGCGAACGGCATCCGGGTATCCGGCGACGATGACGGCGCCGGCACTCGCCGACGTGACGATCACCTATCACGGGCTCGGAACGACCTACGCCTTGGCGATAATCCCGAAGGCGCCGGGCATGCTGCGCACGATCGCCGGCTGCATGCCGATCCACATCGCGCGCGCCGACGACGTTACGGCACGAAAACTCTTTGCACCGAGCAGTCCGCTCTTCTTCGTGCCGCAGCTCAACTTCATGCCCGCCGTCGGAATGTACTTCGTCGCGCGCCAGCCGCAGGCCGGGCAAGAAACGTTCCGCGTCTACGCGCTGCCGACGTCGCCGCCCAAGGATCCGTTCGAAATACGAACCGCCACGACGTGCACGGCCCAAGTGCGCAGCCTTGCCACGCAGGCGCTGGGCGAGCTGCGCGCCTACTTCGCCAATGGAACGGCGGCGGCCGGCTGGACGATCACCGCGCATACCGCCAAGGGCGGAACGTGGTACGAGCTGCAGCCCGGAGATCCGACGGTGATTCCGCCGATGCTGGCGTGCGGGCGCGTGGCGGCCACGACGGCCGACGATCTCGCCAAGCTCGGCTTCGACGGAAAGCCGGTTCCCGAGCTCAACTACGCGCCGAGCTTAGGCCTGTACCTCATTCGTCCGAACTTCCGCCGGACTCAGCAGCCGCAGCAGTGATTTCCGGCGAGCGGCCGGCCCGACGCGCGCGTTCGACCATCTCGCGCATCCGCGGATGCTCGCCCGGTATCGTCGTCACCCAGGTTTCGAAGCGCGGTACCGGCTCGCCGGTGCGAAAGAGAAAGTACCAGACGCTCATCTCTCCCATGAGGGAGAAGCGCTTCTTGAAGTCCTTTGCCAGCGCCGCATAGGAATCGAACGAGCGAAGGTATGCAGCGAGGCTGCCGAACTCGCGCTCGGTTTCCAGCAGAGCCCGAGCGTTACGGATTGCGGCGTTGACCTTTTTGGGCATGCGCAGTATCCCGGCGGTGGCCAGCACGCGCTCGACGTCGAGGTCGTCGTATGCGGCGACGCGGCCGGGATCGAACTCCGCAAACGCCAGCCGGTACGCGTCCCACTGCTCGGCGATCTGCTTCCACCGCACGCCCGCCTGGAACACGGCCCGCGTCATCACTTCGAAGTAGTCGGCCGGCGAGGCCGGCACGATCACGTCGGGTATTGTCTCGGCCACGTTGTCCACTTTCTCTAGGACCATCGGCAGGGACCCGCATGCCGAAAGTCGCAGAAGCGCCAGACCTCATGCTGCTCTCGTCAACGTGGTTGTCGGTAGAGTCTAAGGAGTTTCTTGTTTCGTGTACGTAGATGAAATGCTCAACTGTGTGGACTGTGGACGCCAGTTCGTTTTCAGTTCGGGCGAACAAGCCTTTTACGAGCAAAAAGGCTTCCAGAACAAGCCCAATCGCTGTCCCGATTGCCGTCAGGCGCGCAAGCAGATGCGCGGGAGCGGCGGGAATGGCGGCGGCGGCGGCGACCGCACCGGACGTCCCCGTGAGATGTTCACGGCGACGTGCAGCGGCTGCGGCGGCGTGGCCGAGGTGCCGTTCAACCCGCGCGGCGATAAACCGGTCTACTGCCGGGATTGCTTCGCTTCGCGGCCGTCGTATCGCTGAGCCCTCGCAGCCCATCAAAGCCTAAGCCTTCCTACGACGCCGTCATTATTGGCGGCGGGCATAACGGCCTGGCCTGCGCCGCGCTCTTAGCGCGCGCCGGTCACTCCGTTGCGATCTTCGAACGGCGCGACGAAATCGGCGGCGCGGCGGTCAGCGACCAAGACGTCTGGCCGGGATACACGCTCTCGACGGCGTCGTACGTCCTGAGCCTGCTCGATCCGTGGCTGATCGAGGAGCTGGATTTACGCGCTCGCGGCCTTTCGTATTATCGCAAGGATCCGTACGCGTTCTCGCCGCTGCTCGACGGTCGCTCGCTGCTGTTGGGGACCGACGGCGCGAGCAACGCGCGCGAGATCGCCGCTTTCGACGAGCGCGACGTGGCCGGCTTTGCGGCCTACGTCGAGCGGACGGACCGCCTCGGCCGGGCGCTCTTCGATTCGTTCTCCGATGAGGAGCCGCGCTTCGATCGTTTCGATGCCGAGACGCAGGGCTTGCTGCGCGGTTCGGCGGCCGACTTGGTCGAGCGCTACGTCAACACGCCGGTGCTGCAAGCCGAGCTGGTCAACGACGGGCTGATCGGAACCTACCTCGGTCCGCGCGACGCGGGCACGGGGTACGTTCTGGCGCATCATCTTGCCGGACGCGTCCTCGGCACGCAAGGATCGTGGGCGTTCGTAAACGGCGGCATGGGCGCCGTTTCTCGCGCACTTGCGGCGGCGGCGACGGAGTACGGGGCGGAGATTTTTCCCGCTGCCCCGGTTACGCGGATCCTGACCGGCGACGACGGTCGGGCTGCCGGCGTTGAGGTTTCCGTCTATCCGGACGACTACGACATGTCGCAGCAGCACATTCACCGGTTTACCGTGCGTGCGAAGGCGATTGCATCGAACGCGCATCCGCGCACGACCTTCCTCGACTTGCTCGACGAAGCGCTGTTGGACGGAGCGTTCGTCGAGCACGTCAAGGATTGGAAGAGCGTCGGGCCGTCGCTGAAGTTGAATCTCGCGCTGGGCGAGTTGCCGAACTTTACCAGCCGCCCGGGAACCAACGCGCAGCCGCACCATCGCGCGACGATCCACGTGGCGCCGACGGTCGACTACTTGCAAAAGGCGTACGAGGATGCCCGCGCGACCGGCGAGAGCGAAGAGCCGCTCATCGAGTGTTTTCTGCAGACGCCGACCGATCCGTCGCTGGCGCCGCCCGGCAAGCACATCCTCTCAGTCTTCGCGCAGTACTTTCCCTACGATCGGCCCGGCGGCTGGTCCGATTCGCGGCGCAACGCCGCTGCCGATAAAATCGTGGCGATTCTCGCGCGCTATGCGCCGAATCTTCCCAACGCAATCGAGCACCGGCAAGTGCTTGCGCCTCCCGACCTCGAGGCGCGCTTCGGCTTGACCGGCGGGCACATCTTTCACGGCGAGCTGCTGCCGGGACAGATCTACGAAGACCGCTTTGCAACGCGCACCCCGGTGGCGGGGCTCTACCTGTGCGGTTCGGGCGCGCATCCGGGCGGCTGCGTCAGCGGCTTCCCCGGAAAACGCGCCGCGGCGGCGATTACGCGAGATCTCGCGCGATAGCGCACCTCGTTTGGCCGCTCACACTGCTTACACACCGAACGAAAACTCGTTTACGTAAAAGCGCCATGGGTATTACTTCGTCGCGAAGAGCTGCTCGGCACCGTTGGCTGAGCAGCCCCGACTAAAAACAATTTCTTCAATCAACTTTCGCCGGCGACTCCGCCCCGGGCCCGTTGAGCGCCCTTGCTCTTATGTATAATTCTTGAACTCGTCCGGCGTATCATCGAAGTTGGGCGCAATCCAGACTTTCCCGCGGTCCATGCCGAAGGCGTCACTGGGTTTGTGATCCCTCATCGGCACGAGGCGCACGAGCGGTGCACCATTTCGAGCCACAACGACCTTTTCGCCGCTGAGCGCGTCAAGGATGAGCCGCGACAGATGGCTCTTGGCTTCGGTGATGTTCACCTGCTTCATGTCTCCTAGCCTAGCACCAACAAGCAAGCGGCTACGCACTGCTGAGTTAGGCTGAAACAATTCGCTAACACCCGGTTCAAGGACACGCACTAGGCTGAGCGGATGGAAGTCGCGTGGAAACCGCTTCGCGATGGAGCGCGCCAAACTGCCCGATAGCGCCTTCGCCTTCCCGGCGGAGCGAAAAGAGCCGCTGACCAATGCCCGCACGTGCGGAGCGCCATCGCCCGCTTCGGTGAGGTCGGCGGCGTGAGCGAAGGCGAACGCACCCAGGCTTTTGCCAACGTCAAGGCCGCTGCCCACGATTTAGTAGGCTAAGCGCCCAAAAGACGTTAAAAAGCGTCTAGAAACGCCCGCACTCTCAGCGACCTCTAGGCTAGTCGCTTTTACAATCAGCCCATGAAAAGAAGCTTTCTCGCGCTGGCGCTCGCGCTGAGCGTGATTCCGACCTCGGCCTTGGCCCAACAGACCAACACGCCGCAGCAGCCGACGGCCGAGCAGCGTCAGCAAATGCGCCAGACCTTCCAGCAGTTCATGGCGCAGGAGATGCAGCTTCGGCAGCAGATGCGCGGCCAGATCCTGTCGACGTTCACGCCGGCTCAGCGCCGCGCCGTGGCCGCAACCATCGGCGACCTGGCGGTCGAGCCGAATCCCGACTCCGTGGCCGCTGCGAAGCGCCTCGATGCCATCCTCTCTCCCGGCGAGCAGCAACGCATCGTGGCGGCCCACAATTCGTTCCAAGCCCAGAGCCGTCAGCTCCACGAGCAGATGCGCTCGCAAATGAAGAGCATGATGCCGGAAGGTGGACCCGGCATGATGGGACACGGTCCGATGAACGGCGCCTCGCCGATGCACCGTCAGCTCGACGCGGGGACCGTCGTGCTGATGGCGCTGGCGCCGCACCCGATGATGGACATGATGGGCCACGGAGGCTTTGGCCCAATGATGCACGGCATGGAGGCACCGCCTCCGGCGCCGTAGGTCAGCGAGCGGGAACGGGCGGCGGGCGAACCGCTTCGGCGAACGTCCGCAGCAACCGCTCGAGACCATCGCGATCTTCGCGTGAAAAGCGCGCGATTCGCGGACTATCGCAATCAAACACGCCGACTATCGTGCCGCTCATAACGAGCGGCACGACTATTTCCGAGCGTGAGGCCGCGTCGCACACGATGTGATCGGAAACGGCCTCTACGTCGTCCACGACCTGCGTTTGGCGGCGCACCGCGGCCGCGCCGCAGACGCCGCGCCCCGCGGGCAGCCGCACGCAGGCGGGCCGGCCGGCAAACGGCCCCAAGAGCAGATCGCCCGACGGCGTCAGCAGATAAAAGCCGGCCCAGTTGACGTCGGGCAGCTCGTGGTAGACGAACGCCGCGAAGTTGGCCGCACCGGCGACGAAGTCGTCTTCGCCGGCCAGCAACCCGCGCGTCTGTCGCTCGAGCAGCTCGTAGTCGGAAGGCACGGTAACGACTAGTACGGACTGGGGCTGTACATCGGCTTGCGCGAGCCGTCGACGGTAACGGCGTACCACGGCTGCGTCGTGCGTTTATGCAGCAGGTCGAAACGCGAACCTTCGGCGCCGACGTGCGAGATGTGCACCGTATACTTAAACGGTTTTCCGGCGGTGAGCTGGGGCATCGTGTCGGCGCGGATCAAATAGGCGCCGTGCGACCCCGGCACGTTGAGCACGGTGGCCATCCCGTCGGGATCCACCACGACCGCGCTCCCCTCGTCAATTCCCAGCCCGTAGACGACGCGCGCCCCGGGAAGGACGTTGTCGTGCAGGATGCGCGCCAGAAAGACGATCGTGCGGCCGATGCGGTCGCGCACGACTAAGTGGGTGTCGGTGATGGTATCGGCGAGAGCCGGCCAGGCAAAGAAGCCCGTCGTAAAGCTGATGCGCGGCTCGAGTGGATTGTTGACCGCGTCTTTGGTGTGCGTTTCGACGTTGAGACGGTCGCCGGCGACCGAGTCGTAGATCACCGCGCCTTGAATGGCCAGGCCGGCGCTGCCGCCGCCGACGACGCCGCCGCGCGCGTAGACGCGTTTCACCGCGGCGATGAGCGCCGAACCCTTCCAAATCACGTAGTTGGCCTGATCGCCGCCGGCAAAGTAAACGGCGTCGGCTTTGTCCACCACCGGCGCGACGGAGTCGATTTGTGCTTTAGTCGAGCACGGCGGAATCAGCGCCGTCTGCACCGAGGCGAAGTTGCCGGCCCTAAACGAGCGCGCGTCATCCACGTCGGCATCGGAGGCGCGCAGGATGACGACGTTGCCTCCGCGCCGGCTCCCGTCGTCGCCCAGCAGGCGTCGATGCAGCCAGCGCAAGGTCGAATCCGGCGCGTCGGTCATTCCGCCGCCGTCGAGCACGAGGCCGGGACCGCCGAGATGGGCGACGGCCTTATAGGTGCCGCGTCGTGGATAGATCGTGAACTGGCAAGTGGCCTGCGCTCGGGAGGTTGCCGTCCCGACGATTCCTAAGGTCACCAGCAAACAAAGGGGGCCCAAAATGCACCGCATACCCACCCTCATTCTCTTGCTCGCGGTCGTTTCATCGTGCGGAGGCTCCGGCAACCCGCCGTCCTTACGCGGCACCGCGCCCGCTGGCCTCGGTCGCGTCTCGCCTGCCGTGCCCGTCGTTGGCGGCTGTCAAATCTTCCCGGCCGATAACTGGTGGAATGCGGACATCTCCAACTATCCGCTCGATCCGCGTTCGTCGGAATACATCAACGCGCTGCCCGGGAACCTGCATCCCGACTTTGGGGAGAATCCGGATTACGGGATTCCCTTCAACATCGTGCCGAGCGATCAGAAGAAGGTTCCGGTGAAATTCCGTTACGGCTCGCAGAGCGATCCCGGCCCGTACCCGATTCCGCCCGACGCGCAAATCGAAGGCGGCAAGAACGCCAAGGGCGACCGTCACGTTCTCGTGCTGCAGCAAGCAAAGTGCCGGCTCTACGAAATGTGGGACGCCTATCCGATCCACAGCGGTAAGAAGTGGCGCGCCGGATCGGGTGCGATCTTTCATTTGAACAGCAACAAGCTGCGGCCCGACGGATGGACCTCGGCCGACGCCGCCGGACTGCCGATTCTGCCGGCGCTGATAAAATGCGACGAGGTGCAAGCCGGCGAGATCGACCACGCGCTGCGCGTAACCTTCAGCAAAACGCAGCAAGGCTACATTCATCCGGCGACGCATTACGCCAGCGACAGCCGCCAGAAGACGCTGCCGCCGATGGGGCTGCGCCTGCGAATGAAAGCCTCGTACGATACGTCCGGCCTCTACGGGCAGTCTGCCGTGATTGCCACGACGATGAAGAAGTACGGCATGTTCGTTGCCGACAACGGCTCGAACTGGTACTTCCAGGGCGAAGGCGGTAAGAACTCGACGTGCTGGGACGACGACGATCTCGACCAGCTCAAGAGCATTCCCGGAAGCGCCTTCGAGGTGGTGAAGACGGGGAAGATTCGGCGCAAATCCGGAGCGTAGCGGTGATCGAAACAAAGAGCGCCCCGGCATCTCGAGGCGCTCTTCGTTTTATACCGCGGGGTTTTTAGAGCGGCGAAGCCGTACCCGCAGAGGTGGCCGGTGCCGTCAGGTTTTCGTCACCCTTCGACGGGCTCAGGGTGACAGGGAGAAGTTCAGGCGTGGAGTTCGCGGGCGATTTGCTCGTGGCGCCGATTACCCGTCAGCCGAGCGGAGAGCTCGAGCGCGCGGCGCTGATCGGCGATGAAGCCGCCGCGCGAGAGCAGGTGCACGGCGGATTCGGCATCGGCGCGTACGTCGACGCCCAAACGTTCGCCGGCCAGCGCGCGGCTCAAGAAAGCGTATCCGAGATAATGCGTGGACGTTTTGCGGCGCTGGAAGGCGACGATGCCGCGCGAAGCCGCATCGAACGTCGCGGCGGCGTCGCTGCGCGCCCAATGGATGCGGCCTTCGACGATCTCGGCAATCGTGCCGAGCAGCGAGTCGGGCGGCACGAGGCTGCGCGCTTCGCCGATATGGGTCAGCGTTTCGTCGATCTTTCCCGCGAAGACTTGCACGCGCGAGGTGATGTAGTGCGTGCGGCAGAGCGGATCTCCCGAAAGCACGGCGCGCCCAAGGTCGAGCGCGTAGCGCACGTCGTTGAGCGCCGCTTCGGTATCGCCGGCAAACTCGTGCAGAACGCCCGATGCCAGTCGTGCCAAAACCTCCTCGCAGAGCAGGCCGTTGGAACGTGTCAGCAGCAGCGCCTCGTCGGCGTCGCGACGCGCCTCGGGAAGCGAGTCGGGTAAAGCCGCCTTGGCGAAGGCGCGATTGATATAGGCCAGCGTCAGTTCGACGAGCGGCACGTCGCCGTTGGAGCGGCGCAACAGTTTTTCGGCGAAGGTCAAGACGTCGACGGCGCGCTGCGGCGAGCCTCCCTCTTGATGGAGCAGACCGAGGAAGACGGCGTCGGTGGCAACGGATCGCAGCTCGTCAACCCCGACGACGCCCGGCGATTTGCGCAAGTGCGGCCCAAGCGCCGCTTCGCAGTGCGCCAGCGCCTCTTCGTAGAGCCCGTACCAATAGGAAACATACCCTTGGGTCATACGCAGGCGGCGGCGCGCATAGCCGCGATCGGCTTCGCTTAAACGCGCCGAGTCTGCGGCGAGGCGCTCGACGACGTTGCGGGCGCCGGGAAAATCGCCGGTTTGGCAGGCCGCCATGGCTTGGAGCGCGGCGAGCTCGACGCGCTCGCGAGCGGTGAACGAAACGTTCTCCGCGCGGCGGATTGCGTCGGCGGCACGCTGCGCGTGTCCGTAGCGCAACAGCGTGGCGATCAAGTCCAGCGCCGAAAGACGTTCCGGCATTCGCGCGGAGAGATCGCTCTCGCCGGCCTCGATCATCTCGATCATTCGCCGCCGAATGCGGTAGAGGTGGCGCTCGGAGATATTGAGCGCGACGGCGATAGCTTTATACGAAGCGCCCTGAATTTCGGCGCGTTCGAAGACTTCTCGTTCGAGTGAGCCGTCGGGCATCATCGAACTCAAACGCAGCAGCTCTCGCGAAGCGCGGTCGGTCGATCGGTATTGGCCGCGCCGTTTTCGGAGATCGCGCATGCGCCGGAGCAGGTCCTGATCCACGGCTCGATCGGTATTCGCCATCAGTACTCAGCGGCTCGCAAGGGGTCATCTTTTGGTCAGGTCCGAGGGTTGCCTGCGCGGGGACTGACAGAAGACTGCCACCGCGCCGGTACGGCAATCCGCCGGCACGAAAGCGGGAGTACCGTGGGGCGGTGGGTCCGTTCACGGTGCTTCCAGGCCCCAGCCGAAGACGGCTCCTCCCGAGCTCGGTCTGGGGCCTGCCTGCGTTGCCGCGCCTTATTGCATTGCGCCCCGGCCCTATGCTATAGTCCGCACAACATGCTCGTTCGCAGCTCGGCGTATTACTATTATTATGGCTACTTCGAAGGAAGCCGGCCAGGTACGCCATTGCTATAACGAACGAGTTCGTCAAAATGCAAAGCCGCCTCGCCGACAGCGAGGCGGCTTCTTTTTTACTACTACCTGCAAGGAGAACGCCCGTGATTGCCCTGGCCCCGACCACTACCGATCTCGACGAGTTCGAAGCAGCCGTCGCGCAGAGCATCGACACCCACCCGATCGTGCGGCACAACGCCTATACGAGCTGGTTCTCCCGGGGCGAGGCAAGCCTCGAGCAACTGCGCGACTTCACCATTCAGTTCTCGGTTTTCAGCCATCTCTTCATCGAAGCGCAGCTGCGCAAGTGCATCAACGCGCCCGATCTGCAGAGCTACCGGGCGGGCAAAGAGATTCTGATGAACGAGCTGGGCGTCGTCTTTACGGCGGCTGGGTCGGTCGAAGGCGGGACGTTCCGCTTTACCGCCGGGCACTTTGAATGGCTGGCGACTTTCGCCGCCGCCCTCGGCTTGGAATGGCAAGAGATCGGAAAGCGCCGCTTAGGGCGTGAGTCCACGCTGGCCTTTTGCGACGCGCTTAAGGAGTGGTACGGGTCGGAGGACGAGTCGACCGCCGCCGGCGCTTCGTATGCCATCGAGCATTGGGCCGCGGCCGGATTCTGGAAGCAGCTGATCGAGGGACTCCGCGCCATCAAGGCGGAGCGCCTAGCCGACCTGCCGCTGGGGTTCTGGACGTGGCACGATGCGTTGGAAGAGACGCACGCGGCGCACACCGACGACGAGCTGCGCGAAGCTTTCGCTAAGCCGGGCTTCTCACCGGAGCGGTTTTTGGTCGCCGGAGGAGCGATCCTCGACGCCGTCGCCGGATTCTGGAACGGCTTAGACGAGGCACGCCGGGGCATAGGTGCAAATGGTGGCGGCGCTGGTTAGGCGAACGACCAAGTCCCTCCTTACGTTTAACGCCACCGAACCGCAGAAAGAGAGAAGCAACCGAGCATGCCTGCGAAGAAGCCCAATTTCCTGATCCTTTGGGGCGACGATATCGGTATCTGGAACGTCAGCAAGTTCAGCAACGGAATGATGGGATACCGAACCCCCAATATCGACCGGGTCGCCAACGAAGGCGGCCTTTTTACTGACTATTATTCACAACAAAGCTGCACGGCGGGCCGCGCCTGCTTCATTACCGGACAGAACCCGATTCGAACCGGCCTCACCAAGGTCGGCATGCCCGGTGCTACCATTGGACTGCAAAAAGAAGATCCGACCATCGCCGAGATGCTCAAGCCGCTCGGTTATGCGACCGGCCAGTTCGGAAAGAATCACTTAGGCGACCGCAACGAGTTCTTGCCGACGGTGCACGGCTTTGACGAGTTCTTCGGCAATCTGTATCACCTCAACGCCGAGGAAGAACCGGAGCTGCCCGACTATCCGAAGATGCCGTGGTTCAAGGAGCAGTTTGGACCGCGCGGCGTGTTGCGCTGCTCGGCTACGGATAAAGATGATGCGACCGTCGACCCGCGCTGGGGGCGCGTCGGGAAGCAGACGATCGTCGACACCGGACCGCTGACCAAAAAGCGCATGGAGACGATTGACGAGGAGATCACGTCCGCGGCGATCGCGTGGTTGGAGAAGGTAGCCAAGTCGGATCAGCCGTTCTTCATGTGGTATAACGCGACGGCGATGCATTTTCGCACCCACGTCGCCGAAAAGAATCTCGGCAAGAGCGGTCAGGATCCATACAGCGACCGCATGGTCGTGCACGACGAGCAGATCGGAATGATTCTCGATAAGCTCGACGAGCTCGGCCTCAGCGACAACACCATGGTGATGTACTCGACCGACAACGGGCCGGAGAACGACACGTGGCCCGACGGTGCCAGTACGCCGTTCCGAGGCCAGAAGGACTCGAACTGGGAAGGCGGCTGGCGCGTACCGTGCTTTATTCGGTGGCCCGGCGTCATCAAACCCGGCACGGTCTACAATGAGATCGTTTCGCACATCGATATGCTCCCGACAATGGTGGCGGCAGCCGGTAACCCCGACGTCACCGAACAGCTGCTCAAAGGCACGACGGTAGACGGCAAAAAGTTCAACGTGCACTTGGACGGATATAACATGATGCCGTACTTCTCGGGGGAATCTAAGACGAGCCCCAGAGAGGCGATCGTCTATTTCAGCGACGACGGCGACATCATCGCCGTGCGCGTGGGTGACTATAAGTTCAACCTGTCGCTACAGCGCGCCAATCAAATGCAGCAATGGGCCGAGCCGTTCGTGAAACTGAGAGTGCCGCACATCGTGAATCTGCGGCGCGATCCGTTCGAGCGGGCCGACTTTAACTCAAACACCTACTGGGATTGGGTCGTCAATCACGTCCCCCAGATGTACCTCATGCAAGCGGTAATTGCGCAGCAGATCGAGGGCTTTGAGAAGTTCCCGCCGCGGCAAAAGCCGGCATCGTTCAACTTGGATTCCGTCATGGAGCAGATCAAGACACCGCACGGCTAGCGTGTCTGATTCTACGGCGGATGACGCCGTTGGTAAGCGGGTGGGTGACTTCTACGAGAGTCACCCCTACCCGCCGCCGGTAGACGACCTCGACGCCTATCGCCTCACGTGGGACGACCGGCGGCGACGCGTCGATTCCCATCTCTTTTGGCCCGACGAACAGTATCGGGCCGACCGAAGCATTTTAGTCGCGGGCTGCGGCACGATGCAGGCGGCGCATTATGCCGTGCGCTGGCCCGACGCTCGCGTCGTCGGGATTGACGTCAGCGAGCACAGCATCGCTTTCGAGCGGGAACTCAAGCAGAAGCATTCGCTTGAGAATCTCGAACTGCATCGCATCGAGATCGAGCGCGCCGGAGAGCTTGGCGAGTTATTCGATCACGTCGTGTGCACCGGGGTGCTGCACCATCTTCCCGACCCCGCTGCGGGTTTGCAGGCGCTTCGGGGTGTTCTCGCTCCAAGCGGGGCGATGCACGTCATGATGTACGCGCCGTTTGGCCGCGCCGGGATCTACCTGCTGCAAGAGTATTGCCGCCGGCTGGGCATGGGATGGACGAGCGAAGAGCTCGACGAGTTGGCGATGACGCTGAAGGCGCTGCCTCGCGACCATCCGATCGCACCGTTATTGATGCGATCGCCGGATTTCGCGACGAAGGCCGGCCTCGCCGATGCGCTGCTGCATCCCAACGACCGTGCCTATTCGGTGCCGCAGTTCATGGAGTTTTTACGTGGCGCGGGCTTAGCGTTTGGAAGGTGGGTGCGACAAGCGCCGTATTTGCCGCAGTGCGGAGCTCTGGCGGGAACGCCGCATCGTTCGCGGCTCGCTGCGCTGCCGCCCGAAGAGCAATACGCGGCGGTCGAACTCTTTCGCGGAACGATGGTTCGGCATTCGGCGGTCGCGTATTTGGCGGATGCGGCCGAGCGCCGTTATCAAGCCGACTTTAGCAGCGACGCGTGGCTGGATTACGTGCCGATTCGACTTCCCGGCACGACGGTGGTGAAAGAGCGGCTACCGGCGGGAGCCGCGGCCGTGCTGATCAACCGCAACCACACCGACACCGATCTGTATTTGCCGGTAAATGCCGAACGGCTGCGCACGTTCGAGGCGATCGACGGGAAGCGGAGCGCCGGCGCGATCGGCGGTGCAGCCGGCGACCGGAATGCGGCCCGCGACTTCTTTCGGCAACTCTGGGAGTGGGACCAGGTTGTGTTCGACGCTTCATGACCGTCGAGCAGCGTCTTCTCGCGTTGAGCATCCTGCTGGGTCTGGTCAACGACGTTGCGGCGTCGCATCTTATCAGCGCTCAATATGGCTACGCTTGGACGGCAAGCACGAGGGAAAAGGAGATGCCCCGGCTGACGGGTGTTGCATCGAGAGTCGATGCAGCCTTTACGAACTTTCTCGAGACCTTTCCGTTCTTCGCCGCGGCCGTCTTGATCGCAAGCATCCTCAATCGTCACAACGCGCTGACGGTTTGGGGGGCCTATCTCTATTTTACGGGCCGCGTTGCCTATCTGATCTTTTTTGCGGCAGGCTGGGGCCTGCTGCGCTCCTTAATATGGAACGTCGCGACGATCGGCATTATCGTGTCCGTGGTGGCCCTTTTCTTATAAAGCGCCGCTAGGACGAAACCAGACCGGTCGCACGCGAGTCGTGCGGCACGAGGAGCAGATGCATTATGAAGTGGGTATTTGAGCCAGGCCACAGCGCTGCCGAATTTCGCGCCCGGCACATGATGGTGACGTGGGTCCGAGGGTTTTTCAAGCCGGTAAACGGGAGCCTAGAGTTCGATCCGGCTGATCCGCGGCAGCTCTCGGTCGAAGCGATCATTGATGCGACCACGTGCTGGACGGGGGAACCGGCACGCGACAACCACCTTCGCAGTCCCGACTTTTTTAGCTGCGAAAAGTATCCGGAGATCCGCTTTAAAAGCACTGCCGTCGAGGAGGTTGGTCCGGTCGACTATCGCGTAACCGGCGACCTTACGATTCGAGGCGTGACGCGGCCTGAAGTGCTCGACGTGCGCTATCTCGGCGCGTGGGAGACGCCGTGGTGGGAAGACGGCGTCGACAAGGGCCCCAAGACGCGCGCCGGATTTACCGGGCGCACGCGGATCGACCGCTACGAGTACGGAGTCAACTGGAATGACGATATGCCCGACGGCGGCATCGTGGTCAGCCGGCTAATCGACATCATCATTGACGTCGAGGCGATCAAACAAGATTAATCGGCGACGACACAAAGAGGCCGTCGCTAGTCCGTCGCGATCCAGGGTTCGCTAGGGCTGCGGCACTTGGCTCAGCGGCGGGTTTTGCAGAATTTCAAAAATGTAGATGCTTCCGGGGACATAGTTCTCGGATGCGCATTCGACGCCGTTGGCCGCTGGAATTGGGCAAGTGCGGGGTTGCGTCACAATCGTCGAGCCCTGCACCTTTGCGGCGTAGGACTCTCGGCTCTGCGCCTTCCCCGATCTCGCGACGAATACTTCGACGCCATACGGTGGCTCGAGGGCCATTTTGCTTGGGACGTCAATGCGCCATTGAGGAAAGGCCACGGCGCGGATAGGTTCGCTGACTTGGAGGGTGAAGACGACGACCAGGCGCGATGTTTTGCGAGGATGCGCTGCTACCGGCAAGCTAGACGCATCCGTCATAGTTGTTGCGATCAGCGACGTGCCGTTTTGAGCAGAGGATACCAGCCTCAGCAAGAGATGCCCCGATATGCCGTCAACGGTTGGAAACTTAATCAGGCCATTTCGCGGGAACGGCTCGGTAACGTGCAGCGTCCGTCCTACGATGACCGCAGTGCAGGCTAAGAAAACCGCGATAGCGTAGGGCAGCGCTCTCTTCACGACATATCCTGGCCACGGCAAGACACGTGCGGGGCAGTTCTTGAGGTCGGAGGTCTTGCGCCTAACGACGTTCAGAGGCAAAGGATGGCGAACGTATTTGCCTTGGGTCCCTTTGCAAGTCCGTCGAACCGGACTGAGATCGTCAGGCTATGTCCGCTGGGCTGCCCGGAGTAAGAACCGATCGGGTACCAGCCTACCGGCGCTGTGAAACGGTCGAAGGCGATATAGCACGCTTTTCCAGGGTACTTCCCTGCATCGGTGATCTTCAGCGTCGAGTAGCCCTTAATTTTGGCGACTTTCACGCTACTATCGAAAAAGAAGTACATGAAAGCCGTTCCCGGGCATGACGATTTCGCGCACGGTGTCGGATAAGCAGAGAAACTTCGCCCATTGGTTTTGCCAGTTATGTCGCCCTGACCCGTCGCGTCGCCCATCGTAATGGTCACTTTTCCTTGCCCGCTATTTTTGGGAATTGTCAGCGCGAGAGTCAGGCCTTTATATTTCGCGAGCGCGAACGTTGCGCCGGTGGCAGGCAGCGTTTCCTTCAGACACGACCCGTGAAAGTAAAAGAAGCCGGAAATCTCACAAGGGCTCGCCATCGGCGCGAGATGGCTCGGTACTCCGAGCATCGTACCGTCCGGCATAGGCGGCGGACCGGCACCGCAGCCGGCGAGCATCGACAAGGCTGCACAGGCGGCTAAAGCGTAGCGAGCCAAATTCAAACCTTGCATTGCTTACCTACTCTCTGGAAGTGGTCTCGGGATGGATCATGCGCTGCTACGCGTTTTCCAAAGCGCGACACGAACAACTCCTTTAGCTATGCTGCGCCTTGTTGCTGGCTTTGTCAACGTAACGTGCAATCGTTCAGACATCGCCAACTCGTAACGAAAAGGAAGCCCGGCGGATGCCGGACCCCCTTTTGCGTTGGCTGCTTTGGACTCGCGTATGATATTAGTAGAGAGCGATCCCGAGGTATAGGATGGCGCCGCTGCCGTTGGCGCAACCGTCTTGCGTGAACGAAATGCAGTAGACGTCGGTGAATTTTACCTGGCCCGGCTGCTTGGGACCCTTTCCTTTATACTTGATGTACTGGCTGGTCGGGTCACCGGGATCCGGATAGAAGTAAGTATGGAACTTCTTGTCGACCTTGCCGTTCTTGTTTTTGAGGATGTGCGCCACGTTGTATAGTGGTGCGGTATCGTCTTGAGTTGTGACGTAAGGTCCGGCGTTGCCTGGCGTGACGTAGAAGCAGAAGCTGTACTGGCTCCCGCACTCCAGCCCCGTGAGCATTTTTACGCCGGGCGCCGGGCGAATCAGCAGCTTATGGCCATGACTCGACGTCAGGACTTGCGCGCCCGACGACGGCATACCCGCCGACGAGCCGGTACTGTTGGAGCACGCTGAAAGTGCTAGGCCTGCGGCGAGCGCTGCGCTAGCACCGAGAAGGCTTAATCGCACGTTTGGAACTCCTTCCATTAGCAACTTCCTTGTGAAGCGCGCCCGTCATACGGCGGGCCGCCCCCTAGGCAATGCGAGCCAATGCTTACCTTCCCCTTCGGCGCTGGCGCGCCATAGCCACGAAATGGCACAGGGTCGTGGCTCCCCGCTATGGGCGGTAGGGCGTTCTCCAAGAACTATCAACTCGCAGCAAGGCGCCACAAGTAAGCGGAGCCGCGGCCCACCGTCGTCGCCGATCCGTGGCATTCTCGCGCTTTAATTCTTGATGTCGTCGCCGGCCGTAACAGTAAAAAGCTGATCGAAACCGACGAGAGCAAAGATTTTTTTAAGATTCTTATTGGCGCCCGTCAGGGATATGCGGCAGTCGGCTAGCCGTTGATGTAGGCGCGCAAGTTCACCGAGAAAGGTCGAATCCACATAGGTCACGGCGGAAAAGTCGAGAGTAAGCTGTTTAAGCGCCGGTAAGGAGGCGAAGATCTCCGCCACTTCAGCTTGACGGAGAAGATCGTATTCACCCTCAAGTTTGACGCGCTGCTCCCCACCAGTCTGCATGCTCGTGCGGTTTGGCGCGCTTGGTCGTTCCCCCTTGCGGGTAAAGGAATCAGCATGCAACCCGGGTTAAGCTAGGCGCGATGTGCCAAGGGACCATTCTCTGGGAGAGCCACGCGAGTACCGCGGTGGAAGTGCTCAAAGAACGAGGCGCATTTCTAAGCGTTATTCGGACTCATTCGGATTGGGACTTGGACGAGGACTCCGCGCGACTAATTTTCACGGAGATTGTTGGAAACGCAATTCGGCACGCTCAAGATCCAACCCGCGCAACGCTCGTTTGCGACGGTTCCGTGGTCGAGCTCTGCGTTACGGATTCCGGCTCCGGCTTTGGGACGGTCCCCTCGCCGCCTTCGCCATCGAGCCAAGGGGGTCGTGGACTCTTTCTGGTTTCGGCATACGCCGATGCGCTCCACTTCGGTCGCGCGAACGACAGATTCACCATAACCGCTCGCTTGCCGCGTACCCATCGGCCTCAATCAAGGCAGGGCAGCTTTGCATCGGCTTAGCCCACACTTCCCCTATGGAGCGTTAGGCCTCTTTCTTTGCGGCATTATCCTCTTAGCGTTGGCCGGCTTGTTCGTGCAGCGTTCGGAATCTCGTTCTTTTAACGAAATCGAATCTGTGGAGTCTAATAGGGCGGCGATTTCGACGATCTTCAGAGAACAACTTGACGAAGAGACCGGCGTGCGCGGCTACGCCGCAAGTTGGCGAAAGCCGCTGCTGCAGCCTTATTATGAAGCCAGTAAGGTACTGCCGCGGGCCTTAGCACGCGCTCGAGCGGCGATGGAAGGGCTCGGATTGCGCTCCGCCTCGGCCGCGCTTGCGGATGCGGCAAAGACAAATCGCCAGTGGCAGCGACACGTAGCGTGGCCGATTATCGCTCGGCACTCCAATCGGCCGAGCCGGGAGTTGGTCGGGAAACGTCTTGTGGATCGCTTTCGAGCTGACGTTCGAGCTGTCGATCATACTCTGGCGCGGCGCCATTCCGAAATCGCCACGCAAACCCTACATGCTATTCGATTAGGCGGTGTACTTGCAGTAGCAGCGGTCGTCATATTGCTATTGATTGGGGCCGTTACGCTGATACAAGGTTACACGCTTCGCAGCCGTTTGGAGGACAAGTCCCGGCAATCCGATGACCACGAGAAACGAGTCCGACAGTTGCAAGCCGCTTATATCGCGGAACGGCGCATCTCCGAGGCCCTTCAGCAAGCCTTTATTCCGTCGCCAATGCCGGACGTCGCCGGCCTCCGATTCAACGCGATTTATACGCCCGCCGAAGAGGATCGGCTCGTGGGCGGGGATTGGTATGACGTCGTGCAGCTAGGTGATGGAAGAGTTCTGGTTATTCTGGGGGACGTTGCCGGTCATGGGGTTCAGGCCGCAGTGGCAATGAATAGAGCCCGACGAGCGCTGCTTCTGTCCAGTATCGTCACTCCCGACCCGGGCGCAATCCTGGCGCGCGCCAACGTCGAGTTGGTTCGTGAAACTACGCCAATCATTACTGCGGCTGTGGCAACCATCGATCCGATGAGCCGCTCAGTTCTCTATGCCCTTGCGGGACATCCACCTCCATTACTTGTCGCGGCTACCGCCGATTCGCAATGGTTAGAGTTCGGATCGTTGCCGCTAGGGTTTATCGACCAGGCTTCATTTGAGACACGCGAGCTGACGTGCCCCGGTAACTCGATGCTCGTTCTATATACTGACGGAGTCATCGAGCACTCGCGCAATCTTGAAGAAGGGGAGCATCTGTTAAAAGAGGTTGCCGAGCAGGTGCGAAAAGACCGGGCCAAAGACCCCGCTTCTGCCATACACGAACGCATTTTTACAACGAGATCCGTTCGGGACGATGCAGCGATCGTCGTCGCGTATTTTGAGCGCCGGCAAGGTTGGCGCCCACGGGGATCTCAGAGATTGCGCCAAACGCGTATTACCGATAGTCCGCTGAGCTTTAAGAGGCACAGTCTTTTCGGCGGAGGGTCCGCCGCCTAACGCGCACGGCGCGATGCCTGGAATCATGTAGAACCTCGGGGCCCGCTATTTCTTAGAAGTCGCTTTCGTAGACGTCTTCGACGCGACTTCGGGATTTGAGGGCGGTAGCTCGGGCTCGCCTCCAGTGGGCTCGCCGGCCATCGGGCTGAACTCCCAGAGCTTTTCCGACTTGAGCAGCTTGTAGCCCGGCGAGCCGGCCGAGCCGTCACCAGCCGAGATCTCGTCGGACGACGTATGGAAGAATTCATGCGCGAAATGGTCCAAAACGATGTTTCCCGGCGGAAAGTTTTTCTGAATGGCTGCAAGCGCGGATTCAAACATCTTTTGGTGCGCGACTTCTCGCTGCATAAGGAAGGTCAGCGTATCTCGCGCGCCGGCGTCGTCGCTTTGTTTGATCAAGCGCTCGTAGACTTCAGATTATCGCTAATCCCCATCGCGGCAGCGGATTAACCGTGGTTGCTTGCTATGAACAATATTGTTTGCGGCTGTTAGAGCGGGCACGCGATGAGGAATAAATGTGGAATGCGTGACGATAGCTTCAATTGGCCGTTGCTGCGGCAGCTCACCGGCCCTGACAAACTCGGCCGAGGTGCGGCGTCAATCTCAGAACAGACCCGTCAGTGGACCGCTCGGACGGAAGAGGCCCAGGTCGTTAAGAGCATCTGCCCATATTGCGCGGTCGGCTGCGGTCAGAACGTCTTCGTGAAGTCCGGCGAGATCGTCCAGATTGAAGGCGATCCCGATAGCCCGATCTCACGCGGCCGCCTCTGCCCGAAAGGCTCGGCAACGCGTTCGCTCGTGCAAAGCTCGTTGCGCGAGTATGCCGTAAAGTACCGGCGCCCGTATGGCACGGAGTGGGAAACGCTCCCCCTCGAGCAAGCGATGGAGATGATCGCCGATCGAGTGCTCGCCACCCGTCGCGAAACGTGGGAGGAAGAAGACGACGAAGGTCTGACTCTCAATCGCTGTTACGGCATCGCAAGCTTGGGCGGCGCGACGCTCGACAACGAAGAGAACTACCTCATGAAAAAGCTCTACACGGCGCTGGGCGTCGTGCAGGTCGAGAATCAAGCACGCATTTGACATAGCTCGACGGTCCCCAGTCTGGGGACCTCATTCGGCCGCGGCGGCGCGACGACGTTCCAGCAAGATCTGCAAAACTCGGATTGCATTTTGATCATGGGCTCGAACATGGCCGAAAACCATCCCGTCGGCTTTCAGTGGGTCATGGAGGCGCGCGAGCGTGGGGCCACGATCGTTCACGTGGATCCGCGCTTCACCCGGACGAGCGCCGTAGCGACCATGCACGTGCCGATTCGGCCCGGCACCGATATCGCATTCCTCGGCGGCATCATTCGCTACATTCTGGAAAACGATCGGGCCTTCAACGAGTACGTCGTAAATTATACGAACGCGCCCGTCATTCTGCGTTGCGACTTTCGGGACACCGAGGACGGCGACGGCTTCTTTTCCGGTTGGGAGCCCGACAAGCACGGCTATCTTTTTCACAGCTGGATGTACGAGGGCATGGACTTGCACGGCGCCTCGGGTCAGCGGCAGAGCGAGGAAGGCTTAGAGCGCGAAACGAGCAGGCAATCCGATACGCTCGACAAGCTGATTGCCGGCGAGCCGCCGTTCATGGATAAGACGCTGCAGCATCCACGCTGTGTCTACCAGGTGCTCAAGCGCCACTATCGGCGCTACACGCCTGAGATGGTGGCCGCCATCTGCGGCATCGAACCGCAACAGCTGATCGCCGTCGCCGAAGCGCTGTGCGCCAATAGCGGCCGCGAACGAACTTCCGCAATGGCCTACTCGGTCGCTTGGACGCAGCACACGTTCGGGGTGCAGATGATTCGTGCCGCCGCGATCGTTCAGCTGCTCCTCGGAAACATTGGCCGCCCCGGCGGGGGAATCTTGGCGCTGCGTGGTCATGCCTCGATCCAAGGCTCGACGGACATCCCCACGCTCTTCGATCTGCTTCCCGGATACATCCCCATGCCGCACGCCAAAGCGCACAGCAACTTGCGGCACTTCATCGAGTCGGAGGCAGCAAAGACCGGGTTCTGGGGCAATCTCGACAAGTACATGGTCAGCCTGCTCAAAGCGTGGTTCGGCTCGAACGCCACGGAAACGAACGACTACCTCTTCGATCTGTTGCCACGCATCAGCGGCGACCATTCGACGTATCGCAGCATCATGGCGATGCTCGACGGAAAGGTGAAAGGCTTCTTTATCTGCGGGGAAAACCCGGCGGTCGGTTCGGCGAACAGCGGCCTGCACCGGCGCGCGCTGGCGAATCTCGAATGGCTGGTCGTGCGCGACTTCACAGAAAACGAGAGCGCCTCGTTCTGGTACGATTCTCCCGAAGTCGAGCGCGGGGAACTCTCACCAGAAACCATCGGCACGGAAGTCTTTTGGATGCCGGCGGCCGCGCACACCGAAAAGGATGGATCCTTTACCAACACCCAACGTCTGCTGCAATGGCATCATCAAGCCGTCGAGCCGCGCGGCGACGCGCGCTCCGAGCTGTGGTTTTATTATCATCTCGGCAAGCGGATCATTGCGAAACTCGCAGATCGTGACGAGCCCAACGCGGCCCTACTGCGCGCGCTCACCTGGGAGTATCCGGAAAAAGGCGCGTTGCGCGAACCCGACGCGCACGCCGTGTTACGCGAAATCAACGGCTGGGACGCCGAGGGGAAGGCGCTGCCGGCGTACACGGAGCTGAAAGCCGACGGTTCGACCGCGTGCGGCTGCTGGATCTACTGCGGATGCTTCAAAGACGAGCAGAATCAGACCGCAAATCGCAAGCCGGGCAGCGAACAGAGTTGGGTTGCGCCGGAGTGGGGCTGGGCGTGGCCCGCGAATAGGCGCCTGCTCTACAATCGCGCCTCGGCCGATCCGGACGGCAAGCCGTGGAGCGAACGCAAACGATACGTTTGGTGGGATGAGGAAAAAGCGCAGTGGACCGGCCACGACACGCCGGATTTCGAGAAGACGAAGCCGCCGGATTACACTCCGCCCGACGGCGCGCTGCGCGAAGCGGCGCTGACCGGCCGTCATCCCTTCATCATGCAGGACGACGGCCTCGGTTGGATCTTTACGCCCAACGGCGTCGTCGACGGGCCGTTGCCGACCTACTACGAGCCGCAGGAGTCACCGGTGCAAAATCCACTCTACGGCCAGCAAGCTAATCCGTGCCGGCAAGAGTTTCCCCGCCGCTATAACGAGTACAATCCCTCGCCCAGCGACAAGCATGGGAATCACTTTCCGTACGTTCTCTATACCTATCGGCTAACCGAACACCACACCGCCGGCGGCATGTCGCGCACGATTGCGCGGCTCTCCGAGCTTCAGCCGGAGTTCTTCTGCGAAGTCACGCCCGAGCTTGCAGAGCTGCGCGGCTTGCGCCACGGGCACTGGGCGACGATTTCGACGGTACGCGGCGTGGTCGAGGCGCGCGTCATGATTACGCGCAGGGCGCCGACCCTGCGCGTCGAGGGGCGCATCATTCACTCAGTCGGCCTCCCCTATCATTGGGGAAGCAAAGGCATCGTTACGGGCGACAGTGCCAACGACTTGCTGCACATCGCGCTGGACCCCAACGTCCACATCCAAGAGACTAAGGGTCTTACGTGCGATATCCGCGCCGGAAGGCGACCGCGCGGCGCCGAGCTGCGCCGGTACTTAGACGAGTTGCGAGGCAAGGCATCCACATGAACGATCGTCGCGGATTCTTCACCGATACGACGCTCTGCATCGGCTGCAAGGCCTGCGAAGTCGCCTGCAAAGAATGGAACGAGCTTCCGCAAGACGGCTACACCTTCACCGGTATGTCGTACGACAACACCGGCGAGCTTGGCGGCGGAACGTGGCGTCACGTCGCCTTCGTCGAGCAGTTCGACGACAATCGCAGCCGTTGGCTGATGGAATCCGACGTCTGCAAGCATTGCACGCACGCCGGCTGCCTCGACGTCTGTCCGACGGGCGCGATCGTGCTCACGGAGTTCGGCACGGTCGTCATTCAGGACGATATTTGCAACGGCTGCGGCTACTGCGTCGTCGCCTGTCCTTTCGGGGTGATCGGCGAACGCGTCGAGGCGCAGCCCGAAGAGCGTCATGCCAAGGGACGCGGCACCATGGGAAAGTGTACCCTCTGCTACGACCGCTTGAAGGTCGGCGAGCAGCCGGCGTGCGCGAAAGCCTGCCCCACCGAATCAATCCAATACGGAAAGGTTGACGAGCTGCGCGATCGCGCGCACCGACGCCTCGAGCAGGTGAGCGGCTCGTTTGCCGACGCGCAACTCTATCTCGAGAACGAAAACGACGGTATCGGCGGGGGTGGTTCGATCTTCTTATTGCTCGATCGGCCGGAAGTGTATGGCCTTCCTCCCAACCCCGTCGTTCCGACGAAGCACCTCCCAGAGATGTGGCGCGCGGCAGGCATCGCCGCAGCGGTGCTGCTCGGAGCCGTCGCTATGGTGAGCCTGCCTTGAAAGACGGAAAGCAAGGCTACTATGGCCGCCCGATCATCAAACCGCCGCAGTGGACGGCGCTGATTCCGATCTATTTTTGGTCCGGCGGTTGGGCCGGCGCGTCGGCTGCCCTCGGGCTAAGCGCCCGGCTATCGAAAAACGCGCGTCTCGCCAAAGCGATGACCCTGAGCGCCGCGGCCGGGAGCCTGCTCAGCGCATTCTGTCTTATCGCCGATCTGAAGAAGCCAACGCGCTTTTTGAATATGCTGCGGGTCTTCAAACCGACCTCGCCGATGAGCCTGGGCGTCTATTTGTTCTCCGTTTTCTCGGGAGCGGCAATGACCGCGTGTGCAGCGGAGATCACCGGCATCGGTCGCGGCCCTGGACTTCTCGCCGAAGGCGTCGCCGGTCTCACCGGTCCGTTGATGTCGGTCTACACCTCCGTTCTCATCGGTGATACGGTCGTTCCGGCTTGGCATCACGCGCGAAAGGCGCTCCCGCTTCTTTTTGCCGCCACGTCCGCCTCGACGGCGAGCGGCTTGGCGATGATCGTCTGTGAAACGCCGGCCGCGAAACCCGCGCGACGCTTGGCGCTGGTCAGCGCCATCGCGGTTCCAATTGCGCTCGAGCGGCTTCGCCGCGAGCTAGGCCCATTCCAATACGAAGCGTACGAAACCGGAAAGGCGGCAGAGCTCTCGCACGCCGCTCGTGCACTCAACATTCTCGGGTGCGCCTTCAGTCTGTTCGCGAGACATCGCAGCGCGGCGAATATTGCGGGTGCCTTGCTGCTCGCAGGTGGACTAGCAGAACGCTTTGCGGTCTTCCACGCGGGTAAAATTTCTGCACTGGATCCAAAGTTCACAATCGGCTCCGACTAGATCCTCACCCTAATACGCCTTGACGAGTTCGATCTATCTGGAGGCGCAGACATTCGGCCTCGATTTCTGACGGCGGCTGGGGATGGTTGCATTCCTAGATTCCTTTTGGGTAAGCTCGGCCCATGACGGACGAAGAGCTTCAACGATTTTGCGACCAAGACGTACGCCTTAAGATCGGCGGCCGGATCCTTGAGGGCAAGCTGATCTGTGGGGCCGAGGCGCAGATCGCGCTTGACAGACCGTACGCAATCAAGACCCTGAATAGGAACCCATCGCTAGATACTCTCGACACCCACTTCGACGGAATTCCAAACGCGGAAGGCGTTGAATCCGTGGAGCTAGTCGACGAGCCGGTTGGAGAGGAGATCGAAGAGAACGTGCAAGATTCGCAGACCCCTGGCTGACGCCCCACAATGTCAAGCGGGAGGGCGCAGGCTAAGCGCCCGAAATGGAGAGAACCGCGCTGAAGTGAGGCGGGTCGCAACCGAAGAGCGCTCTATGTTGGAGACTGCGCACTGCGTCCATAACGATTTCATGGCCAGCTTGGCGGGCACTCAAACGCGGGCCGTCAATGCGTTCGATTAAAGGAGGCCCGGCGAGTTCCGAGCCTCCTTCCTGGCTATGGCTTCTCGACGAACTAATCGCCCTGCGCCAAAGCTGCCAGTCCGAGGGCGCTCTTGGGCAGTCCGCCGGCGCCTCGAAGCTTGGTAAGAGCGCCGCCGCCGTCGATCGCGTATGCGCCGATGCTGTGGCTCTTCAAGTTAAGCACGAAGAGCGTCTGATCGTCGGGACCCAGCGCGAGATCGGTCGGGCTCGTCCCGGTCTGTGCGCTCGCGCCATTGGTCAGCGTCAAATCTCCCTGTGCGTCGATCGAATACGCCGAGATGGTGTTACTGGCCGTGTTCGACGTAAATGCGATCCCGCTGCGCGTAATCACGACCCAACACGGAGCGGTGTTACCGTCGGGAACTGAGACCGAGATCGGTGTCAACGTGCTGGGCGCTGAAACGCCGTAAGACGACGCGGCTCCTTCACCCGAAGCACCACCGAAGGCTTCCGATACGACGATGTTTTCCGTACGCGGGGCAAATGCGAATCCGAACGGCGTCATGCCGGAGGACGCGTGAACCGTAGGGCCCGTTGGAATGCCCGCGGCCACGCTGTACGTGTCGATGTCGTTCGTCGCCTTCTCCGTGACGACCAATATCTTGCCGCTAGTATCAAACCCAATTTCCGCCGGGCCGACACCGATGCCGCTCAGCGGTGCGCTCGAATTCGCGACCGGACGCAGCCATCCGTTGCGCGAAATGTGGAAGCCGGCAATCGAGCTGCTGCCGGCGTTGAGGACGAAGAGCAGATCGCGATGAACGGCCAAGCTGACCGGCTGGACGCCCCCCGAGCCGACTTTACCGACGAACTGCAACTGGCCGTCGCCGATACGGAAGCTGCTGATCTCGTTGCTGCCCGCGTCGACTGCGAACAAAAAGCGACCGCCGGAGCTGACCGCTATCGCACCTTGAACGGTGCCCGCGATCGACGGATCGCCGAGGCCGCCGGTATCGAATGACCGATCGTATCGCAGGGCCCCCCGCCGAGAGACGAAAGAGATCACTTCGTTTCGTCTCGCCCGGTTACTTAACGTGTAGACCATGACCGCGCGGACGCGGCCCTTGCTACGGCTCGTCAGGGGGCTAACGCGTGAAAGGTTCCCAACCGGGAATAATGCCGAAGACGCGCTCTGGTTGTAGGGCGTGCCGGGAGGATTAGGCCCTCCTCCGTTGGAGCACGCGCACAGAAGAGCAGTCGTCGAAGTGAGTACGAGGAGCAGTCGCATGTCATTTCTCCTTAATCAGTTACTTCCGCAGCGTCTGGGCGGGCGTGGTCAGTACGCCCCGCAAGGCCCGTCGGATCACCCAAAACGACCGGTTCCCAATCCAAATTGTCCGTTCGAGCGTATGAGACGTGTGATCGACACCGGAACGCTCGCCGATCCTAGCCGCGCACGGTCGTCGGAAGCGCTAACGGACCCATACGCGGACGCGCCGCTAGAGCAAGCCTTTGCCCGTCGAGAGCGCTGGGCGCTCGATGGCGTCTACGCGCGCTACCATTCGTTGCTCTATTCGGTCGCTTTCAACGTTTTACGCAACGCCGATGATGCGCAGGACTGCCTGCACGATGCCCTCATTCGAGTCTGGACGAAACGGGTAACGTACGACGTTGCCCGCGGCACGTTGCGCAGTTTCCTGGTCGTCTGCGTGCGCAACCAGGCCATCTCGCAGCAACGCACGGCGACTCGTCTCGCGAAGCTTTCGACGAAGGTGGGTGCCCAATCGATCCGAGGTGAGGAGTTCCGGGTCGACGATTACGTTGAGAACCGGCGCCTCTACGCCGCGTTCATGAGCCTACCTGAAGAACAGCGCGCGCCGCTCGTACTGTCGTATTTCGTCGGCAAGACGCACGTGGAGATTGCGCGCGAGCTCGGCCTTTCGCTGGGCACGACGAAGAGCCGGATTTCGCTGGGGCTACGCCGGCTGGGAAAGGCGCTGAGAGCAAGGGTGCCGTCGTGAAGCGCCATATCGACGAACTCGCCGAACTCTACGCTCTGGGTTCGCTGGAAGCCGATGAGCGCGCCGCGGTGGAACGGCACAGCAGGGGCTGCACGGCGTGCGCAGACCGCATCCGAGCCGCCGAAGAGACCGTCGCGTTCATCTCGGATCTGGAAGCGCACCATGAACCGCCGCAAGCGATCGCTGAGAACTTTGCAAGCCGCCTCGCTATAAGCCGCCATGCTCAGAAGCAGGTATCGCTCAAAGTCATTACGACTGCCTTCGTCGGCGGCCTGATCGTTCTGGGCTTCGTGCGTTAAAGGCGGCCGGGCGCCTGGGGTGCCCCGGAAGTATCGAGCGCTGCTCCGCCTACGAATACGACTAGCTTTTCGCCCGCGTAAACCGGGATAACGGCAGCAACGCGGCCGCCGAGGCGCCCGTGAGTTCCGTAGCTTCCTCCGGCAGCGCCACGCGCGACAACGGTAATCGAACCCACCCCGGGGGGAACAACGAACTGCTGCCTCTTGCCCGCGTATTGAAAGGTCCGATGGTGCGGCAGCGTGTTACCGCCCGCGCCTACGCTGGCTGTCGGCGCGCCGATAGGCGGTTGCGATCCGCCGCAACCGGCTAGCAATGCAGCAGCCGCGCAAGCACCAACCGTGTAACGCGTAAGATCGAAGGTCTTCATCGCTGCGGCTCAAGGCGATAGACAGCACCAAGGTCACTCGCACCACCGTAGAGCGTAGTGCCGTACATTAGTCCATCCTTAGCGACGAGCGGCCACCCGGGCCCCCCGCCCTGCCCGTGGAATCTGTGAAGAAGCCGTTCTTTGCCCGAACTACTTACGTCAAAAACGGTCCCGCATGTGCCGTTGGACCCGCATCTGTTACCGCCCGCAGCCGTACCGTAGAATATTCCGTTGAGCGGTAGAAGGCCGCCGTTCGGCTCGGCGCTATTTCGAGCGCCGACGAAGCTATAGATGACGCTATAGTTCTCGCTCGTAGAGGATGGAACGAGTCGAAAAAAGACCCCCGGTCGCCGCTGCCTCGGCTAGGCTCTCGCCGGCCGGGCAGGCAACCTTCGCGGCGAGAAACGGACCGACAGCAGCCGCCGCTACAGCCCGGATCAAGTTCTTGCGGCTCATCCTGCTGCGCGCGTCTTTCGAACTGAATTTGGCGCTTAGCTCCTCAGCGGTTGTCATTTTACCATCCGTTCAGACGCCGCCTTCGCGGCCCCGTGCGGCTGCAACCGCCTGCCAGCCTAGGCGTTACCGGCCCGCGATGCAACGAATATGCAACGGAGGGCCAAGATTAAGGAAGCAGAGAACTTGAGCAGACCCGAAAAAAACCTTGTAAAATAAAGACGACTAACGTGCGCGCCCGTAGCTCAAACTGGATAGAGCAGGGGACTCCTAAGCCCAAGGTTGCCAGTTCGATTCTGGCCGGGCGCACCACCGCAAGATCATGGCTCAGTTACCTAATGTTTGGAGGCATCGCGGTATGAGAAGCACAGCGAGGCTCGCCCTAAACGTCGTCGCGGTCTTCCTGTTTGCCGGCTGCGGGGCTTCATTTGGCGGAGCGCAGCCCCGCGTGGCGCCTGATAATGAGACAAGCGGCGGACAAGACCTACTTTATGCCACTGAAAGCCATAACGTGTTCATTTATACCTATCCGGACGGGAAGAAGGTAAAGCACATACGCCGTCGCCCTGGGGTTATCCCTGAGGCTGACTGTACCGATAGCAACGGTAATGTGTACGTCCTCTTCGATTTCATCCTCACATCAGGTAATACGTGGATTGATGAGTACGCGCATGGCGGGACGAAATCGATCCGAAACCTGTTCGATTACGGAGACTATAACACGTCGTGTTCGGCCGATCCGGTGAGCGGTGACCTCGCGGTAACCGGCGCGCACACCGACGTTAAAATCTGGAAGCGAGGCAGCAACTCGGGAACGAGCTATCAACTACCCGCCGGCTTCTTTCCGTACGCATGCACTTACGACGACCACGGCAATCTCTTCGTCGACGGGTCTAAGGCCCGAAAATCAGAGCGCCATGTGAGCTTGGTGGAGTTGCCCAAGGGAAGCAGCACGTTCGTTCGCATCGGACTGCCGCGAACGCGCATCACGACGCTTGGATGGCTCCAGTGGGACGGTCAATATCTCGCGTTTGGAAATTCCGGGAACAACGCCTACCGTGTCTACCGTTTGGCGGTAAGCGGAATGAAGGCTCGAGTTGCTGAAACCGTCCACCTCGATGCAGCGGCGCGCGCCCGTTTGTTTTGGATACAAGGGAAGACGATCGTCGGAGGCGGCTACGTGTGGAACTATCCCGCTGGTGGGAAGCCGATCGTAACTATCGGCGCCGGCGCAAGTGGCGGAGTCGCCGTTTCCGTTCCGCCGAGGCGGTAGGGGCCCCATCCGGCGTTTTGGAGGTATGCGATATGAGAAGCATAGCGAGGCTCGCCCTAAACGTGGTCGTAGTCTTCCTGCTTGCCGGCTGCGGCGCTTCATTCGGTGGAGCGGAGCCTCGCGTGGCGCTTGATAATAAGACGAGCGGCGGCAGAGACCTACTTTATGCCACGGAAAGCCATAACGTATTCATCTATACCTATCCGGAAGGTAAGAAAGTAAATCACATCCGCCGTAGCGCTGGGATGATTCCTAAAGGTGAATGCGCCGATAGCAACGGCAATGTTTATGTCATATTTTTCTTCGTCCTCACATCAGGCAATACAACCGTTTACGAGTACGCCCATGGTGGGACGAAACGGATTGGAAGCCTGGGAGATACCGGACAGGGGCAGTATGACTCCTCGTGCTCGGTCGATCCGGTGAGCGGGGACGTCGCGTTAACCGGTGCGCACGCATACGTTATAATTTTCGGGATCGGTCGCAAGTCGGGAACGATCTACCACTTGCCCGCCGGTTTCTTTCCGTGGGCATGCACTTACGACGATCACGGTAATCTCTTCGTCAACGGCTCTCAGACCCGAAAATCGGAGGAGCATGTGAGCTTAGTGGAGTTGCCCAAGGGAAGCAGCACGTTCGTTCACATCGGACTGCCGCGAAGGAGCATCACGACACTTGGATGGCTCCAGTGGGACGGTAAGTATCTCGCGTTTGGAAACTTCAAGAAGAGAATCTACCGTTTGGCGATTAGTGGAACAAAAGCTCGAGTCGCTGAAACCGTTGATCTCGGCCATGCGTCGCGCGTCTTTTCGTTTTGGATCCAAGGGAAGACGATCGTCGGAGGCGGCTACGTCTGGAACTATCCCGCTGGTGGGAAGCCGATCGTAACTATCGGCACCGGCGCAAGTGGCGGAGTGGCCGTTTCCGTTCCTCCGAAGCGGTAGTGTTATCCGTTCAGTTGTAGGACGCCGGCTGGCTGGCGCCGCGCGCTGATCCAGGGGCCCGAATTACCGTAAGGGAGTCAATGCGAAGACCGTTCCCGCGCCGGATGCTCCGCCAGAGGACGTCGTTCCGTAAAGCGTGCCATCTACGTCGACCAATTCCGCAGAGGGTTTTGCTCCATCGCCGGAGCTGCTGCCGAAGCTGTGCACCACTTTTTCCTTGCCGCTCGGCGTGATGCTAAAGACCGTCCCGCAGCAGTTGGGGGGCGATAATACGCGCCGCCGTCAGTCGTCGTGCCGTAAAACGTGCCCTTCACGTCGATCAAGGTCGCAACCGGCAACGATCCGTCGGAGCTGCCCTGGAAGCGGTAGAGAACCTTTTCCTTACCGGTTTTTGTCACGCTAAAGACGACACCGCAGCCAGAGCCATAGCACTCCGAGCCCTTGCCGCCGCCGTCAAAAGTCGTCCCGTAAAGTATGCCGTTCAGATTGACCAAGCCCGCCGCTGGATGGGCACCATCGACGAGATTGAATCTGTGTAGCACCCGCTCCTTGCCGCTCGTCGTGATGCTAAAGACGGTTCCGCAACCATAGCTGCCGCACCCAGAGCCGCCGTAATTAGTCGTGCCGTACAACGTGCCGTTCACGATGAGCAACTCCGCCGATGGGTACGCGCCGTCGGACCCGCCGCGGAAACTGTGTAAGACCTGCTCCGCGCCCGCTGTCGTTACGCTAAAAACCGTGCCGCAGCCAGTGCCACCGCACGCCGAGCCGCCGCCGCGAGCGGTCGTACCGTAGAGCCTCCCGTTCACGTTGATCAGCCCGGCGGTCGGGTCTGCTCCGTCGGAGCCAGCGAAACTGTACACGACCTTCTCTGTACCGGTCGTCGTAACGCTGTAAATGGTTCCCTCGCCGTGCGCGCCGCCATCCTCGGTGGTGCCGTACAGCTTCCCGTCGACGTAGATCAAGCCGGCGTACGTATAATAGCCGGTGGTGCCATGGCGGAAGCTGTACACAACGTTTTCCTCGCCGGTCGCGGTAACGCTGTAAACGCTTCCGCGGCCATAGGCGCCGCCGTCACGCGTAGTACCGTACAGCGTGCCCCGGACATTGACCAAACCCGAATACGGGTGCTGCCCGTCTCCATCTTTACGGCGGAACTTTGTGAAGCACGTCGTAGCTTGATGCCGGCATTGTATGCGGCACGGTCCCAGCGCTCAGCGGCATCGCGCCCGGCGCGCCGATCGGCGGCTGCGACCCGCCGCATCCGGCAAGTAATGCTACGGCGGCGCCCGTGCTAAGAATCGCGGCCCTTAGCTGCGGCAACGTTCTTCGTCGCTAAGCGAGCGCTCGACGTTTACGGACATGCAGACGTTGGCACAGCTAAGATTCGGTGGCTAGAATCACGATGCTCGCATTTGCTTCGTCTTTTACCGCCAGGCCAACGAGCGGATTAGTAAGATAATCGATCGCCGCTCGGACCTCGGTTCGGCTGCAAGTCGCCGACGAGCCTTGTGCCGCTAAATCTTGATCGACGAGCACCATGGCGACGTCTTCGGTGATTCGCGGGGCTTGCGATGGATCGCCATGGTATGCCTGTTGAGTGGTGAGCCCCGTGCGAACGATGGCATCGGCAATGAGGCGCACGCGTTTAGCGCGGCCGTGGTATCGCTCCCAAATGAGATCGTCGACGGCATCGGAGGCAAATCCCGGAGCGAAGAGCGCTTTAATCTCGAGCGGGTTTGCGCCCACGCGCAGCAGTCTCGTTAGGTCATCGACGGTCCAGGCGCTGACGCCGTGGTTCTGAAGTTCCTTGGCCACTTCGATCTCTCCGGAGAACGCCCGCCCGACGAGCGCGCAAAACTGCGCATCGTAGGCCTGCTTAAATTTTGAGGCCTCAAAGACGCTCGGATCGTTGATGCCTTCGTCAGAAGATTTGCACTCGATCATAGCTCGATAGCCGAGCGCGCCGAGCGGCGCGTCGACGTAGCCGTCGGGTGCCTTTTCTCCGCCCAGATGGGTTGCTGCGAAGCCGAGCGCATCGAACGCATCGCAGACCGCTTGTTCGAAGGCGGTGGCCGCGGCGACGCTTCCGCCGGCCGCGGCTTGGTTCAGCCGCGCGATCAGCGTTGCGATTTGGGGCGAGGGCTCCGCGGCGGGCTCTTCCGGCACCTCCGGCCAGTCGTCCGGCGGTTCGTTGATTCTGAACGAACGGTCGCCGTTTTGCACAATAGCCGGTTTGCGGCCGTTGCCCTTAGCCCGCGCAATGTATTCGATGAGCGACGTGTACACGTACTTTTTGGTCGCACTCGGGTCGAGCAAGCCGCGTTTGAGAGCGAGTTCAAGAATATCCTCGGCGGTGTGCGAGCGGCCATCTTGAAGCACGGCGACAGCGGCGCTTACGATGGGTCCATGCGATCCATGCTGAGACGACCCATTGGGAGAGGCCGGTGCCGACGCCGCAACGGCAAACTGTTTGGAAGGCTCGGCGCGCTTACCGAACCGCTGTGCATAAAAGGCTTCGCTCTGACGGGCAAAGGGTTCGGAATAGATCTCCATCCAGCGCTCGAAGTTGTCGACCAGTACCTTGCCGTTAACGAAAGGAACGTCGCCGCTTTCGTCATCGATCGTATTGAGGTCGATCGGCATGGCGACGGGAAATCCGGGGTGCGCGCGGACCGAATAGGGCAGGACGCTGAAGCGACCAACGGCGTTGGACTGAACGTGCAAGTGGACCGGCGGCCCACCGTGTGAGTTCGGCTCCAGCGTTAGCGCGCTGGGATTGCGGCTTATGGCCTGCGCGCACTGGGCGTGCAGCCAGATGCGGACATCCTCGTAGCTGGGCGCGTCACAGAACGGGATCCACAGAGCGACGCCGTCCCCGCCGTCGTAGACGCGTAGAGATTCGATTTTGGCGTCGAAGAGCACGCCTTCCACGGCATCCAAGCCATCGTTAAGTTTGAGCCACTGTTCCGGTGATGCCGTTTCGAGTAAGATGCGCGCAAAGCGTACTCGCGTGGGGTCGGCGATAGCCGGCGACCACGAGTAGAACTCGACCGCACCGTGGCGAACCAGCCCTTCGATGCGTTCGGCAGAGAGCGCGGGATAGCGATGAACGCCTGCCGCGGTCGGGACGTCAACCACCGGCCCCTTCGGCTTGGTATGCGGCGAAAGCGGCCCGTGGAAAATCGTAGGACCGGTGACGCCGCCCGGAAGCGTTGACCATACGAACGGAATCGCGCCAAAGATTCGCTCCATCAGCGGCGCAGCGACGGCATAATGCCGTAGCAGCGCATCGCTGCCGGCCGGCGCCGTCCGCGGGGCGCCGCGACCACCGTTCTCGGGTGCCTGGGGCATGGGGCGAAGTTCTACTCGGCACCCGAGGGCTCATCGTGACCCGCTACCTCGCCCACTTGAGGGAGCCAAGCGCACCTCCGGGCGCCGGGCCGCTTCCTCAGGGGCCGCTCGAGGCCGTTGCGGAGCCTTCTCTGGTGTGCTAGCATGGGTGTCTGGAACGGACCGCCGGTCCGTTTTCTTCATGTTGTGGTAGACTGTGAATGGCAAAGAAAGAAACGCGCGTGATGGTCGTCCTGGCGTGCACTGAGTGCAAACGCCGGAACTACAACACGCAAAAGAACAAACAAAAGACCACGGACCGGCTGGAGCTCAGCAAATATTGCCGCTTCTGCCGCTGTCACCGGGCTCATCGAGAGACGAGATAGGGCGGTAGCTCAATTGGTAGAGTCCTGGTCTCCAAAACCAGTTGTTGCAGGTTCGAGTCCTGTCCGCCCTGCCACCCTTCGACTGCCCTTCGACAGGCTCAGGGTGACAATTAAGGTAGACCTTTGGTGAACGAACAACAAAAGAGAACGGCCCAGGTCATGGGCGGAGGCGATTTTGTCCGCGGTGTGATCGCGGAGCTTCGTCGCGTCACTTGGCCGACGCGCGAGGAGTGGATCTCAGCGACCATCCTCACGATCGTGCTGGTGGTTGGCATCGGCCTGTTCACCTTCGTCCTCGATCAGCTCTTCGGATGGCTCTTTACCGTAATCCATCCAGTCACCGGGTAAATGTCAATCGTGTACGACATCGACCATCCGGAGCTGGAAACGCCGGAGACCGCCGCCGAATCCGAGACCATCATCGACGACTCGCAGATGGGTGACGCGTCGGGAGCGAGCGAGGAAACGCTGACCGCGGAAACCCTCACCGAGGAAACGATAACCAACGAAACCCTCGGCGGAGAGCAGGACGAAGCGATTTTAGGCGAGGCCGAGGCCGAAGAGGCCGAGGCCGACGCGGAAGGCGAGCCCGCCGGTCCCAAACCGAAGGACAATCGCAACTGGTTCGTCGTGCACACCTATTCGGGTTACGAGAATAAGGTCAAGGCCAATCTCGAGCGCCGCATCCATTCGATGGGCATGCAGGACAAGATTTTCCGCGTGCTCGTTCCGATGGAAGACGAAGTCGAGTTCAAAGACGGCAAGCGCAAGATCACGCCCAAGAAAGTTTTCCCCGGCTACGTTCTGGTCGAGATGATCATGGACGATCAGTCCTGGTACGTCGTGCGCAACACGCAGGGCGTAACGGGCTTCGTCGGTAGTCCGGGTCCGGGCGAGAAGCCGGTGCCGCTGCAGGACAAGGAAGTCAAAACCATCCTCAAGCAGATGGGCATCGAAGCGCCGAAGCTCAAGATCGACTTCAAGAAGGGCGACCGCGTCAAGGTTACCTCGGGACCGTTCTTCGACTTCACCGGTGTCGTCGACGAGATTGCTCCTGAGAAGGAACGGCTGCGCGCACTGATCTCGATCTTCGGCCGCGAGACTCCGGTCGAGCTGGAGTTCTTCCAGGTGGAGAAGGTCTAGAAGGTAAGTTTCGTGCCGTGTTTCGACTCCGCTCAACACGGCACACGTGCTCGTCCTTCGACTTCGCGCCACTGCGTGGCGCTTCGCTCAGGATGACAGAGTAAGACAGAGTGGAGGAGAAGCGGCTTGGACCGTTTCGAAAGGACAAGTAAATGGCTAAGAAGGTCGTAGGCAAGATCGGCCTACAGATTCCGGCAGGCAAGGCAACGCCCGCGCCGCCGATCGGTCCGGCACTCGGACCCTACTCGCTCAACATCATGGATTTCTGCAAGCAGTACAACGAGCGTACCGCATCGCAGGCCGGCATGATCATTCCCGTCGAGATCACCGTTTTTGAGGACCGGACGTTTACGTTCGTTACCAAGACGCCGCCGGCGTCGTTCCTCATCAAGCAGGCGCTGAAGATCGAGTCGGGGAGCAAAGAGCCCAACCGCAATAAGGTTGGGACGCTGACGCAGTCGCAGCTGGAAGATATCGCCAAGGTGAAGATGCCCGACATCAACGCCAACGACATCGACGCGGCAAAGAAGATCGTCGCCGGAACGGCCCGCTCGATGGGCGTCGAGGTGGAGGCGTAACATGCCGCAACATCACGGAAAGCGCTTTAAGACTCTCGCGAGCAGCTACGATTCGCGCCGCCTGTTCTCGGCTGCCGAAGCGATTGCGATCGTGAAGAAGAACGCCAACGCGAAGTTCAACGAAACGGTTGAGGCGCACGTGCGCCTGGGCGTCGATCCGAAGAAGAGCGATCAGAACGTGCGCGGCACCGTCCTCTTGCCGCACGGCACGGGCCGCACGGTACGCGTCATCGCCTTCAGCAAGGGCGATAACGCCAAGGCCGCGCAAGAGGCCGGCGCCGACATCGTCGGCGACCAGGATCTGATCGATCGCGTCAAAGCCGGCTTCACCGAGTTCGACGTTGCCGTCGCGACGCCCGATATGATGGCGTCGGTCGGCAAAGAGCTCGGGCGCATCCTGGCGCAGAAGATGCCCAACCCCAAGGCCGGTACGGTGACGCCGAACATCGGCGCCGCGATTCGCGACATCAAGGCCGGTAAGGTCGAGTTCCGGCTCGATAAGAGCGGGATCATCCACACGATCGTCGGCAAGGCCGGCTTCAACGACGAGCATCTGGTGGAGAACGTCACGACGCTGCTCGATGCCATCATTCGCGCCAAACCGTCCGCGGCGAAGGGAACCTACCTTCGCAGCGTTACGCTGGCGAGCACGATGGGACCGGGCGTGAAGGTCGATCCCAACCGCGTCAAAGCGACGGCCTAAACTCCCAGGAAGGGAAGCTCGACCAGCCTGACCAGCGCGTAAACGGTCACGAGCGTTCCCAGCGTGACGATGATGAGGTGGCGCGGAAACGCCATCTTGGTGCTGATTCCCGCTAGGAACGAGACGCCGGCGAAGATGACGGTCAGCAGCAAGAAGTCGTCAGAGTGCTGCGTTGCGTCTTGAGCTTTCTTGAAGTTCTCCAGCGCTTGCCGCTCGTAGTCGCTCGATACCTTCGAGGCTGGGAGCGCATACTGGGGCATCACGAAGGGCGATGAAGGAGCGCTGGGATTCGTCAGCGGTTTGGTGGCTAGCCACGCCTTCATCGCCGACTTCATTACCGGGCCGAAGCGCCGATAAATAAAGTCGGATTTTCTTTTGTTGCCGGCATCTACGGCGTCGACGTAGTGAAGAAACAGGTTGACGTTGATGGCGTTGAACGCCAGGGCCTTATCGGCGGCCTCGGCGGAGAGCACGCGGTCGGCGTTGGCCATGCTGTAGAGCCGGGCTTGCTGACCGCCCCAACGGCCGGATTGGTAGCCGCAGAGCGCGGTCATCACCGCCGCAACCGAGATGAGTACCACGGACGCAACGTCTACCATGCGGTCGACTTGCCGGCGATCGGTCATTCGCGCAGACGCTTGGCCGCGGGCCCGCGCCGTTCCCCTTACGGCAGGGTTGTCGGAGCCGATGTTACATTTGCGTCTCGGTGAGCCCCGAGAAACTTCTCGCAGCAATCATGCTCGTATCGTTGACCTTCGGAGCCGGTTTGCAGGTCGATCGCGAGCACCTGATGTCCAGCCTCAAGAACGTTGGCCTGCTGGGGCGGGCATTGCTCGCTAACGTGGTGCTCGTGCCGGCGCTGGGCGTCGCGCTCGCCAAGCTCTTTGCATTGCCGCCGAAGATCGCCACCGGCTTTCTCTTGATGGCGATCGCGCCGGGGGTGCCATTCGTGCTTGCGCAGGTGAGAAAACGCGGCGGACGACTCGGTTTTGCCGTCGAGCTCGCGCTGGTTCTGCCCCTCGTTTCGGTGGTGACCATCCCGATCACGGCGCTCTTCGTTCTTCCGGCCGGAGCGGAAGCAAAAATACCGTTCGCCCAGTTTTTGGTCACGCTGCTGCTCTTCCAGTTCGTGCCTCTCCTTGTCGGAATGGTCGTGGCGAGACGCGCTCCGGGAATCGCGGAGCGGCTCGGCCGCCCGCTGCAGTTTCTCTTTTTCCTGTCCGCGATTATCTTGATCGCGGTGCTCTTCCCCACCATCGTGCACGACATCGCCCTCGTCTACGGCTCGCACGGCATGTGGGCGATGCTCTGTCTGGTGGTGCTCTCGTTGCTGGTCGGCTGGCTTCTCGGCGCGCCGCACCCACAGGACCGGCGCGTATTGGCCATCGGAACGGCGCTGCGCAACATCGGCCTGTGCGTGCTGCTGGCAACGACGAGCCTGCGCTCGCCGACCGTCGCGGCCACGGTATTGACCTACTTCGTCATTCAGCTGATCGTCGTAACGCTCGTCGGCGTCTACTTCTCGCGTAAGCCTGCGGAGGCCGCATGACCCCATTGATCTTATCCAAGTTTGGGATCTGGACGCTCACGACGGTCGACGTCATTTCGCTTATCGCGGCCACGACCAACGCTTTCAACGGTGCGCTGCTGGCGCGCCGGCCCGACCACTACAAGAATTTCACCGTCATCGGCATCGTCATTCTCGCCTATGCCGGCGGCATCGGCGGGGGCATCGTTCGCGACGTCCTCGTCAACAAGGTGCCCTCGCCCCTCGAGAACCCTTGGTATTTGTTCGCCTGTTTGGGCGCGGCCGGCATTGCGTTGCTCATTGATTATGCGACGGCGCAGCGTTTTAAGGACGGGCTGTTTCAGTTCATGACCGCGTTTTCGCTGCCGTGGTATGCGATCGTCGGCGTTCAGGCGGCATTGGCCGCGAACCTCGGATACTTTGCCGCGGTAATTATCGGCGTGATCGCCACGACTGCGGGACGCTGGATTATCGACATCGCGTGTAACGTCGTTCCGAAGCAGCTGGTTCGCGGAGAGTTCTTCGTTACCGCGGCGGTGTTGACCGGCGTCGTGTATCTCATTTGCAACCAGACGCTGGGCCTATCGTTGATATCTTCGACGGGGATCGCGTTTCTCGCGGGATTTGGCTTTCAGGTTGCTCTCGCAAGCGTTAGGCTGGGAAGAGTGGGAACCGTGGGAGCCCGCGCCGCTCCAGCAGGGCCAGAAACAGCGCAAAACCTTAGGCGAAGGGCTGAAGGCCGAGTTCGGCGGCGATAAATAAAAATCGGGCTGCCAAACGAGGCAGCCCGATTTACCAGCGGCGTTCCGACGCTATTGGCCGGAATGACCGGCCATTGCTTTTTGGATCTGCTCTTTTACTGCGTCGAGATTAAATGACGCAGCAGCTTGCATCGGCGGGAATTCGATCGCCGTCTCTGCGAGCTTGGCTACGACTTCCTGCACGAAAACGAAGCGCCAGAACTGGACGGCAAACCAGTTCCCGTACATCAGCGATCCGGCCATGCCGGTACGTTCAAACGGGTCGAGCCTAATGTTGCTCAGAATCGGCCAGTCGACTTTGACCGTACCGCCGAGCCAGCCGCCGGGCTGATCGATGAAACGGTATTTATAGTCGCCGATGCGCACCGCGCCCAGCGTCGTTTCGGCAAAGTAGAAGAACTCTTTGCGTGCCGAGGGGCCCTTGCCGGTGATGAGATCCATTTGGTTGTAGCCGTCGAGATGCACTTTATACGTGCGGTCACCGAGCTGTTTGCCCGCCTTGAGCTCTTCGACGATGTTCGGATTGCCCGCGGCAGCGACGAACGTCGGGAACCAGTCGAGGCTGGCCATCAGGCCGTTTTCGACCTTGCCCGCGGGCACGTTGCCGGGCCAGCGGAGGATGCACGGCACGCGGAAGCCGCCTTCGAGCACCGTTCCCTTGCCGCCCGCGAACGGTGTTTGGCCGCCGTCCGGCCAGGTGAAGTTCTCGGCCCCGTTGTCGGTGGTGAAGACCACGATCGTATCGTTCTCGATACCGTCGTCCTTGAGCTTTTGCATCACGCTTCCGACGATGTCGTCGAGCTGGGCCATGCCGGCTTCTTCAATGCCCCAACCATTTTCCGGCGTGCGCATGCTGTCGTACTTTTCGGACAAGTGGGTGAGGACGTGCATGCGCGTGGGATTGAGCCAGACGAAGAACGGCTTGTTATCGGCCTTGGCTTTGTCAATGAACTTCAAAGCGTTGTCGAGGATCTCGTCGTCTACGGTTTCCATGCGATCGGGGTAGAGCGTGCCGCAATCTTCGATCCGCTGCTTGCCGACTTTGCCCCAACGCGGATCGACCGTCGCGTCGTCGGTATCGGTGGCCCAGCAGTGCAGCATGTTGCGCGGGCCGACCTTATCTTTGAGCTCTTGCGGATAGTTGCGGTGCGACGGATCTTCCATTGCATCGAGATGGTAGAGATAGCCGAAGAACTCGTCGAAGCCGTGCAGCGTCGGCAGATATTGATTGAGGTCGCCGAGGTGGTTCTTGCCGAACTGGCCGGTGGCATATCCCATCGATTTTAGCGCGGTAGCGATGGTGGGCGCCTCGTCGGGCATTCCAACTTTGGCGCCGGCTTGACCGACCGTCGTCAACCCCGTCCGGCGCGGAATCTCGCCGGTGATAAACGCAGCGCGGCCGGCGGTGCAGCTCGCCTCGGCGTAGTAGTCGGTGAAACGCATTCCTTCGGAGGCGAGCCGATCGAGGTTCGGCGTTTTGCCGGCCATGATGCCTTGATGGTACGCTCCGATGTTGAACCAACCGATATCGTCGCCCATAATGGCGATAATATTCGGCGGCTTCTGGGTGGGCATTCTGGTAACTCCCTTCTCGCGCGAGGCATAGCTGCGCAGTCTAAGTATCGTTTAAACGATAGGGGGGATGCGGGCTTTCTGGATTCGCTGCAACCGTCCTTCGTTAACGACATTAACTATGGCGCGCGGCGCGCGCTCGGCGGGAGGCGCCGTTTCCTTCGGTAAAATAAGGCAAAATGGTTCGGTTGGCGAGCACGGACATGGTCCGCATCGAGGGCGGATTATTTCGGATGGGATCCGATCACTTCTATCCGGAAGAGGCTCCAGTGCGGGACGTGACGGTCGAAGCTTTTTCGATCGCTCCCCATACGGTAACCAACGCCGAGTACTCGCGGTTCGTGCGCCAAACCGGATATACCACCGTAGCCGAACGTCCGTTAAATCCGGCCGATTATCCGGGAGCGTTGCCGGAGAATCTCGTGCCCGGCTCACTAGTGTTTCATATGACCCCGGGACCGGTCGATTTACGTGATTATTCACAATGGTGGTCGTGGACGCCCGGAGCCAGTTGGAAGCATCCGGAAGGGCCGGGAAGCTCGATCGAATCGCGGCCCGATCACCCGGTGGTTCACGTCGCCTACGAAGACGCTGAAAAATATGCCGAGTGGGCCGGCATGCGCCTGCCCACCGAAAGCGAATGGGAATACGCGGCGCGCGGCGGACTCGACAATAAGGATTTCGTTTGGGGCGACGAGATGCTGCCCGATGGAAAACCGGCGGCAAATACGTGGCAAGGCGACTTCCCGTGGCGCAGCACGGCGCGTCGCGGACCCGGAACGATGCCGGTCGGACAGTTTGCCCCCAACGGCTTCGGCCTTTTCGACATGGCCGGTAACGTCTGGGAGTGGACCAGCGACTGGTTCGTGCAGGATCGCGAGGTCGTTACGTCGCCGTGTTGCGGGGGAGCCGAAGCGCGCGAGCTAAGCTACGATCCCTGCCAGCCGCAGTTCCGCATTCCGCGCAAGGTGCTCAAGGGCGGCTCGTTCCTGTGCTCGCCGAGTTACTGTTTGCGCTTTCGCCCAGCGGCGCGCTCGCCGCAAATGATCGACTCGGGAATGTCGCATCTCGGTTTTCGCTGCGTGCGCGACCAATAGGAGACTCCGATGGCCAAACCTCACGACGACACCTCGCAATCCTTAGTTACGCACCGCGAGTTCAAGCTGCTCCTGAAGCCGGAGAAGTTCCCCAAGCGGCGTTCTCTTTTGGAGTTCAACGAGCTGCTGCAGCAAAGCGCCGAGAAGCTCGGCGTGCATTACGAGCCGGTCGAGTCGCTCGACTCTCAGCTGCGGATCGTCCAGTTCTACGATACGAAAAACGAGGATTTGCGCAAGAACAAGCTGATCTTTCGCATCCGCCAGATTCGGCAAGGCGGCTGGCCCGACGACAGCTGGGAGCTAACCTTCAAGTGCCGGGCACCCGAGTACGAACGGGCCGCCTCGTTCGATACCAATACGACGCTAGTCAAGCTGCAGAAGAAGAAGTTCAAAGAGGAACTGATCCGCGGCGACTCGCCGGGAACGATGGTCAGCGTCTTTTCCAACAACGTCATCGTCGAGTATCCCGAGGTCGAGGTAGATATCCCACTTGCGCGTCTGGCCGCCGCCCTGCCGCATTTGAAGACGCTGGAGATCGACCTCGATCAGACGATGTCGGTAGTTGCCGGCGCGAAAGTCTTCGAGATTCAGAGCACGTTGGGAACGCTTTCGTTTGGCCATGGCGTCACGGCGCATGCGACGCTCGCACTCTGGGCGCGGCCGATACCCGATCGGTTCGAGCCGCTCATCGCGGAGTTTGGTTTTTCAACGCGCATCGTCAAGGGTGACGAGAAGGCGGAAAAAGGACAGCGTGCGGCCGACGAGTTTTTCAAGGCGCTGCAAGTGCCCTTGAGAGACTACCTCGCCGAAGGAACGACAAAAACGGCACTTATTTACGGCGACGGGGCCGCGTGAGATGTAGAAGATTGCCGGAATTATTTCGAGTGGGCTCGAAAGGAACGATCGTATGAAGAATTCCGGCTTAATAAATGTTTCGGTGCACGTAAAGTTGTTGACAGCGCTGTTTGCGCTAATTCTATGCGGCGCGGCGGCCGCATCGGCTCAAGAGACGCCCGCTCCCGTTTCGCCGGCTCCGGCCGCGAGTCCGACCCTGATGGATCGGCAATACGACGGCGCACTGCACGTTATGGTGGCTCCGTACGTCTGGCTGCCGACGGTTCACGGCAACTATCAATATTCGATTCCGACCATCCCCGGACGAAAGCACGGCGTCGTTCAGAGCAGCGTTGCGGTGACGCCGACCGATTACGCCGCCAATCTCAACTCTGCCGCGATGTTCGCGTTCGACGCCCGCAAAGGCAACATCGATCTCTTCGGCGACTACATTTATACCAACGCTTCCGCCAGCGCGACGGTTAATTCGTCCGTCTCCGGGCGGTTCGGCAGAGTGCAAATTCCCGTGTCACTAACAACGAACGCTCGCCTCGCCTCCTCGATCTGGGAGGCAGCGGTGGGCTTCACCCTTGGACACGGGCACAACGCCGATCTCAGTACGTTTATCGGTGTCCGGAACTTCCCGGTGAATCTCACGTTGGACTATAACGCGACGATCGGCAAGAAAGGAATCCTCGCTCCGTCTGGGACGATAACGAGCTCTGAAACGACGGCAGACGTTATCTGGGGATTGCGCGGTAAGGCCTACTTGGGCGACGGCCACTGGTACGTGCCGTACTACTTCGACGTCGGAACGGCCGTCGGCCAAGTTTCGAATCAAACCTGGGAGGGCTACGGCGGCGCGGGCTACGTCTTCAATCACGGCCAGACGATACTTCTGGTGTATCGCGATTTGAGCTACTACGGCTTCGCGCCAACCTCGACGGTGCAAAGACTCACCTTCAGCGGTCCGCTCATCGGTTACACTTTCAACCTGTAAGGGTCCGCAGCTGTTCTTCCAACTCTCGAATTCGCTCGCGAGAGCGATTGGCGTCAATATGATCGTACGCGGCCGCGGCGCTGCCGGCGATCCCTTCGAGCAGCGCGCGCTCGCCTGCCGTAAAGGACGTACCGTCGGCGCGCCCCCCGTAGAACACGAAGCCGAAAAGCGTCCCGCGCATCAGCAGCGGCACGACGAGCGCGGGCGCATTGGCGCCGGAGGGTAAAACCGTCTCCGCGCGCGGCCGCTCCCCCAGCACGATCGACGTTTGCTCGGCGCGCAGCTCGACAATCAGCGGATCTTCGGGATCGATACGCTCGGCTTCGCGACGCGTCCAGCCCCGATCGGCAGCGCGGACGAAGTTCCCGTCCTCACCTCGCGCGAGAAATAACGCGGCCTCGGTGAGTCCGAGCACGCGCGCCGGTTCGTAAACGAGAAACTCGACGAGCGTGCGTTCCGACGAAGTATTGGCCAGCGCGCGCGATGCGTGGCGCAAGGCCTCCTCGGCGCGTCGCTGATCGCGAAAGAAGACGGTACTCAGCAGAGTCTCGATGCGTCCGTGCAGCGCGTTGAGCGAAAGGCCGATAAAGAGCGCTGCGAAGAGGCTGACGAAAATCGTCGGCCGAGTGCTCTCGAAGACCTGCTGAGCCCACCACTCGATGATGCCGAAGACGAGCAGAATCAGGACCGTCACGCCGCCGTAGATGGCTGCGCGGCCGATGGCGAAGCGAAAATCGAGCACGCGTTGCGAGAGGAAACCGTAGACGACGAAGATCGAGCCGGCCAGGCCGAACCACGGCAGCAGCGCGTCGGTCCACTGCAGCAAGGTCAATAGCGGTACCGAGGTGTTCCCGATGAGCGTGCTCAGCACGTTGCCCAACGCCCAGGTGAGATCGAGCAGCGGCGCCAGCGCGATGCCGCCGATAAGCCAGTAGACGCGGCCGCGAGCGATGGTCGTCGCGCCGGAGGCGATGTAGGCGAGTCCCGTCAGCACGACGATCAGCAGCAACGAGTCGAGAAGGCTTTCGATCAGCAGCACCGGCCCCGGGGAATCCAAAGCGCTGATAGACCATCCAGATCATTGGATCGAGCCACGCAAACAACACGAGCACGGACAAGCCGACGGCGGTGCCCAAAAACCACGGCCAAGCGCGTCCGGGGCCGCCGTAGAGACGTTGCGCGAAGATCAAGATCATCAGCTGCGCGGCCGGATAGACGAATTGAATAGCGAGGTAGCTGGCAAAACTCATCGGCCAGCCGGCGAGATCCAGCGGCGTCTCGTTCACCTTTATCAGCATGAGCATCGTGTAAACGTAGAAGGCCAGCGTGATCGGCCGCGGCCGCATCAGGAAGAGCGCGCTGGCCAAAGCCAGCGAGAGGAAGAAGCAGAGCGGGATCCCGACGTATCGCGTAAGCGCCGCGCGCGCCGAGAAATCGGGCGGACTCGCCGTAATGACCGTATTGAAGGTGCGCCCCTGGCGCGTCACTTGCAACGGGATCGTGGTTTTCGCGTGCGCTCCGGCCGCCAGCGCGAAACGCTGCTGGGGCGTGAGCGCGCCGAGATTGATGCGATCGCCGGTCTGCAGCGGCACGGCCGCCGAAGATCCCGCTTCGACTTGGACGACGTTGTCGTTGTGTTGAAACAGAATCGGGAAGAAGCCCAACTTCGTCGAGTTTCCTTCGACCACGACGAAGACGATGATCATGATCACGGTCCCGATCGCGACGACGGCAAGCGAGAGGCGCTCGCAGACAAACGCGATGGCGCGCTTCACAAAGCCGTTAGAAGAAGGTGACGCGTCCGCTGCGGAGATCGTAGACTCCACCCTTTACCTCGACTTCGCCGCTCTTTACGGCCTGTGCGACGATCGTGGATCGGCCGGTCATGGCGGCAACGTTGAGTTTAACGTTCTCGGCGACGGCGTTGGCGACCCAGTCCCCCGAGTTTCCGCGGACGTTGCGGGCTGCCGGGCCGAGTTTGGCGACCAAATCCTGGATGTAACCGGGTTGGGTCGTGCCGTCCTTGACGTAGCCGACGGCGGCCTCGATGGCTCCGCAACTCGAGTGTCCGAGGACCAGAATGAGCTTCGATTTCAGAACGGCGACGCTAAACTCGATCGAGCCGAGATTGTCCTCGTTGAGGAAATTTCCGGCAACCCGCACCACGAAAAGGCGGCCCGCCGCCTGATCGAAGATGGTTTCGATCGGAACCCGTGAGTCGGAGCATCCCAGGACGACCGCGTATGGGGCTTGTCCGCTCGGATCGGATTGCGGCGCGCCGGAGACGAACCGCGCGTTGCCGGCTTTGAGAAGGGCCAGGGCTTCGGAGGCGGTTTTAGCTAGTGCTTGCAAGCGGACGCCGTTCTCCCAAAACCCTTGCGTTCCCCGGGCCTCGTATGGTAGTGTAGCGGACGGCTCCAGAGACCGTGGCCGGCCGTGAGGCTTTAATCTTCGACGAGAGTCGAGGGACCACCGAGGACGCGTAATTCAGAGCGCCCTCACGGGGCGCTTTTTCATTATCGTACGCAAGTCAGACTGAAAGCAGATTCATGCCGACCGCACGTAAAGAAGCCGCCATTGGAGAGCTCGCGAAGCGGCTTGCCGCATCGCAGACCCTCTTTCTTACCGATTACGCCGGTTTGACCGTTTCAGAGATCACGAAACTGCGCGGCGAGCTGCGTAAGGACGGCAGTTCGTATGCCGTCGTAAAAAACACGCTCTTTCGCATCGCCGCCGGGGATCTCGCGACCCAACTGGAGACCTTTCTAGCCGGACCAACGGGCATCGTCTTCGCCGGTCCCGACCCGATCGCGCCGGCCAAAGCGCTCAAGACCTTCAGCGACACCGTCAAGAAGGTCGCCGTAAAGGCCGCCTACATCGACGGTCGCGTCGTCGACGCCAAACAGGTCGATATCCTGGCCAAGCTTCCGCCCAAGCTCGAGCTCGTGGCAAAGCTCGTCGGTACGCTCGCCAATCCGCTACGCGGACTGGTGACCGTGCTCTCCGGAAATCAGAGCGGTCTGGTTCGCGTGCTCAACGCCGTGCGCGAGCAAAAAGCCGCCGCATCAAACGCATAACGCTTTACTTAGAGAAGAGAGAAGAATCATGGCAGTAGCCGAACTTATCGACCAAATTGATAAACTGACCGTTCTCGAGCTGGCCGACCTCGTCAAGCAGCTCGAAGAGAAGTACGGCGTATCGGCCGCCGCGCCGGTCGCGATGATGGCCGCGGCGCCGGGCGCTGCCGCTCCGGAGGCCGAGAAGACCGAGTTCGACGTCGTCCTCTCCGAGATCGGACCCGAGAAGATCAAAGTGATCAAGGCGGTCCGCGAGCTCACCAGCTTGGGACTCACCGAAGCCAAGGCCTTTGTCGAAAGCGCTCCCAAAGCGGTCAAAGAGGGCGTCGCTAAAGACGAAGCCGAGCAGATCAAGAAGAAGCTCGAAGAAGCGGGCGCCAAGGTCGAGATCAAATAACCAACTCGCCGCCAGGCACCCCCGGGTGGGTGCAGCTGCTGCCGCTGGTCATACTGGTAGCGGTGCTTGCCGTTCGTTTACTACGCCCGCAGAAAATCAGCGTCACCCGAATGTGGGTATCGCCGATCGTACTCTGCGGGCTTTCCGTTTGGGTGATCTATCTCAACGAGCGGCTTAATCCGGCTCCGCCGGCGGAGATTGCGCTGGGCATCGTGCTCGGTGCCATTCTCGGCACGCCGCTGGGCATTTTGCGCGGCATGCACACCGAGGTGAAACTGACCGAAAAGCGCGGGGTGATGTACCTCGGGTCGTCCTGGGTTACGGTCGCGATCTTCCTCGTCGCCTTCGGGCTGCGCTACGCCGTACGTTTACTGATGCCGCAGCACGGCAGCCTGACGGGAATCATCGGTGACGCGGTGCTCGCGTTCGCGATCGCCTTTATTGCGGCGAGCTACGTCGTCATCTTTCGCAAGTACGAACGCTTAGCCAACGCTTGAACTAAAGCAAGAGTTGGGGGAGTCGGAGGGCCGCACCGACATGGGTCTTTCCGTACCCTCCGGCTCCTACGTCTATAGCGAACGCCGCGGCAGGTTTGTGCCGAGTCGCCGAAATCGCTAGACGGCTAAGAGAAGCGAGGCAAGCGGCGGTTTGAGATTGCGATGCCCGTGAAGGATGCGTCGCACCTGTACGCGCCGTTCCTCGACCCGATAGAAAACGAGGTAGGGTAGGACGGGTAGCAAGCGCGCATCGTGATCGAGATCTTTTCGAAGTCGCCCGGCACGCGGGTTTCGCATCACGAGCCGCTCGAACGTTGCGGTAATCCGCTCGACGAACTGCCGCGCAAATTCTGCCGTCGTTCGTTCGGCGTAATATCGTTCGATCTGCTCCAGATCGCCGAGTGCCGCGGCAGAGTATTCGACTCTCAGCGGCGCGTCGGTCCTTTAGAGCGGGCTTTCCGTCGCCGCTCGAGCTCGGCCGGAACGTCTTCGGCGGCGAACGTTCGACCTGCTCTGATGTCGGCATCGCCAACCGCCAGTGCTTCGCGAAGCCATTCCAACCGCTTGGCCTCCTCGCTCATCAGGAGCCGCAGGCCTTCTCGCACAACCTCGCTGGCGTGAGCGTACTCTCCCGACGCGACCTTGGCGTCAACGTACGCCTCGAGCTCGTCGGGGAGAGAAATGTTCTTGGTGCCCATGACGCGAGTTTAGCACCTTTGGCGTTTTTTGCCAAAGGGTTCGCGTACGTCATTTTGCCTCCCGTACAGCGGTCCAACGGTAGTCAAATTCCCACGTAAACACGTCTCGGACGCGGAGGTGGCGCAGGCTGGTTTTTAATACCTTGAAGCGGCGCTTGCCCAGAGTTTTCTCCCAGTCCCCGTAAAAATCAGGCGGCTTTGTCGTCCGTGAGGCCGAGAACCGCCGGTTGTCGATCGGGAAGCGGTGCCCGCAGAACTGTGTCGCCGCTAACGTGGGTAAGCGGTGCGAGTGCTTAGATTTACGCGCCCACCGTCCAACGACGAAACCGACGATGGCTCCGCCGACAACACCTAACGCGAGCACCGATGAGCCACGGCGGAGCGTTGAGTGCCGCCACCTGTGGCGATCCGATCGCGGCGCCGAGCACCGCCCCAATCGCAAAGCGGTTTAAGAATGCCCCGGCCAGTGCAGCGGTCTTGTCTGGAAAGGTTAGCGGGAGCATCGAAAGGACAAGTATAAGGCGATTCATGATTGGTTTTCCATTCTGCGCATGCCCGTTGTCTTGGTCTTGTCGAGGCTCGCCCCTTCACGAACGCCGCAGCCCGCTCCCGAAAACCGACGGGCCAAACAGCCGGCGATCCTCGCGTACCTACCGCAGGCTTGGAACGGAGCTCACAAGGATCGTTGTTACTGTACCGGTCTCGACGGTGTAGTCCCAATGAATGCCGTCAGCCGGGCCGTACCGGAGAACATTCCCAGTTGTGCTGGTCGCGTTGCCACGCTCTGCAGTAAGGCGGGTTGCCGGATCGCCCAGCCTTATTCCGTATGGATCGGCCGTGCCTATCTTCGCGCCCGTTTCAGTCGACGTAATCGAAACGGCGACGACTGCGCCCCGATAATAGTAGACGGTGAGCATCAGTCCGTCATTGTAACTGTTGAAGTCAGCCATGATGTGCTGATCTGAACCCGGGATTGGTCGCGAGTCCAGACGAGCGAGAACACGGTTAGCATCGTCGCCTACGGCGATGCCGGAAAGACATCGTCCCTCGCAAGGAACGCTCGCACTTGGCATCGGCGACGGGCTCGCGCTCGCGAGCAGTAATACGAGCAGTGGAGCTATCATCGAATGTCTTCCTCTTGCCGCATCGCATTTTCACCCCGCCCGTGCGGCAGCAAGCTCTTACAGTTCTCCTTCGAGCGCGTTGGTGTTCAGATTCACTTGAAGTTACAGCTTGCAATCCACGCAACTCGCACCGGTTGATATCTTAATCTTCGCGACTAGACGAAGAGCGCTTTCTTCATACGCAACTCTGCGAGAGCCCTCTGAGCCTCTTCACTGAGATTGGACTTCCCGACCTGGACCGTCACCTTATGAATCTTGCCGGTGAAGCGGTTATCGCCAGCTTTGTAGTCGTCGCTAACGCACGTATAGAGGTTCTCGCCTACATCGGTCGTTTCTGCGCCAAATGCGAACGGCTGCGTATGCTCGATCCGCCCTTCGCCAACGTGTTTATCGTCGACCAAGATCACGCCGTTACCTCCAGCGCCCATGCCGCCGTCGTAAGCAAACTCGAAGCGGAGTGCGATCCGCCCCGCCGGCAGACGATCGGCTCCCGCGATTTTGTAAGTCTCGCGGCCGAGATAGTTCCAGGCAAACCGAGGTGCGCCGTCTTTGACGTAGAGGCTCCAGCCGCCCATCTCTCCGCCTTGGGCGATGATCACGCCTTCGACGCCACCCTTCGGAACCTCGATATCGGCGCTGACTACGAAAGAGCGGTTCTTGATGTTGATGAAGCCGTTTTCGGGAATACCCTTCATCCCCTCGTAAACTGTAATCTCGCTACGACCTTCCATCAAATCGGGACGCCCCGCTAGAGCGGCGTTGAATCGCTCCCAGGCGCGGTCGTCAAGCGGGAGCACGTTATACTTGACGGCCTCCTCCAAGAAGACTCCCTTGAGTTTCGCAAGCTTGTCGGGATACTTTTCGGCGAGGTCGTGCGCGCAACTAAAATCTTCCTCTACGTTATAAAGCTCCCACTTGTCGTTCTCAAACGTAGCGCGCGCTTTGGGCTCCCACGGTGGGCGATGCACCGTGGTAGCGAACCAGCCGTCCTGGTAGATGCCTCGGTTGCCTGCCATTTCGAAGTATTGCGTGGTGTGGCGCGACTTCGCGTGGGGATCATTCAACGTGTCTAGCACGCTCACGCCTTCCAGGGGTTTCTGTTGGACGCCATAGACGAGGCCCGGCTCAGCCACACCCACCGCCTCCAAGACAGTCGGCGCAATATCAATCATGTGCATCCATTGCGTGCGCAGGCCGCCCTTTTCTTTGATGCCTTTCGGCCAGTGGACTACCATGGATTGGCAGACGCCGCCGTAGGAGGCCACCTGATGTCCCCACCCAAATGGCGTCGCACCGGCAAAAGCCCAGCCATTGTTATAGAGAATATGCGATTTTGGGCCGCCGATCTCGTCGAAGTTTTTCAGCGCAACGTCCAGGGGCTCTGGTAGCCCGTTGAACACGGACAGCTCATTGAATGCGCCGTTGAGACCGCCTTGGAAAACGGAACCGTTGTCACCAGTGATATAGAAGATTAGCGTATTGTCCATTTCGCCCAAGACTTCAATCTCGTCGAGGAACCGCCCGACTTCGTAGTCGGTCACCTCGGCAAAGGCTGCGTAGATCTCCATATACCTTGCGAAAACTTTTTTCTCATCGGCCGTCAACTCGTCCCATTCCTGGATTCCCGGCGGCTTCGGCGCCAGATCGGTGCCTGGGGGCACGACCCCCAACTCGATCTGCCGAGCTAATGTCTCTTTGCGCACCTGGTCCCAGCCCTGATCGAACTTGCCCTTGTACCGGTCGCGCCAAGCATCGGGCACCTGGAACGGGCCATGGGTACCGATCGCCGCGTAGTACACGAAGAAGGGCTTGTCGGGGGCCAGCGAACGCTGGGAACGCAGCCAGAGGATGGCCTTGTCCGTGATGTCGGTACTGGTGTAGTAATCGGCGTCCGGGTGCATATCTAATCGGGTCATGTTGTCGTAAATGACCGGATGGAAAAGGTCAGCCTCGCCGGACATGAAGCCGTAGAACTTCTCGAATCCGCTATGTACCGGCCACCGATCGAACGGTCCAACAGCGCTCGCTTCCCACGGCCCCAGCTCGTGACACTTTCCGAACATGGCAGTGTTATAGCCGTTGAGTCGCAAGGTCTGGGGCAACATCGTGATGCTGTCAGGACGCATCGCGGTATAACCTGGAAAGCCGGTAGCAATTTCCGAGATCACTCCGAAGTTTGCGCTATGGCTATTGCGGCCCGTTAGCAGCGCTACGCGCGCGGGCGAACATAACGGGGGGACCTTGAGATTGTTGTAACGCAGTCCGTCCTTGGCCAGCCGGTCCAGCGTCGGCATCTGGATTGGCCCTCCGAAGGTCGACACGTCGCCGAAGCCCATGTTATCGAGAAGGATAACTACCACGTTGGGCGCACCCTTAGGTGCCTTTACCTCAAATCGCGGTGGGGCTTTTGCGTTGCGCGCGTCAAGCTCGGTGCTTGGCGGATACTGAGGCGCTGGAATGGGCAGCACGGTACGGTCCATCGAGGTTATTTCGTTGGATCTCTCGTCCCGCGACTTGCTTGTCATAGCCTCTCTTCTCTTAAGTGATACATAAGGGCCGGTGGCAAAGGTCGTTCGACATCAGGCGTCTTGCCCACCCTCGACCAGCACGAGCAAACCATCCCGATGCCGGGGATACGGCTCGCGAGCGCCAGACCGGAAACGCGAGCAGGCTGCGAGCGATAGCCCCGTCGCCTTGCCGATCTCGCTCAGCGTGAACGCATCGGGCTTCGGCACGATCTCGCGCTTGAACCACGCTTCGTCGCGCTGATCCGTATGCTCGCGCGCCCACTGGCGATTGCGGCGATGACTGTCGGCGATCGTTTGCAAAGGCTCTCGTCGCGAAGCTGATCTAGTGGCGAGGCGGCTCCGATTGGCGACGTTTTGACCTTGCGTCATCGCACCGTACCAGGATATAGCGAGCAAGAAGGCGCACCGCCACTTCGAGGGTTTGCCCCATGCGCTTAGCCTTGGCAGGCCACAGTTAGCTTTTTTGGCAGCGTCCAGCCCTCCGCGCAGCCCAGTAATCGTTGTTGCGGCTTCGATTGCGCGTTTTTGCCCAGGCGATGCGCGCTGGGCGCATCCTCTATCACGAAGCGCTTCAACGCGTCGGAGAGAGTTGGTTTTGAAGCAATGCGAATGTCATTCTGCACGCGCTATGCCGTAGGCGTTTGCGCGGCTATTGCCTTACTCGCAGGCTGTGGCGGGGGATCGTCTGCGATGCTCCCGGGTTCGCACCTAAGCCCTGACTCGCGCGCGAAACGCAAGGACTTGCTCGCATGCACGAGCGTCAAGACGACCGACGGTGCGACCTACACGGTCGCGCATCTGGGCGGCGGCAGAAACCTCGACGTCGAGTCGTCGGCGTACGCCAACTGCGAAATTGGAATCTACATCAGCCCGGCTAACGGCCCGTATGTCCTCGACCAGAACATGGTCAACGGCCTGTTCGGAGTCGGCGTCTACCTCGACGGCGCCGGCGTGAAGATCGCGCATACCTTGATTTGCGTCAACGGCGAGATCGGCGGATCGTGCGCATGGGGCAGCAGCAGCAGCCCGGGCACAGGTTTGTACGCGCAGAACACACCCAACCTTAAGATCAATCAAACGCGCATCGATGGATATGCGGCCGGTTTTGCGAGCAGTCCATGCCCCAACGCAAACAATTACATGTCCATCAATCGCTCGATCATCACCAGCTCGACCTATCCGTGGTCCTTCCAAGGCGGCTACGTCACGACCAAGAAGGACTCGCCGGCACCGCCGGCGGGCGGAAGTTGCGCGGGCAGCGGGATCGGGATCGGCTTCGGCGCACCCAACGTCTACGTGGCCGACTTCGCCAACAACGCCGTCAAGGAGATTCTGGCGGCCGGCGGCTACACGACGGTCAACACGCTCGGCTCGGGATTCTCCTATCCGGAAGGTGTCGCGGTCGATGCGAGCGGCAACGTCTTCGTCGGCGACAACGTCAACAATGCCGTCAAGGAGATTCTAGCGGCCGGCGGCTACACCACGGTCAACACGCTCGGCTCGGGATTCTACGGTCCGTTTGGTGTCGCGGTCGATGCGAGCGACAACGTCTTCGTGGCCGACACCCTCCACAGCGCCGTCAAGGAGATTCTGGCGTCGGGCGGCTACACCACGGTCAACACGCTCGGCTCGGGATTCAACTATCCGTCTGGTGTCGCGGTCGATGCGAACGACAACGTCTACGTGGCCGACACACAGAACAGCGCCGTCAAGGAGATTCTGGCGGCCGGCGGCTACACGACGGTCAACACGCTCGGCTCGGGATTCTCGTATCCGTTTGGCGTCGCGGTCGATGCGAGCGACAACGTCTACGTGGCCGACGCAGCGAACAACGCCGTCAAGGAGATTCTGGCGGCCGGCGGCTACACCACGATCAACACGCTCGGCTCGGGATTCTCCTATCCGGAAGGTGTCGCGGTTGATGCGAACGACAACGTCTACGTGGCCGACTTCCTGAACAGCGCCGTCAAGGAGATTCTGGCGGCGGGCGGCTACACCACGATCAAGACGCTCGGCTCGGGATTCAACGAACCAACTAGTGTCGCGGTCTACAACCCCAGCGTACTGGGGCCCGCATTCAGGCGAGATCATCGCAGACGACAAGGGAAGCGTTAACTTACAAGCGGATTTCGGCTCGCCTTCGCTCAAGGCGGGGCGAGCCGGTCCACAGTTACCCCCGCGCCTCCGTCCAACGCCCACCCGACCGCACCGCAGCAGCACAGCGCCACGCAGCATCGCGCCGATCAGCCTCGCACGGCGCAAAGGGCAATGCTTACCCAAGTCTTCGGGGGAACCCTAACCGCTCGTCGAACGTTAAGTCCTCGACCAAGCTTGTCCGAGGCGGAATCATGAATCGAGGTCTTATCGGCGCGCTTAGCTTTAGCGTTGCCGTAGCGTTCCTCGCAGGCTGCGGCGGATCGCAGCCGCCGAGCGGCG